>CP013614.1:0-2400000 GCA_001465115.1 Enterococcus silesiacus | reverse complement strand
CAGTGAAGAAGTTACTGGCTATGAAGCTTATTCAGGCTATCATGATGCAGTGAAATCTGGCACCAAAGATGACCGCTTTAATCCGGCAAATCGTTTGGTTGTTAAAGATGTCATTCCAGACCAATCAAAACTGGTTAAAACAGTAGCATCAAGTGGCGGCTCTGATAAAACGGCAATTGGTGATACGCTGACTTATACGTTGCAAGCTGAAAACCCTAAAGCAGAATCTGCCCCTTGGAAAAATATTGAATTAGTCGATGTCCTTGCAGCGGGGTTACAGTTTGATCCAACAAACCATGGTATTACCATTAATGGTGAGTCTATTGGTGCTGATCAAAGTAAATTTAGTTATGTTGAAGAAAGCCGAACATTGAAGATTTATGCTGGAGATTTAGCTGCCAACAAGAAGGTAACAGTAACCTTTAAAGTGAAACTTGGACAAAATGCGATTGTCGGTAGCGACATTAAAAATACAGCGAAAGCTACTGGTGATTCACCGCAAGAAAAACCATTTGTCCAAGGTCCGATCAATCCAGACTCAGCACATGAACTTCTTACAGTAACTTCTAATGAGGTTGGCTTACCGGGCGGAAAGGTCGAAGGCGTTCTTTCATTTGTTTCAGCCCCCAAAATGATTGATTTTGGGCTAAAAGAATCGGGAAGCTATGGTAATTTTTCTGCGGATGATCCAGAGTACGATCAATCTCTTGTTGTTAGTGATAGCCGAGAAATTTTAACTGATTGGAAGCTATCAGCTAAAGTAACAAAAGTGATGGAATCAACAGATGACCAATCTTATAAGTTACCAGAAGCGCTTATCTATAAAGATGGTGCACGTGATAATGTGTTGAAATTAGAAGAACCATACGACATTATCAAAAAAGCCAGAGGCAGCCAAAATGTGAGTGAAGAAGAATGGGTCAAAAAAGGAAATGGTTTTAAAATGGTTCTGGAAGCAAATCAATATAGAAAACTTGGCGAATACACTGCAACGATCAAGTTTACCTTAAGCGAAACCCAATAATGGAGGGATAAAATGAGAACAAAAAAAGTAACATATCTGCTTATCTTTTTCATTGCTTGGTTTACGCTATTCATTTTGCCAGCTCAAATGGTCAATGCACAAGGAGATGAAAATGGCGGCGGTGCTGTTCAAACAAATGGAGAAATTGGCTTTTATGAAGAAGATGGTTCAACTGAACCATCAACATCAACTAGTTTTTCAAAACCAATTGAAAAGGAAATGCCAGTCAAACCTAAAGGTAGATATCCTTCAACTGGTGAATTAGTAAGAACAAGTTTATCCATCAGTGGTGTCGTTGTGGTTGTAATTGTTTTAGCCTATTTTCTTTTGAAATGGAAAAAGGAAAAGCAAGAAGGAAAGGGGCATTAAGCAATGAAACGAATAATGACATTGTCTTTACTTGCCGCAATTCTTCTAGGTGCAGGACCTTTTATTACAGGGAGTCAGACTGTATCCGCTGAAGGAAGTTTAGATGGCACAGGTTCTATCAAGTTTACTGGTGACTATGACGATGTAGGGATTAGAGATCCGGAAAACCCGGATAACACTGTCGATGCAGGAGAAAGTCCAAGTTCATCTGGAAAACTGCGTATTGATTTTGTTCCACAGTTCAATTTTACTGGACGCAATAAAATATCTGATAAAGATATGATTTATTCAGTGAATGCTCAATTATTTCATGACGCAACTGAAGCGCGTGGGAATTTTATCCAAGTTTCAGATTATCGCGGCGGAGCAACGGGGTGGACTCTTCGTTTAAAACAAGAGACACAATTTCAAAATACGAAAACATCAAACAATCAATTAAATGGCGCCGTGTTGTCTTTGGACAAATCATGGACGAATTCTACAGTAGATAAAGCATATGCCCCAGTTGTTTCAGGTGATATTATTCGTCTGGAAAATATTGGAGAAACATATAACTTAGCAGAAGCAAAAACAGGCACAGGAGCAGGCACATGGTCTATTTCATTCGGAGCATCATCTGATAATCCGCTTGGAAGAGAAAATAGCTTGAAACCCAAAGTCGAATCAGACGGAAAGCCAATGCTTGATGCAAGCTTTGAAAATAAGCAAATACAAGAAAACAGCGCAATAACGTTGTCAATACCCGGAACAACGAAAAAAGATCCGGTACCTTACACTACGGTGCTAACTTGGACATTAGCCGAGTTACCATAAATAAAAACACACAATTTTAGGAGGAAATACAAATGAAATTAACACACAAATTATGCGGAGCAGCTTTATTAGCAGCAACAGGAGTAGCTTTAGCATTGCCAAACACAACAAAGGCAAACGATCTTGAAGGGTCTGGACACATTGAGTTCACTTATAACTCAGATGAGGATCCAGTCATCACTGATCCAGGTAATTCAACTGGTACAACAATCACAACAGGGATCACTACAACAAACCCTGGACCTATGGGAATTATCGGTATTAGCCCATTAGAATTTGATTCACACGATATTTTAACAAGTCAAACGCAACGTGATTATAATGCATTACTTATCACAGCAAATCCAGACAGTACAGAAGCAGATAAAGCGACTAATACTGAGAAATTTGACATGCAAAACGCTGTATGGTTCCAAGATTTACGTGCGACTGATAGCCGTCCATATCAAGTAAGTGCTAAAATCACTGAAAACTTCAAAGAAAAAACAAGCGGTACTTACTTGAAAGGTGCTAACATTACCTACAAAAATATCAATGTAACTTCAACAGCAGATCCAAGCTTAAAACCAGCTGAAAAAGCAGGAACATTGAAACTTACAGCAGGAGAAGCTGCAACAGCAGGCGACTCAGTAATTTTTGTTGATAACAAAGAAGCAGCAGACGGCGTTGGTTATGGTAAATTTGAACTTAATTTTGGTTTACACTCTGATGACACTGCTAAAGATGCAGTTGTCTTAAACATTCCAGCAACTACTGCAATTGGTGAAGGAGATTACTCTGCAAAAATCACTTGGACAATGGCTGACGTACTTTAAGTCGTAACCATTAATTCATTTTAAAGTAAAAAATAAGTACTGAGTGAGGTTCGCTGGCTCAATGAGTCGGCGAATTTCATTTCATAGAAAGGTTAGAGAACCGTAATGAAAAAAAGAGCAATTATATTTATACTCTCTCTTATATACATAGCTAGTTTTGTTTTGCCAACGCAACTGGCATTCGCCGATGATTCAAAAAAACAAGAGGAACAAAAAAATCCGTTAGGCTTCAGTTACAAAGTGATTAAACCAGACAATCAACAAAATCCACAAGTTGGTTATTATGATTTGAAGATGACGCCTGGACAAAAACAGACTGTTCAAATTGATTTGACAAATGATGGAGATCAAGAAGTGGAAGTAGAAGTTTCGATTAGTGGTGCCAAAACAAATGGAAATGGTGTGATTGAATATGGTCCGAGTTCAATCGATAATGATAAATCATTGAAATATGATTTTGAAGATATCGTCAAAGGAGAAGAATCTGTAAAAATCCCACCTAAAACAACAGTGCCATTGAAGTTAGCTATTACAATGCCAGAAAGTAGTTACGATGGTATGATTTCTGGTGGTATTGAAATGAAACGTCATATTAGCAAAGAAGAACAGGCAAAACAAAAGGGAGTTGTTAATGAGTATGCGTTTCTAGTTGGTATGGTACTGACTGAAACAGATGCCGTTGTACAACCTGAATTGAAATTGAACAAAGTATATGCTGGATTAAGTAACTACAGAAATAGTATTTTTGTGAATCTTTCGAATACGGAAGCAGCAATTTTAGATGAATTAACATTGGATGTTCAAATCATGTCAAAAGAATCAGATAGTGTTATTTATGATACTAAAAAAGCAGGTATGCGCTTTGCACCAAATAGTATGATGGATTTTCCGATTTCAATGAATGGTGAAAAAATGGTGCCAGGTAAGTATCGAGCACACGTTCTTGCGACTTCAAAGGATAGAAAATGGGAATGGAATGAAGAATTTACAATTACAGATGAGGATGCCGATAAGTATAACAAGCAAGATGTTAATTTAGTTCAAGAACAAGGGATTAACTGGAAGTTAATTGTACCAATCGTTGCAGGTGTCTTTGTTTTAGGAGTGATTATATTCTTTGTAGTTAGGACGCTTAATAAAAAAAGAACCCCAAAGAAAAAGAATGCTAAAAAAAGGAAACGCTAAATAAAAAAACTTAAAGGAGAGAGAGCCGAATATGAGTATGTTGGATTGGTCTTTTGTAACATTACTATCTAGTGCCCTGCTCTTTTTCCTGTTTGCACTATTCTCTGTTGCTCTTTCGATAATGACTAGACGAAAATTACGTCCATTGAAAAAGCGACCACCCAAAAATAAGCGCAAACGGAAACAATTTATTTTGAAACGCCGTAAATTTGAAAAACAAGTCAAACGCCAGCGAAATAGTGGGATCATTCTTTTTGTTTTAATGTTGATGACAACGGGAGGCGCTTTTTACACTCGTCATTACCAAATGAATAACTTGAATGCGAATGATTCAGAGTCTATCGTTCAAAGTTATTATTTGCTGGATGAAGTTGAGCTTCAATTAAGCAATATTAAAAATAATGAAAATCCACAAAAATCAATTAAAAATCTAAGGGAGCTTTCGCTATCTTTATCTAGTTATGGTGCGAGAAGAGCGTATCAAGGCTTAACAGAAGAAGGACAAATACTGTTGAATCGGCACTTTATTTTGCTGAAAGAACTTGGAACAAACTTAAGTAGTCAGACCGTAGACAGCTTAGGAAACACTGATACGATGGAAGGCTATCAAAAGGATGTAAAAAAAGTGAAAGATAGTCAAAAGAAAGTATTCAAACGATTTAAAGTCAATGAAGCTGCTTTGAAGAGCAAAAAGTAGCAGCTAGGTTGAGGTGAATCAAATGGAACAAGGCAATCAAAAGAAGAAACAACGTCCAGTAACCAAAATGAAACCAACTTTGAAAAAGAATACTACTAATCTCTCTAAAAAACGAAAAAAGGCTAGAGCACCGAAAGTAACAAAATCTTCAATAGACGCGAAAACTCGAAACAAACAGAAGCAACAGAGAGGTAAAGGAAAGCGATTAACAAAAAAACAGCGTATCACTTTAAAGAAGCAACAACGTAAAAAGCTGATTTTAGAAGTGATCATTACGATCGTTCTTACTTTGTCCTTGATTTCAGTCATTGCATATTTTACGTTCTCTATCCCTAAAGTTGAAGGCTATTCCATGACACCAACAGTGAATGATAAGGATCGCTTGTTCGTGAATAAATGGGGACAGGTCAAGCGGTTCAATTTAGTCTATTTCAAAGATCCTAAAAATCGGGAAGTCATGATTCGCCGTGTAATTGCTTTACCAGGTGAAGATTTTTCCTATAAAAAAGATAAATTATATATAAACGGAGAAGAAATAGTGGAACGCTTTATGTCTCAAAAAACAGAAGCTAGAGGGGAAAAAGATACCAATAGTACACCCGATTTTTCGTTACAGGAACTATTGCAAGAAACAAGTATACCCAAAGGGAAGTACCTTGTTTTGGGTGATAATCGACGCTATTCAACAGACAGTCGGTACTTTGGGCTGGTAGATGAAAAAGATATTATCGGTGTAGTAACAATGAGAATATTTCCAATTCATGAAATGACTCATTTTTAGTCTATGAATAACGAGGTGAAAAAATGAAACAGCCAAAATCAGAGCAGCTAGTACTTAGAAAAAGTCCTGCTGGTCATGCAAGAAAAAGAACACCTCATAAAAAAAAGAACACATTTAGCTACATACAAAGGCAACAAATGCTTGAAAGAAAAAAAAATCAAAAAGAAAGTCGAGCTGGGAAAGTACGTCGTTATTTTTCGAACTTGATTTTTCTGTTTTTTTTCATTGTTTGTATGCTGTTCTTGTTCCGGATGGCCACACATCAAGTAGCGGGGCATTCTATGGCACCGACTTTTGCTGATAAGGATCGTGTTTTGGTTGCTAAAGGAGTGCATCCATCTAGATATGAGATTGTTACCTTTGAGCCGAAAACGGCGCAGGGCGACTCTTATATCAAACGAGTCATTGGAATGCCAGGTGATGTTATTTGGGTAGAGGAAAATACGTTGTATATCAATCATCAAGCAGAAAACAATCCTAAAAATCTCTATGGCCAAAACTTAGCAGCTAAAGAACTACCAGATGGAACGATTCAGGTTAATGTTACAACCAAGGTTGCAAAGGCATTATCAGTATATTATAAGATACCTGAAAATGCTTATTTTGTTTTAGGTGATAATAGAAATCATTCTGAAGATAGTCGGATATTTGGCTTGGTTGATCAGAATCAAATTGAAGGAATCGTTGTCTATCGGTATTATCCGTTCAACAAGCTAGGGGTTGTCCGATAAAATGCTGGGAACTTTAAAGAAAGTGAGCGCTAAAAATGAAAAAACATAGAATAAAAGAGTTTCTAAAACAAAATAGTTTGGTGATGCTGCTGAGCTTTAGTATACCAGTTGTATTAATGGCAGTGACTTATTATTTTAACGATATTTATCCAGGTAGTAAATTAACGGTTTTAGCGAGTGATTCATTTACACAATATGCAAATTTTCATGCTAGCTTTAATAATGTTTTGCATGGCAAGCAAAATATTTTTTATACTTGGTCCGGCTCATTAGGCTTAAATTACTGGGCGTTGATGGCTTATTATTTAAATGGCTTGTTTACGCCACTCGTTTTCTTTTTTGATAATGGAAATATGGCGGATGCTTTGTATTATTTAACGCTACTTAAGTTTGGGGCAAGTGGCTTGGCTTTTTGGGTATTCGCTCACAACACGTTTAAAATCAATCGTTGGTTCGTTGCCGGTTTAAGTGTATCTTATGCATTAATGTCTTATAGTGTAGGATACTCGGAAGTTATCATGTGGCTGGATACCTTTATGTATTTACCATTGATTATTCTAGGTATCCATCGGTTGATGGACGGTAAGAAACCAATTCTATTGTTTGTTAGTTATCTACTTTTATTTTTATCTAATTTTTACATGGCTTTTATGGTAGGCGTTTTCTCTTTTCTATACTTTTTTGTCAGAGCAATCAGTAATTGGAGTGTTTATAAAAAAAGGATTCCTACCTATTTGATTACTTCTCTACTTGCTGGTGGTGCTTCAATGATCACCATATTGCCGACTATTTTTGATCTTAGTAATAATGGTGAAAGTTTGTCGGCGATTACGACTTTTTTAACACCTGATACTGGCCCATGGGATTTTGTAGCAAAAAGTTTAGTGGGTGTTTATGATACGTCTAAATTTGAAAGTATGCCTTTTATTTATATTGGTTTATTTGCATTGATTTTTTGTACGTTTTACTTTATCAGCAACAAGATTGCACTTAAAAATAAATTGCTTTATGGGAGCTTATTTATCTTATTGATTGCAAGTGTCTACATTTTACCACTTAATCTAGCGTGGCATGGCATGCATTCACCAAATATGTTGTTGTTTAGGTTTAGCTTTTTATTTTCATTTTTAGTGATTTTATTGGCTGGATATGGTTTAGAAGTATTTGAAAAGAGCGACTTCAATCAACTGTTGAATGGTGTACTGGGGATAGCAGGTCTGTTCATTGTCTTTTTGATTGCGTCTAATAAGAAAAGGTATGGTGTTATCACGACAATGTCGTTAGTTGTAACGATTAGTTTGCTTGCAGCGTATGTCTTACTTTTATATTTTTATGTGTATCAGCCAAGGTGGAAAAAGTGGCTACCTGTGTTAATTGTTCTGTTAATGAGTGGAGAGGCTTTTGTAAATGCACAAGCTTTAGTAAAAGGAATTAAACAGGATTGGAATTATCCTTCGCGTGACTTGATTGCTAAGCCCTATCCTCAAATCAAAGAGTTGTCAGATCAAGCCTCTAAAGCAAATGAAACTTTTTTTAGAATGGAAAATTTAAATCCAATTTCTTTAGACGATAGTTTTAATTTTGGCTATCATGGCATCGGGATGTTTTCATCGATTCGCAATAGACATTCTTCGCAATATATGAATGCATTAGGATTTCGTTCTTTAGGCAGCAATCTTCAGGTTCATTATGAAAATAATACTTTGCTGATGGATGCGTTGATTGGGATGAAATATACCGTTGCTAAAGGAAATCTAAACAAGTTTGGCTATGAAAAAATTGGTCAATCAGGTGACTATAGCCTTTATAAAAATGACTATGCATTACCTTTAGGAATTATGACTGATAACGGCATCTACGAAAAAGAAGCAGTCCGAAATCAAACAGAACTTTTCAATTATTTATCTGGTTCTGAAGGTGAATTATTTAGTTTTGGAGAAGCCACGATGGTAGACTCAAAAAATGTCATTATTACAGAGGAAGAAAACACAGTCAGCTTTGGTGAAGAAGAGCCAAATAAAATAAAATCCGTTACGTGGCTAATCACAGTTCCAGCACATTCACAAGGCTATTTAAGCTTAGTACCAACAGATTTAGGTGCAGCAATAGACACCAAAGTACATGTGACAGTCGATGGTGTAACACGTAGAACCGATTTACGTGATGATGGTCAATATCATTCAATAGGCTATTATGAAAAAACAAAAACAATAAAAGTGACGACTAGTTTTACAGGTGGTAAACAGAGAACTACGTTGTTTAAACCAGATGTTGTCTTTTTAAATACACAGGAATTTGAAAAATCGGTGAAAAAGATTCAAGAAAAAAGTGTAGACTTTAAAACGAATGGCCGCAAAGCACAGGCTCAAACTTCTTTTGATAAAGATAGAGTGTTGTTAACAACGATTCCATATGATAAGGGGTGGAAAGCCTATATTGATGGAAAACAGGTGACGATTCCAACATTCAAAGATGCCTTTTTAGCGATCCCAGTACCAGCTGGTGAACATGAGATCAATTTTGTTTTCTTACCGCAAGGATTTGTGCTTGGAGCAGCTTTATTCATTCTTTGTATACTACTATTTATTGGCTATATCTATTGGTTAAAAAAAAGAATTGAAGTAAAGATCGAGGTATAAAATCAAATCAAAGAGACAAAGGAGAAGTCACATGAAGCAATTGAAAGGAGTCATTTTCTGTACACTACTATTTTTTTTGACTAGTTGTGTGCATCCAAAGTTATCTGAAGAAAAAGAATACTTTTCAAAAGAAGGTGTAGAATATTCCTTTAATCTGCCAGCTGGTTGGAAGGGACAAGAGGATTATCAAGAGCAATATAATGAAGCCGCAGTTTTTGGTGCAGAAGATACAACTAGTAATGCTTATATGTTTATTCGTGTGCGCGATAGAGCAGGTCTTAAAGAAAACACGTTAGAAAAAGAAGCAAAAAAATTAGTCAAAGAATCTTTTGGTGTTGATCCTACTTCTTTGGAAAATATAAAATTAGACGACCAAGCAGCACTACGTTTCTCTTTTAAATATGTATTTAAGCAAAACCCAGTCTGGGTATCAGCCTATTATATTCTTCAAAAACAGCATTTAGTCGAGTATATTTTTTATACACCGCAAGATAATCAAGAAAACAAAAGAACAGTCTTTGATCAATCGGTCGAGACGTTAACAGTAGAAAGTATAACAGAGCAAACAACGACATCAGAACAAGCTTCAGAGAAAATACACAAAATTGAAAATGATTCATATGTTTTTGATTTAACAGGTTACAAAATTATTTCTGAAAATAATCAGCAAAATCTTTTGATCGTGCGTTACGTTTTTAAAAATAAAAGTGATATCAAGGTTTCTGCAAATCTATGGGAGACGTTAGTAACCGTGGAACAAGATGGGACAATAGTGAATAAAAGTCCGATAGCAGAACATACACAAGCAGAAGATTTATCCTATTTATTAGACAATGGCAAGCAGCTGATTGGAAAGAATGATTCTATAGAAAGTGCAGTGGTTTATCAGCTAAATGATCAATCGTTGTCAGATATTACTTTTTCGTTTGATAAGGAGCAATTTAAAGGAAAAACAGAGATTATTATGCCAATTAAAAAATAAATAGAAAGCAGGTTTAGTATGAAACAAGCAAAGATTGTCTTAGTATTGTTGCCATTAGTGTTTTTAACAGCCTGTAATGGAAGCGCAGAACAACAACCAGCATCCACTGCAAATCATAAACTGGATAAAAGTGAGCAAAAATTTGCTTGGTGGGGAGATCGTAAGACACCTTTTGGCGATTTTGAATATGGAAATATTTCAGAACAAGAAGCGCAAGAACTTATGGAAAAAAAATTTGAAGTGACAATACCTGAGAATATCGATTCTGCTAAGAAATTAATTACAAAAGATCTGGCAGTTGAAGGAAGCGAAAAAGAACCTGACTCCTATAGTTTATTTACCTCTGAGAATACATTGGAGTTTTCATGCTTTGTAAAATATAAAAGTAAAGCTGGAAAGTATTTGTCGTATGGAGAAATAAAATTGACGTATAACTATATTCCAATTCAAAAGAAAGTCAAACTATCCAGTGAAAAATTGGTTATTTACAACGCACCGGACGAAGGAGTTTTCCATGGACAAGATGTCATTGCTACCTTAAAAAATATGAGCAGTTGGTTAGATTTAACCGATCAAGATAAAGTCGTGAAAAAATTTGAAGAAGAAACAAAGGCCAAGGAATCGCTAGAAAATCAGGAAATAATCCTCTATAGAAATTTGGATGAAGCGAAGGAAAAGCGCCTTTTTGGGAAAAGTTTTGGTGTGAAGTACGGAACAAATGGAATAATATCGGAAATGTATGCTGTGGCTAGAGATTATCGTATTTAAAAATATATTGGATAAGTAGGACATAACAGAGTATAGCGCAAACAGATATTATTAAGAGGGAAACAATTATTTTTTGTTTCCTTTTTTTATTTATACGAAAAATAAAATGAAATTGATCTGGAATAAAAGCGCAGTTTAATCCCTTTTTATCAAAAAAACATTAAATTTACACTCGAATTTAATAATAAAAAAGTGATGTTTTTGCTTATACTAGTTTTTAGGAAGGAAAAAAAATGTGAATATTACGGAAAAATAAAGTGATAGATCTGAAATAATCAAAAAAATATAAATGAGGGAATGTAAAATGTTTAACATAGCAATCGTCAACAATGATAAAAATAGTAATTCTGCATACATAACAGCTTTAAAAGAAAAAAAATATGTGATCCGCCAGATGGATTTAGACGAATTGATGAAAGAAATATCTGGAATTCATGCTGTATTTATCATGGAGTCAGCAATTGAAAATATCGGTCAAACATACGAAGCGATCATTAAAACCAGAAGTTTATCAAATTGTTTCATCTGGATTTTATCCAAAGAAGCAACAAAAATAAATAGGATTATCCATCTTCAACTTGGAGCAGATGGAACTTTTGACAATGAAAACGATCTAGAGGAATTCTCACTCTATATTATGAAGACTCTTGAAAGAAGAGCCGGTGGACAAGAGTCGCAAGAGTCTATCGGATTTACTAGCCGTTCGGAAGAGGGAGCAAACGCTTTTGACATTCGCTTGATTTCTGGAAATTCTTCTGTAAAGATTGATGGAAAAGATGAAGTAACCTTGACGAGGCTAGAATTTAGAACACTAGAATTATTGCTTAAGCGAAAAGGCGAAGCTGTTACCTACGAAGAATTGTATGAGAATGTCTGGGGAGAAGAAGAGGGAGATAAAAAATATCGCGTTGCCAATTTAGTTTTTCATTTGAGAAAAAAACTAAATGATGATTCTTTCAAGTCAAAATATATTCGAACTGTCCGTTCGAAGGGGTATATGTTCCCTAGTTGCTAATAGGATTTCCGTTTATCTAGTTTAGGGTGTGGAGTAAGATAGATTTTTTGCTTATTTCACCCCTTTTTTACTGTCTTTTTATGCAATATATTTTTATTAATAAAAATATATCATTTCAAAGTGTATATCGTTAGCGCTTTCAAACTAAATGTTATATTCTTATGATGAGAATCAGTAGAATAGCAGGAGGGGATACTCAAAATCAGAAACGTAAGATTTATCGGTCATTACTGCACAACTAAAACTTAAACGAGGTGGAAAATTTGAAAAAAGTGTTTAGAAAAAATGTTAACGTTCTATCTGCTCTAGTCCTTATTGCTTCTAGTTTGGTTTTAACTTTATCTGCATTGTCACTAAATAAAACTGTGGAGGCCGCAGAACCTTCCCAATACCGTAATGTTATGTATTATGGTGATTGGTCGATCTGGGGTGGAGAAGACAATTTTTATCCTAAAGATATTCCAGCGGATCAATTAACTCATTTAAATTATGCCTTTTTAGATTTTGACAGTAGTGGGAATTTGAAGTTTACAGATAAAGATGCAGCAGTTGGCGCACCTGTTGGGCAAGAGGGTGTTCAATGGAATAGTGCTAGTGCAGGTGTTCTAAATGCAATCCAAGACATCCGTGCTAAAAATCCCAATTTGAAAATCGGTATTTCGATCGGTGGCTGGTCTAAATCAGGCGATTTCTCTGATGTTGCAGCAAATCCATCCATTAGAGCAAATTTTGTCAGTAATATTGCTAAGTTCATTAAATATACCAACATGGATTTTGTTGACTTAGATTGGGAATATCCTGCATCTGTTCGCGAACCAGATAAAGTCGATAATACTAATGATGAAGGCACGCCTCATGCAAAACCTGCCGACAAACAAAATTTTATTACACTCTTACAAGATATTCGGACTGCTATCGATAAACAAGGAAAAGATTTAGGGAAAACCTATGAACTTTCTGTTGCTTTACCTGCTTCACAAAATACCTTGAAAAATGGTGTGGATGTTGCACAATTATTTAAAGTAATCGATTTTGCCAATGTGATGACCTATGACATGAATGGTGCTTGGACTCCAAATAGTGCTCATCATAGCGCGCTTTATGGCAATCCAGCGGATCCTAATTATGCTAGCGGCTTCTCTGTTGATCAAACAGTCAAGTATTTGCAAACAAATGGGGCACCATCAAGTAAAATTGTGATCGGAGCAGCCTTCTATACGCGTGGTTGGAATAAAGTAGCAGCTGGAACAGATGCAGCGCATCCTGGATTATTCCAAGCGGCTGAAAAAAATAACAAAGATGCTGATTTATCTCCAACGTACGGTGCTAATAATAAAAATCCATTAAAATCAGGTGATGGTGGTCGCGCCGGTGGTGTTTGGCCGTACCGTAATATCGCAGATCTTAAAGTGAAATCACCAGACTTAAAAGAATATTGGGATGATGTAGCAAAAGCGCCATATATGTACAATCAAAAAACAGGTGAATTTTATACGTATGATAATCCTCGCTCAATCGGTTATAAAGCTGAATATGTAAAAAATAACCAATTAGGCGGCGTGATTTCATGGATGCAGTCTCAAGACAAAGCGACAGATACAACCAAGCGTGACGAATTGACCAAAGCAATCAAAACAGGTCTATTTGGAGCAACTGCATTGCCAGGTAATAAAACAATTTATGCTGATTTAAATGTTAAAGCGACTATTGCACCATACAACGAAAATGGCGCAGGATATGAAATCACAGTTAAAAACAATGAGACATCTAATGAAGCTGGGGACGTTTTAAAAGCTGTGGAATCTGCTTTTGAAACAGTGAAACTACCAAAATTATATATCCCTGTCAATGCAGCAGAAACGTTATCAGCAGGCGATTACAAAGCAGGAACGGTGACAATAGAAAATGGCAATGTAGTCGTAGATTTGTCTTCGGTTTATGATGCACAACAAATTCCACAAGGTTCAAGCTATACCTTTAGACTAAAATCCAGTGCTGCTGCAGTTGACGTCAATCGGCTCACTAGCATCGCGTTGACACAACGTATTGCCAAAAACGGTGCTGAACTTAGCAAACAAACTGTTTATGGCGGAGGTGCAGTTAATCCAGATCCGACAGACACAACGCCTCCGACAACGCCAGTGAATCTGGTTGCTGGAACGGTTACCGAAAATAGTGCTGTCTTAAGCTGGTCGGCTTCTACAGACAATGTAAAACTCGCTGGTTATAAAGTATATCGAGATGGCGCATTGGTTGGAACGGTTGCTGAAACAAGTTATACAGACACAAATTTAACCGCTAATACAACCTATAGTTATACAGTAAAGGCCTATGATGCTGCTGGAAATCTTTCAGCAGATAGTAATGCTCTTGCAGTGAAAACAAAAGAAAGTACAACACCTCCTGTAACCAACGCATGGGATGCAGCAAAAGCATATAATGGTGGCGATGTTGTGACGTATCAAGGCAAAACATACAAAGCAAAATGGTGGACGCAAGGAAATGTACCTGGAACAGAACAATGGGGACCTTGGGAACTAGTTGGCTAGAAAATAAAAGAAAGCTGAGGATGGGACAGAAGTGCTTACTTCCGAAGGGGTTACTTCTGCTTCCAACGTTTATTCGGATGCTAAGTGATTGGGTTGTAACTCGTAGAGTTATATCCCAATCACAGCTTCCTTTTTTTATTCTGGAGGTGTATCTAAATAGTCATGAATAAACTCCGCATATTTATCAACGATCACTTGTCCTTTATCCATCAAAACATAAATACCAGGATCGACCATGTTGACGATATAATCAGTAGTGAATTCCTTCTTCAGCAATTTGATTGCTTCTTCTTTAGTCCTGCATTTATTCAGTCCGTTATCTTCAAAGACCTCATTCAATTGACTTAAAGACCAGTAATCGACAACGGAAGCATCGTTTAAAATATCCAGATAATCAGCAAATAATAACTCATTGGTACTGGCTACAGGATCGATCCCAAGCTCCATTTCAAAGAATTCTGGAAAAACTCCAGTGGTGGAATCTTTTTCATTAACCCAATCAAGCAAAAGCACTTCTCCTGGCAGTAAGCCATCCTCATTTCGGATCATACTTTCTTTTGGAACGATTTTACCAGTTCCATTAGCGATCGATGCTACCCATTCATCAACATTTCGATCCGGCGACATTACCGGAAACTCTGGATATGTCTCATAAATTGCTACGATCTTTGCTACTTCAGCATCTAAATTGACGCCTTTTTGTGGTTCTTCTTTTTTTAAAAAATCAAACAATGCCATATTTTCCTCCTAAATTTAAAAGCGTAGCTGGCTCGTTTAGTTTCGAATGAAAAATAGGGGAATATGTATGTGAAGCTCTTTTTCACATACATATTTTATCTTTTTTCCGAGAAGCTAATCCGTTCAGCTAGTTTTTTAACATCATTGTGTTTTTTACGTGTATTAATACCAAAATGAAGTCAGCTCATCTAGCTAACATACAAACTTGCATAGCGTCGCACCAAATAATCCAAAAAGAAGGTCAACGGATAATTGCCGATCCGTACATAGTTTGTGGTTGTTACATTAATAGCTAGGTCAAATTGATTCGTCAAGGTGTTTTGTGTATGTTGGGTCAAAAAAATCGACTTTGCTGGGCTGTCACTGATTTTTCGCATTAGCTCACTGCTTCTGTTAAGTAAAGAGCCGTATGAGGAAATCACGATCACGATTGATTTTTCAGAGAGTTCCTCCACAAAGGCTTGCTGTGTTTCTTCTGTTTCCCCTACAAAAACTAATTTTTGACTTAGTAAAAAAGCAGTCTGTAGATCTTTTGCCAAGTCTAAGGTAGCGCTGTAACCGATCAGGACGATTTCTTCGGCTTGATGAATATCAGCTAATAGTTGATCAACTTGTTGGATATCGATTGTTTGTAAAACATCATTTATGGCAGTGGTGATCTCTGCTCCATAAGAAGTGAGGTAACCTTTAGGATCATTTTTCAATTCTAGCAATTCTTGTTCTTTCATACGTAATCCACTATGCTTTTTCATCGCTCCTAATGAAACTAAAGAATCCCGTAAAGAAGCAAAAGTAGAAATACCAAAGTGTCGACAAAAACGGGTTAAAGTAGCTGGTGAAACGAAACAACGTTCCGCAATTTCTGTAATGGTCAGTGTCCGGATTTCCTTCAGATGTGTAAAAAGATAAATGATGATTCGTGAATAGGTTGCATCACGCTTATTTGTGTTCAGATAATGAAGAAAATCAAATAGATCAAGCATCCAAAAACTCCTTTGCAGTCTTTCATTTTCATAATCATGAAAATGAAGCGAAATAATGAAAATAACACGCGAAACAAAAAAATAACTTTTCCGTTACTCATGCTAAGATAGATGTATTAAGTCAATTATACACTAAATCAATGACCGAGAGGATGGAAAAAGATGAGTGGATTTCCACAAAATTTTTTATGGGGCGGCGCAACAGCGGCCAATCAATTTGAAGGCGCATTTTTAGAAGACGGTAAGGGCTGGTCAACAGCTGATACAGCACGATTTATCAAAGCAAATGGAATCAGTATGGCCGAGTTGTTAAGACCTACAACAAAAGCAGATGTTGAATTTGCAATGAATGACAAAGAAGGCGTTTATCCTAAACGTCACGGGATCGATTTTTATCATCGCTATAAAGAAGACATCGCCTTGTTTGCCGAAATGGGTTTTAAAACATTCCGCTTGTCAATTTCTTGGCCACGTATTTTCCCGAATGGAGACGATTTAGAGCCTAATGAAGCAGGTTTAGCTTTTTATGATGCGGTTTTTGATGAATGTTTGAAATATGATATTGAACCTTTAGTGACAATTTCTCACTATGAGTTTCCTTTGGGCTTAGCGTTTAAGCAAAATGGGTGGGAAAGTCGTGAAACGATCGAAGCTTTTGAACGCTATGCTCGTGTGTTATTCAATCGTTACAAAGGTAAAGTGAAGTATTGGTTGACCTTTAATGAGATCAATATTATCGGAATGACAGGTTATTTAAGCGGTGGTATTTTAGCAGATGGGGAGAAAAATATGCTGCAAGCGCAATATCAAGCGGCACATCATCAATTTATCGCAAGTGCTTTAGCAGTTAAAGCCTGTCATGAAATTATCCCAGATGCACAAATTGGCTGTATGTTAGCTAGAATGGAAGCTTATCCAGAAACATGTAATCCATTAGATGTCATGGAAAGTGTGAACAGCGATCACAGTAACTTGTTCTATTCAGATGTTCAAATTCGTGGTTACTACCCAAGTTACATGAACAAATTCTTCCGTGACCACAATATTACGATCAAAAAAGAAGCAAACGATGAGCAAATTCTACGTGAAGGTACGGTTGATTTCATGTCATTCAGTTATTACATGAGCAGTATCGCTTCTCACAAAAAAGATGGCGATACAACAGGAGGTAATCTGCTTGGTTCTAAGAAAAATCCATACCTAGAAGCAAGTGAATGGGGCTGGCAAATCGATCCAGTGGGACTTCGTGTGACATTGCATAAATTATATGATCGTTATCAAGTGCCTTTGTTTATCGTGGAGAATGGTTTAGGTGCTAAAGATGTAGTAGAAGCAGATGGCAGCATTCACGATAGTTACCGCATTGATTATCTAAGAAGTCATATCGAGCAAATGGAACAAGCGATTGATGAAGGTGTTGATTTGATGGGCTTTACACCGTGGGGCTGTATCGATCTAGTTAGTGCAAGTACAAGTGAAATGTCCAAACGTTACGGATTTATCTACGTTGATTTAGATGATGAAGGTCAAGGGACCTTAGAGCGTTCACGTAAAGATTCGTTCTATTGGTATAAAAAAGTGATTGAAACAAATGGTGCAGATTTAAAGTAAACGTTGAATTCTGAGTGTAAATCCAATGAAAGCGTTGCATATTAAAATCAAATGCATTATACTAAAAACAAGAAAAAAAACGTTAATGGCGATGTAGTCATTTTATAGAGTATGTTACTGAATAATGCAGGCAGAACTCAAATTACCTAGGAATGTCCTTTCCTGGGTAGTTTGAGTTTTTTTTCTGGAAAGGAGTAAAAAAGTGAAAGTAAGTCAAATTTTAAACAACAACGTAGCAATCGTAAATCGTGGAGACAGTGAGGTCATTGTCTATGCGAAAGGTCTGGCATTTAGAAAAAAAGTTGGTCAGGTGATCTATGACAATGAAATCGAAAAGACCTATGTTTTGGATTCAAACGATATGCTGGAGCATTTTAGTTATTTGTTGTCTCATTCTGATGCCAGTCATATTACTTTAATCAATCAGATCATTGCTTACGGGGAAGAAAAGTTGGGTGAAAAATCAAATGATTATCTAAGTTTGACCTTACTGGATCATATTGAATTTGCATTGAAACGTGCAGCCAAAGGACAATTTATTCGCAGCCCATTGACTTGGGAAGTAAAGAAATTTTATCCGCAGCATTTTGACATTGGCATGTATGCATTGAATTTGATCAATGAACAATTTCAACTAACATTTCCAGAAGATGAAGCCGTTTCAATCGCATTGCACTTCGTCAATCTGCAGGAGGATAAGAATAATCTGGACGAAACGATCCGCTCAATGGAAAGTTTAAGAGATATCTTATCGATCATTCAGTATCATTTTCAACTCAAATTAGATGAAGGCTCTATAAATTATATGAGACTGATGACCCATCTGCAATATTTTATTCAACGAATCATGACTAAAAATAGTTATGAAGAAAGTGACACGATTTTAAATGAGCAAATTAAATTGATGTATGCCAGTTCATTTGAATGTGTGCAGAAAATCAGAGTCTATATTAAGCAAAAGTATGCCTGTGATCTAACGATCGACGAAGAAACCTATCTTATGCTCCATATTCACCGAGTGACGAATCGGAGTCAAAAAGAGAGGACATAAGACAATGAAATATCAATCATTCAATGAAGAAATCATCCGCTTGGTAGGCGGAAAAGAAAATATCCAAGCAGTCGTTCACTGTATGACTCGCTTACGTTTTACGTTGAACGATCGCTCAAAAGCGAATACCGAAGAACTGAAAGTCGTCGATGGTGTAATCGATGTTGTTTCAAATAATGTGGCATATCAAGTCATCATTGGCACTCATGTTAGTGAAGTGCATGCAGAATTGATCAATATGCTCGGATTAGCATCTAATACAGATGAAGAAACGGAAGAAAAAGAAAAGAAAAATCCATTCAAAGCTGCCATGGATCTACTTTCTGAAACGATGACACCGGTGATCGAACCGATTATTGCTTCTGGATTGTTAGCTGGCTTTTTATCCTTATTTTCAATCACAGGACTGATTTCAGCTGACAGCCCAACGTATCAATTATTGGATTCGATTCGTTCAGCCGTCTTCTTCTTTTTACCAATTTTCATCGCGATGTCTTGTGCAAAGCGTTTGAAAGCAAGTCCGTATTTAGCTGTGGCACTAGCTGCAACACTTGTTTCAAGTTCGATCAATGACGTAGCTGGACTAAGTATTTTTGGAATTCAACTGCCGCAAATGGCGTATGCAAACTCATTTATTCCAATTATTTTGGCCGTTTGGTTTATGGGGCAATTAACAGTTTTATTAAAGAAATATGTGCCTAAATTTTTACAATATTTTTTAAATCCGTTGTTGATCATGGTGATTTGTTTACCTGTGACGTTATTGATTTTTGGCCCGATCGGCATTTGGATCGGCGACGGTATCGGCTGGTTCTTTGAAGTGCTGCATAATACATTTGGTAGCTGGATCGTTGTGATGCTGTATGCTGCGTTTCAGCCATTCTTGATTATGTTGGGTGCAGGGAATTTCATGATGCCGTTAGCGTTGAACTTTGTGAATAAAATGGGCTATGATCCAATCTTTTTAGCAGCGGCAACTATTTCTGATTTAGCGGTATCTGGTGCAATGCTAGGATATTTCTTAAGAGCGAAAGATTCTAAACAAAAACAATTGTTTGGAACAGTTAGTTTTAGTGCTTTGATGGGGGTAACAGAACCCGCGATTTATGGTGTGTTTATCAAGTATAGAAGACCATTTGTTGCAGTGATGATTGGTGGGGGAATCGGTGGCTTGTTTGCAGGACTGATGAATGTTAAAACCTACTCGATCGTTTGGGGATTGATGGGATTACCTTCTTATGCGGATAATCAAGATTTTTCTAACTTAGTTTTCATGATTATTAGCGTTGTAATTGGTTTTATTGCAGCTGCGGTTTCGGCTTATATTTTAGGGATTCCACAAGAGGAAAAAGAAGTCGTCGTTAAAGAAGAGTTAGAAGGGACGACAGTTGAAAAAAACATTGAATTAAAGAAGGTTCCATTAGCATCAGTAGTTGAAGGGAAAGCTATTTCTTTAACTGAAATCAATGACCAAGCATTTTCGACCGGTGCGTTAGGCAAAGGTTTGGGGATCATACCAGCAGATGATAAAATCGTTGCGCCAGTATCGGGTGAAGTGTCAGCTGTTTTTCCGACCAAACACGCAATTGGTATTAAAACAGAACAAGGAGTCGAAGTGCTGATTCATATTGGGATTGATACGGTGGAGCTGGATGGTCAGTACTTTGACACGATCGTAGAACAAGGGGACAAAGTGAAACAAGGACAATTGTTGTCAACTGTTGATTTTGCAGGAATTCAAAAAGATGGGTATGACCCAACGGTAATCGTGGTCGTGACAAATACGATGGATTATCTAGATGTGATTCCAGCAGTGAAAGAAGATTTAGAGGCTCAGGATGAGTGTTTAACAGTTATTTTATAAATGAGTTACTAGAAAAAGAAGTGCTTCTTTACGTTTCGCTTTCTAGTATAATAAGAATCAAGTAGACGTTTTTTACTAAAGGATCAAGGGGATTTTTAAATGAAAAATAATGAATTTTTATGGGGCGGCAGTATTGCGGCTCACCAATGTGAAGGAGCTTGGGATCAAGATGGCAAAGGTGTTGCAATCATGGACCTTGTTACCCAAGGAACCTATGAAACACCGCGTGAAATCTGTCAGACGATCGAAGCAGATAACTATTATCCTTCTCACGAGGGGATTGATTTTTATCACCGCTACAAAGAAGATATTGCATTGTTTGCAGAAATGGGCTTTAAAGCATTACGCATTTCTATTGATTGGTCACGAATCTATCCTATGGGTGATGAAGAACAGCCAAACCAATTAGGGATCCAGTTTTATCAGAATGTTGTTGACGAATTGGTGAAGCATAAGATTGAACCGATCGTGACCTTATATCATTTTGAAATGCCTATTCATTTGGTGAGAGAATATGGTTCATGGACGAATTCCAAAGTGATCGATTTTTATTTAAAGTACTGTCAAACAATGTTTGAAGCGCTGAAAGGCAAAGTACATTACTGGGTAACCTTTAATGAAATGAATCATATCGATCCACAAACCGAAGCCTCAGATATTTTCACCTACATTATTGCTGGCTTGAAATATACAGAAATGAACGATAAAAAACAGACGCTAGCAACGATCAGCTATAATATGACTTTAGCTAGCGTGAAAGCTGTCAAATTAGCACGTATGGTCGATCCAACCAATCAAGTTGGCTGTGTATTTGGTTTGACACCAGCTTATCCGTTAAACTGTGATCCGCAAAATGTGATGAATTCATTGAAAGAAACTGACCGCGAATTTTACCAAATTGATGCCATGTGTATGGGCAAGTTTCCAGAATACAAATTTAAAGAATATCAAGCTCAAGGGATCAATTTAGAGGTCTCAAAAGCCGATCAGGAAGCTTTTAAAGAAGGAAAGTTAGATTTTATTGGTTTGAACTATTATTCTTCTAGTGTGGCACATTACGAAGGGGATGAGGACAATGAAGAAACGTTATTCGGCGGCGTCCAAAATCCGTATTTAGAGCAAAGCAAATGGGGCTGGGCAATCGATCCAACTGGGTTGCGGTATTTATTAAACTATGTGTATAGACGTTACGGACTACCAATTATCATTACTGAAAATGGCTTAGGTGCAGTAGATCAATTGGAAGCAGATGGTTCAATTCAAGATGACTATCGGATCGAATATGTCCAAAAACACTTAGAACAAATGGAAAAAGCCATTGTAGAAGACTATGTTGATTGCTTTGGTTATCTGATGTGGGGACCGATCGACTTAGTTAGCGCAACGACTGGTGAAATGAAAAAACGCTATGGTTTTATTTATGTGGATAAAAATGACGACCAGACAGGGACGTTGGAAAGGAAAAAGAAAAAATCCTTTGATTGGTACCAAGCGTATATTAAAAAGCATCCTCATTTTATTGTCTAATACTTTAGTGATCTCAAGCGACAACAAAACCAGAAGTGTAAGAAATAGTGACATTACCTACTGAAAATAGAGCGCCAAAAAAGCACTGATTTTTTACCACTGTTTCTTCTGAAGTAGAGCTCGAAGCAAAACTGATTTTTAGTTTTGTTTCGAGCTCTTTCGACTTTTTACTAGTGCATGTGTACCAAAATCTGTTCTAAATGAAAATTTCTGTTATATAAAATATCGATTTTCCTCACAATATAAAGCTTTTTTGAGCAAATATGTGTAATATTATAATTAGGAATGCTAGACTAAACCTATTGTTGGAATAATCAGAAATTTTTTAGCTTTTCGATTGAAAGCACTTTTATAGGAAAGCTATACAATTAAGAAAAGAGGAATAAAATGTATTATGTTATTATGCCCTCTCACGATATTCGTCGAAATTTAGCAACGGAGCAATATTTGTTGAATCAGCGAACATTTGATGAACCACTTGTCTTATTTTATATCCAAAAACCTTGTGTTATCGTCGGGCGCAATCAGAATGTGCGCGCGGAAGTTGATCTAAAGTATGCCAAAGAGCATCAAGTCACGATTACGCGAAGATTATCTGGTGGCGGAGCAGTCTATGATGATTTAGGAAATCTGAGCTTTAGTTTTGTTGTGAATGCTGACCATGCTTCTTTCGGTAATTTTAAGCTTTTTACCCAGCCAATCATTGATGCTTTACATGAAATGGGAGCAACAGGGGCTGAGGTCAGTGGTCGCAATGATTTAATGATCGATGGGAAAAAATTCTCTGGAAATGCTATGTATACAAAAAATAAAAAAATGTATTCCCATGGTACCCTGATGCTAGATGTTGATTTGGAGGAAGTCAGTCGAGTTTTAACTGTTTCTGAAAAAAAATTAGCCTCAAAAGGCACAAAATCAGTTAGAAGTCGTGTGACCAATCTTAAGCCATATTTAGCGAAAGAATATCAAAATATTACCACTGAAGCGTTTCGAGATCGTTTATTATTGCATTTATTTAAGGCTAAGACGATGGAATCCATCAAAACACAGGAATATCATTTGACCAAAGTGGATGAATTGGCGATCGATCAACTGGTCGCAGATATTTATGCCAATGATGCTTGGGTATTTGGTGAAGAACCTAACTATACGATCAAACGAGAAGAGAAGTTTAAAGGCGGACTAATCGAAGCGAATATTTCTGTGGAAAAAGACCGAATCACAGCACTCACAATTTATGGGGATTACTTTAGTCAAAAAGATACGCAGGAAATAGCGAACTTATTGATTGGCTGTCAATATGAACAAGAAGCAATCAAGCAAGTCTTAGCACCAGTCGCAATCGGGGATTATTTTGCAAATATTACTAAAGACGAATTTGTTCAGTTGCTGGTCGATTAAGCTGGGGGATATAAAATGATTACATTTGAACAGGTTTCAAAAAGTTACAGTCATGATGGTACTTTCGTTACAGCATTGGATCATGTTGATTTGAAAATTCAGGAGCATGAGATATTTGGCGTAATCGGTGAAAGTGGTTCTGGTAAATCAACATTGTTGCGTATGATCAATACCTTAGAGCTACCAAGCCAAGGGCAGATCAAAATCGCCGGAACTGATTTAATGCAGTTAAGTGATGCACAAAGGCGACAAAGCCGAAAAAATATCGGTATGATTTTTCAACAATTTAATTTACTTTACAATCAAACCGTGAATGAAAACATCGGACTGCCATTACGCTTGAATAAAACCTATGATCAACAGAAAGTCCGGGAAGTTCTGGAATTTGTCCGTTTGTCAGATAAAGGGAACCATTACCCTAGACAGCTGAGCGGTGGTGAAAAACAGCGTGTAGGGATTGCTCGAGCACTGATCACAAAGCCGGAGATTTTGCTTTGTGATGAGCCAACTTCGGCATTGGATGGACAAAATGCGTATGATGTTTTGGCATTGTTGCGGAGAATCAATGAAATGTTTGGGACTACGATGGTCATCGTCAGCCATGAATTAAATTTGATCAAACAATTGTGCAATCGGACGGCAATTTTAGAACATGGCAAAGTTATAGAAACGCTAGCAATTCAAAAAGCACAACAACAGCCACAATTTAGTTCTTATTATGAAAGAGTTCGGGAGAGTTTGGGATGATGACTGAATATATTGATAAAATTAGCTATTACCTCCCCGAATTAAGCAAGGCTTTGTCAGAAAGTGGCATCATGATTTTGATTTCGATCAGCGCCGCGCTGATCATTGGCTTACCACTAGGGACTTTTGTCTATTTAACCAAAAAATTACCAACAAAAACGAATCATTGGCTAGGGCTTTTATTAAATGGGTATATCAATATTGTGCGCTCATTTCCATTTTTATTGTTTGTAGTGGCACTAATTCCTTTTACTCGTTTGGTATTAAAGACAGCTTTTGGGACTTATGCAGCAGCATTGCCACTAAGTTTTGTCGCTGTTGCGCTATATGCCCGACTTGTTGAACAAGTATTATTGGAGATTCCAAACGATATTTTAGAGCTTGCCCAATCTTTAGGCAGTACGAAGTTTCAGCTGATTGTCCGTTTTTTATATGTTGAAGCGCGCTCTGGCTTGGTCCTTTCATTGACCTCGGTGATTATCAGCATGGTTTCTTATTCAACGGTTATGGGCGTGATCGGTGGCGGTGGTATCGGTGATTTTGCACTGCGTTATGGTTATCAACGGTATGAATATGCTGTAATGTATACAGCCATTGTACTTATGATTATCTTTGTCAGTTTGATTCAAATTAGCGGTAGTTGGTTAGCGAAAAAAATAAATAAAAAATAATAGTTAGGAGCAAAATCATGAAAAAAAAATTATTGATCAGTATGTTAGTGTTGGCAGGGGTAGCAATTGTTGGATGCGGTGGTCAGAAAAAAGCTGCGGATACAGAGAAAAAAGAAGATAAAATCATCAAAGTTGCTTCACACATCCCATCAACGGTTGAAGTAGTTGAGTTGGCGGCAAAAGAGATTGAACCTGGCTACAAAGTGGAACTAGTTCAAGTCAATGACAATATTCAATACAATGAATTACTGAATGCCAAAGAAATCGATGCAAACTTTGCGCAACATGAGCCTTTTATGCAAAAATTCAATGAAGAAAAAGACGGTAATTTAGTCATCGTACAAAAAATTTATAATGCAAAAGTTGGTTTTTATTCTAAAGAGTTTAAAGATATCAGCGATCTTCCTGAAGGGGCTAAAATTGCTTTGCCAAGTGACGTTTCCAATGAAGGTCGTGCATTAGCTATTTTAAATGAAGCTGGTTTGATCAAATTAAAAGAAGAAGTAGGGTTTAATGGGACAATCAAAGATATCACAGAGAATCCGAAAAAATTTGAATGGGTATCTGTCGACTTATTAAACTTAGCCGAAGCATACAACGAAAAAGATATTGCCATGGTCTACAATTACCCGACCTATATTGCTAAAATCGGTCTAACACCGAAAGATGCAATTTTATTAGAGCAAAAAGTTGATGATCGTTTTGCGATTAGTTTAGTTGCTAGAGAAGATAACAAAGATTCAGATAAAATCAAAGCACTTAAAAAAGCCATGACAAGTGATAAAGTGCGTGAATTATTGGAAACTAAATATAGTGAAACATTAACGCCAGCATTTTAAATCAGAATAAAGAGTGTGCTGATCTTCCATTATTTGATGGCTAAGATCCGTACACTCTTTATTTAGAACCAGAATTATTTGTCCAAGTATTTACCATACGCTGTATGGCTGATGTAGAGATTCAGGAGCTGACTAGACCTGTTTGTAGAAGACCTTCTTATATAATTGAGTACTAATATAACTAACCAATGATGCCCATTCGTTCTGATTTAAAGGGTTATCAAAATAAAAGAAGTTCTCATTTGGATAGCCTTTTTCATAGCAGTCAGAAATCAGAAAATCCGATTGGTTAATATCGTCAACGAAAGCAATCGATTCAGAGCTAAAGAAACTTGAAAGACTTCGCTCTATTTCTGCAGTAGTAATATGATTTTTTGAATATTGAATAAAAATTTTTAGTTGTTGCGGCTTTTTAGAATAATCTATAATGAAATAGAATAAATAGACCATGTATGTGAAAGAACCTTTTGATTTTAATTCACCGAGATAAGGTGCTTCAGAAAATAATTGTTTCGCAAGCTCTGAAAGTTCGGCTTCCATTTGCGGAAAGTCAGCAAAATCAGTACCTAATTCGGTGAGATTCTGGTTATGTTCAAACAAGTCAGTATTATCAATATCTAGATACGTAATGAAGGTCAACATAACTAGGAGTGAGTGATAAGAAAAAAGGTAATCCTCATAAGTAGGTTCAATAGAATAAGTTGTATAAATTCTATCTAATATAAATGTGCAACTCTTAGAAATCGGCAAATCAGATTGAATAAAAGCTCTTGCAATGTCTAGCTTCTGAGCTTTTGTGTCACTATTGTAGATGTAAAACCGACATAAAAAGCCAAAATAACTTTCTTCTTGAATAAGGGCTGCTTCAGAAATATTCATGTCAACTGAAAATTTTATTGGATGAATTGTATTCATTAACTGAGCGACTTCTAAAAAATCAGAATCAAGGGTTACTAGTTTATTCCTATAAAAAATCCTCCATGTACTGAGAGTTTGATAATAGTTTAAACGTACTTTTTGGGATTCGGAAATATTGTCTATAGGCACATCGATCTCTTTAAGGTAGCTTAAAGATTCCCTGAACGGCCAAATGATTCCCTTAAAAATAGCCCAATAATAATAAAAAAGAAATAATCGAATATTTATTTCTAAACCCTGAAAATTTGAATGGGATTTTTCACCTGTAAAAATGAGTTTTACACCGAAATAACCTAAGGCTCTATTGATCGCATTTAAGCTTTTATAAGTTTGAGCAACGCTTAAATTGATTTTTTGAGAAAGTGCTTCCACACTGCTAAAATAGTTCGTTAAAATAGAATGGAAAATCAAATACTCATGGGATTGTTGTATATAATGGAGTCTTAACGTATCAATAACAAAATTTATATTTAACGACTCATCTATCAAAATGGTGAAAAAAGTATTATTTTTAATTAGACGAACCTTGTTAGAAGAAAAAATTTCGGCTAAATCATTGTTAAGTGCTTTAAGTTTTTGGTAAATTAGATTCAATGATATATCAGATTTCTCTGAGAGTGGATTGACAGAAATACCATTTTTACTAAATAAAATCAGTTTGAATAGTTCAAATTTGTGCTGATCACTTTTCCTCATAAAAAAACCTTTCATAGTTTATAACCTCCTCTGCAAATCATACTGCTTATTATTAAATAATAAATAATAAATAAAAATATACAATAATTAAATGAGAAAAAACAAAAAATGACGAGAAAAGAAGCTTAGTTTCCCGAGCTTCTTTTCTCATCATTGATTTATCACATGATATTATTATTTTCTGTGGCCATCTCGATTGCTTGTGCGTAGTGATTCATATTCATCTGATACTTATCGATCGATGTAAGGTCTTTTTCGATATGACCTAAGCGTGCGTTCAATTCTTCTATTTTAGCTAAAGTTTGTTGTAAAACCTCAAGCATACGTTCATCTGTATTCATCTTGTATCTCCTTTACTGTTCGTTCAATTTATTTTCGTAAGTGGGTGCTTTTGATTGGTAAAACAAGGCGTAAAGAATTGTACAAATCACTGGAATCAACCCTGCAACGAAGTATAATCCTTGGAATGATAGCACTCTCTGTAATTCTCCTAAAACGTAAGGGCCAACACCCAAACCAAGATCTAAGCCAATGAAGTAAGTAGACAACGCAATACCGATGCGATGACTATTGGGACTAGCTTTTAAACAAATTGCTTGACCATTAGACATGAACGTACCATAACCTAAACCAATCAATCCACCTGAAACAAGCAACATCCAACCACTTGTGGTTACGCTCAATAAGAGTAATCCTGCCGTTAGAAAGACAAAACTAGGATACATCACCGCATTTTCACCACGCGCATCAAAGATTCTGCCAGACATTGGCCGAGTCGCTGTGATCACCAGCGCATAGACCACAAAGAAAAAGGAACTAGCACCGACTAGATCGATCACTTTGGCATAAGAGGAAAGAAATGAAAGGACGCTTGAATAAGAAAGTCCCATTAAAAAGGCAATAAACGAAATAAACAGCACTTTTTTTTCAATAAAACTATCAACTGTCCAACGAGATAAACTAGCTTTGTGAGCTGCACTTAATTGAATATTTTTTACAGGGAAGATAAAACAGGCAATCGTTGTCAAGAAAATCAGCACGATCGAAAACAGAATAATAAAATAAAAACTCGTTGTATTTAACAAAATCATCCCAATAAATGGACCAATTGCGGCTGCTAAACTAGTGCTTAGCCCATAATAATTGATTCCTTCACCATGTTTTGATTTAGGAATATAGGCCGTCACGATCGCATTTGTCGCAGTCGACACCGTTCCATAACCAAAGCCATTGAGTAAACGAACAAAATAAAGAATTCCGATACTTGGAATATAAAGATAAGCAATCGTTGTGATCAGATAAAACAAAGCGCCATATCGCAAGACCGCTTTTCTACCAAGTAACTCCAACATTTTTCCCATAAATAGCCGAGCAAATAAAGTCCCAATAATATAAATACCAGAGGCCAGACCGGCTTGACCTAATGAAGCATGAAGGGTATCTTGCGCAATCACTGCGATGATCACCATCAATAAGTAATAAACGAGATAGACCACAAAATTGATCAACGTAATGCTGATAAACCCTTTATTGAATAATTTTTCTTCTGAATGTTCCGTCATTGTTGCACGTTCCTTCTTTCTTGTTAGGATAAGCTTAAATTGCAAATTACAATTCTTTTCTGAAAGCTAGTTGTATAGATACTATACGAAAAAAGCCATTAAAAAAAATGTGGATTTGTTTCTAAAAAAAGTCATTAACAAAAAAGAACAACAAAAGTCATATACATTTGTTGTTGCTGTTCGATGTGTTATCATCTTAAATAAGAATAGCTTTTATAGAAAATTTTCATATAAACCGTGAGGAGTTACTAGATGGATAGCCACGTGTTACAAGAATACTTAGACGATCATTCGTTTCCAGTCGTAGTGAAGAAAAAGAGAACGTACCTTACTTATGAAGGGTTACAAGACCGTTATGCTTATATTTTAAAAAGCGGCATTATCAAAACCAGCGTTATTTCGCCAGATGGACGAGAATTCAATCTTAGATATATCAATAGCTTGGAAATCGTTTCGCTTTTAAGGGATGAATATTCTCAGTTTATCGATGCGCCGTTTAATATTCGAATCGAGTCAGAGCAGGCAGAGTTGTATCAGATCGATCGTGTTCAGTTTTGGAAGGATATCAATCAAAGCAAAGAACTGCAGATGTATGTGAAAGATTATTATCGTGTGCGTTTGATGTATTCAATGAAAAAGATGCAGCAGATGTTGATGAATGGGAAATTTGGTGCGGTTTGCACTCAGATTTATGAGTTATATGATACGTTTGGTGTGCAAATAGATGACGGATTATTGATTGATTTTGTGGTGACAAATGAAGAGATTGCTCATTTTTGTGGCATTACTTCTGCTAGTAGCGTCAATCGAATGATGCAGCAGTTGAAGGATTTAGGAGCAATTAAGATTCAGGAACGGAAGATTGTCATTACAGATCTGGAGATTTTGAAGGATAATATTATTTTGTAGAGTCACGTAGAGAAATTCTGATTTTGGACTGTTTGCTTACTGGATTAAATTGTGTGATAACCAGTTACGAAGTATAATGATATAAAAATCAAGAAAGAAGGAATCGATGAGCATTTAGCAAATGGATTCCTTTTTTATCTATATAGATACAGTGAAAAGGAGAAATTATGAAAATCGATCGCTTGCTCAGCTTGGTAAATTTATTGACGGAAAATGACCGAATGACCGCCAAAGGGTTGTCAGAACGGCTGGAAGTATCTAAGCGAACCATTTATCGTGATATTGAAACCTTGAATTTAGCGGGGATTCCGATTATTTCTTATTCAGGGATTCATGGTGGTTACGGTATTGTCGATGGTTACAAAGTAAGTAAACATGTTTTCTCAACTGAGGATATTTCGACGATTATGACAGGACTTTCAGCGATTCAAAGTATTTCAACATCTTCTGAAATTAGTCCTTTGTTGGCAAAAATTGCCCCGAATACGAGCAGGCAACAACCGCAAAGTGATTTGTTGATCGATCTATCTTCTTGGTATAAACCAAATGAAGGAAACAATAAATTGGATGATTTACGACAAGCGATAGCAACGCAGCAAATCATTGTGATTCAATACCATTCCAAGAAAGGCTATTCTGAACGGAAAATAGAACCATACAAGCTTATTTTTAAAGCTTCACATTGGTATCTGTATGGTTTTTGTTTAAAAAGAAAGGCATTTCGCATATTTAAACTGACAAGGATTCAAACATACGCGCTGTTAGGCGAGACATTTGAATCTAGACCACTAGACCCTGTAGAGCTAACCAGAGAGTCCAAAATTGATTATTTAGAAGCGATGGTATCGCCAGACGTTCAGCAAATCGTCTTAATTTACGAGCGAAAAGATAAATTATACTTGATCGATAAACTAGGGGCAGAATTTTTTCAGGAACATGAAAAGGATTCAACTATTGGAACAATTGTATTTCCACTGATAAATCATAAAAAATCAGTAGACTTTATTTTACGTTTACAGGATAAGGTACGAGTTGTTGAACCGCCGAGCATAGTAGAGGCAGTCAAAGCGAAAATCGAAGAAATGTATTTTCTTTACAAAAGCTGACAATCAGTTGTCACACTTCTGTTGTATGATGAACTCCAACAGGTACCTAGCTTATCCTTTTTCCATCAAAGCGGGAAGTTGTTACCGTTATCTAGCTATGCGGGCTAGCTCCTCAGTAAAAAGACAAAAATAGTTTGTGGTAAAAAGCACCACAATCGATTTTTCCTATTTTCCAGTCGGAGCTGAACGAGCCCGCTTCGCTTTTGCTTTGAAACATGCCAAGAAATACAACGAAGTTATGAGTTGATATTGATTGGTACAAGGTGACTGAAAGGAACGTTGCTTCCTCCTGTTATTAAGATGTTGAAAAGTACAAGGTGTAGCATAGCGGAACGTTGTTACCGTAAGTTATCTAGCTACGCGGGCTAACTCTTCGAGAAAAAGATAAAATCTAAATGAGGCAAAAAGCACCTCAGTTAGATTTTCCTATTTTCCTTTCAGAGTTAAATGAGCCCGCTTCGCTTTTATATTAAGGAGGAATAAATCATGACAGAAGTATTTTTTGTATTATTAGAAGATTATGCAGATTGGGAAGCAGCATCGATTGCAGCAGCCCTGAATCAGCAAGAGGGGTTCACGGTTAAAACTGTTTCAAATGAAAAACAAGCGATTCATTCAATGGGCGGTTTTTCAACATTACCAGATTATACGCTTGCCGAAGCGTGTCAAAAAGAGTTTGCTGCGTTGATTTTAATTGGTGGAAAATCTTGGCGAACGGATAAAGCAAAAGAAGTCGATGCTTTAGTAGCCAAAGCGGAGCAACAAGGTGCTGTGATTGCAGCGATTTGTGATGCGACTGTCTATCTGGGAAGTCTAGGGTTACTAAATGATCACAAGCATACGAGCAACCAATTACAAGACTTACAAGAGTATGCTGGCGCGTGCTATACTGGTGGGAATTTGTATGTAGAAACCCAAGCAATCAGAGTAGGTAACCTGATTACAGCCAATGGGACTGGGCATTTAGAGTTTGCAAGAGAAATTTTGTTGGCACTTCAAGTAATGCCTGAAAAAGAAGTGGAACAGTGGTATAACTTTTACAAGTTAGGTTACTATGAAGCAATCAAACAAGAATTAAGAAATGCAGGTGAGGATCATGTTGGCTAAAAGTACCTTTGAGCTTGTTTCATGGGAGGAAGAATTATTGGCAGATATCCCAACAGAACAACCAGTGGCGAAAGCTTCTGCTTGGTATAAAGCCTTACAAGAAATCACAGGCAGTTTCAAAGCAGATTATTTATTGCATTACTCGCAGTACAATCAAGAAAACCCTCATCTATCAGAAGCGACCTATTTAGGGTATCTGTTCTTTGAAGGGGTGCTAAAAGGCCGCAAAGGCACGTTTGTCTTAGAAGAACGAGGGACTTTTGAAAAGGGACTTCCGCACAATGAATTAGTGATAAAAGAGAACACTGGAACGGAAGAACTTTCAGGAATTCAAGGTACGGGTAAGTATTTTTTAGATGGAGCTAATTTGGTTATTGAGATTGATTATGGGATTGAGAAGTAAAGTGTTTATTAGTAGCGGAACAATCCAAAATGTAGTTTTAGTACAATTGAAAAATGTATGTAAATGTATTACGATAATCAGTAAGACGAATGTTTGAAGAGGAGGTAACTGAATGAATACAGTGTCATTTAGATTATCTAACGATGAAAAAGATTTTATGCAAAGGCTGGCTGACTCTAAAGAGATATCCTTATCTGAACTTGCTAAGACAACAATTTTGGAAAGCCTAGAAAATCAGATTGATTTAGAAACATACAATAATCTGATGAAAAAGCATCAAATAAATGACGAAAGTATTTCTCATGCTGAAATGATGCAGGAGCTTATTTAATGATAAGTGGACAGGTTGTTTATCGTGATAGGACAAGATAATAACAATTTTTATCACAGTGATTTTGCATAGGAAAACTGTTTATCAGTAATAGTAGCGAAAGGCTTAGAAAATAGTATTCATTTCTAGGTCTTTCGCTTTTATACGAAAACTACTTGAAAACAAGCGCCTATTAAAATTTTTAATGAATTGTTTCGTGAGAAAGACGTTCTATTTTGGAATAAATGAAATAATCCCTTCTTTATTTTTATAGTAGTAGAATTCTTGATTTTCTTTTATAGCTAATTTTTTTGGAAAGATAATAACAATTCTCTCTCCTTGTTTTGTTGCTTTTAGTAAATCCAACATAATCCCTCCCATTTTTAATGTGACTTAAAATAGTCCAATCATATTTTTGTTCCTGACACTATCTAAATACGCAAAAGATCATTCCTTTCATTTTTTTAATCAACTATTTTGATTTTGTGTAATAATAGCCAATTGTTTTTGCGACTCTGCTATCAATAACTCAAATTCTTTATTAAATGTTTCAAACAATTTGGCACTAGCGTAATATTGTTTTACGACCTGTTTTTTGTTGATTGGTGTCGTTGGATTGGTAAAATACTTTTCCAAAACTTCCAAGGGTTCTTTCCAAGATTCTAAACGTTCCAGTGAATCTCGAAGATTTAGAATCTCTTGATACGGGACCGTTTTAATGCAGATGACGGAATTATTCATGATAGTTCTCCTTTTCTTATTGGGATGTAGAACAAAAGAAAAAATGAAAGCTGTCCGTCTCTATCGTTGAATTAGGCCAGTATGTAGGGAACTTCTTTGTGTAACCAGAGAAAAATTCAAAAAGTGTCTAGAAATTCTTACAAGAATTAGGTACAATAAAGAAGCTAGTGCTTCGGTACTGGTAAATGGGCAACTTGGATAGAGAGGTACTGCTTTCTATTCAGGGCTTCATTGAACGGTTGGCGCCGAACAATGAAGTGCCTTTTTTGCTTTGAATCACTACGCTGTCGTTTCGATCGCATCAATTTCTAAGAGCTAAAGCTTTAAGAATTGAAGGACTGCGACTGGCTATAAGACATAGCGGATGATGAAAAGTACAACGTGAATAAAATGAACGTTGTTCCCCTGAAAGTTCTTCTTCGTCTCAAATTTTCTAGGATAGAAATAAAAAAAGACGATCCACAGGTGACCTGTAATCGTCTACAAATAGGCAAGATAAAGAAACTATAAAATGTGTCGTCACTATAGAAGTGTACAACAAAAATAGATCCATCCTTACGCTATTGGCAAAGTTGTTTTACAGATACTGCTGTTTAAACAAGGCTTCTGGTTTGGTTGGCGCCAGACCACGAAGAGCCAATTTATTTATTTTTAATGTTAGTTATTTCTATCCTATGCGTTTTATTATACAGAAAGAGTGGCTTGTTCACAACGAATTTTTTTGTGGGAAGGGATTAAATAACAGGGAAATTAGGTTCCTTATATATAAGGAAAAATAACAAAGTTTTTTTATGGTCGATTATTTTTGTTGATTTTGAATTATGCCGAATGGAAAAGTTCTCTTCTACCAAGGGGCTAATTCAGACCACTCATCAGCTTCGTAAAATTCACCCTCGTAACCTTCTGAAAATGGATCGTCTATTTTTTGTATTAATGCAACTGAGCCGCTAATTGCATAGACAACTATATATTCTTTATTTAGTTCAGTATTTAATTCAGTTTTTTCTCTGTTATGTGTAGGAAAATCTGTAATTGCAGAGTTTCTTTGTAATCTTGATTTTGCAAATAACATATTTATCACTCCTGGGTTATTATTTTGCTATAGGATATATAATTTTGTGGAAAATAATTGTTGAGTAAATAGTTATTGGAGTAGTCTTAGAACTATTCCAGCAATGGCTTAATGAAATTGTTTAAGTAAGCTTAGGTATTTATAAAGAATATCAGCCCAGAATATATAATCTGGGCTGACGATAGATGAAAATAGTAAATATAGAATCTTTTCAATCCACACACTAAAATGTGACAAATTACAAAGTATTATACCATAATAGTTGTTAAAATAAATTGAATTTCAAAGAAGTATTGACTGTCTTTAAATCATTTGTTACAATTTGACTATATAATCAAATTTTTCTGAAAATAGTATATATTGAATCGAATGTGAGGTAGAAGTGTGGAAAATAAGCAGTCTTTCGAAAAGTTATTGTTTGTCGTTATTAGTGGACTAATTCCAGTTATTATAGATAAATTTTGGGAGTATCAAATTAAACTTTCTACTTTATTCATACTAGCATTAGTAATTTTGTTAGTCGTCTACTTTTTTCTCTATCAATCAAAAAATTAACTCAACTATTTAAAATTTTAGATAGTTCTTTTTTTTATAAATGATATAATGTATTTAAGACAATTAGAAATCAATTAAGGAGATTAAGTATGTATATAGCACATGTGAGGAAATCAGATAAAGAGAACCAATATTTAAAAGATCATCTAGCAGAATGTGCCGAATTAAGCGCTGATTGGGGCGAAAAAATAGGACTGAGAAAAACTAGCTATTTAGCTGGTTTGCTTCACGATCTAGGAAAATATTCAAATGAATTCCAAGTGTATTTAAAAAAAGCAGTGGCTGATCCGAAAAGCGTGACACGTGGCAGTGTCGATCATTCAACAGCTGGCGGTAAGCTTCTGTTTGATTATTGTCACAAAAATAGTCGTGATCCATTTTCATATATTCTTGCTGAATTGGTAGGTAATGCAATTATTTCTCATCATAGTAGCCGAGGTCTACAAGACTTTTTTACCCCAGAAGGAGAAGCGACTTCAGATTATCTCAGACGAGTAGATGAAATTGAGGTCGTTGAGTATGAACTAATCAAAGGTCGTTTTTTCCAAGAAGTAATGTCAGAAGAACAGTTTCAGAAATTACTGTTGGAAGCAACAAAAGAATTGAAAGGGTTTTATCAAACTGACGGAAAGAACCGAGTCAAACAAAACGACACCTTTTTCCTTTTGAAATTCATCTATAGTTGCCTTCTTGATGCAGACCGAACAAATACGATGTTATTTGAAGAAAATAAAATATTTAAACAGCATGAAAATGACGTATTACTTCAATCCTATAGCCAAAGCTTAGAAGAATATATCTCAACATTTACAGCTGACACGCCAATCAATCAACTTCGTAGTCAAATGTCAGAACAGTGTAAAAATTTTGCTGAAAGAAAAACAGGGATTTACACCCTGTCGATTCCAACAGGAGGCGGGAAGACGTTGGCAAGTTTACGTTTTGCCTTGAATCACGCTATCAAACATGGAAAAGAACGCATTATTTATGTCGTGCCCTTCACGACTATTATTGAGCAAAATGCTGCAACCGTTCGAGAAATTTTAAAAGACGAAGTAAATATTCTAGAGCATCATTCCAACATTTTTACGGATCAGGAAGAAACGAAAGAAAGACAGTCGGAAGAATCAGAAGCAGAAAAAGAAGCCTTAGAGCAGAAACAAGCATTAATGAAAGACAATTGGGAAAGTCCAGTAATTTTTACCACAATGGTGCAGTTTCTAAATACGATATACAGCCGAGGAACGCGAAATCCACGTCGTTTTCATAACTTAACAAATGCGGTGATTATTTTTGATGAAGCACAAGGTGTTCCAACAAACTGCACTCATTTATTTAATGAAAGCTTGAACTTCTTAAAAAATTACGGCACAACGACAAGTGTTTTATGCACTGCAACTCAGCCATCTTTAGAAAATGTCGGTAGAGCGTTAGCCAAAGAATCCGATGGCGAAATGGTTTCTAACTTATCAGAAGTAGAATCAAAGTTTAAACGAGTAGAGGTTATTGATCGGACAACAGATGAAGCATGGACGCTTGAAGAGCTAGCAGAGTTTAGCGAAGAAATTTTAGCAGAAAAAGAAAACCTGCTGATTATTTTAAATACAAAAAAAGCTGTTCGAAGTCTCTATCAGTATTTGGAAAATAAGCAATTAGAGAATATTGAATTATATCATTTGAGTACTTCAATGTGTGCCAAGCATCGGAAAAATTTATTGGATGAGCTGCGTGAAAAGCTAAAAAGGAACGACACAAAACTCATCTGTATCACAACGCAATTAATTGAAGCTGGTGTGGATATCAGTTTCCAATCCGTTATTCGTTCAGTAGCAGGATTAGACTCAATTGCGCAAGCGGCAGGACGTTGTAATCGTCACGGCGAAATCAAACAGCAACCAGTCTATCTAATCAATCTTTCAGCAGACCTTGAAAATCTGACTCATTTACCAGAAATTAAACAAGGTCAAGAAATTACGCTAGATATTCTTAAAGAAAGCAGTGAACTAGAACAAAAGGAATTACTTTCTCATGATGTTCAAAAACGGTATTTTGATCGATATTATGATTGTTTTAAGGATGAATTAAATTATCCCGTAAAAAGGACATCCCTCAATCTCTTTAGTCTATTAGGTGAAGGGGCTAATGCTCTAGAGCACTACAAACGAACACATGGCTCTGCTCCTCTATTGGCTTTTAGAAGTAGTCCTAAAACAGTAGGAAAATATTTTCAGGTCATTGATAGCCCAACAACATCAGTACTTGTTCCGTATAAAAAAGGCAACGATCTAATCGCTGATTTAAATGGAGAGTTGAGACCAGAAGAGTATGCCCCTACTTTAAAAAAAGCACAACAATATATGGTCAATGTGTTTCAGCACGAACTGATGGAACTTCAAAAAACGGGTAGTATTTATCCGCTTCTGAATGGAGATATTCTAGCACTTACAAGTAATGCATACGATTTGAAATTTGGTATCGATTTAGAAGCTGAGGCTGCGAGCGGCTATTTAGAATTTTAGTTTTATCTAGCTGCATGGGCTCATTCAAAAAGGAGGAAGCATCAATGAAATATAAAAATCAAATTTCTTTTAGAGTTGAAGGTGAGTATGCTCTTTTTACTGATCCTTTGACAAAAATGGGTGGAGAAAAGATGACCTATCAAGTTCCTACCTATCAAGCCTTAAAAGGAATTACCGAAAGTATCTACTGGAAACCATCAATTGTTTATTACATTGATGAAGTACGTGTAATTAAATCAATTCAAATGGAATCTAAAGGCATGCGCCCAATGAAATACAATGACAGCAGTGCAAGTGATTTAGCTTATTATACGTATTTGAAAAAGCCTGTTTATGAAGTGAAAGTCCATTTTGAGTTTAATCAACATCGTCCTGATTTAAAAGGCGATTGGAATGAAGATAAACATTATCAAATTTTAAAACGTTCAATCAAAGCTGGCGGAAGAAGGGATATTTTTCTAGGTACGCGAGAATGTCAGGGATATGTGGAACCTGTTGAGTTTGGTGTGGCAAAAGGGGACTATGATGCGTATGAAGGTGAGCTACATTTTGGCACAATGGTGCATGGGTTATCCTATCCAGATGAAACAGGGAGAGACGAACTAGCTGTTCGTTTGTGGCACCCGATTATGGAAAAAGGGATTATTCAGTTTCCTCGCCCAGAAGCATGTACCTTAGTTCGACCGCTTAGAACGATGCAAGCTAAAACATTTGAACTTTCAGAAATAGAACCCGTCGATCAGTTATTTGAATCCTTGGAACAGGAGGTCGAATGATGAGTTGGTTGAATGACTTATATGAAACGTACAGAGAAAATGCCGACCAAGTAGGAAAAGTCCAACGAACTTCGGCTGGAAAAGAAATTGTACTTTTACCCATTGCACATGCGTATCAAAATGCTCAAATCGAAGTAACGATAATGCCAGAAGGTGAATTTTATTCAGCAAGCGTCGTTCCAAAAGAAGACGCTCAAACAATGATTCCTGTAACGATCGAATCTGCTGGAAGAGCAGGTTCAACGTCTGCACCACATTTAATCCATGACAATTTAGTTTATGTTGCGGGTGATTTTGAGCACTATGGTGGTGTTTACAAAAAGAATAAAGCTGGAAAAAATTCTTATCAGATGTATTTAGAAAACTTGCAGGCTTGGTGTGAATCAGATTATTCTCAGCCAGTCGTTAAAAGTGTTTTAAGTTATTTAAAAAAAGGCAAACTAATTGAAGATTTAATACAGGCAAAGGTAATGGTTGAGAAAAATCATCAACTTATTCCCAAATGGTCAAAAGAACTAGAAGCAGAATTTGGCGAGAAACCAGCATTATTCAGTGTAGTAGTTGGAGAACAAGCAACCTCTTTCGTTCGATTTGCTGTTCAAGAACCAGGAACAGGAAAACGACCACTCTGGGGAGATTCAGAAATCATTGACTCCTTTGTCGCTTATTATACAAACGAACTGACGAACGAAGGGCTGGATTATGTGACGGGCAAAATGTTACCTCTGACAGAAAATCATCCTTCGAAAGTGCGTTATGGCGGTGATATGGCGAAAATAATTTCTGGCAATGATTCGGTGAATTTCACCTATAAAGGTCGTTTTACAGATAAAAATCAAGTGGCTTCGATCAGTTATGAAGTCTCTCAAAAAGGCCATAACGCCTTAAAATGGTTGATTGGCAAACAAGCATTTATTTTAGATGGACGAGTCTTTTTAACCTGGGGGAAAAAAGAAACGAATGTTCCTAATCCAGAAGAATCCAGTGCTGATTTTCTTGATTTCGATGCTATTTTTGCAAAAGATGAAGAAGCAGAAGTTTTACTAAACCCAGATACAACCCATCAACAATTTTCTGAGTTGTTTAAAAAAGCCTTGAATGGTTATAGTGTAAAGCTTGCTTATCACGAACCAATTTACATCATGATTCTAGATGCAGCTACTCCAGGCAGAATGGGGATTCTGTACTATCGTTCGATTGAAAAAGAACAATACTTTGCTCGAATTGAAGACTGGCATCAAACTTGTTTCTGGCGACATACTTATGGCAGTAAAAATAAGCAGCGTTATACTTTTTGGGGAGCGCCATCTTTGAGGGATATCGCCGAAGCAGCCTATGGTTCACGAGCGAGTGATACGCTGATAAAAAATACAATTCATGAACTATTTCCTTGTGTTGTAGATGGAAAAAGGATTCCAATAAATCTAGTTCGAAATCTCCTACAAAGAGCGTCAAATCCTGTAAGCATGGAAAAATGGGAATGGGAAAAAACATTAAGTATTGCCTGTGCAGTAATGAAAAAACACTTTAATTTTAAAAAGGAGGAAAAAAATGTGGCTCTAGATAAAAATCAGAAAGATAGAAGTTACTTATTTGGAAGAATGTTGGCAGTTGCTGATGTGTTGGAAGAACGTGCCTTATATAAAGCAGGTATTAATAGAAGTACAAATGCGATTCGCTATATGAATGCTTTTAGTAATCATCCGTTAAAAACTTGGAGGATCATTCAAGAAAATTTGATTCCGTATCAAGCAAGGTTAAGAGGAAAAGGAAGTTATTATCAAAAATTATTAGATGAAATTGGTGATTCTTTTGAGTTTGAAGACTATACAGATAAAGCTTTAGACGGGAAATATTTATTAGGTTATTATAGCCAACGAGCAGATTTGAAGAAAAAAACAGAAGAGAAAACGGAGGAATAAATCATGACAGTTTTAACACACAAAATCGACTTTAAGGTAATCACATCAGTAACAAATGCTAATCCAAACGGAGATCCGTTAAACGGCAACCGACCACGTCAAAATTTTGAAGGTTATGGCGAGATTTCGGATGTAGCGATCAAACGGAAAATACGCAATCGTCTACAAGATATGGGAGAGAAAATTTTTGTGCAATCTGATGATCGGGCAGATGATGGATTGAAGAGCTTGAAAGACCGCGTAGATTCTGTCGAAGAATTAAATAAAATTGCTGCTGATAAAAAGAAAGCAGATGTGAACCGATTTAGTGAAGTAGCTTGTGAAACGTGGATCGATACGCGTAGTTTTGGACAGGTATTTGCATTTAAAGGATTGGAACTTTCTGTAGGTGTTCGTGGTCCAGTTTCCATACAAACTGCAGTCAGCCTTGAACCAATCGACATTAATACAATGCAAATCACAAAAAGTGTCAATTCAGTCAGTGAGGGTGGCGGAAAAAGCTCTGACACCATGGGAACCAAACATTTCGTCGACTTTGGCGTCTATGTCTTCAACGGCAGCATCAACGTCCAACTAGCAGAAAAAACAGGTTTTACCGAAGCGGATGCAGAAAAAATCAAAGAAGCCCTAACAACTCTTTTCGAAAACGACGCATCATCCGCTCGTCCAGATGGCAGTATGGCAGTCGAAAAGGTTTACTGGTGGGAACACCCAAGCAAAATGGGCAAAGCATCATCCGCGAAAGTCCATCGCTCTGTAAAAATCGAAAAAATTCCTGAAGTTGATCGTGCAAAATCATTTGACGATTACACAGTAACTGTTGAACCACTAGAAGGAATCGAGCTATCTGTCATCGAAGGGCTATAACATGTACGATGAACAAGATTATTTAATGATTTCAGGTATTCAACATTTTCTGTTCTGCCGTCGTCAATGGGCGTTGATCCATATTGAGCAGCAATGGCAAGAAAATGTGCTGACGTTGGAAGGTCAATATTTACATGAAAAAGCCGATCAACCAACAATTCGTGAAAAGCGCAAAGATCGTTTGATTGTTCGCGCATTGCCAATCCATTCACCAACTTTAGGAATTACTGGAATCTGTGATGTGGTGGAATTTGTGCAAGATCCAAACGGTGTAACATTAAACGGAGAAACGGGAACTTATTTACCTGTACCAGTTGAATACAAGCATGGTAAACCCAAACAAGAGCTTAGTGATATATTACAATTAACAGCTCAAGCCGTTTGCTTAGAAGAGATGTTAGTATGTGAAGTACCGAAAGGCTATTTATATTATCATGAAACAAAACGCCGAGAAGAAATCGAAATTACGCCTGCTTTACGAGAAGAATTACAAAAAAATGTAGCAGAAATGCATCAATATTGGAAAAGACGCTATACACCAAAGGTTAAAACTGGAAATTTTTGTAAAAAGTGTTCATTACAAAATATCTGTTTACCTAAATTAATGAATGTTCAAACAGTCAAAGGCTACTTAGATCGGAGGTTATGTGAATGAAAAAGCTGTTGAATACCTTATTTATAACATCCTCAGATGCCTATTTAGCTTTAGATGGTGAGAATATTGTTGTCAAAATAGATGAAAAGAAAAATCGAGTTCCACTTCATAATATAGAAGCCATTGTCACTTCTGGTTATTTAGGTGCTAGCCCTGCGCTAATGCGCAAATGTGCTGAAAAAAATATTGGAATTACTTTTTTAACGAATTCTGGTAAGTTTGGCAGTCGAGTGACTGGTGGTACAACTGGCAATGTCACATTGCGGAAAAAGCAATATCGTTTATCTGATATTGAAGCCGATAGCTTGGAAATTGCCCGTCATTTTATTATTGGCAAATTATATAATCAACGCTGGATGTTGGAACGAATGACAAGAGAGAATACGATGCGAGTTGATGTCGAACGTTTTAAACAAATTTCTGGCGAATTAAAAAAATACATTGAAGATATTCGCGAAGTCGGGGATTTAGAATCATTAAGAGGAATCGAAGGACAAGCAGCAAATCGTTATTTTCTATTGTTTGATCAAATGATTTTACAGCAAAAAAGTGATTTCGGTTTTTATGGTAGAAACCGCCGACCACCTTTGGATAATGTAAATGCAATGCTTTCCTTAGCTTATACTTTGTTAGCGCAAGAATGTGCTGCTGCATTAGAAACTGTTGGACTTGATCCTTATGTTGGCTTTATGCATCAAGATCGACCGGGTAGAGCTTCTTTAGCACTAGATTTGATGGAAGAGTTGCGAGGCATTTATGCGGATCGTTTTGTCTTAACCTTGATCAATAAAAAAATAGTGACTGAAAAGGATTTTGTGAAAAAAGAGAGCGGTGCAGTAATTTTGACGGATGATGGTAGACGTACTTTCTTTCAAAAATGGCAAGAAAAGAAACAAGAGCAAATTCAGCATCCATTTTTAGGTGAGAAAATCAATTGGGGGTTAGTTCCTTACGCTCAGGCATTGTTATTAAGTCGCTTTTTAAGAGATGATTTAGATGGTTATCCACCGTTTTTATGGAAGTAGGTGAAAAGTATGTTAGTGTTGATCACTTATGATGTCGCAACAAGTTCTAAGAATGGAACTCGTCGTTTGAGGAAAGTAGCAAAAAAATGTCAAGATTATGGACAACGTGTTCAGAATTCTGTTTTTGAATGTGTTGTTGATGCAACGGAGTTAACTAAGTTGAAGAAAGAACTGGTTGATTTAATTGATGAAGAATTAGATAGTTTACGTATTTACCGCTTGGGAAATAATTATCAAAATAAAGTAGAGCATATTGGTGCAAAAGAAAGCTTTGATGTAGAAGCTCCTTTGATATTTTAAGTAAAATTGGTGCGAACCCCAAGTGCACATGAAATCACTGGGGGATCCGCACCAAATTTTAGGTATATTTTATTTAAAAAAAGCCGTTTTTCTCATCTGAATTTAATTTAATTGCGGTTTATTTGTGAAAAGGTGAAGAAATGACATGTATTTATGTCATTTTCACAGTCTAGCTCTGTTTAGAGCTAGTGGATTGAAATTTCCCAATTGGTTTTGTCTGTTGCTAAGTTTATGTCTAGCTCTGTTTAGAGCTAGTGGATTGAAATGTATGTACAACATTGCAGAAGATAATCTATACAACGTCTAGCTCTGTTTAGAGTTAGTGGATTGAAATCCCTGTAATATCGTTTTAAAAGACGATCGCACGATTGTCTAGCTCTGTTTAGAGCTAGTGGATTGAAATATATTGATGATATTTACATTAGCTGCATTAAGTATGTCTAGCTCTGTTTAGAGCTAGTGGATTGAAATGAATCCACACACGTTTTAGTATTTCCTCACTTAATGTCTAGCTCTGTTTAGAGCTAGTGGATTGAAATGTCATTCAAAGCAAGTGACTATCCATCCTTTAGTGGTCTAGCTCTGTTTAGAGCTAGTGGATTGAAATAATTTCGTGTATATTAAAAATGTGATAGCCGATGTCTAGCTCTGTTTAGAGCTAGTGGATTGAAATCTCCACGTGGATTCTCGATAAAGTAATACATTGGGGTCTAGCTCTGTTTAGAGCTAGTGGATTGAAATTTCCAGTATAACCATTGAAGTGCCAGTAAACATTGGTCTAGCTCTGTTTAGAGCTAGTGGATTGAAATATAATGATGCTGGAAGTCAAGCGGCGACAGCATCAGTCTAGCTCTGTTTAGAGCTAGTGGATTGAAATAATCTATGATTTAAGAGAGGGGCTTAAAGATGAGTCTAGCTCTGTTTAGAGCTAGTGGATTGAAATGTAACCACCGCTTTTGATTGTGAATTCCTTTTTTAGTCTAGCTCTGTTTAGAGCTAGTGGATTGAAATGTTCTGTTTCCTGTTCGGCGTAAAGCTTCATTACGATGTCTAGCTCTGTTTAGAGCTAGTGGATTGAAATACTTTAGGAGTGATCACATGATAAGAATTGATATAGTCTAGCTCTGTTTAGAGCTAGTGGATTGAAATCGATTCTTGGACGTCTTCAAGTGTTTTGGTTAGTAGGTCTAGCTCTGTTTAGAGCTAGTGGATTGAAATCATAGGGATTTCTTTTGCATACCCCCACTTAAAGTCTAGCTCTGTTTAGAGCTAGTGGATTGAAATTTTAAATGTTTCTTTGCTCAATCCGATCCACTCATGTCTAGCTCTGTTTAGAGCTAGTGGATTGAAATTTGATACATATTTGCGGGCGTGATCCCGCTGAAGTGTCTAGCTCTGTTTAGAGCTAGTGGATTGAAATTTTGCATCCACTTAATCTGTTGTTTACCTTTGACGTCTAACTCTGTTTAGAGCTAGTGGATTGAAATAAACATTTCCACACCCCCTTTCGATGATTAAACGTCTAGCTCTGTTTAGAGCTAGTGGATTGAAATAGTGATCGTGTGTTCTTTGTTATATCTATAAATTGTCTAGCTCTGTTTAGAGCTAGTGGATTGAAATTAAATATAAAATGCTTGAAGATAATGAAACAAATACGTCTAGCTCTGTTTAGAGCTAGTGGATTGAAATTAAATAAAAACCGTAGTTATTATTTTCATGTGATGTCTAGCTCTGTTTAGAGCTAGTGGATTGAAATTTTTTATGTCTGGATGTCCGCCACCGCCTGGTGTTGGTCTAGCTCTGTTTAGAGCTAGTGGATTGAAATCTCGGTTGCTAAAGACGTGGCAGGACTCGAACCTACGTCTAGCTCTGTTTAGAGCTAGTGGATTGAAATTGATTATGAAACAGAAGGTGTTTTGTATATTTTAGTCTAGCTCTGTTTAGAGCTAGTGGATTGAAATTCTATGTATAAACTCCTTACGACCTATACTTCAAAGTCTAGCTCTGTTTAGAGCTAGTGGATTGAAATAAAACGTCCACCTTTTATCGCATCGGCTAAATCCGTCTAGCTCTGTTTAGAGCTAGTGGATTGAAATATTTTCGACAATCGGGTGACATTTTGAACATAAGAGGTCTAGCTCTGTTTAGAGCTAGTGGATTGAAATAGTGAGCCAACCCAGCCATTTATCAAAATTGTGACGTCTAGCTCTGTTTAGAGCTAGTGGATTGAAATGTTTAGTTAAATATCGTAATCTCCTGCTACTTGCCAAGTCTAGCTCTGTTTAGAGCTAGTGGATTGAAATCTTTCGTTTTGCTCTAACACCCAAACAGTAAAAGTCTAGCTCTGTTTAGAGCTAGTGGATTGAAATATTAAATCGCTATCCTTCGTTTTTACAATTTTTTTCGTCTAGCTCTGTTTAGAGCTAGTGGATTGAAATCCAATGACCGATGAGGCATTAAAAACAGCAAGAAGGTCTAGCTCTGTTTAGAGCTAGTGGATTGAAATATTTTATTCTTATACTGCGATACACTCATTAGACTCGTCTAGCTCTGTTTAGAGCTAGTGGATTGAAATTTTAGAGGTATTGGCGATGTTGACTTATGGGGAGCGGTCTAGCTCTGTTTAGAGCTAGTGGATTGAAATCTCCGTTACTTAAATCAATCCAAGGGTTATTGGAGTCTAGCTCTGTTTAGAGCTAGTGGATTGAAATATCCTGGTATCCTTTCCAAAAAAAGCGGACACAAAGTCTAGCTCTGTTTAGAGCTAGACCCATCAAAAATACCAACCACTCGCAATCCCACCAGTCCCATAAAAATGAAGATTTTTTCATCATAATTTGCTTGACCAAGCTAAAAATAGTGGGTACGCTATGTAAAAAGGCGGTGGAAAAAATGGATAAGGTAGTTATTTTGCTAGTAGAAGACGAAGCGAGTTTGGCTAATTTTATTTCAGAAGAACTTAAGTTTGAAGGTTATGAAGTACTTTATGCCCCTGATGGAGAGCTGGCGTTGGAACTATATAAACAAAATCAAGAAACCATTACACTACTCTTGTTAGATTGGATGTTGCCAAAATATGATGGAATCACCGTTGCAAGAAGGATTCGCCGTAACAGCCAAGTGCCAATTATCATGATGACTGCTAGAGATCAGTTGGCCGATAAAGTTAGCGGTCTGGATGCTGGTACAGATGATTACATCACGAAGCCCTTTGATATAGAAGAATTATTAGCCAGAATTAGAGTGATCCTCAGACGAGCAGAACAACAAGAAAAACTTCAGCAGCAATTGGTTTATCGGTACAGTGACTTGTCCTTAGATTTGACCAAGCGAACCGTTGAACGTTTTGGAGAGCTGATTCAATTGACACAAAAGGAATTTGAATTATTAGCAGAATTGATCAAACAGCCTGAAGTCGTTTTAACACGAGATCAATTGCTCAATGCGGTTTGGGGCTATGATTATTTTGGTCAGACGAATGTTGTGGATGTCTATATACGCTCACTGAGAAACAAGATCGATCACAATCCGAATCAGCGTTTGATTCAAACGGTTCGTGGAGTAGGCTATGTTTTGAGGTCCAGCGATGGAGAAAACTAAAAAGACGTTCCGTGAACGGAAAAATACTACCCAATTTCAATTGACACTTCGTTTTATTGGCTTACTTGTTTCTGCTGTATTGGTTTTAAGCCTAGCAATCATGGGAATCACGATTGCAGAGTTATATGAATCGACGAAAGAACAGACGGTATTAGTAGAAGAGTCGCTGAAAAGTGATCAGAAAAAAACGGCAAATGACTGGCAAAAGACTTTAGCTGGTTCGGTTCCTAAAGAAAATTCTCCTTATTTGATTCGCGTTGGTTTAGAAAGCGGAGAGGTGATTTTTTCATCTGATGATGCCGCAGAATTGTATGATGAATTTCCTACTTTGAAACAATTCATTTTATTTGATCGGGTGTTATGGACAAGTGAGATAGAACCTTATTATTATACAAGTTTTCAAACAGGACAGACCAAAGTCACTATTCTAGTGGATATGGAAGATCAATTTGAAGTGATTGAAAGAATTTTTTCAGTTACCATTTTTCTAACCATTATCGTGATTGGCATTGGTTCATTGGTCACGTATCGTTTTTCAAGGAAAATCAGTGGCGCATTAGTTGCTATGGATCAGGAAATTAGTCAGCTGGAAAGTTCATCTGCTGAACAAGAATTAACGGTTCCAAAGACGCCACTGGAAGTTCAAAATATCGCGAAATCATTTAATGTATTACTCGTAAAACAGCGTGCATCATTAAAAAGAGAGCAGCAATTTGTCACCGATGCATCACATGAATTACGTACACCGCTAGCGGCTATTCGTGGGCATGTCAATCTGATTAAACGCCGTGGAAAAAACCACCCTAAAGTGATCCCAACGTCATTAGAATATATTGACAAAGAATCAAAACGAATGGAAATACTGGTTGAACAACTGCTGACTTTAGGTCGTCTGGAAAACCAAATGGAGACAGAAGTAATTGATTTATCATTGTTGATCCAGCAAACGATCAACGAGCTAAAAGTCATGATGCCTCAAAGTTTGATTGTCCAAATTGAAGAAAAAATAGTGATCAAAGGATGTTCAGAACATTTCTATCAGATGACTAGAAACTTGCTTGAAAATGCTGTGAAATACACAGATGATACTGGAAAAATTAGCGTTAAGCTTTTTACTAAGGGTCAGCACATTTATCTAATGATAGAGGATTCTGGAATCGGTATTTCAAACGAAGAAAAAAGTAAGGTGTTTGAACGATTTTATCGAGTGGATCGATCGCGTTCTAGTGAAATTCCGGGTACAGGAATTGGTTTAGCAATTGTTAAAGAATTGGTTGAGTTGTATCAAGGAGATATCGTAGTAACGGATGCAAGGCCTACAGGAACTTGTTTTACTCTAACCTTTGCAGCAACTAGTCTATAAAAAATGAAGATTTCTTCATTTAACTTTCACATAGATTTATTTTTTTCTGTTCGCTCTGCTGTTAAGATAATAGTGTAAAGCAAAGGAAAATTGAAAGGAATGAACAATATGAATAAAAAAATGATTATAACAACAGTTTGTTTAGGCGTTATCTTGGCAGGTTGTACAAGCAACAACAAATCACTGGAAAGTAACGAAAAAAGTCAGGCCGGCAGTGAAACGCTCAGCCAGTCAACGACGAATGAGTCTAGTATAAAAACAACAGATAAAGCAAATTTGTCTGAAATAAAAGTGACTGTTGAAGAAGCAATCAAAGCATACGAAGAAGCGTATCCCAACACAGCGATTACTTCACTTGATTTAGATACCTCTTTTGGCTCTTATTATTATGAGATTCAAGGAGTCGATGATAGTAAGGAATACGAAGTGAAAATCAATGCAGCAACCGCTAAATTAACAAAAGAGCGAGAAGAAACACTAGATCGTGAAGAGCAAAATGGTGTAGAAAAAGAAAATAAAGCCTTGGATTTAAAAGGATTGAAGTCCTTGGAAGAAGCTTCAAAAATAGCACAGGAAAGTGCTGGACAGGGAGAAGCTGTTGAATGGTCTTTAGACCGAGAACTGTCTATCACCTATTGGGAGGTCAAAGTACGTTCTGGAAATGATGAAATATCCATAAAAATCGATGCACAAACAGGTGAGGTCATTGAAAAGGAAATAGAGGATTAAATAATAAGCGACAGTTAGAAATGTTTTTTTTTAATAAGAGTGAAAAGATTGTTTTTAACTGTTGCTCAGATTTTTATTTAAGAAAAAGAGCATTAGCTGAGTAAAGAGTGTTATAAAATATCGTGAAAGTTGGACCTTATCATTCGTCTTATTCCAAGAAGTTCTATACAATATAAGTAGAAATCAAGTAAAGCGTTAATGGAGGGGATAACAATGAATAACGTTATGGAACAATTAAGAAAATATGCACTTTTGCGAGGAATTGTTTATATTATTTTTGGTCTATTGATTTTAATTAACCCAAGAAGTGTCTTCCAATTGGCTGTTTATTTTATATCGGCTTATATTGCCATTATGGGTGTACTAAATCTGTATGATGGTTTTAAGGTCAAAAAAGCAACAGGTACCTATGGAATGAGTTTTCTAGGCGGGATCATTTTACTAGTAATTGCAGGAATCGTACTGGTTTTTGCAAAAGGAATCGTAAGTATCTTACCAATTTTCCTAGGACTGGTGATCGTGATTGTGGGAGTTACTCGGGCCATTCAATCAGTCAATTTACGGACGTATGTCAATGTCAGCTGGTTACCGATGTTGATTTATAGCGTGATTTTAATCATTGCTGGATTAGTTTTGACATTTAATCCTTTCAGCAGTCTGTTGGTATTATTCCAATTGTTCGGCGGAATTTTGATATTTATGGGAATTGGTGAAGTTGTTTCATTTTTCCAATTGCGCAATATTGACTAATTAAGAGGATGGGACTGAAGCGTTTAACTCCGATAACCAAGTAGGTACTGTGCAACATCAACTCATACTTCGTTGTGTTTTACAGCAATAAGAAGGAATTCACGAAAATTGCCAAGAATCACAGTAAGTTTACGAACTGATGATGATTGGTAACTACTCGGTGTTTTTCAAATTTTTGTGACCAAGTAGGTACTGTTCTACATCAGCTCGTACCTTGCTGTGTTTTACAGCAATTTCAGCTTATTTCCGAAGGAGTTGTTTCTGCTCCCACCGTTTATTCGGATTCCTTGAGGCTGGGATGTAACTCATAGAGTTACATCCCAGCCTTTTTATTTATTTCAATTCTTCTAATTCAGCTTCGGAATCCTTTAATTGAGCTTGTAGATCCTCAATCCCTTGTTTGCCTAATACGACACCCTCATCATAGTTGGCTTGCATGTCTTCCATGGTATTTTCTGTTGCCATTTCTTCAGCTTGCTTTTGGATCTTCTGCATTGAAGCAATAGATTCTTTTAGAATTGAGATTTCTTGAACTAATTCTTGCTTTCTTTTTGCGTCTTCCTCGCGCTTTTTAGATTCTTTTTCAAATTGAGCTTCTGTTTTTGTACTTTCAGAAGTTTTTTTGCCCTCATTAGAATTACCGCAGCCAGCTAGTGTCACCATAGACAAAGCAAGGACTGCTACTAGTGTTTTTTTCATATTATTCTCCTTTTCCCCAACCAAAGTCAGATTGAAACGAATTATAAAAACATTTGTTCAATCAGTATTAACCGTATCATAAAAATGAGTTTCCCTCAATATGAAAAATCAGCAGAAAGAACATTCTCTTTTTATTGACCTAAAAAATAGCTTATAATTTAACCGTCAAATCAAAGTGAAAGAGGGCTGATTATGAAACATGAAATGATCTCACCAAATAAAGATTATCCATTTAAACTATTTTCTTTTACATCGAGAAATCCAGATCGACTGATTTCTACCCATTGGCATGAAAGCGCAGAGTTATTGTATTGTCTAAAAGGAAACTTAGAAGTCCGTTTTCCTCAAGTAACGTATTTACTGGAACCAGGCGATACCTTATTTATCAATTCCAATATTATTCATTCCTCTAGAAGTCCTTTACCAAATGAAGTTTTTGTCATGCAGTTTCCTTTAAAATTTTTGCAGGAAATGACGCAAAATCAATACAATGATCAATTCTTATTCAATTTGATCCCTTTGAAGGAAAAAGATGAGCAACTTCAAACATTATTGAATCAAATTTTTAAAGATTATCAAGTCAATGATTTAGCAACAAACCTACTTGTTAAGAGTCGGACATTGGCGGTTTTATCACTGTTGACAGAAAAATACAGTATTCCTTTAGCCACTAAAAAAACAATCAAGAGCTTAAAGCATCTTGAACGCTTGAAACAAGTGAATGAATATGTGCAAATCAACTACAATCAATCACTGAAATTAGAACAAGTGGCGGAAGTGTTTAACTATGACCCAGCCTATTTTTCACGATTTTTCAAAAAATATATGGGCATTCCTTTTTCTGAATATGTGAATACTGTGCGATTGGAGAAAGCGTATTATCAATTAAGAGATACTGATATGACCGTTTTAGATATTGCGATGGCTAATGGTTTTTTCTCAGTAAAATCCTTCTACAATGTGTTTAAAAAGAATTACAGCTTGTCTCCACAACAATATCGACAAAAATATTTCAAATAAAAAAGTCATTATTTTTCCGATTTGAAGACGAAATAAGCACAGAAATGAGGGGGAATACTCAGTATACTGAATTCAAGTAAAGCGCTTACTGGATATTGAGAGGGGAAATATACATGAAGAAAAAGATAATTGGTCTGTTTGATAAGGTAAGTCCATTTTTTGATAAGATGGGCAATAATCCTTATCTCCAAGCCATTTCTGGGGCAATGATGTCAACGTTGGGTCCAGTATTTATAGGCTCCGTTGCGGTATTATTAGTTGTTTTTATGAATATGTCTAAAACGTTGCAAGGATTCACACAAGTGATTGCATTATTAGGGAAAGTCAATACATTTACGATTGGTTCTCTGGCATTATATATTTCTGTTTTGATGGCGATTAATTTGGTTCGTAAATTAGATGAAAAAGAAGACTACGTTGCAGCTGGCATCATTTCACTGATGAGTTTTCTTTTGATCACACCTCTTGATAAGACGGCGGATGATATTGCAGCACTACCTACCACTTGGCTAAGTGCACAAGGTGTCTTTTCAGCGATGATCGTAGGGTTAGTTGTTGGACGTTTGTTTATAGCGATCAAGCGTAGAGGTTGGACGATCAAAATGCCGGAAGGTGTACCGCCAATGGTAACACGAATGTTTGAATCATTGGTTCCTACTGTATTGATTGGGATTTTATTTATTTTAGTTGATTTAGGCTTTAGTTTAACTACATTTGGAAATATGCATCAATTTGTTTACACGATTATTCAAGAACCGTTAAAAGGCATCGGTGGCTCGATCGGTGCAATGATTATTCTAAGCTTAATTCAGCAGATTCTTTGGTTTTTTGGGATTCATGGGACCAATGTGATCATCCCTTTGGTTACCCCTTTATGGATGGCTATGGATGTTGAAAATATGAATGCAGTAACGGCTGGTCAAGTACCACCGAATATTGTTGGGTTGGCCTTTTTCAATATTATTACGTTTGGCGGCATGGCCTTAGGGTTAGTGTTATTGATGTTGCGGGCTAAAAGTAAGCAATATCGGGAAGTTGGTAAGATTTCTATTGTGCCAGCGTTATTTGGAATCACAGAACCTGTGATTTTTGGAACGCCTTTAGTATTGAACTTTGATTTAGCGATTCCGTTTATTTTTAATAATAGTATTGGTTTGATTTTAGCGTATGTGTTAACGAAAATCGGGCTGGTTTCAAGATTTGTCGGAGTACAAGCGATTTTTGGATTACCGATCGGATTTCATGCTGCGGTTCAGGGAAGTATTTCTGTGATTATTTTACAATTGGTGATCCAACTGGTATTATCGCCACTGCTCTGGTACCCATGGTTCAAGCGTTTAGATAAAAAGACTTATTTGAAAGAGCAAAGTGAAGAGGTGTAAAAATGGAAGAGACAAAATTAAAAGAACTACTTAAGTCATTGACTTGGGAAGAAAAAATTGGACAGTTAGTTCAGTTGTCAGGCGATTTTTTCCATGCAGATGAATTAGCTGTTGGACCACAGAAAAAATTAGGGATCGATCAAAAAATCGTCGATCAGGTCGGTTCAGTCTTAAATGTCACTGGAGCGGACAAAACAAGGGAAATCCAAGAGCGTTATTTAAAGAAAAGTCGCCATAACATTCCGTTATTGTTTATGGCAGATATTATCTATGGTTATCGTACGATTTTTCCGATTCCGTTAGGTTTAGGTGCGACTTGGAATCCTGAATTGATCGAATTAGCTTATCAACAGACAGCGGAAGAATCTAACGCTGCAGGAGCGCACGTGACGTTTGCCCCGATGGTCGATCTAGTCCGTGATGCACGTTGGGGTCGCTGTTTAGAATCAACTGGGGAAGATCCAGTTTTAAATTCAGCATTTGCCAGAGCGATGGTGACAGGATTGCAAAAAGATTTGCTTAATGGTGGTGGGATTGCTGCTTGCGTGAAGCACTTTGCGGCGTATGGCGCTGCAGAAGGTGGTCGTGAATATAACACTGTTGATATGTCGGAACGTAGACTACGCCAAGACTATCTACCATCCTACAAAGCTGCAGTTGATGCAGGGTGTCAGTTAGTGATGACGTCATTTAATACCTACGATGGGATGCCAGTAACTGGAAATAAATTTCTACTTGAAGATATTTTGCGCAAAGAATGGGGCTTTGATGGCGTGATCATTTCCGACTACGCCGCAATTCAAGAATTGATAGCTCATGGTGTCGCAGCTAACGATCGTGAAGCAGCAAAATTGGCGATTGAAGCCACCACAGATATCGATATGAAGACACCCTGTTATGCAAAAGAATTAGAGCCCTTGATTGAAGCGGGAGAAATCAGTGCCGATTTAGTCGATCGCTCCGTTTACCGTGTATTAAAATTGAAAAATGACCTTGGTTTATTTGAAGATCCTTATCGTGGTGCAAGTGCGGAGCAGGAAGAACAAGTCTTTTTGACAGAAGAAAAACGTCAATTAGCTAAAAAAGTTTCGTCTGAGTCAGTCGTACTATTGCAGAATAAACAATCAGTTTTACCTTTGACACCAAACAAGGAAAAAGTGTTATTAGTCGGACCCTACGGTGATAATCAAGAGCTGATCGGTTTATGGGCGGTGCATGGAAAACGTGAAGATGTCGTGACAATCAAGAAGGGCTTCGAAAGCTATCTTGATTCAGAGCATTTACTTTATACACAAGGCTGTGACATGCTGGAAGATTACACCTTTTTAGGGGAATTTGGTGCAACGAAAGATCAAATTGAACAAATCGGCTTAAATGAACAAACAAAAGAGCAAGAACTCACTCAGGCGTTAAACTTAGCTAAACAAGCCGATACGATTGTCTTTGCATTAGGTGAACATACGATGCAAAGTGGTGAAGCTGGCAGTCGGACTGAGATTACGTTACCACATATACAACAAGAATTTTTACAAAAGTTGACAGCTATGAATAAAAAGACAGTCTTGATCGTGATCAGCGGCAGACCACTTGTTTTAACCAAAGAAGTCGAACAAGTAGACGCAATCATCCAAGCGTGGTTCCCTGGAACAGAAGGGGGTAATGCGTTAGCAGATATTATATTTGGTCAAACGAACCCAACAGGCCGCTTAAGTATGAGTTTTCCTCATTCAGTTGGACAGCTGCCAATCTATTACAGTGAGTTCAAAACAGGGCGCCCGCTAACTAGTACAACTCACAAAGGTCGTTTTGTTTCCAAATATCTAGATAGTCCTAACGATCCGTTATTCTCATTTGGCTACGGATTATCTTATAGTAAAGTTGACTATTCTGAATTGACATTAAGCAGTGAAAAAATGGAAGAAACACTTGAAGTATCAGTCAAAGTTAAAAATAGCTCAGAGCGTGCAACGACCGAAACAGTTCAATTATATATACAGGATGTGACAGGATCTGTCGTACGTCCGGTCAAAGAGTTAAAAGCGTTCAAAAAGGTCGAACTTGCCGCTGGTGAGGAAAAAGAAGTTATCTTTACCTTAACGAGAGCAGACTTGAAATTTTACACGAAAGAGATGCTATTCGAAGAAGAAGCGGGAGAATTCATCGTTTTTGTCGGAGCTAACGTGAAAGAAACGCAGCAATTAACGTTTGAATTAGTGTGAGCAAGCTAGTAAAAAAATGCATTGTCTGATTCACTCGGACGTGCGTTTTTTTTGCTTTAAAAAGCAAAAATGGGCTTGCAAAAAAAATAGTGAAATGGTACTCTTAATTTCTAATTGAGAATGATTTTCATTTTCAGTTGAGAACGGAATTATAAATTACGTTTGTATTTATCATAAATCGATTAGAGAATGGGAGAAATGAGATGGAAAGTAATTCAATCGATCAAATCATCAGAGACCGTAGAACGATTCGCACGTTAACAGATCAAATGATTTCTCTAGAAACAATACATGATCTATTAGAAAGTGCTAGCTATGCCCCCTATCATTCTAAAGAAGAGCCTTGGGAAGTCGTGATGGTTAGTGAGCAGCAAGAGCGACAAGCATTTGTGAAAGAAATCATGAATAGCTATGAACGGTTAGATATTTGGGCACGTTATGATCAAGAAAATCTAGAAAAGGCTAAGAAGAGAACGCAGGATTATTTCTTAGATGTTCCCATAACCTTAATTGTCACTGCACCTATTTGTACAAGTGAAAAATCGAACTTGGAAGCAATCGGTGCAGTCTCAGCTTTTATTCAAAATTTTCAATTAGCAGCTTGGGCTAGACAAATCGGTGTGACATGGCGTACGATTCCAGTGATTTTCGATCAAGTATTCAAGCAAAATGTTGGTGTGGCAGTTGAGCGACAAATCATTGGTTTACTTGATATTAGCGCAGTCGATGACAAGATGAAGTTACCCATGAGCCGTAGGAAACCTGTGGCACAGTGGACTAAGAGTTTGAAAGAGCAAGTGTCAGAAATGAGTGAAGGAAACAAGTAGTTGAGATTTTCAGATACACAGGAGGCGTATTTTTTTGCAGGCAATCAAGACAAATGAGGTAAGGATCAAGGCCAAAACACATCAGTATTATCCATTGATCCTTATGTTTTTAGTCGTACTTATTTTTTTATCCATCGTCTATTCATTGATCAATGGACAGGCGAATATTTCAATTGAGGATATCGTTCAGATTCTTTTAAATAAAGTTTCTGGCGGTCGCTTAGGGTCTTTAGAGGGAGTTACTAGTCACTCTGCAGTGAATATTATTTGGTTTGTAAGGACACCGAGAGTGATCTTAGCAGTTTTTGTTGGGATGGGCTTAGCGATTACTGGAGCTGTGATGCAGGCAGTTGTTCAAAATCCTTTGGCGGACCCTTATATTCTAGGGATCTCTTCTGGCGCTTCACTTGGCGCAACATTTGCGATTCTTGTAGGCTTTGGCACAGGGAGTATTTTCTCTCAGTTTGGCTTGGCTTTTGGCGCGTTTGTTGGAGCAATGGCCGCGGCGTTTGGTGTCCTTGTTTTATCAGGGATTGGTGGACGAATGACATCGGTCAAATTAGTTTTATCTGGTTCAGTGATTGGAGCGTTATGTAGCTCGATTTCTAGTTTTATTGTTTATCTGGCGAATAATGCAGAGGGCATGAAGACAGTGACGTTTTGGGCAATGGGGAGTTTAGCTTCTGCAAGTTGGAATAAGTTAGGTGTTTTATCAGTCGTTGTTGTGCTGATCACTAGCTTCTTTTTGTTTCAGCATCGGATTTTAAATGTAATGTTGTTAGGAGACGAAGCAGCGATTACTTTAGGGGTTCCTTTGGCGAAATATCGTCAGCTGTATTTATTACTAGCAGCTCTTTTGACAGGTGTGATCGTGGCTTATTCTGGAATGATCGGTTTTGTGGGACTCATTATTCCACATATCGTGCGTGGGTTAATCGGCTCTGACCATAAACGATTACTGCCGATCGTAGCATTGTCCGGAGCGCTGTTTATGATTTGGGCAGATGTTCTTTCTCGAATCATGATTCCAAACGTTGAGTTGCCGATCGGAATCATTACATCAGTGATCGGTGCACCGTTATTTATCTACATTATTGTTAAAAAAGGCTACAATTTCGGAGGCTAACAATGGAACTAAATGTAAAAGACTTAGAAATCACGATTGGGCAAGAAGCGATTGTAAACAGTATTTCTTTTCAAACAAAGAAAAAGCAATTTGTGGGAATCATTGGCGCAAATGGCTGTGGTAAGTCAACGATGCTTAAAGGAATTTACAAAGGAATCAAGCCGAAAGCTGGACGTGTTTTTTTAGATGATCTAGATCTGCTCGCTGTTTCTGAAAAGAAAGTGGCGCAAAAGTTAGGTGTGGTCAATCAATTTAATGAACTAAACTTTGATTTGAGTGTTTTTCAAATGGTTTTGCTAGGAAGAACGCCGCACAAAAAACTGTTAGAGTCAGACACTCAAGCAGACATCGATATCGTAATGGATGCTTTAGCTAAAACCAACTTGGTCAATTATGCTGAGCGAAGTTTTCTGTCTTTATCTGGTGGTGAGAAGCAACGGGTCATTTTAGCCAGAACGATCGCTCAACAACCAAGCTATATGATTTTAGATGAACCGACCAATCACTTGGACATTCGCTATCAATTAGAAATCCTGAGCTGTGTGAAAAATCTAGACATCGGTGTTTTGGCGGCACTTCATGATTTGGAATTGGCGGCACATTATTGTGATTATATTTATGCGATGAAAGCTGGCAAAATCATTGCGGAAGGAAAACCAGAAGAATTATTTACAGAACGATTGATCGAAGAAATTTATGGTGTTAAGTGTACGATTTATAAAAATCCAGTGACGAACCGATTGGGTTTTGCGTATTCGTTAGAGTAGTCACTTGCATTAAAATACAGGAAGAGGATGCGAAAAAATGAAAAAAGCATTTATTATTAGTTTATTAGGTTTAACACTGTTAGCCGGTTGCGGTCAACAAGAGCAGAAAGCTACTGAAAAAAATCAAAGTGAGGGGTACCCTGTAACCGTTCAAAATTTTACTAAAGCAGAAGGCGCAGAAAGCTGGCAAAAGAAAGAGCAAACATTTGATAAAGTTCCGGAAAAAGTTTTAGCGAATACACAACCAGCGGCAGAGTTATTACTGCATTTAGGGTTAAAGGATAAAATCGTCGGCGTGGGCGCTGTTTTTGGTGAGCCAGATAAAGCCGTTGAAAAAGAGTTTAATGAATTGAATCATTTATCCACTGACTATATCGGAAAAGAAATGGCTTTAAGCGTTGATCCAGATTTAGTCTATGGGCGTGGGGGACTATTTGATAACCAAGATTGGGGTGTCGGAACAGTTGATACACTAAATGATATGGGGATCAAAACTTTCGTGTTGAACTCTTCTGTCACAGGCGGTACCTTTGACTCAGTGTATGATGATATCGACAATTTAGGGAAAGTGTTCAATGTAACGGAAAAAGCAGATGCCTTTAAATCAGATCTAAAGGAACGCCAAGCAACAGTGGATAAAAAGTTAGCAAAAATCAACGAGGATCAAACATTTGCCTATCTACACACCTCAGATCCAGAAGAATTATACGTTTATCCAGCAAATAATGAAACGTTTTTTAATGATATTTTCAAAATGGTGAAACTGGACAATGTGTTTAAAGACGAAAAAGGTGAAGTCAGTGTGGAGAAATTGATTGAAACTGATCCTGATGTCTTGATCGTAGCTGATTGGGGCACGATGAAAGGTGGAATTTCAGGAGAAACAATGATTGATGCTGTGCTGAAAAATCCTAAACTTTCAAGCATGAAAGCAGTTAAAAACAAAAAAGTCTATGCAGTTGATTATAACTATATGTTTGGTTATGGCTATCAATCGTTAGACGGAATCGAAAAATTAGCGGATGAGATGTATCCAGAAAAATAATCAAAGCGACTGACGCAACGTTGAAAAGAACGATGTGTCAGTTTTTTTGATTTGATTGGAAATCTAAATGGTTTTTCTTATCTTGTATGATAAAGTTGAATTGATGCTGGCATTCTATAAGTAGATTTTGACAATAATACACAAAGGAGAAAAGAATGGGTTACTTGAAAAAAATAAGTTGGTTTGTCTGGGGAATTCTAACAGCACTTATTTCGTATAGTATATTGAGAATGATAGCGGGCGCAAGTTCAATGGACTTTGTAGGTAAGGGAACCAGCATTTACTTGTTTATTCTAATGGTATATAGTGTAGCAACGTTTTTCTTGGGGCTAAAAAACGCTAAGAAGTGGTATTATTATTATCTGCTGCTTGTGTTGATATGTTTGGCTTCTCCATTGGTATTGATTTTGTATCTAAACTATTTTGGAAAATAAGTGATCGTAACAGATTATGTTTTTTCATAATCATCTCATAAGATTAAAGTATAACAAAAATTGCTGTGTATACGAATGGTAACAATTAGTAATAAACGCTAGAAAGTCCACCTAATAAAGGTTTTTTTTACCTTTTTTTTTAAAAGGTTTATGAGGAAAAAATAAGTGAAAAATGAAAACTAGTCTAGAAAAAAGTCGAAATTATGCTATACTGATTTTAGCTTGATCATTCATTTTTTAATGAGAAATCCAGTGGAATTTACTGAAAATAATCAAGTATTTGTACTGTAGTTTGACATCAATAATAGAGAAGTAGATTTCAGAAAATTTACACAATATTTACTTCGATATTATGAGAAATTTACACCATTAAAATACAATAGGTATAACTAGAACAGTAAAATAATCAACTGTTTTAGCGATACCGAAATGCGAAGGGATGGAAAGAGTGAAAAAGAAAACGAAATTGTTAGGGTTGCTGTCTGTTATTGGATTGAGTGTAGGATTACTTACAGGGTGTGGGTCAGGTGGCGATAAAAAAGCTGCAGATGAGACAAAACCACTAGAATTACAATTTGTTCCAACCAACAATGATGGCTCAATGGAAGCAAAAGCGAAACCTTTCGCAAAGTATTTAACTGAAAAATTAGGTCGCGAGGTTAATGTTACCTTAGCGACGGATTATTCAACGATCGTTGAAGCAATGGCATCTGGCAAAGTAGATATTGGGATCATGCCGCCATCCGCATACGTTCAAGCCCGCAATCAAAAAGCTGCAACAGCAATTTTATCTTCTGAATTAAGCGCTTTTAATCGTGAAACTGGGAAACCAGAAGCAGATAAGCTGTCTAGTACCTTTAAAGGTGAAGTGCTAGTTAGAGCAGATAGTGGCATTGATTCTTTGAAAGACTTGAAAGGCAAAAAAATTGCGAGCTTAAGTCCGAACTCAGCTAGTGGCTATATTTATCCAGTCGTTGAAATGAAAGAAGCGGGCATCGATCCGACGAAAGATGTTACGTTGACAACAGTCAATGATATCCCAAGTGAAATTACAGCAGTCTTAAATGGTCAGCAAGACGCTTGCTTTGTTTTTGAAGGAGCACGTAATGTGTTTGCTTCAAAATTTGAAACAGACGATTTGTTTAAAGATTTAAAAGTATTGTATTTAACAAAAGGCGATATTCCCAATGATGCGATCGCTGTTCAACCGAAAATGGATAAAGACTTACAAGCAAAAGTCAAAGAGGTTTTCTTGGCAATGCCTAAAGATACAGAAGGCGCAGAAGCGATGGCTATGTGGGGACACAAAGGCTATGTAGAAGCCGATGATAAAAACTATGATACAGTAGAAGAGTATACGGAAAAAGCAGCAGAATAAAGCTTTGCTACATGAATGAGTGACTTAAAAGCTGAACGGAATTTGTTCAGCTTTTCTATTTTTCAGAATAAAAAGGAGAAATCATGATTCAGTTTGAAAATGTAACGAAAACCTATAATAATGGGGTCAAAGGGCTTAAAAATATTAATTTAACCATCAACGATGGCGAGTTTGTTTCAGTCATCGGTTTAAGTGGTGCGGGTAAAAGCACATTGCTTCGCTCCATCAATCGCTTAAACGAAATCAGTGAAGGAAATATCATCATTGATGAGGCTTCGATCACAAAAGCCAATAAAAGAGACTTGCGCAAAATTCGCAGAAATATCGGTATGATTTTTCAACACTTTAATTTAGTGAAAAAAAGTTCTGTTCAAAAAAACGTTATTTCGGGTAGATTAGGCTATTATTCTACATTTAAGAGTATCTTCGGAATTTTTTCAAAAGACGACTATGCATTAGTCAATGATGCTTTAGGTCGCGTTGGTCTAGCAGATAAGCTTCACTCAAGAAGTGATGAATTAAGTGGTGGGCAGCAACAGCGTGTATCAATTGCCAGAACCTTGGTTCAACAAGCGTCGATTATTTTGGCTGATGAACCGGTAGCGTCATTAGATCCGATTACAACTCAAAAAATCATGAAGGATCTAAAGAAAATCAATCAAGACTTGAATCATACGGTAGTGATCAATTTGCACTCAGTTGATTTAGCTCGTGAGTTTTCAAGCCGTATCATTGGTTTGCGTGATGGCGAAGTGGTTTTTGATGGAACAGCAGAAGAGGCGACAGATGAAGTATTAACCAGCATTTATGGTGCAGATATTTTGAAACAAACTGAAGGTGTTGCCTAATGAAGCTAAAAGATACGATTCACCGTGATTTATATAAGCACTTATTTATTGTCGCGTTAGTTCTTTTGTGCGTGTATTCAAGTGCACGTGTGACTGGGGCCGAGCTGGCAGATGTCTTTAATAACTTAGATCAGATGGGTCTTTTTTTACAACGTTTTCTTAGTCCTGATTGGAGCTATATTCCTAAAATTATTGAACCAATGTTGAAAACAATTAAAATGTCAGTAGTGGGAACAACACTTGGTGTCGTTTTTGCTGTGCCGTTTGCATTTCTAGCGACAACCGTTGTGACTAGAAACTTTTTTGTAACAACGATCATCCGCTTTTTAATGAGTATTGTGCGGACGATCCCTAACTTACTGTTGGCTGCCTTATTTGTTGCGATGTTTGGGATCGGTGAGTTTACAGGTGTCTTAACGATTGCTGTGTTTACCTTTGGGATGGTCTCACAATTAGTTTATGAAGCCATCGAAACAATTGATCATGGTCCAATCGAAGCGGCTGAATCAGTCGGTGCGACAAAAATGCAGATCGCTTTTTGGTCGATCGCACCGCAAATATCTCACCAAATTGCCAGTTATTCTTTGTATGCATTTGAAGTCAACATTCGTGCATCGACGATTTTAGGCTATGTTGGTGCGGGTGGAATCGGTGTGATTTTGAATTCTTCGTTGAGTTTGATGCGCTATGATCGGGTGTCAATCATTATTTTAGCTATATTAGTTGTTGTGATCACGATCGACTGGATCAGTGAAATTATCAGAAAGAGGTTGGTATAATGAGCATAAATCGAAAGTTAAAAAGCTATTTGCCAATTATCGTTGTTTTAGCGATCATTCTGTATTCAGCAGCAGGTATCGATTATTCGGAAGCTGGAAATATGTCGTTCGATATGGTCAAATCTGTTTTTTCAGGTTTGTTTCATCCGGATTGGGCGTATGTCTATGACGGCAGTGGAGAAGATTTACTGAGCTTGTTGCTATTAACAATCGGAATTGCCTTTTTAGGAACAGTGATTGCGACGGTTTTAGCATTACCATTAACATTTATCAGCGCGCACAATCTATGGAAATCAAATACGATCGTTTCTAAAATCGGCAAGTTCATTTGCAATGTATTAAGAGCTTTTCCAGAACTTGTTTATGCCATTATCTTTGTGAAGATGGTAGGACCTGGGCCATTTGCTGGCGTTCTAGCAATCGGCGTTCATCAGATCGGTATGTTAGGTAAATTATATACAGAAGAAATCGAATCAATGGATGAAGCGCCAGTAGAATCAATGACGGCCGTCGGTGCTAACTTTTGGCAAACCATGTTTTATGCACGCTTGCCACAATTGATTCCCACCTTTTTATCACTGGCATTGAATCACTTTGAGATAGCCGTCCGCAGTGCAGCAACGCTTGGTTTAGTTGGAGCAGGAGGAATCGGTGCACCGATGATATTTGCCATTCAATCAAGAGCTTGGGATAAAGTTGGCATCATTTTGTTTGGCATCATTATTACAGTATTTTTGATCGATGCTGGCACTGGTTATTTACGTAAAAAACTACAGTAAGTCGTGAGGATAAAAAAATGAATGAATTAACGATATTAAGTACAACGGATGTTCATGGTTTTTTGACAGCGACAGCAAAAGAAGAGAACGGTATTTGTTCTCTTCCTGCAATTGCTGCAAACTATCATGAACCCATTTTGATCGACAATGGCGATTTTTTAGTAGGTAGTCCTCAGACTACTTTTTTTAATACAACTAGAGCAATCTCACCTTTGATCGAGCTTGCAAATAAGATTGGTTTTGATGTCATGGTTCCAGGAAATCATGATTTTGATTATGGTATCGATTTTTTGAAACGTCAAGTTGCCGTATTTTCAGGCAAGTATTTGTGTGCCAATGTGTTGGATTTGAAAGATGAATTGATTTTTGAACCGTACACGATTATTGAACGTAGTGGTCTTAAGGTTGGTGTGATAGGCGTGATCACCAGTGCTATGCCGCAAATTACTGATTATGATCAAATTAGTGACCTTAAATTTATCAACGCAATAGACAGCTTAAACAAATGGGTGCCGCTTGTTCGTAGCCAAGTCGATGTATTGATCGTAAGTTATCATGGCGGGATTGAACGAGATATGCTTACAGGGCAGCCAACGCAATATGACACTGGTGAAGATCAGACATATCGAATCATCAGTGAAATAGCTGGGATCGATGGTGTGATTTGTGGTCATCAGCATCGAGTAAATGCCGGTATATTAAATAATACTGCCTTTGTACAGCCTGGCTATCAAGGAAATTATATTGGAGAATTAACTTTTTCTATTCAAGCGGGTCAAGTGATGAATAGAAAGGGTCAATTGATTGATACAAAGGCCTACCCAGCCGCTCGTTATCATCTATATGATGAAGTGGACTATGAGAAATGGCTGGAAAAAGAACTTGACCTAAGCTTTTTGGATCAGTATATAGCCAAAAAAGTGCCAGGTACATTTTATGCAGTAGAACTGAAAGGGCCAACGAAAGGAAACTTTTTATCCAGTTTTAAGCCACCATACACGCTTTCAACTTATCATGTATCAAAAAGTGAATTGGCAGAATTATTATTAAGACAAGAAGTGCAAGGAGTAAGGTTAGAAAAAAATCAACTCCTGCCTGATCAATCAGATTATCGTGTAACGAGCAATGGACCGATCTTTCCAAGCTATCGTGTGGAAACAACTTATATTTATAACATTTTCGACGGATACATTGCGAGTGTTAATAAGTATTAATATAGAAGTGAGGTAAAACGAAATGAAGCAACAACTGAAGATTTATTATACATCTGATGTTCATGGTTATTTATTCCCAACTAGCTATGCTGATACGCAAGAAAAAGCTATGGGATTGTTAAAATGTATCCCTAACTTTAAAAAAGATGAGAATACATTAATCATCGATGGTGGGGATATGCTTCAAGGATCAGCTTTAGCAACCTATTGTCAAGACCATTCAGAAGCCGGATTTCCTCAGGCAACGGTATTGAATCAGGCAGGCTATGATTTTGTTACCTTAGGAAATCATGATGTCAATTATGGCACAAGTTATTTGTATAAGTATTTAGAAGCACTTGATGCAACATGTGTATGTGAGAATGTATTGGATGCAAAAAGCCAAACGGAAAAATTCCCATGGACGATCAAGACGTTAGCGAATGGTTTAAAAGTCGGGATTGTTGGCGTAGTGACAGATTATATCAATGTTTGGGAAAAAGCTGAAAACATCAAGGATATTACCATCACTGATCCGTTTATAGCTGCAAAAAAAGCATTAGAGAAAGTCAAACCGCAAGTTGATCTTACGATTTGTATCTATCATGGCGGCTTTGAACGAGATGTAAAATCAGGTGAGGTCTTATCTAAAACAAGTGAAAATATCGGTTATAAAATCTGTGAAGAACTCGATTTTGACTTATTGTTGACCGGACATCAGCATTTATTGATTGAAGGGCAGCTCTTACATGGCACTTATATTGTGCAGCCTTCAGCGAATGCACTGAATTATTTTGAAATTGATATTGAAAAAGTACAAAATAACATCAAAATAACGTCGACTGTGGGCAAACCCACGTCTTCTCCAGAAACTGAGCTGGTAGGTCGACTACAGCCTGTGGAAAAAGAAGTACAAAATTGGCTGGATCAAGCGATCGGAAAATTGAACAGCGATGCATTAGCTGAAGAGAAGTTGGCAATGGCATTGAATGGAAGCCCCGTCGTAGCGTTGATCGGAGAAGTTCAACTGCAAGCCAGCAACGCACAGATTGCAGTGGTTTCTTTAGCGAACACGTCCCCGGGTTTTCATAAGGCTGTAACGATGAGAGACGTGATTGCAACCTATCCATACACCAATCAGCTGATTACATTAAAGATTACTGGTGCGCAATTGAGACGGGTTATTGACAAAAACGCGGATTACTTTAGTTTAGATGAACAACATAAAGTGATTATTTCACCAAGTTATTTATATCCTAAAGTTGAACATTATCATTTTGACTTTTTTGTTGGGATCGATTATACAATTGATCTTTGTGCAAAAGCAGGCGAGCGTGTAACGAAGCTGCTCTACAAAAATAAAATCGTTCAAGAGACAGATGAATTTACCATTGCTTTAAGTGATTATCGAGCAAGTGGAGGCGGAGGCTTTCCAACCTATCAGGATTGTCCTATAATCAATGAAGGGTCTAAGGAAATCGTTGAGCTGATTGTTGAGTTTATCCAATCAAAAGATGAGATCAACATACCTAAGAACCTGAATTATAGAATCAATCAAACGTGTGTATAATGTGATATTTTGTGAGTGATATGCGATAAAAATCGTATCAAAAAATCCCTGCTCTTAATTATAGAGTGGGGATTTTTTGATAAATAGTTTGTTGAACAAAATTATGTAGGGAAAAATATTGCCTATTGTAAAGATAACACTTGTCCAATATAAACAGTTGAATCAGTTAAATTATTTTTTGACATTAAATCTTGAAGGGATATCTTATTTTTTTCAGCGATTACAGAAAGCGTATCGCCAGATTGAACAGTATAAGAAGTTGCGGCAGGCGTTGTTGTAGGTTCTGTCGAGCGTTCTGTTTGTTGTCCAACGACCTCTGTTGAAGGAGTAGCTTGAACTGGTTGACTTGAACTTTCAGCGGTTGAGCTGGTTTCATTTATGCTACTTGGTTGAGTAGCGCTTTCTCTTACAGGGACATTATGCTCTGTATTGTCCGTTGCGTCTGCTTGCTCAGTTGCTCGGGGTCCTTTTTCAAGCTGGCTCACTTGTTTTTCGATACTGTTTAACTGTGTTTCTTGTTTAGAACTTGCTTGAACATTTAAAAATAGCAATACGCCCAATGCGATTGTATTTATTAATAACAATAAAATAACAGTTACGATACTGAATTTAGAGGCTGATGCCGGACGCTGTTGTTTACGTCTTGAATATTCTTCTTCCAAAATAGTTTCACTCCTTTCATAACAAATTCACAAGAGAAATACTGTGAAACAAAGCATCTCTAGTATATCACAATAGTATAGCACTCTCCAACAGGAAAATAATAGGCGTGTCTATCGACTGTTTTTCGTTTGTAAAAAAAATGAAATAAAAAAACGTTTAAAAATAATAAAAAACAGGATTACTAAAAGAACCATTAATTTAGAGGATTAAACTATTTTATTTGAATAAAAAATGCGTTTTTTTATTTTTAATTTGCAGAAATATATTTTTTTGTTATTCAATATTTTTTTCTATTACAACTAATTTGGGTTTAAAACGATCGATTTTCTGCTATGATTTCAGCATTTTAATAGATGTAATCGCAATGAAAATCAATCGTTTTAGTGGGCGTTTCAATTGTTCGTTTAATGGACTCTACTTAGTTAGAATATAGTTTCAATTCTTTTATATTCAAAAAATTCTGGCAGCATAAAGCAATCCCGCCAAATAAAGTTGCTTGACTGCCTAATTTGCTATTTTGAATTTGCACATTTCTTGCAAAGCGGCTAGTCAGATGAGTTGTAATCATCGATAGCAGTGCAGGGTTATTGCGATAAATAGAACTGTTGATCACAACCACTTCTGGATCATACACTGTAAGAATGTTGTTGATTCCAATACTTAGTAGAAAGGCGTTGTCAGCTAGGGCAGCCGCTGTTTTTTCATCGTCGCTTTCGACTAGCTTTTGTACAATGGTCGAATCGACATATTCTAACCCTTTGATTGAGGCTAAGTTTTCATATAAAACAGAGTTTGAAGCGTACTGTTCCAGACACCCGCGGTTGCCGCAAGGACATTTCTTCCCATTTGGATATAAAATAGAATGACCGATTTCACCAGCTTCACCAAAATGGCCTTTTCTTAGAATCCCTCCATCAACAATCCCAGCACCAATGCCACTGTGAATACTTAAACTAACTAAGGTTTTACTATCTAAAGAAAAAACATATTCTCCCAAGGCCGCTAAGTTGGCTTCATTTTCGATAAATATTGGAAATTCAAAGTGATCGGACAGCTTTTGATGAAGATCAATTGTATCTAAATCATAATAGGGGGTAAAAACGATCTCGTTTTGATTTACCACGCCGTGCACAGCTACACACATGCCTACAATCAAGCTATCTGTTTTGACCGTTAGTTCCTTGATGCTTTGTTGGAGTAAGGCAATAACTGTTTCCGATGAGACTACGATCCGTTTTTTTTGAATAGTGACTACTGCTTCACCGTCTAAATAGGCAAGTGTCCCTTTCAAATAATCCACACCGATATCAAAAGATAAAATCAATGCAGCTTTAGGATTGAACTGCAGTAAAATCGGCTTTCTGCCACCGAGTGTGCTGGCATTACCGATCCCTGTTTCAAAAATAAGTCCGTCATCTAACAAGGTCTTAGTAATAGAAGAAACCGAAGCTTTATTCAAGCCAGTTAATACCGCAAGCTCTGCGCGGGAAATATTTTTATGGTCAATGATTCCTTTTAATATGAGTGATTCATTTTGCTCTCTGATTTTATATTTGTTTACTACCAATTTATCCACCTCTTTATTAAATATAATAAAATGTTTGAAAGCGCTTGACAACTAAATTCAATTGTTTTATATTCTTTATGTAAGTTAGTTTAACTTACTAACTAACTAGAAGCAAGTCATTTATAGGAGGAATTTAGATGAATTATTTTCCGCAAGTAGAAAAGGTAAACTATGAAGGCACTGAGACAGAGAATATGTTTGCATTTCGTCACTACAAGTCAGATGAAGTTGTATTAGGGAAAACGATGAAAGAACAGTTGCGTTTTGCTATTGCGTATTGGCACACTATGACCCAAGATGGTTCAGATCCTTTTGGAAAACCAGTGAATGTTCGTACTTGGGAAACAACTGATCCAATGGAAACTGCGAGAAATAGAGTATCGGCATTCTTTGAATTATTAGTTAAACTGGATGTTGAATACTTTTGTTTCCATGATGTAGATGTGGCGCCAGAAGGAGATTCATTAGAAGAGTTCTTTGCTAATTTAGATGAAATCACAGACTTGATTAAAGTGAAAATGAATGAAACCGGTATCAAATTATTATGGAACACAGCGAATATGTTTTCAGATCCACGTTTTACCAATGGAGCCGCTTCTTCTAATAATGCAGAAGTTTTTGCGTATGCGGCAGCCCAAGTAAAAAAAGGACTGGATATCAGCAAAAAACTTGGCGGGAAAAATTATGTATTCTGGGGTGGTCGTGAAGGATACGAATCATTGCTGAATACGGACATGAAATTAGAACAAGACAACATTGCCCGCTTATTCAAAATGGCTGTGGCGTACTCTAAAAAAATCGGACACACTATCCAATTTTTAATCGAACCAAAACCAAAAGAACCAACAAAACACCAATATGATTTTGATGCAGCAACAGCGATGGCTTTTTTACAAAAATATGATTTAACAGATGATTTTAAATTAAATTTAGAAGCCAATCATGCAACTTTAGCAGGTCATACATTTGAACATGAACTAGCAGTAGCACGTACGTATGATGCATTGGGCTCAATCGATGCCAATCAAGGAGATATCCTGTTAGGTTGGGACACAGATGAATTTCCAACGAATATCTATGACACAACTTTAGCGATGTATGAGATTTTAGAAAATGGTGGAATTGCTCCAGGAGGTATCAATTTTGATTCAAAAGTTCGTCGTTCTTCTTTTGAAATGGAGGATCTATTATTGGCACATATCGCAGGAATGGATACCTTTGCCAGAGGGTTAAAAGCTGCAGCTAGATTGAAAGAAGACCGTTTCTTCGATGAGCTAAAAGAAAAACGCTATGAATCTTACCGAACAGGGATCGGTGCTAAAATCATCGAGGATCAAGAAAATTTAGAAACGCTGACAGAGTATGCTTTGAAACATGATGATGTCACCTTAGAATCTAGTCACTTGGAATATGTCAAATCACGTTTGAACGACTATTTAGTCTAAAGAAAAGGGAGCGGAATAAGAATGAAACGAAGTAAACTTATTTTTTCGGTAACAATTTTGGCAGCAGCAGGCTTACTCTTGAGTGCATGTGGAAGTGGTAGTTCGAATTCAGGTTCAAAAGATGATGCGGTAGTAGATGTGTTCAATATCAAAGTTGAAACAAAAGATCAACTGGATGAATTGGCTAAGAAATATGAAGCAAGTCACGAAGGGGTTAAAATCAACGTGACGACAGTTGGCGGCGGACAAGATGCTAATGCAGCTTTGCAGTCAAAGTTTTCATCAGGCGATGAGCCAAGTGTTTTCCTTCTAGGAGGTTTAGCTGATGTTGAAAAATGGGGCGACAGTCTAGCTGATTTATCGGATACCAAATTAGCTGAAACTGCAATCGAAGGTACCTTAGATGGGGCAACTAAGGATGGCAAAGTTTATGGCTTACCGATGAACATTGAAGGCTTTGGCTTTTTGATCAATAAAGAGTTATTCAAAAAAGCAGGAGTAGATGTTGAAGCAATTAAATCTTATGAAGATTTTGAAAAGGCAGTGAAGACATTAGACAGTAAAAAAGATAACTTAGAAATGAAAGCGGTTTTTGGATTTAGTGCCAAAGAATTCTGGGTAGTGAGCCAGTATAGCGCTCACTTTGTTTCCCCAGAATTTGATAATAATCTTCAAAAAATTTATGATGCTAAAACGATTGATTTCAAATATGGTGATCAGTTTAAAAAATACACAGACCTAATCAATAAATATAACGTTCAACCAATATTATCATTAGATTATAGTACCTCTGTAGAAGAAGATTTCGCCAATGATCAAGTGGCGATCGTGCACCAAGGAAATTGGATCGTCCCAACACTGAATAGTTTAGACCCAGAATTTACGAAAGAAAAACTTGGCATTTTGCCGCTATATGTTCAAGATGAAACGGATGGGAAAATTGCCGCAGGAGCACCATGGTACTGGGGTGTAAATAAAAATAAAGATGAAAAAGTGGTGGAAGCAAGCAAGGACTTTCTAGAATGGTTATACACGGATAAAGAAGCAATGAAAGTTGTCACAGAAGAAATGGAATTTATTCCAGCCTATACAAATTTTTCTTCTGATTCGATTCAAGACCCAACGTCAAAAGATATTTTCAACTATTTATCTGATGGAAAAGTGGTTCCTTGGGGACATAATCAATACCCTGATGGTTTTTCTCAAACACAATTTTATCCTGAATTCCAAAAATATTTGAATGGGGATATTTCATGGGATGAATTGATTACGACAAGTAAAGAAGCGTGGATAGCAGACCGCAAGTAGGATGTTCGTCAGTTAAATGAATATCTTGGAGATAGCGCCGGCAGAATCGGGAAACTCTGTTTCTGCCGCTGTCTGATCTCATTTAAGGAGGAAAATCATTATGCGTAATAAATCAAAATCATTTTGGTTGTTTTTGGCGCCTAGTTTGATTGGGATGGCAGTGGTTTTATTTATTCCACTGATCACAGGCGCTTATTATTCTATGACAGACTGGAATGGGATCAAAGTTGGTGAATTTTTAGGATTAGAAAATTACCTTCGAGCATTTCAAGATGAACGTTTTTTGAGTAGTATTTGGTTTACTACTAAGTTTTCGGTCGTAGCTATTATTTTAGTCAATGTTATCGGGTTAGGATTGGCAATGCTTGTTACGCAAAAAGCAGACAAGTTGAACAATCTATTTCGAACAGTTTTCTTTATGCCTAATTTGATTGGTGGAATTATTTTAGGCTTTATCTGGCAATTTATTTTTATCAAAGCCTTTGCAGCAATTGGAGATGCGACAGGGATTGAGTTTTTCAAAGGGTGGCTTTCAACGACAAATACTGGTTTTTGGGGCTTGGTGATTTTATTTGTCTGGCAGATGAGTGGTTATATTATGATCATCTATATCTCATTTATCAACAATATCCCAGATGAATTGATCGAGGCTGCAGAAATCGATGGCGCAACTGCTTGGCAGACATTTTGGAAAATCAAGTTTCCGATGTTAGCACCGGCGTTTACTGTGAGCTTATTTTTAACCTTGTCTAATGCGTTTAAAATCTATGACCAAAATTTAGCCTTGACCGCAGGTGGTCCGTTTGACTCTACACAAATGGTCGCGATGAATATTGTCAATGAAGCTTTTGCCGTGAGAAACATGGGCTATGCTCAAGCTAAAGCTGTGATTTTCTTAGTGATCATTGCCGTGATTTCTGTCGTGCAAATTAGTATTACCAGAAAACGGGAGGTTGACCTATGATCAAGCAGAAAAAAAGAAAAGCGCTGTGGATCAAACTTGCTGGGATTATCCTAACGCTGTTGTGGTTATATCCATTCTATTTGATCGTGGTTAATTCGTTTAAAACAAAATCAGAAATTTTTAAAAACACGTTGAATGTCCCGCAAAATTTTACAACAGAAAATTATCCAGTCGCCTTTGAAAAATTAGATTTTTTTAGAAGTGCTTTTAATTCGATTATGATTACTGCGATTTCTTTATTTGTGATTGTCATTTGTACATCGATGGCAGCATATGCGTTGTCTAGAAATAAGAGTAAATTGAGTAATACCTTGTATTTTGTGATTGCCATTGGTTTATTGATTCCGTTTCAAGCGATCATGATTCCTTTAGTGTCATTTTTTGGGAAAGCCAATATGTTGAACCGACCTGGATTAGTCATTATGTATCTTGGGTTAGCTAGTAGTATGGCAATTTTTCTCTATTTTGGCGCATTAAGAAGTATTCCTCAATCTCTGGATGAAGCAGCAACGATCGATGGTGCTTCTAAGTTCCAGATTTATTGGTATATTATTTTGCCTTTATTAAAGCCAACGACCGTTACGGTGATCGTGTTGAATGCAATTTGGTTTTGGAATGACTACTTGCTTCCTTCTTTAGTTATCAACAAAGAAGGCATGTATACGATTCCTTTGAAGATGTTTTATTTCTTCGGACAGTATTCAAAACAATGGCATTTAGCGTTGGCAGCCTTGTTTATAGCGATTGTACCGATCATTATTCTTTATGTATTCCTACAAAAATATATTATTAAGGGCATTTCGGATGGTGCAGTGAAATAAAGAATATTAGTAGCATTTAAATGAGGAGGATTCTATGAAATTTACAGATGGGTATTGGATGACAAAAGAAGGATATACGATTCAATCGCCGAAAGAGGTTTTTTCGGTGCAAAAAAAAGCAGATTCAGTGATTCTATATGCTCCCTATAAAAAAATTGAGCGCCGTGGCGATACGCTTAATTTAGGCATGAGTACAATCACTTTGTCTAGTCCACAACCAGACATGGTTTCAGTTAAAATCGTTCATCATGAAAAAAATAATCATGGGCCCAATTTTGAATTGAACATAGCTGAGGTTCAGCCACTGATTGAAGAAACCGAAAATCAAGTAGTATTGACGACTGGAAATTTAAGTGTAACAGCAACTTTAAATGATGTTTTCCAACTACAATTTTTTGGTGAGAATAAACTGCTGACAGAATCAAAATTTGGTGCGCAAGGAGCAATCACACAAGTTGGTGGTAAGCATTATATGAGAGAGCAGCTATCTTTAGGGGTTGATGAGCAAATTTATGGCTTAGGTGAACGTTTTACGCCGTTTATCAAAAATGGCCAAACAGTTGATATCTGGAACGAAGATGGTGGTACAGGTAGTGAACAGGCCTATAAAAATATCCCGTTTTATCTAAGTAGCAATGGTTATGGTGTTTTCGTCAACCAGCCGGAGAAAGTATCATTTGAGGTGGCGTCTGAAAATGTTTCAAGGGCACAATTTAGTGTCGAAGGTGAAAGTTTAGAGTACATCATTATCTATGGTCCTACCCCAAAAGATATTTTAGAAAAATATACTCATTTAACTGGAAAACCAGGCTTGCCACCAGCGTGGTCATTTGGGTTATGGCTGTCAACGTCATTTACAACGGATTATAGTGAACAAACGGTCATGAGCTTTATTGATGGAATGCTGGAGCGTGAAATTCCTTTAGAAGTTTTCCACTTTGATTGTTTTTGGATGAAGGCGTTTGAATGGTGTAATTTCAAGTGGGATGAGGAATTATTCCCAGATCCTAAAGGCATGTTGCAGCGAATACATGATAAAGGTATCAAAGTTTGTGTCTGGATCAATCCTTATATCGGACAAAAATCACCTTTATATGAAGAAGGAAAGAAAAATGGCTATTTCTTAAAACAAGCGGATGGCAATGTTTGGCAATGGGATTTATGGCAAGCGGGCCAAGGAATTGTCGATTTTACCAATCCAGATGCAGTGAAATGGTACCAAGGATATCTATCTGACCTGTTGGATATGGGCGTGGATAGTTTTAAAACCGATTTTGGAGAACGTATTCCAACAGATGCCGTTTATTTTGATGGATCCGATCCTAAAAAAGCCCATAATTATTATAGCTACTTGTATAACGAAGTCGTATTTTCATTGTTAGAAGAAAAACGCGGTAAAAATGAAGCGGTTCTATTTGCACGCTCTGGTACCGTTGGCTCACAAAAGTTCCCTGTTCATTGGGGCGGTGATAATTTATCAGAATACGTTTCGATGGCCGAAACATTAAGAGGCGGTTTGTCATTCTTATTATCGGGCTTTGGTTTTTGGAGTCATGATATTGGTGGCTTTGAAGAAAGTGCTTCGGCAGATATTTACAAACGTTGGACGCAATTTGGCTTATTGTCTACGCATAGTCGATATCATGGAAATATTGAATACCGCGTACCGTGGCTATATGATGAAGAAGCTGTAGCTGTAACACGGAAATTTACCAAACTAAAGGTTCAGCTAATGCCTTATTTGTACAGGCAAGCCGTTTATACTGCAGCAACGGGTGTTCCAATGATGCGCCCACTATTCATGGAATATCCAGAAGACAAAAATACGTATTTTATCGACAAACAATATTTCTTAGGCGATTCATTGATGATAGCACCCGTTTTTACTGAGACAGGACAAGTCGATTACTATTTACCAGAAGGAAAATGGACGCACTTATTAAATGGCGAATACAAAGAAGTTGGTAAAAATGGTCAATGGCAAACGGAAACCCATGATTATTTAAGCTTACCTGTATGGGTCAAAGAAAACACGATTTTAGTAACAGCCCATAAAGAACACCAAAGTGTAGCTTATGCCTACAATGACACGATCGCGATTCATTGCTACCAATTATCAATAGGTCACCATGAACAAATAATCGTAAATAGTAGTGGAAATCCTCTTGCTAAGATTATAATAGAGAAGGATAATAAAAACGTGGTGATTCGTACAGATGGTTTGGTCGGAGCAAATTACGTTTACATCCACGACAATGAGCGCGTGATTGAGTGTCCGTTGGCACAATCTGAGCTGACGATTTCACTAGAGGCGCAATAAAACTGGAGGCAATACGATGGAGCATAAACAACTGGATCAATTTCCAAAGAATTTTCTATGGGGATCGGCATCTGCTGCTTATCAAGTAGAAGGTGCATGGCAAGAGGATGGCAAAGGTGTTTCCGTATGGGATGAATTTGTTCGAATTCCTGGCAAAACATTCAAAGGCACTAATGGGGATGTGGCGGTCGATCATTATCATCGTTATAAAGAAGATGTTGCGCTAATGAAAGAGCAAGGCTTAAAAGCCTATCGTTTCTCTGTTGCTTGGACACGGATTTTTCCAAATGGCCGTGGTGAAATTAATCAAGCCGGTTTGCAATTTTATATTGATTTAGTGGATGAATTGATCGCCAATCAAATTGAACCTGTTTTAACGCTTTACCATTGGGATTTGCCGCAAGCGCTGCAAGATGAGTATCAAGGCTGGGAATCAAGAAAAATCGTTGCTGACTTTACGAATTATGCGACTGTTTTGTTTGAGACATTCCGTGGAAAAGTCAATTACTGGGTCAGTTTAAATGAGCAGAATATTTTTATCAGTCATGGGTATTTAATGGCATCTCATCCGCCGGCAGTGAGTGATCCCAAACGAATGTATCAGGCGAATCACTATGCTAATTTAGCGAACGCAGCGGTCATCAAGAAATTTCATGATATGGATATGCCAGGACAAATTGGACCAAGTTTTGCTTATGGGCCAAATTATTCTTTAAATAGTGATCCAAAAAATGTTTTAGCGGCAGAGGACTCAGAAGATTTAAATGCACATTTTTGGATGGATGTTTACTTATTCGGGAAATATCCGATTGCAGCTTTGAAAATGTTGAAAAAACAAGGATTAGCTCCAATAATCGAACCAGGAGATGAAGAACTTTTAGCCGCTGGCAAACCGGATTTTTTAGGCATCAACTATTATCAAACCAATACGGTTGTCTTCAACCCACTTGATGGTGTTGGCTTAGGCAAAATGAATACGACAGGTGAAAAGGGTTCGTCAGAAGAATCTGGTCTACCAGGCGTCTTCAAACGTGTGGAAAATCCGTTTTTAGAACGGACAAATTGGGATTGGGAAATCGATCCTGAAGGGTTACGTATCGGACTAAGAAGAATCACAAGCCGCTACCGTATTCCTGTGCTGATTACAGAAAATGGTCTTGGCGAATATGATGAACTAACTGAGGATAAAGCAATCCATGATGATTATCGGATTGATTATCTGAAGGGCCATGTACATGCAATTAGAGAAGCAATCACAGATGGCGTGGATGTTTTAGGCTATTGCACATGGTCATATACAGATTTATTGAGCTGGTTGAATGGCTATCAAAAACGCTATGGTTTTGTGTATGTTGAGCAAGATGAAAAGCAAGATGGTAGTTTGAATCGCTACAAAAAAGACAGTTTCTATTGGTATCAAAAAGTGATTCAAGAAAATGGAACGAATGTTTAACCGATAGTAAAAATCAATAGGCTGGAGCAAAGCTCAATGAGTTTGATCCAGCCTGTTTTATATCTGATGAAAATGTGAGCGCTTTATTTTAGTTTGAAAGAAAGGTGGAACAAGATGTCCTATGTGATTGGAATCGATCTTGGAACAGGATCAGTCAAAGGATTAGTTGTCAATAAAAAGGGAACTGTTGTATTGGAAGCTTCAGAACCGTATCCCTTATTTCATATAAAGAAAGGGTATAGTGAGCAAGATCCAGCTGATTGGTTACACGCCACAGAAACGATTTTAAAAAAATTGATCGCTAAAATGCCTGAGTTAAAAGAACAATTGCAGGGAATCAGCTTTTCAGGGCAAATGCATAGCTTGGTCTTATTAGATGAAAAACAGCAACCTCTGAGAAATGCAATTTTATGGAATGATGTCCGAACCACGAAGCAATGTGAAGAAATCACGCAAAAACTTGGAAAACGATTAGTAGAAAAGACAAAGAATCTAGCCTTAGAAGGGTTTACCTTACCAAAAATATTGTGGATCAAAGAACATGAACCAGAAATTTGGGCAAAAGCAAAAAGCTTTTTATTGCCTAAAGATTACCTTGCTTTTTGGCTGACTGGAAACCAACAAATGGAATGTTCGGATGCTGCGGGTACTTTATTACTGAATGTAATGGATAAACAGTGGGATATGGAAATAGCTGAAACGTTTGGCATTGATCGGACATTGTTGCCGAGTTTAGTATCTTCTTTAGAAAATATTGGCACGGTCAACCCAGTGCTTGCTAAAGAGTTAGGTCTTAAAACGGATGTATGTGTTTTTGCAGGCGGTGCAGACAATGCTTGTGCGGCGCTAGGGGCTGGGATCGTTGAGGAAAATCGCGGGATGTGTAGCATTGGCACTTCAGGTGTTTTTCTTTCTTATGAGGGTGAACAAGAAAAGGATTATCAAGGAAAATTGCATTTTTTCAATCACGTGATTCCAAACACCTATTACTCAATGGGTGTCACGTTGGCTGCAGGTCAAAGCCTGACTTGGTTTAGAGAAACCTTTGCAAAGGAGCAGACCTTTGAAGCGTTAGTAGCAAGTAGTAAAAACAGTACGATTGGCGCAAATGGATTACTCTTTACACCTTATATCATGGGAGAACGGACCCCGCATGTAGACAGTAAAATTAGAGGTAGTTTTATAGGTATGGATGCGAGTCATGTTATTAGTGATTTTACGCGAGCAGTATTAGAAGGAATTACATTTTCACTAAAAGATTCACAAGTCATGATGCAAACCATTGCAGGAAAACAATTTCAAGAAATCGTATCTGTAGGTGGTGGGGCAAAAAGCGAGTTATGGCTGCAGATACAAGCAGACATTTTTAATGCAAAAATCGTTACCTTAAAAACAGAACAAGGGCCAGGACTGGGGGCGGCAATGATAGCTGCAGTAGGCGTTGGCTGGTTTGCTACGGTAAAAGAATGTGCGAAACAATTTGTTGTCTATGATAAAGAATATTTTCCAAATGAAGAAGCCGTTGCAAGCTATCAGGCTGTTTATGAACTATATAGGGAGATTTATAATCAAACCAAAACACTTTGTCATCGATTGAATGAAGCGTTAAATTAAGGAGGATAAGATGTGTATACTAGCATTTGATATTGGTGGTAGTTCAGTGAAATATGGTATTTGGGTGAATGAACAATTGGTTCAACAAGACTCGTTCTCTTTACCAGCAGATTGGTCTCTAATGAAAATAGCACTTAAGCAGGTTTTTGATAGAATTCAGAGTGAACGACAGATTACAGGCGTCGCCTTAAGTGCACCAGGATTAGTGGATGAAGCAAAAGGTAAGATTCGCGGGGTTAGTGCTGTACCATACCTCCACCATTTTCCTATACAAAAAGAATTAACGGAGCTATTTAACGTCCCTGTTTCGATGGAAAATGATGCCAATTGTGCAGCGTTGGCAGAAGTCTGGCTAGGAGCTGCAAGTGATGTTGCAAATTCGATCTTTTTTGTGATCGGCACAGGTATTGGAGGAGCAATTGTGATCAATCGGAAACTCGTCAAAGGTCGCAATCTATTTGGTGGTGAGTTTGGCTATATGGTGTTAAATGAATCCTCTTCATTAAGCGATTTAGGGAGTTCAGTAAAATGTGTGAAAAAATATAACCAGCTTACTGGCGCTAATATTGATGGGCAGGAGTTGTTTGAACTAGCGGAAACAGGAGATGAATTGGCGAGCCACTTGTTGAATAAATTTTATGCATCTGTAGCAAGAGGAATTTATAATCTACTCGTCTGCTTTGATCCAGGGAGAATCGTGATCGGTGGTGGCGTGTCTGGAAATAGCCAACTGATTCCAATGGTCGATCGTCAATTAAAACGGATTTTACTAGAAAATGCTGTGACAGAGTTGACGTATGAAATAGTGGCGTGTCAGTTTGGAAATGATGCTAATCTGATCGGCGCAGTCTATCATTTTATAGAAAATCATCCAAAATAAGAGAAACGTTCGGTGATGCATCCGTCATCTGAACGTTTTTTTAGCGTCGTAACATATGCGCTTTTAGGGATCGATTGCTATAATGAAAGTGTAGTAGCGATGAGATGTGTACGCGACAGTGTTTAAACGAGAGCAACTAGAGGAGGAAATCACCATGAAACGATTTGATGTAATCATTATCGGTAGCGGACCAGGCGGTATGGCAGCGGCTTATGATCTGGCGTCAGAAGGAAATGAAGTAGCAGTAGTAGAAGCTGATCTTTGGGGCGGAACTTGCCCAAATCGAGGATGTGATCCTAAAAAAGTTCTCTATGGAGTCGTTGAAGCGAAAGATAACCTAGCTCAATTGCAAAATCGTGGGTTCAATAGTGTTCCTAAAATCAATTGGGCAGAATTAATGGGCTTTAAAGAAACCTTTACGAAACCTGTTCCAACCGAGCAAAAAAAAGGACTAATAAATTCTGGTATCCAAACGATTACTGGGCGAGCAGTGTTTAAAGACAAGCAGACGATCCTTGTAGAATCAACGGAGTATCAAGCTGATAAATTTATCCTAGCGACTGGACAACGACCAGCTATATTGGATATTCCCGGAAAAGAGTATTTCGGTACAAGCACTGATTTTTTGTCAATGAAGGAGCTACCTGCGAAAATCGCTTTTGTTGGCGGCGGCTATATTTCACTTGAACTAGCGAATATCGCCAATAGTTGTGGCAGTGAGGTTCACTTGCTTCATCATAACCAACGACCATTGAAGGGGTTTGATGAAGCCTTAACAAGTGAGTTGATTGGAAATCTTGAACAACGAGGAATTCATTTTCATTTTAATGAATCTGCTGAAACGCTCACGAAGCAAGGACGACAATTTAAAGTTGAGCTGACTAATCAGGGGAGTCTAATCGTCGATCGCGTATTTTGTGCTACGGGCCGAATTCCGAACCTTGAAAATATGGGATTGGAAAAAATAGGGGTTGAGTATGCGCACAAAGGCGTTAACGTAAATGATCATTTACAAACCACTGTGGAAACGATTTATGCTTTAGGAGACTGTTTACAAAAAAATGAACCTAAATTAACACCCGTTTCTAGTTTTGAAGGGAGCTATCTTGCTAAGCTTTTCACTGGAAGCGTCCAAGAAGCAATTGACTATCCAGCTATCCCAACCATTATTTTCAGTTCTCCTAAATTAGCCCAGGTCGGTTTAACTGATGACAAAACAGTAGCTAATGACAACTATGAAGTGAAAGAGTTAGATTTATCACATTGGTTTACGTATAAGCATCTCAACGAGTCTTTAGTCAAAGCGAAAATCGTCAGTGAAAAAGCAACTGGATTATTGGTCGGTGCAACCGTTTTAGGAAATGAAGCTGATCAATTGATCAATTTGTTTACAGTAATGATCAATCAAAAATTAGCAGCAAACAAAGTCAATAGTATGATCATGCTTTACCCAACGGTAGCGAGTGATTTAAGTTATTTATATTAAAGATAAACTGTAAACAAGTAGTTATTAGACTCGTTTACAGTTTTTTTATTATTTTTATATGAAAAAACATTGACTTGCCGCAAAGCATAGGCAATAATAAAATAATTATCTTCAAAATTAGAAAAAATCAATTCATACATGTAATCAATAAATATTATTTATCGATTATATGAAAATAAAGCATTAGATATTATAGGCATTTCTTCTTAAACTATAGATAGTGAAATGTTGAGCAAAGTTAATTTTAAACAATTAGGAGAATAGCGATGGACACAACGAAAAAAAACTACAAACCTTTGATCGGTTCTTTATACACAAATTTCATTTTTCAAGGGATGGCAGCGATTATTTTATCTCAGAACCTGCATGCATTGATGGATAGTTGGCAAGCCACTGTGCAACAAGTAACTTTAGTGATTAGTGGCATTGGCTTAGGACGTGTCTTGATTTTATATTTTGCAGGGTACTTTTCGGATAAATTTGGTCGGAAAAAAACAGTTCAGCTTGGTATTATTAGTTATCTGATTTTCTTCCTGGGGATCTTGATCAGTCAGAATTATTTACAAGGGCTCTTTTTTGCACTATTTGCTGGTTTTAGTAATGCTTTTTTAGATACGAGTACCTATCCAACGTTGATGGAAGCTTATCCAAACGAAAAAGATAATAGCTCACTTAGTGTTTTAAATAAGGCTTTTATTTCTTTGGGACAGTTTATTTTGCCGTTATTAACGCGGTTTATGCTGGATAATGGGATTTATTATGGACTTGTTTTTATTGGCTGTGCGTTGGGTCTGTTTCTTAACTTATTGTATATATCTAGACTTGGATTTCCGCAAAGAATAGAAACGAATGCAAGTGAATCATCAATAATCGCTGAAGCTAACCATGAACCAGCGGCGAAAAAACCGTTGTTTAAAGTCGAAGGAATTGCGTTATTGGTTTTTAGTTTTACTTGTGTGTCTACTTTCAATATCTTTATTTTATGGGTACCGTCATTCGCGGAATCATTAAACCTTATGAACCATTCAAATAGTTTGGTTTTAGTTAGTGCGTATAGTATCGGTTCATTTGCTTCAGTGTTTTTAACATCATTGATCGTTAAACGAGGTGTTGCCCCGACTTTATTACTTGTTTGGTGTACATTCGTTTCATTGTTTTTATTGATTGGCATGACATTATTTCCAAGTGTACCAATGTTTTTAGTTGGATCAATCGGTATCGGTGTTTTTGCCGCAGGGGGAATTTGGCAATTAGGGCTGGCAGTGTTATTAGAGTTGTTTTCAAAAGGCAAAGGTCGAATCACCAGCTATTATTCTATTGCAACGTCTGTTTCTGTGATGGTCATTCCTTATATTACTGGGCAATTAGAAAAAATCAATGTTTCACTGATTTTTGGATTAAATATCTGTTTGACTGCTATTGGTGTTGTGGCAGCAGTGATTATTCGTTATCGCTATAAGAAAGTAATGAATGAATGGAAAGAGACAGAGAAAGAAACCATTGAGTTAAAAGGGATCACTGAATGATACGAAGAGAAATAAAAAATAAAAGTAAGTCGGAAAGAAAACGACTTACTTTTATTTTTTTCATTATCCAATTAAATTAACTAAGATCCCTGTAATAAATACAGATGTGATCGTAACAGTAGAAAAACCTGCAATGACCATCTTAGGTAAAATTTGCCCTTCGATCAATGCAATTTCTTCTGGTGTACCATTGATACTTTTTGCGGCTTCTTGACTCAAAATCATTGTCCCAGGGAAGCCGTACAATGAAGTTAAACCAATTGCAATCGACATCGATAAGCTATAGCCAAGAAACTTCCCAGCAATTGCAGCAAATAATACATTTCCGGTAACACCAACTAAAAATGAAAGAGTCAACGGTAGAATCAATTCAATTAAATCATGAATAGAAATCGTGGCTAATGGACCAAAAATAATGATCAAAATAGCAAGCATCATCAAACCATAAGCATCAATGCCATTTAAAATATTTGGTTTGAAAATATTCAATTCTCTTAACGCGATCCCAAATAGTAAACAGAGAATAAATGTGTTAATCATGCCATTGGTTAGATTATTAACGAAGGTAGCAAGCAATACTGTTACCCCAACAACGAATAGTGTACCTGCTGTTGTATGAAAAAGTTCAGGTAAACGTGTTTTTTTCGTTTCTTTTTCTACCACTTTTTCAGTGCTGGCAAAAGCCGCTGGATTTTCTTGATATTCTTGATGTAAGCGATTGGCTTCTTTTCTTAAAATCAATGAAGTCAATGGAAAACCGATCAACCCTTGAAAGGCCGAAATCAAAACAGGTAAAACAGCAACAGATAATAAGCCAGCAGCTATAGCGGCATCTTGGACCATGATAATGGAAATTGTTCCACCAGAAATTGCCCCAATCGCTGCAATAGCGTAACTTTGATCTTCAAATAAAGGGCCGACAAGTAATAATGCTGCGACAATTCCCAACGTTGCAGCTACTCCAATCAAAAAGGTTCGCCACTGTTGCTTAAATTCTTTCAAACTAATTGTTGTACCAAGATGAACCAAGATGAAACCGACCACAGTTGTTCCTAAAGCTAGTAATGAAGAACTAGGCAATAAATCCTCTGGAAACAGGTTTGTTTTAAAGCCAACTAAAAAGATCAACGAGGCAATCAATAGTGTTGAAAGTAGTGACTTTGTTTTTTTAGAAATGTAATCGCTAACCGTCCAAACAAGCATAATAATCGTAAAAGCTAACACAGAATTCATAATTTTTGCACTCCTTTTTTGATAGGTTATTTTTATTGAATAGGATGATACGTAAAGCCTAAACCGTGTACTTCAGCAACATTTGATACAATCACAAATGACGTTGGATCGATACGATCGATCGTTTGCATAACGGCAGGATACTCACTATTTGAACTGACGATCATCAGCATTTGATTTTCCTGTTGCGTTTTACCCCCAGTAACATTGAAAAGTGTGATACCACGATTTACAGTGTGCAGTAGTTCCTCTTTGATTTCAGTTGTTTTATCCTGACTGAAAATCAAGATAGATTTTCTTCGTTTCACGCCTGTTTCGATATAAGTCATGACAATGGATGTGATGATGATCGACAAGATCGCAAAGAGAAACGATTCAACACCAAAAATAAATACATTCAGTAAGACGATCAAGGCATCGGTCACGAGTAAACCTGTTGAGGTATTGATATGCCAATATTTTTGTAAAATCAGTGGTGGAATTGTTGTGCCACCGCTAGAAGCACCGATTTTATACAGAATCGCAACACCGATGCCAAAAATCGCACTGCCAAAAAGCACGGAGAGTAAACGATCTGAGGTAACCATGATTTCAGGAACGACGGCTAAAAAGAATGGGAACAATAAACTACCGATCAGTGTATTAAAGAAAACTTTTTTACCTAAAAAGATGATCGTTAAAAGCAACATCAAACAATTTAAGACCAACACAACGATTGACCGATCGATCGAAAAGGCCGCTTCTGCCAAAATACCTAATCCGCTCACCCCGCCTGCCGCTATCTGATGAGGACCTAAAAACATATTGATGGAAATGCTCAGCAGTAGGACCGCTAGGATAATTAAAGAGATATTTTGAACTTTACGCAGCGCAGTCATTTTACTGACCCACTTGAAGAAGCGCTGTCGGGCATTTCATTGACGATAGCTAACGCTAATTCAACTGACTTTAGCATTTCAGCAATTGGGATATATTCGTTGACCGTATGAATTTCTTCATATCCGATTGATAAATTCAGCGTTGGTTTGCCTTGTGCGTTAAAAATATTGGCATCACTACCGCCACCACTGATTTCAGGAGCAAAGATTCGACCAATTTTGGCTGTTGCAGCTTTCGCGATTCTAACAGGATCAGAATCATCAGCTAGATGAAAACCAGTTGCTTTTTGATCCACTGAAAGAGTAAAGTCACCACCATGTAAGTCAGTCGCATGTTTGAATGATTGTTCTAATGTCGTTAGAAAGTCACGGGCTTTTTCATCTGAAATCGATCGTACTTCCCCTTGAATCATTAAGTGTTCCATCACAACATTGATTCCTGCACCACCAGACATTTTTCCGATGTTTGAAGTAGTATGCTCATCGAGTCTGCCAAAAGGAATTCCTTCTAATGCAGTTTGAGCAATCGAGAAGGCTGAAATCCCCTTCTCTGGTTCTAAACCAGCATGAGCAGCTTTTCCTGTAACGTCAATATCAAACATATAGAGGAAAGGACTAGCGACGATGCCATTTCCAGCAGGTCCAGAATTATCAAATACATAGCCAAATTTTGAATCGAACAATGCCATATCTAAAGCTGCTGCACCAATCAAGCCGATTTCTTCACCAGGAGAAAAGACAAGCTCGATCGGTCCTGTTTCAATATTATTTTCTAAAATCGTCTCAATCATTTCTAAAAGAATCGCAATACCCGCTTTATTGTCTGCGGCTAAAATCGTTTCACCTTTAGAATACAGAATATCGTTTTTCTCAATCACTTCAATTCCTTCACCAGGTTCTACAGTGTCCACATGACAAGAGAAGAAGATTGGCTCCTTCGCTAAATTTCCAGTGTATTTGGCAATCAAATTGTTCGAGCCAAGTTTTGTTGTTTTCATTGAATCATCTTCTGTGACCGTCAAACCTAATGTGGTTAATTTGTCGCTCAATAATTGGACAAATTTTCCTTCTTCACGTGAAACCGAAGCGACTTGGACCAACTCAGTAAATGTCTTTACTAATCTTTGCTTATTCATATAAAACATCCTTTCTTATTAACAATCGTTTATTCTGTAACCATCCATACTTCATCGATCAGTTTGATTTGATGCAATTTAAAATCTTGCAGTAAAGAGATATGAGAAATTATTTTTTCCATGGCAATTTCTTCATTAGGCTCCATCGAAACAAACTGCTTTGCAATTGTTTCGCCATGTTTATTCAAAAGTTTGGCTTCAAAAAGGAAGCCGTAAGAAAAGTACTGCTCGATTTTCATGATTAATCACCATCCATTCTGGTTAGATTGTTTACTATGTCACAAATTTACCACGGAGGGTTCTTGAAGTGAATGGCAAAAAAAGGACTGAAACGCCCTTTTTTGTCATTATGTTTTTTTATTTTAAGCTCAAGTCAACAGGGGTAAGGGGTTAGCAAATAGAAGTCACATTTTCTGGCAATGTTTTCCTTTAAAGTGAAAAAAATGCCTGTATTATTAGATTTTTATCCGCTATTATAATGAATAAATAAGCTTTTTTAGAAAAGGAAGTCAACCATTTTTATAGTGGTTGAATAAAAAACTCGTGTTATTTTAAGGAGAGTATTCATGAATCAAACATTACGTCAATTTAGTATAGTTTCAATTGTGACAATCATCACATTTTTATTGATCTTTATTTTTTTTCCACAGTTTGCTTTGATTATGCTGTCATTGTTTGAACTGATTTCTATTTTACTAAGTATGTATATTGTTTTTAGACGGAAGGATGTCACGAGCGTTAAAGTGGCTTGGGTGTTGACGTTATATTTTGTTCCTGTTGTAGGGTTGTTTGTCTATCTGTTCTTCGGGCGCAGCAACTTAAAAAGCAATGTCATCCAAAAGCGAGAACAAGATAGAATGGTGCGTTATGTTCAGAGTTTAAATACGAAGATGCTGGAACCATTAAGTTCTTTGGAAGAAAAAAATGAACGATTGTCAAAAAAAGCCGTAGTCGGAGGCAACCAATTTGAGGTACTTACTGATGGTGAAGAGACCTTTTCCGCTATTTTTGCGGCTTTGAATGAAGCGAAAGATCATATTCATTTGTTTTATTTCATAATAAAGGAAGATGAACTTGCAGATAAGCTCAGAAAAATCTTGATAGCGAAAGCTTCAGAAGGGGTAAAGGTTCGCTTTGGAGTAGACGGATTAGGTTCAGTGAAATTATCTGATGCGTATCTTGATTCTTTAAAAGCAGCACAGGTGGAGGTCGAAATTTTCAATCCGATCCAATCGCTTTATCATATTGCGAGAGCGAATTGGCGCAATCACAGAAAAGTGATTGTCATCGATGGCACGCTTGGTTTTGTTGGAGGTTTAAATATTGGAAATGAATATTTAGGCATAACACCAAAATTTTCACATTGGCGGGACACACATTTGCAAATAACTGGTCCTTTAGTGACGCAATTACAAGAAAGTTTTTTATATGATTGGCTTTATATGAAAAATAGTGCTGGTAGTGCGAATGAGTTTATGGTGGAAAGCTATTTTCCTACAATTGAAGTAGGAAGTGATGAAGGACAAGTGATTTATGGAGGGCCATATGATCAAGAACGCGTGGTTCGGGATGTTTTGTTTAATTTGATCGATTCAGCGAAAGAGAAAATTTCCATTGCCAGTCCTTACTTTGTGCCAGATGATGAACTGTTGGCTTTATTAAGAAGAGCTGCTCGTAATGGTATCAAGGTGGAAATCATCATTCCAGGAAAAGGGGACAGAAAACTTTCTTATTATGGCAATGACTTTTACTTGGAAGAGTTAATCAGTGCAGGAATTCAGGTCTACAAATACGATGATACAGCCTTTTTACATTGTAAAGTGATGATCATTGATGAACAGGTGGCAACGATTGGCTCGACAAATTTCGACATTCGCAGTTTTGATATTAATCACGAAGTGTCCGCTATTTTATACACTGGCCAAGCAATTCAAAAATTAGCGGCTGATTTCAAAAAGGATCGGACCAATGCAAGACAAATCACGGCTCTTGAATTAGCACAAAGAAGCCCTTGGAAAAAAATCAAAGGTAAAATTTGTGGTTTGTTTGCACCACTTTTATAACGTTTGTAAAATCATATCAGGCGTGTTTTAAAAGCGCTCATGCTATACTACTATAAAGGATTTTAATAGAAAATGATGACACATCCAAGGGGGCAAAACATGCGGAAATTGTATATAGATCTAGTAACAGATAAAAAAGCGATCCGGTTGATTAATTTAATTTATTTCTTAGCGGATACCTCTGATTTACTGACAATGGAAGATGTGGCAGCAAAATTGGGTGTGACAAAAAAGACGTTAAAAAGTGACCTAGCTCTACTGCAGGAGTACAGTCCTGTGATTGATGGATTTGTGCAAGTGAAAAAGGAAACGATTATTTTTAACAGAGATAGTACCTACACGATCGAAGAAATATTATCGGATATCATCGATCAGCAGCCGCTTTTTACGTTGTTGAGTGCTTTATTGGATGGTGAAGAGTATTCGATTGAAACTTGGTGTGATCGGATTTGGTTGTCAGAGCGCACCTTGAGACGCTATTTGCCTCATCTAACTGAAGTTTTAGAACGATATAATTTGACCTTACAACTATCCCCGCATATGGCTTTGATAGGAGAAGAAGCTGATATCCGATATTTATATTTTGATTACACAAGTCAACGGGGCTGGCGAGAAGAGGATGTTCATCTTGATGAGATGGTTCAAAAATTTTATTACGAATTTCAAGAATCATTTCTAAATAGGTATCAAAGGGTGTTAACGCTGGACGCAAATCGGACGAAAATGTGGCACCATGTTATCTTACAAAGAGTGGGTAAGCATTTGTACATCCCAAAAAAGCAAAATCCTGATCAAAAATATGCTATGACAGATCGTTTTGAAGTGTTTTCTGAAATCTATGATCAATTGATGAAGAAGTATTTTTCAATCGAAAATCTACCTTATGAAGAACACATTTATGCTTATGTTACAACCTTAGCAAGCGTCATTTATTTACCTCCTGAGGGGGAGATTTACTCAATCAATCTGACGCGGAAATCCAAGTATGACAATCAGTATAATACGATCTTTGATTTTGGTGAAAGCATTCCTCTGGATCCTTCAAGAAGCAAAGAGATGTACCATTGTGTGAATTCGTTTTTAGAAAATCTCAGTTTATTATCTAGATTGACCCCACTATTTCAAAGAAATTCATTCGAGCTGAATCAGTATGCCGAAAGAGAATTTCCTGAGATTTACCAAGCATGTTTGGCTAAATTAAAACAAGTTAAGTTATCTCACGATGCGCGATTAGTCTATCCAGAAGATGTAGCAACGAATTTGAGTTTGTTGTTTAGTTCCTATTTAGTTGATACGACGATTGAAAATAATAAAAAAATTCTTTTAAGTATTTCTGGTGAGGCCTGTTATGTTCAGCATTTGATTGCTATTTTAAAGAAAAGAATTCCAGGAAATTTTGATGTTATTTGGGTTTTTAATGAAAAAATTACCGAAGAGTATGCAAAAAGAGCAGAAATTGATGTGATTATTTATAATCATGTGATGCTAGTGCCGATTGAAGGGTGTTTAAGTATTAAGGTTTCGCAGTTTCCGGCAACAGGTGAGTTGGAGAGACTGACGAAAAAGTTATTTGAGCTTTGAGTAGAATCTTAAACAATAGAAAAAGCCGAAATGAACTTTAGTCTGTTCATTTTGGCTTTTTCTATTGTTTAGTTTAAAAATTCTTTTGCAATGTTTTCATTGATCGTAATCATTTGGTAAAAGTCGTCAATATTCACGAATTCATTTGGCTGATGCGCATATTTTGTTTCACCAGGACCTAGAATCAAAATAGGAAATTCTTTTTTCACGCGACCAAATTGAGAACCGTCAGTGTATCCAGTCATACCAAACGTACTCGCCGTGTTACCAGTAACGTTAGCAACGACTTTTTGTGTTAATACTGTAAATGGATCGTCGAGTTCAGTTTTCATAGAAGGTAAATCATTGATGAACTCGATTTCCGCTTTAAAATCAGGAACGGTTGCTGTCAACTTATCCAGCATCGCTTTAAATTGTTGTTTTAATTCAGAGTGATCTTGTGCTTTGATCGTGCGAATGTCGATTTCTACTGTACATTTATCGGGCACAACATTGGTTCCGTTACCGCCATTGATAATATCTAAACTTGAAGTTGAGGCACCCACTAATTCGTCCACAGATTGAGAGAAATCAAAGGTTTCTTTAAAAGCATTCAACACCAAAAGCATATGCTCGATCGCATTCACCCCTTGATCTGGCATGGAACCATGCGCTGTTTTTCCGTAAGTTGTGATGCGCGGCCATAAAGCACCTTTGTGAGCTACACCGATCTCAACATTGGTAGGCTCACCGATTACTAATGCATCTAGATCATCTGCATAGCCTTTGTCGACTAATTGACCAGAGCCAATAGCACTCGTTTCTTCTCCCACAGTAGCTAAAAGTTTGATGGTTCCTTTAAATTTCGAACCAGCTTCTTTCAAACGAATCATCGCAACGACGGCTGCGATCAAGCCTGATTTCATATCACAGGTTCCCCGTCCATAGAGTAAACCGTCTTTTTCAATTGCCGCAAAAGGCTCTTCATCCCAAGGGATTTCTCCCACCGGAACCACATCCATATGCCCAGAAAAACCTAGGACAGGACCTGCTTCATTGCCCTTTAGAGTTGCAACTAATTGATTTCGTCCCTCACTATATTCGACTTGCTCACAAGGAATATCATACGTTTCAAAAAGAGCCTGTAGCTTATCTGCAACTAATTTTTCTTTCCCTAAAATACTTTTGATTTGAATGACTTCTTTTAATAATTGTAATGCCTCTTGATTATCCATGGATGCTCTCTCCTTATACTTGTTTTTCTTTTGGAATAATAAATACGATTGAACCTAAGGCTAAAACGCAGAAAAGAATATTTGTCAGTAAGCCAAATGTTGCGCCTTGTGTATAATTCCCACCAGCACTAAAGCCATTGTAAACCGCAGCAGAAATCGCGACTCCTAATGCGCCACCAAGCGAGCTGGCCATTTTATAAATCCCAGAAGCGACGCCGGCTTTTTCATTTGGTACACTGGAAATCGCTGTGTCGGTAGAAGGTGTTGCATACATGCCAAGACCCATTCCGAATAGACTATAGCCAATAAAAACTAGTATGAAATAGGCCGAGCCAGTCACCATCGTTAAAGCCATCAAACCAACACCTGTACCAGAAAGAATCGTTCCCCACAACATTGGTTTTTTCGCACCGATTGTTTGCAATAATTTTTCGCCAATCCGGATTGTGATCAAGACTAGGCACAAGTAACCGATCGATAACATCCCTGTTTTAGCGGAAGACAGACCACGTCCTTGTTGGACATAGGTATTGATAACAATCAACGTACCAGCAACAGCATTTAATAAGAAATTAGAAATGGTTGCGCCGAGATAACCGCGGTTTTCAAATAAAGCAAACTCAACGAAACTATTATCGATTGCTTGTTCCACTTTATAAAATGTGATCAATCCAATGATGACTACTACAGCTAAAATAAGTACGATCGGACTTGTCCAACCAAGTTCAGAACCTTTAGAAACGACAACGTTTAAAGCAACCATTGAAACGATAAATAAAAGCAAGCCAATTGAATCGAATTTACTATTACTATCGCTGGTAACCTTACTTTCAGGTGTCCCAAAAATCAATAGCGCACTACAAATCGAAACAATAATCGAAAAAATAAAGACATAACGCCAACCTAAAGAACTGGCAACGGCACCGCCAAAGAATGAACATAAACCAGAACCGCCCCAAGAACCGATCGACCAATAACTTAACGCTCGTTGCCGATCTTTGCCTTCATAATACGTTTTGACTAAGGCCATTGTTGCAGGCATGATACACGCAGCTGATAATCCTTGTAAAATTCGACCACCAATAAATAAAATAGGGCCGTGTGTAATGACTAAAGCCGCTGAGCCAATAACACTTAAAATAAGACCAATATATGTTAATTTCATTCTGCCTAATTTATCTGCTAACCCGCCAGCTACGACGATAAAAATACCAGAAAATAAACCAGTCATGGAGATTCCTATGTTTAAAACGCCAGCGGAAACCCCTAAGTCACTTTGAACGGCTGGCGCCATATTTAGTAAAGATTGGGCAAACAGCCAATAAGTCAAAACGCTTAAAACGATGCCTATCAGTAATTTGTTTGTCCCTTTATATGTTGCAGCATCTGCTGCTGTATGTGTTGTTGCTTTCATGATTAAACTCCTTCAGATAAATAATGTAGAACAGCTGCACCCATTGATTTTGCAGCAATTAATAAACAATCTTCGTCAATATAAAATTTTGGATGATGATGTGGATACATTGGTGTTCCCTCTTTATGCGCACCTACGAAAAAGAAACAGCTTGGTCGTTCTTTGGCATAATAAGCAAAATCTTCAGAAGGTGTTTGTGGACCGCATTCGACCAATTGCTTCACTTCTGGAATGTGCGCTTCGCTCAATGCTTTAGCAACCATTTCAGTGGTTTTGGCATCGTTGACACATACTGGATAATCATTGGCATAATCGAGTTCATAGCTGATGCCGAATGTCTGGCAGATACCGTCTAGAATTTGTTTGAATTCTTTTTCCACGATTGTCCGAGTTTCTTCTTTCATGATCCGCACATCGCCTTCTAGTGTGACAGAATCTTTGATAACGTTGGCTGAACCTTTGCCGTCAAATGAACCGATCGTGACAGTTGCAGTATCAAAAGGATCAATTCTGCGACTGACGATGGTTTGAACGGCTGTGACAAATTGAGAAGCTGCTACGATCGTATCATTCGCATCTTGTGGTGTTGAACCATGTCCGCCTTTTCCTTGCATCACTACTTTAAAGGTTGCTCGACCAGTATGAACGGATCCTGGATGATAAAGAACGTCGCCAAGCGGCATTAAGCTCATTACGTGAATCCCTAAAACATGATCCACACCGTCTAAACAACCAGCTTCGATCATTCCTTTAGCACCACCAGGCGGTACTTCTTCAGCAGGCTGGTGGATGACACGAATCGTTCCAGCTAATTGCTCTTTTAATTCGATCAGTGAAGCGGCTAAAATCATCATGTACGCTGTGTGCCCGTCGTGACCGCAAGCATGCATGACGCCAGCCTTTTTAGATGAAAAGGGGAGGCCAGTATCTTCTTGAATCGGTAACGCATCAAAATCTGCTCGAATCGCTAAGACAGGTCCTTTTTTGCCACCATGAATATCAACTAAAATACCGTTACCGCCGCCTACATTCGTTTGAACCGTACAATCTTTTCCAGCGTAAAAATCAGCAATATATGTTGCTGTTTCAGTTTCATGAAAAGATAGTTCTGGATTCTCATGAAAATGTCGACGAATCTTGATCATATCTGCTTCTTTTTGTTGAAGCTTCGTAAATAATTGAGTACGTAAATCATCCATTTAAACTGCTCCTTTCAAATACACTACATATTCTATGCTTAATTAAAAACTTCACAAGGTTAGAAATTTCTAAATATCAGAAGGCACTTTTGGACTATGGAGTTTAGAAAGTAAAAGATTGGTGAACGAACGATATTTTCCTTTTGCGTGTTATAATGAGAAGGAAATAAACAAAAGAGGGGAAAAAATGATTGTAAACGAAAATTATCAGATCGATTATCGACAGTTACAGGTCGAAGAAAGTGCATTTTGCAAAGAAACAACTATTTTGATCGTTCTACAAGGAAGTATGGGGATAACGTTGGAAGAGTCGACGGATCAAGTAAGCTCGGGAGAAATAGTGGTAATTAATACAGGAGAATATTTTCTTTTGACACCTAATACAGCAGCAAACTGCTCTTATTTGAGATTAAGCATTAATAGCGTGTTCTTTGCTGCCCAATTTCCTGCTTTTTTCTATACACACTTTGAGTGTCGACCTATTCAAAAAGAACACGGAAAGATGCATGCAATCGCTGCTTTGAGAAGACAAGTTGCTGAATTATGCTTAGTTGAATTTAGTGATGATCCTTCAAAACGACTTAAAATCACTTTATTTTTAACGCAAATCATTTTGTCTCTTGTCCATCATTTTCAAAAAGAAGAGGTCACAGACTATCATCCTTCTGACAATCAAAAATTAAGAGAGATTTTAGAATTCATCGAGGAACATTATCATGAAGGTATTTTATTAGCTGACGTAGCAGATCAATTTTTTATGTCGGAATCCTCGTTGTCGAAGTTTTTTAAGAAAGAAACCGGTGACTACTTTTCTCATTATGTGCGCACTGTTTGTGTCAAGCATAGCTTGTCTGAATTGCTGTATACGAAAAAAAGTATTGAGCAAATTGCTTTGGACAATGGTTTTAGCAATAGCAAGACTTATCGGCAACACTTTAAAAAAATCTTTAACGATTCTCCCACCAGTTACCGGTCATCTCACATAACGGAAGCGAAAATACCTCAGAAAAGCAAGCAAACGGTTAAAGCAACTGAGCTTCAAATCAAAGAGATCTTAGTACCGTTATACAGTTATATGCAAATGGGGTTGGAAGAATCACGCCCGTCAGAATTAACGCTAAAGACAAAACAGCTGTATATTACGACAGAGCAAATTGAATCTGAGTATGTAAAAAAAGACGTAATCATTCATGTTGGTTCGTGGGAAGTTTTAGGCTCTAAGAAAATTCAAAGGGAAATTCTGGATATCAAAAAGCAAATTGGGATCAAGTATATCAGTGTCCAATCGTTGTTTACGCAAATTCCTTTATCTGTACAGATCCATCAGGAAGCTGGGATGAATTCCTTTCCCGCTTTTGAACAATGGGACTATATTTTGGCCTTCTTAGAAGAAACACAGCTAGGTATTTTTTTTCAGTTATCTCTTGTTGAATTTAAACAACTCAGTGTTAGAGTAAAAGAGATCTGCCGTAAATTTTTTCGACATGTTCAAAATAAATTTGGGACAAAAATGACTGAACAGTGGAAGGTCAATTGTCTATTTAAAGATCAAGCTCTTGTGGAATATTATCCTGAATTTTTAGAAGTCAAAAAAAGTCTATTTGAGATCTCGTCTAAAATAGCGGTAGGCGCAGAAATTCCGTTGACTGATCCATTTTTTGAGCAAAAGAATCCAGAACAAATACGTTTTTTTTGCGAGACGATTGCGAAAAAATGCGATTTTCTGTCTTTTTCTGCCGAGCCTAACTACGTATTTCAAAATTTAGATAGCACTTTTCCTGATTTGAAAAATTATCATCAATATGTGTTGAATAAAACCTTGTATATCAAGCATTTGTTAAAAGAATATGAACTCCAACTACCGTTGTATCTTACGGAATGGAACACTTTGACTGGGATGACGAGAAATAGTAATGGAACCTTCTTTAGAGGGGCGATTATTTTAAAAGATCTCTTAGTCTTGGATACCTTGGTGGACGGTTTCGGTTTTTGGCTGAATATTGAATTGTTTGAAAAACAAACACAAGATCGACCACTAAAAAATGATGGCTTAGAGCTATTTCATTTTTACAGTGGAAAAAGACCCGTCTATTTTTGTTTGTGGTTAGCTAGAAGGATGGCAGGGTTGGTCTTGGCACAAGGGGAAGAATACCTGTTGACTTATCTGGATGGTAAGTATCAGTTATTATTGTTTAATACAAATTATTTTGATCCTCATCTTTCTTCAGAAGAAGCTTTTCTTAAAAGTCAGGCTGTGGCTTTTGAAATTGAATTGGCAAATATTAAACCAGCAAATTATCAGATTAAACAAATCGACTTTAATCGGCATAATGGCGCATTATTTTATACGTATGAAGAATTTCGTAACGCAGATACACTCGACTTAGAGACGCAAGAATATGTTGTAGAAGGCACTCGACCTAAGATCAAAGTTTTTGATACTCAAATTAATGATCTCTTTAATTATTATGCGATGCTAGATACAAATGGCATTGTACTGCTAGAATTAACGCCGATTTTATGATAAATCAAAGGTCGTTTCCTTGACGAAACGTATTCTACTGGCTACTATTTAGTTAGACAGGTAACTTGAGAGGAAGAAGTAGAATGAGTATTTATGATTATCAAGTGAAAACGACAAATGATGAGACCATTTCGATGGAAGATTACCGTGGCAAAGTACTCCTGATCGTAAATACAGCGACAGGTTGCGGATTTACACCTCAATATGAAGGCTTAGAAGAGTTATATAAAAAATACCGTGAGCAAGGCTTAGAAATCTTAGATTTTCCTTGTAATCAATTTGGGCACCAAGCACCTGGAACCAATCAAGAAATCAGTGATTTTTGTCAGTTGACCTATCAAACGACGTTTCAAACATTTGGAAAAATCGATGTGAATGGCGAGAATGCAGATCCATTATATGAATTTTTAAAAGGTGAAAAAGGTGGACTTTTAGGTGGCGCGATCAAGTGGAACTTTACGAAGTTTTTAGTGGATCGTGACGGCAATGTAGTAAAACGCTTTGCACCGACTGTGGAGCCTGAAAAAATCGCCGGAGATATTGAAAAGTTACTGTAGGAAAGTTTTTTTAGCTATCAATAATCAGCTCATGGTATAATTTATTCCTGAAAAAGAACATAAAGAGTAAGCCCCAGAAGAATTTGGTTCTTCAGGGGCTTTTTTTGCTAATGTTGCTATTCAGTTGTGCGACAGCAACATAAAATACTTAAAATTCGGAGTAAATTCATTTTTTTACGGATGTTCTAGCAGGGACAAATTGAAACCCCTTACTAGTATAAAGATCGTATAAAGAACCAACCCCAACTTTAACACTATCTTTATATAAAATTTGATATGCTAATCTCATCAAATGAAGGAGAGGAATTTTGATGACGATTATTACGGGAATTATCGCAGGACTACTGCTTATTTATTTATTTTACCAACTATTTTGGGGGGATCAACAGTGAGTGCAATTATTATCCAACAAGCTAGCTTTTTCATCGTCTTGATCGGTTTAGCTGTTCCAATCGGTTTTTATATCCATAAAGTGATGACCAATCAAAAAACGTTCCTGACAAAAATCATCAACCCAATCGAAACGAAGATCTATCAATTTCTAGGAACGCCAGCCCAAAAAGAAATGACTGCTAAGCAATATGGCTTAAGCGTTTTGTTTTTCAGTTTCTTTTCGTTTGTTCTTTTGATGGCAATGCTTTTAGGACAAGGTTTTTTACCATTAAATCCAGAAAAGCTACCGGGCACTAGCTTTTCATTAGCATTTAATACTGCAGCAAGTTTTATTACCAATACCAACTGGCAAGCTTATGCTGGTGAAGATACGTTATCGATCTTTACACAAGCCTTTGGACTAACCGTTCAAAACTTTGTATCAGCAGCTGTTGGGATTGCCGTGTTGTTTGTTTTGCTTCGTGGCTTTACCAATCGGACAACGAAGCAGATTGGCAATTTTTGGCAAGATTTAACGAAAATTATTTTATATATTTTATTACCGATTTCTTTTGCCGTTTCTCTGCTCTTGATTTCTCAAGGCGTTGTTCAAACATTTGCTGGTTCTGTTGAAACGACCAGTTTAGAATTAGGGCAAAAAATCTTTTTACCATTAGGAACTGTTGCTAGTCAAGTCGCGATCAAACAATTAGGAACCAATGGTGGTGGCTATTTTGGCGCCAACTCTGCTCATCCTTTTGAAAATCCTAATTTGATCAGTAACTTTATTGAAAATATTTCGATACTCATCATTCCAGCAGCGTTGATTGTAGCTTTCGGCCTATTCGTGAAAGACTGGAAACAAGGCAGAACAATCATGATCGTTTCATTGGGCTTTTTGATTGCAGCCTTAATCGGTGTGACTTTGAGTGAATATTATGGACCTCAGTTTAATCATGTGATCGGTCAAATGAATCTGGAAGGAAAAGAAACACGTTTTGGCATTGGTTGGTCTGCTCTTTGGGCAGTCAGCACGACAGCTGCTTCCAATGGTTCCATTAATGCCATGCTGGATAGCTTTACACCACTTGGCGGGTTGATCCCAATGTTCCTGATGCAGTTGGGCGAAATCATCTTTGGCGGTGCTGGCAGTGGACTTTATGGGATGATCGTTTTCATCTTGCTAGCTATCTTTATTGCTGGTTTATTGGTGGGAAGAACGCCAGAATATTTAGGGAAAAAAATTGAACCTTTCGATATGAAAATGGCTTGTCTGGTGATCTTGACACCATTGTTGCTGACCTTAATCGGAACGATGTTGTTTATTTTGAACCCTCAAGCAATGTCATGGCTAAACAATCAAGGGCCGCACGGTTTTTCTGAGATTCTTTATGCGTTTTCATCTCTAGCTAACAATAACGGAAGTGCTTTTGCAGGTCTGACAACAGATACAACATTCTTGAATATATTGGGAGGCAGCATTATGATTCTTTCTCGGTTTATCCCGATGTTGGCTGTAATCTATTTGGCTTCCAATTTAGGGAAAAAGAAAATCGTAGCAACAGGATCAGGAACACTATCAACGACAAATGCAACATTTGTTACGATGTTGATCATTGTGATTTTAGTCATCGGAGCATTAAGCTTCTTGCCATCTATGGCATTAGGACCGATCGCAGAACACTTTATGACAAAATAAGGTAAAGAAGGGGAAACAAGTGAAAAATACACAAAGTAAGCGCCATGTTTATATTGATGCAGTTCGCTCGTCATTTAAAAAATTGGCCCCAAACATTCAAATAAAAAATCCAGTCATGTTAGTTGTTTATCTAGGTGCGATTTTAACGACGATCCTATATGTTCTAACATTCGTTGGATATACAGATACGGAACCATTTTTTATCTTAGCGATCGCGATTATTTTATGGCTGACGATTTTATTCGCTAACTTTGCTGAAGCGATTGCTGAAGGTCGCGGAAAAGCACAAGCGGAAAGTTTAAAGCAAGCAAAAAAAGATGTCATAGCGCATAAAGTTGCTTCAATAGAAGAAGCGAAAGCAAAAAAATTCACACAAATCAAATCATCAGAATTGAAAAAAGGCGACCTTGTTTATGTAGTAGTCAACGAACAAATTCCGATGGATGGTGACGTGATCGAGGGCGCAGCTTCAGTGGACGAAAGTGCTATCACAGGTGAATCGGCTCCGGTGATTCGAGAATCTGGTGGTGACCGCAGTGCTGTTACGGGAGGCACAACCGTTGTTTCAGATTATTTAGTGATTAAAGTGACCGCTGAAAATGGTGAATCCTTTTTAGATAAAATGATTTCCATGGTTGAAGGAACTGAAAGGAAAAAAACACCGAATGAAATTGGGCTACAGATTATTTTGATTATGCTGACAATCATTTTTCTAGTCGTTTCAGCAACCTTACTCCCATTCACAAAGTTTTCAAGTGAGTTAGTTGGTAACGGTTCTGCTTTAGCTTTAACAACGATCATCGCCTTACTCGTTTGTTTAGCACCAACAACCATTGGTGCGTTGGTTTCTTCTATTGGAATTGCTGGAATGAGCCGCTTAAACAAAGAAAATGTGATTGCTATGAGCGGACGTGCGATTGAAGCCGCTGGTGATGTTGATATTCTATTATTAGACAAGACAGGAACAATCACGTTAGGTAACCGTCGCGCAAGCGAATTTATTCCAGTCACAGGTGTAAGTGAATTTGATTTAGCAGATGCTGCGCAATTATCCTCTTTAGCGGATGAAACAGCCGAAGGACGTAGTATCGTCATCTTAGCGAAAGAAAAATTTGATATCCGCGGCCGTGAATTAAATCATGTTGAAGTTGAATTTATCGAGTTTACAGCCAAAACCCGGATGAGCGGTATCAATTACCAAGGGGACGAAATCCGTAAAGGCGCAGCTGATACGATGAAAAAATATGTAGAAGAAAAAGGCAATAAGTATCCTGAAGAGTGCGATGTAATCGTCCGACGAGTCGCTAATGAAGGCGGAACACCGCTAGTTGTGGTTAAAAACAACCAAGTTTTTGGCGTAATCTATTTAAAAGATATCGTAAAAAATGGTGTGAAAGAAAAGTTTGAAGATATGCGCAAAATGGGAATCAAAACAATTATGATCACAGGAGATAACCCAATGACAGCCGCCGCAATTGCGGCTGAAGCCGGCGTTGATGATTTTCTAGCAGAAGCAACCCCAGAAAATAAAATGAGTTTGATTCGTGACTATCAAGAAAAAGGACACTTAGTCGCAATGACAGGTGATGGTACTAATGATGCGCCAGCATTAGCTCAAGCTGATGTTGCTGTCGCCATGAATACAGGAACGCAAGCCGCAAAAGAAGCAGGGAACATGATCGATCTAGATTCTAGCCCAACCAAATTGATCAGTATCGTAAAAATAGGGAAACAATTATTAATGACACGCGGCGCCTTGACGACCTTTAGTATTGCCAATGATATTGCAAAATATTTTGCAATCATTCCAGTCTTGTTTTTCAGTATTTATCCCGCTTTAGATGCCTTGAACATCATGAAATTGACGAACCCGACCACAGCGATCTTATCAGCGATCATCTATAATGCTGTTATTATCGTAGCGTTGATTCCTTTAGCCTTAAAAGGCGTGTCGTATAAAGAAAAACCAGCAAGTAAAATTTTGAGTCACAACTTACTTGTGTATGGATTAGGTGGTGTCATAGCACCATTTATCGCGATTAAACTAATCGATATCGTTTTGACCTTCATTATGTATTGACAGAATGATTCACAGGTAAACAAGATACGAAATTGAAAAAATTGGTGCTCATTTTTTTATAGGAGAAGAGGACATATGAAAAAAATAATGATAGCTTCACTAAAAAGTATTTTACTATTTACTGTGCTCTGCGGTGTGATATACACCGCAGCAGTTACAGCAGTCGGACAAGTTCTATTTCCAGCCCAAGCTAATGGTAGTCTGATCAAAGAACAACAAGCTGATAAGACCGTTATCCTAGGCTCAAAATTGATTGGCCAGTCCTTTACGGAAGAGAAATACCTGCACGGACGCCCGGATCAGGTCAGCCAGTTATCACCTGTTTCCAAAGAACAACAAGCTCGTGTTAAAGAACGAGTACAAAAGGCTGACACAAAAGAAGTGCCCATCGATCTGGTCACAGCGTCAGCAAGTGGCGTCGATCCTGAAATCTCAATAGAAGCCGCAATGACTCAAGTTGAGCGAATCGCAGTTGCCAGAAATATGAAAAACACGCAAGTCCGTGCTATAATCAAACAAAATACCACTGGACTTAAAATCGGACCAGTTGATTCAAAACGTGTGAACGTATTAGGAGTCAATCAATTATTAGATGAGTCTGAATAACTGGTGGAATCAGAAGAAAAAGCCCCTCCATTTCAAGCGCCTATAGCTTGGAGGCAATCCCTTCTGTTTCAACCTCTGAATAAAGGATGGCATGACAAGTGGAAGATGAACGCTTAGATCCAGAACAGCTATTAGAAAAATGGAAGAAAAACGAACAAAGCCTGAGGTCTGGTCGACTGAAGGTTTTCTTCGGTTATGCGGCAGGTGTAGGAAAAACCTATGCCATGCTAAAAGAAGCCCATGAACAATTGACAGAAGGCAGAACCGTCTTGGTGGGCTATGTAGAGCCCCATGCTCGCCCTGAAACAGAAGCTCTAGTGGCAGGTTTACCCACATTACCAACAAAAAAATACAACTATAAAGGGATCACGATCAATGAATTTGACGTAGATGCTGCCTTAAAAGCAAAAGCAGATATTATTCTAGTAGACGAACTCGCTCATACAAATGCGATCGGTGCTAGAAATAGAAAAAGATATCAAGATATTGAAGAACTGCTAAAGGCTGGTATTGATGTATATACAACAGTCAATGTCCAACACATTGAAAGCCTAAATGATGTGGTGGAACAAGTCACTGGCATTCATATTTCTGAAACGGTACCAGATACATTTTTTGAAATCAGTTCATTAAAAGTTGTTGATATTGAAACAGAAGAATTATTGGAACGGCTAAAACAAGGAAAAATTTATCATTCAGAGAATGCTAAAAAAGCAATGGCTAATTTTTTTAAATCCGACAATTTAACGCTACTAAGGGGTTTAGCAATCCGCAAAGCGTCAGATCATATCAATACAACCAATCAGCAAGAAACACAAAAGAATACAGGGATCCATTCCAGATTATTAACGATCATTGATGAAAAAAATCCTGATATGACAAAAAAATGTTTACGCTGGACTGCTCGTTTGGCCCAAGCGCTTGGTACTGAATGGATCGCCTTAGAAATCCTAGAAGATATGTCTGAGCATTCAGAGTCCGATAATTCCAAACTGGCAACAAAGCTTGGTGGTGAAGTAGTCACCTTAGAAAGTGACAATCAGCGAGAAACGATCATTCAGTATGTAAAAATGCGAGGTGTGACAGACCTAGTAATGGGTAAAATTATCAAGCGATCACGTTTTATCCGTCTGTATCGACCCGATTTGGAAGATGAACTCGTTTCTTTTATTCCAGATGTGGATATTCATTTAGTCCCTTATCAATCATCTAAATATTTATTAAATAACTATACTACTAAGAAAAAGAATTTAAAAAATATTTTTACGTGGAAAGATTTTTACATGACCCTAGGGCTACTAGCCATCGCTACACTACTATCTGAACTAGGTTCCTATTATCATATTGGGGATCAAAATTTGATTTTGATTTATATTTTGTTTGTGCTGCTGGTGGCTCGGGTAACGACAGGTTATTTATGGGCAGCGTTAGCCTCGATTGTCAGCGTATTGATGTTCAATTGGTTCTTTGTAGAGCCACTTTATTCACTGACTGTCTATAAACAAGGCTATCCAGTGACCTTGATTTTTATGCTTTTGGTAGCATTATTAGTCAGTAATTTAATGATGCAAATCAAAAAACAAGCTTTTTATGCTATGAAACGTGAACATCAGTTAGAAATTTTATATGAATTGAATAAAAAGTACCTAGTGACCCATGACCAAAAAGAAATCTTGTCGACAACGGCCGAATATTTATCCAATATGTTGGATCGAGAAGTGGTTTTGTATGGCGAACCAGAATTAAAAAATCCAGCAGGAGCGCCCATTAAAGGACCTCTAAGAAGCTTAGAAGAGTTAGCTGTTGCCAATTGGGTTTTTGTGAATCAAAAAGAGGCTGGCTATGGGACAGACACGTTGATGGGGGCGAAAGCTCTTTATTTACCTGTGTTATCAAATGGTGTTACATTAGCTGTGATCGGTATCGAAAAAAGCAAAGAAACTCCAATTACAGATGAAATCATCAGCTTTTTAGAATTGATTTCCACCCAACTTTCTCTGGCCATCGAACAAAATAAATTGACATCAGAGCGTCAGAAAATTTTATTTGAAAGTGAAAAAGAGCGGATGCGGGGGAATTTATTACGGGCGATTTCTCATGACTTGCGGACACCTTTGACTGGAATTTCTGGTTCTGTTGAAACGATTTTAAATGATCGTGAGACTGCAAAACTTCCAGATGAAACCAAGCGTAAACTACTTACAGGCATCAAAGAGGATGCCGATTGGCTGATTCGCATGGTGGAAAATTTATTATCAATCACGCGTATCAATGAAGAAACCATGAAAGTTGCTAAAAGCAAAGAAGCTGCAGAAGAAGTAGTTTCTACAGCGATTCAACGCATCAGAAAAAGCTATCCGAAGAGTGAAATCAACGTAACTTTACCAGAGGAATTTGTATTAGTGCCGATGGATTCGATCTTGATCGAGCAGGTGTTGTTTAACTTGATGGAAAATGCGATCCGGCATTCAAAGAGTGACTCGCCCATTTTTGTGACGGTCACTTTAAATGAAAAAGAAATCACTTTTGAAATAGCCGACCAAGGGAAGGGCTTGACCACAGAGCAACTCAAACTATTGTTTAGTGGAATGACCAAACAGAGTACGCCAGTTGATTCTAAGAGTGGTATGGGAATCGGCTTGTCGATTGTCAAAACGATCATCATGGCTCATGATGGCACTCTAAATGCTGGGAATAGGCCCCAAGGAGGAGCAATTTTTACATTCACTTTACCACTGGAGCGAAAGGAGTAAAAAAATGGCGACGATTTTGATTATTGAAGACGATGATGTAATTGCTGAATTTATGGGCGCTGTTTTAGAAAAAGAAAAGCATACGATCCATTTGGCTCATTCAGCATTAGAGGGATTGTCAACATTTCGGATGTGGTCGATGGATTTGATTTTACTTGATTTGGGTTTGCCTGATCAAGATGGGATCGAAGTGTTGAAAAAAATCCGTGAAACATCTGCGATATCGATTATTATTATTTCTGCGCGAGATCATGAAAATAATAAGGTCGAAGCGCTTGATTTAGGAGCAGATGATTACATTACAAAACCATTTGGCACACCTGAATTACTTGCCAGGATCAGGACAGCCATGAGGCATGCTACAAGTAATTCCAGTCCTCAAAGTGAACTGAAGAAGATCAATAACGGTGATTTATGTATTGATATAGAGCATCACACAGTCAGTAAACAAGGCCAAGTGATCCACCTAACACCAAACGAATATAAGATCATCCAAGTGCTTGGTGAAAATATTGGCAAAGTGCTAACACATACCTATATCTCTCAAAAAGTGTGGGGACCATACAGTAATGAAAGCCAAACACTTAGAGTCAATATGTCGAATATACGCAAGAAAATTGAAGATAATCCCGTTGAACCAGAATATATTCTAACTGAAATCGGGATTGGGTATCGTATGCTGGAAAAATAGTATGCATCAAAAGTTGGGGATAACAGCTTTATTTCCGCGTGATCGAAGCGAAGCCCTGCTAACTATGTATTAGGATTTTTAAGGACTGAGGTTTAACTTTATGAGTTATGTCTTAGTCCTTTTTTTGATGAAACACTAGCAGTAATAGTACGTACTAAGAGTCAAAGGATGGTAAAATAGACAGTATCAAGGTAGCACGATGGAGGGTAGAAGATGAATATTGTAACAGCTATTGATTCAATGAAAGGCTCGCTGTCTAGTATTGAAGCGAATCAAATCGTCGCAGAGGTCTTTACAAAACAAGGGCATGTTGTGAAAGAAGTAGCTATCGCAGACGGTGGTGAAGGGACCGTGGCGGCTGTCGTAAAAAATAGTGGCGGACAGCAAATTCCTGTACAAATAAAGGCGTTAGATGGACAGTTGGTCACAGTCGATTTTGGTTGGTTTGAATCTCAAAAATTAGCTGTGATCGAATCTGCTGCAGCTTCAGGCATTCAATATTTAGATGGTACGGAAAAGACCCATCCACTAAATACGTCCTCTTATGGTACTGGAGAGCTGATTTTGGCTGCCATGGAGCAAGGGGCTAAAACAATCGTTGTCGGGCTGGGTGGAACTGGGACAGTAGATGGCGGAATCGGTTTATTGAGCGCTTTAGGGGTTGAATTTTTTGATCAAGCTGGACAACTGTTGCCAGCTAAAGGAAGCAGCTTAGGCCAAATCACTCATTTTTCAGATGAACATTTAGAATCACGTTTAGCAGAAATCACATTTTTGATTGCTTCAGATGTTGCGAGCCCATTGTTAGGTGATTCAGGTGCAGTCCACATGTTTGGCCGTCAAAAAGGTTTAACGGAAAATGAAGTAGACAAATATGAGTATGGCATGAAGAATTATCAAAAAGTAATAAGTGGGGCTCAAGATGATTTTTCAGGAGATGGTGCAGCTGGAGGTCTTGGCTTTGCGATCAGGGTATTTTTAAAAGGAGTCTTTTACTCTGGCTTTGAGTTTATTTCAGAACAAACAGACTTAGAACAAGCGATCGAACAAGCTGATTTAGTCATTACTGGCGAAGGGCAGATGGATGTTCAGAGCCTTCAAGGGAAAGTACCGATTGGCATTGGACGGATTGCAAAAAAATACAATGTACCAGTGATCGCATTTGTAGGCAGTTTTAAAGGCGATCAAAAACGATTTAGTGAAGAGGGGGTTTCAGTAATCGTACCAATCATTGATCATATAACAACACTGGATGAAGCGATGATTGAAGCTAAAACAAATTTATATAAAGCAGTACAGCGTACATTAGATATATTGTTATTGATGAAGGAATAGGGGAATAGTTCAATTTGTTTTTGTTATCAAAAAGACTGAGAAACAATGCTTGTTAGCGTTAACAGCTGATAGGTGTTGTTTTTTTATCAACCTTAAGTCCGTAAAATATAGGTCTTAGGTACCATGACAAGTTCGCTGAATTACCGCAAAATAGTAAGAGAAAGAAGCAGGAAGGAGCACATGAAAAAGAGGAATTAGGTTTGTAAAATAACGAAGAAATGCAGAATAAAGCGATAGAATTAGTGGAGGGGAAAACATGTCTGTAATTGAAGCAAGAAATATAAAGAAAAGTTATGGCCGTAATGAATCAAAATTTGATGCATTAAAAGGTGTAGATCTGAAAATTGAAGAAGGAGAATCCGTTGCGATCATTGGAAAAAGCGGATCAGGCAAATCGACATTGATGCATATTTTAGCATTATTAGATCAACCAACTTCAGGAGAAATTTTATTAAATGACCAAAATGTAACGAGTATTAGTAAAAAAGAGTTGGATAAAACGAGAAACAAACAATTCGGTTTTGTTTTCCAACAATTTTTCATGAACCCAAAAGATACCGTTTTAAATAATGTTATGTTGCCATTGAAAATCGGTGGTATTTCAAATAGTAAACGTAAAGAAATGGCGCTTGAAGCACTGAAAGCTGTTGAATTAGACGATAAAATCAACAATAAAGCTAACAACTTATCTGGTGGTCAAAAGCAACGTGTGTGTATTGCGCGAGCTCTAGTCAATAACCCTAAAATTATTTTTGCAGACGAACCTACAGGAAATCTGGATTCGACAACAGGGGATAAAATCGAGCAGCTATTATTTGATTTGAACAAAGAAAAAGGGATCACGCTGATTATTGTGACGCATGATCCAGAACTTGCAGCACGCTGTGATCGTCAAATCCATGTACGTGACGGATTAATTGTGGGAGGGAACGAGTAGATGAAAGTTAGTGATATTTTAAAATCAGCCAGTTCAAATTTGATGCGTAATAAAGGGCGGACGATTTTAACGATCGTAGCCATTTTTATAGGAGCATTTACGATTTCATTGACAACAGGTGTCAATATCGGGGTCAATGATTATATCGATAAACAAGTCGGTAGTGTGGGTGGTCAAAATCAAATCATGATTCAGCCAAAAATGAGTGGAGCTACTGGTGAGGAAGGCGAGCCACAAAAATATGATGAAGACCAAAAGACAAGCTCAATGCAGCAGCAGGAAGCTTTAGATAGCAAAGATCTTGAGAAAATTAAAAAAATTGATGGGATCAAAAATGCGGAAGCAATGAAATCCGTTGCGACAAGTTATATTTCAGGAAAGAACAATGAAAAATATGTCTTTTCAGGAATGCCGATGGTAGAAGAATTGAATGTAGATCTTGAAGCAGGCAAAGGACTTGATCAAAAGAGTTCGGAATTTCAAATCAATTTAGCACCTGAATATGTAAAATCTTTAGGTTATAAATCAAGTGAAGAAGCAATTGGTAAAACAATCAAACTTGCAGCACCTTCTGCTGCCACTGGAGAAGAAAAAACAGTTGAAGCGACCATCGTTGGTGTACGTAATACTAGTTTAATCCAAGGCGGAATGTCTATTTTGAACCGTTCGCTTGTGGATGAAATCTCAAAAATCAACGAAGAAGGTTTACCAGAAGCGATGACTGGCCAATATGGACTGATCATGGGTGAAATGAGCAAAGATGTGACAAAATCAGAAATCGCAGATGTAAAAGAACGTTTAGATAAAGCGGGCTATATGGGACAAACGGTTGAAGACCAAATCGGTATGATCAGAAATGTAATCAATGCGATCACGGGTGTCTTAACGATGTTTGGTGCGATTGCATTATTAGCGGCAAGTTTTGGAATCATCAACACATTGTATATGTCAGTGCAAGAACGGACAAGAGAAATTGGTTTGATGAAAGCGATGGGACTTAGCAGCGGCAAAGTCTTTACAATTTTCAGTTTTGAAGCCGCGTTGATTGGATTTTTAGGTTCCTTATTAGGTATTTTAGGAGCAGTCGGAGCAGGTGCGTTGATCAATCAAATCGCAGCTGACTCATTCTTGCAGTCATTAACTGGCTTTACCTTGATTCAATTTTCACTATCTTCGTCCGCTGTGATTATTTTGATCATTATGGGAATCGCATTCCTTGCTGGAACATTGCCAGCCAGAAGAGCAGCGAAACTAGATCCAATCGAATCATTGCGTTATGAATAAGCTATAAGTAAAAGATAAGAACAAGACGTTCAGCGTTTTGTTCTTATTTTTTGTAAGCATATTTTTTACCTAAATGAGAAATAAGGAGTATACTGAGTTCACATTTTGTTTAAAAGACGGAGGAATCGTAAATATGAAAGCAGTAGTCATCAATCAATATGGTAGCAAAGAAGAACTAACGGAACAAGACGTAACCTTACCTGAATTAAAAGAACACCAAGTACTTGTTAAAGAACATGCAACATCGATCAATCCAATTGACTGGAAATTAAGAGAAGGTTATTTAAAACAAATGTTTGACTGGCCGTTTCCAATCATTTTAGGTTGGGATGTTGCTGGTGTTATTACAGCAGTTGGTAGTGCGGTAACTGATTGGAAAGTTGGAGATAAAATCTTTGCTCGTCCTGAAACAACGCGTTTTGGAACCTATGCTGAAGAGACGATCGTTGATGAGAATCTATTAGCAAGAATCCCTGAAAATGTTACGTTTGAAGCAGCAGCAGCTGTTCCTTTAGCTGGGTTAACAGCGTTACAAGCACTTTTTGATCATGGACAACTTCAAAAAGGTGAAAAAGTCTTGATTCATGCTGGAGCTGGCGGTGTAGGAACCTATGCGATCCAATTAGCGAAACAAGCGGGTGCCTATGTTATTACAACGGCTAGCGAAAAAAATCATGCTTTGCTCAAAAAACTAGGTGCAGATGAAGTGATTGATTATCATACAACAAACTTTGCTGACGTGTTAACAGATATCGATTTAGTTTTTGATACAATGGGTGGCGATATCCAAAAAGCAAGTTTCTCTGTGCTAAAACCAGATACGGGACGCTTAATTTCAATCGTTGGGATTGCAGATGAAGAGTTAGCCAAAGAAAAAAATATTAAAGCTGAAAGTATTTGGCTTCAAACCAACGGCAAACAACTACAAGAAATTGCAGATTTAATGGCTTCTGGCAAAGTGATCTCAGTTGTGGGTGAAGTTTTCCCATTCTCTAGACAAGGTGTTTATGATGCTCATGCATTGAGTGAAACCCACCATGCTGTCGGAAAAATTGTTATAAAAATGGCTGACTAGCCTACCTAATTATCTAAAAAATATAGAATCTCCAGAACAAAACTTATTTAGTTTTGTTCTGGAGATTTTTTCAATGTTTATAATGCCGAAAAATAGTTCAAAATACTATTTAAAACAAATTTTTCCACATTCAAATAGTTTTTCTTCTTTTGTCGACACACGGTTACTTTCCAAGACAACGGATGATGCATTCGTACCGCTTTATAATCTCGCTCTTGAATAAAATCCTTAACGGGAGCAGGCAAAATAGTCAAAAAAGGTGTATCAAATGTTGTTTTTAGCAATAAATCCCAGGCGCCAGATTGAATTTTGACCGTTGGTTTTAAATTTAATTTATCAAAATAACTAATAACGAGATGGTGAATCATAAAAGTATCATTAAATAATGCTAATGGCTCTTTGGCTAACTCTTCCCAAGAAATAAATTCTTGCTCAGCAAACTTATTGTTGATGCTCATAAAGGCGTACAACTCGTCTTCAACTAAGGTATGTTCTTCAATACTTGTAAGTTCTGTCGGCTGCAGCAAAATAGCTAAATCAATTTCATTTACCAAGAGCATTTTTTTTAATTCATGAGCTCCTTCTTCAATGATATTGATTTTAATCTCTGGATGCTCAAGAATAAACTTAGATAAAAAACTAGCAAAAACCAAGGAGAGAATCAATGGAGGAATACCAATCGTGATCGTACCTTTTAAAAAGCGGTTTTTCGCTTCCAATTGTTTCATCATCTCTTCATACGTAGTAATAACCTCAAGGGCTTGTTCATAAAACATTTCTCCAACGGTTGTTAGTGAGGACAACTTTCCCTGATTGCGGACGAATAATGCGACATTTTCTTCTTCTTCAAACGTTTTGATCATTTTACTTAATGCCGGTTGAGATAGATGTATTTTTTTTGCAGCAGCAGATAAATTATTATCTGAATCAACGATCGTAACGAAGTATTTCAATTGTTTAATATCCAAAATGAATCCCCTCCAAAAAATGCTTCTTTTTAATAACTATTTTATACCTATAACCTTAACATATAGGTGATATAAAAATAAAGTCTTAGACAGTGGGCGCTAGCATTGATATTATAGAGCTATAAAAGAAATGCAACCGTTTTATTTTTGATTGTTGGAGGTAGTTATGAAAAGGATAAACAAAGAAGAATTGATAAATTATATTCATACGGGTGATACAATTATGATTGGTGGCTTTATGTCTGTTGGCATTCCTGAGACTGCGATCAATCAACTTGTTCAAACAAATGTTGAAAATTTAACGATTATTACCAATGATACAGGAGTTTTAGCTGGGGAAGATCAGAGTAAACTTGGTGTCGGTCATTTATTATTGCATCGAAAAGTTGACAAAGTTATTGCTTCTCATATTGGGATGAACGCTGAAACTGGAAGACAAATGATCAATGAAGAAATAGCTGTAGAATTAATTCCTCAAGGAACATTAGCCGAAAAAATCCATGCAGGTGGCTCCGGACTGGGCGGTTTTTTAACCCCAACTGGTGTAGGGACAATTGTTGAAGAAGGTAAAGAGATGATCGAAATTGATAATCGACAATATCTTTTAGAAACGCCGCTTAAAGCTGATGTCGCATTGATCAAGGCTCATAAAGCAGATGAGTTAGGCAATCTTGTTTACCAACAAGCAGCGCGTAATTTCAATCCAGTTATGGCACTTGCTGCTGATACTGTGATTGTAGAGGTCGACGAATTCGTGAAAGCTGGTGAATTAGATCCAGAAGCAATTGTTACGCCATTCGTCGTAATCGATAAAATTTTGGTGAAGGAGCAGTAGGTATGCAGCAAAAACAGTTATCATTAAAAGAAAAAATTACGCAAAGAGTCGCGCAAGAATTAAAAGACGGCGATGTTGTAAATTTAGGGATTGGGATGCCGACATTGGTCTCAAATTATATTGACCCTGATATTACAGTCTTTCTGCAATCAGAAAATGGGGTTGTGGGAATCGATAAACCATCTGGAAATCAGCAAACGTCAACATTAGTCAACGCTGGTGGTGCACCAGCAGGAATCATTAAAGGCGGCGCATTTATTGATAGTTTAACATCATTTTCACTGATCCGAGGTGGACATATCGATATCACCGTTTTAGGTGGACTGCAAGTAGATCAACAAGGTAATCTAGCGAATTGGATGATTCCAGGGAAATTGATTCCAGGAATGGGTGGTGCAATGGATCTTGTTGCAGGCGCTAAAAAAGTAATTATCGCAATGGAGCATACAACCAAAAAGAACGAGCCCAAAATACTAAAGGAATGTGCGCTGCCGTTGACAGCAAGTGCTGTGGTTTCGATGATTGTTACGGAGCTAGCGGTGTTTGAATTTATCGAGGGGCAATTAACCTTGATTGAAATTTGTAATGAAAGTACTTTAGAAGAGATCAAAGCAAAAACAGAGGCTGACTTTACCATTGGTCAGTCGCTGCTTGAGGGAATAGGAAAGGGAGTTGTTTTATGAAAGAAGTCGTGATCGTATCGGCAATGAGAACCCCGATTGGGAGTTTCGGCGGTTCACTTGCACAATTTTCAGCAGTTGATTTAGGTGTTAAAGTAGTGGAAAGACTCATTGAAAAAGCAGGTATTGAAAAAGAGTTGATTGAAGAAGTAATTATCGGCAATGTTTTATCGGCTGGTAAAGGTCAAAATGTGGCCCGGCAAATTGCCGTAAATGCTGGCATTCCTTTTACTGTTCCTGCATCAACTGTGGGCAATGTTTGTGGTTCCGGGTTAAAAGCTGTGATCAATGGGGCTCAAGCCATTTTGTCAGGGGATCGGGAAGTTGTTTTAGTTGGTGGTAGTGAAAGTATGAGCCAAGCAGGCTATGTTTCATCAGACAGCCGTTGGGGATTGCGAATGGGTCATGGTCAGTTAACGGATACGATTTTATCTGATGGTTTGACGGATGCCTTTTCTGGGATTCATATGGGGATCACTGCTGAGAATTTAGCGGAGCAATTCAATATTACACGAGAAGCACAAGATGCATTTGCTTTAAACAGTCAAGAAAAAGCGTTGAAAGCTATTGAGGAGCATGCCTTCGACGAGCAAATCGTCCCGATCACGATTCCTAGAAAAAAACAGGAGCCGTTTATCATGACAGCTGATGAAGGACCTCGAGCAGGTTTGTCTATCGAAAAATTAGGACAATTGAAGACCGTCTTCAAAGAGCAAGGGACGGTTACGGCAGGAAATGCCTCCGGTATTAATGACGGTGCTGCGATGATGCTCTTAATGAGTAAAGAAAAAGCAGAATTACTAGGCATTTCCTATATGGCAACGATCAAAGGTTATGCATTTGAAGGGGTGGATCCAGCGATCATGGGCTATGGTCCTGTGGTTTCAACAAAAAAAGTGCTGCAAAAAACAGGTCTGACGATTGAAGCAATTGATTTAATTGAGTCAAACGAAGCATTTGCGGCACAATCTTTGACTGTCGCAAAAGAACTAAATCTTGATTTGGAAAAAACCAATATTCACGGTGGAGCAATTGCCTTAGGTCATCCAATCGGCGCTTCAGGAGCCAGAATTTTGACTACTTTGTTACATGGATTAAATGAGACTCAAGCAAAAACAGGCTTGGCGACACTTTGTGTTGGCGGCGGGATGGGTGTATCGATGATCGTTGAAAGAAGGGAGTCTAGATAATGGAAATTTTAGCAATTGTCGGTGTTATATTTGCTACTGGATTGATCATTTATCTGTCTCTTAAAGGGGTAAATATTTTAGTGATTTCACCTTTATGCGCTTTGATCGTGATGTTGACGAATCGAATGCCGATTTTGGATAGTCTATTAAAAGGACCCACTTCTTATATGGGCGGCTTATCTGGGTTTGTTGCTTCCTTCTTTATTATTTTCTTACTGGGATCAGTTTTGGCAAAATATATTGAAGAAAGTGGTGCCGCAAATTCCATCGCAAATGGTATTCTAAAATTAACAGGCACTGAAAAACCGTATTCTGTGCTAGTAGCTATTTTTCTAATGAGCTTATTGCTAACATACGGCGGTGTGAGTCTCTTTGTAGTGCTTTTTGCAGTCGTTCCTTTAGCTAGAAACTTGTTTGAAAAGTTAAACATTCCTTGGCGCTTGATCATCACACCTTATTTTCTCGGTGTTGCAACCGTTACAATGACTATGATGCCAGGAACTCCTGCAATTCAAAATGTCATTCCCACAATGACTTTAGGGACAACCTTAACGGCTGCACCGATGCTAGGAATTGTCGCATCGATCGTTGTAACGATTTGGGGTTTGTGGTGTATGAAAAGAGAACTAAAAACAGCTTTGAATAATGGCGAAACCTTCGATCCAAAATATTCAAAAAAAGAAGACCAAAAAGAACAGAAAAATAGTCCAAATTTATTTTTAAGTTTACTTCCGTTAGTCACACTGATCGTTATTATTTTTGTTGGAAGTTTTCTTAAAATCGGAAATATTATCATACCGGCTTTAACAGTGTCGATCATTGTTTCTGGTTTGGCCTTTCATAGATATATTGATAGTCATAAGCAAGTGCTGAATTTAGGTGCTACTGGTGCAATCTCACCAACGATTTTTTCAGCATCTGCAGTTGGTTTTGGGTCCGTGGTTGCTTCGGCAGCAGGTTTTCAAACAATTTTGGCTGGAATTCAAAGTATACCTGGTAACCCGTTGATTAGCTTATCAGTTTTAACTGGCGCGATGGCTGGTGTAACCGGTTCTTCATCTGGTGCCTTAGGTATCGTGATGAACAATTTCGTTCAGCCTTATGTAGATATGGGGATTGACCCTGCGATTATTCACCGGATGTCAGCCATTGCTTCAGGCGTACTAACTTGTTTACCCCAATGCGGTGCGTTGTTGTCAATGTATGCGCTAACTGGTTTGACACACAAAGAAACCTATAAAAATTTATTTATCTCTGTGGTAGTAGGTAGTTTTATCGCGTTTATCGCAGCATTTATCTTGGCTGTTTTGTTTTAGTAGAATGAAGAATTATTAGACATGCGGGCTAGTCGTTCAGCTTTTGTATTATCTAGCTACGCGGGCTAGCTCTTCGGAAAAAAGATAAAAATGGAATGTGACAAAAAGCATCACAGTCAATTTTTCCTATTTTTCTGTCAGAGCTAAACGAGCCCGCTACGCTTTTGTATTATCTAGCTTCAAGAGCTAGCCACTACGCTTTGCTTCGATCTCATCAATTCCTAAGAGCTAAAGCTCTAAGGATTGAAGGTTTCGGGAAAAAGATAAAAAATAATTGTGGTAAAGAGCACCACATTTATTTTTTCCTATTTTCCTGTCAAGGCTGACCAAGCTCTTTCAGCTTTTAAAATAAGGAGGAAACAACATGAAATTTATCGATTTAAGTACAACTATTGAAAGTGATTTGCCATCTGATCCAGTGGGGATGATTCCCGAAATCAAATACAAAGACCATAAAGACAGCATCGATTATATGCTGAGTTTTTTTGGAACAGCAACGACAGAAGATCTTCCTGAAGGGCTAGCTTGGGCTTTGGAAGATGTGTCATTGACAACACATGCGGGGACGCATTTAGATGCCCCTTATCATTATCATCCAACCATGAATAATGGTGAGAAAGCTTGGACAATTGATGAAGTTCCTTTAGAATGGTGTTATGGCGATGGTGTAGTAGTTGATTTTACTGACAAAGCTGACGGATCGGCCGCAACGATCGCAGATTTTGAAAAAGAATTTGCACGCCTAAACTATACGTTGAAGCCTGGCGATATTGTCTTAGTTAATACGGGTGCTTCAAAAAAATGGGGGACGATCGACTATCTTTCAGCAGGATGTGGAATGGGTCGTGAAGTTACTTTATGGTTGATCGATCAAGGCATTCATGTGATGGGAACTGATGCTTGGAGTTGGGATAGACCACTGAAAATCGTTGGAAAAGAATTTGATGAAACTGGTGATAAAAGTATTATTTGGGAAGGTCATTTTGCTGGAATCGAAAAAGCATATTGCCATATAGAGAAACTTGCAAATCTAGATCAAGTTCCTGCAACAGGGTTTAAATTCAGTTGTTTCCCTGTAAAATTAAAAGCAGCAAGTGCAGGTTGGATTCGTGCTGTCGCAATGATTGAAGAATAGAAAGGCTTTGATAAAATTGAAAAATAAAGTAATGATTACCGTGGCTACAACAGGTGGCTATACAACGAAAGAACATAATCCCAATGTACCATTGACTCCCGTGGAAATTGCCGAAGAAGTTTATAAATGTTACCAAGCAGGAGCAGCAATTGCTCATATTCATGTCAGAGATGACGCGGGCAATCCCACAATGGATTTTGAAAAATTCAAAGAAACAGTTGGTTTGATCAGAGAAAAATGTGATATTGTCATTAATATCACGACTTCTGGGGGAACAGGATTTAATGATGACGAGCGAATGAAACCATTTGTTGAATTATTACCTGAAATCGCAAGTTATGATTGTGGTACGATGAATTGGCAACATACGACTGTATTTGAAAACAATCCACTATTTTTAGAAAAACTAGGTAAAAAAATGCAGGAAGTCAATGTTAAACCAGAAATTGAAGTGTTTGATCCAGGGATGTTGTACAACGCACTTTATTATGCTAAAAAAGGCATCCTTACAGAACCACTTCATTTCCAGTTTGTCTTAGGAGCCCCAGGTGGGATTGCTGCAACCGTGGAAAATCTAGTCTATTTAAAAAGTTTATTGCCAGAAAATGCTACGTGGAGTGCTTTTGGTATTGGTAAAGAAAGTACACCGATTCTAATGACAACATTAGCACTTGGCGGACATGTTCGAGTTGGAATGGAAGATAATAGCTACCTTTTCAAAGGTCAGCTAGCAAAATCAAATGTTGAGTTTGTCGAACGGGCAAAAACGTTGATTGCTGAATTAGGTAAAGAAGTTGCTACACCAGATGAAGCAAGAGCGTTATTAGGACTTACTAAAAAAGTGTAATAGTAAATAAATAAACCAACATCAACAGCTTGCTGTGTCGATGTTGGTTTATTTAGGTGTTTTTCCTGCTCTAAAGCGAATTAATTCTAGTAGCCCAGGTAATTCTTGCTGGATATAGTCTTGATTTAAAACGTACGTTTTAGTGGTACCTGTTTTGATTTCTTGAATCAACTGAGCATCTTTTAGTAGTTTTATATGGTGAGATAAAGTAGATTTTACAATATGGTATTTTTCTGACGTTATCCGCTTTTCACCATCGATCAGTAAACAAGTAAGAATGTTTAAACGGATCGGATCACTAACTGCTTGTAATGCTTGAAGAACAGGATCGTTGGTATTGGACAGTTTATTTTTCATAAACAGATTATAACATAAACATTCTACTTTACATATTACTGAGAGAGTGATATATTTTTAATGTTCGAAAATATTCGAACGATCAAAAGAGATGAGGGATATTATGGAAAACACATATAGAGAAAATAATTTTGATACGATTATGAAGGGCCGAAGATCGATTCGCAACTACGATCCCACAGTTAAAATCAGCCATGAAGAAATGGAACAAATTATCAATGATACCGTTAAAGCGCCATCTTCAGTGAATATGCAACCTTGGCGTTTTACTGTTGTTGAAAGTGAAGCAGGCAAAGAAGCTTTGGCACCTCTTGTTCGTTTTAATAAGTTACAAAATGAAACATCTGCCGCAATGATCGTGATTTTTGGTGATTTAAATAGCTTTGAGCACGCCGAAAAAATCTATGGTACAGCGGTTGAACAAAACTTAATGCCCCAAGAAGTCAAAGAGCGTCAATTAGAAGTGTTGAGTCCTTTATTTGAGCAAATGTCCACAGAAGATAAAAAAGAAATGGCGACGATTGATGGTGCCTTAGCTGCGATGAACTTAATGTTAGTAGCCAGAGCGTACGGTTATGATACAAATCCTATCGGTGGCTTCGAACGTGAAAAAATTGCTGAAGCATTGGGCATGGATAAAGAACGTTACTACCCAGTAATGATCGTTTCAATTGGGAAAGCTAATGAAGCAGGCTACCCTTCTTATCGCTTACCAGCAGCTGATATTACAACTTGGAAATAGGAGGATAAATCATGCATATTATTCCATTAGTTTTGGCTGTAATCGTTGCGGTTGAACATTATTACATTTTATATTTGGAAATGTTTCAAACGACATCACCTGCAGCACAACGTAGCTTTGGTTTGGATAAAGAATTTTTGGATGATCCAAGAGTCCAAACGCTATTCAAAAATCAAGGACTATATAACGGCTTTTTAGCTACAGGAATTTTATGGGGTGCTCTTTTTGCAGCAAATAGTTGGAGTGCGGTAACATTTTTCATCATTTGTGTAGTTGTTGCTGCCGTGTATGGTGGACTGACTTCATCCAAATCAATTTTGATAAAACAAGGGATTCCAGCAATTATTACATTAATAGCCTTGTTGATTTTTAAATAGAAAGAGGAAAGTTTGAGGCAATAATTCCCTTGTCTTAGGCTTTTTTCTTTTTATCTGAAAAAAACTTATAAAAAGTAAGTCAAAACTCTTTACTTACTTTTAGTAAGACGATATACTATTCAAGTAATCTAAAAACTAATTGAAATCGAAAAGGAGCAATACACATGACAGAATTTATCCAAGCATTAAAAAAACGCCGTTCAATCTACGCTTTAGGAGATAACTTACCACAATCACAAGAAGAAATCACAGCGTTAGTGAAAGAGATCGTTAGAGAAAGTCCATCATCTTTTAACTCACAAACTCAACGTGTAGTTTTCTTATTCGGCGATGCACATAAAAAATTATGGTCAATGACAGAAGAAGCCTTGAAACCTTTAACACCTGCAGAAGCTTTCCCAAATACACAAGCTAAATTACAAAGCTTTGCAGCAGGAACGGGTACATTGCTTTTCTTTGAAGATATGGATATCGTAAAAAATCTACAAGAACAATTTGAATTATATGCGGATAACTTCCCAGTCTGGTCAGAACAAGCAAGTGGTTTGACTCAAGCCAACGTTTGGACTGCCTTAGCTCAAAAAAATATTGGTGCAAACTTACAACATTACAATCCAGTAATCGATGAAGCTGTAGCTAAAGAATGGTCTATTCCAAGCCAATGGAAATTAAGAGCACAACTTGTTTTTGGTTCAATCGAAGCGCCAGCTGGCGAAAAAGAATATATGGAAGATAGCGCACGTTTCTTAGAATTTAACTAATAACGAGCAATGGAGGAAAAGAGTATGGTATACAGATTACCTAAAGAAATGATTGTAAAACAAGTTAAATTAAAAGTAAAAAATCTGGATGTAATGACTGAATTTTACACGCAGATGATTGGACTTGTTTTACTGAAAAAAGAACAAAATACAGCTTTCTTAGGTGCACAACATTCTTCTGAAGCAATCATGGTTCTGGAAGAACTTGCTGATCCTGTGGTTAAAAACAATACGACTGGATTGTATCATACCGCTTTTCTCTTACCTACTCGTAAAGATTTAGGCAATAGCTTATTATGGCTGATGCAAAACAATGTTGAAGTTGGTGCTGCTGATCATGGCTACAGTGAAGCAATCTATCTGACTGATCCTGAAGGTAATGGCATTGAAATCTATCGGGATAAACCGATGACTGAATGGGATATTCGGGCAGATGGAGAAATCATTGGTGTGACGGAAGAGTTGGATGGAGATGGAGTTGTCGCAGAAGCTGATGGTCAGTGGTTAGGTATGGCGCCTGGATCAAGAATTGGTCATGTACATTTACAGGTCGCAGATTTAGAGGAGACCGAGAAGTTTTACGAACAGCTTGGTTTTTCGTTGAAATCTAATTTTGGCAGACGGGCTAAATTCTTCGCGGCAGGTGAGTATCATCATCATATTGGGACGAATACTTGGAATGGTGAGCATGTGGCTTTAATTGGTGAGAATCAGTTGGGGTTGGCATGGTATACATTTCAGTTACCTTCCAGAGATGCGTTTCAGTCATTTGTTCAACAGCTTGCTGAAACTGCTGTTGAATACGTTTTGGCAAATGAGCACATAACGATTCAAGATCCAAATAGGATGCAGATCAAGTTTGGGTATTAATTTGTAAAGGTCAACTTCTTGATTGAGGTTGGCTTTTTTTGAGTTTTAAATTAGTGATTGATTAGGACTGTTAATATGGTGTTTTTTTAACGACGGTTTTTGGGAAAGGAGAAAAAGAATGATTAGAATTTTATATCCACAAAAAGGTTGGTTTTGAACTAAATAATAATTACTACAAGAATGCATTACAACGTATTGAGAACAGACTATTAAATAATTAACGTTAGAATGAGCTAGCATTACTGGTGGTTCTTTTGTTTGTCTAGATATTTGCACAAAAATATAAAGATATCCTGTGTGATTGGATTGACCGTGTGAAAAATGACCTATATTTTTGGGAGATGAAATGATGGCTATAAAAAAAGGAAATAAATGTGTACAGTCAAATTTGAATCCAAAATTACAGAGTGAATTGTCTTACTTAACTAATAAATACGGAAAAAGCGAATCTAAAATTATGGCTATTGGATTAGAGTTACTTGCTATACAAGATCGAGCAGGATTTGATATTCCAAAACTAAATAGTAAGTGATGTTACTTTTGCGTTTTTTACAAAAAAGTGACATTGCTTTTAGGGGTTGAAATAACGAAAATTTTTGGAGATGTGAGAAAGGAAAGAGAAAAATCTATATGAGCCAGTAAAAAAATGGCTTCTAATGGAATAATGACTCTTGACATAGGAGCCATATAACGATATGAAAGAACAACGAACAATATCAAGTTCACAAATTTCGAAACGAAGGTATTAAATTATCTGAATTGTAGCGAATTTCTTTGATTAATACAACCATAATAGAGTATAGGAAAAATTTAATCTACCTGGAGCTGATGCCATTAGTTTTCTAGCGTTAATTTTAAATATAAGCTAATTGTATTTTGTTGAAAGATACAAATAAATTTACCAATTGTTCTAATTGTTGGCATATGGTATACTTTATGTTAGTAAGAGTTTGAAATTTACTAGAGGAGAGGTTCAATATGAAAGGTAAAATAGTAGGCTTTTTAGTAGTCACTGTATCAACTGTATTGTTAGGATCAACTTTTGTTCTCAGTAAAGATAATGCATATACTAAAAGTTCAGATAAAGTTATGATTAGTGAAGAGGCATCAAATATCAATTCGAGTAGTGACTCGGTACCTGAAAGTAGTAGTATCGAAGAAAATGACTCGATCGTTGATTTTAAAAATATAAATGGTGAGCAACTTTATAATACTTTTAAAGGCCCCAATGCTTCTGAAATTGTAAATCTGCTAGATCAATTTCATGATGATTCGGATCGAGTTGTTGTTACTTCGTATGGAGAAGTTCTAAGTGGTCAGATTGATTTTAAAGCGGAAGGGTCTAATAAAAGAAAGATAGACACTTCAACTTATCCAAAAGGCATAACTATTTACGACCTAAAGGTATTGATTGAAATTCATAAAGATGAAATAAATGAATTGTCTGAAAAGTACAGTCAATAAATTTATATAAATAAAAAAAAAGGAGCTTAAAAATGAAAAAAATATTATTAGTTCTATTATTGAGTCCAGGTCTGTTTCTTTCAAATACTCTAACGGAAGCTGCGGAGTATAAAGAACCCACGAAAGTAGCCCAAAGACCAACAGAAGATTTCTTTTTTCCAGGATTAAAAGATACAGATAAAGTTGTAAGGTTAGAAAATGGAACGTTTATTTATGGTGAAGCTACGGTAGGAGAATTTGGATTAAGAAAAAACTTGTTAACTATCGTTAACAGTGAGACAGATCCAAATTCTATAACGGTTGAAACAGCTAAAAAGATATTAGAAACAGAAAAACCTGAAGATAGTAACAAAATATCACCCAGAGGGATTACTTCTTCTTTTAATTATGTGGGATTAAGACACGGTGGACATGCAGAAGGGCATTTTTCAAGAAGTGCTGGATGGAATTCTCTAAATACAGTTTATCAATCTACAGCCAATGGTCCATATCTACGGTATTATTCAGGTTACGATTCAGCAATGGTTGGTACTGCGCAGCAAGCAGTACGCACGTTTTCAGGTGGATATGCAGGTAATTTTCTATCAGCAGATTCATATCAATACTTCTCAGGTATAAACACGATGTATACGTATTACGGAAGTGCTAATGTTCAATGGCAGGCGTATCAAATTATTAATATTTAATCCATCTAATAAATTATAATCATTTTTGGGCTCCTGTTTTTAAGGAGCTTTTTATATTGATTAGGTACCGGTTATGCATTATGGGAGATTTTTGTGAGAGAATGAATAGGTTTGATGATAGTGTTCTCGTTATACTCAATTTATATTATTGCGCAGTAATATAAAAATTATAATGAGAAAGAAGGATATACATGGATCAAATGGTTTTTGAAACACAAAAATGGTTAAACAAAACTTATTCTTTTGAAACAGGCATGGTGCCTCAAGATGGTAAATCTGGATGGCGTACAATTTATGCTTTAAGAAGAGCATTGCAACAAGAAATGGGTATCACAGCAACCTCTGATAATTTCGGACCTACAACAGAAAGATATTTTAAAGAAAAAGTAGAACCTACCTTTAGAGATGGTGGTACCCCAAAAGTAAATATTGTTAAAATTTTACAGGGTGGATTTTGGTGTAAAGGGATTATTCCAGGAGTTACTGGTAATGATCCACTAGATGGTAAATATACTAAGTATACAAAGGATGCTGTTTCAGAATTTCAAGAAAAGGCAGGATTAAAACCAGATGGTTATTTAACAGCAATGTTAATGAAAGCTTTATTGGATATGAGTGCTTTTGATCTAATTGGAGATCCGAAGATCCGATTGATGCAACAAGAATTAAATAGAAACTATAATGAATATTTTGGCTTACTTCCATGTGATGGAATTTATCAAAGGGATACAAACCAAGCGATTATTTATGGTTTACAATGTGAAATGGGCATGTTTGTTGGTTTTGCAAATGGTTATTTTGGACCTAGCACAACAGTGGGCTGTCCTACGATTAACGTCGGACATCCAAATAAAGCGAATATCAAGTTGTTACAGTATGCATTATATGTAAATGACGAATACAAAGGGCCTTTTGACGGAATATTTACTCAACAGGTTGCAGAAGCAGTTCGTAACTTTAGAAAATTTATGAAGATCGGAGATGTGGAGCGAGGAAGTGCAGATATGCCAGTAATAAAGGCGTTGCTAGCGACGACTGGAGATACTGAACGACCAACTAAAGCATGTGATACTTCGATGCAAATTCTAAAACAAGCACATGTAGATATACTAAAAAATGCCGGATATAACACGATTGGTAGATATTTAACAGGGACCGTTGGAGTTGATGCAGAAGAACGACCTAAAAACTTAACAGTGAGCGAAATAAATCTACTAAAGAAAAATAATTTTAAAATTTTTCCAATTTATCAAGATGGCGGTTGGTATTTAGACTACTTTAAAAAAGCAGGTCAGGGATGGACAGATGCCCGTTTAGCAGGAGCTGCAGCAAAATCATTAGGATTCAAAGATCATACAATCATCTATTTTGCATGTGATTTTGATGTCTTAGGTGATGAAATTCCGTATATTATTGCTTATCTAAGAGATGTAGTTGATTCTATGCGTCAAAATTATCCAGAGTATAAAGTTTCGTTATATGCACCAAGAAATGTATGTGCACAAGTGACCGACCAGATCGTTCAAATCACAAATTGTTTTGTTTCAGATATGTCTTCAGGCTTTAGTGCAAATTTAGGCTATAAAATGCCAAGAAATTGGTCGTTTGATCAATATCATGAGTACGAGCTACAAGGAATTCCGTTGGATAAAGTAGCGATGTCTGGTTTATTTGATGTTGGGCAGAGTACGTTTAATGCACCACAAAATGTCGACAAACAGGGTGTATCATCAGAAACCAAAGACGCCAAAGGAGCAGAAATTGCTAATGAAATTGCTAATCGATTAAAGGCTTTTCGTAAGGTTGTAGGACTTGATTTTAAATCAGAGATTGAGCATACTGTTTATTTTGGGCAAATTAAGATGACTTTGAAATTAGAAAATAAAATTTCAAGTAGTGGCGATGCAGATGCAAAATTCGTTATTAAAAATGGGAAACCAGAGATTAAATTTGCCAAAAAATTAGAAGAACTTCAAAATGCATTGGATATTGTGGGTGCCGATGATTCATTGGTGGAAACAATTAATCAGTTAGCAGATATCGCAAATGAAGGAGAAATCCAAGTGCGATTTAAAGCTGATTCGTTTACTGAAGTAGGAATGGAAATTTATTTTACAGGAAGTTATGTAGCTGGGAATATTGATGGTCAAGACGTACCATGTGATTATCAAGTTACTCTAGGAATCTTTGTCGATCCAAGTAAATTACCACCTGGTATGAATGCGGATGTTGATCGGATTCAAGAATCTATGAAACGAGTAGATGCACAATTAAAAGTTGCAGGTTTCATTGGTTTAACAGGATTAGCGTTATGTGGTGGCTTTGTCGTAGCATCAGGTGTTGGTTTTGGAACAACTGTAGCTACAACAGGTACTTCTATTATTCAATCAGTCGCTAGCTTTTTTGCTACATTGAAAGTAATTGGATAAGTGAAAGACGTATAGGAAAATAATTGTAGTGTCCACAAAAAGCTATTTTTTGTGGACACTATGTTTTTATTTAGTCGCATTCTTCCATATAAATTGATATTATTAAAAGAGAAACAATACAATATGAGGAGGAATAGATAAATTGCACATACAAAAATATATTTTTATAGCATTTAGCATCCTTTTTTTTGTGATAACAGGTTGTAGTGATCAGAGGCAATTAGAAGAATATAGAACTAAACTATCTAGTGTAGAGGAAGAAATAAAAAAAGATCAGCTGGTAGAAAAACACGATTTAGCAACAGAAAAAAAGGAATATGGCATAAATGAGCGAGTTGTCATAACAAAATCAAATCAGCCATTAGTTGCATTTACTATTACGAAAGCAAGTAGCAGTATGATTAACTTTAAAACAGAGGCTACTCTTACAAAAGAAAGTGAGCATGAGCTTCTGTTAGAAATAACTTATGAGAATATTAGTTACCCAGAACCATATGGGATGAGATGGACTCTTTTAAGTAACTCGAAAATAACTGATAATAAAGACGAGCTAGTAAATTTTGGTGGTAGACAGAACGATAAAGATGTAAATAAAGGTGAAACAAATACTATGACATTTTCAGTCAAAACCAAACAGTTAGCAAGCAAAGTAGATTATCTTACATTTAAATATTATTATCCTCAAAGTTTATTGAGAGGTACCTATTCTGAAAAAGATTTTTTAATAATAAAGGTACCAGTTGAACATTGATTGAAAGGTAGTTCTTTGTATATTGATTTTGTTAAATATAAATAAGTAAAATGTTCAATAGAGTTGCTCAAAATCAGTTTAGGATAAAAATGATCTCTACTCTATTTACTTATCCCTAAAACATGGAAAGGCAGATAGAAAGAGTGGACAAAAAAGCAAAAGTTTTAATGAAAGGAAAGTTTAACTACTCTAGTTCAAAATTTAAAAAAATGTTAGTAAGAATCTTTTTAGTTCTTACATTTATCTTTGTATTTCTATTTGGAATAGAGATAATTAATAGCGCTAGCATTAATCTGGATGGTGAAGTGCTGCTAATTCTATTTGGAACAATTTATTTTGTAGGAGCAATATATTTATCTGAGATAATTTATGAAAAGTTATTTTTGAAAGAAGTTGTAATAACTAAATACACAAATGGGATAAAGATTTTGATTGATAATGACGAAATTATAATTCAGATGAATAAAATACGTAGAGTTAAGGCAGAATTGAGTTATGGTGTAGGTTCAAGAGGAAGCTCAAAAGGAAGTTCACGATCAAGCACTAAACTAGTAATTTACACAAACACTGAAGTATTTCATTTTACTACCTTGGGAATAAACGAAGGTGTTAAAAAAGTTGAGAGCTATATCAACAAAGGTATAGAGATAAATACCTAAAAGAGTCTATAGAAGAGTTCTAAATGAACTAGAGACGTTGTTTCAAAAAGGATAAATAGAAAGTAACAATTTTTACTAAAAGGGTACTAGGAAAAGTGAAAGAAATAAACTCAAGTATGATATACTAATCAGTGTAGGAAAGTTATGACGGTGGCTACTTCCGAAGGGTGGTGGTGCTTATGAGAATAAGTGCTGAAATCTATGAAAGGAGAAAGCCTTTTGTCCGCATCAGAAGCAATTCAGTTGATTCTAAGTTTTGGTATGTTTACCATTACTTTGATTAAATTGATTGTGGACTTGCTAAAAAACGACAAAAAGAAATGACCGCTCATTAACTTTGGCAAGTTAGCGATCATTTCTAATGATTAATTAACCAATGCTACCGTCTTAAACGGTTCTACATAAGAGAGGTATGTTAGCGCATATCTCTCTTTTCATTGTTATTATAGCACTTTTTTGTGAAATTAGCTAACAAAATAAGCTTACAAACTGACTTACAATAATTCTCATTAACTTATTCAAACCTTTGATATAAGTAAGTTTGTATCAGTATAATAAATTTTGGTTAGCTAAATGTAAAATAAATTGAAATTCTTAATAAGGATCGTTCGGGAAAACGACTTATTTTGTCCAGTTGAAGTGTGATATCCACCAAGTAAAATACATTAAGAAGCGAACAATTGATCACGCCAGGACAATGTCCGAACTGAAAATGCCGAATTAAACGTCAAAAAGGATTGGTAGGTTTATTAACAAAAAAATAGATCAATAACTGAAGGGGGAAAACATGATAAAAATATTTAAGTATGGATTTTATAGGTATGTGAAAGCAATTTTTACTTTAGTGATTTTAGTAGGAGGATTTTTCTTTGTATACAGAAATGAACTGTTGAATTTTGAGGCAATCGTTTTATTTATTCTGCTTGCCAATTTTTTAATGATTCTTATTTGGTGGCAACTATCCAGTCAAATCATACTCAAAGAAGGAATCATTACAATTAAGTGTTTTGGAATGACCATTAAAGAAATGAAGATAAATAATACAATATTCAAACTTAATGGATATGAAGACCCTAATACTTATCGTTCTTTGACCAATAAGTCGGAACCTTATTATTGTATTAGTACTACAGATAAGAATTCAAAAGACCACTATAAAATAAAGATATATGATAAGAAAGACTATCTGATTTTTTCGAACATACTTCAAAAAATAGTGAAATTAACTTAGTTCTTAAAAAGGATGATAAACTAAATTCATAAAAAGGATGTGTCAAATTTGTCTTCACTAAAATTAGTAAATATTGATAAAAAAAATTGGGATATATTTTGTTCCATGTACCCAGGAGATGTAGGAGCAAACTTTGTATCCTCAAATGCATATTCTCTCGTACAGTCTTATTTTGAAGAAAGTTGGATTACTAAAGGTATTATATATGATGGAGAATCTGTTGGTTTTACGATGTATGGGTTCGACAAAGAAAATGAACGCTATGAACTCTGTCGTCTTATGGTTGATTATCGTTATCAAGGTAAAGGAATCGGTAAGAAAGTCATTCCTCTTATTATATCTGAAATGGTTGATTGCTTTAATTGTCAAAAGATTTTTCTCAGTACTGGATCTGAAAATAAAAAGGCTATTTCCTTATATGAATCGTTCAACTTTTTTAAAACTGGAGAGGTACTAGAAAATGAACTTGTTTTTTGTCTAGAAGTTTCAATTTAGAATCATTCTGTTTTAGGTTAAGTTTATATGAAAGTAATTTTTGGGATTCTCAAAAAAGATCGATAGCTACATGCGTGAGATCCAAAAATGATCAAAAAGAAGGTAAATAGAATGGAAACTGAAGACTTATTAAATGTTTAAGGGAAACAGTATTGTAAAGAGTGTGAAACAACATTTACAGTTTATAGTGATAACAAAATTGAGTTCCTAAAAAGGATGGATCAATTAGTTAGGAGAGGATGTTTTTATGGAAAAGTTTATAAGTAAATTACTAAAATATAAATATTTCTTTTTTGGGTGGATTGTAAATGTTCTCAGTTTGATTTTAAGTATGGGGTTTAATATTAGATGGAACTTTTTAAACTTAATATCGATGTTAGCATACTTAGTTCAATTAATTGTTATAGGTTACAATGCCATTAAGTCGGGGGAAATTAGAATAAAAGATATTCTTTACCCTGTTCTTATAGTCGGTAGTTTATATGGGTTATGCATTCTTGTTAGTTATTTGACTTATAAGTTCAGTTTATAGTGTCCCAAAAAGGATCAGTAGGAGGAGTCAGAATGGAAAACGAATCCTTAAACAAAAATCAGTCAATTGTGGTTGATTATTTACGAGAATCGGTCTTAGAAAACAGAGAGTATTCTATTTACTTTATACTCAATAATTTTCATTACAATATTATTATAGGGTTTGGAAACAAACTTATTAATAATGCTTACAGAAATTTGTCTATAAAAGAACAATATGAAGTTTTAGAAAAACTGGCATATAGCTTACTAGACAGTACCGAAAAAAAATGGATAGATCTAAACAAGAATCAAGTTGTAGTTCATGACTATTTATTTGAAACGTCACTACATTTTGATAAACAACCTTTCTTTGCAATATCTGAATTGTGTGAAATTATTTCAGAAGAATTGAAACCAAAAAAAGTTATAAATGCATTCAATAAGCTAAGTGAAAAAGAACAGTATGAATTATTGAGTGAGTTCGCTCGCTTTCAAATAGCGTTTAATAGAATTGATTGGGATATCTGAATTGTAGAGTTTCCCAAAAAGGATGAAAATTGGAGGAAACAAATTTTGGAAGATAGAATTCGAGAGTTAGAAATTCAAGTGATGGGTTTGTCATTTTTAAATGAAATGTTGATGGATAAAATAGGTATTACTACAAAGGACATTCAGAACTTTGCAATAAAATGTTTAGACAATTTAGATAGTAATGAAAAAAATACCGATTTATATTATTCACTTATGGAATATGCTTATCAGGAGAATACGGCTGGAATTTTAAGAAAAGATTTTGAAAAATCTTCATTCAAAAAGGATTAGCACAGAAGGAGGAAAGAATGGAAAATAATGAAATGTACAGTTAAAATGTGAAGGCTTCCAGAAACATGGAAAAATAAGGATATACGTACAAATTTGAAGAAACTGGAATGCCATTTCCGACAGTTGATTTTTGCATAGTAAATAAAGACGATCTACCTAAATTAAAATTAGGGTTTTCATTTATAGCAAATATCAATCATGATTCTTCATATATGGACTTATCAGAATTAGAAGTACAAGATCTTTCAGATAGAAAAAGAGGTGTAGCTACTTTCTATTTAAAAAAGAATCACCCCGATATTGAAATAGACCGGATTGTTAATAATGCGGATATTGAAAAAGTAGAGATATGGGGTAAACTTTATGAAATAAAAATTAATGGAGGAACATTTTCTTCGTTTAAAAACTATTTTGAACATTATTAATAGTAAATTATGCCAAAAAGGATAAGAAGGAGTGAAGGATTTGTGTGGTTGTTTTTGTTTGGAAAAATTCAAAGAGAAAAGGAAAGTAAAAAATTAAAAAAAGCGTTGACCGATTTTAGATTGCCATTATTAAAAATCAAGTATCTATCCAAAAGGCTAGACTATCCGGGCTTTACAAAAATGTTTGAGAATGCATTGGAAATTTTGGATTCAGATTTAAATGATCAAGACAAAGCGAAACAAGTAATAGCAAAAACTCAAATATTTGGTGGGATGGGTTCTTGGGGAGATTCTCCTCCTTATACAGCCCAAACTCTAGGGATACGAAGTGAATTTGACGAAATAACAAATCAGTTTTCTAATGCTAGGGACAATCTAAAAACAAAGTGAAATTATTACCAAAAAGGATAAATAAAATAAGGAGCCAATATGGAAATTAAAATTGATAGACAGAGTGTATGTATGGGGGATGATGTTACAAGTCATAAAAGCACACATAAAATAAGTGAACATACTACATTTCTAGAACTCTTTTTAGAGTTAATAGAAAAAAATTATTTTCCTCATATTCAAGGAAATAATGTCGTTTGGGTTCTAAGATTCGATGGAAAAGATAGGATCGCTTGGAAAACAAAAGAAAACAATTTTCATGAATGTAATATGACTCGTTGTTCGATAAATAGTAAGGTGAAAAGAATTCCTATGGTTACTTTTATTTATTACCCATCGCTTAAAGAGTGGGAAGAAAAATATGAAGACTATCAGGAAAATAAGACAGTGCAAATAAACTGGTTAAATAAGTTGAAAAATTATTTTCTGAAATAGTTATTTACGAAATACTGAAGGTAGTTCTAGTAATGAGCAATAATTAAGGAGAAGTGAAATGAAAGTGACCAGTCGGACAGTAGTAGTTACAGTTTTTCTATCATTATTTGTGTTAGGTTCGATAGGTAGTATAGTATATAGAAAAGCTGAAAATAAGAAAGCAGAACAAGAAACTGAACAATATTATTACGATTATTTAATATATGGACGTAATGACCGAAGTAAAATAAGAATAGAAGATTCAAAAAAAAGATTAGCTGAATTAAATGAAAATGGAATAAGTGGTATGTATATTGAACAATTAAATATAACGATTAAAGAAAAAATGCAACAAGTATACAATATCGGCGATGAAAAAGGGCAAAAAAAGTGGGGAGATTTAACTACCACAGAACAATATATTGCTGGTGAAGGAACAGGGAAATTGGGAGATGAGTCTTGTAAGGCGCAAAATGTAAGGGATGAAATTGATGATTTTGCACGTATGGCGGGACTTGACAAGACAGATATATATGATTATATATCTGATATTCCTAAAAAGAATCAGAATATGAAATAGATTATGAAAGTGTAGGCTGTTATAGTGAAATGGCTCTCAGCTACTTTCGTTTGTATCAGTAAATAGAAATGGGAGTATTAACAATTTCATGCTTTCATTCGAGTTAAAGGACAAATAATTCAGAGAATATCTAGAAGCGGATGCTTATTCTATAACTACTAATGACTTTAAAAATTTGAATAAAGCAGCTTAAAAAAATATGCGTTTTCCAAAAAGAATGGGTAATTACAAATCCAGAATTTATTAATTAGATTTTTTACAATCAGAAAGGAGAAAACAATGAAAAAAGAAAAGAGTGATTCTATAGCTATTGGTATGTGTTTGGGTGTAGCATTTGGTATAATTTTTGATAACTTAGCCTTAGGAATAGCTATAGGAGTGGCAATGGGAGCTACAGGGGTTTTTGACAGTAAGAAGAAATCAAAGAAAGAAAGTCATAAAAATGATGAATCCGAACAGTGAAAGGGCCTGAATCTGAAAATTATTCGAATTTTACTGTAGATATGCGAAATACCGAGACGAATAAAGTTCGTGATTTCCCAAAAAGGCTCAGTATTGAAGGAGGCTTTAATATGATTTTTTTGCTAATGCCAGTTTTTGTTTTTGTAAAAATAGGAGTAACGCACTTTTTAATATACTATTTAACTAATAGGCTAAGTTGGAAGTTAACTTTTGGACTGAGCTTATACTTAACGGGAATCATAGCTGGATTGATTAATTTTGTAGTAGATTGGAGTTGTATTTATTCATTTCTGTTTGCTAAATCGAATGAGGGATTTAAGATGGGATTTGGATTATTTATATATATGTCCTGGTTAATAGTGCCAGTATGTTATTTGGTATTTTTGAGTATTTTTTATTTGATTAAAAAGAAGGCTAAGAAAAAAATGTTAGAAGCGGATGGATTTTAAGTTTTAGCTCCTGACTAAACTAAAAAAAACTATGAACCTAAAAAGATCAATAGAGGTGGTGTAAGAGAATGCGACAAAATCATAAATTAGGAGATTATCTTTATAAAAATGGGAATGTTTATAAAATAGTGCCGCATTGGGATGATATGTTCGCTGTTGGTGGACTTGTTTCTATTTTCTTGAAAGAATCTACCGATCAAATATTTTGTAGTCCCTACTTAATTGAAAAAAATGATTTTAGCTATATTTCTGCAACGAAAGAGCAAATAGATAAGTTTGATTTGATCGAAAAAGAATATCGATGGTCCGTAAAAGAATAGGTAATACTTCTTCAATCGTTCCTATTGAAAAAATTTTGCAACAGCAGCTTTAAAAGTGTTATATTAATCCTACTGAGCTTCATAATTACTGGAGGAACGATAGGAGTAGCGCTGTTGTTACTATAACAATAGTTTAAACACGGGTCTATTGAAGCAATCTACTCAAGCTGAAATGGCTATTTTTTTGGTTAATTTGTTCCAAAAAAATTATTTAAACAATCAGGACAGCTCCTAACAACTCTAATATAAAACATTTGTTTAATTGCACTTACTACATAATAAAGAAAAATATTTTTAAGGAGAACAAGATGAAAATAGAGCGTATGCTAACAATCATTGTGATGTTACTTAATAGAAATCGTGTAACAGCAAATGAATTGGCTGAGAAATTTGAAGTGTCGGTCCGGACTATTTACCGAGATATTGAAACAATCAATCTGGCTGGCATTCCCATTATTTCCCATTCTGGGAACAATGGTGGGTTCAGCATTTATGAGAGTTATAAATTAAATCATCAAGTCCTGACTCTTAATAACCTATCCTCCCTGCTTTCTGTTCTAAAAGATATTAATGTCACAGTTGACGACATTGAGCTAGAATCATCCATAGAAAAACTAGAAAATATCATTCCTAAAAATCAGACAGATTATCTAAAGCTACATATGGAACAAATCATCATTGATTTACATCCTTATGGCGACTCACCAAATCAAAAAGCATTGGTTAAGACGATAAGAAAAGCTATTGCGCAGACTAATTTACTGACTATTGGTTATAGAAATTATGATAATATCGTCAGCAAAAGACAAGTTGAACCTATGTCGCTCGTATTTAAAAATTATACTTGGTATTTATTTGCTTATTGTCTTTTAAAAGAAGATTTCAGAACCTTTAGAGTTTCCCGTATCAGTGATTATCACATTGAGAATCAATCATTTGAACGTCGAGAAAAATCCTATCACGAAATTACGGCATTATTAAATGAGCAAACAAGAATGACAACAATTGTCTTAAAAATTTCCCCTCAAATGAAGTCTCGGGTAGAGGATGTTTTTAATAAAGAAGATATTGAGGTGTTAGAAACAGGTGAACTTCTTGTTACAGCGACATTCCCCGAAAAAGAATGGTTGTTCTCACTCATATTTAGTTTTGGAGAGCATATAGAGATCTTAGCGCCAGAAGAAATGCGTCAAGAGATTGCCTCCAAACTTAAATTGATGGCTGAAAAATATCATTAAACGAGTTTCTCAAACCTGACAGACTGTTGTCAAACCTTCATGATACTATTGTTTTTGTAAGACAGTTTTATTTTCATTATCTAGCTTCGCAGGCTAAGTCTTCAGAAAAAAGATAAATTCTGATTGTGACAAAAAACGTCACCCTCAGATTTTCCTATTTTTCTTTCAGAACTGAACGAGTCTGCTACGCTTTTATATTTAGGAGGATGTTAAATGACAAACAATTATGAATTTCCAACACCAACACTTATCTCAGTTAACGGTGTGGAGCTAGAGGTTTTTGAAGCGGGACAAAAAAATGGGGGGCGACCTATCGTTCTCTGCCACGGCTGGCCTGAGCACGCCTATTCTTGGAGGCATCAAGTGACGCCTCTTGTAGAAGCAGGTTATCACGTAATCATTCCTAATCAACGCGGATATGGAGAATCTTCTTGTCCAAAAGAAGTTACAAAATATGATATTGAACATTTAACGGGAGATCTTGTAGCGTTGTTGGATCACTATGGGTACAAAGATGCTATTTTTATGGGACATGATTGGGGCGCAAGCGTTGTTTGGAGCATGGCTTTGCTACATCCAGAACGTGTTCGGAAAATGATTAACTTATGCTTGCCCTACCAAGTTCGTGGAGAGAAACCTTGGATTGATTTCATGGAAGAATTTTTTGGAGATGATTACTATTTTGTTCATTTTAACAAACAACCAGGTGTTGCAGATGCTATTTTAGACGAAAATACATCCCAATTTCTTCAGAATTTATATCGGAAAAACACGCCAGCCCAAGGTCCTGCGGAAGGGATGGAAATGATTAATCTGGCTAAAGCAAGCAAGCCCTTAGGTGAACCTGTTATGAGTGATGAAGATCTATCTGTTTATATCACAGGCTTCAATAAGACAGGTTTCACTCCAAGCATCAATTGGTACCGAAATTTAAATCGTAATTGGCATTTATTAGCGGATGTATCACCTATTCTTCATCAGCCAACATTAATGGTTTATGGTGAAAAAGATATTATTCCACCACTTCCAAACATCAAAGACTTTGTACCAAATATAGACATTAAAAGTTTAGACGCGGGTCATTGGATTCAAGAAGAAAGACCTGCTGAGCTCAATCAAATGATTTTAGAATGGCTAGGTAAATGAGTGAAGCCCTATTTTTTAGGAATCAAACAGAATTTATTGATTGGTTGGCTATGCATCACCAAACGGCTAGCGAACTTTGGGTAGTTTTTTTTAAGAAAAAGACAAATAAAGCAAGTCTCACTTGGTCCGAATCAGTAGATTGCGCATTGTCGTTTGGTTGGGTTGATGGGATACGAAAAACAGTTGATGAAGATCGCTATAAAATTCGTTTTACGCCACGTAAGCCTAATAGTCTCTGGAGTAAAGTCAATGTGCAAAAGGTGTACAAACTGATAGCGCTCAATCAAATGAGACCTGAGGGATTGGCTGTTTTCAATCAAAGAAAGGATCAAACAGGTTATTCTTTAGGCCATAGGAACGCTACTCTAACGAAAGAATACGAGGATGAAATTAGAAAAAATCCAAGTGCTTGGAAATTTTTTAATCAGCTCTCGCCGTCTTACAAAAGAGATTCTATTTGGTGGGTAATGAGTGCTAAAAAAGAAGAAACTAGGTTAAGAAGATTGAATCGATTAATTGTTTCTTGGGAAGATGGAGAGAGGTTAAGACCCTAATTTTTTTATTTTGCTTCATTGTCACAGAGAAGGTATATAAGGGATTATGACGTTCACTAAATTGAACCGCCGTTAAATCGGGGTTCTTTTTTTTGATTAACCGATATGGTTGATTCGTGAACCTCTGTATACTTTAGTTAAAGGTGAGTGTACACTATAATCAAAGAGATATCGAGACGGGGGCATCTGGTAAGAGTAGACCGTTCCAAACAACCGATTCTCAAAAGTATCAGTCCCGAAAAGAAGGTGTATGAGATATGAAAAATAGTGATTTAATGATTACTAAATCAAAAGTAGTTTTCTATTTAGTATTAATCAATGTAGTTCCTATAAGTTTTTGGGTTAATAAAAAATATGATATTTCTTTTAGTGATATATTTTTAAATTATAGCGTACCTTACATCATCATATTTATGTGTTTATTTATAAAAGGAGGAAATAAAATCTTTAGAACTGTCATAATAACTCTAATTATGACTTGGTTTATTTTTTTAACGCTGCATTATTTAATTGGATTCCATAATCCATATTGGGGAAATTGAATATACAGCCTGCGAATCAGAACAGACAAGAAAGGATAACTTATTTAGTAATGATGAAACACCCGTGGTTTCTAATTGTAGCTCTTATTGTTTTTCTTCTATTATTAAAATTAGAAAATTATTTAGGTATAGCAATTCTTTTCTTTGGTACAACTGTATATCTTAAAGGTAAGTATCAGAAATAATAAAAATTTTATACTGATCTTAAAAGAATCAAAAGTAAAATAAGAACGTGATATGTTAATAACTTGTCTTTTTTGAAAAATGCTGACTGACGATTTTTCAAAAAATTACAGATTTAGGAGAGGAATAAAATAAAGAAATCCATCTCCTAAACGTTGTGTACTTTTGTTATATTAATCTATAGGAACACACATTTCACAGTATCCATTTTCTATTAAATTCGTATCATATCTTTCTAGAATTGATTTTGCTGTATTGTAAGTGATATTTTGTTGTTGGATTTCTTTTTCAAAAGTCATCCAAAACTGTTTAACTCCTTCAGCAGTGTGCTCAATTTGAAATAGTGCATACTTACCACCAGAAAACAAAGAGCCGATATTTACATGTGTAGAGTCAGAAAAGGTTGATAGGATAGGAATACCAACATCATACCTACATTTATCTGGTAAAGTGGTTTTAGGATTATCTCTAGCAACACCATAAAGAACAGTGTTCTTTTCAAATAACTGTTCATTTTGTGCCCACTCTTTGAAGGTTGCCATCAACCTGTAATTTTCATTACCATAAGCCCCAGTACGGCGCATATAAGCAAATTGTTGAGTGGGAATATTTTTAATAGTATAGTTCATAAATAAGTCTCCATTCATTGTTTAGTTACTATGACGTCATATTTCGAAGCTTCGATAGTCTTACTGTATCTCGATATAAAATAAAGAGCAAGAAAATTTTTAAAAAATAGATAATAATTCTTAAAAAGAAACGGAAAGGGGACTAAGCGATGGATAATGAAAAGAAGATTATTGAATGGCTAAGCGTTTGTCCCGATTTTGAAATAAGTAAGATAGAAGAAAATCAAATTATGGATAAATCGTTGATATGGGGGAAGTTACCGAATAAATCATTCAGTAAGGTATCATTCGCAGAACTAAAGCATTTTCTTGTTGATAGTTATGAATGGAATAGGGAAGGTCATTTTCAAAAAAGGAGCAGCAAAGGTTAAATAGTGGATCAAAAACGTTAAACAGATACTCAAAAAAGAAAAAGTGTAGCCAATAGGAGGAGAAAGAATGAATCAAGCAATGAAATTAGACAATATTATGGCGTTTGTAAAAGAGACGGATATAATATTGATTGATGATAAGAATTTTATTTTTGGTTATGTTGAGCCGAAGTTTTGGAAGTATATGGTATTTCAAGCTGGTGCTGTAGCAGATATGAAGAACTTACTTGTGTTTTTTACTGAGGGAGAAATTATTCTTGTGGGTCTAAGTTTGTCAGGCGATTTTACAGAAAATATTTCCTATTTGGAACATAAAGATATTACAGAGTTTGAATATAAAAACGGACTAATGCAGACAAAAATCATTTTTAAATACAATGATGCAAAAGTGGTAGTAAAGACGCCTCAAGTCGTGCTGACTTCTAAGTGGCAAATGACCAATCTTAAATATCTAAAAGAAAAGAATTTTTTTAGGAAATAACTTTCTAAAAAATAATAAAGTTATCCAGCTTTACGGACTGGCTCTTCGGGAAAAAAGAGTTGAGCAAGTCAGTCCGCTTCGCTTTTAAATTAGGAGGGTTATAATGAATAAAGAATCTAAGAAATTAGTTCATGAATTGTACAATAGCTTAGGAAATGAACAGGGAGAAAGTTATTTGGAGTTAAAAGAAGTTTTGTTGAAGGTTTACAAAAAATTGGATAAAGATGTAAATGAAGATTTTTTGATGTCTAGGCTAGTTAATTATATCTATTTCAAAAATCTGACTGAAAAACTGACATTTACCGAAGAACAAAATCAAGTGATCAATAAAATGAATAGCATCGCCAAAACGTCTGGTGTGAATAATAATTATAGAGGATACTTAGGAAGCCTCTCTCAGTTTGATTAATATTCAGTGCAAGAATTGTTCCAAATAATACTAGGATGCTTTTGAAAAGGATTAGAGAAGTGAAAGGAGCATAAATTGAATTTAGAAGAAGAGCTGAATGAAATTGCAAAAATTCCTAATGGGTTTAAACCAATGGAACGTTTAGCTGATTCACTTGAAAAGAAGCTGACGGAAAAGGAATTAGAGGATGTAGCATTTAAGTTATATTTGTCTGAGATCTATCAAATAAGAATGTTCGCTGTTTTTCTGTTTGGAAAGCTCGCAGCCAAAAATAGTGATGTGCTAAACTTTTTGAAAAATAATGTTTCAAAAGATGACAATTGGCGAGTACAAGAAATAGTAGGGATGGCATTCGATAATTTTTGTAAAGAAATTGGCTATGAAGAAGCGCTGGAGACGATCAAAGAATGGTTAAACTTTGACCATTATAATACTAGAAGAGCCGTCTCAGAGGGGTTGAGAATTTGGACGAATCGCCCTTATTTTAAAGATAATCCTGATAGTGCCATTCATTTATTATCATCACTTAGAAATGATGACAGTGAATATGTTAGAAAATCATGTGGCAACGCTCTAAGGGATATAAGTAAAAAGTATCCTGAAAAAATTTTAGTTGAATTATCGTTATGGCAAGGTAGTCAGAAAGAACTTCAAATAGAAAAAAGTATATTAAAAAATAAGAAGTTATTGGACCTTTCAAAAATCCACAAATAAAGGAATGAATAAGCTTGTTAAAAACTGAACATATATCTTTTCAAATAGAAGAGCAAACGATTCTAAGCGATATTACAATCTCTTTTGACAAAGGAAGCCACACCACTATTACCGGACCCTCTGGCAGTGGGAAAAGCACCTTACTTAAGTTACTAGCTTCTTTATTGACACCAACTAAAGGAAAAGTTCTCCTGAATGATCAGGATATCATGGCGCTTGCACCAGAAAATTACCGTATGAAAGTGTCATACTGTTTTCAGCAACCATCCTTATTTGGTGAAACCGTACGAGACAATTTTATGTTTCCTTATGAGGTTCGCAAAAAAGATTTTCAAAAGAGTCACATACTAGAGTTATTAAAGGAAGTAAAACTTCCTAAAAGCTATCTCGATAAAAAAATCACCGAATTATCGGGTGGAGAAAAACAGCGGGTGGCATTGATTCGTAATGTGATATTTTTACCAGAAGTCCTGCTTTTAGACGAGGTAACGGCAGGATTGGATGAAGAAAGCAAAGCAATCGTCAATCAATGGCTGTTGCAATTGAATCAAGAGAAAGGCATTACATTGATCCGAGTGACTCATGATGCACAAGAAATTGCCCAATCAGCGATTGTCAAAAAAATTGTAGCTGGCAGATTGGAGGAAGCCTAATGAATTTAGCAGTCAATGATCTATCACTTTTATTTGCTGGAATGTTGGTCGTGGTGGCGCTATTGATCAGTTATAAGGAGAAATTGGGCTTTACTAAAGATATCATGATTAGTGTTTGTCGAGCGATTATTCAACTCGTTTTAGTTGGTTATCTTCTTAAATATGTATTCCAAATTGACAATAAGATTTTAACGTTGGTAATGGCTGGAATCATTATTATCAATGCAGCGCTGAATGCTGGAAAACGTAGTAATCATCTGAAGAACGGCTTTTGGATTTCATTCTTGGCAATCTCTTGTAGTACAGGGGTGACGATTGCTATATTGGTTTTATCAGGTGCGATTCGTTTTATCCCTTCTCAGATTATTCCAATCAGTGGAATGATCGCAAGTAATTCGATGATTGCAATTGGATTATGTTATAGAAATATGGACAGCTTGTTTCATGATCAACGCCAAGCCGTTCTTGAAAAACTAGCTTTAGGAGCGGATATCAAGCTAGCTTCACGATCAATTGTTAGAGCAAGCATCCGAACAGGGATGGCACCAACGATCGATTCTGCTAAAACAGTTGGGATTGTCAGTCTACCTGGAATGATGTCAGGTTTGATTTTTGCTGGAGTCGATCCAGTACATGCTATAAAATATCAAATTATGGTGACCTTTATGTTGCTTTCCGCAACAAGTATTGGTTCGGTTATTGCGACTTATTTAGCATATAAAAGTTATTATAATGAGCATAAGCAGTTGACTATATAGTCGGTTTGCTTCTACTTCCGCCGTTTATTAGGGGGAGAATGTGAAGAGGTTGGGACAGGAGTGTTCAACTTATTTCCGAAAGAGTTGCTCCTGCTCCCACCGTTTATCCGGATTTTATGTGGCTAGGATGTGACTCGCAGAGTTATGTCCTAGCCACTTTATTTTTTTGCATACCTTATATATTAAAAGTATAGACATTTAGAGGTATTAGCTTTATAATATTGGTGAATACGATAATTGAAAAACAAGTCGATGAAAGTAGGGACAGTCATGCAAAGAATATTTAAAGAAGACTTTTGGTGGGGCGCTGCGACATCAGGTCCGCAAAGTGAAGGACGTTTTAATAAAAAACATGCAAATATGTTCGATTATTGGTATGAAATCGAACCAACAGATTTTTATGATCAAGTAGGGCCAGATGTAACGTCGAATTTTTATAATAGTTTTAAAGAGGATATTGCCTTGATGAAGGAAGTTGGGTTGAATAGTGTACGGACTTCTATTCAATGGACACGTTTGATCGATGATTTTGAAACTGGAACGGTCAATGAAGATGCGGTTCGTTTTTACAATGCAGTGATTGATGAGTTTATTGCAGCCGGAATTCGACCTGTAATGAACTTGCATCATTTTGACTTACCTGTGGAGTTATTCCATAAGTATGGCGGCTGGGAATCGAAGCATGTTGTGGATTTATACGTGAAATTTGCAGAAAAATGCTTTGAATTATTTGGTGATCGAGTGAAAGATTGGTTTACCCACAATGAACCGATTGTTGTCGTCGAAGGTGAGTACTTACACCAATTCCATTATCCCAAAATCGTGGACGGTAAAAAAGCAGTGCAAGTAGCTTACAACTTAAACCTAGCTTCGGCAAAAGCAATCCAAGCTTTCAGAAAAATGGGTCTGCAAAATGAAGGTGGAAGAATCGGGATTATTTTAAATCTAACGCCAACCTACCCTGCTTCTGATTCCCCCGAAGACTTAGCTGCGGCGAATATTGCTGAGTTATTTAACAATCGGATGTTTTTAGATACAGCAGTCCACGGAGAATTTCCACAAGAGTTAGTCGATTTATTTATCAAAGACGGAGTTCTTTGGGAAAGCACGCTAGAAGAATTAGCCTTGATCAAAGAAAATACGATCGATGTTCTAGGTGTTAATTTCTATCATCCAAATCGTGTGAAAGCACCAGATGTAGCGCCAAATAGTGTTGGTGCATGGCTACCGAATCGTTATTTTGATGAATACAATATGCCAGGTCGCCGAATGAATATTGATCGTGGTTGGGAAATTTATCCCAAAGCATTGTACGATATTGCCATCAATATTCGTGACAATTATAATAATATTCCATGGTTTGTTTCTGAAAATGGGATGGGAATTTCAGGCGAGGAGCGATTTATGAATGATGCAGGTGTTGTTGAAGACGACTATCGGATTGGTTTTATTCGGGAACATTTAGAGTGGGTCCATCAAGGGATCGAAGAAGGCTCGAATTGTTTTGGCTACCATTTGTGGACACCAATCGATTGTTGGTCTTGGGCGAATGCCTATAAGAACCGCTATGGCTTTATCTCTACCAATATCCATACGCAAATCAAGACAATCAAAAAATCGGGTCATTGGTTTAAAACAGTTGCTCAAACAAATACACTAACAGATCAATAAAATGAAGAAAGTGATACAAAACTGATTTCCAGTTTTGCATCACTTTCTTTTTTTTACTAGGCATAATCAACGTTTAAAATAGAATAACTTCTGGTTCTATAATATATTGTGTTGGTGGAAATCAAAAAAGATTTTCTACCAGCACTTTTTTAAGCATTTAAACACAAAAAGGAACAACTAACTGATAAAATGAAATCGACAAAAACCACAAATCATCAGAAAGGTCGTATTTATATTATTCAAGGTCTTATTTTTTCACAACAATAAAAAAAGTCTGATAAGAATGTTCTATCCTTACCAGACCTAGATTTCTATTCAGTTATTTGGCTTACCAACACAATTTGACGTAGAACCTAACTTCTTTGATCATAACGATTTTGACTACATGAAAACTCAATAGGACGTCCATTTTTTGAGTAGACTACTTGCTGCACTTCAAGAACGGGATCATCTTTTTTACACTTGAGATATTGTTGATCGTATTCATCAGATTTATCAGCTTGAATATTTCGATAAGCACCTGCAAAATCGAGCGATAACTGTTCTTTAATATACGTATAAATAGAATTTTTCAAGATATCTGTTGTAAGGCCAGGAACTAAATCACAAGGCATATACGTATGTTCCAAAATAAACGGCTCATCTTCAAGAATTCTAAGACGAATGATCTTATAGACGGGCTGTTCTTTAGAAATGGCTAAACGTTCTTGGACCTCTGTTGAAGGAAATTCAACTTCGAATAAAATAACTTGGCTTTTCAACTTTTTATGGCGGTCATGCATTTGTTTGCTCAAACCATCATATTCATTGGCTGGTGAAGTATCTTTATCCCAAAAAGAGCGGTTCAATACTTTGGTGCCAGAACCTCGTTGAGAATATAAAAGACCTTCCATAACTAAAATACCGATTGCTTTTTTGACTGTCATTCGACTTACGTTGAATTCTTTTACTAAGTCTGTTTGATTAGGGATCAGAGTATCTGTTTTGTAAATATTATTTTTTATTCGATCACGCAAGGTATCTGCGATTTCTTCATATTTTGGCTTCATATCGTTACAACCTCCTCTTCTGTATTGTAACTGATTATGAATGTATAGACAATTAAAGAAAAAGAAAGCACGATTAAATCGCACTTTCTTTTTCTTTATCTAATAAACGTAGGAACGGAAACCAAAGTAGACCGACAATCAGTAAATCAACAAGCTGCAAGAGACCACCTAAGATTGAGTTTGTAGCTAACATGCCGCTAAAGAAAATCGGAACAGTCCACGGAACGGATACACCAGTTGGAGGTGGAACAATGCCGGCTGCCATTACAAGATAATTAAGCACTGTAACAACCAGTGGAGCTAATACCCAAGGAATTAGAATAGTCGCATTTAAAACGATCGGTAACCCAAAAATAACGGGTTCATTTACATTGAAAATTCCAGGTGCTAAACTTAAACGTCCGATATCTCGGTACTGTTTTTTCTTCATGACAAAAGCCATGATCAAAATAACCGCTAAGGTCATGCCAGAGCCACCAAGTCCAACAGTGAATGTTTCCATAAAAGGTTTTGTTATGATGTGCGGTAATTTTTCACCTGCTTTGTAGGCATCTAAATTTTCTAACATCAAGGTGTTCCAAATCGGGTCCATCACAGAATTGACGATGATTTGACCGTGTAAACCAAAGAACCATAAGAATTGTACAAAAAATAAAGCAATCAAAGTCGCCGGTAAACTACTACCTAAGCCGACTAAAGGTTTTTGAATTATTTCATAAATAACATCATGAAGGTTGGTGTTAAATAAACCGGTCACGATTGCGTTGATAAATAGAAAAACAGATAGCGTTAAAATAGCAGGAATCAAGGCAGCAAATGATTTAGCCACAGCAGGTGGCACACCATCAGGCATCTTGATTTGCCAGCCTTTTTTGGTTACTCTACAATAAATTTCACCAGCAAGAAAAGCTGCAATCATACCGATAAACATCCCTTTAGCACCTAAACGGTCTAAAGATAAGACACCAGAAACTTCAGTACCATCTTCAAGCGTCATCATGAAAGGCGTTAAAAGCAGAAAACTAGCGAATGAGACGGCTCCACCAAAAATTCCTTCAACATCATATGATTTAGACAAATAATAGCCAATACCAAATGTAACGAAGACGGCCATAATACTCATTGTCGCATTTTGACCGTTACCAAATAAAGAGGATAAGGTTCCTTTTGTAGCATCACTGAAAAAAGGTAAGTTATTGATAACAACGATGATCGATCCGAACATTGTTAATGGGAAAGATAACATAAAAGCATCTCTCAAAACAGAGAGATAACGGTTTTGTCCAAGTTTATTGGCAAGCGGCATGATCTTTTCTCCAAGAGAATCCATAAAACTATTCATACTAATCAGTCCTTTATAGTCTATTTGTAATCGATTACAAAAATAATATACCACTTTATTTATTAAATGTCTATACTTTTGTTTTATAATGATTGTATATTTTTAGTGTGAAAAAGAGCAAACCAACTAAGGTTTGCTCTTTTCTTGATTTATTTAGATAAAATAAAGGAACGTTTCAGTTTCTAAATACTAGCGCCGCCACCGCCGGAAGAACCGCCTCCTCCAGAGAAGCCACCTCCACCGCCGAAGCCTCCGCCTCCACTTGAAGAGCCGCCGCCAAAACCGCCACCGCCCCAATACCATGGACCACTTCCGCGTCCGCCGCGACCACCACGACCTCCAAATAGCATTAAAGGAAGGACAATGAGAAGAACAAAGAAAATACTGAAAATGCCTTCTCCATCAGAACTGTCATCTGAGGAGACTTGCTCTATCTCATCATCTGATAACGCATTTTTATCAGCAGGATAATCGTAGTGTTTATCAATCAAAGTAGTGACGGCATTAAATGTATACTGCAGTCCTTTGTTAATCGAAGCATCATCACTTGATTTCAAATCCTCCTTGGCATGCTGTAGAATGTTTCCGGAAATACTATCGGTGATCACATCTTCTAAACCATAACCGACTTCAATTCGGACATTCCGATCGCCACCATTGACTGCATAAAGAATCAAAACGCCATTATCTTCTTTTTGATTGCCGATTTTCCATTTTTGAAAAAGATCGGGCGCATAACTATCAATACTATCACCGTCAGTCGAATCGATCACAGCCAAAACAACTTGAGGCGCTTCTGATTTTTGTTTATAAAGCTCGCCTTTTCTTTCAACTAAATTTTTAGTTGTTTCATCAAGAATTCCTGGTTGATCCAGGTAAAATTGATCAGGCGATCCTGGCAAGATTTCAGCAAATGCTGGTGTTTGAAAGCTGACGAAAAAGGTGACAAGGAAAAATAATACGCTGGGCAATAAACCTCGTCTAAAAAGTTTCATCGATCATCACTTCCCACTAGATGTGCTAGTAGAATTATCAAAATTCACAGAAGGCACAGTGCTGGCTGTTGGATCAGCTTTAAAGTAATCCTTCTTACCTAGACCCATCATATTTGCAAAGATATTTTTAGGGAAAGAAACGACTTGTTCGTTGTATTCTTTTACAACATCATTGTAACGTTTACGTTCAACTGAAATGCGGTTTTCTGTTCCTTCTAATTGAGTCATTAATGTTTGCACGTTATCATTTGATTTTAGTTCTGGATAATTTTCATTGATAACATTGATCAAGGTACCTACAGATTGATCCAATTCTTGGCTGGCTTTGATTTTATCCGAATCATTGTTAGCAGAACCATAAGCTTCACGGGCCTTAGCAATATCTCCAAAGACCTTTTGCTCTTGTTGCATGCTACCTTTTACGCTATTAACTAAGTTTGGAACGAGATCTGCTCTACGTTGCATTACGTTTTCGACTTGACTCCATTGGGACTCAACTGATTGTTCTTTCTTTGCTAATCCGTTGTATTGACTAATTCCGAATACGCCGATTAAAACAATGACGATTACAGCAATCAAGCCAAATCTTGTTTTGTTGTTTTTCATAAATATCTCCTCCTAAATTTAAAAGCTGAACGAGCTCGTCCAGTCTTGACAGAAAAATAGGAAAATATGTTTGTGACGGTTTATGTCACAGGCAGATTTTATCTTTTTTCCGAAAGACTAGCTCGTGAAGCTAGATACCAATAAAAGTGTAACGGGCTTTTTAAACTTGATGTAATGATATTGTAATATTTTTGCAATGTTTTGACATCCATCTTAAGACCTATTTTTTATAAATAAATGGATTTATATAGTTAATTATAAGGATTTTTAAGTGATAAGCCAAAGAAACCGACTTTTATGAAAAAGTATTTGGTGTAAAAACGTATAATTTGTCAGGGGTCATATTTTGTATTAGGGTAAAAGAGTAAGCTGGTAGTTCTTTTTTATTGCCAACAAATTCATAGGAGGAATCAAGATGACAGAAAAAATCGAAAATCCGTTAACAAGATTCTACGATGGAAAATTTGAAAAACAATCACAAGAAGCACCTGCGTTACAACAAAAAATGACACCTGTGCCTGATTGTGGAGAAACAACTTACAAAGGCTCTGGCAAATTGGCAGGGCGTAAAGCGTTGATCACCGGTGGAGATTCTGGAATCGGACGTGCTGCAGCTATTGCGTACGCAAGAGAAGGCGCTGATGTAGCAATCAATTATTTACCTTTTGAAGAAGCAGATGCTAAAGAAGTTAAAACATTAATCGAGGCGGAAGGACGTAAAGCAGTATTATTGCCAGGAGATTTAAAAGATGAAACATTTACGCGAAAACTTGTTCATGATGCTGCTAAAGAGCTAGATGGTTTGGATATTTTAGTCTTGAACGCGGGGATGCAGCAAGCAGTTGACAACATCAAAGACTTATCAACGCAACAAATCATGGATACCTATACAACTAACATCATATCAATGTATTGGGCAGTGCAAGAAGCGCTAGATTACTTGCCAAAAGGCGGTAGTATTATTACAACGACTTCAATTCAAAGTGCTGAGCCAAGTGCAAATTTATTAGATTATGCAGCAACAAAAGGGGCGATCACTTCATTTAGTAAAGGCTTATCAGCACAATTAGCTTCTTCAGGAATTCGGGTAAACACAGTTGCTCCAGGACCGATTTGGACAGCTTTGCAAATTTGCGGTGGACAACCACCAGAAAAAATTCCTGAATTTGGACAACAAGAAGCAATTGGTCGAGCGGGACAACCTGCTGAATTAGCTGCTGTTTATGTATTCTTAGCTTCAAATGAGGCCAGTTACGTTACTGGACAAGTTTATTCGATCACAGGTGGTAGTTTCTTTGCTTAACTGATTTTATGATGTAAGGAGATGAATGATAATGCCTTGGGATTTAGAGGATTATCCAAGTTCGTTTAAAAATTTTGACCCTTTATTAAAAAAGAAAGCCATTGAGATTGCGAATGCATTAGTCAGTGAAGGGTATCCAGATGATAGAGCGATCCCAATTGCGATTTCACAATCGAAAAAGTGGTTGAGTGAAGCGACGGATACTGAAAAAGCTGTTTTTAAGAAAGAGGCTGACCCTAAGAAGACAGATAAACACAGCGATAAAAAAATCAATACAGATTTGCTAGATAATGATGTGTTGGTTTATTATAAAGAAAATCGGTGGTATGTTTCAGACGAAGAATGCTGAAAAAGCGGTCGATTCATTTGATACTAAAGAACAAGCGATAGAAAGAGCAAAAGAAATCGCTGAAAATAAAGACTCAAAGGTTATTACTTATAAAAAAGCTGAAAATCCAGATAACTAATTTTCTTAAATCCGAACCTCTAAAAAAGCAGAGTCATGTGCGCTGTTTATTTAGGGGTTTGTTTTCTATTTCGTTAAAAAGATAAACTATGATAGAATAATTTGCAAAACAGGAGAAAGAAACGGAGGGAAATTAATGGCTATTTTTTTAGAAATGCCCATACTTGATCCGGAATTTCCTTTTCGAATTATTTTAAATGATGGGGATATTTTGACTACACCTCATTGGCATAGAGAAATTGAGCTGATTTGTGTGACAAAAGGCAGTATCAACTTAGGTATCAATGATCAACCATATACTTTATCAGCGGGAGAGTTGGTATTGATCAACGGTGGTGATATCCATTATGTGTTGGCTTCGCCTGGCAGTGAGCGAGTTGTCTTTCAATTTGATCTCACTTTTTTTGCTCGTTTAAATACAGATGAAATCAATTTGAATCAGTTTTTTGAAGCTATTGAACCTTTGAGTCCTAAATGGGGGAGAGAAAATGAAGCGGTTGTAAGGGAAATTCTGCTAGAAATGTATGCGGAAGAACGAAAGCAAGCGTTAGGGTTTCAATTTCAGCTCAAAGCAGATTTATTAAAGCTTTTGGTTTACCTTTTTAGACATATTCCTAAAAAGAAAGACAAGTATCAAACACATGAAAAAGTTCAGAGCAAAGATATTCTTGAAAAGTTAGATCAGGTTTTCCGTTATGTTGAAAAAAACTATACAAAAAAGATTACACTGGAAGAAGTCGCGGCGTCTATCGGCTACAGTCAATTTTATTTTACTAAGTTTTTCAAACGGAATACGGGAAAGACATTTATTACGTTTTTAAATGATTATCGTATCGATAAAGCGAAGTGGCTACTAATCAATTCGGACGATACTGTTTCTCAAATCATCAGTCAAATCGGAATTGAAAGTGATAAAACCTTTTATCGTTTGTTCAAGCATTCGATGGGGATGGCACCATTGAAATATCGAGAAAAGATGAGTATAGAAATCTAATGAGAGGATGGGACAGAAGTGCTTAACCCCGAGAAATAAGAGGGAATTCACGAAAATTGTTCTTCAAATTTTTGTGAATTTCAGCTTATTTCTGAAGGGGTTGCTTCTGCTTCCACCGTTTATTCGGTTGCTAAGTGATTGGGTTGTAACTCACAGAGTTATGGCCCAATCACTTTTTTTGCACGACAATATATGAGAATGATAAGGCAAATTTGTGGGATTGAAACCGCTTGTAAATCTTTTATAATCAAAGTGTGTTTAAAACATGTTTATAAATAAGCGCTTATAAGCATAAGTAAATAATAACTATAGTACTATTTTTGAGAATAGAGGAATGAAGATGCAGGCACAAAGAGGATTTTTATGGGGCGGAGCAATTTCGGCGGCACAAACAGAAGGAAATTATTTGGCTGATGGCAGAAAGATGTCGAATTTTGATTATCTTCCGTTAAACGATCAACGGTTAAAGCCGGTGTATTTGGATCAAGAACCGACGATTTTGAATCCAGTAAAAGAAGAAATTTATCCAAGTCGCACCGCGATTGATTTTTATCACACATTTATAGAGGATATCAAATTATTAAGTGAGCTTGGCATCAATAGTTTCCGTTTTTCGATTTCGTGGTCACGGATTTTTCCGACAGGAGAAGAAGGTGAGCCGAATCAAAAAGGTTTAGACTTTTATGACCAAATTCTTAGCGAACTTGAAAAATATCAAATTGAACCGATCGTGACGATCAGTCATTTTGATTTACCGTTTCATTTGGTGGAAAAATTCAATGGTTGGCAAAGTCGTGAGGTCGTTGATTTATATGTCAAATATGCAAAAACGATGATGACTTATTTTAAAGGGCGAATCAGGTATTGGATTCCATTTAACGAGATGAACATGGTATTGCATATTCCCTTTATTGGAGGCGGCATCACGTTTAATTCAAAAGAAAATCCATTACAAATTCAATATCAAGCGGGGCACCATCAATTATTGGCGAATGCCCTGACGATCAAAGCTGGAAAAGAAATCGATCCAGATGCTCAATTTGGGGCAATGTTAGCGGCTGGTAAAACCTATGCGTATACATGTGATCCAGAAGATGTATTTGCTGCACTCAAAAGTGATCGGGAAAATCTATTGTTTTCAGATGTTCAAGTTTTTGGAGAATACCCTAAATTTACTACGAGCTTTTTCAAACAAAATAAGATTGACTTGACGATTACAGAGCAAGATAGACAGATCTTAAAAGATAATACGGTTGATTTTGTTTCATTCAGTTATTACTCAAGCGCCTGTACTTCAGCGAATAAAGAGGGATTGGAACAAGTCGCAACGAATGGGTTTATGACAGTGAAGAATCCTTATTTACCAGAAAGTAATAGTGTCTGGCAAAATGATCCGGTTGGTCTTAGAATTACGTTGAATCAATTATATGATCGTTATCGGAAACCACTCTTCATTGTCGAAAATGGGTTAGGAACACAGGATGTATTAAAGGGTCAAAAAATTGATGATGAGTATCGAATCGATTATCTAAAAGGGCATATTCAAAATTTATTGCTGGCATTGAATGAAGACGGCGTGGATTTAATTGGTTATATGATGTGGGGAATTATTGATTTAACAAGCGTAAGTGAAGGGCGAATCAGTAAACGCTATGGTGTAATCTATGTTGATTTAGATGATGAAGGCAACGGAACCGGGAATCGATTGAAAAAGGCTAGTTACGTTTGGTATCAAGAAGTTGTGAAAACCAATGGTGCTGCGGCATTTAATGATTATTAAAGTTTGTTGAAAAGATCAGCTACATGTTTAAACTGAGAGGGGAAAGAAACATGACATCAAAAGACAATTATAACGAATTAGCGCAACAAATCATCGAAAACATTGGTGGAAAAGAAAATGTAGTTTCAGCAGTTCATTGTGCAACGCGACTACGTTTTCATTTGAAGGATGACACTAAAGTAAATGAACAAGCATTAAAAGAATTAAATGGTGTTGTGGACATCAATCCAACACCAACCCAATTTCAAGTGATCATAGGCAGTCATGTGGCCAAAGTGTTTAAAGAGGTCATTGCTCAAGGAATCGTTAATGGGGATGCTGAAAATAATGACACACCAAGTGAAAAACAAGAGACAGGGATTTTCAACAAAATTGTTGATACGATCACGGCTTGTATGACGCCAATGATCCCTGCACTGACTGCTGCTGGGATGATCAAGGTTATTTTATCATTAAGTACGACGTTCCATTGGTTATCCAATGAATCAAGCACGTATCGTGTATTAGACTTTATTGGAGATAGTGCGTTTTACTTTATGCCGATCTTGTTAGCGGTATTTGCTTCACGTAAGTTTAAGGTGAATACGTCACTTGCGGTAATTGTTGTCGGAATTTTACTGCATCCTAATTTTACTACTTGGGTTGCAAGTGGCGATCCGATGTCATTTTTAGGTATGCCGATTCAAGGGGTAGGCTATGCGGCTTCTGTCATTCCGGCCTTATTAACAATTTGGATCATGTCTTACATTGAACGTGGTGTAGATAAAATTACGCCTAGTTCTCTGAAAATCATTTTAAATCCAACGTTAGTATTACTTATCACAGCGCCTTTAGCATTGATTGTAATTGGTCCTTTAGGAAATTATGCGGGTATGGGACTTGCTTGGATGATCAATTTATTAGAAGGAAAATTAGGTTTTATTATGGTAGCGCTACTTGCGGCAGGTATGCCATTTATCGTAATGACCGGTATGCATCACGCGTTGACGCCGATTTTTGTTGCGTCATTTGCTGCAACAGGAACAGAATCATTGATTTTAGTTGCTCAAGTTTGTGCTAATTTAGCTCAAGGTGGGGCCTCATTAGCGGTAGCGTTGAAATCAAAAGATAAAAGTGTTAAATCAATTGCAACTGCTGCGGGTATTTCAGCAATCATGGGGATTACAGAACCGGCTTTATATGGGGTGACAATGAAGTATAAAAAGCCATTGATCGCAGCGGTGATCGGTGCGGGGATTTCCGGTTGTTTTGCAGGGATCATGCATGTTACTCTTTATGTACCACAAAATAGTGTGATGGCAATTCTTGGATTTTCTGGGGATAAAGGCGTAACGAATGTGATTGCAGGAGTATTGATGATGATCATGTCATTAATCATTCCATTTATTTTGACATTGTTTTTACAAAAAGAGTCAAAGCCAAATGTTTCTAGCAAAAAAATAGAAACAAAAACAACTGCTTCTGCTATTTAAAAAAAGCGAAACAAAGGAGAAAATAGATGAATTCTGAGTATTTGCTGACTTTAAACGATCTTAATAATCAAAGTCCTGAATATATTGAAACCTTGTTTGCATTGAGCAATGGTCATTTAGGAATACGTACATCCAGCGTTGTAAAAGGTAAAACAACACACGGTAATCCTGGAACATTTATCAATGGATTTTATGATACGCATCCTATTGTTTATGGAGAATGGGCCTATGGTTATGCGAAAAATCATCAAACGATCGTAAAACTGCCTGATATAAGAAGCCTCATTATCGAAATTGATGGAGAAAAGTCAAATGAAACAGATTGGCTTGTGGAACAAACCGATTTTCAATTAAATATGAAAACAGGCATGCTGGAAGAACGTTATGAAATCGAGACATTGCAAGGAAAGAAATTTACGCTATCTCTTTGTTCATTTCTTTCTTATTCACACTCTGAGATTAGCATTTTTCAGTATACGATCGAAGCGCTGAATTTTTCTGGTGAGATGATGATCACTAAGAATATAGCGTTTCAGGAAAGCAAAGCCAATGATGAGGGCACGATCGATCCGCGAGTTGCTTCGTCTAAAAGTAAACTTGGTATCAAGCAACTAAACAATGAGTGGCTCGAAGTGAGAACAGAATTCAGTGGACAAGCTATTTTGATTTCTCAACTGATGGAGACAACTGATGGGGCGAACGAAATTGGTTGTCAATCTGTTTCAAAACGAGTTTTTGTTCGAGAAAATCAAGCAGTTATTTTGACAAACTATGTTGTGCTGTCAAAACCTCTCACAACGGATAATTGTCATGTCATCGAGACAGAAAAAAACAAATTAACCGAAGTCAGGAATAGCTTGAAGTTTGATCAGTTAGTCGAAGAACAGGTACAGCATTTTTCTGAATTCTGGCAAGCAAGTGATATTGAAATCACTGGTGATCCGATTCTTCAAAAGGGCATTCGTTTTAATGTATTTCATTTATATCAAAATGCAGGTCGAGATGGTCTAACAAATTTTGCTGCGAAAGGATTGACTGGTGAAGGGTACGAAGGACATTATTTTTGGGATACAGAAATGTATATCTTGCCGTTCTTCATCTATACACAACCGAAAATTGCCAAACAATTACTAACGTATCGGGTATCGATTTTACCAAAAGCGCAAGAACGAGCAAAGGAATTGGCGCAAGAGAGCGGGGCGTTATTTGCTTGGCGGACGATCAATGGCGAAGAGGCTAGTGCGTATTATCCTGCTGGAACAGCTCAAGTCCATATCAACGCCGATATTGCCTACGCCTTTCAATTATATGAACGAGTAACAGGAGATCACCAATTTATCGCAGAATCTGGTGCTGAGGTGATTTTTGAAACCGCACGTTTTTGGCTGAACTATGGTAGTTGGATCGGTGCTGAATTCTGTATTAATGGTGTGACGGGGCCCGATGAGTATACAGCCTTGGTCAATAATAATTACTACACAAATAAGATGGCACAAAATAATTTGAGCTATGCCGTTACTTTAGCGCAACGTTTGAATTCAGTTAAAGAAGAAGAATGGTCTGCTTGGCAAGAAGCGGCCGAAGGGATGAAATTGCCATACGATCATGAACAACAACTGATCAAACAAGATGACACCTTCTTTGAAAAAGCTAAATGGCCATTTGCAGAAACGCCAAAAGAGAATTATCCGTTGTTACTACATTATCACCCGATGATCATTTATAAACATCAAGTATGTAAACAGGCGGATGCCTTACTAGCTGAAATGCTGTTTCCACAAGATTACTCAATGGAGCAAATTCAAAGAGATTATCAATTTTATGAGGATGTTACGACGCATGATTCTTCGTTGTCACGCTCGATATTTAGTATTTTAGCTAGTCGTACGAAGCAACTAGATAAAGCATATAGTTATTTTATGGATACCGCGCTGATGGATCTAACGGATTTACAAGGAAATGCGAAAGATGGAATTCATGCAGCGAACATGGGCGGTAGCTGGCTAAGTATTATTTATGGCTTTGCTGGCCTCACAAGTGCAGGTCAGACAATCCAAATTGAGAATCATTTGCCAAAAGAAATTGAGGCATTGGCATTTAAGCTAACGATTCATGGTACACCAGTCAAGGTTCAAATGGATCAACAAGAATTAAACGTAACACTTTTAGAATCAAACGAACTATCTATAAAACAAGTAACTAAAAATAAGGTAATCATTGTAATCCACTAACAAAATAGCTATGGGGTCAGTAATCAATTGACTTCCATGGCTTTTTTGTTATTTTTTTAATTGAGTCCAATCATTTTGAAAAATCAAAAACAGATTAGACCCAACGTTTCTTTGTTTTGTAGCGTTTACATTATATAGTGAATACAGGAGGAACAAAATGATTGATTATCGAATGAGTTATCTTATCGATAGGCCGCATGGAGTGGGTTACACTATTCAAGAGATCAATGAGATTACAGGATTACCTACCGAAACAGTGATTGATCAGCTAGGAAAAATTGATGAGCAACTGCAGCAATTTTCTTACGAACCAATCTATTGTGAAGAAGGAAAGATCTATTTTTCAAAGCAAGTCGTCGATAAATGGTTAGAACTTCATTTTGGTAAGCTGGAAACAGAGATTTTCTATTTAGAGTATGAAAGACAGGCGTTACTTTATCTGCTGACGTTTATTGCAGAAGAGGATTTATCTGTTTACCATTATCAAGAATTTTTTCAAGTGAGTAAGAATACGATTTTAGCGGACATCAAAAAGTTGCGTAAGCATTTAGCTAAGCAGCAAATCAGTTTGGATTATTCACGAAGAAATGGTTTCTATTTATCTGGTTGTGAAGAGCAGCTTCGGATTCAAGCCCATCAGATGATCGCGAAAGTCATGACGCAAGTTTCAGGGAAATGGGGATTGAAAAAAGGGTTGATGAAGTATTCAAAAACGTTTGAAGCAGGTGTTCGTTCTTATCTTTTTGAAACGATTAAAGCAAGTGAGTTAGTGATAGTGCCAAGTCGAATCGAAGAGACAATTTATTTTATGGCGTATGTTTTAAAACGGGCAAAAACACATTCTTGTAGGTTGGATAGACAAGCAAGAGAGACGCTAAAAGAGTTGAATGCTTTTTATGGAAGTCAGTTGTTTTTAGCAAAATTTCCTGAAATAGTAGACCTAGAAAATGAGCAATTCTATTTCACTTTAATTTTTATGACAATCACGCAAGGAGAAGTCCGTGATACAGCATTAGAATTTTTACTAGAATGTGCGAGTCAGGTCATTCATGAGATGGAGCGTTTAGCGGCAATCGAGTTTAAAGCTTACCGAAAATTACTACTCGATCTTTTTTATCATTTAGTGCCAGCATTTTTTAGAATCAAGTATCATTTTTCGCTAACCAATGTGCTGACAGAAGAAATCAAAGAACAATATGGTGAAATATTTACTTTAACAAAAAACGCGCTACACCCTTTAGAAATGTTGGTAGGCCAGTCAATTCCAGAGGAAGAAGTTGGTTATTTTACGATTTTATTCGGTGGTGAAATTGGCAATCAACGGGAGTTAAATCGGGTGATCCGTTATAAAGCATTGGTTTTGTGTCCAAGTGGCATCAGTTCGTCTTTGATTATGCAATCAGAGTTGAAGGAACTTTTTCCAACGATCGATTTTAGTTTAACGACAACAGTCGATCAGCTTGAAAGTATTGCTGAAGCTGAATATGATGTGATTTTTTCCAGTGTTCTGTTGAATGCCCCAAAGAAAACGTATCTAGTCAATCCGATCATGTCCCAATTAGAAAAAAACAAATTAATGCGCTGTGTGCAGGAAGATTTATTGATCCCAGGAATTATTGTCCCTTCTATCGACGAAATTATTGAGACCTTATTACCGTATATCGAATTAAAAAAAGGCGTTACTAAAGAAAAAATGTACCGGATCTTAAATCGAAAAATGATCAAGAAATTAAAAGTGAAAGAAGATGAGAAGCCAATGCTATCGGAGTTGCTAACGACAGAGATGATCCAGTTGACGGATAAAAAATTAACGTGGGAAGAAGCGATTGCTTATGCGGCCCAACCCTTGAAAGCTCAAGGGAAGATTACAGAGAACTATATTGAAGCCATGATCCAAAAGGTCAAAGATTACGGCGCCTTTATTCATATTGGTAAAGGAATCGCATTGCCTCATGCCAGGCCTGAAGATGGGGTCAAGCAATTAGGCATGTCGCTTTTAAAGGTGAAAGAACCTGTTTTACTTTTAGATGATCCTAAGCATGAGATTACGATTTTTATCTGTTTGGCAGCGGTTGATAGTGAAATGCATTTAAAAGCGTTGGCGAGTTTAACGAAAATTTTATCGAACAAGGAGAATTTAGAGAAGCTATTAGCAGCAAAAGACCAAGCAACAATTATTCAGTTATTAAAGGAAGGAGAATCATTATGAAAATGGCAGCAGTTTGTGGATCTGGATTAGGATCTAGTTTTATGGTGGAAATGAATATCAATAGTGTCTTGAACGAATTAGGGGTAACAGGAGTTGAGGTGGCGCATTATGATATGGGAAGTGCAACACCGGATTTGGCAGATGTCTTTTTTGTGGGTGGGGATTTAGCGGATAGTGCGCAGCATTTAGGGAATGTGGTTGTTCTAGATAGTATTATCGATATGGATGAGTTAAGAGAAAAGGTCAGAGCAGTTTGTGTGGATGAAGGGTTACTCTAAAGTCTAAAGAAGGTAGGAGAAAAATATGAATAGTATCTTAAATATATTGATCGACATTGCAAGCACCCCAGCAATTCTGGTAGCCTTGATCGCAGTTCTGGGCCTAGGGTTACAGAAAAAGCCAATTTCAGATGTTGTCCGTGGTGGTATCAAAACCTTTGTTGGGTTTTTAGTGGTAACAGCAGGTGCTGGCGTGATCGAAGGCTCACTGGCGCCATTTGGAGAAATGTTCCAGCATGCGTTTAATATGCAAGGTGTGGTGCCGAATAATGAAGCAATCGTTGCCTTGGCTTTGACAAAATATGGGACATATACAGCACTTATTATGTTAGCGGGAATGGCGTTTAATATTTTGATCGCCCGTATTACGAAATTTAAATATATCTATTTAACAGGTCATGCCACGCTTTATATGGCGTGTATGATTGCTGTGATCATGAGTGTCACAAAAATGAGTGCCGTACCGTTAGTGTTAGTTGGTGGCTTGGCGTTAGGATTAGCGAATACGATTTTCCCTGCGATCGCTCAGCCGTTTACCAAACAAATTACCAAAAATGATTCAGTGGCTTTAGGTCATACAGGGAATTTTGGCTATGCTCTTAGTGGGTTTATCGGTAAATATGTGGGAAATAAAGAGAAATCAACCGAGGATATCAATTTTCCAAAAGGCTTGTCATTTTTACGTGATTCAACAGTTAGTATTACGTTGACGATGGGGATTGTGTATACAATTGTGGCCTTGTTTGCAGGAAATGAGTTTATTGCTGAAAATCTTAGTAATGGAACCAATTATATTATTTATGCACTACAACAAGCAGGGATGTTTGCGGCAGGTGTGTTTGTGATTTTAGCGGGGGTTCGTTTGATTTTAGCTGAAATTGTGCCCGCATTTAAAGGGATTTCTGAAAAATTAGTGCCGAATTCGATACCAGCGTTGGATTGTCCAATCGTTTTTCCTTATGCACCAAATGCAGTTTTGATTGGCTTTTTAACTAGCTTTGTTGGTGGAATTGTTAGTTTATTTATTATGATTGCAACAGGTACGACAGTGATTATTCCTGGTGTGGTGCCGCATTTCTTCTGTGGTGCGACAGCCGGTGTTTTTGGCAATGCTACTGGTGGTGTTCGAGGAGCGGTTGTAGGGTCATTTATTCATGGGGTGATTATCAGCTTTATGCCGATTTTATTGATGCCCGTTATGGGGGATTTAGGTTTCCAAGGATCGACTTTCTCTGATACAGATTATGGTGTGACGGGGATTTTCCTTGGTAAATTAGCCGATATGGGTGGTCAAATTGCTGTTGTTGCTGGCGTTTTAGCAGTGTTGGCGTTATTGATTGGATTAACGGTTTTCGGCAAGAAAAAAACGACTGAAACGAAGGAGGCAGCTTAATGGAAACGACAAAATTTGCGGATCAGATTCGGTATTATACGATGAGAGAGCTAGATAATTTAGGATTTGGGCATTTTGGCGGTAGCTTGTCTATTGTTGAAACGTTGGCAGTTCTGTATGGGAAAGTCTTGAATGTGTCGCCAGAAAGAAAAGATGATCCAGATCGTGATTATTTTGTTTTATCGAAAGGGCATGCAGGACCTGCTCTTTATGCTACGTTGTTTTTAAAAGGCTATTTTGATGAAGAATTTCTTTATAGCTTAAATCAAAATGGCACTAAATTACCGTCACATCCAGATCGAATCAAAACACCAGGTGTAGATATGACCACAGGATCGCTTGGACAAGGGATCTCAGCTGCGACAGGAATTGCGAAAGGCAATCAATTGTTAGGTAAAAGTAATTATACCTATGCAATCGTTGGTGATGGGGAATTAAATGAAGGTCAATGTTGGGAAGCCTTTCAGTTTGCGGCGCATCACAAGCTGGATCATTTGATCGTGTTGATCGATGATAACAAGAAGCAATTGGATGGTTATACAACAGATATTTGCGATCCGTTTGATTTTGTCGAAAAAATGCAGGCGTTTGGGTTTAATAGTTGGCGTGTTGACGGTGGCGATGTAATGGCGATTGAAGAAGCGGTTATTCAGGGGAAACAAGTAAATGGTAAACCGACAGCAATTGTTTTAGATACAATAAAAGGACAAGGGGTTCTTTACTTTGAAGAGTTAGTGGATAATCATCATGTTCGTCCAGATGAGGCAGGAAAAATAGCAATAAAAGAAGCAATCGCAACATTAGCTGAAAAGATCGAGGTGAATCAGTAATGAAAGACTTAGAGATGCGGCAAGTGTATACAAAAACAATTCTAGAATTAGCCCAAAAAGATCAGAAAATCGTCGCCTTAGAAGCGGATCTAGCAAGTTCGATGGGGACGAGTAAATTAAAGGAACAACTAGGCAAGCGTTATATTAATGTGGGCATTATGGAAGCAGAAGAAATGGGAGCAGCCGCTGGTTTGGCTGTAACGGGATTTATTCCATTTATCCATACCTTTGCTCCTTTTGCTACGAGACGCTCTTTTGATCAAGTCTTTCTTTCACTTGGTTATGCTCAAAATCATGCAGTCATCGTGGGAACTGATCCAGGAGTAACTGCTGAAATGAATGGCGGAACGCATATGCCGTTTGAAGATATTGCCTTGATGCGCGTGATTCCGAGAAATCAGATCTATGAAGTATCAGATCCTTATCAATTTAAAGCCATTTTGGAATATGCTCACACAGCCCAAGGGTTATTCTATATTCGGACGATCCGTAAACAAGCAAAGTCACTTTATAATGGAAAAGAAGATTTTTCTAAAGGTTATTGTAAGCTAAAAGAGGGAACACAAGGGACGATTTTTTCTAGTGGAATTATGGTAGAAGAAGCCCTTCAGGCAGCGGATGATTTAGAGAAAAAAGGAATTTCAGTTCAAGTGATCGATTTGTTTAGAATCAAACCAATGAATGAAGACATCGTGATTAAAGCAGCTAAACTAGGGCCGATCGTAACAGCGGAGAATCACAATGTGATCGGTGGATTAGGAAGTGCTGTAGCCGAAATCGTTGCTGAAAATCATCCAGTAAAAATGAAGCGGGTCGGTGTAAAAGAGCAATTCGGTCAAGTGGGTAAAATGGCGTATTTAAAAGAAGTTTATGGATTGAAAGCTGTTGATATTTCAAAAGCGATGTTAGACTTATTAAAATAGATAAACAGGTTTAGAGTCTGGATATACTCCAGACTCTTTTTAGTTGAGATATAACGAACTCGTTATGCTATTATAAAAGAAATAGAGATTCATAGGAGAAAAAGATGAAAAAAAAGCAACAGTCAAAATTCGACTGGTACCACAACCAATGGGGCAAACCCACACATGATGATCGTTTACTTTTTATTTTACTGACTGTAGGAACTTTTCAGGCTGGATTAAGTTGGAAAGCGGCCGCTGGTAAATTAGAGGTTTTTTTGAGAAACTTCCATAATATGGAGATTCAAAAAGTTGCAGGGATGATGCCAGACGATGTGGAAAAAATCATGCAAGATCCTGAAATGATTCGCAACCAAAGAAAAATCAACGCCACGATCCAAAATGCCCAAGCGATTTTAGCAGTGCAACAAGAATACGGCAGTTTTGCTGAGTATATGTGGGATTTTGTTGGTGGTGTTCCGTGTTTGAATGTGTATGAAGAAGCGTATGAGGTTCCAAATGTTACCCCGTTATCTAAAAATGTCGCGAAAGATATGAAAAAACAGGGTTTTACCTTTGTCGGTCCAGTTGTGACATATATGTTTATGAAAGCTAGTGGAATGATTCAAGATGAAGTGTTGAATCAAGAGTTATGATAACTCCTTAGAAATATAACTCTAAATAGGATGATTTAGATATAGCAACAGATATACAGACAGTTGGTGCAGGATGCGATAAACTTAAATCATTTGATTGATTTGAGGTACCCGAAACGGTGGACGCCCAATCTGTCACAGCCCAGCAATTCGCAGACTCTATTAGAAATCAGTATCCTTTTGCGACAATTACAACGACAGGACATTCTTTAGGGGAAAGTTTAGCTTTTTACATTGCCGCAGAAAATAAGTGGATGAATGTAGGGTTCAATGGTCCTTATGCTGGAAGCATGATGTCAAAGGATGGAAAAAATGGGCAAAAGACAACCCAGGTATGTTTTATAATTATCGCAATAGGAACGATGCTGTCGGAGGACTTCGAGTGACCGGTCGAGAGTTTGCCATTATTATTGAGATGGAAAAAGATGGAAAGATGGCTGATCGAATTGATGGTGCTTACCATAGTCTGGTTATGAATGACAAATGAATCCGTCAAAAGTCTTGTTTTCTATCAGAAATATAGGTCTTTTTTTAATATTTTGATAAAAATAAACAGCTTATTGTGATAAAATGAAAGATGATTCACAAGAAGTTCGGGATATTCTACAAAAAATACAATCTGAAAAAGATACGATTCAAGGCAACTGGAAAGCTAGTGAGTTTAACAGCTTTAACGATCAATTCACTACTTTTAAACCAAAAGTAAGCGAGTTTTCTGAATTATTAGAACAGATCAACAAATGATTGAACGAAGTTGCAAACAATGTGGAAGAAGCAAATCAAAATAGTTTTTCTGTGATTGGTCGCGGTCTATAAGAAATTTAGAGAGATGAAGTGGCTTTTACCAGATAGGGTTGCTGCTGTAGATTGGAGAAAAATAAATGATTAAAAAAAACAAAGTAGTAGTATTTATTTTTGTCATTTTAATTGTATTAGGAATAGGATTTGGAGGGAAATTGTATATGGAAAAAAAAGCAGAAGAAAAAGTCAAAGAAGAACAGATATTACAAGCGAAAAAAAATATAGCATTATTTGTTGTGCAGAATTATTCAGATGTAAAGTCAATAAAATTTTCTGAATTTAAGTACAATACAGAAACTGGATCTTGGCATGTTTCTGCTAAAGTCAATCAGGATAATTTAATAACATTTTCTTTAGAAAGAATAGATAAAGTAAATGTTGATTCTATAGGTACAAGAATAAATCCTGCTACTTTTAAGTTAGAAAAATTAGAGAATAGAAATAAAACATTAAATGATATTGATATCTTAAAGGAGAATTAATATGATTAGTGATCAAGATTATAAGATATTGGCAGATGAAGTTTATGATGTTGATAACAAAAAAAATGATCATCCATGGGCAAAAGGAGATACTTTAAGTAACCCAAAATTGTCAGCCGATTATGAAGTATTAAGAGTAGAAGATAACACAAAAAACGGAATGCAAGCAATGGCCGTTGCCCCAATAGTTAACGGAAAAGCAGACACCTCAAAAGTAGTGATTGCCTATGCAGGAACAAATCAAGCGGATGATTTAGATATAGCGACAGATATACAAACAGTTGGTGCAGGAAGTGAGAAACTGAAATCGTTTGATTGGTTTGGAGCACCCGAAATGGTGGACGCCCAATCTGTCACAGCCCAGCAATTCGCAGACTCTATTAGAAATCGGTATCCTTTTGCGACAATCACAACGACAGGGCATTCTTTAGGAGAAAGTTTAGCTTTTTACATTGCCGCAGAAAATAAGTGGATGAATGTAGGATTCAATGGTCCTTATGCAGGAAGTATGATGTCAAAAGATGGAAAAAAATGGGCAAAAGACAATCCAGGCATGTTTTATAACTATCGAAATAGGAACGATGCTATCGGAGGACTTCGAGTGACCGGTCGAGAGTTTGCAATTATTATTGATATGGAAAAAGACAAAAAAATGGCGGATCGATTTGGTGGTGCTTACCATAGTCTTGCTATGTGGGAATTTGATAAAAAAACGGGGCGATTGTTAATTCCTGACAATGAGTTCAATGTAAAAGCGATTAAAAAAAGAGCTGAGAATGATAAACAGCAGTTACTAGGTGTTCTTAGTAGCACACAAGCGTGGATGAAGTTCTTGCGAAATAAGTTAAAGAAAAGTGGTGGCGGTTTATCAGCTAATGAAGCTATTTTCTTAGACAGCGTTGAAGCACTTCTTGTGTTAAATGCGCAAATGAGTACGGTCAATGCGACGTTTTTGGAGGCAGAAAGTTTCCTTCGTCGGCAAACAGAAAAAGCAGAACAATCTTGGCAAAAATCATTAGAAGCAGGAAGAACATTAGGTCATGATTTAAGCGAACCAGAAGTACTAGACGCACTCGAATCTATAGGTGTCAGTAAATCGATCATTTCCGATCAACCTAAAGAGAGAAATGAATCGAAAATTGCTGAATACAAAGAGATTGCAAGCAGTTGTGATACGCTCAAAACAGAAATTCATGGAAGTATTGAAAAACTGTTGTCTGTTGATCAACAATTAGCGAAACAATTTCAACCAGAATAACTGTAAAGGAATGCGTTAAGAATGGATAAAGAAGAAGAACTAAAGCTAGAGTATATGAAAGAAGTGCGTATATGTGAGGAAAAAGAAAATCAGTTAGCTTGGAACAAAAGAAAAATATTTCAAGAAATAGATGACTATGTCAAAGAAACTGAGTATTGGGCAGGAAAACTCCCTTATGGTCGTGAAGCCATATCTGAAGCGTATCATCATTTCCAAAATGAATCATTGGAGTTAGAGGATCGATTCCATCAAGAAAGAAAAAAAATAATGAACGAGATGGAAGAGTTAGAAGAGAACTATAGAAAAGAATTACGTAATTTAGAAAATTAAAAGGAGGATTTTAGAAGATATGGCAGAGCTATTCACAGATGAAATTCTTGATGAAGCTGGACTAAAGGAGCTTAGAAAAGCGAGACAAAAAAATAATATTCGTTCTTTCGTAGGGACTGCCGCGCTCATGGAACACACATCAAGAGAAAAAGAAGTAAAATCAATTACTGACACGTACATAAATGAATTGAAAAGTTCTTTAGAGAGTTTATCAAGTAATTTAGGCAGCTCTCTAAAAGGACAAGCTGGAAAAAAAGTAAAAGAAGCAATAAAACAGCAGGCCTCAAAAATTCAATCAATATAGATGAAGAGGGCTTTCCAGTGAGCTATCCAGCTAATTGAAAGGCACATGGGGCAAATCAAGCCAAAGAAAGCATTCGACAAAAATAGAAATCTTATTAAATCAAGGTTTCTGCTTCAATATAGAGGTAGAGCAATTGAATTTTTTTTCGACTGCTGAAAGCTTCTGGGCTTTTGGAACTTGGTATAATTTTTTATCATGTTGACTAAACAATTAAAAAAAGAGGTGTTTTTATGGACGAAAAAGAACTTGAACATGAAAAGGAACGACAAAAAGAGCTTATCCGAAAAATAGGCGAGGAAGCTGTAGCTAAGCAGCAACAAATCCATGAGACTGTTGAAAAAAATACCAGTGAAATAATGGCTCGTATGCTTGAAACCATTCAAGACACACAGAAATTAGTGGAGAAGTGGTCGGGTCTTGAACAACCTGCAAAGAAACCTGACCTTCACCTAGTACCACCCCTCTCCTCAGAAACATCAAAAGAGGTACCTCATGACTGAAAAACGACCTAAAATAAACATAGAAATGATTCCCGCACAATACTATCCTCATGTTCGTGAAGAATTAAAAAAAGAGCTAGAAGGACAGTTTCCTAATAATCCAGAAGCCGTTGCAGAACATTTAGGGTTTGCAGATAATCTTCACACACTAGAACAAGAAATGGAAAAAATTATGATTTCTGTTGACCAACGAATGATTGCTGCAGAAAATAATGCATTGACTTTTTTAGAAGCTTCGCCTGAGCGTATTCCTCTTCATATCAAGCGTTTAGCTACTTTCTATGAACAGTGGAAACATAAAAATAGATAAACAGCCAATTAGAAAGTGAAGACTATATTCTCTTCCTTAGCTTGTTTTTTTCGAGTGTTATAACTGAAGTTCTAACACTTTTTTACTCAGAATCTTGGATAGCCTTGGAGAAAAGTACAGAAGAGACTATTCTACTTATAGAAACGATTTATTTTTATAAGCAGGTTCTATGACCGAATGGGTAGTGTAGTTCTTTTCGTACGACGAGTAATTGCATGAGCAAATAAGTAAAATAATCTAGTTTGCACCTCAAGGTTACTGGGAGAAGAGTCTCAATAAGTGATCGATCTACAAGCTACTTCTGTCATCTCTTATATGACAGGAAATAGCATGTAGGTCGATCGCTTTATTTTCATTCTGTTTGGTGAGGGTGATTGTTCCTAGCTCTTTGTTGTATTTCAATAAAAATCAGTGCTAGGAAAATCTTCAAAAAAATCTGGCTGTAAAAATTGAATCAGCGCATAAATATACTTGTTGGCAATCATTTGACGTTTAAGAAGTTCATTCAAAATACGTAATGATTGCTCAGCTAATTCAATCATTCGCTTAGGCGAGTCTGCTTGAAATTGACTCAATATTTCCCGGACTTCATTTAATGACCAAGTAGAGGCTCGAATCAAACGGATAAATAATAATTGCTGTAAGGCATATTCATCAAACATTCGATAGTTGCTCTTGGGGTCTCGAGGAACTTCAAGAAGTTGTTCTTTGGTCCAAAAAGTATTAGCGTTGGGTGCATTGGAATTCTTCAAAGAGCCAGCAGTTTTGAAAAAAATCCAAGCGATGGAACAAGTCGGATTAAGCTATTTAACCTTAGGGCAACCGATGAACACCTTATCTGGTGGGGAATGTCAACGAATGAAATTAGCCAGTGAGTTTTATAAAAAAGGCAGTATTTATGTGTTAGATGAACCATCAACGGGGCTGCATTTATCTGATATCGAGCACTTGACGGAAATCATGAATCACTTGGTAGATCAAAGGAATACAGTTATTGTGATCGAGCATCATGTTGATTTGATCAAGCAAGGAGATTGGATCGTAATGGCGGGAATCAAGGTGGGAAAATTGTTTTTGAAGGGAAACTGGAAGGCATAAAACATAGTCACTCGATTACGGGGATGTTTATTTAGTGATAGTTAAAAAAGTCGGAGAGAAATGTTTCTTCGACTTTTTCTATTTCTATAAATCATTCGTTATTTTCCGCTTGCAAATTTATTCAAATATTTATCTGCTTCGGTTATTAATGTATCAAAATTTTGATAAACCACTTCAAACATTTCAGCACAAGCTTTCACCTCTTGCGGAGTTCTCCTTATTTTAGCATCAAGAAAGTGAGGCATAAAATGTAGTACTTTGTGCCACATTTCCAGTTCACGTAAATAAGCTTTTATCTCCAAAATATCCTGATAAGCGATTGTTTTTGATTCCTGTGATTTTCCCATGTCTACATTCTCCTAGTCTAAATTTGATTGAAAGTCCAACTAGATAGGCAAATAAAAAACGATCAGACCCACGCCTCATCGTTTTCAATAGACACAACCACAGCAAATTTGTCGACACAATCCAAAAAAATTTCTCACATAAGGTAGAAATCTGCACTGAAATTGGGTACAATAAAATATGCTGGTACTTTGGTATCGGCTATCGGCAACTTGTATTGGCAGTGGATGCTGTCTTTACAGGGCCTCATGATTTTGGTTCCCGCCAAAACGTGAGGTGCCGTTTTTTATTTTCTATCAGGTCGTTGTTACATAATAGGATAGAAACAAAAAAAGATATCGGAAGAATTTCCCAATACCTGTTCATCAATAGTATGAACTAACTTTACAGTTTAACTTCTTATCAAATAAAACACGACAAAAAAGAAGCGGTCAATGACACTTGATTTTTGTACAATGAAAGAAGCTAGTTGTAATGCTAGCGACTATTGGCGACTTGTTTGGGCAGTGGATGCTGACTTTACAAGGACTTCAAGTATAAGGTTCCCGCCAGATACTTGAGGTGCCAATGGTTATTTATATGTGATGTGTAGCTTTATGAACTTTTCTTAGATCGTAAAGCTTTTTTCGTTTCTATCCTATACCAATAAGTATAAAGAACTTAACATGAATAATCAATACGAACAAAGGAGAAAACTAATTGATTTTTTATACATACATTAAATCGTGATGTAGCGAATATTCATAGTGCTGTTGTTGCGTTTGAACGAGCTGATTCTCAGACGAAAAAGTTATTTGAAAGGCCATTTGCTGGTTTGATGAAAAAGCTAGCTTTAAGAGCGGTCCTCTCGGGGAAAATAGGCTAAACTCGATCTTTTAATTTTTAAATTAAGGAGTGGATTGCGTGAAAGCAGATAAAGTTAGAAAGAAATGAGTTGAATACGAAGACAAATTTCGTTGAAATAGGTAGATGTCGCCTATTTGTCTGTGCCACAATTATTTTTGAAACAAAAAAGTATGAAGCTATACTAAATGAAATTAATCTTTACATATTATAAAGTATATTATATGATGAATTTTAATGAATAAGAAAATTCTGACAATTTAGACTGTTTTGTGACTCAATTTGTAAAGAAACATATCTTAAAAAAGATTAGATAGGTGGTGAATTATCTGGAAATGAAGTTAAAAAATGTGTTCTATGTTCTTGTAAGTATTTTTATCATTGGTTTTCTTTATCAGTATAGTAGGAAAAGTGAAGAATCATCATTGACTAAGTTTGACTATCAAATATTCTCAAAAAAGCATTCAAACTCAGAGCAATTGAAAAATAGAATGGTTAAGATAGGAATTATTGATGGAGAATTAGCTGACAATCATATAGCGTTTTCTAAGATGAATTCCATTATTAAAAAGACTATAGTTCCTATGAATAAAAAAGAAGACACCATACACGCAACATCTGTTCTAGGTGTTATCAGTCAAAGTAGTTATAATGGTTTTAAATATGGGCTTGCAGATCCTAAATATTTAGATGTATATAATGCTGGTATTCTATCTGCTGGTATTGCAAAACCTAATGATTTACTGAAAGCAATTGAGTGGTGTCTCGAAAATCAAGTAGAAATTATAAATATCAGTATCGCATTCAACAAATTTTCTGAAGAACTTTTGGAAGTAATTAAAGAAGGACAGAAAAAAAATATTTTGTTTGTTATTTCAAATGGGAATTTCGATACTACCAAACGAGATATACCAAATATAGAAAACGTCATTTTTGTAGGAGCTCTAGACAGTAATTTTAAAAAATCTTCTATGAATTCTTCAAACAAAGCAAATTATTATTTTCCAGGAACTAAAATAGTAGCGCCAAGCTATGGGAAAAATGAATATTCAGAGGTAGAAGGGACTACTTACTCAGCTGCTATTGCTACAGGTCTACTAGCTACTAAACTACAAAAAGATTTGAAGTTTGAGATAACCTTCAATGATTTAAAAGAATACCTGAAATCTATTGAAGTTATTAATAAATAAGCATTAAGGAGATGGAGAATGAAGAAAATTGTCGTAAGTTTGTTAATGATTTTAAGCTGTGGATGTATAAGTAATACAGCATATGCGATTACAAATGATCCCATTAGTACAACAGAGAAAAAGATTTTGACAGAACTAGAAAAATCAAGTAATGAGGCCACAACATTTGAAAATGTTGAGATTGATTTAGAAGAAAGCGAGTTAATTATTAAAGCGAAAACGCAGATTGACGACGAAACAAGAGAAATTGAGATTGTACAAGAATTTCAAGAAGACTCTATAAACTCTAATGGTATGAAAGTATCTGAGAAAAATGAAGAGGAAACAAATAATTATAGTCTCTATTTTGGTACATTGGAACAGAAAGAAAGGCTAGAAAAAGCAATTGAAGAAGAAAAAAAATTATTGGAAGAAATCGAACAAGGAAAGTACTCAGAAGAAGAACTTCAAAAAATTGAATTGCCTACTAAAAACATAATGGAAGATGAAAGTACACATATTACAACAGAAGAACAATTTGCGGATACTGCCATAGTTGTTACTGATGAAAATACACTCGAACAAAGGGAAATATTACCAGAAGATGGTGTAGCCTCGGGTTTTGCACTAGGGCCAGGAATTAGGATTGCGATACCAGTTGCACGAGAATTAATCAGACTATTTTTTGCAGCAGTTGTAGGAGGATTACTAGGAATTGCATTAACTATTTTTTCTCGAAATGCAAATTACAGACAGTTTTATGATCATTATAGAGCAGTGAGAACTGGGCGAGTAGGAATCGTAGTTTATTCTGGTATGAACTTAAATACAGCTGTAAATTACATGAAGCTACGTGGAGATTTATGGTCAACAACCTCTACAGGAGCCTACAATGTAGCTCGTTTAGCTGGTGGGCTAAGAGGTGGCAAGTTCCAACCGCCAATAGCAGATAGGGCGCATGGAGCCGGTAATTTCGCACATTATCATACTTGGAATAGGTCTGGAGGGCATTCATTTTATGGTGTGGCTTCAAACAAATAGGAACAAATATTATTATTCAGAGGATATACACAGTCAGCAATATCAAGATATTGCTAACTTAGCTTTAAAACAAGGGTGTACATTTTTTGAATTTTGTATTCGTCATGATATTGATTTTAAAGGAGATAACACCTATTCATATGATAAAAAAGCATATGAATTAATTAGTGATTTAGATTCATTTTTAGTTACTAAAATTGAAACAAATAGTTGGGCAACTTCAATGGTAATTGATCGTGAAAAAGTAGTGGAAGTATATCGCTTTGTATTCAATTCAGATTCACTATCCATTCTTTTAAACTATTCAAAATCAATTGGAGATTGGCAAGGTCCGAATTTGCCAGAAGATATTACATTTTTCCAGGATCATAAAATGTGGTTAGGTACAGTTGGACATGAAAAAATGTCATGGTGGTTTTTGACAGACGAAGAATGTCAAGAAGTTAGAAATATGGGGATTGATTTATTCGGAGGAGCATAGGAAACTTTTGACTATTTTTTCTGATACTCAATAATTTGCTTGTATAGTAAAAAAAGTAAGGGGAAATTAAATTGTGTTTATGCAATTTAGTTTCCCTTACTTTTATATCTAAACCTCTTACAACTCTTCACCATTACTCTTAATCACTTGCTGATACCAATCAAACGACTTCTTCTTAGAACGCTTCAACGTCCCTTGCCCTTCATTATCCTTATCCACAAAGATAAAACCATACCGTTTCTTCATCTCACCAGTTCCCGCAGAAACCAAGTCAATAAAGCCCCAAGGCGTATACCCAATCAATGGAATGCCATCAAACTCAACTGCTTCTTTCATCATCTCAATATGAGCTTTCAAATAATCGATGCGATATTGGTCATTAATCGTGCCATCTGGTTCGATTTCATCGATCGCACCAAAGCCATTTTCCACAATAAACAACGGCAATTCATAGCGCTCATTAAACCAGTTCATGGCATAACGCAAGCCTAACGGATCGATTTGCCAACCCCAATCAGAAGCTTCTACATAAGGATTCTTAACTAAATCTTGCGACTCATCATAATCAAAAGCAGGGCCTTTTTCATGATCTTTAATCGCAAACGACATATAGTAGCTAAAGCCAATATAATCCACGCAGCCATGCGTTAAATCAGTCAAATCTTGTTCCGTAATATCTAAATCAAAGCCTTTACGAGCCAAATAGTTTTCCATAAAGCTAGGATAATGACCGCGAACATGAACATCGGTAAACCAGTACCGTTTTTGCATCGCACTGACTGACATCATCATATCTTTCGGATCACAGGAATAGGGATAAATTGGACACATCGCGATCATACAACCAATTTGGAAATCAGGATTGATTGCGTGACCAATTTTAACAGCTTGCGCACTGGCTACTAACTCATAGTGAGCCGCTTGATACATAATTTTTTCGCGATCTTCACCTTCTTGGTACTTAATACCAGAGTTGGTAAAAGGGGCAAAGTCTTCAGCGTAATTCGCTTGATTATTGATTTCATTGAAGGTCATCCAATAAGTCACTTTATCTTTATAACGTTCAAAACAAACACGAGCAAACTTCGCAAAGAAATCGATCATTTTACGATTACGCCAGCCACCATATTCAGTGACTAAATGATACGGCATTTCAAAATGAGACAAAGTAATCACAGGTTCAATTCCATATTTTAAACATTCGTCGAACAAATCATCATAGAACTGCAAGCCTGCTTCATTTGGTTCTGCTTCGTCTCCATTGGGGAAAATCCGCGTCCAAGCAATCGATGTCCGGAAACAATTTAGCCCAAGGTCTGCGAATAATTTTACATCTTCTTTATAATGATGATAAAAATCGATGGCATCATGATTGGGGTAGTTTTCGCCTTTTAACACGCCGTCTGTAATTCGTCTAGCCACACCATGAGCGCCAACGGTCATAACATCAGCAACGCTAATACCTTTACCACCTTGATTCCAACCACCTTCTAATTGATGAGCGGCAACTGCGCCGCCCCAAAGGAAATTTTCTCTTAAAATTGACATGTAATCTTCTCCTTTAATTTTGTTCATTTACTGTACTTTTGAATAATAAAATCGCTACACAGATGGGAGGAAGCATTTGAACGGATCAGCTGTGCAGAGATGTTTAAGTCAGTTTAGAAATGGTTTTTAAGCTTCTGCTTCAATTTCTTCTAATACTTCTTCTGTAATAGGTTGATTTGTTTCTTGCGCATAGTTGATTGCATCCATTTTTCTAGCAAATGGTAAGTAAATAAAGAATCCTAACGTTAAGACAAACACTTGTAGTAAGGCCGCTTGCCAGCCACCAACTAATAATCCAGAAATGATCGGAGGCGTTGTCCAAGGCACTTGAACCGCTGTAAATAATGGGACTAAACCTGTATATAGAGCAAAGTAAGTAATAACAGATGACACGACAGGCGTTAAAATGAACGGAATTGCCATGATCGGATTCATTACGATCGGTGTAGCAAATGTGATTGGTTCATTGATATTGAACACGGCAGGTCCAATTGACAAACGCCCTAGTTGTTTGAATTGGGCTGATTTTGCAAAGAATACCATATAAACCACTAATCCAAGTGTCATACCAGCACCAGTTACAGTTAAAAATTGATCTAAAAATTGTTGTGTCACGATATGACCACCGTTTGCAACGGTTAATTCTTTACCAGATTTTAAAATATCGGTGTTTTCCAAAGAGTTCGCTTGTAAAATCGGACCCATAATTCCGCCGACAATCGTTGAACCGTGCACGCCGAAGAACCAAAATAATGGAACTAAGAATCCAAGAACTAATGCACCACCTAGTGAATCAGTAACCCCTTGAAGTGGAGATTGCAACACTTCGTAAATAAAATCAAAAAAAGTTGTTTTAAAGACTTTGTCAAAGAAAATATAAACAAACATTGCACCAGTGATCAAAGCCGCAGCCGGAATTAATGCAGTAAATGAGTTTGCGACATTTTCAGGAACTGCTTCAGGTAATTTAATCCGAATATCATGACGTAAGAACCAACTGTACACCCAACCAACAATCAGACCAACGATGATCGCTGTGATCATTCCTTTACCAGCAGTCCAGTCTTTGTTGATGATGTTGCCAATTGTTACACCGCTGTCTACATCGGTGATTTCAGAAGACATAAATAAGATAAAGACAACAAGGGAGATCATTCCAGCAGGTAGACCTTCAAAGCCTTCTGTTTTTACATAAGAATAGGCGATTCCGATTACGGCAAAAATAGACATGATGGCAAAAGAGGCACCGTATGCTTGATTGAAGTAAACTGCAAGGCCACTATCAGTAACCCAGTTTGCAAAAGATTTAAGTGGAAAATTAGCTAGTAATAAGAAAATAGAACCGACGATCGTAAATGGCATCGTATACAACATACCATTTCTCAACGCTGTAATCGCTTTAGTATTAACGAATTTTAACACGGGTGGTAGAACTTTTTCATTGATCCATTCATTCATTCTAAACCTCTCCTTTGGCTAACTAAAGTAACGGAAAATAAGTGCATGTAGTAGTATTTCAATAGAGCGGCCGCTCTGATTCGAAAACTTTGAATGCGTTTACATATTTACTATAAAAGAATTTTAGACCAATTCCTAGAGCTTGAGCTTGTTGAGAAACATGTACCAAGTAAAAAAACAAATCAGATAAAAAAATAGAAGAAAATCGCTACACGATTTCCTTCTAAATTGCCGTTTTATTTACTAACTGCTGGTAGTTTGATTGTGATTTTACCATGTTCAAAATCGATTAGTTGAATGTTATTTGTTCCGCCGATTCCGTATTCATCAGATTGATAAAGCTCACCATAACAGGCACCGATAAAGTGATCGATATCAGCTAACGTTTCCCAAGGACCCGTGAAAACGGCATAATCACCAGCCGATATTTCAAAGGTCCGATTACCTTCGCTATTTTCGATCAGATATTTATAAGTTCCATTACTTTCGTCAGGGTTATTGATAATGATTACCCGTACACTGTTTAATTCGGTAGGTAATATTTCTAGCTTTTGATTATTCACCTCAGTAAAATCTTCTGGTGTTTTAGGAATAGCAAATTTGTACTGTTTTCCAGTGATTACTTCGTTGTCCAAATGTTCGATGGTAAATGGCATTAACAGTCACAGCCTTTCGTCGAGGTCTTTTGTCTAGAAAATACGACAGACCTTTATACAAACAATAGCAACGCCCACATATTTTGTCAAAGTTTCAGCATAAGAAATAGTTTATTGATTGTGTTTATTGAGCATCATCTTTTAGTGGATTCTTTTCTGCAAACTCGTTACTTGCTTGATGAGCAAGTAACTCGATCAATGCAATTACGGGAATTTGTGTGGTGATATTGATAGAAGGATCAGCGTAAACAGAGCGTTCATCCGGCATATAATATGAAATATTGTAGTCCGCTAAACGGGAAATAGTGGAATGTTCATCATTGGTAATACTCAAAATCTTAGCACTAGATCTTTTAAAATCAGTAACTTGCTTGATTACTTCAGTCGTTTCTCCTGAAACAGAAAGAATAATCGCTAAGGTATTTTCAAAGCCTCTTTGGGGGATCGGTGTGAATGGATCACCAATACTGTAAGCATTGATGCCCATATTTGCAAAATAGCGGCTACCATAAGTACCTAAAATGCCACTCGTACCGATACCCGAAAAAACAATGTGACGGGCCAAGGCAATCATCGTAATTGCAGGTTTCAGAGTTTCATAATAAGTTTGCTGGTTGATCCGCTTTAAAAAAGAATCTACGTGAATCGTAGCATCAGAATATTGTTCAAACGATTGTTCTTGCAGTTTTTCTTCCTTTTTTAAGACATATTTTAATTCTGAAAAACCGTCAAACCCCATTTTAGAACAAAAACGCAAAATCGTTGATGTGGACACGTGACATTCAGCAGAAAGTTGACGAATCGTTAGTTTAGGAATTCTACTCATATGCTCTAAGATATATTGATAAACTAGCATTTCCAGTTCATTCAATGAGTGAACTTTTTCTAAATCGAACAAAAAATCCCTCCTGTACAAAAGATAACTGTTTCATCTTTTTTTTAGAAAAGAAACAGAATATTGCTTCCTTTATATTGTACAGGAAAGGGCGGTATTTCGCTTGTTATTACTCCCTACTAGTAACATAAATACAAATAGTTGGACAATTGAAATTTCCATTACTTCTTTTGGTTGACATTGCTCTTTAGTTCAATGTTAAGATACAGCTAGATAAATTAAAAAGGAGTTGCAACAATGTATAAAATGAAGGATGTATCAAAGGAAATGGACATTCCACTTTCGACGATTAGATACTATGAACGCCAAGGAATCACTATCGGAAAGCGACAAGATAATGGTTATCGCATTTTTGATGAAGCAGATAAAATTCTATTAGAATATCTAATTGTTATGAAACATGTAGGTTTCTCTATAGAAGAAATTAAAGAACTATTGAATTTTTTAGAATTTCCAGAAAGTGATGCATGTAGCGAGCGATCTAATCAGTTATTGTCTAAAAAGGAATTTGAAATCAAACAAAAAATCAGACATGAGCAAATGGTTTTAACGTTAATTCAAGAATTAAAACCAAAAATCGTCGCAAAAGAATACGCGCAGTATGAAGAAGAAATCAATAAGAAAATCAGCAGTATTTACCAGGAAATTCAACAATCTAAGTTAGGAGAGAAAAAATGAAAACAACGATTATTTATGCTCATCCATGGAAAGGTAGTTACAATCACGCAATCTTGAATAAATTGCTGCAACGCCTAGAGAAGGAAGGAGCAGCATATCAATTGATTGATTTGAATAAAGATCAATTTGATCCAGTTTTTTCTGAAAAAGATCTAGCTTTATTTTCTAAAGGAGAAACAACAGATCCGCTCGTTCATCGCTATCAAAAAATCTTGGGAGAAACCAATGAATTATTTATTATTGCCCCGACATGGTGGTATGAGTTTCCAGCAATTGTCAAAGGTTTCTTTGATAAAGTGATGCTTAAAAATATTGCTTATGATGATTCAGGTATAAGTCTGAAAGGATTATTTACGAATATAAAAACGACAACGATCATCAATACAGGCACAGCTCCTAAGTGGTATTTAAAGTATGTTAAAGGGAATTATGTCAAAACTGTTTTTATCAAGGGGACGCTTAAAGATATTGGGATTAAAAACGTGAAGTGGAAGTATATTGATATAAATAGAGCTTCTGAAGATAAAAGAACGCAATTTTTAGAGCGGGTTTAAAATAATCGTGTAAAAATAAATACAACTCACACAATTGGGGTAGCTATTTTTTATTTGCCTGTTGCATTGAATAAAGTAGTTGACGAAAATAATAAAACAAGTACAATGAATAGTTCAGAGTATCTATATTTCTAGAGCTTAAGGAGGTCTTTTTATGAGTAGAGAAGTTATTTTATACATCGCAGCAAGTGTTGATGGCTATATCGCAGAACCAGACGGCAGTATTGATTTTTTAGGTGGCGGGATCGAATTAGTGGAAGAGGATACCAGTTATCAAGATCTGATGGAAAAAATCGATACGGTAGTAATGGGCCGAACGACGTATGATCAAGTGGTTAATGAATTATCTCCAGAACAATATCCATATGAAGAGCAAGCATCTTATATTATCACGAGTCGTCCAGACGAAAACGCTGAAAAATTAATTTTTACTAGTCAAAATCCTGTAGAATTGATCCAAGAATTAAAAGAACAAGAAGGTAAAGCGATTTGGATCGTTGGAGGGGCAAGTATTATCGCACCATTAGTTGAAGCAAATTTGATCGATACCTATATTCTTACGACAATTCCTACGATTTTAGGGAAAGGAATTCGTTTATTTAACGAATTCAATGGACCAGTAAATTTGAAAGTAGAGCAAGTTTATGTGAAAAATGATATGGTGTATACAACGTATACAAGAAGAGCATTTTCATAAAGTAAAGTTACGCAAATAGTGTTCAAAATCGGTGTAGAGAAAATGCTAAAACGTCATTGAAATAGTAAAAAAAACTATTTTTACAACGTTTATATAGCCAAAAACTTCTGGAATTTCTAACAGAAGTTTTTTTGTTTGTCTATGAATAAAAACTTCTCTTTGACAAATCATAAAAATAGAGCTATCATTAATACATGATTTGACTACGGTTGTAGTTTTTTATTTCAAGGCTTTTTAACAAACTAGTAAAAAGGAGACTTTTTATGTCAGAAAAGAAAAAATCATTAAACATCACTGATGCAGAATGGGAAATCATGCGAGTTGCTTGGACGACCAAAGAGACGACAAGTAAGGAAGTAACAGAAATCCTAAATGCAAAGACTGAGTGGAAAAGTACTACAGTGAAGACCTTATTGAGTCGCCTAGTTGATAAAGGAATGTTGGGAACAACACGTAATGGCAATAAATTTATCTACTTTCCTTTAGTTGAAGAGCGTAAAAGCATCGAGGCACTTTCAGAAGAAATGCTGGCCAAAGTCTGCAGTAAAAAAGTCGGCAAGGTTCTTGAATCCATTATCAATGAAAGCTTGTTAAGCTTTGACGATATTGATGAATTAGAAGCGCTGCTGAAAGAAAAAAGAAAGTCAGCTGTAAAAGAAGTAGCTTGTAACTGTACGCCAGGACAATGTCAGTGTCATTTAGTTTAATTAAAGCAAATTCACTAAAATAATTATAAGGAGTGTTTATCAATGGAAAAAACAGTAACGATCAACGGAATGAAATGCGACGGTTGCGTAAACATTGTCAAAGAAAATTTTGAAAAAATTGCAGGGGTTCAATCTGCAAGTGTTGATTTAGAGAACAAATCAGCATCTGTAACAAGTGATAGAGAGATTTCAAATACTGAGTTGCAAAATTCATTATCAGAAACAAAATTCACTGTAGCATAAAAATAAGCTGAAATAAACGCCTGTTTATTCAAATAGAAGAGGTTGGTACAGAAGCGTCTAATCCCGAGAAATAAGAAGGAATTTACGAAAATTGCTCTTCAAATTTTTGTGAATTTCAGCTTATTTCCGAAGGGATTGCTTCTGCTCCCACCGTTTATTCGGATAAAAAGAGCCTGAGGTATAACTTGAAAAGTTATGTCCCAGGCTCTTTTTTTGTATACTAATGCTGCGACTATTTGTTATTCCAATGAATGTCTGCGCTTACATTGTTGCAAATAAAGATTGCAACAATGTCTACTAATCAAGCGACCCGTCCAACTATATAATGAAATCAGACAAGGAGAGAAGCACATGAAAGATCGAACGATACAAATATTTAAACGATTTATTTGTTCAGAATATTCTTTGACTCTAGATGAATTAAGCGAGGATTTTAAAGTTAGCAACAGGACAATCAGAAATGAGCTTAAAGCAATCAATGAGTTTCTCATCAGTCATAAATTACCAGAGATTAAAACAATTCGAAACAGAGGCATGTTTTTAACACTAGAGCAAAGGGAAAGAAAACAACTAGATACGTTGATTGATGAAAAAAATGAATTCGAATATTTGAATCGAGAGGAACGGATCTTTGACTTGATCATGGCTTTTTCTTTATCGGAGGATCCTATTTTTTTATATCAAAAAGAATCAGAGTATCAAATATCAAAAAGCACAATGGACGAAGATATGCGTAGGGTCAGAACTATTCTTCTAGAGTATGGTATTGAAGTGTTGAGTATTCCTAAACAAGGGATCGTTTTAAAAGGATCAGAGCGAACGATTCGCACGATGATTTATGATGTGATCAACCAATCAATTGATAGCTTGTTGTTTCTTGATGAAAAAGAAGCTGGTTTGAGCGTTTCAGAAAAACACTTATTTCGTTATATTCCTAAAAATGTATTAAAAAAAATCGATCGCGTGTATCATCAAACGATTTCTTCAAGAGAAGATATTTATCGAAATCAGCTGGTCATGTTTACAGCTGTCTGGTTAAGTCGTTATTTAAGACAGGAATTGATCCCAAGCTCTGACTGGGAAGTTTGGACCACAGATCAAAATAAGCTTAGGAGCTCCTTTGTTGATCAACTGTGTAAAACTTTAGCAGTTAGACCGCCAACATCTGAATTAAATTATATCCTTTTTATGTTGGAAACCTTCAATACCGGGAGTATCAGCAATTCTGTTGAATGGGTCCAAGCCCAATTACTGTCGATCCAGCTGATTCAATTTGTCGAACAAACTACCCAAATTCCCTTTTCCAAAAAAGAGGAATCGCTACATGAAGGCTTATATCGTCATATGGCTGGCTTGATTAGCCGGGTAAAAAGTGAAATACAAATTTTAAATCCATTAAAAGAAACAGTCAAACGCTATTATGGAAATATTTATTTTGCGATTGAGAAATTTGCACCAACGATTGAAGCAATGACTAAAAATCAACTTAGCGATGATGAAATTGCCTTTTTGACTATTCATTTTTCCACGTCCGTCAGTGCGATCAATCAAGAGCTGAAATATACCTATAAAGCAGTTGTGGTTTGTAATCATGGAACAGCTACTGGTCGATTATTGGCAGAGCATTTAAAAGAACTGTTTAGTATTGAGGTAGTAGCTGTCCTAAGTACAGGTGAGATAGAACTGATCAAAAAACTAGATGTTGATTTGATTTTTTCAACACTTAGTTTAACGTATTCTGAAAAGCCGATTTTAGTAGTAGATCCGATCATCAGAGTAGAAAGTCGGAAAAAGGTTCAAGAGTTTTTAGAACGAAATAGACAATTTAAACGTTTGGTAAATAATAACAATGATTCTACTGAGTTATTTTATAACGTGCTTGATTTGATTAAAGAAAGCGGTGGTACGATTTCTAGCGATATCTATCAACAATTAGAAACCACTTTTGATCAGAATCATCTAAAGATAAATAAAAGGGAGTTGCAGCCGATGCTAAAAGATGTCTTAAAGAAAAGCGATATCTTGTTATTAGAGAAATGTTCAGATTGGGAGAGTACGATTCGACGAGTGGCACTTCCACTATTAAAAGAAAACTGTATTAAAGAATCTTATGTCAATGCCATGATTGCTTCTGTTAATGAATTTGGTCCATACATCGTGATGGGAAAACACTTGGCTTTAGCTCATGCAAGGCCAGAAGATGGCGTAAATAAGCTTGGGATAAGCGTTGCAACCTTAGCAGAACCTGTTGTCTTTGGTAATGAAGAAAATGATCCTGTGAAAATTATTTTTTGTCTAGCAGCAGTGGATTCTTTTTCCCACTTGAATATTATGAAAAGCTTGATTGAATTGATCAATGACGAAACAAAAATCGATCATTTAGCGCGCTGTACCAATGTAGCTGATTTTGAAACAATTTTATATGAAGAAGCGTTAAAAGAAACAAAAAAATAAAAATGACAGGAGCGAATCATCATGAAAAAACTAACGATTTTATTTGTTTGCGGAGCAGGCTTAGGCAGTAGTTTTGCTGCACAAATGGCAGCAGAGGATGTATTAAATCAGAAAGGAGTCGAAGCGAAACTTGAGCATACAGACATCTCATCAGCGGTTTCTATGAATCCAGATATTATTATTACAGCACAAAATTTTAAAACGCAATTTGAAAAATTTAGTATCGATGAAGAAAAAACAGCGATCATTTATCTGAAAAATATTGTTTCCAAAGCTGAAATAGATGAAAAAATAACACCAGTTTTACAAGCAAAAGGTGTTATTTAACCACAAAAATTATAATGGAGGGGTTTTATCATGGGGGTAGTTAATTTTATTATCGAAAATATTTTAACACAAGCATCGATCACGATCAGCATGATTGCGATGTTGGGATTGATTCTACAAAAAAAATCGATTGGTCAAGTGTTATCGGGATCATTAAAAACGTTGTTAGGGTTTCAAGTGTTAAGTGCTGGTTCTAGCATTATTGTTGGGAGTCTGACCTATTTTGGCGAGATTTTTACAGAAGGATTTCATATGCAAGGAATCATTCCTTCTATCGAAGCGATCAACGGACAGGCAATGAATGAGCTTGGATTAGGACGGGATATTGCGTTAACATTTTTGGCTATTTTTGTATTTAATATTTTGATTGCTCGTTTTACAAAGTGGAAATATATTTTCTTAACAGGTCAAGCGATTTTATGGATGGCGACGATGACGACGGTGTTTGGATATTTTGCAGGACTTCGTGGGCTCGTATTGATCATTGTCGGAGGCTTTATCGGGGGTGTTTTTGCTGTCGCAATGCCGGCGATCGCTCAACCTTTCATTCGAAAAATAACAGGATCAGATGATATTGCCCTCGGACATTTTTGTACGATTGGTTATTTATTTGAAGCAGGTGTTGCTTGGATTTTTGGCGAACGCAGTGAAAACAAAAAGTCAGTGGAAGACCTTAAACTGCCAAAATCATTTGAGTTTCTGCAAGATACGTATTTGTCTGTGATGGTCGTGATGGTTCCCTTATATATTGTCACCGTGTTGTTTGCAGGAGAAACATTCGCTTCAACCTTATCAGGCAATCAAAACTATATTATGTTTGCCTTTTTACAAGCGATTCAATTTGTAGTTGGTGTTTATGTATTGTTGGCAGGGGTTCGGTTGTTACTTGGAGAAATCGTACCAGCATTTAGAGGAATCGCAATGAAACTCGTCCCAAATGCAATTCCAGCACTAGATTGTCCGGTATTTTTCCCATATAGCCCAAATGCAGTGATTCTCGGCTTTATCACAACAACAATCGGGGCGGTTTTAGCGATGTTCATTTTGCCAACATTTGGCTTGGCCATGATTTTGCCAGGAATGTTGACTAACTTTTTTGCAGGCGGTACCGCGGGGATTTTCGGAAATGCAGTTGGCGGTAGACGGGGAGCGATTATTGGCGGAATCGCGCATGGCTTCTTTATTACTTTATTACCAGCTTTATTGGTGACGATCTTCAACAGTATGGGATTTATCAATGCTACGGCTACTGACGTGGATACTGTTACTGCGGCGCTCTTATACGCCTGGATCATTAGCCCAATCATGAAAGCTTTTTAAAAGGGGTGAAAATATGTTTGATTTCCTGAAAAAGAAAAAAAAGAACGTTATGAAAGTAGAAGTTGAAGAGGTGTTGACAGAGGAAGAGAAAACTGAAATGCGTAAAAAAATTGCTGAAATTACGTTAGAAATAAATAGGTCACAGCTGACAGAGACAGTACTAGCTGGAAAATGTGAAGAAGCAGGATTACTATTAGCACAACTAAATGAAATTGATTCAGCCATCACATCGCTAGAAAAAAGTCAGTCCTATCAGAATAGTATTGGACAAGGCTACAAAAAATTAATGAGTTTATACAATCAAAAACGAGCGGAAGCGGCAAGAAATGGCGATGATGCTGGAATTGAGCAGTGGATGAATAAAATGGATGATATGCGGCAAATCGCCAAAAAAGTGACGATCAGCGGCCAGTAAAATTGAAAGATAGGGGAGAAATAAATGTATACAACATTGAAAGAAGTCACAAAAACTGCGGAAGAATTGAATTTTACAGTAGGTGCTTTTAACGCCCACAATTTAGAAATGCTACCTGAAATGATTCGAGCAGCCAAAGAAATGGGTGCACCAATTATTATCCAAACCAGTGTGGATACAGCTAAATACATTGGGTATGATGTGTTAGTTTCGGTAGTCAAAACAATGGCTGAAAAAGAAATGGTTGATGCAGTTCTTCATTTGGATCATGCAAGAAATTTTGACGATATCAAAGAAGCTATTGATCTTGGCTACACATCTGTCATGTATGATGGTTCTCATTTGCCATTTAAAGAAAATATTTTAAAAACCAAAGCTGTGGTGGAATATGCCCATAAAAAGGGTGTTTCTGTTGAAGGCGAGCTGGGTACAATTGGGGGAACTGAAGAAGGGATTCATGTAGAGGAGAACGACAAAGTCTACACAAAACCAGAAGATGCTCGTACTTTTGTACAGGCTACAGGAATCGATGCTTTGGCCATTGCGATCGGAACGAATCACGGTCAATTTAAATCCAAAACAGAAGTCAACATACCTTTATTAAAAGAAATTAACGCAGTGGTTGATATTCCACTAGTCATTCATGGTGGAACAGGCGTAAAAGAAGAAGACTATCCCGAACTAATTAACAATGGTATCCGTAAATTCAATGTAGGGACGGAACTCTTAGTGAATTGGACGAAAACAGCGAAAGAATCATTTGAAGAAACTACCGTCAATAAATCATTACGCTACAATATCATTCCAGCTAATGAAGCATGCCGTGATATCGTCAAACATAAAATAGGATTGTTTATGAATGTAGAAAATCCACTCCATATAGGGTAGGCAAATGAAGAAATTTTTGATTTTATTGGCTGGCAGTCCTGCAACGGGGAAGACTTATCTGATCCAAAGAATCAGTGAACAAATTCCAGATATCCTCCTGATTACGCCAGATGAAGGCAAGGAATTACTTGCAGATTCAGTTGGTTTTGACACGCTTGCTGAAAAGGCTCTGTTAGAAAAGAAGGTTTGGCACTTTTATTATGGTGTTCTAGCGTTATATATGGATGTTGGGAAACAAGTGATTGTGTCAGAATACCCATTTAGTGACAAGCAAAAAGAGAAACTAGCACGGTTAGCCGAAATCTACGAATATGAAGTGATTACTGTTCGTTTAGTGGCCGATTTTGAAGTATTATGGGAACGAAGACACAAGCGTGACCTAGAGCCTGATCGGCACCTTAGTCATTTAATGACACATTATCATTTTGGAGACAACTTAGAAAATCGCGTAATGGCAGATAACCATATTACAAAGGAAAAATTCAAACAAATAATTGAAGCAAGAGAATACAATCAGTTTCAGCTAGGTGAATTACATGAATTTGATGTTACAGATTATCAGAAAGTTGATTATAGCGCTCTAATTGAATACTTGAAAAATAAAATTGAGAATGCAACTGAAAAGTAATGTATTCACGAAAATAGAGGAGGTTGGGACAGAAGCGTCTAATCCCGAGAAATAAGAAGGAATTCACGAAAATTGCTCTTCAAATTTTTGTGAATTTCAGCTTATTTCCGAAGGGATTGCTTCTGCTTCCACCGTTTATTCGGATAAAAAGAGCCTGAGGCATAACTTGAAAAGTTATGTCCCAGGCTCCTCTATTTTGTATGAACAAAAGATAAGAATGCAGTTATAGGTTTATTTTGCTTCTTTGCGATACACCATCAAATAATTCATTAGCATGACACCGTTGCGATATTGTACCTTTTGTTCCACTAATTCAAATCCAAGGGATTCAAAAAACGGTTTAGCTGTGATAGATGAATAGACAGTAAGTTCTTTTGCCCCAGTTTTCAATGCATGATCCATTAAATCTGTAGCTAGCATTTTTCCGATACCATAACCAATCCATTTTTTATCAACATACAATAAATCGAGTTCACCAGTATCAGTGATATTGCCAAATCCAATAACTTCCATTCGATTCAGAGCAACAATGCTATAGGTCGACGAAAGTCTAGCGTGCCATTTTTCATAATCAGGGTTTAACTGAACCCATTGTTCGATTTGTTGTTGTGTATAGTCTTTTTTATTGATTGCTTGAACCGTTCCGTTAAATATAGCAAGTATATTTTCTAAATCAGATTTTTCATATTTTCTTAAACTGAATACAGTCATTATTCCTTCACTCCTATTCATTAAACTTAGTTTAATCACATCAAAGAGATATGTCAAAGCATAATTCACATTATATAGAATTTTTACCTAAATAATTCTCTCTCTTAGTAAAAGAAGGAAGTGTTTAGTCACAATGTTACCTTTGTTTTCCTTGATGCTTTTGAATAGTGCGATAGTCTTGTTTAGTCAGCTCACTATCTTTATTTGTATAATAGTACAATTTATCTTTAGTCGTGATTTTTAAAATCGGTTTTTTATCAGTTAAAACAAGCAAATAAGCAGGTTCGGAATGAACTTGAAATTCGCCAGTTAAATAATTTTCCGTTGCTGTTCCGTAAATCCGGAGTTTATCTTTAGGCAGGCTGTCGACTAGTTCTACCGATTCAATATCGTTCCAATCGATCTGTTTACGTTGACTTAATGGTGCTGATAGAGAGATTCCATCATTAGTTGTAGCCAATTCAAACGGATTAGTTGAAAAATCACTGATCAACATTGGAATACTTGCTGCAATTAAAGCAATCAAAACCAAAACACCAGTCACTCCTAAAGTAAGCTTTCCAACAGGTCTACCTAAATTGACAGAGATATTCATTCCAATGCGATCTGGTACCATGATTCTTTTATCATTTGGATTCATATAGACCCCATACTTCCAATATTGATCCTCATCGCTGTAGCGGTATTCCTTAGCTTGTACAATCAGTTGATCTTGTTTTTTTCTAGATGAGAATAAATAATAAAAAGTGAAAATGACAAATGCGAGTATCAGCACAGCATAACCAATTGAAAATAGCATCATTCGTTCATAAGGAACCATAACCGAACTGATTGGCATAAAAGCCAAAGGGCTCAAAACTATTGACGAGACAGCCATTAAAACAGACCAGTGATGACGCATTTGATCATTGACATTTTGATTGATCGTTTCATCACTTGTTACTGGTTTAACGGGAAAACGAGCAATAAAATAGTAGAACAGCAAAAACATTCCTGTCATAAGTATTGAGATCAGGCTAATGATCCAAGTACCATTAGATAAACCAAGTGTTTTAATAGAATAAATACATCCTGAAAGAGTAATGAAAATACTTGGTAAAAACCACCAAATAGAAATTAATTTTCGATTTTTGTTTGCCACTAATTTTGTATCGACTAGAATTGGGCTGGTCGGTAATGTCCAATTATTTTGAACTTTTAAAGTTGTCATTTTACGAATATAAATAACCTGTAAGTAAAAAGAAGTCCCAATAAATCCAAATAGTTGGATTATAAAATAGATCAAAGTTAAAGAATCATAAGGAATAATAATAATTGGCAAAGCGATAACAGAGAAAATAACTGCCCATTGCAACAAGTTTTTTTTATAGCTTTTACATATCGCAAGAACTTGTTCATCTTTAAGTTTATCTTTAGGTAAAGTTGTTTCCAAAATAACATTTTTGTGGGGATTTGCAGGGATTCTTCCCGAAATTGCCATTAAAAAATTGACCCCAACAAGTAATAAATAGAGAAAGAAGTTCATTTTCAACACACCTTTTACTGTTCAAATTTTTGATAAATCTGTTTAACTTTTTCTTGTACCGTATTTTCTGAAAGTCGATGAATAGAAGCTTCTGCTAATAATAGTTCCAATTCTTTTAAAAATCGTTCTTGAAATGGAGGATACAATGATTGTTTTTCAGCAACTTTAGTACCATTTCTGCGATCTGTTAAAATATAGCCGTCATTTTTCAATAAAGTGTAGGCTTTTGAAACGGTCATCATATTTACGCCAATTTCGTCCGCCATTTGTCGCACAGAAGGAAGCACTTCACCGGGCTTCAGTTTCTTTGTTGCAATTCCGAGGATGAGCTGATTACAAATTTGTTGATAAATTGGCGTTTGACTTTGAGCATCTATTTCTAATAACATGGTTTCACCTCTTTTTATCTCTTTGTATTATATATACTAATACAGGTGATGCAAAAAAGCAATTTTATTTTATTAAAAACTTGAGGGATCGAAAATTCAGGCATATAATGAGGAAGGAATACTATGAGTGAAAGGATGAATCAAGATGTCAATAATCGAACCTGCAGTAACACAAAAGTTTCACAAGTCATTTGTGGAAAACAATAAACAAAATGCTTTGCAACGCGGAGTTGTCAAAAATGGAATTACGGCTTCTGCTCAAAATCAGAGTGCTGAGGTAAATAATGTACCGGTATTTTCAGTAGACCTTACAACTGGAAAAGTAGCAAACCAAAAACAAAGCGGCCGTTGCTGGATGTTTGCAGCATTGAATACCTTTAGACACAAAATGATCAATAGCTTTAATTTAAAAGATTTCGAACTTTCGCAAAACTATACCTTTTTCTGGGACAAATACGAAAAATCGAATTACTTCTATGAAAATATTATCGCAACAGCAGATCAAGAGTTAGACAGCCGTAAAGTTGCTTTTCTATTAGCGACACCACAACAAGATGGTGGACAATGGGATATGATCGTATCACTTTTCCAAAAATACGGGGTTGTGCCAAAAACAGCGATGCCTGAAAGCAGTAATAGTTCTAATTCTCGCGACCTAAACAACTATTTAAATAAAAAGCTAAGAAAAGATGCAACGACTTTGCGTGAGTTGATCGCTAGCGGAAAAACAGCGGCAGAAGTTCAAACAGCTAAAGAAGCGATGCTTGGTGAAGTCTATAACTTTTTAGCAATTTCACTAGGTACACCACCAGAAACCTTCGATTTTGAATACCGTGACGAAGAGAAAAATTATCACTTGGATCAACAGTTAACACCGCAATCGTTCTATGATAAATATGTTGGTGTGGATCTTGATGACTATGTAAGTGTGATCAATGCACCAACAGCAGATAAACCTTACAATCAAACATACACTGTAGAAATGCTAGGGAATGTTGTAGGCGGTAAAGAAGTCAAATATATCAATGTGGATATGACAACATTCAAAAATTTAGCAGTCGCTCAATTAGAACAAGGCGAATCGGTTTGGTTTGGCTGTGATGTAGGTCAATCATCTACGAGAGATAGTGGAATTATGTCTTTAGATGCGTATGATATGAATGATTTATTCGATATCGATTTCACGATGACAAAAGCACAACGCTTAGATTTCGGTGAAAGTTTAATGACTCATGCGATGGTATTAACTGGAGTGGATCTGATCGATGGTGCTTCAACTAAATGGAAAGTCGAAAATAGCTGGGGTGAAAAAGTCGGCGACAAAGGGTTCTTTGTGATGAGTGATGCTTGGATGGATGAATACACCTACCAAATCGTTGTACGTAAAGAGCTTCTATCACAAGAATTACAAAAAGTGTGGGCGCAAGCACCCACTGTTTTAGCGCCATGGGATCCAATGGGCGCACTAGCTTAAAAAATACTTTATATTAAATTGGCGGCAAATAGTATTACTGCGAAACTAAGTATTTAACTATAGCAAATAGTGAACTGAATAAAAAGATCCCGCCTCAAAGAGACAGGATCTTTTTATTACGCCAAGTATATGTATATTTTCAAAAAGATTTTAGTGTGTTATAATTTGTATAGACAAAAGAAAGACGCTGACATTACTACCGCCTAAAGTAAGTAATATCAACGTTAACTGATTCACTAGGAATCTTTTTTTGATAAGATAAGTGTATCATATGTTGATTAGATTTACAAAATCATGATGCTTAATTTTCGGAATTATCTGATCAAATAAAAATTTTCTGTGTGAAAAGTTATTTTTCTAAAAAAACAATTGGAAGAAATAACGGTCAAATACATGGATTTTTCTGTATATGTGAGGAAAATAGAACCCAAAAAGTTGATTTCAAGCAATTAGACAGAGTCATGAGCGATTTATTAAGTTTTATTTAATAAAATAAGAGAGAGGCGCGCTATTGCCAAATCGCTTATAGTGAGGTAGAATGAGAATCAGTTTTAGCCAATTGAAACATTAAAATTAAATCAAATAACTTTTAATAGGTAGCGCCGGCTACTTATTAGCAAAAGTGTGGATTCACAATTCGTAGGCCTTAGATAGAATTGTTGATTGACGCTTTTTTTATTTGTTAATTGTGTCGTTTTGAAACAGGCTAAAGACATAATGAAGAAATGAGAGGATGTTAAACACACCAGTAGTTGGTACAAGGAGAAGCGTTGTTACAGTTGAATGATCTAGCTGTATTTTTAAATTTTAGGAGGTATTTTATATGAATAAAGATTGGATAAAATTAATGATCGGAGCATTTTTTGAGGTGTTATGGGTGATTGGGATGAAGCATAGTAATATGTGGTGGGAAATTTTGTTAACAGTCCTAGCTATTTTCATCAGCTTCTATGCACTGATTCGTGCAGGTGAAACATTACCTGTTGGAACAGCTTATGCAGTATTTGTCGGCTTAGGGACTGCTGGTACAGTGATTACAGGAATCCTGTTTTTTGGAGAGGAATTCAAAATATCTAAGATTCTGTTGATCGTATTATTATTGATCGGTGTAATGGGATTGAAATTCGTAACCGGAGAGAAAGGAGCTGAACAAAAATGAGTTGGTTATTTTTGATTGCCGCGGGAATTTTTGAAATGTTAGGCGTCGGATCGATCAGTCGTTTTAATCTTAATAAAGATAAAAAGTCCTTATTAATGTTGTTTTTAACATTTGGCAGTAGCTTTATCTTTCTTTATTTAGCAATGAAGAATTTGCCGATGGGGATTTCGTATGCTATTTGGACAGGCATTGGAGCTGCTGGAGGAGCTATTTTAGGCATGCTTTTTTATGGGGAATCAAAAGATTGGCGTAGAATCATTTTTATTGGTGTTATTTTAGCTTCTGTTATTGGTTTAAAACTGATTGGGTAAATAGACCTTGTATAGAACGAATCACTGTATTTTGTGGTGGTTGAAAAGAGTGAGCTTTGAAGGTGCTGCTTCAGCTCTTATTCTTTTCAGCTACCACTTTATTTTTTTAGATATGTACTATATTAAGTGTGTAATAAAAATAAATTGTCCTTAGTTCATTCATCGTGTTTTTATGTGTAAATACTGTGTGTGATTGTTAGTTGACTTTTCTTAGTAAGTTTTGCTTACGGATATGGTTATACACTGTTGGTACAGAAATATTACATTTTTTTGCAATTTCAGGAACCGACAAATCTGAATTAACATAAAGCTTCAACGCTTCGTTTACCTCTTTAGTTCGCGGTGGGCGTCCTAGTTGCTTACCGTTTTCTTTGGCGGCTTCAAGACCTGCCATCACTCTTTCACGAATCAATTCTGCTTCCATTTCAGCGAATGCCCCCATAACAGTGAAAAAAAAGCGGCCCATTGCAGTTGTTGTATCGATATTATTTTGAATACTGACAAAATGAATATTTCTCTGATCAAATTCTTCTAATAAATTCAGCAGTTGCTTTGTTCCACGAGATAAACGATCAAGCTTGAAGATCACCAGCGTATCACCTGCTTTTAAACAGGATAATACTTTATTCAGCTCACTTCTAGAAGTTTTTCTACCACTTTCTCGTTCCTTATAAATTTGGTCCACGCCATATTGTTCAAGCGCTTTTTGTTGAGAATCAAATTTTTGTTGATGCGTACTGACACGCATATAGCCTATAACAGCCATTAATGAACACCTGCCTCTAAATAATTGATAATTGTCATGTTACGGAAAAAATTAAACGTTGTTTAGCCACTTATATAGCTAAATAAAAAGGATAAAACTGTCTCAATCACCGCCTTTATAGATTAATGATACAAGGAGTAAAAAATATTATTCAAATACTATTGACTTTCGGTTTTCTCTATAATAAACTAATGATTTTTATAGAGCTGAAACGCCTGTACTTTTTTTTAGGAGAAACAGTTTAGAAATACGTTGTGAAGGGATTTATCCATTCATGCGTATTTCTTTTTTGCGTTTTAGTTGATTTTCTCAATATCATTAGTTTTTTGGACACTTAAAATGACCGAGATTCTAAGCTGAAATGTCTGTTCTAGTTGATTTTGAATGAGGAAGAATCAAGTTAGCAGAGTTGGAAATTTGTGTTTTTTTGAGTCATCAAGTGAGGAGTCATTGTTTTGGGTAAGTACAAGGCAAAGTGAGGGTTTAGAAAAATGGCAGAAGAGCGGAGCAAGAAGCAACAGCCTGCTAAAAAAAGACGAACAAAATCACCACCAAGGCAATCAACAGATGAAAAACCAGCAGCAAAGCGGCCAAAAGCAACAGCCAAGACGGTAAATAAAAAGTCGCAGCCCAAAAAGAAAAAAAGAAAACAATCAGCTGTTTCACAAAAAAAACGACCTGTTGTTGCTCATCAATCTAAAAATCCTGTGTATACCGTATTGTTTAATGTGGTTTTTTATGGATTTATTTTAATCATGATTTTGGGCTCTATTGCTTTTGCAACGACGGGCAATACAGATAAAAGTGTCTTAGGTTACCGTTTTTTTGGCGTATTGACAGATTCAATGGTGCCAAGAGATCCTGAAAAACAAAAAGGCGGTTTTCATTCTGGAGACATTATCATCGTTAAAAATATCGCAGGTGATCAGGCTAAGGTTGGAGACATCATCACATTTCGACCAAGTATTAAAAGTCAGGCCTTTTTAACGCATAGAGTAAAGGAAAAGTTAGATCATTTAGGCGATACCAAAGGGACTTACTACATCACACAAGGTGATGCCAATTTAGCAGAAGATGTTCCAATCAACGAAAAACAAGTAATTGGTAAGAAAGTCACTGTCATTCCCAAAGTGGGTGCTTTTCTAAGTTTTATCCGTGAGAATCCAGTAGTATCAATTATCTTTTTGATTTCAGTATTTGGATTTATCACGATTATAAGGTACTACATTTTAAATAAATAAGGGTATTCACTTTTTGATAGGGGAAGAAAACGACCATTTTTCCATTATTAAAAAGTTAATAATAAAAAATATTTTGGGAGGAAATTGAGAAATGAATAAAAACAGAAAGAAAAAAGTCCTTGCTTTAGCAAGTGGATTTGCACTTGTTGCCGTATTAGCAGCAACATTTGCTTGGTTTACTAGTGAAGACCAAAAAAATAACCACTTTGAAGGACAAATCGCAACAGGGAAAGATATTGAAGTAGTGGAAACATTTGAACCGCCGACCGAATGGGATCCAGGATCAGAAGTAAATAAAGATGTTGCAATCGCCAATATCGGGAAATACAAAACATTGATTCGTGTTTCTTTAAAAGAATCATTGCAACTTTTACAAGATCATCAAGCAAAACCAACAACTGGTGCTGAACTTGAAGGCAAAACAGAAAAAGACATTTATGTATTACCAGGAACAGATGCTCCAGCCGGTTTCACTGACTCTGTATTTGATGGTGCAGCACCGACAATCACTGTAGCAGCAGGTGACTTTAAAGGCACTTATACATTGAAAGTGAAAGAAAAATCTGAAACAGTAGGCACAAAAACAACTTATACGTATCGCTACGCATTTGAAAAAGCTGGCGTATTATACCACGCAAGCGGTATTGACGGCTTTACCCGTGATGCAGCAAATAAAATCAGCTTAAAATCAGGTACACCAGCACTTAGCTATGTATCACTAGCATATAACCCAGCTGAAGAAAAAGAATGGACTGCAACACCAGTTTATGCGCCAACCTTTACACAAGATGGAACGTTGATTTGGAATGCGCCAGCAGCAACAGGAACAGGCAATATTCAAATTTCATTCAACAATATCACAACAGATCCAACAGTTGCTGATAAATGGTATTTTAACGCTGATGATGGTTATTTCTACTATACAAGCGTAGTAGATCCTGGTGTTAATACAGCACAATTGATGGATGCAGTTAAATTACTAGGTACAGCAGGTAATGAATATAGTAAATTGATTTATGATTTAACCGTAAAAGGGCAAGGAATTGCAGCATATAAAGATGCTGTTGATGACTGGTTGCCAACAGGTAGTACTTTATCAGATGCTTTGAAAGATTTAGTACCTGCTAAATAAGTAAGCATAGTTAACTATTTGAGGAGGAAGAAAAATGAAAAGAAAACACAGGATGACAGAGTGGTTTCTGATAGGACTAGTTTTATTGGTCAGTTTATCACTTGTAATTAACCCTGTTGAAGTAAATTCTGAAACAAATCTTCCTCCTGGAATAGTAGCTGGTGATGATCAAGGCATTAAAATACAAAATGACGGTCAATACTTGGTGGATATTCGTGATGTGGCACCAGGGGAAAAATGGTCCACTAAAATCACGATCATCAATCTCGAAAAAAATACCCCCTATCATTTAACAATGTCTATCAGTAAGCCCACACTTATAGAAGGATCATTGGACTTATCCAAAGCAATTGAAATGACATTGAAGTATGACGGCAAAGAAATCTATAAAGGTCCCTTATCGGGTGTCAATAAAACATTAAATTTACAAGACAAAGCAACACCGTTAGATTTAGGGACATTTAAAAGTGGTGATACGAAAATGTTAGAAGCTGATTTTGAATTAGATGGGAAAAAATATACCAACAGAGATTTTTTTGAAAAGAATGTTGTGGAGAATATTTGGTATTTCAAAGCAGTCAAAACAACACTTCCTGATACAAGCGATCCAGATCAACCTAAAAAACCTTTTTTAGAAAACATAACAGATAAATTAAAATTTCCAAAAACAGGTGAAGAATGGCGCAATGCCTTGCTGTTTTCATGTATCGGTTTGTTCTTGGTTTTAGTTTCTTTATTAATACTTAAATATAAAAAGCAGGAAAAACAACATAGACCAAAGAAAACGCACAAATAACGATGAAAACGTCAATTGGATTTTTTAGAACGATCAAATGACAGGAGGCAGCACAGAATGAAGAAAAAAAAGCAGCATCAAAGAAAAAAACGACAACACAGAACAAAGAAACATGTAAAAGTAAACACTAAATTGATTGTCGCTGTCTGCACACTTCTCTTTTCTGGTTTGATGGTTCTAGGAAGTACATACGCATGGTTTGTTTCTGAAGACAGTGAAGTCAATCATTTTGTAGGTTCAAGGCTAGCGGCTGAAATCGTAGAAGAATTTGAGCCAGATTTTGAGTGGCAGCCAGGAGTGGACACTAAAAAAAAGATTCAAGTCAAAAATACGGGCAGTCTTCCCGCATTTGTGCGTATCAGTCTGTATGAGTACCTACTAACATTCAAAATAGATACGACCGATCAAACGGGTAATGGTAACTTAGCAACTTCTTTCAAAGCAGTATTGCCAACTGTTAATCAAAAAAACACAGAAACCTGGCAGCCAGCAGCTAAAGTCGGAGGGACTTATTTACGCGAAGGGCACAATTTTATTGCAGAAAAAGCAATTGTTCCTAACGTTCTGACTGGAACTGAAATGTACAAATTTAAAGAAAGTGGCCGAGAAAAGACTGACCTACGCTGGTTTCAGCTGAACTTTCCAGACAATGTTTATAATGTGCCGCCAGCAAAAGGAACAAAAAATTACTGGTTATATAAAGACGGTTACTTTTATTATTCTGAGTTGATTCAGCCCAGTGAAGTAAGTGCAATGGTTTTGAAAAGTGTGCGGTTAAGCTCCAGTGCACCGAATAAGTTTAAAGGTTCATTGTATCAATTAAATCCTATAATGGATGCTCATGATGGAACAAAAGAGCTATTAAGTTCATGGAATATTGGTCATTCTGGAGTGATATATGAAATGTATCAGGATCGTTTAAATGATTGAAAAAGTCGTTTGAAAATACAATTTAAATTACGCGTGATAGTAGATAGCAAAATCAAAAGGATGTGAAAAGATATGTACGCCCTAGGGATACTTTCGGACAAACAAAGAATACAAGAAAATGAACAAGAGCGGCTTTTTACTGATTTTGATATTAAGATCTACGAGTTAGAAAATGCGGATTTAGCTTCCCTGCAAGGAATTCTTCTTCAAAAAAATGAACATGTCCAAATAGAAAAATTATTCCAATGGTTGATCAAACTTCGAGAAATTTCGTCGAAACCAATTTGGATTTTGACGGATGAACCATTAGGTGAAGAAAAAATTGTCTATCTGAAATTAGGGGTCAATGGATTTTTATTAGAATCAGATTCTTTTGATGAAATTGCTTTGACTATAAAAAATGGGCTACGTTGTATGACCACAGAAAAAGAAGACGGTTTTTGTTTAGATCCGTCAAGTCTCACCGTGCGATTTGGAAGTAAAAAGATCATTCTGACTAAATTGGAATTTTCATTGTTAGATTGTTTGTATACATCTGAAAATAAAGTCCGCACCTACGAGGAAATTGCTGAATATTTATGGGATAAAGAAGAATTAGCGCCAAAATATCGTGTAGCCAATTTAGTTTTCCACATACGTAAAAAAATCCAGATGATTGATGACAATTATGCGGATGTTATCAAAACTATTCGTTCAAAAGGCTACAAGTTGAACCTACCAGAAGAACTGATTAAGTAAGAAGTAGAAGTATAAGGGCTTTGGCCGTTGTGCACCTAGCACATTACGTCACTAGAGGGAGTGGATGGATCGTGAAAAAAAAGCAGAATGTAAAGAAGTATTTAAGTATAAAACAGTGTTGCTTATTTACGGGCTTTTTGGTAATGCTATTCAGTCTTTCATTTGGTTTGTTTCAAACCTATGCTGCTTTGACCGATTCTGATCAAAAGCAGAACGAATTCAGAGTTGGTAACCTTCAAAACACTATAGAAGAGGAATTTGATCCACCAGCAGTCCTTGAGCCTGAGAAAGATTATTTAAAAAAAGTAGCGATTAAAAATACTGGAGAACAAGAAAGTTTTATTCGAGTGTTAGCCTTACCTATTCTTAGCAAAAAACAGCCGAATGGATCGATCACGCTACTACCAGCAACGGTCAATGGTCCAGTACCAGTCTTAAGTGTTGATTATAATCTAAAAGATTGGATCAACGGCGAGGATGGCTATTTTTATTACAGGTATAAACTGACTAAAGGAGCAAGTACGACAAACTTATTTACTAACGTAAAAATGAACCAAGCGAATATCACAGAAGAATACCAAGGGGCTACCTTATCCTTTGAAGTGAAAGCAGAGGGCATCAGCACAACTAAATTTGCGTATAGAGATGCTTGGTGGAGCGGAAAAATACCGACAGAGAATCCTCAACTGGAAGTGGACAATGCATTAAAAAATCAAACAGTGGCTGAGTAGCTGAAATTCTAAAAGCAAAGAAGGTAGATACTGTGTTTAAGAGAAAGAAAAAAAGGCAATTGAAATGGTTTAAAGGGTTTATAGCTATTTTTTGTTTGATTGGTTTCGTTTATGCTGCTCAATCCTTCTTGGTCGATACAAATGCTCCAGTTAAGGCGGCCAAAAAAACTGAATTGTTACCAGGTCAAGTTGGTATAAGTAAAAAAGCAGAACCTGTAGCGGGAATGGTCAATCAATGGGATATCACGTTGCGCGTTGAAGGACGCAATCAATTTCCACCACCAGCAACAGATATTGTGTTGATTATCGATACGTCAGGAAGTATGAAAGATAATGATCGAATGATCAAAGCCAAAACGGCTGCTGAAAAATTTGTAAATATGGTCTTAAGAAAAGATTACGTAAACAGAATCGCACTTGTGACATACAGCAGTGAGGTAACGAATTATACCTTTAATGAAGGTGGTTGGAGTAGCCAATTTGTCGATCCAGCTCATAAAGGACTATTGATCGATAAAATCAAAGAGCTCGAACCAGTAGTAAATGGTGGGACCTTTACACAAGCTGGAATCAAATCAGCAACTGAAGTGATGGCACAAGCAACAGGGGAAAAAAGAAATATTGTTTTGATATCGGATGGTGTGCCGACCTATAGTTATCCACCGACAGCCCCTTATAATCAACTAGCTGGTATGGTCAAATTTGACTATCTGCAAAATGGCTATGATTATTATGAAAATGTTAAAACAATCCCAAAAGAAAACTTTGACTACAGCAAAAGATATGGTAATGGTGTGAAATATCGGATTGGCGCATTCGCCCCTGAGTACGAACAAATGCCGCAAGATTCAAAAAATCGCTTGATGGCCAACCATGCACACAGTGCAATAGCGGAAGCAACGATTTCAAAAAATGAAAAGAGAACAGACGGTGAGCTGGTTGTGACAGATTTCTATACGATTGGTGTAGATATGGACTCAACATCACAAGACGATGAAGTTGTTACAGGGAATCAGACGATGAAAGAAATTGCTTCTTCGGAGGATAAAAGTTTTGCAGCAACAGCCGATAATTTAGAAGATATTCTAAGTGGGATTGCTGGAGAAATCGTTGGGGCCTTAAAAACGGCATTTGTTGTTGATCCAATGGGGACTGGTTTTGAAATGGCTGGAGGAGTTACTGCTACTCAGGGAACACTTGAGATTAAAGAGGAAAAAGGGCATCCAACAATCAATTGGGAAATTGGCACACTCAAAACACCAGTTTCTAGTGATCCTGATGAAGATGTCATGTTTGCTGAGATAAAATATCGGGTGAACGCTGGAAATGAGGTCTTACAGCCAGGTATTATTGACAAAGACGGCTTAGCACTGACTAATGGAAAGACAACGATCGAGTATAAAGATTATAGTGATATTGTGCAAACAAAGTACTTTGTCGTACCCATGGTCAAACCAATCATTGTTAGTCTGCAAAAAAAGCTATTGAATGAAAAAGGTGAAGAAATAAGTGATCGAACAGAATTGTTTGATTTTACCTATGGAAAAGACCAATACACTATAAATGACCAGTTTTCACTTTATTCAAACGACGTTAAGAAAATCGTTCACCCGTGGAAAGCTGACCAGGACTATGTTGTCGAAGAAGTCTTAAAAGCTGATCAAGATTATGAAACAACGATCGATATCAACGGTTTGGAAACAAAAGACTCGAAAGCTGCATTCAAATTTGCACTTGATTCTAAAGATCATGCGCATCAGCAGATTATTGTGACGAATAAGCAAAATCCAAAAACAAAAACTATTCTGTTAAATATCCGACAAAGTGTGCTCAAACCAAACTCTGAACTAGTTGTTCCATCTAAAGGCTTTTACCGATCGACGATCGATGAGACACAACGATCAATCAACTTGATTTCTGAAAGTACGACAAAGGATACAGCACCGGAAGTGTCAGAAATGCTTTTTGCTAAATATGAAATAACCTTGGAAAAAGAGCAAAAACAATTAAAGATAACTGATTTAGTTCCTGAATACTATACATTTTTCGGATATATTGCAACGAAAACAAATGAGAATTTAAATACGATCCATCTGTCCAGTAACACATTGGCATTGATAAAAAATAATCCAGCGGTATTAGATTATCAAACGAATCATGAATATTGGGTAACGATGTTTATTATACCTAATTTTGGGGAAGCTAGTACTGGTGATTCACCGAGGCCTTACAGCTGGGATTACAGAACAAATAAGTTCGGATAGTCGTTTTAATACTAAAAAAACAAATAAATTAGTAATAAATAGCGTTTGATTTTAAGATTTTTTGGTACTCAAGTACAGTTTCTTTGTAATCTAAATCTTCTAAAATAGTCAGATAATGAGTAATTTGACGGTTTTCTGACTGTTTTAGGCTAGCGGTTTGAGCAATTTCATAGTTTAGTTTTGCGATGATCGTTTCAAATAGCCGATAATTATTTTGAGCATTTTCTTTAGCCAAAGTCGAAAAAAATAAGGTGTTCTCATAATCTTGGCAATTAAGGCATAAGCTAGAAAGATTTAAGTAAATTCTAAGCTTAATATCTTGATATTGTTCCAAATCACTGAGGACATCGATTTTTTTGCCGACCAACGTTCCTAGAGCAATTGCCTCAGATAACTCAAAACAGTATAAGGAATTGTTTAACAGTTTTAATTCATAAAGATACCATTTATCGATGCCGATCAGGTATTGCTTAATTGGTTGCATCAATTCGTTTAAAAAATTAATGGACTCAGGTTCTACTGGGACTTTGTTTAAATAAGACATTGCTTGGGTGATTAAATTTAGATGGAAATAGTGCTGCTTATTGCTCAAGGAATAAAGTTGTTGTGATTTTTCAGTAAGGAAATCAAGCATTTTTTGATCCTTCTTAAAGACAGCTTCGCTTAGTTGATGGTACAACTGCATCTCTGTTGGGCACATTTCTGGATCAACCAAGTAAAGAAATTCATCAACAGAAATAAACAGCTTTTCCAGTATCATCAAAAACTTGTCGAAAGATGGCATACTGACATTTGTCTCGATTAAGTAATATGTTTGACGGGTCATAATCCCCTCATAGATATTTTTTTGACTAAGTCCTTTTTCTAGGCGTATTTTTTTTATTAACGTTCCATAATCTTTCAAATTATAGGTCTCCTTTCTAACGGTATAAAATACTTTACCTTGTGAAAAAATTTATAATACATATGTTATTATAGCAAAAACATTAAATAACTAGTGATAAATCAAACGATTTTTAAATTTATTTATATTTATTAGAATTTCTTTTTGGAATGGAGAGGAGTGAGCAAGGTGATTGAATTATTTATTTGGTTTATTACGTACTAAAAATGATCATTGGAAGTTAAAAATCAAAAATTATTGAGGGAGTTTTATTGTTATGAAACAAAAAATTAGTTATTTATTTTTTTCAATTGTTTTGATTCTGCTAGCAATCAGTACTGTAGGTACAAAACAAGCTGAAGCAGCTCAAAACACATCATGGGCAACGACATCATCAGGAAATGGTCAGACAGAAAACCTATTCACAAACGATTATCTGTCAGGTATTCAAGATAAACTAGCGACCAATACAGGTGTTGCGCCTAGATTTTTCGCTCCTGTGTCATGTGGTGGCATTCAAGTGATTAAATATGACGAGCGAACAAATGCTAGATTATCTGGCGCTCAATTTACAATTTACGATGGCTACAATCGTGCTGTTCAAGTAATTCAGACAAATTACAATGGTATTGCTGAAACACGATCATTGCCAATCGGTCGTTATTCAATACGTGAAACAAGAGCTCCTAACGGTTATCAGCTAGAAACTAGCGCAATGTACTTTAGTATTTCATTTTCTGGACAATTTGTTTGTCTGACTAAATGCAATACACAATTACCGCCAACTGTGTCTAAAGGTACCTTGAAGGTCATTAAAACGAATGAAAATAATCAAGCGTTAGCTGGAGCAGTTTTCGACGTTTATAATTCGAGTAATCAGTTTGTGGGAAGAATTACAACAGATGCTACAGGTACAGCTTTTCTGTCAGGTCTTCCTTATGGAACATACATGTTGATTGAAGTCCAAGCACCTATTGGTCATCAATTAGATTCAACTCCAAGATATGTGACTATTTCTTCTGCATCACCAAATGGAATAGCTAGTATCAGTATAGTGAATAAAAAAATTATTGCGACAGGCGCATTGGAAATCATCAAAAAAGATGAAACAGGTAAAAATTTAGCTGGAGCAGAATTTATCATTTTAAACAGCAATAATAGTATCGTTGGGCACGTTACGACAAATGCCAATGGTATAGCTGTAGTTAGCAATTTACCATTTGGAACCTATCAACTAATCGAAACAAAAGCCCCAGAAGGCTATGAGTTAGATACTACACCAAGATATGTCACAATATCTAAAACAGATCCAAACGGAAAAGTAAGTATCACAGTAATAAACAAAGAAAAAGTGACGACAGGTGCGCTTGAAGTAATCAAACAAGATGAAGTAGGCAAACGCTTAGCAGGAGCGGCGTTTGAAGTTCGTAATGCCAACGGTATTGTTGTTGGAACTGTTACAACGGATGCAAATGGAGTGGCAACATTAAAAGATCTACCATTTGGAACCTATCAACTAATCGAAACAAAAGCCCCAGAAGGCTATGAGCTAGATACTACACCAAGATATGTCACAATATCTAAAACAGATCCAAACGGAAAAGTAAGTATCACAGTAATAAACAAAGAAAAAGTTGTTACGGGTTCACTTGAAGTAATCAAAGAAGATGAATCGGGCAAGCAACTCTTAGCAGGAGCAGAGTTTGAAGTTCGTGATGCCAATGGCAAGGTTGTTGGGAATATGACAACAGATGAAAACGGAATGGCTACGTTGAAAGATCTGCCTCTTGGTACCTATCAATTGATTGAAACAAAAGCCCCAGAAGGCTATGAACTAGATACAACACCTAAAACGATTGTTATTTCCAAAGATGATCCAAATGGTGTGGTTAGCATAACTGTTACGAATAAGCTGGAAAAAACAACAGGAGATCTTGAAGTAGTGAAGAAAGACGAAACTGGCGCTTTCTTAGCTGGAGCTGAATTTGATGTCTATAACTCAGAAGATCAACTAGTTGGAAAAATCACAACAGCAGCAAATGGCATTGGTCAATTAACTGATTTACCCTATGGTACTTATAAATTGATCGAGACAAAGGCCCCAGAAGGCTATGAATTAGATACTACACCAAAATTTATTACCTTATCTAAAACGGATCCCAATGGCAAAGCTTCAATCGATGTAATTAATAAAGAAATAGAGCTGCCTGCGACAGGATCTTTAAAAGTCATTAAATATGTGAAAGATTCAGATCCAATCATCTATTTACCAGAAGCTGTGTTTGAGGTGTATGACAGCAATACTCAGCTAATAGGTACGTATACGACAGACAGCAATGGAGAAATTCTTTTAACTGATTTACAACCTGGCAAATACTATGTAATCGAAATCGAAGCACCGCCTGGCTACGAACAAGATTCAACTTTCTATGAAGTATCGGTTGAATCAGGAAAAGTAGCCGAAGTTAGACATGCAAATATCAAAAAAGAAAACTTGGGCAGTTTAAAAATCACGAAATATGCAAAAGACGAAGATGGTTTTGAAACGACCAATGTCTTACCAAATGCTGAATTTGAAGTAACTGATTCAGCAGGGAATGTTCATAAAGGAACTACAGATACCCAGGGTGAATTATTCTTCCCAGATCTACCTGTTGGTGAAGTGACGATTACTGAAACAAAAGCCCCAGACGGCTATGAAATTGATGCAGCAGTTCAAAACAAAACAATTGTTGCAGAAACAATTACAGAAGCAGTCTTTTATAATAAACCAAAACAAGAGCAAGGCCGTGCCTTAGTTTATCTTTCAAGTAGTGATACAAAACAAGTCTTAAAAGGTTTGGAATACACTATTACGAGCACTAAAGGAGCCGCTTTTGAAACGACAGTTGTGACGAATGCCTTTGGTCAAATCAGCATCTATTTATTACCAGGAGAGTATACGATTGAACCTGCTGAAAAAGGCTACAGAACTACTGCTAAACCAACAAGCTTCAAGATCGAAGCAAACAAATTCACTATTATTAAATTAGAAATCTAAGCGAATGAAGTGAAAAGAAAAATTGTTTTGAAATAGATTATTTAATGAATGATCTATTTTAAATAAATGGGAATAAAAGTGCACATTTTATTGTCGAAAAAATCATTTAGGAGGAAAACACACTATGAACAAACAAGCTGAACAAAAAGTTGGGAAATCTTTTGAGGAATTAACACCAGAAGAAATGAATAAAGTACAAGGAAGCTATGGTTGGAGCTGGTCTTCATCATCATCTTCATCATCATCAAGTAGCTGTTACTCTACAAGATGTAGCTATAGCTGCTGCTCTTCAAGATGTTGCGGTTGGTAATCTAAAATAAGCGAGTTGCTAGACGAGTTCCTCTTGATAGGAAACTTGTCTAGCACTTGTTTTTAATCACAGAAATTTTACATAAATAAACGTATAAAAGGAGCTTGACATGAGTTTTAAAAATTTGGCAAAGGCGACATCAATCCGACAACGATATGATATTTTAAAAGAATATTACTCCAAAAACCGTATAACTTATGCTGATGATCAACTTGAAAATTATAAAAAATGGCGTAAACGTCCCACAACTGTGACGGATGAACGCTTTAAAGAGATTTTGGATTCATTAAAGTTGACAGAAGAAGGATTTGACTTAGCAATCAAAGAATTGACGTCCGATGAAAAAGAGTATATTGCAACAGCAATTTCCGAAGAGCAATGGATGAAAACGACGAAAGTGATCTTATCGCAAGAAGATCACTTAGTTGCGGATGTTTTTGATGAAAGCAAAGCGAATTTCACCTATGCCTTACGTTTGCATATTGATTATTTAGAAAAACAATTAGAGCAAATCATTGCAGAGTTTCCAACTATTATAATCCAGATAACGGCGATGACAGAATATTTAGGTGAAGTGATCAATCGTTTTATGGATATCGGATTGCGGACATTTGTTTATGATTTGCATGTAGAAAAAGAAAAACTGCCTTTCTCAGAATCACTAGATGAGAAAGAAGGCTTTCGTCAATACTTAATAACACGCTTTGATTCACAAGAGAAGCTAGTGTCATTTTTCGATCAATACCCAGTATTGACTAGACTTTATGCTGAAACAGTCGATTTTCAGCTAGCAAACTTTCGTGAGTTGCTTCAAGCACTTGCTGAAAGTGAAACGGAACTCAACAAAGTTTTTCAAGTAGCGAAGCCAATTTGTTTGACGGGCTTAAAGATGGGCGCAGGAGATTCTCATGATAAAGGCAAATCAGTAGCGATTTTAACCTTAAGTGACGAGATCAATGTCGTATTTAAACCAAAAAATTTAGTGATTGGAGCACGTTTTGACCAATTTATTCAAGAAATCAATGCAATGAATCCAATCTTTGACTTTTATTTGACAACAAAAATCGTTAAGGAAAAGTATACGTTTGAAGAATGCTTGATTTATTCTGAATGTTTATCACAAGAAGATGTCAATCATTACTATCGTCAGTTTGGCCAAACGATCGCATTAGTTTATTTGTTGAATGGTAATGATTTTCACTTAGAAAATGTGTTGGCTTTTGGAAAATATCCTGTTTTGATTGATTTAGAAACAATTATTCAAAATCATTTTCCAATGCCGGACGGCGAAAATGCGATCGTTAAGGTGATCCAGGAAAATGGTGAATCCGTCGTCATGAGTGGTTTAGTGCCAATTTACTTGTTTGAAGAACGGGCGGAAGCCGATGTTGAAGGAACAACCAAGGGGATCCAGCTAAGTGCGCTTAGCGGTGGCGAGCAAAAATTACCTTATAAAGTGTTGAAGCTCATCAACTTTGATTCGATCAATATGCAATTTAAATATCAAGAGCACATTACAGATGCAGCAGAAAACATTCCGATGTTTAATGGTGAAAAGGTTGATTTTGTCCCATATATTGACACGATCATCGCAGGTTTTAAAGAATTTTCAGCGTTTGCTATGCAAAACAGAGAAACATTAGCGTTTTTAGCGGAAAAGACCTTTTCAGATTGTCTCGTCCGCAACGTGATAAAAACAACCCAAAGCTATGGTGATCTATTGGATTACTCAACACATCCTAGTTGTATGGTCGATTATATCGAGCGGGAAAAACTATTTGAAAATTTATGGATGCATGGCTATTCTAATTCAGAACCTGTGCCTTATGAAGTAAGGGATATGCTGCAGCATGATGTACCGATTTTCTTTAATCCGACAAGTACAAAAGCTTTAATGGCTAGTCAAGGCGAGATAATCACCAGAATGTATCAAGAAACGGCGATTGACCTTGAGGTTTTGCGATTGAAGAATTTTTCAAAAGAAGAAGAAGAACAGCAACTGGATTATCTGAAAACGTCATTTGGTTTATATCACTCAACAGATTTGCAAGAAAAAACAATTCCGTTAAAAGAGCAAGTCCCTCAAGTGAGCTTCTTAGATGGCGCTGTAGCTGTGGGAGAAGCAGTACTTGAAGCTGCCTTTATTGGGGAAGATTCGATTGCTTGGAAGGATATTGAAGAAACCTCTCCTGATAATTATGTTGTGAATGTCATGAATGAAAACTTTTATGACGGTATTACGGGAATGTATTTGTATTTTAGTGAGTTATATCATATTACTGGGGATAAACAATTTCAAAAACCTTATGAGCTGGCAGAAGCCTTAGTCTTGAAGCTTGAAGCAGACTATGTGGATAGTATTTCAGCATTTTATGGCTCCTTTGCAGCGGTTTATCCACTGCTATATACCTATAAATATAATCATGATCCCAAGTTATTAACAGCAGCCGAATCCATTGCAGAAAAATACATGGGCCGATATGAGCAAGAAACCATAGAAAGCTATGATTGGAATGGCGGGACGGCTTCAATCGTGAAAGTCTTTATCCATCTGTATCAGTTGACGGATAAAACGGATTATCTGACTTTTGCTAAACAGTTATTAGTCGATTTAGATCTTGAAAAGATCACTCAAGGCGGTTTTGCACATGGTTATTCAGGTGTGATTCATGGTGCAAATAGTTTATTCAAAATTGAGAAAGATCCCGAAATCAAGCAGCTGATCAAAACCTGCTTAGTAAAAGAAAGAACAACGTTCGATCCTAGTCAAAATGGTTGGTTAGACCTGCGTCCGATGATTCCAATGGTCAATGATTTATGGTGTTATGGATCAACAGGGATTGGTTTGGCTTATTTGGATCTATTGAATAGTGGGTTTGAAGATCCGCGATTAGCTGAAGAAGTGCAAATTGCAGCACAACGATTGATCAATCAGGAAAAAAGAGATGATTGTTTATGCCACGGAAATTTTGGAGATTTGGAATTCTTGATTGAATACAGAAAAACGACTTTAGCCACTAAAGAACAAAAAGAGCAGATTCAAGCAAAAGTTCAAAAAGCCTATCAGAAGATTATTGAAGGTAACTATACCTTTGAAGGACTGCCAACCATTCCTAAATATGGTTTGTTTACAGGCTTATCTGGTATCGGTCATCAGCTTATCCGCATTCATGATGCAAACCAAGCAGCAGATTTATTAACGTTGGCGCTACCAGAAGAGTAAGGGGGGATACTATTGACAAAGAAAGTACCATTCACTGAACAAAGTGAGCATAGTGAATGCGGACTAGCTTGTACAACGATGGTCTTGAACTATTATGATGACAATGTCACGCTGAATCACCTGCGCGATGTCTATGGCGTACCTAAAGGAGGCAATACGCTGACGAATCTAAATCAAATCTTAACGGATCGTGGCATCGAAACGAAAGCTATTCGAGTCTTGGACTTAGATATTTTAGAGGAACTGACCACGCCGACGATTTGTTTTTGGGAAGAACGTCATTATATCGTTCTAGAAAGACTAACCGCTAAAGAAGCAACTATTCTTGATCCTGCAAGCGGTCGGAAAAAAATAAAAAGAGCCGAGTTTGAAGCTAGTTTTTCAAATATTGCGCTGATTTTAACAGATGTCGATGTTACGATCACGCAAAGAAAGAAAAAAAAGAATGCCACTTGGTCGATTCTAAAAGAGATTTTAAACAATCAAAGAGCGAAGGTAGCCATGTTTATTGCTTTAACTCTTTTAATCCAAATGGTGACAATCGCTATTCCAAGATTGACACAAACGATTATTGATAATTCTGCTGTTGCTGTGACAAATATCGTTCAAATTGGGTCAACGATCGTGATTCTTTTTATTGCCTATTATTTGCTACAGGTGGCTAGAGGACTTGTGTTGATTGTACTGGAAAACTTGTTTGATTTAACACTGATGAAGGTCTTCATGAAAAAAATCATTCATTTACCACTGCGCTTTTTTGTTAATCGTTCAACGGGTGATTTGATTTTTCGAGCGAACCTGAGTGTAATCATTCAACAAATTATGAGTCAACGAATGTTGACGATTTCAGTCGATTTTCTCTTCGTGTTTATCTATTTGATTTTAATGGTCAACTTGTCACTGAAATTAACGCTGATTGCTATTTTTGGGGCATTTACGATGGGAGCCATATCAGTCGTCAACTCCAAACGAGTGCAAAGTATCACCAACAAAGAATTGATTGCTCAATCAAAGGTTCAGCGCATTTTGGTGGAATTATTTGAAGGAATGGAGACGGTGAAATCATCTGGCTCTGAGCAGCAATTTTATACAAAATGGCGCAACGAGTTCAAAAATCAAATCATGTTGCGGGCAGAGAAAAATCGGTTTTCTACTTGGGTCAGAACGATTCAAACGTCGATCCAATTTATTTTACCGATTGTGTTGATTTATGTAGGGCTATTTCAAGTGACACAAGGACAAGTGACTTTAGGCGAGCTAATTAGTTTTAATGCTTTATCAGGCGCTTTTATTGCACCAATCGTAACAGTTTTTGATTCCTATACTGAGTTCTTGTTACTACGTTCTTATTTTGGCAAGCTAAATGAAATTTTAGAAGCGAAAGACAATCCACGACTAGCGATCGAAGGAAAAAAAATCTCAGGAATCGATTCAGTAAACGTTGAGGATGTGTCATTTAAATACAGCTATTTTGAAGAAGAGATTCTTCATTCTGTTTCATTTCAAATCGAGCGTGGGGATAAAGTAGCAATTGTTGGTAAGAGTGGTTCAGGTAAGAGTACCTTACTGAAATTGTTGGCAGGCTTATACGATACGACTTCAGGACAGATTAAATTCAATGATGTTGATTTAAAGCAAATCGATGACGCCTCGCTGAAAAACAGTATCAGTATCGTCAATCAGAAGCCGACGATTTTTAATGCTTCTCTCTATGAAAATATTGTATTGAATCAGACCGAAGCGCCCGAAGGACGAGTAGAACAAGCGATTTTTGATTCACGAGTAGATGAAATCATTATGAACTTACCTTTAGGGCTAGAAACCCAAATTTCAGAAGGCGGGATGAACCTATCCGGCGGCCAAATGCAGCGGATTTCGATTGCTCGGGCATTGGTCAAAGAAACTAGTCTATTATTGATGGATGAGCCGACCAGTTCGTTAGATAATATTTCAGAAAACTTCATCATGAATCGTTTAAAGACCTATGACTTTACTTGTATTATTGTGGCCCATCGTTTGAATACAATTAAACACTTCGATCGTATTTTGGTAATGGATCAAGGTAGGATTGTTGAAGAAGGGACGCATAAAGAGTTATTAGCACTAGAAGGATATTATCATTCGATCTATTTCGATCCGATGAATGTCACCGAATAAATGAGAAATAGACGATAGATTACAGGTTTTGGAGGAACTCTAAGGGGGAAAATAGAATGGCAGTTATTGGTTATATGCGTGTCAGCACACATTATCAAAAGTTTGATTCTCAACAACAAGCATTGGAAGATTATGGTGTTGATAAAATTTTCAAAGAATATGAAAGTGGACGTAAAAGTTTTCGCAATGAACTGAATAAGGCACTGAATATTTTGCAGCCGGGAGATACGTTTGTTATTTTTAAATTAGACCGCTTAGCTAGAGGAACTAAACAATTATTGGTTTTATTAGAGCGCTTCAACGAACAAAATATCAATTTCGTTAGTATTGAAAATAATATTGACACCTCAACACCGATGGGACGCTTCTTCTTTACGATTATGGGTGCTTTTGCAGAAATGGAGGCTGAACTGATACGTGAGCGGGTACTGGCAGGTTTGAGTGCAGCTAAAAAAAATGGTGTCGTTCTAGGTCGTCCACCACTTGTTAATCAGGTCAATGAAGCACTTGAGCTTTACCACAATACGGACATTTCAACAGAAGAAATTTCAAAGCGTTGCGGTATTTCTATCTCGACAATCTATCATCATTTGAGAAAAGAGGGCGTCTACCGAACCAAAAAGACAACTGACGTTTCAAAAAGCGGGAAGGTATTGGTAGGTAGTGTGAAAGAGAAATAAAGCAACATGAGCAGGGAAATATAAAGAGACAGAAAAAAGCTGAAATAAGAGCGTAAAACGCTTCTATTTCAGCTTTATTTAATTATTGTAAAATTCGTGCATAACGAGTAGCAAATTCGTTATTGTAAGGCACGCCAGTTACATTAGTCCCAACGTCCCAGTTAGCAGACCAAGTCATCAATCCTTTGATTGGATTACCATCTTTAGCTAGCTGATCAAGTGCTTTGTAAACAGCCGTAGGATCGATCACATAACCGCTGCCGGCACCGTCAACATTAGCAGGAAGACCTAAAACAAGTTTGTCGCTTGGAATCTTCAAGAATGTCCGCGTGCCATGGATCATTGAATCTGACATATAATAAAGAAACTCGTATTTCAAAGCATCATTACTTTGAGGAATCCATTTATTGATTTCATCCACCCAAACACCATCGCCGCCTTGATTATATAACTGTGGGGCAATGTAATCATAGTAACCATTTAAGGAAGTAATGTATTTTTCATAAGCTCCACCTGGTTTTAAATAAGGAAATTCCGGTGCCATCGTAATAATGAAATTTTTTCCTTGTGTTCTATAGTACTCCTTGACAATTTTCAAAGCTGCCGGGATGACGGTTTGGTTATCGCCAGCTGTAATTGCTGACTGCTCTAAATCGATATCCAATCCATCAAATCCATAGGTTTCCACTTGTCGAATAATTTCATTAGCGAAAGCTTGTTCATCACCAGTTTTTAATTGAATATGCGCATCTGCTCCCCCTAATGCAAGCAAAACGGCACGTCCTTGACCGTTAAGGACTGCGACATCCTGACGAAAGGCGGCGTCTGTTTTGTTATAAGGTGCAAATGTTGGAATTCGACTGGCACCGTCGCTTTTCATGAATGAAACTGGCACCACATTATAGGCTTTATTCACTTCTGCTAATGAAATGTTGGCAGAAGTTCCTTGTTTATAGCCATCACGACCTTTAGAAGCCCAATTATGCCAATAGCCGACAAGGACTTTTTTATTTGCTACACTAACCATTTCACTGGCAGAATCCGCAGCTTCAACGGGGGTTGATACTAACAAGTTGCCTGTTAGTATACCTGAGACGATTAAAAAGGCAGGAATAAATTGTTTGAATTTCATAAGCACGGCTCCTTTGGGTTTGTTTTATTCCTTATTTTACGTTGACATCGATTGCTTGATAGAACGCATTGGTTGTATCATAAACATTCCAAACAGCGTAGATCACATGATAGCCTATACGATCGCTTGGAACAGTGATTGTATGGTTGACAGAAGCTTCTGGGATCGCTGCTTTGTCGTCAACACGTCCAATTAAGTCAAAATTTTTGATATCTAAAGGTTGATTTTGATTCCAACCTTGTTTTGTCATATAGTAATCCCATGTAGACGTTCTGTGACGCGCAGTCAAGGTCCAATTGATTGCAAGAGGGCCGGTTGTAATATCTGATTTATACCAGCGATCTGTTGTCTGAACATCTAATGGTTCAAACCCGCTAACACCTGCACTGGCTAATTTTCCTGGTGTAAAAATATTTTTAGTTGCTTCGATACTTTGAGGTTCCCACTCCGCACGACCAACATTTTTATTTATTTTTCCACCTTGAGTGCTCCCAAAATAGGCACGACTTCCAGGTGATGAAACATATCCGTGGGCATGGGTGACAGTGGTTGAAAGAGATAAACCTCCTGCTAATAAACCAAGTGTAAGGACTGCTTTGAGCATTGTGTTTTTCATTGTGATTCCTCCTAAAAGTATTTTTGTAGCGCTTACAATGGTAAATGTAACATGTCGTTTTATATTATTCAAATGATACGCAATTATTTTTATTGTGATAAAACAGTGAGGGGTTCTGTGGAGAAGCTCTTTTTTAAAAGGGTCCTTATTTGTAACGAATGGGTGCGTTTTAAAAAAAACTCCGTCAGTAGGCTTACATGTCCAACTGGCGGAGTGTTGATCAGATTTTTTTTAACGAACTAATGTTTTTTCATCGTTTGCAATCACTGACAGCAAGGAGTGATTTTCATTAAAAGCAGCAAAGACCTTCGCACTTTTAAAATCAGGTGCTGACAAATCTGGAGATTTCATAAAGTCATTAAATGCTGCTTCATAGGCTAAAAGATCAAGCATATATAACGATTGATAGGTTCGGTTTAAAGCCATTCCTCCTGTCGCTAAATCATAAGCTGCATCATACTGTTTGATCAATGAATAAAATTTAGCTGTATTAAAGAATATTTTCGTTGCTTCGATAGGCATTTTGATGGTCATTTTATTGAGCATATCGATCGATTTTTCATAATAAACTTGTGCTTTAGCCAATTCGTTAGCCATTTCGTAGACAATCCCAAGGCTATTAACGGAAAGAATCGCATAAATCGAATTAGGATCACCAAGTTCATCAGCACGATAGAAATAAAATAAGCTATCTGTTGTATTGTTGTAGCCCAACAAATTTGTAATACCCATAAAATATAGCCAGCGAACTTCTAACTCTTTGTTTTGAAAATCAGCAGGATTGATCGATGTTGCTTGTAAAAGTGAATGAGCTTCTTTATGTTTAAATGTATTACACAAATCTTCTACGTGATTCAATAATGAAGTTAGTTTTTTTTCATCATTATCATCTAATACACTCTCAAGACTTAAGTTTAATCTCTTACAGATTGCGTCAAGGATCTCAAGACTGTCACAAACATTTTTATTTTCTATATTACTAACAGTTCCTTGTGTACAAATTCCAGCGGCTAAAGTAACCTGCGACAATTTTTTTTGTTTTCTTACTGAACGGATGATGTCTCCTTTGATTCTCATATTTTTCCCCTCTATGTTTATGCATTATAGTTCTAGTTTTATATAATAGTATGGTATTATCCCTTTAGAATCAACTAATTTTTTGGAGGGATAAGCATGTTAACATTTTTGGATCTATTGTGTGAAGTACTTGGTTACGGCAATACAGGTCACGTGTAGTGTGAAAAAATTAGTTATTAGGGATTTTTTTGAAACAATTAGTTAGAACCGAAAACTTTTTAAAATGGAAGTATTTTTTATTCTGTTTTAAAAAGTTTTTTTTATTTTTTTGCAAAAAAAATTTATATGAATGCAAAGAAAGAGTTATTTACAAAAGATGTAAAAGTTACCACTTCTGTAAATTGTACAAATCTTGTCTACATTATGAGGCAAATGCTGTGATATTCTATTTTTGTAATCGATTACAAAAAATAGAGGAGAAAAATGAATGAATAAAATTGAAGAAATAATTAATAACCGATTGATGCCCATCGCAATAAAAATTCAAAATAATAAATACATGAGCGCCATTTCTGACGGTTTCTCAATGATTTTACCAATCACGATGCTGGGAGCTATTTTTACGTTGTTATCCAGTATGCAATTTGAGTGGTATCAGAAGTTCTTAGAAGTGACACACTTAGCTACTATTTTAGGCTATACATCAAAAGTCACAACCGATTTGATAGCACTATATGTGGTTTGCGCTATAGCCTACAATTTAACAATAAAATTAGGCTTTAAAAAAGATGCCTTCTTTTCAGCGCTAATATCATTAGTTCTATTTTTCCTTTTGTTGCCAGCTGGAGTAGCGCATCAATTAGAATCAGGCGAGATCATTTCGGTTTCTAATGCTCTAGGAACAGAATATTTAGGGGCAAAAGGAATGTTTATGGGGATTCTTTTAGGAATCATTATTCCCATTATCTATTGTGCCGTGGTTAAACGAGGAATTATTATTAAAATGCCGGAAAGTGTTCCACCAACGATTGCAAAATCGTTTGCTTCTATTGCACCAGCTTTTATTCTGACAGGTATTTTCTCCTGTGTTCGTTTTGGCTTTGAAATGACTTCATATGGGGATGCCAATAACTTTATTTACACTATTTTAGGTGGACCATTACAATCATTAGGAAATAGTCCATGGTCATTTATCATTTTAATTATTGTGGCTCAACTCTTATGGTTCTTTGGAATCCATGGGTATATGATCATTCGACCTATTTTACAAACGGTTTTTATTCCGTTAAGTTTGATGAATCTAACTGCTTTTGAAGCAGGTGAACAGTTACCAAATGCAATCACATATCAACATTACGGTACCTATGCCAATTTAGGTGGGTCCGGTGCATTATTAGGATTGGCAATTCTGATGGCTTTCACAGCCAAAAGCGATCGTTATAAAAAACTAGGAAGAATGGCACTACCAGCCACATTTTTTGGCATCAATGAACCAGTTATTTTCGGAATTCCGATGGTTTTGAATACGATTTTTTTTATTCCTTTTGTTTTAGGGCCAATCATAATGTTTGTGATCCCTTATTTATTGCAAGTATTTCATGTGATCGAAACATTAAGAGGCATTCAGCTGCCACTTGGAACACCGGCTTTAGCATACGGCTGGTTAGAAGGCGGTTTGCCGATTTTAATTGTGCAGGCTGTACTGATTGTTGTTCAAATTATTTTATGGTTTCCATTTTTTAAAGCTGCAGATAAGCAAGCGATGGTTGAGGAAAAACAAATGGAGATAGAAATAGAAGAAGAAACGGAAAAAGTGAGGGATTCAGTTGCAGAAGTTTAAAGAAGACTTTTTATGGGGCGGCGCATTAGCTGCTAATCAATCAGAAGGAGCTTATTTAGAAAATGGAAAAGGGCAATCGATTATTGATATTTTGCCAGTAGGAGCTGAACGGAAGCGCGGCTTAAAAGATCCTAGTAGTGTTATGGAACAAACATTCGATTATTATCCAAGTCATCAATCAATTGACTTTTATCATCGTTACAAAGAAGATATTCGTTTATTGGCTGAATTAGGCATCAAATGTTTACGCACATCGATCAGTTGGCCGAGGATTTTCCCAAATGGCGATGAGGCAGAGCCAAATGAGGCGGGATTGGCATTTTATGATGCAGTCTTTGAAGAATGTTTAAAATATGATATTGAGCTGCTTGTAACGATCAATCACTTTGATACGCCATTGAACTTAGCTCAAAAATATGGTGGCTGGCAAAATAAGCAACTAATTTTATTTTATAAAAGATATTGCAAGGTTATTTTTGAACGATTCCATAAAAAAGTCAGGTATTGGATCACATTCAATGAAATCAATATGATTTTACGTAATCCATTTTTAGCAGGCGGAATTGTAAAAAGTGGTAAAAAGCTGGACAAAGGGACGATTTTCCAGGCGGCACATCACCAATTACTTGCCTCTGCTGAAGCAACAAAACTAGCAAAAGAACTCAATCCGAATATGCAAATTGGTTGCATGTTGGCAGCAGGCAGCGTGTATCCGTATACGTGTAATCCCAAAGATATTCAAGCAGCTATAGAGCGAAGTAGAGAGCAGTATTTTTTTATTGATGTTCAGGTCAATGGACGTTATCCTTATTTTGCACAACGTTATTTTGAAGAACAGGACATTCAATTGACGGTTTCAAAAGATGAGGCCGCGCTCCTAGCTGAAAATACGGTAGATTTTGTAGCATTTAGTTATTATACTAGTCGTTTGGAAACGGTAGATAGTGAATTAAGAAAGAATCTTATCGAAGGCAATGCGATGGCAAGTGTTAGAAATCCTTATTTAAAAGATGCCGGTTGGGGTAGACAAATCGATCCATTAGGATTTAGGATTACCATCAATGAAATCTACCAACGCTATCAACTCCCATTATTTGTTGTTGAAAATGGTTTAGGCGTGGAAGATGAGTTGGTTGAGGGAGCTATTCATGACCCTTATCGTATTGAGTACTTTCGCAGCCATATTGAGCAGATGGCTGAAGCAGTAAAAGACGGGGTGGATTTGATCGGTTATACGACTTGGGGGTGCATTGATTTGATCAGTGCAGGTACAGGAGAAATGAAAAAACGTTATGGCTTTGTTTATGTCGATTTAGATAATGAAGGAAATGGCAGCCGTCAACGGTATAAAAAAGATAGCTTCGCTTGGTATCAAAAAGTGATTGCGACCAATGCCACATTTTTATAAAAATCTTAAAGCAGCTGGATTATAGTAGAATTTTATGATCGATTCTACTATAATCCAGCTTATTTTTTATTCAAAAAAAATTAGGAATAAAGTTGGTAATAACGAGAATAGAGAATGTCAATTAATAATTGGGCTTGGTATGGAGCTGCTTTTTTGATTGAACTTTGTCCAAGGGAAAGTACTTCATCAAAAATATTCGCTATTTTCATTTGAACATTTTGGGTAATCAGCACTGTGTAGTTATCGTTTGAAGACATGTCAAACAAAAGATCACTAAACTTGATAAAGTAGTTGCCATCAGTTGAAAGAATAATCACTAGACTATTTTTTGTCATTTGTTGAAATGCCTTACGTTGATCCATTCGACCATTAAAATAAGTAACGTATTTTCCGCAAGAAAATAATAGATATTGAAATTGTTCCAATAATAACCCAGAAGAATGCGTACCAAAAAAATAGACATCTTCTGTATCGTGGATTCGTTGACAGAGTGCATCGATCTGATTTAAATCCAGATGGCTTTCTAACGATTGCAGTGAGGTAGAGATGTGCTTAATATATTTAGTGAGTGTTTGCTCATTAGTGGTTCCATCAATCGTTAATTCAAAATTATTTTTATTGATAAATTTTTTAGTATCCAGCTGATAATCAAGGAATGCTTGTTTCATGTCAGAAAATTTTGAGTACCCTAATTTTTTAGAAAACCTGCTGATACTAGCTGTGGAGGTAAAGCATTCAGCTGCTAATGACTCAATCGTGATACTTGGTGCATCGTGCCCCACTTTTTTTAACAAGATTCGTGCAATCGTGGTATTGATATTTCCTTCAGTCGTTGAAATAACGAGATCCTGAAGTTTCCCTACAATACTTGTTTTTTCCATTGTTACCTCCCAAATAAGTATGATTATCCAAAGTATAACAGAAAAAAAGGGACAATGAATACGATTTCTTAGTATGATGAAACAATCTTGAATTTTTACGATAACCGTGACAGATCGATTAGTAGATACTTGTTTTCATCTAGCTATCTTGTGTTATAATTTAACTAGTTTTACAAGACAAAAAGGAGGAGATCCAGTGGCAAAAAAATTTACGACCCCTTATGAAGTAGCTTATTATGATGGCGATATTACGAGAAAAATGACGATTCCGTCAATGCTAGCCGTTGTGATCAAAACATCCGAAGAACAAAGCGATGCCTTAGATCGAGGAAGTGACTTTGTTGCATCATTTGGACTTGGCTGGGTCATTACCAACTATGAAATCCATATCACGCGTTTACCTAAAGTTGGAGAAAAACTTGCTGTAACAACTCAAGCGATTGCTTACAATAAATATTTTTGTTATCGTAACTTTTGGATTCATGATGAAGCAGGGAATGAATGCGTATTGATCAAGTCAACCTTTGTGTTGATGGATACAGTCAATCGCAAAATGAGTAGCGTCTTACCTGAAATCATCGAACCGTATGAAAGTGAAAAAATCAAGAAAATTTATCGTAGTGAAAAGATCGAAAAAGTAGAAAATGGAACGTTTTCACCATATCGTGTACGTTATTTTGATATTGACGGTAATCAACATGTAAATAATGCGATTTATTTCAACTGGTTGCTGGATGTATTAGGATACGATTTTCTAAGTACCAATGAACCAACCTATATCAATGTCAAATTTGATAAAGAAGTCGAATATGGCCAAGTTGTAGAAAGTCATTATGAAACCCTAGATACAGATGAGGGGAAAACAACCAGACACGAAATTCGGATTGATGGTCAAACCTACTGTGAAGCGAATATGAAATGGAAAGAAAGTAAATAAAATCATAAAACTAGGTCATTTTTTGACTGAGACAACTTTTTGTTTTGTCTTGGTCTTTTTTAGTATAAAATAAACAGATAGAGTAACGAATGTAACATTTATACAGAATAACTTGAATAAGCAAGGAAAGGACATTAGTTCTATGATACGATTAGGTTTGACTTCTTTTAATGAACATGATAAATTAACCGGAAAAAAGCGTTCAACTTTATATGAATATGCAGGCTATTTACCTCTGGTCGAGATGGATACAGCCTATTACGGCGTTCCAAAACAAGAGTCTGTTAGGGAATGGACAAAATCAGTTCCTGAAAATTTTCGTTTTGTCATGAAAGTCTACAGTGGAATCAGTTGTCAAGGGGAATGGCAGCAGTATTATCAAAATGAAGAAGAAATGGTTGAAGCCTTTCTAACAAGCATGGCTCCCATGGTTGAAAGCGGCAAACTTTTTGCCTTCCTCATTCAATTTTCAGGCACCTTTGGCTGTACGAAGGAAAATGTGCACTATCTAGAAAAAATTCGCCGTTGGTTTGCGGGCTTTCCAATTGCAATAGAATTGCGCAATGGCTCATGGTATACGGCCAAATATATTAAACAAACGCTATCGTTTATGAAGCATAATGAATTTTCACTGGTTGCAGTTGATGAGCCGCAGATTCCTACTAATCCAGTTCCTTTTTTCCCTTACGTGACAAATAATCAATTTTCTTTGTTCCGTTTCCATGGGCGAAATGCAGCTGGTTGGATGGCTAACGATAAAGATTGGCGCAAAAAACGGACTTTATATCGTTATAAGGCTGAAGAAATCGCAGAGTTAAGTGCAGCCGTGGAAAAAGTGGCTCGTGAAGTTAAAGAGGTCGGCGTGATCTTTAACAATAATTCTGGCGGTGATGCGGCAGGTAATCTGCTTGAAATGAAATCTGCTCTTAAGCTAGAATATGACAATTTAAATCCAAAACAAATGGATTTATTTTAATCGGACCAAGATAAAATGAAACAAGGGAAGGGAAAATATGATAAAAGCTATTTTCTTTGATATCGATGGCACACTGGTCAATAAAAATGCTAAAGCTCTGGAATCAACGAAACGTGCAATCTCGTTAGCGCAAGCACAAGGCATCATTTGTGGCGTAGCAACCGGTCGAGGTCCTGTTCATTTAAGTGAGCAAATCGATAAATTGAATTTGGATGTTTTCGTTACGTATAATGGTCAGTTCGTTTATACAAAGGACGAAGCGCTTCGATCGGAGCCTTTTGCTAGTGATACGTTGAGAACAATTGTGACATTTTCTGATGTTCATCATCGCCAAATCATGTTTGGTTCTAAGGATAGTATAGAAGGCAGTTCACTGATGCGTTTTGGACAAAAAAAGTGGGCTAAAAAACTTGCTAGATTTTTACCCAGACGTTTTCCTGTAACACTTGCGAAAAATCTAGTCAGTAGATTTTCGCTGCACAGAAAAGATCAACGCTATCAGGATCTTGCTATCTTGAAAGAACCAATTTATCAATGCGTTCTGCTAAGTGCGAAGTCAGAAGAGAGTTTTTTAAAAGAACAACTTCCTGATTGCCATTTCACTCGCTCTAACCCTTATACTGTAGATATTATTCCAACGGGTGGTTCAAAACTAGTGGGCATTCAACAGTGTCTTGAACATTTTGATATTTTATTAGAAGAAGTAATGGCTTTTGGTGATAGTTGGAATGATTTGGAAATGTTAAGTCATGTTGGTTTTGGTGTAGCCATGGGCAATGCTGAGGAAGAAATCAAAAAAGCCGCTAAATATGTGACTAAAAGCAATGACGAGGATGGTATTTATCAAGCGTTGATGCATTATGGTGTGATCAGTTAATTTCAAGAGCAAGTTGGATTGTCTATTATCTAACAAACTGGAACATTTGTACAAATACGTTATGAATAGAAGGAGGCCCATATGAAAATCGATAATCCCTTTGAAAAAACGGAAGCATTTCATAAAAAATTTGATAATAGAAAACCAGCAATCCCAACACCCTTTTCTGCTAAACAAGCATCAGATAGAGCTGGGTTTAAAATAGAAGAGTTAGTTGAATTTTTGTACGGATCAGTAAATAATGATCCAGTAGCCTTTAAAGAGATAGTGAACCAGTTGAAAGTATCGGTCGACCAGGCTGAAGAAAAAGTGCTTAGCAAACAAAAAAAAGTAACGGACCCTTTGGTAGAGCAAGTGGATGCCTTGATCGATCTATTGTATTTTACATACGGTTCATTTTCATTATTAGGCGTTGATCCAACCGAAGTTTTTTCGATCGTGCATGAAGCCAACATGGGGAAAATATTCCCAGATGGAAAGCCCCACTATCATCCAGTCACACATAAAGTCATGAAGCCAGCTAATTGGGAAGCTGATTTTGCGCCGGAACCCAAGATCAAAGCTGAATTAGAGCGTCAATATAAAGCAAAAAAAAATAGATAAAAGTATGACCCAAAGCAGAACGTTACTCGTTTTGTTTTGGGTTCTTTTTGTATCATCTACACAAGATAGATAGCTATTTTTCTCACTATTTTAGTATTTAGACTAATAATATGATAAAAATTACATTTTTTCTGTGATAACATACTTATAGTCGACTTAAAAAAACATAGTATTTATATAAAATTACGAAAAGGGGAAAAATTAAGTGGTTTAGTGATTTTATTAACAATTATTTGTTAATAAAAGGCATATTGAAACTTTTTAGTTTAAAAAGAAAGGTGTGATAAAATGGGCGTCATTTACGTTATTTCCATGGTTTCAATTAGTGTTTATTACGTCTATATCACAATTATTAAGAGTGCTGATGAAGTTTACATTGAAAAGCGTTTAATCCCTGGTTATAAAATGCATTATGCCGTGATTATTCCTTGTTTTAATGAAGAAAAGGTCATTAAAGAAACACTTCTTTCTTTATTACGTTTCTCTACACCTAATTTAACGATTTACGTTGTAGATGATGATTCAGCTGATGGCACACTAAAAGTTATCAACGGAGTTTCTGATCCCAGAATTAAAGTAATTAGAAAAAAGAAGCCAGATGCTCAAAAAGGTAAAGGACATTCGTTAAACCTTGCGTATAAAAATATTCTTCAAGACTATCGCTCTATCGATTCAGAGCAAGTAATCGTCACAGTTTTGGATGCAGATGGTTTCTTATGTGCGGATGCTTTCACTATAGCTGATCGCATTTTTAGCCATGCTGACATCCATGGTATACAAGCAAGAGTTCGGATCATCAACAATTATAAAAGTGGAAACTGGCTGACATTACTTCAAGATATTGAATTTTATGAAGTAATCGGAAACATACAAAAGCTTAGGATGAAGACGAAAACGGTTGGACTCGGTGGAAATGGTCAGCTTACACGATTATCTGTACTAAAAAAATTTGACGGTATTCCTTGGAGTGACTGTTTGCTCGAAGACTATGATTTAACGGTTCGTTTATTACTAAATAATGAGCAGATTGTTTACACAGATCAACTTATCATTTACCAGCAAGGAGTGACAAGCTATCAGCGCTACATCAAACAACGAAGTCGCTGGATCCAAGGGAGTCTTCAATGCCATTCTTACATGTTTCGCATACTAAAAACGGCTTCACTATCAAAAATCGGAAAACTAGAGATGTTTTATTTTTTATTGCAGCCTTATTATAATTTGGCTAATAGTATCATCCTTTTGATCTCAATAAAGCTGTTGAGTCAATCAATAGTAGAAGGAATAACGTTTAAATCAGTGCTAACAATAATACTAATGGCATTTATTACGGTTTACCCAGGCCTGTCGTTTTCTAAAAGATATATCAAGGAGACACAAGATATTGAAATAATCGAAAATTCTCCCAAAGTTAGAAGTTATCTTGGAGGAATGCTTATGTATCTGTACATCTTCTTAACGATTCCCAGTATTCTTTTGGCATTCGTCAGGCAACTAATAGGAAAAAAGTCTTGGATAAAAACGCAGAGAGAAGAGAAAGTTTATAATGAATGAACTCAACCGTTTACTTGATAATCGATTGTTTTCGATCCTCCCCCTTATCGTTATTATAATGAGTATAATTTTCGGTAAAATGTTATGGCTTTTTTTAGATGTGATGAATAGGAGGTCACAAATGAAACACTATATGATCGTTTTTGGTACTAGACCAGAATTAATAAAAATGTTTCCGCTGATTAAGGAGTGCCAAAACCATACAAAACAAATCAAACTAACAATCGTCAACACTGGACAGCAAAAAGAAATGGTCGACATTCTTTTAAAAGAATGGAATATAAAACCACAATATGATTTAGAAGTTATGAAACCAAAACAAACCTTAACTGAACTGAATATCAATATAATGACTGCAATAGAGCCTGTTATAAAGGCGGAAAATCCTGATCTAGTACTTGTTCATGGTGATACAACGACAGCTTTTATAACCAGTTTGGTGGCATTTTACCAACAGAAAAAAATAGGCCACATTGAAGCTGGACTTAGAACTAATAATAAGTATGCACCGTTTCCAGAGGAAATGAATCGTCAACTGATTGATCGAGTCGCTGATTATTATTTTGTTCCGACAAAAAGCAATAAAGAAAATTTGGAAAAAGAAGGTGTCACTTCAAAGATTGAAATTACTGGAAATACAGGTATTGATACCTTAAGTTATCTTAACTTAGAACGAACTATCGCCAGTGATCAGTATCAAATATTGGTTACGATACATCGACGGGAACTTGCTGAAGAAAAGTTACGAAAAATTTGTGAAGTTTTGAGAAAGATTGCTAAAGAATATCCTGATGTTGTTATTAAATATCCTGTACATCTCAATCCTAGAATCCAAAAAATAGTAGGCTCACTATTGTCGGATCAAGTGAATATTATTTTAACTGAACCATTGAATTACTTGGAATTTCAACAAGAAATGGTGAATAGTTTTTTAGTGGTTACTGATTCGGGCGGTATTCAAGAAGAAGCGCCTTATTATAAGGTCCCTGTTTTGGTGGTTCGAGAAGTAACCGAACGACAAGAGGCAGTCGAAGCAGGTTATTTAAAAATTATTGGTATAGATGAACAAAGACTTTACAAGACTATCGTGGCTCTTTTGACTAATCAAGATGAGTATGAAGCGATGCAGACTGCTGGAACGTTCCTTCCGTTTGGGGATGGAAAAGCAGCGAAAAGGATCGTTGACTGTTTATTGCAGGAAGTGTAGCTATAAAACGTCAGTGAAAAAATTAAAAAAAGGAGGTTGTTAAATGAAAAAGAAAGGTTTTGTTTTATCGACAATTTTTTGTCTAATTATTAGTATTCTTTTCCCATCCTATTCCTATGCTAATATGGATTTTGGAGATATTTATGTTTCTGGTCCTACGATTTTCAAAGGTGATAGCATTATTGATGAGAACACTGAAATCGATTATCATCAAAATGTTTCATTAGCGTACACATACAATATTCCAAATAATATTTCCATTACTGCTGGAGATACAATGGACTTAAGAATTCCAGAAAACACTTTAATTGCTAGTAGCTTTTCATATGATATTGTTGCAGATGATGGGACTTTGATCATGACGATTAGCGGGGATGCTTTATCCAATACTGCAACAGCAACTTTTGGTCCGTATTACGAATTGCATAAAGCGAATCGTCAAGGAGAAATTCTTTTTTATGCACGTGGATCAACAATGATGGAAAATGAAGAGTGGGTAATGAACAAGGTTGGTTGGAATAGTTTTGATAATACTTCAGCTGTTTGGAACATTATTATTAATCCTGATTCGAAATACATTACTAATGTTATTCTAACTGATATTCTTGGAGAGATGCAGGAATTGAATAGCGGTTTTTTAATCCAAGCAGAACTTGGAACTTACGACAAAAAAACACAATATTTTCAAGCACTGGAACCCATTGATCCCTCTAAGATAAGTTCTACGGATGTTGGGTTTGTTATTGATTTAGGAACATTGAATAATGCTGTAAGTTTAACTTACGTATCAAATAAGCTGAGTGATAAGAACCTACCTTATAGAAATAAAGCTATTCTACAAGCTGATGGTGACGGGGATCCAGTAGTGATTGAAGCTGAAACACCAGGTATAGGTGGTGGCGGAAGTGGTAGTGGAGATCCAGGTGAATCTACATCTGAAACCATCGACACATCATCGGGAGAATCAAGCACAACCGAAAAAGATTCGGAAGAAACAACTTCAGAAACGATCGATACATCTTCGACAGAATCAAGTAGTGAGGAAATTGCTACAACTTCTGATACGACTACTGAAAGTATTGAAGAATCAATTGCAAGCAGTACAAATGAATCAAATACATCAAGTCAAGAAAGTATCAGTAGTTCAGATTCAGTAATCGTAGCTGAACTAGAAGAAAAAAGTTCAAATAAACTACCAAAGACTGGATATCTTAAATCAATGATTGCGTTGACCGGATATGGATTGATTTTCATCAGTATAGCTTTGTTTTTAATCAAGAAGAAAAATCAAGACAACAATAAACGTTAAATGATAAAAAGATAGAGAGTGGGAGGATTTTTAGATTTTTTCTGAAAATTCTCCCACTCTCTTAACGTGTATTCAGTTTTAATTGAACGAATCCCAAAATGTTTTTTGAAAATGCCGTATCCATAGAAAGCTTAGAATTATTATGATTGCTAAAACACTTAAATTAAGTGGCCAAAATGGTAAAGTCATTGCAGCGAAACTGTAAACTCCCAAAAGAATCAAGCATATAAAAATAGATGCTATCATTGTAAATACTAACCCTACACTTCCAGAGCCACGTGTAAACAATTGATTGATACTTGTCCAATCTAACAAGATAAAGCGATAATCTCTAGCGAAAAAATGTAAACAAAGTAGATAATTACCGAACAATGAGCCGGTCAATAAAATTATAATATATAGAATTGGTAATCGGAATAGAATACCTCCAATCAAAGCAATACCACCAGTTAATATAAATTGAATGATTACACCAATGAGAAATTTTTGTTTCATATATTTAGACATTGAAATAGGTAGAGTCTGTACAAAATTAAAATTTTCTTGATCAAGAGAAATCATATTACTAATAAAAGAAGTCTGATTAACCGTCATGCAAGCTAAAGCAACTCCAGTTAAAAAGACCACACCAATAAAACGAAAATCGATATGACTTAAATCCAAGGAACCGCCGATTGCAAATGTTACGATGAAAATCAGTGGCATCAGTAAAGAATTTGACAATACTTGCATAATTAAGTTGGGTTCTTTCAATAATTGCGTATTATAACTTATCAGTAATTGGCCCAAGGTTTGAGCTGTCTTATGTTTTCGACGTTGAGCTCCTTTGGCAGTTGTTGCATCGGTTAGTTGTTCATAGAGTTTTGGTAAAATCATTCTCTTAATTGCTAACATTAATAGTAGCAAGATACCGAACAAGCCAGCCAAACTAAGTAGTCCAGATGTAGAAAAAGGTTCAGATACAATATGAAATAGCGGTAATAAGATGGCAATCGGGTAACGATCCATTTGACCAGTTTCAGAATAAGAACTTTGCCCATTCATAAAAATAATTCCCACAATCGCAATCGTCATTGAAATCCCTAACAACAAACTAGTCACTACTTTTTTGTGCTGTTTGAAAAATTTCGTTCGAGTCAAGCCAAACACAATTAAACAACAAACCGCAAAGACGATAGCTAAAACGAATAAAAAAAGCAAGAGCGCTAAAATAATAGTCAAGGGTAAGAAAATCCCTGCTCGCCAGCCAGTTAGTAAGAACACGACAAACATTGGGAAAACAAAAGGTGTGACAGTCAAAGCAACAACCAAAATCTTTGCAGTAAAAATCATACTTTGTTTAAAGGGCAGGGGTAAATAAGCCGGCAAGTCCTGGCTTTCAAAGAAGACGTTATAAATAACTGAAATCCCTTGTGAAAAGGCTAAGATACTAAATAAGGCCACATAATAAGTGAAGAAACCAGGCATCTGACTAAAATCGATAAGAAACATCGTTACACCATAGATAAATAAAAATAAAACACCAGAAAGTAAATACTGATTGATCAAGGCTCGTGTCAGGGCTTTTCCACTTTTGCCCTTTCTTCGCGCTCGATCTGTTACTTGAGGACTGGCATATCGCAAGTTGACCCGTGTTAATTCAAGTAATTGTGTTTTATTCATTCGCGTCACCTTCAATACGCTCAATTAATTGCGCATCCGATTGACGGCCAGCCATCTTCAAATAAATGCCTTCTAAAGATTCATTGGGTGATTGCGCCAATAACTCATCGACAGAACCATTGTAGATAAGTTCACCTTTCTTAAGAATCGCCAATTGATCACATAACTGCTGCGCTATATCTAAGGCATGGGTTGAGAAAATAACCGTTTTCCCTTTTGCCGCATGGGCTTTCATCATTTGTTTCAAGTCAAAAGCTGCTTGAGGATCTAAGCCTTGTAGCGGTTCATCTAAGATCCAAATATCAGGATCAGGTAATAATGCGCCGATAATAATCGTTTTTTGCCGCATACCATGAGAAAAACTAGCCAACGTTTCATCTTGATGACTCAACATATCAAATAAAGAAGCCAACTCGCTCAAACGATTTTGTTTTTGTGTTGCGTCAAGTTCATAAGCCGCACCGATCAAATCCCAATATTCGCCTGCGGTTAACTGCAAAAAGATATCGGGCGTGTCAGGAACATAAGCGATTTTTTGCTTGATTACTTGCCGATTTTCTGATAATTCCATACCGTCAACTGTAATAGAGCCACTGGAAGGTTGGATGATGCTTACCAAGCTTTTAATTGTTGTTGATTTCCCAGCACCATTATGTCCAAGAAATCCAAAAATCTCGCCTTGTTTAATGGTTAGATTAAGTTCTTTTAATGCTTGTTTTGTGCCATAGTTTTTACTAACGCCTGTCAATTCGATCACATTGTTTCCCACCTTTACTTATTTAGTAGCTTATTTTTATTGTACCCCAGTCTTTTCATGATGAGAATGCTTTCTTTAAAAAAAACACAGAAAAACACCCAGCTGGGGTTTTCTGTGTTTTTCTAGTTGTTTAATCTTCAAAAAAGGTTTTATACAAGGCTTGGATCGCTTTTTTCTCCTGATTCTCTTGAATGCCAAACATAATACTGACCTCAGAAGATCCTTGGTTGATCATTTCCAAATTTATTTTATTGAATGCTAAAGCTGCAGTACTATCAGCCATAACCCCAATTCGTTGGCGCATGCCTTCGCCGACGACCATTAACATCGATAAACCATGCGTGATCCGCAACTCATCAGGTTCAAGTTCAAGTTCTAAGCGTTTCATCAATTCTTCTTCGATTTCGATCGTTAATTGACGTTCCCTTAAAATAATGGAAATATCATCGATCCCAGATGGCATATGTTCATAGCTAAGCCCTAACTCTTCAAGAATTTGCAGTAACCGGCGGCCAAAACCTAACTCTCTATTCATTAGATACTTACTAATATAAATACTGGCAAACCCTTGATCACTAGCAATTCCGACAACAGGATCGTGTTTAACGGTTCTTGAAGTTGTAATCAATGTACCAGGATGTTCAGGATTATTCGTATTTTTGATGACTACTGGAATATTAGCACGGTATGCAGGCATCAAAGCTTCATCATGCAACACTGCAAATCCAGCGTACGCTAATTCCCGCATTTCTCGATAGGTTAGTTCTTTAATTGTTCGTGGTTCATGAATGATTCCGGGATGAGCAACGAAAATACCATTGACGTCAGTAAAGTTTTCATAAATATCAGCTTCTACACCTGCTGCAACGATCGAACCCGTGATATCTGATCCGCCTCTGGAAAATGTACAAATGTCTCCAGCTTCTGTAAACCCAAAAAAGCCTGGAATCACTAGAATTTCTTCTGTTGTTTTAAACTGATTGATCTTTTTAGCGGAAGAAGGCAAAATTCGTGCGTTGCCCGGTTCATCTGAAACGATGATTCCAATATCCTTTGGATTGGTGTAACGGGCATTTAGCCCTCGCTGTTGAAAGAAAGCAGCAACTAATTTAGCATTATTATCCTCACCACTGGCTAAAAAAGCATCAAGTAGATGTGGGTTATTATCTTTAGACAAAGTAGACAGTTGTTGAATGGCTTGTTGAATATCGTTTAAAACTTCTTTTGTTAGACCAAGATCATCTAAAATGGCTTCATAGCGACGCACAATTTTTCCGATGATTTCAGTAGTATTTTCATTATTTAAATACCGATTATAGTAGGAAATTAGTAAATCCGTTACCTTGATATCTTCAGAAGAACGCTTACCAGGAGCTGAAACAACCACAAACTTTCGTGAAGTGTCTTCTTTTACGATGTGTAAAACTTTCTCTAATTGTGTAGCGGATGCCAGCGAGCTGCCGCCAAATTTTGTGACTTTCACTTTTTTCACTCCTAATTTTAATAGATTTTTCATTATAATAGTAAAAGAATACCGAAATATGCGCAGAAAAGCAACCGTAAAAATGACAATAATTCATACTTTTCAGTTATTTTTCAACAAATTTCTTCATTTTTTTTCAAACTTTTGTTAGACTGGTAGAGCTGAATAAGAATAGTCAAAAAAAAGGAGTACCAAAATGACCCCAAGATATGAAGGAATCATTTTTGATATGGACGGCGTGTTGGTCGATAGTGAAGAGTTTTATTATCAACGCAGAAAAGCATTTTTAAAAGAGTATGATTTATCGATTGAACAGATTCCAATCCCTTTATTTGTTGGAGCCGATATGCGCAGTTTATGGGAGCTGATACTTGAAGTAAACGATACGACCCATGATGAAGCTTTCTTAAATGAAAAATATCTCCAATATAAAATCGAGCATCCTATTGATTACAGTGAGCTGATCGATCCAGATGCAAAACGAGTGCTACAGTTTCTTAAAAGAAAAGGCGTTAAAATCGGTTTAGCTTCATCATCAACAATGGATATGATCCAAGAAGTGCTAAAAGCAGGCCAATTAGCAAGCTATTTTGATATCGTCATAAGTGGCACACAATTTAAAAAAAGCAAACCAGCGCCAGAGATTTATACTTATACAGTTCAAGAATTAGGACTTGAGCCTAAGCAATGTTTAGCGATAGAAGACTCTGAAAAAGGGATTCGTTCAGCGCATGATGCAGGTATTACAGTGTGGGCCTTGAAAGATACGCGCTTTGGAATGGATCAGCAATTGGCAGATGTCCAACTGGATACTTTAAGTGATGTGTGCAAAAAGTTGCAAAAAGCAGAGAAAATCGGTTAAACTAGCTAATGATCGACAATGATTTGTTACAATATTACAAAGTCAAAACATTTCTTGAAAAATTACAAATTGTTAGTGCTTGATTGAGTGGTTTGTGATATAATTTTCTGTAGGTGTTTTTAAGAGAATTTAAGTAGATAAGAGAATATTGTGGTTGCAGATAAAGGCATTTTTGTTATTTATCAGCAGTTGCATATCATATATGGACTAATAAACGGAGGAACCATGGATGAAGAATAATCTGATCATTATCGTAGTTTTAGCTATAATAATCATCGCAGCAGTTTTGTATTTAGTTGGTTATTTTATGAGAAAGAAAAATCAAATGAAACTCGATGATCTGGAAAAGAGGAAAGAAGAACTGTTCGACTTGCCGGTGATTGAAGAGGTCGATGATGTCAAAAAGATGCACATGGTCGGGCAAAGTCAGAATACGTTTAGAGAATGGAATCAGCGTTGGACCGAGATTTCTACTCGTTCTTTTGCAGAGTTAGAAAGTCAGATTTTTGAAGTCGAAAATTTAAATGAAACCTTCCGTTTTATGAAAGCGAAAAAAGCAGTTGCTGAAGCCGATGAGACAATGACTGAGATGGAATCAGAAGTTGAAATCATTCGTAATGGTTTAAAAGAACTGCGTGAAAGTGAAGAACGTAATTCACTTGAAGTACAAAAAGCTTTAGATGTATACGAAGAGATCAGTAAATTACTTCATGACGAAAAATCAGAATTTGGTTCAGCTTATCCTGAATTACAAAAACAAATCAAAAATATCGAGATTGAATTTACTCAGTTTGTAACATTGAATACTTCTGGGGATCCAATCGAAGCGCGTGAGGTTTTGGAAAATGCTGAACGTCATACCTATGAATTAGATGATGTGATGAAACGAATTCCACCGCTGTACGATGAATTGAACCGTACCTTCCCAGATCAATTAAAAGAGATTGAAGAAGGATACAAGCGTCTGCTTGCAGATCACTATGTTTTCCCAGAAAAGAATTTTGAAGATGAATTAAGACGCGTTCAAAAACGTGTGAAAAATTCGACAGTCGATTTAGAGAAGACGGAAGTCGATGCAGTTGAGGTAGCCAATCGTGATACTGCTAATGCAATCGATGCATTATACGAAATCATGGAACGTGAAATCAACGCTAAAAAATATGTACTGACAAATCATAAAGTTGTTGGTGACTATATTGCGCATGCTTTGAAAAACAATCGTCAGTTAATGATTGAACTTGATCATACCTCACAAAGTTACACATTGAATCACAATGAACTAGGTCGTTCAAGAGGGTTCCAAACAGAGATCGAAGAACTGATTCGTCGTTATGAAGATTTCGAACCGAAATTAAAAGAACACACAATTCCTTTTTCAGAAGTTCAAGCATTCTTTAAGGATTGTTATAAAATCCTAGATGACATTGAAAATCAACAAGTTGAAATTGATGATTCATTGAAAGATTTACGTAAAGGTGAAAAAGCTGCTCAAGAAAAAGTTGATCAGTATGATTTCCGCTTACGCAACATCAAACGTTATGTTGAAAAACAACGTTTACCAGGATTGCCAGCAGACTACTTAGAATTTTTCTTTGTAGCTACAGATCGTATCGAAGAATTAAGCAAAGCTTTGAATAGAATCCGAATCAATATGGAAGAAATCAAAAAGTTATCAGATCTTTGTAATGAAGATCTAGAGCTACTTGATAAAAAGACAAAAGACTTGGTAAACTCAGCAGCATTAACAGAACAAATGATGCAATATGCGAATCGTTACCGCCATACACATGAAGCAATTCGTGTGGCAATGGAAAATAGTTTAGAGCTATTCTCAAAAGAATACAGATATCAAGATGCTTTAGATGAGATTGGCACTGCACTTGAACGAGTGGAGCCAGGAGCATTTAGAAGAATCGAAGATTTTTATTTTAAAAATCTTGATGCGATTTAAAATTAGAGGCTATGAAAGAAGCGCATAGTTCCGAAGGAGTTGCTTCTTTCATGTAGTTTACTTAAATTTTGAGTGGGTAGAGCAAAACTTATAGAGTTTTGTACTACCCACCTTTTTATTTTTTTGTTAGTTGAACTACATAATTAGAAAGTATATAATAGGAAAGAATTTCAAAAGAAGAGGGTTTTTAGATGATCTATTTCGATAACAGTGCAACAACACCAATTTATCCCCAAGCATTAGATACTTATATAAAAGTAAGTCAGCGAATTATTGGTAATCCTTCTAGTCTACATGATTTAGGGAATCAGGCGAATCGTTTACTGGAACAAGCACGTAAGCAAATTGCTGATTTGATTCAAGTAAAGTCAAATGAAATTTATTTTACGAGCGGGGGTACCGAAGGTGATAATTGGATTTTAAAAGGAACAGCTTTGGAGAAAAAAGCGTTTGGTCGTCATATTATCATTTCAGATATTGAGCACCCAGCGGTTTCTGAAACGGCAAGACAACTTGCAGAAAATGGTTTTGAGCTATCAATCGCTCCTGTTGATGAACGTGGTTTTGTAAAAGTCGATGAGCTAGCCAAATTGATTCGTAAAGATACGATTCTTGTTTCTGTTATGGCTGTCAATAATGAAATAGGATCGATCCAGCCAATTCAAGCAATCAGCGATTGTTTAGCAGATCATCCAACGATTCATTTTCATGTAGATGCTGTTCAGGCTATTGGGAAAATTAGCCAGGAGCAATGGCTGACACCGCGAGTGGATTTCGCTACATTTTCTGCCCATAAATTTCATGGACCACGTGGTGTTGGGTTTATTTACTGGAAGCATGGTCGAAAGTTAACATCTTTACTGAATGGCGGAGGGCAAGAAAGTGATCAAAGAAGCGGCACTGAAAATGTGGCTGGGATTGTTTCGATGGCGAAAGCTTTACGTTTGTATATGGATAAAAAAATAGAAAAGCCAGAGCACACTGCAACCATTCGCCGTTATTTGATTGAAGCCTTACAAGAATATGCTAACGTGACAGTATTTTCAAAAGAAACGATGGATTTTGCGCCTCATATTTTATGCTTTGCATTAAAAGGGATCCGTGGAGAAGTACTGGTACATGCCTTAGAAGAAAAACAAATTTATACATCAACGACCAGCGCTTGCTCTAGCCGAAAAAAATTGGCAAGTAGCACCTTACATGCGATGAAAGTTCCAGACGCATTAGCGACCTCTGCTATCCGTGTCAGCCTTGATGAAAGCAACACGATTGCAGAAGCAGAACAATTTATGATTATTTTCAATCAACTGTATAAAAAATTTTTGGTATTAAATGGATGAGTTATCCAATTTAATCGAAATTGTGCATCAGCTCATGAATAAGAATAACTGGTTATTATAGAGAAATTGAACGACTTGCTAAGCGAAATTCAAAAAATCAAGTTTTATAGAAAAGGATTGAAAAATTGTGAAATATACTGAAATTATGGTTCGCTATGGCGAGCTTTCAACAAAAGGAAAAAATAGAAAATTATTTATTTCCCAATTAGCCCAAAACGTCAAAAGAGTACTTGGCGATTTTCCTGCTGTCAAAATCCATGCTGACCGAGATCGGATGCATCTATTATTAAATGGGGAAGACAGTGCTCAAATCTTACCTAAGTTAGAAAAAGTCTTTGGTATTCAAAATTTTTCTCCAAGTGTCCGTGTAGAAAAAACAATGCCGGCCATTCGTGAAATGGTTCAAACCATCATCAAATCTGCTTATCAGCCTGGCCAAACGTTCAAAATCACTTCTAAACGTTCTGACCATAGCTTTGAATTGGATACGAACGAATTGAATCGGGAACTTGGAGGGGCAGTTTTTGAAGTATTCCCTGAAATAGCTGTACAAATGAAAAAACCAAATATCGAGATTCGCGTGGAAATTCGCAAAGAAGGAGCCTATCTTTCCTATGAAACGATTCGTGGTGCTGGTGGATTACCTGTTGGTACGAGTGGTCGTGGCATGTTGATGCTTTCTGGCGGAATTGATTCACCTGTGGCAGGTTACTTGTCAATGAAACGTGGAGTAGAAGTTGAAGCTGTTCATTTTGCTAGTCCGCCTTATACAAGCGAACAAGCATTACAAAAGGCAAAAGATTTAGCTGCTAAAATTGCGCCTTATGCTGGCAGTATTCAATTTATCGAAGTACCGTTCACAGAGATTCAAGAAGAAATCAAAAGAGTTGTACCAGAAGGATATCTAATGACAGTTACTCGTCGAATGATGCTTCGTCTAGCAGATGCAATCCGTGAATTAAGAAAAGGCTTAGTGATCATCAATGGTGAATCGTTGGGACAGGTTGCTTCACAAACGCTACAAAGCATGGTGGCCATCAATGAGGTGACAACCACTCCAATCATTCGCCCAGTTGTTTCGATGGATAAAGGTGAAATCATCGAGATTGCTGAAAAAATTGATACATTTGAATTAGCGATCCAACCATTTGAAGATTGCTGTACGATATTTGCTCCGCCGCAACCAAAAACGAGACCAAAACTAGATAAAGCTCAAGCGTATGAAGCACGTCTAGATATCGAAGGATTAATGGCACGATCAATGGCTGGCTTGAAAGTTAGTGAAATAACTGAAGTAAGCGAACAAGACGAAGAGTTTTCTGATTTACTATAAAAGTTGAAAGAACAGACTTGATAACGCTATCGATTCTGTTCTTTTTATTTATTAGGTTTTTCTAATATCAGTTATATATTTCACAAAGAAGTTGCTCCTAGTCGTGAAGCATGCTAAACTATATATGTGAAATAAGTAACAAGGAGAGCTGGAAAATGAAAGAATTACATAAAGAAAAAGCAATGCCCAAAGCAACTGCGAGACGACTGCCACTGTATTTACGCTACTTAAAAATGCTAGGGGACTCTGGAGTGACGCGAATCAAATCAAAAGAATTTAGTGATGTCATTCAAGTACCGCCTGCAACTATTCGTCGTGATTTTTCTCACTTAGGTGAGTTGGGACGTAGCGGTTACGGCTATGATGTGCCATATTTGATCGAAGTTTTTAGCCATATTTTAAACACCAAAGAAGAAAAACGAATTGCGTTGATCGGTTGTGGTAATTTAGGCAAAGCATTGGTTAAAAATAATTTCAGAAGAAATGAAAATTTGAATATTGTTTGTGCATTTGATACAGAAGAAGAACTTGTGGGTTTATCGGTCGATGACATAATGATTCAGCCTATGGAAAAGCTAGCAGAAGAAGTCAAGCGTACAGGTGTAACCGTTGCAATTTCTACAGTGCCTAGTCAATTTGCTCAAGAAGCGATCGATAAAATCGTCGATGCAGGAATTACAGCAATTTTGAACTTCGCACCAGATCGCGTAACTGTACCACACAATGTGAATGTGCAGTACATTGATTTGACAACAGAGCTGCAGACCTTGATCTATTTTGATGAAACATTTTCAAAAGCTAAACCGTAGAAAGCAAGAACTTTGTCATCTGATCGTCCTTCCTCTATACTAAATAGAGAGAGAGTATTTTAACTGGCTGAGCTTTAAGAGTGGGAGGCATTTTGAATGTTATCTAGCTTCAGGAGCTAGCACTACGCTCTGCTTCGATCACATCAATTCCTAAGAGCTAAAGCTCTAGTGATTGAAGGTTTCGGGGAAAAGATAAAAATAAATGAGGTAAAAAACACCTCAGTTATTTTTCCTATTTTCCTGTCAAGGTTGATTGAGCTCTTTCAGCTTTTAAATTAAAGGAGGAAAAGAATAATGAAAGTAACGAAAAAAGGCGAAGCAGTAGAAATTGTCGGTATTCAACCTGAGGTAGGTACCAAAGCTCCAGAGTTTTCATTAAAAAATTTAAACGATGAAGTAGTAAAACTATCAGATTTCGTTGGTACTCCGGTCTTGATCAGTGTTGTACCTGATATTGATACTAGAATCTGTTCACTGCAAACAAAACGTTTTAACCAAGAAGCCGCTAAAGTAGAAGGTGTAAAATTTATTACGATTTCTAACAACACGAAAGAAGAACAAGCGAATTGGTGTGCTGCTGAAGGTGTTGATATGGAGCTTTTACACGATACAGAAGGAACTTTTGGTGATGCATATGGCTTATTTATCCCTGAAATGGGCCGTTTAGCTCGTGGGATTTTTGTAATTGATAAAGATGGAAAGATTATTTATGAAGCCATTTCTCAAGAGATTGCGGAAGAGCCAGATTATAATCAAGCATTAGAAAAAGTAAAAGCAGTCCGCTAATTTAGTTCAAATTGACTTATCGCTCACTTCAATGTTAGAATAAACCAAAGACCATGATCAAGAGGAGTACTACTGGCATCGTCATAGAGAGAAAATCACTTGGTGGAAGATTTTCACATAACCAGTAAGAAGGTAGCTTGGGAGTCAATGATTTGAATGAAGTAGAATGATTCGAGTAGTGATCGTTACCTCACGAATAAGCGGTGTTTGGATCGTCAGACACAATTTAGGTGGTACCGCGTATAGTATATACGCCCTAAAATACGAAAGTATTTTAGGGCTTTTTTATATGTCCATCACAGATATTTCCAAAGGATACTAACACGATATAGAAAGAAGGAATCTACATGACAGAAGAAAAAAATCTGCCAACTAAATACCAACCCACAGAAGTGGAACAAGGCCGTTACCAAAAATGGCTGGATCAAGATTTATTCAAACCAAACGGCAACAAAGAAGCAAAACCCTATTCAATCGTGATTCCACCGCCAAATGTTACTGGGAAACTTCATCTAGGTCATGCGTGGGATACAACGTTACAAGACATGATCATCCGTCAAAAAAGAATGCAAGGTTTTGATACTTTATGGCTGCCTGGAATGGATCACGCAGGTATTGCGACACAAGCAAAAGTGGAAGAAAAATTAGCAGAACAAGATATTTCTCGGTATGATTTAGGCCGTGAAAAATTTGTCGAACAAGTCTGGGATTGGAAAGAAGAATATGCTTCTCACATTCGTGAACAATGGGCAAAAATGGGCTTATCTTTAGATTATAGCCGTGAACGTTTTACTTTAGATGATGGTTTATCACAAGCTGTGCGCAAAGTCTTTGTTTCTCTATATGAAAAAGATCTGATTTATCGTGGCGAATACATCATCAACTGGGATCCGAAAGCCAAAACAGCCTTATCTGATATTGAAGTTATCCACAAAGATATCGAAGGTGCGTTTTACCATATGAGTTATCCACTGACGGATGGAACAGGCGTTGTGGAAATCGCAACGACTCGTCCTGAAACAATGTTAGGTGATACCGCAATTGCTGTACATCCTGATGATGAGCGTTACCAAGCATTGATCGGAAAAACGGTCACATTACCATTAGTAGACAAAGAAATCCCGATCATTGCCGATGAATATGTAGATATGGAATTTGGAACAGGTGTGGTAAAAATCACGCCAGCTCACGATCCCAATGACTTTGAAGTCGGTAATCGTCATGATTTACCTCGCGTAAATGTAATGAATGAAGATGGTTCTATGAATGATTTAGCTGGTAAATATGCAGGGATGGATCGTTTCGCTGCACGTAAATTAATCGTTTCTGATCTAAAAGAAATGGGTCGCTTAATTAAAATCGAAACAATGAATCACAGCGTTGGTCATTCAGAACGGACTGGTGTTGTTGTTGAACCTCGTTTATCCACACAATGGTTTGTTAAAATGGCGCCTTTAGCTGAAAAAGCCATCAAAAATCAAGAAACAGAAGATGCAGTAGAATTTTATCCACCACGTTTTAACCAAACCTTCTTGCGTTGGATGGAAAATGTCCATGACTGGGTAATCTCACGTCAATTATGGTGGGGACATCAAATTCCTGCTTGGTACCATAAAGAAACAGGTGAAATGTATGTTGGCATGGAAGCGCCAGCCGATGCAGAAAATTGGACGCAGGATTCTGATGTACTTGATACATGGTTCAGTTCAGCATTATGGCCATTTTCAACAATGGGTTGGCCTGATGAAGAAGCAGCTGATTATCAGCGTTATTTCCCAACTAGCACATTAGTAACAGGCTACGATATTATTTTCTTCTGGGTGAGCCGTATGATGTTCCAAAGTTTAGAATTTACAGGACAAGCACCATTTAAAAATGTCTTGATGCATGGCTTGATCAGAGCAGAAGATGGACGCAAAATGAGTAAATCTTTAGGTAACGGAATCGATCCGATGGAAGTTATCGATAAATATGGGGCAGATGCTTTGCGTTGGTTTATGTCAAATGGTTCAACACCAGGTCAAGATATGCGTTTCAGCTATGAAAAAATGGATGCATCTTGGAACTTTATCAATAAAATTTGGAATGCCAGCCGTTTTGTGATCATGAATGTTGAAGGAATGTCTTATGAAGATATCGACTTTAGCGGAGAGAAAACTGTAGCAGACCGCTGGATCTTAACACGTTTAAATGAAACTGTTGCTCGTGTGACTGATTTATTTGACCGTTTTGAATTTGGTGAAGCAGGCCGTCAGTTATACAATTTCATCTGGGATGATTTTTGTGATTGGTATATTGAAATGAGTAAAGAAATCCTTTACGGTGAAAATGAAGGAGCAAAACAAACAACACGCAGTATTTTAGTCTATACACTAGACCAGATTTTACGTCTATTGCACCCAATCATGCCATTTGTGACAGAAGAAATCTGGGAAAATATTCCGCATGAAGGTGTATCCTTAGTTGTTGCAGATTATCCTGTGGTTCACGAAGAGTTTTCAGATGAAACTGCCGCTCGCGGTATGGAAGTCTTAAAAGAAGTGATCCGTGCGGTGCGTAATATTCGTGCAGAAGTGAATACACCACTTTCAAAACCAATTACATTGTTGATCAAAACAAGTGATGAAACGGTTGATAAATTCTTGATCGAAAACACAAATTACATCGAGCGTTTCTGTAATCCAGAAGAGTTGACGATTGCAAGTGACATCATTGCACCAGAATTGGCGATGTCCGCCGTTCTAACCGGAGCAGAGCTGTATTTACCATTAGCTGGCTTGATCAACGTGGAAGAAGAAATAGCTCGTCTAGAGAAAGAATTAGACAAATGGACGCAAGAAGTCAAACGTGTACAAGGAAAATTAGCGAATGAACGTTTTGTTGCTAATGCGCCAGATGATGTTGTGGAAGCTGAAAAAGCAAAAGAAAAAGATTATTTAGAGAAACAAGTCGTTGTGAAAGAACGAATTGCACAGCTACGTACGGTGAATTAATGAATAATAAAAAGACAGAAATGACGTTTTTAGGTCACTTCTGTCTTTTTATTTTTTCTAACTAATCAAAAAACGATTAAACAAGAATAACAACGCATACCCATAAGTCCCAACTGACCAAAGTTTAAAAATCAGCAAGACTTTCATATATTCCTTGAACGGCAGATCAGCCAGACCTGCAACCAAACAAGTTAAATCATCTGGCGCAAAAGGAATCAACAATGTAACAATCATCAACTTCTTAATGCCTTTTTCAGGACGGTCTAACATTTTTTCGAATTTTAAATACCGTTTTTTAGAAAGAATCAGCTGAGCAAATGGTTTCCCGTAATAACGTGCCAACCAATAGACAATAACATCGCCAATCATCAAACCGATATAGCTGTAGATCAATCCTGGGATGCTACCAAACATCAACATTCCCACAAGGGTTGAAATCCCTCCAGGAAGAATCGGCACAATCACTTGGACCATTTGTAAAAAGATAAAGATCAAGACGGCGTATTCTCCAAATTGTTTCATAAAATCCTGTAAAGACTGTACAGAATGAAAAATACCTTTATAATAGCCATAAATCACCAAACCAGTAAAACAAATAACGCCTAGAATAGGCAGTACATAGATAATTCGTTTCAGAATTTTTCTCCCCATGGCTGCAATTTCCTCTCGCTGCTATTTTGATTTTCGTCGTCTAACATATTTTATTAGTTGATAAAATAATACGCTCAAAAGAACAGAAATGCTAATCAAAACGCCCACGATAAAGTTCCGTTGTTGATAATGCATCGTGATTTGATGTTTTCCAGAAGTTAATTCAATGCCTGTAAAATTGCCTAAAACCGATTTAGCTTTGACCTTTTTGCCATCAACTGTGATCTGCCAATTTTTATCATAGGGAATCGCCAAGTAAAGCAATGAATTTTCTGAATCAGTTACGGTGATTTTTCCAGTCAAGGTGCCTAAAACTTCTTCTTCAAGCTGAATTGCTTGGGACTTTTGTTTGGTAATAAATGAATGAAAGGTTTCTTGTTGCAAGGTTTTTAATTCAATCGCTTTTTCCTCAAGCTCTTTTTCAGATTCAAGTTGTAATTGAACGACAGCATCTTTTTTGAAGTAACCAAGATTAAACAATTGATTCGTTGCGATATAAACTGCAGGCTGTATTTTTTCCCCATTTACTCTAAACGAAGTGATTTTCTTCCAGTTAAATTCTGGTGCATAAAGATATAGCTCACCATCTGTTGTCGTTTTTGTAGTCAGTGTGTAGTGATGATCAGCTTGAGCCGTCCAGGCTACTTTTTGTGTCTCTTGAAAATAACCTTGTTTATTTTCTTGGATCTGTTGTAAGATCATTTCCTGATTTTTTAGAGGCTGATTTTTAACTAACTTCAGATCGCCAAATTCTTTGGAAACTAAAAATCCCATGCCGATTGCTTCTTCATTTTCATAAACATTCGTTGAAGGATCGCTTGAAATATTTTTTTGGTGCGATTTTACTTCTGGTGTCAACTGATAGTTCACATTTAACAGTAAGTTGATCACTTTTGACTCATCCACATAAGCGATTCTACGATCGTTTTTTTGATATAAGCCTAAAGCATGCAACGTATCTTGGGTCTTAGCATCCAGTGTAGAGGTGTAGCTGGAAACACCAGCATAGCCATATAGAATCGGATTATTGTAGCCATTATTTTTCTCGTTATACCCTGCAGCATCGGAATCGATCGTTTGTTTTATTCGGAATAACTGAGGATGTTCATTTTGTAGATCAGAAATGATTTTATCCTGAATTTGATAGGTCTGTGCAAATTTTTCTTGATTCCCAAAAGGAATATCCTTAAAACTGATCCAAAAATTAAAGACTAGTTCGGAGCAAACCACTAAGAACAAGATCATATAGAGGCCATTTATTTTTGATCCGCGTCTTTTTTGAATCAAGACTACCAACCCAAAGGTCAACCAAATGCTAACTAGACTGATAACAACATAATAATCGGACAATAAAAAGATTTTCTCTTTTGAAAATTTTAAAGCAATATAACCAAAAAGCAACAATCCAGAAAAAATACTAGGAACAATGAACGTTAATTTTGCTCCATCCTTCAATTTAAGAAACGCTTCATACGCAAATTTTATCATCAAAAAACTAAAGATAAACGTATTTCTATACGGAAATCCCGCAGGACTTTGAAACATATGCCAAATCGTATTGACTAGCTCCAACCAGAAACTTAAGAAACTGCCAAATTGATTTCTTTTTTGAAGCGTCTGTTTTTTGATAATACCAATACAAACTGTAGCAGACAGCAAAAATGCAGAGCATATAGCCCATATAATAATTCGTCACGATAGATAAAAATAAGGCGACAGAATAAAGAACATATTTCTGCTGATCCCATAAACGTTGAATCCCCAAAATAAGTAAAGGAAGTAAAATCAGCGCGTCCAACCACATAAAATTCAAACAATAAACAGTTACAAACCCACATAAACTATATGATGTTGAAAAAAGTAAAGTGGCAACAGTTGATCGTTGATAGGTCTTTTGAAGATAATAAAACATCGAACTACCCATCAGCGAAATTTTCAGCGTAATGATCAATAAGATCGCAATCGGCAATTGTTCATATGAAAATAGTAAGACGAACAAATTGAAGGGGCTTAATAAATAATATGCACTTAATGGTAAAATCGTTCCCCCCAATGCGTCAGAAAATGAATAAAGGGAATAAGTCTCGCCTTGGAAAAACTGTTTAAATGCACTTAAAAAAGGCATATACTGTGTACCTAGATCGCTTACTAGAAGATTATTATTCCCTAAAGGGGCTAATCCTAAGCTAAACCAGAGTATGGCTAATAACAAGAATGGCAGGAAGAAACTTCCACCGACCAACAAATATTTTTTGATTTTTAACATATTTTATACTGCTCCTCTATTCTAATGATTAGTAACTGCTTTAGGATAAAGGTCCAATCAATCGTGTGAAATCAAACGAACTACCTACAACAATAATTATTTTTTAATCAAGTTTATTTGGCTATCTATCTAAGATTCTAGTCTATCATGTGACTTGGTAAAGATGCAAAAGAATCAGTGTTCACTTTAGAAGATACCTCATTTATTTTATCACAACCGTTTTTATTTAAAAGTGCTGGGTTATTTGTTTACTCTTTTTTATAGAATCGTTCTTTTTTTACAGCAAATTGATCATTTATGGAATTATAGACGTTAATTAGTGAAAAGCACTTCAGCTTTCGATATAATAGATAATGAGGAGTTGATCAGATGTCATTAACGATAGAAGAAGCGATTAATTGGATTCATAGCAGACTGCCATTTGGTTCCAGACCAGGTCTTGATCGAGTGGAAGCATTATTAAACAGAGTCGGGAACCCAGAAGCAAAAGTACCAACGATCCATATTGCTGGTACAAATGGAAAAGGCTCTACAGTAACGTATTTACGCTGTATGTTAGAAGAATTGGGGTTAAAGGTAGGAACGTTCACTTCTCCTTATATCGAACACTTCAATGAACGAATTGCGATCAATGGAAAAGGCATTTCAGACAATCATATCATTCAGTACGTAGAAAAATATCAAGAGCTGATCAAAGAAATGGATCAACAGCCAACAAGTGCAGGAATCACGGAATTTGAAACGTTGACTGTGATGGCACTTGATTATTTTCTAGATGAAAAAGTCGATATCGCCATTGTTGAAGTAGGACTTGGTGGTTTATTAGATAGTACCAATGTAGTAAAATCGATGCTAACAGCAATTACCACGATCGGCAAAGACCATACAGAAATTTTAGGCGATACACTGGAAGAAATTGCCTTTCAAAAAGCTGGAATCATTAAAGAGGGCATACCGGTTGTAACTGGAAATATTGGAGAAGAAGCGTTTGTTGTGATTAATGAAGTCGCCGATAAAAAAAATAGCAGAGTGTATCGCTATGAAAAAGACTACAAGGCTGAATACCGCCATCCAGACAAAAATTGGGGCGAGATTTTTGATTTTTATGGTGAAGCAGGCAAATTACCTAAGGTCAAAGTACCTTTATTAGGTCGTCATCAAGTAGAAAATGCGGCAGTAGCTATTCAATTATTTTATCTCTATTGTGAAATGCAGCAAATCAACTTTACTGATAGAGATGTTTATCAAGGCTTGGCTCAGGCTCAGTGGCCTGCTCGAATGGAAAAAATCAGTGATGAACCGTTGATCATTTTAGATGGTGCGCACAATGATCATGCAATGCGCCGTTTGGCTGACAATTTGAAAAAGGAATTTCCCAATCGTGAGATCCATATTTTATTCTCAGCACTAGCGTCAAAAAATATTGATCAGATGATATCTATATTAAGAAAAGTTCCTAATGTTCATTTATATTTGACCACTTTTGATTATCCTAGAGCAATCGAATTAACAAAAATGGAACATTTTGAAGATGATAAAACGGAAATCGTTTCACTGTGGCAATTTGGGTTAGGTGAAATTTTAGAAAAAATGTCAGCAGATGATTTGATGTTAGTGACAGGCTCGCTTTATTTTGTTTCACAGGTAAGGGAATTGTTGTTGAACATAGGATCTGGCGATGAGGACTAGTCTCAACAAGACGAAGTCGAGTGTGCTATATGTTATCTAGCTACGCGGGCTACTCTCTCGGGAAAAAGATAAAAAATAATTGTGGTAAAGAGCACCATATTTATTTTTTCCTATTTTCCTGTCGAGAGTGAACGAGTCTGTTTCTCTTTTAATTTGAAATACAATGCATAAAATGAACGGATGTTGGAAAGTACAAGAGCTTCAAAGAAACTGTTGATCATTAATTATTATACGGGAGGAAATTATGAAACAAATTGATGGCGTAATATTTGATATGGATGGATTATTATTCGATACGGAACTGATTTATTATCAGTCGACCCAAAAAATAGCGGATGCGATGAACTTTCCTTATAGCAAAGAAGTTTATTTAGAGTTTTTAGGTGTGTCAGATGAAGAGGTACAAGAAAATTATCATCGAATTTATCAGGATTTCGGTAAGGAAAAAGTGGATGAGTTTATCCAACGTTCATATGATGATACTTATCAGGTATTTGAAGCGGGGAAAGTACCGTTAAAAGAGGGTGTCTTAGAGTTACTCGATTTTCTTGAGCAACAAGAGATTCCCAAAATAGTCGCTTCAAGTAATGTTCGTCCAGCAATTGAGTTATTATTAGATGGCGCTGGAATTAAAGAACGTTTTTCTGGGATCGTTTCAGCAGAAGATGTGACTCGAGCAAAACCAGATCCAGAAATATTTAAAAAAGCTTTAGCTAATTTGGGAACAAAAGCAGAAAATACATTGATCTTTGAAGATTCATTTCATGGTGTAACAGCAGCCGATGCAGCTGGAATTCCTGTGATTATGGTACCAGACTTGTTGGCCCCAACCGATGAAATCAAAGAAAAAACAATAGAGATATTTGAAAGCCTAAGCCAAGTTCCTACCTATTTAAAAAAATAAAATAAATGAATCACTCCTTTGCGTATTTTATAAGTAGAAGCGTATAAGGGAGTGATTTTTTGATCAAAGAAGAAAAATTATTTATTAGAGAAATGCCGGAGGATTGTTTACCACGAGAACGGTTGGAAGTTGTAGGGGAGAAGGCCTTATCCAATCAAGAACTGTTAGCGATTTTATTAAGAACAGGCTCTAAAAATAGGAATGTTATGGAAGTTGCTTCAAAGTTTTTGAATTATTTCAATCATTTATACGAATTGAAAAATGCCACACTGACTGAAATGATGGAGATCAAAGGGATTGGTAGAATCAAAGCGATTGAACTAAGGGCGGCTATCGAGTTTGGGTACCGCATTCAGCAAAGTACTCAGTTGAAGCTAGGAAGGGTTTCCTCCAGTTATCAAATTGCCCAAAGTTTAATCTACGAATTACAAGATTTTCAGCAAGAGCATTTAGTTTGTTTATATTTAAATACCAAAAACGAAGTGATCAAGCAAGAAACTGTTTTTAAAGGCTCATTAAATCAAAGTGTTGCGCATCCAAGAGAGATCTTTCGTAGCGCAGTAAAGTATTCTGCTGCACGTTTGATTCTTGCGCATAATCACCCCAGCGGCAATCCAACACCTTCGGAAAGTGATATTCATTTTACGCAAAGAATGCAGGAATGTGGAAAAATGATGGGCATCGAGGTTTTGGATCATATTATTATTGGAGAACAAGTTTACATCAGTATGAGAGAAGAAAACTTTTTTGCTGCAGACTAGCTAGAATTCTTGCAAAAATAAGGGTTCACATGTACAATGTAGGTGTAATCTTGTTTGGGACAATATAGAAGTTTTAATTTTAAAACCCTCTATCGTACACGGGCAATGTTACAATATTTAGTGCTTAAGCACGAGGAGGAACAAAGAATGGAACAAGGAACAGTGAAATGGTTTAACGCAGAAAAAGGATTTGGATTTATCTCTCGCGAAGACGGAAGCGATGTATTCGTACACTTCTCAGCTATCCAAGGAGAAGGATTCAAAACAATCGAAGAAGGTCAATCAGTAAGCTTCGACGTTGAAGATTCAGATCGTGGACCTCAAGCGGTAAACGTAGTAAAAAACTAATTCATCCATTCCAAAACATCTGACATATGTCAGATGTTTTTTTGTCTATCACAATCAAACTAAGCGCGTGGACATAACTTTATCAATCCCTAAAGACTAATAACCTAAGGGGTCAAAAACTAGACTAAAGTCTGATTACCTAGTTTAGAAAAAAATAGTATAGTTAAATAAAAGGGGGCCGAAAAATGAAAAAATGGTGGGCAGTAAATGTTGTTTGGTTGGTAGTATTTATCAGTGGACTTATTCATCTCTTAAATAGAGTGGTAGATGGAAGCGGCGCAGAGCAGACAGTTGGATTGAGGATGATATCAATTGCAATCATAGCCGTACTCTTTTTCATTGTACTATTTATCCAAATGAGCTGGCGACATTCTATCAAGAAAAAAACGTGGAGAACATTGAATCATAAATAAGCAAACAAAAAAGGCATCTGTGATCGAACGTTCACGAGATGCCTTTAAATCGTATTAGAACTTGAAGTGCTCATTTAGGTTGATAACTCCTTAAATAGATTTTTTCAATTCTTTTACTGCTTGTGTAATTGTGATACCATAAGCGATATTTGCTTGGTTATTTGCATCAATAGCCATAAACAAATTTTTCTTTGTATCAAGTGCTACACGGTATTTTAATACTTTATTACCAAATGTCATAATAATTCTCCTCTCTTGATTCTTATGAAAGGCAACGATATCTGATAACGAAATTCCATGATTACTATAACATGGCTTTTTATCCGTGTAAAGTAGAAAGTTTTTTAATTCGGTAGTATTTTTTGGTGAAAGCCCTTTTACGTAGTATAATAGAACTAGCAAAGAAGGAGGTTTTTATCATGGGAGAATCATACAAGAATATCTTAGTTGCAGTAGATGGCTCTGATCAGTCAGAAAATGCTTTTCAAGAAGCAATAAAAATTGCTAAACGAAACGGTGCTACCTTGCATATATTGTCTGTTATTGAAGAGATGGGCAATTACTTTGGTGAACTGACGATGTCGATGGGAACAGTGATGGAAGAGCTTCGTTCAAGAGAAGAAGAAGAAATGAAAAAACGTGAGACAAAGGCACTTGAACAGGGCATAACGAATGTATTTACGTATGTTATGTACGGTTATCCTAAATCGTTGATTGCAGATTTTACAGAGTCAAAGGAACCGATTGATCTGATTGTAATCGGCAGAACAGGGTTAAATGGTTTTGAACGATTGATGGTGGGATCAACGACTTCTTATGTTGTTAATCATACGAAAGCCAATGTTTTGGTGGTTAATAATATCGTGTAAAAGCTACAGCGTATTTCAAAACACCTGGAACAAACTCTTTGAGTTATATTAACGTTACTACCGTTTATCCGAATTTTAAGAGGCTGAGATGTAACTCTTCGAGTTATGACTCAGCCTCTTTTGGTCCAATTGCTCATGCCTAAACGACTGTTATCACAGCCTTTTTTTATATTGACATTAAAGTTAGGTTTCATGTTATAGTACAACAAAAGCAATCGGAGGTATAAAATGACAGGGAAAACAGTAAAACAAGTAGCGGAAATTCTTAATATTCCAAAATCAACATTAAGGTATTACGACAAAGTCGATCTTCTAAAACCAACCAGAAAAGAAAACGGCTACCGGGTTTACCAAGAGCTGGATCTTATCATGATCAAGTACATATTAGTCATGAAATATGGTGAGTTTAGTCTTGAAGAAATGCAGTTGATTTTGAAGATGATGGGAGTAGAAACCACGGCTAGCTGCAAAGAACAAACAGAGCGATTAATTGACTCAAAGAAAAAGTTCTTTCAAGATAAAATCGACTACTACAAGCAAATGTTATCGTTGTTCGAAAAAATTCCGGAAATAAACGACTTCAATGTGGAAGACGAGAGCAAAATCGATCGATACATTGAGGAAATCTATCAGATGATCTCAGAAAATGGAACGATGGACCAATGAAGACATTATTATTTGCACCTGAAACCTTTAATCTAGCGGAAACGACTAGAATGATTGAAGTCGCTAAAGCATGTCAGTCTCAAGCCATCTGTATTTTTATGGGGTATAGTCGGAAATTTGCTACTTTTATCGAGAAAGAAGGCTTTGAGTTTAACTATTTAACGCCTCATTTAGCAGAGACGGATATCCAAAATATTATGAAATTTGATCAAATGAAAACCGTCAGAATTCCTTTTACTTATAATATGTTGAGAATGAGGATCGAAAATGAATTGCAATTGATTGAAAAAATCGACCCTGATGGAATCATTATCGGTTCTACGATCAGTTTACTAATCAGTGCCCGTGTAAAAAAAGTTCCACTGATTTATGTTAAACCGTATGCTTATAGCCGAGCGCATATAGAAGGTCCACTATTTATGAAAGAATCAAAGCCGTATATAAAAAAAATAGTGAAAGCACTTCTTTTAAACTTAAAATGGCTCCCAAAAGACATTAAAAAGCTGATAAAAGAATTTGGAGTGAAAGACCATTTTGAATATACAATTGATGCGATGTCTGCAGATTTAAATTGTATTACGACTCCGGAACTCTTAACGAAAAATCCTGTTTTACCAAAGAATAGCGTCTATGTAGGGCCCATTTTTGCAAAGTTAAATGAAGAAATACCTCGAGACTTACAGCAGTTATTGGAGATAAGTACAAAACCGCTCATTTATTGTAGTATGGGCAGCTCAGCTAATCACCAACTTATTTTTGACCTGTTACAAAGCTTTGATGGACTAGCTGTTGAAGTAATCAGCCCAATGAAAAGCTACTTAACAGAAGAACAAATAAAGCAACTTCCGAAGAATGTTCATCTCTTTGATTGGCTGCCTGCAATGGCCGTTCAAAATAAAGTCATGGCTTGTGTTCTTCATGGCGGCGAAGGAACTGTTCAAACGGCGTGTTTCGCTGGAAAACCATTTATTGGTATTGGCTTACAAAAAGAACAAGAATATAATATTGACTGCTGTGTTAAGTATGGTAATGCGATCCAAATAAAGAAAAATAAATTGAAAGATCAACATCTATTTAAAAAAAATATCCAAAAGCTTTTAGAAGAATCGATCTATAGGCAACAAGCTAAAAAATTGCAGCAAGAGCTTCAGTCAATGGAAGGAAGTACCATGGCTGCCAAAGAATTGCTGCAATTCGTAACTGCGAATGCTAAATAAAAAAAGCAAAAAGGTTTGGGATATAAGTCTGAACGAAAAATTCAGATACCAGTCAACTTGATTGGCATCTGGATTATTTTGTTGTACAAAAATAAGAACACCTTTGCTAAAATAAAAGTGACTAAGCCAATAAACTAGTGAGATGTTCTTATGCTTAAAAATTATAATACGAATCAAGTCGTTCTTCCTCTAGATTTTAGCGTTCAGTTAGAAAAAAACGAATCAACAGCCACCTTCAGAAAAAGAAACAGGTAAAATCTATCGCTAACGAAAAATTGACGTTGCGCCTACTTTCGGCTTATTGAAAGCTTGTTTATGTTTTCAATTACTTTTCTCTATTTGTCAGTTTAATTCAATTCAAATCCTTGTTCTTTTAAATATCCAGCAATTTCTGGTCTTCTAACTTCTTCAAAAAAAGCAATGTTTTTTTCTGACCAGGAGGTTGCCTGTTGATTACTTTCTCGGGAGGCATAATATTTTTTTGACAAATCTTCGTATTCACTTAAATCAGAAAATTGTTCTTTTGGATAATAATTTTCACCCACTTGATTTTTTTCTAATAGTCTAGGTTTAATTTGATTCTTACTAGCCGGAACACCAATTGTTAATCCAAATAATGGTAACGTATACTTAGGTAATTTCAAAAGCTTAGAAACTTCCCTTACATCATTACGAATGCCACCAATATAACAAATTCCTAATTCCATGGACTCAGCAGCTACCACCATACTTTGTGCAGCAATTGCTGCATCGACTACACAGACTAGTAAAGACTCCATATTTTTTAGCCCATCTAATGATTTTTTTTGTTCAATTAATAGTCTAGATTGTCGATACAAATCCGCAATAAATACATAAAATGCACCTGTTTTGTTGACATAAGATGCACTATTCGTAATTTCTGCCAATTGTGCTCTTAACGCCTCATCTGTAATCTCTAAAATCGAAAATGACTGAACGAAGTGAGAAGAAGATGCACTTCGCGCTGCAGTTATCAACGTTTTTTTTGTTTCAGCAGATAAAGGAATTTCTTTAAAGTCTCTTACTGAAGCATGCTCTGTTAGTTTTTTTATTGATTCATTCATCAAATTTCCCCTCCTTTGTATGTACTTTATTATAGACTTTAGGTATCTATAGTACAATACTGTCAAAAATGATACCTAATCACCATATGAATAAAAAGGCTCTATGCTTCCTGATGATTGTAGCGATCCTGAAAAGTTAGGCTTTTTCTTTTTTTGATAACATTAATTGGCAAAAAGATGAAAAAAGTGATTGGGACATAACTCTACGAGTTACGACCCAATCACTTGGAATCCGGATAAACGGTGGAAGCAGAAGCAATCCCTTCGGAAATAAGCTGAAATTCACAAAAATTTGAAGAACAATTTTCGTGAATTCCCTCTTATTTCTCGGGGTTAAACACTTCTGTCCCATCCTCCTTCTATTTTGTTTGTCTTGGTATTTTGTCCCAAGTGCTCTTTTTTTTTATCGTTAAATTTATGAAGTCATGATCATAGGTAAAATCATTGGATGGCGTTCTGTTTTTTCAAATAGGAAGGGTTGTAGTGCAGCGGTTATAGCATCACACAACTTCGCTTCTGTACAGTTTTCATCACGTAATGCTTCACGGATCGCATTAAATAGTACACGCTGTCCTTCATGAATCATTTCGCCTGATTCTCTCATATAGACAAATCCGCGAGATAAGATATCTGGACCAGCTAAAATTTCTTTGTTTTTAATGTCGACTGTTGCGACTGCTAAAACTAAGCCTTCTTCTGAAAGAATGCGGCGGTCCCGCAAGACAACATTACCAATATCACCGACACCGTTACCATCTACGTAAACATCACTGGCATTGAAATGACCAGCGATTCGAGCTTCATTAGCCGTTAAAGCTAAAACATCACCATTTTCCATGATGAAACAATTGTCCGCTGGAACACCAACATCTTGTGCTAACGATGCATGGATTTTCAACATTCTAAATTCACCATGTACAGGCACAAAATACTTAGGCTTCATCAAGCTCAACATTAATTTTTGCTCTTCTTGACCACCATGACCTGAAGTGTGGATGTTATTGATTTTTCCATGAATAACTTCAGCACCAGCTTCAGACAGTAAGTTGATCAAACGGTTAACACTTGTTGTATTTCCAGGAATCGGTGAACTTGAGAAGATCACTGTATCCCCAGGTTGTACTGAAATCTGGCGGTGTGTTCCGTTAGCGATTCGACTTAAAGCCGCCATCGGTTCACCTTGAGATCCTGTACATAAAATCATTGTTTCGCCAGCAGGAAGCTGATTTAGCTCACTAGCATCCACAAACGTTCCTTTTGGCACATTGATATAGCCTAAATGTTCACCGTTAACGATTGCATTTTCCATACTGCGTCCAAATACTGCAATTTTACGACCAGTTGCAACGGCAGCATCTGCCGCTTGTTGTAGACGGAAAATATTTGAAGCAAAACTAGCAAAGATAATTCTACCCTCGATTTTTTCGAAAATCTTCAAAATAGAAGAGCCAATCGTTTTTTCTGATTTAGTAAACGTTGGAATCTCTGCATTCGTACTATCTGAAAGTAGGCATAAAACACCTTCTTCACCTAATTTTGCCATACGATGCAAGTTTGCTGGTTCTCCAACGGGTGTGAAATCAAACTTGAAATCGCCCGTTGCAACAATATTACCAGACGGCGTCTTAACGACGACACCTAATGCATCAGGGATACTGTGGGTGGTTCTGAAAAAGCTGATAGCAGTTTTTCGGAAACGAATCACGGTATCTTCATTGATTTCATGTAACTCAGCATCACGCAATAAACCATGTTCATCCAATTTGTTGGTGATCAGCGCTAATGCTAATGGTCCAGCATAAATGGGAATATTGGCTTGACGCAATAAATATGGAACGCCGCCAATGTGATCTTCATGTCCATGAGTGATAACTAACGCTTTGACTTTGTGCAGATTTTGAACGATATAGCTGTAATCTGGAATAACGTAGTCGATCCCAAGTAAATCATCTTCTGGAAACTTGATTCCAGCATCAATAATGATGATCTCATCTTGGAATTGAACCCCATAAGTGTTTTTCCCAATCTCGCCCAAGCCACCAATCGCAAAAACGCCAGTCTCATTATTTTTAATATTTACTTTCATATTAAAACTCCGTTAAAGAAAATTCCGCATGTTCTTTTTCATAAGCTAAATGATTTTCATCAAGCGCTTGGATGTATTCAATATTATATGGGGTATTTTCTTCTACTTGTTGGCGTACGATAACATCGTCTTTTGCCTCAACGTAAATAGATTTTGTATCTTCTCTTTTTGGGTTTCTTGTTTTTGTTTCTTGATAATAAACTTTATAAATCATAGTTTTTTCTCCTTTATCTGCCTAAGCAGTTAATTATTTATTTTTATAGATTGTTTTACTGTAAATTTGAACACAACAAAATGAGGTGGTTGCCCACCTTAAAAACAATTGGCATCAAAAACTTCAGTTGATGATGACATGAAGCCTCGACTTTGCTTCACTTTACTGATTTTATGGAAACTGTACTTTCTTTCAACCGTTCCTCGTGTTGTGTTGTACAACAATTAATCGTATTTTATCACAAAAAGGCAAATAAGTATAGAAACAGACTTACAGCTTTAAAGAAAAACTTACGATCCATTAGGTTCTTTTAACGGTGTTTTTTTCTTTTTATTGAAATACAAATTTAAAGCAACCAAATGGACTAAATAGACAATGGCCAAAGTAGTTGTCATGAAGGGATTGCGGATGATTATACAAGGGATCGCGAAAACAATAAATAGCGTTGAAAATAATTTTACGCGCCCAAATGGTGTGATTTTCTTTTCTATAATTGATGCCTGAATATATCTTTGATAATAGGTAGATTCAATAAATTTTGTGTATAGATAATCAGAGCTACGCATCCAGAAAAATGCCGTTAAAATATAAAAAATCGTCGTAGGCAAAATCGGCAGAAAAATGCCTAAAGTTCCTAACACAAACGTAAGAGAACCCAAAGAAATGTAGAGTATTTTTTTCATTAATTTGATCCCATCACCTTCAGTTTATTTTAATAAAAAAATTAAAGTTGCTACCATTATAACATAGTTAAAATGGTCCAGTTGATCATTCAAAAAAAAAGACTGGGATTTTCATTCAAATATAATTTACCTGACTATTGGTTTTATGCTATAGTGGAAGCACTGGATCAAAATTGGAATAGGAGATGATTGATTGAAATTGATGTGGCGTTACACGATGAGATATAAGAAATTATTGTTTTTAGATTTCATTTGTGTTTTTGGATTTATATTGATAGAACTAGGGTTACCAACGATTTTAGCACGAATGATCGATGTTGGAATCAAAAACAATGATTATGATTATGTAAAACAACAAGGCTTGTTCATGATCGGAATCACAGTTATTGGCGTAGTGATGAACATTATGTTGGGGTATTTTGGCGCACGAATGACAACAAATATTGTCCGTGATATTCGGGATGATCTATTTGAAAAAGTACAGACTTTTTCCCATCGTGAATATGAAACAATAGGTGTTTCTTCATTGATTACTAGAACAACGAATGATGCGTATCAAATCATGTTGTTTATGGGGAATATTTTACGAATCGGTTTCATGACACCGATGATGTTTTTTGTCAGCTTATATATGGTTATGCGAACAAGTCCGTCATTAGGTTGGTTCGTTTTAGGTGCTTTGCCGTTTCTATTAGCAGCTGTGGTATTGATTGCTAAAGTATCTGAGCCGTTATCCAATAAACAGCAAAAAAACTTAGATGGAATCAACGGAATCTTAAGAGAAAATCTTTCGGGTTTACGAGTGATTCGCGCTTTTGTAAACGAAAAGTTTGAAGAAAGTCGTTTTAGTAAAGTTAATGAAGACTATACGAAAAGTTCGAAGAGCCTTTTCCGCTTGATGGCAGCAGCACAACCAGGATTTTTCTTTCTATTTAATATCGTGATGGTGTTGATTATTTGGAATGGTGCACTTCAGATCGATCAAGGTAGCTTATTAGTTGGGGACCTGATTGCGTTTATCGAATATATTTTCCATGCACTATTTTCATTTATGCTATTTGCAAGTGTTTTTATGATGTATCCTCGTGCAGCTGTTTCAGCTCGCCGAATCCAAGAAGCTTTTGATATGGAACCTGTGATTCGTGAAAATGAAGCTGGTATTACAGAAACGAAGACAAAAGGCTACTTAGAATTTAAAAACGTAACTTTTGCTTATCCTGGGCATTCAGAAAGTCCGGTGATCCGTAATGTTAGTTTTACCGCCTCTCCTGGAGAAACCGTTGCATTTATCGGTAGTACTGGAAGCGGGAAATCGACTTTGATCCAATTGATTCCACGTTTTTATGATGTTTCAGAAGGTGAAGTATTGCTGGATGGAGTAGATGTACGTGATTACAAGTTGAGTGCATTACGCAATAAAATCGGTTATATTCCACAAAAAGCTTTGCTATTTACAGGAACGATCGCAGAAAATATGCGTTATGGGAAAGAAGATGCAACGATCGAAGAAATGGAATTAGCAGCAGATATTGCCCAAGCAACTGAGTTTATTTCACAAAAACCTGATGGATACGATGAACTTCTTTCAGAAGGTGGAGCAAACTTCTCAGGAGGGCAAAAACAGCGCTTGGCGATTGCTAGAGCTGTGATCCGCCGTCCAGAAGTTTATATATTTGATGATAGTTTCTCAGCACTAGATTATCAGACAGACGCGAATTTAAGAGCTCGTTTGAAAAAAGAAACAACAGAATCAACTGTATTGATCGTAGCTCAACGTGTGGGGACGATCATGCATGCAGATAAGATCGTTGTTTTAAACGAAGGGGATGTCGTTGGCATCGGTACCCATCGTGAATTACTTGAGAATTGCCCTATCTATTATGATATTGCCGCTTCTCAATTGTCAGAGGAGGAATTAGCATGAAAAACGCACTCTCTTCTATTAGACGTTTAGGCAGATATATCAATCCTTATAAAGGGACTTTTATTTTAGTGATCTTGTTTACAGTTCTAACGGTGGCATTTAATGCAGCGATGCCTTATGTGTCAGGTTTGCCGATCACTGAGATCAGTAAAAATGTTGCAGCAGGGGAAGGCTTGAATTACTCATATATCATCCAATGTTTAATTTGGATCTTGATCGTTGGGATTGGTTATTGTGTGGCTCAATTTTTATCAGGCTTTTTGATGGCGGCAGTTGTGCAACACTCAATGCGAGATTTGCGTCGAGATATTGATGAAAAAATCAATCGCTTGCCGGTTTCCTATTTTGATAAAAATCAACAAGGAAATATTTTATCACGTGTGACCAATGATGTGGATGCTGTGAGCAATGCGATGCAGCAAAGTTTCATTAATATCGTTTCAGCTATTTTAGGTATCGTAATGGCCGTTGTAATGATGTTTTATATCAATTGGCTGATGGCGTTGATTTCGATCATAATGATTCCTTTATCATTACTTATTTCAAAAACGATTGTTGGCATTTCACAAAAATACTTTCAAGGAATGCAAAATGCGCTTGGAAATTTAAACGGCTACGTACAGGAAAATATGACTGGTTTTAGTGTGTTGAAACTTTATGGTCGTGAATCAGAAACGTTACAAGGCTTTAAAAAGGTCAATCACAACCTAAATAGTTTCGGTTTTAAAGCAACCTTTATTTCAGGATTGATGTTGCCGCTTGTCCAAATGACAGCGTATGGAACGTATATTGGTATGGCCGTTTTAGGTAGTTACTATGTTATTACAGGTGCTATCGTGGTTGGACAGCTACAAGCTTTTATCCAGTATATTTGGCAGATCAGTCAGCCAATGGGAAATATCACACAATTGTCGGCGGCGTTGCAAAGTGCTTCAGCTGCGACGACACGTGTATTTGAAATTTTAGATGAACCAGAAGAAGAATTAAACGAGCACGATATTCCATTACCGGAAAATGTTCAGGGTTCTGTTCAGTTTGATAATGTCAGCTTTAGCTATGATCCTGCAAAACCATTGATCAGAAACTTGAACTTTGAAGTAAGAGCAGGTCAAACGGTCGCAATCGTTGGACCAACTGGAGCTGGAAAAACAACCTTGATCAATTTATTGATGCGTTTTTACGATGTCACTGATGGAGCAATCAAAGTCGACGGGATCGATACGAAGAAAATGGATCGTAGTGATGTCCGTTCCGTTTTTGGAATGGTCTTGCAAGACGCTTGGCTATATGAAGGCACAATTGCTGATAATATCCGTTTCGGTAAATTGGATGCGACTGATTATGAAGTAGTAGATGCAGCTAAGACTGCGAATGTTGATCATTTTATCCGAACTATGCCTGGCGGTTATGAGATGGAAATCAATTCTGAAGGAGACAATGTCTCCCTTGGACAAAAGCAATTATTGACGATTGCTAGAGCTGTGATTTCTGATCCAAGAATATTGATTTTAGATGAAGCAACAAGTTCAGTTGATACTCGTTTAGAAGCATTGATCCAAAAAGCGATGGAACGAGTTATGGAAGGGCGCACAAGTTTTGTGATCGCTCACCGTTTATCAACTATTCGTGAAGCGGATCTGATCCTTGTGATGAACCAAGGTGAAATCATTGAAAAAGGAACGCATATTGAGCTTTTAGAGCAAGGCGGCTTTTATGAAAAATTATATAATAGCCAATTCGCTGAAGATGGCGATTATGAGTAACTAAAACATGAAAAAGCACAAAACAGACTTCTGTTCTAGAAGATTGTTTTGTGCTTTTTCTGTTTGTATGAGATGAGATTGGGCAAAGATCATTCAGATAGATCATCCTTCAGGCTAACTTTGCAGAAAGATACTGCAAAACTGCTTCTGTTCTATCTAAGTAATCTCGAATAGAATTAAATGAAGGAGGGAGATCATGAAACAGAACAAGCGCTTATTGAAGATGTTTCAACAGTCTAAACTGGTGACTTTAGCAGAAATAAAAACGAAAGAGAGGGTATCAGAAAGAAGAGCTAGAGAACAAATAAAAGAGCTAAAAGAAATTGGGGGAAGTCATGGATTCGAAATTAAAACCATTTATGGTAGGGGCTATCGTTTACTTGTTACAGAACAAGCGTACTTTCAACAATTTTTATTAGACCAGTCAAATGAATTAGATGAAAGAATCAATCATCAACAGTTTCGTGTCGGAATTATTTTGTTTTTATTGTTTCAGCAACATGGCTACATAACAATTAAAGAATTAGCTAAATATATTAATGTAAGCGAATCCACTGTAAAAAGAGATCTTCAGCTTGTTCATAAAAAATTGCAAGAAGCAGAACTTCAATTAGAATCAAAATCGCATTATGGTGTCAAAATCAACGGAACAGAAATAGCGTATCGAAAAGCTTTTATTCATCATTTAAATGAAATAAATAAGTACTATCCAACCCAAGATGACTTTTTTTGTTTCCGATCATCTATGGATCTATATGGATTAAAGCCTATGGTATCGGAAATGTTTCGTCAAAAGAAAATTAGTATATCAGATGCGGGGTTCTCATCCCTGATTATCCATCTGGAAATTCTGATTTATCGATTGGAAAATAGAAATTGGATTTCTGATTTTCAAATGGAAAATCCTATTCACAACAGCTACCTAGAATTAGCGGATGCGTTAGCAAATAGGCTTGAAGAGTATTATAAAATACAAATTCCAGCGTTAGAAAGAAAATATTTAGCAGCACAACTGATTGGCAAAACATCTATTGCCAATGGAACAATTGAAAATACGATTAAGATCAGGCAGCAGATATCTGCAATCTTAAAGTTGCTGGATCAGCAATTTTTAACGTCGTTTTCGGATGATAAAGAGCTGATTGAAGCCTTGTTATTACATATTTATCCGATGATGAAGCGAATTGCTTTTTCACTGACATTGACGAATCCGCTGATTGACCTTGTATCGACTAAGTATGCAAACACATTCCTGATTGCATTAAAGTTTACCCAACTATGGGAAACCCATACATTGGATAACATTGTATTGCAATTATCCAGAGATGAAATTGGTTATTTAGCATTACATTTTGCGGCAAGTTTAGAAAAAGCGCAAGAAGCTTTTTTTCAACAATTTAAGCGTGTTGTACTGTTGTCTAATCATGGACGCGCAGCGGATTACTTACTAAATTCGAAAATAACCAAGCTTTTCCCGAAAGCGTCAATTTTACACTATCCATATTTTGATGCTACAAATCCAGTTTTTGAGGAAGCCGACATTATTTTAAACGCAACCCAGACAGAGCCAGAACTTGAAAAAAACTATTCCATGTTATCAATTCCTGTGATTCCCTCAGAAGCTGAATTGAATTATATGAAGAAAGCACTATTACTGAAAAAAGAAATGAACAGTGTTGAAAAACATCAAATGACTGAGCTATTTTCAGAGCAATTTTTCTATTTGAAAAAAAGTTCAACAGATAGTTATCTGCAAGTGATAGAAAAAATGGCAGAGGAGATGGTCCAGAAAAAGTACGCCTATGAAAGATTTCCAGCATTGGTCTTACAGCGAGAACAACGGTTTACGACGATTTACGAAAATGGAGTGGCAGGACCTCATAGTATGTTAATGGAAGCCAAACGTAACTGCATTGGTGCTTGTATTTTAGAGAAGCCGCTGATTTATCAAGGCAAAGAGGTCCAGCTGATTTTTTTATTAAACTTAAAAAAAGGCAATAATTTCTTGTATAAAGAAATTAGTAATCTGTTGTTAGCGATAATGGAAAATTATCATTTGAGGAAGCAGTTACTGCAAGTGACCTCCTTTGAAGAGTTTTATCAGATTCTCTTCTCACTATGTAATCAGGAGGGATTTGAATGAACGAAGAAACGATTATTATGACACTTATTTCAGAGGGGGGTGGTGCTAGAGCTAAAAGTTTACAAGCGATTCGAGCTGCTAGAGCAGGTGATTTTGCTAAGAGTGAAATGTTAATGAGAGAAGCGAAATACGCACTAAAAAAAGCCCATAATTACCAAACTAAACTTATTCAAACTGAGATAGCGAATCAATCAATCCCAATTTCGCTGCTATTAATCCATGCACAAGACCATTTGATGAATGCTTTAACTGTCAATGAGCTGTCAAAAGAAATCATTGAAAATTTAAAGGAGAGAAGGGATTGATCCTATGTGCAGCATTTTATTAGTTTGTGCAGGAGGCTTTTCAACGAGTATGCTGCTTCAAAAAATGCAGAAAGCCGCAGACGAACAAGGAGTTCGTGTGCAGATTGAGGCGTGTGGTACAGGAGATGTGTCTTATTTTAAGCATTACAATATTTTATTACTAGCACCACAAACCGCTCATTTGGAAGAAGCCTTAAAAGAACAATACCATATGCCGATTCTTCTGATTGATGGGCTAGATTACGGCAGTCTAGCAGGCGCTGCTGTTTTAAAAAAGGCCTTGGAAAAATATAGCGAATAACTCTCTCTACTTGTACAAGCTAGTCTTTCGTAAAAAAGCTAGAAATAAAATGAGCAAAAGTGCACTGAAGTCAATGCTTGATGTTAATTACACGAGGAGACTAAAAGGAACGTTACTACCCAGGTTATACGAGGAGGAATAAAAATGACAAAAAAGGGAAATTTTAATGCAAAGCTACAGCAATTTGTTGTGAAGTTTACCAACTTATTGGTCATTCGAACGATTGCCAATGGGATGGTTCGGATTTTACCAGTAACGATGGTCGGTTCAATCGCTGCTATTTTATTAAATGGAATTCAATTTCAATGGTATCTTGATTTCTTGGAAAGCAGTGGCTTGGGACATTTGCTGCAATTAGGTTCTTCAATGACGACAGACTTGATCACAGTTTATGTGATTTTGTCTTTATCAGCTGCGATGGCCAAAAATTTGGAACGAAGCCAGTATGAAGGAATCATGTCAGCCTTTCTAGTTTATTTTATCATTACCCCAACGACAACAGTTAAAGTTGGCGAAAAAACAGTTCAGGCTTTTGATTTTAGTGTGCTAGGCTCAAAAGGCATGTTCGTAGGGATGATTGTAGCGATTTTGATTCCTTATTTATATTCAAAAATATTGGATCGAAATTGGCGTATCAAACTACCAGATGCTGTTCCACCAATGGTAGCAAATTCATTTTCTGCTCTGATTCCTGTGATTTTACTAGCAACAGGTGCAATTATTTTTAATGGCCTATTTGCGGCAACGCCATTTGGTGATATTCACACGGCAATCTACACAGTATTACAGACTCCATTAAAACATATGAGTGATTCGGTTATAACGATGTTGGTCATCGTTGGATTTGGAGAGATTTTATGGTGGTTTGGTATTCATGGAAGTTCAGCAATTGGTGCTATTACAGCAACTTTGTACTTACCACCTTTAATTGAAAATATAACTGCATACGCTAATGGACAAGCATTACCTAGTATTTTAAATGAGGGCTTATTGAATGTTTATAAAGGCCCAAGACACTTAGCTTTGGCAATGTTACTGATCTTTGCTTGTCGAAGTATTCAATTGAAATCAGTCGGTAAAGTTGCGATCATTCCGAGCTTTTTTGGTATTAGTGAGCCAATGAAATTTGGGATTCCGATGGTCTTAAACCCGTCCTTGTTTTTCCCAATGTTTTTAGCACCAATCATCTCAATTACGATGGCTTATTTTGCAATCAGTTGGGGCTTGGTACCGAGAGTAGGTGTACAACTTCCATGGGCTCTTCCTCCTGTTATTAGTGGTTTTATCGCAGGTGGCTGGCGTGGAGCAACATTGCAAATCCTCCAATTTACTGCATCTGTTCTATTATATTTACCCTTTATAAAAAGTTTGGATAAGCAAAAGCTGATAGAAGAAGTGAAGCTAGAAGGAGAAAACTAAAAATATGGAACTGATTAGAAAGAACAATCAAATGATTTTATGCAGCCAAAACGTTGAAGCAATTGAAGAAATAGGATTTAGTACGCATCCATACAATGGTCGCTGGCAAGCTATCGGTCAAAGTACGAGAACTAACGAGGGGTTGATTTTTGAGGATCCGATGCCGAAGCAACGCCTTTATTACCAAGTGATTACACAGGATTCGAAGCAAATTATAGCGGAAAGGCGGGTAAATCTAGTTCATAGTTTTAACATGCGTGATTTAGGCGGTTATTTAGGTGTTGATAATCGTCCGGTAAAGTGGAGTTTATTTTTCCGATCCGATGATCTATCAAGTTTAGACACACGAGACCGTTGCTATCTAGAAGAGATGGGGATTCGATCAATTGTGGATTACCGTAGTGAGGGGGAAAAAGAAAAACACCCCAATCAATTGATCTCAAATACCCAGACATATGAATTCTCCCCAAACGCTAAAGTAGCGGCTCTAGCGTCATCAACATTAAAAGATGATCAGGAAAAAGTCGCACAATTAGTTTCATTAGCAGCATCTAGCAAAGGTCGGGAAGAATTGGTTGAACGCTTAGACGAAATGGCACAGCAAATGGAAGACTTAGTAGCAGAACCTTATGCAATTACAGCTTACCGAGAAATGTTGCAATTGCTGGAAGTGCCAGAAAGATTACCGATGATCCAGCATTGTCGCGGTGGTAAAGACCGGACTGGTTGGGGAGCTGCTTTGATTCTATTTATTCTGGGCGTATCGGAAGAGGCGATCATGGAGGACTATCTTTACACTAAAAAGGTAAATACGCTTAGAAATCAAAAAAGAATGGCGGAATATCAGCAATATACAGATGATTCCTTTGTTTTAGATTATCTCTACAGCTTAATGGATACAAAAGAAAGTTACTTTATAAGAGCTTTAGATAAAGTGAAAGAGCTATCTGGAGATATAGACACGTATTTAACTGAATATTTAGGAATAACTGAAAAGAAAAAACAAGTGTATCAACAGTTATATTTAGCAAGTGAGGGGGAAAAATAGTGGTTGGTTTTCCAAAAGATTTCTTATGGGGCGGCGCGATTGCGGCTAACCAAGCAGAAGGTGGATTTGGTCTAGGCGGTAAAGGATTGAGTTTGGCAGATGTACACTTATATGATCCTACACAAGATATTCAAGCTGCTAGTCTAGATTCAGACATGACTTTAGCCCAAGTAGAGCAACGAATCAAAGATCAAAATGGCTATTATCCTAAACGAGTGGGGATCGATTTTTATCATACTTATCCAACAGATTTAGCTTTACTAAAGGAAATGGGCTTCAAAACGTTTCGCACATCGATTGATTGGAGCAGGATTTTCCCACAAGGAGATGAATTAGAACCAAATGAGGAGGGATTAGCTTTTTATGATCGCCTGATCGATTCAATTATTGCGAATGGCATGGAACCGATCATTACCATGCTTCATTATGAAACACCCTTGTATCTGACCACAAAATACGGTGGCTGGCAAAATAGAAAGCTAGTCGATTTTTTCGTGAAATATGGCAAAATCTTATTAGAAAGATACCAAGGGAAAGTCAATTATTGGATCGTGATCAATCAAATCAATTTGGTTCAATTTGAGTCATTTAATTCAACTGGTATTTGCAGTGATCAAACAGATCACTTAGAACAAGCAAAGTTTCAAGCAATTCATCATCAATTTGTGGCAAGTGCTAAAGTCGTTGAACTAGCCAAACAAATTGCCCCAACTATAAAAGTGGGCACTATGGTTGCCGATTGCACCGCTTATCCTTATTCCTGTGATCCAAACGATGTTTTATTAGCATTAAAACGGAATCGCATGCAGTATTTTTATACAGATGTCCAATTGAGGGGGCGTTATCCACAATATGCATTAAATTACTTTAGTGATCATAAAATAACGATCAAAAAAGAAGCAGGAGACGATGAGTTATTAAGACGGGCAACGATGCAATTTTTAGCGTTATCTTATTATTATTCTCAAACAGTCTCCTCTAAACAGGATACAATGAACCCTATGACAATGACTAAAAATCCTCATTTAAAGGCAAATCCATGGGGCTGGGCTGTTGATCCACAAGGTTTTTATAATAGCTTGAGTCAGTATTACGATCGGTATCAAGTACCATTGATGGTGGCCGAGAATGGGTTTGGTATGTATGATCAGGTGGAGCATGGTCGAATACATGACGATTATCGTATCGATTATTTACGAGAGCATATTTTGCAAATGCAGCAAGCACTGCAAGATGGCGCTGAGATTTTTGCTTATTGCGCTTGGGGACCGATTGATATTGTAAGTTGTTCTTCGGCTGAAATGGAAAAACGTTATGGTTTTATCTATGTAGTTCAAGATAATGCTGGCAATGGTAGTAAGCAGCGTATAAAAAAAGATTCATTCTGGTGGTATCAAAAGGTAATTGAATCAAACGGAAATGTGCTATAGGTAAGCAAATACCGATAGAAGTTGAGTAGAATGCGTCTTAATCGGAAAAATAAAATATAAGATGTTTCGCTTTTCTAATCCGTAAAAATTGTTTTAGTTGAAACAAAGCACATAGGTATTTTTGTTTTTATTATCTATATGAACTCTAAGGATCTAGGATTTCGCTTTTTTGAGCTAATCTTAGGTCCTTTTTTCAATAAAATGATGCAATTAGTTAGTGGCAAAAATAAAATATTTGTTATACTTAACTTATTAGGAGAGTGACAAGTATGACAAAGGATTATTTTATTGCAGCAAGTGCAGATGTATACGGTAACGTAGTATTAGCTAAGGACACCAGTATCTGGTTTCAATCTGTGTTACGAGGAGACAATAATTCAATTACAATCAATGCAGGAAGTAATGTGCAAGATGGTACAGTAATTCATGTGGATCAAAATGCTCCAGTTGTCATTGGAGAAAATGTAACGATCGGCCATCACTGTATGCTTCATGGTTGTACAATAGAAGAAGGTGCTTTAATAGGGATGAGCTCGACAGTCTTAAATCATGCAATAGTTGGGAAAAATAGTATGATTGGTGCTGGCTCTTTAGTGACTGAAGGAACTGAAATACCGCCAAATGTTTTGGCATTTGGACGTCCTGCTAAAGTGATTCGTCCCTTGACACGTGAAGAGCTTCGCAAAAACAAAGAAAATGCACAGCACTATATTGAGTTGTCAAAAGAGTTCGCTGTGGAGAAGTACCCACGATTAACTTGAGCAAAGAGAGTAGAATGATAGAGTCTGGTAGTTGACAACGATGATTGAACAAAAATAGCCTTCATTGAAGGAATATTTTTCTGAAAAACACATCTACTTGACTGGCAATCTATCACTGTTTTTAATTAGTGCAAGAACGCATAACCTTCGAAAAAATCATGCATAGGTGTTAGGCTTGGTTTATGAAACAAGAAGGAAGTGAGGAATAAATGTTTTTAAAAGTGAGTGATGAAGCGCAGGTCAAGTTGACTCCTTATATTCACGTTCAGGCAGTGATTATTTTAGATTTAGATGATGGTGTTGGTAAGTATTCTAAAATGGGGATTTGTTCACTTGATACAAGCTTTCGCTTGTTAATATTAGAGCAGCTGCAGGATAAATCGGATTTTGATTTGACTCTGGATTCAGACATTGGAGCCGTTTATATCAAGGATTACTCTAAAAGATATATGGATGAGGAAATGACCTTGGAAGTTGATCCTAGATTGCAGGTTTTTAAGTTGAACAGCCCAAGTGGCATTTTGGATGGGAATGTCCCTATTGTCGATTTACGGCTGGAACACGATAGAGAATAGCTAAAAAAAAAGAGTGTGATCGGGACATAACTCTACGAGTTACAACCAATCACTTGGAATCCGAATAAACGGTGGAAGCAGAAGTAACCCCTTCCGAAACAAGCTGAAATTCACAAAAATTTGAAGAACAATTCTCGTGAATTTCAGCTTATTTCTCGGGGTTAAACACTTCTGTTCCATCCTCACTCAAAATAGAATAAAAAGTAGATTGCTACAGCTGTTTAGCTTAGCATTAATTGAGGACCTAACTTTTTTAGTTTGGTCTTTTTAGGTCAAATAAATGATCAATATGAGCATAAGTATTCCCTGCAAGTCTTGCAATAGGTTGAAATACTTCAGGTAGTATGTACTCATTTTCAAGATCAAAAAGCTGTTTATCAAAATAAAAATCTGTTATTTCAACTATGAATAAATCGGTAATGATTTGCTCTTCATGATTTTTTACAGGGACATATTGATGCAGACGTGCCTCCATTCGAATAGGAGCCGCTTTGATTCCGGGAACAGTCACTGATTTACTAGCAATTGTTTCGATTTCGTTCACTGTAATTTCGCTTTTATCAGGTTGCAAAGAAGCTGCAGTTTGGTTCATTGATTCAACAACTGAATCGTTGACTAAATGGATGACGAGTTCACGTGTTTCTAAAATATTTCTAGCAGTATCTTTCATTTCGCCATTTCGTCGAATGATTGATAACGTTACTAAAGGAATATCAGAGGCCGCAGCGTTGAAAAAACTGAACGGGGCAGCATTGATCATGTGGCGCTCTTGATTTAGTGTTGTGACCCAAGCGATTGGCCGTGGGATAATACTGCCAGATAAAAACTTATAAGCTTGTTTTGCTGATAAATCGCTTGTGGGATAATGCAGCATAGATTCTCTCCATTTCTATTTTTATTAACGCGGTTTATTTGCATCAGACGTATCAAAAGGTCGCACAAATTCTTCGATTTCTGTTCGTTTACTTTCCAAAAATGGCGGCAAAGATAATTTTTCTCCCGCGGCTTCATAGGTTTCGTCTTGTAAGAAACCAGGTCCATCAGTTGCTAATTCAAACAAAATATGAGGTGCAGCTCTGAAATAATCAGATTTGAAATAAAAACGCTCAACAAAACCAGAATTAGGAAATTGCAATTGATTGATTTTATCAATCCAAAAACGTAAAGCTTCTTGATCGGTGACGCGAAGAGCTAAATGATGTACATTGCCGAATCCTTCTTGCGCTTCTGGAAGATCGTTTCGATGTTCTACAATGATACTCGCGCCATTTCCACCTTCACCTACTTCAAATAAATGAAAACTGCCCTCAGCATCAATGAGTTTAAAGCCTAACACTTCCACTAAAACTCGTTGCATATGTTCAAAGTCTGCCACCGTGACAAACACAGGTCCTAATCCAGTTAAAGCATGTTCTGCTGGAACATCTGACTTCTTCCAAGGCGTTCCGCTTGCCACACCTTGATTATTTTCATCAGAAATCAATTGATATTGTTGTTTGTCGAAATCTTCAAAGGTCAAATACTTTTTACCAAAACGTTCTTGAATTTCGCCATGGTCGATGTGCTGCTCGTTAAAGCGATCGACCCAATAAGATAATGATGCGTCGCTTTTAACACGAAAAGAAGTACGGGAAATAGAATTGGTTCCTTTACTACCTTTGGGGATCCCTGGAAAATCAAAAAATGTCATATCTGTACCGGCAGAGCCAAGATCATCTGCAAAAAATAGATGGTATGTTTCAATGTCATCTTGATTGACTGTTTTTTTGATTAGACGTAATCCTAGTGTGTCTGTAAAAAAGCGATAAATTTTTTCTGCACTTGATGTCATTGCTGTAACGTGGTGAATTCCGTGAATTTGTGTATCCATAATAGAAAAACCTCCAAATTGATAATCATTTTCTTACTTACTAAAAGTAAGTTTACATCTAAACTAATAAATAAGCAACTGTTTTTACTTTCCAGAACTATTGATAGAAAGAATAAAGAGGAGTACTATAGGTTTAATAGATCGAAAAGAAAGTAGGGAGAAGGAATGGAAGAGAAGAAAACATTTCATGTCAACGGGTACATTGCTTTAGTAATACTGATTATTTTGATTGTTATCGGAGGCTATTGTCTTTATTTTGGTGTAGCTGATGAAAGCTTTTGGATGTTGACGGTTGGTGCGGTCTTGTGGGTGATTTCTGCTTTATTTTTAAGCTCGTTAACCATTGTTAGTCCAAATCAAGCCAAAGCAATCCTATTTTTCGGGCAATATTTGGGTACAATCAAAGATAATGGCTTATTCGTTACTACTCCTTTGACCCAAAAAATCAACGTTTCGTTAAAAGTGCGGAACTTCAATAGTTCTCTATTAAAGGTGAACGATTCCGATGGTAACCCTGTGGAAATATCTGCAGTTGTTGTTTTTAAAGTAGTGGATACAGCCAAGGCATTATTTGATGTTGATCGCTACCAAGATTTTGTAGAGATCCAAAGCGAAACGGCGATTCGTCACATTGCTACCCAATATCCTTATGATACATTTAATGAAGATGATCTTACCTTACGAGGAAATACAAATGAAGTTTCTGAGGAAATGGCCAAAGAATTACAAGAGCGTTTAGCAGCTGCCGGGGTTGAAGTCATCGAAACACGCTTGAATCATTTAGCTTATGCGACTGAAATTGCCAGTGCAATGCTACAAAGACAACAAGCGAAAGCGATTCTTTCTGCACGTCAGATCATTGTTGAAGGTGCAGTCTCTATGACACAAATGGCTTTGGAACAAATCGAGGATGGACAAGAAATCAACTTTACCGATGATCGCAAAGTTCAATTGATCAATAATCTGTTAGTATCAATCATCACGGATAAAGGAACTCAACCAGTCATCAATACCGGAGATGTTCACGAAAGATAGAATTAAATTAAGGGAGTCTGTTATGCAGTATAAAACGATTTTATTTGATTTAGATGGAACGATCACAGCTTCTGGTGAAGGCATCATTCAATCTGTACGCTACGCTTTAAATAAGCTAAAATTACCAATTCTTGATCAAGAAGGACTCTATTCATTTATTGGGCCACCATTAAACGATACCTTTAAAAACGTGTACCATTTAGATAAACAAACAACTGAGCAGGCAGTGAGTTACTATCGTGAATATTATCAAGAAAAAGGAATGTATGAAAATCATTTATACGAAGGAATTCTTGACGTATTGACCGATTTAAAACAAGCTGGTTGCAGTTTATATATTGCAACATCTAAACCAGAAATCTATGCCAAGCAAATAGTAGCTCATTTCAATTTAGATAGATATTTTGTTGGGATATATGGGGCCAGTTTGGATGGTGAGCGTTCAAAAAAAAGTGATGTCATTCGTTATGCACTAAATGAGGCGAAAATCACTCAATTGGAAGAGACGCTCATGATTGGCGACCGCAGTCACGATATAATAGGTGCAAAGGAAAATCATTTAGCCAGTTTAGGTGTTTTGTATGGTTTTGGTGATTTAGCAGAATTAGAACAAGCTGGCGCCGATTACATTGCTGCAACTCCTAAAGAAATAGAAAAAGTAATCATAAAATAATCAATCAAAAAAAGAGCTTATTACCCGTAGCGGTAATGAAAGCTCTCTTTTTATGTTACTCAGGTAGTTGGTCATAGGCTAATTGCTCAATAATATTCTTGTGATCAGGGTAGAGGACATTCAATTGTTTTTTTGTAAATAACTCAAAATCTTGATAGTCAAAACCTGGGGAAACCATACAACTTACTAAAGCAAATTCACCATTTCCTTCAATACTTGAACCGAAAATTACATTTTTAGGAACAATTGCCTGCAACACTTCGCCTTGTTCTAAATCCGTTCCTAATTGAATCCTTTCGTATTGACCATTCGGATACAACAAATGAATACTTAACGCCGAGCCAGAATGATAATACCAAATTTCGTCAGACGCCAAGCGGTGAAAGTGAGAGGGACTCCCTTGGGTTAACAGAAAATAGATACTTGTATAATAAGGTCTGATCGTATTGTCTGAGGTCTCCAGAGATTGTTCACAGCGTAACACCTGTTTAAAATAGCCACCCTCAGGATGTGGTTCTAACTCAAGTTGTTCAATCCAGTAATCTTGATTTTTTTCCATAACGATTCCTCCAAAATGAAAATACTTTGCCAAACGTTAATAAAATAAATGAACGTTGATTATAAGTCTGTTGGTTCATCCAACGCATTATTTAAGCGGAGCATCTGTTCTTCAGTGAAATAGAAAGTTCCGTTTTCTCTGAACCTTTTGACACACTGGTTTTGTATCGTTGACTTCTTTTTCAGTCGTTGTCGTGCAGACAGTAAAAAAGCAGAGAATAGATCCAGTAGCTAGGCTGACCAATCGTTTTTTCAGCTTAATAACTTACTAAACTCCTTTCAGTAAGTTTATTTTACTTGTTATTATGTTGAAAATGAATCTTTATTTTATAAAAGGTAGGATAATTATGATGATTTAATGAAAAATATGAGAGTTTCTCAAATATTTTAATGAAACGCTGATAAATTGATAAAAGAAAGCCCTTTCTTAGGTTATACTTAAGTTCAATAAATCACATAAAGGAGAGTCTTATGAACAAAACAAAAACAGTTATTGTCGGTGCCAATCACGCAGGAATCGCTGCAGCAAACACATTGTTGGACACTTATCCAGATCAAGAAGTAGTCATGATCGACCGAAATACAAATCTTAGCTATTTAGGTTGCGGGACAGCGCTATGGGTAGGTCGTCAAATCGAATCTTACGAGAATTTATTTTATACGAACAAAGAAGCGTTTGAAGCAAAGGGCGCTAAAATTTACATGGAAACAACAGTAGAAAGTGTCGATTTTGAACAAAAGCTTGTTCATTGTAAAAAACACAATGGTGAAGAGTTTACAGAAAGCTATGATAAATTGATTTTAGCTACAGGGTCAGCACCGATCAACCCAGATATTCCAGGTAGAGATTTAAAAAATGTCGAATTTTTAAAACTTTTCCAAGATGGACAAACCGTGGATGCCGCTATGGCTAAAGATGAGGTTAAGACAGTCGCAGTCATTGGAGCAGGCTATATCGGAGTCGAAATCGCTGAAGCAGCTAAACGCCGAGGCAAAAATGTATTGCTCTTTGATGCAGCCAAAAGATGTTTACCAAATTATTATGATGAATGGTTCACAGGTGATATGGACAAGGTATTAGCCGACAATGGGATTGAGCTTCATTATGGTGAATTGGCTAAAGAATATAAAGGCTCTGAAAAAGTTGAATCTATCGTGACCGACAAAGGGGAATACGCTGTAGATCTAGTTATCAATGCTATTGGGTTTAGACCAAATAATGGTTTAGGTAAGGACCACTTAGAATTGTTTGCTAATGGCGCGTACCTTGTTGATCTCCATCAGCAAACAAGTGATCCTAGTGTTTATGCAGTCGGTGATTGTGCTACGATTTTCTCAAATGCCGTACAGCAAACGACCTATATCGCTTTAGCAACGAATGCGGTTCGTTCAGGAATCGTTGCAGCTCATAACGTTGGTGGTACACCTTTAGAGTCGATCGGGGTCCAAGGGTCAAATGGTATTTCGATTTTTGGTTACCATATGGTTTCTACAGGTTTAACGGTTCAAGAATCAGAAAAACTAGGATTGAAAATAAAATATACTGAGTTTGAGGATCTACAAAAACCAGGCTTTATGAAGGAAAACAACACTGTGAAGATCAGAATTGTTTATGAAGAAGGATCTCGTCGTATTGTTGGGGCACAAATGGCCTCGTATGAAGATATCTCAATGGGTATCCACATGTTCTCATTAGCAATTGAAGAAAAAGTCACAATTGATAAGCTTAAATTACTTGATATTTTCTTTTTACCACATTTTAACCAGCCGTATAACTATATTACAATGGCGGCACTTAGCGCAGAGTAAATTGAATAAATAGGCTGAAGACACACGTCTTCAGCCTGTTTTTCAATTTTAATAGAGAAAACAAATCTTACAAGTTAGTGACTTTTCTCTAAAAAAGTTTAAATTTAAAAAGCTTTCATGTATAATGGTTAAAGTTAAAGAAGATACATAGAAAGTAAGGAGGATTTGTTTTGGCAGAAGATAACCAAAATAATCAAGATCATTCCAAGTCTTCGTTTAAAGATCAGGTCTTACGTTCTTTGCGGGGAGAAGAAATTGGAAATGATGATTCAGCTTCTTCTGAACACAATGCTCAGAACGTATCAAAGCCTAATGAAGCAGAATATAATAGAACATATCAATCTCAGTCAAATGATCAAACAGAACCGACCAAACAAGATGACATGGAATCGGTTGGCTCGCGCAGTGTAGAGCATCACGCAAAGCGAACTGAGCAATCTGATGAACCGCTAGAATCGACTATTAGACAAACGACTAAAGAGGATAACCCGAATAAGCGTACTAGAAAAAAAGAAGACCGTATTGTTAGTCGAATTGTGTTGATCGTGGCCTCTGTTTTGATCCTAGTGATTGCCATTTTTGGTTTCACTTTCTATAATTACGTAAATAAAGGCCTGCAACCACTTGATAAAAAAGATACTAAATTAGTGCAAGTGCATATCCCAGAAGATTCGTCGAATAAAAAAATCGCGAATATTTTAGAAGACAGCAAGGTCATCAAAAGTGGTTTAGTTTTCAATTACTATGCAAAATTTAAAAATCTAACTGATTTTCAGGCTGGTTATTATCAAATGTCGCCAAATATGACGCTTGATGATATAGGTGCACTTCTACGAGAAGGTGGAACAGCTGAGCCGACTCAGCTTGCTGATGGGAAAGTAACGATTCCAGAAGGGTTTGACATTGATAAAATCGGCGATGCAATTGAAAAAAATACTGGTTTTAAGAAAACGCAATTTATCGATTTGATGAAGGATCAAGCATTCTTTGACACAATGAAAGAAAAATACCCAGAACTATTGGCAAGTGCAGCCGAGGCAACCGATGTTCGTTATCGTTTGGAAGGGTATTTGTTCCCTGCAACATACGATTATTACAAAGATGCTAAACTAGAGGATTTTGTAGATCAAATGGTTGCCAAGACCAATAGTGTGATCGAACCATTTATTCCAATGGTGCATGCGAAAGGTATGACGATTCAACAAGTACTGACTCTGGCTTCATTGGTCGAAAAAGAAGGCATCAAAGAAGATGATCGTAAGAAAATCGCTCAAGTCTTCTTTAATCGAATTGCAGCTAATATGCCGTTGCAATCGGATATTTCTATCCTATACGCTTTAGGAGAACATAAGGAATTAGTTACTTATAAAGATTTAGAAGTGGATTCACCTTATAACCTGTATAAAAATACTGGATATGGCCCAGGACCATTTGATAGCCCTAGTGAGCAGGCCATTAATGCAGTCTTGAATCCAACACCTAATAACTATCTTTATTTTGTTGCTGAAATTTCAACAGGAAATGTCTACTTTGCAGAAACGTACGAACAACATCAAGAGTATGTTGATAAGTATGTCAATAAGACTGAAACTGAAAAAAGTGAATAGCCTTTAAGTTTGCGTATCCTATTACGAGCCAACCTATTATCTAGGCGGCTCGTTTCGCTTTACTCTGGATTCACGAAATCCTGCACCAAAAAACGTTGAAAGAGTGCTCTATTAGAAAAAAAATCTAGCAGATTTATAAAAATTAAGGGAATATTATTTACAATTTGCTTAAAGCGTGGTACTCTTTTCTGGATTGAAAGCGGAATTTTTCAATGAAAATAAAATAAAATATTGTAGTAAGTTAAGAAGGAGAAATTAACATGGTAGAAAAAGTATTTCCTATGACACTGGAAGGCAAAGAAAAATTGGAACAAGAATTAGAAGAACTAAAGACAGTTAAACGAAAAGAAATCGTTGAACGTATAAAAATTGCAAGAAGCTTTGGTGATCTATCAGAGAACTCAGAGTATGAATCTGCTAAAGATGAACAAGCTTTTGTGGAAGGCAAGATCACTACTTTAGAAAATATGATTCGTTTTGCACAAATCATTGATAATAATGGGGTTGATTCTGACGAAGTTTCAATTGGAAAAACAGTGACATTTGTTGAATTACCTGATGGCGATGAAGAAGAATATACCATTGTAGGGAGTGCAGAAGCAGATCCTTTTTCTGGTAAAATTTCAAATGATTCACCAATTGCACAAGCCTTGATCGGTAAAAAATTGAACGATCAAGTCGCTATTGCAACTCCTGGTGGAGATATGCAAGTAAGAATCACAAAAGTCGGCTAACAAAACAGTTAATAAGAACAAAGGGCGAGCCAAAGCTATTAGTAGTTTTGACTTGCCCTTTAAACCTGAATAAGTCACAGGATAAACCCGCTTGTTACTTAAAATTAGGGCTAAAGTCCTATAGTAAAATGGGCCTTTAGCAACTAACATTAATAGAGGAATCAAGGTATACTAATTTCATAGGAAGGGGGATTATCATGAACAACCCATGGCGTTTTTTTATTGTAGTAGAAGCTTTACTTTTTATTTTGGCATTATGGCAAATTTTACATAATCCAGGCCTGATTGTTTTGTTGGTACTGGGTATCTTAAGTGTTACTTATGCAATGAAGAAGGTTCATCGCAGCAATTTTAATAACTTTCAATTAGTTTTGGGGGTCATCCTGATTCTAATTGGAGTCATGAATAGTCCAGCATTTTGGTTGATGTTAGTATTTGGCGTTTTATTTATTGGTTTAAAAGGTGTAGAGATCGCCGGTGTTGATATTACGCAGCGCGCTCCATGGCGAAAGAAACAAATGATCATGGTGGAAACAACCAATGTTGAACCTAAAAATGGTCGCCGTTTCAAGCGTTCATGGTTTGCCAATGAACGTATCGGTAATAATGTTTACGAATGGAATGACATCAATATAGATGTTCTTTCAGGTGACACCATCGTTGACTTAGGGAATACTTTGTTACCTAAAGACGATAGTATTATTATTATTCGTAAGGGCTTTGGCCGCACCAGAATTTTAGTTCCGCTAGGAGTAGCAGTGATGTTGGAGCATTCAACATTCTATGGAAATGTTAACTTTGAAGAAGAAAAATATCATTTGAAAAATGAATCATTGAAAATTTACAGTAGTGATTTTGATACCAATAATCGACGCTTAAAAATCATTACGAATACGTTAGTCGGAGACCTAGAGGTGATTCGCGTATGATGGGTAAGATCTCTCGACAGATGCTTTCTTTATATGCTGCATGCAGCACATTTATCGTTGTTTTACTCACCTTATTTTCATACTTTCATTCAATCAAACAGAAAAATTGGATGTTGGAATTAATTCAAAGGAAGGTATTTTACATTCCTTTGATTTTCCATATGGTCTTGATTTCTCTTTTGGTTGGTTTATCTACCTTTTTACTCGTATCTATTGTACAAAAAGCACAATATGGTAGAATTGAAGAAAAACTTCGGTTGTTAGCTAGGGGTAGCTATGAAAATCCAGCTTTGGCTAAGAATGTAGCACATGCTAGTAATGATCAGTATATCGGCGAAGTCGACCAAGATATTTTAAAAATCAGAACGAAATTATTAGAAATGTCAAAAGAATTGCAATTATTGAATAGTCGTCCGCAATTGATGGACGGAGAAACCAAAGAAGAAATTTTAGAAGAAGAACGTCACAGACTTGCCAGAGAGCTTCATGATTCAGTTAGCCAACAGCTGTTTGCTGCAATGATGATGTTATCTGCTTTAAATGAACAAGCCCAGCGAAGTGAAACACCAGAAATGTTTCGTAAACAATTGGTGACAGTAACAGATATTATCAATGCATCTCAATCTGAGATGCGTGCCTTATTGCTTCATTTGCGTCCTGTAAGCTTAGAAGGAAAAAGCTTACGTAAAGGGATTGAGCAATTATTAAAAGAGTTACAAACTAAAATCAAAATCGAGCTAACATGGGATGTTGAAGATGTCCATTTGAATAATAGTATTGAAGATCATCTATTTAGAATCGTTCAAGAACTACTTTCTAATACGTTACGCCATGCCAAAGCAAAAGAGCTTGAAGTATACCTTCATCAGGTAGATAAAAATGTTTTATTACGTCTGGTAGATGATGGAGTAGGCTTTGATATGAGCGAAAATGATAATAAAGCGGGTAGTTATGGGTTAAAAAATATTCGCGAACGTGTAGCTGGTATGGGCGGTATTGTTAAGATAATCAGCTTTAAAGGTCAAGGAACAAGTGTTGAGATCAAAGTCCCTGTAATAAAGGAGGAAACAACAAGTGATCAAAGTAATGTTAGTGGATGACCATGAAATGGTGCGATTAGGAGTGTCTTCTTATTTATCGATTCAAGAAGATATTGAGGTGATCGGAGAGGCTGAAAACGGTCAGATTGGGTATGAAAAAGCGTTAGAATTACGTCCAGACGTGATTTTAATGGATTTAGTCATGGATGTGATGGATGGAATCGAGTCAACGAAAGCGATTTTAAAGGATTGGCCGCAAGCACGGATTATTATTGTTACTAGTTTTATTGATGATGAAAAGGTCTATCCAGCAATTGAAGCTGGAGCTGCTGGGTATCTATTGAAAACCTCAACTGCACACGAAATTGCCAACGCAATTCGTGCGATTTCTAGAGGAGAGCGCGTTTTAGAGCCAGAAGTAACAACTAAAATGATGGAACGTTTGACCAAAAAGCAAGAACCTATTTTGCATGAAGACTTGACGAATCGCGAACATGAGATTTTGATGCTAATAGCTAAAGGACGTAGTAATCAAGAAATCGCAGATGAGTTGTTTATCACTCTTAAAACAGTCAAGACGCACGTATCGAACATTCTAGCAAAATTAGATGTTGAAGACCGTACGCAAGCGGCTATTTATGCGTTTCAGCATGGACTAGCAAAATAGAAAATAATTAATTAAACTAGAGACCTTAGGTATGAATAAATAACAAAAAAAGCAACTCCTTTGAAAATAAGCTGACTTTCACAACAATTGTGTATAAGATTTTTGTGAATACTAGTCTATTTTTAAAGGTGTCGCCTTTTTTTATATGGAAAAAATCTGTGTAACGCAAAGCGTCACTCAAAGTAGCTGGGTTCTCTAATGGATGAAGAAAGGAATGGCGGCTGTTTCTGTTCAATTGTCTATCGGTTTGTTATACTTAAATTAAATTTGATGCTAGGAGAAATAAATATGAAGCAAAATTTTGCAATTATCGGTTTAGGAAGATTTGGCGGCAGCATCTGTCAGACCTTGGTCGAGTCGGGCCAAGAGGTTTTGGCGATTGATAGTAATGAAGATCGCGTCAATGAATACATGAATATAGCAACACATGCAGTTGTGGCAAATGCACAAGATGAAGCAACATTGCGTTCTTTAGGTATACGCAACTTTGATCATGTAGTTGTTGCAATCGGTGAAGATATCCAAGCAAGTATTTTAGTTACCTTAATGGTTAAAGAAATGGGTGTGCCAAACGTTTTAGCCAAAGCAGTCAATGAATACCACGCCAGAGTATTAGAAAAAATCGGCGCAGACCTTGTTGTCCATCCAGAACGAGATATGGGTATTCGAGTTGCTCATAAACTAGTTTCTAGAAATATTTTAGACTATATTGAATTATCAAATGAAGTATCTTTAGCAGAGGTACGCGTTTCAAATCCAAAATTTTACGGTAAAACCTTAGGCGAACTGAACTTTCGTCAGCGCTTTGGTTTGACGGTCGTCGCCATTCGTCGATCGAAATCAGAGGTAATTGCATCACCAGCAGCAGAAGAGATGGTTAGAGAAAACGATAACTTATTAGTTGTTGGAGAAACAGATGATGTTGATCTTTTAGATGATAAGATGAATGAATAAGGCCTAAGCACTTTATTCTTTGAAAATCAAAGTCTATGCTAAAATGACAAGTGTGGTATCGTAGGTTAGGAGGAAATGAAAATGAAATTAACAATTACGCCGCGTGCGCAACAATGGTTTAAAGACGAAGTAGGTGTTACCTCAGATAGTGGTATTCGTTTTTACGGTAAAATTTATGGTAAAACCGATGTACATGAAGGCTTTTCTATTGCAATGTCTGTAGAAGCACCAGATCAGCCTTTAGTAAAAGAAGTCATCGATGGGATTACCTATTTTATTGAAGAGACAGATGACTGGTTTTTTAAAGGATACGATTTATTAGTGGATTATGATGAAGAAACAGATGAACCAAAATATAAATTCGCTGAAAATAAAGAAGATTTAAAGCAATAACTTGAAGCAAAATATGATAGACTCAAACTTCACAGTGCAAGTAACATCACCATAGATACGAAGAAGGATAGTGCGGAAGCGAAGCTCGATTTCTGCTCTATCCTTTTTTATACGAAAAAATAGTTAATAGAATCCTGAGGTGACTGGGACATAACTCTACGAGTTACAACCCAATCACTTGGAATCGGAATAAACGGTGGAAACAGAAGCAACCCCTTCGGAAATAAGCTGGAATTCACAAAAATTTGAAGAACAATTTTCGTGAATTCCAGCTTATTTCTCGGGGCTAAACACTTCTGTCCCATCCTCAGTCATAAAGTCATAAGTCTCTGTTTGTACTATAGTGGATCAATTCTATATCAACCAACCAAAGAAGAAGATTTTTCTGTATATTTTTTATGTAAAGTATCAATAAGCCCAACTTGATAGTCTAATGCAGGAGACAGGGGAATAATTTGAAAGTTGTTATTTTGCTTGATCTTATCTGGCAGCAGTAGTTTCGATGCTGCTATGTAGAAGTCATAGTTATCCTTAGAGGTTGAAGAAACAAATGAGACAGAAATAAATGAAATTTGTTCTAAAAAATCAAAAAGTGATTGTAAAAAAATAGCGTTTGGGGATAAAATAATACCTACATTCAATTGATATTTTGGATTACTTCGCTCATAAAAAGGCAACATTAAGAACGAACAGATATAGACCAAATCTTCTAAACAGTTTTTGATCCAGTCAAATTCAGGGATTAAAATGATCTCTTGTAGGAATGTTCTAACTTTTGCAGCAAGAGGATCATATAAAGGGTTTCGCTCTTTGGTACACGTCTCCATGAAATTGATCGCTAATGGAAGAGAATCCTTTAAGACAGAGTGATTAAGACAAGTTGTGAAAATATTGATATTCAGCAGGTCTTTTTCGTCATTAGATAAAGCTTTTTCTGAAAATAGAGGAGAGTAAAATTCCTCAAAACGCCCAATCAGGTTACCTAGTGGTTGCTGTTCGCTTTTCATGTATTCTTTTACGAAATGAATTCGAGGATCATCTGCATAAAAATAGATACTCCAATAAAACATCATAAACGAAAGAAACGTAACTTCTCTTTCTATGAATTGTTGAGGGAGCCTTGATTGCTCCAATTCTTTGATAAAAGACATATTTGTTTTTGGAAAGGTCAGTTGTTTAAATGGCGGTTCGAAAATATAATGCTTTTTTTTGATCCGCAAACGAGAAATTGTTGTCAGTAAATACCACTCTCTAGGCTCAGTATAGGTCATCCATTGATGGTCCTCTGGGTCAAAGAGATCAAAGCCTCTTTTTGATTCGTCCAATGCTAAAAAGAGATCTTCGCCATACGATGTAATCCAAAAGAAATTTAAATAAACAATTCGAATCAAGTTTTCTTTTCCAGACAGTTGAAGTTTAGAACAGTTGAGTTGAATATCGAATTTTTTTAAATAATTGATCAAAGGCTGAAGTCTTCTAATGATTGACGCCCGGCTAATAAAATGATCTCTACAAAAATTTTCTATGGTATAGTTGTTTTCTAAAATTGTTGCAAGTAAAAATTTATAAGGTAAGCTCTTTCGAAATAAAAATTGAGAATATGGAATATCACGTAACTTTGATAAGTCTATATGTACTTTCCCTTGATCATTCAATAACTCAAGTCCTTGCTTTTCCATGAGATCTTCATGTATTTCAGCAAATAATGAATTCAAGCGAGCATAGGAAAAATCTGTGAATTGTTCAAAATAATGAACGCTATATGTACCGTTTGCGGTATTCAGTAATTGATTAAAAACGCTGATTTTACGCTGGGCAACATCATCTAATAAAATATCTTCTAACATATTTAATCTCCTTTTCGTAAAAATATTATGCTTTTCCGTTATTAAAAGAATATAAAAGTTATACAATTGCGTATATTCGAGATAAAAAAACACTTACTCTCTTTATAATAACCATTAATTTAATAGATTTCAATTGGAAATCAAACTAAAAACAAAAATGTAATGATTATTTAAAGTTAGATTAATAATTTGTTTTGAGTTTGAATGACCCATAAAGCATAAGGCTTATTCGGTTTTTCGACTGGAAATAATTAAAAAATATCTGTTATTTATTTTTTATAAATTTGTTTTTGAGAGATGCTGTTTTCAAAATAGTTGACGGATAGTGGATTCGAATGCTTATCAGCTTTTTTTTATTATTCCATTATAGATATGTGCTATAATGAAAGAGAATATTTTTTGGAGGAAATTTCATGCTATCTATTATCGTTCCTTGTTACAACGAAGAGGAGTCAATCCCATTGTTTTTTGAAGAAGTGGAGAAAGTAAGTTCACAAATTCAACATGACATAGAATACATATTTATTAACGATGGTTCAAAAGACCAAACGTTAAATACACTGAGAAATTTATATAAAGAACATCCTGAAAAAGTTCGTTTCATTTCGTTTTCTAGAAATTTTGGAAAAGAAGCAGGATTGTACGCTGGACTTAATGAAGCGACAGGCGACTTAATTACCGTAATGGATGTTGATTTACAAGACCCGCCAGAATTACTGCCTAAAATGATTCAAATGCTTGAAGCAAACCGGGAATTGGATTGTATCGGTACAAGACGAGGGGATCGAGAAGGCGAACCGCCTATTCGCAGTTTTTTTGCTAAGATGTTTTATCGATTGGTTAATAAAATTGGTGAGACAGAGATGGTTGATGGTGCCAGAGATTTTCGCTTGATGACCCGTCAAATGGTAGATGGAATTTTAGAGTTAACTGAGTACAACCGTTTTTCAAAAGGTATTTTTAGTTGGGTAGGATTCAATACGGAATATCTTTCTTACGAAAATCGTGAACGGGTAGCGGGGTCTACTTCGTGGTCATTTTTGAGTCTATTAAGTTACTCGATTGATGGTATTGTCAATTTTTCAGAAGCTCCATTAAATCTTGCTTCTTATGTTGGGGCTTTTTCATGTGTTGGATCTGTTATTGCGATGTTTATTATTTTCTTTAGAACGATTATTCAAGGAGATCCTACTAGCGGATGGCCTTCTATGGTTTGTATTATTCTATTTGTTGGCGGTTTGCAGTTACTTTGCCTTGGTATTATTGGTAAATACATCGGTAAGATTTTCTTGGAAACAAAAAAACGTCCGATTTATCTTGTTAAAGAAACAGAAAAAGATCAAAAAAAATAAAAAATACCGACTCGAATAGACTTATTAGTCGCTCGAGTCGGTATTTTTGTTAATAACCTTGGTGTAAAGCTATTTCATTTTTAGCTAAAGTTCCCTCTTTCAAGAACTGGCTAAGATTTTGGGTAAATATTCTCATTAGTTTTGTCTTAAATTCAGGCGTTAGACCGGAAATGTGAGGCGTGATCAAAACATTTTCCATTTGCCACAACGGGCTGTCCTCAGGCAGTGGTTCTTCTTCAAAAACATCTAATGCTGCGAAACTTAGCTGCTCTGTCTCCAAGGCATGCACTAAATCGTTTGTATTAACGGACGGACCACGACCGACATTAACAAAAACGGTGCCGGGTTTCATCGCAAGAAACATCCGCTCGTTGTACATTTGATAGGTCTCATCGGTTAGAGGAAGGATATTTACGACGATATCCATTTCATTGACGATGCGGCTCATATTTTTATGTGAATAACATTCGATAAAACCATTGGTCACATGACCAGAAGTGTTAACACCGTAGGTTTGAAGACCTAAACCTTGCGCGAAGACCGCAAGTTGTTGTCCAATGTGTCCAGTTCCAACAATCAGCATTTTCTGCTTAGATAATTGCCGATAGGTAATATTTTTTCTAGTCCATTCTTTTTTTGATTGGTTGACAACACTAGTACGAATGCCGCGAAATTCAGCTAATAAAACACCTAAAACATGCTCTGAAATGGAAATGCTGTGAATACCACTGGCATTTGAGAGTAAAATTCCTTTTTCAGCAAAACGTTTTAAATCATATGAATCCACCCCAGCAGAAACAGATTGGACCCATTTTAAGCGACTTGTTTCCGAAGCCAATAAACGCTGTCCTAATGTATCATCCCAACCGAGCATGATTTCAATATCGTCATCATTTATTTGTGCTGATTCTCTTTTAGCATCAATAATAATATGATCAGGAGTCATTTGTCTGAGTGATTCAACTTGTTCTTCTTTCATTTGTTCATAAAGATAGATTAGTGGTTGTCCCATGTCGATTCCTCCTTGCTAGTCCATTGTAACAAAAAAGCCTATTAAACCAAAAAAGATTGAACTATTAACCGTTCAATCTTTTTTATTCATTATTTTTCTGTTATATTTTTTCGCCACGAGCATATGCTGCTGCAAGCAGATCGACTTCTTTTTTTAGCTCGTCAACCATGATCTCTTCAGGAACCGTGCGGATGATCTTGCCTTTTTTGAAGAGCATTCCTTTACCATTGCCACCAGCAATCCCAATATCTGCTTCGCGCGCTTCACCGGGTCCATTGACAGCACAGCCTAGAACAGCGACTTTGATTGGTGCTTTGATTTTTTCAATGTATTCTTCAATCTCATTAGCGATCGGGATCAAATCAATTTCGATACGTCCACAGGTTGGGCAAGAAATCAATGTAGCGGCATTACTTGCTAAACCAAAGGCTTTTAGCACTTCCTTAGCAACTTTGATCTCTTCAACAGGATCAGCCGATAACGAAACACGACAAGTATTTCCGATACCACGGGAAAGTAATGCGCCAAGGCCTGCGGCAGATTTCATTCCGCCTGAAAACTTAGTACCAGCCTCTGTGATTCCTAAATGCAAAGGATAATCAAATGTTTGTGCGGCTAGAGTGTAGGCATCAATTGCTAGAGTGACATCACTTGCTTTTAGTGAAACGATGATATCGTAAAATTCTAGCTCTTCAAGTATTTTAATATGTTCAACGGCACTGGCAACCATCGCTTCAGCAGTAGGGTAGCCATATTGCTGTAAGAATTTCTTTTCTAAAGAACCAGCATTTACACCAATCCGGATTGGTATTCCTTTAGCTTTACATGCAGTCACAACTTTTTCTACGCGATCTTTCCGGCCGATGTTTCCTGGGTTGATTCGGATTTTATCTACACCTTGCTCGATTGCTTTTAGTGCCAGTCGATAATCAAAATGGATATCAGCAACCAAAGGAATCGAAATTTGACTTTTAATTGCACCTAAAGCGTCAGCGGCAGCCTCATCAGGAACCGCAACACGAACGATTTGACAACCAGCTGCTTCTAAGCGCTTGATCTGAGTGACAGTCCCTTCAATATCATGTGTTTTTGTCGTACACATACTTTGAATAAATAATTCATCGCTTCCACCGATTGTTAAATCACCAACTTTAACTTGACGTGTATTTTTACGATGGGTCAATTCTCCCATAATGAGTTCTCTCCTTATTACTGTAGATATTATTTTATAAACTATTTCTCAATCAGTGTAATTCATGGTCTATCTTATCACATAATTAGGGAACTGAGAATGTAAGAAAAGTTTAAGATTTAGTCAAACAATTAAAGCCGTTCTGATATCATAGTATTAAACTAAAGGTGGTGTTTGCCGTTCTTCTTTCCGGATGGCAAAGAAGAAGATCAATAAAGAAGTAATGACAATCAAAAAGCTGTCATCGAAAGATCGGTTGAAAAAATGAAGAAGACTGCTGATGATCACAGGCAAGGTTGCACAATAAGTTGTGATCTTTAGACAATCCAAAAAGCGTAAGTTATATAAGCGAATCTTACTATAAAGGTTGGCTCCAATCGTAATAAAAAGCAAATTGATCACCAAATTGATAAAAGTCGGATATAAAGTAAAGACAAACACAATTAATTTTATCCAAAAAGGAACACTTGCTTCGTCTAAGGCTTGCTTCAAATTTTTGCTGCTTAACCCATCTAATGTACTATTCGCATACGGTACTTCAAATTGATTAGAGCCTAGTAAGGAGTCGGCTGTACCAGAATTTGGTAAAGACACGACAAATTCATCTTGTAAAAATCCTAAGCCGACCGCATTTCCAATTGAATCAGCCGTGACATCACTTAGAGACCGTTTTCCATCTGGATCAAAGGTAAAAATAATTGAATTTGTTTGATAGATGAACCCTTCAGCTGACTTTGCTGTGTGTAACGTACCATCTTTAATGTCAAAATCCGGCAGTTTTTTTGCAATTTCTTGGCCATCATTTTTAATGTCTTGCATAATAGAAAATATTTGTTTTGTGATTGGCAAGGCAAGAATAATGCTTAAGAAGAAAACGTAAAAAATGACTTTCCAAAACGGCATTTTTTTCGCTTGATTGAGATCTGTAAACTGATAGAGTGAGTGTTTAAAAAGCTTAAATGAGTTCATAAATTTTCTCCTGACTTCAAATTGAGTATACAGGTCATTTTAAAGGAGTTAACAAGGAAAAACAAGTTTGACCAAATTTTTGTAAGCAATTACTTTGAAGGTTGCCATAAAATCTGTTATGCTATAAATGTATGAAATTTATACTTAAATAATGGAGGGATTTTTTATGACTTACACTTTACCAGATTTACCTTATGCTTATGATGCATTAGAACCTTATATTGATGTAGAAACTATGCATCTACACCACGACAAACATCACAACACGTATGTGACAAACTTAAATGCAGCAATCGACAAACACCCTGAATTAGGAACTAAATCAGTAGAAGAATTGATCGCTGACATGGACAGTATTCCAGAAGATATTCGTACAGCGGTACGTAATAATGGTGGCGGACATGCCAATCATGCATTTTTCTGGGAAATCATGGCACCTAATGCAGGTGGCGCACCAACTGGTGAGATCAAAGATGCAATTGATACTGCTTTTGGTAGCTTTGATAAATTAAAAGAAGAATTTAAAGCAGCAGCAACTGGCCGTTTTGGTTCAGGCTGGGCATGGTTGGTTTTAAACAACGGTAAGTTAGAAGTTACATCAACACCTAACCAAGATTCGCCTTTAATGGATGGCAAAACACCTGTTTTAGGTTTAGATGTATGGGAACATGCTTACTACCTAAACTACAAAAATGTACGTCCAGAATACATCGACGCGTTTTGGAATGTTGTAAACTGGGACAAAGTCAACGAACATTTTACAGCTGCTAAATAAGCAAAAAATGAGTAAATTTTATAACTTTTTGAGGAAAACAGTAAATTACACTGTTTTCCTCTTTTTGTTTGTGGCATACTAATAGTTAGGGATAGAAAATAAATAGAGAAAAAAGATAGGGAGAATGAGAATGAATATAATGATGCAGAAAGTTCATGGATCAGAAAATGATTTCTTTTTAATAGATGAAACGCAGGTAGAACGTCCCTTTACAGATAAGGAAATCGATGATTTACGCACCCGTTTATGTGATAGAAGGTCGGGCTTGCTTGGTGGGTCTGATGGTCTTTTATTGGTGGAAGAAGTAGTAAAAGGTGAGTCACTAGCCAAGATGCGTGTTATCAATAGTGATGGTAGTGAAGCCAGTATGTGCGGCAATGGCTTGCGTACAGTGGCTAGATATTTAGCTGAAAAGTCCAATAAGGAATCCTTTACTGTGGAGACGATGTTTGCTGATCTCAAGGTACGACGGGCACCCAAGCTAGCGGACAAGGTAGCGACCTATCAAGTGGAGATTTCACCCGTGCGTTTTGAAGCAGAAGCGATCCCGATGAATACTAAGAATAATAGGATCATTGATGAAATAATCCCTGAATTATCAAGCAAGCTGAAATTTTCAGTCGTCGCAGTTCCTAATCCGCATCTGATTACATTTGTCGATCACCAAACACTCTTTGGCGATGAATTTGATCGAATTGCCGCCTATGTAAATGGAGAAAATACACTTTTTCCTGATGGAGTCAATGTCAGCTTTGTAGAAGTATTGGCGAAAAACCAATTATTTGTGCGGACCTTTGAACGAGGTGTTGGATTTACCAGTGCTTGTGGGACGGCTATGTGCGCGAGCAGTTTAATGTATGTATTGTTGAACGAGGGTGACTTTAATCAAACCATTACTGTCAAAAATACAGGCGGCATGGTAAAAACAGTCGTTCATGAGGAAGATTCAGATGGATATTGGATGGAACTCATAGGCAATGCAACAATTACACATGAGTTATCTGGCACACTTTCTAATTTTATTGAAGGTGATTTTGAAAAATTAAGTATCAAAGAAACAACGGAACAAGCGGATTATAGATCATTTTTAGGATCTATAAAGTAAATATCAAAAAATTCAAGGTGGTGGTATATCCAAGAATTTTGAGAGTGAACGCAAGGTAATTTTAAAAGGAGTGTAAAAAAGGAGTGTAAAAGTGGTAAAAAGTGATTGGTTTGGTAGTAATGGAATAAAAAAGGTGATTTACATAATTGTAATCTGTGGCTCGATTGGTGTTTGCTTTTTAGGATTACAAACTAAAGCTAAACAGGAGCAGCAGCGAAAAGTTGAGTACGCAACAGCAACAATAAAAAATGAAGCCGTAAAAATCAAACGGCTGAACAAACAAATACTTGAATTATATCAAAATGATCAAGAAGAGTTTCTAATAGAGCCAATAGAAGTAGAAAAATTAAATAATATCGAAAGAGATAGTATTACCTTACGGACAGAGGCAGCCGATTTTGGCCTAGAAAATAAAGACTTTTCTATTGATACTTCAGAAGTAACTGAAGGAAAACAACTATTATTGACCAAAATAGACGATATCAAAAATAAAAGAGACATCCAAAAACAAGTAACTGCACTACTTGTCCAAGCCCCGTCTGACTGGGCAGCGGAGCCTGTGGATGTTGTCATAAATGAACAGGCATCTGTTGAAGGCGTCGCACAAATACGCAATGAAATTTCTGAAACTGACAGTGCATGGAGTAAAGCAATAATAGCGCTCTTAAATGAAATGACCACTCAAGCGAAAGCATATACGGATTTAAAACAAGCAATCAATGCAATGGCTGAAGGAGAAACCTTGACAGCTGAGGCAACGCTAGAAAATATTATTCTTGTGTTCAATCAACTGGATCAAATTAAAAATGAGATGTTGAAAAAGGAATTGTCCGATCGTTTGGATGTTATTGATAAGCTTTTGGAAAAGCAATTATTCGGTAATGAAGAAATAAATAATCAAGAAGAAATTCTGCCAAGTGAATAATATAGATTACAAACTGTTTTTTATTAGTCAGAACATAGTCTATCAATTATTTCAATAATTGTTTAAATAATTGATAGAGCATTCTTCATAAATAGCCTTGTACTTGGTTCATCTAGAACCTATAATTATTTATGTGTAGTTAAAATGGAGGAAAAAATGGAAGAGACAATCAGTTTACAGGAATTAATCGGAGTATTAAAAAAGCGTGTGGGGTTAATTATAGTTAGTATGTTTTTAGGTATAGGTGTTGCGGGGGTATTAACCTACTTTGTGATTACACCTAAATATAGCTCTCAGGCTCAATTAATCGTTCGATTACCGCAAAATGAAACAACGAATGTTAATGATATTAACGGAAATCTGCAAATGATCAATACTTATAAAGATTTGATCAAAAGTGATACAGTAATGACCGAAGTACAACAACGAATGAAAACAGAACATGACAATGATTTGTCTGTTGAAGCTTTAGGAGCAAGTGTTTCAGTGAATCAATCACAAAATTCACAAATGTTCTCTATTGTTTCTAAAGTAACTGATCCAGTTGTGGCACAAAATATAGCCAATCAGACTGCGTTAGTTTTTCAGGAACAAGCGAAAGACATGCTAAATGTAGACAAGATCACAATTATATCGGCGGCTACTGCAAATGTGAATCCAGTCTCACCAAATGATAAATTAAATTTATTGATTGGCTTGGCGCTAGGTGTTATGTGCGGAATAGCTGTAGCCTTTATTTTAGAGTTATTCGATAAAACAATCAAAGATGATAGTTTTGTGGAAGATGAACTTGGCTTTATAATACTGGGAGTTGTCCCTAACATGACAGCGAAGGAATTGAACGCTAAGGTGATTAGTACTCCCTCGGCTCCTACAGCAGCTCCTGCTCATTCCCACAATCATAATAAAGAAGTTTCAAGATCAACGGCAAAAGAGAATACTCAGCCAGACGATTCTACACCAGTACGTAGAAGTCGTCCGCGAGTGTAAAGGAGTATAGAATGGCAAATAAAGGAAGAGTTCAAAAGAAACAGAAAACAAAAGCAGTTAGCTTGATTACGCTAGCAGATAAAACTTCACCTATTTCAGAGCAGTACCGAACGATTCGGACAAACATTCAATATGCAATGGTAGATAGAGATTTAAAAACGTTAGTGATTACGTCTTCTGGTCCAAGTGAAGGGAAATCCACTACTTCTGCAAATTTAGCTATTGTCTTTGCAAATTCAGGCAAACGAGTACTATTGGTAGATGCGGATATGCGTAAACCGACAGTAGCAAAGACGTTTTCATTGGATAACATTCGTGGTTTAAGTACCTTATTAGGAAGTCGTGAGACAATGTTGCATCAAGTTGTTCAGTCTTCAGGTGTTGATAATTTATTTTTAATGACAAGTGGACCTAAACCACCCAATCCATCAGAGCTACTGGATTCCAGAAGAATGAAAGAATTGATCCTAGAATTAAAACATCAATATGACTTAGTCATTTTTGATATGCCACCAGTTGTGGCAGTGACAGATGCGCAAATCGTAGCATCAAAATCAGATGGGACAATTTTGGTTGTTCGCGAAAATGTTTCAAAAAGAGATTCTTTATTGAAAGCTAAAAGTCTATTAGAGCTTGTTGATGCGAATATCTTAGGGGTTGTTTATAACGGCTCTAAAAATATAACTGATCAAGGATATTACTATGGTACATGATAGTAGATAGAAAGGAAAATAGCCAATGATTGATTTACATTGCCATATATTGCCGGGGATTGATGATGGAGCCAAAACAATTGAGGATTCACTTGATATGGCTAGAATGGCTGTTAAACAAGGAATTACCCATATTCTCTGTACTCCACATCATAACAATGGTAGATATGATAATCCAGCGGGGCAGGTAATTACTCATGTGGCTGCTTTACAGAAAGAATTAGATTTACGAAGCATACCGCTTACCCTATTTGAGGGGCAAGAGGTGCGGATTAGTGGAGATTTACTAGAGCAGATTCAAAAAGAGTCGATTTTATTTACAGATCTTGATAATCGCTATATTTTGATTGAATTTCCAACCAATGATATTCCGGCGTATACGGAGCACCTTTTTTATGATCTATTAAAAGCAGGTCATACGCCGGTAATCGTTCATCCGGAAAGAAACAGCAAATTTATTCAAGATCCGAACAGGTTGCTGCCATTTTTAGAAATGGGGGTTTTGACTCAGTTGACAGCTCCAAGTTATGTTGGTGTTTTTGGAAAGCAAATTGAACGAACCGCAAAACAGATGGTCTCTCATAATATGGTATATATGATGGCCTCAGATGCTCATAATATTGAAAAACGCGGTTTTTTTATGAAAAAAGCCTATGATGCTATCGCAAAAGACATGGGAGCAGAGCATGTTTTAGCAATGCAGCAAATGGCTAGAGATATTTTAAATGGGGATGATGTGCGAATACCGGAATACAAGGAGATTAAAATGAAAAGATTTGGTTTTTTATAAGAAAGAGTGGGTTGGAAAAATGTCAAGAAGGACAAAAGTGTTGGTTTTATTGTTGGTAGATTCATTAATAATTATTTTAGCAAATGCATTTTCTTATTTATACTTATTACCTTATGTTAAAATTACATATTTCTTTTTAATTGAAACGACTATTATGCAGTTAGGATTGTATATCCTGTTAGGGTTTATTTTGAAAGTATTTACTCGTATTAATCGCTATACAAATATTAGCGAGATGACGGCTATTTTTGGGGCAACCAGTATTGTTGCTCTAATTGAGCTCGTGATTTTAGCTATGACGGATACTTTTTATGGACGACGTTTTATTGTATTGGCGTATTTAGTTACAACTTTTTTCATTATTTCAAGCCGTTTAAGCTGGCGGTTGATTATTGAGTATCGGAATAAAAAAGGTTCATCAAGCTCTGCTGCAAAGAAAACGTTGATCATTGGAGCTGGTGAAGCTGGTAGGATACTATTAAATAGTTTAGTTAACTCTACAACGAATGGCGATATTGACGTTGTTGGTTTTATTGATGATGCTCAAGATAAGTTTCGGACATATCTTGGTGGTGTTCGCGTATTAGGGACAGTAGATGAAATTCCGAATATTGTTAAGAGCGATAAGATAGAAATGATAACAGTTGCGATCCCTTCCCTCCAGCCAAAAGAGTTACAACGGATTTTGGAGATAATTACCCCCTTAGGACTACCTATAAATTCCATGCCTGCGTTAGAGGAAGTTGCTTCAGGAAACATTACAATTTCAAGATTGAAAAAAATAGATGTTGTTGATTTGTTAGGTCGTGAAGAAGTTCAATTGGATATGATTCAATTAACGGATCAATTAACAGAAAAGATAATTTTAGTTACTGGTGCAGGAGGTTCTATTGGTTCAGAAATTTGCCGTCAGATAATGAAGTTTTCCCCTAAACAGTTATTGATATTAGGTCATGGCGAAAACTCTATTTATCTTATTGAAAGAGAGCTCAGACGTATTTTTTGTGCACAAGATACTGAGATCGTACCTATTATTGCAGACATCCGAGATAGAGAAAGAATGTTTCAGGTTATCGAAAAATATCGACCAGAAACGATTTATCATGCTGCTGCGCATAAACATGTTCCTTTAATGGAAGAAAATCCTGCAGAAGCGGTTAAAAACAATGTGTTTGGTACTAAGAATGTTGCTGAAGCGGCAAAAGAATATGGTGTGAAAAATTTTGTAATGATTTCTACAGATAAAGCTGTGAATCCACCAAATGTGATGGGAGCAACTAAACGAATAGCTGAAATGATTGTAACAGGTCTTAATGATGGCGGACATACAAAATTTTGTGCAGTAAGGTTCGGCAATGTCTTAGGAAGCCGAGGGAGCGTAATACCTGTTTTTGAAGAACAAATCAGAGCAGGTGGTCCTATTACTGTGACAGATTTTCGAATGACTCGCTATTTTATGACCATACCAGAAGCTAGCCGTTTAGTGATTCAAGCTGGCGCATTAGCTCGAGGTGGCGAAATGTTTATCTTGGATATGGGTGAGCCTGTAAAAATCTATGACTTAGCAAAGAACATGATTAAGCTAAGTGGTTTTAGGGAAGATCAAATCGACATTATAGAAACGGGCATTCGTCCAGGTGAAAAATTGTATGAAGAGTTGTTGGTAAGTAAGGAAAAAAATGCTGAACAGGTATTTGATAAGATATTTCTTGGAAATGTTAAAGGGTTTGAATTTGAAAAGGTAGTATCATTTGTTAGTAGTTTGTCACTGGATGAACAGCTTACAGCAAAAGAAGTGATAAAGTTTGCGAATGAATCAAGTAAATAAAAGGAGATATTATGAGAAATATACCATTTTCACCACCGGATATTACTGATAGAGAAATAAAAAGTGTTGTGGAAGTTCTTAAATCTGGATGGATTACAACAGGACCTAAAACAAAAGAATTTGAAAAAAAAATTTCTGAGTATTGTGGGACTGAAAAAACTATCTGTATGAATTCAGCTACTGCCTGTATGGAGATGTGTTTGAGGTTGTTAGGCGTTGGACCAGGCGATGAGGTGATAACTTCTTCATACACCTACACAGCATCAGCAAGTGTGATTGCTCATGTAGGGGCAAAAATAGTTTTGGTTGATACTGAAAAAGACAGCTATCATCTATCTATAGATGCTCTGGAAAAAGCTATTACTCCAAGAACAAAAGTAATTATACCAGTTGATATAGCTGGAGTAATGTGTGACTACGATAGACTAATTAAATTAGTTGAAGATAAGAAAAAATTATTTTCGTCTAATAATGATATTCAAGCTATGTATGATCGGATAATTATTCTTGCTGATGGAGCACATTCTTTCGGAGCAACATACAAAGGGAGACAATCAGGTACTATTGCTGATTTTACTAGCTTTTCTTTTCATGCAGTAAAAAATCTGACAACTGCTGAAGGCGGTGCTTTGACTTGGAAATCTTTTGACCAAAAAGCAGATGAGTTGATTTACCGAACGATTAATACATTATCGCTACATGGACAAACAAAAGATGCTCTTGCTAAAAATAAGTTAGGTTCATGGGAATATGATATCGTAGAGCCTGCTTTTAAATGTAATATGACGGATATACAAGCGGCTTTGGGCTTAATTCAATTGGAAAGATATCCTAAATTATTATCTAAAAGGAAAACGTTGATTGAGTTATATGAATCATCTTTAAAAGAAGTAAATCAGGTAACTATGTTATCACATTACACTGAAAAATATACATCAAGTGGTCATTTATTTTTAATCGGTATAAGGGATTCGGACGAACAAAAAAGAAATCAAATCATCATGGAGATGGCTAAAAAAGGAATCGCTACAAATGTTCACTATAAGCCGTTACCTTTGTTAACAGCATATAAGAAAATGGGTTTCAAAATGACTGAGTATCCTAATGCTTACAACATGTATCGAACGGAGATTACCTTACCGCTGAATACGAAAATGACGGAGAATGATATTGTTTATGTAGCTGAAAAACTAATTAGTAGTATTGGAGGGAGCTAAAGTAATGATGAAAGTGTTAGTATTAGGCGTTGCCGCTGTTCAATATGATGCAATTAAATTCATAAAAGAAACCTATCAAGATGTAGAAGTTCATGCTATTGCCATGAAAAATGACGGTATTGGTAGTATGGAAGCTGATGTTTTTACAGAGATTAATATTATCAATATAGATGAGGTCATTCACTATGTAAAGGAGAATAACATCAATCTTATCTATTCGGTTGGTTCAGATATTGCTATGCCAGTAGTTTCTAAAGTGAGTGAACTAACAGGGTTACCACATTTTATTTCAAGTGAGGTTGCTCAAAGATGTAATAAAAAGGATTTGATGAGATCATTTCTAGGTGAGGGGTTTAAAGGAAATATTAAATTTCAAGCTTTGAGTAATGTTGAAGATTTTGAATTTCAGATATTTGGTGAATATCCAATATTTTTAAAACCAGCTGACTCTCAAGGTCAAAGAGGTGTAATCAAGATAAACAGCCATCAACAGCTGTTACAAGAATTTGAAAATACCAAAAGCTATTCTAGATCTAATTTAGTGATAATTGAAAAATATGTTGATGGACCAGAAATATCGGTTAATGGTTACCTAGTCAATGGCGTTTTAAAGGTATGTGAGGTTTCTGACAGAGTAACGTGGCAAAAGTTTGAAGGCTTGATCCATAAACATATTTTACCAGCACATTTCTCAGATGAGATTTTTGAAAAAACAGCCAAACTACTTCAACTGTCAGCTAGCAAAATGGGTATAATCAATGGACCAGTGTATGCTCAGATGAAAGTTGAGCAAGAAGAACCTTACATTATAGAGATTACTCCTAGACTAGATGGTTGTCATATGTGGAATTTAATTTATCAGACTAAAAAGTTTAATTTATTAAAATTAACCTTTGATCATCTATTATTTAATGATCTAAGTGAGCTAGAAAATTATCATCTAAGTTATGAAAAACAAATGACTTTGGAATTTTTATGTCAAGAACCGAATACTAAAGCAAAATATTTAGAAGATTTCGCGGATAAGAATAAATCGTTTAGATACTACGAAGAAGGAGATATTATTCGTCCAATCAATAATAGATTTGAAAAAATTGCATACAGAATATTTTAATAAAAAGTGTGGTGGAGAGAAAATTGAAAGTGGTTGTTACTGGTGCATCGGGTTTTTTGGGAAAACAAGTAGTAAAAGATTTGAAAAAAATAAGTTCGATTGAACTTATATCTCTAACTAGAAATAAAAATGCCGATTTTTATACGGACTATTCATTAAACTCTTTAAATAGATGGTTTGAAAATGCTGACGTAGTTGTACACTTAGCAGCTAAAAGAGGCCGTGGAGTAACCTTTGAAGACTATAATGAAAATGTTCTTTTGAGTGAAAAGGTAGTAATAGCAAGTAAAGAGAACAGTATCGGTAAATTTATCTATATTTCTTCTATCTCAGCATATTCTGATAGTAACTTACTACCTTGGAGAGAAAATGATTCGCCTTCTCCTTGTAGTTTTTATGGATTAAGTAAGGTCGTGGGTGAAGAAATTTGTCGTCTTCATTTGAATTCTACTGAAACCTCTTTGTATATACTTCGCTTGGCACATGTATTTGGACCAAATGAAAAGAATAATTATATGATAAATCTGTTTATTCGCCAAGCCTTAAATAAGCAAGAGCTGTCTTTAACAAATTTAACAGAGGATAAGCGTGAATTTATCTATATTAAAGATGTGATAAAAGCAATAAGAATGACTATATTTCATGATGATGGGGACGATGGCTATTATTTGTTGAATATAGGAGCAGAGAATATATTGACTAATTTGGAAGTTGGTAAGCTAGTTAATAAAGTTTTTGATAATGAAAAATTGTTAGTTTTAGGTGATATTTCAAAGAACTCATCTAATAGTTCGTTTATGAATCATTCATTAGCTAAAAGTACAATTGATTATTCTGCAAGTTACAGTATGGAAAAGGCATTAGAAGAAATTAAACAAGAGATGGAAGGGGTGGAAAAAAATGTACCAATTTTTTATTAAACGAATATTTGATATATTGATTTCTGTCATCCTGTTACCATTCATATGTTTGATATGCTTTATATTTGCTATAGCCATTAAGTTAGAAGATGGTGGTTCAATTTTTTATAATGCTGAGCGATTGGGTAAAAATATGAAGAGATTCAGAATGTTTAAGCTGAGAACAATGAAAGAAAATGCTCCTGATATACGTAATGTTGATGGAAGTACTTTTAATTCTAGTGATGATTATAGAGTAACTAAAATAGGTTTAATCTTGAGAAAGACGAGTATAGATGAGTTGCCTCAATTAGTGAATGTTTTACTAGGAGATATGAGCCTTGTAGGTCCTCGTCCTAGCCCACTAGGGAATGAACATAGATATTCGAAAGAATTTAAAATGAAATTTGAAGTTCAACCAGGAATTACAGGATTGAATCAAGCCTTGTTAAGAAATGCAGCATCTATGGATGAAAGAATGAAAAATGATGTTTATTATGTAGAAAATATGTCGTTTTTCTTAGATTTTAAAATTATTCTTTTAACAATTTTTTCCGTTATAAAAAGAAAAAATATCACTAGGGATGATGTATTAAAATGAAAAATAATAAGACATTAATACTTTTGACAAATTATTTTCCCTTTTGGAAAGGTGAAGAATATCTTGAATCTGAGATTAATTATCTTTCTGAGACATTTGAAAAGGTTATTATTATACCCGTAATGATTAATAAAAATATGAAACAAACAAGGGCTGTATCATCTAATGTTTCTATACTTAACGTATCAACAGATCATTCATTAAAAGGAAAAATTCAGATGCTGATCTACAATTGGAACGGGTCAATTAAGAATGAAATAAAGAAAATGCCAATAAGTTTTTCAAAGAAATTGTTTGAATATTATTTTCAAATAAGAAGTTTAGCTACATGGAAAATTGTTAAGGATGAATTTGAAAAAGAAATCAATTTACCAATCAACACCTCTATTTATATATACTCTTATTGGTTCTATCTCACTTCAATGGTGGGGATTGAACTTAAGAAACATTTAGTAGATAAAGATTATGAAGTAAAAAAAATTATTTCTAGAGCACATGGCTATGATGTAAATGAAAATGCTAATTTTTTGAATTATTTACCAAGTCGCGAGTATTTGTTAAGCAATATGGATTTTGTTTACCCGGTATCAACTTTTGGGGAAAATATGTTGAAAATGAGAGTCCCTAATTTAAAAGAAAAAGTAGCTGTGAGAAAATTAGGAGTTAAATCAATTAGTAATAAATTTTTCCAACATGAGAATAAAAAAATATATTTAGTTAGTTGCTCAACTATAAGACCATTAAAAAATATTGAAAAAATTATTGACACACTAAGTCTTTGTGAAAAAAGAGGTATAGATTATAAATGGATTCATCTCGGTTCTGGAAAAATGTCTTATGAAAAAAAAATCCATAAATATGCGAAAAAGAAGTTAACAGAAGGTAAGTATGAGTTTTATGGATATGTTAAGAACAAGGATGTAATGAATGTTTATAAAGATAAAGAAGTATCTTTATTTATAAATGTATCTGAATCGGAAGGAACTCCTGTATCGGTAATGGAGGCTTTTAGTATGTCCTTACCTGTTATTGCATCTGATGTTGGAGGAACTTCAGACATTGTAAAAGATGGATATAATGGAATTTTAGTTGATTTTCAAATAACTCCTCAAGATCTTTTAGAAAAAATAATTGATTTGAACAATTTTTCAAAAGAAAAATATAATGAGATGTCACGAAATGCTTTTCTAACATGGCAGACAATGTTGAGTGAAGAGAAAAATTACCAAAAATTTTGTCAAGAGTTATTAGAGGGGGATATATGAGAAAAAATTTGTTGTTTAACATAATTCAGATAATATTTTTCCCACTTTTGATAATTTGTTTTGCCTATTATTATCAAATAATGAATTATGAAGCTATGGCAGTTGTTTTGCTAATTCTAATTGTTTCGTTCTTCATTACTTCTTTTACAAAGTATCCAGATAATATACCTTTTTCGCTTTTTTTGATAACATTCTTTACATTTTTACTCGGGCGAATAGTTGTCACGGGAATCTTGGGATATAAAAAGGATATGGTCGGTTTATTTGGTACTGCCTTTTATGATACACAAATCATTATAGAGGTTTTATTATTACTTTTTATTAGTCTGTTATTTCTTTTTTTGGGAAGTTTTATAAAAATACAATTAAATCACAATTTAATTCAAAGTAATTATGAGGAAATTAAGTTAGTAAGTAAATATATATTTTTATTATCGTTTGTTCTTAGGGTGTTCGTACTGATTGAAATGATACAAGGAACAAATTCACAAGGGTATTATGAAGCATTTTCTTCTTTTCGCTCTTCATTACCTGGTGGTATAGTGTTTCTTAGTGAAATGTACGATATCAGCTTTTTTATTTTTTTAGGATGTATGCCTTATAAAAAAGAAGCTTTACCGTTTATTTATCTATATTTAGTTGAAGGTGTATTATGTTTGTGGTCAGGAAGAAGATCAGATTTTCTCCTAAATGTTATTATACTTGTATTGTATGTCTTCTATAGAGAATACTTCTCAAATAAACGTGAAAAATGGATTAGCAAAAAGCAAATATTATTAGGTATTTGCATCCTTCCAATATTTTTCATAATACTCAATATAGTCGGAAATTTAAGAAGGGGTGATTCTCTAGCGACAAACCGAGTTTCTGAATCTGTGCTTGATTTTTTCTTCTCACAAGGAATTAGTGTAAATGTGTTGGGTTACACAATTAATTTTAGAGATTCTTTGCCTAATAAAAATTACTCGTTTGGTCCAATTATTGAGTTTTTTAAAACAAGAATTTTTATGAGTTTAACTAAAACTGAAAATTTTTATGTTGGACAGAACGTGAGCAGAGCTTTGGAGGGAAATCTTTTTTCACATACGATATCTTATTATATAATGCCTGACTTATATCTGAGAGGAATAGGATATGGTAGCAGCTATATAGCCGAACTGTTTAAAGATTTCTCTTATATCGGTTTAATATTAGGAAATTTATTTTATGGTTTTTTCCTAAGAAATTTTTACCGGTTTATAACACGTTTGAATCCATATTTTAAAGGTATTTTTTTTCTAATGGCTAGACAGCTTATGTTTGCACCAAGAAGTAGCTTTACAAATTTTTTAGTAGCCTCGTTATCTTTACCTAAGATTTTTAGTGTCATAGTTATTTTTTTAATGGCTTATACATTAAAAAAAATTGGTAATAATAGTAAAGTGAAGGTTTAATAAAATGAGAAAGAGAATTTTGACAAGTTTATCTTATACATTTACATCAAATATGGTTAATTTGTTTACATCGTTTTTTTTAATCATTTTTGTGCCTAAATTTATTGGTGTTGAACTATATGGTTATTGGCAACTTTATATATTTTATACTACATACCTTCAATACGTGACTTTTGGTATACCAGAAGGAATATATTTAGAATTTGGCGGTAGTCATTACAATGAGTTGCCCAAAAAAAGTTTAAGAAATCAATTTTTGAATTTATTTGTTGTTTCTTTGTTCTGTATGCTATTGCTAATTTTTGTTGGAATCTATGGAATTTCAACCGATTCCCAGAAAAGTACGGTACTTATATTTTCAGCAATAGCTTTACTATTGATAGTACCCAGGTCTGTTTTAACCTATGAGTTACAGGCTACTGATGAACTTAAATTATTTTCTGTAGCTATGATTTTGGAAAAAATGTTATTAATAATTGGAATAATAAGTCTGGTTATTTTAAGAGTGACAAAGTTTGAATATTTTATTATTGTGGATCTTTTTTCTAAACTTGTTACGAATATATTATTAGTATATGTATCACGATCTTTGGTTTTTGGAAAGATCAAGTCTCTCAGTATAGGAATTAAAGATTCAGTTTATTTTTGTAAAATTGGAATCAACGTTACCTTATCTAATCTTAGTAGTATATTAGTTATGGGGATCATAAGAATGAGCATTGAGTTAAAATGGTCTATTCAAGTTTTTGGAAAAATATCTTTAATTATCAGTATGACAAATATGATAATGGTATTTATCAATTCCATTTCGATTGTATTTTTTCCGATTTTAAAAAGAATGGAAAGTAATAAATTGAAAGAGGCTTTTAAATACATTGATAAACTATTATCTAGTCTAATACTGAATATTCTATTTTTATATTTTCCGATTTATCTTTTTCTCCAACTATTCCTTCCTGCATATTCTTCAGGGCTAAAATATTTAGCATTTATATTTCCAATGACAATTTTTGAAAGTAAAATTGCTATGCTATATAATACATATCTCAAAGTTTTGCGAATGGAAAGAAAGTTGTTACAAGTAAATATCTTAATGGTTTTAATGACAATAGTTGTTATTTATCCAGTTATTTGGATATTTGAATCCCTTGATGGTGCAGTATTTATGATAACAATAGTTTCTATTTTGAAAAGTTATTTTTTTAGAAGAATATTGAATGCCAAATTAGAAATTAATCAGTCAGCTTCGATTCCATGGGACAGTATTATTGTGTTAACATTCGTTTGTTGTAGTATCTTTTTTAGTTTAAATCAAGTATTTCTTATTATGTTAATTATAGTTAGCGTATTTAATGTTTATAATTTCTCCAAAAATAGAAATGCATGGAGACATTTGAAAGAAAACATAAATTCCAATAGTTAAAATTTAGTTAGGTATAATGAACATTTGTAACGATGAGAGTACCTGAAGTTACTGTATCACTATTTTACAAATATATTAAGATATCATGCTAATTTCCCAAAAAAGTTGCTACATGATTCAAATTGTGAGAAAATAGGTTTCATGAATTATTCTTGCAAAAATGAGGAAGTGTCTTATGAACCTATGGAAAAAAGTAACATTAACTGCTTTAGGAGTAGTCCTTGTTTCAGTTGCGGGTTTTTGCGCATACGGGATTAAAATTTATTCTGATGCAACTGGTACAGTTAAAGGTGTGTATGAATCGATTGATCGGACTTCTAAGAGAAGACAAAGCGCGGTCAATATTGATGCACAAGAACCTTTTTCAGTTTTACTAATGGGAATTGATACTGGAGATTTAGGCCGAACAGAACAAGGGCGTTCTGATACTACGATGGTAGTTACTATTAATCCTAAAGAACAAAAATCTACAATGATTAGTTTGGATCGGGATATTTTAACTGATATTGTTGGATATGGCACAGAAGATAAGCTGAATCATGCTTATGCATTTGGTGGTGCGAAGATGGCGATTGATACAGTCGAAAATCTATTGGATATTCCAATTGATAGTTACGTATCGATCAATATGAAAGGTATGAAAGATTTAATTGATGCTGTAGGTGGCATTGAAGTGGATAATCCATTTGAATTTACACTAGATGGTATTACGGTTCCAAAAGGTCATATTAAGCTAGATAGTGAGACTGGCTTAGCCTATGCGCGTATGCGTGAAGAAGATCCAGAAGGCGACATTGGGCGTCAACGTCGTCAAAGAGAAGTCGTTGAAAAAATTGTTAATAAAGTCATCAGTTTGGATGGTATTACTAAATATAGAAAAATTTTAGATGCGGTAAAAGATAATGTGAAAACGGATCTAACGTGGGATAATATGGTAGATATTCAAAAGAAATATATTCCTGCTTTCAAAGATATTGATTCTTTACAATTAGAAGGTGAAGGTCAAGAAATTGGCGGTATTTACTATCAAATTCTAGATCCAACGAAATTATATGACGTACAGACGAATTTACGGGCACAATTAGGCTTGCCTGAGAACAAAGACATGCAGGCAAAAGATAATAGTAACTACAGTAATTATACGAATGGTAATGAGGCAGGCACATATGAATATGGCGGCGATGTATCTGAAACAACTAATAATTATGGTTATAATCAAGATATCGCAAATGCTGATGGTTCTAGCTATACGGATCCAAATGCTGTAGATGAGGTATATTCGGACGGTTATTAAGCAGAAAACTTCTATTCTTAAGAAAGAATAGAAGTTTTTTTATATTCTGTCCAGTTTAGACTAGAAATCTATTTTATAGGGTGGTATAATTGGACTATACCAAATCTGAACATAAGGGAGTAATTTTTTTATGGAAATTATCAAAGTAGCGAACGCTGAAGAAGGCGGAAAGAAAGCATTTGAACTAATCAAAGAAGGCATGAACAATGGTGCGAAAGTTTTAGGTCTGGCTACAGGAAGCACACCGGAAACTTTATATAAAGAAATGACTACAAGTAATTTAGATTTTACAGAGATGACTTCTGTGAACTTGGATGAATACGTTGGACTAGGTGGAGACGATGATCAAAGTTACCGTTATTTCATGAATGATCAACTATTTAATAAAAAACCATTCAAAGACACATATGTACCAAATGGTAAAGCAGCAGATCTAGCAGCTGAATGCAAACACTATGAAAGTATTATCGATAGCAATCCAATCGATATTCAAATCTTAGGTATTGGTCAAAATGGACATATTGGTTTTAATGAACCAGGAACACCTTTGGATAGCTTGACTCATGTTGTTGAGTTAACAGAATCGACAATCAATGCCAATAAACGCAATTTTGAAAAAGTGGAAGACGTACCAACAAGAGCGGTTTCTATGGGAATCGGTTCAATCATGAAAGGTAAAAAAATGATTTTAATGGCCTATGGCGAAGCCAAAGCAGATGCAATCAAAGGTATGATCGATGGACCTGTTTCTGTTGATTTACCAGCTAGTGCGTTACAAAATCATTCAGATGTTGTTGTAATCGTTGATGAAGCTGCAGCAAGTAAATTATAAAAAAAGTAGATAGGCCTTAAGTATAACAATTACTTCAGTGTATACGATTTATCTGGATTTTACGTGGTTGGGATATGACTCACAGAGTTATATCTCAGCCATGTTTTTTTATAAAATGAACATCAATCTCTTAAATAAAATTAGTGCTATAATAAAATAGTAGAGTAAGAGGAGGAATAAATGTAATGGATTTAAATTTAACAGTTCCTGAAATCATTATCCGACTATGTTTGGCGATGTTGATTGGTGGAACCATTGGCTTTGAACGACAGTATAAAAATCGTCCTGCAGGTATGCGGACGCATATTTTAGTTTGTATGGGGGCAACGATCATTGCACTGATTCAAGTTGAGATAGCCGCTAGCGCATTGCAAGATGCGGTAAATCATCCTGAGTTGGTCGGTGTGATTCGTTCAGACCAAGCACGTTTGATTGCCCAGGTAGTTAGTGGAATTGGTTTTTTAGGAGCAGGAACGATTATTGTGACCAAGCAATCAGTAACTGGTTTGACAACTGCGGCTTCTTTGTGGGCTATTGCAGGATTAGGAATTGCGATTGGCATGGGCTACTACGCAATTGCCATCACTAGTTTTATTGGTGTTTTCATTGCTTTAACTGTAGTAAGAAGAGTAATTCATGTGCCGACAACAAAAAAACTAGAAATTCGCTATATACACAAACAAGAGACCAAAGAATTTATCAATCAATATTTTGAAGAGCATAAAATTGAAATTGAAGATGTAAACTTTAATGTGGTTTTAGCGGATGATAATCAAATTTACACCAATATTTATACGATTGATTTACCAAAAGGAATGACGTACGCTGAAGTTATAGAAGATTTATCCATTTATAAAAACATAACGAAACTTCGTCTAGTCAGTATTTAAATAGCTTTAATAGTCTGACAAAATCTGTTCCCACCGTCTATATTGGATAGGATGTGAAACAAAAGTAATATTCATTTTTGTTTCATATCCACTTTTTGCTGTACATTACTGAATATAATGAAGAATAAACCAACTGAACAAGACTGTGAAACAACTACTAAAAAAATTAACCCAATCGTTTGATAACCAAGAGATACCGTGGATTTGTTTGGTTTGCTGTAGATGATGATATCGTTGTTCAGTAAGTTTTCCACAGATGCTACAGCGATAGGTTACTTGTAGAGTTGCGCCTAACAAACTATCCACAAGAGAAGTAACAATACCGCAAATAAAGGGCACAATGACGATTAAGCTTATTGGAAGTACAGAAGCATGATACCAGCTGTAAAACAGCCAAAATGAAAGTGAGATCAGTAAGCTACCTAAAAGTGAAGCAACACTACCAAGAATAGAAATACCACCAGAAAGACCTGGCTCAATCGGTTTAAATGAAACGATTGAGCGTGGTACTTTTTTACTTAAAATACCGATCTCAGAGCCAAAGGTATCTGCCGTAGCTCCTGCGATTGCGCTAACATAGCCAATCAAGAATAGTGGCTTTTTTGTATAATAGAATAGAATCAAGGAGATAATCGCAGGAAGACTATGCGCAAAAACTTGCCATGCATCTCTCGCATGTCCTTTTGCCGTAACGGATTCGACTTTAGTTATGTTCATCATTTTTTTTGCTAAATGAATACATCCTGAACTAGTAAAAAATATTATTATTAGGCCCCAAGTCGGCCATGGACCAAATCCGCAAATAATTGTCGCAACAAAAATCAAAGCTAAAGCACCAGACTTCGTAACGAAATGTGTGATATAAGAGAGCATAGCGATTACGCTGCCGACAATAAACCCTAGAAGTAATTTATATAATAAAATAGTCATACTGCACCTCTTGAAATAATTGATTTAGAAAAAACATATGTAGACAGTAAGTATATCATGGAATGATCATTAAAATTAAAGAGATAAATTATTTCATAAGATAACAGGCTAAGGCAAAAATTCTCTTTTTATAGTAGCAAAGAATGGTAGAATAAAAGTATCATCTATTGGAGGTTATGTATGGGTTCTCTCTTTAAGCAATCGAAGTTATTATTTTGGACAGTAGAAATTGTACTAACAATTATCGGCGTTTTCTTTTTATTAAAGATGCCAAATGTTTTTAGTCCGATTTTAGGAATGGTGTCTGCTGTTTTTATGCCGTTATTGATCGCGGGCTTTCTATATTATATGTTTGATCCAATCGTCGTATTTTTAGAGAAACGAGGTCTTCCGAGAATTGCCGGTTTTCTACTTTCTTTTGCAATTTTACTTGTATTGATTGCAATTGTGGTCATGAATGTTGTCCCTCAGTTAGTGAATCAGTCAGTAGAGTTAAGTCAGTCACTTCCTAGTTATGCAGAAGAGATGAATCAATGGTTAAACGATTTAGGCAATTTGGAGGGAATGAAAGAGTTTAACATTCAAGAACAACTAGATAAGGCCAATATTACGGTCAGTAATATTTTAAACTTTGCGATTGTAGGAGTTACTAGTAGTCTATCTAAAATAGTTGGTGTTTTGATGAGATTCTTTATTTTACTTTTTACTGTGCCATTTATCTTGTTTTTTATGTTTAAAGATGGTCATAAATTTTTGGATGCAATGTCTCATTTCTTTCCCAAAAGTATTCGCAGTGAATTACGTCAGACAGTCAAAGAAATGAATCAAACATTGTCAGCGTATATTAGTAGTACCGTTTTAGATGCTTTGATCATTGGTGTCTTAAGCTTTATCGCGATGACGATTTTTAAACAGCCCTATAGTCTGCTGTTGGCTGTCTTTTGTGGAATGACCAATATTATTCCTTATGTTGGACCCTTTATTGGTGCAGTTCCAGCCATTCTAGTGGGCTTGTTTATTTCACCGTGGCAAGCACTCTATATGGCAATATCGATTTTAGTCATCCAACAATTGGATGGTAATTTGATTAAGCCTTTACTAATGGGAAAATCATTGAATATTCATCCGTTAACGATCATACTAGTATTGATCGCATCTGGAAGTGTTGGTGGAATTATTGGGATGTTGATTTGTATTCCTGTATATGCTGTGATCAAAACGTTAGTTATTAATATTTCTAAAATTTACAGCATAAGAAAAGAAGGTAAAGAAACTATATCAGATAATAGAATCGCTGAGTAAATCTAATATTTCAATAAAAAATAAGGCTGGAATAAAACTACGTTGAGTTTTTATCCAGCCTTATTTGAGGTTCTATAATATATTGTGTTGGTGGAAATCAAAAAAGATTTTCTACCAGCACTTTTTTAAGCATTTAAACACAAAAAGGAACAACTAACTGATAAAATGAAATCGACAAAAACCACAAATTATATTATTCAAGGTCTTATTTTTTCACAACAATAAAAAAAGTCTGATAAGAATGTTCTATCCTTACCAGACCTAGATTTCTATTCAGTTATTTGGCTTACCAACACAATTTGACGTAGAACCTTATTTGATTACTCCATACCAATCAAATAATCGTCATCTTTCATTGCTTCAACGGTTCCTAATAAGTAACCATTGCCGACTTGTGAGAAGAAATCGTGATTGCTTGTACCAGTAGAAATACCATTCATCACGATCGGGTTAACATCATTTGCTGTATCAGCAAATAATGGATCCATACCAAGGTTCATCAATGCTTTATTGGCATTGTAACGTAAGAAGGTTTTCACTTCTTCAGTCCAACCCAAACCATCATATAATTCTTCAGTATAACGTTCTTCATTTTCATACAACTCATAAAGAAGGTTATACATCCAATCTTTCATTTCATTTTGCTCTGTTTCAGATAGTTCATTGAAACCTAATTGGAACTTATACCCAATATAAGTGCCATGAACAGATTCATCACGAATGATCAATTTGATGATTTCAGCAACGTTAGCTAGTTTATTATTCCCAAGATAGTAAAGAGGGGTATAAAAACCAGAATAGAATAAGAAGGTTTCTAAAAATACACTGGCAACTTTCTTTTCTAATGGTGTGCCGTTTTTATAGATTTCATTGATTTTTTCTGCTTTTGTTTGTAAGTAAACGTTTGTGTTTGTCCATTCAAAGATATCATCGATTTCTTTTTTAGTGTTTAATGTACTAAAGATCGATGAATAGCTTTTAGCATGAACAGATTCCATAAATTGGATATTGTTTAAGACAGCTTCTTCATGTGGTGTGCGGACATCATTTCTTAACTGCTCCATACCACTTTCAGACTGAACAGTATCTAGTAGTGTCAAACCGCCAAAAACATAGCCTACAGTTGTTTTTTCGAGGTCTGAAAGAGTTCTCCAGTCATCTAGATCATTTGATAAAGGGATACGAGTATCTAACCAGAACTGCTCCGTTAGTTTCTCCCAAGTTGATTTATCAATGACGTCTTCGATGGCGTTCCAGTTGATTGCTTCATAGTATCTTGCCATGTATTTTCCTCCTCATTACCTTTACAATAAAATACAGTAAATCATAGAACAAGGCGACCAGAGGGCGCCTTGCTTGGTTTTTTACAAGTTTATTAATTCAAATTATATAGTAGACATCTTAATAAATATTCTTGTATAAGTTTGTCTTGATCTTTAGATAACACAACTCTCACATTGGTTACTACCGATTTCTTCAGCATCATCCGTAAATGTTCTTACGTAATAAATTGATTTAACACCTTTATGGAAAGCATAGTGACGTAAAATATTCAAATCACGTGTTGTTTGTTTTGGTGAATCTTTCCATTCATATAAACCTTCTGGAATTTCAGAACGCATAAACAAGGTTAAACTCATTCCTTGATCCACATGTTGTTGGGCTGTCGCATAAACATCGATCACTTTGCGCATATCCATATCATAAGCAGATGTGTAATAAGGAATCGTATCATTCGCTAGATAAGGAGCAGGGTAGTAGATTTTACCGATTTTCTTTTCTTGGCGTTCTTCGATCATACGAGTGATTGGGTGGATACTAGCACTTGTATCATTGATATATGAGATAGAACCATTTGGTGCTACTGCTAAACGGTTTTGGTGATACAAACCATCTTTTTTCACTGCATCACGTAAGTTTGCCCAATCCTCAGAAGTTGGAACAAAAATATCTTTAAATATTTCTTTGACTTTATCTGATTGAGGAGTGAAGTCTCCTTCAATATATTTATCAAAATAGGAACCATTAGCATAATCAGATTTTTCAAAATTATGGAAGGTTTCATTGTATTGTTTGGCAATGTTATTACTTTCTACTAAAGTCCAGTAGTTCAATAAAGTAAAGTAAACATTAGTGAAATCAAGTGAGTCTTTAGAACCATACTCCATATGGTTTTTAGCAAAGAATGTATGCAGACCCATCGCACCAAGCCCGATTGTGTGACTTAGTCTATTTCCGTTTTGAATAGAAGGCACTACATCAATATCTGACGCATCAGTCACGAATGTTAACGCACGTGTCATCGCACGAACTGATTTACCAAAGTCAGGGCTATCCATTAAATTAACGATGTTTGTAGAACCTAAGTTACAGCTGATATCTGTACCAAGTGTTTCATATTCTTGTTTGCCATTCAAAACAGATGGTGTTTGAACTTGTAAGATTTCTGAGCATAGATTACTCATGATGATTTTGCCGTAAGCTGGATTGCTTCTGTTAGCTGTATCGATATTGATAATATATGGGTAGCCAGATTCTTGTTGTAATTTAGAGATTTCATTTTCTAGATCGCGTGCTTTGATTTTACGTTTACGAATTTTTGGATTAGCAACTAGATTATCGTATTCTTTTGTAATATCAACATAAGAGAAAGGCACACCATATTCACGTTCTACACTATATGGGCTGAATAGATACATATCTTCATTATTACGAGCTAACTCATAAAATTTATCAGGAACTACAACGCCTAAAGATAAAGTTTTCACACGAACTTTTTCATCCGCATTTTCTTTTTTCGTTGAAAGGAACATTTCGATATCTGGGTGGAAGACGTTTAGATAAACAACTCCAGCACCTTGGCGTTGGCCTAATTGATTAGAATAACTAAAGCTATCTTCGAACAATTTCATAACAGGAACGACACCGCTGGCAGCTCCTTCGTATCCTTTGATTGGAGCGCCTGCTTCACGTAAGTTAGCTAAAGTAATCCCTACACCGCCACCAATACGTGATAATTGTAAAGCTGAGTTGATTGAACGACCAATGCTGTTCATATCATCTGTCACTTGGATCAAGAAACAAGAAACAAGCTCGCCACGACGTTTACGTCCAGCATTTAAGAAAGATGGTGTTGCAGGTTGATAACGTTGGTGGATCATTTCATCTGCTAAAACTAACGCTAATTCTTCATTGCCATCAGCGAAGTACAAGGCATTGAAAGCTACACGATCTTCATAGCTTTCTAAGTATTCAGTTCCTTCATTGTTTTTAAGTGCATATTGTGAATAAAACTTGTAAGCTGCCATAAATGATTTGAATTCAAACTGCTGTTCATCAAGAAATGTGTATAATTGTTCAATAAATGCCATAGAATATTTTTCGATAAATGCTGTTTCTAAATAATCATTGTCGATTAAGTAGTTGATTTTTTCTTCTATAGTATTGAAGGTTCTTGTATTAGGAAGGACATTTTCTTTGAAGAAAGCTTCCAATGCTTCTTTATCCTTATGTAAAGGAATTTGTCCGTCAACGGGACGATTGATCTCATTATTCAGCTTAAAATAGCTAACATCTTTAATTTCTTTTAGACTCAAGTTCATTCACTACTTTCTTAAAGGATTCCACGTCTTCGTTCGTGCCGCTAAATTCAAAAGAAAAAAGCATTGGAACGTTGTAATCACGTGCTATGTCTTTGGCTGTATATACATATAATTCTGCGAAATTGAGGTTTCCGCCTCCAGCAACGCCCTGCAAGTATTCTTGATTGTTTTTGTAATCAAGAAAATCATTCACTACTTCAGTGATTTCTTTGTCATAAGTAGGAACGACTAGGACAAAAGGCTCATTTATCTCAAAAAAAGGATTCGCAGGCTCAATTTCGTAAGCTGCTAAATCCAATTTTTTAATGAAGCGTCTGGTTTGTCCGGTGACTGAAAAATAAACAATTTTCATTTAGCTAGCCAATTGTTTTAATTGATCAGGACGGAATCCTACAACAGTTGTAGCATCAGAAGTGATAACCGGAACACTTTGGAATCCTTGTTCTTTTAACCAGTCGATTGCGTCTGGTTGGATATCGATATTTACTTCTTCAAATGCTATATTATTCTCGCTCAAAAAGCGTTTTGCCATTTTACATTGGATACAATTATTTTTAGAAAAGATTTTTACGTTCATTTTTAATTCCCCCTCAATTAGTTTACTTCACTAGTATAAATCTCTCAGAGAAAAAGTCAACACTTAGGCACTACATATTGTGGTTGTTTTTCGAAGGAATACCATGTTTTGTGTTTTTGAAAGAAATATGAAAGCATGTATTCTCTAGATTTAAGCCATTATTCTCGTCATTTTTATGTTAAAAAAAGAAATTTATTAAATTTTACATTGGAAATCCTAATGTGATAAGCACAAGATATAGTAGGTGAATGGAAAGAGACACACTAGTCAAAATGGCGATATTTTGTTGGGCAAAAATTTTCTTACTATAGGTAGAAAGAAGATTGATTTAAACCTCACAAACAGGTATACTTAATGAGAACGATTATCAATATCATTGATAATACGAATGAAATTTTTTCACAAGATTGGATTATACTTAGCTTTACGAGCTATTCATTGTACGCGACTTCAATCTCAACAATTCCACAAAGCTAAAACTCTAGGGAATGAAGAACTCTAAAGAAGACTAAATAAGTTCGTTCAGTTTTTTAAATTAGGAGGTAATGCAATGTTAACACTGGCACAGGCAACATTAAATAAGGTTTATGCGATTGAAGAAATCCAAGCAGAAGGCTTTGCGAAGAAACACTTGAACAATCTTGGTCTTGTGCCAGGTGGGAAGGTTGTCTTGGTGAATTATTCAGGTGACAACGGCATTGTTCTTTTGCACAATAGCCGAATTGCAATCAATCAATCTGTGTTAAAACAAATTACAATAGTAGAAAAAAGTTTAAGTGAAGAAAGTTGGCAGTCTTTAGATCAATTAACAGTAGGGGAAAAAGCGAGAGTTATTGGGATTCATGGACAAGGTGCGGTCAAAAGGCGTTTGATGGATATGGGGCTGACAAAAGGGGTAGAGCTTCTTGTTCGGAAAATGGCGCCTCTAGGTGATCCAATTGAAATCAACCTTCGTGGCTACGAATTGACATTGAGAAAAAATGAAGCAGAACTGGTTTTAGTACAGAAAGAGGGATAAGAGAATGAAAGAACAGCATATTGCGTTAACGGGAAATCCAAATAGCGGAAAGACGACAGCCTTTAATGCACTGACCGGTGCGAATCAATATGTAGGGAATTGGCCAGGCGTAACAGTGGAGCGAAAAGAAGGCAAGCTGAAAAAAAATAAAGAACTGACGATCCAAGATCTACCAGGGATTTACTCACTTTCACCTTATACCCCAGAAGAAGTTGTTGCCAGAGACTATTTACTCAGTGGTAGCCCAGATATCATTGTCAACATTGTAGATGCAACGAACTTGGAGCGAAATCTATATCTGACGACGCAATTGATGGAAACAGGAATTCCAGTGGTGGTCGGATTAAATATGATGGATATCTTAGAGAAGACTGGTAGAAAAATCAATATTGAAAAACTTTCCTATGGTTTAGGTGTAGAGGTAGTCGGTATAAGCGCCTTAAAAAATCGTGGGCTAGATGACTTGATGAAAAAAGCAGTTAAAACCACTGAAGTCTTTCCACCTGAGTTTAACTATCCAACGTATGACAATCGTCTAGAAGCAGCACTAAATGAAATTACGGATGTTTTAGGGAATAGTGTGTTAGAAAAGCAAGCCCGTTGGTATAGCATTAAATTGTTTGAAAGAGACGCTAGAGTCCAGGATGAACTGGAATTGAGTACAATTCAGCAAAAGGAAATAGAAGACATTATTAAAATTACTGAAAAAATCTTTGATGATGATAGTGAATCGATCGTAATCAATGAGCGATATGAATTTATCACTCGTTTAACGGCTCTTTGTGCGATTGAAAAAAATGAGATCACGTTCAGCACAAGTGATAAAATTGATCGAATCGTAACGAACCGTTGGTTGGCTTTGCCGATCTTCGCATTGATCATGTGGTTTGTTTATTATTTAGCGATTCAAACTGTGGGTACGATGGGCACTGATTGGATCAATGACGAATTATTCGGAAACCTTGTACCAAATACTATCGAAGGATTATTAACCAGTTGGCAAGTAGCACCGTGGATGCAAAGCTTGATTCTGGATGGTATTATCGCTGGAGTTGGCGCTGTTTTGGGATTTTTACCTCAATTAGCTGTCCTGTTTTTATGTTTAGGGTTCTTGGAAGATTGTGGTTATATGTCGCGGATCGCCTTTGTAATGGATCGTTTGTTTAGAAAGTTTGGGCTATCAGGTAAATCGTTTATTCCAATGTTGATTGCGACAGGTTGTGGAGTCCCAGGAGTTATGGCAAGTCGGACGATTGAAAATGAAAAAGATCGTAAAATGACGATTATGGTCACGACTTTTATGCCTTGTTCTGCGAAATTGCCGATTATCGCATTGATTGCGGGTGCCTTTTTTCCAAAAAGTAGTTGGGTTTCTCCCTCGGCTTATTTTATCGGGATTGCGGCCATTGTATTATCAGGCATCGCATTGAAGAAAACTCGTTCATTTTCAGGAGATCCAGCACCGTTTATTATGGAATTGCCGGCTTACCATATGCCGCAATTGCGTGGGGTTCTTCGTCACGCTTATGACCGCAGCAAATCATTTGTTAAAAAAGCCGGAACGATTATTTTTGTAATGAGTATTGTTATTTGGTTTACTTCTACTTATACCTTTACACTGCAAGAAGCCGCTGAAGATCAAAGTATCTTAGCGAACTTAGGCAAAGTTGTTGCACCATTATTTGCTCCTCTTGGCTGGGGGACTTGGCAAGGTGCTGTTGCAACGATTACAGGATTAGTTGCCAAGGAAAATGTGATTGGGACTTTCGGTATTTTATTTGGTCATTTAGGGGAAGTATCTGAAGATGGTGTGGAAGTGTGGTCTGCGTTGCAAGGTGCGTTTACTCCTATTGCAGCATATTCATTCTTAGTTTTCAATTTATTGTGTGCGCCGTGCTTTGCAGCAATTGGCGCGATTCGCAGAGAAATGGGCGATTGGAAATGGACCTGGGGAGCGATTGGTTATCAATGTGGTTTAGCATATGTAGTAAGTTTCATTATTTATCAATTTGGACACGTTATCTTTGAAAACGGTCAAGTAGGTGTCGGTGTGTTTGCTGCAGCTCTACTAGTTGTTATTATGGGTTATTATTTAGTTAGAAAGCCAAAAACAGAAGCAGAAACAGTTGTTACGATGGCAACGTTAGAAAGAGGGTAAGCATATGGCAACATTGATTTTAGCAGTATTGATTTTTGGCGGAGCTGGATACGTTGTCTATTCTCGTTTTAAAAAAGGCAAGAGTTGTGACGATTGTCATACAACATGCCCAGTAAAGAAAGAACAAGGGGAGTAAAAAAGGTCAGATACAATGAGATAAAACGGTCGTAATTTATTTTGTTGTGTCTGACGTTTCCTCTTGAATTAAGGCTCTTCAAGTGCTACAATATTTAAGTACTAATTATTTGGGTCGTTAGCTCAGTTGGTAGAGCAGCTGACTCTTAATCAGCGGGTCATGGGTTCGAGCCCCTTACGACCCATTGGGTGCCAAACCCACGAGAATGGTATTCTGTCGGCGTCTTCGGACGTTTAGAAGATGGAATATGCGTTCTCTTTTTTTGTTTGAATATGGCTTTGAATACATTAGCTTACACTCATATAGTTTGTGTAACTTTTTTAATTTCATGAATTTTAAGTCTTATTTGGCACAATGTCTAAACTTACTTTAAAAATGCCTATGATATCAGATGATCCATTCAACAAACACCTATGAGAGTTATTGACTCATAGGTGTTTGTCTTAGCTTCTTAGTTACTTACAATTTAATTCTGTAAAAAAATTTGAGCATTTGTATACTCATTTGTGTCTCCTGGAAACCATCCTTTTAACATTGCTGCAAGTTCAGTTGCACGCTTTTCATTTTCAAGATTGATAATTTGAAAATAGAACTTTCCGTCGCTCTGTTGACCATAAGAAACTCTTGTATCAAGAAAATATTGACAGAAGCGTTCGCGTAAATTATGTCTCAAACGATTACTAATCGCTTGCCAATCTTTTGGTAAATTATCAATTTCAATCCAATTGTATTTTTTATTTGTCTGTAAAACAACTTTCATATCTCGTTCATTATAACTTGGTATTTGACCTTTAGTCAGTCTTAAGCATTCTGCTTTAACTGAAGCTGTAGAATCTAATTTCACACCTACAACTTTAACCATTAAATGTGTAGGATATTCAATTAAGAAGACATTTCCATTCGTCAACATCGGCCAAGTTTTGCTTCTAGTAAATTCAACCATTAGTTTCGCGGTTGATTCTTTTGAGATATCATTGATGACAGTTTTATAAAGGTTCTTATTTTTGACCTCAGCATTTTGATTATGCTCTTGATTCATGAATGGTTCATTAGTAATAAAACGAATTGTTCGGTCTGCTAGATCCTGTTCCAATACCCACAAATTACCTAAAGTATTACTGCTAATCAGATATTGATAGGGACTTTGGGATTCAGCAGTTGCCACTACATCTCCAATTGTATATTCTTGTCCAAGAAATTTCTTCTCTAAAATACGTCTACTCCAATAACGACTTGCATTTGTTGCACCTGTACTTAAACGAACCTTCATTCCCTTTTTAAATTTCGCTGCTGGTGCAACTAATAAATCTTGTTCATAAATCCATTTTCGATAACTACTTTCATCAGAATTAATTAAAACTTGATATTCTGAACTCTCCCATTTTGCATTCAATTTTTCAATTCGCTCCACACGGTAATATTTGTTGACCACGTTTGATGGAATCTTTTCATTTGATGACCATGGCGATGTCACTTTTGCACCACTAGTTAATCGAACAATGTTACCTACTTTTACCTTACATGGTCTACTTGGAAATGGTATTTCAACAGTAAATGGTGGACGTACTACTCCTGCAAAATTAGCATAGCTAAATGCTCTTTGAGTAGAAGGCTCATTATTAGATCTTCCGTTTTGATCAACACCAATAAAACCAGTAGTTGTCACTGAACCTAGAACAATTCCTGTATGTCCGGCTGAACCATTGTTATAGACAAATATATCTCCTGGCAAAGGATAAAAACTCGCCGTATTTGGAATTACTCGAAATCCACCTACATTTCCTGTTTGCATTAAATCTTTGGCAACTGCTCCTCGAAATGAAACACCAAATAAATCATGCCCATATTGATTTATCAAGTCAAAACATTGAATACCGAATGCACCATCAAAATCATATGACTTTCCAATTGAATTTCTTGCCCATTGTACCCCTTGTGCTTGTGTAACGCCCATTGTTATTCCTTCTCTCTTTTTTAATAGTTTATAACACGTCTGTTATAGCGGAATTCCTACTATTACTATACGAGTTTATAAGGTTCCATAACTATCTAATCTCTCTCCTAATCCTGTCAATTTTCTTTTTGGGGGAGGGGTACAATTATTTTTGTAGGTCTTAGATAATTAGTCTTGATTACACAAATGAAAAGATAGAACTGGCAGAAGTAATTGATGCTAGTGATTCTGGAATTATAAAGGCTACAAACTTTAAGTAGAATGTTGGAGAGGCACCATTTGAATTTCATAGTGAGCAGGAATTGATGTCTATGGTACGGAATGAAAAAACTGAGAATTTGTTAGATATAAAATCGGTAGGGTCCAACAGAGATGATATTTTAAAAAATGTCTATGCTTAGAAACATGAAATAACCTTTAATTGAATAATTTAATGCCAAAGATTGAAGCATCCCGAACCTATGAAAAATTCATTGGATGTTTAGAAGATGAAATATGCGTTTTCTTTTTCAAAATTGAACAAAATAAGTCAGGTGATCGTGTCTAACTTTAGGAAAATAGATAAACAGAATCGTAGGCTTGAAAAAATAGATGTGATTTTGAGCATATAATTGTCAAAATCACATCTATTTTAATTAGAGAAAAGGCTATTGTTCAGAATAAATTCTCGTTAATCATTATCAAGAAAGAATCCGCCATTTTGTTCTAGGTAAACCCAATCAACCATCTTCCCATTCAGTGCTTCTTTATGATTCACTTTGAATGTGTACCATTGATTGGTCTTTTTAGATTTGTAACTGTGATATGATTCTACATAAAAAGGACCAACACCAGCATCTGTTAAATCTCTATAGAAAAAATTAAACCAATAAACTTCAGATCTTACTACTTCTGGATTAAAAGAAGTGGGAGAACTCCAACCAGAATCTTTACAAACCGTTCCTACACTGTCTAGTACTCTAATACGTGTTCTTGTCGTAGCTACTTCAGATTTTCCTTCAATAATATCCGTAGCGGCAGAATTTGTGACGGTTCCCCACCAAGCAGTATATTTTGTTCGAGCTTTGAGTACGACAGACGAATCGAACTGACTTCTGACGGAATAGTCCAATAAACCATCAGCAGAAGCTTTTTCTGAGGCAATAAAAAATAGGCTGAACATTGTGACAAGAACTCCAACAATTGTGACTGACAACTTTTTCTTTAACATAAAAACCCCTCTTTTCTTTCTTAATGTATTACAATGCATACTTTATGATAAAATATAGTTAATGTCAATACTAAAAAGTGTTTATGATTTAACTTTAGCTCATTTATTCAATAATCATAAATCATATGAAGTGAGTAATCAGCTGTTTGATGATAAACTAGAGAAAAGAAACAACATAGGAGGGGAAAAAATGAAAAAAAAATTCATCTATTCATTTATATTACTAGCAGGATTATCGCTAGCTGCTTGTGGGGGCAAAGGCAAGACTGTTGAAAGTTCAACTACAGCTAAAAGTACCGAAAAAACAAGTCAAACTGCCGCATCTACCAGTAAAACTACTACAAAATCTAGTACGAGCCAAAGTTCAACAAAATCTTCAACTACATCTGAAACAAAAACAACTGACAGCCAATCGGCTGTAAAAACAGACAGTAACACACCAGCAAAACAAGCAGAAACAGTTCTAGATCAACTAAATAAAGCTTTTCCGAATGACCAATTACCGCAAGCAATATTAACCAGTCAAACAGCGGAGTATTTGACTGCAGCAACAACCAGTGCTGCTGATCAAGGAAATTTCAGAATTTTATATTATGCTGAAGATCATGGGATCACAGTCAATGATACGGTAGTCAATGATTTACAACCGATTGCTTCATTTGAAAAAAAATCGTATGCTTCAAATGAGGAAGCGGCGAGTGCCGTCAATCAAATCATCGATAATGGTGGAAGTCAGATTGATTTAGGCTATGGAATCACGGGCTATCAACAAGGCGCTGCAGGTTCTAGTTATTTATCTTGGCAAGAAGGAAATTGGAGTTTGGTTGTTCGAGCTTCGAATATTGGTGGGGAAGTAGCGGAACCTTTAGCTAAAGAGGCGGTGGCCTACTTAGAAACAGCGATGTTGCCAGCTCCTCAGACGAAAGGGCAGATTTCTTTAACAGCTAGCACAAGTGATAGTTATCAAAATAATTCAGTGGTTTGGCAAAAAGGAATGATTATTTATACTATTCAACATTTTGATGCATTACAAGCACTTAAAATGACGGTATCGACAAATAAATAAGTAAAATAGCCAGATTAAAGAAATTATTAGTTAACTAATAATAAAAAAACATTGAAAGCAAGCTTCTGTGAACTATTTATTTGAGGAAAGGTTGATTTTTCACAAAAAAATAAAGCAGAATCAGCATTGACGAAACATTCACTCATCTTGTACAATGGGTACATGATAGAAGCGAAAATAATAAAATAAAAAAAGGCACTTCACAGTTTGGTGGCCGCCAAACTACGAAGCCCTGATGAGTCAAGACACTGACCAATCAAGTTGCCCTCGTCAATGCAAAAGCACTGACATGATTTATTGTACTCAATTTTTAGGAAAATATCTACCCCTAAAAATACAAGAGAGGATGAACATGCCAGCGCATACTGATTGAGCGATACAACGGTATTGGAAGGAATTCTGATACTGTTTTTTATTTTTTGCTTCTATCTCTTTTAAGTATCCTGATTGATCGTACTTGTATAGGGAGATGAGTATGGTTGAATGAAGTGGGATATATTGGATAAAGCTTACCACTATAGGTATTTGATTTATCTTTGGGGAAGAAAATCAACGACTGAAAAATGTGCTCATTAAAATCAAGAATAACTCTTGTTACCTATAGTGGGAGCTTTAAACATAAGTATAAGTATATGTCATATACTTTAAACTTATTATAATAGACGGATTACTAATGAAGCAATTGAAATGCTGTTAAAAATACAAAAAAGCAGAATCCTTTATCCAGCTACCACTTAAAATGGCGGTGCATGACGGATCTGCTTTTATTCTTTGGTTTAGATAGTTATTGCGTGATGATACTTTTATCGGGTTGAGAGTGAGCTAAACGACTAGCTGCAGCCGCTGCAATCGCACCAACAATATCATCTAAAAAGGTATGAACTTGCGGTCCTTCATGAGAATTTAATTTTGCCAAGATTCCAGGCTTCACTTTGTCAATATAACCGTAATTCGTAAAGCCGATTGATCCGTAGACATTAACGATCGAGAGCGCTAAAATTTCATCAATACCATAAAGCCCCTCATCTTCTTCCAGAATTTCTTGTAAAGGATGAAGTAATTTTTTTTCTTCAGCGAGAATATCTAATTGAATACCAGTGATAATAGCATTGTGTACTTCACGTTTAGACAAAACGCTGTCAATATTTTCAATACAAGTTGCTAAATCAAGATTTTCAACATAGGGTTTCTGTAAAAATAAAACCAATTCTGCCAAATCCGCTATCTCAACGCCACGGTCTTTCAATAACTGCCGTGCTTTCTTTTCTACTGTTTCTCCTTTTATTACCAAAATAAAAAACCTCCAATGCGTCATTTTTAAACTTAGATTACATCAATGGTATACTATTTAAAGAGAAAAATGCAAGGAGAAGATTAATGAACCCACTAATAGAATGTTGCGAACAAAACTTAGCTAAGGGCGCAGAGCTGTTACTGAATGATCCATTTATTGAAGAAAATGGCGATGTTGTCTCTTATTCTTGTATGAATGAATGCGTTCTTTGTGCCCAAACGTTCTTTGTTTTATTTGAAGGGGAGCGGATTACTGGGAATACACCAGAAGAGTTAGTAGAAAATGTCAAGAAAGCTATTTTACTTTGGCAAGAGGATATGAACAGTTGAAAGAAATTGGAGCTCACCGATAAATAGGGTAAGCTCCAATTTTTTAAAGCATCTTAGCTTCTTTTCCTTCAAATAAACTAGTACTATGCATCGGCTGAGTTCTAGTATCAGGTTTAATAAAATGCAAGGCATTGTTCACAGCAGTCGGCGCTTCACCAAAGCCAGTTGCAATCAGTTTTACTTTTCCATCATAGTTGCAAATATCACCAACAGCATAAACACCTGGAATATTTGTCGACATATCTGAGTTTACTTCGATCGCATTTCGGCTAACATCCAAGCCCCATTCCTTTAAATGGCTTAAAGAGGAAGTAAAACCATAGTTAATGATCAAAGAATCTAGATCCAGTTTTTCAAAATTATCCGCTTTTGTTTCTTTTAATTGAATTCCTTTGAATGAATGATCCTCGACTAATAGCTGATCGATGACATATGGTGTATAGATAGCGACTTCTGAGTTTTTTAAGTTATCTACACTATGCTCATGTCCACGAAATTCAGGTCGACGATGAATAATCGAAACTTTTTCTGCAATAGGCTCTAACATTAAGGCCCAATCGATAGCAGAATCACCGCCACCTGCTATGGCCACTTTTTTACCAGAAAATTTATTCATATCCGTTACGTAGTAATGGACATGATCCCCTTCAAGCTCGGCTGCACCATCAATAGTTAAGCGTCTAGGTTGAAACGAGCCGTTTCCAATAGCAAAAATAACTGCTTTGGAATAATGAACACCCTTTGACGTTTCGATCCGCAAGTAACCATCTTCTTGAACTAAATTTTTCACTTCTTCTTCTAAACAAGTATCATGCGCAAAAGGAGCAATCTGCCTTTCTAGATTTTCGATCAGCTCACTGGCCTTGATAGCTGGAAAACCTGGGACGTCATAAATATATTTTTCAGGGTAAAGTGTGGATAGTTGGCCGCCGAGCTGAGGTAAACTATCAATAATTTTAGTTTTTGCTTTACGGATTCCTGCATAAAAAGCAGCAAAAAGGCCGACAGGACCTGCACCGACGATTGTTAGATCATATATGTTTTTTGAATCAGACATCAAAATTTCCTCCTGTTTCTATAATAAAAAAGTTTTCATCTATAAAGATAAAATCAAAAAAGATTGTATATCGTTTTTCACAAAATATCACTTGTAAGCGAAAAAAGCAAGTAAGAGTTTGTGAAAAAAAGCTTCTCTTAAAGAGTACCAAAGATAATAGAATTTTCAAGTGAAGTTGTTTATGATATCATAAGGAAGTAAAAATTAATGAGGAGGAAATAACTATGTCAGAATTTCCACAATTAGATTTAGCAAATGTAAAAGGCCCTAAAGCTGTGATAAAAACCAACCGCGGAGATATTACTGTTCAACTTTTCCCAGAACAGGCACCTAAAACAGTTGAAAACTTTGTTCAACTAGCGAAAAAAGGCTATTACGATGGAGTGATTTTTCACCGTGTTATCCCTGATTTCATGATTCAAGGCGGCGATCCTACTGGAACAGGTATGGGCGGCGAAAGTATTTATGGTGAAAAATTTGAAGATGAGTTTTCTAAAGATGTATTCAATTTACGCGGTGCGCTATCAATGGCAAATGCTGGACCGAACACTAATGGCAGTCAATTCTTCATCGTAAACAATCAAAATGTTCCAGCAAACATGATGGGACAATTAGAAGGTGCCGGATTCCCTACAGAAGTGATCGAAGCTTATAAAAAAGGCGGAACACCATGGTTAGATTTCCGTCATACAGTTTTTGGTCATGTAGTAGAAGGCATGGATGTTGTAGATGAAATCGGCGGCGTGCAAAAAGACGCTCAAGATCGACCAACATTTGATGTAGTGATCGATAAAGTAGAGATCAGCGAATAAGAGTATTTTAATTTATAAAAAAAAGTGAAGCTTAAACGATTATGAGTTTAGGCTTCACTTATTATTTTATTCAAAAGAGTGCTTGATTCTACGTAAACCCTCTAAGAGTGTCTCTTTTGGACAAGCAACATTTAAGCGCATATGTTGTGTACCATTGGGGCCAAAGGTGATTCCGGGATTCAGTACAACTTTTCCTTTATGAACGAGTTGGTTTTGCAGTTTTGCATCCGTCAAACCCAAAGCAGAAAAATCTAACCAAATCAAGTAAGTACCTTCTGGACGCATCATTTTGACTTCGGGAAGTTCAGTTTTTAAGAACTCGCTAACGGTATCGATATTTTCTTTTAGATAAACGAGCAATTCCTCCAACCAAGTATCGCCATTCTGATAAGCAGCTTCTGTTCCTACATAACCGAAAATGTTGATTTCATTCTGAAAATTACGTTCCTGCGCTTCAACGAACTGTTTCCGCAAATCAGGATTTTCAATGAAAATCATTGAGTTTTTAATACCGGCTAAGTTGAATGTTTTTGTTGCAGCAGTCAACGTAATAGAGAAATCTTTAAATGTTGGGTGAACATTTGTAAACGTTGTGAATACATGAGGCGCAAAAATCAAATCCTGATGAATTTCGTCACTAATAACAAGCACATCATATTTTGCACATAACTTACCAAAAGCTTCTAGCTCACTTTTCGTCCAAACACGCCCGCCTGGGTTGTGAGGATTACATAAAATAAACAATCGAACATCTTCGGCAATGATTTGTTTTTCCAGCTCTTCTAGATTTATAACAAAGTGTCCTTGTTCAATCAGCAATGAACTGCGGACTAGTTTTCGATTATTTTGCTCGACAACTTTAGCAAAAGGAGGATAAACTGGATCATGGATTAAGACAGCATCACCTGGTTTGGTGTAAGCTTGGATTGCTATTGAAAGACTCGGCACAACTCCGCTGTTAAAAAGAATTGCTTCTTTGCTGACTGCATAATCATGACGGCGTTTTTGCCACGCCTGAATTGCTTCATACAGAGAATCAGGGGCTGGTGAGTAGCCTAGGAGGCCTTGCTCTGCTGTTTTCTTTAGTGCGTCTAACACAGGTGGGTTTGCTTTGAAGTCCATATCAGCTATCCATAAAGGTAACAAGTCGGTTTCTCCATAAGTGTCTTCAATCGAATCCCACTTAATACAATTTGTATTGAGGCGGTTATAGACTGTATCAAATTCTACCATTCAATTCTTCCTTTCTATATAAAAACGTTTCTCAGTAATGTAAGATGTAACTATAGTATAATGGACTTTCCATAAAATATGAACAAAAAGAATCAACAATATATAGAAGCAGAAATAAATTCATGCACTTTTTAATGGAAACATGATATCATTTTAAACGAGGAAAGCATTTTGATGGGAATAACGAAAAGAGGATAATGAGATGGAATACAAGATAGGAATGATTCTTAATGGAACAATCACAGGGTTACAACCCTATGGCGCTTTTGTTTCGTTAAGCGATACAACTCAGGGACTGATCCATGTTTCAGAAGTGCAGGCAGGATACACCAAAAATATTCATAGTTTATTGACAGTTGGCCAAAAAGTTAAAGTACAAGTTATTGATATTGATGAGTACTCAAAAAAAATCAGCTTATCTTTGAGAACATTAGAAACGCAAATTCAGCAACCTAACCACCGACGAAAAAAATACTTTACCAATAAAAATAAGAAAATTGGCTTTGATACGTTAGAAAAAGAGCTCCCAGTATGGACTGATGAGGCAATGGATAAATTGCTTGAGAAATAATTCTGTTTTTTTTCAGAAAATATGGTACAATTTTCCTAGTTTCTGAAAACAAAAATTAATTGAGGTGGATGTTTTGTCTAACAAAAAAGTCGCTGGTACTATTATGCTGAACCTAAATGACGGTTCGAAAAAGTTTCTTGTTCATCCAGTGGGTAAGTCAATGGCATTTGTTACAACAAAAGTTTCTGAAGATATGACGGGATTAGCTAGTATGTTGCAGCTTTTTAAAGAAGAAATTCAACTAGATGTTACTTCAATTAGTTTAGTCGAGTTGACAAATGCGCATACCGATGCTGAAAATATGCCTTTATTTGTATTTGAAATGAATGAAGATCATGCGGTTCCTGCGATTGATGACAGATACGTGTGGGAAAAACCATCTGAGTTAAAGAATCTATTAGCTACTTATGATATTCAAGGGGTACCAATGTTTTAAAACTAAGCAAGTTATATAAATAAATAAGAGGCATGGCTATTGCAACCCTTTTATTTGAAAAACTAAAAGCCGGAACAAAACTAACCACTAGTTTTGTTCTATTTTTATACAGAGTATTATTTAGGAGGAACATTTTATGTCATTAAAGCAAGCAGCAATAAAAGATGCAGCTACTGCTATGTCTCTATTGAAAGAAAGCGCTGAATGGTTGAAAGAAACTGGCAGTGATCAATGGTCAGATGTACTAAAAGGAGAAGATAAGCATGGATTAGCCCAAGCTGTAGAAAAAGGAGAAGTATTTTTCTTCTATAATAGAAAGAAACAATTGGCAGGAATGGTGGCTGCCTGGAAAACACCGACAGAATGGGACAGATTACTTTGGCAAGAAATAGGGACTCATCAAGAGTCTTGCTATCTTCATCGGGTGATTATCCGCCCAGAATATCGAAGAAAGGGCTATGGAAAAGAATTACTGGCTGAATTAAAGCAAAAATTCAGAGGGCAAGTAACTGAGTTACGATTAGATTGTTTAGGGAGTAATCAGAAGTTAATTGACTTCTATCGAAGGAATGGCTTCATTAATGTTGGAAATGCAAAAGATTTTAATGGAACCAAATTCGAACTATTTTCATTTATTCTGATTTAACAATCGCTATAGGTAACTTTTTTTGCAATAATATTGTTATTAAACGATGTTTTTATTGAAAAGACGAATTTAGGATTGATAGCAAGAGAAGTGGATGAAAAATATTTCCGTTTTTTTCAAAATAATGGTTGACCAATAACAAAAAACTTGTTATATTATATCTTGTCGCAAGGCACTGATGGAACACGCTGAACGACAAGCATAAGATAACAATCCAATGGTTGAAAAAAAACTTTGGAAATCAGAAAATAGTTGTTGACAAACAATGACTATCCTGATAAACTAGTGAAGTTGTCAAAGGAAACAATGATGACTGAACGAAAATAGAATAACAATCAAGTTCGAAAAAAACTTGAAAAATCAGGAAGAAAGTTGTTGACAAATAACAAACAACCTGATAAACTAATGAAGTTGTCGCGAAACATCCGATAACATCAAGCAGAAAAAAACTTTGAAACTTTTTTTAAAAAAGTGTTGACATCAAATCGAAGAAGTATTTCGGAATGTTTGATTACTACTTCAATCCAGTTTTGAGTGAATAATCACTCAACTAAATAGTTACAACACCCAGTGTGGTGGCGATAGCGAGAAGGATACACCTGTTCCCATGCCGAACACAGAAGTTAAGCTTCTTAGCGCCGATTGTAGTGAAGGGTTTCCCTTTGTGAGAGTAGGACGTCGCCACGCTAATTATTCCGGCATAGCTCAGTTGGTAGTAGCGCATGACTGTTAATCATGATGTCGTAGGTTCGAGTCCTACTGCCGGAGTAAAAAGAACGAAGACTAACCAGTTTTCGTTCTTTTTTGTTTTATAGTAAAATAAATTTTATTATTTGATAGAATCAGCAAAAGATGAAATAATGATAGAGAAGAGTAAAACTAATTATTTTCATCTAACAGTTTTGTCATGTGAAGGATCTATTTTGTTGAATAATGGCTTTGTGGCACTGTTTTTTGATATAATAGCCATAAGCTATTTAAAACTAAGACCTTAGATTGATTACGGGCTCTTTAACCTATGCTATAATAATTTAAAGAAGTTAGGAGGAGCGGTGTGAAGGTTTTATTATATTTTGAAGGAGAAAAAATATTGGCAAAGTCTGGAATAGGCCGAGCCTTAGACCATCAGAAACGTGCACTCTCTGAAGTTGGGATTGAATATACATTAGATGCTGATTGTACAGATTATGACATTTTACATATCAATACTTATGGAATCAATAGCTATAGTATGGTAAATAAAGCAAAAAAAATGGGAAAAAAAGTTATTTATCACGCACACTCAACGGAGGAAGATTTCAGAAATTCATTTATTGGATCGAACCAGGTTTCTCCGTTAGTAAAAAAATACTTAGTTAGTCTGTATACTAAAGCAGATTATTTGATTACGCCGACGCCATATTCTAAAGATTTATTACAAGGTTATGGCATTACTGTCCCAATTGCATCAATATCAAATGGAATTGATTTGAATCGATTTAAACGTTCTGAAGAAAAAGAAAAGAAATTTAAAGAATATTTTAAAATCAATGAAGAGCAAAAAGTGATTATTTGTGTAGGCCTTTATTTTGAAAGAAAAGGAATTATTGATTTTGTTGAACTAGCAAGAAAATTCCCTGAATATCGATTTATTTGGTTTGGTCACACACCAATGTATTCTATTCCTAGAGCGATCAGAACGATTGTCAAAGAAGAGCACCCTGTAAATGTAGAATTTCCTGGATACATTAAAGGAGATATCATAGAAGGCGCTTATTCAGCAGCAGATCTCTTTTTCTTTCCGTCTTATGAAGAAACAGAAGGAATCGTTATATTAGAAGCTTTAGCTAGTAAGCAGCAAGTTTTGGTGAGAGATATTCCTGTTTATAAAGGCTGGCTTGAAGATAAAGTAAATTGCTATATGGGAAAGACTAATGAAGAATTTGAAGAGTTAATTAAAAGACTTGTGGAAGAAACAATACCTGATACTCGTCTTGCTGGCTATCGTGTAGCTAAGGATAAAAGTATCGAACGGATTGGTCATGAGTTAAAGGATGTTTATGAGAAAGTTATCGACGATGAACGTTCAGGGAAAAAAGCGCAGATACGTTTAGAAAATTAAAAATTAATGGAGGGGAACAAGGTGAAATTTGGTTTCTTTACAGATACATATTTTCCCCAAGTTAGCGGGGTTGCAACATCTATTAAGACACTTAAAGAAGAATTAGAACAAAAAGGACATCAAGTGTATATTTTTACGACGACTGACCCCAATGCAAAAGAGTTTGAAGAGGATGTTATTCGGATGCCTAGTGTTCCCTTTGTGTCATTTAAGGATCGAAGAATTGTAGTGCGTGGTATGTGGTATGCTTATCTAATTGCTAAAGAACTAGACTTAGACTTGATTCACACACACACGGAGTTTGGCGCAGGCCTATTAGGGAAAATGGTGGGGAAAAAACTCAAAGTCCCTGTTATTCACACGTATCACACGATGTATGAAGATTATTTACATTATATCGCAAAAGGAAAAGTTGTTCGTCCAACACATGTGAAATATTTTTCTCGTTTTTTTGCAAACCATACGACTGGTGTAGTCTGCCCAAGTGAAAGAGTAATCCAGAAACTAAAAGAATATGGCGTAACATCGCCGATGAGAATCATTCCAACTGGCATTGACATTGATAAATTCGAAAGACCTGATATTACAATTGAAATGAAAAAGGCACTTCGTGAGGAATTGGGTCTGACGGATGATAGTGTCATGTTATTATCTTTGAGTCGAATTTCATATGAAAAAAATATTCAAGCAATTGTAAATGGTTTACCAGCTATTATTGAACGTTTTCCAACAGTTAGATTAGTCATTGTAGGGGATGGTCCATATGTTGATAAGTTACGTTGTTTAGGAGAAGAATTAAAAGTAAGTGACTATCTTCAATTTATTGGAGAAGTACCTAATGATCAGGTTGCTATTTACTATAAAGCGGCGGATTACTTCGTCAGCGCTTCAACCTCAGAAACACAAGGACTTACCTATACAGAAGCGATGGCTTCAGGCGTGCCTTGTGTAGTAGAAGGCAACGCTTATCTGAATAATTTGTTTGATCATGAAAGTTTAGGCAGAACGTTTAAAACGGATGCAGATTTTGCACCAGCATTTATTGAGTACGTTGAATCAGGAATCAAGCCAGATGAAGCCATTTTACAAGAAAAACTTTATGAGATTTCAGCAACTCGTTTTGGTAATGTGATGCTTGAGTTCTATGAAGATATGATCAAGTATTATGATCAGCTTATGCTGGAAAAAGAAGCTGCTGCGTCCATCGAGCGTATTAAAGTCAAATTGACATCTTTGAGAAAATAAATGTTAAATCTTCTGTTCTTGGTTTATACTGAGAATAGAAGATTTTTTCATTAATGAAAAAATAGGAGGATAATCATGCCACAAATTGGATTTATTGGAACAGGTGTTATGGGAGCTGCAATTGTTAGAAACATGATGAACCAAGGGCTGCAAGTGAATGTCTATAATCGAACGAAGAGTAAAACAGACGAATTAGTAACCGAAGGAGCTATTTGGAAGGATACACCTGCTGAAGTTACAGCGAGTAGTGATATTATTTTTACAATGGTTGGATTTCCCAAAGATGTTGAAGGAATCTATTTTGATGAAAAGGGAATTTTTTCGGTAGATATCAAGGATAAAATAATCGTTGATTTGACTACAAGTACCCCGACACTCGCTGAAAAAATAGCAGTGAGAGCAAATGAGTTAGGTGGTGCTACTTTGGATGCACCTGTATCTGGAGGCGACCTAGGAGCTAAAAATGGCACTCTGACGATCATGATTGGTGGTGAGCAATCTGTGTATGACCAAGTATTACCTATTTTTAAAACGTTTGGAACAACTTATACGTTGCAGGGACCTGCTGGAAAAGGTCAACATACTAAGATGGCAAATCAAATCATGATCGCAGGTACAATGACTGGTATGACTGAGATGATGGTTTATGCTAATCAAGCCAGTTTGGATTTAGATAAAGTGATTGAAACGCTATCTGGTGGAAGTGCTGCTAACTGGTCATTAAGTAATTACAGTCCAAGAATCTTAAAAGAAAATTATTCTCCAGGCTTTTTTGTAAAGCATTTTATAAAAGATTTAAAAATTGCCTTAGATGAAGCTGAGAAAATGAAACTTGATCTACCCGCAACGAAATTAGCGGCTGATCTGTATGAAAAGCTTGCGGATAAAGGGTTTGAAAACGATGGAACACAAGCTCTGATCAAGCTTTGGTGGGCTAATGGAAAACAGCCAAAAGCTAAAAATTAAAGAACAGCAAAAAAATTAAAAAAAATGACGAAAAATCATGCAAGAAAGACAATGTTTTGATACAATGGTACAGAACTAGTTTTTAGAGGGAGGCCCATTTATGAAACATTCACAACTTGTGGCGATTATCAAGCGACTTGAAGCGATGACTGAAGCAACAGACAACGAAATACAAGTTCGTCGTTTTGAACGTGAAGGTGCAGAAAAATGCATCGTAAACTATGATAAATCTACTGAAACATTTGAATTAACTGAAACTGATTCTCAGCAAAGCTATCAATTTGATAATATTGATATTGTTGCAATGGAAATTTATGATTTAATTCAATAGTTAGAAAACTTCAGTAAGTATTTAACACAAATTAATGATAATAATCGAAAATCCTGTGGCGTACAATTTTGTACGCCACAGGATTTTTTTACTTACACGGTTGTTAATTCAGCAAAAATCGCAATTATAGTATTTTTCCCTTTTATTTTGTATACATTAAAATTAACGAAAACTAATGCATGATTAAGATCTTTAGTAAGTGTATTTAACAATGTTTCTGTGATGAAATAAAAAATAGCATCTATCATAATGCTTAAGGGAAAGGCAGCTTTTGCTAAGTTAATCAAACTGATGCTCAAACCTTGAATGACGGGATTTTTTGCCACGAGTGTATCTATTACCAAGGAAGCAAAGGTATAAACGTGTTCCTTTTTTATGTATAAAGTAAAGATAGTTTGAGTTTCAAAGTAAAATAAGTGTTAGTGAATTCAGATAGAACTGTTAAATATTTTTCGTACTATTGTTGAATACTTATTTTAAAGCTATTTCTTCAAGTAAAATAACTGATTATACGCATTTTTTGCTTAAGAAAAATTAAAAATTAATTATTTTACTTGCAATCTTTTTTCATATGCGATATAGTTTGAACATCAAATGATTTGATAATCAAAGTATATGGATGGTGCACACAAATGGAACCTAATTTAGAAACAGTCAACGATTATCTGGTCAGTGTCTTTAATGATATTTTGACAATTGAAGAATCTGAATTGAAGAAATCACAATTCAATGACTTATCCATTACTGAAATGCACACAATCGAAGCAATTGGAATGTATAAGAAAAAAACTTCTTCTGAGGTTGCCAAGGAATTATCGATCACTGTAGGAACTCTGACCGTAGCGATCAATAATCTTGTGAAAAAAGGCTATGTTGAACGTATACGAAGCGAAGATGATCGTCGAGTCGTTAAGTTAGGGTTGACCAAAAAAGGAAAATTACTTTTTCGTGTTCATCAGCACTTCCATAGAGAGATGGTCAAGAGAATTTTAAACGGAATGGATAAAGCTGAAGAAAAAGCTTTATTAAAAGCATTGAAGAATCTTCATGATTTCTTAAGGGAATATAAATAAAAAGTGAGGACCAAGATGAACCAATATGCAAAAATAACTTGTACAGGTCGTTACGTTCCTGAAAATACGGTATCAAATCATCAGCTTTCAACGATGATGGATACGTCAGATGAATGGATCTCGAGCCGAACTGGCATACGATCAAGAAATGTAGTAACAAATGAAAATACTTCTGATTTATGTAGTAAAGTTGCTGAAAAGCTATTAGAGAAATCTGGAAAAAAAGCAGAAGAATTAGATTTTATCATTGTAGCAACCATGACACCAGATTATGGTACGCCTTCTGTAGCCTGTCTTGTTCAAGGAAATATTTCAGCTACTCAGGCTTTTGCTTTTGATGTAAGTGCTGCTTGTACCGGTTTTGTTTATGCATTGAGTGTGGGTGAAAAATTAATTCGCACAGGTCAAAAATTAGGAATGATCATTGGTGGAGAGACGCTATCCAAAGTTCTGGATTGGAATGACCGTAGTACTGCTGTATTGTTTGGCGATGGTGCAGCTGGTGTCCTAATTGAGGCTAGCAATGAAGAACATTTCCTAAAAGAAAAGCTTCAATCTGATGGTAAAAGAGGTAAGTCATTAACTTCAGGTTATGTAGAAAATAACAGCCCTTTTTATACCGGAACATCTGAAGGCTCCGCTTATATGCAAATGGTTGGCAGAGATATCTATGATTTTTCATTGAATGATGTGACAAATAATATTGAAAAAATTATAGAAGATGATGTGGATTATTTATTATTACATCAGGCAAATAAGCGAATCATCGAAAAAATATCGAAAAAGCTTAAAGTTCCAAGAGAAAAATTTCTCACCAATATGGAATATAATGGTAATACATCTGGTGCGAGCATTCCGTTATTGTTAGATGAGTCAATAGAAAAGGGCATCATTCAATTAGGCTCCAACCAAAAAATTGTGTTAACAGGTTATGGCGGCGGTTTAACGTGGGGTTCGATCCTCTTAACGCTGTAAAACTGTGACTATATAAACTAAAAAAGAAAATTATTGGAGGAATATACACATGGTATTCGAAAAAATTCAAGCAATTATTGTAGAAGAATTAGGTAAAGAACCTGAGGAAGTAAAATTAACAACAAATATTCAAGAAGAATTAGATGCGGATAGCTTAGACTTATTCCAAATCATCAATGAAATCGAAGATGCTTTCGATATAAAAATTGAATCGGAAGATGGTATTACTACCGTTCAAGATTTAGTAACATACGTAGAAAAACAAAAAGCAGAATAATCAAACAATCAAGTAACGATAAATAGTTGGATGAGCAAGGCTCTATGCGATTCTCAACAATTGCTGAAGAGTCTAGCTTTTTTCACACCGTTAGCTAGATGTAGTAAGGCTGGTACTAAACTTATAGAGTTTTGTTCCAGCTCTTTTTTATTCATTATTCTATTATTTGAAGGATGTCATTTATGCGATCAAAGATATGTGAATTGCTAGGAATTCAATACCCGATTTTTCAAGGAGGAATGGCTTGGATCGCAGATGCTTCATTAGCAGGAGCTGTTTCTGAAGCTGGCGGACTAGGAATCATTGCCGGTGGTAATGCGCCGAAAGAAATCGTTCAAGCTGAAATCAAAAAAATTAAAGAAATTACTGACAAACCGTTTGGCGTCAATATTATGTTGCTTTCGCCGTTTGTACAAGACATTGTTGATTTAGTTTGTGAAGAAAATGTTCCAGTGGTCACAACGGGAGCAGGTAATCCAAGCAAATATATGGCTCGTTTCAAAGAACATAATATCAAAGTAATTCCAGTGATTCCTTCTGTTGCATTGGGTATCCGTATGGAGAAGATAGGGGCGGATGCAGTAATTGTTGAGGGAATGGAAGCTGGGGGACATATTGGCAAGTTGACAACAATGTGCATGGTACCTCAAGTTGTCGATGCCTTAGCGATTCCAGTAATCGCAGCAGGTGGTATTGGTGATGGCAGAGGGATGGCAGCCGCATTGATGTTAGGTGCTCAAGCCGTTCAAGTCGGTACGCGTTTTTTAGTCGCAAAAGAATGTACAGTACATGAAAATTATAAAGCTAGAATCATCAAAGCAAGAGATATTGATACGACTGTCACTTGTCAGCATTTTGGGCACCCAGTACGGGCAATCAAAAATAAATTGACGAATGAATACGATCGATTAGAGAAAATCGAATTGCGAATTGATGAGCCTGACCTTGTAAAATTTGATAAATTAGGGCAGGGAGCTTTACGTAAGGCTGTGGTTGAAGGAGATGTCACTCATGGATCAATTATGGCTGGGCAAATTGCAGGACTTATCAAAAAAGAAGAAACAGCAAAAGAAATTATTGAATCATACATTAATGAAACGCGAGAAATAATAACTGCACAATATAGTCAATGGCTTTAAAAAGCCCTCATATTGACTTGTAAATATAATAAACTATTCAAAATTGAATAGTAACACTAGTTTCACAGGCTAGCCTTTCGGAAAAAAGATAAAACCTGAATGAGGTAAAAAAAAACTCAGTCATGTTTTCCTATTTTTCAGTCAAGGCTGAACGAACCTGTTACGCTTTTAAACTATCTAGCTTCACAGGCTAGCATCTCGGAAAAAAGATAAAAAATAATTGCGGCAAAAAGCGCCACATTTATTTTTTCCTATTTTTCGTCGATGCTGAACGAGCCTGTTACGCTTTTAAAGTAAGGAGTAAAGTAATGAAAACAGCTTTTGTATTTAGTGGGCAAGGTGCTCAATATATCGGTATGGGAAAAGAATTGTTTGATCGAGAAAAGATTGTTCAAGAAACATTTCAAGAGGCAAGTGATGTTTTAGGCTATGATATGGCAGAGCTTTGCTTTACTGAAAATGACAACCTTAATGAAACGATGTATACACAACCAGCTATATTAACCGTTAGTATTGCTTTTTATCGTTTTTTAAAGTCTAAAGGATATCAACCAGATGTCGTAGCCGGCTTAAGTCTTGGCGAATATAGTGCACTGGTGGCTAGTGGTGCGATTCCATTTAAAGAAGCCGTTCAATTAGTTGCAAAAAGAGGCAAGTTCATGGCTGATGCGGCACCAACTGGAACAGGGAAAATGGTTGCTGTAATGAATACTGAGCGATCATTGATCGAAGAGTGTTGCCAAGAAGCAAGTGGACTTGGGATCGTTTCACCTGCAAATTATAATACACCTCAACAAATTGTGATTGGTGGAGAAACACCTGCTATGGATAAAGCTGTAGAATTATTAACAGAAGCTGGCGTGAAGCGGATGATTCCTTTAAAAGTCAGTGGACCTTTTCATACGGCTTTATTAAAACCTGCAGCTGAGAAGTTAGCGATAGAATTAGAAAAAATAGATTTTACAGAAATGACGATTCCTGTAATCAGTAACACGACAGCACAAGTAATGGAACAAGCAGAAATAAAGGACTTATTAGAAAAACAAGTCATGTCAGCAGTTCGTTTTGCTGATAGTATCGAAACAATTAAAAAAATGAATGTTGATGTAATTATAGAAGTTGGACCAGGTAAAACGTTGACTGGTTTTATCAAGAAAATCGATAAAGAAATCAAGACAGCTCGCGTAGAGGATGAAAAAACATTCTCTGAAGCACAAGCGTTGTTGGACGGGAGGTAACGAATGGATTTAAAAGGAAAAAATATTTTTGTTACAGGTAGTACACGAGGTATTGGGAAAGCAGTTGCTTTAGCTTTTGCGAAAGCAGGGGCGAATATTGCCTTAAATGGACGTGGCGAAATCAGTACTGAGTTAATTGCAGAAGTGGAAGCTTTTGGCGTGAAATGTATCGGTATATCTGGAGATATCGCTGATTTTGAGTCTGCTGGAAAAATGATTCAAGCGGTAGTTGATGGTTTAGGATCGATTGATGTCTTAGTAAATAATGCTGGAATCACAAATGACAAATTACTATTAAGAATGTCTGAAGAAGATTTTACTCGCTGTATCCAAATTAATTTAACTGGAACATTCAATATGACGCAACATGCGATCAAAAAAATGATGAAACAACGTAGTGGTAGCATCATCAATATGTCTAGTGTCGTCGGATTGATGGGAAATATCGGTCAAGCCAACTATGCAGCAAGTAAAGCTGGAGTCATTGGCTTAACCAAATCTGTTGCAAGAGAAGTTGCAGCAAGAGGCATTACTTGTAATGCTATCGCTCCAGGATTTATCGAAACTGAAATGACAGAAGTGTTGTCCGATAAAATAAAAGAACAAATGAGTCAGCAAATTCCATTACAATCGTTTGGGCATGTAGAAGACGTAGCGAATACAGCTATCTTCTTAGCGACAAGTCCGTATATCACAGGACAAGTCCTGAATGTAGATGGTGGTCTAGTCATGCATGGCTAGTAAACAAACTTGAAAGGAGCGATTGAATGAATCGCGTAGTTATTACAGGTTATGGTGTAGCATCCCCCATCGGGAATGACGCAGAGACCTTTTTAGAAAGTTTGCAAACGGGAAAAAATGGCATTGGTCCGATTACTAAATTTGATGCAAGCGAAACAGGTATTACCTTAGCAGCAGAAGTAAAGGATTTGCCTTTTGATAAATACTTTGCCAAAAAAGATGCAAAACGAATGGATTTATTTTCTCTGTATGGTATTTATGCAGCGTTAGAAGCAATGGAAATGAGTAAATTAGATACAGAGCAAATCGATGTTGACCGTTTTGGTGTCATGGTAGGTTCTGGGATTGGTGGACTTCAAACGATTCAAGATCAAGTGACCCGAATGCGTGAAAAAGGACCTAAACGAGTAGCGCCTTTGTTTATACCAATGGCAATCGGAAATATGGCGGCCGGTAATATCGCTTTACGTGTAGGTGCAAGAGGAACTTGTACCGCAACAGTCACAGCCTGTGCTACGGCAAATAATTCGATCGGTGAAGCTTTTAGAAATATCAAACATGGTTATTCAGATGTATTATTAGCAGGCGGAACCGAAGCTTCTATTACTGAAATAGGAATTGCAGGCTTTGCTTCATTAACAGCTGTAACTGCTGAAGAAAATCCAAAGAGAGGCTCGATTCCTTTTGACAAAGACCGTAGTGGCTTTGTGATGGGAGAAGGGGCTGGAATTTTAGTTCTTGAATCGTTGGAACATGCTCAAAATAGAGGTGCTAAGATTTTAGGTGAAATCGTAGGTTATGGTTCAAATTGTGATGCGTATCATATGACGTCTCCTAGACCTGACGGAAGTGGTGCTGCTAAAGCGATGAAACTAGCAATTGAAGAAGCGGCAATCGAGGCTTCTAAAGTAGGCTATATTAATGCTCATGGCACAAGTACACCATCAAATGATGTAGCAGAAACCAAGGCAATTCAAACTGCACTGGGTGAAGCGTCTAAAAATGTTCGTGTCAGTAGTACGAAAAGTATGACAGGACATGCATTAGGAGCCACTGGTGGGATTGAAGCCATTGCCACTTTGAATGCTTTACAACATCAATTTATTCCACCAACAATCAATATTGAACAAGTGGATGAAGCCATTGAAATTGATATTGTCACAAATGAAAGTCAAAAACATGAATTTGATTATGCTTTAACAAATTCTTTCGGCTTTGGTGGGCATAATGCAGTACTTTGTTTAAAACGTTGGGAGGATTAAGATGGATATCAATGAAGTGAAAGAATTATTAACACAGTTTGACCAATCAACATTAACTGAATTTGATCTTAGAGAAGGTTCGTTTGGTCTTTACATGAATAAAAATAAAGTGACACAAAAATCATCGAATGAAGTCAAACAAGCAACTGACAGTAACACGATGAATCCCGGAACAGCAGAAGTTACTAATCAAACAGTTGAGGTCAAAGAAACAGTAAAAGAAACTGTAAAAAATGAACTAAAGCCAGAAAATACAGAAGAAATTATTTCTCCAATCGTAGGAGTGGTATACTTAAAACCGGCACCGGATAAAGAAAACTTCAAACAAGTAGGCGATTCAGTGAAAAAGGGCGATGTCGTTTGTATCGTTGAAGCAATGAAGCTTATGAATGAAATTACCGCAACAGTTGATGGTGTAATCACGGAAGTCTTGATACAAAATGAAGATGTTGTTGAATTTAACCAACCACTTTTCCGTGTAGCTAAGGGAGTGTAATGATGAATATAGAAGAGATCAAAGAAATTATTCCTCATCGATACCCTTTTTTACTGTTAGACACAGTGGAAGAAATCGTTGTGGGTGAAAAAGTTATCGCCAAAAAAAATGTGACGATCAATGAACCCTTTTTCCAAGGTCATTTTCCAGGGGAACCTGTTATGCCTGGAGTTTTGATTATTGAAGCATTGGCGCAAGCAGGTGCAGTAGCGCTATTGTCTATGCCTGATTTTAAAGGTAAGACAGCTTATTTTGGTGGAATCGATAAAGCTAAATTTAGACAAAAAGTTGTTCCAGGTGATACGTTGATATTAGAAGTAGAAATTATGAAAGTAAAATCAATAGCCGGTATTGGCAAAGGAACTGCAACTGTGAATGGGAAAAAAGTAGCGGAAGCAGAATTGACCTTTATGATTGGATAGGTGAGCTATGTTTTCAAAAGTTTTAATTGCAAATAGAGGAGAAATCGCAGTTCGGATCATTCGTGCATGTCGTGAATTAGGAGTGCAGACCGTTGCGGTATACTCAGAAGCAGATAAAGAAGCGTTACACACACAGCTTGCGGATGAGGCTATTTGTATTGGACCAGCGAAAGCTGCTGATTCATACCTAAATGTACAAAGTGTACTAAGTGCAGCGATCGTAACCAATGCTGAAGCAATTCATCCAGGTTTTGGTTTCTTATCGGAAAATAGCCAATTTGCGGCAATGTGTGAAGAATGCAATATTACCTTTATCGGTCCAAAAGCAGCAACGATTGATGCGATGGGAAACAAAATCAACGCACGGGAATTGATGCAAAAAGCCAATGTTCCAGTTATTCCTGGAAGTCGCGGTGTAATCAGTTCTGTTGATGAAGCTTTAACAATTGCTGATGATATCGGCTATCCAGTTATGCTGAAAGCAGCAGCTGGTGGCGGTGGCAAAGGGATTCGCAAAGTGCTGAGTAAAGAAGAATTGCCTCAGCATTTTACCTCTGCACAACAAGAAGCAAAGGCGGCTTTCGGTAATGATGATATGTATTTGGAAAAGATTATTTATCCAGCACGACATATCGAGGTACAAATTTTAGGTGATCAGTATGGACATGTCATTCATTTAGGTGAACGAGATTGTTCTTTACAAAGAAATAATCAAAAAGTTCTTGAAGAATCGCCATCGATTGCAATTTCAGCTGAAAAACGTCAACTATTAGGTGAAACGGCTGTACGTGCAGCAAAAGCTGTTCAATATGAAAATGCTGGAACTATCGAATTTTTAATGGATCAATCTGGCGAATTTTATTTTATGGAAATGAATACTCGGATTCAAGTAGAACATCCTGTTACTGAAATGGTTACGGGAATCGACCTGGTTAAAGCACAGTTGAAAGTGGCTTCTGGTGAGGAATTACCATACACACAAGAAGATATTACGATCACAGGTCATGCAATTGAATGCCGGATCAATGCCGAAAATCCTGCCTTTAATTTTGCCCCTTCGCCTGGAAAGATCAAAAATTTATTGCTTCCTAGTGGAGGCATGGGCTTAAGAGTTGATAGTGCCATGTATTCAGGCTATACAATTCCGCCTTTTTATGATTCAATGATCGCTAAAGTGATCGTTCATGGCGATGACCGGATGGATGCTTTGATGAAGATGCAGCGGGCTTTACATGAGATCGTAACCGATGGAATTATCACGAATGCAGAATTTCAGCTAGATTTGATTACGCATGAAAATGTCTTAGCTGGTGAGTATGATACAAGTTTTTTACAAGAAACATTTTTACCAAATTGGGAACCAGAAAGCGATAATTAAAAAGGAGCAGGTGTATGGCTTTATTTAAAAAGAAAAACTACATTCGAATCAATCCGAATCGCGCGGGCGACCAATCTTCTGTAAAAAAACCTGCAGTTCCTGATAACATGTGGGCTAAATGCCCTTGTTGCAAACGTACGTTATATACAAAAGATATGGGGGCAGAAAAAGTCTGCCCTTATTGCGGCTATAGCTTTAGAATCGGTGCTTGGGAACGTCTGGCATTGACGGTAGATGAGAAGAGTTTTGAAGAATGGGACACAGATTTAGTCACAAAAGATCCGTTAGACTTTCCTGATTATTTGGATAAAATCACGATAATGCAGGAAAAGACAGAGCTGCATGAAGCAGTTTTGACAGGAAAAGCTAAAATTGATGGTCAAGAACTTGGTATCGGAGTGATGGATGCCAATTTTATCATGGGAAGTATGGGAACAGTTGTAGGTGAGAAAATAACTCGTTTATTTGAACGTGCAACTGAACAGCGCTTGCCGGTTATCATTTTTACGGCTTCTGGGGGAGCTCGGATGCAGGAAGGGATTTTCTCTCTGATGCAGATGGCAAAAATCTCTGGTGCGCTTAAACGTCATAGTAATGCAGGACTACTTTATATTACTGTGTTGACGGATCCGACAACTGGTGGCGTTACTGCTAGTTTTGCGATGGATGGCGATGTTATCTTAGCTGAGCCTCAAAGTTTGATCGGCTTTGCTGGACGCCGAGTAATCGAGCAAACAATCCGTCAAGAGTTACCTGATGATTTTCAAAAAGCAGAGTTTTTGTTAGATCATGGTTTTGTTGATAAAATTGTCCCTAGAAATCAGCTGCAAGAAGTACTTAGTCAATTAATAAAGATTCATACGATGAAAGGGTGGAAATAGCGATGGAAAAAACAGCCAATGATATTGTCACCTTAGCTCGGGCACAGGATCGTTATACTACTTTAGAGTATATTGCAGCAATTTTTGGTGACTTCATGGAATTTCATGGGGATCGCTACTTTGGCGATGATTTAGCTGTTGTCGGCGGTATCGCAACATTAGAAGCAAAACCAGTAACCGTTGTCGGCATTCAAAAAGGCCGTAACTTACCTGAGAATATTGAACGAAATTTTGGCGCACCTCATCCGGAGGGGTACCGTAAAGCCTTACGTTTAATGAAGCAAGCAGAAAAATTTGGGCGCCCAGTTGTTACGTTTATTAATACTGCAGGAGCTTATTGTGGAATTGAAGCTGAAGAACGTGGTGAAGGGGAAGCAATCGCCAAAAATTTGATAGAAATGGCTGATTTAAGTGTGCCGATCATCGCAATCATTATTGGTGAAGGTGGTAGTGGTGGTGCATTAGCACTTGCTGTAGCTGATGAAGTGTGGATGTTGGAGCATACGATTTACGCTGTATTATCGCCGGAGGGATTTGCCTCTATTCTCTGGAAAGATGGCAGCCGGGCCAAAGAAGCAGCGGAATTAATGAAAATTACCGCCACTGAATTAAAAGAACTAACAATCATTGATCGAGTGATTCCAGAAGAAATGAATGGTGAAATTTTAGAACAATCGAAGGTCAATCGTATGATTCAAAAAGCACTTATTAGTAAGTTTTCAGAGTTATCACAGCTTGAAACGGACGAACTATTGGAAAATCGCTACCAGCGTTTCCGCAAATATTAAGTAAAAAAGGTTCTACGTCAAATTGTGTTGGTAAGCCAAATAACTGAATAGAAATCTAGGTCTGGTAAGGATAGAACATTCTTATCAGACTTTTTTTATTGTTGTGAAAAAATAAGACCTTGAATAATATAAATACGTGAACGAAAATGATAAAAGTTTTGAAGTTGTTCCTTTTTGTGTTTAAATGCTTAAAAAAGTGCTGGTAGAAAATCTTTTTTGATTTCCACCAACACAATATATTATAGAACCGTAAAAAAATGGAACAAGCCAAAATGTGCTAGTTCCATTTTTTTTACTTATCAATCCGTGTAAACCTCTGAAATCGACCAAACAAAACCAAACGGATCTTTGATATTTGCTACTTTAAATTTATGTGGCACGACAGTGATAGGCATTTCCAGAGTACAGCCTGAAGCTAATGTTTTTTCAACAAGTTCTTCTACATTATTACAGATCAATTGGATACAAAGTGGCGTTCCTTTTAAGGTCAAAGGTGATTTTCCGCCATTTTCTGGTTGTTCATCGGCTAAAGCAAAGAGACTTTCTCCAAGGCTAAAACGACCTGATTTCATTTCTTTTGTAACCGATAATTCTAGTTTTTTTGCATCAAATATTGTTTCATAAAGGTTCATTGCTTCTTCCGTATCTGGGACAAACAGATTGATCGACGCTTTTTCTATTATAACGGTCATTGCATTCCCTCATTTCATTTGTTTAAAAAAGTTTATCACACAACTTAGGAAAGAGACATAATCATGTTTACTTATGTTACATGATTGTCATCGAATCTTATGAAAACTTATGATGAGCATTTATAGAATTTTTTGGTAAAATGCAGTATAATACAAATTGGAGGAGTGCTAGCTTAGTACTCCTTTCACTATGAAAAAGTTCATCGTGGAGATGAGAGGAGTTCCTATGTTTTCAAAATTTAAACCAACTTGGATGGTCGATGCGATTTATAAAATCACACCGAACCAATTAAAAAAATTAGGGATCAAAGCCGTGTTGACCGATTTGGACAATACCTTGATTGCTTGGGATAATCCAGACGGGACCGAAGAATTACTGACATGGATTCTGGAAATGAAAAATGCCGGGATTCCAGTTGTGGTCGTTTCAAATAATAAATCCAGCCGCATAAAACGCGCAGTAGAAAAATTTGATCTAGAATATGTATCTAGAGCCTTGAAACCTTCGACAAGAGGATTCCGAGAAGCAGAGAAAAAATTAAAAATGAAACCAGAAGAGTTAGTGATGGTCGGCGATCAGATCATGACTGATATTCGAGGGGCAAATGCTGCAGGAATTAGAAATATTTTAGTTCGTCCGATTGTTGACACGGATGGATGGAATACAAGAATCAATCGATTTTTTGAACGAAAAATCATGAAACATTTAGGGAAGAAACATCCAGATATGATATGGAAAGGCGGACTAGAATGAGCGAGCAAGAAGCGATTCATTGCATCGGTTGCGGTGCAATCATTCAAACAGAGCACCCAAATGAATTGGGCTATACGCCAAAGGCTGCTTTTGAGAAAGGGATGGAGACAGGGGAAGTTTATTGCCAACGCTGTTTTCGTTTAAGACATTACAATGACATTCAGGATGTTCATTTGACAGACGATGATTTTTTACGGTTATTAAATGAACTGGGTAAAGAAGACGCGTTGATCGTGAATGTTGTCGATATTTTTGATTTTAATGGTTCATTGATTCCAGGACTGCACCGTTTTATTGGGGATAATCCAGTATTGATGGTAGGAAATAAAGTCGATATTCTCCCAAAATCATTAAAGAAACCCAAAATGATCCAATGGATGAGAGAGCGTGCGCATGAAGAAGGCTTACGTCCTGTTGATGTTTTACTGACTAGTGCGAAGAAACCTCAAGAAATGGAAAACTTGCTTGAAACGATCGAAAAATATCGTGATGGTAAGGATGTTTATGTGGTTGGGGTAACAAATGTTGGAAAATCAACATTGATCAATCAAATCATTAAGCAGACTGCTGGTGTTCAAGATGTTATCACAACGTCGCAATTTCCAGGAACGACATTAGATAAAATTGAAATTCCTTTGGATGACGGACATTTCTTGATTGACACACCAGGGATCATTCATCGTCATCAAATGGCGCATTATCTAGGTAAAAAAGATTTAAAAATCATTGCACCGCAAAAAGAAATCAAACCAAAAGTATATCAGTTGAATGCTGAACAAACCTTATTTTTAGGTGGCTTAGCTCGATTTGATTTTGTTCAAGGGGAACGTAGTTCATTTATTGCCTATGTATCAAATGACTTATCAATTCACCGTACTAAATCAGCTACCGCAGATGCTTTTTATGAAAAACATGTGGGTGGATTATTACAACCGCCACGTCCAGATGAAGTCGCAGAATTTCCTGAGTTGGTTCGTTTTGAGTTTTCGATCAAAGAAAAAACAGATATCGTATTTGCTGGACTTGGCTGGATCACGGTAACAGAACCATGTGTCGTTGCTGGTTGGGCACCTAAAGGCGTGGATGTTTTAAGAAGAAAAGCATTGATTTAATTATAAGTGAGAACAGAGAGAAGGAAAATTAGTGGATTTAAGAGGAAAACAAAAGCGTTTTTTACGTAGTCAAGCGCACCATTTACAACCGATTTTTCAAATTGGTAAGGGCGGCTTGAATTCTGCGATGGTGGTACAGATCAACGAAGCATTGGAAAAACGTGAATTGATCAAAGTCACATTGCTACAAAATACCGATGAGATTGCTGAAGATGTAGCACAAGCGTTAAAAGCAGATATTCATTGTGATATCGTCCAAATCATCGGCCGTGTATTAGTTTTATTTAAACCATCATCTAACGAAAAATATCAAAAAATCTCTAAAGAAGTTAAAGCAATTTAAAACTTGGAGGTAGGAAAAATGGGGACAAATACGAATGCAGCATTAAAAGCAGAAGTAGTTGTGGAAGAAGCAGAGCTTTTTCAAAAGCGTAAACAGGTAGGAATTTTAGGCGGGAATTTTAATCCGGTTCATTTGGCTCATTTAGTGATGGCTGACCAAGTGCAACAACAGCTTGGGTTGGACAAAGTCTATTTGATGCCTACTTATTTACCGCCTCATGTAGATGAAAAAAAGACGATCGATAGTAAACACCGGTTAGCAATGTTGGAACTTGCGATTGCTGACAATCATAATTTAGCGGTTGAGCCCATTGAGTTGTTCCGTAAGGGAAAAAGTTATACCTATGACACGATGAAGGCTTTAACACAAAACAATCCAGATACAGATTACTATTTTATCATTGGCGGAGACATGGTAGAATATTTACCAAAGTGGTATAAAATCGATGAATTGTTGACATTGACTAATTTTGTAGGAATTCGTCGTCCGCATTACGGAACTGTTACACCGTATCCAATTATTTGGGTGGATGTGCCTCAAATGGATATTAGCTCAACACTGATTCGAGAAAAAATCAAAAATGGTTGTTCTACGCGCTACTTATTGCCTGATAGTGTGATACACTATATAGAAGAGAAGGAGCTGTATGTAGATGGATTTTAGCGGAAAATATACGACGTTTAAACGCGAAGAATTGATGCAGGAAGTTCAGATGCATATGAGTGAACGGCGCTTTCAACATGTTTTAGGTGTGGAAGAAATGGCTGTAGCTTTAGCGGCTAAATACGGTGTTTCTGAAGAAAAGGCAAGTATTGCAGCATTGACTCACGATTACGCCAAAGAACGTCCTGATGAAGAGTTTGAATTGATTATCAAACGAGACGGCTATGATCAGGATTTGCTGAATTATGGCAATCCAATTTGGCACGGACTTGTTGGCGCCAGTATGGTTCAAAGGGAACTAGGTATAGATGACGAAGAGATTTTAGAAGCGATTCGTCTACATACGACAGGTGCCGCTAAAATGAGCTTATTAGATAAAATCATTTATGTTGCTGATTATATCGAACCAGGCCGAAATTTTCCTGGCGTAAAAGAAGCACGGAAATTGGCTTTAGTTGATTTAGATGAAGCTGTTGCATATGAAACAAAACATACATTGCTGCATCTTATTGAACAAGAACATAAAATTTATCCCAAAACAATTGAAACATATAATTATTGGGTAGTAAGAAAAGCTGATTGAACTCGTTCAGCACTGACAGAAAAATAGAGAATACTATTCGTGACGCTATTTGTCGCTAATAGAATTCATCTTTTTTCCGAAGTGTTAGTTCAAGAAGCTGGATCAAAGAAAAGCTAAGCAAAGCGTTTAGCTCTTTAGAAATTTAGGAATCTGAATATGGAACGTTTCTTGTTCCATGTGAAGATTGTCTAATTTCCTCAAGAGCTGCTTTGAGAAGCTGGATCAAAGAAAAGCAGGCTGAGCTTGTTCAGCACTGACAGAAAAAATAAAAACTTTAATTAAATAATGGGAGGAAACCATCATAGATAGTCAACAGATTTTAGAAATCGCTGTAAAAGCAGCTGATTCAAAAAGAGCAGAGGAAATTGTCGCTTTAGATGTGCATGAAATTTCACTTTTAGCAGATTACTTTATGATTTGCCAAGCAACAAGTGAACGTCAAATCAATGCCATTGTGGAAGAAATTATTGAAAAAGAAGAAGAAGCAAACGTAGAAGTGAAACGAATTGAAGGAAAAGATGGCGGCAAGTGGGTACTGATCGATTTAGGCGATATCATTGTTCATGTATTCCAATCAGCAGAGCGCGGCTTTTATAACTTAGAGAAGCTTTGGTCGGATGCGCCAATGGTCGATCTTCACGCTTGGGTCGAGTAAGATGGCTTATGAAACATTTGCTTTTGTTTACGATGAAGTAATGGATGATAGTCTCTATGATCAGTGGCTGGAGTTTTCTAAGCGTCACTTACCAGAAGGTAAAATGGATGTTTTAGAAATGGCTTGTGGTACTGGGGCTTTAGCTGTGAATTTTGCTAAAGCTGGCTTCACTGTTACGGCCCTAGATTTGTCAGAAGAAATGTTGATGATGGCCAGTAAACGAGCAGCGGAAGAAGAGGTCTACGTTCAATTTGTCCAAGGGAATATGATGGATTTATCTGAAATGGGTCAGTACCATGCCATTACTTGTTTTTCTGATTCACTTTGTTACATGGCAAATCGTCAAGAAGTCCAACAAGTGTTTGATGATGTCTATCAGGCTTTGGAAGAAGAGGGTGTCTTTATCTTTGATGTCCATTCTATCTATCAAGTGGATAAGGTGTTTCCAGAGTATAGTTATCATTACCAAACAGAAGAATTTGCCTTTTTGTGGGATAGCTATCCTGGAGAAAAAGATCATAGTATTGAACATTTTCTAACGTTTTTTGTGAAAGAGCATGGAAATGACGAAGTGTTCATTCGACAAGATGAACTGCATCAAGAACGTACCTATACAATGGAAAACTACTTGATGATGCTGGAAAGTGCTGGTTTTATGGACGTTACAGTCTATGCTGATTTTACCGATGACGCACCAACAGAAGAAAGCAAACGCTGGTTTTTTGTTTGTAAAAAATAATCAAAGAAATGAGTGGCGCAAAATCTGGCCGCTCATTTTTATTTTGTTTCCGTACCAAAATAAACGTGGTAAGATGGAGTACAAATAGAAATGATCTAGATGAAGGAGAAAAAAGATGAAAAGCTGCGGGATTATTGTTGAATACAATCCTTTTCATAATGGGCATCAGTACCATGCAAAAATGGCACGAGAAATGAGTGGCGCAGAGGTTGTGATTGCTGTGATGAGTGGGAATTTCTTACAACGAGGCGAACCTGCGATTATAGACAAGTGGACACGAGCCAAAGAAGCCTTGAATCATGGTGTCGATTTGGTAATTGAATTACCCTTCGCTTATGCTGTACAATCTGCTGATTATTTTGCTGCAGGTGGAGTCAAATTGCTTCATGCTCTACATTGTGAAGCCTTATGTTTTGGTACGGATAATCAATCAGAGATGGATTACGAACAGTTTGGACATTTTGTGAAAAAGCATCAGATTGAAATCAATCAACAGTATCAAATAATTAAAAATAACGGTATGAGTTATCCGCAGCAAATGACAGAAGTCTTTCGCGCACTTTATCCAAATAGTGGCTTAGACTTTTCTTCACCTAATCATATATTAGGATTGAGTTATGCTAAAGAGAATGCAAATTATGAAAAGCCGATGAAGTTATATCCTTTGAAACGAGAGCAAGCGGGTTATCATGATACCAACATCTATCAAAATTTTGCCAGTGCTACTGCAATTAGGAAAGCTGTTTTCTCCGATGAATTAGCTCAAATCAAACAAGTGCTTCCAGAAGAAGTGGCAATCGATTTAGCAAATTCACCGACCGTTTCTTGGGAAGATTATTGGCCCTTGTTAAAATATAAATTAATCAGCAGTTCGATCGCAGAATTACAAGAAATTTACCAAATGAAAGAAGGAATCGAATATCGTTTGCAAGAAGCAGCTAAAGTTTCAGATTCTTTCCGAACGTTTATGGAACAAGCAAAAACAAAACGTTATACGTGGACACGTCTTCAAAGATTAGCAACGTACATTTTGACTAATGTCAAACAACAAGAAATAGCAAATTCTTGGAAGCATAGTCATTTACAAGTTCTGGGCTTCACAGAACAAGGACAACGTTTTTTGCGCGAAGAGAAAAAAAATCTAGCATTGCCTTTGATCACAAAAGTATCCAAAAATTTAAAGTCTCAGCTAGCGTTAGATATTAAGAGTAATCAAATATATCTGTTAGGTGATGAGCGGATCTTAGAACAAAGTTTTGGCCGTTTTCCGATTCGTATCTCCTAAAAGCAAAAAACACTTAACAAAAGTTCGTTTGGCAAGTATAATGGATAGGGCACTACAATCAAAATAACAATAATAATTGAAAGCGAAGTGAGAATATGGGTCGTAAGTGGGCAAATATTAAAGAGAAAAAAGCTGCCAAAGACGCAAATAACAGCCGAGTTTATGCAAAATTCGGAATTGAGATTTACGTAGCAGCGAAATCGGGTGATCCTGACCCTCAAGCAAATCAAAAATTACGGTTTGTGATCGAGCGCGCAAAAACATATAATGTTCCAAAACATATCATCGATCGTGCAATCGAAAAAGCCAAAGGTTCAGGCGATGAACAATATTCTGAATTACGTTATGAAGGATTTGGTCCAAACGGCTCAATGGTCATCGTTGATGCCTTGACAAATAATGTGAATCGTACAGCTTCAGATGTCCGTGCGGCATTTGGTAAAAATGGCGGAAATATGGGTGTCAGTGGTGCTGTAGCGTATATGTTCGATCATACAGGCGTGATTGGTTTTGCAGGTGATGATGCGGATGAAATTCTTGAATATTTGATGGAAAAAGACATTGATGTCCGTGATGTTACTGAAGAAGAAGGTCAAATCATTGTCTATACAGAGCCAGAAGATTTACATGCAGTGCAAGAAGCGCTAAAAGAAAAAGCTATTGAAGAGTTTTCAGTAGCGGAATTAGAAATGATTGCACAAAATGATGTAGAATTAACTGGAGAAGACTTAGAAAAATTTGAACAAATGATTGATGTTTTAGAAGATCTTGATGATGTTCAAAAAGTTTATCATAACGTTGATTTAGGCGAGTAATAAAGTCCAAGAATCCTTAAAACTAAGGGTTCTTTTTTTATTGCTTAAATCTGAACACAAAAATAAACCCTTCATACACACACTATATGAAGGGAAACACAATATGAAAAAACTAAGAACAATAGTATAATAGCACTTTTGTTTTAAATTCTCAAATATTTAGCATTTTAATGAAGTTTTTGAGAATTTAAAATAGAGGAGACGAGAATTCTTATGTTTAATTGATTTATGAATAGACAGTTTTTAGAATTGATCCTTCTAAAAATAGCGATCTCAAATATTTTACTTTATGATAACCACAGTATAAAATCAATGTAACGAAGTAAAACTGTTTTTTTATATAAAATAATTTTTAAATTATATTTTTATATTATTTGATGCTATTGGAAATTGAATCTACTAATACAATCACTAGTTAATAGGGGGCGTCAGAGTGAAGCGGAGATGGTTATTTCTATTTTTGGTAGGATTGATATTTAGCGTTCTACAGATCGATGTGCATCAAGCTTTTGCAGAAACTGAAATAGAGAATGTACAAGCTGAAATAGAGCAGGGACAACCAGAGATGACGAGTGATATGCAAGAACGCTTGGTTAGTGTAGGGTCAGGTGCTCTTAGTGGAACCTACTCAACTGGTGGAACAGGACAATCGATTATCACTATGACCTATACTTATACACCAACTTTAGATTTGTCATTAGGCGGTCAGCCGATGATCGTGCTTCAATTACCTGCGGAAATAGCAAATCAAATTAATGGCAGTACAGCAAAACAACAGACTTTTTTGTCGTTACTTACAGGAACAGTGACGCTTCCAGCTGTATTAGTTGGAAATAGATCCTATGATATTCATGATACCACCCATGGAATTAGTTTGGGCTACAGTAGTGCGTATAATTCAGTATATGTAACATTTCCAACTAACGTTGTGAGTCTATTAGGACTTAGCCGCTGGGCAGTTACCTTTAGTTTTGATGTAGCTATTCTGTATCAAAATGGCATCACGATTCCACCAGCAAGTAATGGTACAAACTATCCTATTAAAGGAGTATTTGGTTCATCAACAGATGGCCTAAATATTATAAATTTAGTTTTAGGAAATGTTTCACAATCAGGCGTGATTGCCTTGCCATCGATGTCGATTGGAAGCGGTGTTCCAAATGTTACAGCCCCTAGTTTAAATAGTCCACTTTTAAATTTACAAACGACTGTGAGTGGCAAGATTCAGCAAGTACAAAATAGTGGTTATACGTATACTGTCCAGTTGACTATCACCCGTTCTGATGGAACATCTGGACCAATAATTATTAATAGTATACCAGTTGATGCTTCAGGCAACTTCAATACTGTTTTAGCTTCGGCTTTACAGTATGGCGATAGCGTTTCAGCACTTATAATTGCACAATCAAAAACAACAAGTAATTATATTCAAAGTCTACCTTCTAACGTACAAGCAGTGAGCTGGCCAATCCAGCCTGTAACGTCTATTACAGCGACACCAGGCACTACCCAGCTTTCAGGAACCACAGCACAGACGATTGCAGGGACCTATCAAGTCGCACTGCAAATCAATGGAGGAACGGTGTACACAACACCGCTAAATGCAAATGGCACGTTTCAATTTTCAAATGTACCAACATTTAATGGTGGAGAAGCACTTAGTTTATCGGTCCAAGGATTAAGTAACCGAACTGGATCAATTTTAGTAACAAGTACAATTTACACTCAAACGGTTCCTTATTTAGCACCAAATATTTCAGTTGTACAAACGATCGAAAGATTAAATGCACAAGGAAATTGGGAAGTGGCACCTTCTGTTGTTACAGGTCAAACTATTCGTTATACATTAACCACAACGTTGACAAATCAGCCTGCAACATGGAGTCAGCAGATGTTAAAAGCTTATGTTCCAAATGGACTAACACAACTAAGTCCAGTAACACTGATCAGAACCTCGAATACTGGGACACAAACGCCCGTATTAGGAACGCAGCTTTTAACAGACTCTAATTTAAATATGCAGTATTGGTATTATCAAAATGCTCTTCCTGTAAATAATTTTACGCAGCCGAATACGAGTTTTAAATTGCAGTATACAGGAGTGGTCGCTCAAAATATGACTGGACAATCATTGCCTTTTTCTAGTATTGTTGGCGGATCCGACGGCGGTAACACAGCAATTACACCCCAAAATACTGCAAATTCGATCTCAGTAGGGGACGGAACGTTACGCTTTGTTCAATCACCCAATCAGATTTCGTTTAAACGTATACCTGTACCAACGAAAACAACAACCTATAGTCCAAGTATCGTGGATACCTCTTTGATCGTGGCTGACGGTCGAGTAGCTAAAAGTCAGTGGCATTTATTGGTTAAAGAAAATCAGCCGATGAAATCTACGACGACCAACAAAACAATCAATCAGGCATTTGTTTATCGGAAAAATGGTCAAGATAATGCAATAACTTCGATTGCCTCTGAAGCGTATGCTTATGCTTCTCCTGATAATAATAATGTTATCATTTCATGGAATCAGCAAAATGGCGTGTTCCTAAATCTTACTCCTAGTGTAAATATCAATGTAAATGAGTCGTACACAGCGCAATTACAATGGATTTTATCAGACGCTCCTTTATAATTTTGACTTAGCTTCTTAAAAATAAGAAGTTAAAATAAATTGAAAAAGAAAGAAGGTAGTCAAAATGAAAAAGATTCTATGCTCTGTAGCTACAGTTGCTGTATTTATTTCATTTGGTTTTCTTAGTGGAACGGTTGGAGAAGCTGTTGCTGTAGGTTCTTTAACGTCAAATGCTGATATTAGTTTTTCACAGGACACAACAATTACACCGCCAGTTAATCCAAACGACCCAACGTCTCCAGTTACGCCTAATCCAGGTGATCCCCATCAGCCAGGAACGGGTGGTCCACTAAGTTTGGATTATGTCTCTAATTTTCATTTTGGAACTAAGGTAATTCAAACGGCAGATGCGACCTACTATGCTCAATTGGATCAAGTTCAAAACTCACTATCAACATTGATCAGTGTCCCGAACTACGCTCAAGTAACCGATAAACGAGGATTGAATCTTGGCTGGAAATTAACGGTTAAGCAAAATGGTCAATTTCAAACATCGGATAGTACACCGGCTGTGTTGACAAACGCTCAGATGAGTTTGGTCGCTGCAACGCCTAATTCTACCGAATTACTCGCATTAGCACCTATAACTGTACCTGTAACAATAGATCCTACAGGGGCAGCATCTTCTCCAGTGGCGACGGCAGCACTATCTACGGGAATGGGAACTTGGACGCTTGCATTTGGATCAGGGGCTGGAGCTGCGCAAGGCGTTAAATTAACAGTGCCCAATGCAACGACAAAAGTCACTAATGACCAGTATAAAACCACACTTACTTGGACATTGAACGACAGCCCATTATAAGAGCTAAATTTTCTGATTATATGATTATAGATGACGTGATTACATGTTTAATATACTGAAAAGAACCTATTGTGTTACTAAATAGTCTTCTTTTCAGTATCATTATAGGAGCTAAAAAGGAGTAATGACGATGAAAGAGAAGCGCTCTAAATGTTTGTTTGCTATTATTTTTATTCTATTCTCAGTGACTATCGGCACAATCAGTCAAGCAAGTGAAATCGATTTTAGTGTTAAAGCAATCTTACCTGAAAATCAACGGAGTAAGGAAATTAGTTATTTTGATTTAAGAGTAGTACCTGGAAAAACGCAGACGATTAGCGTAGAGTTAACCAATGAAACAGAAGAAGAGGTTGTTGTCTATGCTTCAGCAAATTCAGCGATTACCAATGATAATGGCATCGTTGATTATTCTTATAAGGATACAAAAAAGGATTCATCAGCTGTATTTGCATTTAGCGAAATCGCAAAGATACCTAAAGAAATTATTCTACCAAAAAAATCAAATAAAATAATTGATTGTGTGATCGAGATTCCTCAAGACGCTTTTGACGGATATGTTTTAGGCGGTCTTTATTTTGAACAGAAAGAAAACGAAGAAGAAAAGAGCCAAGGAGCATTGGCAGTGGGTAACCGCTTTTCATATGTTGTGGGGGTTTTATTAAGCGAGACAGATAAAGAAGTTAAACCAGAACTAGCTTTGAACAAGGTTAAGACTACCCAAATAAACGGTAATAATGCGGTTATTATGAACATTCAAAATAAAAAAACAGCAATGATCAAAACATTGCAGATGGATGCAAAGCTTTACTACGAAGATGAAGCAAAACCGCGTTATGAGAATCATCAAGAGTCATTGACCATGGCACCTAATACCAATTTTAATTATAAAATCGATTTAAAAGATCAGCCTTTTGTTGCAGGTGATTACACCGTGAAAATCAAAGCCAATGATGGCTATAAAGATTGGACTTGGGAAAAAACATTCAAGATAAAGGAGAAAGAGGCCAAAAAATTTAATGCAACGGCAATCAATCTTCCACCAGAACAGAAAAATCAATTTCCATGGACTCTTATTATTGGTATAAGTGCCGGTATTTTAGCTGTAATTTTAGGAATTATTTATTATTTCAATCAAAAAATGAAAAAAGAACAGAAAATCCAACAAGAAAAGTATGAGGAGTTACAAAAAAGCATGGATAAACCCAAAGAATAGTTGGCTTATCCATATTGAATTATTTCGTTCGGTTAGTAAAAAAATTGATGATTTTTAATAGAGCTAAATAAAAAATTAATAAAATAAAAGAATTTACATCATATTTCCTTCACAATTATCGACTATTATATAACTATACCAACAACAACCCTAACAAAACACTTTTTCATTTTTAACTCCTTTCCCGCCCTTCCCCAAAGGGCGGGTCTTTTTTTTTGAAGAGATTGCTCAATGATCGAAAAGTAAACCATAGCCTAAAGCGCATATTTCTCTAACATAAGTTTTAAATACAGCGGAAGATTTAGAGACAGAAGGTAACCCGCTGACCTCAGAAATTCCTAAACGTTTTGCTAATAATTTTGAGCGATACATATGAAAATCACTTGTAACAAGTACTGTATTTCCTAATTTTTGTTTCTTTTGAGCATTTAGAATATTTTCTTTTGTACGGGTAGAGGTATCTTCGATCAGAATCCGTTTTTGTGAAATACCGTGTACCCTGAGATATTCAGCCATTACATTCGCTTCGCTATCTGGTTCATCTTCACCTTGACCACCGCAAACGATGACTGTTGTTTTTGAATATTTTTTCAAATAAGGAATAGCTGCATCCAAACGTTCTTTTAAAACAGTACTGGGATAGGCATGATCCTTTGAAGTCCCTCTGACTTGAGCCCCTAGAATCAGGACTGTATCTGGCGTTGCAGTTGGCTGTTCTTTGGTTCCGCTTAAAATCAAAAAAAGAACGAGTGCCGCATACACAAAACCTAATCCTATAATGATAAACATGATTCGTTTCACCCATTTCATAACACCACAACCTTTCTTATCTAGTGTAGTAGATAATCAAAATGGATGGTGCTAATATTTCCTTTTTTAAAGTTTTTTTAACGATTTTTAAACAAAGTATAACATAGTTCAGCAATTTGCCTTATACTCTATGTATAAGAGGAAGAAGTGGAGACTAGATATGAGAAGTGAGCAAGAGATGTTTCGTTTGATTTTAGATTCAGCAGCCAATGATCCTAGAATTCTGGCTGTTGGCATGAATGGTTCGCGGACAAATAAAAATGTCCCTAAGGATTTATTTCAGGATTATGATATTGTCTATATTGTGGAAGCAATTGAATCTTTTCTCTGTGATCAATCGTGGATCGATAGGTTTGGGGCGCGTTTAATTATGCAAACACCGGAAGCTATGGAGTTGTTTCCACCAACTAACAATGGGCGTTTTACTTATTTAATGTTATTTGAGGACGGCAATCGAATCGACCTGACCCTTTGTCCTAAAGAACAGGCAAATCATTGGCATGAGGGAGATCGTTTAGCCAAGATTTTATTGGATAAAGAACAATTATTACCAAGTCAAGCAGAAGCGACCGATCAAGAGTTTTGGGTCAAACGGCCTAGCCAAGTAGAGTTTTCAGACTGCTGTAATGAATTTTGGTGGGTCAGTACCTATGTGGTAAAAGGCTTATGGCGTAATGAATTGTTTTATGCAGCAGATCATCTGAATGAAAATTGCCAAAAAGAACTTTTACGGTTACTATCCTGGCGAGCGGGTGCTGATCATGGGTATGATTTTAGCGTTGGAAAGAACTATAAATATTTGCCTAATTATTTGACGAAAGAAGAATACGAAGCGCTCTTAAAAACAATGGACGTTTCTAGTATTGGCAAGGGGTGGTCTGCACTATTTTCTTTACAAAAGCAGTTTGATGATTATGCTAAGCAGTTTTCAGAAAAAAATAATTTAGTGTATGACCAAAAAACAGCTGAGAAAGTTATAAAATATTCGACAGCATTTCGTTTTAAATCCCCAAATTAAATGTATTTCTATTTCTTTTTTTAGCAGCAAGTGAAAAGTAGGTTGTGCAATAGCTTTTATTGTAAATAAATAAGAATTTAATAAAATATATTGCTAAATGGGCTTTTTTCCTCTTACACATGTATGATAGAATAGTAAGTGCACTATATTAAATTTTGATGACGCTCGTTACCTGTTTACTAGGAAAAATATAATTCTAGCATTTATACATACAAAACATGAATTTTTTCTCATATGTAAGCAAATTAATTGAAGAATGAAGAGAATTTGACTACACTAACGTTAAAATGTCAATTCTAATAGGAATTGATGAATAAAGTCAAAGCAATTGTAGGAAGAGTTACTTCCATTTATTTAATTTCTATAAACAGAAAAGGCGTTCATCAAAAGAAACATATAAATCATAAAAAAGGAAGATAGCTCAATGGAAAATGAAGAATCAGTTAGTCGCTCGACAAAAAATACAAGAGCGCCCCTAAATAAGAAGAAAAAGAAATGGTTAGTTCCTGTAGTTGGTTTGTTGATTTGCTTAGCACTGGTATTTACTGGCGGGCTTGTCTACTTCCAATCACATTTTTTCATCACGGCAAAAGCAAATGGTGTTGACATCAGCTTATTAAACGCAAAAGATGCGAAGAAGAAGCTGGAAGAGCTGAATAAAGCTGAAGCTGTTGTTATTAAAGTGAACGACAAAGAAGAAAAAATAGAATTACCTGAAAAATACGAAATTTCAGAAGAATATCTGAAACAAAATATTGGGGATCGTTCTATTAAATTACCGATCAATGAAGACTATAAAGCGGAGTTAAAGAATAAGCTGAACGAGCTGACCTTTGAAGAAGGAACGCCAAGTCAAGATGCTCGGATCGAAAAAGTTGATGGTAAGTATCAAATTCTAGCAGAACAAACTGGGACAAACGTTGATAAAGAAGCTTTGATGAACCAAGTCTTGAAAGATGTTGACGAAAATAAAGGCAATTATGTTTATGATGTAAAAGAGTTTTACCAAAAGCCCGCACTTACAAAAGATGATAAGGGATTACAGGAAAAACTAGCAAAATTGTCTAAAAAAGAAAATAAAGCAATCACATTAGATATCAATGGCGAAAAGTTGACTCTTACAAAAGAAGAGCTACAGTCATTTATGGATGTAAATGGAGATGTTGATTCAAATAAGGTCTATGCCTGGGTGGAGCAAACTAATCAACAATATGGTTCGATCTTTAAGCCAATCATCTTTAAAAATGTGCATGGTGTGACAACTAAGTATAAAAATAATGGCAGCTACGGTTGGGATATCAATATGCCTCAAACAAGAGATTTACTTGTTCAGGCACTGAATAGTGATAAAGACACAGAAACGATTACAGTACCGATTGATGGGGATGTTACACAATCTTCAACGGTTGATAAAGATTATGTAGAAATCGATTTAAACGATCAAAAAATGTATTTCTTTAAAGATGGTGCCAAAGTAGTTGAAACGGATGTCATTACAGGTCGTTACAACAAGGGAACGGCCACTGTTCCAGGATTCCATACTATTTTATATAAAGACACAGATACAAAACTAGAAGGCGAAATGTTGGATGGTTCAAGCTATAGTGTACCAGTAAAATATTGGATGCCATTGAAGAGTTTTGGTGGAGTAGTAACACAAATCGGTATTCATGATGCTGATTACAAGGCAGAATATTTCGGAAATAAAGAAGCGTATAAAACGAACTTCGGTAGTAATGGCTGTATCAATACACCAGGTGCCGCAGTTGCGCAAATTTTCAACGGTGCCTATGCAGGAATGCCTGTCATTATCTATGGACACATCTATGATGATGCACCAGGAGAATTTGATAAACCAGTTGATTATGGTGAACCAGCTTAAAATGTAGTGAGAAGAAGTCTTAAGGGCTTCTTTTTTTATAACATAAAATTAGTGATTGAGCAGAAATAAAAAACTAGGGAAATAATTGAGTAAGGGAAAAACGTTACTAAAATGTATTTCCATGCCAAATTTTTTATCATGGAGAGAATTTGTTTATGAATCAAGAGGCGTCGCTGTTTATTTTGAGGGCTGAGAAATAAATATTTTTTTGTATAAAGTGATATTATTGTAAGAAGAACAATCAAAAATTGAACGGAGGAAACATGATGCCATTTATTCACGTTGAACTAGTTGAAGGTCGCAGTGAGGAACAACTAACTAATATGGTTAAAGAAATTACAGAAGTAGTATCTAAAAATACTGGAGCGCCCAAAGAGAACATCCATGTTATTGTAAATGAAATGAAAAAAGGACGCTACGCACAAGGAGGTCAATGGAAAAAATAAGCATTTTAAAGAAATACTTGCTTTTTATTTCAAGAAGTGTTTAAATTAACACATAAATGATTGATGAGAAAGACAACTGAACTTGCAAGCAGTCTTTTAGAGAGGAAAATCTCGGCTGAAAATTTTCCAGACCTGCACAAGGAATGACCACTTTTTCCAACCTTTGTTGAAGCAAAGGCGGCCGTCCCGTTAACACGCTTGAGGAACATGGCTGTTTGCTGTGTTTAAAAATAGGTGGAACCACGAACTTTTCGTCCTAGTGTCTGATGATCTTTATCAGATGCTAGGACTTATTTTTTTGCTCAAACGTGCTTATTTTGTTGGAAAGTCGAACATTCTCATAATCAATAATAAAAAAATTGGAGGAAACAAAAATGTCACTCAAAATTACATTCCCAGATGGCGCAGTCAAAGAATTTGAGCCTGGCTCATCAACATTAGACATCGCTAAAAGTATCAGTAACAGTTTAGCTAAAAAAGCATTAGCAGGGAAATTCAATGGCACATTAATAGATTTGAGTCGCCCAATCGAAGAAGACGGGAACATTGAAATCGTAACACCAGATCACGAGGATGCACTTGGGATTTTACGTCATTCATCTGCGCACTTAATGGCTAACGCATTACGTCGTTTATTCCCAAAAATCAAATTTGGTGTTGGTCCAGCCATTGATTCTGGTTTTTACTATGACACTGATAATGGTGAGAATCCAATCACAGCAGAAGATTTACCAGCGATTGAAGCTGAAATGATGAAAATCGTCAAAGAAAATAATCCAATCGTCCGCAAAGTTGTTTCTAAGAGTGAAGCGTTAGAATTATTTGCAGATGATCCTTATAAAGTTGAATTGATTTCAGAGCTTCCAGAAGATGAAGTGATCACCGTTTATGATCAAGGCGATTTCGTTGATTTATGTCGAGGTGTCCATGTGCCATCAACTGGACGTATCCAAGTGTTCCAATTATTATCAGTAGCTGGTGCGTATTGGAGAGGAAACTCCAACAATCAAATGATGCAACGTATTTACGGAACAGCTTTCTTTGATAAAAAAGATTTAAAAGAATTTATCAAGATGCGTGAAGAAGCGAAAGAACGTGACCACCGTAAATTAGGAAAAGAGCTAGACTTATTTATGCTTAATCCAGATGTTGGTTCAGGATTACCATTCTGGTTACCAAAAGGTGCCACAATCCGCCGCACCATTGAACGTTATATTACAGATAAAGAAATCAGCTTAGGTTATCAACATGTGTATACACCAATCATGGCCAACGTTGAGTTTTATAAGAGATCTGGTCACTGGGATCACTATCATGAAGACATGTTTCCACCAATGGATATGGGAGATGGCGAAATGCTAGTCCTTCGTCCAATGAACTGTCCACATCACATGATGGTTTATAAAAATGATATCCACAGCTACCGTGAATTACCAATTAGAATCGCAGAATTAGGTATGATGCACCGTTATGAAAAATCTGGGGCGTTATCTGGGTTACAACGTGTGCGTGAAATGACATTGAATGATGGGCATACCTTTGTACGTCCTGATCAAATCAAAGAAGAATTCCTACGCACATTGAAGTTAATGGTAGAAGTTTATGCTGATTTTGATGTAACAGACTACCGTTTCCGTTTAAGCTTAAGAGATCCTAACAACAAAGAGAAATACTTTGATGATGATGCAATGTGGGAAAGATCTCAAACAATGATCAAAGAAGCGGCTGATGAAGCAGGTATCGATTATTTTGAAGCAGAAGGTGAAGCAGCCTTTTATGGTCCTAAACTAGATGTTCAAGTAAAAACTGCATTAGGGATGGAAGAAACACTCTCTACAATTCAAATTGACGCATTATTGCCAGAACGTTTTGATTTGACTTATGTAGGAGAAGATGGGGAAAATACACATCGTCCGCTGGTTATTCACAGAGGGATCGTTTCGACGATGGAACGTTTTGTGGCTTACTTAACTGAAGTCTACAAAGGCGCTTTCCCAACTTGGCTAGCTCCGATTCAAGCAACAATTATTCCTGTATCAGTTGAAGCACATTCAGATTACGCGTATGAAGTAAAAAAACGCCTACAAGAACAAGGTTTACGTATTGAAGTAGATGATCGTAATGAGAAAATGGGTTACAAGATCCGTGCATCTCAAACACAAAAAATTCCTTATCAAATCGTTGTTGGAGATAAAGAGATGGATGACGCAACAGTTAATATCCGCCGTTACGGCAGTAAAGAAACAGAAGTCATCGATCTGAATATCTTTGTGGATAGTATGGTCGCTGATGTAGCGAATTATAGTAGAAAATAATTAAAAAAATGGACAAAGTGACCAACCTTTGTCCATTTTAATTTATTAAAAATTAAATATTTTCTTAGTAAGAGGATTCCCTCTATTTTTTTTTGCGTTTTTTCGTTACAATAGAGAAGCGAGACTTTTCTCACATGGAGGATTAACAATAAATGAAAAAAATGAGCTTTTTAGATAAATTAAAAAATAATAATGAAGAACCAATAACGCAAAAAAATAAAAAATCACATATTCCGTTTCGATTGAACCTATTGTTTTTTGTGATTTTTGGTTTATTTGTGGCATTGATTGTTCGCTTAGGTTATTTGCAGATTGCCGAAGGACAGCAATATGCACAAAAGGTAGAGGAAAACTCTACTTTAAAAATCAAAAACAGTGCACCTCGAGGCCAGATTTATGATGCGAAAGGTAATTTACTGGTTGGAAACAAGGCTAATTTAGCGATTACTTATACACGTGGCAAAAAGGTTCAGCCAAAAGACATGGTATTAATCGCAAATAAAGTAAACGACTTGATTCACGTACCCGCAGATGAATTAACAGAACGCGATAAAAAGGATTTCTGGTTGGCTAACCCCGAAAATTTAAAAGCAGCCCAAAAACGTTTGACAGATAAAGATAAAGTAGATGAAAAAGGCAATAAAATCACCGATGAAGGAACACTATATGCTAAAACGGTGGAAAAAGTTACGCCAGAGGAAATCAACTTTGATGAGCATACTCTGCAAGCAGCTACTATTTTTAAACGAATGAACTCTGTTGAAGAGCTAAATACCGCTTTTATAAAAAACGAAGGGGTTACTCAGGATGAAATTGCGATAATTGGAGAGCATACTTCAGAAATTGCTGGTGTTTCAACGGGGATGGACTGGGATCGAGAATATCCGAATGAAACGGATCTTAGAGGGTTATTAGGAAACGTATCTTCGCAAAAGGCTGGTTTACCAGCAGAAGAAGCCGATGAGTATATTGCTAAAGGTTATGAGCTAAATGATCGTGTAGGGACGAGCTATTTAGAAAAGCAATATGAAGACGTATTGCAGGGACAAAAAGCAATCTCAGAAGTAACTTTGGACAACAATGGAAGAATCGTGACACAAACACCTGTATCAGAAGGCAAAAAAGGTGAGAATTTAAAATTAACGATTGATATGGCTTTTCAGGCGAAAATAGAAGAAGTCGTTCGAGCACAATATCAGCAGCTTCTAGCAACAGGAAATGCGGCTTATTCGGATGGCGCATACGTTGTTGTGATGAATCCTAAGACAGGTGCTGTGATGGCAATGGTTGCACTAGATCGTGATCCTGCAACAAATGAGTTGACTTCTAATCCACTTGCTACAATCAATAAAGCTTTTGAACCTGGTTCGGTAGTAAAAGGAGCCACGATATCGGCAGGATATGAACAAGGTGTTATCAGTGGAAATGATGTGTTGATTGATGAGCCTTTGCAAATTTTTGGAAGTGAGCAGAAATCGTCTGTTTTCAATAAGGTTTTAGGAAATCAAATTCGTCTTAGTGCAGAACAAGCCTTAGAGTATTCGTCCAATGCTTATATGATGAAGTTAGTCTTAAAAATGATGAAAACAGATTATCAATATAACATGCAACTGCCTTACAACACGGGGGATCCGACCTTGTTTAATGTGTTACGTAAAACATTTGGGGAGTACGGAATGGGTGTTACGACTGGGATCGATTTGCCAGGTGAAGAAACAGGTTTTACAAATAAAGCTTTTGATGACCCTGATAGAGCACCGATGCCTGGACACTTACTCGATTTGTCTTTCGGTCAGTATGATACGTACACAGCGATGCAGCTGGCACAATATGCTGCTACTGTAGCCAATGGAGGCACTCGGTTTGCGCCACATGTAGTTGAAGGAATTTATGATAATAAGTCAGATGGTTCACTCGGTGAGCTAAAAGAAGAAAAGAAACCAGAAGCGTTGAATAAAGTTGATATCACTCCAGAGCAGATGCAAATCATCCAAAATGGCTTTTATGATGTTGTTCATGGAAATGGTGTCTTCACAACAGGTAAATACATGCAAGGCGCCGCACTTGATATTGCTGCAAAAACAGGTACTGCGGAAACAAATGTAGGTGAGCACGTTACTGTAAACAGTAATGTAGTAGCATATGCACCGTATAATGACCCAGAGATTGCGGTGAGTGTCATTTTACCTCACTTAACTAGTGAAAATACTAGACCTAATCAATCTATGGTTACAGCCATCGTTAATGCGTATGCTGAATATAAAGCTCAATAAGATTTGTAAAGTAGTTTTCCTTTACAAATTTCGTTAAAAGGGTAGAAATTCCTGCACAAACATGATATGATATTTGAGGCTAAGAAATATCTTAGAAATACGAAATTAGATATGGGAGGGAAAACACATGCGCGTAAACATTACTTTGGAATGTACTTCTTGTAAAGAACGTAACTACCTAACAAGCAAAAATAAACGTAACAATCCTGATCGTTTAGAAAAACAAAAATATTGCCCACGTGAAAGAAAAGTTACTTTACACCGTGAAACAAAATAAGCTGTACATTTAAACTTTGATTCCTTCTTGTAAGGATTCAAAGTTTTTTTGTTATTAGATTGAAGTACGTAGTTACTATAAAAGTAAAAAGTAAACTTTTCTTTAGACAAGAATTCTTTTATACTTTGTAGATTAAGCATAGTTATTTAATGTTTAAATCTTAAGAAACTTTAAAATGTTTTTTTTAGATGTCCAAAAAATGTCATTTATGTTACTATTTTGTTACAAGGTTGTTAAAGGAGTTTTACTATGAAAAAGCTTATATGGCTCATGGGTCTGTTGTTTTTATGTTCACCTATTATTTGTTATGGAGAAGAAACGATGGGGGAATCAAATTTTGATGCGGCAAATGATTTGACAAGCCGTTATGCTCGTAAGGAAATATTGGATGGGAAAACCACAAGTCTTGAAAAGAAAAAAGATGAGGTTTACTTGACGTTCCCTTTTGATAAGCGTCCTTATATGAGTTTTTCAGGATTTGTATTGAATGGTCCGACGAATGTTTATAGTGGGTTTATTGAAACAATTTTTTATCGAGATAAGATCAAAATCAAAGATATGTATTACGAAAAGAATCCAGTTAAAACGGATAAAATTGGGATTTACTCAACTGATTTGTGCTTTATATCGGAAGAGGACGTTGTGTATCATTACAAAAATATTCCTTACCTAGTTAGTAGTGATAAGCCAACGATTTTCTTTTCAAAGGTTCATTATAATAAAGAAAATGAAACGGTATCTGGTGAGATCAAAATGCCGTCGTCTAAAAATACGTATCAAATTGAGCTGTTTTATACGGATAATGACGATTATCATTATCAAGAAGGAGTAGCAGATAAAAGTGGTCAATTCAATATTGAGTTGAGCCGAGAAGGTCTTGAAGGGAAGATGTATCTCAGAGCTAGTGATGGTTTAGGAAACTATGCTGATGCGTGCGATATTATTGATCAGAAAAGTACAACATACTCCGTTCCAACTGAAGCTTTAGAAACGATCAAAAAAAGTCATAAAGTAGTTAAAGATGCGCCAAAACAAACAAGTAGATTTGTAATAATTCTAGCTCTAATTTTTGGGATATTTATACTTATTTTGGTATTATTGCGTGTAAGAGTCATTATAAAAAGGCATAAAAGGGATAAAAAAATAAAAAATGCAGAAAATAATTAATTTTATTTGTTATTAATATCATTATCTTTTGAGTAAATCAAAAAATAGTAAGAAGATTAATTTAAGGTGTATACTTAAGTAAGCAAAAGCTATTTTTTAGGAGTGAATCAGATGAAGGTCAGTATCAGACATCGATATATAAAAAAGATTCCAGTATTGGAAGTTGTTCCAGATGAGGCTAAAAATAAACCATTACCGTTGATCATTTACTATCATGGTTGGCAGTCAGCTAAAGAGTTATCATTGACCCAAGCCAGAAAGTTAGCAAAAAAAGGAGTACGTGTCCTTTTACCAGATGCAATGAATCATGGTGAGCGAAAAACAGGTCCTATTTCGCCGATTCCTTCCGTAACGTTTTGGGCAAGTATTCAATACAATATTATTGAGTTTGCCCAGTTAGTGCGTCATTTTGATAAGCAAGCATTGATCGAGTCAGATAAAATCGGAGTTGGCGGTGTCTCAATGGGCGGGATCACAACGTGTGCATTATTGTCCCAACATCCGGAAATCAAAGCGGCAGCTTGTATGATGGGAACACCAGCACCACTACGTTATATTGAGCGTGTGATGGAACGCTCCGCTGAAATGAACTTTTTTGTGCCAAGTGATCTACCTTTATTACTTAGCTGGGTAGCGAACTACGATCTTTCAAAAATGCCTGAGACGTTGGCAGAGCGTCCAGTTCTATTTTGGCATGGGACCAAAGATCCTAAAATACCTTATGAAGACATGGCTGATTTTTATCAAATGGTTAAAGGAGAATCGTATGCTAAGCATAGTCAGTTTATTACAGGTGAAGGTGAAGGGCATCTAGTTAAAGGTGAGATGATGGATGTTGTCGCAGATTTTTTTGAAAAGGAATTGAAAATCGAGCATGATTACCTGAAAAATGAATAGACTTATATTGAAATTTCAAGTGTTAGAGATATAACGTTTAAACGTTATATCTCTAACACTTTTTTGATCCAGTATATAAATATTGAAATTTTTTACGAAGGATGAATAACTTTTTTAGCGGGTAGGCTATAATGGAAATAATCATATAAAAGATAGTTGGACAACTTAATTGGAGATGAAAGTTATGGTAGGAGAACAGAGGAATTACAGAGATATTTTTGTGAAGGAGCAATTTTTTAGTGATTTTTATTTTTTTAATGTTGGTCACGAACTTTGTGAAAGCAGTCATCATCATGGACCAACAATGAGAGAAGAGCACGTCATCCATTATATTGTTTCGGGTTGTGGAACATATGATGTTAATGGAATCAAATATCGTCTGGGTAAAGGGGATTTTTTTATTATAAAACCAAATGAAATGACTTTCTATCAAGCAGATGATGAGAAACCTTGGGAATATTACTGGTTTGGTTTTTCTGGATCGATGGTCAAAGAACTACTTTATAGTAATGGCATCGGTCTAACAGATTATGTCGGAAAAGTTGAAAAGACAGATGGGATCAAAACATTATTTGAACAAATTATCGCTTCCAATATGTTCGATGATCGGGAAAAATTAGCGAATCAGGCACGATTTCTGACTTTATTGTCACGTTTTAAATTACAAGAAAAAACGATTCATTCTTCGATTTTAGAAAGTCGAAAACAAAAGTACAGTCAATCATTTTTGCTTTATATCAAAAACAATTATTATCGTGAAGAGCTTTCAATTCGTGAAATCAGTCACTCAATGAGCTTGAATAGTTCTTATTTAAGTCAAGTAATCAAAGATGAGATAGGTTGTTCTCCGATGGGGTATTTAAAAGAATTTCGGTTACAAAAAGCCTCGATTTTATTGGAAACGACTGATTTACCAATTACAGAAGTTGCTTTGGCTGTTGGCTATAAGAGCAGTCAGAGTTTTTCAAGGGCTTTTAAAGATCAATTTGGTTGCTCACCATCAAATTTTTCTGGTCAGAGAAGCTAAAAAAATGCCTTATTTTTCTAAAATAATGTTATGTATATATGAAAACGCTTAACTTATAATGATTTTATTGATTGGCTAGTAATCACTATAGTTGTTCACTTAAGACTGTAGAGGCCTATTCAATTTTTTATATGAGGAGGAGAATAGACATGACAAAGATTTCTTTTATTGGTGCTGGAAGTACGATTTTTGCTAAGAATGTTTTAGGCGATGCGATGTTGACACCAAGTTTACAGGATTCAGAGATTGCGTTGTACGATATTGATGAGGTGCGTTTGAAGGAATCAGAATTGATGTTAAAAACTATCAATAAAAACTCGAATGCAGGACGAGCAACGATTCAGATATATGCAGATCGTAAAGAAGCGTTGCGTGATTCTGATTTTGTGATCAATGCGATTCAAGTTGGCGGATATGAACCAAGTACTGTTATCGATTTTGAGATTCCCAAAAAATATGGACTAAAGCAAACAATTGCTGACACAACTGGTATTGGCGGGATTTTTAGAGGGTTACGAACGTTACCGGTCATGTTTGAATTTGCTAAGGAGATCGAAGAGGTTTGTCCTAATGCTTGGCTGCTGAATTATACAAATCCAATGTGTATTTTAACGATGGGCATGCTGAAGGCAACCAAAGTCAAAACGGTTGGTTTATGCCATAGCGTTCAAGTTTGTGTACCAGAGCTATTCAAACATTTGGGAATAGATAAAGAATATGATTTGGACGATTTTCAATGGAAGATTGCAGGAATCAATCACATGGCATGGTTATTGGAGATTACAAAAGAGGGCAAAGATTTTTATCCAGAAATCAAACGCTTGGCAAGTCTTAAAACAGAACCTCATGACGATGCAGTACGTTTTGAACTGATGAAACATTTTGGTTATTATGTGACCGAGTCCAGCGAGCATAATGCAGAATATCATCCTTATTTTATCAAAAAAAATTATCCGGAATTGATCGATACCTTGAATATTCCAATCGATGAATATTTAAGACGTTGTGTGAAGCAAATCGAAGATTGGGAAAAACAGCGGGCTGATATTGTTCATAATGGCTCATTAGAACATACGAGAAGTCGGGAATATGCTTCTTATATTATGGATGCCATTACGACAGGCAATCCAACCGTGATTGCAGGCAATGTTTTGAATAAAGGGCTGATTACCAATCTGCCAGAAGATTCTTGCGTGGAAGTTCCTTGTTTAGTAGATAAAAATGGTGTACAGCCAGCGTATGTTGGTCATTTGCCAACACAGCTTGCAGCGTTAAACCGCACAAATATCAATGTTCAGGAATTAACTGTTGAAGCTGCAATGACATTGAAAAAAGATAAAATCTATCAAGCAGCGTTATTAGATCCTCATACAAATTCAGAATTATCGATCGATGAAATCAAAGCAATGGTCGATGAGCTAATTGAAGCTCACCGTGATTATTTACCAGAGTACCACTAAGCGATAAGAAATAGGGAAGCAAGCGATTAGCCGTTTGCCTCCCTATTTTTATAGTTCCCTAAAACGAAGATCCTGGTTCTTTTAAAAAGGTAATTTCCTCTGCTGTTGAGTGTCTACCTAAACGATCATTTCGATGTGGATAACGGCCAAAACGTGCTAAAATCTCACGATGTTTTAGTTCAAAGGCAAGATTATGCTCTAATCCTTTTTCCGCAAAATGTTTTAATGCTTCCTCATGAATAACTAAAGATTCGGAATGCATTAGCGGCATGTAGATAAATGCGCGCCGTTCCGTTGTTAAATGCTCCAGCTTCCCTGTTGCAATCGCTTCTTGTGTTAAAATTAAAGCCATACCGTCATAGGCAAAAGAACGTGCATTTCCTCTAAATAAGTTACGAGAAAACTGATCTAAAACAATAATTTCAGCTAATCGACCGTTAATATTTTTTCGCCAAGCTGACTTTTCCCCTTGAGCCACTTGCCTATGAATGTCTGAAAACCTTTCCTTGATAAGATTATCAAAAGCCAAATCCTTTTTAAACCACTGACTAGCTTCAGATTCCTCAAACCAAAATGTAAGTATTTCTTGATAGTCCATTGTCTAACCTCCAATCTTCAAATTTATAAACAATTCAATTTTGTCATAAGAATTACCTAAAAAGGGAAAAGAAAAAAGAGTGGATTTTTTTGCAAATAATAAGAAAAGTAAGTGTTATTTTATTTGTTTGAAAACTGGTATTTTCCGTTTATAAATAAAGCTGACTTCACTTTTTTTAGCTTGACTATTTTGAAAAAATATAGGAATAGCCAAATAAAAAGTAAGAAATGGATGCTTGATTTTTTTATAAAAAACTGGGCATTTTAAAATAAATTTTATATAGGTAAATGAGATGTGTGATTTTAATTCTTTAAACCTATTTTTTACCGAAAATTACAATCCAATTATTTGAAATAAAATTATTTAGATAGTATTCTTTACAATGCAATCATATATTACTTAATTGTCTGTATTGGTCGACCTAGAAACAAGCAGATAAACAAGTTTAAAGATTGAACAAGCTATTCAGTCTTTATGTTACCTAGCTATGCAGAGCTGAATCAGCCTTGCTATGCTTTAAAATTAAGGAGGCAATCATGAAAAAGAATTATCGCGCTACAATTACGTTAGCTGGGGCATTGGTATTATTAACAGCCGCAGTAACACCGAGCTCGCTCGTTTTTTTGGGGAATAGGAATCAGTTTGAAGCAGATGCTGTAGAGTTGACGAATACAGCAGATTTAGCAGATATCAGTATTTTAAAAGGGACACAGTTGTCTTCCAACAAAGGAACTGTCATAAGTGATGGTGTTAAGTTGGAAAAAAATGCAGATTCTACATATGATTTAGATCTTTCATTTAAAGGAACTGCCGTTGCAGATGTTGGTTTAGTGTCACCAAAGGTTATCGTTTTTGCGATTCCTGAAGAATTACGTGGGAAAATCGATGGACCGATTTTGATCAATGCTAGCGCTAAGTTACTTCCAATCGTGCCAGGAGACGTTCCTGTGGTCAAAGATTTGGTTTTGAAAGTAGGGGGTTTTGTAACGAGACTACTTGGGCTGGCAAAACCATTGGGATTGCAACTTGATTCTCTGGAAAAGGCATTTGAAGGACTTAATTCCCTTCAAGAATTAGGCAGCTATCAAGCAACAGTTGAAGGAAAATTATCACCAGACGGTAAATATGTGATGGTCGATTTCACTGATGGATTAGGGCAATATGTTCGTACGACGTATGCAAAATTGTTTAATCCACTGAAAGAAGCTGTCGCTGGATTAAAATTCACTGGACTTCTAGCCATTTTAAATCCAGTTCTTGATTTATTAAAGCCAGCTGTTAATGGTTTGTTGGACCTTGTTGGGAAAATTGCCAATGGAACATCGGATGTGTTAACTCAAGCGTTGCAGGCTAATGTACTTGGTGATGTTGATTTCAATTTTTCTACGAAAGTTTCTGATGTAACAGCTGAAAAGGCAAAGGTAACGGCAATGGCAGTGAATAAACCCGTTATTGATTTAGAATTACTAAATACGATCCATGCAAACGGAGATGCGATCAATCTATATTTCGATAAAGTAGAAGAAGATCCTTTAGCGAATTATTCAGTTGCAAAACCGGTTGTTGAAGATATTTTAGAAGGTATGACAAGTCTTAATGGAAGCGTAGCGATTACTAAGCCAACCCCAGAAGGAGTGACATTTAAGGCAAAAGTCGAATTGCCTAATGGAACCATTCTATCTGAAACGGTCAATGAAGACGGGACATTTTGGATTCCCTTTGGTGACTATCAGCCTCAAGGGAATGATCAGCTAAAAATAGTGATTGAGGCTAGTGTAGATAAATATACCAAAGTTAGTGAGCCGACAATCAAACAAGTAATAGCCGATCCGTTTATTCAATACCCAATCGCAAAACCAATTGTAGCGGATATTATAGAAGGCGGAACTAGCCTTATTGGAAATGTTGCAATCGTTCAGCCAGTACCAGACGGCGTGACATTTAAAGCAAAAGTTGAGTTGCCTGATGGAACAAGCCTGACAAGTTCCATTGATGAAAATGGGGATTTTACGATTCCCTTTGGTGACTATCAACCACAAAGTAATGATCAATTAAAAGTAGTAGTTGAAGCAAGTAACGGGAAACAAACAAAAGTCAGCGAACCGGAAATCAAACAAGTAGTAGCGGATCCATTTTTACACTATGTAGTTACAAAACCAGTGATTGGTGATGTTTTAGAAGGCGCACCTAGTCTTAGTGGTAGTGTTGCTCTAACTCAACCTGTTCCAAGTGGTGTGACTTTTACTGCTAAACTGGCATTACCTGATGGCACGAATTTAACTGCTTCACTCAATGAAGATGGCAGCTTTACGATTCCCTTTGATAAGTATCAACCGCAAGGCAACGACCGATTAAGTGTAACAATTGAAGCGAGTGATGGTAAGCGAACAAAAGTCAGTGAGCCTGAGGTCAAACAAGTGATCGTTGATCCGTTGAAAAACTATCAAGTGCCAAAACCACAGTTCAAAGCTGTAAACGAAGGAAGTAAGGCTATCACAGGTTCAATTGTATTAACAAATGTTCCAGGAGGGACTAAATTATTTATGCACGTTCAGTTTCCTGATGGTTCTGTAAGAAAAGTAGCGATTGAAAATGACGGTACTTTCTTGATTCCTGTAGCAGATAAAAACTTAAAAGAAGGCAATCCGCTAAGATTAGTAACCGTTGCAGAACATGCTCAATCGTTGAAAGGCAAAGAAAGTGACAGTGTGGTTTTTGCAGTTGGTAAGATTCCGTCTTTAGAAGGTTATGTTGTTCCTGCACCAGTTGTAGCGCCAATTTTTGTTGGTGATGCAATAATCAAAGGGTCAGTTAAGATCACGAATCCTCCAGAAGGGACCCAATTTAAAGTTAGAGTGAGGTTTCCAGGAAATGTTTATGAAGAAACACCAGTTAATGCAGATGGCACATTTTCACTAGATGTTTCCGGTCGTCAGCTAGCAGCAGGTACGTCGATCACCTTTAATACAGCGGCAACACTTGGCACTGAAACAGCAGCAAGCGGTAGAATCATTGTTTCTGTCGGTGCCAAATAAATATAAGCTTTATCAATAAAGAGAGGGTGTATAAAATGAAGAGTTCAACGTTATTTATCACTAGTTCCAAAGTTTTATTATTATCGGTTGTTTTTGGTACATTCTTTTTAGGACAGTCTGCTTCAGCTGCTGATATTAATAAGGCAACTGATTTAGATGTCACTTTTACGCCAGGTGCATTAACATTAGAAGCTGTTTCTACAATCAGCTATGCATCACAGACGATTTCAGTGAATGATGCCTCATACGTCCCAACAAATCCTGGTGCGATCAATGTTGTTGTTTCAGATGCTAGAGGAACAAATGCAGGGTGGAAACTTAGCGGGAAATTAAATGGGTTCAAAAATAGTTCCGCTGCCGCTTCTTTACCGAATGCTAGCTTGAACTTTAAAAATACACAAGCTGGAACAAATAGTGATGCGGACGCACCAACACCTGTTAACACCGTTAAGTTAACAAGTGGTGCCGAAACTGCGTCCCCATTTGCAACAGCTACCGCTGGTGCTGGAGCCGGAACGTGGACGTTTACTTGGCCAGATGCTGAAAATACAGGCGTGACACTAGATGTGCCAGCTGCAATGGCAACCCTTGGTAAACATACGTCTACGATCGACTGGACATTGGCGGATGCGCCATAGAATCAAAGTGTGATCTAAAGAGAGTGGATGAGTAGTACTTAATTCTGCTCTCTTTTTCTGATTAAATTAAAGGAGTGATTTATATGAAAGGTTGGTATAAATCAAAGCTTACTTATACATTATTTTCGATTGGACTTATTTTTTTATCATTTTTATTGACTATACAGATTGGTTTAGCGCAAGAAAAAAGTAATGAAACAAACAGTTTTTATGTACAAGCAGTGATTCCACAGAATCAAGTCGATATTAATAAATCTTATTTTGATTTAAAAATGTTGCCAGAAGAAGAACAAGAGCTACAAGTCAAATTAGTGAATCCAGAAGATGCACCGATCACAGTTTCAGTCAGTGCAATAAATGCAACAACAACGGAAGAAGGAATGATTGACTATACCTTAAAAGGAATTAAAGATAAAAGTTTAAAATATCCTTTTGAATCTCTGGTCAAAGTGCTAGAAACAACTATTTCTATACAGCCGTACGAAACAAAAATTGCACGTTTTCATTTGAAGATGCCAAAAGAAAAATATGATGGCGTTGTTGTCGGTGGATTACGTTTTACGAAAAACTTACCTGAAAGTGAAGTGAAAAATAAAGACGTGACCATTCAGCAACGATTTCATTATGTTGTCGGCGTCGTGTTGAATGAGACGGATACTACAATTTTGCCTGAGTATGAAATGAATTCAGTAAAGGTAGCGCAGTCTAAACAAGGGAAGAAAATTTCTGTGATCCATTCAATTCGTAATAAGAATGCTGCTATTTCAAAGAAGATGGCGCTAAAAATTATGATTCGAAAAAAAGGAGAGAAGACGCCTTTAATCAAGCTAGAAAAAGAATCGTTGGAAATGGCACCAGACTCAGTAATGGATTTTCCTGTACCAATCAAAAGACAACTACAACCAGGAAAATATATTAGTAAAACCCAAATCAGTCAAGATGGAAAGCGATGGGAATTTGAAAATGAGTTTGACATTACAAGAGAGCAAGCGAAGCTTATCAATGAAGAAAATAAAGCAGTTAAGGTAGAAAACAAGGTTCCTTTGTGGTTGATTTTAATAGTTATTTTATTAGCGTTACTAGTGCTGATACAAACGTATATTTTGTGGCGAAAGAGAAAATAAATTGAACAAACAATAGCCCTCATTTTCTAGACTAGAGAAAATGAGGGCTATATTTGTGATGATTGATGATTTTACTGCTTATTTTAGTTTGAATTTAACTTGTGTATTATCGTTAAATTGACCTTGGTATTGGAATTGTTTGTAGCTTGCACCACGGCCTAATTTGTTTAAAATGTGTGAAGTGATTGTTTTTTCGCTACCATTTTTTAAATCTAAGCCAGCGATGATGCCTTCAATTTTTGTTTCAGCAGCACTACCTTGTAATTGAACTTTGTTTGATTTGTCTTGGTATTGTGCTTTAACAGTACCATTAGAATTTACTTGATATTGTAATTGGATTTGTTGACCAGTCGTATATGTTACTTGGATTTCTAATTTTTTCAAATCAGATTTCTCAGCTGGAACCTCAATTTCAGGAACGTCAACTTCTGGTGTTTCAGTTTCAGGCACCTCAACTTCTGGTACATCAACTTCAGGAACGTCAATTTCAGGTGTTTCAGTTTCTGGTACATAGTAAGATTGTAAACCAAATTCTGCTTTTACATATCCTTTTGTAATTAAGATAACTTTAAGGTGTAAATCTTTTTGATACGTCATTTTTTGTAACAAGTTTACTGATTTGTAGTAGTTTCTACCGAAATCTCTTGCAATCACAGCTGCTTCTGATGAACTATAACCAGCTGCTTCCCATGTGCTTGCTTTAACTAATTCATTGTAAACTGATGATACATTTGAACTAGTTAATGATAAACCAGTGTACTCTAAGATATCTGCTTTATTAAATAAAGTGATTGTCTTATTGTAATTTGATTCTACCACCGTTGCTGCGTCTGCTGGGCTTGACACCACTGCCAAACTAGCGGAACATAAACTGATTGCTAAACCTGCAACCATCATACCTTTAAAAAGTTTCATAAAAAAATACCTCCTCTTTTTTACTACTGTTTTATAAATAGTAGCTTACTTATATTATTATCCAAACTAAATATAAAGTAAATATATATGAGTGATTTCTCATAATGTTTAAAATATATTAATAATTGGAAGCATTTATCTAAAGAAAATATATTTTTTATGAAGTCTGATTTTTGATATAATGGGATGAGACATGATGAAAGTATCAGAAAGGATCTGTACTAATGAAAAAAGCGACAATTACTAAAACAGTTAATTTATTAGATGGAGGCTGTAATGCTTGTGGAATTATTGAGGATGAAAATTATATGTTGATGATCGAGGATCAAATGATTCCGTTAGAAACATTGACTGTCAATTCTTTGATAACAGCGATTGTTTTAAAAAATGGCTATAAACGAGAATATGAGATGGATGTTATTGATGACTATACACTATACAAAAAAGAAAATTACCAAGTGACACTTAAAGAAGAATATGATTTTCTGACCTATTCAAATGATACAGCAAAAATAGAAACAAAAGATCAGATTATCGATGAAAATAAATTAGCAGAAAAAGTCAATGAACTTCTAGTGACTCTTTTTAAGATTGAAGAATTAGCTTTTAGTTTTTAGAAGATCAAAAGAACAGGTTAAGTTTAGGCTGTGAAACAAAAGTGAATTTTTGTTTCACAGCCACTGCTTTTTATAAACAAAACTGCCAGTTAATAGGAGGGAAAAACTCATAAAATTTATTTTTATGGTTAGTCTACTTGAAAATAGTCTGATGTAGATAGCTTTTCAAACCGTTCTTGTGAGTCAGAGCTGTTTTCGTTATGATCGTAAACAAATAACTTGAAGTCTTCTGTTTTCTTGATTCGTTCAAACGTTTCGCTATCAGTTAAGAGGACGATTTGTTGGCAAAGCCATTCAAGAACAGTCTCAATATCTTGATCGTCTTCCACCCAATCATCAAATAAATGAAGTGAAGCGATCCGTTGATCTTCATCCCAGTCACGAGCGTTATATTTCATGTCGTTTAGTTGGGATTCATTAGAGCCTTTATTTGTATAATAATTCGTTGTTTCTTGCCAAAGATCGACCGAGTTGATACAAAGGTTTATTTCTCCTTCTTCATGAATATTACAGTCTAATGCAAAGGCATAAAATGTTTCATCCGTTTGCTCCAATAGAAAGTTATCAATACTATCAGTCAAAAAATTGAAAAAAAATTCCTGTTGTTTTTCTAAAAAATTTTCCATGGGTGACCTCCAAGTGCTTTGTCTTTTAAACATTGAAACAGATAATGCGGTGAATGTCTATCTAAACATGATAATTGATCTAAAATAGATGTTTTAAGAAAGTATAAAGATTTGTTTAGGTTAAAAGTCTTGTTATTGTTTGAAGTAGCCACAGCAGTGCTAAATGTAGCGTCATTTTTGTTTAATAACATAGTTGGTCAAGCGAATCGTTTCGATAAAATTTAATTTGACTTTGTGATTCGATACGCTTATAGTTTAAAATGAATTAAATACTTGTTAGGTGAGGCTCCTATATAAACATAGGCTACTGCTCAGAAATGTCGAAAGACAGGTACGGGTAGGACAAAATTCGTCGAATTAAGGCGTTTTTCAAAGTAGCTAAAGGCAATGCTTTTTACGTTATATAGTGCTAAAACTCAACGAAGAGAAGATCAAGGTAAGTTGAAAATAAATGGCAGATGTCATAAATTTAACCCTGTAATCTAATCCCTTCGCTGAGTGTTCTTGGTGAGGGATTTTTCTTTTATCCAAGGAAACCTTGAAATTACCTAGTTTCAAGGGCTAGAGTAACCTACCCAACTTTTATGTGTAGAAAGGAATAAATAATGAAAAAATCTGTAAAAATAATGATTATTACCTTGTTAACGATTCTCCTGGTGGCTGTGAGTGTTGGCTGTTATGCGGCTATTTCATTTCAAACGGCCAAAGAAGAGAGTGAATCAAAACTTCCTAATAAGAATCAAAACTTTACTGGTGATGAACAAACGAGTGATAAAGAATTGACGGTCATGGTTGTAGGGAATGACTCTAGAGATGATGATGAAGATCAAGGGCGTTCAGATACGTTAATGGTTGCGCACTATGATGGGAAAACCAAACAGCCTAAATTGATTTCGATTATGAGAGACAGTTATGTCACATTTCCTGATGGCGGACTAGATAAAATAAACGCAGCCTACGCATATGGCGGCGCACAAATGACTAAAGATGTACTGAAAACGAATTTTGATTTACCAATCAATTATTATGTCGTGATGGATTTTAAAGAGTTCAGTGATATTATCGATGAACTTTATCCCAAAGGGGTCACGATCGATTCCGAAAAAGATATCAACTTAGATGGTGTGGATATTCTAAAAGGAAAACAAACTTTGCATGGTAACAGCCTATTGCAGTATGCTCGTTTTAGAATGGATGAAGAAGGCGATTTTGGTCGAATCAGACGGCAACAGCAAGTAATGGATGCTTTAGTTGAGCAGTCTAAAGATTTGATTCCAGTCTGGGAATTGCCTCAGGTTGCAGGGAAAATGGTTGGAAAAATCGATACAAATGTGCCAACCAGTTTATTGATTGATTTGGCGAAAGATTTCCTTTCTGGAAACGTGAAGCCATTAAAATCGTTATCTGTTCCGGTAGAAGGATCATGGAACTTTAATGATTACACAGAATCTGGAAGTGTCATCGAACTTGATGAACAACAGAATGCTGAAGCAATTCAGGATTTTATGAAAGATAATTAATAGTAGACTGATGATCTGCTTACTCATTTTATACTGAGTAGGTAGATCATTTTTTTGTAGACAGGTAAACAAATCAGCTTATTTCTATGCGATAAGAGCATGTGTATGCTATTCTTTAAGAAAACGGTTTACTTTGTTAGAAGGAAGGTTTTTACTATGAAAGTAGTGATTATTGGGGCTTCATTTGCTGGAGTATCAGCTGCTTTAGCGATCAGAAAAAAACATCCAAAAGCTGAAATTCAATTGATCGATAAACAGCGAACGATCGGTTATTTACCTGGCGGCATCAATCTTTATTTTAATGAAATGATCGATCCAATTGAAACGGCTCAATTTATTTCAGAACAAGAATTAGTAAACAATGAAATTTCGTTACTACTAAATGCTAAAGTCGTGAGTATGGATTCAAAACAGCATATCATTAAATACGAAAAAGACGGGTCTGATTTTTTTATGTCGTTTGATAAATTGATTTTAGCGACAGGTTCTAGTCAATGGTCTCAGCAAATTATCGGTAGTGATTCGGAGAAGGTTTTAAAATATAAGTTTTTACCAGGTGTACGGCAAGCAATCGAACAATTGGAAAACAGTGACAAAGTCGCCTTGATCGGTGGTGGTCAAATTGGTGGAGAAGCCGCTGACACATTGCTGAAAAAAGGCAAAGAAGTGCATCTTTTTGAACGCATGGATTATTTATTATTCAAGTATTTTGATGAGGAGATGATCCAGCCTGTACAAGCAGAGATGAGTGCTCGAGGTGTTGTCTTTCATTTTGATGAAACCGTGGAAAAAGTCATCGATATTGATGAAGGTCTTTTGATTAAAACAAAGAAGTCTGAATTATTCTGTGATAGTGCGATTTTTGCAATGAATGTGCGGCCAGATTTACGCTATTTAGACGAACATATTAAACGGCACACCGATCAAACCATTTTTGTGAATGATTATTTGCAAACGTCTCAAGCGGATATTTTTGCGATAGGTGATTGCATTCAAGTGCCTTATAGTTTATCTGAGGAATCGTTTTATATCCCTTTGGTGAATAACGCGGTCAGAACAGGATTGGTTGTGGCTCAAAATCTTATTGAACTCACCACCCCATTTGTGGGTTCAATACGTACGATTGGTACGAAACTTGTTGATCATTATGTGGCAAGCACAGGACTGACGGAAGCCGAGGGAGCATTTTATGAACAATCAATTTCCATTGCTCATGTTCAGCAAAAAAGTTCCTTATTTTCTGGAAGCGAAACAATTTTTGGTAAAATTATTTTTGAAAAAGAGAGCCATAAACTTTTAGGGGCACAATTAGTCTCAAAAGCGGATATCCTGGAAAAAATCAACACATTAGCACTTGGGATTCAAATGGGGCAAACGCTAGAAACGTTTTATCAGAAAGATTTTTTATATCATCCATATTATTCCAACGTGATCGATATCACGAACCAGTTAGGTTTTGAAGGTTTGTGGAGTGAAACAGATGAAAATTGAAGCGTTATTAGATAGAAAGGAAGCTAGAGAAGTTGGCATTTTGAAAAAGGTGATTTTAGCTGGCGGTCGGATCAAGGATGTTGAGTTATTGGACTATTTAGGGGTATCAAAAGCTTCTTTTGAAAGTGATTTAAAGGAGTTAGGTTATTACTTGAAACCGTATGAGCAAGACTGTTCGCTGTTTTATGATGGACAATGGGTAGCAATCCATATGTCCGATCAATTTTCGGTTAGTAAAGTTGTAGATGATTATGTAAGAGCATCGATCAAGTTTCAGTTGATTGATTATTTATTTCATTATCGGGAATTTACGATTGCTCAGCTGACAACCAAATTTATGATCAGTGAGTCGTCGTTATTTCGAAAAATCAAAGAGTTGAATTTGCTATTGAAAGAGTTTGATCTTAAAATTCGCAATGGGCAACTAAAAGGTGAAGAATTACAAATTCGTTATTTTTATTTTCAAATTTATTGGTTTTTGACGCCTTATGAAGTACATCGGGGAAAAACACTGACCGTTCAAAATTCTCGAATCATTGAAGCGCTAGAAAAAGCATTGTCTCTTTCTTTTGAGGAACATGGAAAATTGAAGATTAGTTTATGGCTGACGATTAGTAAAAAAAGAATCGTAGTGCAACCGAAACAATTTAAAGAATTATACAGTAAAAGTCAGGTATACGAACAAGATCCTTTTTTTAAAACATTACGCTCTTTTGTTTTGCGTTTTTTTAGCCGTTATCCGATTGAAATCGATGAAGAAGAGAGTTTGCTGCACTTTATTTTTTTAACAAGTATGTCCGTTTTAGCTGAGTCAGATTTTGCTGATTATAGTTTGATTCGAGGCAGGCGCACACCGACATCCTTAGCCGATACGTTCGTTCTGGAGCATGTGATTTTATATTATCGTCCGCAAAAATTTTTCCCGGAGCTGGAGAAAAAGATCTTCTATTATTTTTCCCAAATTCATAGTCGGCTGTATTTTTTCAAAGGTGAGTTAGAATTGTTTGATCGTGAGAATATTTGGCAAAAGGAACAGAACCTTTCCGGTCATCAGTTGGCTGATTTTTCTCGTGTTCTGTTGGATAAAAGTTTAGAATGCTTTGATGAGTACTATGAACAAGGCAATAGCTTGCATGAATGGTCATTGGTGAAATATCTTAGTGTACTGGCAATTATTGATTTTGAAATCGTTGGTGAGACACGTATTGGCATTGATTTAAAGATGGATCACTTATACAAAGAGGTGATGACTCAGGTGTTAGTTTTGAGTTTGAAAAATTTAAATGGCTTAAAGATCGAACCGTTTGATTCTAAAAAAAAGTATGATTTGATGATCACAAATGTTATGAAGCCGAATGTTTATCGTTCTGTAAAAGAGGTTTATGTGTTATCAGAACTGGGCTCAACTTATGATATCAATCAAATCAGAATGAAAATTCGAGCGTTGCATAATAAAAGATGAATTGAATAGAAAGGCCAAAAATAAAAAGAGTTGCTCTTTTATTTTTGGCTTTTTTATTGATATGACTAGGGATTTGATAAAAACTTTCATTTATTTTTGAAATAAAAAAAAAGATGACGTTTTTATGAAACGATTTCCGATTATTATAAGTATATAAAATATAAAGCGTTTTCAAGAGAGGGAGAAAAATCTAATGACAGAACAAAAATACATTATGGCGATCGACCAAGGAACAACGAGCTCAAGAGCAATTATTTTTGATAAAAAAGGGAATAATATTGGTAGTTCTCAAAAAGAATTTACTCAAATTTTTCCTAAAGCAGGTTGGGTAGAGCATAATGCTAATGAAATTTGGAATTCTGTTCAATCCGTTATTGCAGGTGCTTTGATTGAGTCAGGCGTTAAACCTTCTGATATCGTAGGAATCGGTATTACTAACCAGCGCGAGACAACTGTTGTATGGGATAAGCAAACAGGGCTACCGATTTATAATGCAATTGTATGGCAGTCTCGTCAGTCTTCACCAATTGCTGATCAACTAAAAGAAGAGGGTCATGGTGACATGATCCATGAAAAAACAGGTTTGATTGTAGATGCTTATTTTTCAGCAACAAAAATTCGCTGGATCTTAGATCATGTTGAAGGGGCGCAAGAACGAGCTGAAAAAGGAGAGCTATTATTTGGGACGATTGATTCTTGGTTAGTGTGGAAATTAACAGGTGGAGAAACCCATGTAACAGATTATTCCAATGCCAGTCGCACAATGTTATTCAATATTCATGATCTAGATTGGGATCAAGATATTTTAGATATTTTAAACATTCCTCGTGTAATGCTGCCAAAGGCCACATCAAATTCTGAAGTTTATGGACTGACGAAAAACTATCATTTCTATGGAAGCGAAATTCCCATCTCAGGTATGGCAGGTGACCAACAAGCAGCGCTGTTTGGGCAAATGGCTTTTGAACCAGGAATGGTTAAAAACACGTATGGGACTGGTTCATTTATCGTGATGAATACAGGTGAAAAGCCACAGCTTTCTGATAATAATCTATTAACAACGATTGGTTATGGGATCAATGGTAAAGTCTATTATGCTTTGGAAGGAAGTATTTTCGTTGCTGGTTCAGCAGTTCAATGGCTACGTGATGGTTTGAAGATGATTCAAACAGCTGCAGAATCAGAAGCTGTAGCAAATGAATCACACAACAAAAACGAAGTCTATGTCGTACCTGCTTTTACAGGTCTGGGCGCACCTTATTGGGACTCAGATGCAAGAGGTGCTGTGTTTGGTTTAACGAGAGGAACAACGAGAGAAGATTTTGTAAAAGCAACATTGCAATCAGTTGCTTACCAAGTGCGGGACATCATTGATACGATGCAAAAAGATACGGGGATCGCTATTCCCATCTTAAAAGTAGATGGAGGCGCCGCTAATAATGATTTGTTGATGCAATTCCAAGCAGATATTTTAAATACATCTGTTCAAAAAGCGCAAAACTTGGAAACAACAGCCTTAGGTGCAGCCTTTTTAGCAGGTTTAGCAGTTGGTTTTTGGAAAGATTTAGATGAACTGAAAGAATTTTACGAAGATGGGCAAGTGTTTGAAGCAAAAATGTCCGATGAAGAACGTGATGATTTATATGAGGGCTGGCAACAAGCGGTCGCTGCCACACAAATGTTCAAACATAAATCAAAATAAAGGGAAGAAGTGAGTAGTATGTCATTTTCAATCAAAACAAGACAAACATCTATTGAAAAGATGAAGTCTGAAGAATTAGATTTATTAATCATTGGTGGCGGTATTACAGGTGCTGGGGTTGCCTTACAAGCAAGTGCTGCTGGTATAAAAACAGGGTTGATCGAAATGCAGGACTTTGCAGAAGGGACTTCTTCTCGTTCGACTAAATTGGTCCATGGTGGAATTCGTTATTTGAAAAATTTTGATGTGGAAGTTGTTGCGGATACTGTCCAAGAGCGTGCAGTGGTTCAAGCCATTGCGCCTCACATTCCCAAACCTGATCCAATGCTTTTACCCATTTATGATGAGCCGAAAGCGACATTTAACATGTTTTCGGTCAAAGTGGCAATGGATCTTTACGACCGCTTAGCAAATGTGATCGGCACAAAATATGAGAATTATACGCTGACAAAAGAAGAAGTGTTAGAAAGAGAACCACAATTAAAAAGTGAAGGCTTACAAGGTGGCGGTGTTTATCTAGACTTTAGAAATAATGATGCTCGGCTTGTAATCGAAAATATCAAACGAGCGGCTTTCGACGGTGGCTTGATGGTTAGTAAAGTTAAAGCTGTAGGCTTCATTCAAAACGATCAAGGCAAAATCATTGGTGTAAAAGCAGAAGATTTACTGACAGGTGAACAATTTGAAATCAAAGCTAAAGTTGTCATCAATACAACGGGGCCTTGGTCTGATAAAGTTCGTGGGTTGGATATGAAAGAAAAGCTAGTGCCACAAATGCGTCCGACAAAAGGTGTTCATCTTGTCGTAGACAGCAGCAAATTGTATGTACCTCAACCAACTTATTTTGATACAGGTAAACATGATGGACGAATGGTTTTCGTTGTTCCTAGAGAAAAGAAAACTTATTTTGGCACAACAGACACGGATTATACGGGGGATTATGAACATCCTACTGTTACCCAAGAAGATGTCGATTACTTGCTAGAAATCGTCAATAGTCATTACCCTAAAGCTAATGTGACGATTGACGATATCGAAGCAAGCTGGGCTGGACTTAGACCATTGATTTCAGAAAATGGCGGATCAGATTATAATGGTGGAAACAATGGTAAAGTCTCTGATGAAAGTTTTGATCAAGTGATCGACATCGTTGATAAATACCGGAATCAAAAAGCGACCCGTTTTGATGTCGAAAATGTCTTGAATCACTTAGAAGATTCATTGGCTGAAAGCAAAGAAAATCCTTCAGCAGTTTCTCGTGGTAGTTTGTTAGAACGCTCAGAAGATGGTTTGTTGACACTATCAGGTGGGAAAATTACAGATTATCGTAAGATGGCCGAAGGTGCATTGAAAGAAATTCAACGTATTTTGAAAGAAGAATTTAATTGTGGGTTTGAGTTGATTGATTCTAAAACATATCCTGTTTCAGGTGGAAATCTTGATGCAGCAAATGTAGAAGCTGAATTAAATAATCTTGCAAAATTGGGTGTTGAAAAAGGCTTGAGTCAAGAAGAGGCTGAGTATCTTGCTCACTTATACGGGGCAAATGTGACGGAACTTTTTGAGAAAATCACGACAACTGAACCAATAGCTGGTTTAAGTTTAGCTGAAACTTTAGCATTGCATTACGCTTTAGAAAATGAAATGGTACTGACACCAGCAGATTATCTTGTGCGTAGAACAAATCACTTGCTCTTTATGAGAGACACGCTAGATGAAGTGAAGCAAGGTGTAATTTCTGAAATGAGTCATTATTATGATTGGTCCAACGAACAAAAAGAACGCTATACAAACGAGCTAAATCAATTAATTGCAGAATCTGACTTGAGTACATTGAAAGAAGGGACGAAGTAAAATGGATACTTCAAATATGACACAGATTTTCAGTGAGTTTTTAGGGACAATGATTTTGATTCTTTTAGGAGATGGCGTATGTGCGGCAGTTAATTTAAAGAAAAGTAAAGCGGAAGCTTCTGGTTGGATCGTAATTGCTTTTGGTTGGGCGATGGCTGTAACGATTGCAGTTTATGTTGCAGGATATATGGGACCTGCACACTTGAACCCGGCAGTGACGATTGCGATGGCCATGACAGGAAGTTTTGAATGGAGTTTAGTTGTACCGTTTATTGTAGCACAAGTGCTTGGAGCAATCGTTGGGGCGGTTTTAGTATGGTTGGCCTATCTACCTCATTGGCAAGCGACTGAAGATCAAGGTGCGATCTTAGGCACATTTGCGACAGGACCTGCAATTCGTAATTATCCAGCAAATATGGTGACAGAAGTGATTGGTACCTTTGTTTTAGTTCTAGGCTTACTTTCATTTTCACAACACAGTTTTACAGATGGATTGAATCCATTAGTTGTTGGAGCGTTGATTTTATCGATTGGTTTGTCCTTAGGTGGACCTACGGGCTATGCAATCAATCCAGCCCGTGATTTTGGTCCTCGTGTAGCACATCAATTATTACCGATTTCAACAAAAGGGGACTCTGATTGGAGCTATTCATGGGTTCCAATCGTTGGACCAGTGATTGGAGCTGCGGTTGCTTCCGGTGTTTATATGTTAATGGTTTGATTCTTATCGTAAGTTTAGGCGTTGAAAGTAGTCACTTTCAACGTCTTTTTTTGGTATTTTATGATGAGTTGATTAAGACTTAACTAATTTTCTTATAAAAAAAATACATATTTTATTTACAAGAGGGGGGTTTTTCTGTACTCTTAAATGGGGTTGATGTGGTAAAGCACATCACAGTCGATTTTTTCAGCCAAGGCTAAACGGCTCATTCAGCTTTTGCTTTGAAACACAGTGAAAGAAATGAACTGATGTTGAAAAGTACAAGGTGAAGCGGAACGGAACGTTGTTAGCATATCTAGCTTCGCAGGCTAGCCTTTCGGAAAAAAGATAAAAATAGAATGTGATAAAAAGCATCACAATCGATTTTTCCTATTTTTCAGTCAAGGCTAAACGAGCCCGCTACGCTTTTAAATCTATCTAGCTTCATGAGCCATCATCTCGGAAAAAAGATAAAACCTGAATGTGACAAAGAGCATCACAGTCATGTTTTCCTATTTTTCGTCGATGCTAAACGGCTCATTCAGCTTTTACCATATCTAGCTTCATGGGCTAGGTCCTCGGAAAAAAGATAAAACCTGAATGTGACAAAGAGCATCACGGTCATGTTTTCCTATTTTTCTGTCGGAGCTAAATGAGCCCACTACGCTTTTAAAATAAAGGAGGAACAGGTGTGTCCTATCAAGAAATATTATTTCCTTTTCTCGGCGGTTTAGGGATTTTTCTATTTGGTATGAAGTATATGGGGGATGGTCTGCAGAAGTCTGCAGGGGATTCGTTACGGGAGATTTTGAATACCTTTACATCTACACCACTGAGATCTGTATTAGCAGGATTGATTGTTACGGCCATTATTCAAAGTAGCTCGGGAACGACTGTTTTGACAGTGGGACTGGTCAGTGTTGGATTTATGTCTTTACGCCAGGCAATTGGGGTGATTATGGGAGCGAATGTTGGAACGACAGTAACAGCTTTTATCATCGGGTTTAATTTAAGTTCGTATTCGTTGCCGATTATTGGTGTAGGTTCGATTTTGCTATTCTTTTCAAAAAGAGAACGTGTCAATAATGTAGGTCAAATTTTGTTTGGCTTTGGTTGCTTATTTTATGGACTAAAGTTAATGGGTGAAGGGATGGCACCGTTGAGCACGTTGCCTCAGTTTGCGGATCTAATGGTGGATGTTTCTCATCATCCTATTCTCGGCGTAGGGATTGGCAGCTTGCTTACGATGGTCTTGCAAAGTTCTAGTGCAACGATCGGAATTTTGCAGCAGTTGTATAGTCAAGGCAGTTTAGCAATTGAATCAGTCCTGCCAATTTTGTTTGGAGACAATATTGGTACAACAATCACTGCTGTGATTGCAGCGTTAGGCGTCAGTGTTGCTGCCAAGCGGACTGCGGCTTCTCACGTAATCTTTAATCTAGTTGGAGCTATTATTTTTACAACGTTGCTGACGCCCTTTACAGCGGTCGTCGTACGTCTGTCCAGTTTGTTGGATTTAAAACCTGCAATGCAGATTGCTGTTGCTCATGGTTTATTCAATATTTCTAATTTATTGATCCAGTTTTGGTTTATCGGCAAAATCGAATGGCTTGTCCGGAAAATTATCCCTGGCAAAGATAAAAGCATTGATTTTAAACCATCAAATTTAAATGAATCAATCATTCAAAGCTCAGCTACATTAGCTTTGAATCAGGCAAAAATCGAATTATTGCAAATGGGTGAATATGTTTTGGGTGCTTTCGAAGCAACGAAATCCTATTATGAGAAACAAGACAATATCGACAAGGAAAATGCCAGCCAGTATGAGACGGCGATCAATGATACGGATAATCGTTTGACTGAATATTTGGTACAACTTTCAGCAACAGAATTGACGATTTCTGAAAGTCATGAACAAACGATGATGTTAGAGTTAACCAAGGATTTAGAACGAATTGGCGATCACTGTCGTAATATTATTCAAAACCTTAATGAAGCGATCCATCTCGAAAAGAAACAAAAAGCTAAAGAGAAAAAAGCTGGTAAAGTTTCTGATCGTGATACACTGATTTTATATGATGAAGATGTGGTAGACTTATTTGAAAAAGTTTTAAAAAATATTCGTGATTCTTTGATCGTTTTTGAAAATGATGACAAAGAAATGGCTGCTCATATGCTGAGTCGGGAAGAACAAATCGATCAAATGGTCAAACTACTTCGCAAAAAGTATATTTCTATCATGAATAGTGGTAAAGGACGAGCCGCTGATGGCGTGTTGTTTATTGATACAGCATCTAATTTGGAACGTATGAGTGATCGCACGATCCATATGGCTAAGTATGTCTTGGGTGAACGCTATGGAACAGAAGAAATTGCAGTCGATCAATCAATAAATCCAGTGATAACCTTGCAACCGTAGGAATAAAAAGAACCCTTTATGACATGTTTTAATTGTCATAAAGGGTTCTTTTCTAGCTTTTGTTTGATCAACTGATATGAAATATCCAATGGCTGACTGCTATCGAGTTTTAAAACAGGACTTTTGGAATGGGCTATTTGATAGCTATGTTCGGCAAATGTTCCAATATCAGAAGGATCTTTAGCAGTGTAATACGTTTTACACCAATCTAAGAAGTCATTCGTTTGATTGCCTTGTGGATCTAACCATACAGAAGTGGCACCTGCTCTAGTTATTTCTCTTTTGATTAGGCGTTGAAAGCGTTGCTCGTCATCTATCGTGAGAAAGACCAACAAATCTCGATCCGTAAAACCAGTAGGATTCCACGAAAATACTGATCCAGAAACAACAAAATGGTCAAATTTTTCGCGATCATCATGATACAGTTTTAAACGTTGCTCGATTGGATAATTTTCTGAAAAAGTCTTGTCTTTCCAAAGATAGTCATCAGTATCGATCCATTTAATGTGTTTTTTTTCAGCAATATAGTTTCCTAGAGTACTTTTTCCAGTACCAGAGGCACCAATAAGTTGCAGTTTCATCTTTGCTGTCCTCCTGTTCCAAAAAGAAATAATCTTAAAAGAAAATGCACATTTGACTATTTCATTTACTAAGAATACTTTATAATAAATACTATCAATTGAGAAGAGGGAAGCATATGAAACATAATACTTTTTTGTCATCCGATCAACGAACCACAAGTCATTTTATCTGCTGGGAGCCTGAGAAAGAGGCAATCGGAACGGTTCAAATCATACATGGGATGGCAGAATATATTGAGCGTTATCATGATTTTGCTAAGTATTTAAATAATTTAGGCTTTATTGTGGTCGGTCATGATCATTTAGGGCACGGGGAATCTGTAGCAAACGATCAACCAAAACATGGGTATTTTGGTCAAGGAGAGCCAGTGACTTTTGTATTGGAGGATATCCATCAGATCAAAGAATGGATCGAAAATAATTATCCTGGTTTACCAAATTTTATGTTAGGGCACAGTATGGGCTCGTTTGCTTTACGTAACTATTTACAAGTATATAAATCTGACCTTAGTGGTGCTATTTTTATGGGCACTGGTAAAAGTGCGGCGATGTTGCCTTTAGCTCTTTCTCTAACAAAAGGATTGAATTTAACGGCGCCAGAAAAGCAAAATAAATGGCTGGATCAAATGGCCTTTGGTTCTTTTAGTAAGCAATTTCCAGAAGCAGGAAGTTTTAATTGGTTGAGTAAAAATCAAGAAAATGTCAGATGTTATGAAGAGGATCCTTTAACGGGTTTCACTTTTACAAACAATGGCTTTTATACGTTGTTCCGTTTGGTCGACGGAGCAAATCGTAATGGTTGGGCGCAGAATATCGATCAAGACTTACCGATTTTAGTGATCAGTGGTGAACAAGATCCAGTAGGGGATTTTGGTAAAGGGCCTAGAAAAGTTGCAAAGGAACTAGATGAGGCAGGCATTAGAGACGTGTTGCTTGTTTTATTTACCGATTTGCGTCATGAGATTTTGCTGGAAGAAGAAAAAAATGAGGTCTATAAAGCGATTGGTCATTGGTTGCAAAAAAAACTAGATCTTGATGTCAAAGACTAGAAATCTGTTTGCTATTTAATGGGTTTTTCTATAAACTACAGAGTAAGGTTAAAAAGTTCAAGGAGTAAAAAATTAAAGTAATGTATTGTGGGGAATTTTTCTGAACAGGAGGGTTGATTGTGGAAAAAATACGATTAAGAAAACTGGGATTGTCAAATTTAAATTGGCTTCAAAAACATCCAGAATTAAAAGTGCAAAAGGAACAGGAAATCAGTCAAGCACTGTTTAACGATCCGTGTTGGAAAAATGCGGAAACGGTCGCAATCACTAAACCACTTGCTTTTGAATTTGATACACATATTTTACTTAATAGAGGTTGGCAAGAAGGAAAACAAATGTTGATGCCGATCACTGGTAAGAATCGAGTGTTGACATTTCACATCGTAACACCTGAAACTATTTTTGAAAAAACTAGATTTGGTGTGGAAGAACCGCAAGATGCATCTGTCGTTTCTGATAAAACGATCGATTTAATCGTTGTGCCTGGGATCGTCTTTACACATGAGGGGTTTCGGATTGGGTTTGGTGGCGGATTTTATGATCGTTTTCTAAAACACTATCAAGGAGAAACATGTAGTTTGGTATTCAGTGAACAGATTCAAGAAAATTGGCAGGTAGAATCTTTTGATATGCCTGTAAAACGATTATTTATCAGCTAGGAGGAACACATGAATTATCAAACACAGATGAAAATAAAAAGAATATTAAAACAACCGCTAATAACTTATCTGTTACTGGGAATCACGACGCTTGTTTTTCTAGGGATGGAACTGACAGGTGGGTCCGAAAACGGTCAAGTTTTGGTTAACTGGGGAGCAATGTCCCGAGGTGAGATTCTTTATTTACATGAATATTGGCGCTTTTTTACTCCGATGTTTTTACATATCGGCTGGCTACATTTTGTGGTAAATATGGTGACGTTGTATTATGTGGGCTCACAAGTAGAAAGTATTTATGGTCATGGGCGTTATCTTTTGATTTATTTACTGAGTGGTGTGGCTGGAAACATTGTTAGCTTTACTTTTGGTTCGCCAAATAGTATTTCGGCAGGCGCGAGTACGTCATTGTTTGGATTATTTGGCGCGTTTATTATTCTTGGCCGTCATTTTAGAAATAATCCGGCGATTTCATTTATGGTTCAACGTTACGCGACATTTATTGGAATCAACTTGGTTTTTAACTTGTTTAGCAGTTCTGTAGATATCATGGGACATATTGGTGGATTGATTGGTGGGCTTTTAGTTGCCTCTGCATTGGCTGTACCAGATCGTTCTGATGAGTTCAATATTCATGAACGGATCATTTCTGGAATCATTTTCGTATTTTTGTTAGGTGTTTGTCTAGTCTTGGGTTTTAAAAAATTCGGTTTACTTGTATAATAAGGAAGTGAGTGAAGCAATGCTTCACTCACTCTAATCTGGATAAACGGTGAGAAAAATGCAACTCCTTTGGAAATAAGAAGAAATTCGTAAAAATTTGAAGAGCAATTTCTATGATTTTTTTCTTATTTCTCGGAGTTAAACGCTTTTTTCTCAGCCTATTGTGTAATAAGGAAGTGCATTTAATGGAAACGCTATATGATGTACAGCAGTTATTTAAACAATTCGGCATTTACATTTATGTAGGTGCTAGAATTTATGATATCGAGTTGATGATGATTGAATTGAAAAATATTTATGAAGGTCACTTGATTGATCGAGACACATATCTCCATGCGAGGAGTGTTTTGCAAAGAGAACATCGAATTGAAGAAAGCAGAGCGACTGAGAAAGGAACCGAGTAAATGGATAAGAAATTGATTGGAATTGATTTAGGCGGAACAACGATTAAGTTTGCGATTTTAACAACTAATGGAGATGTTCAGCAAAAATGGAGTATTGAAACCAATATTCTAGATGAAGGCCGTCATATCGTGCCAGATATCATTGAATCAATCAATCACCGAATTTCTCTTTATGAGATGAAGCATGAGGATTTTATCGGGATCGGCATGGGCACGCCAGGTAGCGTCGATATTAAGAAGGGCACAGTAGTTGGTGCTTATAATCTTAACTGGACGAAAAAGCAAAATGTAAAAGCACAAATCGAAGAAGCAACAGGCATTCCTTTTGTATTAGATAATGATGCTAATGTGGCCGCTTTAGGTGAACGTTGGAAAGGTGCTGGGGAAAACAATCCAGATGTTGTTTTCATCACACTTGGGACTGGTGTTGGCGGCGGGATTATTGCAGAAGGTAATTTATTACACGGCGTGAATGGTTGTGCTGGCGAAATTGGCCACGTAACCGTTGATCCTGGTGGGTTTGAATGTACTTGTGGTAAACGCGGTTGCCTTGAAACCGTTTCCAGCGCTACAGGCGTGGTACGAGTTGCTCGACATATGTCAGAAGAATATGCCGGTGATTCTCAGCTAAAACAAGCAATTGATGATGGTCAAGATGTTTCAAGCAAAGATGTCTTTGACTATGCACAAGCCGATGATCCATTTGCTTTGATGGTGGTTGATCGTGTGTGTTATTTCTTAGGTCTTGCAATCGGTAATGTAGGAAATACGTTGAATCCGTCTAGTGTTGTCATTGGCGGCGGGGTTTCTGCAGCGGGTGAATTTTTACGTAGCCGTGTCCAAACATATTTTGAAGAATTTACTTTCCCAGAAGTTCGTACCAGCACGCAAGTTAAATTGGCTCAATTAGGCAATGAAGCCGGTGTTATCGGAGCTGCATCGCTTGCGTTACAATTCATGGAGAAAGAGTAAGAAAGGGATTTTAGAATGAACGTTTTATGGATTATCAATGGAATTTTATTAACAATTTTACTAGCAATGGGAATCAATGAATTATATCTTAGAATCATGGCAAAACGCTCTGCCAAAACAATCACAGAAGAAGAATTTAAAGAAGGCATGAGAAAAGCTCAAATCATTGATGTCCGTGAAAAAGACTCATTCGATGCAGGTCATATTCTTGGTGCGCGCAGCATGCCTTATACAACGATCAAAACAACGTTGAATTCGATTCGTAAAGATCAACCTGTTTATATTTATGATCAAAAAAAATCATTAAGTATTCGGACAGCCAATCAATTACGTAAAAATGGCTATAAAGATCTTTATATTTTAAAAGGCGGCTATGAAGGTTGGACTGGTAAAACGAAAAAGAAAAATGCATAATTAATCAAGTACAGAGCAGGAGACGAAGGTTCGTAACGGACAACGTTTCCTTCTCTGTGCTTTTTGTTTCCTGAGAAAAATCGTAAATCGTTTCTTTTTTGCTCAATTACGCTAAAATGAAGATGAGGTGACAAACATGATCCAACTAAAAAGAGCGTATGCAAAACCTGATGCTGCTGATGGCTATCGAATATTGGTCGATCGATTGTGGCCTAGAGGAATGTCGAAAGAAAAAGAGCATTTAGATTTGTGGTTAAAAGAGATTGCACCGAGCAACGAGCTTAGAAAGTGGTTTAATCATGAAGTGGCTAAATATCCTGAATTTAGAGAAAAATATGTCATAGAACTACAATCAGGTCAAACACAGGTTGCATTTCAAGAGCTTTTGCAAATCATGCAAGCGTATCAGACACTTACTTTGATCTATAGTGCAAAAGATGAACACCATAATAATGCGGTCGTTTTAAAAGAAGTGCTAGAAAATAGTTGCTCAAAGAAATAAACGAAAAAAGCTGAAAGGAGGAAGCGAATGAAAATTGTGATTGTTGGTGGTGGCCCCCGAGGTCTTTCAGTGTTGGAGCGAATCGTGGAATGGTCAAGAGAAGAGCAGGTAGTCCAAATTACCATGTTCGATCCTTATGGTCCAGGTGGCAAGGTATGGCGGGAAGATCAGCCGCTATCGCTGTTGATGAATTCAGTAGCTTCCCATGTTACTTTATTTACCGATGAAACGTTGAGTACTAAGGGACCTATAGCTAAAGGGCCAAACTTATATGAATGGGCCCAACATGAAGCGGCAGTTTTTATCAAACAAAATAATGTTGAAAATAAACAAAAACTTCTAGAAGAATGTGCAAGCTTGGGACCTAATGATCACTGTTCACGCGTCTTTTATGGCTTATATCAAAAATGGTTTTATGAGTATGTCCAAACAAGAATGACTGAACAAACCTCAGTAAAGTTTTTTAAAGACACTGTCAGAGCGGTGAAAAAGCAAGATGAAAAGTTTTTAGTTTATACCAAAGCAGTAGAAGCTACAGCGGACACTGTTATCTTAGCTTTAGGACATCAAGAAATTGAACTGACGAGAAGTGAAAAAGAGTTAGCGTCCTATGCTAGTGAGCATCGTTTATTTTACTCATCACCTAAAAATGCAGCAGATGCTCATCTTGAAGCCATCACGGACCAAACTCCAGTTATTATTAGGGGACTTGGCTTAGTATTCTTTGATTATCTTACTTTATTGACCAGTGATCGTGGTGGTCATTTTGAAGAGGAGCAGGGGAAATTAATTTATCGTTGCTCGGGTAAAGAGCCTAAGATCATTGTAGGTTCCAGACGTGGAATGCCTTATCATGCTAGAGGAGTTAATCAAAAAGGCTATGGAAAAGAATATCAGCCTCGTTTTCTGAAGGAAAAAAGTTTGAATAAGTTTAAAAGAAAAGAACGATTTTCCGCTGAACAGTTTTTTGAGCTTTTAAAAAAAGAAGTTGAGTTTGCATACTATTCAGCATTGCTCAAAGAACGTTACCCTAAAGTTAATCAGGTGCGTTTTTGCGAAGAATTCATTCGAACAAAGGGAGCCAGTTCGATTTTAGAAAAATATAGTATTGCTGAAACTGACTATTGGGATTGGTCGATCATTGAGCAACCTGATCAAGAAATAACAGAGGCTGAATCGTTTCGATCGTTCATTAGCAGATATTTAGAATGGGATTTTAAAGAATCTACAAAAGGCAATTTATCTGGACCATTTAGTACAGCATTAGATAGTCTCAAGGATTTGCGAGACGAAGTTCGTTTTACTTTGGATCAAAAGCTATTTTCTGATGATGATTATAAAAAATGGCTATGGGATTGGTTTACTCCGTTGAATGCGTTTCTATCGATTGGTCCGCCGCTAGAACGGACGGCTGAATTAAAAGCGTTGATTGATGCTGGTGTTGTCACAATGCTTGAACCAGGAATGAAGATTGAGACAGGAAAAGGTGAATTCGTTGCATATTCAGCAAAAAATCCCGTTCAAAAATATCAGGCCCATTTTTTACTAGAAGCAAGACTACCAAAAACGGCGAATCAAATCAGTTTAAATCCTCTGGTCCAGCAGCTGTTAAGAGAAGAAATGGCAGGACTGCATGAGCTGGAATTAGCCAATGGAGAATTGTATCAAACAGGGGCACTTTTAGTCGATTATAAAACAAATCAAGTACAGTCTAAAGCTGGAAAAACGATTGTAGGATTGTTTTGTTATGGGGTTCCAACAGAAGGAATTCATTGGCTGACTGCAGCAACATCAAGACCTGGAACTGATCCTTGGAATCTACGTGAAGCAGATGTGATTGCGAGCACTATTTTTGAAGCATAGAGGGAAGAAGATAGTTTTGAAATGAGTATATACTTGAGCGTAGGGGGATTTTTTTCTGCAAGCGACTTTCTTTTAAATTTAGGGATTTTCATATAAACTAGGGGATATTCATTGCTATTATTATATGAAAAAGGAGTGTTGGATGTATGAGAAAATCAAATGAACCATCTACTAAGGCGGCTGTCCGTCCGGAGTTGTTATTCCTTGTTACCCTTTTGATTGGGATCAGCTATCAATTTATTCCCGTATTATTTCCAGAAAATAGTGTCCAATTTTTAGGAACTATTTGGAATGCTTCGTTTAGTTTTCTAGCAGGTTTTTTTCTTTTAAAAAGTCCTTTTTTAGAGCAGTTTAAACAGTTTAAATTTACAGTCTTACTGTATGGCATTCCGTTGGTGCTCGTGGTCGGTATAATTTCCGGCATAGTTTTTAAAACGTTTATTGGGCAAGCAACAACAAATTCTATCAGTGACGTGTTGACAAAGCAGATGATTTTCACACAAATTCCGATCATGTTGCTAGGTGAAGAACTATTGAGTACCAATTTAATCTTAGCGCTTGAAGCTAAAGGTGTTTCATTTAAATGGGCGAGCTTAATTTGTGGGGTGCTGTTTGCACTATGGCATATACCAGCATATGGTTTTCATATAGCTCAGCTTTTGATTACGCTTATGCCTGTCCGTTTGGCTCTAAATTATGTATGGAAGAAATCTTCCAGTGTTTGGATCAGCTGGATCTGTCATTTTTTGTATGATGGTTTGAGCTTTGTCGGAATTTTGTTTGGAAAATAAAGGCTATCTAAGTAAAATACAAGCCAAAAATTGCTGTGAAAGTTCAAGCGATTTTTGGCTTGTTTAATTGATTTTGTTGATGTGTATTTCTAGTGTCTAGCTACACAAAGCAGCCCTCTAGGAAAATAGATAACCTGTACATGGAACAAAAGGCGTTCCCCATACAGATTCCTAATTTTCAAGAGGGCAAAGCGCTTTGCTCCGCTTTTCCTATGATCCAGCTGCGTAAACCAACTCTTCGGAAAAAAGATAAATCCTGTTCGTGATAAAGAACATCACAAACAGGATTTTCTATTTTTCTGTCAGAGTTAAGCGGTTTATTCCGCTTTTCTTGATCTAGTTGCACACGTTAGATCCATCGGCGATAACGACAAATAATTCACAGGGCAAAGTACCCTGTTAAAATTATTTCTCTTATATCGCTCAGGATCTGAACAAACGTGTTCCACTTTTCCTATTATCGAGAGATGCGTTTACGCATTGCTTTTTTACGGTTTTCCTCGATCATGTCTTCTTTTTCTTCAATCGGATCAAGAACGGTTTTTTTGATAGTAGCGGCAAAGCCAACTACAGCGGCACAAGTTACGGCTGTGCCTACAAGCATACCTGAAATAAATTTTTTCATATAAGTCTCTCCTCTCAGTTAGTTACACATCTCTATTATGAACTAAAGTCAGAAAAAAATCCAATAGATAGTAATGAAAGCGCTGTAGTTTTGGCCAGTGTTGATTGAAAAACAGGAAGATATGTTTATAATGTTTTGTGTCATAAGCCTATTTTTTCTTTTTAAGAGGTGGTTTTGTAATCGTTTTACGAAATAATTTGTAAAAATTTAGTAAATGTTTTATAATTAATTTACTAAAAAGAATGAAGAGGTGACAATTGTGGAAAATGAATTGAAAGAATTGTTTTATTCTGTATTTGGGGTAACTTCTGAAGAGGTATATTTTGCACCTGGGAGAATTAATTTGATTGGTGAACACACTGATTATAATGGCGGGCATGTTTTTCCGGCGGCTATTACAATCGGGACTTATGGTGTTGCTCGTAAACGAGAAGATCAAGTTATCCGTTTTTATTCAGAAAATTTTTCGGATTTGGGGATTATCGAACTTTCTTTAGCTGACTTAACTTACAAGGAAGAACATGATTGGACAAATTATCCTAAGGGGATGATTCATTATTTAATAGAAAATGGTTATGCTATTGATCATGGATTGGATCTTCTTTTTTACGGTACAATTCCAAACGGCGCTGGTCTTTCTTCATCCGCTTCGATCGAGCTGTTGACCGGGGTTGTGTTAAAGGATCTTTTTGATTTAGATATCAAAATGCTGGACGTAGTCATCACTGGAAAACGTGTAGAAAATCATTTTATTGGTGTAAATTCAGGTATTATGGATCAATTTGCGATTGGTATGGGACAAAAGAATCAAGCTATTTTATTAGATACCAATACATTAGATTATGAATTGGTACCGGCAAACTTTGGTGAATATGTGATTGCGATCATGAATACAAACAAACGTCGAGAATTAGCGGACTCAAAGTATAATGAACGTCGGGCGGAATGTGAATTAGCTTTAAGCCGCTTGCAAACCGTTTTACCAATCAAGTCATTGGGTGAGCTTACACAAGAGAGTTTTGAGCAACATCAAGCGATTATTGCAGATGAAAAATTGATCCGCCGTGCAAAGCATGCAGTAACTGAAAACCAGCGCACGATCAAGGCAAAAGAAGCACTCGTAAAAAATGATTTGAAAAGCTTTGGAGAATTACTGAATGCTTCTCATGCGTCTTTAAAAGATGATTATGAAGTGACAGGAATTGAATTGGATACATTGGTGAATACCGCACAAAAGCTTTCTAGTGTGCTAGGAGCCAGAATGACGGGCGCGGGTTTTGGCGGATGTGCGATTGCGTTGGTGAAGGAAAGCGAATTAGCAGATTTTATCGAACAAGTAGGGCAAGTCTATCAAGAGAAGATTGGTTACCCAGCAGATTTTTATATGGCTAATGTTGATGATGGGGCTAGAAAGCTGTAAAATAGAGAGTGCGTAAAAAGGATTTTGAATTCTGATAGATTTAAATATGGAGGTAGTAATATGTCAATTTTAGTTTTAGGTGGAGCTGGGTATATTGGCTCTCACGCGGTGGATCAGCTGATTAGTAAAGGATATGAAGTGGTTGTTGTTGATAATCTTTTGACAGGACATAAAGAGGCAATTCATAAAAAGGCAACCTTTTACCAAGGGGATATTAGAGATAAACCTTTTATGCAAAAAGTCTTTCAAAAAGAAACAATTGATGGTGTGATCCATTTTGCTGCAAGTTCACTTGTCGGCGAATCGGTAGAAAAACCATTAGTATACTTTAATAACAACGTTTACGGAACTCAAATCGCACTGGAAGTAATGAAAGAGTTTGGCGTAAAAAACATTGTATTCTCTTCAACTGCTGCAACCTATGGGGAACCAAAAGAGATGCCGATCGTAGAAACGATGGCAACTAATCCAGAAAATCCATATGGTGAAAGTAAGTTAATGATGGAAAAAATGATGAAATGGTGTGACCAAGCATATGGTATACGCTATGTTGCGTTGCGCTATTTTAATGTAGCTGGTGCTAAATCTGATGCTACAATCGGTGAAGACCATGATCCAGAGACGCATTTGATTCCGATCATTTTACAAACGGCTTTAGGCCAAAGAGAATATTTAGGGATTTATGGTGATGATTATGATACACCTGATGGCACCTGTATTCGTGACTATGTTTATATAGCCGATCTGATTGCAGCCCATATTGCAGCTTTAGACTATTTACAAAAAGGTAATGAAAGCAATGTCTTTAATTTAGGAAGTAACACCGGATATTCAGTCAAGGAAATACTGGAAGCAGCTCGAGCAGTAACTGGCAAAGAAATACCAGCTAAAGTGCTACCGCGTCGTGTAGGTGATCCGAGCAGACTTGTTGCTTCAAGTGAAAAAGCAAAAAATATCTTAGCTTGGCAGCCTCAAGTCACAGATATCAGCCAGATTATCAAAACCGCTTGGGATTGGCATGTTAGTCATCCGAAAGGGTATGAATAATTCTGATGAAGGGGAATGTTGTTAGGGTATATTGTCCAGCTTCACAGGCTAGCCTTTCGGAAAAAAGATAAAAATGGAGTGAGACAAAAGAGCGTCCCAGTCAGTTTTCTCTATTTTCCGGTCAAGGCTGAACGAGCCTGTTCAGCTTTTAATGTTATCTAGTTCCACGGGCCAGCACTACGCTCTGCTTCGATCTCAACAATTCCTAAGAGCTAAAGCTCTAAGGAGTGAAGGTCTTCGGGAAAAAGATAAAAATTGAATGAGACAAAAAGCATCTCAATCAATTTTTCCTATTTTCCATTCAAGGCTGAACGAGCCCGCTACACTTTTAAATTATCTAGCTGCACAAATCAAACCTTAGGAAAATAGACAAATTGTCAGTGAAACAAAGAACGTTTCAAAGCCAATTACCTAATTTTCTACAGGATTAACCGATTTGTTCCGCTTTTAAAATTAGGAGGAAACGTTGTGTCAATTAGTCAAACTATTACCGATTTTGTAACGTTGGCCATTCAAGCAGGTGGCTGGATGGAGTTGGATCGTCTTTATTTGCAAAATCGTGTACTTGCAGCAATTGGTGAAGAGTCATTAGATGCTATTTCTCCCACAGTAGTGAAAAAGTCTTCCTTGGAGTTAATGGATGAATTAGTTGCTCAAGCTAAAAAAAATGACATAGTGAAAGAAACGTCAGCTGATTTAGAAATTTTTGAAGCACAATTGATGGATTTTCTTACGCCACCACCTTCAGTCGTCAATGCTCTTTTTGCTCAATATTATGAAAAAGATCCAGCAGACGCGACCGATTACTTCTATAAATTAAGTCAAGAAAATGATTACATCAAGACACGTGCAATTGCAAAAAATATTGTTTTTCCGGCAGAAACTGAGTATGGTCAGTTAGAGATCACGATCAATTTATCAAGACCAGAAAAAGATCCAAAAGAAATCGCAGCCCAACGTCAAGTGACTCAAGTAGATTATCCAAAATGTGTTTTATGTATGGAAAATGAAGGTTACAAGGGACGGACAAATTATCCAGCTAGAACGAATCATCGAATCATTCGGATGAATTTAGATGGGGAAAGCTGGGGGTTTCAATACTCCCCTTATGCCTATTATCATGAGCATTCAATCATTTTATCAGAAGAACATCGCCCAATGGTGATTTCAAAAGAAACATTTCGTCGTTTAGTCCGAATCACAGAAGTATTGCCGCACTATTTCGTGGGTTCTAATGCGGACTTGCCGATTGTTGGCGGTTCGATCTTAAGTCATGATCATTATCAAGCAGGACGACATGTTTTTCCGATGGAGAAGGCAGAGATCGAACAGTATTTTGAATTAAATGAGTATCCCTTGATGAACGCTGGAATCGTCAAATGGCCGATGTCTGTGATTCGGCTACAAAGCCCTAACTCAGAAGATTTAATTGAAGCAGCTGCCTTGATATTGGCTAAGTGGCAGAACTATTCTGATGAGTTGGTCTCCGTTCGAGCATTTTCAGCTGATGGGACACCTCATCACACCATTACTCCGATTGCGCGTCGGAAGGGATCGTTATTTGAGCTAGACCTAGTTTTACGGGATAATAATGTTTCATCAGCGTTTCCAAATGGCATTTTCCATCCCCACCAAGAGGTTCAACATATTAAAAAAGAAAATATTGGTTTGATCGAAGTAATGGGATTAGCTGTGTTACCGCCTCGTTTGAATGAAGAATTAAAAGAAGTCGCAAATTATGTTTTAGCGAAAGAAAATCAATTAGCGGATTATCACAAGCCATGGGCCGATCAAATGAAAAATACTTATTCATTTAACGAAGAAAATGTAGAAGAAATCATCCAAAAAGAAGTCGGCCAAATTTTTGCCCAGGTCTTAGCGGATGCTGGTGTTTACAAGCGAACACCAGAAGGTCAAGCAGCGTTTAAACGCTTTATCGATAGGTTGTAAGTTTGTAAAAGAAGGCAGGTGAACAGATGGCGACAATCAAAGATATTGCAAAATTAGCAGGTGTCTCCCCAGCAACAGTTTCTAGAGTCCTAAACTATGATCCAGATCTTTCTGCTGGAATCGAGACCAAGCAAAAAGTATTTGAAGCTGCTGAAGAATTAAATTATACGAAACACAAAAAGAATAGTAAAACGACTAAAGCTAAAATTATATTGGTTCAATGGTATGACGAAGCGGAAGAACTAGAAGATATCTACTATCTTTCTATTCGTTTAGGAATTGAAAAGAAAGCCGAAGAACTTGGGCTTGAATTAGTCAAGCGCTCGTTAGAAGAACTGAGCACAGAAGTTTCAGACGGACTTATTGCACTAGGAAAATTCACTAAAGAACAAGCTGATTTTATGTTTGAAATGAATGCCAATCTTTTGTTTGTTGACTTTGACGCGCTTTATTTAGGTTATAATTCTTTAGTCATTGATTTTTACCAAAGTATGTCTGCTGTTTTAAATTATCTTATTGAGCATGGGCATCAAAAAATCGGCATTATTGCAGGTCAAGAATATACTAGGGAAAGTAATGAATTGCTTGAGGACAAACGACTGACGATCTTTAAAGAAATTTTGGGTCCTAAAAATATGCTGAATGATGCCTATGTTTTAACTGGACCGTTTACTGTTGCTAGTGGGTACGACGTGACGAAGCAATTTTTGCAGCAGCACCCAAGTGATTTTCCAAGTGCGTTTTTTGCGTCTAGCGATGCTCTCGCTGTTGGAGCTTTAAAAGCAATCCAAGAAGTGGGTTATAAAGTACCAGAGGACATTTCAGTAATTGGGTTCAATGATATCAGTGTGGCAAAATACGTTAGTCCACCGCTAACAACGATTAAGATCCATACGGAATGGATGGGCGAATTGGCCATTGAAACGATTTTCTCATTGATTCACACACAGACACCTGTAGCAAGAAAAATCACGATTGCGACAGAACTGATAGAAAGAGCATCAACGAGATAACTTCTCGCTGATGCTTTTATTGTTTATTTGACTACTTATAAGCAATCACAAATAGATTGATATCATCATTAACACAGCTTTGTAGTGTGATTCGTTCACCTCCGCCAGTGTCAACCGTCAAATCCCAGTAATTGGTACCACTACCAACCTCTGTTCCGTAGTCGTCTAGTTGAAGCAGTGTCCGCACAGTGTAAGTAGTAGGAGTTCCATTTGCATCGGTAACGACGATTTGACTGCCTGCACCTAGTGAGAAGACAGTTGAAAAGGCACCAGGATTATGACCGATAAAATGAGTATTTTGTCCGTCATCTCCTGATTGAACTGCAGCTCCTCCCCAAGTAGAAGCAACACCTCCGGGATTTGAATCAATCACGCTTTGTCCGCTACCTTGTCCGCCATTTTGATAAGGGATTGTTTGCCCGTTCATTGTAATGGTCATAGCTCCAAAGGTAGGATCTGCTGGAGGTTCAGGAGCACTCAGCGGTTCAGCTTGAGCTGGTTCAACAGGTGGTTCAGCTTGTGCTACAGCAGGTTGTACTGATTGTAGATCAGCTTCTGGTTCACTTTTTGGCACAATCCGAAATGTTCTTTCGGCAACCCCGGTATTACCGCTGGCATCAGTAGCAGAGAAATGGATAGTCTGTGTTCCAATGACTGAAGTATCCAAAGTTTCAGTAGAAGCAACTTTTTCCGTAACGTCTCCGTCCTTGCTATCACTAGCAGTGACACCTTCAAAAATATCGACTTGTTCATTTTGCTCAACAGTTTCTTCAGGGGCTGTAATAGTTGGCGCAGTGGTATCTTTAGAAGTATTGACGGCAACTACTTTTTCTTTATTTTGTTTTTTCTTAGAGTTAGTCGTAAGCTGACTCAGTTCTTTGCCTGTGGGAACATTTTTTATTAATGTGACTTTGGCTTTTCGTGGTTCACTATTCAAGTGATTCAATCGGCTAGCCGCATCAGTAAAAATAAATCCGCCAATCAACAGTGTAATACTTAAAATACTGATGAAACCAATGATGATCGTGTGTTTAATTGTGTTTTTTTTCATGTAGAATCCCTCCAAAAAATGTGGTGAGATTTTCCATTTATCGATAAATTTTAAATCCGCGTTTTTATATTTTTATAATAAGAGCTGTTTTTAAATAAACCAATTGAGGTGCGCTTTAGATTAATTCAAAAAAGGGTAAGAAGATGCTATAATTGTTGTTAAATAGGGATTTCTTCAAAAAAATCTTAACTAGTGGAAAATTTTGAAGATAAACCTGTATAAATGAGAAATGAGGAGAGAAAATGGAGAGATTGTTGTCGCCGTCTATGCATCGAAGAGTGTTGTTGTTGAATTTATTGAATGGACCTAATAGCTGGATTACCTCGGATTATTTAGCTGAGAGCATTGACTGCTCGAAAAAAACGATCATGTTGGATTGTCAGTACATAGAAGATCGTTGGTCCGATTATTTGACGATAGAGACCTCTAGAAAACATGGTATTCGACTGATTGCCTCGCCGCATCGTTCAATTCATGAAATTTATATAGAAATCATTCAAGAGTCAAATGCCTTTTCTTTATTAGAGTCGATTTTTTTTGAACCAAGGCGACCTGCGCAATTTTGGGAACAAAAATTATTTTTGAGTAATTCTAGTTTGTATCGTTTATCAAACCTAATCAGTTCAGCTCTAAAGGATCGTAATATCCAAATGAGTCGTTCACCTTATTTTGTTCATGGAAAAGACGAACGGCAGATTCGCTATTTTTTTACTTGTTATTTCATTGAAGTCTATGGTATTCGTGAGTGGCCGTTTCATTTAGATCGAGACAAAATTTTTCGATTATCAGACAAGATCAATAGAAAATTTGAATTAGAACTAAACGATAGTCAGATTGTTCATTTGGCGTATTCAATCGCTGTAACAATTATTAGGGAACGTCAAGGTTTTTTGATTCAGAATCGAAAAGATCCAATCAATAGCTTCGTTAAAACAACCATCGATGTTAGAAAATACCAAGCAGATGTAGAAGAGATCGCAGAACCCTTAAATGTAGTCCTTCCTGATAATTGGTATGAAGATTTTTGTTATTCTATTTTTTGGTGGGACTTTGGTTGGGATAATGAACAGGAGAAAGTGAATGTTATTCATCAAGCCGAAAACTTGGTGTTGACGATCAAAAAAGCTCTCTCAATCTCTATTTCAGAACAAAGTAGTGTAAGTATTGTGCGCTTGATTGAGTATATCTATGCCAAACACAAGATGTTTCCTTATAAAAAGTTTATGGTTTATGATCGCTACTTATACTCTAGCCGAGCAATCAAACAAAACTTTATAGTTTTCACAGCGGTTGTAAACAAAGCCTTAGGTGTGCTGGAGGCTAAAATGAAGTTTCCGTGGAAAACAATGTATCTAGATGGCATTCTTCATGAAATGGCCATTCGCTGGCAAGACCTTAGCAAACTCACAGATGAGATGAGGCATCAATTATCTGTTTTAGTTTTAAGTGATTTAGGGAAGGAGCATGCACAGCTCCTTAGCTCCATTTTAAAAGAAAATTTCCGAAACAAAGTCAACCTTTCCGTACAGGAAAATCATTTTTATAATCAGTCAATGAAATCTTTTAATCAAGAATACGATCTTTATGTATCAAATTATGCGGTTGAAACTGTAGATGAAAATATCAACATGATCGTTGAAGATATCCCATCATTTAAAAATTTAACCGATTTACGAAAATACATTGATAAAAGAAGATTAGTTTTACCTAAAGATATTGCGTATTTAAATACTTGATCTGTTATGTTAATTGGTGTGACAAGCCAACTACTTTTTTTAAAATTAAAATAAGGATTGTCATTTAATAAATAATAATGCTATACTAAAACAGTATTATTATTTTTAAAGGAGAGAATTATGAAAAAGAAAGCTTACAGAAACACACCTGCATTTGTCTTTCTAAGTTGGGGATCATTTGCCTTTTTTGTGGCATTGATGTTGATTGGCTTATACACACTAAAAGAACCATTGATGGTTAAAGGCTACTATTTGATGGGATCAGTTGGATTGATTTCTACCTCATTTACACTTTCAAAAGTGATTAGAGATAATCAAGAAGATGAGGAACGCTACAATCAAATGTTCCGCGCAAATGATGGATTAGCCAATAAAGATGAAACAGATACACATATTTAATAAATAAAAAAACGCTTGGAGTGCAGTACCAAACTAAAAAATGGCTGTTTGTTTCCATCGTTTAGCCTAATTTAGAGGTTGGGACAGAAGCGTCTAATCCCGAGAAATAAGAAGGAATTCACGAAAATTGCTCTTCAAATTTTTGTGAATTTCAGCTTATTTCCGAAGGGATTGCTTCTGCTCCCACCGTTTATTCGGATAAAAAGAGCCTGAGGCATAACTTGAAAAGTTATGCCTCAGGCTCTTTTTAAAATATTTTTTGATGCCTTCGCTTTTTTAATGCCTTATTCATAAAAATCACGTATAATAGAAGATAGTGAAATTTCGAGGGAGGGGTAAATTATGGCTTATCAAGCTTTGTATCGTGTCTGGCGTTCACAGCGTTTCGATGACGTTGTTGGACAAAAAGCAATTACGCAGACATTAAAAAATGCGATCATACAAAAGAAAACCTCGCATGCCTATCTGTTTACCGGTCCAAGAGGAACAGGGAAAACAAGTGCGGCGAAAATTTTTGCTAAAGCAATCAACTGTAAACATAGTGTAGATGGGGAACCATGTAATGAATGTGAGACGTGTATTGCAATCACTGAAGGACGTTTGAACGATGTCATTGAGATCGATGCAGCCAGTAATAATGGTGTTGAAGAAATTCGTGATATTCGCGATAAAGCCAAATATGCACCCACACAAGCTGAATATAAAGTCTATATCATCGATGAAGTACATATGTTGTCCACGGGAGCCTTTAATGCGTTATTAAAAACGTTAGAAGAACCACCGCAAAATGTTATTTTTATCTTAGCGACGACTGAACCGCATAAGATTCCATTGACGATTATTTCAAGAACGCAACGGTTTGATTTTAAACGCATCAACACACAAGATATTGTTGATCATTTAGGTTATATTTTAAAGCAAATTAATGTTGAGTTTGAAGAACAGGCATTATATGTGATCGGTCGAGCAGCAGAAGGTGGAATGCGGGATGCCTTGAGTATTCTAGATCAGACGATTTCCTTCAGTGATGAAAAAGTTACCTTGACTGATGCAATGCAAGTAACCGGTAGCTTGACCTATGAAATGATGGATCAATATATTTCCAGTTGTGTAACAGGCGATGTTGAACAAGCCTTAGAAATATTGGAGAATATCCTTAGCTCAGGGAAAGAAGCAAGAAGGTTTTTAGAAGATCTATTATTATATTGTCGTGATTTATTGATGTTTCAACAAGCACCAAATTTATTAGCTGAAAAAGTTGGGAATTTAACTGAGAACTTTAAAGCGTTAGCAGGACAGACTGCCGCAGAAAAAATTTATCAAATGATCCAAATTCTAAGTGATACGCAAAATGATATCCGTTTTACCAATAATGCGAATATTTATCTTGAGGTAGCAACGGTTAAACTAGCAAAATCAGTTAAAAAACCAGTCGAAATTTCGACTGAGACACAACCTGTAGCAACAACAGAGATGGCTACATTACAGCAGCAAATCGAACAATTACAAAAAGAACTAACAGAGCTGAAGAAAAATGGTGTTTCAGCCAAAGAAGCTGAACCAGTTAAAACAACACGAGCAACAAGCAGCAAAAACGCGCTGCGAATTCCAACAGAACTGGTTTATAAAGTGTTGAATGAGGCAACCAAAGACCATTTACTAAACGTAAAAAATGTCTGGGATGATTTATTACAAATGATGTCAGTAACACAAAGGGCGATGTTGAAAGCGAGCGAGCCAGTTGCAGCAAGCCCTAAAGGCTTAGTAATTGCGTTTGAATATGAAATTGTCTGCGGTCGAGCCATGGAAGATGAGGAAATGCAGTTAGCAATTCATAATAATTTAAGCCGTTTGGTGAACAATTATGCACCTGATATGGTTTGTATCACAAAAGAAAGCTGGCCGAAACTACGCCAGTCTTTTATCAGCCAAAATAAAGAAACATCAGATGATCAGTCAAATGAAGATCGTCTAGTTAGTAATGATGAGAACCATTTGTTAGCAGATGAAGTTCCAACAGAAGAAGTCAATACTCAAGTAGTAGACGAAGCGATCGCACTATTTGGCGAGGAGCTAGTTGAAATAATTCAAGATTAAGAGGAGAAGATAGTTATGATGCGTGGCATGGGAAATATGCAAGGAATGATGAAACAAGTTCAAAAAATGCAAAAAGATATGGAAAAAGCGCAAGCCGAATTGAACGAGCGTGAATTTGTGGGAGCCGCAACTAATCAATTGGTGACAGCAACGTTTACTGGCGATCGAAAAATGAAAGATATCGCAATTAAAGAAGAGGTAGTTGATCCAGAAGATGTCGAAATGCTACAAGATCTTGTAATTATGGCGGTAAATGATGCATTGACTAAAGTGGAAAAAGAAACCGAAGCCACAATGGGTAAATATGCTAAAGGGATGCCAGGATTTTAGTTTAAAAGATACTATTCAAAAAAGATGACCTCAAAATGAATTTTGGGTCGTCTTTTTTAGTATTTTTTTATAATTAATATTTAGATAAAAATTGTTATATACTCAATATAGAAAGTCATCAAGTATTTAGGAGGAATAGGATGTTAAGAAAAATTAGTTTATTTTTATTTATTTTGTTGTCTGCTATCGGAGTGAGCTATGAATTAGACAGCATTGGGTTAACAAATTTGAACAATTCAGATTATTTGGTATTATTTTTAACGTTATTACTATTATGTTTGTATATCGTCCCAGGTGGACTATTGCTAAACAAATATTCTAATAATTTTAAGATTAGCAACTATATTATTATTATTGCAATTTTTGGAGGGGCTTTTATCCCTGGCTGGCTATCAGCTTTCGGCAACGAGTTTGGTCAGAATTTGATCAAGGCTCTGTTTGAACATACTCCAACTATTGCGAGCTGGATGGATTCTTTGACCGCTCCGCTTGTTGAAGAAACAACTAAATTTTTATGTGTGCTAGCGGTTATTTATTTATTAAAAATTAAAAGCTTACCTGAAGTTTTTGGTGTAGGAGTGAGTGTGGGGTTAGGTTTTCAGATCATGGAAGATGTTTCTTATGTGGTGAATGCAGCAAGCGAATCTATTCAAGAGGTCGTACCCCAAGTGATTATTAGAATATCTGGTTCGATAAGCTCTCATTGGTCTTATACTGGAATTCTTTCATTGGGAGTTATTTGTTTGCTGACTAAGAATAAAAGTATTAGTAAACGCGATAGTTATCTTTGGTTTATTGCGCCAGTCGTCCTTCATTTCTTGTGGAACTCTCCTTTAAATGAGTATGAATTTAATGGTATTTCGATTGTTTCGGCAATTTTAACTACGTTGACGATCCTCTTAGTTATTCAAATTGTTGATCAATTGAAAGGTTTAAATAATGATAAATTATTAGCAATAGATCATCTTAATTAAGAAATTTATTGATTTTTACAATAAGAAGACATACTTAATAGGCACGATTTTGAGTAGAGTTGTCAAAATCGTGCTTGTGATCATTTTATAGAAGATTATATGTCTTTAGCTAATGAGCTACTAATCTAGTTCTTCCTTTTTTTCTAAATAACTTGAAACCTGTTTTAAATGCTCTATCAATGCAATGAAATTTTCTGTCCCGTCTTGCTTTTCTAGATAGCTTTCAGTAGTAGCGATAGCTTTTCGCATATCTTCTACTAATTTTTCACCAGAGGCACTAAGAAATAGATTATAAGAACTTCTCTTTTGAGGGCTTGGCTGCTTTATAATATATCCTCTCTCACAATATTTTTTGACAACTCTGGCAACCAAACCTTTATCAACCATTCTTTTTTCAGCAAGAAAGTTTTGTGTGCAGCCAGGGTATTCTTCAATTGTGAGAAAGTAATTATAATCAGCAGGACTAATGTCAAACTCCTCGATTTTTCTTTTATTGGTTTGTAAAAGTTGGCGGTAAATACGATCGATCCACTTACCTATTACGATATCATTATTCATTAAAAATACCTCTTTTCAATTTTAGAAATATCAAGCGATTCCCTTTTGTTTTTCAAAGGCTTTAAACGCATCTTCCACACCAAAAATAACATCTTTTATTTTAAAGTATCCTTCTGTATATAAGTTCGTGTCACGGATTTCTTCCCACATAAAATGATAACCCGCTATATCCGTTGTTTCATAAATTGCAAAATCAGTATAATTTGCGCCAGGAAAAGCTTCTGCATCAAAAAAGCGGACAGATATATTAGGATATTTATTGATAATAGCGAGTAGACTCTGTGCTTTCTCATTTCGATTCTCCCGAGAAAGTTGCAACCATTTTGGGTAAAATTCCAATAAAACGATAAATGTATGATTCATAAAAATCATCCTTTCAAGTTTTCTATAGTAATTAAAACATGTTTGGTTGACTTTGTCAACTTTGTTGTATGCTAAAAATAAATTAGATTAATTTTAGGAAGTTAAAAAGACAATTTTTATAAAATCACCTACAAAAAATGGTATAATCAATTTTAGTCTTATAATGGATAAATAGTTTGAAACCAGACGCGAATCGTCTGAGTTTGAAAGGATTTGAAAGTAATGCATTATCCTGAACCAATCGCAAAATTAGTCGAAAGTTATATGAAATTACCAGGTATTGGTCAAAAAACAGCCGTACGTTTGGCTTTTTATACACTTGATATGAAAGAAGAAGATGTTAATGCATTTGCAAAATCGTTGATTAGTGTGAAACGGGATCTACATTTTTGCAGTATTTGTGGCAATATCACAGAAGAAGATCCCTGTGAAATCTGTCAGGATACGACAAGAGACCGTAGCATTATCTTAGTTGTAGAAGAATCAAAAGACGTCATGGCAATGGAGAAAATGCGGGAATATCATGGATTGTATCATGTCCTTCATGGTGTATTATCACCAATGGAAGGAACTGGTCCGGAAGATATCAATATAGCTTCTTTGATCCAGCGTCTGCATGATGACGAGGTCAAGGAAGTGATCATTGCAACGAACGCCACGACAGAAGGCGAAGCGACAGCAATGTACTTGTCTCGTTTGATCAAACCTGCCGGTATTGTTGTGACAAGATTAGCCCATGGATTGTCTGTTGGTAGTGATATCGAATATGCAGATGAGGTTACTTTACTAAAAGCTGTGGAGGGACGTCGGGAACTTTAAAGTATAAGTCAAAAAATAGGTGGAACAAAAGTTTTTTTACTTTGTTCCACCTATTTTTACTATTCTACGATACTAATGGTAAAGCCATCATACCCTTTTATTCCAACTGTCTCAATAGCGGTTGAAGTCAGGTTAGGCAAAGAGGCTAGATCATCCACAAAAGAACGGACTCCAATAACCCTTCCATCAGAGCTATTTTGATCAATAACAGCCCCATCACGTACGACATTATCACCAATAATAATAGTGCCAGGACGAGCAAGTTTTAGTGCATAATTTAAATAAACGGAGTTGTTTTCTTTATCTGCATCAATAAAAATTAAATCGAAAGCAGGTGTTTGAGCTTGCACCATTTTTTCTAAACTGTCAGAAGCTGCACCGACTAAGATCGTTGTTTTATCTGAAACTCCTGCAATAGTCAGGTTTTCTGAAGCAACTTCTGCATGTTTCTTATCGTATTCAAGAGAGATAACTTGTCCGTCATTTCCAATTGCTTTAGCAAACCAAAGTGTACTATATCCGCCAAGAGTCCCAATTTCCAAAATACGATTAGCGCTTTTGATCTTTGTGAGAAGATATAAAAACTTTCCTTGAGAAGGAGATACATCATGCGGAGGTAATTGATGTTTTTGATTATTAGCCAGAATTTGATCAAAAATTGGGTCGTTTTCCACTAGCTTCTCAATAAAATAGCCATCAACTGCTGCAAATAATTTTTCCAAAAAAATCACTCCTATTTTTTATTGGTATTTCTAAAATAAGTATACACCCATTTTTGCTGAGATAACGGTTATTTACGTTGATTCAGCAATTTTTTTAGTTTAAGGTGTTTTGATGGTCTGCTTTTTTTGAAAAATAAATACATAAAATTAGAATAGTTATTATATAATTTGAAAAAGATAAAAATAAAATGTAATATATGCTTTGTTTTTATTTTTTTGAATAAATATAACTAAAATTAATTTGTAACAGGGGTGGGGAATAATGCAGGAGAAATTTTATAGGTCCATTAAGGTGATTGTTTTAAGTGTCATGTTTGTTGGAATTTTGATTAGTTCAACGATGCTTTTTAAAACAAAAACTGAAGCAAAAGAAATCAACAACACCATTCAAAATGTAAAAATTACCAACGAACATGGGGAAGATCAAGCATCTTTTAAATCGTGGGATATCATCCAAGTTCACATGGATTGGAGTATACCCAATGGAAGTGCTCAAAAAGGTGATACGACATTGATCGAATTGCCAGATGAGTTAGATTTGGTCAATAGTTTGTCTTTTGATGTGCTGGATGAAAGTGGAGCAGTTGTGGCTACGGCAGTTGCTGATAAGGGATCAAAAACAGTTTTGCTTACCTATACTGATTTTGTAGAAACCCATTCTAATGTAAAAGGGACATTGCAGTTTCTCAGTCGCTTTGATAAACAAGTAATTGAGGAATACGGCACGATTAAACTAGTTTTTCCAATCAACAAAACGACAGAGGTTTCCACCGAAGTTGAGGTTGAAGAAGCCACAGACGATCCGAATGAGGTAATCAATAAATGGTCATGGTTTTCATCTGATTCTAGTACGCTTTATTGGGAAGTTCGTGTAAATGCCAGTGGACAAGAATTTCCGAATGCTGTTGTTAAGGACACGTTTCAAACGGACAACTACACATTAGTTCCAGGCTCGATCAAAGTGACATCAGCAGAATTTCCCGATGGAGACCAAGGAATTTTTGATAATCCAATGAACAAAGTCGATATCACAAGCCAAGTGACAATCACTTATCTTCCTAATGGTTTTACAGTCGATTTTGGTAATATGCCAGAGGGAATTGGCTATCTTATTTCTTATGACACGACGATCGATCATCAACCTCAAGATCAAGAGGAGTTTTCTAATATCGCAACTTTAGAGAGTGATCAAATAACCATTGATTCAAAGGAATCTAAAACGCAGTATTCTGACGGCAACGGCTCAGGAACAGGAGAGGTATTCTCTATTCAATTAATGAAAACTTCAGAGGATGGAACGGTATTGGCTGGGGCAGAATTTGATGTCTTCAAAAATTCTACGAGTGAACTTATTGGTAAAATCATTACAAATGAGCAAGGGATAGGAGAAATAAGTAATTTATTACAAGAAGACTATACACTGATTGAAACAAAAGCGCCAATTGGTTTTATTTTAGATGCAACACCTATAAAGATCGCCTCAAATGAGTTTCAAAATAAGCTGGCCGTTAAGCAAGTAATAAATAAAGCTGAGCCAACATCGGGCTCGGTACAATTAATTAAAATTGATCAAACAACGAAAGCAATCTTAAAGGGTGTGGTATTTGAGCTTCAAGATGAGACGGGAAGCACGTTACAGACAGAACTTACAACAGATGAAAAGGGTCAATTACTCGTTGAGGGGTTAGCACCTGGAAAGTATCAATTTCTGGAAACAAAAGCATTAAAAGGCTATATACTAAATGCACAGCCGATTCCTTTTGTGATTACGTCAAGCCAAACTGAACCATTAAAAGTGATTGCTGAAAATCAAAAAGAAGACACACCAGAACCTTTAAAAGAGAGTAGTAATGACAAACAAACAAAGAAAAATACTGACAATCACTCTGAAAATAAAACACTACCTAAAGCTGGAGAAAATACTAGGAACTACTTATTGCTATTCGGTAGTCTATGCTTAGGAATGGTAGCAGTCATCCTCTTTTACAGAAATAAAAGAGTTTAATTTTTTGAGATATGAGCAAATAAAACTGAGGTAAAGTCTGTTAGGCTTTTCATCTCAGTTTTATTTGGTCATCAGGAAAATTTTAATAATAAGGAATTCAATTAGACTGATTGTGATAGATAAAGTATAATAGATAGAAGGAATCAAAGTAAGTAAGGGGATTAGTAAAGTGCAAGGTATTTTTATAACAATCGAAGGACCAGACGGCGCAGGGAAGACTAGTGTTTTAAACGAGTTATACCCAAGATTAGATCTGGCGGCAGAAAGAAGTATTATCAAAACAAGAGAACCTGGCGGCATTCCCATTGCTGAGAAGATTCGTCAAATTATTTTAGATCCAAAAAATCAAGAGATGGATGAGCGGACGGAGGCTTTGCTTTATGCCGCGGCTAGACGTCAGCATTTAATGGAGAAAGTGTTACCTGCTTTAGAAGAAGGTAAGATTGTTTTGTGTGACCGTTTTGTAGACAGTTCGTTGGCCTATCAAGGAGCAGGTAGACGAATCGGTGTTGAAGCGATTGCCACAATCAATGAATTTGCGATCGAAGGAACGATACCTGATTTCACAATTTATTTGGATGTTGACTCAGACACAGGACTAAATCGTATCAAAAACCATCGTCAGCAACAAATTGATCGCTTGGATTCAGAAGGACTTGAGTTTCACCAACGAGTTCGTCATGAATATTTAAAGCTAGTAGAAGAAAATCCAGAAAGAATTACGAAGATCGATGCCAGAATGAGCTTGGAAAATGTTGTAGAAGCAACGTTTCAAGCAATTGTAAACCGTTATCCAGAATATTTTAGAAACTAGGAAGGTGACCGAATATGAAAATTATTTTAGCAATTGTCCAAGATAAAGATAGTAACCGTTTAGCCAATGAATTTATTGATGCCAATATTCGTGCAACCAAACTTTCATCAACTGGGGGCTTTTTAAAAGCTGGTAATAGTACCTTTATCGTCGGGATCGATGATGATCGTGTAGAAGAGGCATTAGAATTGATTAAAAAAACATGCCAATCTCGCAAACAATATGTGTCAACTCCTGTAACATTAGATATTACAATGGATGGACAAGTGCCTTATCCTGTAGAGGTCGAAGTTGGCGGCGCGACAGTTTTTGTCTTGCCAGTAGAAGGATTCCATCAATATTAGGATGAATGAAGCACATGTTTTAAATGAACAACAACCGCTGCTTTACCAGCAGCTTCAAAAAAGTTTCGAGCATGGTCGTCTTGCCCATGCTTATCTTTTTGAAGGCGATACAGGAACTGGTAAAAAAGAATTTGGTTTATGGATGGCAAAACACATTTTCTGTACGAATTTAACGGACAATAACCCGTGTAATCAGTGCAATAACTGTTTGCGGATCGCTGACAATGAGCATCCGGATGTCCTGCGTATTGCACCAGATGGTCAAACAATCAAGGTCGATCAAATCAGAGCTTTGAAAGCAGAATTTAGCAAAAGCGGCGTGGAAACAGCTCAAAAAGTTTTCTTGATCGAGCAAGCAGACAAAATGAGTATTGGTGCAGCGAATAGTTTGTTGAAATTTTTAGAAGAACCAGAAGGAAAAGTTTTAGCTATTTTAGAAACGACCTCGTTAGCGAAAATTTTACCTACTATCCAATCTCGTTGCCAGGTTCTTCATTTCCAACCATTAGTTAAGTCTAAATTAGTCCATGCTTTGGTAGAATCAGGAATCAATAAAAATACAGCCAGCCTTTTGGCAGAGTTGACAAATAGTTTTGACAAAGCAGTTGAAATCTCTCAAGATGAATGGTTTAATGAAGCTAGGGAAATTACTCAACAATGGTTTGATTATATGATAAAAGATGATTTACAAGCTTTTGTCTATGTTCAAAAAAAGATGGTCAAAGTGTTTAAAGAAAAAGACCAACAAGCGTTGAGTTTTGATTTATTACTTGCTTATTACCGCAAACAACTCACTGAAAGTGTGGCGCAAAACCAACTCAAGCGTGTAGTCGAACAGCAGGCCACACGGGTTGAACTGATTTTAAAAGCACGACAAAAGTGGGAAGCCAATGTTAGTTGGCAGAGTGTTTGCGAGCAATTAGTAATACGAATGATCCACCCTAAAACATAAATAGGAGGATGGAAATGGTAGAAGTAGTAGGAGTTCGCTTCCGTGAAGCAGGTCATATCTATTATTTTGCTCCTGGAAAATCAGAGTATTTTTATAATGAGAAAGTACTTGTGGAATCACAGCAATCTAAACAGCTAGCCACAGTTGCGATACCGAAGAAATCTATTGATCCAGAAGACTTACCTGAGGATTTAAAACCCATTTTAAATAAAGCATCAGAAACTGATTTAGAAAAAGAACAAAAAAATGTGGATGATGCTGAAGCGGCTTTAAGTGTAGCCAAAGAAAAAATTCGAGCACATGAATTAGAAATGAAATTGATTCGTGTTGAATATACATTTGACCGCAGCAAGATGGTTTTTTATTTTACGGCAGATGGTCGCATCGACTTTCGAGAACTAGTCAAAGATTTAGCCGCGATTTTCCGTACAAGGATCGAATTGCGCCAAATCGGTGTCAGAGATGAAGCAAAAATTTTAGGCGGGATTGGTCCATGCGGTCGACAATTATGCTGTTCGACTTTCTTAGGCGATTTTATGCCAGTATCCATCAAAATGGCAAAAGATCAAGGACTATCACTGAATCCTGTAAAAATTTCTGGATTGTGCGGTCGCTTGATGTGTTGCCTGAAATACGAAAATGATGAATATGAAGCAGCGAAAAAAGAATTGCCTGATTATGGTAAAGATGTCATTACACCAGATGGAAAAGGACGTGTAGTTGGTTTGAATTTATTGAGCCGCATCATTAAAGTTCGTTTGGTTGGACGTGAAATAGCTGTGGAGTATGATTACGAAGAAATCAAAGAAGCGACAGAAAAAGCTCAAGCCGAAAAAGGTGATCACAATGGATAAACGCTCTTTATACGATGGTCTGAGTTCTTTAGAGACTGATTTACAAGGAACTTTAGGACAATTATCGGAGATTAAAGAAGCACTTCATGAATTAGTTGAGAAAAATACAACACTTGAAATCGAAAATCAGCGTTTACGGGAGCATTTGCAGGAATTGACTAAATTAGCCAGTGACTCTAGTGACCCAGCTAAGCAGGAGTTATCTAAATCTCGAATGAATTTGGAAAAACTTTATGAAGAAGGGTTTCATGTCTGCAACATTTTATATGGCTCACGCCGGGAAAATGATGAAGAATGTGCTTTTTGTTTAGATGTAATTTATGGTGAACGATATAAATAAAAAGTTGGGACAAAAGGAGCTGCTTTTAGGCTAACTGCTTGTGTCCCAGCTTTCTTTTTTCAAAAAATCAAAAAGGAGTTTCTCTATGCAAAAACAAAAAAGTTTTGATTCATCCGGCATCGGGCAGCTATATTTAGTGCCGACTCCAATAGGAAACTTGGAAGATATGAGCTTCCGCTGTATCAATAGTTTAAAAGAGGCGACGATCATCGCCAGTGAAGATACTCGAAATACGCAAAAATTGTTGAATCATTTTGAGATAACAACCCCCCAAATCAGTTTTCATGAGCATAATTATAAAGAGCGAATTCCGCAATTTATCGAACGCTTAGAGGCTGGTGAAATCATCGCTCAAGTCAGTGATGCTGGGATGCCTTCGATTAGTGATCCTGGGCATGAATTAGTTGAAGCATGCATCGAAGTAGGGATCAAGGTGATTGCCCTACCTGGACCTACAGCAGGTATTACCGCATTGATTGCTTCTGGGTTATCTGCGCAGCCGTTTACATTTTATGGCTTTTTACCTCGGAAGAAAAAAGAGCAAGTAGCCGTTTTAGAAAAGCTAAAAGCAGCTGAACCAACGCAAATTTTTTATGAATCACCTCATCGAATTGCGGTCACGGTTAAGCACTTATCAGAGGTTTTCGGTGAAGAGCGGAGAGCAGTGATTTGTCGTGAACTGACTAAACTTCATGAGGAATATCTTCGAGGAACTTTGGCTGAGCTGAGAGATTACTTAGCAGAGCATCCGTTAAAAGGCGAGTGTTGTCTTTTGGTTGAGGGAGCTGACAGCCTAGCAGCTATCAACGAAAATCCAGATTTGGAGCTGTCAATCAAAGCGCATATCGATGTTTTAATGGATTCTGGAAGTTCTTCCAAAGAAGCAATCAAAGAAGTTGCCAAGCTTCGAGGGTTAAAAAAACAAGAAGTGTATAAAGAATTTCATGTAGATCAAGAGGAATAAACAGAAATAAGATTGGAGCAGAAGTGTTTAACTCAGAGAGTTACGTCTGCTTCAATCGATTGCTGTGATTCCTTGAGGCTAGGATGTGACTCGTAGAGTTATGGACTAGTCTTTTTTTGTTCAAATTGGTTTGTCTGGTTCAGGTATGATACTGTTATGGAAACGCTCTATTGGTATAGATGTTATTTTTTATAACGTGAATTGTCAGAAAAATGAAATTATTTTTGCTGAATGAGTGATTTCTATTAGGATAAATCCAAGATCGATGCTAAAATAACCGACAAAGCTAAAATGAAGGTAGGCTTAACTTTGATATTGGAGGAGTTTGTATGGAAACAGGAAATATTGCGTTTATTATTGTATGTTCAGCGATGGTCTTTTTGATGACACCGGCATTAGCATTTTTTTACGGTGGTTTAGAGCGTAGAAAAAATATCCTTAACACGATGATGATGGTGATTTGTGTCATGGGTTTAGCATCAGTCCTTTGGGTTGGTCTGGGTTATTCTATGTCATTTAGCGGCGATGATTTGTTTGTTGGCAACTTAGATAAATTATTTTTTAATCAAGTGTCCATGACAAAAGGCGAGACAATTCCAGAAAGCTTGTTTGCTGGATTTCAAATGATGTTCGCTTTGATCACAACAGCAATCATCACGGGAGCGGTGGTTGGGCGGATGCGTTTTTCTGCAATTTTTTTATTTATCGGTATTTGGTCGATCATTGTTTATTATCCAATGGCACATATGGTTTGGGGCGGTGGCTTTTTAGACAAAATCGGTTCGATCGATTTTGCAGGCGGAAATGTGGTGCATATTAGTTCGGGCATTTCTGGTCTCGTATTAGCTTTAGTTTTAGGTCAGCGTAGAGAATATCGACAAACGGAATACCGGCCTCATAATATTCCCTTTGTTGTGTTGGGTGCCGGCTTACTTTGGTTTGGCTGGTTTGGTTTTAATGCAGGATCGGCTCTGGCAGCAGACGGACTAGCGATCCACGCATTGTTAACAACAAATACGGCAGCGGCCAGTGGGATGCTTTCATGGATGCTAATTGAAAAACTGGCAATCGGAAAACCAACGATTGTCGGTGCTTGTACCGGTGCTGTAGTAGGACTTGTGGCAATCACGCCAGGCGCAGGCTTTGTTTCGCTTTGGAGTTCATTTATATTGGGTGCGTTGGTTAGTCCGGTTTGTTATTACTTTATTTCATTTATTAAACATAAATTTGGTTATGATGATGCACTAGATGCATTTGGTTGTCATGGTGTTGGTGGAATTTTTGGTGGGATCATGACAGGAATTTTTGCAGATCCTGCTGTAGGTGGGAAAACAGGCCTGCTTTATGGTGGAATAGAATTGTTTATAGCCCAAATTGCTAGTATTGTTTTTACAATCGTATTTGCAGGCGTTGCTAGTTTTATCATCATTAAAGGAATTCAATTGTTCATGCCAATCCGAGTTTCAGCCAAAGAAGAAGCACTAGGATTAGATCGAATCGAACATGATGAAACAGCTTATCCAACATTTATGGGATTAGATTCTTAGGAGGAAGATCGATGAAAAAAGTAGAAGCAATCATTCAACAAGAAAAATTAGAAGAGTTGAAAGTTACAATGGCTGATAGTTTTGAAACACTAGGAATGACTGTAAGCCAAGTGCTAGGATTTGGAAATCAAAAAGGTCTAAAAGAATATGTACGTGGACAGGAAATCATCACCTCATTATTACCAAAAGTCAAAGTCAGCTGTGTTGTGTTAGATGAAAAAGTAGAAGAAGTCATTTCCTTGATTTTGGCTATTTGTCAGACAGGAGAAGTGGGAGATGGTAAAATTTTTGTTTATAATGTAGAAGAAGCAATTCGAATCAGAACAGGTGAAAAAGGCACAAATGCCATTTAAAAGAAGTAATCCAGCAGGCTTTTAAATGCTGGATTACTTCTTTGTTTTTTATAACTTAAGTTTACTCAAAAGACGAATCATCAATCTCTTTTATACGCTCTGCCGCTTTGTCGTCAGATACGTTTGTGTATTTCTGAATGACAGTGAATGCTGGGTTTTCATTATTAAAAAAAAACATAAATTACAAAAAAGTAAATGTAGTTGTGAAAGAACAAACGTTCGTGTATAATGTAAGTAAAAGAAAGTGTGTTTTAAAGGAGAAAAAATGATTATTGAAGACGTATTATATGGTTCATTTAAAGTTGAAGAAGTTCTTACGGGATTGATCAGATCACAAGAGATCCAACGTTTAAAAGGTGTCCATATGGCCGGACCAGCAGTTTTGATCAATTCGGCTTGGAATGAGACAAGATACGAACATTCCATAGGCGTTATGTTATTGATCAGAAAACTAGGTGGAACTATAGAAGAACAAATTGCAGGCTTACTGCACGATGTCTCACACACTGCGTTTTCTCATGTGGTTGATTTGGCTCTGTCTAATAAAAATGATGATTATCATGAACAAATCAAAACACAATTAATTGAGCAATCTACAATTCCAACCATATTAAAGCAGTATGGTTTTGATTATCGGCAGATTTTATTTGATGATGAACAATGGTTATTACTAGAACAACAAGCACCTTTACTATGCTGTGATCGAATCGATTATACATTACGAGAAGTTCACCGTTATTTTTCTGTTCCAATACAAAAAATTCACCAATTTTTAAAGTCAATCAAAATTATTGAAGATCAAATCGTTATAGACTCAATCGAATGGGCCATTTGGTTTATAGATCAGTATCAAAAAGTAGTGATCGACTTTTTTTACGATCCTCGAAATATTTGCAGCTATGAGTGGATGGCAAAAATAATCCAGCTTAGTCTGGAAAATCAAGAAATTACGTTAACTGACTTAATGATGACGGATTCAGCGTTTCTCAAAAAATTAAAATCAAGTGATTCTGTGGAGATAATACAACTACTGGATAAAATGGATCGTCCACCGAAGTGTAGTGTCTGCTCTAGTGAGGATCACTATGATATCCAGCAAAAGAAAAAAACAAGAATTGTTGATCCTTTAGTAAAAGTAGCAGATGACATTGTTTCGGTATCAACTATTTCACCAATTGCTCAAGTAAAACTTGAAAAAATACTTCACGCTAGTCACAAGGGAATTTACCTTAAATTCGATTAAGACTGGAATGACACACCACATTTAGTTTAAAGGAGGATGGCAATTATGATCAGTGAACTGCGTTTTCCCTTAAAGAAGGATACATCCCGCAAAATTATTCATATCGACATGGATGCCTTTTTTGCTTCTGTTGAAGAACGTGATCATCCTGAATTGGTAGGACATCCTCTAGTAATCGCACGCCATCCTAGTGATACTGGTGGTAAAGGCGTGGTAACTACGGCCAATTATGAAGCACGTAAATTTGGAATCCATTCTGCCATGAGTGCTCAAAAAGCCTATGAACTATGCCCCAATGCAATTTTTAAACCAGGTAGTTATGAGAAATATTCTGAAATTTCACAACAGATCAGAGAAATCTTTCGCCGATACACAGATATTATTGAACCAGTTTCAATCGACGAAGCGTATTTAGATGTAACAGTGAATAAAATCAATAGTAAATCGGCTATCAAGATCGCCAAATTAATTCAATACGATATATGGAATGAATTGCATTTAACGTGTTCGGCTGGGGTGAGCTATAATAAATTTTTAGCAAAATTAGCTTCTGACTTTCAAAAACCAAAAGGCCTAACGGTTGTAATGCCAGACGATGCTGAAGTATTTTTAAAAGCGTTGCCGATCGAAGCATTTCATGGTGTGGGTAAAAAAACGGTCCCAAAAATGCATGATTTAGGTATATATACTGGCGAAGATCTGTACAAACAAGATGAGATGGAATTAATTCGTAATTTTGGTAAGATGGGTTATTCTCTTTACCGCAAGGTTCGCGGCATTCACGATTCACCTGTAAATATCACAAGAGATCGCAAATCAGTGGGCAAAGAACATACATATGGCACACCACTAACGACTGAAGCGCAAGTAACTGCTCAATTAAGACAATTAGCAGAACGCGTAGAAGAATCATTAGATCGGGTCCAAAAACACGGAAAAACAGTTGTCTTGAAAGTGCGTTATACGGATTATACAACAGTAACAAAGCGTCAGACTCTTCCAGAATATATTTCTAAAAAAGAAGAATTATATTATCAGGCAAACTTGATCTGGGAAGAAATTCTGGGACTTGAACAAGGAATTCGGTTATTAGGGATTACTTTGACGAATCTTGATCCGATGGCGTATGAAAATATGGTATTGCCTTTATGGGAAAAACAAAAGACAGAGGAAAGCGAAGAGTTACAGAAGTGAGTGATTAGATTAAACACGTGACGTTAAATTTTAGTGATTTCTTGGTAACTATGCTACTATCTTTATAATCATAAACACGAAAGGGAAAAACAATGGGCAAAACAGTTATGTGGTTTCGCAAAGATCTTCGTTTGGATGATAATACAGCTTTTAACAAAATGATCGAAGAGAGCACAGAAACGGACGAACTCATCTGTCTTTTTCAACTAAATCCGACACAGTTTTTAGAAGAAAGCTTCAATCATGCTGCTTTTTTTAATAGCTTGAACACTTTTTTTGAGCATACTGAAGCAAAAGGTGTCTCAATTCATTTTCTATATGGAGACTTAGAGGAAACTTTTACTGAACTAAAGAAGAGTTATCAAGAGTGGGATAAGATCTATTTTAATAAAGATGAACGTGGCTTTGGTCGACAACGAGATCAGGACATGCTGGCTTTTTTTGAGAATAATCAAATTCGAGTACATTCCTATCAAGATAGTCACTTACACGGTGTTGAAGAAATTAAAAAGCCGACAGGTGAGAGTTACAAAGTGTTTACACCTTATTTTAGAAAATGGCTAACACTGCCAAAGTCTCCCTATGAAAGAACGACAAAAATAACTAGATCATTTGAAAAGCTTAGTCATCCATTATTCAGGAATGGTCAAAAAGAGTTTGAAAAGATTGTTGAAAACATAAATTTACCATTTGACTATGAGTGTGGAGAAGCTGCGGCTGAAGAAGTGTTAAAAGAGTTTATCAAAAATCACTTACACGACTATCAAAAAGGGCGAGACTATCCTTTTTCAGATCAAACAAGTAAACTATCGAGATTTTTAAGAACAGGAGAGATATCCATTCGAAAAGTTTGGTACGCTCTTAATGCCGAACCAGATTCAGATAGTCGTCAGACGTTTATTTCTGAATTATGTTGGCGGGATTTTTATAATATGATCTATTTTGAGAATCCTAAACAAAAGACACAAGAAATCAAGGAGCAGTATAGACAGCTCCAATGGACCTCGAATCAAAATGCTTTTGAATGTTGGAAAGAGGGACAAACTGGTTTTCCAATTGTAGATGCTGGGATGCGACAACTCAATCAAATTGGCTGGATGCATAATCGGGTACGCATGATCGTCGCTTCTTTTTTGATAAAAGATTTAATGATCAATTGGCGAAAGGGAGAAGAATATTTCCAACAAAAATTAGTTGATTATGATCCAGCCAGCAATATTGGTGGTTGGCAATGGGCAGCTTCTACAGGAACTGACGCAGTTCCTTATTTTCGGATATTCAACCCCACGTTACAAGGTAAAAAATTTGATCCGCATGGTGACTTTATTCGTCAGTATATCCCTGAATTAAAAGCTGTACCAAATGAATATATTCATGAACCAAGTAAAATGCCAGCTGCGCTTCAAAAAGATATTGCCATTTCTTGCGGAAAAGATTATCCTAGTCCCATCGTTGATCATCAGAAAATCCGTTCAGAGATCTTGGCTTTTTTCAAGACAAATTGATTTTAGTCTAAACAAAAAATGACCAAGAATCATAGTGAAGTTATGAACTGGTGATTCTTGGTAGCTAATTGGTGTTCTTCAAATTTTGTGAATGCCAATTTATTTCTCGAAGTTGCCTCTGATCTTATTTTTTATCTGTATTTCAAGAAAGTTAGTTTCTATGTTTTTGTCTAACAGCGATTAAAGTAAAGATTCTGCACCGTCCACATAGAGTTCTGTTCCAGAGATATTTGCTGACACATCCGTAGCTAAAAATAAAACGGATTGTGCAACTTGGTCACTGGTTCCTGTTTCATTTTTCAAAGGTCGATCGCCTTCTGGAAATTCTACCTTGATTTCAATTTTTTTTAATTCATCTGAATAAGTTGTTTTTTCATTGATTGCTGTATCAATAGCCCCCGGGCAAATTGCATTGACACGAATATTGTAGCGAGCAAGCTCTAAGGCTGCCATTTTAGTAAACGCTACTTGTCCAGCTTTTGAAGCACTATATGCGGAAGCACCAAAATTATTAAAAATTCTCGTACCATTGATAGAGCTTGTTACAATGATTGAACCGCCATTTTCTTTCATATGGGGAATCGCAAATTTTATACATAAAAACGTACTACGTAGATTCGTATTTATCGTAGTATCCCATTCATCAACTGTTAGGGTTTCAATCGGTGCCCACGTACCATTGATCCCAGCATTACTGAAGAAGATATCCAAGCCTTGAAGACTGTTAGTTAATTCGTCGATGGCCTTTTTTAAACGGATTTCATCGGTTACATCCACGCTTCTATAATAGCAATCATAACCATTCTGTTTGAACTCTTTGGCAATAAGCTCCAACCGACTTTTGTCAGCGTCAATCAACCCAACATTAAAGCCTTTTTCTATAAACAATTTGGCTGTAGCAAAACCAATACCAGAAGCAGCGCCTGTGATGATCGCTTTTTTAGTAGTCAGTAGTTGACTTGTTTTCATAATAGTGTATCCTCCTATATTTTTGGGTAATATTATTTAGTAACGAAGCCTTCTATTTTGTATTGTAATACGCCAATAAAAGATGAGCCAATGATTTGATAATGAATAGAAAGAAAGACCGATAGAGCAACAAGAAAGTTTTCTGCTGCTGTACCGGTCAATGGCGAAACCTGATTTTTCTTATGGAATAAGACTTAAATCAGGTTTCCTTTTTTTATTTGTTCATACACTTGTTCAGCGTCATGACATTTGTCCCAAATGATAGCTTGTCCACAGGCTAGAGATTTCTTGACATCAAGAATCCGCTGATTACTACTGCCTCTGAATTGGAGATTCAAGTTTCTTTTTGATAATTCAAATCGTCCGTCTACTAAGATATCAATTTTATTCAATAGTTCCAACTTGTCGCTGGATTCTAATAATAATTCTTCAAAGGTATAGCCTGACCAAGACCAAATGTCTTTTTTGTCACCAAATTCTTTATGAACTCGATCGACAACGGTCAAACAAACCGCTGTATTTAAAAAGGGTTCCCCACCTAATAAGGTCAAGCCCTGTACATAATCATGTGATAAATCTTCGATGATTCTATCTTCTAATTCTTTTGTAAAAGGTTTACCGTAGCGGAAATTTTGGACGGCTTGATTAAAGCAACCTTCACAGGCAAATAAACAGCCGCTAACATATAAACTATTTCGCACGCCTTCCCCATCTACAAAGTTAAAGGCTTTGTAATCACCAATATAATTTTGACTAAGTTCTTCTGCTAACCATTCTTGTGGTTTAGGATTTCTCATGTTAGTCATCCTTTCAAATAAAAGCAATGTCTGCAAAGCGTTGCACGAACCAACTCTTCGAAAAAAAGATAACTCTTACTAGTGACAAAGAGCGTCACGACCGAGCGTTCCTATTTTTCTGTCAGAGTTAATCGGTTCGCTCCACTTTTTATTTAATCTAGCTGCACGAACCAACTCTTCGGAAAAAAGATAACTCTTACTAGTGACAAAAAGCGTCACGACCAAGAGTTCCTATTTTTCTGTCAGAGTTAATCAGTTCGCTTCGCTTTTTATTTCATATGTTTCACTCGTGATGAGATTTCTTTATGGCGTCCGTGAACCATTGGTCGAGCTTGTGGATTACCTAAATAGCCGCATGTTCGTTTCACTACATCACAGGATTTTGGATCGTGATTACCACATTGTGGGCATTCAAAACCGCGCTGTGTGGGGTTGAAATCTCCTTCAAAACCACATTCGTAACAATGATCGATTGGTGTGTTTGTTCCTAAATAACCAACACGATCATAGGCATAATCCCAAACAGACTCTAAGGCCTTGGGATTTTGCTGTAAGACTGGGTATTCACAATAATGGATAAAACCACCGGAGCAATATTGCGGATAGTCTTTTTCAAAATCTAATTTTTCAAATGGGGTTGGATTTTTACGAACATCATAGTGGAAACTGTTTGTATAATATTCTTTGTCTGTGATATTTTCGATCACGCCAAATTTTTCAGTATCCAAACGACAGAAACGGTCTGTTAAACTTTCACTTGGTGTTGAATAGACGCTAAAGTGATAACCATATTCATTGCCCCAGTCATCAGCATGCGCTTTTAAATCTTTTAAAATTTCAATTGTAAAATCTTTGGCTTCAGGATTAGTCTCCCAATCGCCACCATAAAAGGCAGAAGCGACTTCATATAAGCCGATATAGCCAAGGGAAACGGTCGCACGTTTATTTTTGAATAGTTCATTAACCGATTCTTTTCTTGATAAACGTTTTCCAAAAGCACCATACATATATAAAATCGGTGCATTTGCTGGTGTTGCTTCCTTACAGCGTTCAACTCGATAAACTAAAGCATCTTTCATTGTCTCAAGGCGCTCGGCCAATAGTGCCCAGAATTTATCCACATTGCCATGGGCTTCCATAGCAATTCTAGGAAGATTCAAAGTCACAACACCTAAATTCATACGGCCTACATTGATTTCTTCCCCGTGTTCATCTTTCCAGCCTTGTAAGAAAGAACGGCAACCCATTGGTACTTTAAAGCTACCAGTCAAATCGACTAATTTATCATAATTTAAAACATCAGGATACATCCGTTTTGTCGCACATTCTAATGCCAGCTGTTTGACATCATAATTAGGATCAGTCTCATTTAAGTTTACACCGCGTTTCAAAGTGAAAATCAGTTTAGGGAAAATAGCTGTTCGATGCTCACTACCTAAACCATTGATGCGAATTTGTAAAATAGCTTTTTGAATTTCACGTTCAAACCAATTTAGACCTAAGCCAAAGCCTAAGGAAGTGAAAGGTGTTTGCCCGTTTGAGGTGAATAAGGTATTAATTTCATATTCTAAGCTTTGCATCGCATCATAAATATCTTTTTTAGTTTTACTTTTAGCATAGGCTTCTTGGCGATCAGTTCCTTCGATCCACTCTTTAGCATCAGTTAAATGTTTTTGATAATTTAATTCAGAAAAAGGAGCTAACAATTCATCTACACGGTCTGCTGAACAACCCCCATATTGACTTGAAGCTACATTAGCTATGATTTGTGAAATTTGAGCAGTTGCTGTTTGGATCGATTTAGGTGGTTCAACTTCAGCATTACCGATTTTGAAACCATTGTTTAACATTCCCTTGAAATCAATCAAGCAGCAGTTAGTCATTGGCGTATATGGATGGTAGTCTAAATCATGATAATGGATATCACCTTTTTGATGTGCATTTGCAACATGAGGAGGTAGCAATTTAAGACCAATCGATTTACCAACGATTCCAGCGGTTAAATCTCGTTGGGTATTGAAAACATCACTGTCTTTATTCGCATTTTCATTGACAACGGATTGGTCTTTATTGATTAATTTGCTGATCGTAAAATTAATGTCAGTAGCTTTGCTACGCTCAAAATCACGACGAGTGCGATAATTGATATATTCTTCCGCTAGTTCGTATTCATTTTTTGTCAACAAAATATGTTCGACGATATTTTGGATTTCATAAATTTTTACATTTTCGGCAAAACGATCTGAAATTTCCTGATCGATTCTTTCAACGATTTCTTGAATACGCTCATGGGCAAGTGGGTCCAAAGAACCACGAATTTTTTGTTCAGCTTTGATCAAAGCATCATAAATTTTTCGATCATCAAAATCAACCAGACGTCCATCTCTTTTAACGATTTTCATAGTGTGCAAGGGCGAAGCAGTAGAACTCACTTCATTATTAGCGTGTTTAATCTCCATCATTACTACCCATCTCCTCATAGATTTATTCCTTCCTAATCATAAAACAATTAAGTCAATCTTTCAACTATATATAGTGTGAAATTTAATTTTTATTCCTTTGTAGCAACTACATATAGTGTTTATGAGAAATGAAAAAATAGTGAAAACAACTCCCTAAAAGGTTTGTGGAAATTGTCACAACATTCTTGTTAAGAAAAATAAGGGATTAATAAATTTTTTTTTATTATTACTTAATTGTAAGAGGAAACGATGTTCAGTCTCACAATATATTGGTAGAATAAGGACAATGAATAAAGTGGAGCGAAAACTATGACAAAAATTTTAGAAGTGAATCATTTAAGCAAATCTTACGGTTATCGAAATAATAAAGTTCAAGTCTTAAACAATATTTCTTTTTCAGTAGATCAAGGTGAATTTGTTGGTATCATGGGACCCAGCGGAGCGGGAAAATCTACTTTACTGAATACCATCTCAACGATCTCGCTGCCAACAACTGGAATTGTTCGGATCGATGGGCAAGATATATTGAAAATGCGTGATAATCAAATCAGTGATTTTCGCCGTAAAAAGTTAGGGTTTATTTTTCAGAATTTCAATTTAATGGATACCTTGAATGTCAAAGATAATATTCTACTGCCTTTAGCTTTGGATCGGATGCCTTTAACTGAAATGGAACAACGCTTGACTCATGTTACAGATACTTTAGGAATCAATCAGTTATTGACTGCATATCCTAATGCGATATCTGTGGGACAAAAGCAACGGGTAGCTGCGGCACGTGCCCTGATTACGAGGCCTAAAATCATTTTTGCAGATGAGCCAACAGGATCTTTAGACTCAAAATCAGCCGCAGAATTGCTGCAGTATATGACAAATATGAATGTACAAGATGATGCTACAATTATGATGGTCACTCATGATCCTTATACGGCCAGTTATTGCAATCGAATTCTATTCATAAAAGATGGGGTGATTTTTTCAGAAGTCGTTCGTCAGGGATCTAGAAAAGATTTTTTTAATCGAGTGATCGATATGCAGGCAACGATCGGCGGAGGTGGTCGGGCTAATGATTTTTAATTTATCTTGGAAAAATTTTAAAGGACAATTTCTCAATTATCTGGTTTATTTTGTCAGTATGACGTTTGCCGTTGTCGTTTATTATTGTTTTAGCGCAATTACATATAATAGAAACTTAACAAATCGAGTTGGGCAAGAGGTCCATATTGATGGGGCAATGAATTTAGGCGGTATTTTGATTGTTATTATGATATTAGGTTTTATGTTTGCAGCAAATCACTTCTTTTTATTGAAGCGTGGCAAAGAAATTGGTTTATATCATTTAATTGGGATGCGAAAAGAGCAAATAGCCTTTTTATTTTTTGTAGAGACATTGATTTTGGGTGCGGTATCTTTGATTACGGGGATTATTTTGGGCATTATTTTTTCAAAATTATTCTCGATGATCTTGGCCAAAGCCATGTTTTTACAAGTGGATAGTCTGTTTTCTATTTCCCTTCCTTCCATGATTCAAACGAGTGTGGCCTTTGTTTTTATGCTTTTAGCCGTGTCACTTCGAAGTACTTGGTTGATCTACCGCTATCAAGTATCGAATATGCTGAGAGTCAATAAAAAAAGAGCAGCTGATCCAAATAAAATATCTGTTCTAAGAATTTGTTTAGGTATTTTTGGTGTCGTATTGATTGGTACGGGTTATTTTTTATCGTATAATGTTATTCATTTTGGAACTATCTTGGTGAAAACAAGAGCGGGTTATGCCGGTTTTTTATTGTTACCGTTAATAATAATGTTTATATGTATGTTAGGTACTTATTTATTTTTTAAATATACAATGTATTTAGTCGTATATTTATTTGGAAAAAATAAATATACTTATTATCGAAATTTGAACATGCTTGCATCAGGTAACACAAAACGTAATATTAAAAGAAGTAGCAGTACACTATCGTCTGTCACTATTTTTATTGCGATTGCCTTAGGAATGATTGGTGGAGCAGCTTCTTTTTATACGATCGGGATGAATTCAGTAAATATTACGACGCCAACTGATTTTATAGTGGCCGAAGATGATTATGAAAAATTAGCTCAAAGAATCAAACAGGAACCGGATACAAAAATCGATTCATTAGTCACATTAAATTATAAGTTGACGGGTAGCCGATTTCATCTTAAAATTGGACAGGATGATAATCAAAATACGATAAGTCCAATAAATTTATTAGCTCTTTCAAATTATCAAAAATTTCAAAAAATAAATCCTTATTTAAAAAATATTAAATTTAAGAATGATCAGGATGTTGTTCTTTTGGACAGTATTCAAAATATTTTAGCAGGGTTCATTCGTTATGGTTCTGAGTTTATTTTAACAGATGGAATAAAACTTCATGTTTCTGAAGTACGCCAGGATTATCTGGGGCAAGATTTATTGCGCTATAGTTTTCCGACACTTGTTGTATCTGATAAGCAGTTCAATGAGATAAGTTCAGGTGTCACCTATAGACTGCAAGCTTTTAACATTAATACTGAAGATGAGGATGCTCTGGCAAATAAGCTATCAGAAGAAGTCAAACCTAACTGGATTTCACCGGTGTATAATAAATATCAATGGGTCAACGATCATTTAGAAGGTTATACATCGAAAACCAGTCTACAACCCGAAAAAGATCAATCATCAGAGTTTTCTGAAGAGGGCGAACGGGAAGCTTGGCAATTAAACTATGCAAGTCGCTTTTCGGACTTAAGATATGAAAGAAGAGTGATGGGACTATTCATTTATGTAGCCATGTTTTTAGGCGTCTTAGCCTTGATCATTACAGGAAGTATTTTGATGCTGCAGCAATTTTCAGAAGCTGAAAGAGAAAAAGAAAACTACGATCTGTTAAAGAAAATTGGGATTCCCAAAAAGAAAATCACCCAGCTTATTTATCAGCAAAACAGCATCATCTTTTTCCCGCCGATGATTATTGGGGTTTTACATGCAACGTTTGCGATCTATGTCTTTAGTAGATTAATTTCAAGTTCTGGTTATTGGTTAGCCTATTTATCATGTGGAATGTTGATTTTGATCTATCTTGCTTACTACTTTTTAACTTCAGCGATCTACTCTCGTATCATTCATGGCAAGGATCGTTAATAGTTTAAGTTTCTTTAAAGGGATTTTTCAATGAAGTAGTGGCTTCTATATCATGGTTGAGGCTGTATTTAGTATAAGTGCGGGGTGTCTTACATGATCAAAAGGCTCTTCTAAGGTGTAGAATTGTTTTAGCAGCAAAGCGATTAAAAAAGTATTTTTTTGTTTTTTCTTTAGTAAAAGAGGGTAGAACAAAATCTTTTGCGTTTTGTTCTACCCTTTTTTTGTTCGAAGGTGACAAAACTGTTAGTATGGAAGACGGCTTTATTCGCGAATTTAGTTTCTTTTCTCGTTAGTATTGATTACAATAGCAGTACCAAAAAATATGATTATATGAAAAATTTGGAGGCATAAGATAAAATGAAAGCTTTTTTTACTCAACCAAATGTCCAATACTGGGGGAAATTCATTGGAAAGACCGTATTTTATTTTGGTATTCTTTTAATGTTGATTTATTTATATCATTATAAAAACATTGATGGCGGTACATTTATTTATAATGAATTTTAGGGAGGGAATACTTCATGACGATTTTAAATATTATTGAAGCAATTGATCGTTGGGGGATAACAGAGCCAAACCGTCCCGTCTATATTGAAAACACACGAACATATACTTATGGAGAGCTTAAGCGTGACTCCGATGCAATTGCTGCATATTTGCAAAAAAACATAGGACGTGCTCGTCCAGTCGTTGTTTACGGAGAATTAGAATTTGAAATGCTGGCATGTTTTTTAGGGGCATCAAAAGCAGGACATGCCTATATACCGATTGAAGCACACACACCAAAAGAACGAGTTGAAATGATTTTAGATGTAGCTGATCCGGCAGTGATTTTCTCTGTTGCGCAATGGTCAGATATCAAAACAGCTGCTGATATTATTTCATTGGAAGAATTACAGAACATTTTCGTAGACACACAACATGCGAACAAGCTTGAACCTGTTATTGAATCAGAAACCTACTATATTATTTTTACTTCTGGAACAACTGGAGTGCCTAAAGGGGTTCAAATCAGTCATGGAAATCTTTTAAGCTTTGTGAATTGGGAGTTGGCAGATTTTGGGATTACTGAAGGCATGCGTTTTTTATCACAGGCACCTTATTCATTTGATTTATCTGTGATGGCTGTGTATCCTGCTTTGACCTCTGGTGGGTCCTTGACACCCTTGCCTAAAGACGTCATCAACGACTTTAAACAGCTGTTTGCTGAACTTCCCAAGCTGGAAATAGAAGTTTGGGTTTCAACTCCGTCATTTATGGATATTTGTTTGATGGAGCCAACGTTTGATGGTGAACATGTAGATAGTTTAAAAGTTTTTCTATTTTGTGGGGAAGAGTTGCCTAAAACAACGGCTCAGAAATTATTAGAGCGATTTCCTAAAGCTACTATCTTCAATACCTATGGACCAACAGAAGCCACAGTGGCAGTTTCAGGCGTTAAGATCACCCAAGAAATTTTAGACGAATATAGTCGCGTGCCGATCGGTTATGTAAAAAATGATACAACTGTGTATATCATGAACGAGGATCATGAGCTTCCCGCAGAAGAAGTAGGAGAAATCGTGATCGCTGGCCCAAGTGTTTCTAAAGGCTATCTACATAATCCAGAAAAAACAGCGGATGCCTTTTTTGAGTATAAAGGCCAACCAGCTTATCGCACAGGGGATGCTGGTAGACTAAAAAATGAGATGCTGATTTATGATGGTCGGATCGATTTTCAAGTGAAACTGCATGGGTATCGCATTGAACTTGAAGATATCGATCATCATTTAGCCAGTGTTTCTTATATAAAACATGCTGCAGTAGTGCCAAAATATCAAAACCATAAGGTTCAACAATTAGTCGCTTTTGTGGTTGCTAATCCTCATGAATTTGAAAAAGAATTTAAATTGACCAAAGCAATCAAAGAAGAATTGAGCCGTTCAGTGATGGACTATATGATTCCGCAAAAATTTATCTATGTTGAAAAGCTACCGCTGACAGCAAATGGAAAGATCGACCGTAAAGGATTGATAAATGAGGTGAATGCAACATGATCGATGTACCTCATATGATTCCTTATGCGAATCCGATTTATTTTATTTATTTGTTAATTGCATTGTTACCAATGATTCTGACTTTATTTATTAAAGGAAAACGTTGGGCTTGGTATCAAGTTTTGGTCACATTATTGTTCTTATACATGAGTTTTGGTGGTGAAGACTGGAAACAAGGCGTAGCGTTGATCGCCTATGTCATTTGGCAGACAATTCTCGTTTGGTTCTATTTTCATTATCGTCAAAAGAAAAACGAAAGTCTGGTCTTTTATTTAGCCGTATTTTTAGCAATCTTACCGTTAGTTTTAGTTAAGGTAGTGCCTTTTGTTTCAGGTCATGCTTCTCTGTTAGGGTTCCTAGGTATTTCTTATTTAACCTTTAAATCTGTGCAGATCATCATGGAAATGCGGGATGGCTCGATCAAAGAATACAATATTTTACGGTATATCGAATTTCTTTTATTCTTTCCAACGATTTCGTCTGGTCCGATCGATCGCTACCGTCGTTTCGAAAAAGATGTTGAAAATCCGCCGACGCCTGTTGAATATGTAGATTTTCTAGGAAAAGGGATTCACAATTTTTTCTTGGGATTTTTATATAAATTTATTATTGGTTATTACTTTGGCCAAGTATTACTACCTGTGGTTGCGAAGTTGGCTGCAAAATCAGGCGGTATATCATGGGAATTAGTCGCATATATGTATATTTATAGTATGTATTTGTTCTTTGATTTTGCAGGCTACAGCTTGTTTGCTGTAGGAACTAGTTACTTGATGGGGTATGACACACCAATCAACTTTAATAAGCCGTTTCTGAGCTGGAATATCAAGGAGTTTTGGAATCGTTGGCATATGACTCTTTCATTTTGGTTCCGTGATTACATTTATATGCGCTTAATGTTTACTTTGATCAAGAAAAAAGTCTTCAAGAGCCGTATCGTAGCATCGAATGTTGGTTATTTTGCCTTATTCTTATTGATGGGCGTCTGGCACGGCTTAACATGGTATTATCTAGCATATGGCTTTTATCATGCTGCATTGATTTGTTTGACCGATGCTTGGCTACGTTTTAAGAAGAAGCATAAAGAACAAATTCCATCGAACAAATTCACGCATGCATTCGCTGTTTTTTTAACATTTAATGCAGTTTGCTTCAGCTTCTTGATCTTTTCAGGATTTTTAGATACATTATTCTTTAAATAAAAAATAAACTACAGCTAAGAACTGTACGACAAAGGGGAAATTACGCATGAACATAGAAGAAACAGTTTTAGATATTTTGGAAGAAATTACTGGTACTGATGAAGTCAAAGAAAATAAAGATGTTGATTTATTTGAAGAAGGACTAATGGATTCACTTGCAACAGTTCAGCTATTAGTTGAAATTGATGGACAATTAAATGTGCAAGTACCTGTTTCAGAATTTGACCGCGATTTATGGAACACACCAAATAAAGTTGTCGAACAAGTGAAAGCCTTACAATAATGAGCATGAAGAAAAAACTTTTTGGAATCTTTGGACCGATTCTAATTTCTGCGGTTCTGTTAGTCGCTTTTTTCTTTGCACCATTTAAAATAGATGTGGATAGCAAACGCGTTTTATCAGATGCTTCCACCTCTATGGCAACTAATGTGCTAAGAGGAAATGCCATCAAGAATAAAGCAATTGGTTCAAAAGAATATATTCCATTTTTCGGTTCTTCTGAGTTAAGCCGAATCAGTCCGTTTCATCCGACTGTTTTAGCAGAAAAATATGACCGTGGCTACCGTCCGTTTTTATTAGGGGCTCCAGGTACGCAATCTTTAACACAGGCCTTGATGATGCAATCTATGGGAGAAAATCTTGCTCATAAAAAAGTGGTTTTCATTATCTCGCCTCAGTGGTTTGTTAAAGAAGGGGTTACCAATGATTATTTCAATGCCTATTATTCTGAGCTTCAAACGTATCAATGGGTTAGTGATCTAAAAAAAATCACTGATGACGATGTTTATCTTGCGTCAAGATTAATGGATTTTCCAAAAGTAAAAGAAGACAAACGGTTATGTAGTGCTTTGAAAAATATCATTTCTGGTGAAATTCCAAATCCATCAGATAAGCACTATATTAATTTAATGATCAATATGTTTTCTCGTGAAGATGAATTGTTCAGTAAAATTGGTATGGTAAGCAGAGATAAGACAATCAAAAAAGCTGAAAAACCGTTACCTATGACTTATAATGCCAATGAATTAGATCAAATAGCAGCTGAAATCGGTCAGAAAGCGACAAATAATAATCCATTTGAGATTTCTAATTCCTTCTATAATAAGCGGTTAAAAAAGAAGCTGAACAGCCTAGAAAGTTCGCAATTAAATTGGGATTATCGTTTTTCCCCTGAATTTTCTGATTTACAACTAGTACTCAGTCGATTAGCGCAGGAGAAAGCGGATGTACTTTTTATTATCCCACCAGTAAACAAACACTGGACAGATTTTACCGGTCTCTCCCAAGATATGCTGCAAGGTTTTGCCAAAAAAGTCAAATACCAATTAACAAGTCAGGGCTTCAGCAATATTGCCGATTTCACTAAAGATTGTGATACTCAATACTTTATGGCTGATACGATCCATTTAGGCTGGAGAGGTTGGTTAAAAGCTGACCAAAGGATTCAGCCATTTCTAGAAAGTGATGCGACTAAATCACCAAATTATCAACTTGATGGATCATTTTATTCAAAAGAGTGGCAGCAAAAAAATCCGAAATCTATTAGATAGTCAACAAAGTAGTAAGACATAATTGTTTTTTTTGAACATTTATGTCTTTTTTTGTATTTAAATTAAAGAATATTATTATTTTATCTATTAAAATTAATATATTATGGTACTATGGTAATAGTTGTTTGTTTTTTATAAAAATAAAAGGAGATAATGATGAAAAAACAGAAATTTTGGATAATAATAGTGATACTTTTGATGATTGCTAATTCTTTGATTCCTGTTGTTAGTTTTGCTGAAACATTCGTGTCAGAAGAAACTTCTGATACTTTATCGTCTGATGAACTAACAAGTGAAGTACCGAACAAAGAAAGCTCTTTGGAAAGTTCAGAAAGTGTTTTTACAAAGGATTCTTCGACAAGTGATACTTTAGATGAGCGACCAGAGGCCGTAGAAATTTCTACAACCGAAGCGATACCCGAAACGTCAGCGAGTGAAGTCGAAATCGAATCAAGACAAGCAAAAGTACAACAAGCTGAAAACCTGATATCAAATGTTACATTGACCGATTCTAAAGGAGTAGAGTTCAACACAACGACAAATCGTCCTCAAAGACAAGCACCGTTGAAGATAACTCTACAAGTTGGGACAGAAAATCAAACAATTCAAGCTGGAACATATGACTATCAATTACCAGCAGATATTGCGATTTCAAACAACATATCCGGAAAATTAGCGACAGTCGGAAGCTGGACTATCGATACGACCGGAAAACTTACCATCGTTTTTAATGAAACCGTAGTCAATGGAAAATATCAAATCGATATTGAAACAAGTTTTATTCCATATAGCGATGATAGTGACTTACTTAAAATGATTGTTTTCCCCTTAGCAAATAATCAGGAAAAACAATACGATATTTTATTTAAACTTTCAGGTGAAGGAAGCATTAGCCTGAAGAAAAACAAAACCTTTAATACAGATCTCGTGTCGACAGAAATAAAAACCAATATCAATCGAGAAACCATCCAGCCAAATCAAAAAATAGTGGTCAAGAACACGATCAATAGAAAAGGCTCGAGCCAGAATGAAGATGCATCGGCTTATATCGATATCAAAGATGTAAAAGTTTTTGAACAAGACGTTTCGATGGGCGGTCAGTTGATTGGTGAACCTATTTTGTTAGGAAGTGGAGATTACACACTTCAACAAAACGGTGCTAATTTAGAAGCTATTCTAAATAAAGAAACGAATAAAGCTGTGATTCTATCGTATGAATCAGTTATTGAAGAAGAGTCGATCGTTAATGAAGAGTTGTATAATCTGAGAACTGAAGCAACTATTTATGGAACATCTCTTTCAAATTATGTTTATTTTCAGTATAATCACAATCCTCACATAACTAAAAAAGGGGAGTACAATGTCAAAACAAATACAATCGTTTGGACGATCGATTACAATACGGATAATACTGAGCTGACTCAAGGAAGCAAATTTACCGATATCCTCAAGGATGAAGTTGCCAATGATTTAACTTTTTCAAGTCTAAAAATTTATTATTTATATGTTTATGGCACCAATTCGATCAGCCAAGGCGGTTTTGCGCCAACAAGTCACTGGGATACAAGTGGCTTTGGTCAATATACAACAGATTACACTTATACCAATAACCAAAATGCTACATCAACTCAGGCCTATCGATTTGTTTATGAAACAGCTGTTCAAAATCCTAGCCCGCGGGTGATCGAAAATCAGGCTTCAGATACCTTAGGAAGCGATGAAGCAAAAATCAATTTAGCGCCATCAAATATTTCTAAAATACTGGAAGAAGATTCTCTAGATATGACAGAGGGAACCGTAGACTGGTCGATCATTGTCAATAATAAACACTGGGGAATGCAGTTCAATCAAATGATTGATGTGTTTGGTGAGCGAGTAAAAGAGCTAGTGGATGGATCTGCTGATTTTTACTATTATGCTAAAGGTGATGACAAAACGAAGCACCCATTAGTTGTTGGACAAGATTATACGATCAAGAAAACAAGTTCCGGCTTTACAGTGGATATGTTAGGCATTCACGCTGGCGTTACAACGAATAAATATGTTTTGACGTATACAAGCAAGTTTGATAACACAGATATTAATGTAGGCGATGAACTAAGTAATAAAGTTTCCCTTGCAGGAAATGGAAATATTCCGATGGAAGCTTCAGCAACATTCAGTATTCCTAGCTTTTTAGTTGGAGGCGGTAAGAAAAATGTTGTATATGCAAACACAGCGGGGATATTTACCTGGACGATCGGAATCAATGAAGAGCGACATAAATATAAAAATCTTATTTTAGAGGATGAAATCGAATCAATTCAAAAATTAGATAAAGACTCGATTGAAATTCTCGAACTAGATAAGATTATCAATGAAAATGGCAAGGAAGTAGTGTTGACAGGTGAGGCAATTCAACCAGGAGATGCCCGCTATCCTACTGTTATGGAAATCAAAGATAATCATATTCATCTAGAATTTTCATCTATTGGGAACAAAAAAGTAGCAATCCGCTATAAAACAGCACCAACTACTGCTCCTGTTTCTGATTACTACACTAAATTTACGAATATAGCTAAAATTAGCGATGAAAAGGACTATCAACACGAACTTAAAGCGGAAGAAACAGTGGCTTTAGGGATCAATACTTATAAAGTGGGCAGAGTTTCAACAGCAGACAATAAACTTGCTAATTGGTATATTCAAACAAATACTATGCCGGCAAATCGTCCATATGAAAAGTTAGTTTTAGAAGATAGCTTCACACTAAGTGATTTATCGAAAGCTGAAAATACTAATTTTGTAATAGGAACGGATGCTTTTGTGGTCAGAGACTTAGTTACAAATAAGGTTCTCAGTTTAGGTGAAGACTACGAGATCACTTTCACTTATGATCCAGATCAAAGCGCAGCAGGCTCGCTTTTGAAAAATTATGAAACAAATTATTTTAAGATCACCTTTAAAAAAGAAACTCGAGGCGTTTCTGTAGAGTATCAAACCGTTACAACAAAATCAGCAAATGTAATGAATACAGCAGTTTTTTCAAATAATAAAGCGATTAAATCAGATTGGTCAACGGTAAATCATACCATTACAAGTGGTTCTGGTTCTGGAAAAGGGGTCGGCCAGATTCCACTGAAAAAAGTTGATGCACGTACACAAGAACCGTTAAATGGAGCCGTTTTTGAACTGTTTGACAAAGAAAGCAAGCAATCGCTAGGATTAAAGGTAAGATCTGATCAGGAGGGGAATGCCCTCTTTAAATCAGTAGCTGAAGGTGAGTATTTGATTAAAGAAATTACAGCTCCAGATGGGTATAAATTATCTGATGAGTATCAAAAAGGTGTCCTTTTATCTACCAAATCAGATGACGATATAGCTGAGCCAAATTATGTCACTATCGTTGAAAATGAACCAATCATCACAACAGGTACAGTGGAACTGAAAAAAGTAGATCCAAAAGGAGCCGCTTTATCAGGTGCCCAGTTTAATTTATCACGTCATATTCAGGAAAAAATAGAATACTACCATCTAGATGAGCAAAATACAGTAAATTGGACAGCGGATCAAAACCAAGCTTATGTATTCAACTCAAATGAACAAGGCTTGATTACTGTTGGAGATCTGACTGAAGGGGATTACGAATTTACAGAAGTGAAAGCACCAGTAGGGTACGAGTTAGATGCAGCGCCAGTTTCTCTAGCATTAACGAAAGAGTTGATCGAATCAGAAACAGCTGCTACAGGAGCTAAAACAAACGAATTATCAATGGGAACGATCCATGTGAAAAAAATCGATCAAGAAACAAAACAAGTACTGAGCGGAGCTGAATTCACACTTGTTTCTAAAATTGATCCTACGAATCCAGTCACATTGACAACAGATGAGAATGGTGAAGCTGTATTTGAAAAAGTAGCACAAGATACTTATACACTGACTGAGACCAAAGCACCTGTTGGTTATCATCTGAAAGAACTTGAGCAAGATATCACGATCGATCCAGAGCATTTAAATATCGAATTAACTGTAGAAAACGAGCATAAGATAGGAGAAATTCTACTCCAGCATGTGGATACAAAAGGCAATCAAATCGATGATGACATCTTACTGAAAGAAAAAATCGGCACAAAACAAACCGTTACACCAAAAGAAATCACAGGCTATCGTTTTAAAGAGGTACAAAAACCAACGCCTCAATTAAGAAATAGAATGAATCAACTAGTTGGAGTAGATGAAGTTATGTTTACAGAGGCACCGCAAAAAATAATTTACGTCTATGAAAAAGAATTAGGACCATCTATTACTGATCCCAAACTACCAGAAGTGCCAGAAGTACCAGAAGTACCAAATGTACCAAACGTATCAAAAGAGAAAACAACAGCGAAAGCGAATGATACTCAATTCCCAAAAACATCTGCAGTTGTTAAGAAAAAACTACCAAGGACCAATGAACAAGTTGAACACTGGTATACGGTATTAGGGAATTGTTTGATTATCGGTCTATTGGGTTATTATGTTATCTATTATCGTAGAAAAAAACAAATAGATCAAAGGTAATTTTTTGAAAAGGCAAACAGTGATAGAAAATGCTCATTTAAAGGGTATTTCTATCACTTTTCCTTTTGTATGTTTCAATATACTGTTGATTTTTCAAGAGTGATAAGAAGTGATATAATACGATTAATGATAATTGAGTGGCAACAAGGGTTCAGTACCTTGGGATAAAGATAAAATCTGATTGTGGCTAAAAGTGCCACCCTCATATTTTCCTATTTTTCAGTCGGAGCAGAACGAGCCCGCTATATCATATCTAGCTTCACGGGCTAACTCCTCGGAAAAAAGATAAAATCTGATTGTGGCTAAAAGCACCACCCTCATATTTTCCTATTTTTCGGTCGGAGCAGAACGAGCCCGCTACGCTTTTAATTATTAGGAGGGAATATTTTGGATCAAAAAGAAGAACGTTTATTAATAGACTTAACCAATGCTAAGGGAGTACCAGGCAATGAAGGGGAAGTCAGAGAGATATTTAAAAAATATGCAGAACCTTTTGCAGATAAGGTCATGTATGACGGGTTAGGCAGTATTATTGCCAAACGTATCGGTGATAAAGAAGGACCAAAAGTGTTCTTCTCAGGACATTTAGATGAAGTTGGTTTTATGGTGACACAAATCACAGAAAAAGGATTTATTAAATTCCAAACACTTGGTGGCTGGTGGGGACAAGTTATGTTAGCGCAACAAGTGCAGATCAAAACGGGTAAAGGGGAGCTATTTTATGGTGTGATTGGTTCAAAACCCCCTCATGTTTTGACGGCAGAAGCTAGAAAACAGCCATATGATGTAGCGGATATGTTTATCGACATTGGTGCGTCTAGTGACAAACAAGTCGCAGAGTGGGGCATCAAACCAGGAGATATGATCACGCCTTATATTGAATATCGTCGGCTGAATGATACGAAATTTATGCTGGCTAAAGCCTGGGACAATCGGATTGGTACGGCGGTATCATTAAGAGTATTGGAAAATCTAGCAGCAGAGGGCCATCCTAATATCCTATTTGCAGGCAGTGACGTGCAGGAAGAAGTGGGGTTACGCGGTGCCCAAACAAGTACTCATTTAGTCGACCCAGATATTGCTTTTGCACTTGATACTGGAACAGCAGGTGATACACCAGGTATGACGCCTAAAGAAGCTGATTCTGAGTTAGGCAAAGGACCACAAATCTTGATTTTCGATGCATCGATGATTCCACACAAAAAATTACGTGATTTTGTGATCCAAGTGGCGGAAGAAAATAATATTCCTTTCCAATATACCGTGATCACAGGTGGTGGAACGGATGCAGGTAGAATGCATTTGACTCGAAATGGTATCCCGTCACTTGCAATCACAGTTCCAGTTCGTTATCTACATTCTCATACATCAATGATCCATGAGGATGATTATCTAAACACAGTTAAATTAGTTACAGAAGTTGTGAAGCGGTTAGATAAAAAAACAGTAGATGAGCTTCGCAGTTACTAAAGAAGAGGTGATAGTTCAAATGAAAAGTCAAATTACGAATGCAATGCATCGGGAACAAGCTCGAACATCTTTAAAAAATCAATGGGGAACCATGGCATGGATTACATTTTTAGCAGTATTTATCCGCTTTATGATTAGCTCGGTAGTAGGTAGTGTAGCTAATTTACCACAAGATAGTGCAAGTAATAATGTTATGTCTTTTTTACTAAATAACTTTCTCTTTTTTGCCATTACGTATGGCACTTATTATTGTGCTTTACAAGTATTACGCGGCAAAAGAGTTCAAGCAGGAATGTTAACAGCTATTTTTCAAGGCAAGTTTTATCTTCCAATGTTGTTTATCAACCTGATTCAATATCTTGTTGAGTTAGTATTGAACTTAATTGTGTTATTACCAGTACTTTTATCTTACGGTGCTGCTTTGTACTTTGGATTGATGTTTAATACAGTATCAGTTGACCAATTTCAAACGCAAATGAGGGGAGATTTCTTTTTAGCCTTATTATTGCTGATTTTCGCATTTCTGATGATTTTAATCGGTGTTTTTGTCAGTGGTGTGTTCCAGTTTGCCGTTTGGGTAAAACTTGATGATCCTGAATTATCAGTGGGAGATGCCCTAAAATACGCCTTGTTCTTGATGAAAGGTCGCTTTGGTCAATATTTACTTCTACAAATTTCATTTATTGGTTGGTTTATCATCGGTGCATTGGTTTTCGGAATTGGTTTATTATGGGTGATTCCTTATCATGATGTTGCTGTAGCAAGTTTTTATGATACCGCTCGTGAAGAAAAAGGGGCACCAACAGTTGTTGGATAAAAAATAAGAACGCAATTATAGTTGGCTGAGTTGAATCTGGTATAAAACCAGATGTCAATTCAGCTATTTTTTTACTCATGCATTTATCTAAGCTTTTTTTAAGCCGTAATCGGATAGATACTGTAAGAAGTCAAAGATATTATCGGATAATTCATTGTTCAAAGAGTAATGAATCATTGTCATTGCACTTGAAGTATACAAATCAATCATAAATGTCAGGGGAAGGTTGAACTGTTTATATTTGCTGCTGGTTTCTATATACAAAGCGCAGTGCTTTCTTAAAATAAGCAGAAAGCTTTTTTCTAAATTATAGTGATTGTATGGAGAATTAAACAGCGTCTGGATTTCTGTTTTCTTTTTAGTTATGTCCTTAGCAATTGATTGTATCGATTCAGAAACCTCATTTTTTGAGAATCTTTGTTGTATTAGTTTATCAAAAGAATCAGAGTAGGTTTTAATTATTTTTTCAAGTACATCAAATTTATCCATGTAATGAGCGTAGAAAGTAGATCTACCGATTTTGGCGTATGCACAGATGTCTTTGACTGTTAGTTTTTCAATTGATTGTTGTTGCAATAAAAAAATAAGTGATTTTTGAATTAGTTCTTCTGTTTTAATCACACGTAAGTCTTTATTCATCAAACTGCCTTCTTTCTGGACACTGATACTCTTTTTGTTCATTATAATACATTTTCAATACTTTTGTGTCTGTTTTTAATGTTGGTCCGCACGCATACTGATGGTTACAGGGAGGGATTTCAATGTTTAAAAACTATCACAAAAATGAACAATTTAATTTTCAAATGAACCGTTTTTTAGAGCCATATGAAAAAGAAAGTAGTATCCAAAAAGAAGTAAGTGCGGCGATTCCAAATCTTAACGATTTTGAATCATGGTATGAAACATGGTTGTCACTGGGGCATGAAAAAGAAGCAAAAAAAGAGTATGGAATTGCTTCTGTTTATTATCAGCTAGCTGAATTTTTTTTTAAAGAAGAAGATTCAAGAAAATTAAACACCTATCAACTGTTCAAAGAAGCGTTTTATAAGAGTATTGATACACGTCATATGACGTGTATTCAGATTCCTTATGAGAATACTTTCATGCCAGGCGTTGTAATAAAAAATAATGGGACACCAAAAAAAACATTGATTATCCATGGTGGATTTGATTCTTACCTAGAAGAATTAATCAGGTTAGCTAACTCGTTAGAAAAGCTAACTGACTATCAATTTATTTTATTTGAAGGTCCCGGTCAGGGAGAAATGATCAGAAAAAAAGTAGCGATGGTCTACAATTGGGAAAAACCAGTTGGAGCGGTATTGGACTATTTTGAGCTAGCAAAAGCGGATTTGATTGGCATGTCCCTAGGAGGCTATTTATGCTTGAGAGCTGCGGCTTTTGAGCCGAGAATTGAAAAAGTTGTGGCCTTTGATTTGATGTATTGCATGAATGACGCACTAAAAAATAGAATTGCTCTGCAACAATATCAATTTATTGAAACAGAATTACTAAATGGAAATGAACAACAGGTTGATGAAGTGTTATCCGAAGCGATGAAGCAAAATATTGATTTAAATTTTAAACTATCAAAAGGTTATGCTATATCTAATACCAAGCGACCATCTGAACTATTAAAATTTATTTCTGCTTTTACTCTTGAAGGAATTGAAGATAAGGTCACACAAGAAGTGTTGCTGATGGCGGGAACGGATGATCTCTATGTACCAGCTGATAGATTACCTTTTCTTATCAGTAAACTTGTACATGTAAAAAAACTTGAAACAATTCTTTATACAACTTCTTCAGGCGGAGAACGACATTGTCAGGTGGGAAATAAGGCTCTAGCTTATGAAGACATCTCCGCTTTTTTATTAAAAAAATAAAAGGTAGCAAACAACTTAATGTATCGTCTATGCTGTTCTTTTTATTTGTTATCTTTATAAAGTTACAACAACTTTCATCATTAATTTCCTTTTTTGTGTTACCATTAAGTGAAGAATTCTTAAGGAGGTCGAGGAAGTTGAAAATAACCGTTTTAGGCTGTTTAGGTGCTTATCCTTATAAAGGCGAAGGAACCAGTTCTTATCTACTCGAATCAGATGGTTTTAAGCTATTACTAGATGCTGGAAGTACAACCTTAGTCAATTTAGAAGAGCATCTTGACCCGCTAGCACTAGATGCCGTGATTTTGTCCCATTACCATTATGATCATATCGCAGATCTTGGTGTGCTGCAGTATTATCGTCAATTATATCCAGTACTGGAACCGACACCTGTTTTGCCGATTTATGGACATACAGACGATGCTGCTCACTTTGAAGCATTGAATATGCCGGGAGTGTCAAAAGCCGTTCCTTATTTTGAAGCAGAAGAATTGAAATTAGGTCCTTTCCTTGTGACATTTATGAAAACAATTCATCCTGTACCTTGTTATGCAATGCGTTTTGTAGAAGAAAAAACGGGTAAAGTATTTGTTTTCACAGGTGATTCTGGCTACTTAGAAAGTTTTGTCGATTTTGCGAAAGAGGCTGATGTCTTTTTAGCAGATACGTATCTATTTGAAGGAAACGAGAAGCACCATGCTCATTTTACATCTAAAGAATCAGGGGAAATTGCGAAAGCAGCCCAGGTTAAACAGCTGATCTTGACCCATTTACCGCAACATGGTTCGTTAGAAGAGTTGAAACAGCAAGCAGAAAAAGCAGCTGGCAATCAAGTGTCCGTTAGTTTAGCAGAGAAAAATTTAGTTATCGAAATTTAAGGAGTGGTGAACTGTGATTTTTGTACCAAATGAAAATAACGACCCAAGAGTTAACTTAGCAATCGAGACCTATTTATTAAAAGAAAAACCTTTAGATGAACCGATTCTTTTGTTTTATATCAATGATCCATCAATCATTATTGGGCGTAACCAAAATACGATCGAAGAAATCAATAAAGAGTATGTAGATGAACATGGAATTCATGTAGTTCGTCGCTTAAGCGGCGGTGGTGCTGTCTATCATGATCATGGGAATTTGAACTTTAGTTTTATCATGCCTGACGATGGCAACTCTTTCCGTGATTTTGCTAAAGTAACTCAACCAATCATTCAAGCCTTGCACGAGCTAGGCGTTTCTGGTGCTGAATTAAAAGGCCGTAACGATTTAGTTATCGATGGGATGAAATTTTCTGGAAATGCGATGTATGCAACAGCTGGAAGAATGTTTGCTCATGGTACTTTGATGTTCGATAGTGATATCAACGAAGTCGTCAATACGCTAAAAGTCCGTAAAGATAAAATTGAATCTAAAGGGATTAAATCAGTCCGCTCAAGAGTGACTAATATCAAACCGTTCTTACCAGCAGATAAACAAGAGATGACGACAGAAGAATTCCGTGAAGATATTTTATTGAAAATTTTTGGTGTCGACTCTGTTGATCAAGTAAAAACGTATGAACTAACGGATGAAGATTGGGAAAAAATCAATAAGATTTCTGACGAATATTATCGTAATTGGGATTGGAATTATGGCAAATCACCAGCCTTTAACTTAGAACGTCACCAACGTTTTCCAATTGGTTCCATCGATGCACAGATGAATGTAGAAGCAGGTGAAATCAAGGAAATCAAAATCTTTGGCGATTTCTTTGGATTAGGTGAAATCAAAGACGTAGAAGAAATTTTGACTGGCACAAAATATGAAAAATCAGCGATCGAAGAGGCTGTAGATAAGATCGATATTAAAAAATATTTTGGCAATATTGAAAAAGAAGATTTAGTTGGTTTGCTGTATTAAGTAGAAAATAAAAAAACTGTAGTTAAGCTAGAAATAGTTTGACTACAGGTTTTTTTAATCGCATAGTCAAGTACTTAGTAAAACAAAGTAGTTGACAATACTTCTACTGAGTTATACTATATACCTGTACTTAATAATACTAAGTAGTTAGAGAAAATACTATAGACCTCAAGTGCCATATGAAAGAACAGGTGATGAATGTTATGAACGGGACAACAGAAATGCTTAAGGGCGTTCTAGAAGGTGTGATTCTGGAAATTATCAAGCGACATGAGACATATGGTTATGAAATAACCAATAATTTACAAGAATACGGATTTGAAGATATCGTTGAAGGAACAGTTTATACGATTCTCTTACGTTTAGAAAAAAAGAGCTTAGTCACTGTTACAAAGAAAAAATCCACTGTTGGACCAATGCGTAAATTTTATTCCCTAAATGAAGCAGGAGAAAAAGAACTCGACCTATTTTGGCAACGTTGGACATTTATTTCAGGGCAGATTGAAAGACTAAAGGAGGAAAAAAAGAATGAAAAATAAAAATGTTATCGATTATTTTAAACAAGTTCATGCAGATAAGGTAGAGTATAATAAACAAATGGCACGTTTGAAGGAACTTCCTTCTGACTATCAAATCGTGTATAAAGAAGTTCAAAAATTTTTATGGGAATTTACCGCAGGTGATGGTATGGATATGCTTCCACCTATGCTGGAGCTGCTAGACTTTTTTGAAGATGGTGCGGCAAATAATATACCAGTTTTACAATTGGTTGGCGAAGATGTAGGCTCTTTTGCAGAAAATACACTACATGAAATGCAAGCTAAAACACGAATCAACGAACTAAAAAGAAAAATGAATGAACGAATCGCTAAAAAAATTAGTGAAGAATAGAGAAATTTAGTCAGCAAAATTTAAAAATTATATTTTGACATCATATCCTTCTCTTCGTATAATATAGAAGCGAAGAGGAGCGATAATATGCGAAACGAAATGATGCATCGACCAGTTGTGAAACCAGAACTTGTTGATTTTATGAGAAATAAACAAAAAAAGATCCAAGGTGAACTTGGGGTGATTGAAGAAGAAGCACACATTGCTGGAGTGCCGATTATACCTCATGAAACAGTTGTCTTTCTACAGTTTTTCTTAGATCAAATTAAACCAAAAAATATTCTAGAAATTGGAACCGCAATTGGTTTTTCTTCTAGCTTAATGGCCCAATACGTTGGAGCAGATGGACATGTTACTACAATCGATCGATTTGATGTAATGATCAGAAAAGCCAAAGTAACCTATGAACGCTTAGGACTGACAGATAAAGTGACCTTATTAGAAGGACAAGCAGCGGAAGTTTTACCCACATTAACTGGTCCTTATGACTTTATTTTTATGGATAGTGCGAAATCTAAATATATCGAATTTTTACCGGAATGCTTACGTTTATTACGCGTCGGCGGTGTCTTGATGGTGGATGATGTTTTCCAAGCAGGCACAATTTTAGATCCGATCGAGGAAATTCCGCGTAGTCAAAGAACGATCCATAGAAAGTTGAATCAATTTTTAGAGACAGTCATGACGCATCCAGATTTGACCTCAAGTTTATTGCCTTTAGGTGATGGCGTGATTATGATCACAAAAGAAAGAGAAATAACTGAATAACATTTATACGGCTTGGGTCAGGATTTAATTATTTTGACTTGAGTTTTTTTATGTAATAATAAAGGAGCGAATCAAAATGAAAACGGATAAAGAAAAGCTTCAAGTGTTAAATAATTTAGTCGCACATTATGGTTACCAATATTGGTGGGAAGATACTAATCGAATCTCTGATTGGGTGTCGATGATCTTGATCCAGCAAACGACTGAAAAAAATGCTCACAAGGCATTAGGAAATTTGGAACCCTATTTAACTGTTGAAAGTCTTCAGGAAATTGAATTGGAAACGTTACAAGAGCTGATTCGCCCAGCCGGATTTTTCAAACAAAAAAGTAATTATATCAAAGAATTAATCAGTTGGTTTATTTCACATGATAGTGATTTTGATAAATTTCGAACATACTCGACTGATGAGCTAAGAAAAGAGCTATTGACGATAAAGGGTGTCGGTTCAGAAACGGCAGATGCAATGTTGCTTTATATTTTTGAACGAAATGTTTTTATCGCTGATCAATATGCCATTCGTCTGTTTAATCGTGTAGGTTTCGGTCCATATAAGACATACGAAGAAATGCGGAAAGACTTTATTCATTTGACCGAAGGAGTTCCTCATGATTTATGTAGAGAATGGCATGCAGCGATTGATGTCCATGGAAAGCATTTTAACAAAGATAAGAATATGGATGAATCATTTTTAAGTTTTTAAGCAAGTTTTCCCTCGATTTTTTATTTTCATTAGAAGTGATATTCAAACGTAGATTATCTAATATATTTGTAATAATAATGGTGTAGAATATCTGAATTTCCTATTTTATTTGGTTTTCATCGACTTAGTTTAAAGGAAATTCGGGATGTCTTTTCCAAAATTTGACATAAAAAAGATAGCAATGGTAGTTTAACTACATCATAGATCATAAAGTCAGGAAAAGAACTAACTGAATAGCATTACAATAACCCAGATCCAAATGTAATTATTTGGCTCTTTTTTTGATGTATATTAACTTTTTGAAGATGAAAAAGTAAGCGTCTCAGTAAGGATATAAAAATTAATTTGACAATCAATAGAGAATGTTATAAACTATTTTTATATCGAATCGATATAAAATAAAAAGGAGTTAAAAATAATGAAATCGTTGAAAAGAGTCTGGCTAAACTTGATTTTAGCCCCATTTTGGTTTTTAATTGCAATTAGTGGATTATCCGTTTATTATTCCGTAAAAGGCTTAGATACGGGAGAAATATCTTTAGAAATCGCTGACCAAACGTCGGTAATTTTATTGATCGTACAAATAATCTTATTATTGGTTTTAGTTATTACAGCTAAAAAAGAACAGTTTAGTTTATTCGCAAGTTTTAAGATTTCTTCGCCAAAGTTAAATGTGGAAATTATTAAAGGTGTGATAGTCGGCAGTTTATTTGCAGTCTTATACTTGTTTATCTTATCTCCAATACAATATGAGTTACAAAAAAATGTTGGAGATATCATTCCACCAGGAGAAGCAATGAAGGTTTTAGGAGGACAAATCATTCCCTTTTTTATTGCAAATGTTGTCTTAGCTCCATTTGTAGAAGAGTCTCTTTATAGAAATTATGCACTTACTAAGTTTGAGCAAAGATATAGCTCAATGAAGAGTGTTCTGTTGTCGGCGCTCGCATTCGGTTTTTTACATTGGACTGGTGGAATTTGGTATATCCTAATGACAGGTATTATCATTGGTATACCATTTGGCATAATTGCTTCTCGTAAAAAGAATATTTTATTGATTTTTGTAGCACATTTGACACTAAACTTTATCGAATTTATTTATATTGCTTGGTTTTGATAGAGGTCAAATAAACAGAAAATGAATCAGAATGGAGAATGTTAATTGGAAGATATTATTCTAGGCTGCTTAGCAGTCCACCCAATGAATGGATATGGTTTGAAACAATTTATTGCTGGTTCTGTCAATACTTTTTCAGATGTCAGTTTTGGCACCTTGTATCCAGCTCTAAAAAGACTTCAAGATAAAGAATTAATCCTTTTAAAAATAGAAAATGGAAAGAAAATATACTATATTACAAAAAAAGGTGAAGAGACCTTAGAGGAATGGCTAATGAATAAACAATCTAAGTTTAAAATGAATTATGAATTTTTAACAAAATTATTTTTTTCTGGATTGATCGAAACCGAAAAAGTGAAAGAAAATATCTTAGCCCATCTAAAAGAAATTGAGCAAGAAAAAATAATCATGGAAAAAACCTTGATTGATTTCGAACCCCATGTGGATATTTATCAAAAAATGACCATTAAGTTTGCAATTGATTTTTACGACTTTTTAGCTAATTGGTATACAGATTTTCTAAACGAATTAGATCTGGAGGGAAAATAGATGTGTCTTTCAATGATTATCGACGAAAACAAAGAAAAAGTTTTAGGTTTCAACTATGATTTCTATTATCATCATGGCTTGATTACGGTTAACCAACGTCAATTAAATAAAACTAGCATTCCAGTGGAAGTGGGTTTATCAACAGCGACTTGGGTATCTAAATATGGATCAATTACCTTTTCACAATTCGGTGTTGAGCTTCCATCAGCTGGAATGAATGAAAAAGGACTTTCAATTGTAATGCTCTTTCATGAAGAAGGTCAATTTCCTGACAATCAGAATGGATCAATAAGTGAATTACAATGGATTCAATTCCAATTAGATAACTATGCAACTGTAGAAGAAGTAATCTCCAACCTTCATCTACATACACCTTCTGCGAGTTTTTATTGTCTGCATTATTCTATGCTAGATGCATTTGGAAATTCAGCGATTATTGAATTTATTGAGGGAGAAGCCAGCATTTATTTTAATGAAAGCCCACATATTATTTCCAATACTTCATATAAAGCGTCGATTAATTATGCTTTGGCTAAAGAAAAAATAGAGGGTAAAACAAATAATGATGAATTGACTTCATTGAACAGATTCATGATGGGGTATCAAGAGATGATGGATTATAGTGAAGAAGATACGGCCATTCATATTTTACAAAAATGTAGTCTTCCAGAAAAAAATCAAAGCATTTGGCAATGGATTGGACAAGAAATTCCTCAAACGTACACGGCATGGACAATAACATTCCGACCGGAAAGTAAAAAAATTATCTACACAACCTGTTCAGATAAAAATGAAAAAATTATTGATCTCAATGTATTAGATTTTGAAACGATATTTAATCGTTCCTCGTTGGATGTCAATAACAGTTTTAAAGGGGATGTTATGAATAAATTTCATAAATATGACTATCAAGAAAACAAGAAGATCATAAGGAAAAGTTATCAACAGCTAACCGATGAACTTACTGAGGACTTTTTAACCGAGCTTACTCACTATCCAGATAATTTTCACTAGGAAATAGAACTAAAATAATTTCTCTTTATTTTATGTTTAATTTTCGTTTAAGTTTCATGGCGTACACTTTTCTTTAAGAGGAGGGAAACGTCATGAATGATACTAAAAACATAAAAAGAAGGGTTCCTAAAATACTTTTGATTGTAGGTGTTGTTCTAATGCTCTTTCTTTTATTTCAAAAAAGCCTAACTGCATTTGCCGAAAAATTTACACCCACGAGTGAACCTGTAGAAATTCAAACGCCAACGATTTTTGTTCCAGGCACTAATGGAACGGTCAATCGATTCAATGGCTTGATTAAAACGTTAGATTCAAAAGCCGATGTGTTAAAAGTGACTGTCGCAACAGATGGAACTGTTTCATCTAAAGGAAAACTAACAAGTTCAACGGAACATCCTAGCATTGTGATTGCGTTTAAAGACAGTAGTGACGATACATTGCCCGTTCAAGGCAAATGGTATCAATTAGCATTAAGCTATATCCAAAAGAGGTATTCATTTGAAACATACAATTACTTAGGCCATTCTAATGGCGGATTAGTAATCACTTCTTACCTAGAAGAATTTCAGCAACCTGATGACCCAATATTAGCCAAATTGATAACATTAGGAACACCGTATAATGATACGTCAAAAAAATATAATGACGCTGTGACTTCATTTACACAACTAAAAGAAACTAGCGAGCTACTCAAAGGCTATTTAAAGAATTTAGAAAACATCCCTGATACGATCAAGATGTTGAATATTGCTGGAGAGGTTGATGATACGGCGTCTGACAATACCGTTCCTGTACAAAGTGTTTTTTCTGGAAGGTCTATTTATCAGGAACAGGTAGCCGAGTATCAGGAAGTGTTGATTCAAGGAGAAAAGACAAGTCACAGTGAGTTAGTTGAAAATCAAACAGTAGTCCAATTATTGAAAGATTTCTTTTGGTAGAATAGGATGAAGATGAAATAGGATAGAGACTCTTGTCTTTGTTCTATTTTTGTTTTATTGTGTAAGTATGATCAGACAAACAATAAACCTTGCTTTTTCATGTTATTGAGAATGAAAGAGCTATTTTCTCAAAGAAAAGGCGAAAATAGCAAAAATAAAATAACTAAACTGTAATAATTCTATTGACATAATAATTTTAAATTGATACGCTAAGAGGGTAGAAAATATCTAGCTGTATGGACTAGTCCCTCGCGGAAAAGGTAAAATATGATTGAGATAGAAAGCATGGCATTCATATTTTCCTATTTTTGAGTCGAGCCCATTACGCTTTTATCATTATCTAGCTGCACGGGCTAGCTTTTCGGAAAAAAGATAAAATATGCCTGTGGTCAAAAGCGCCACAAACATATTTTCCTATTCTTCTGTCAAAGCTAAACGAGCCCGTTACGCTTTTAAAAATTAGGAGGAATATGTATATGAACTTAATCAACACAAAACTATTAGATTTCGAATGTGACGCATACCAAGACGGAGACTTTATTAAAGTTTCAACAGCAGACGTATTAGGTAAATGGAGTATCTTCTTCTTCTATCCAGCTGACTTTTCATTTGTTTGTCCAACAGAACTTGGCGACATGCAAGATCATTACGATCACTTAAAAGAGTTGAATTGTGAAGTTTACTCAGTATCTGAAGATAGCCACTTTGTTCATAAAGCTTGGGCGGATGCGACTGATACGATCGGTAAAATCAAATACCCAATGTTAGCTGATCCAAATGGTAAAATTGCTCGTTTCTTCGGTGTTTTAAATGAAGATTTAGGTCAAGCATACCGTGGAACATTTATCGTTAGCCCAGAAGGCGAAATCAAATCTTACGAAATCAATGATATGGGTATCGGCCGTAATGCAGATGAACTAGTTCGTAAATTAGAAGCGTCTCAATTTGTTGCGGAGCACGGTGATAAAGTTTGTCCTGCAAACTGGAAACCAGGCGAAGAAACAATCGCACCAAGTTTAGACTTAGTTGGTAAAATCTAAACCCTTAAATAGACATTTGTAAGACTTCCTTTTCTAGGGGAGTCTTTCTTAAAATTTATAGATCAAAATAATGAGATGTACAAAAAGGAGAACATACATGAGTCAAGAAATTTATGATTTAATCGTAATCGGCGGCGGATCAGCTGCTTTATCAGCTGGAATTTATGCAGGTCGTGCGATGTTGGATACATTGATTATCGAAAAAGATAAGATCGGCGGACAAGTAACGACGACTTCTGAAATCGTAAACTACCCAGCGATCCGTGCCACAACGGGTCCTGAATTGATGGAAGACATGCGTTTACAAGCCTTGGATTTCGGTGTTGAATTTACAACAGACGAAATCATTGATGTTGATTTAAGCCAAACTGTAAAAACTGTGAAGTCTGCTACTAAAACCTATCAAGCCTATGCTGTGATCATCGCAACAGGTGCTTCAGCCCGTAAAATTGGATTCCCTGGTGAAGTTGAATTTACAGGACGCGGCATTGCATATTGTTCAACATGTGATGGTGAATTTTTCCAAGGATTAGATATTTTCGTACTTGGCGGCGGATATGCAGCAGCAGAAGAAGCCGTTTATTTAACTCGTTATGGTAAATCAGTCACAATGATCATTCGCGAACCTGATTTTACGTGTGCTAAATTAACAGCGGAAGCTGCCAAACAACATCCAGATATCAAAATCGTCTACAATACCGAAGTCAAAGAAATCACTGGAGATGACTTTGTTCGTAAAGCTGTTTTTATCAATAACGAAACTGGTGAAGAAACGACATACGAAGCACCAGCAGACAGCACGTTTGGGATGTTTGTTTTTGCTGGAAATAAACCAAGTACAGAAATTTTTGAAGGCAAAGTCGAATTAGATCGCGGCTATGTACCGACAAATGAAAATATGGAAACCAATGTTCCAGGCGTTTATGCAGCTGGAGATTTACGTATCAAAGAATTACGTCAAATCGTGACAGCTGTTGCAGATGGTGCAATCGCTGCAACGAATGCTCAAAAATACATCACTGAAGAAAAAACAAAAGCTGGTTTGCCAATCGTCAATGAACGGATGGAAAAACGTTTAGCAAAACAACATGCTGAAACTAAAGAAACACAACCAAAAGCAGAAAATAAACCTGCTAAAGCAACAAGTGGCAATAACACATGGTTCCCAGATGCAATGAGAGAGCAATTAGGTGGTATTTTCGGTAAATTAACGAAGAATGTAACCTTATTACAAGTCATGGATAGTGGCGAAGAGAAATCACTCGAATTAAATTCTTTCTTAACTGAGTTTGCATCATTAAGCGATAAAATTTTGTTGGAAACTGTTCAAAAAGGTGCAGGTGCTGACGTAGAAGCAAAATATGGTATCGATAAATTACCAAGCGTTGTTGTGTTAAATGATCAAGGGGAGTACACAGGAATCAAGTTTAGTGGTATTCCAAGCGGACATGAAGTCAACTCAATCGTCTTAGCTGTTTATAATGTAGGAAGTGCTGGTCAGCCAATAGAAGAACCAGTCGTTAATAAAATCAAAGAATTACCTAAAAAGAAAGTACAGATTTTTGTATCATTGACCTGTCATTATTGCCCAGATGTCGTAGCAGCGTGTCAGCGGATTGCTTCAATCAATCATAACGTTGAAGCTGAAATGATCGATATCGGTGTTTTCCCAGAGTTGAAAACAGAAAAGAAAATCATGAGTGTTCCAGCAATGATCATTGATGATAAAGACATTGTTTTTGGTTCTAAAAATATGGACGAAATCGTTGAAATTTTAGAAAAATAGAGTATAGACATCTGTATTGAAAACTAATTCAGATGTCTTTTTTTAGTTATTTAATTTTATTAAGTAAAACTGACTATTGAAAGTTGAATCAAGAATTTTAAAATGCTAACTTGATAGTAAATTTTCGCTAAAGTCCTTTAATTACTTATAAAATTCAGTATAATAGGTTAAAGGAGATACAAAAATTTAAAAATAGGGAAGTAAGGTATATGATATATGAACGTTAGAAAATCAAATTTTGAGTTTTTTCGGATATTAAGCGCCTTTGTTATTGTAATGCACCATTATGTTGTTCATTCCGAATGGAATTTTGGAGAAACTTTACGTATGAAGCCAATTTTTCTCGATATTATTGGATCGGCTGGGAAATTTGGTGTAAATTGCTTTTTATTGATTAGTGGATATTTTTTAGTGAATAAGGCATTTAAGCCAAAAAAATTATTACAGTTGTGGTTACAAGTATTTTTTTACTCAATTGGAATTTTTTTCATTTTTGCATTTTTTGGAAAAGATCATTCTATATTGAACGTTAAAAATAGCATCGTAGCAAGTTTACCAATTGTGTTTCAGCAATATTGGTTTATTAGTTCTTATGTGCTATTATACTGCTTGGCGCCGTTCTTAAATATTTTGGTGGAAAATATGAACAAAAAGCAACATGCAGCCCTTTTAATAGTTTTTTTTGTGTTTCTATCAATTAAGCCAGTTATATCGTTGTTAGTAGCTAATTATGGTGGGGTCGAAAGTGGTATGTGGTTTTTGTTTATTTATTTTATTGCTGCATATATAAAGGTATACCCTGAGTCATTTGCTAAGAGCGCTAAAAGTTATTTTATAAAAAGTGCTGTTGTTTTTATGATTATAGCTTTTTTAATTGCATTACTTGCTTTTTACAATCACCAAAATGAAAATGCACTTTCTAAAAGCTTAATGATGGACATTCAAAGTCCTCTATATCTTCTTTTGTCAATCTTGCTTTTTTGTGGTGTTAAAAATTGGAATATCGGTTCTATACCTTTTGTAAATTTATTGGGTTCCGCAACGTTAGGTGTTTATCTAATTCATGATAATAATTATATTCGCCATTTTCTATGGAAAGAGTTGACGGCATTTAAAGCATCATATTATGGGATAAATTTAGTTGTGACTTCTATTGTAATTATTATTTTAGTTTATATAGTCTGCTCGCTAATCGATATTTTGAGACAAAAGTTATTTGCTTTATTGCGTATTGGAGCATAAGAAAATAAATTAGTATGTATAGATGAATAGAAAATAATATGAAGACATCTAATCGAATATAATAAGACCGCGAAAAATTTGATGTATCGATTTTTCGCGGTCTTATTATATCATGGTAATTTGTTTAAATGAAACATAGAAGGTTAATCAAGAAAAAGCAAGGAGCTTGATAATCTAGGTTCAATGGATTGGAATATACGTTTAGCAATTTCTTCATGCCCCTTTTCATTTGGATGCATATCATTTTTTATATTTTTATTTTTCAAAAAATTATCACTGCTTTTAGGATCGATGGTATCTTTTGTAGTTGTCCATATGCCACGAATATTCGCCACAGGGATATCATATTTAGAACCAATTTTAAAAATAACATCATCATAAAGTTGTGAGACATTTAAATCTCTGTTCCATGTTGTTATCAAAACTATAAAAATCTTTTGTTCTTGAAGCTCCGAAATGATATATGATAAGTTTGCTTCAAATTGTTTTAAACTCTCTTCATTTTTATAATCTAAAAGGTCGTTAGTACCGTATTCTACTGTAACAATATTTGGTTTTTGTTTTTTGATGTCTTCAATGCTTGAAATACCAAGATTACTAGCTCGTGCCCCAGGTTTGAACACTCCTTTCTGCTCAACTTGTACATCATAAGAATCCTCAATTAGATTTGCTAAGATATTGGTAAATCTTTGCTCTTCATTTTGGACAATCAGTCCAGCACTTATACTATCACCCATAGGAGAATAAGTTATTTTATCGATTTTCTTTGGTAGGCTAGATGAAGTTAGTGTTTCTTCAGTTTTGATTTTTTTTGTTTCAGAAGAGTTTGATGAAAAAAAATAGTATATAGAAAATAAAATGGTAGGAATTAAGGCTCCTATTAATAGATATGTTACTTTTTTCATTGATAAATCCTTTCTTACTAATATGTCTACAAAAAAATCTATCTGCAATGAAACTAAGTTGCAGATAGAATGTGTGAATAATTAAATCATAACTATTTTATCGTGACAAGTTTTTTCAAAGGCTCAACGCCAAAATGCTTTTCTTGATAAAGTAAAATTTCAGCGCAAGCTCGACTATCTTCCAACGCGTCATGATGATTATCCAATTGGATATCTAGAGTATCACAAATGGTGTTCAATTTGTGATTTACTAGCTCTGGGAATAGTTTACGGCTAGTTTTCACCGTACATAATGAAAGGTAATTCGGTTGATTAATGCCGTAATAATCCAAACATCCAGCTAAAACACCGCAGTCAAAAGGGGCATTATGAGCGACCACTAGGCTATTGGGTTTAAAGCAAGCTTGGATTTGTTTCCAAACATCAGGAAACTTCGGTGCATCAGCTACATCTTCTGGTTTGATGCCATGAATTTGGATATTTTTCCAGAAAAAATCTGTTTCTGGTTTGATCAGTGAGTAGTATTCGTCAACGATTCGATTATTTTCTACTTTTACTATAGCAACAGAACAAGCGCTATGTTTAGCATAACTGGCTGTTTCAAAGTCTATGGAATAAAAATTCATATTTATGATCCCTTTCGGTTCAAAATTAATTCATACATGCAGTATAACAAAAACTTAGATATTTGGTAAGTACAATAGAAAAAAATTAATGGAAACTAAACAAAACTCATAGTCGAAATAATGAACCTTTGATTTTGTTCTGATTAGTTGATTCTTGTTTTTAGAATTATTTGTTTTTGGATTTCATCCATTAAAAGAGTAGCGCCAGAATGAATCATGGATAGATCGATCGTAGCCAGTTCAATCAACAAAATATTTTCTCTTTTCGATTGAGGTAGTGATAAATAATTAGAGTCAGCTTTTTTTAGTAAAACGCCTTTATTTTTGAGACTCTTGATCAGAGAATCAATTTGAATCACTTGCGGCAGTAAAAGGTGAGTCTTCATCGCAAGCGGAGGGGCTACGTCAATGAGTTTAGCTAAAGGATGCTGTTGGATAGACCAATTAAATGCGGTGGCTTTTTCAAAATAAGCATTGCGGACATTTTTCAAATGATACTCATACATTCCACTATTGATATAAATCTCCAACGCTCCTTGTGAAAACATAGAGCTATCGATATCTGCGCATTTTTTATACTGGAAAAAAGTAGTTTTTAGTGCAGGAGGTAAGACAACAACGCCAATACGAAGACCAGGGAAAATAATCTTTGAAAAGCTTTTTAAGTAGATGGTTTTGTTATAGATATCATTTGAAAAAACAGAGTCATTTTTATTATCCAAGTCAAAATCAGCTAAGTAATCATCTTCAAGGAGATACACATCATATTTTTTAGCCAAGTGAATAAGCATCAGCTTTTCTTGTTTAGTATAAGAGATTCCTAAAGGGTCATGAAATCTGGGTGTCGTGTAAAAAAATTTTATGGATTCCTCTTTAAATAAACGTTCTAACTCATCAAAATCAAGACCTTTAGCCGTTCTTTGAAGACTAAATACTGGTAAGTGATAGACTTTAAGCAGTTCAATAAGTAAAGAATAGGACGGTTCCTCGATTAAAATCGCGGTTTTGTTATTTGGAAAAGGCATTTGGCAAAGAATGTTGAGTGCCTGCTGAATGCCAGACGTGATATACATGCATTCTGGATCAGCAAAAACCTGTGTATTTTCAAGCTGGATCTTGATGGTTTTAATAAGTTCTGGTAATCCTTGAGCTGTTCCGTAGAGAAATAGTTCCTTTTGATAGGTATCGATCGCTCGATTAAAACAATGCTGAAAATCGTTGATAGGGAACAGCTGTCGATTTGGCGAAGAGCTTGAAAAATCATAAACTGTATCTAATGTGTTGAACTCTTCTAGTTGTTTTTGAACCACGAAGTAGCCACTTTTTTCTTTAGCATATATAAAATGTTCAAGTTCTAGTTTCTTTAAAGCTTGTGTCACAGTCTGTTTACTACAACTATATTGATCAGCTAATTTTCGAACAGCTGGTAACTTTTGACTAGGAACTAGTTGGCCTGCTTGGATTTTTTTAACTAGATCATCGGCGATAGTCAGATATTTAAACATGTAAGCTCCTTTTTTGTCCTAGGACAGATGGGGATTTCTTGTATTGTAGCAGAAAAAAATCTTTACTACAATACAAGTAGTTATTAACGAAAGGAGAATTAAACTTTATGACCGGAACCAAAAAAGCTTATTTAGCTGCTGCAGTACAAATCATCATTACTGGTTTTTCATTCATGTTTGTTAAAATCACCCTAAAAACACTTTCGCCAATAGATATACTGATGTATCGATTTTTCTTTGCATGGATGGTGGCATCGATCCCTATTTTACTGAAAAAGGTTCAGTTTAAAATAACGGTTGCAGATATTAAAAAAATTTTTCCATTGGCGTTGTTTTATCCAATTTTATTTTTTGCATTTCAAGTTTTTGGTTTAGCTTTTTCATCTTCATCTGAGGCTGGTATTATCCAAGCAACTGTCCCTATTTTCACGATTATACTAGCAGGAATTATATTGAAGGAAAAAACAAGCACGTTGCAAAAAATGAGTGTTTTATTATCTATTGCGGGGATCGTTTATATTTCTCGGATGAATAGTCAGGATGCTTTAAATTTTTCAATCATAGGAACAATCCTACTGATTCTTTCAGCAGTATCTAATGCGTTTTATAGTGTTTTTGCTAGAAAGCTAACGAAAGAATATTCATTTTACACGTTGACTTATATTATGACATTTCTCGGGTTTGCTATTTTCACGATTATGTCATTTAGTGCACGGATAGTTTCTGGTGCATCACTAGATTATATCGCTCCTTTAAAATCACCATCTTTTTTGATAGGAATTTTATATTTAGGTGTGCTATCTTCATTTTTCAGTTCATTATTATCAAATTATGCACTTTCAAAAATTGAAGCATCAAAAATAAGTGTGTTAGCTAACTTAACACCAGTCATCACAACTTTAGTGGGTGTCTTCATTTTGAATGAGACGCTGAAAAGCTACCATATAATAGGGATGTTAGTGACATTGGTCGGAGTGATTGGTGCAACTACATTTGGAAATAGAAAAAACGAGAGAAGAGGAGATTTATAATGTATAAGGTAGAAACTAATAAAGAATATATCCGAGGAATACAAATTTTAAATGTGTTAAAAAAAGCTGGTATGGGAACGCAAACGTCTGAGTTGCGTCAAAAAGCGTTTGAAAATAGTTACAAAATCATCTTGATTTTTAATGCACAGAATAATGAACTAATTGGTTGTGGTCGTCTTATCTCTGATGGCTGTTATCAGGCAGCAGCTTACGATATTGCAATTGACCCAGAATATCAAGGATTTGGCCTTGGGAGAGTGATTTTGGAGAATTTATTACAGGATATGGAAAAAATTAATGTAATACTTTATGCAAGCCCGGGTAAAGAGACGTTTTATGAAAAATTTGGTTTTCGTTTAGGCAAAACATCAATGGTTAAATTTGTTAATCGAGCGAGAATGAAAGATACGGGCTATACAGAGTAACAAATTGAGATAGAGAAAAGGCGCGAACATCGAATTGATGGATCGCGCCCCCTGTTTGTTAAACAGTCAAATCAACTTCTACCGGACAATGGTCACTACCCGTAATTTCAGTGTGGATCTTAGCATTTGTCAAAGCCTCTTTCAAGCCATCAGAAACGACAAAATAATCGATTCTCCATCCAGCATTATTCTTCCGAGCATTAAAACGATAACTCCACCAAGAATAAACCCCTTCTTGATCAGGGTAGAAGTGACGATAGGTATCGATAAAGCCACTATCCAACAGCTCTGTGAATTTCCCACGTTCTTCTGGTGTAAACCCAGCATTTTTTTGATTGGTTTTCCAATTTTTTAAATCGATATTTTGATGAGCTACGTTTAGATCACCACAAAGAATCACGGGTTTTTCTTTACTTAGTTCATTTAAATACTCGCGAAAAGCATCTTCCCAAGTCATACGGTAGTCTAAACGTTTCAGTTCATTTTGTGAATTGGGTGTATAGCATGTGATCATAAAAAAGGTTGGATATTCTAAAGTAATCAAGCGACCTTCTTGGTCATGCTCTTCAAAACCCATACCATAACGCACGCTTAGTGCTTCTTCTTTGGCAAAAATCGCAGTACCTGAGTAGCCTTTTTTTTCCGCATAATTCCAATATTGATAATAACCAGGTAGCTCTAAGTCGATTTGTCCTTCTTGTAATTTTGTTTCCTGTAAGCAGAAAAAGTCTGCATCTAATTCGTTAAATACTTCCATAAAGTTCTTCTTCACAACAGCACGCAGGCCGTTGACATTCCATGAAATACATTTCATTTTGAGAACCTCCTTCAAAATTGATACTATTTATTGATTCCTGTAAGTAAGGCTTTAGCTTAGTTTAACATATATAATCTAAATTTTGGTATTCTTTGTCGACTTTTTGATTCGAATCAACGAGTAGCATTTTTGTATCCAGGTATTTAGATTTGTGATAAAGTTATAGAAAAAGAAGTGGATAATTAGTTGAATTTTCCTATATTGAAAGGATCTATAAAATTGAATGCAAAAGAGCTTGGTTTATTGATTTATGGAGTTGTACTAAGTAGTATTATTGGGGTCATATCTTTTATCTTTTTAAGGGTAGAAGGAATAGGTTCTGAATTACTTTGGAATTTAGTCTCACCTGATCACCAGTTTCGAGTGTTATATATTTTAGGTATTACTTTGATTGGCGGTGTTTTGTTAGGATTTTCTCGAGCAAAATGGGGAAATTTACCTCACACAGTTCATGATTCAGTGACAGAATTAAAACAGACCAAAACTCTAGATTATAGTAGTGTTTTCCGCAGTTTATTGATTGCCCTCATCGTGTTGATTTTTGGGGCAGGCGTGGGTCCAGAAGCAGGATTGTTAAGCGCAGTTATTTATCTTTCAGTCTGGCAAGCAGATAAGCTACGTTATTATTACTTTAACTATAGCGAATTGAAAGGCTTGTCTGTGCAAAAACGAGTGGCACAGTTGTTAAATCCTAAAAAATATTTATTGACTTATGATGAAAACAGAGCTGTAAAAGAACGACAAAAATCGAAAAAAAAGTTCTTTTATCTATTATTTATCATCAATGGTTTAGTCACTTTTTTTCTTTTGATGAAAATGACGGGACAACCATCGTTTGTCTCTAAAATGGGCGAATCTAATTGGATCTGGAGTGATCTATGGGTGGGATTGCCATTGATTTTGTTTGGTCTATTGTTTGGAAAATGTTATAGTCTCTTTACTAACTTTTTAAAGAAACGTCTAGACTTTTGGCAAGAGTTTCCGATTCGTAAAGCATTAATAGGGTCTGTAGCAATTTTTTTAATCGGTATTTTTCTGCCTAATTTACTTTTTTCAGGGCAACTATCACTTTCGCTTGCACCTTTTGTTGGAAGTCAAGCTTCATTTTTAGTGTTAACGATGATTGCGTTGATCAAATTATTGTTCTTACAAATATGTCTGAATACAGGTTGGATCGGTGGCGATATCTTTCCTATTGTATTTTCTGCGATCATTCAAGGCTTTGCTGTATCGCAGTTATTTACCCAAACAGATCGTTTGCTGATTGTTGCAATCGTGAGTACCAGTATTGCAATTGCAATCATAAATTCGCCGTTTCCAGTAGGTGTGTTTATGACGTTGTTTTTCCCATTAAATCTAAGCCCAATCATTTTGGCGGTAGCAACTATTTTATTTTTCGCCAAAAAAGGGTCAAGTCAATTCATCCAAAAGAAAACAGTGAATCAAAAAATAGAATAAAATATCATGTATCGTACTAAGAATATTATTATGTAAATAGGCGTTGTTGTCTTAGAAGTATCGAGTAAAAAAGTATTTTTACTCGATACTAAGCGACCAAGCATCCTTCATACTTTCTATTCATAATGAACCAAGAAATACAGTTCACTTTCTTAACGCCCGTCTGAAAATAAGCTACTGATTATGTTACTCTATCTTAGTTCAACCTAAGGTGTATCATTAATGGCTATCTAAAACTTTTTTGTAGTCATAACCTATTTCTTTTTGTAGATTAGAATTAGTATTGTGTTGATATCGTGTTATTTGATTTTTAATTAATGATTTGAAAAAAGGACCATTTGGTGAATAACTTGTGTTGTATAATGGCACTGTTATTGTTGACTCAATCTTTTTAGTTGCTTTTGTATATTTTGAATTACTAGTAGAGTATTTAACAGAATAAATAATTTTACTGCTTTGATTTGGCACTATAAATAAATTAATCTGTTCAGTAGAATTAGCAGCAATTTTTTTATTTACAGGTACGGAATATTTATTAGAAGTATTGCTGACATCTAGTAAAAGGACAGCAGTTTTATCTCGACCGCCTGCACCCATACCGCTAAATGTAAAACTTTTATTTGTTCGATCATAGTAGATAGAATGTATTTTAAATTTTTTATTAGATGCTAATTCAGTTAATTCAAATTTAATAGCACGATATTTTTCGTTCTTTTCAAATAATCTATGTAGTTCATCTGAAAGGTTCAACTCAAAAGATTTTAAAATATCACCAGAATATAGTGAATCCTTTCTTTTTGTTTTAGTCAAGAATAAGTTTTCGACATCTTTAGATGATAATTTATTTTCCACTTGGTCAATATCTTCTAATATAACTGACAACTTAAACTCTGAATCTTTCGAATTGCCTAAACCATTATTGATAATAAAAATTATTAACTGATTGTCCTCTAAACCATAACTAATTTCTAAGTCAGCTTCTTTTATCGGCTGAATGTCGTCTATTTCAATAGTTGCATCAGAAACTATTAAATTTTTTGATGTATTATTTTGTAGAGTAGATACATTCGTAAGAAAGAAATAAGAATCATTTGATTCTTGAATATCTGTTGGTTTTGCTATGACATATGAGTTATTTAACGATTCAGGATTATAGACTGGTTCAGTCTTATTCTGAGTGACTTCTATAGTACCTATAAATGGAATAATTACTTTTTCTGTGATGGTAATTATAGAAAGGATAGCCGGAATAATAGATATAAATAGCATAATTCGGCCTTTCCGTTGTTTTTGAGTAGTTTTCAATCTTTTTTCTTTTCTGGGAATAATAAACACCTCCACTAACAATTATATAATTAAACCATATAAGAAAAAATAAGTTACTTTTTGATAATAAGGTCATTTTAATTATAGTGAAAGTTATTTATAGCATTAGGCGAAAAGGGAGATGCCACTAAAAGGACACCTCCTCATTTTTATTTCTTAACAAAATGAGTAGTTACTTTTCTTTCACGATCTAACTTCTTAATTTTGATTTGTTCAGCTTCCACCAAACGGATAAATTCTGTGAAAAAAGCGTGGAACAAATGACCTCAAGCATAATATTCTTTGATAACTTTTTTCTTGTTGATTGGACCCGTTCGGAATTGGAAGAAATGATCCAATATGGCCAGAGGTTCTTGCCAAGAGTCAAAATGATCTAGTAAATCTTGTAAATCAGTAATATCTTGATAGGGGATTGCTTTTAGGTTATGTAACTCGTTTTTCATAATGGTTCTCTCCTTTTTTGAAGCGCTGAATTTCGTACTTCAGCGCTTCTTAATGTACGCATTGACTTAGGCAACTTATTAAATTAGCGGTAGAAATGACTTGTGGATGATCATTGTCAGTCTGGTAGAATTTCTACCGCTTTTTTTTGGGATAAAACAAAAAACGCTATTGGAGCAGTCAGTGAGAAAAAGCTATTTTTTCAACAACGTTCTAAAAATACCTCAATCCGAAAAGTGCATGGATTCCTTTTTAGTCCAGTTGCTCAAAATTTAACGACTTTTTATCATCCTAAAACTACCAATACCGCTATCAATTATCTAGAAAAAGTATGCAGACTTTATTAAGTACATGATTTTAACAAAAAGTTTCCAGACAGACTAGAAAATTCCAGTAAAATTAGGTACAATAAAGAATGCTAGGACTTTGTGCTAGCAATTGGCAACTTGTATAGATAGTTTGCTCTGTCTATGCAAGGCTTCATCAGTTGGTTGTCGCCAAATGATGAAGTGCCTTTTTGCTTTGCACCACCACGACTGACCAAAGGGCAGAGTGGATGATGCAAAGTACAAGGTGAACGAAGTGAACGTTGTCTCCTTGTCTTATATCTATAATTTATCATTTGTTTTAATTTGAAGTGAACCTCCTTTGCTTGAATTTGTAGAATAGAAAAAACGATATCAGGAAATTTCCCAATATCGTCAACAATAGTCTCTAAAAATCATCTACCACTTCTTCTGAAATAGCCCAAAAGTTAACAAACCTATGGCAAAATAGGTAAACTTTAGGTACAAGAAAGAAGCTAGTACATGTTGCTAGCACTATTGGCAACTTGTTTGGGCAGTTTGCTCTGTCTTTACAAGGCTTCAATTATTTGGTTGTCGCCAAATAATGAAGTGCCAATTTATTTTATATTCTGATTTGAACAGCTCATTTATAGATGGGCTGTTTTCTTTGTTCTATTCTACCTCCTAAGTATATACGAAAAGAAGGCGAACACGCAACCTAATTTTCCTCTTAAACGCCATTAAATAACACGAAAAATCGTTTCCTTATATATAAGATAAAATAACAGAAAAAATATTTTTACATAGATCTTGTTTATATTTAATAATTTATTTACATAGAGAGAAAAATAAGTTATAATCAATAAGTTGTGATTAATATACAAAAGGAGGGATTAAATGAATACAGAGAATAATGACCTAAACAATCAAAGAATTGAAACAAGCGAGATTTTAATTGAAAAAAACTCAATTCAATTTAATCGAACGACATTACAAATTAGCAGTATTGCACAAATATCTCTTCATACGCCACCAAGTAAAAGTATGACTAAACCAGTTATTGCTTTTATCCTATTCCTATTTCTTATAAAAAGCCTCACGATAGTTAGTATTTTAGGACTAGTAATTTCTGGTGCAATTATCTATCAAATAAAGAAGGCAAACGATAGTAGAGGGGAAGACATGTACATCCACTTGAATTCTGGTAACAGATATATCATTGCTTGTGCAGACCCGCAATTTGCCAACTACATAAGAGAAGTTATTGAATATTGTATCAACAATACTAATAATGAACGAATAGTCATTAATATGGATCAGTGTGATATATCGAATAGTCCAATTATGTTTGGTAATAATAATGGTGTAGAGTATGGAAATTAAAAATAATCATTTTAATAGCTCACCATTTATATTTGGTAACAATAACAAAGTTAACTATTCATCAGATGATGCCCAAATCGACTGGGATAAGTTTTACACAGAAATAAAAGCAACGCTGACTAAATTACCTCAAGATAGTCAAGAATTTGAAGCCTGCACAGAATTATTAGTGGAGACATCTTCAAAAAATCAAGGCAGAATAAAAGATCTGTTAAACAAACATTTGCCAGAGTTTACATCAGATGTGTTTAGTAATTTTGCAAGCACCTTTCTTTCTGATTTAATTTGGAAAATGTTAGGTAATCGATAGACTTAACATTATATGTTCATAAAAAGTCTTTATCTTTCTTGAATATGAAGATCAACGGCGAGACAAGCATTATAGCTGTCTTAGCCGTTTTTTTATGAAAGGAAAGAGAATTTTTAAACCACGTATTAAGTATTAAAACGAATATGAATTACTTCGATATTTTATTAAGATATACTTGATATTAGGGTTGAAAAAAATATAAAGGAGTATGAAAAAATGATTGATGTTAACGGCGCAGAAGCACAGAATCAGGCGACCAAGATTGGTCAAGCTAACGATAAATTAACGATTTCCCAAACCGTGACCTTTTCTTCTGGGACAACGGTGCCAGGAAATGCCACAGCAACTACTACTTTTGAAGAATTTAAAACCTCTTCCACAACAATCCAACAACTGTTAAACCGTGACGTAGCGAATATTCACAGTGCTGTTGCAGCGTTTGAACGAGCAGATTCCCAAACGAAACAGTTATTTGATAGACCCTTTACAGGTTTGATGAAATAGCGATGCATTAAAGCGTTTAACTTAAGGAGTGGATGATATGAAAGAGGACGACATTAGAAAGAAGCGAATTGAAAACGAAGAAAAGCAAGAAGAGACTGTTCAGATTAGCCTGTTACTAGAACGCAAAATGGAAGAATATGGACAGCTAGCTATGAGGGAACGGATACAAAATGAACGGATATTAGCCTATTTTCATGGACAAGAAGAATTTTCTTTTTTTGAAGAGATTGTTGAAGAAGCTCGTATAGAAGAACGCCGATTTTTTGATGAAATGAACGAAGGTCAGGAAATAGTAAACAAGGAAAAACGACAATTAGAAGAGTATTCCGAAACCTTGTATGAAGCAGAATTACAAGCGCTGAGAGAGGAGGAAGATGACCGTGGTCAAAATGGTGATTGGTGAAGTCCAAACTCAAACAGAACAAATAAAATCATATGCTAAAACGTATAGTCAGGCATTGGAATCTGTTTCAACCGCAACGCAAGGGATTCAGTTAGCGGTAGGAATGAGCGGAGAAGGAATGGACGCCATAAAATCCTATCTTTCAAGCGTTTATCCAGCGCTATGTAAAGCAGCGATTCTTCATAGTGAGGCGGTTGTACAAGCGAATGAACAATATGTGGAAGCCTACATCTCTCAGTGTGGTAGTGAAGATTTAGATTCAGAAGAATTACAAGAGCAAATCAATGAAGCGGATAAGTTGATTCAAGGGTTTCAATCGTCAAAAGACAGCTATACTCAAGCCAAACAAAATTTATCAGACGACAAAGATCAATTAATGGGCATGATTTTCCAAGCCGCAATCACTATCATGGATGCAGGCATCACACGTAATCAAGCGAAGAAAGCCAAAATAGAGGAAAAACTTCAAAAATTCCTTGCGTTTTGTGACCAGTCTACCAGTTATTTTGATGGGTTGAGTGATACAGGGAATTTGCTTTCAAAAGGAATGCAAGCTTTAGGTGTTAACGGTGACGGCAGTATTGGTCCTGGGAGTTGGAACGGTAAAGGGTTCTCTTTGAAGGATACATCTTGGATGAAAGATGTGAATAAACGTTGGAATGATCGCCATCAAACCAGTGAGCAGAAATTTGTGCGAAACTTGAAAGATCAGTATGGATTTGATGATGAGACAGCACAAATTATTTTGAAAATGAAAGAAAATATTGATAAAAATTATCCTAATCTTTCACAGAAAGAACGAGACTATATTCTGAACCGTTTACTTGGTGGTTTGGTATATGGTGAAGGAAGCTTAAAACAAGCTGCTATGTGGGCTAATACGGCGGGTTTGGGAATTACTGATGGCGGTGGTGATGCTATGTCAATTGAGGATCAGTTAAAGAAATTACTTGGCTTAAGCGATAGAGACTATGATTTATTACGTTATAAAGTGAGAATACAAAATATGATTTCATCATCCGGCAATATATCTTTTAGTGATCTAAACAAAGATCAACGACAAAACTTCAAAAATACTATGGGGCAAGCTTTGGGACATGATTTATCAATGAAAGATTTTGAAAAATTATGGAATAACCAATATAATCAGATGAGAGGGAAAGGAGACTTTGCACATCAGTCTATTACACAAGCTACCATTTTAAATCCGGGTATTCCAGCAGCAGCTGGAAATGGTGGTCGTGAAAATGCTAATCGTTTATCTGGTTGGAAAGGTGATGCAACAAAAGCGGCTGAAGCAAAACCGAGCTTAGGTCCAGATGATTATAAAGCGGATTTGGATTCAGAAAATATAACGTATTTAATGAACAAAAATAAATGGTCTTACATGGATGCAATGAATTATTATCACAATCGTTTGCGATCAGGACAAAGTCGAGCACAAATTTTTACTGAACATACATCGTATAACGAAGTGAAAAAAACTATATTTGATAGTCTAAAAGTCAATTCTATGAAAGAATTAAAAGAAAAATACTATGATTCGTATCGATTTTTATGTAACTTAAAGGATAAAAATAATGAATTGAAGGATTATTAGAATGAAAAAAAAAATCTTTTTTATTATATTACTGATACTGATTGTCTTTGGGGTTTATAAAGGTTGGGAATATCTAAAAGTTAAAAATATTTTTGATGAAATATATTACTCAGAATATGATGATCTTGGTTATGTTTTAAATCCAAAAGGGTTTCCAAAGATGAAACAGATTGAACGGTGGGATAGAAAAACAGCAGATACCAATAATGTTGTAGGACCAGTAATTGAGAGTTATAAAGAAGAATATTTGGAGAACGGTGAGTCTTTATCAATTAGTTTTATGTTTTCAAAAAAAGAGTTTTATATAGGATATACTAAAAAAATAGATTCCAATATCTCTTATGATATTGGATATAGATATGATAGTGAAACAAAAATTTTAAATGAAGACATCAGTATTATAGATGACAACATAGAAAAATGGGATATAAAAAAAGCGAACGAAATCCAAAAATATTTTGATAAATACAATATTTCAAAGAAAGAAGTACAAATAGTAACGGATAAAGTCTTATACAATAAAGTTATCAAGGATTGGATCAATACTTATCCTAGTCGCTTCTCTGCAAAGGATATTGGGAAAGTGATAATCAAGAAAGATCCATTTTTAGAATAAATTGAAATGAGTAAAAAAATGAAGAAGAAACCAAAGCTTGTTGTACTATGTATAGTTATATCTTTTATTGGATATAAAGGTTTGGAGTATTTAAAAATTAAAAATGTTTTCGATGAGATGTATTACACCAAAATTAAAAATATTCAAAAACAAAAAGCAACTGGATTTTCTGAATTGAGAATAAAGAACTTAATTATTAATCGGAACTAGGAGAGTGCAGAAATAGAATCATGATTTCAATTTGGTTTTATTATAAAGTGCTTTAATTTCAGACATTTCCTCCCAGAAGGATACATCTTGGATCAAGGACGTCAATCAAAGATGGACAGAGAGAGAATTCAAGAACACAAAATAGGATTTCCAAATTCGTCCATTCGAATTTGGAAATCCTATTTACGAAGTATATAAAAATGGTACACTTGATTCAGAGGTAACGTTAGAGTATATTGCATTAATGGCGGAACTTCGTTTAAGAGAGTTAGATAATTTCTTGAACAGTCCTATTGGAAAAGTTTACACAACGGTTTTAGGGATGTCATTTCTCTATGGTGGAACCAAAATTATTGTTAAAGGGATTGTAGAGTTAGGGAATGGTCTAGCCATGGCATATGGAATGGATGCGGCAACTGGGCAAATGATTCCTGTTCTTGTCAGAAGTGATGGATTGGTTATTTCTGAAGTGATTCAATCTGTATCGGCGGGTGTTGCACAGGCGATTACAGGGATAGGAATTAGCGCTATTGGCGGTGGTGACTCACTACTTGGTGCCAATGGGACTCAAGTAACTAGTAAAACGATGTGGCAAAATGGGGGGACGGAGCGATTGGATGTAGAAAATCCAGCACCAGGAGAAAGAGCTGGCCAAATTCATTACCATGAACCTAACAATACTAAATGGTTGTATGATCCTAAAAGTAAGAAATTTATTCATCCGAAATCTGGGGAATTAGCACCGCCGAAAATTCAGAAAAAACTGAATGATAAGAGTATACAAAAAGCAATTGAAAAAGGACTAAATATTTTAGGAGAATGATATGCAAAATAGTAAATTAAAAAAAATTCAACAGGAATCAGAAAAAATAGAAAAGTTACCAATTCATACAGATTATATTAGTATTCAGAATTTTTTCAATATTAGAATTCAGAATATATATGACTGTCTTATTCTCGAAGAAGAAGATTTAAATGTGACTGAGAAAAATTTTGCTAATTTATTAACTATTTATGGAGATAAAACTGGATATGAAGCTTCAAATACTGAAATTCGTATCATTGATTTTTTTCCTGACCAACACTTAACTGCTGCGGAGCAGTTTTATATCGCCAAATCATGGATGCAGAACGTATTAGAAAGGATTAAAAACCTATCTGATAAAAGTATCGTATTCATTTTTAGCTATGATAATCAAACTTTAACAGTACGTTTTCATCAAAAAAGGGACGGTGAATTCTGGCTAGCTGATCCCAATTCATATGAAGAACCAGTGGGGTACTTTATTAGTAATGAAACTTAGTTCGGTTGAGAGACTATTCTTTAAATTGAGTACAAAAAACAATTTTATAGTTATCGTATTTTTTTAGCTGTTTTTTTAATTCTATTTCGATGAGTTATTTAAAGGAACACTATCCAGCATCATATAACTTCATTAGGAGTCTTGAAGAAAGCCAAAATAATTATCAAAATTATGTAAAGTAAAGGAAATTGATGGGTGAAACAAAGAAGAATCAGGTTAGTGTTTACTGTAATTTTATGTATTCTTATAATTGTCCCTATGTATTTTAGAATCAGTCAATATTTAACAATCAAAAATGTTTATGATGAAATTTATTATGATGAACGTAGAGCAATTAATACGTCTTTTTTTGGTAGAGGAAATGTTTCGTTAGGTAAAGTTGATGGTATAGCGAGTTGGAATAGAGCAGACGCTTTTGACGAGAAATTTCCTGTTAGCGAAAAATATGATGAAAAGTCATTGCCAACTAACATGACAAATATGTCTCTTAGTTTTTTCTTTTCTGAAAAAAGACTGAATATTAGTTTTGGTTATGTCTTATCCGAGTCTGTTTCTGTTAGATTCTACAATCAATATTATGTGGGGAAAAGTGAATTAGTTAGAAGTATATATTTTGTAGACGGACAAAATAAGATTAGTGAAAAAAATAAGGTAAAAGAATACTTAGACAAATATAATATCGATAAAGATATACTTGAACAATTTTATAAGAAAGGTATGGATGATATTCTTCTTAAAGATTGGTTTTCAGTTCATAAAAGTCGTTTTTTTTTAAAAAATTTAGAAGAATTAATTATTAAGGATGAACTTTTTTCAGATTTATAATGATGGTTAGGATAGCTATATCTTCAATTTTAATGAATCTGTGGCTTCTTATGAATGTAAAAAAAGATAGCGATGGAGATATCGGTTATGTAATGAGAAGAAAATTATCTTATGATCAGGCGCGTAATAAATAGTAATCAGAAGTAAGAAAAAAGAGTTCTCAATCAGAATTCTTCTCGAAATACGAAAATTTAGCTGATGTAAAACAACAAATACTAGCTGATTTAAATATAAACACAATGGAAGAATTAAAGCAAAAGCAACCAGATGCATATCAATTTATTAAAAATCTTGAAAATAAGATCAATGAATTAGGGGCATTTTAATGAAAAAGAAAACGATAGCAACAATTGTTATAAGTTCTGTAATTATTATGGTTTGTATTTTAGGAGGAATAAAATTGAAAGAATCAATGCAAGTTAAAAATGTTTTTGATGAGATGTATTATTCAGAATGGAAAGAATTAAATTTTTCAGAGAGCAAGGGATTACCCAATATGAAGCAAATCGAACATTGGGATAGAAAAAATGCTGATTTAAAAAATAGTGTAGGACCTGTTATTGAAAGGTATAAAAGTAATTTTTTAGGAAAAAATGAGTCGCTTACATTTGGGTTTGATTTATCTGAAAAGAGATTATTAATTAGTTTTGCGAAGACCATAACATCGGAGCTTTTATACAGAATTGATTTCTCTTACTCTATTTCAGAGAAACTATTAAAACAAAATGTTGTTATATTTGATGAGACAAAAGATACATACACAATAACTAATCCTCGGGAAATAGAAAAATACCTTGATAAATACCAGATATCAAAAGATTTTTTAAAGGATAAATCTAATGAAATTTTATATAACACTGTGATAAAAAATTGGGTGGAAAGCTATGATAGCTCATATAAAGTAACGGATATAGGTGAAGTTACTATTGAAAAAGATCAGTTATTAAAATAGACGAAGAAAAAATTGATCGTTGTTTTATACTCTTGATAACCATTTGGACCGGTTACAAGGGTTTGGAGTATCTGCAAGTCAAAAATTTATTTGATGAGATCTATTACACCAAAATTAAAAATATTCAAAAACAAAAAGCAACTGGATTTTCTGAATTGAGAATAAAGAACTTAATCATTAATCGGAACTAGGATAGTGCAGAAATAGAATCCTGATTTCAATTTGGTTTGATTATAAAGTGCTTTAATTTCAGACATTTCCTCCCAATCAATAGTATAATAATCGTATCAACTATTGATTGTGAGGAATTCATATGAAAATCGGAATCATCGGCTTAGGAAATATTGCGCAAAAGGCGTATCTACCTGTATATGCCAAGCTAAGAGATCAAGCAACATTTGTACTCTCTACTCGAAATGAACAAACCAGAAAAGAAATCAGTGAAAAATACGGTTTCAACGAAATCGTTGCTTCAACAGAAGAATTGATTCAAACAGGCGTATCCGCTTGTTTTGTCCATGTTGCCACTAAAGTGCATGGTCAGGTGGTGAAACAATTGCTGAAAGCGGGAATCCATGTGTTTGTGGATAAGCCTTTAAGTGAAAACTTAGCAGAAGTCAAAGAAATTCAAGCTTTGGCAGCAGAAAAAAATCTCCAGTTGATGCTAGGATTTAATCGTCGTTTTGCGCCTTTTGTAGAAGAATTGAAAGCCGTTGAAAATAAAAATATGCTACTGATCCAAAAAAATCGAATTGCATCAGAATCTACTGCTAATTTTGTAATCTACGATTTATTTTTACATGTAGCCGATACACTTGTTTATCTACTTGATGATGATATTCGTCAGGTTCAGACAAAAATCATCGAAGAAAACAATATGCTGAAAAGAGCATTACTTCATGTTGAAACAGAAACAACAACAGCAATCGCCTCAATGAATCTCTATGCTGGGGCAAATACTGAAACCTATCAGTTAACAAGCCCAGAGGGGACATTAGTTTTAGAAAATTTAACGGATCTAACAATCAAAAGTCAACAAGTAATTCAACAAAAGACCTTTAGCGATTGGACAACAACTTTAGAAAAGCGTGGTTTTGAGCAGATGGTTGATGAGTTTATCAAAGCAGTTCAGACAAATGACGGCTCTCATTTAAGACAAGAGAAGGTCTTCACTAGTCATGAGCTATGTGCCCAGATGTTACACAAGCATCAAGAACATATTTTATAGACTCAGACTAGAAAGTTTCTCTTTGGCATGCTAGAATAAATAGGATGTTTGAAAGAAAGGAACGACTTTCGATGAATAAAATTGAAATGATGAATGAATTAACGGATATAACGTTACTATTTGATGAACCTTTGATGAATTTTACCTTTACTAAAACGGGTGGACCGGCGGATGTCCTAGCTTTTCCAAAATCAAAAGCTGAAGTGGCTACTTTGGTCGAATACTGTAAAAGTCATGAGATTCCTTGGCTAGTTTTAGGCAATGCCAGTAATTTGATTGTCCAAGATGGCGGAATTCGGGGAATGGTAATCATGTTGGAAAACATGAAGCAAATCTCTGTTTCTAAAAGCCGAATCGTTGTTGAAGCGGGAGCCAAGTTGATTGATACAACTTATGTTGCTTTAGAGCATGATTTAACTGGCTTCGAATTTGCTTGTGGGATTCCAGGAAGTATCGGTGGTGCTGTCTACATGAACGCTGGTGCTTATGGTGGAGAAATTAAAGATGTTTTCACAAGTGTTGATGTATTATTGGAAGACGGAACGATCAGAACGTTTACAAATGAAGAGATGGCATTTTCTTACCGTCATAGTGTGATTCAAGATATGCATTGTATTGTGCTAGAAGCAACTTTTTCTTTAAAAGAAGGAGAAAACAGCGTAATCAAGAGTCAAATGGCTGAGTTGACTGAACTTAGAGAATCTAAGCAACCATTAGAGTATCCATCATGCGGTAGTGTCTTTAAACGACCAGAAGGACACTTTACTGGAAAATTGATTCAAGATGCCGGATTACAAGGACTGAAATGGGGCGGCGCTCAGATTTCAGAAAAACATGCTGGTTTTATCGTAAATATCGATCAGGCTACAGCGACTGATTATGTAGAATTGATTGCGCATATCCAACAAGTGATTAAGGAAAAATTCGATGTGACATTAGAAACAGAAGTCCGGATTATTGGTGAAGAGCGTTAAAAAAGAAGCCTTTCAAATTGGAAGGCTTCTTTTTCTAATACTTTATTCAGCATTCGCTTGTAAATCTTCAATCTCAACGACTTTAAGATTCTTACGCTCTAAATTCTCAACGATAACTGCACACGTTTCTTCAGTTGTTTCAGCAGGCAAAGTAATCAAGGTGCGGCGGATAAATTCATCTTCACCGATATCTAGTGTAATACAGCTGGCAATACTGCTGTGTTTGGCAATAATCTTTGTCATAGCGGCTAGATCCCCTTGTTTACCTGTTGTAGCAATTGTCAAAACATAACTACCACGTTGAATATTCCAAGATTGAGCAAGGATATTCAATAACGTGCTATGCGTTAAAATTCCATAAAAATAGTTATTTTCATCCAACACGGCAATGTAAGGTAATTCTTTGATCGTAAAGAAAACCTTGAAGAATGACGTGTTCACGAAAATAAATTTTGTTGCATTTTTTAATAAATAAGTTACTGGTAAACTCATGTCTCCACCGTTCGCTTTGTGGCGGTAGATGTGCATTTTATAGATGTTTCCTCTAAAAATCTTTTCCGATTCATCTAAGATCGGTACACAACGATAACCAGAATCTTCTAGGATTGTCAACGCCTCTTCTAATGTGCAAGATTCATTGACCGTTGTAAGATTTTTCTTTTTGATAACAACGGATTTTAATAACATATTTTGACCCCCCGTAGGTTAAATTCGTCTGACAAGCTAATGATAACATAATTTGAAAGAAAACCATAGTTTATTGAGTATCCATTGACATTTTGCCAAAAGAATGATAATGTTATTGAGTAAATTTGTGAATAGAGGAGGTTGAACAATGGCAACAAAAAAATCAGCACTTGCTTGTTCAGATTGTGGCTCCAGAAACTATTCTAAAGCCGTCAGTGAAGGAAAACGTGGAGAGCGGTTAGAAATCAAAAAATTCTGTAAATACTGTCAAAAATACACGTTACATAAAGAGACGAAATAGATATTGGAGGAGTTCAAATGAAATTTTTACGTAGTGTTAAAGATGAGATGAAACAAGTTTCATGGCCATCTAAAAAACAATTACGCAAAGACACGTTGGTTGTTATCGAAACATCAATTCTTTTTGCAGCATTATTCTTTGTAATGGATACAGTGATCCAAACTGCTTTTGGCTGGATTCTTAAGTAATTCAAACTAGTATTTCATTATAAACAGTGCTATAATAACAAGTGAGGAAAAAACTTCGGGGAACTGAGGTTTTTTTATTTTCACATAAGAAAAAGAAGCTGAGTACAAGGCATTACTTGTTACTCTTAATGTATTGTGTCACCAACTACTAAACCTAAAGGAGCCGAAGCAGAAATGGAATCATTTGAGAAAAATTGGTATGTATTGCATACATACTCAGGTTACGAAAACAAGGTAAAAGCGAACATTGAATCACGTGCGCAAAGCATGGGCATGGGAGATTTCATTTTCCGTGTCGTTGTTCCAGAAGAAACAGAGACAGAAGTAAAAAACGGTAAATCGAAAGAAATCGTTCATAAAACTTTCCCAGGTTATGTGTTAGTAGAAATGACGATGACAGATGATTCTTGGTATGTAGTGCGGAACACGCCAGGTGTTACTGGCTTTGTTGGTTCCCATGGTGCCGGAAGCAAGCCTGCGCCTTTACTACAAGAGGAAATCAATCACATCTTACGTTCAATCGGTATGAGTACACGTCAATCTGATTTGGATGTTGCTTTAGGCGATACAGTTCGTATTATTGAAGGAGCATTTTCTGGTCTTGAAGGTGAAGTAACAGAGGTCGATGAAGAACGCCAAAAACTAAAAGTTAATATTGACATGTTTGGTCGTGAAACAAGTACAGAACTAGATTACGAACAAGTAGACTCAATTCAATAGAAGTTGTAAAATAAGAGAGTGGAGCAAAACTAACTTTAGTTTTGTCCTGCTCTCTTATTACTATAGTGATGATTGAAAAGGGGATAAAATGAAAAATAACAAGTATTCTTTGCTAATAACTGTCTGTCTCTTATTGTTTTTGGCTGGCTGTACTAGTAAAAAAGCAGCCCAACATGAAAATCAACCAACCACTAATAACACAGCAACCAGTGAAATAGCTCAAAAGTCATCCATTCCCACACTGTTTATTCACGGTTATAGTGGCGGCAATAATTCCTTTGGGCGTATGATCAAAAGGATGGAGAAAAATGATCTTACTAAAAAAGAGCTAGTTTTAACTGTTAGTGTTGATGGGGCAGTCAAAGCAAAAGGGAAACTGACAGACAAAGCCAATAACCCGAGCATTCAAGTTCTTTTTGAAGATAATAAAAACAATGAATGGAATCAAGCTGAGTGGATCAAAAATTGTTTAACGTATATTCGAGATAATTATGGTGTAACACAAGTTAATTTGGTAGGTCATTCAATGGGTGGCGCGAGCTCTTTGCGTTATCTAACGACATTTGGTGACGATCCAAATCTTCCTAAAATCAACAAGTTTGTCGGTATCGCAGCACCGTTTAATAATTTTGTGGAATTATCTGATGGGGAAACATTAGATGATGTTATCAATAATGGCCCTGTGATTCAGAGTGAACGATATGCTGACTATGTTAATGGAATCGAAAAAGTATCGAAAGATATGGAAATAATGATCATCGCAGGAGACGTGGAAGATGGCAGTTTAAGTGATGAAGCTGTTCCTGTTGCAGATGCACTGAGTGTTGTTTCGTTGTTTAAGATACATGGTAATGACGTACAAGAAAAAATATTTTATGGAAAATCAGCACAGCATAGCCAGCTGCACGAAAATACCGAAGTAGATCAACTTGTGGCAGATTTTTTATGGAAATAAACGATTAAAACAAGTGAATTGATAAAGGAGAGAGCCATGAAAATCAGAATGAAAGACATTGCCAAAATGGCTAATGTATCTGAAGCTGCGGTTTCTTTAGTGTTAAATGATAAACCTTCAAGAATCTCTGATAAAAAGAAGCAAGAAATAAAAAAGATCGCCAAAGAATTAAACTACATTCCAAATATTGCAGCTCAAATTCTTGCCAAAAATGCCTCACGAACCATTGGTGTCGTTATTCCAGATATTGAAAATCCATTTTTTTCAAAACTTTGTAAACAATTAGAAGAACAATTTAGAGTGTTGGGCTATTTAACCATTATCGTTAATTCCAATGATGATTTTACTGTGGAAAAAAATCTGATTCAAATGCTCTTGAATCGTGGAGTTGATGGACTAATCATTGCGTTATCGAATGAGTCTTTCTCATTCAAAGAAGAACAAGAACATTTCTTGAAAGAAATCGATGCACCCTTTGTTTTAGTGGATAGACAGGTTTCATTTTCTGGGGTTAATCAGGTCTATTTTGATAGCCAAGCTGGTGGTCAACTTTCAGCAGAGTATCTTCTGGAGAATGGGCACCAAAATATTGCTTTTATGACAGGAGATTTTAAAGTTCCAAGCACGCTTGATCGAATCAATGGTTATAAGCAAGCGTTAGAAAGTTATGGTATAAAAGTAAGAGAAGAGTACATCATTGAAACCGGCTACCGTTTTAACTACGGTATGGAACAAGCAAATAAACTTTTTGCGCTGACAGATGTAACGGCTGTGCTCACAGCCAATGATATGGTTGCCTTTGGGGTGTTAAAACAAGCAGTTAGTAGCGGAAAATTGATACCAGAAGATCTATCGATTATTGGATATGATCGTTTAGAGATAGCAGATATTCTAGGGATTTCATTAGCTACAGTAGAGCAAAATATCTCATCATTAACAGAACAAGCTGTTGCCTTATTGAAGAATACATTGATCAAGCAAAAGCAAAAAACGGAGTCGATTATTTTGAGACCAAGCCTATTTAAAGGTGACAGTGTTAAAAAAATAAAATAGTTATTGACTAACCAAAAATAAAACGCTATCATAATAGCTAGATGGATTAAGCGGTTAATCTAAAGATACTTTTTTAACTATTGAAAAGGTATTTTTTTATACCATTTAGGTAATGCGCTTAACCTTAGAAGGAGGAAGGACTTATGGCAAAAGAAAAAAGACCAATCATCATCGACACAGATCCAGGAATTGACGACGCAGTAGCTTTATCGATCGCCCTTAATCATCCAGAATTAGACGTTAAGTTATTAACTACTGTTGCAGGAAATGTAAACGTAAACAAAACGACTGTGAATACATTGAAACTCGTCTCATTTTTTGATAAACAAGTACCGGTTGCTAAAGGATGCGACAAACCTTTGTTGATCCAGCTTGAAGATTCAGCTGAAATTCATGGAGAAAGTGGTATGGACGGATACGATTTTCCGGAAGCTACAGCCAAAGCGCTCGATGTCCATGCTGTTGAAGCAATGAGAGAGTGTATCCTTGAAAGTACAGAGCCAATCACATTAGTTCCAATAGCAGCATTAACAAATATCGCCTTACTTTTCAGTATGTACCCAGAAACAAAGCAAAATATTAAAGAAATCGTCATGATGGGCGGTTCATTATCAAGAGGAAATACGAATACCAGTGCAGAATTCAACACGTATGTCGATCCACATGCCGCACAAATCGTGTTCCAATCTGGCGTTCCGATCGTGATGGTTGGCTTGGATGTGACCAGTACAGCAGTCTTGACTAAAAATGAAACTGAAAAAATCAAAGAATTCGGTAAAGTTGGCAATATGTTTTACTCATTATTCCAACATTATCGTGGTGGAAGTTTACAGACTGGTTTAAAAATGCATGATGTATGTGCTATCGCCTATTTAACGGACCCAGAATTATTTACAGTTCAAGAAACATTCATCGAAATCGCCTTAGAGGGCCCCGCAGCTGGTGCTACAGTCGCTGATTTAAAAATGAAATATCACGATACGACGAATGCAGTTGCTTGCTTAGATATTGATATTCCAGCGTTCCAAAAATGGGTTGTTTCAAATTTAGAAAAAATAAATTAAAAAAGGAGCCGTACTATGATTGAGTCTTTGTTAGTGTTAGTTGTTTTAGCTCTTGTTGCTTATTTGATTATTAAAAATTACCATCCTGCTCTAAGTTTGATCAGCGGGGCGTTGATTTTGTTACTATTTGCAGTTTTGTTAGGTCACCCTCTTTATCCTGCGGGCGAAGGAACAGGTTTAGCCTTTTTCGATATCTTTTTAAAGTTTAAAGATACGATCATTGCTCAAGTTAGTTCAGCAGGAATCGTGATCATGATTTTGTTTGGTTACTCTGGGTATATGAATGTCATCGGTGCTAATCAGGTAGCTGTCAACATTCTGGTAAAACCACTACAAAAAATTAAATCAAAAGCCTTGTTTGTACCTCTTGTTTTCTTGATAGGAAATTTAATGTCTTTGGTAGTGCCAAGTGCTTCTAGTTTAGCGATTATTTTGATGGCGATTTTGTATCCAATGTTGTCTAGTATGGGGATTTCTTCACTGACGGCTGCAGGAGTAATTGCGATGACAGCTACGATCATGCCGTCGCCACTTGGAGCGGATAATGTGATTGCTGCTGAAACGTTAGGTTATGATCTGTTAACATATGTTGCTTGGCATGCTAAAATTTCACTGCCAACTTTATTGATTATGGCAATAGCTCACTATTTTTGGCAAAAATATTGTGATAAAAAAGAAGGAGCCTCAGCGTTTGTAACGATTGAAGATGATGGGCTAACTAAACAAGAAGAATCAGATACGCCGAAAATTTATGCATTATTGCCATTGTTGCCCTTAATGTTGATTTTGATAGTTGGGATTACAGGAATGTTTGTTGAAGGGATCCAAATGGATATCTTTGTTTTGACCTTTATTTCATTTTTTGTTGCTGTAGCATTTGAAACAATCAGACATAAATCATACAAAAAAATTCAAGATTCAGCGGCTGAAATGTTCAAAGGGATGGGGCAAGGCTTTAGCCAAGTGGTTATGTTAGTTGTTGGTGGCTCATTGTTTACAACTGCGATCCAATCGTTGGGCATCATTGATAATATTATGTCGTCTGTCGAATCTTCAGCTTCAGCTGGTCTTGTAACAACGCTGATTTTCAGTGGAGCAACAACGGTTTTTGGCATTTTAAGTGGTGGCGGTCTAGCAATGTTTTATGCGGTGATTGAATTGATTCCTGATATTGCCACAAAAGCTGGTATTGATGGTATTCTGGTCGCATTACCAATGCAAATGATTGCAAACTTAGCAAGAACGATTTCACCCGTTGCAGCAGTTGTAATGATCGTAGCGTCAACGGTTGGGGTCAGTCCAGTTCGAATTTTAAAACGGACGAGTGTTCCAACCATTATAGGAATTATTTGTGTGGTCGTATTATCTATTCTCCTATTACCGTATTAATGACGAGTATAATCAGTATTTTGTGGAGATGAGTATAAATGAAAATAACCTTGGCTGAGCCAAAAGATTTAAAAGAAATCAATCAGTTATTTGAAGCAGCAAAAAGGCAGATGATTCAAGCAGATATACACCAATGGACAACGGCTTATCCAAATGAACAAATCGTTCAAAAAGATATTAATGATCATCTGTTATATCAATTAGTGGATGGTGATACAATAGTTGCAGTTGCAACGTTGAATAAGACAAGGAAAGCTGAGTATATAGTAAGACGAATTGCAACAGATCCAAACTATCTGTCAAATGGTTATGCTTCAATTTTACTGAATGATATAATAAATAGAGCAAAAGAAAAAAATGGAAAATATATTTATTCAAGTACAAATCACTCCAATCTCAAAATGCAGCATTTTTTTAAAAAGCACGGTTTTGAAAAGATTTCAGAGTATACTGAAATTGAAAGAGAGCATCTGGGTTCTTTCTATAAGTATTTGAAGAAAATATAAGTAAGGAGAGTCCGTGGTGAACAAAGTAATCGTTTTAGGAAGTATCAATATGGATATGGTCATGGAAACAGATCGACTGCCCAAAGTAGGAGAAACCCTTTTGGGCGAAAGCATTGACTATTATGTTGGAGGAAAAGGGGCCAATCAAGCAGTTGCTGCTGCCCGTATTGGAGCGGATGTGTCTTTGATTGGTAAAATCGGTGACGATACATTCGGGTCAAAAGTTTACAAGCATTTGGAAAACGAAAAAGTTGATGTTAGTGCAGTGACTTCTGAAAAAAATATTTTTACAGGTGTTGCCTCTATTTTTAAACTAAAAGAAGACAATGCGATTGTTGTTTTACCAGGAGCAAATATGTTGTTGAGTGATATCGATGATGCATTAAACGGAAAAATCAATGCTGAGGATGTACTATTGGCTCAGCTAGAGATTCCAATTGAAACAGTGAAAAAGGGCTTAGTACTGGCAAAAGACAAAGGAGCTATAACGATTTTAAATCCAGCGCCGTATAGTGAGAGTGTCATTGATATATTGCCCTTTGTGGATATCATCACACCCAATGAGACGGAATTTGAAGGTTTATTAGGTCGCTCAATCACGGATGCTGCACAATTTGAAAAGGAAATGTTGAATTGGTCAAAAACCAATGATACTCAGCTGATTGTGACGCGTGGCGGGCACGGAATTTCATACACAACGGAGAATGATGTCATTACGATTCCAGCCGAGAAAGTAAAAGTTGTGGATACAACAGGTGCAGGAGATACGTTTAATGGGATTTTGGCAGCATGTTTAGCAAAAGGAATCACTGTTTCAGAGTCAGTTAAGATTTCTGGAAAAGGCGCTACCCTTTCTGTGACCAAACTAGGGGCACAAACTGGAATGCCGACTTTAACCGAAATTGCTGCTTTTTAATTTTACAAAAAAGGACACTGTTTTCTTCATTCAATGTAATGGAGAGAACAGTTTTTTTGAATAAAAACAAAGTGTAGAAAAATATCTTCATTGTTTCAAGGGGGAATAGCAATTATAATGAATACCAAGCTGTATGTTCTAACTAATCGATTAGTAGAAATGAGGAGAAAAAGATCATGGATGAAGCCATTTTGATTTTTAATAACTTTAAATCTTTATTATATTCAATTGCGTATCGAATCTGCCACTCGAAAGAAGAAGCAGAAGATATTTTACAAGAAGTTCAACTGAAATGGTTAGATCAAAATATTGATTCAATTGAAAATCCAAAAGCCTTTTTATCAAAACTAGTTGTCAATCGTTCAATTAATTATTTGAATTCTGCTCAAGCTCAGCGTGTGGATTATTACGGGCCATGGATCCCACAGCCAGAAATAGAACGAACTGAAGATCCGTTGGTTGGCAAAGAAAAAATCACATATGCTTTATTAGTTGTTTTAGAACAATTAACACCGCAAGAACGTGTCGTCTTTCTAATGAAAGAAGTATTCGATTATTCTCACAAAGAGCTGAGTGAATTACTGGAGATTACACCTGAAAATAGTAGAAAGTTATTAAGTCGGGCGAAAAAAGCAATTCAAGCAACAGATATTTCAGTGGAGCCTTCAAGCAATTTAGAAAATCAAAAATTTATTGATCTTTTTAATAGAAGTATAGAAAAAGGGGATTTAACCCCTTTATTGGATTTCTTGACTGCTGATGCAAAGATGTCGATCGATGGTGGGAAAAAACGTCGTGCACCACTAAGAACATTGATCAAACCAACACGTATTTTTGCCTTTTTAAAAGGTGTTTTGCCTCATGGCTTTTTTGGAGATGAACGGTTTGTAACTGAAATTAATGAGCAGCCATGTTTGCTCATTAAAGAAAAACAGCAATTAATAAGTATTTTATTTTTAGGACTAAATCCAGAGAAAACAAAGGTTCAGCATATTTTTATTATCAACAACCCAGATAAATTAAAAAATATTTCTTGAAAGGTGTCACGTTTTGTTAAGCTGTCTGGTCTTAATTAGTGCAACAACAAATAGTAATCAAAGGAGATAGTTTAATGACTAAAACAAGATTTTTATTACACAAAGAAAACAAGGAAGCTTATGGAAAAATTGCGGAACTGGATCAAATTGGTAAATCCGGCAGTATTAATGAAAATTTACAAGAATTGATCAAAATTTATGCGTCTCAATTAAATGGTTGTGTGTTTTGTATTGATATGCACTCAAAAGATGCCTTAGCTAAAGGAGAAAATGTGCAAAGAATCATCGGTTTGACTGCATGGGAAGAAGCAGCATTTTATACAGCAGAAGAACGCGCGGTACTTGCATTCACAAAAGAAGTGACACTGATTCATCAAGGTGGGGTCAGTGATGAAACCTATCAAGAACTGCAGCAGTATTACAGTGAAAAAGAAATTGGTGAATTGCTTATTCTGATTGGAACGATCAATATCTATAACCGTATTGGAGTTACTACGTTATTGCAACCGAAAATAGATTAATAGAAAAGAACCTGAGACAAAACTAAAAATCAGTTTTATCTCAGGCTCTAAATCCGAATAAACGGCGAGAAAAAAGCAGCTCCTTCGGAAATAAGCTGAAATTCACAAAAATTTGAAGGGCAATTTTCGTGAATTCCTTCTTATTTCTCGGAGCTAAACGCTTTTGTCTCGTCCTCTTTTAGCTATTATTGATTTGGATTTTCTGTTTGATTATCTAGAATCTCTTTTGCTAAGCGTTGTGCAGTTGGCGTCATAGCCAGACCACCTTCAGCGGTTTCTTTAAAGATTTGTGGCATTTGACGGCCAACTTGATACATTGCAGCTACAACTTCATCTGGTGGGATCACGCTACGAATGCCAGCTAAGGCCATATCAGCTGAAATAAAAGCCTGGGAAGAGCCTAAGGCATTACGTTTTACACAAGGAACCTCCACTAGACCTGCTACCGGATCACAAATCAAACCCATCATGTTTTTTAAGGTGATCGCAATTGCTTGTGCGGCTTGATCAGCGGAGCCGCCAGCAGCACAGACTAAAGCGGCACTAGCCATAGCACTGGCTGACCCAACTTCGGCTTGACAACCGCCTTCAGCACCACTGATTGATGAGTTGTTGGCGATCACTAGCCCAAAAGCACCAGCAGTAAAAAGAAAATCTAATTGCTGTTGATGTGTGAGCTGCAATTTTTCAATTGCTGCCATCAAAACACCTGGCACTACACCAGCACTTCCAGCAGTCGGCGTTGCACAGATCAAGCCCATATTGGCATTGACTTCATTGACGGCCACTGCATTTCTAACCGCTGTTAAAATTGTTTCTCCACTTAAAAAGTTTCCATTTTTGATATATTCATCGAGTCGAGTAGCATCACCGCCAGTAATTCCTGTGACAGAGGTCACACCATCGACACCTTCTTCGATCGATTGCTTCATGACCGCAAGATTACGTTCCATTGTTTCGATGATCCGTTCGCGGCTATGACCGTGATTTTCTATCTCAGTTGCGATCATTAATTCAGCAACTGATGGAAATCCTGCGGCTTGTTGCACTAATTCTTCTATAGATAGAAACATAACTGATTTGCTCCTTTAATTTAGATTAATCAAAATAATTTACACTATAAATATGAGGGATTTGGACTAATTTCATCGTAATATCACCGATATCTGCATGGTCGATTTCGATGATCATGATCGCTTTTTCACCTTTTGATTCCCGTGTTACAGTCATCGTTCCAATATTGATGTTTGTATCAGATAACAGATTGGTAACTTTAGCGATCATTCCTGGTACATCCTGATGTACGATAATAAATGTGGGTGTCCCCATCGTCAGAGAAATTTTGAAACCGTTCAGTTCTGAGATTTGAATATTACCGCCGCCAATCGATATTCCTGTAACTGAAAGTTTGCGATCTCCTTTAGAGACAAGTAATTTGACTGAATTTGGGTGTTCAGCTTTTTCTTTAAGCGGAACAAATAGAACCTCCATATTTTGTTCATGAGCAATCTTTAACGAATCAGCAAGGCGTTCGTCATCTGGTTCCATATCTAGTAAACCGCCAACCAAGGCAATGTCTGTTCCATGACCGCGATACGTTTTTGCAAAAGACTCATATAAGTAGATATCAACAGTATCTGGTTGTTCACCAAAGATACTACGGACGATTTTACCAATACGAGCAGCGCCAGCAGTATGCGAACTACTTGGACCAATCATTACCGGACCAATGATGTCAAAAACACTTTTATAACGTAAATTTTCCATTGTTTATTCACCTATCCTTTTGTTTGAATCAGGATTTTTCTAACGAAAGTCTATCATAATTAAAGAGAATAAACTAGAACAGTAATAAAAATGCGAGAAAAACTTATCTTTCTCTCATTTCTAAACAGAAATCTATTGGAAAAAAGAATAGAAAGCTATTGAAATTTCAAGAGAAGCAGAGTATACTATTTAAGTGTGCATTTTTGCATGCAGAATTTCTTTGATTCGTCAAAGAATGACGTGGGAGGAGAAATCTTCATCTCCAATTAACCACATCACGGACCCAAGGAGGTATGTCTCGTGGCAAAAAAAGTAGAAAAATTAGTTAAATTGCAAATTCCTGCAGGTAAAGCAACACCAGCTCCACCAGTAGGTCCAGCATTAGGTCAAGCGGGTATCAACATTATGGGATTCACTAAAGAATTCAACGCTCGTACAGCTGATCAAGCTGGTTTGATCATTCCAGTAGTAATCTCTGTATATGAAGACCGTTCATTTACATTTATTACAAAAACACCACCAGCTGCAGTATTACTTAAAAAAGCTGCAAAAATCGAAAAAGGTTCTGGTGAGCCAAACAAAAATAAAGTAGCGAATGTTACTAAAGATCAAGTGAAAGAAATCGCTGAACTTAAAATGGCAGACCTAAACGCAGCAGACGTTGAAGCGGCTATGCGCATGGTTGAAGGAACTGCAAGAAGCATGGGAATCACTGTAGGATAATTTTTTATTCAAGGAAACCCAAAGAAGTAGCTTCTCAGTTTATTTCATATTCAAAGATATGAATTACGTGGGAGGTTCGACCGTTATAACCACAATCAAGGAGGAAACAAAATGGCTAAAAAAAGCAAAAAAATGCAAGATGCATTAAAAAAAGTTGAAGCAACAAAAGTTTACCCTGTAGCAGAAGCGATCGCTTTGGCTAAAGACACAAATATTGCAAAATTCGACGCAACTGTTGAAGTTGCTTACCGTTTAAATGTAGACCCTAAAAAAGCAGACCAACAAATCCGTGGTGCAGTAGTATTACCAAACGGAACTGGTAAAACACAAAGCGTTTTAGTTTTCGCTAAAGGCGATAAAGCCAAAGAAGCTGAAGCAGCTGGTGCTGATTACGTAGGTGACGCTGACATGGTTCAAAAAATCCAAGGTGGCTGGTTTGGGTTTGACGTAGTTGTAGCAACTCCAGACATGATGGCTGAAGTTGGTAAATTAGGTCGTGTCTTAGGTCCTAAAGGTCTTATGCCTAACCCTAAAACTGGTACTGTAACAATGGACGTAACAAAAGCTATTAATGAAGTAAAAGCTGGTAAAGTAACGTACCGTGTTGACAAAGCTGGAAACATCCACGTACCAATCGGTAAAGTTTCATTCGATAATGAAAAATTACTAGAAAACTTCAATACAATCAACGATGTATTGTTGAAAGCTAAACCATCAGCAGCAAAAGGTCAATATATCAAAAACATTTCAGTAACAACTACATTTGGACCTGGAATCCACGTTGACCAAGCTTCATTTTAATTTGAAAAGTGTAATAGACCGGTTAGATTGTGAGCAAATTAGGAAACTTACTCAAAGATGATTTTTATCTTTGAAGGAAGTTTATCTATTTGCCGAGCAATCTGGTCTATGGAACTAGATCAAAAGAAAAGCTGAATAATTTAAAAAAATTATTGACTCAACTACCTTCCCCATGGTAAGGTAGTTGAGGTTAATAATTAACTGTACCGAAGACAGTAGGTGACGCAAGTCTTAATTTCCTACCGAGGACAATTGTTGATACATACAATTACGTCCCTCTATGTCAACGGTGGCATGGAGTTTGTTTGCTGTGAAACACAATTTTTCATAAAAATTGATGTTGAACAGTACTAGAGGAGCAAAGCGACGGTAGTTTCATCACGAGCGAAGCGAGCCTGTACTTATCTTCAATCACAACAATTGAGCTCTACCCATCAATAATCAGGAGGTGAAAATAAATGAGTGAAGCAGCAATCGCTAAAAAAGAAACCTTAGTCGAAGAAGCAACAGCTAAATTCGAAGCAGCAGCTTCTGTAGTCATTGTTGACTACCGTGGTTTAACTGTAGAGGAAGTAACTAGCTTACGTAAACAATTGCGTGATGCAAATGTTGAAATGAAAGTTATCAAAAACTCTATCCTTTCACGTGCAGCTAAAAAAGCTGGACTAGAAGGTTTGGACGAAGTATTTACAGGACCTACAGCAGTCGCTTTCAGTAACGACGATGTAGTAGCACCTGCTAAAATCATCGACGAATTTGCAAGTACTGCCAAAGCATTGGAAATCAAAGGTGGCGTTATTGAAGGTAAAGTATCTTCAGTAGAAGAAATGACATCTTTAGCAAAACTTCCAAGTCGCGATGGACTACTTTCTATGCTATTATCTGTATTGCAAGCGCCAGTCAGACAAGTGGCTTACGCTGTCAAAGCAGTGGCAGAAAAAGAAGAAGAAGTTGCATAATTGCAGCCTAGTAACAAACTAAACTAAAAAATAATGAATTATTAAAACGGAGGAAACCATAATGGCATTGAACATTGAAAACATTGTTGCAGAATTAGAAGGCGCAACTATTTTAGAATTAAACGACTTAGTAAAAGCTATTGAAGAAAAATTTGACGTATCTGCAGCAGCTCCTGTAGCAGCAGCAGCAGGACCAGCAGCAGCTGGCGAAGAACAAACTGAATTCACTGTAGAATTAACTGCAGCTGGAGACCAAAAAGTTAAAGTTATCAAAGCAGTTCGTGAAGCAACTGGTCTTGGCTTGAAAGAAGCTAAAGCAGTAGTTGATGGCGCTCCTGCACCAGTTAAAGAAGGCGTTTCTAAAGATGAAGCAGAAGCTTTAAAAGCTGCTTTAGAAGAAGTTGGCGCTTCAGTAACAGTAAAATAATTCTTTACTCTGTAAAGATTCGCTCGATTCCTTATCTAGTAAGGGATCGAGTTTTTTTGTGTTTAAAAATGTTAAAAGAGAATATTCTTCTAAATATTCTCTTAGCCAACATACTGTAAATTGGGCATAAATCTACGAATGAAACTTAGACAAAATAAGCGTCTTTCCATATGCACATTCAAATGTTTTAAGTGAACTTTTTGTAAATTTCATATGTTTTGAATCTTATTAAACTGCAAGGTAGGATTATTTGTAAGATACAAGTTTGTTGTTAATAAAATTGATAGCTAATTTTTTAGTATTTCAAGTCTAGATAAAATATATTCAACCGCTTGGATCTTGATTACTTATGTTTATAATTATAATGTTTAGATTGTTGTCAAAATACTAATATTGAACGGTGAAGTTAAAATTGCCGTCTGTAAATTTGGATGCTTACTAGAGTCTAAAAGGCGTGATAAGTGTTATTGTAAAATAACGAAGGTTATTTTAGGTTTAACAATTATATAGAAAATTTTCCTGTTAATTATAATTATATGTTTATATCGCAATTTAATCAGTCGTTATATTGTTTTTAAGTTATATAATTTTTGTTATTATGTTATTTTTTGTAATATTAGTAATTGGTTAGATATTTAATTTGATTAAATATCATTTTTTGCTATGGTTTTAAAGTGACTTTTAAAGCTATTTTTGTATGTGTTTTATAAAAGAGGCCTTAAGGTATTGCTTTTTTATATAGTGGTATGTATAATACGTTTTGTGTTAGTTAGTTATTTTATATTAAGTTTTAATGTATTTTATATAGCTTGTATATGGTATGCGTTTTTAAAATGTTGTTTTTATTTAAATAGTATGTGGAATAAGTTTTAAATGAGTATGGAAAATAGGGGTGTAATTTTGTCTAAAAATTTAGAAGTGAATAAAAAGAAGAAAACTCCTCCTAAAGGTGTACAAAAGCGAACAGCTAAAAAGATTGAGCAAAGTAGAGAAAAAACAACTCGAGTTTCTACTACAAAAAAAATGAAGAAAAAAAAGCTGAGTAAAAAAGCTGTTCTTCCGCCCTCTCCTTGGAAAAAAAGAATTGCTATCGTGTTTGATGTTGCTTTTTATGGCTTAATGTTAGCGATTGTTTTGGGTGCAACCTTGTTTGTATTAAATAAAGATCCAGAAAAATCATTTTGGGGCTATCGGTTTTATACAGTTAAAACCAATTCTATGGTCCCAAAAAAAGATTCTTTGCCTGGTGGATTTTATGCTGGGGATATAATTATAGTGAAAAGTGCAACCTACGATCAGGTAAATGTAAATGATATTATTACTTATCGTGTTGGAGAAGATGCAAATCTGACTCACCGACTTGTAAAGAAAGCAGATCAGTTGGAAGGTAAAGAAGGTCAATTTGTAATAACAAAAGGGGATGCAAATAATAGTGATGATCCGCCGATATCAGCGGAGCGCATCGTTGGTAAAACTTTGTTTGTGATTCCCAAAGTCGGAGAAGTACTGAAATTTGTACAGGGGCATTTTGTTGTTAGTCTGGTGTTTTTATTCTCATTATTTGGTTTTATATGGGTACTAAGAGTCTTTGCAGATCAACCAACAATTGTCACAAAAAAGCGTTCTGTGAGGCAGCGCCGTTAAGCATGGTATGATTCAATGATCCATTCATTGATTTATATATTTAGAATATTAGGAGGAAGAAAAATGAAAAAAGTATCAATCAAAAAAAAGAAAAAGCTTTTAACAGCTAGTGCTGTTGGGTTGGCAACGTTAATGCTGTTAGCAGGAACATTTGCCTGGGTTCAAATAAGAGATGAACGAATCAATAGAATGAATACAAAAACAATTACAGATGGTTCTGTAAAATTGGATGAAAAATTCATCCCAAATGAGAACTGGGAAATTGGTACTGAAAACCAAAAAGAAGTTAGCGTTAATAACTTAGGTGATCAGCCTGTATTTGTCCGTGTATCATATGAAGAAGTATTAAAAGTTTATAAAGACAATGCGCAACAAAAAGAAAATAGTGCTGCATGGAAAAAAGGCGACAGTGATTTTCCAGTTTCATTTGAGGCTAATAAGTATTCAGACACTAAATGGACAACTTTAACTGCTAAAAATATTACGCCAGCCTTACCAGAAGGTGTCACTATAAAAGTTAAAGCAAGTAAAAATGAAAAAGGTGTTAGCGTTGAATCTGTTGCTTATTATGAGCATGAGGACTTAGGGGATAAATTCCAAAAAGTGTCACTAAATCTATCTGCTACTGATTATTCTGAAGAGAATGTTTCTGATTGGACGTTTAACGCAACTGACTTTAAGTATTTTGTTTATTCAGGTATAGAACACAAAGCCAAAGATTGGGCTGGAAATAACGTATTACTTGGTACAAAAGGTGAAAAATATGGAGTTGCTTATGACTATGAATATACAACCTTAGGAGTATCAGGTGCATCAGTTCCTAAAACTCTGGCAACAGGAAATCAAATTCCACAAGTTGATTCAGCTGATGCTTCTCGTTGGACATCAAAAATGCAGGCAGACAATGAGTTAGACTCAGCTTTGTATGCAGTATATGATGCTGCAGCAATGACAGATACTGCTACTCTTGAACAAGGAAAATGGGTTTATAATACAGAAGATGGCTATTTCTATTATCTGAATGCTTTAGAAAGTGGTAATGAGACCCCTGTATTTTTACAAGCCTTAGGTTTTGCTAATAATGCTTCAGGTTCTTATTCAGATATGCAATTTGATCTAGTCGTGAACTTAGAAGCGATTCAAGCAGTAAAAGCTGCATTAACTGATGCTGCTGGCGATAATGGTGGTTGGGCAATGAGCACTGAAGAAGGTACAACAACTAAAAAAATTGTCGATTTATTAACAACATTTGCATCTAAAAATAATTAATTAAATTAGGGAGGGAAGAAAAATGGGGCAGCTTAACACCACGAATAAGAAGGGGTGGCACCTATTGCTTCTCTTCCTCTTTTCGATTCTTAGTGTAGGAATTGAGGAAGTATCTGTCCATGCAGAAGCGTTGCCTCCCGGAATGGTTATTGGAGATAGTGAGGGACTGTATGCTACAAGTGAAGGTGAATATTTTATTGATTTAGTAGATGTTATGCCTGGTTATTCATTTACTAAAGAAATCACGATTAGAAATGTCGATGTAAAAGAAGGATTTAAGTTGAGTCTATTAGTAAAAGCAGGAAAAAATACTGGGCCTATCGATTTTACAGATGCAGTAAAGGTTGAATTGGAACATGAAGGAAAGATAATTTATGCAGGTGGACTTTTAGGGAATGACCAGCACGACTGGACATCTGATCCATTGCCTTTAGGAGTCTATGAATCTGGTGGCGAAAGTGTTTTGAAGGCAAGGTTTACTGTGTCTAGCAGTCTAGGGTTAGAGGATTACAAAGAACCAAGTGAATATCAATTTCATTGGATTTTTGATGCTGAATCAAAGGCAAAAGGAACGACTGAAATCGAAGCACCTATTTTTAAACCAGAGCCTTCAAAAAAAAAGGATGAAAAAAAATCATTTTGGGATTATCTACCTAGAACTGGTGAAGAGATAGAAAATTTTTTATACAAAGTATGCGCAGCTTTCTTTGTACTTGTAATTATTTTATTACTTAAAAGATTTAATAAAGACAATCAAAATGGAGAGGCAGGTTAAGGAGAGAGGGAGAGAATGATTAAAAAGAACAAGAGTAGACTAAGACGTTATCATGGAAAAATTCATGTTCTCATCTTTACACTGCTTTATGGACTGCTAATGATTGCTGGAGGCACATATGCGTGGGTAACAATGGCTGATCAACGAATTAACCGTATGGATTCAAAACGCTTGGAAATTAGACTTGAAGGACAAAAAAATAGTGTCATTGTCGCACCAAATTACAAAGCTGAAAAAAATATCGCTGTCAGAAATGATGGAACATCGTTAGCTTTAGTGCGGGTATCATTACACGAAGTGGCGTTATCTTTCAAGATCGACTTACAGGATCAAACGGGGAATGGCCACTTGGAACTTGTTAAAACAGCAAGTGTTAATCCAATTCAGCTAACTGATAGTAAAACTTGGTTACCAAATGAAACGTATGAAAAACAGCCAAGTGACTTTTTAACAGGCAAAATACGCACAGAAAATGAGAAGCTAACATGGCCTTTAGACGATGGGGGGCGGCCATTGCTCCTTCAAAATACAATACATCCACAATTTACAACAGAGCTAACAAAGACAGTTCTTGATAAAAAAACACCTTACTGGTTGTTTTATAAAGACTTCTTTTATTACTCAGAACCTTTAAAACCAGGCGAATGGACAATTAGCCTGATATCTCATTTAGCAGTTTCAAAACAACTTTCAAATGAATTAAAAGGAAGCTTGTATGAAATTACTGCTAACGCACAAGCTTATTCAGCATCAAAACTTGCAATCAGTGAAGCACCTGGTTTTGAATTGGGCAAAAATAACCCTGTATATGAAATGTTGAAAGATAAAGTAGATTAAAAAGGAGAGGGCAAGATGAAAACTAAATTGTTTGTTAGCTCTTTTGTTCTTTTGACTACATTTGTCTTGCTTGCAAAGGGGACGGGGGAAACAAATGCTAATTTTTATTCTAAAGATGAGCGGTCTTATTCTGTTCAAGCTGGTGATTTGAAGGTTTTAGTTCTTGATAAAGATCCCGTTGAATCTAAGTTAACCATTGATAAAGAACAAGCTAGAGTAATACAGGTCAGAAATAAAGCGGAAGTAAGCCAGTTTGTTCGGCTAATGATTCATCCAACATTAATCGATTCAAAAGGAATTTCACATGTAGTAGCATTAAATGAAATTGCTGTGGGTCTAAATCTGATTGATTGGATAGACGGCAAAGATGGCTATTACTATTATAATAAGAAGTTGAAAGAAGGACAAACAACTGCTGCATTAGTTGAGAAAATCAAAGTTCAAAATAATACGCAAGGTAAATTAACGCTTGGAATAAAAGCTGAAGCAGTTACTGCTGAAGATCAAACTTATGTTAATGCATGGTGGCAATCTCAAATACCTGAGTCAGAACCATTGAAAAGTGTGTACGAAGTATTATACGGTGAAAAAGAATGAGGAGGAACCTAACATGAAAATAAAAAATACTAAAAAAAAATCCTCTAAACTGCCTAATAAAAAAAGTCTTTTCAAATGGAAGCTGTTACTGTTTACTGCAGTGTTTATGATTGCGGTAGGTATTAGTTTGTCTTTCTATCAAAAAGTAACAAAAAAATTTTTAATTCAAGCAACACCATATAGTGACCAAACGATTATTTTAGACAAGGGAACAGAGAATGAGTTTGAAGTTCCAAGTGATGGGAAAAATGTATTCGAAAAAGATTTATTGCCTAAATATGCTGATTATAAACAAGGAAGCCAAATCAAACTAAATTTAAATCGTGAAATGTTTAGCGGATATAGCACAACTTTAAATGATAGAGTAATTCAAGCGGTAAAAACAAAAGAAAATAAGGTGATTGAATTGCGTTTATTTGGTAATTATGGCTTTGAAGGAATCAATAATACCAAAGAAATGACTTATGGACAGCTAGCATTGATTGATGCCAATGGAAATGTGGAGAAAACAATTTGGGTAGCTGAAAAAGCACCTGAATGGATGCCATCGAGAAACGATCCTTCCCACAGCGCACCAAGTGGACTTTATGATAATCAAAATGGAACATTTTCTATTTACTATACAGGTTCTTCTTCTAGAAGAATGAGCTTGCTTATAGACAATAATCTGAATGTCGTCAGCCGAGAAAAAATTAATGAAAATGGTCATGATCGTCAAGGACAAACCAATAATCGAACCTCTGTAGATTATGAAGGGAATCGTTATGCGTATGTTTTTTTTAATGACTCTGCTGCTGTAAAAGAAAAAACGAAATATAATGTTTTTACAATAGATGCACAAGGCAAATACATTTTGAATTTTAAACTAAAAGCAATGAATGCAGCTTTTGATTATGGCGCTTTGATTGGTGAAAACCAAAAGCCTGATGGGTGGCGTGATGGAATTGATTCAGATTCATTAATTCGTGGTACAAATGAAGAATTTGTTGGGATATCGGAACTTAACACAACGACCGGACTAGCTCCCAAATTGAAATTTTTGAATATTTGGTCAGCTGCTGGAGATTTACTTTATACATATCAACCTAATGATGGTAAAGGGTCAGCAACACTAAATTTTATAAGAGCAATCTCTTCGCCCAGGGAATATTATTTTACTGAGACACTATCCTCAGAGGTAAGTCTAAAAAAATTAGATATTGCTACTAAAAAGGTTGAAACAATCAAAGTATTTCCGAAAGGCACTAAAATTGATTTTGTTCAAAATGACAATGGAGAGTATTCATTTTACGGCTATATCACAGAATTTAACGGAATCTTTCGCGGATATGGTGAAAAGCCGGCTTTAGTTGTCGGAAGGATGGATAAAAATTTTACGATTATTTCACTTAGTGGTATCGCATCAGCTGATAAAATTTCATTAGTAGTGATTTTATCTCTAAATAATGAAAATTACTATGTTGGTGGCAATATTTTGGGTGGTAAAGAATTTGTTGAAAACAGTTTTCCTGATGGGGCGAAAGAAAAACAATTTTCAGGGAAGATGACTAATTCTTTATATGGTATTTTGAAAGTAGTGGATGATTATAGCCCTATAATTAAAGGTGATGATTTAAAAATTAACGTTTCAGATCCTAGATTCTCTGACGTAACTTTTTTGAATAATATGCTAATTTATGGAACGGATAAAGTCGATAGAACCCATAAAGATGCTATAAAAGTCTATGATCAACACGATCTTGTACGGAGTTTGGATTTAAAGGATGAAGAATGGTTGTATGATCGAATTAACCGTAATCCACTAAATCCGACCGAAATTAATTGGCATGCACTGGGCTTAGATTTAGCGATGCTTGGACCACAAAGAATTACGTATTTTATCACCGATTCTCAACTGCAAACAACAAGTACATCAAGATGGATTAATAAAATAGATGATGGTATGGCTGTTACCGATGAATATTTATTGAAAGCTAGTAATTTCCATGTGTCGATAGATGATGTAGCTACTTTGGATGCAGTAAAAGTTAAAAATGCTAGTGGCACTAAGTTGTGGGAATTATTTGATCAACATGAATTGATCGATGATGGAACTAGCCAGAAAGATAAAGCGCTAGTCGATGAAAATCAACTGACAACAATAAAACAGGCAAAAAAAGGCTATGATCTGAAAAGAAGTCAATCTAAAAGTCCGGAGTTAGAAGATTATTCGGAATTTATCAAGCCTTATCCTCTAACGATTTACTATGAATATAAAGATAATAATGACCAAACCAAAAAACTGCGACAGGATTTGACGGTTTTCGTAACTAATGGAACAACAAAAGTTGATATCGAAAAAAAACAAGTTATCTACGGATTTGGCTTTTCTTATCCATTGAAAAAAGCGTATTCTTTAACCGATGAACAAATTATTGAACTATCTAAAGCGACTGTATGGAAATACGATAATATTTGGGATCAAAATGTGGCAGAGACTGATTTTTCAACGAATAGAAACGATGAGTACCTAACAGGGACAAATGAATTTAAAACTGGTATAAATAATGCACGAAACCCAAGGGAAGATTATCAACTTAAGTTGACTACAAATTTAATTCCGGACAACGTGACAAATGATTTAATTCAAGTAAAACTTTATGAAGATGAAGTGACTCTTCATGTTCGTCAACTTGTTCAAAAGTCTGCTGAAGGGCTCATTGTACCAACAGAAGGTTATTTTTACTTAGATAATATCAAAAATGTTGACGAACAGGCTGTTCAGCGTTTTCAATCTATTGGCAAATCCGGAACACAAATTGATGTAGAATATACAACGGTCAAATTACCTGTTTCATTTGATCAGTATTTTTACCAAGCATTAGTGATTTTGCCTGAATATTATAAATATGATGGTTATCAGCTAGCATCGACTGAAGCAAATTTAGAGCAAATTCAGATTGGATTGCCTAAGATAGATTTTCGTGATGATAATAATGAATATTGGCTGACATTGTTGATATCACCTTCAATCACTGAAGGCGACAAGCTAGGTCTATATGGCTGGAGTTATGGTCAAAAAGATAGTTATCTGGTGGAATAAAGAGTAACATCTCAAAAGAATCATGAAACTTTCTTTTAGTAAAAATAGAAAGTTTCATGATTCTTTTTTATGTGCTCTATTTTGACAGATTAACTAAGCACTTTTATTAGTAGGCATGGTTTCATAAAGGATAAGACATAGCAATCGAATTGTTTTACAAAGACATTTAAAATTATTTATTTGATTATGAGAAGGCTAATAATAGGGGGAAAACAGTCTTGAGGGGATTGGTAAAGATCTTTTATAAACGCAAGAACTGACAAAAAAATCATCAAAGACTGAATATCACTTTGAAGTAACTAGCTCTACAAGGTAATGAAATTGATTAATTTTGTAGATGATGAACTGGATTGACACCATTTTTTTATGATCGATAAAATGAAAAACCTGTTATCATACTTTTTTTGTTTTACCAAACGAAGTTCAAAGCATATCAATCGAATTTTTTGACGGAGGCGTTTAAAATTATAGATATATAATCGTCTATTGATCAAAATAAGAGGGAGAGCTTACGATGGAAAGAGAAATCAGTGTTGCAGTAACTTGTAAAAATTGCGAAAATGACGTGATAGGCAAATTTTTATTGAATACGAGAACCGACAAAGCAGATCATCAAAGAGTAAACATTCCTTTAGGTGAATTGACACTTTCAGAAAATGAAATTGAATTAGTTTGTGATGATATTTTAGTGGATGATGAAATAAATCTACACTATGATTGTAAAAATTGTGGGACTAAAAATCATGTAACAATTTTAGTGATAGATGAGATGAAATGAAAATGGCAAAAAAATGAAAAATAAATGATATGAATTTTAAGTGCATTTCTTTCGCAAGAAAATAAATAATCTGTTAGCATAATTAAGTAATCATTATTACTTTTATTCTATTTGTAAGGGAGGTCATTTATATGCATTGGTTATGGGTTTTAATCGTAGGTGGTGTTATCGGAGCAATTGCCGGAGCAATCACAAGTAAAGGAAAATCAATGGGCTGGATCTTCAATATTGTTGCAGGTCTTGCAGGCTCATCAATTGGTCAAGCACTTCTAGGAAGTTGGGGACCTCAAGTTGCCGGTATGGCATTGTTTCCATCAATTATTGGTGCTGTGATTTTAGTTGCAGTTGTATCATTTTTTGTAGGTAAAAATTAAACTAATCCATAGAAAAACCGCTTAGAGTTTAAAGACTCTTAGCGGTTTTTTATTGTTTTGATTTGTATATCTATTTAAATAATTCATCAATAAATTCTTCATAATTTTCCACGCTTAAAAGTTTAGCTAATTTCTCCTGATTTGAAAAAGTGTCGATCATAAAATCAAATAATTGCCGGAATTTTTTCATATCCTCTTGATTCATAACAATCATAATAATCACCTGAACATAGTGGTTCCCCCATTTTACAGGCCAATCGTTCAAAATAATAGAGATCCCCGTTTTTTCAGCACTCATTTCAATCGCATGTGGTAAAGCGACGGAGTTGTTGAATGAGGTAGCAGACATTTTCTCTCGTTCTTTGATCAAGTCAATAAAATGAGCATCAATGTATTTTTTTTCGATCAATTGAGCACCTAGATGATCAATGTATAGATCTGGAGTTTTTAAATAAATGTTTCGTTCAAACCGTTCTGGTGTTAAGTATGTTTGGACACTTTCTTTTAAAGTTTCTAACAATTGCTCTTGCTTTACTAGCTGAATGGATTGTTGGATTTTTTTTATATCTTTTCCTGATAAAAAGGGAGAAATCTGAATGACATGCGCCAGCTCTTTCATTTCTATCGTCGATAAAACCAAATCAGCTTGTTGTATTTCGGTCAGATCGTTCTTGTCTAATCGATAAAAAGTTCCGATAATATTTAAGCTAGATTTGAATGCATCCCCGATTTTATAGATCAAACGTTTGTGCATATCATAATATTCTGGCGTATAGATCACACAACTTAATTTATTCTCTGTCTCAAATTTTTCTTCAAAATAAGAGCCGATGTGAAGTGCAATAAAAGTAATTTCATCATCTGAAATTGGAATATTGATCTGTTTTTGGATTTGTTTGGCAATGAAGACAGCAACCTCATAAATAAAAGCATAGGATTGCTTGATTTCTTCAGATAAAGGATTGTGAACTTGCTTGCCATTCTGTGCTCGTGAGATCAAATTAGACACGTGCAAAGCTAAATTCAACACTAGCTCGCCTGAAGTATGAGTAATAAAATACTTTTCAGAGACAGTTTCCATCAGGGTCGAAATAAAGGTATAGATAGAAGTGCCCATGTAATCTTTTAAGAAAGCATCATTCGATGGTGAGATTTTAGTCATTAATAAAAGGGTCAAATTGTTGATTTCATAAAGATCCATTTTGATAGTAAAAGCTTGATCGATATCTTTTCCAATCTGCGTGGCAATTTGATATTCAATTTGATCGTTAGTAAATAGTTCAGGGATAAAATCGACTTCAGATCGTTGATGATGCTGAAGTCGATTGATGGCGATAGCGATATGAAGCAATAGGCTGTTAATAGCATAGCCATTTATATAGAGATGTTGACTGCTCAAACGATCGATCACGATTTTTTGGATCGTTTCAATCGGAAGATCTGGGAATACGGTTTGAATGTAATCTACGGATTGAAAATTTTGCAGAGCCTCATCCTGTAGCATGTCACTAGTAAGCTTTCGAAAGTTTGCTTCGTCGCCTTCCATACTTAGAAAATGCCTATGCTTAATGATTTTTAAATGATATTTATTCATTTTCTTGCGTAGCCGAATGGTATCTTTTTCTATAGTAGGAATACTGACAAATAACGTTTCTGCAACCTCAAAGTAATCGACATTTTTGTGTTTGATCAATAAGTTCATCAAATAATTCATTCGTTCGACAGGTGTATTCAATTCCCGTTTATTATGAGAAAAAAATTCGTCGATCTGAACACTACTATCGATCTTGTATCCTTTTCTGGAAGCTTGGATCATTTCAAAATTAGCATGTTGATTGATTCGAGCGACATAGTTACGAATTGTTCTTGTTGACGTGGATAACGCTTCAGCTAGAAAAGTCGAAGATAGCCAATTGTGATGTTGAATCAACAGCTTTACTAGTGCTGCCTCTTTCTTATTTAAGGACACAATACCCGCTCCTCTCCACTTTTTGATATCTCTTATTATTCTTTCTTTTAAAAAGCAAATCAAGTACAGTTGCTTCCGCCAAAGCAGCCAGATGAGGAAAGAATCATATTTGATAGTGATGAGTAAAACATAGATGATAGGAGTGTAATAACTGAGTGAGCTTGTTCGGCTTTTAAATTTAGGAGGGAAAAAATGAGTGAATTAAATGTATTATTAGTCTGCGGATCGGGTGCCAGCAGCGGATTTATGGCTGCCAATATGCGTAAGGCAGCAAAAGTGAAAAATTTAGATATGAGTATTGTAGCAAGAAGTGAATCGGAAATTGAAAATTATATTGAGGAGATCGATGCCTTGATGGTGGGGCCTCATCTTGAGTATATCATTGATGAAATCGATGAAATTATTCATGGGTTTCCAGTAAAAGTTATTCTGATGAAAAAAGAGTATTATGCAACACTGAACGGAGATGCTGCTATCGAGCATTTGCTAAGTTCGTTAAAAGAAGATGAATAACGTGAAAAAGGAGACGTAAATATGAATAAGTTGATCTTTTGGTTGGAAAATAGCTTCTCACCTAAAATGAATAAAGTGAATAATAATCCTTGGATCGTCAGTATCAAAGATTCAATCATGCAGACATTGCCGTTTATTTTCCTAGGTTCGATTTTTTCGATGTTGGCCATTTTGAATGAGTATTTTCCAGCTCTTCCAAGCTTTTGGGTACCATTCGGCTGGACGATGGGAAAAATTTCGCTATTCGTCGCTTTCTTGATTCCGTTTAATTTAATGGAGAAAAAAAGATTGCGCAAGCAAAGAATCGTCGCTGGAATGAGCGGATTAGTTTTGTTTTTGATGATTATTTCACCGCAGATCGAGAAAGACGGTGTGATTGGTTTTGGTCATGATGCATTAGGAGCTGGCGGGATGTTTGTTGCGATAGTTGCCGGATTGATTGCTGGATTTGTCTTGGTTACGTTAGGAAAATTCACATTCTTTAAGGAAGAATCAGTGATTCCAGATTTTGTCAGAGCTTGGTTTGATTCTATGCTGCCGATTGGGCTTATTATCATTTTTGGCTGGGTCGTTGTTTTGATCATGAAAGTGGATCTATATAACATTGTTTTAAGTATTTTTATGCCATTATCAAGCTTTATGGAGTCTCCTGGAGGCTTTGTGGGGATGATGTTTTTAATTTGTTTCCTGTATTCAATGGGGATTTCTACTTGGGTTTTGACACCTGTCGTTCAGCCGGTTTTGCTAAAAGCAATTGCCGAAAATATCGCACTCGTTCAAAATGGCACAGCCTCTGTAGAAACGTTAAATTTAGTTACCAGCAGTACTTTATACTCAGCGTATCTGTGGATCGGCGGAATTGGTTGTACGATGCCACTGGTTCTAATGATGATGCGGGCTCAATCTAAGAAAATTAGTGCATTAGGCAAAGCGTGTATCGTACCATCTATTTTTAATATCAACGAACCTGTGATTTTTGGTGCTGTTGCTTGGAATCCATTATTGATGATTCCAATGTGGCTTCAAGGGATTATTTTGCCGATTGTGATTTACATTTTTACAAAGGTGATTCCATTTGCACCGATTCCTAAAGTTCAATTTGAATTGTGGTATTGTCCGTTTCCATTTGCTACTTGGTTTACGACTGGGACGATTACAGGAATTATCTTGATGCTAGTCATTTTTGCGCTATCTACCGCTATTTGGTATCCATTTTTTAAAGCATATGATGATCAAGAAACAAAAGCTGAAAATCAAGCGTTGAAGGAGGTTTAAGCATATGGACGATGTATTGTCACAACAAGCGATGAAAATTATTTTATTCGCAGGAGATGCCAGAGTCAATTGTAAAAATGCCCTTGTTGCAACTGAAAAGAATGATTTTGAAACGGCTGCAGCAGAAATGAAAGTTGCCAAAACGAATATTACTGAGGCACATAAAATTCAAACGCAAGCGATTCAAAGTGAAATGGGCGAAGAGGTAACCCAGCATGAGCATTCTTTGCTATTTACACATGCGCAAGATACATTGATGACGATCTATAGCGAAATCAATCTGGCTAATCACTTAATCAAAATAGCCAAACAACTCAATGATCGTTTAATATTACTCGAAAAAAATTAAAGAAAAGGGGCAAAACATATGTATCAAGTACCAACTGGGTTTCCAAAAAACTTTTTATGGGGCGGAGCTGTGGCTGCTAATCAATGTGAAGGAGCGTATGAGTATGAAGGTAAAGGCACAAGTGTTGCTGATATCAATGAATTTAGAGCAGATCTCCCATTAGAAAAAAGATCGAACGCAGAAATTTCCACTAGCTACATTGAAGAAGCCTTGAATAGTAAAACAGGGATTTTTCCTAAAAGATGGGGAATTAATTTCAAAGAAACTTATCCAACGGATTTAAAATTATTAGGAGATATGGGCTTAAAATTATTTAGAACCTCAATCGACTGGTCGCGAATATTCCCAAATGGTGATGAACTTGAACCAAACGAAGCGGGATTGCTTTTTTATGATAAAATGATCGATGAAATTATCGCAAACGGTATGGAACCAATGATTACACTTTCCCACTATGAAATTCCGCTGAATCTTACGTTGAATTATAAGGGATGGTATTCAAGAGAGGTCGTTGATTTCTTTGTTCGTTACTGTAAAGTTATTTTTGACCGCTATCAAGGCAAAGTAAAATATTGGATTGTGATCAATCAGATCAATTTGATCGGTCATGAATCATTTAATCATTTAGGAATTGCTGAAGATAAGGTAGATAATCTTGCGGAAGCGAAATATCAAGGGGTTCATCATATGATGGTCGCATCAGCTTTAGCGACTGAATATGCACATCAAGTCGACGGAAATTATGAAGTAGGGATGATGCTTTGTGGCGGTCCGGAATATGCGGCAACCTGTGAGCCAGAAGATGTTTTGGCAACACTGAAAATCAATCAAATGCAGTATTTTTTTGCTGATGTACTATTAAGAGGCTACTATCCAGGGTATGCGTTTCGCTATTTTGAAGAACATGATATTAAGCTAGAATTTGCTGATGGGGATGAGGCTATTCTGAAAAATACGGCAGATTATCTGTCATTTTCGTATTACTATACACAAATTTGCGATGCAAAACATGATGAACCTTATCGAAATAAAGCTCTACCAGCAAATCCTTGGGGCTGGACGATCGATCCACTTGGGCTAAGAACATTACTGAATTCTTTTTATGACCGCTATCAATGTCCGATCTATATCACCGAAAATGGTATTGGCTGTTATGATAAACTAGAAGAAGACGGAAGTATTCACGATGATTATCGGATCGATTATTACAAAGCTCATATCGAACAAATGAGAGAAGCAATCAGAGATGGTGTTGATCTTAGAGGCTATTGTGCTTGGGGGCCGATCGATATTATTAGTTGCTCTTCTTCTGAAATGAGTAAAAGATACGGATTTATTTATGTAGATCAAGATGATTATGGAAAAAGGAGTCAAAAACGTTATTTGAAAGATAGCTATGATTGGATGAAAAAGGTGATAGCTAGTAATGGGAAAGTACTTTAGTATTGATTTAAAAAGATCCAACACCCAGATTTTATTCTGAGTGTTGGATCTTTTTCATATCAAATTATCTTTTAGTCAATTTCACAACAACTTCACATCTTGCTGTTTGCGGAAACATATCAACTGATTGCATATAGTTCACATCAAAGACTTTGGCTAGATCAACTAAATCTTTTGCAAGCGTCGACACATTACAAGAAATATAAACCATTTTTTTAGGAGGCTGCTTTAAAATAGCTCTCAGTAGTTTTTGATCTAATCCAGTTCTAGGAGGGTCAACAATGATTGCATCGGGTTTAAAACCGCTCTGAAGCCATTTAGGCAGTAATTCTTCAGCTGTTCCCACTTCATAATGGGTATTTGTCACACCTAAGCGCTCAGCATTCATCTTAGCATCTTCGATCGCGGCTGGAATAATATCCATTCCTCGAACTTCTTTGGCTTGTTTAGCGATACTTAAACCAATTGTTCCCACACCACAATAGGCATCAACGACTGTTTCATTTGGCTGTAGGTCTAAAGCTTTCAATGCTTCATTATATAAAACTTCTGTTTGTTCTGGGTTTAGTTGGAAAAAGGCTCTAGGAGATAAATCAAAGGTAACTTCGTTGATTTGCTCTTCAATGCTTTCTTTACCCCAAACGTGAATCGTTTCATCACCCATAACAATCGATGTTCTTTTATTTTGAACGTTTTGCATAATCGAAACAACCTCTGGAAGCTGTTGTGTGATTTCTTCGATCAGAGCTTTTTTCTGTGGAAATTTTACGGATTGCGTAATAAAAACAACTTGAACTTCGTTTGTTTTAACACCGACACGAACCATTAACGTTCGGAAGATACCACTATTTTTTCGTTCATTATAAATCGGTAATTGGTATTTGTTCAATAACTCCACCAAAGCGTTCATTACTTTAGTTGTAGCGGGTTGTTGAACAAGACAATCGTCAATGGGAACTAAACGATGAGAATCTGCTTGATACAGTCCAGCTTCAACTTCTCCCTCGATTTTCCGTAATTGAAATTGCGCCTTATTACGATAATTCCAAGGATTTTTCATTCCAATCGTTTTAGGTAGCTGATAATTTTCATAGTTTCTGGGTCTGAACTTATTTAGCGACTGTTTTAATAGATCTTTTTTAAAGAGTAGTTGTGCTGGGTATGCTAAATGTTGCAGCTGACAGCCACCGCAAGCTTCATAAACAGGGCAAGGCGGCACGACACGTTCAGGAGCTGCTTTTATGATTTTCTTTAGCTGCCCTTCAACAAAACGAGGAGCTATTTTTGTGATTTCTACAGAGATATCTTCTTTTGGTAAAGCACCAGGTACGAATACGATCGTTTTTTTGTAATAACCGATCCCTTCACCATTGATGCCTAAACGTTTTATTTTTAAAGGAATCGTTTGTCCTTCTTTTAATAGTTGTGTGGTCATAATTCCATCCTTTTGATCCGTAGATCTATTAATCAAATATATCGATAGTTCTTATTTTAGCACAATTTGCCTAGTTTAGCTTCTGCCAAATATATGTTATAGTAGAATATATGTTCTCACTAGAAAGGCGGAGAAAGATGGAAACAATCACGAAAATTACAAAAGACAAAGGTCAGTTTTATCTTATCTGGCTGTCTTCAGGAGAAAAATTACGTGTATCTGAGGATACTTTAGTCCGACAACGGTTGTTAAAAGGACAAGAACTATCAGATGAAATGGTCGAAAAAATAAAAAAAGCTGGTTCTTATGATGTGGGCTTGCAAATGTCCTTAAATTATTTAAGCTATCAGCTACGTTCAAAAAAAGAAATTTTAGATTATCTGAAGGAAAAGGAAATTTTACCCGAAGATCGAAAAAGCATCGTGATCCGCTTAGAAGAAATGAACCTTTTAGACGATAAAATATTTAGTGAAAGCTATGTCCGCACCTTGATGCGCACAAGTGATAAAGGACCCAAAATGATCGAACAACAACTAAAACGAAAAGGCTTGAATGACGAAGACATTCAACATGGGTTAACTTTTTATATTATGGATGAACAAGTTGAAGTAGCAAAAGCGACCGCTGAAAAAGCAATGAGACGTTACCGGACAAAGAGTTTCAAAGATGCCTTGCAAAAAGTTCAAATGCACTTGATGCAAAAAGGCTTTAATCGCGAGGTCATCGATTTGGCTTTAGAAGAGCTATCTTTTGAAAAAGATGAAGACCAAGAATTAGATGTGATCAGAAAAGAAGGCGATAAATTATGGGAGAAACATCGTAAGTTAGACCCTTATAAACGCCTAATGAAAGTCAAACAAGGATTATTCCAAAAACGTTTTGACTCAGATTTAATTCAGCAATATTTTGATGAAAAGGAATTAGAGAATGAAGAATGAAAAATATTGGGAGACGTGGAGTGATGATAAACTCCAGTCATTTCAAGAAGAATTTATTGCTTGGTATGAAAAGGAAAAGCGAAATTTACCTTGGCGTGTCAATCTAGATCCATACCGTATTTGGATCTCAGAAATCATGCTGCAGCAAACCCGTGTTGATACAGTGATCGATTATTATTATCGTTTTATGGAATGGTTTCCGACGATCAAGGATTTAGCTGAAGCTCCAGATGATCGATTATTAAAAGCTTGGGAAGGCTTAGGGTATTACTCCAGAGCAAGAAATTTAAAAGTTGCAGCTCAGCAGATCATGGCAGAATTTAATGGTCAGATGCCTGAAACGATCGAAGAAATCCGTCAATTAAAAGGAATCGGACCTTATACAGCTGGTGCAATCGGCAGTATTGCGTTTCAACTCCCAGAACCTGCAATCGATGGCAACGTTATGCGTGTTGTAAGCCGTTTGTTTGAAATCAGTGATGATATTGCCAAACCTAGCAGTCGTAAGGTTTTTGAAGAAGCAATGTATAAAATCATTGATCAAAATCGTCCTGGGGACTTCAATCAAGCGATGATGGATCTAGGCTCTTCGATTTGTACACCCACCTCACCAAAGTGTGAGGAATGCCCGATCCAGCCTTATTGTTTGAGTTATAAGAATAATACAATGACAAATTTTCCAGTTAAATCCAAAAAAATGAAACCAAAAGATGTCTACTATATCGGTGGAATCATCGAAAATAAAAAACAGGAATTTTTATTAAGTCAGCGTGATTCAATAGGTTTATTAGCGAATATGTGGCTGTTCCCGATTACTGAGATAACAAAAGAACGCTTCGATTTTTTACAAAAAAATTGGGCTAAAGAAGATCAGCAAATGTCATTCGATTTTGAAGAGCAAAATAAGGTGGCAGAAGATACAACAGAAATTTTTGAAGAGTATCCGGAAGTTGTTTGGCAAAAGCGAACATTAGGTGAAGTAACTCATATTTTCAGTCATTTAAAATGGCATATTCTTGTGTTTTACGGACGCCAGACAGGCCTATCAGAGTTGGCTAAAAATCAGCGCTGGGTACAAGAAGCGGATTATTCAAATTTAGTTTTTCCAAAGCCTCAGCAAAAAATGGTAGAACTTTATAAACAAGAATTTAAAATAGATGAATAAATTGTGGTGCGAACCCTAAGTGCACATAAAATCCCTAGGAGATCCGCACCACAATTTAGCTGATTTAAGCTGGAAAAACAGGAATTTTCTCATCTTAATTTAATGTTATACTGTGATTAAAGGTGGAATAGTGGAAATATGTCAGGTATTTCAACTATTTTCACAGTCTAGCTCTGTTTAGAGCTAGTGGATTGAAATATTTTGAGTGCTGTTAGGTTGGATGGTTTTTTAGGTCTAGCTCTGTTTAGAGCTAGTGGATTGAAATTTTGTTAGATAAATCATAATTCATCGGTGCAGTTAGTCTAGCTCTGTTTAGAGCTAGTGGATTGAAATAAGTCAATGCCTTGTCTCAAAATGTTCTTGAGCTGTCTAGCTCTGTTTAGAGCTAGTGGATTGAAATTTATCCACTTCCACACTGTCATTAATCGCTATATCGTCTAGCTCTGTTTAGAGCTAGTGGATTGAAATGCTTTTGCTGATTCCTTTTGATTTAGCCAACCCATCGTCTAGCTCTGTTTAGAGCTAGTGGATTGAAATTCATATAAATCTTTATATTCAATCGTATTTTCTGTCTAGCTCTGTTTAGAGCTAGTGGATTGAAATATCATAGGAAGGATTATAGAGCTTGATTCCCTTAGGTCTAGCTCTGTTTAGAGCTAGTGGATTGAAATCATCGATAAAGCCGATTTTAATTAATGAGATAAAGGTCTAGCTCTGTTTAGAGCTAGTGGATTGAAATACCTTTAACATGCCGTACGAATGACTGGACAAAATGTCTAGCTCTGTTTAGAGCTAGTGGATTGAAATCTCGGTTGCTAATGACGTGGCAGGACTCGAACCGTCTAGCTCTGTTTAGAGCTAGTGGATTGAAATACCCTCGACCATTTTCTCACTCATTTTATATTTGTCTAGCTCTGTTTAGAGCTAGTGGATTGAAATCCCTAAAATGCTGACTACAAAAACACGTTCTCGGTGTCTAGCTCTGTTTAGAGCTAGTGGATTGAAATCAACTGCGGTACCACTACTTGTATAGCGCAAATCGTCTAGCTCTGTTTAGAGCTAGTGGATTGAAATCTTTTTTGTTTAGTTCGAGCCTTTGTTCTACATGTCTAGCTCTGTTTAGAGCTAGTGGATTGAAATATCGATACACCAGCTTCAAACAGCATGGAAGCATGTCTAGCTCTGTTTAGAGCTAGTGGATTGAAATCTCAACCCATTGTTGGAAGTACCTTAGAATCTCTTGTCTAGCTCTGTTTAGAGCTAGTGGATTGAAATTTCGTTTGCAGCTGGTGACCCTACTTTAGATCACCGTCTAGCTCTGTTTAGAGCTAGTGGATTGAAATATATTAGTTAAATAGGTTACTAACCCCTCAATGAAGTCTAGCTCTGTTTAGAGCTAGTGGATTGAAATTCCAATGGCCCAACCAGCAATTAATGGATAAGCGTCTAGCTCTGTTTAGAGCTAGTGGATTGAAATTTTGCATAAAAAGAAAAAAAATCATACTTAACTGTCTAGCTCTGTTTAGAGCTAGTGGATTGAAATAAGCATGGGGGAAAGATGCAAGCACGTTGGCAGATGTCTAGCTCTGTTTAGAGCTAGTGGATTGAAATAGATCCGGATCAGGAATTGATTGAGCAGCGTTTGGTCTAGCTCTGTTTAGAGCTAGTGGATTGAAATCATGACAATTTTGAAGCAGTACAAGAAGCAAGAGTCTAGCTCTGTTTAGAGCTAGTGGATTGAAATATCGACAGAGTTTTCCAAATTCCCCATAACGTTCGTCTAGCTCTGTTTAGAGCTAGTGGATTGAAATTTCTGGAACCTTGAAAACACGTTGAATGGCTACGTCTAGCTCTGTTTAGAGCTAGTGGATTGAAATTTTTGTTTCCATTTCGTTAACTACCATTGATTCATGTCTAGCTCTGTTTAGAGCTAGTGGATTGAAATTCAACCAGTTGCCCTCATAATTTTGGATAAAATGTCTAGCTCTGTTTAGAGCTAGTGGATTGAAATTTGTTCCTCCTCAGTCTTTGCAAAATACTTCTCTGTCTAGCTCTGTTTAGAGCTAGTGGATTGAAATCGATTGCGCCGTTGATCCCTGGGGGTGCTGGCGTAGTCTAGCTCTGTTTAGAGCTAGTGGATTGAAATTGATAGCTGCCTCCCTGTATACCCAGCTTCAACCAGTCTAGCTCTGTTTAGAGCTAGTAGATTGAAAAAGTAAGCTGTTTGTTTATCTGAACTTAAAATTTGTTGAACTTTTGTTAAAGAGCCAGCCATTCTTCAAAATCACCCTATTTAACTTTCAAAAAACTAAAATCAAACCATTTATTTTAATAGTTCCTCCTCATTCTGACAAGAAAGCAAACTCCTTAGTATGCAAAGTTGAAAATTATGATATAATTATATTGATATCGGTGTAATGAACACCCAAACGAAGAGCAATCAGCTGTTAGAAGCGATTTTTCGTACTAGGGAAAGTTGGGGGACTATGGCAATTCCAAAAGAAGGTGAATTTGTAACGATCCAAAGTTACAAACACGATGGGCATTTGCATCGAACATGGCGAGATACTATGGTATTAAAAACAAGTGAGTATTCTTTGATCGGCGTAAACGATCATACTTTGGTGACAGAGTCTGATGGACGTCGTTGGGTTACTCGGGAACCAGCTATCGTTTATTTCCATAAAAAATACTGGTTCAACATAATAGCGATGATTAGGGAAAAGGGGGTTTCTTATTACTGCAATCTAGCGTCACCATATCTTTTAGATGATGAAGCATTGAAGTATATTGATTACGATTTGGATATCAAAGTTTTTCCTGATGGTGAAAAACGTTTATTGGATGTGGATGAATATGAATTCCACAGTAAAATTATGGATTATCCAGAAGATATTGATTTTATTCTAAAAGAAAATGTCAAGACGTTGGTCGATTGGATTAATAATGAAAAAGGCCCATTCTCTGAAGCCTATGTAGATATCTGGTATAAGCGATACCAAGAGCTATCAAAGAAATAGCCAATGTAAGATGTTAAGTGAAAAAGAAACCAAAGCAAGATTTTGTTAAGTCTTGCTTTGGTTTCTTTATTTTCGCTAAAAAACTAAAATTGTTTACTCATCTGATAATGTTCAATAGCTGCATCAAGGAACATTTCGCCTTCCTTGATATACCCCATTTTTTCATAAAATCCAAGAGCTGTGATTTGTGCGCCTAAAGTGATAGCGTTGTACCCTTGCTCATTGGCAAACTGTTCAGCACCTTCTACAATCAAGCGACCATACTCATTACCTCTAAACTCTTTTTGAACAGCCATCCGTTGTAATTTTATCAAACTATCTTCTAACGGCAATAAGCGGCAAGTAGCAATAGCTTCGTTGTTATCACCGTACAAAATAAAATGGATACAAGCCGCTTCGTATTTATCGATTTCAATCTCACCAGGAACACCTTGCTCTTGCATGAACACTTGACGGCGGATTTTAACAGCATCCAAGTAGATATCGCTCATGGTATCTTTTGTGTGGACGATTTTCATTTAGCACCTCAGTTATAATTATTTTGTTTATTATATATCAAGAGTAGGAGAAAAATTATTATTTTATTTAAATAGCAGTTTTTTACTATTTTTAATTCGGATCTGGAGCCCAAAACATATCTGAAGTAATTTTTGAATTTTATAATAACTAAGTGATAGGTCAATGTTTAATTGATACGCCTGTTTTATTGACATAACCTATCCACTTCTGAGTGTTGTCATATAAAGAATAGTAAACTTCCTCAGAAAAATGATTGTATCGACCTTGCGCATGATAAGTTTTTTGATAAAGACTGTTAGTACTGCCTTTTTTAGCAGAGAAATCATTGATATTGCCCCAAATAGTGTAGTCCTTTTTTGTAATCGTTACGTATTCATTGTTACGCATCCAAATACCTTGTTTACCGTCCGCTTTTGCGACATCTTTTTTATTAACGTACCCAATCCAAACATTTTTATTATCATATAAGGAATAGAAGACCTCACCAGAAAAGTGATTGTACTTCCCTTGTGCATGATAGGTTTTTTGATAAAGGCTGTTAGTATTACCTTTTTTAGCAGAGAAATCATTGATATTGCCCCAAATAGTAGAGTCTTTTTTGGTGACAGTAACGAATTCATTATTGTACAACCAAAGACCTCGTTTACCATCACCTATTGTGAGATCTTTTTTATTAACGTACCCAATCCAGACATTTTTATTATCATATAAAGAATAGAAGACCTCACCAGAAAAGTGATTGTACTTCCCTTGTGCATGATAGGTTTTTTGATAAAGGCTGTTAGTATTACCTTTTTTAGCAGAGAAATCATTGATATTGCCCCAAATAGTAGAGTCTTTTTTGGTGACAGTAACGAATTCATTATTATACAACCAAAGACCTTGTTTTCCGTCTACTTTTTTTACAGCTTTAGCATTTATATAGCCTTGCCAAGTTCCTTTACTATCATATAAAGAATAATAAGTATCACCATTAGAATGATTATATCTGTATTTGGCTTGGTATGTATTAGTGAGTAATTTATCAGAAGTATTTTTCTTAGCCCAGTTAAATGAACTAAATAGATTGTAGCCTTTTTGGGTGATTGTGACATAGCTACCGTCATTAATAGGATTTCCTTGTGGATTAGAATTCCCAAGGTTCATTTTTAGTGCAAAACTTGGCGGAAATGCTGACCACCAAATCGGTGATTGTTCAACATTCGTGTCAAAATTAGGTGCGTGGATATATTGCTCATTACCAATATATATCGCTACATGATAAGTTGCGCCTGAACTTCCCCAAAAAAGTAGATCACCTGGTTCTAATTGAGAAATATTCGCTTTAGAAATATTGACTTTAGTACCCGATTTTTCTTGAGGTACAGTCCAGTCCCCAATGTTTTTTCCAGTTACTTGTAAAAATACATAACGAGACAGACCTGAGCAGTCGAATTTATTTGGTCCTAAGCGGTCAGGATAATTTTGTGTATAAGGTTTACCTATATGTTTTTTTGCCTCAGCTACAATTTGATCTCTTTGATTGCTTGCTTTAAATAGCGAACGCACTTCAGGTGCAGTATATTGAGAAGGCGAAGGCGATAAGCTGGCTAATGTTTCAATAAATGACTTGTATTCTTCAAAAGATAAGACTTGATTGCGAGAATCAGTTTCAAATTGTTTTCTTAATTCATCTTCATTGTTATAAAGAGGAGAAGGGCTTGTGGTGGTACCTTCTTGATCACTTTGACTAGACTCAATTGTTTGTTCAGGACTTGTGATAGTTGCTTCTGTACTAAGGGATGATTCACTAGTACTTTCAGTTGTTGAGTCGCTACCTAGACTTGCATTTTGGGACATATCAGTTGAAGTACTGTCAGCAAAAACGGTAGTACTGCTTGTCATAGAACTGAAAGCTGTAATTAATGCCAAATTGACAATTATTTTTTTTAACATTAAAAAACTCCTTTTTACATTTGTGGAAATAATATCATTATACCACTGTTTTGTAAACGGTTGTTGATTTAAAAAGCAGTGATTGGCGATATGATGCGATCATTTTTTTCATACTAGTTCCTAAGTGAAACTAGCATGTGATAGGAAACGGCTAATATGTAACTGTAAAAAGTATTGCTATACTATTATATGGTTTTTTATGCTAAAATCTATAAATAAAGACGTATAGATTTCTAATGATGAAAATTTTTTCGAAAGAGATAGCATCTAAATTAGTTCGTTATGCTCTATTTAAGGAGGAGAATCTGTGTTTGAACGTTTAAGACAGTCAAAGTTATTTTTTTGGTCAGCAGAATTACTGGTTATTGCCACATTGATTTTTGTATCATCAAAGATTAATTTCATTTTCACGCCAATCGGAACATTTTTTTCAACATTATTTGCGCCAGTCTTAGTAGCAGGATTTTTGTATTATATTTTGAATCCAATCGTCAATTTATTGATGAAAACGAATATGAAGCGAATTTTTGCGATTTTAATTGTATTCTTACTCTTGATTGTAGCGCTTGTGTTGATTTTAGTTAGTGTGATTCCTAGTTTAGTATCCCAATTATCCAGTTTGGCTTCTAACATGCCGGATGTTTTTAAAAACGTGGAAGCCTGGGTTTACCAAATGGCTGGATTGCCTATTTTTAAAGATTTTGATTTGACGAACTATATTGATCAATTGGATATTTCTTATGGCAAAATTATTCAGCAGTTTATTACTGGATTATCCAGCAGTTTAGGTTCGATCGTATCGACAGTTGCTTCAACGACGATCATCATTGTCACAGCACCATTTATTTTATTTTACATGTTAAAAGATGGGGATCGGATGGTCCCAGGAATTAAACGTGTTTTACCTGAAAAACGACAAGATGATATTGTTGAATTATTAGGTAAATTGAATAAAACATTATCAAGTTATATTAGCGGTCAAGCGATTGAGTGTTTGTTCGTTGCAACGTTTACTGTTATTGGTTATTCATTGATTGGTGTCCGGTATGCATTTTTATTCGGTGTCATTGCTGGTGTGACCAACTTGATTCCTTATTTAGGACCTTATATCGGTCTAGCTCCAGCAGTTTTTGTCACAGTTTTTGATGAACCAGTTAAAGCACTACTTTGCTGTCTGGTTGTGTTGATTGTACAACAAATCGATGGCAATATTATCTATCCAAACGTGATCGGTAAATCATTACAAATCCATCCTTTGACCATCATTCTTATTTTACTTGTAGCCGGAAATATCGCTGGGCTCTTAGGGATTTTCTTAGCAGTGCCATTTTATGCAGTGTGTAAAACAATCGTTGTATATGTTTTTCAAATGGTTCGTAAGAATAAAATGGAAGAACAACCTATCCTCGATCTTCCCGACGAAATAAATTCGCCACAAAGTAAGGAAAAATAGTTAATGAATATTGAAATCATATCTCGTTTGTGATACGATTTTAACGTGACTACCTCATGTAGTCACGTTTTTTTAAAACAAAGAAAGTAACCCTTTCTAGATTTGGGAATTGTCAGTTATACGAACTAAATTTTTGAGAGAAATAGCATGAATAAGATAACAAAAATCCTATTCAGCAATCCCTATTTTTTATTGAAAAAGCTCGATTGTCCATTCCCGCAAACATTTAAGGAGAGAAAACATTATGAATAATGCTGACCCCGAGAGTCAGTCGCTTATCGCGCAAATTTTACTATTGGTTGTTTTAACATTGATCAACGCTTTTCTTGCAGCATCAGAAATCGCGGTAGTTTCTGTAAATAAGAATCGTGTCGAACAAAAGGCTGAAGAAGGCGATGCAAAGGCTAAGAAATTATTAAAAGTTTTGCAAGATCCTACAAGCTTTTTATCGACGATCCAAGTTGGTATCACTTTAGTCAATATTTTATCTGGTGCCTCATTAGCGGATTCATTATCAGCCAAATTAGCACCTGTCCTTGGCGGTGGCGCTGCAGCGAAAAATATTGCAAATATTATTATTTTAGCTTTATTGACCTATGTCTCGATCGTTTTTGGTGAGTTATACCCAAAACGAATTGCAATGAATAAATCAGAAGAAGTAGCTCAAGCTACATCAGGATTTGTGCGTGTGATCGGCGTTGTTGCTAAACCGTTCGTATGGTTATTATCTGCTTCAACGGATTTGCTTTCAAAGATTACACCAATGAAATTTGATGATGCTGATTCAAAAATGACGCGTGATGAAATGCGTTATATGTTGGAGTCAGAAGGTGTTTTAGATAATGATGAGCTGGAAATGCTCCAAGGTGTCTTTTCTTTAGATACAAAAGTGGCACGTGAAGTCATGGTTCCACGTACAGATGCATTTATGATTGATATTTCCGATGATATCCAAGAAAATATCGATGCAGTGTTATCAGAAAATTATTCAAGAATTCCAGTATATAACGAAGATAAAGACAAAATCGTTGGTGTTCTTCATACTAAGAACTTATTAAAAGCAGCCCATAAATTAGGCTTTGATAAGATTCAACTAAAAAATATTATCCAAGAACCGCTGTTTGTTCCAGAAACGATTTTTATTGACGATCTATTGTATGAACTAAAACGAACGCAAAATCAAATGGCCATTTTATTAGATGAATATGGTGGTGTGGTTGGTTTAGCTACATTAGAAGATCTACTAGAAGAGATTGTTGGAGAAATTGATGATGAGACAGATGAAGTCGAAAATTTATATGCTAAGATCGATGATCACGAGTATTTAGTTCAAGGAAGAATGCTGATTGATGAATTCAATGAAGTGTTTGGAACAGATTTACACATGAGTGATGTTGATACAATGGCAGGGTATTTAATAACGGCATTAGGTACGATTCCTGATGAAGAGGAGAAACTGTCGTTTGATGTTGGTAATCTTACATTGACCTCAGAAGAAATGGAAGGAACACGTGTTTTAGCGTTAAAAGTTGTTTTCCATGATGAAGATATCGTTGATGAAGAACCAGAAGAATACCGTCGTTTCTTCCGTAAAGAAATGGAAGATGACGAGCCAAGAAGATAAAAGAACTACTTTTACTCCAGCAGTTTATCTGGAGTTTTTGAGGCTGGGATGTGACTCGTAGAGTTACGTCCCAGCCTTCTTCTTTTTTCTTAGCTTGGATTGACACCTTTGGTATTATGCACCGCTTTGATCGCTTGGTAGAGACCAATGTATTGTTCATCATTATTTGCTGAGAAGCGAAAAACAAATGATGGTAAATGGCATTCTTCTGGAATTAAATAAGATGAGGTAGCCACAATAAAATCTAAAGAAGAAAATTTATTCTGTTCATAGGCGACTAATTGAACAAATGGCAACTCCTCAATAAATTGCGTCAACGGTTGAATAAGTAAGTAGTTCGACTCAGCGATTAAAGCAATACGTACGACCTTGTTTGCTTGAAATGATTCATAAAGCGGAACGAGTAAAGCAGCCAGAGTATCTGATAATTGCTCAATGTTATTTTTGAGCCAAGCAAAGTTCTTTCTTTTGGCAATTTTTTGAAACAAAGCTTTAAAATGCGTTAACAATTGATAGTAGTATTCATTTTTTGAATATAAAGAATGGTTGATCAAGTGAAATAATGTTGGAAATGGTTGTTCACTGATCGCTGTTGAGAAAATAATATTAGCTGTATTCCCAAAAAGAATCGGAGCATCATCCCAAGAAAAGTCGTTAGGCATAAATTTTTCACCAAATAACGTACAAAATTCTTCAAATAGTTTAGTAGCCGAATTGATATGAGTGTCTAAATAGGTGCCCAATAGTGAAAGACGGTGGTCATTATTTCTAAAAAAGTTCGGCGTAGCAATCAACAAATAAGCTGCATATTGGGCTTCAGCTGCCAATTGATTTGTTTCACTGATTAAATCACCAAAGAAAATTTTTGCATAAATGGGACTTGTTGGAATATAAGGATCGATCGTTGTTTTTTCTGTCAATACATTACCTGACAATACTCTTAGATAAATGATATCCAGTATCAGAGTGATTTGTTTATCCGCAGAATAGCTGTAGCTATCAGGGAAATACGGACTGATTACTTTGGTAATGTCTTCATAAGCGATTGGATTGTTTGGGATTTTTGGTAGATGGGTCCCTTGAGAAGCGAGCCAAATTAATGTATATAACGTTATTCGAATAACGCGTTCATCACCATAAAGAGTTAATTGAGACGTGTTCATCTTAATATTGAATTGTTTAAAGTAGTCACTTAATAACTTAGATTTTCGAACTACAGTCGCTTTACTATGGTAATTTTTCTCGCAAAACTTAGTTAAATCATCCGTTGGATAAAAGAGAATCGAAATTAGCAATTGATAAGGAATACTTTGAGTAATTAAATACTGATAGTATCTATCATAGGACATATCTTGTTTATAGCAAACCCCACTGTCATGAAGTATTTCAATCTTTTCATGAGCTAATGTTGTGAGATCTTGTTGAAGCAATTCTAGCAGATAAACGACTCGACTGTATGAGTAATCGAGCTTATTTTCAAAAAAATTGATACTGTGTTCTTTATCAGAAAATCGAGTTAATAATTTAAATAAAATCAATTTTCGTTTGGCGGTATCTTCTAACATCATGGCTTCCAGCATTTTTTTCTCCTTTAAAGTAAATTTATCAATAAAGTAAAAAGTATGGACTTAATTTGAATAATTTATTAAAAAAATGATTATTTAATAACGATGGTATTGGCGATAATGTTGAAATATAAGTTATATATGATTGAAAAATAACGTATATAAAAAATGAATAACTGCTTTAGTCACGAATTTACGACATTTGCACTATTGGAGAGCTGACTTTATACTTGATTTAGTTAAGTGTAAAACAATTCTTAGTAATAAAGCTAGTTTTTTTAGTTATTTAATCTAAGGTTTATTTCTTCCCCAATTAATAGAGATCAAGACAAAATTCATTGAGTTTTGTTTTGATCTCTTCGATTTTTTTCTGAAACTTAGCTAAAGACTTTGAAAACTACGGTAATTCCATGATATACTACACTAGTTGAATAATAAAGAGTAGGGAGAATTTTCCGATGTAGAGATCCTTTAAATAAAAAATGATGTTTTTTCTTAGAAAATAATAATAGATTGGAGTAACAAATGAATAATCCACATTTAAAAGAACAAGTAGATAGCCGTCGTACATTTGCGATTATTTCCCATCCAGATGCTGGTAAAACGACGATCACAGAACAGCTTTTATTATTTGGGGGAGCGATCCGCCAAGCTGGAACTGTTAAAGGTAAGAAAACAGGGAACTTTGCAAAATCTGACTGGATGGAAATTGAAAAACAAAGAGGAATTTCTGTAACCAGTTCTGTGATGCAGTTTGATTATGATGGAAAACGTGTCAATATTTTAGATACACCTGGACACGAAGACTTTTCAGAAGATACGTATCGGACTTTGATGGCCGTGGATAGCGCCGTTATGGTAATTGATAGCGCTAAAGGGATCGAAGCCCAAACAAAGAAATTATTCCAAGTTGTTAAAAAGCGTGGAATCCCGATTTTTACCTTTATCAATAAATTAGATAGAGATGGTCGTGAACCGTTAGAGTTACTTGAAGAATTAGAAGAATTGTTAGATATTGAATCTTACCCAATGAATTGGCCAATCGGTATGGGAAAAGGGCTGCATGGGTTATATGATATCTACAACAAACGTGTAGAAGTTTATCGACCTGAAAATAATAATGGTGAACGCTTTATTCCATTAGTGGATGGTGATATTCCAAGTGATTTGCCATTACACCAAGACAGTGTTTATAGACAAGTATTGGAAGAAGTTGAGCTATTAGTCGAAGCAGGCGATGAATTTGATACGGAGAAAATCGCACGTGGGGATCAAACACCTGTCTTCTTTGGTTCAGCCTTAACCAATTTTGGGGTACAGACAATGTTAGAAACTTTCTTACAGTTTGCTCCCGCGCCTTATGCTCATAAGACTGAAGCTGGGGAAGAAGTTAGCCCTTATGAAGAAGAATTTTCTGGCTTTGTGTTTAAGATCCAGGCCAACATGAATCCTGCTCACCGAGATCGGATTGCTTTTGTCCGGATTTGTTCAGGCACATTTGAACGTGGCATGGACGTTATTCTTGGTAGAACAGGTAAGAAAATCAAGTTAAGTAATGTAACACAATTTATGGCTGATGCCAGAGAAAATGTTGAGGAAGCCGTAGCCGGAGATATTATCGGAATCTATGACACTGGTAACTATCAAATTGGTGATACGCTGTACGAAGGAAAATTAAAAGTTCAGTATGAAGAACTACCATCATTTACGCCAGAACTATTTATGAAAGTCAGTGCTAAAAATGTGATGAAACAAAAATCATTCCATAAAGGTATTAATCAACTCGTTCAAGAAGGTGCTATTCAACTATATAAAACCTATTTAACAGAAGAATATATTCTGGGGGCTGTTGGACAATTGCAATTTGAAGTGTTCCAACATCGTATGCTGAATGAATACAATGCTGAAGTGATCATGACACCAATGGGCTCAAAAATCGCTCGTTGGATCGATCCAGCTGATTTAGATGAACGAATGAGTTCTAGTCGAAATATTTTAGCTCGCGATCGTTTTGACCAACCATTGTTCTTGTTTGAAAATCAATTTGCTATGCGTTGGTTTGCGGATAAATATCCAGATGTTGAATTGAAGAGTTTGATGTAAGAGTATATTTAAATGAATGATCATAACCGTTTTTATCGATTCTGAATTGATAAAAATGGTTTTTTTATTATTTGACATTAAAGTAAGTTATACGTATAATCAACAACATTATTGGAGTGATAAATATGAGTCGTCGTTTAAGACAATTAAAAAATGTTTCAGTGGTAATACGCTTCTAAGTCAAAAGAAAAATCAAACTTAGAAGCGAGGAAGAAAAATGACAAATAATCATAATTTTGAAAAATGGTCAGACACAATGTACTTAAAGGATTTGGTGACGAATCCATTGATCGAGGTAGGCGAGTGTTCTTATTACTCTGGCTATTATGGCAGTCAAGAGTTCGAGAATGGTTGTGTTCGTTATCTTTGGGGAGATCCATCGACAAGAGCAGCCTTTGATCCGGTAAAAGACATGGGTTGGCATCTAGATAAATTGATCATTGGAAATTATGTGTGTATTGCGGCTGGTGCCACGATTTTGATGGGTGGTAATCATAATCACCATCCAGACTGGATTACTGTTTATCCTTTTGCGAGTCATGTAGAGAAATCTTATGAGCCAAAAGGGAATACAGTTATTAAAAGTGATGCGTGGATTGGGATGAATGCGATGATCATGCCAGGTGTTACGATTGGTGAAGGAGCTGTGATTGCAGCTGGTTCAATGGTGGTAAAAGATATTCCACCGTATACGATCGTTGGTGGTAATCCAGCGAGAGTGATTAAACAGAGATTCTCTAATGACGAAATCAATATGCTATTAGAGCTGAGATGGTTTGACTGGACAAAAGAACAGATCGAAGGAGCACAGGATATTTTGATGAGTGGTTCTGTCGATAAATTGTATCTTTACTATAAAAAACACATCCTAAAGTAAATAAAAAAAGCCAATTTATCCTATCACTGATAAATTGGTTTTTTATTATAGTTATCTAATTTTCAACAAGGCTAGAAGTCATCGGAATCGAAATTTCTATCACATCTTTTAATTCAATGATCGAAATTTGATTGCGGTCATATTTTTCTTTTGGAATGCGTTTCAAGAAATAAGCTAAAACCTCATTGATTTCTGTCTTTCGAACGGCGCGTTTCTTATTTACAATCAATATTTCAGCATGTTGTGCAGCTTCTGTATAAACGACGGTCGTGTTACCCGCTGAATAAACTTTAACAAAGTATGCATCGGTATTTTCTAGTTGTTTATTGACTAACTGTTTGTAGCTATTAGTTACATTGACTAATTTCATTTTTTTCACCTCAACTTCGTTCTTTTTTACATTAATAATAAAAAGCAGAGTACTCACAGAATTAATCGGGCTGGAATAAACTTTCTTAAAATTTGATATAAATCTACTCATCTTTATTATAAATTTTTTTAGCTCAAATAAAAAGAAATTTGTCTTAAAAAACACAAAAAAGTCAATCAGTTTGCCTGATTGACTTCACTTTTTATTCTTTTTCTGTAGTTGCTTCGTTGATATCACTAGGATCTGTGGTTATTTCGCCAGTGACAATAATTTTTCCATCATCATCTAGTTTAGCGATCAATTGATGTTCTTCTGGATGATCTAGGAAGTATTCGGCAATGCCGTCTTCAATTTGTTCTTGGATCGTCCGACGTAGTGGGCGAGCCCCCATTGAAGGATCATAGCCTAAATCAACTAATTTTTCTTTAACATCCGTTGGCACATTGATATGGATTTTTTGATGAGCAAGTAAACCATTGACTTCATCCAGCATCAAACCGACGATGTTCATTAAGTTTTCTTTACTCAATGCTTTAAATTCAACAATACCATCAAAACGGTTCAAGAATTCTGGTGTGAAGAAGTTATTCAACTGTCCTAAAACAGATTTTGTAAGACCATCGCGGGCAGCACCGAAGCCGACATTTGCCTCTGCATTACCTGTTCCAGCGTTACTTGTCATGATAATAATTGTATCTTTAAAGCTAACTGTTCTGCCTTGGGCATCAGTTAGGCGTCCATCATCAAGAATTTGCAAGAACATATGCAAGACATCTGGATGAGCCTTTTCGATTTCATCTAATAAGATCAAGCTGTATGGATTACGGCGAACTTTTTCAGTTAATTGTCCTGCTTCATCATAACCAACATAGCCTGGAGGTGAACCAATCAATTTAGAGACACTATGTTTTTCCATGTATTCACTCATATCAAAACGAATCATTGAATCTTCTGAACCGAATAATTCATAAGCTAATTGTTTGGCTAATTCTGTTTTACCAACACCAGTCGGCCCTACGAATAGGAAGGAGCCAATTGGACGATTTTGTTTCCCTAAACCAACGCGATTACGGCGAATGGCTTTGGAGACTTTATCAACTGCATTATCTTGTCCAACGACATGAGCTTTTAGGTCCACAGCTAGGTTTTTCAGTTGTGTTTGTTCTTTTTCTTTTAAATCACCGACAGGAATCCCTGTTTTTTGTTCAATGATGGCTTCAATATTTTTCTCACCGATCACAGGTGTTTCTTCGTCGCTGATTTGTTTTTCTTTCATTGTTTGTAATTTATTGATTTGGTCACGATAGTAAGCCGCTTTTTCAAAATCTTCCTCTGCAGAAGCTTGTTGTTTTTGTTGTTCAGCATCCGCAAGTTTTTTCTCGATTGTTTTAGGATCGACGATTTGGATGGTCAAGTTCATTTTAGAACCAGATTCATCTAATAAATCGATCGCTTTATCTGGTAAGAAACGATCTTGGATATAACGATTAGATAAAGTTGCAGCGGCTTTGATTGCTTCATCTGTATATTTCACATGATGATAGTCTTCATAGCGTTTTTGCAGACCTTTAAGAATCGCAATCGTTTCGTCTACGGTTGGCTCATCTACACGAACGGGCTGCATCCGGCGTTCTAAGGCAGCATCTTTTTCGATGATGCGATACTCATTTAAAGTCGTTGCACCAACCATTTGTAGCTCACCACGAGCGAGTGCTGGCTTTAAAATATTACCAGCATCCATGTTACCATCACCTGCAGCACCTGCACCGACGATTTCATGTACTTCATCAATGAATAAAATGACATTTTCAGCTTGCTTGATTTCTTCAATCAATTTTTGCATACGCTCTTCAAATTGACCACGAATACCAGTTCCTTGAACTAATGAAACAACATCTAGACGAATAACTTCTTTGTCTAATAGTTTCTGCGGAACATCGCCATCAACGATTTTTTGAGCTAAACCTTCAACAACTGCAGTTTTACCAACACCAGGTTCACCGATCAAGACAGGGTTATTCTTTGTACGACGATTTAAAATTTCAATCACTCGTTTGATTTCCTCGTCACGGCCGACGACTGGATCAACATCACCATTTTTAGCAGCTTGTGTAATATTGATACCGTACTCGCCTAATAAACCATTCGATTGACCAGCACCACCTCTTGGAGGCTGACCGTTGCCGTCACCAAATTGAGTAGGAGGGGTCTGACCGTTAGGATTCCCTTGTTGTTCCTGCATTTGACGAGATAAAGAGCGGTATAAATCATCTAAACTTCCAAAACCAAATGGATCTTGTTGAGACATTGTTGGTTGATTATCGTTTGCTTGTGCTTTTAATTTTTGATAGCAACTTTGGCAATAGTCCAATTGTTTTCTTTGACCATTAACATTTGCATATAAGTGGATCGTTGCTGGATTTTGTTGACAATTTTGACAAATCATAGGATAAAACACGTCCTTTCAAAGTAAGACTAATGATAGTTCAAAGTCATTTAAATAGGTCGAATAGTCTGCTGACCATTTTTGACCTTTGAGAATATTATAGCATCTTTTGGACAAGAATCAAGCAATTGAACTCTGGAATGGTTCAATAAATTAAGTGAAAAAATCATATTGATAAGAATGTTACTTTTCCTATAATGAAAATTATTATGTTTTTATAAAAATAGCAACTTTTATTTATATGAACAATGATAATAATTTAGACAAATATCTATTTTTGTCATACAATATCTTCAGTCTAAAAATAAAAGTGAAAGCTGTGATTAATCAATGTATGAAAATCGATTTGAAGAACAAATCAACGCCTTAAAAGAAGGAACTATTACTGAACTCATTATCGAACCAAAAGATTTTACAGCCTTTAGAGAAGTTTGGAAAAATTTACCCGATCGAATGTCTTTTGTCGGAGAAGCTGGATTAAATGGACGAATTATATATCATTATATGAAGGAAGAAAAATAATTGATCGTTTCATTTGATAAAAAATAGGTGAAAAGTGTTGTAACTACTCACAAAAAATGGTAATCTTAAAAATTGAAAGGGTATTATCCAGATTCTAGTTTCACTTGAAACGTATCAAGAAAGGAAAACCCTAACATAAAAAATTATTTTACTTACGAAGGAGACCGATTTATATGGAAAAGAAAGATTTTCACATCGTAGCAGAAACAGGGATTCACGCTCGTCCAGCTACATTATTAGTACAAACTGCAAGTAAATTCAACTCAGATATTAACTTAGAATACAAAGGTAAATCTGTTAACCTTAAATCAATCATGGGCGTTATGTCTTTAGGCGTTGGCCAAGGTTCGGACGTAACAATCTCAGTTGATGGTGTTGACGAAGCTGATGCATTAGCAGCAATCGTAGACACAATGCAAAAAGAAGGATTGTCAGAATAATGTCTGAAATGCTAAAAGGAATTGCCGCAAGTGATGGTGTTGCTATCGCTAAAGCTTACCTGTTAGTTCAACCTGATTTATCTTTCGACAAAAAATCTGTAGATGATATATCTGCTGAAGAAGGCCGTTTAGATGATGCTTTAGCAAAATCTACGACTGAGTTGCAAGCAATCAGAGAAAAAGCAGCGCAAAGCCTTGGTGAAGAAGAAGCACAAGTATTTGACGCACATTTAATGGTTTTATCAGATCCTGAAATGATCGGTCAAATCAAACAAAACATTCAAGATAACAAAGTTAATGCTGAATCAGCGTTAAAAGAAGTAACTGATATGTATATCGGTATGTTCGAAGCTATGGATGATAATGCCTACATGCAAGAACGTGCGGCTGATATTCGTGATGTTGCAAAACGTATTTTAGCTCATTTATTAGGTGTTACTCTTCCTAATCCTTCAATGATTAACGAAGAAGTCGTTGTGGTTGCCCATGACTTAACACCAAGTGATACCGCTCAATTAGACCGCACGTATGTAAAAGCATTCGTAACAGATATTGGCGGACGTACATCACATTCAGCGATTATGGCTCGCTCTCTTGAAATTCCTGCAATCGTAGGAACAAAAGAAATCACTGCCAAAGTCAAAGAAGGCGATATTTTAGCTGTTAACGGAATCGATGGCGATGTGATCGTTCACCCAACAGATGCTGAAAAAGCTGAGTTTGAAGCAAAAGGCAAAGAATACGCTGATCTTAAAGTTGAATGGGAAAAACTTAAAAATGCTGAAACAGTAACTGCTGATGGTAAACACATCGAGTTAGCTGCGAACATTGGTACTCCTAAAGATTTAGAAGGCGTACACAACAATGGTGCTGAAGCTGTTGGTTTATATCGTACAGAATTCCTTTACATGGATTCTCCAGATTTCCCAACAGAAGATGAACAATATACAGCTTACACTGCAGTACTTGAAGGCATGAACGGCAAACCTGTCGTGGTTCGTACAATGGATATCGGTGGAGATAAAGAATTACCGTATCTTCAATTACCGCATGAAATGAACCCGTTCTTAGGTTATCGTGCATTACGTATCAGCTTATCTGAACGTGGTGACGAAATGTTCCGTACACAAATGCGCGCATTATTACGTGCTTCTGTTCACGGTAACTTACGTATCATGTTCCCAATGGTTGCAACGTTAAAAGAATTTAGAGCAGCGAAGAAAATCTTTGAAGAAGAAAAAGCAAAATTAGTCTCTGAAGGAACTAAAGTTTCTGATACGATTCAAGTCGGTATCATGATTGAAATTCCTGCAGCGGCTGTAATTGCGGATAAATTCGCCAAAGAAGTTGATTTCTTCAGTATTGGAACAAATGATTTGATTCAATACACGATGGCAGCAGACCGTATGAACGAACGCGTTTCTTACCTTTACCAACCATATAACCCATCAATTCTACGTTTGATTAAAAACGTGATTGATGCATCTCATGCAGAAGGTAAATGGACTGGTATGTGTGGAGAAATGGGTGGCGATCAAATGGCTGTACCATTATTGGTAGGAATGGGCTTAGATGAGTTCTCAATGAGTGCGACATCTATTCTTCAAACTCGTAGCTTAATGAAACGTCTAGACACTAAGAAAATGGCTGAACTTGCGGATCGTGCGTTGAATGACTGCGATACAATGGAAGAAGTTATTGACTTGGTTAAAGAGTATACGAAATAAATAGTAATTAGAAGCTTTCGCTGTTCAGAATTTATTCTGAATTGCGAAAGCTTTTTTGTCCAAAAAAATAATAGATAAGTATGTTGAATGTATTTCGTTCTAATGGTAAAATAAATTAAATTTAGTTGCGATAAAAATAGAGATCAAGTAGTTATTTTAAACATGGCTTAGGCGGTAGTGTATAAGGTTAAGTCTTGGCAAAGCTAGAAAGATGGAGAATAGTTATGCTAAATTTATTGTCTACATTATTTTCAATAGTTATGCTTTTTGTGTCAGCTCTTTTTGTTTATTTGGATCTCAAGAAGAAGTTGACCGTAAAAGATAGAATAATTTTCATCGTTTTAGTTTTAGTATATTCTTTATCGATTGTAGTAAAACTGATTTTATAAAAAGAGCATTAGCGTAGTAATGAGGTCATTTTTGTTTTCTTCAGTTTTATGGAATAGAAAAGAACCTTATTAGAAAAAAGCCAACTTCTGTTTAGATGTGGCTTTTTTGTATAAATTGAATTGTAATGACTGCTATCATTTCAGTAACGTTGTCTACTAGAATACAAGCAAAAACTTTAATCATTGCGATTATTGGTGTGGTTCAGAATTCTTGATTGCCAAATTTACAAAGTAATTCCATTCATTAGTTCAGTGTTTGTTTTAGGTATTTTACGATTTTTCACTCGTTGATTAGAAATTGTCATTTAGGATGCTTTTATAAGCTGTAAACCTTATGAAGATGGTAGAATGAGAGTGTTAAAAGAAAATCAATAAAAATTTCTTAAACCTGATGTATCTTAAGAAATAACTAAAACTATTGTTGTATAGTAAGGAACTAGTAAATCTTTTAGGAGGCTTCTATGAAAAACAAACAAAAAAAACTCACTGTAGCGATGACAGTATTGTTGATCTCTACAGGTTTATACACTGGAAAAACAGCATTGGCAACACAAGGTAGCGCAGCAGAAAGTACTTCAGTAAGTACTAGTAATACAGAGACTACGCAAAGTTCTGAGCAGACTCTACAAATCAACGCAGTTGCCTTAGGTAACGCACTGACCCAAGAGCAAAAGGACTTTACGTTAAAAGAATTAGGTATTAAAGGTGAAACACCACAATATACAACGACAGGAAAAGACCTTATGAGTTTTATCCCTGATGGTGGTTTTACACCAGAATGGGCGGTGTATAGCTCTGTTCGGATGGAAACTCAGAAAAAAGGGGCTGGAATCTCTGTAGATATCGCTACACCTAAAAATATTACCAAAATTACAGAAGCTCAGTATCAAAATGCAGCATTAACTGCTGGGATAACAGATGCTAAATTAACCGTTGCATCCGCTGTGCCAATCGATGGTTCAGGTGCTTTAGCAGGTGTTTATAAAATCGTCGAAGAATCTGGTGGGATAATCAATCGAGACCGTGTAGGCGTTGCACAGGACGAAATGGATGTACTATCTAAGATCACAGAAGAAAATAAAGACAAAGATGGCTATTCCGATGAAGCCTTGAATGCAGCACAAGAACAAGCGAAAAAAGAATTGGCTGCCAAAACTGCTGATGGCAAAAACTTGACCCAAGCAGATATTCAAAAAACAGTTGAAAATGCCTTGCAAAGTCAAGGGATCAAAGATGTGATGTCATCAGATCAGGTGAAAGAATTGACGACATTGATGAGTGATATGAAAGATAAAAATATTTTTGAAGATTTTGTAAATCAACTCGATTTGTCTAAAACGAAAGAACAAATTCAAGAGAAATCTAAAGGACTTTGGGAGAATATTAAAGGCTTCTTTAGTGGACTTTGGGATTCGGTTACTGGGAAATAAAATAAGCAAAGATTGATGAGTTAAAACTATTGAATAGTTTTAGCTCATCTTTTTGTAGGTGTGAATAATTAAGAAATGAAACATACTTTTTATTGTATAATCAATCTATAAAGGCATATGAAAGAAGGTTATCAAGGATGATACGTTATGCAACATTAATGGATCTAGATTTTTTAAAGATGCATGATGCTCACATACCTCAGGAAAGACTTCGATTAGCCATTGAGGAAAATAGAATTCTGATTATTGAAGAAAACGAAATGATTGGTTGGCTTAGATTTAGTTTCTTTTGGGAGTCTATTCCATTTGTGGATATGTTGTTTATCTTGGAACCTTTTAGAGGTAAACAATATGGGACAGATGTAATGCATTTTTTTGAACGTGAAATGTTCGTTCAAGGGTTTAAAGAACTTATGCTATCAACTTCCAGTGAAGAGTACTCGCAGCATTTATATCTTCAATTAGGGTTTAAAACAGTGGGTGGATTTTTCCCGATAAATGAGCCTTATGAAATAATGATGGTAAAAAACTTGATTGGGAAAGTTGAAAAAAGGTGATTTTAATAAATAAAATCATGGAGGAACTAAAAATGACTAAAAGAATAAGAAAATCTGAGCGAATAAGAAAGCATGGTAGTACATATGTTATATCTTTACCTAATGAAGTAATTCAAGCATTATCCTTAAATGAAAGTGATAAACTAGATTTTATTATTCGTGATGGACAAGTCTCATTAGAAAAATCTTTAGTGATTAAATCGGAAAATCTATTAGGAACATTTTCATCTGATATAGATTTTTTTATGGATAAGCATGATCAAGTTTTTAAAAAAATGGCAGAGAATAAGTAATTATATAATTTAGGGGCTGATTTATAGAGCCCCTGTTATTGCATAAGTAATTATTTTACATTTACTTCTTGAATTTTTGATGCTTGTTTTTCAGCAGTTAAGTTGAGCTTTTTAAACTCTGTATTAAAAGTTTGGAAAAGTTTTGAACAAGCATAATAATCTTTCACAACCTGTTTCTTATTAATCGGCGTATTTGGATTCGTAAAATACTTCTCCAAAACCGCCAACGGTTCTTGCCATGATTGCAATCGTTCAAGCGTATCTCTAAGATCAATAATATCCTGATAAGGAACAGCTTTAATACAAAGTGCAGAATTTTTCATAAGTAAGTTCTCCTTTTTATTGTTTATTTAAGCAACAATCAACAATTGAGAAAAAGAAAAAACGATAGAGATTGCCGTCTCTATCGTTGGGATGACTAAAAGACTATAGCGCGTTTCTTAGCCCAATTTGAAGAAATTTCAAAAACTGTCTAGAAATTCTTACAAAAATTAGGTACAATAAAGAAGCTAGTGCTACGGTACTAGTAATCAGGCAACTTGGATAGATAGGTCGTTCTGTCTATTCGGGGCTTCATTTACTGGGTGGTACCAGTAGATGAAGTGCCTATTTTTTTTATTCTTTTTCTCAAATTTTATAGGATAGCAACAAAAAAACGATCACAGACTCCCTGCAATCGTTGACAATAGGCAAGTCAAAGAACGTCTATTTTTACTCGTCTGTACTTGAAAGGAGAAGGTTGGTAGTCTTCTAGCATACAAAAGAATGTAAAAATAAGAAAATGACATACACTATTGGCGATTTGCTTAAGCAGGTCGTTCTGTTTAATCAAAACTTCACTAGTTTGGTTGGTAGCCAGATCAGGAAGTGCCAATTATTTAGTTTTATCGTTAAGAGAAACTACATCTAATTCACTCATTTCGTGCTAAGTGAATGATTACTATTTCCCTTGTTAATTATTTCTATCCTATGGCTATTAGTATACCGAAAAAAACAGCTGTTCGCAATAAAAAATCTTACATTTCACGATTAAATAACACCCAAAACCCTCTCTCTTATATATAAGGAAAAATAACAAATTTTTTTCTAACCCCTCCAACTATAACTCACTTTGAAACCTCATTTCGTATTATTTGTTATATAATGAATCCTAAAAGAAATCCAAGATGTTTAAAAAGTTTTTTTAATTACCTAAAAAGTTATTTATTTTTAAATTTATGTTCGCTATAATTGTAATATAATCACAAAGATGAAGGGTGTTTATATATGGCAATTTCAAGTAACACAAGCATTGCAGCAGGAATTTCAGCTTCTTTCAGTCAATCAGCTAGTGCATTAAATAGTATCAGTGCATCAACCGTTTCATCAGGAACCAACGTCTTGGGCAACGCAAATGCAAAACAAGCAATGAATAAATATGAACAGGGATTAAAACTTCTATCTTCTAGCGTCGTTTCAGCTGGAAATAATATTCATTCTGTTGCGAAAGAATTTGAAAAAGTTGATCAGAACATCACTCAACTAACAAATTTAAATAATTTGATCTAGCTATACGAGCTAATTCCTCGGGAAAAAGATAAAAATAGTTTGTGGTAAAAAGCACCACAAGCGATTTTTCCTATTTTCCAGTCGGAGTTGAACGAGCTCGTTTCACTTTCATATTAGGAGGTTTTCGATGAACGAAGTTGAATATGACCAAAAAAATTATCAATTCCGCATGCGTATTGAACAGTTGCAAGAAGATCAGCTAAGTATCAAGAAAGAAAAACGCAAAGTAGAAGAGCAACAAGAAGCTTTTTTCTACTTACAGCAAAAAGAGCAACAAGCGTATGAATTTGTTTTGAATAGTTGTGAGGCAGAGGAACGTGCTTTTTACCAAGACCGAGGAGACGAAAGTCTTTATCTAGCTAAAAAAGTGCAACGAGAACTTGAAGAGCAACAAGTTGAGCTAGAAAAAGAATATCGATTGTTGTTAGATCAAGAAGAATCAGTAAGTGCAGAACAAACTTCTTTTTGGAAGCAAAAGGAGGGAGAGTCAAATGGGACTTAATTTTTATATCGGTGAAGTTCAAGCACAAGCTAATCAAGCTTCTCGAATGAACAATCAAGCAAGTCAAGCCATTGCTTCACTGCAAACGAGTATTCAGTCATTTTTATCAGCGCCTTTATCCAGTAAGGCCTATGATTCAGCTAAAAGCTATTTTATGGTGGCATACACACCGTTGTGTCAATCTGCTATAATGACAGGAGAAGCGCTAGAAAGTGCCAATAAACACTTGCTAAGCGATTATCAGAGCATGGTTTGTGGCATTGATACGATCGAAGATGAAATTTTAGAACAAATTGCTCGTTTTGAAGAAGTGAAACGAGATGTTGAGCAACAGATGAGTACCGCCAAAACAATGCGCCCTGATTTAGAGCGGCGTTATATCAATGCGTGTGAGACTATTGAGAAGCGTCAAGAAAAATTGAGGAAGTTTCATGAATACAATGCACATTCCATAACTATTTTTTCCGACTATGAAGCATGTGAAGCGGAATTTAGTGCAGGCTTGAATCAAGTTGCCAATTGTAAGGCATGGAATCCAGCGACAGGAACGTTTGATATGACTCGTTTAAATATGAGTTGGGCGAAACCAATCAATGAACGCTGGCAAGCTCGAGCAAAAGAGCTGGAAAATCGAGCAAAAGCCAAACGAGACAATTGGGAAAAACAAGTAAAAGCAGATGGCTTGAAATTACAAGGCGAATTGGATAAACGCAAGTATATGCTTGTCGATATTAATGGGACGAAAAGATGGATGTGGGTCATTGACCCAACTTGTGTTACCCAAGAAGACTTTAAAGTAAACGAATCCTATGATTTATGGATAAAAAAGCAGATAGAACTTTATGGCAGAGATGCGGTTTTAGGCAAAGAAGAACCTGATTATTTAACGAAATTAGCGATTGAATTACGTGATGGAAAAAATTATGATACAGGTAAACCATTAACTGCCCTTGAAAAAACGCAACGTTGGGCAAGTATTGCAGGTATAATTGCAGCAATGGGAATTGCCGGCTATTATGCGAAGCATCCGTTGACTGCAGGACAAGTTACGCCTAAGAGTAAGAAAGCCAGTGGGGCTAATGTTCCAAAACTTTCTACTTTAACTGAGACAGAGCAGTTAAAGTTAGCCAATCAATATAAGCAGACAGCACCTATAGGTATTCCTGACAGCGCAAAAATAAATGCCAAGACAATGAATGCTGGTTATGAACAAATTACTTACAAGTGGAATGATGGTCAATTTAAGTATGAAGTGAGGTGGCATACAAGAACTCCAGGAGCACCTGTAGAACAGGGTAATACATGGGTAGTTCAAAGAACAGTACCTGGAAATGGAGGAAACAAGCCACAAACTTTCTTTAAAATTGGTGATAATGAGTGGGTGGAAGGATATAAATGGTATGATGCTATAAATGCCAGAAAGGCAGGAAATGCTACTCCAGAACAAATAAAAATTTTAGATAAGGGTCATTGGAAGGAATGAATTAAATGATTGATAATAGGTTTTATGAAGGTTTTGAAGGCGAAGCAGAGCTTTCCTTTGTTGCTAATGATAATAAACTTGTAATTTGGAATGGCTATTTTGAGATTATTTTAGATAACTTATTAGATTGTAATGTAGAAAAAGAGGGGATTGTGAAAGAGTACTTTAACCATGAGGGATGGTATGATGATTCCCCATGGTTAATAGAAGATAACTCTCTTGCAGTTAGTCAATTAAAATGTTTTGATATTAATAAAATTGATCAAACTTCAATGAAAGGTGATTTAGAGGAAGTAGTTAAAATAATTATTTCATTTTTGGAAAATAATCGTTTGAGTAAAATCTATATTGAATACGAATAATCAAAAAATAAAAAGATACTCTACTGTTTATTTGATGTACAATCAGTTAAAATGAGACTATTGTATCGGCATTGGTGAGAAACTAATCACTAATGTCGTGTTTTTATATGGAGATTGTCGTATCTAGCAATCTGCTATAATGACAGGAGAAATACTGGAAAGTACCAATAAACGTTTGCTAAGCGATTATCAGAGCATGGTTTGTGGCATTGATACGATCGAAGATGAAATTTTAGAACAAATCGCCCGTTTTGAAGAAGTAAAACGAGATGTTGAGCAACAGATGAGCACCGCGAAAAAAATGCGCCTTGATTTAGAGCGACGTTATATCAATGCGTGTGAAACTATTGAAAAACGCCAAGAAAAATTAAGGAAGTTTCATGAATACAATGCGCATTCAGCGACTATTTTTTCCGACTATGAATCATGTGAAGCAGAATTTAATGCAGGTTTGAATCAAGTAGCAAACTGTAAAGCTTGGAACCCAGCAACAGGAACATTTGATATGACTCGTTTAAATATGAGCTGGGCGAAACCAATCAATGAACGCTGGCAAGCTCGAGCAAAAGAGCTGGAAAATCGAGCAAAAGCCAAACGAGACAATTGGGAAAAACAAGTAAAAGCGGATGGCTTGAAATTACAAGGCGAATTGGATAAACGCAAGTATATGCTTGTCGATATTAATGGGACGAAAAGATGGATGTGGGTCATTGACCCAACTCGTATCACGCAAGAAGACTTCCGAGTGAATGAAGCGTATGATTTATGGATCAAAAATCAGATCGAACTTTATGGCAGAGATGCGGTTTTAGGCAAAGAAGAACCTGATTATTTAACGAAATTAGCGATTGAATTACGTGATGGGAAAAATTACACTTTAGATAGGAATAATAGTAAGGGGAATAGTAGTTATAAAAAAGCTGATGGGAGTGATATTTCTAATAATTATTCACAAATTAGGGAATATTGGAAAAAGGATATTGACTTTAAAGGAACCAAAGTTTATCAAAGAGATGGTATAATTGATGTTAATAAAGTAGATGTTAAGGGGCGTTCTAATCTTCAAAGAATGGAACAGGGGTTAGCTCCTTTAGGTCCAGATGGTAATCCAATAAACTTACATCATATGACTCAAAGAGATATAAGTTCTATTGCGGAGGTGGAACAATCTTTCCATCAGAGCAACTCAAAAACAATTCATATCAATCCTAATTCAGTCCCATCTGGAATAGATAGGAAATCTTTTAATAAATGGCGTTCCGACTATTGGAAAAACAGAGCAAAAGATTTTAAATAAAGGAGATTTTGTAATGAGTACTGAAAAGTATAATCAAGCAAAAAAAATAATTGTAGAAAATGATGACTTAGTAGACGATTTTGGAGGAGCATCAGAAGAAATTATAAAAAAAGCTCAATTGGTTCTTGGTCTACAATTTCCTGAAGACTATAAACTTTTTTTATCTTGTTTTGGAGCTTTAACTTTTGGTTCTATAGAAATTTACGGAGTGTTTAGAGAAGACTTTGAAAATTCTGGTGTTCCAGACGCTGTTTGGGCTACTTTAAACGAACGAAAATTAGTAAAAATGCCGAAACATCTAGTTATTATATATAATAGTGGAATGGGAGAAATGTATTGTATGAACTATAAAGATTTGAATAGTAACAACGAACCTAAAATTACATCTTATTTTCCTGGTTTTTATGAAGATGCACAAAAAAATGAAGTTTTATATGATAGTTTTGGGGAATTTCTTTTAGATATGGTAAATGAAGAAATAAACTAATTTTGAAATAAAATGGCGCTTTACTAGTAAGGATGAACTCACTAATCAAGTCACCAATAGCTAAAAAAAGATAGCAGTATCCATTTTATAAAACTTCAAAGGACTTTTCTAGTCTTTTTGAATGATTCTTTAAAGTACAGTCAGCAAATTGTAGACTATTTAAACGGTATTAGTGAGTAAAAAATCACTGATACCGTTTTTTATGTACAATTTCACGATTAATGGAAAAAAAATCAGATAGAACTTTATGGTAGCGATGGGAATTGCTAGATATTATGCGAATCATCCGTTGACAGCAGGGGAGGTTATGTCTAAAAGGACGTCTATTACTGCGAATAAGGATGGGAAGAATTACATTTTAGACATGTATAAAAATAAGTAGACAATTAGGTATGTACGGAAAATATATTTCCATCTTTATGAAGATGATCAGATTTTAAATTTTCCCAGTTGAAGCACATTCACTTTAAAATTATATATACAAAGAGGCTGTTTGATTATATTTACAATCAGCAGCCTCTTTGTAATATGAAAAAAAGGTTACAGATAAAATGTTTGATACTAATCAATTTATCAAATTTATACTTTTAATTTTATATATATGTACAATAAAATAAGTTATCTTTATTAAATGTTTGTAATTTGATTTTAAATATTAAGAATAAGTTACAATTAGTGGGTTTATTTGATATAATATATTCTGAACTATCACAAAAATAAGGGATTTAGGAATAACTATCTTTTTAGATTAAAAAAATAATAGGAAAATGGAGGTTACAAATAATGGAATGGAATCGGTTAGTTGGAACATTTAGAATTTCTTCAAAGAACGACAAAGTTTGTCCAAATGATAAATTAACGCACAAAAATTATCTTTTAGATTTAGGTGTAGCTTTTAATAGTGATTATCGTCGAGTTATTAAAAGTGACTCTTTTAGACGTCTACAAGATAAGACTCAGGTCTTTCCATTAGAAAGAAATGATTTTGTTCGTACTCGTTTGACTCATAGTTTAGAAGTTGCGATGCACACAAGAGATCTGTTAACATCTGTCATCACCAAATTAAATAAGAACGGAATCGTGATTGATGAATTAAACGAGAGCTACCGTTTATTAGAAACTGCTGCTCTAATTCATGATATTGGAAATCCTCCTTTTGGCCATTTTGGGGAAGAAGCGATTCGGATTTGGTTCAGTAAAAACGCCCCTTTACTAAAGTGCTGGTCCTCTTTTACTGAGCAACAAAAAGAGGATTTCTTACAGTTTGAAGGCAATGCTCAAACTATTCGTTTGTTGACGAAGTTACATAATGATAATGGTTCTTCAGAAAAAGGAATGAATCTGACCGCTTCAACTTTGGATGCGGTAATTAAATATACTGCTAGTGCAGATCAAATAGATAAAAAGAATATTTTAACAAAAAAAGTTGGTTATTTCTTTTCGGAAGAGCAGGTTTTTAGAAATATTAAGGTCGTAACTGGAACAACTGGTAATCGTCATCCTTTGGTCTTTCTACTTGAAGCGGCGGATGATTTAGCTTATACATTTTCAGATATCGAAGATGCTTATAACTATGGTTTATATAGTTATCGAGAAATAAAATCATTTATTGATGAGAGAACTGGAACGGACAGATTTTTAATTAATATTAATTCAGAAGCAGCGGCAATCCAAGAATTTTTAAGAGAAACACAAAGAAAGGTCTATCAAAGTGCAAGTAAAACATTTGTTGATCATTATGAAGAAATTATGTCTGGCAGTTTTTATGGTGAAATTATCAATGAAGATTGTGATGAAGTAAAATGCTTCCATGCTTTAAAAGAATTTTCTTATGAATATGTTTTTCAAACAAAAACAATACTGGATCAGGAAGTGTTAGGTTTTAATATTATCAATCGTTTGTTGTCTGAGTTTATTCCAGTGGTTTTAAAATATGATAAGGAGCCAATGAATAAGTATGAAGAACGTTTGTTTAACAATTTACCAAGAAGTGCCGAAGAGTTATATAAAAGAGAAACAGAAAATAGCCTAGACATTGAAAAGGATTATTATCGGTTGAAGATGGCTGTTGATTTTATTTGTAATATGACAGATGGTTATGCCAAAAAATTACATGATACGTTATTTAACTAGAATAATTTGAAGGAGAATGATTTTTATGCCAGAATTTTTGATTTATATTGTTCCAGTACTGATTACAATGTTGGGAACATTATTTGTAACTTATAGGAATATTCAAAATAACAATATTTCTAGTAGCCGAATTAAATGGTTGGCACAATTAAAAGAAAATTTTGCCAAATACAATGAAAACTTATCCGAGATCAAAGAACTGATGAATGAAGATGTCGTAAAAAATGCAGGTCTAGTAAAAGAGAACAGAAAAAGACTGGAAAAATCTCGAATTAATGTTCTTATGAGTTTTAAAGCAAATGATTTTGAAGCTTATGGAAATGATAAGGGGATTAAAGAGTGTTTTGAAGCTTTTAGCTCAGAGAAAGAAATGATGAAGAAACCTGATGACTGTGAAGCGCATATGTTTATTTTTATGAATGCAATTAATAGGTATATTATAGAGCAAGTCAATACAAGTGAAAAAGAAGAAGCGATTGAACAGATAAAAAAAGATGAAATTATTATTAATGAGAATACAATAAATGTTATCGTAGAGATTATGGAGCAATTTCAACTTTGTGTTGCTAAGATGGAGTGGACAAAGATAAAAAATGAATCTCAATTCTTATTGTTTGGAAAGGAAAAATATTCAAGCCAAGAGACAATTAAAGTTTTAAATACAAATATTTATAAACTCGTGGATAACTATATTGAGGAACAAAGACCAGAAGAAGAGCTAAAAGAAGAAACTGTAGTTGAAAAAACAAATATGACTCCCTTAGAACAAGAAGCAATAATTATACTAGAAAATTTTAAAAGTGTGCCAGACAAATTAATTAATATTCTTGAGTTTTTAGATCGGAATTGTGAATTGCCAACGAGTATGCTAACATCTACCAAAAAAAGATATATCTATTCAATGATTGAACCCGTTCACCCGAGCGGGAAACAGTTTTTTAGTAAAAAGGAATTTATTTTACCCAAATCAAAGAAGAGAGTTTATTTGGAGACAAACTTTAGTTTATATTATGGGGATAAAATTGCAATGAGAATGGTTAGAATGACTGAGAAACATATGGAAAGTCTTCAGAGCGACAGAGAAGAGCTTGAGAATGATCCTGTTTTAATTTCTTGATGTTAACTAAAGATATTTGTTATTCTTCATCTATCCATTTGACACCCACCACCTCATCTGTTATTATAATTAAAAATAAATAAAAAAACACGTAGAAAAAGAAAGTAAAATTCTGTGGAATTTCTAAAAGAAAGCCTTGGTAGCTGAAAAGAGGCGAAAGAAAACGAATTTGAAAATGGCTTTTGAGTGGGCATTTCGAGAAATGATTTTAGAGATGCACGGTTGTTCCCGTTACCAAGAATCCTAATATCAAGCATTGGCGGCGTATTAGAGTAGAGGCAAAAATCGCACGATTTTTGTAAATTAAGGTGGTACCATGTATGTTTATTACATCCTTAGAAGAGTCTTTGACTTTTCTAGGGATTTTTTTGTTTTCTATTTAAAAAATGAGGGGGAAATCAGTTATGTGTCAAAATTCAGTACATCATTATGAAATCGTAGGAAGTTTTTTACGTCCGGAATCGTTAAAAAAAGCGCGGGAAGAGTTTGCCTCTGGCGGGATTTCAGGAGATGAATTAAAAGTAGTTGAGGATCAAGCGATTCGGGATTTAGTCGCAAAGCAAAAAGAAATCGGGCTGAAAGTTATTAGTGACGGTGAGTTTCGCCGTAGTTACTGGCATCTTGATTTTTTCTGGGGATTTAACGGAATCGAGCATAATGTGATGGATCAAGGGTATTTATTTCATGGAGAAGAAACACGAGCGGATTCAGCACGTTTAACAGGAAAAATCAGTTTTAATCCAGAACATCCAGTGTTTGAGGAGTACGAATTTTTAGCAGAAATTGCTGAAGGGATACCAGTTCGTCAAAGTATTCCCGCGCCAGCCCAGTTATTAGCGGAGTTGGTTCGCAGTTCTAATGAAGACAAGGTCAATGAATTTTATCCAGATCGGGAATTGTTGTATCAAGATATTGCTAAGGCATATCGGGAAACGATTTTAGCTTTGTATGACTTAGGCTGTCGGGATATTAAGTTGGATGATTGTACATGGGGTATGTTAGTGGATAAGAATTTTTGGACAACGATGACCAATGGGGAATATGATACCCAAGCGCTGCAAGAGTTATATTTACGTTTAAATAATGATGCGATCGTTGATTTACCTGAAGATTTACATGTAACAACGCATGTGTGTCGTGGCAATTATCATTCAACATGGGCAACTTCTGGTGGCTATGAACCAGTCGCAGATACGTTGTTAGGCAATCAAAATGTCGAGGCCTTTTTCTTGGAGTTTGACGATGAGCGTTCAGGCAATTTTGAGCCGTTACGTTTTGTTCCAGAAGATAAACAAGTAGTGTTAGGCTTGGTTACAAGTAAGGATGGCACATTAGAAGAGAAGGAAACATTAGTGAATAGAATTAAAGAAGCAAGTAAATTTGTCCCGTTGGAGCGTTTGAGTTTAAGTCCTCAATGTGGCTTTGCTTCGACAGAAGAAGGCAATATTTTGACTGAGGAAGATCAGTGGAAAAAACTATCATTAGTTATAGATGTGGCGAATGAGGTTTGGGGTTAACTAAATAATTGATTGGAAGGATGAGTTTCATGGCAGAGGTTGAAAGTTTTACATTAGATCACAATAAAGTAATTGCACCGTATGTTCGTGTGATTACAACTGAGGTTGGGAAGAAAGGAGACGAAATCACGAATTACGATTTGCGTTTTGCTCAACCGAATCAGGCAGAGATTCCGACAGCAGCGATTCATACGTTAGAGCATTTACTAGCTGATCTATTGCGTGATCGTTTGGACGGAATCATCGATGTTTCTCCATTTGGCTGTCGTACAGGTTTTCACTTAATTGTTTGGGGCAACTATCCCGCGCAAGTAGTGGCACAAGCTTTAAAAGAAACGTTGACTCAAATCGTAACAGAAATTCAATGGTCAGATGTTCAGGGAACGGATGCAAAAAGTTGCGGGAATTATAAAGATCATTCTCTTTTTTCGGCAAAAGAATGGGCCAAATTAGTATTAGATCAAGGAATCAGCGTTTCGGCTTTTGAGCGAGAAGTAGTTTAGATTTTGCATTTGAATCATAGTAAATAGTTAAAGGAGGCAGTCATGAAAAAGTGGATTGGATTTAGCCTGTTAGCGGCGTTATTTTTAGTGACAGCTTGTAATAGTCAAAATAAACAAGAGGCAAGCGAAGAACCAGATAAAACAACTAAAATCGTTTTAGGATCAGTAGACAGTGACGCCGATATTTGGCGATTTATTGCAGAGTCAGATTTGACCAAGAAAGCTGGTTTAACGATAGAAGTTAAAGAGATCAATGGCGGTCCTCAACTAAATAATGCCACGGTTGAGGAACAGGTTGATGTGAATGCTTTTCAATCGTTAGGCTATTTAAGAAGTTTCAATCAAGACAGTAATCAAAAATTAGTTCCGATTGCGACAACCTATATGGAGCCGATGGGGCTTTATTCAGATAAATACAAATCAGTCGGGGATATTAAAGATGGAGCTGTCGTTGCAATCGCTGATAATCCAGCGAATACTGCGCGTGGCTTAAGATTGATGGAAACAGCTGGTTTGATCAAACTGGCCAAGGATTTTGATAACGGAACAGGTACGTCATCTGATATTGTTGAAAATCCCAAACAGTTAGAATTTAAAATGATCGATGATACAACTGGTCCAAGAGTGTTGCAAGATGTTGATCTGGCTTTGATCAGTAACACAATTGCGTTTGAAGGTGGCTTAAATGTGTTGAAAGATGCCCTGTTTAAAGAAGAAATCGATGAAAATACGCAGCAAAGCATCAATGTTTTAGTAACAAAAGAAGATCGCCAACAGGATCAAACGTTAAAAAAACTAGCAGAGCTATATCATAATCAAGCAGTCAAAGACTACATCCAAGAACATTTTGGTGGGACGAAAGTCGATGTCCAAGAAGATGTTGGGAAGTTGTGGGAGGCAGATCAATGAAAATCGTCATAGCAGCAGCGATGCAAGAAGAATTGGAACCGTTTCGTGATTCTTATCGATTACAATCGATTTTAAAACGGGGTAAAACTGTGATCGAGGAAGTATTAGATCAGCCAGGCTGTGCGTTATTTTTAGTGGAAACTGGGATTGGTAAAACCAATGCAGCAGCTTCAACTAGTCTGCTTTGTGAAACAATTCAACCTGATGTGATCATTAATACTGGTTCGGCAGGTGGTTTTTTAGGTGAGGTTGAAATTGGTGATGTTGTATATGGCACAAAGCTTACCTATAGTGATGTGGATGCGACTGGCTTTGATTACACGTTTGGACAAGTGCCGCAAATGCCAAGTGATTACCCATTAAGTCAAAAATGGTTGAAAATTTTTGATTCTTTGGAGCATCCTAGCGATTATAGTTTACACAAGGGAGTGATTGTAACGTCTGATTCCTTTATGAGTGAGCTGGAGTTCGTAAAAAAGGTGAAAGAACGTTTTCCGAAAGTGAAAGCCTCTGATATGGAAAGCACTGCAATCGCACAAGTCGCAAGTTTTTATGAGATTCCTGTCGTGAACATTCGTGGAATTTCTGACATTGCAGGAGTTAAAGCAGCTGAGTCTTTTGATACGCATCTAGGAAAAGCTGCATTACATGCATTTCAAGAGACGAAACGCTTAATTCAGATATTGGCAGAAGATAATTTATAGATTATAAAGATGTTCGGGCTGTTAAAAGCTGAACATCTTTTTTTAATTCGAACACAATCGTGTTTTCAATAACAGAGCCAAATAATTCACTTTTTGCTCGTATAGTCAACGTATCGTCAGAATAAGAAAATAATTTTCAAACCTGATGAAAAAAGAGATATATTTTTCCGAAAAACTTCGCTATGATAAAGGCAGGAGGGATCATATGTTAAAAGAAAAACTGTTAGACTATCTAAAAAATCAAACATCTTTTTTCAATCCTAAAAATGTAAGCGATATTTTTTCCGCTTCCGATATTGCTGAAAAATTCTCGATTAAACGAAATACGGCGAGTCATTATCTGAATCAGCTTGCGGACGAAGGAATTTTAGTAAAAGTTAATACACGTCCTGTTTACTTTTTTCATAAAAAAACATTTGAACTGCAAAATTATCCACTAGCTAATTCCTTTTATCAAAACTTATTAGAGATCGAAAAGGAAAAACCGATTTTTGATAAGAAGATTGATTTCTTTCAGAATGTGATCGGCAATCGAGGTAGCTTAGCGCAAACGATCGAGCAATTAAAAATGGCGGCACTTTATCCCAATGGTGGCTTGCCATTGCTTTTAACAGGAGAAAGTGGCACAGGGAAAAGCTATTTAGTTCAGTTACTTTATCAATTTTGTTTAGCAAACGATTTATTAACGAGTGAGGCACCTTTTATCACAGTGAACTGCGCTCAGTATGCAGATAATCCAGAATTACTGACTAGCCATTTATTTGGTCATGTAAAAGGAGCTTTTACAGGTGCGGATACTGAAAAAATAGGTGCCTTTGAAGCTGCGGCAGACGGTTTTTTATTTTTGGATGAAGTACATCGTTTAAGTGCAGAAGGACAAGAAAAATTATTCACTTTTCTAGATCAAGGGATTATTTATAAAATGGGGAAAGTAATCATCCAATCGTTGTTAATTGTCGATTGGCTTTTGCCACAACAGAAGAGGTCAACAGCACATTTTTAACCACTTTTTTAAGACGAATTCCGGTCCAAATCAAAATTCCAGCGCTCAATGAACGAACGCAAGCAGAACGAAAACAGCTGATCATTCGGTCATTTTTTGAAGAACAGCAAACTATTTTGAAACCGTTGATCGTTTCACCACAGGTTATCAAAATTTTAGAAAATCGTTCATATAAAGGAAATGTAGGAGAATTAAAAAATTTAATCAAAATCATAACAGCCAAAAGCTTTACGATCAATCACGAGAAAACACAAATCCCAATCACCTTGCATTCATTACCTAATTATTTATTAACAGAAAATCAGGAGACTGACTTTTCAGAAGCGGAATCACTGTTAAGAATCGATGGTCAAAGTAGTTTGGAGTATTTGCTTGAAGAAAGTGAACCAGAACAAAAAAGAATTATTCAAAGCTATGAAAAAATCTTGCTAACTTATGTGAATAATCATTCAGAAATCAACGCCTCAGTTGGTTTGATTTCAAAGGAAATCGATTATCTTTTTGATTATTTATTATTTGAAACCAAAAGAGATCAAAAGCACGAAATGTTGCTATTTATTACCCAGCATGTGCGGCAGATGCTAGAAAAAATTGAATCCGCCTATCAAATTAGTTTCAATGGTAGTTTGGTTTATGCGATCAGTCATTACTTGTTTCAACGTCGTTACGTGGATTGGCTGCCAGAAATTGAGATGGTTCAGTTGATCGAGACCTTGTTACTAGATATCAAAGCCAAGTTACCAAATAGTTATCGGTATGCAGAACAGATTTTAAACTTGGTGAAAACGTCATTGGATATTGAAGTTTCTAGTATGGATCGGATCATTTTATCTGTTTATATTGATAATCTAGGATATACCAAAGAAACGTCTTATCCTAAAGCGGTGATTGTGGCACATGGCTACGCCACGGCAAGCAGTATTGCTAATGTAGCGAATCGGATGTTGAATGAACTGCTATTTCAATCCTTTGATATGCCATTAGATGTTACGCCAAAGAAAATTGCTGAGAAATTGATGCAATATATTGAGAGAAATGATACGTCAAACGGGTTGATTATTTTATTTGATATGGGCTCTTTAAAAGAAATTCATCGTTATTTTTCAAAAGAAACTGTGGCACCTATCGTATTGATGAACAATGTAACGACGAGTTTAGCGATTGCAGTGGGAGAAGGCATTCAAAGGCAACAGCAACTTGGTGAAATCCCAGCTAAAGCGATAAGCAGTCATCAGTCTCAATGGGAAATCATTCAGCCGGAAACTAAAAAAGAAAAAATCATCCTTACGACTTGCGCTACAGGTATTGGAACGGCTGTTCAAATCAGTAATTTACTTGAAAAGAGTTTACCAGATACGACTTTTGTCAAGCTTATTCCATGTGAGTTTCGTCAGTTACGTGATCCTGTTGAATTTGAAAAAGCATTTTCATTGTATGATGTGCTTGGGATTGTTGGTACAGCCAATCCGGTCGTGGAAAATGTGCCGTTTATTTCATTAGAGGATTTGATTGCAGGAATTGGGATCGAAAACTTGTTAGATTGGTTGAAAAAAGAGTTAGTATTGGATTCTCAGGAAGAATTTAGTCATCAGTTGATTCGGAATTTTTCGCTTGATCGCGTGATTCAATCTGTGACGATTTTAGATACAGAAAAAATCATTGAACAAATCGAGGTCTTTATGAAGCAGTTAGAAGAACGTCTAGGTCAGCGGATTACTAATGATCGAAAGTTAGCTTTGTATGTTCATGTTAGTTGTTTGGTAGAACGGTTGATCCGCAATGTACCGATCGAAGTCTATAGTGGTTTTGACAAATTACAGGAGTGTCATGAAAAAGACTTGCGAGATATTAAAGAAGCATTTAGTGTCATAGAGAAAGTCTACAGTGTCAATATTCCAGATTCAGAACTTTCTTATGTTCATGATGTTCTATTTGAAAACACTGAATATATCAGCGATGAAAGTGATTTTTAATCGTTAAACGAAGGGTGCCACTAAAGTTGGCATCCTTTTTGCTATTAATAAAGTGTAAGTGAGGTGAGCAGGATGGCAAGAAAAATTATTTTAGCGACACATGGAAATTTTGCACAAGGGATCAGAACATCTTTGGAATTAATTTGTGGGAAAGCAACAAATGTCGAAGTTATTTGTGCCTATATGGAAGAAGCGTTCGATTTAGGCACAACGGTAGAAAATATGATTACTGAAAATCAAGAAAATGAATTGCTTGTGATCACGGATATTTTTGGCGGTAGTGTTAATAATGAGTTTTTTAAGTATGTTGAACGGTCGAATGTGCATTTAGTTTCTGGATTGAATTTGTCTTTATTAATTGAGATATATACTCAACTGGAACATACAGACTCTTTGGAAACGTTAATCACACAAGCAATAAAAAATTCTCAAGAAACGATTCAGTATTGTAACCTATTGAAAGTAAAAGATGAGGAAGAAGAATTTTAAAATAAAAGGGGGAGTAAATCATGATTAAATTATTACGTGTGGATCACCGTTTATTACATGGACAAGTGGCATTTTCTTGGACTCAAAGTTTAGGTGTCGATTGTATTTTGATTGCCAATGATGATGTACCGCAAAATGATATTCGCAAAACGACAATCAAATTAGCAAAGCCTGCAGGTGTTAAATTAGTAATAAAAAATATTGAGGATTCAATCAGCGCCTTACAAAGTGGCGTAACGGATAAATACAAGCTATTTATCGTTGTTGAAAGTGTAGCAGATGCTTATAAACTAGCGAAAGGGTGTCCTGAGATCAAGCATATCAATCTTGGTGGAATGAAAGTGAGAGAAGGGACTAGAAATATTTCTAAAGCGGTGAATATCACGTCAGATGAAGAAGTACTAGTTAAAGAATTAGTCGCTGAAGGGGTTGATATTGAGATCCGACAAGTCCCTAATGATAAAAAAGTTGCTGCTTTAGATGCATTTTAGAAAGGAAGATCGAAATGATTGTACAAGCAATTTTGTTAGGAGTTATCGCATTTATTGCTCAGTCTGAGTATGCCTTAGGTACGTCACTTTTATCTCGACCGATCGTAACAGGATTGTTTACAGGGATTGTTTTAGGGGATATTAAAACGGGCATTATTATGGGGGCAACATTGGAATTAGCATTTATTGGTTCTTTTTCAGTCGGAGCATCGATTCCCCCAGACGTAGTAACAGGTGGGATTTTAGGAACGGCTTTTGCAATTACTGCGGGTGCTGGAACAGAAACCGCCTTGGTTTTAGGGTTACCAATCGCAACCTTAACGCTGATTTTGAAAAATGTCTATCTAGGTTTGGTGATTCCAACAATGAGTCAAAAAGCTGATAATTACGCGGATGATGGGAATTATAAAGGAGTAGAACGGATGCATTTGGCGGCAGGTTTTGGGTTGTCTCTGATGTTAGCACTCATTGTTTCCATTTCATTTGCTGTAGGGAGTAACACGATCAAAGGATTATTGGATATGATTCCTGAGTTTGTTCAACATGGTTTATCCGTTGCAACTGGTATTATTCCAGCACTTGGTTTTGCAATGTTGGCGCGTTTATTGATCAATAAACAAGTAGCACCATACTTCTTTCTAGGTTTTGCTTTGATGGCTTATCTAGAAATTCCAGTTACAGGGATTGCAATTTTAGGGGCGATCACAGCTGTAATCGTGGTCAATATCATGAATCACAATAAAGGCAAAGAAATGATCCAAACATCAAACGGGGAGGTTATTGACGATGACGAAGACTTCTAAAGAACAAACGGAAAAGTTGATCACAAAAAAAGAATTGAATAGTGTTTTCTGGCGGTCTTTCCAGATGGAATTTTCTTGGAACTATGAGCGTCAGATGAATATGGCGTATGTGTTTGCGATGATCCCGATTTTGAAGAAATTGTATCTTAAAAAGTCTGATATGGCGCACGCTCTGAAACGGCATTTAGCTTTTTTCAATACCACCCCCCATATTGTGACCTTGATATTAGGGATCAATACGGCGATGGAAGAAGAAAATGTACTAGATGAACAATTTGATGTGAGTACGATCGATAGTATTAAAACCTCATTGATGGGCCCTTTGGCAGGGTTAGGAGATTCATTTTTCTGGGGAACATTACGGTTGATCGCAACTGGAGTTGGAACGTCACTGGCTCTACAAGGGAATGTTTTAGGTCCGATTTTATTCTTGCTAATTTTTAACGTACCACATATTGTTTTACGTTATCTCTTTACCGGTTGGGGGTACAAATTAGGGACTGGATTTCTGAAAAAGATTCAAGCAAACGGGATGATGGAAAGCTTGACTTTAGGCGCTTCGATCATTGGATTGATGGTAGTTGGTGCGATGACGGCTTCGATGATCGACATTTCGATTCCAGTTACAATCAGCGGCAGTGGTGAAACGGCTGTCACCGTGCAAAGTATATTTGACGATATAATGCCTAAATTATTACCATTAGCGGCATTTGGAGCTGTGTTCTATCTTTTGAAAAAAGAAGTCAAACCTTTGGCAATTCTTGGAGGAATGGCTGTTGTTGGGATTTTGGGTTCTTTAGTAGGGATTTTTTAAGCAAATCCATAGTGAGGTGAGATTCAGTGGAAACAATGTTGGATTATATTAATGAAGAACAAGAAACGTTGGAAAATATTATTGAATCATTCGATGTCGTGCAAACCAATGTGAAGCATGTTAAACATTGTTTGATTTTAGCGACAGGTTCTTCTTATAACGCTTGTCTATCTGCAAAATATTATATAGAAGAGACAGCGCCTGTCTACGTTCAAATAGAAGAACCGTTTAATTTTCTACATTATGGGAAAATCGATCCGAAAATTGATTTGATCATCGCAGTTTCACAAAGCGGTAAAAGTACGTCTACCATTCAAGCAGTAGAAAAACTAACACAAACTAGAGCGATCAAAACGATTGCCTTAACTAGTGATGTGAAAAGTCCAATCACAAAAGTGGTGGATGAGGTTCTAGATTTAAATATGGGAATTGAGACGGTCGGTTTTGTTACGAAAGGCTATTCAGCAACTGTGTTGAATTTAATGTTGTTAGGGTTACGTATCGCTTATCAAAACGAGTCAATCGATCCAGTGATAGTGAAAAGGGAATTAGCGGAATTAAAGAAAGCTGTCAGTCAAATCAATCTAGTTATCGAAAAAACTAGCGAATTTTGGTTGGAAAATCAAGAGGACCTAAGTGCTGGCTCACGTTTTATTATGATTGGCTACGGGCCAAATGTTGGGACGGCTAAAGAATTTGAAACCAAATTTACCGAAACGGTACGTTTACCATCACAAGGGTTTGAACTTGAAGCGTATATGCATGGACCATATCTAGAGGCAAACAGCGCACATTCACTATTTTTTATTGAAAATGATAATGTGCTGAATGAAAGAAGCCACGCATTAAAGACTTATTTAAGTGAATATGTTGCTGCGTGTTACACGATTACAACGAGTGCAACATCAGAGCCTAAAACACTAAGTCTATCTATTGAAATACCTGAAAAAATTAGTCCACTTTTATTGGTGATTCCGTTCCAATATCTAGCTTATCAAATTGCGATAGGTAAAGGAATCGATTTAAATAAACGAATTTTTGATGATTTTGACCAAATATTAAAAAGTAAAATTTAAGGAGCATAAACCATGTTAAAATTTAACGAAACAAAGCAAATCGAAGATATCAAAGGGGCTTTAGCACTACGTCCAGAAGTTGAAAAAATTGTTGACGAAGTTTGGAAAAAAGGATTTGATTCTATTTATTATCTAGGCATCGGCGGAACCTATGCTTCAGCGATGCAAGCAGTCACTTATATTAATGGAAAAAGTAATTTACCTGCTTATGTACAGCATGCCGCTGAATATTATACAACTGGCAATCGTCGCTTAACCAAAGATTCAATCGTTATTTTGTCTTCTGTAACCGGCACAACCCAAGAAGTTGTTAAAGCGGTAGAAGAAATTAAAACTGTTGGCGCAACTTTGATCGGTTTTATTGATGCAAAAGGGAGTATTTTAGCTGGAAAATGTGACTATGTGGTGACATATCCAGCGCCAGGAACAGAACAAATCAAGTTTTTTATGCTAGCAGATCGATTGATGAAAAATAATGGCGAATTTGACGATTATGAAGAATATTATCAAGAACTAGAAGAATATCTTCCCGTTGGTTTAGTTGATGCTGAGAAAAAAGCGGATGACTTTGGGTTGAAATTTGCCCAAACGCACCGTCACGATGATATGCATTATTTTATCGGTGCTGGTAATCAATGGGGTGCAGTTTATTCTTATGCAATGTGCTACTGGGAAGAACAAAGTTGGTTACGTTCAAAATCGATTCACGCTGCTGAGTTTTTACACGGTACGTTAGAAATCGTAGACGAAACAACGGCTGTGACAGTATTTATTGGCGAGGATGAACAACGGCCATTGTCTGAAAGAGTAGCGAATTTGTTACCGCGTATTTGCGCTAACTATACGATTATTGATTCAAAGGATTATCCAGTTGCGGGAATTAGTGAAAAATATCGTGGACGAGTTTTGTCGTTCTTGTTGATGCATTGTGTAACACAACGAATCGATGCTCATGTTGAACAACTGAATTGCCATCCGTTAGATATTAGACGTTATTATCGTCAGTTTGATTATTAATGAAGGAAACGACCTGCAACTAGAGAGTTGCAGGTTTTATTGTATTTTGAATTATAAAAAGTACTTCCTTTTGTTTACTATTAAAAAAATCTATGAGACAATATCTGAAAGATTTTTAGGAGGTAAAGTGGTGGCTGATGGTTTACTAGTCCCGAATAAATGCAAGGCATGCGGTGGTCAACTGAATGATTTAGATGCCAAATATTGCCCGCATTGCGGGAGATTATTAGATGAGATCCAAGAAGCAATGAATAGGAAAAATAAATCTGGTGAAACTTGTCCAAACTGTGGATCTGCGATTGTATTCACTATTGAAAAGCAGCAATTTGAGTGTGACCATTGTAAGTCGACTTTTTCAACGCAGAAAGAGCTAGATGCTAGTTCTCAGTTTTATCAAGCAGATAAAGTTATCCCTTTTCAAGTGGAAAAAGAGCGGGCAAAGATGCATTTTTATGAGTGGATTGGTACTGACCAGGAGATCCAGATTCCAATAGATATAACGAATATCACTTTAAAACAAATTTATTTGCCATTTTCAGTTGTTACAATAAACTATGAATGTAATTGGGGAGCTGAAGTTTGCTATAGTATCAATCAAGACAATGCTGTGGAAAACTGGTCATACAGTGACGGAAGTTTATCAGGGGAATGTTTTTCCTTTTTTTCTGTCTCAGAAGAAATGAATGCACAAGCAGATAAACTGTTTACAATTTCATCGTTCAAACCTTTGATTTCAAAAATGGTTCCGTATGATGACCATTATTTGACTGGGACAAACCAATTTAAAATTTCTACTAATGAAGTAATGAAAACGCAAAGCTTGTTTCACAGTGTCGTTCAATATGCAGCTGAAGATGAGATGAAGAGAGTATTACCTGGGGATAGGAACAAAAATGCAACGGTAACAAATCTAAAATACGAAGCTTTTTCGGAATTTGTGTATGTTCCTATTTGGAATCTTGAGTACCAATCAAATGAGGTGATGCATGAAGTTTTAATTACCGCTACAGATAAAGAAAATGTAAAAGTTGTTGGCGATAAACCGTCTATAAATAATTTTCCAGATGTCGAGTTTTCTAAGATAAACAGGCAGTACAAGAAAAAATACCGCTCAGGTATAGTAGCCTTTTTAATGTCATTGATCCTATTGATGACGTATGGTAAAAATGATGAACCTGGTTTTTTTGTTTCAATTATTACGCTGACACTATTGATTGGTGGAGTAGCTTCTTGGCTATATTTTGGTATAAAAAGCAAACTTGTTAAAAGAGGCTATCTTGAGTCAAAAAAGAACAGTTCAAATGATTTAGAGATCCATAATGAGTATTTAAAATTAGCCGAAAAATATAAAAAATAGGCAAGTTAGTCTAGTTCGTTTATCAAGTAATTCATTTTACAATTCAAAAAATCAGTTTATTTTCCCTTCTTCTCACCTAAAATGTTTACATTTAACCAGTGATAGTGTACTATTTAAAGGTATGCATAACATAAATTCATGTATAAAATTAAGTTATTCGGAGGGAAACAAATGTCTGCGAAATTTGAAAAAAAAGGCACCAATGATGGTGTGTTAACTTTTTCAGTTGATCAAACTCTAATTGAAAAAGGCTTGAAACAAGCGTTCGATAAAGTTAAAAAAAATCTTAACGTACCTGGATTCCGTAAAGGGAAAGTGTCACGTCAAGTATTCAACCGTATGTACGGCGAAGAAGCATTATATGAAGATGCTTTGAACGCAGTGTTACCAGAAGTCTACGAAGCAGCTGTTAAAGAAGCTGGAATTGATCCTGTCTCTCAACCTAAAATTGATGTTGAAAGCATGAACAAAGGTGAAGATTGGGTTGTAACTGCTGAAGTAACTGTAAAACCTGAAGTAAAATTAGGCGAATACAAAAACTTAACAGTTGAAAAACAAGACCGTGAAGTAACAGACGAAGACGTAGATGCACGCATCCAACGTGAACTAGAAGCACAAGCTGAACTAGTAATCAAAGAAGACGAAGCAGCTGTTGATGGCGACACTGTCGTGATCGACTTTGAAGGATTCAAAGACGGAGAAGCTTTTGAAGGCGGAAAAGGTGAAAACTATTCTCTTGAATTAGGTTCTAACTCTTTCATCCCAGGCTTTGAAGAACAATTAGTTGGTAAAAAAGCAGGCGAAGATGTTGAAGTAAAAGTAACATTCCCAGAAGATTACCAAGCAGAAGATTTAGCTGGTAAAGAAGCTGTATTCCAAGTGAAAATTCACGAAGTGAAAGCAAAAGAATTACCAACTTTAGATGATGAATTTGCTAAAGACGTTGACGATTCAGTAGAATCATTAGACGAATTAAAAGAAAAATACCGTAACGAATTAACGGAATCTAAAGAAGCTGCGGCAACAGAAGCGAAAGACGAAGCTGCTATCCGTCAAGCTGTTGATAATGCAGAAATCGTTGATCTTCCACATGTAATGGTACATGATGAAGTTCACCGTTCAATGGATGAATTCTTAAACAACATGCAACGTCAAGGAATCGCTCCAGATATGTACTATCAATTAACTGGAACAACTGAAGCTGACTTGCACAAACAATTTGAAGCAGAAGCAGAAGTTCGTACGAAAACAAATCTTGTGATCGAAGCGATCGCTAAAGCTGAAGATATCGAAGTATCTCAAGAAGATATGGACAACGAAATTAAAGACTTGTCAGAACAATACAATATGCCGATTGATCAAGTGAAAAAAGTCTTAACAGAAGACATGTTGAAACATGACATCCGCATGAAACGTGCAGTAGAAGTGATTACTGAAACTGCAACTGAAAAATAAAAAGCAATTTTAAAAGACATTCCTGAGTGATCGGGAATGTCTTTTTTTACTACGTTAATACAAGAAAATAATTGTGTTAGAATCAATTAGAAGATAAAGCTTTATCAAGCCATACAATTAGAGCTTGATACACTTCAAGCCCTTCGCTTTTAGTAATATCACCGTCAAAATCATGAGGGAGCTTTTCAACTTCTTCGTAGGTAACATTAGGGATTTTATTGCTGGCAATACGTGATGCTTCAACAGGCACGTCTTGATCAGCAGAGCTATGGGCTAAAAATGCAGGTGGAAGTCCAGCAAGCTCTGTGTCTGTTAAGCTAAAGGTTTCTTTTTCACTTGGAGAATTGACGAGATAGCTTAGCCAGTTACCAAATTGTCGACCAGATAAATAAAGTGAAAACCGTTCATTGATAGAAACTTCTGCGATTGGTTTAGGTTGGATCAATGCTTGGGCAGTGAGCGGCGCTATTTTAGGAAATTGATTATAGTAACTGCTAGGCTGACTGAATGCTGGGTTCGTCAAATCGTAATAGCCGTAAAAACTAATCAAACCTTTTTGCTCTGGTAAAGGATAGCGAGCAGATAACAAATAGGTAAGAAAAGCACCAGCAGAACGTCCAAACAAGAAATAGTTTGGATTTTCCAAACCTAAAGTTGTTTGATAATTTTTCAAGAACCAATCAATCGCTTCTTTTAAACAAGCAACAATAGTAGGAAGTTTGACTTCAGGAGCTAATGGATAGTCAACAGTTAACAAATTATAGCCATTCTCGACTAAAAGTTCACAATAGATTTCTGGTAAATCATCTCGTGTACCATAAAGAAGCCCACCGCCATGAAAATAAATGAGTGTGGCTTTAGCAGAAGAGTCATTTTGATTTGAGTAAAAGGTCATGGATAAATCCAACTCGTCCAGCTTACTGTAAAGAAAATTTTGTTTGATCATTATTAATGGTCCTCCTTGAATTATAGGTAATAACGTTCCACTACGCTACACCTTGTACTTTTCAACATCAAGTCACGGATCGAAGTAATGTTCCTTTCCGCCTCGACAAAAAATATTAATTTAGATATTTCAAGTCATAGTGCTATTTTATCTTTTTTCCGAAGATTAGACTATTAATTTAGATAATTTCACTAACTTATTTCTATTTTAACTCAAATACTGCTAACCATTATGTTTAATGCGCACAAAGATAGGAGTTAATTTGTGAAATGTGGATAGTGTATGAAAACGGGCAACCGCTTACAATGGTTATGATAATAAAAGAGGGAGATGTATCAAATGGATTTAAAAAAAGTTTTACAAGAAAATATCGATCATTTATCTAGTATTGGCAACGACCCAACCGGTGGGATGACACGTTTATTGTATTCTGATTCTTGGTTGGAAGCACAAAAATCTGTAAAAGAAAAATTAGAAGCAATTGGTATGGCCGCTTCATTTGATGAAATCGGTAACCTCTTTGGTAGAGTAGAAGGTACAGAATATCCAGAAGAGACCATTCTATCAGGTTCTCACATCGATACCGTTGTTAACGGCGGGAATTTAGATGGTCAATTTGGGGTTATTGCAGCATATGTTGCGATTCAGTATTTACTAGAAACACACGGTAAACCAAAACGTTCATTAGAAGTTATTTCAATGGCAGAAGAAGAAGGCAGTCGTTTCCCTACAGTATTTTGGGGTAGTAAAAACTTTGTCGGTGAAGCGAAAAAAGCAGATGTTATTGAAATTGCTGACTTTGAAGGGTTGAAGTTTGTTGAGGAAATGCAGCGTCATGGTTTTGACTTCAGAGATGAAAATAAAGCCGCTAGAGATGACATTAAAGCTTTTGTGGAGATTCACATTGAACAAGGAACAGTACTAGAAAAAGAACAATTACAAATTGGTGTTGTAAATAATATTGCTGGACAAAGACGTTATACGATCGTCTTAAAAGGTGAAGCAAATCATGCAGGGACAACTCCAATGGGCTATCGTAAAGATGCTGTTTATGGTTTCGCAAAAATTTGTTCCGAAGCAATCGATCGCGCTTTAGAAGTCGGTGATCCTCTTGTATTGACTTTTGGTAAAGTTGAACCGAAACCTAATACAGTCAATGTTGTTCCAGGAGAAGTACTATTTACAATGGATTGCCGTCATACAGACAGTGGTGAGCTTCACTCATTTACACAAGAAATCGAACAATTGATGAGAGATATTGCAGCACAACATGGTTTGGAAATCGATATCGATCTATGGATGGATGAAGCACCAGTTCCAATGAATGAAGAAATCGTAACAGCAATCGAAACAGCGGCTATTGCCGAAAATATGAAATATAAAGTTATGCATAGTGGAGCAGGTCATGATTCTCAAATCATTGCACCGAACTTCCCAACAGCGATGATTTTTGTACCAAGTATCAACGGTATCAGCCATAATCCAGCTGAAGCGACAGACATTGACGATTTAGTCAACGGTGTCAAAGTTTTAGCTAGCACATTATACGAATTAGCTTATAAATAAAAGAAAGTAGGAAAATAAAAATGGGTTATAAAAATAATCAAACAGGCTATTTGGACGGATTATTGTCTTCTAGAGCTGTGATCAAAAAAAATAATTACGCATTGATTCCTCATGATGGATTAGTAAATAATGTGATTCCAGGTTTTGAAAACTGTGATTGCTCGATTTTAGGTTCAAAACAGTTAGGAGCAAATTTCGTAGACTACATCATCACAATGCACAAAGATGGTAAAAATCAACGTGGTTTTGGTGGAGAAGGGGTTGAAACGATCGTTTATGTGATCGATGGTGTTTTAAATGTTAATGATGGCACTGAAACACATAAATTAACAAAAGGCGGCTATGCTTACTTACCAGTCAGCACGTTAATGTATCTAGAAAATGGTCAAGATGCAGATACAGAAATTTTCTTATACAAAAAACGCTATCAACCATTAGAAGGCTATGAAGCACATAAAGTAGTCGGTAATGTCAATGATATGGAACCAATTGAATATGAAGGTATGAAAGACGTTCTTTTATGGGATTTCTTACCGAAAGATTTAGGTTTTGATATGAACTTCCACATCCTTTCGTTTGAACCAGGTGCAAGTCATGGCTATATCGAAACACACTATCAAGAACATGGCGCATATTTACTTTCTGGTCAAGGAATGTATAACTTAGATAATGAGTGGATGCCAGTCGAAAAAGGCGATTATATCTTTATGAGTTCATACGTACAACAAGCAGCCTATGCTGTCGGCCGGGATGAGCCATTGATGTACGTTTATTCCAAAGATTGTAACCGTGATCCAGAAATATAATTTGAAGAGGAAGTTTAAGAATGAATGAAACTGTTGTAGTGAAACCAGAAGAATTGCATGATTTGATCGAACAAAAATTAACAACAGCTGGTTTAAAACCAGAGCATGCAGATGAAGTGGCGACACATTTGGTATTTGCGGATGCATGTGGTATCCACTCGCATGGAGCTGTTAGAGTAGAATATTATGCGGAACAAATTGACAAGGGCGGCGTGACGCTTGATCCCAAAATTGAATTTGAGGAAACTGGACCAAGTTCAGGAATTGTTCATGGTAAAAACGGCGCAGGTCAATTCGTTGCAGATGTTGGTCTTGGTTATGCGATTGACATGGCAAAAAAATCAGGTGTTGCAGCTGTTGGAATCTCTAAAATCAGCCATAGCGGAGCGTTATCTTACTATGTGAAAAAAGCTGCGCAACAAGATTTGATTGCAATCGCAATGTGTCAATCAGATCCGATGGTGGTACCATTTGGCGGAAAAGAAAATTATTTTGGGACTAATCCGATTGCTTTTGCAGCACCTAGAAAAGGGCACGAGCCTGTTGTCTTTGATATGGCAACAACCGTTCAAGCTTGGGGCAAAGTCTTGGATGCTCGTTCTAAAAATAAAGATATCCCAGATACTTGGGCAGTTGATAAAGAAGGTAAACCCACAACGGATCCTCATAAAGTCAATGGATTACTACCGATTGCCGGACCAAAAGGCTACGGCTTAATGATGATGGTAGATATTTTATCAGGTATGCTTTTAGGCTTGCCATTTGGCAAACACGTTTCTTCAATGTATGACGATATCAGCAAAGGACGTAATGTTGGTCAAATGTATATTTTGATCGATCCAAAACGTTTTACTGACTTAGATATGTTCAAAGAATCAGTAGACGGCATGGTGGAAGAGCTACATGAGATTCCAGCAGCAGATGGATTTGAACAAGTATATTATCCTGGAGAAATCAATCAAATCAATTATGAAAAATCAATGACAGATGGTATCGACATCGTTAAAGATATCTATGACTATTTAAAGAGCGATACACTTCATTATGATCGATATGAAAATACGAATGCTTTTGGTGAAAAAAAATAGATCTAATTTAAATGTGAAAAAATTGAAGGTTGTTCATTATATGTCTGTTGGTTCAGTAAACACTTAAATAAAGGGAGGCGTTTTAAATGAGAGTAAAAAAAGCAGATTTACATCAACTAATCAAAGATAAAATACAAAAAGCTGGTTTATCAGAAGAACATGCAGGAATCGTAAGTGATGTGTTAACCTTTGCAGATGCTAGAGGAATTCATTCTCACGGTGCGATGCGTGTGGAATATTATTCAGAACGAATTGCCAAAGGCGGCATCACCAACGATCCTACTTTTTCTTTTAAACAAACTGCTCCTAGCTGTGGTATGTTTGAAGGCGATAATGGTTCTGGTTTTGTTGCAGCAGAAAAAGCCATGGATCTAGCGATTGAAATGGCGAAGAAAAATGGTGTAGCTGTTGTTGGAGTCCGTAATATCTCTCATAGCGGAGCGCTTGCCTATTATGTAGAAAGAGCTGCAGAACAAGATATGGTAGCCCTTTCTGTTTGCCAATCTGATCCAATGGTTGTACCGTTTGGTGGAAGTGAACCTTACTTTGGCACAAACCCAATTGCCTTTGCTGCACCTAGTAATGATGAGCGTGTTATTACATTTGATATGGCAACAACAGTTCAGGCCTGGGGAAAAATTCTGCATGCTCGTTCTAAAAAAGAAGCTATACCGGATACTTGGGCAGTCGATGCCAAAGGAAATCCGACAACTGATTCAACAGCAGTCAATGCACTGCTACCGATTGCTGGACCTAAAGGCTATGGCTTGATGATGATGGTGGATATTTTATCTGGTATTTTACTAGGCGTGCCATTTGGCAAACACGTTTCTTCCATGTATCATGATCTATCTAAAGGCCGCGAATTAGGTCAGCTTCATATTGTGATCAATCCAGACTTCTTTATTGGTTTAGATGTGTTCAAAAAGAATATCTCAACAATGTTGGATGAGTTAAAAGAAATTAGCCCAAGTCCTGGGTTTACTGAAGTTAACTATCCTGGTGAACGAGGACGTGCACGTGAAAAAAATTATGAAGAAAATGGAATCGAAATTGTGGATGATATTTACGAATATTTAATCAGTGACGATATTCATTATGATCGCTATGATCATAAAAATAAGTTTGCAGAATAATTATTTTGCAAACTAAACTATCTGGTTTCACAGGCTGAACTGACTGAAAAATAGATATTCTGATTTTTTAGTCAGAGCTTAAGTGAGCCAACCACACTTTTAAACAAATGGAGGAATTTCAATGCTGCACACAATTATCAAAGCAAATAGCTATCAAGATTCTATTGTCTTGATGCTATTGACGAACAAATTAAATACGATCGATGGCGTTCATAATGTTTCAGTTATGATGGGAACACCTGCTAATAAAGATATTTTCAAAACAGGTGGTTTATATACAGATGAACTAGAAAAGGCTTCTTCTAATGATATGGTGATTGTATTAGACATTGAAGATGACTCATTGATCGACCAAGTTTTGACAGAAATCGATGTATTTTTGGAAGAACAAACAAAAGGTGGCGGGGACACATTGGGTGAAGAAGTCGTAAAAACGTGGGATAAAGCATTTGAACTAGGTAAAGATGCTGGCGTAGTTGTTTTCTCTATTCCTGGTACCCATGCAGCACTTGAAATTGAAAAAGCTTTAGATGAAGGTAAACATGTTTTTTGTTTCAGCGATAATGTTGCAATCGAAGATGAAAAACGTTTGAAAGAAAAAGCGCATGATGCGGGTCTTTTATTAATGGGACCAGATTGCGGAACTGGCATTATCAACGGGATTCCTGTGGCATTTACAAATGCTGTTCGTAAAGGGAAAATCGGTGTTGTTGGTGCTTCTGGAACAGGTATTCAAGAAGTAACAACGATCATCCACAAATTAGGTGGCGGCGTGACGAATGCAATCGGTACTGGCGGACGTGACTTAAAAGCTGAAATTGGCGGAATCACTTTAAAAGACAGTATTATGACACTAGAGAAAGATCCTAACACAGAAGTGGTTGTTGTGATCTCTAAGCCACCTGCACCAGAAGTTCGTGATGAAGTCTTAAATCTTTTAAGAAGCATCTCAAAACCGGCTGTAACGATTTTCTTAGGCGAAAAACCAGCGTCGCATGAAGAAAATCTTTATCGTGCATATACTTTAGAAGAAGCGGCTCAAACAGCTGTTCAACTATTGAATAAAGAAAATGTTCAAGCTGTGAAAGAAACATTGACTGTTCCCGCACATTCTTTTAAACCTGAACAAAAATATGTTAAAGGCTTATACTCTGGCGGAACACTTGCTTATGAAGCTGCAATGTTGATCAAAGAAGGTTTAGCATTAACAGGTGACGAACATGCACCAGAAGGCTTTATCTTACAAAATCAAGGGCATGAAATCATTGATTTAGGTGATGATGTTTACACTCAAGGAAAACCTCACCCAATGATCGATCCGACAAAACGCAAAGAAATGTTAGAAGAAGCTGGCAAAGATCCTGAAACAGCCATCATTCTTTTAGATGTTGTATTAGGCTACGGTTCTCATGCTAACATGGCACAAGAACTAGCACCAACAATCAAAGAAATCAAAGCACAAGCAGCTAATGATGGCAGAGAATTATTTGTGATCGGGACAATTGTAGGAACAGACGAAGATCCGCAAAATATTCATGAGCAAGAAGCAATCATGAAAGAGGCTGGTGTGATCCTTTGCGACAGTAACGCGCAAGCTGTTCGTTTAGCATTGGCTATTTTAGATCATCCATTAACTCAAACTGATAAAGCAATCGAAGCAACACCAGCAGTAACTCCAGTTGCAATTGAACCAACAGAAGCAATGTTAGCATTATTGACAAATCAAGGATTTATCAATGTTGGTTTACGTAGTTTCTCAGAGGCAATCATCAATCATGGTGGTAAAGTGGTTCAGTATGACTGGCAGCCCGTTGCAGGCGGAAACATTACACTACAAAAAGCATTACAGTTCTTAAATAAAGTAGCATTAGCTAAATAAATTATCCAGCTTACTGAGCTAGCTCCTCAGAAAAAAGATAAAAATAGATTGTGGTAAAAAGCACCACATTCTATTTTTCAGTAGGAGCTGATCAAACTCATTCAGCTTTTAACGGAGGAAAATCAAAATGGTATACAAAACAATCGATGAAGCAAACCAAGCGGTAGCAGCAAAAATCGTTGCTGGTTCTCCTTTCTTATTAGATGTAGTCCCAGCAAAAACAGTAATTGAAGAATTAAATGACGGAAAAGTCCTATTACATGCAGGACCTCCAATCACTTATGATAAAATGGTTGATCCAATTCAAGGGGCATGTGTAGGTGCAGTTTTATTTGAAGAATGGTGTGAAACTGAAGAAGAAGCAAGAAAATTGCTAGAATCTGGCGAAGTAAAACTGATTCCATGTCATCATGTGAATGCAGTTGGACCAATGGGTGGAATCACTTCAGGGAACATGGCAGTCTTAGTTGTTGAAAATAAAACAGACGGCAATCGTGCTTTCTGCACGATGAATGAAGGCATTGGCGCAGTATTACGTTTTGGAGCTTATTCTGAAGAAGTAATCACTCGTTTAAGATGGATGAGAGATACGTTGGCACCTGTCTTAAGTGCAGCCTTAAAAACCAAGGAAGACGGCTTAAACATCAATGTATTAGTTGCTAAAGCAATTGCAATGGGAGACGAATTCCATCAACGTAATATTGCTGCATCACTCGCTTTTTTAAAAGAAATGGCGCCAATCATTGTTGGTTTAACTGAAATCGACCAAACGAAACGCGAAGAAGTTGTTCAATTCTTAGCGGATACAGATCAATTCTTTTTAAACATCATGATGGCTTCAGCGAAAGCTGTAATGGATGGGGCAAGACAAATTCAAGAAGGAACAATCGTAACTGCAATGTGCAGAAATGGTTATGAGTTCGGTATTCGTATTGCAGGAATGGGTGATGAATGGTTCACAGGACCGGTTAATACACCTCAAGGACTATACTTCTCAGGCTTTAGTGAAGCAGATGCTGCACCTGATATGGGGGATAGCGCTATTACTGAGACATTTGGCGTCGGTGGTATGGCAATGATCGCAGCACCAGCTGTCACTCGTTTTGTAGGTTCTGGCGGATTCTACGATGCGCTGAATACAAGTAATGAAATGACAGAAATTTGTATCGACACGAATCCTAATTTCCCAGTTCCAACGTGGGACTTTAAAGGAATTTGCCTAGGAATCGATGCAAGAAAAGTGGTAGAAACAGGGATTCTTCCTGTGATCAATACAGGGATCGCCAATAAAAAAGCGGGCTTAGGTCAAATCGGAGCTGGTACAGTAACACCGCCGATCGATTGCTTTGAAAAAGCAGTTTTAGCTTATGCGAAAAAATTAGGTTTTACAGAATAAAAGGTGAAGATAATGTTTGTTAATGCGTGTTTTATTGATCAGGCTCTTTTTAGTAACGACCTTGAAGAACAAAAATGGCATGTTCATAGCAAATATAAAAATAGTTTCAATATTCAAGATGAGAGGAAACAACAGTTAGTGGTTATCACGACCACTAACTATCCTTTTATGCCAAATGGAATTTATCTGGAAGCAGCTGATTTTTCAAAGTTATTGTCAACAGTTGAGATTGGTGAACAAATAACTTGGAAGCAAAATAGCTTGCATCTTTCTAACAATCATCTATTTTTGATGCATGGGCAACGCTATTCATCTAAGATGGAAGGCACTGAAGAGGTGTTGGAAAAAAGTCTTGAAAAGCTATTTTCATATGCGTTCACACTAGTGAAAGAAACGGGCAGTCAAAGTACATTGGCTCAGTTTTTAGAAACGATCAATCCTTTTAGTGAAGCGATTCAACAGTTATGCTTGGAAGAACAAACTCAGCAAGCATCAGGGTTGAATTTTCTTTTAGGTAGAGGCTTAGGGCTGACACCATCTGGTGATGATATGATTGTCGGCCATCTTGCGGCAAGGCTTTTATTAAGGAAAAAAAGTTCAATATTAAATAATCTACTTACTGAACTGTTATCAAAACAAACGCGAACAACAGATATCAGCAAGCATTATTTGTTATGCGCTTTATCAGGGCGTTTCAGTGATCCAGTTTTGAAACTAGTAGAGGCATTAACGACAAGTAGTAATGAAGAACAAATCGAAAAAGCTGTCCAAACAATTATTAGCGTAGGACACACTTCAGGTGTTGATCTATTGGCAGGCTTAATAACTACAATTAAATTTTTTAGGAGTAAATGAAGGAGGATTTTTTATGGCAAATCGTGTCGTGATCGCATTGGGAGGCAATGCAATTTTAAAACCAAACCAAGAAGCAACACTTGAGGTACAATTAGACAATGTCAAAGTCAGTGCTGACTTGGTTGCGAGAATAGAAGAAATAGATTATGAAATCGTTTTAACTCATGGGAATGGTCCACAAGTTGGAAATATTCTAAGACAAAATGAAGAAGCAAAAGATGTTGTACCACCGTTTCCTTTAGATGTATGTAATGCGGAATCGCAAGGTTTTATTGGGTATATGTTAGAACAAAGCTTGAAAAATTCATTGGAAACAAAAGGGTTGACGAGTAATGTTATTACGTTATTAACGCAAACGGAAGTGTCAGCTGATGATGAAGCATTTAATAATCCAAACAAACCAATCGGGATTTTTTATTCTGAAGAAGAAGCAAAACAAATGGAGCAAGAGAAAAAATGGGTAATGATGGAAGATGCTGGGCGTGGCTATCGCCGTGTCGTGCCTTCACCACAGCCCAAAGCGATTCATGGTGTAGATGCAATCGTTAATTTACTAAGTCGCAATACGATCGTGATTGCAGGCGGTGGCGGCGGTATTCCTGTCGTTCGTGATCAAGATGGTTTGCTAAAAGGAATCGAAGCGGTTATCGATAAAGATCGCACAGGTAAAAAACTAGCGGAGCAAATCGATGCTAATGTCTTTATGATGTTGACGGATGTAAGCAATGTTTATATCAATTATGGTAAAGAGAACCAAGAAAAATTAGAAACAATTTCTGTAAAACAAGCACAACAATATATGGACGAAGGTCATTTTGCTGATGGTAGTATGGGTCCAAAAATGGAAGCAGCTATCGGCTTTGCAGCGCAAGGCAAGACGGCAATTATTTGTTCGTTAGAAGAAGCAGACCAAGCTTTATTAGGTAAAGCTGGAACAAGAATCACCGGATAAAAACTAAAATAAATAGAAGTTGAAAGAAACCAGCAAGATTTCTTTCAACTTCTATTTATTATTGATGTTGATTTGAGCGTTCAGATAATTCTAAAGCTAAACGTAAATTTAAACTATTTGTTGGGTCTTGAACACTTTTCCCAAGTAATTTGGCGCAATGATCGATTCTATATTTGATTGTATTACGGTGTAAATACATTTCTTTAGCCGTTTTTGATATTTCACATTGAAAACTTAAGTAACACTGCAAGGTTTTACGTAGTTCGATAAATGAATCTTCAACGGGATAAGCAAGATCTTTTAAGGTTGTTTCACAGAAATAATGAATATCTTCAAGACTCATTTTTTCAAATAAACTTTTCATCCCTTTAGGATGATAGCGATGGGTCAAAGAGCCATCTGTCATTGTCAGCATTTCTTCATGAGCCGTTTTTGCTTCAATGAATGAGTTGGCGATTTGTTCAACACTCTCATACAAATTACCTAAAGCAAATGTTAACGTGATCGGAAGTTTTTCGGAAAGTTCTAATGATAATTCGGTTAAAATCTTTTCTAAATCATCTACCTTACTTTGAATCAAAATAGCTAAGTGATTTGTATTTTTTACTTTAAAAATGCTAATATGTTTGATTCTAGGTGGTAATGTTTCCTGCAACCATTGAAAGGCGACATCACTTTCTTCTTGTTGGTATTTTATCTTAGTTTCAGTAGTCGTTGTTTGAGTACACAGAGCATAAACGACTTGATACTGTGTACTTTTCTTTAAGCCATAATTTGTACCAAGATCGAGCCAATCACGTCTAGATTGGTGAGGTGTTTGTTGATATTCGATTAGCTGAGCTAAAAAATCACTTTTAAGAAAATCTAATGATTCCTGGACTTTTTGATTTTTGTAGAGCATAAAGGACAAGACTAAACAAGCTTGTTCAACGGCAAATTCTGACATTGGATAAGGCACCTGTTGTGGATTCAAAATAAGTAAGTAGTGTGGAAAATAGCTATTGACAATAACTGAAAATCCAGCGATTTGAAGTGGCTCTTGGTTCAAATCTTGGATCATAAAGGAAGCGTGACTATCTTCGTTCCAATTATCGTATTTACTGACTAGTTGTTCAACATAATACTCAGCAGGCTTTGACGTCTGTGTAAAATGTTTTGAATGAGCGATCACTTTTCGATAAGGACTTAATAAGATCACAGGGGTGTTGATCATTTTACCAAAATCAGCAATAAAACGAGCAATACTCACATCATGAATCAGTAAATCAGAAAAGCGTTTTTGAATATCTAAAGCATAACTCAATTGCTCGGTTTTGGTATCCCACAGGTAATTTAGCAGCTGATGCAACAAAGCCCCTAATGGTTGAGTACTTGGCACTTGAACAACTGGAAAATCGATCTGATTTGCATAATCTACAATAGCTGGGTCAATTGTTTCAATAAAACGGCCAACTTTTATACCGATCCCTGCAGCTTCTTGTTCTTTTAAAGAATCGATTAAGGCAATTAAATCCTTTTGATTATTTTTATAAACCATAGCAGTTGTTAAAAGAAAAATTTTCTTCGGAATAAAATTGGCCACATCAGGCGTTTCAGAAATCTCGATACTTTCAACGACCGTATCGGCTTTTCTAGGATTTGTTAATAATTTTAGATCGGAAAATCTTGGTATTTTTAATAAATCTTCTAAAGTGGTCAATGGATTCCCTCCTAATATTAAAAGCGAAATGGGCTCGTTCAGCCTCGATAGAAAAATAGGAAATTATGCCTGAGGTGTTTTTTACCTCATTCATATTTTATCTTTTTTTGTCGGAGCTAGCCCGCACAGCTAGATATCATATGGTAACACTGTTTTACACCTTGTTCCAATCAATATCAATTTATCACTACGCTATATTTCTCAACATATCTCTATTCTAAATGATAGCGCATGCAGATTCAAGAAAGGTTTGTACAGAATAACCGAAAATTCAAAATTTTTATTCAAAAGTGACAATGACTTTTTTGAATATAAAGGTAGGATGAAATTAAAACGGAAAAGAGGGAATCGTTATGTTTTCAGAAATATCAGTACCAAGCAGAACCATCATGACTCCAGGACCAGTTGAAGCTCATCCTGTAGCACTAAGAGCGATGTCCGCTTCTATTTTAGGGCAATTTGATCCAGCCTTTTTACAAATTATGGATGAAGTAAAAGAAATGATTAAGATACCTTTTGGAACAAAGAATGAGCAAGCTTTTGCAGTCGATGGAACATCTCGTTCTGGATTAGAAGCGGCCTTGATCGCCTTGATTGAACCTGGGGATAAAGTTTTGATTCCAGTGTATGGTCGTTTTGCGTATCTTTTAGGCGAAATTTGTGAACGTGCTAAAGCAGAGATTCACTACCTTGAAAAAGAATGGGATGCACCATTTGAGCAAGAAACAGTAATTGAAGAGATCAAGAAGTTTCAACCGAAAATCGTTGCTATGGTTCATGGTGAGACGGCTAACGGTCAAATGCAATCAATGGAAAAAATTGGACAACATTGTCAAGCCAATGACATTTTCTTTGTTGTAGATATGGTTGCAACCTATGGAGGCGTGCCTCTTGAAGTCGATGCTTGGGGCGTAGATATCGCAATTGCAGGAACTCAAAAATGTGTGAGCGTACCTTCAGGTTTATCATTGATCACTTACAATGACCGAGTAGAACAGGTCCTTACTAGTCGTTATCAAAAAGAATTAGGCTTAAGTAAAGATATCCGTAATGACAATCATATCAGTAGCAATTACCTTGATTTAAGCCAGTTACAGCGCTATTGGAGCGAAGAACGAATCAATCATCATACTGAAGCGACAAGCATGATCTATGGACTGCATGAAGGCTTACGCATGCTAATCAAAGAAGGGATGGCTAATGTTTACGCTCGTCATGCACAAAATGATCAAGCAATCATTGCTGGAATAAAAGCGATGGGATTAGGTTTTTACGGAGATTTAACAACTAAAATGCCAACAGTCACACCAATTATGATTCCTGATGGAATTGATGGGGAGCAAGTTCGAGCATTAATGTTAGATGAATTCGGTGTCGAAATTGCCTCATCTTTTGGTGCGCTGCAAGGAAAAGTTTGGCGTATTGGAAACATGGGTTATAGCAGCAGAAAATCAAATGTTCTGCATGTATTGTCAGCCTTAGAAGGAGCCCTTAATTACTTTGATGCAGATATTGCCAAAGGCGAAGCAGTCAAAGCAGCGTTAACTATTTATAAACAATAGAAATGAAATTGTTTGTGCGAAAGAACAAGTGATTGTTCGTTTTGCACAAACTTTTTAGCAAGTTTGTGAAAAATAATGATGCGCGAAAATTTGCTACCGCTTACAATTGTTAATGAATAAGAAGTTGTTTGTTTATAGGTTTGATGTGAAATTGCACAAAGATTTTACTTGTCAAATTTATAAAAAATAACATATGGAGGAAAAGACATGGATGCAAAAAGTAAAGGTTCAGGAATGGATTATTGGAAAAAAATTGTTATTTTGTTATGTGCCGGTTGGGTAACGATCTGGGTATATCGTTCAGCGTTATCACCTGCATATCCACAGATCAATGCGTCACTTGGCGGAAACATCACGGATACAGCGTTGGGCTTTATTTCTACTTGTTACTTCTTTGGGTATGTGGCAATGCAGATTCCTGCAGGTTTTTTAGTAGATAAAATCGGGAAGAAAAAAGTATTGATTCCTGGCTTTATTGTTTTTGGATTAGCCGCTTTATTGATTTCTCAAGCAACGAATATCCAAATGATTTATGTTGGTAGTGTTTTAGCCGGTTTAGGTTGTGGCTCGTTCTATGGATCAGCCTATTCTCTAACATCTCAAAATATCCCTAAAGAGAAAAGAAGTTTTTCTACAGCTATTGTAAACAGTGGTTCAGCAGTTGGTTCAGGTTTAGGGTTGATCTTATCTAGTTTCTTAGTTGTACAATTACAGTTCCCTTGGCAAACAATGATGTATATCTCAGTGGCCTTGATTGTTGTAATGTTGATCGCGTTTATCGCAATTATTCGTAATAATAAAGAAGATGCTGAATTTTTAGCTCAATCTGAAGCAGCAGAAGCTGCTGAAGTGACAGAAGAAGTTACAGTTGTAGAAAAAGAACATGTATCGATCAAAAAGTTATTCTCACCAAAAATGTTATTTGCTTATATTTTATACTTTGCAACTTGTTATGGCTATTATATGACAGTTACATGGTTGCCAAACTTTTTAGGAACTGAAAGAGGATTTGAAGGAGCTGCGATCGGATTTTCTGCCTCATTAGTTGCGTTTGCTTCGATTCCAGGAGCATTATTCTTTAGTCGTTTAGCGGATAAATATATGCATAAAAAAGTACAGTTTATTGTGATTTTAGAACTTCTAGCTGCGGCGATGCTGTTATTCACTGTACAAGCTACTAATTCAACATTCTTATTGATTAGCTTGATTATGTATGGATTCTTAGGAAAACTTGCGGTAGAACCGATTATCATTTCATGGCTTGGTGAAAATGCCCCTAAAGTAGGAATTGGTACTACACTTGGTGTATTTAACTTTTTCGGAATGATGTCATCTGTTATTGCACCAACATTGACTGGTTCGATTTCAGACGCAACGGGTTCAAAAGTAATGGGCTTTTATATTTCGGTTGTCTTATTAGTTGTAGGAACAATTCTATTTTTACTAGCTAATTTAAATAAGAAGAAAAGTGCATAAGTTAGATAAAATTTCTACTAGTAGATAGTTATTAAGTTGTCAGTTGGTATCTTAAAGTGAGGAACCCAGTCATGAAAAAAATTAGCAACATAAGTATGACAAATCAGGTGATGATCGCCACTATACTAGGAGTTGTAGTAGGGATTATCTTCCAAGAAAAAGTTGAGTCGCTCAAAGTCATTGGAGATTTATTTCTGCGTTTGATTCAGATGTCTGTAGTCGTTTTGATTATGGGGGCAGTGATTGAAGCCGTTGGTAGCTTGGCGGCTAAAGAACTTGGGAAAATTGGTTTGAAAGTATTTATATGGTTTATGGGGTCAACAATTTTGGCTGCAGTTATAGGCGTTTTGTTTGGTCTGTTGATACAGCCGGGCAAAGGCTTACAAGTTAGTGGTTTTGAAGTTGGAGACATTAAAGCGAGCACAGAAAGTCTACAAGAGATTATTGTTGATTTTGTTCCAAAGAATATTATCGAAGCAATGGCGCAAGCGAATATGATACAAGTGATTATCTTTTCATTATTATTTGGTTTAGCGTTGAGTTTGATCAAAGATCAAGATAAAAATTCAATTTTACTTGAGGTCGTTTCAGCTTTTAATAATGTTATTTTAAAAATGGTGACATTGATTATGAAACTTGCGCCAATCGGTATTTTTTGTCTGATTGCTCCTGTTATAGGAACGATCGGCATCGGGGTATTGATAACACTAATGAAATTTTTATTGACGCTTGGGCTTAGCACACTATTATTTTTGATTGTTTGGTTATTGATAACAGCATTATACTGTAAGGTTAGTATGAATAAACTAATACAAAATATGTGGAGAATGTCAATCGTTGCATTTACAACAACATCATCAGCGATCACTTTACCTATACAAATTGAAGACGGTCGAGATAAGTTAGGCATTAGTGATCGCATTTCAAAACTAGTCATGCCTTTAGGAATGACATTAAATAGTAATGGATTAGCCATGTTTTTATCACTAGCTATTGTAACTTTTGCCCAATTTTATAATATTCAAATGGGAATTGGTGAGCTCGTAAAGGCTGTCTTGTTGTCAACACTGGCCTGTTTAGGCACAGTAGTTGTTCCTGGCGGCGGTTTGGTGGCACTTGCTACAGTGATGCCTATGCTAGGTTTACCAACAGAAAGCATTGCACTTCTGGCAGGAATTGACTGGTTTTCTGGTATGTTTCGAACCTTACTAAATGTTGATGCGGATACAACGGTAGCTTTGATTGTTGCAGCTGATGAAAAAGAACTAGATTACGATGTATTTAATGCATAATTAAAATAGTTGAAAAAATGAAATATACCCTTGAAAATTGGATCTATTCGCTGATTTTCAGGGGTTATTTTATCCTAAGGGTCTTTTGGGTAAGATAATATTCATCATTTGTGATTAATTACAGGCTAACTAGAACTAGATCTATGTAGATGAGCGATTAAAAGGAGGCGAAATAATGGAAAACCAAGATTATCAAATTACGGAAGATGAACTGCAGCGTTATCGTGAGCGAGGCTACAATGAAGATCTATTGCCGAAACCGTTATCCAAAAGGATGATGGGGAAAATGAACTATTTTACATTGTGGATGGGTTCAGTACATAATATACCAAATTATACCGCTGTTGGAGGATTCCTGTTTTTGGGATTATCACCAATCAACATCATGCTAGCTTTGGTGATAAGTGCAATGGTGGTAGCTTTATTTATGACATTTAATGGTCGGGCAGGATCAAAGTATGGGATTCCGTTTGCTATTCATTTACGTTCAACTTATGGTGATATTGGTGCAAAGCTACCAGGATTTCTTAGAGGATGTGTAGCTGCGATTGCTTGGTTTGGCTTGCAGAATTATACAGGTTCATTGGCATTGTTGATTTTGATCGGTAAAATTTGGCCAGGATTTTTAACGCTTGGAGGAGACACGATGATCTTGGGGATCTCAGTCCCCGGATTGATCGCATTTACAATATTTTGGGCTGTCAATATGTTGATAGGTTTTGGCGGAGGAAAGATTCTTAATAAGTTTACAGCGATCTTGAGCCCGATGATTTATATTGTTTTTGGTGGAATGGCTATTTGGGCGATTGGTGCGGCTGGCGGTTTGGGACCGATTTTATCTTATGATGTTACAGGAGCAGCTCACAATATTTCACCAGTATTTGTCTATTTACTGATCATTAATTCAGTTTTAGCAGTTTGGGCAGCACCTGGAGCCAGTGTTTCAGATTTTACTCAAAATGCAAAATCAACAAAAGATCAGACGATTGGGCAAACAGCCAGTTTTTTAGTTGGCTATGGTATCTTTGCATTTTCAAGTGTTGTGATTTTAATTGGCGGCTCAATTCGTTACGGCATTCAAGAATGGAATATATTAAATATTGTGGATCGCTGGGATAATTCATTTGCAATTATTGTCGCAATGCTGGTATTTCTATTAACAACAGTTTCTACAAATGCAACGGGAAATATCATTCCGGCTGCCTATCAGTTATGCGCATTATTTCCTAAAAAAATTGATTATAAAAAAGGCGTTTTACTTGCCAGTGTGATTAGTTTTTTGATCATGCCGTGGAAATTAATGGAGAATGCAGCTAGTATTTTTATTTTCTTGAATACAATAGGAGCGGTTTTAGGACCAGTTGCTGGAACGATGATCGCTAATTATTATTTCGTCCAAAGACAAAAAATTGATTTGAATCAATTGTATCTGGAGACGAATACTGATAATAATCATAATATATACAAAGGATTGAATAAACCTGCCTACGCTGCGACTATTGCTGCCTTGGTCATTTGTTTGAGCGGTAATTTTATTCCTGCATTAAAAGTAATTTCGGACATCTCTTGGATTGCTGGATTTGCATCAGCTTTTGTTTTATATTTGGTTTTAAGAAAAGTATTTGATAAAAAATAATGAGCTACGCAGTTTACTCTCTCGAAAAAAGATAAAATACGCTTGTGCTAAAAAGCATCACATTCGTATTTCCCTATTTTTCATTCGAGTCTAAGTGGGCTCATGCAGCTTTTAAATTTAGGAGGAGAGCATATGAGTTATGATTTGTTGATTAAAAATGGTTTAGTTATTTTAGAGTCAGGAGAGGTTACAACAGATGTTGCTGTCAAAGATGGTGTAATCGTAGCGATTGGGAATAACTTAGGTGATGCAATAAAAGAAATTGATGCGACAGGCGTAGTTGTCAGCCCTGGGATGGTCGATGCTCATGTGCATATTACAGATCCGGGTGGCGGCTATCGCGATCAATGGGAGGGGTATATTACCGGAACAGCTTCTTGTGCTAAAGGAGGCGTTACGTCATTTATGGAGATGCCTTTAAATCAAGTGCCGGCAACAGTTGATGGTGAGTCGCTAGACATTAAGTATGGTGCAGGGAAAGGCAAGTTGAAATCTGATGTGGGATCTTTTGGCGGATTAGTGCCGTTCAATCTTGAAGGCGGTATCCAAGAACTGAATGATGGTGGAGTCGCAGCATATAAGTGTTTTATGGCAACTTGCGGTGACCGTAGTATTGATGGTGATTTTATGAATGTTGATGACTATTCTCTCTACGAAGGGATGAAACAAGTGGCTAAAACGGGTAAAGTGCTGGCAATCCACGCAGAAAATGCCGCGATTACAGATAAATTAGGTGAAATGGCTTATAGAAATGGAGCAACAACCTTAAAGGCTTATGTTGCAACGCGACCTGTCTTCACTGAAGTTGAACCAATTCGTAGAGCGATCTTATTTGCTAAAGAAACAGGCTGCCGCATTCATATCTGCCATATTGCTTGTCCAGAAGGCGTAGAAGAGGTAACTAAAGCAAGAGCAGCAGGAGTCGATGTAACGTGCGAAACGTGTACTCACTATCTCTATTTTGATACAGACGAGTTAGATGCAATTGGACCTGTTGTAAAATGTTCACCACCAATTCGTGATAAAGAAAATCAAAACGGCATGTGGGAAAAAGTTTTGTCAGGGGAGATTGATTTTGTTACATCTGACCATTCTCCATGTACACCAGATCTAAAAGATAAAGCCAATGCATTTGAAGCTTGGGGTGGAATTTCCGGCGTCCAAAACAATGTGGATGTACTTTTTGATGAAGGGGTTCAGAAAAGAGGGATGTCATTGAAACAATTTGCTGATATCATTGCTGCCAATCCAGCTGATCGTTATGACTTAGATCAAAAAGGTCGGATCAGTATTGGGAAAGATGCTGATTTTGTTTTGATCAAACCCAATGCACCGTATACGTTAAAAGCAGAAGATCTGGAATATCGTAATAAAATTAGTCCCTACATTGGACGTGAAATTGGTGCTCAAGTAGTGGGGACAGTTTTAAGAGGTCATATAATTTATACAAAAGACGAGGGTGTTTCAGCTGATTTTGTTGGTGCTTTTATTAAAAAATAAACGAGTTAATAGTGCCTAAAGAGGCAGAGACAAAAGCGTTTATTTCCGAAGCCTTTAACTCTTAATGCTTTAGCACTTAGAAATTGATGTGATCGAAGCGGATCATAGTAGCTGCTTTTGTCTCGCCATTATTCGGATTTAGAGCCTGAGATAAAACTGATTTTTAGTTTTGTCTCAGGCTTTTTCGATAACTTAGAAGAATGAGCGTCATGGAATGTACTTGTTTGTTAGCTAGGAAAATTGCTGAGGTCGTTGGATTCAAAGCATAAATTAGAAAATACTTTATTTCTTTCAAATTTTTCTGAATTAAAAGAAATAAAGTGTTTTTTTAGTTATTTAGAAGATATAAAGGATCAAACTTTGATTTTAGAAGTATATTAGATGAAGTCTCTCTTTTTTTTCGCTATACTTATCTTATAAGAATGAGGTGAGGCAAATGAAAAAAACAGAGAAAATATATATGGTGATTCAACGAGCTGATTTTTCTTTAGAGGAATTGCAACAAGATGTGTTCGATTGGTTGAGTTTTTTACGAATTCTGACGGTTCCTGAAAGTTGTTGTTTTGGCGAAGAAGAGACACAGGCGTTTGATTTACATACAATTACTCATCGAATTCAACATTTTACAGAGGAAGAAAATTTATGGATTAAAGTGAATAGTCAAGATGGAGAATTTCGGCTCCACATTTCTAAGTTGAATCTTCATGAGCAAACAGTTATAGATGGGGCTGTTTTTTCAATCTATCAATCGATGATCGAAGATTATTGTGATACTCGAATGATCAAAAATGGAATTTATGGGTACATTCGCCCATTGGATGAATATTTGTATAATAATGTTGAAATTATCGAAAAGAGAACCTTTGAAACAGAAAATGAAATTTCTGATTTACCTAAACGGTACGATAGTAAACAAGTGGTGATTGTTGATTGCAATCAATTAGCAGGTTACGATATTTATTTTAAAGGACTGTGTTTGACTTCTTGCTGGAAAATGTATTATTCCAGCTTATATTTTCAAGTTATACCAAAGCCGATCTTTTTAGAAATACAGCAAGTGCAATCCGTAGAAGAAATAGCGAATCAAGTGATCAAAGTCACGTTATTTAATGCTCCGTTTAATTGGAATCTACCTGTTAATCAAAAGTATCAGCGGTTATTTAGAGATCAGATGGGATATGATCAATTAGCTTGGAATAATGGCACAGGCGTGTTACGGCAGCCATATATTGAATATGCCTTTGGGTCAGAGTTTGTTCAGACTGTTCAATACCAAAATAGTTACTATCAGCCTGTCGAAAAGAAAAGTGCAACGTATTTTGTTACCAGAAGTTATGATAAGATCCACAAAAAATATGTAGTGAACCGGACAAGGGGAATCTTGAATGCTCAAGCTTATTTTCCGTGGATTGATGAGAAGAGTCGGAAAATGATGAATTATCGAGTGTTAGACCCCAAAATGGCGATCGATAATGGACTTTCAGCGTATGAATTCTACATTCGGCAATTTTTAGAAATTGATGTTTTAGATCAAAAATATGATGACTTTGTCTCTGTATTACGCTTTTATTTACCAAAAGAAGCGATGGATCAAATTCCTTTAGAAGCTTTATGGGATAAGCTCTTTGATGTGAATATTAGTAATTTAAAACAGAAAGAAGTATCGACACGTTTTGACTTGAAAAAGGCTAAAAATCATTTGCGGGTTGTATTCTTGGACTCTAGTTATTTAGACTCAATTAATCAGACGATCGATGTCAGCGAATAATAATGTTTAAAAGAATTAAAGAGGCTAAGAGATAACGTTTTAAGTTATCTCTTAGCTTCTTTAAATGGCTCTATACTTTCTGATGTTGGTGAGAAATCACCGGCATCTTTTTTAATGCAAAATAATAGAAAAGACACCCTGATATCCTTTAGAATTAAGTCGACGAAAACCAATCAAAAGGGGAAATTTACAATTTCAAATTGAGAATTTCTTTATGTTTTGGTACGATTCTTTTTCAAGAAAACAAAAAACCTAGAGGAAAGTTCCTCTAGGAATCATACTAATCGATTTAATTCTTTGGTTTTTCTTTACCAACATTAGTTGACAAAGAGCCCTTTAAATATATCAACATATTTGTCTTTACATTGTAATGCTGTCTCCATCAATCACTAATTCCGCACCAGTTATGAAACTGGCTTCATCGCAAGCAAGGTAAATAATCCCATTGGCGATATCATCAGGTTTTCCTAAATAAGGAAAGTGAACTGATTTTTTATATGCTGGCCTGATTGTTGGAAAAGTAGTTTCTATCATGGGAGTATCGATACTGCCCGGACAGATTGAATTGATACGAATATTGTGTTTAGCATATTCAAAAGCCGCTTCAAGCGAGACTGAGCGAATAACATCTTTTGCTGCAGCATAGGGGCTATTGTCTGGTAAACCAACTAAACCTTCAAGAGATGAAACATTTACGATCGAACCACCCCCATTTTTTATCATAAACGGAATGACTTCTTTGATACTGAATACAAGGCTATTTACATCAATACTTTGAATTTTTTTCCAATCTTCAGCCGATAAATCTAACATCATTTTTGGAGCAGAAATCCCAGCATTATTAACTAACACATCAATTTTTCCATAGCTTTTTATAGTATTGGAAATTACTCTCTGCCAGCTCTCGACAGAACTTACGTCATGTTGAAACGCTGTAGCTACACCATCGGCCTGAGTGATTGTTGATATGACGGTAGAAATTTTATTCAAATTGTTACCAGTACAAACGACAATGGCTCCTTCCTTGGCCGCTAATTTAGCTGTAGCTGCACCAATACTACTGTTACTTTCTGTAATCAATATTACTTTACCTAATAATCGATTCATATAAAAAAACCGCTATAATGAAAAATCATTATAGTCATCCTTTCTGATCATTTTTTTAAAATGATTATTGTTCTAGTGAAGAAATAGTTAACGCGTAAGGAGTGTCTGCTTCTCAACTATAGTTTAATATAGATTTTTTTTTAAAGCGAATGATATAATCTCAAAATAACAAGTTTTTATTAAAGAAAAAACCTCAAGGCAAAGAGAACGGACTCTCCACCATTGAGGCTTAATAAAACGTTTATTGTGTAACTGGTTTTTTTACAATTCCTAAAATTAATGCAGAAACAACGGCACCAATTGCGATAAATACCAAGTACAAGATTGGATGACTAAGCAACAGAGCTACAAAAATCCCGCCATGAGGAGCTAGGAGGCGAATGCCAAAACCACCGACTAAGCCGCCAGCTAATGCTGAACCAACAACAAAGCTTGGGATAACCCGTATTGGATCAGCTGCCGCAAATGGAATTGCGCCTTCAGTAACAAATGATAGTCCCATCACTAAGTTGGTCAATCCAGCATCTTTTTGATCTTTCGTAAATTTATTTTTGAAGATCAATGTTGCAATAAAAATAGCTAATGGGGGAACCATACCACCGGCCATAACAGAGGCCATAATGATACTGCCGCCTTCTGTAACAGTCGCCGCAATCGAAGCTGTACCGAACACGTAAGCAGCTTTATTGATTGGACCACCTAAGTCAATCGCCATCATTCCACCAAGTAGGGCACCTAAAAGTGCCGCGTTTGTTCCATCTAAACTTAATAAGAAACCATTTAAACCATCATTGATAACTTTCATTGGAACATTGACTAAAAGCATTAAACCACCAGTAATCAGTAGACCAAAAACCGGATAAAATAAAATTGTTTTAATACCATCAAGTGATTTAGGCAAGCCTTTGAAAAGTTTCTTCAAGAAAATAATAACGTATCCAGCTAAGAACCCGCCGACTAAAGCACCTAGGAAACCAGCACCACCTGTATTGGCTAACGCACCAGCTGCAAAACCTACGATCAAGCCTGGGCGATCAGCAATACTTGAAGCAATAAATCCAGCTAAAACGGGTAACATAAAGCCAAATGCCGCAGCTCCAATTTGATTGAACCAAGAAGCTGCTTCATTATAATTACCAAGCATACTTAACTGATCTTGAGGAACACCGATAAATTGATCGATCATAAATGAAAGGGCAATGGCAATCCCACCACCAATGACGAATGGAAGCATATGTGAAACACCGTTCATCAAATCTTTATAGATTCTTGAACCGACTGAACCATCAGCTGATCCATCTTCTTCACTTGAATCTGATTCAGAACTATGGAAAGTCGGAGCAGTACCACTAGTTGCTAAAGTGATTAATTCTTCTGTTTTACGAATCCCATCACTCACTGGACGATTGACTAATTCTTTTCCGTCAAAACGATTCATTTCAACTTTTTTATCAGCGGCAACGATCACGCCATCAGCACGAGCAATATCTTCAGCTGTTAGCCGATTTTTGATTCCTTCAGAACCATTTGTTTCAACTTTGATGTCAATGCCCATTTCTTTGGCTTTTTTCTTTAAAGCATCTTCGGCCATATAGGTATGAGCGATACCAGTAGGGCAAGCTGTAACGGCAACAACGAATTTACGATCAGTATCCTGATTGTTTTTAGTTGTTTCTTCTAATTGTTCTTGTTTCTCTTGTGCTTCTTTGGCCTCTTCAGCCGATTGAAACAGGCTTTGAACATCTTCTGGTGTTGTAGTTTCTTTTAATTTCGCTACAAAATCTGGATCGATCAATAGGCGAGATAGGGCAGCTAAAGCTTGTAAGTGAGTATCGTTAGCGCCTTCTGGAGCGGCAATCATAAAGAATAGGTAAGTTGGTTGACCGTCTAGCGCTTCGTAATCGACACCCTTGTTACTTTTAGCAAATAAAACAGTGGCTTCTTTCACCGCACTATTTTTGGCATGGGGCATCGCAATTCCATCGCCAAGACCAGTTGACGTTTGCGCTTCACGGGCTAAAATTCCTTCTTTGTACGTTTCAATATCAGAAATTCTACCACCATCGTACATTTTTTGGACCATTTCATCGATTGCATTTTTTTGTCAGTTGCTTGCAGATCCATGATCATCACGTCTTTGACAAGTAAGTCTTTGATGTTCATTTTTATTCCCTCTTTTCTTAAGTTACTTGATTTTTTCAATTTCTACTTCTGAAATCAATTCATTGATAAGGTCAGTAGATGCTAAGTCATCTGAAAAAGCAGTAGCGCTCCCACAGGCCACGCCCCATTTAAACGCTTCAATTGGATCGTTATTTTTAGCAAATGTGCCTACAAATCCGGCAATCATCGAATCTCCAGCGCCAACAGAGTTTTTCAATGGCCGTTTTAACACGTTTGAACGATAAATACCGTTTTTAGTGAACAATAAAGCACCGTCGCCAGCCATTGAAATGATCACATGTTGTGCACCATCTTCTAATAAACGTTCTCCAAATGGTAAGATATCCTCCATGGTTTGAAATTCTACGCCAAATAATTCAGCCAGTTCATGGTTGTTTGGTTTGATCAGTAAAGGCTTTTGCGGTAGAGCATTTAATAAATCTTTACCAGTGGTATCAATGACAAAATCAGCCTCTTTATCTTTGATAATTTGAATCAGCTCTTCATAGAAACCTGTTCGAAGCGTTGCTGGTGTACTTCCGGATAAAACGACGACATCATCGGAGGAAATTGCACTCAGTGCTTGTTTCAGGTCTTGCATTTCTTCGTTGCTGATAGCAGGACCCAATCCGTTGATTTCAGTTTCTGTTTCAGATTTTAGTTTAATATTGATTCGAGTATCTTCTTGAACCATTGTAAAATTCGTTTGGATTTGTTCTTTTGTCAGCCAGTCAGAAATGAAATTTCCTGTAAAACCGCCCAAAAAACCAAGTGCTGTTGATTCAGCTTGGATTCTTTTTAAGATTCTTGAAACGTTGATGCCTTTGCCGCCAGGTAACTTAAAGTCATTGGTCATTCGGTTCAAGTCGCCTAATTTAAGACCTTCTACATGAACGATATAGTCGATTGAAGGATTTAATGTCACTGTATAGATCATTGCGCTGCCTCCTTGATTGTTGTTTTTTTCTGGAATTGTTCAAGTAATTCTGATGAACACTGATTTGTTAGAAGGATTACGTCTTCCAGATCGGTTACCTTTGTGAAAGTTACTTTATTGAGTTTTGATTGGTCGATCAAAACATATGCTTCTTCAGCTTGAGCGATGGCTAGGCGCTTCAAAGCTGCTTCTTCAGGATCAGGAGTTGTTAAACCAAATTCAAGATGGGCGCCGTTCATGCCCATAAAAACTTTATTGAAGCGAAAATGACTGAGCTGTTCCATTCCTGTTGAACCCGTGATAGCCTTTGTTGTTAACTTTAGCGATCCGCCAAGAATGATGGTATTGATGTTTAAATCACCAAGTTTTGCTGCATGATGGACTGAATTTGTAACAACTGTGATATTTTTACCTGCTAAAAATGGCAACATTTCTAAAGTGGTTGATCCTGCATCCAGGTAAATAACGTCGCCATCATGAACGAATTGAGCAGCTAGTGATGCAATTATTTGTTTTTCTTGCGTGTTTTTGACTGATTTTTCAGTCATATTTTGCTCAAAACCTAAATCTAAAATTCGTTTGGCGCCACCGTGTACACGTTCTAATAATTCTGCGTCTTCTAATTCCTGTAAATCTCGACGGATTGTTGACTCAGAAGCGTTAAGGAGCGTGGATAATTCTTGTGATTTAACGACAGGTTGTTGATCTAATAAACGTAAAATTGCTTGGTGTCTTTCCTCTGTAAGCATTTTCACACCTCTTTTCAATGACTATAATAGCATATCTAAATTATTGATGCAATCAAAAACGGTCAAAAACGATCAATTGCAACTTAAAACGATCACTATAGAGAGAAATAAACCAAAATTTTATTATTTGACAAAGAGGTTTGTTCTTTGGCTTAATGAAGATAAGACAAATCGGAGGGATACGTATGAATAATCGTACAATTTTACAAGGATTTGAATGGTATCTGCCGGCAGATAGTCAACATTGGCAACGTCTGACTGAATTAGCAGAAGAATTACATAATATGGGAATCAATGGCGTTTGGCTTCCGCCAGCCTATAAAGGAGCAAGTGGTGTAGAAGATGTAGGGTATGGACCTTATGATTTATACGATTTAGGTGAATTTGATCAACAAGGAACGATTCCGACTAAGTACGGTACTATAGAAGAGTATTTAAAATGTATTAAAACATTAAAAGCGAATGGGATGGAAGTTTATGGTGATATTGTTTTTGATCATTTTATGGGAGCAGATGAAGAAGAGACAGTTTCAGCTATAAAATATCGCCCTGATAATCGAAATGAAGCACTTAGTGGTGAAGAAGAAATTTCAGCATGGACGAAATTTACTTTTCCAGGAAGAAATCAGAAATATAATGATTATACTTGGACGTGGAAAAATTTTTCAGGTGTCGATTTTGATGATCGTAGACAGGATCATGGGATTTTCAATTTTGATGGAAAAGGTTGGGATGAAGAAGTTGACAATGAAAATGGCAATTATGATTATTTGATGGGTTGTAATTTAGATATGGAGTATTCTGAAACAGTTGAGCAGTTAAATAGATGGGGACAGTGGTATCAAGAATTGACAGATGTTGATGGCTACCGTTTAGATGCAGTAAAACATATTCAGTTTAATTATTTCGTCGATTGGTTAATAAATAGAAGAAAAGAAAAAGGCAATGATTTATTTGTCGTTGGTGAATATTGGAATGGTGAGTTGGAGAAATTAACGAATTATATTGATAGTTCTGGAACGTTGATTTCTCTATTTGATGTTCCTTTGCATTATCATTTTTATGAGGCAGCAAACTCTGACGGTCACTATGATATGCGAAATATTTTTGAAGGAACTTTGGCAAAAGAGCGCTCAGAATGGGCGGTCACCTTTGTTGATAATCATGATACGCAAAAAGGCCAAAGTTTGGAATCATGGGTTGATGGTTGGTTTAAAGTTCATGCTTATGCGTTAATTTTGTTGCGAAAAGCTGGGACACCAGTTGTCTTTTGGGGCGATCTATTTGGAATTCCGTCTCAAGGTGTGGACGCTGTGGGGAAAGATTTAGAACTATTGTTAAAAATTCGTGAACAGCTAGCTTACGGCAGTGAAATGGATTATTTTGATGATCCCAACGTGGTTGGATGGATAAGAACAGGGACGTTTGATCGAGAGCAATCGGGCTACGCTGTCGTAATGACCAATGCTCAGGCAGGCGAAAAGAATATGACAATCAGTGCGATACATGCTGGGAAAATATTTGTTGATATTTTGGGTAATAATGATACAAAAGTCACATTGGATGAAACTGGTGGTGGCACATTTCCAGTGAATGGCGGAGAAGTTTCTGTTTATGTGAATGAAGAGATTGTAGAAAAATTGAGTAGAAGAATTGACGGTTTGACGATGTAGGAAGAGCAGTGAAAGACAGTGCTCGTTACTTTTACTGGATGATATGTCGATTTGAGCGTGACTTCTATTGAAGGAATAACTATACTAAGAGTAGTAAGTAAACATTTAGAGTATATGTAAAACAGGTGCGAACCCCAAGTGCACATGAAATCACTAGGGGACCCGCACCAGAATTTTGGTGAAAATAGGTATTAAACAGGTCTTTTTCTCATTGAATTCACATTTTTGGATAGATGCAATGCAGAGAAATAGTAGATATGTAAATTGTTTATTACTTTTTCACAGTCTCACTCTTTATTGAGTGAGTGGATTGAAATTGTTTGTGTTAATGATGAAGACTATGTATCTAAGTCTCACTCTTTATTGAGTGAGTGGATTGAAATCATTTCAGCATCTGTGGCATATCTAGCAGATCCATATGTCTCACTCTTTATTGAGTGAGTGGATTGAAATTTATCACACGAGCAATGCAAACTTTAGGCGTTTTGGTCTCACTCTTTATTGAGTGAGTGGATTGAAATTTTTTCGTGATGATGCAGATGATAGCGGCCGCAAACGTCTCACTCTTTATTGAGTGAGTGGATTGAAATATTTCACTACCTCCTAATATCCGCTATATAACAAGTCTCACTCTTTATTGAGTGAGTGGATTGAAATAAATCTAAGAACGCCTTACATACTGGTAAGAAAGCGTCTCACTCTTTATTGAGTGAGTGGATTGAAATCAACCCATCAATGGGTTATCATTTAAACGAGCGGGTCTCACTCTTTATTGAGTGAGTGGATTGAAATAAGCTGTTAGTAATCCATATGTTTTGAGTTTGATTGTCTCACTCTTTATTGAGTGAGTGGATTGAAATATTGCGAACAGCCGGAATCTCAATTTGTTTGACTGGTCTCACTCTTTATTGAGTGAGTGGATTGAAATAAGAAAGTTATCCCTTTTACTGCACTCAAAATGGTCTCACTCTTTATTGAGTGAGTGGATTGAAATTCGCTGCGTTTCCCAAGCAGTAACTAGAATATTAGTCTCACTCTTTATTGAGTGAGTGGATTGAAATCTTCATATTCCCTTTATTTTTTTGTAAATCAAATCGTCTCACTCGTTACCGAGTGAGTTTTTTATTTCCCCTGAAATCCATAAAAACAATAAGTAAAGTTGATTTGTCACTATAATTGCCATCACCCAAAAAGAAAATATTGTTCCAAGAATTCCATCATTATTAAAGAATTTTTGTCCTATATTTGGTATAATGTATAAGATTGAAAAAAGAGAGAGGACGTTGATGATGGCACAAGAAAACGCCTTGATCCAAGGTATGAATCCGAGACAAAAAGAAGCCGTTCTGCATACTGAAGGGCCTTTATTAGTTATGGCGGGTGCAGGCAGTGGAAAAACTAGAGTTCTAACTCACCGTATTGCCTATTTAATTGAAGAAAAAGATGTGAATCCATGGAATATTTTAGCAATCACTTTTACGAATAAAGCTGCAAAAGAGATGAGAGAGCGGGTTGGGAAATTATTAGAAGTTGGCGGAAATGATGTGTGGGTTTCAACATTTCACTCAATGTGTGTACGGATTTTACGTCGAGATGTTGACCATATCGGCTATAACCGCAACTTTACGATCATCGATACTTCTGAACAACGAACGTTGATGAAACGGATTTTGAATGAACTAAACATTGATTTAAAGAAATACGATCCCCGCTCGATTCTAGGCACGATCAGTAATGCCAAAAATGAGCTACAGACTCCTGAAAAGGTTGAAGAATTACAAGGAACACCTTATGAAGAAGTTGTCGCAAAATGCTACAAGATGTATCAAAAAGAATTAAGAAATAATCAGTGTATGGACTTTGACGACTTGATCATGAATACGATTCGTTTATTTAATGAACATCCAGATTCATTGAATTATTATCAAAATAAATTCCATTATATCCATGTAGATGAGTACCAAGATACCAACCATGCTCAATACACCTTAGTCAATATGTTGGCGGCACGTTTCAAAAATTTATGTGTCGTGGGCGATGCTGACCAAAGTATATACGGCTGGCGTGGAGCAGACATGCAGAATATCTTAGATTTTGAAAAAGACTACCCTAATGCGTCTGTCATCCTGTTGGAACAAAATTACCGCTCTACCAAAAAAATTCTAGATGCGGCTAATAATGTCATCAAAAACAATAGCAATCGTCGAGACAAACAATTATGGACAGAAAATACTGACGGAGAAAAAATTGTTTATTACCGTGGCGATAACGAACGGGATGAAACGCAGTTTATCGTGGGCCAGATCCAAAAAGAAATGCGTGAAAGAGACCGAATTTATGGCGATTTTGCTGTGTTATACCGTACGAATGCCCAATCTCGGGTGATGGAAGAAATGTTGCTTAAATCCAATATTCCTTATACCATGGTCGGCGGGCATAAATTCTATGATCGTAAAGAAATCAAAGATATCTTAGGTTATTTAAATATTATTTCCAATCCAATGGACTCACTTAGCTTTGAACGGGTAGTCAATGAACCAAAACGAGGCATTGGCAAAAGCTCTGTTGAGAAATTAAGAAGTTTCTCTCAGATGCATGGTTGGTCATTACTCGAAGCGTCACAAAATGTGGATCTAGCAAATATTTCAGGTAAGGCTGGTAAAGAGTTAGGTAGCTTTGGCATGATGATCCAAGATTTGACACAGATGATTCCTTATTTGACGATTACTGAATTGGTGAAAGAAGTGCTGGAACGCAGTGGCTACCGTGAAGAATTAGTCAGACAAAATAATTTAGAATCTCAAGCACGCCTAGAAAACTTGGATGAATTTTTAACGGTTACCCAAGAATTTGATAAACGTTATGAACGCCAAGATGAAGAAGAAGCAGATGCACCCGATGAAAAATTAGCCGTATTCTTAAACGATTTAGCGCTTGTTTCAGATTTAGATAATTTAGAAGAAAGTACTTCTCAAGTAACGTTGATGACATTACATGCAGCTAAAGGACTTGAATTTCCTGTTGTATTCTTGATTGGATTGGAAGAAGGGGTCTTCCCGTTATCTCGTGCAATGTTAGAAGAAAGCGAACTAGAAGAAGAACGTCGACTTGCATATGTGGGAATCACTCGCGCCGAAGAAGTATTATATATATCCAATGCTTTTTCTCGCACCTTATATGGGAAAACACAATACAATCGTCCAAGTCGTTTCTTAGATGAAATCGATGAAGAATTATTAGACTTACAAGGTTCGATCGCAGCACCAAAAGCACCTGCTAGAACCTTTGAACCGAAAGTGTTTAAACCAGCCTATGCGCAGCCAACGAAGCAGCCGGTAACGGATAAAGTTGAAAGTGGCGGGGAATCAATGGCCTGGCAAGCAGGAGATAAAGTCAGACATAAGGCGTGGGGAACCGGCACAGTCGTTCGAGTTGGTGGTACCGCTAAAGACTTAGAACTAGATGTTGCTTTCCCGGAAAAAGGGATCAAGCGCTTATTAGCAGCATTTGCTCCGATTGAAAAAATATAAGTGTGGTAAAAAGTGTCTCAAGCCTATTTTTAATGAGGTTAAACGAGCCCGTTTGCTGTTATATTTATCTAGCTGCACAAATCAATCCTTATGAAAATAGATAAATCAACAGTGAAACAAAGAACGTTTCAATGCTAATTTCCTACAGGATTAAACGATTTGTTCCGCTTTTAATATTAGGAGGGATCAATTATGACGCAAGTGCCGATAACATTAGCTGAAGCGACAGAGAAAGCAAAAGAACTACGGATACAGTTAAATCAGTATTCCCATGAATATTACGTTGCTGATAAACCGACCGTAGAAGATTATGTGTATGATCGCTTATATCAAGAATTATCAGACATAGAAACCGAATATCCAGATTTGATCACTTCTGATTCACCAACGCAGCGAGTTGGTGGAAAGATTTTACAAGGTTTTGAAAAAGTCACACATGAAGTGCAAATGTATAGTTTGAATGATGGTTTCAGTAAAGAAGATATTTATGATTTTGACGAACGTGTGCAAAAATTAGCTGGCAAACAAGTGGGATATTGCTGCGAGCTAAAAATCGATGGATTAGCAATTTCATTAAAATATGAAAATGGCAAGTTCGTTCAAGGTGCGACTCGTGGTGATGGAACAGTTGGTGAAAATATCACAGAGAATCTGAAAACAGTCAAATCAATTCCTTTGGAGCTGAAAAAGCCAATTTCAGTTGAAGTCCGTGGTGAATGTTATATGCCAAAACAATCGTTTGTCAATTTAAATAAAGAACGTGAAGAAGCAGGACAAGATGTTTTTGCGAATCCACGAAATGCAGCTGCTGGGAGCTTGCGTCAGTTAGATACAAGTATGGTTGCTAAAAGAAATCTTAGTACATTTTTATACACTGTGGCTGATTTTGGACCGATGACAGCACAAACTCAGTTCGATGCGCTGAATGAATTATCAGAAATTGGTTTTAGAACCAATCCTGAAAAAAAACTATGTCAAAATATCGATGAAGTTTGGGCTTATATAGAAGAATATCATGAAAAACGCTCAGAATTACCGTATGAAATCGATGGAATCGTGATCAAGACCAATGAGTTCACGATCCAAGATGAATTAGGGTTTACGGTCAAGGCCCCTCGTTGGGCAATTGCGTATAAATTCCCACCAGAAGAAGCTCAAACGGTAGTAGAAGAAATCGAATGGACGATTGGACGAACTGGTGTCGTAACGCCAACTGCTGTGATGCAGCCTGTTCGTGTGGCGGGGACAACGGTTAGCCGAGCAAGTTTGCATAATGCTGATTTCATCGCAATGAAAGATATTCGCTTGAACGATGCAGTCATTATTTACAAAGCTGGCGATATTATTCCAGAAGTCGCACAAGTCTTGACCGAAAAACGGGATGAAAATAGTCAACCCTATGAAATTCCAACTCATTGTCCAGTTTGTAATAGTGAGTTAGTTCATCTGGATGAAGAAGTTGCTTTACGTTGTATCAATCCGAAATGTCCAGCTCAGATCAAAGAAGGACTCAATCATTTTGTGTCTAGAAACGCAATGAACATCGATGGCTTAGGTCCGCGCGTATTAGAGCAAATGTATGATAAAGAGCTAATCGCTGATGTTGCTGATTTGTACTTTTTAACAGAAGAACAGTTGATGACATTAGAAAAAATCAAAGAAAAATCTGCGAATAATATTTATCAAGCAATTGCTGCAAGTCGTGATAATTCTGTTGAACGCTTGATTTTTGGTTTAGGCATTCGCCACGTTGGTTCTAAAGCAGCCAAAGTTTTAGCAGAACATTTTGGTGATCTACGAACAATCAGTAAAGCGACTAAAGAAGAAGTCGTGGCATTAGATTCGATGGGGGAAATCATCGCAGACAGTTTAGTGACTTATTTTGAAAATGAAGAAGTACATGAATTGATGGATGAACTGACCAAAGCTGGCGTGAATTTTGAGTATAAAGGGATTCGTACGTCCCAATTAGAGGCTGTAGAATCGCCATTCAAAGATAAAACAGTTGTTTTAACAGGAAAACTTACCCACTACAATAGAGAAGAAGCAAAAGAAAAAATTGAAAATCTAGGCGGCAAAGTAACCGGCAGTGTTTCCAAGAAAACAGATATTGTTGTTGCAGGCGAAGATGCGGGTAGTAAATTGACGAAAGCCCAAGATCTTGGAGTTGAAGTGTGGGATGAGCAGCAAATGGTTAACGCATTAGATAATAGCTATACAAAAGAAGAAGCAGAATAACTTGAAAACGAAACAAATTGAATTTTTAGCGTTATTTTTTACATTTTCAGACTATTTTCTTCCATCTCTCTCAAAAATACTTATAATTTTATGATAGAATAAGAAAAAAGCTACTTTTTAACGAGAAAGGTCGTTAACAGTTAAAAAAATGAACTAGTGAACTCTTGAGTGAGTTTTTCTAAGGAAAGAAGGGTATCCATGGCAATCAGTGAAGAAAAAGCAACACATGTAGCCAAATTGTCCAAACTGTCTTTTTCAAATGAGGAGTTAAAAGACTTTACTGAACAATTAGGCAAAATCATCGACATGGTGGAATTATTAGAAGAAGTAGATACAGAAGGAGTTCCATTTACCTCAAATGTTGCACACTCAATCAATGTTATGAGAGAAGACGTAGCAACACCTGGTATGGATCGCGATGAGTTAATGAAAAATGTACCTGAATCAGAAAATGGCTATATCAAAGTGCCAGCAATTATCGACAATGGGGAGGCTGGTGCATAATGGAAAAATTATACGATAAGTCACTAACAGAATTGCATGATTTACTTGTTTCAAAAGAAATCACTGCAACTGATTTAACACGAGCTACCTTGAATCGTATCAATGAGACAGAAAAAGATGTGGATTCATTTATTACGATCAGTGATGAAAAAGCTTTAGAATTAGCAAAAGCAATTGATCTTAAAGGGATCACTGAATCAAATCCTTTAGCTGGTATTCCGATCGGAATCAAAGACAATATCGTAACCAAAGATATTTTAACAACAGCAGCATCAAAAATGCTTCACAATTTCAACCCGATTTATGATGCAACAGTTATGGATAAAGTCTATCAAGCAGACATGATCCCTGTTGGAAAATTAAACATGGATGAATTTGCGATGGGTGGAAGTACAGAAACATCATACTTTAAGAAAACTAAAAATGCATGGGATCATACTAAAGTACCTGGCGGTTCTTCTGGTGGCTCAGCTGCAGCTGTTGCAGCTGGACAAATCCCGGTTTCTTTAGGAACTGATACAGGTGGTAGTATTCGTCAGCCTGCCTCATTTAATGGAATCGTTGGGATGAAACCAACTTACGGACGTGTGTCTCGTTTTGGATTGATTGCATTTTCTTCTAGTTTGGATCAAATTGGTCCGTTGACGAGAAATGTTAAAGATAACGCTTTGGCATTGAATGCAATTAGCGGTTTTGATGAAAAAGACGGTACATCTGCCGGTGCTTCTGTACCTGATTTTACTGCTGGTTTAACAGGAGACATCAAAGGCCTAAAAGTGGCTTTACCAAAAGAATATTTAGGTGAAGGTATCGATGCTGGCGTTCGTGAATCTGTTCTTAAAGCAGCAGAAACATTTAAAGCTTTAGGCGCAACGGTTGAAGAAGTTAGCTTACCTCATTCTAAATATGGTGTGGCTGTGTATTATATCATCGCTTCATCTGAAGCAAGCTCAAACTTACAACGTTTTGATGGTATTCGTTATGGCTACCGTTCTGAAAACGTCAAAAATCTTGAAGATGTGTATGTAAATTCACGTTCTGAAGGGTTTGGTATAGAAGTAAAACGTCGTATTATGCTTGGGACATTCTCATTAAGTGCTGGACATTATGATGCACACTTTAAAAAAGCTGGACAAGTAAGAACATTGATCAAACAAGACTTTGATAATGTCTTTGAAAAATACGATATTATCATTGGTCCTGCGTCACCGACTGTCGCTTTTGGTTTAGGTGAAAATATCAATGATCCAATCACAATGTACATGAATGATTTACTAACAATTCCAGTTAACTTAGCTGGATTACCTGGTATGTCAATTCCAGCAGGATTCTCAGAAGGGTTACCTGTTGGTCTACAAATCATTGGTAAAGCTTTCGATGAAAGCACAATGTATAAAGCAGCGTATGCGTTTGAACAAGCGACTGATTTCCATACGAAAAAACCTGTGATCTTAGGGGGGAATGACTAATGAATTTTGAAACTGTCATCGGACTTGAGGTCCACGTAGAATTAAAAACAAACTCTAAAATCTTTTCACCTGCACCCGCTCACTTTGGGGCAGAACCAAATAGCAATACGAATGTGATCGACTGGGGCTATCCAGGCGTATTACCTGTTATGAATAAACAAGCACTTGAATTTGGGATGAAAGCAGCACTTGCGCTAAATTGTGAAATCTCTAAAGATACACATTTTGATCGTAAAAACTATTTCTACCCAGATAATCCCAAAGCATACCAAATTTCTCAATTCGATCAACCAATCGGTCACGATGGCTGGATCGACATTGAAGTCGAAGGTAAAACAAAACGTATTCGTATTGAACGTGTGCATTTAGAAGAAGATGCTGGTAAAAATATCCATGGTGATGGCGGTTATTCTTATGTCGATTTGAACCGTCAAGGAACGCCTTTGATCGAGATCGTTTCAGAAGCGGATATGCGTTCGCCAGAAGAAGCCTATGCTTATTTAGAAGCAATCCGTTCAATCATCCTCTTTACAGGCGTTTCAGATGTGAAAATGGAAGAAGGCTCAATGCGTTGTGATGCCAATATTTCTTTACGTCCTTATGGTCAAGAAGAATTTGGAACAAAAGCAGAGCTTAAAAACCTAAACTCAATGAGTTTTGTTAAAAAAGGTCTTGCCTTTGAAGAAAAACGTCAAGCAAAAGTGTTATTATCTGGCGGTGAAATCCAACAAGAGACACGCCGTTTTGATGAAACAACCAACAAAACTTTATTAATGCGTGTTAAAGAAGGTTCAAGTGACTATCGTTACTTCCCAGAGCCAGATGTACCACGTTTTGCGATCGATGATGAGTGGATTGAACAAGTTCGTCACAGTTTACCAGAAATGCCAGCCTCTCGTCGTGCTCGCTACATCAAAGAATTAGGTCTGCCAGAATACGATGCAATGGTTCTAACATTAACAAAAGAAATGTCTGATTTCTTTGAAGCAGCATTAAACGAAGGTGCCGATGCAAAACAAGTTTCTAACTGGTTGATGGGTGAAGTTTCGGCCTACTTGAATAGTGAAAAAATTGAGTTACCAGATACATTATTAACACCTGCTAACCTAGCAGGGATGATCACATTGATCGAAGATGGTACGATCAGTTCTAAAATCGCTAAGAAGGTCTTTAAAGAATTGATTGAAAATGGCGGCGATGCCAAAGAAGTCGTTGAAGCAAAAGGCTTCGTTCAATTATCTGATCCGTCACAATTATTACCGATCATCAATGAGGTATTAGATAATAACCAACAATCAGTAGATGATTTTAAAAACGGCAAAGACCGTGCAGTTGGCTTTTTAGTTGGTCAAATCATGAAAGCAACGAAAGGCCAAGCAAACCCAGGCGTTGTAAACAAATTGCTCCAAGAAGAATTGGCAAAACGCTAGAAAGCAGCGAAAGATTATGAAAAAAGCAAGAGTGATTTATAATCCAACTTCAGGTAAAGAGTTAGTCAAGAAAAACCTAGCTGATATTCTTTCTGTGGTGGAAGAATGCGGCTATGAAACCAGTGCTTTTGCGACAACTCCAGAAGAAAATTCCGCTAAAAATGAAGCACGCCGAGTTGCAGAATTAGGGTTCGACCTAATTGTAGCAGCTGGTGGCGACGGAACGATCAATGAAGTCGTCAATGGCATTGCTCCTTTAGAAAAAAGACCGTCTATGGCGATCATTCCTGCTGGAACAACCAATGATTATGCAAGGGCATTAAAAATTCCTAGAGATAATATTCTTAAAGCCGCAGAAGTTATCAAAAAAAATCAAACCGTCAAAATGGATATCGGTAAAGCGCAAGATAGCTATTTTATCAATATTGCCGCTGGTGGTCATTTAACTGAATTGACCTATGAAGTTCCTTCAGAACTTAAAAGTATTTTTGGTTACTTAGCTTATTTAGCCAAAGGAGCCGAAATGTTACCGCGTGTCAAACCAATCAAAATGCGGATGGAATACGATGACGGTGTTTATGAAGGCAATGCTTCGATGTTTTTCTTAGGATTGACTAACTCAGTTGGCGGTTTCGAAAAGATTGCACCTGATGCAAAACTCGATGACGGAAAATTTTCTCTGATCATCGTAAAAACAGCTAACGTGTTTGAGATTTTACATTTAGCAGCACTGATGTTAAATGGTGGCAAACATATTGAAGATAACCGTTTGATTTATACAAAAACTAGTCATTTACATGCTGAAACACTTGAGCCAAACAGTCGTATGATGATCAATTTAGATGGAGAATATGGCGGCGATGCACCGATGGAATTTACGAATTTACATCAGCATATTGAAATGTTTGCCAATGCAGATGCGATACCGTCGAATGCGATCATGGGTTCAGTGTTAGACGATTACAATGACGAATCTGATGAAGAAGATGAGTATCTTGAAACAAGCAAAGAATTTGTAAAAGAAGTTGAACGTTTGACTGAAGAAGACATTGACAATAATGGAAAAATTGGTTAAGTGTTCAACATAAAAATCAGTATCTAAGGCAGATTTGTCTTAGATACTTTTTTGGTTCCTCTAGTTATAACTAAAGCATGAAAAACCAAACTATATACAATATATAGATGTTTGAAATTAAAAAACACAATATGTTGTATAAAAAATGTCTCATAATCAATAGTTGAGAAGGATTCTCATTGACTTGTGAATAAAACCGAGGTAAATTAAATAAGTCGTCATCTCTGCAGAAAATGATAAACAGGACAAGTGAGAGGTTTGTTTGAAATGAGTTCAAATTTCATTCTTAATGATTTTAAAGGTTGGGAACGAAAAAACTATCTTTTTTTATTTACAATGATTGGTGTGCAATTAGTTGGGTTCTTATTTAATCCATCTAGTTGGATTACTCTAGTGGGCGGTTTATCTGGTATTATCTGTGTCAATCTGATTGCTCAAGGTAGAGTGAGCAATTATATATTTGGTTTTATAAGTGCGCTGATCATAGGATATTTTGGATTCAAAAGCCGTGTTTATGCTGAAGTTTTACTTCAAAGCTTTTATATCATAATGGATATTACAGGTTTATATACTTGGTTAAAAGTTAGCGAAGATGGATCTGGTAATGTGACAGATGTCAAAACGTTGAAAGGCATTCAATGGCTGTATGCTGGACTTGTATGGCTGTCCATTGGTATGGCGGCCTACTATCTTTTAGGCTTTGTCAATGATGCTCAGCAGACTCTTGATGCTGTGACATTTAGTGTGTCGGCAACTGCGATGCTATTGATGATCAAAAGATATCAGTCACAATTCGTTTTTTGGCTATTAGGGAATATTTTCTCTCTAGTCTTATGGTTTAGAGCAGGGACCCATGCTGGTGGCGATTATGCTCTGTTTGTCATGTATAGCATGTATACAATCAATTCTATTTATGGCATGATTCATTGGTTAAAATTAAAAAAATAAACAATAATAGGTAGGGAGTTCGATGGCAGTGATCGTTTTAGCAGGTACAATTGGTGCAGGGAAATCTAGTTTAACAGAAATTATTTCAGAACATTTAGGATCAGATGCGTTTTATGAATCCGTTGATGATAATGAAGTATTGCCTTTATTTTATGCAGATCCTAAAAAATACGCATTTTTACTGCAAATTTATTTTTTAAATAAGCGATTTGACAGTATCAAACAAGCACTCTCTCATGAGAACAATGTATTAGATCGTTCGATCTATGAGGATTCTTTATTGTTTCACTTAAATGCGGATCTCGGTAGAGCAAATGAAACAGAAGTAAAAGTCTATGATTCTTTATTAGAAAATATGTTGCAAGAGTTGCCGTATGCAGCTCAAAAAAAGCGGCCAGATCTATTAGTGCATATTAAAATATCTTTTCCTAAGATGTTGGAACGGATTCAAAGACGAGGACGTCCGTATGAGCAAGTAGAACAAGACCCAGCTTTGTATGATTATTATAAAGAATTGAATAGTCGCTATGAACAATGGTTTGAAGCATACAATGAGAGTCCTAAAATCCAAATTGATGGAGATAAGTATGATTTTATCGAAAGTGAAGAAGCAAAAAAAAAAGTGATTAAGCTGATTGAAAATAAACTAGCAGAAATCAATTAAAACAAAAAAATTAATTTTTGCTTCTTTTAGCTATAGAAACAATCTCTCTATTGCTTTTCTAGCATTTTTTCATTAGAATGAGAGAAGCGCATTAAAGAAGGAGCGACTTATGAATAATTTTCCAGTGAACAAAAATGAAACAATCGAAGTTGATATTATTGATCTGACACATGAAGGAATGGGTGTTGCCAAAGTTGACGGCTACCCACTTTTTATAGAAAATGCTTTGCCAGGTGAAAAAATCGAAATCAAAGTCTTGAAAGTCGGCAAAAGCTTTGGCTACGGCAAAGTCTTGACGATCTTAAAATCAAGCGAAGACCGTGTCCCAGTTAAAGACGCAAACTTTACTAAAGTTGGGATCAGTCCGTTACAGCATTTAGCTTATGGGGCTCAATTGACGTTTAAAACAGATCAAGTGAAAAATGTAATGCAACGTGTAGCGAAATTACCGGATGTTCCAGTGTTGGGCACATTAGGCATGAACAATCCTTGGGGGTACCGTAATAAAGCGCAAATTCCAGTAAGAAAAATCGATGACAAACTACAAACTGGTTTCTTCAGAAAAAATAGCCATGATCTAATTCCATTAGAACATTTCTATATCCAAGATCCTAAAATCGATGAAGCAGTCATCAAAATCCGTGATATCATGAGACGTTACAGCATCAAGCCTTACAACGAATCTGATAACACTGGTAACTTACGCCATATCGTCGTTCGCCGTGGCTACCATACTGGTGAGATGATGATCGTTCTAATTACTAGAACACCAAAATTATTCCCAACAAGTAAAATCATTCCAGACATTCTAGAAGCGTTGCCTGAAGTTGTCAGCATCGTGCAAAATGTCAATGCTAAAAAGACAAACGTGATTTTTGGGGATGAAACGATTCTTTTACATGGCGAAGATAAAATGATCGATACGATTTTTGGTTTGAAATTTGAAATCTCATCTCGTTCATTCTACCAAGTAAATCCTCAACAAACTGAAGTAATGTATAATAAAGTCAAAGAATACGCAGCATTGACTGGTGAAGAAATCGTTGTAGACGCTTATTGTGGGATCGGTACGATCGGTTTAACTTTAGCGAAAGATGCGAAACATGTCTATGGTGTGGAAGTCATTGAAGAAGCAGCAAAAAATGCTGAAAGCAATGCCAAACTAAATGATATTACCAACGCAACCTTTACAGCAGGTTTAGCTGAAGAAGCATTACCAAGAATGATTGAAAATGATATCAAACCAGATGTTGTGATCGTTGATCCGCCACGTAAAGGGTTAGAAGCAAGTCTAGTGAAAACGCTGATTGAAACAAAACCTAAACGAATTGTTTATGTGAGCTGTAATCCAGCGACATTAGCACGTGATCTTGCCTTACTCGTTGAAGGTGGCTTTGAAGTCAAAGAAGTCCAACCAGTGGATAATTTCCCACAAACGACTCATATCGAGTCGGTATCATTGTTAGAACGAAAATAAACGCCTACATTACACCTATTATTAAGATGTGATCGTAGACACAATGAATAAAAATTGACTAAAAAAGCCTTTGTTTTTTAAGGCTTTTTTATTTTCACATCGATGTAAAAATAGTATAGATTTATCATGTTTTTTAGAAAAAAATAATAATAGATGTTTCAATGAATGCCTCTTACATTGTGTAATTGATCTTATTTTACTAAAGCACCGATTGTTCGTAAAATTGTTTTTGGATGCATAAAATGAATAGCTAATCTAGTAGCAAAGGGTGTATGGAATTTATGAAAATGTTTATTGAACAAAGTGACAATAGAAAAATTGAAATTTTAGATTACTTAATTCGCGCGTCTGGCGCAGTAACCTTTTCAGAATTAGTTGAGGTGATGCCATAACAATTCGATCGATAGTACTTTCGTATCAGGAAAATCCTTATCTTAATGAGAACAGGCTAGAAATTAATTATACTAAAGCAGGAACACTACACAGTATTCAGTTGAAAGATACTTCATTAACAAATGCCGCTTTTTTTTATCTTGAAAGAGCACCCTTATTTATAATGATTAAAGAACTATTTTTAGAAGGAGAGCTCAATCGAGAAAAGATATGTACTAAATATTTTATAAGCCAAGCGACTTTTTCTAGAAATAAATCAAAACTGAAAAAAATGTTACGGATATTTGAATTTGAATTAACGACGAACAATTGTATTGCAGGGAAAGAACACATGATTCGTAATTTTTTTTTTATGTTTTTTTCATACGCAACTTCAGAATGGCTTTTTTCTGAGAATGCTTATGTATCGCTAGAAGAATCAATGACCTCAGGATTTTTAGATAATCTTGATCCGGCTAAGAAAAGTCTTATGAGATTATTATTGTATATTAGTAAAGTTAGGAATATACAAGGATATTCAATAGATACTTCAACGACTATTGCATTTGAAGAAAATAGTAACTATGAACATTTTTATAAAGATATAGCCAATTATGTAGAGAAAAACTTTCCTTACATTGAAAAAAAAATAGAAGAAATACAATTTATTTTTTTCTTTAGTATACGTGTTAAATTAATAGTGCCAGATATATATCAAGAAGAGAATCTTTTAGTGGACACAGACCAAATAGAGAAGCTTGATAAAAGTAACGTTTTTCTTACAAAGTTAATTCTGGATCATTTTTTGAGGGAAATGAAGAGTTACGTTCCCTTGTTCAACAAAAAATGTTTCCTTTTTTGCTGTTCGTTCATTTTAATTTTATTGATATGAGGAAGTTTTTATATGTATATGATGAAGAAACCTATTTTTCAAAAAGTAACTTTGAAAATGAAATCAATGAGAAAGTTACCTTTTTTTTCTATGAGACAAAGAAAAACTATCCTGAAAATCCTTTTATAAAGAAAATAGTTGAAGGAAATGAGGAAGATGCAGTAATTAACCAGCTATGCTTAATGATTTATAGTATTTTATTACAGACAGAGAAAAGACAACCACAGAGAGTTAAGGTCTATATTCATAACTCAAAAGTTTATATTGCCGATATTTTAAAAGGGATAGTCAAAAAAATTTTTTAGAGAATGTTGAAATAGTTGATGTTTATGATAGCACTGTAGATATTTATATTACAGATAAACTATATTCAGGTGAAATTGATCACCCAGTAAGAGTTTATGTTCAGACATTCTCTGATAGGCATTTGATACGTAGAATATGTACAGCAATTGAAGAAGAAATTATAAAGAAGATTGATAATTCTATTTTATAAAGTAGTAAATATGGTATCCAATCTATCCCTCAAACAAGGGAGATATTGATAAGAACTACGTGTAAAAATGATGTATAAATAAATATAGTGTATTAAAAAAGTAAACATTTCTTATTTTTATATAAAATAAGAAATGTTTACTTTTTAATTTTAATAATATCTACTAACAGAGTTCATTGTATTGGTTTTTTATAACAAAATCAATAGAAAATCATTAGTTTCCTCTCTCAATTTTTTGTGAATATATAAAAAAAAATGAGAAAAACATGATGTTTTATTTGTATGTTAGGTAAACAGGCAGAAAATACAAATGATATCGGTTATTTTTTTCCGCCGTCAATTCCGCCGTCAAAATATAGAAAGGATTTGATTACTTTGGCTAAAGGTGAAAATATCTACAAACGAAAAGATGGACGTTGGGAAGGGCGATATCCCAAAGCAAGAAAAGCTGATGGTTCCATCCGTTATGGGTATATCTATGCTCGAACATATCGTGCAGTGAAAGAACAAATGATTGATAAAAAAGTGCAGTCAAAAGGATTTTACATGGGAGTGACGAAAGAATTTTATGGATCATTTGGAGATTGGGCCAACCTTTGGTTAAACGAAATTGTTTTTCCTAAGGTAAAAGAAAGCACATATGCTAGTTATAGCAATAAAATTCAAATACATATTTTACCTCAACTGGCAAAACGCCCGTTAAAGAAAATCACAGCTTTAGATATGGATCAGTTAGTGAAACGTTTATCGGAATCTTTAGCTGAGAGTTCAGTCCACATCATTTTTCGGATAGTAAAAAGCTGTTTTGAAGCTGCAAAAGAACGAGGTTACCTTTACTTAAATCCTTGTGAACAAACAGTATTGCCAAAAATAAAAAAACAGAAAGTTCAGGCTCTATCACGCACTCAACATAAAGCAGTAGAGAAAGAAAGTTTGAAATCGATTAAAGGGCTACCAGTTTTAATTGCTTTAGAAACAGGAATGCGAATTGGGGAAATTTGTGCTCTTAAATGGGAGGATATTGACTTTGATTCGTCTGTATTAAAAGTTAACCGTACAAAGCAACGAATTGCAATGCCAGGTATCTTAGGACAACGAACTAAGCTTGTAGAAACTAGTCCAAAAACAACAAATGCAGTACGAATTATACCTCTTTCAAAAAAATTAAAAGGAGTGCTGGTTAAATGCCGAAATGAGACGAATTCTTCTTATGTAATAACAGGTGGTGAGGGCTCTGTAGAACCAAGAACAGTTAGTTATCGATTTGAACGAATCAAGCAGAAATTGGACTTATTAAACGTGCCTTTTCACGCATTACGCCATACTTTCGCCACTCGTTGTGTAGAGATGGGGGTTAATATAGCGGCAATCAGTTCATTATTAGGACATTCATCAATTAAGCTGACTCTTGATATATACACCAACTCATTCTTTGAAGAGCAGAGAGCGGCAATTGATCAATTAGCATTTATATAATTCACTCATTTTTTTCTCATTTAAAAAGGGTAATATTCTCTTTTTTCTTTTTATATAACGATCGTTATATAAATTTTATTTCTTATCTATTTTTATAAGTAGGTATCACTCTTTTTAAGAAGACCTTATTTTTTTAAATATCTCCGCCGTCAACTCCGCCGTCAGGGATAACTAAAATCCTTATGAGTCAAGTTCAAATGGAGCTAATTCTTGTTTTATATAAAAATAAGAAATGTTGAAAAATGAATTTACTATAATTGCGACTGATTGAGAAATAGCAATTTATTATAAATACAATTATACAACAATATATTTTTTAATAAAAAGGATAAGGAAACTAATATTAGCGGAGGTAAAAATATGTTTAAACTTGGCATTATTTCCAATATGGAAATAAGTAGTGAGCTGCATTCAAAAATACTGAAACATTCTGAATATTCAGTGATAACTTTAAGCATGGATAGTTATCTTGAAGAACTTAGTAATGTAGATGCAGTGATTATTATGGAAGAGCAAAATATTGGCCAAACCTGCCGTTTTATTTTAGATATTTATAATAACTCTGAAATACTAACTTACGTTTGGATGTCAGCACCATCAGAGAACAATAAAGCACTATATCTTCAATTGGGAGCTGATGGTGTGTGTAGTGATGAAATCGAGGTGTCAACATTCCTACTTCTGGTCAACAATGCATTAAATAGATTTGAATTATATAGAAAAAAAATACTACATGAAATTGAAGCAACTCAAAAAAGCTGTAAAGCAAAAAAATCAAGTATGTTAGAAATGATTCCAGAGAACTTCAGTGTTTTAGTAAATGGGAAAGAAGAAGTTAATATGACTAAGCTAGAGTATATAGTATTGGATATATTGTATTCCAATGCTGGGAAAGCTTTAAGCTATCAAGAAATTGGAGATAAGGCCTGGAAACAGCAAAGTCAAGCTGTTCAAAAGTATCGAGTCGCAAATGTGATCTTTCATATAAGAGGAAAAATCAAGAAAAATGATAATGGAATCGAATTTATAAAAACGATTCGATCTAAAGGTTATATGTTAGATGACCAAGCTTTGAAGGGTTGAAAATAATATCTAAGTCATAGACTAAGCACCAGAATTCGAAATTCTAAATATTATGAGGAAGAATCGAATTTTGATGGAAAGTCATTTCTGAGGAACTGGTCATCAAATTAAAAATAGTATTTCTTTTTTCAATATAATTACAATACCTGCAAGTTTCTTTAGTGTCGGCAGGAATGGCTAAGTTCTTGTTTGTGTGATGTAACGATAAAGAAAAATTGAAATAAATAATACCTTCTTCGTTGAAGTGTATAGAAAACTAGGAAAGGAGGAAAAAATGAAAAATAAAAAGTGGAAAAGTCGTATATTTTTTCTTCTAGGTCTGTTGTTAGTTGCTATAATAGCGTTCAATAGTACAACGCCAATTAAGGCTAACGAAGGATCTGCAACAAGATCTTCTATTAGCGATACTGGGTATGAAACTTGGGCAGCTACTGATTTACTTACGGCACAATCTGAAACAAAAGATTTTTTAACTAGTCAAAAAAGAGCAGATACGGTTCGGCCATACAAAGATAATGCAAAATGGACAGAAGGTTCTTTGATGGCAGTGGATAAAGCCTATCAATCTAGCTTGAAGTCAGAGGCTGGCGCAAGTTCGGATTTAGCACGTATGCTTTTAATAGAAACTGTGCGGAAACTGGAGGTAAAGACGGTAACAGATCAGTATGATCCAACCATCAAGGCTCTTAATAACTATCCTGATGATAATGGTAATTACGATTTAGAATATGATTTACCTACTGTTTTAAGCTTACCACCTGATAAGACTAAAAAATATGATATTATGTTTGTTTTGGATTGGTCGGGTTCTTTGTGGGATGGAGGAACGATAGCTGGATTAGGTGATCGACCTCTTATACACCAAGCTAAGTTAGTTCATAGACTTTCTCAACATGTTATTGAGCACTATAGTGGAAGTCGAATTTGGTTATTAGGTTATGGTGCTGCTAGTCGAAACTCCACACCGCTGCTGTATCCTGCTGCAAATACAGGTTTCTTCAATGATAGTACAGATCCAGCACCAGCTTGGCAAAATAAAATAGATGCCGCATTTCCTCTATCATCAAGTAAACCAAATTATTCAGAGGACAATATTACTGGAAACTTGACAGATGCAGTGAATAAAATGAAACAGCCATATGTAGCAGATAATCCTAAAAGTGGCAGAGACCCAAAAGCAACACCTGTGATTGTCTATATGAGTGACTTCCAATTAGTAAGTAATATGAATGTATCTGACCCGCCCAAAGCATACACAGATACTCTTACTTCATATAATAGAATGGCAGCTGCAGATGAGTCAGATCCCACTACAAGACCGATTTACTTAGCTGTTAGGTACGACCATACTGGAAATACAATGATTTGGTCGGGGGCTACCTATAATACCCTTCAAAATAATGTGACAAAATTAGCTGTGCCGGCAAGGAATAACTGGAATTGGATGCCAATTAACGCAAGTAACGCTCGGACAGCTTCTGATGACTTTTTGAAAATGTTTGGTGATTCGTTGCCATCTTTCCCATCAAGAGCCTATAAAGCACAGATAATCCAGGAAAAATTCAATTACAACACTGGATCAATTGTTTCAGTAAATGGCGCAGCCTTTCAAGCGACAACAAATAAAAATCTGTCAATAAAACATGCTATTGAACCTGATAATGGAAGCTACTCTGTGAAGTTTGATGACTCAGTGGTAGAACCAATGGGCAGTAATGGGAAATTATTAGGAGCAAGTACTTTAAACTTTAATGCGGGAGAATATAAAGATTATAATCGACCGTTTAATGGAAATCCTACATTGTTCTATCCATATTCTGAAGCGGCTATAGAGATTCACAGCTATAAAGGAACTGGAGATAAAGCAGATAAAGCAAATTACGAGCTGAAAAATACGATTGTTGGTGAAAATTTTAACGAATACGGCGGAGCAACCACTTATACACTAAAACACAATAAATTATCATCAATAAAATATGGTCAGACAATAAGCAAAGCTGAAGTTCTGGATATCACTAAAGCTGCAATAGGAGACATGGAATATAATAAATTAGATTTTTCTGATCCTAATAACCTGACAGCAGCTTCGCAAAAAGTAACGTTTGATGCAGCAAAAAATGTGTATAAAGTGTATGTAGAACCAAACGAAACACAGCTTGTTATTGAGTATTGGAATGAAACAACAAATACTCAGATTCAAAAGGAAAAACTAATACCTGGCGTTGTAGGTGATGCCTATGAAATCGATCCAGTCAATGATGAGCAAATTTCAGGTTATGACTATGTTCGTTCAGAAGGTGCACCGCTAAAAGGTAGCTATACAAAAACAAATCAGACAATCAAGCTATTTTATCGTGAAAGTGAAACCTTGTTAACTGTTTATTTCAAAGACGAAGAAGGAACACCAATCAAGGAAAGCGTTCTACTGTCGAAAAAGCCAGGTGACATTGTTGATTTGACAAGTGAGGTAAAGGTAAGTACAGTTGTCAAATCCATTTTGGATGATTTATATGAGTTGCTGCCTTTAGCTAATGATGAAAAATCAGTAGAAGTAGAAGCTGGTGGCTCAGAATTCACCTATGTATTTAAAGGAAAGGTATCGATCGATGCGACAAAAGAAATGAAATTTAAATCAGGCGTCATTACTTCTCGCGACCAGATACTGGACTATGATTCTGCTGGTTCATTTATGATCAATGTAGCAGATAAGCGAGGAAAAACAGTGCCAAGTCAAGGGTATAAACGAGGGCAATTCAAAGTTGCTGGAAGCTTAACAAAACCGTTTACTCATGAAGTAACAGGTGTTGCTTTAAATAATGCGCAATTAATTTACAACGATGGCATTGCTGACAAAGAGCTTTCTGCCCCAACCGGTGCAGAAATTTACAGTAGTGATCAAGCTAGACCAGATACCAGTTATGACTTGGAATTAGCAAATCAATCGGATAAAAAAGATGGTCTGAAATTGATTGTGCCTAAAGGCAGTGGAGCAACCCAAGGGAAATATCAAGCTGAGATTACATGGGAATTAATCCAAGGACCATAATAATAGGAGGAAATAAAAGTGAAAGTAAAAAGATATTGTTTGTTTTTCCTCCTATTGATTAGTGTGTTTCTAGGGGAAACCGCGCAGGCGGCTCAGTCAGATGCAAAAACAGAAGCAGAGGTTGGTTTTATTCAAGGTGATACTCCGGTAAAGCCTAATAAACCAACTGAAAAACCATTGGGAAGGCTTTTACCCAAAACTGGGGAAGATATACTCGTGTATACGGCTGTATCAGGAATAATAATTCTAGGTGCTATTGCTACAGTATACGTGAAACGGAAAATTAAAGGTTGATTATAAATAGAATTATCTATTTTAATAATAAAAAAGGGAAGAAGGAACCAGGGTGAAGAAAAAAGTATTAGCAAGTTTATTATTAAGTACATTTGTACTATCAGTAGGAGCAACATCTGCTTCAGCAACAACAGCACCACCAGTAAAAACAACTGGAGATGCAGGCTTTGTTAAAGGGGATAAACCAGAAACAACAAAACCAGAAGAAGGTCCAAAAGATCCAACTGTAGTTGATCCAGATCCAGACCCACGTCCAGAGTATGGTGGAGTTTATGTAACTCATTTACCAAATATTTCATTCGGAAATGATAACAAAACGTCTCTTAATACAACAGAATATAAAGCAGAGTGGGAAAAAAGAACAAAAAACACTGGTGCTGAAGAATTTTACATGCCCCATTCTGTTCAAGTAGCAGATGTTTCAGGTAATGCTGCAACAACATGGAAACTAACTGTGAATCAAGATGCTCCATTTGAGTCAGCAGATAAAACAGCAAAATTAGAAAATTCACGCATTCGTATCTATGGGAATACTTTTACAAGTAGCGCTTATAGTGCAACAGATTTAGCTGGTAAAATCTCAGGTGTTAGCTTAGATAAAAAAGACACAGCAACAAGTGCAGCTCATTCTGTGATTCCTGTTGTAGGAGATGCAGAAACAGAATTAAAAGTATTGGCAGATGATGAAGCTGGATTCACAGTAAACTCGTATACAAATGCTGTATTTGATACTGGCTATTTAGAAGAAAACTACACAGCAGCTACAACGCCTAATGCTGAAAAATATGAAGGTATCAAATTAAATGTACCAGCTAAAGACCAATCACAAGTAAAAGTGTACACTACTAACTTAACTTGGACATTGACAGTAGAACCGTAAAAAATATAGAGACATAAAAAGGAGAAAATAAATGAAAAATTTAATGAAATACAGTGGGGTAAGTGCAGTCTTATTAGCAAGTCTATTGGCAGCAGTCCCTTTAGCAAATGCAGAAGAAAAAAGTGTTAAAACTGACGGGAAAGCCACGTTTACAACACCAACAGATTTTGAAGATGTGATCAAACCTGGAACCAATGATCCAATCGATATTGAAGGACCGCAAACACAAATCGGTGGTGTTCAATTACTACATGTACCAAACTTTGACTTTGGTTCTAACCCATTAAAACCGCAAGGCGGAGAATTTGATGTAAAACATGAAACATACAAAGAAAAAGGTCAAGCAACAGAATATGCAATTCCATTATTTATTGAAGTCGGAGACTTCTCTGGGAAAGTTGGAACAGAATGGAACGTTAAAGTGGAACAAGATACTGTATTCAAAGATTCTGCTGTAGGCGGAACACATACTTTGGATAAGGCTCGTATCCAAGTATTCAATCAAAAACTACACAATAATTTAAATGATGCAAATGTTGCAAATATGATTACAGGTATTAATATTCCAGCAAGTTCTTATGCAAAAGTTCCTGTAAATGTTGCCGATAGTGATGGTCCACTAGAAGTGATGAAATCTAAAGCTGCAGCTACAGTTACCGACTCAACAAACGGAACAATTTCTTCTGTGGTACTAAAAGAAAACTATAATGAAGCTGACTATGGTTCAGCCGCAGCTGGAGCACCTGCTGTAGGCTCAAAATATTCAGATGTTAAATTGAATGTTCCTGCAATCGACAAAGCACAAACATTAAATTATGCAACTAAATTGACTTGGACATTGACAGTAGAACCATAAAAATTAGTTTTTCTTGATCTGTAAAAAGCGAAAAAATGGTGATATAAAAAAAGATAATCATCACAGCAACACTTAAGAGTGAAAGCTCTAAGAGTTGCTGTGATGTATTGTAGATTGAGGAGAGTAACTTATTACATCTCTACTCTTTAAATATCAAGGATACTAAGTATTGAAGAATTTTGTTCTCAAAGCTGACCGTTTTGTCCTAACTTCTTCATGATTTTATTTGAAAGGAAATAAACAAATGGATGTATTACAAACAAAAAAGCACTGGAAACTAGTGCCAATGTTATATTTAATGATAGGTTTTCTACTTTTGCTACCAGTAAAGGCACTGGGCGAAGAGATGCAATTATCTGTTGAAGCAGAATTGCCAGAAAATCAAATTACAAAAGATGCAGGATACTATGATTTAAAAGTAACACCTGGTCAAATACAAGAACTAGTTTTAAAAGTTTACAATGCTGGTGACAAGGAGACAACAGCAAAAATAGAGATCAACCCGGCATACACTGGTGATGGTGGAACTTTTGTATACTCGATTGATGCGTCAAAAAAAGATGATAGTTTGAAATTACCTTTATCTGATATTGCATCAACAGATGAAAATATTAGCATTCCTGCAAAAAGTGCTGCAGATGTTATAGTAAAGTTAGCTATTCCAGATGAGCCGTTTGAAGGAATTATTTTTGGCGGCATTCGTGTAACAGATACACAAAAGGAAAAAGAAGGAACCAAAGAGTCAGAAGAAAAAGATAGTAGCGGGTTTAGTATTTCAAATAAATATGCTTATACTGTAGCCATGCGCTTAAGAGAGAATAATCAAATACCTGACTCTAATCTTCAATTAAAAACGATCTCTGCTTCACAGGTTGTGGGTAGAAATGCAGTGAAAGTCTTATTGCAAAATCCAACACCGACCATTATTGACAAAGTCAGTTACGAAGCTAAGATCATGAAAAAAGGACAAAGCCAAGTATTGTTTGAACGCAAAGCCAATGATTATAGAATCGCCCCTAATACAAACTTCAACTTTCCAATTAGTTGGGAGAATAAACCGTTTGAAGCAGGTACATATGACTTAATGATGACTGCAAAATCAGAAGAATCAGGTCAAAAATGGGATTTCAAGCAAGAATTTACCATTAGTGCAAAAGAAGCGAAAGAGCTGAATGACAAAGCCATTGATTTAGAACAAGATTACTTGAAATATATTATCTATGGTGCTATAGCTGCAGCTTTCTTATTGGTACTTATTATTACATTATTAGTTATTTATTCAAAGAAGAAAAAAAAGAAACGTAAGAAGAAAAGAAAAGCAGAATCTCAAAGTAAAAATAAACGAAGAAAGGGAACAAATAATGGAGCCTCTAAACCAAAACGAAAAACCAATTCAGGCAAACGAAGACCAAACGGAAATTGATCAAGAAGTAGATGATGAGTTAGAGAATGCTCAGAGTGAGGTATTGGTTAGATCTCCTATATTTTACATATTGTTCACCTTATTAGGATTGCTTTTAGTAAGTATAGGTGTAGGAATTTATCTAACCTATCCATTCTCAACTAAAGTCAAGGGAACGTGGGAAAATCCAGAGCTTAATATGGTTTTGACTAGCAAAAGTACCTCTTGGACAGCAGAATTAACAAATTATCAAGAGGTGGATGGGTATACACTTCTTTATAAAGGCAAGTGGCAAGCAAACGGGATTAACATATATGACAGTACAAATGTAAAAGTCCAAATTATTTTAGATAAGTCAAAAATTTCTGAAAATGAAATCAAAAAATTAGAAAAAAAGAGCCCTTTGTATACAACGATTAAAAATAGTGCGAAAGTATTACAATTAGAATATACAGAAAAGGGCTTAAAGCAAGTGTACCATAAAACATCTGTTGATAATTTTTTTCATTTTTCATTGGAACCTGTCCTCAGCCGTAAAAAGGAACAAGTACTTTATTTGAATCATTCTTACTTTTCGGATGAACGTTTGCCATTTAAATTAATAAATGAGTGAAAAGTATTTTCGGTCTTCAGTTTTTAGATTATTGAGAGAATCATCTTTGTTTGCGTACTTGTCGTTTTCCTTGAATAGAGAACCGATTGAAGTCTAAATAAGCCTTCAAATAGCTGAAAGCCTGCTCGATGTTAACTTTTCGTTGACAATAAAATTTACCTGTTTCTTTTTCTGAAACTAGCTGTTGAATTGTTGCTTTAAAGTATTCTCAGTTTATATTCTTTTGAACCTCGTAGTTCTTGTCATTCTTCACTTTTATACATCAGCTTCGAACTGGGAAATCCGAGTGGTCTCCATATTTATACCGTTTAAATTTATTAAAGAATAGAGCTAAAGTAGAAAGTTATTCTTAGTTTTATAGAAGCTAGAGAGAATTATTTTTAATGATAAAATAGAGCAAGTAGTCATGAAAATGGGATAGGATTTAAGCCAAAGAGAAGGAGTAAAATTCGAAAAATTGTCTATGAACCGTACTATTCAACGGTTGACAAGCTATAAAAAGTCAGTTATCCTTTTGACAAGGACGGTGTAAAATGGATACAAAAAAGAAAATGCTTGAATTAATCAAAAAGAAACAAAGCGGAGGCCGCTCGAAACAAATGGAGACGCCTAAAAATGACCGTAAAAATATGCGCAAAGGTCCGAAAATTTACAACAAGTAAATTAAAGGGGACTGAGTAAAAAGGCTAGCTAAAAATAATGTATAAGAGAAGTGTTATTAACATCACTGAAAGTCCGAATAAACGATGTGAAAAGGCAATTTCATAAAAAAACACACAATGCATAAAAAGCATTGTGTGTTTTTTTACGTTTAATTACTCAAGTCTAACCAGTGTCTTGTTTAAACCCGCTAAAAAAATTCAAGCAAAAAATGAATCTTATATTTTATGCTTAGAAATCATTAAAAGGCATTCCAAGATAGTTCATTTTTTACCACTTTAGCACTTAACTCTAAATTAACTTGACCTTGAAGAGTAGGATATTTATCAGTCATTTGTTTGATCAGTTCGGCTGCAGTTGAACTTTTATCAGTCGCTTGCATAAAGTACTCGATATAGTTTTTCGTAAAGTCTAATACGGAGCTATCCATCTTAGAATCACCAGAAAAATGTGCAGGAATTACTTTTTTTGGGTTCATCTTTTGAAAATCTAATAAATTCGCTAACCATTCCTGCTGCTCTTTTTTATCAGGAGTATCTGCAAGAAAAATATGGAGATGATCAAAAAAGTCGATACTACCAAATAAAATTTGTTCGTTTTTTTCATAAAAAGCGCCTCTGGTTTTATTCGATCCTACTAGTTGAAACACTTCGCCTTCAAAAGAAAATTCATTTGTAAGGATTGTATTTGGCAAAACAATTTTTGCTGGAGTATTGTCTTTTAAGGTTTCTTCCCAGGTTGTAAGCTTATCCGAATAAGATTTTTTAATCCGTTCAATGGTTGTTTCAGTGGCAGAGATTTCTATATCGGGAAATGCCTGCTGAATAACATCTAATCCAAAATAAAAATCTGGATCAGAATAAGAAATGATCACTTGTTTTAAATCAAGTTGTTTTTCTTGTAGCAATGCCACTATTTCACGACCATCCTCATTTGAAAATTGGGTATTCACTAATAATGCTTTACCATTTTTATGGATAAGTACAGCTGATGAGTTCATTATTTTATCTGGTTCTAAGACCTCAAAAGTAAGATACTCTCCATTAATGGTTTGAATAATTTTTTTCATTTGAATTCCTCCTTAGCTAATATAATTTGACTATACATCAAAACAATTCTAAAAAAAAATATTTTACATGCTGTTATTATAGATGTGAAAAAGTTACTTAGTAGTTTTTTAAGGAAATTAAGTAGGTTTTAAAATCACCTGAAATACTGTCACATAAGCATTAAATGGCTACGTGTGATTTTCTCTATATCACTTAATTTGAATGCAAAAATCATTATAAGTAAGTAGGAATAGCCTAAAAAGGCAATTTAGAAAATAGATTTTAAAATTATACTGATTCAGTACGGTTAGTTTTAGCACCTTAAGCGTCTTACTCCAAATCGTTTGGTTTAGTTTTGGTAATTGAATTAATAATGTCAACGATTTTTATATAGTTTTCTTTATTAATATTTTTATAGAAAAATATTTTTTTAACATTCGCCAATCGTGAACTAACGACTGTATTATTAGTGATGATAAAGTCGTAGCACGTATCTTCTTGTTCATAGTAATGAATATTTAAATTACAAAGAGTTGAATAGTATGTAGTTAAAGATAATGAAATGAGATGATTTTCAACTACTGATAAATCAGAAACTAGCAGGACGTTAACTGTTTTTTTCAATGTAGCTAAATCAAACAGATAAGATGCGATATGAATGTATTGTTCAAGTAAATAAGTTATGTCTCGGTTCGGAGGAATGAGATTGGCTTGTTTTAAGCTATCAATTAAAGGCTGGATTAGCGCTAGCACTTTAGAGTCATAGATTTCAGCTAAGTTATAAAGGATGGTTTTACTTCTAAAACTATAGAATAGATTATAAGTTATATGTATGCTCAACAAATAACTAGTCAGTATTCTTTTTTCATCATTTGAAAGTGACTGAGCTTTTTTTGATTGGCTAACAATCTTTTGATAGCACAGATATGCTGGTGTTGATCGTTCACTATGAAAAGTAACTAAATCATTTTGCAGTATTGGATCTAAATAATAAGTATCTTTGGTCATAAATAGAATAAAGAGAAAGGCAATTTCTTCCTCAGAATAGTTGAAATGCTCATAAAGTTCAGGTAATTGAGTCTTGAACTTTTCAAAGACAGGATTATTTGTAATATATAGACGAAATGTATTGTTTAACTTGAGTTTATGAGCTTTTTTGACTCTAAAACAACAATTGGCAAGAACATAAGCTAATTTTTTCTTCTTTATTTGATTTAAACCGATATTAAAAAAAGTTTCAATTTTTTTTATGAGTAAGCAAGTAGCTTGTTCGGATATGATATGAGAATACGGCCATTCATTAGGCTCATGATATTTCCAACTGATAAAGCAATAAAGTACTCTGATCTGTGTTTCTTTTCCAATTAAACGGAAATTTTTTCTACTCAAGGAAAGATCGAATTTTTTTAATAGCATCTTTAGTTTATTGAGTTTTCTTATAACGGAGGATTCACTCACATGATGAGTCAACGAAAACTTTCTGACGCTCACAAATGTTTCCCAGTAAATCGCACTTAATAATTTGAATTCAAGTGTTTTTTTTAATAAAAATGAAATGAAATCTTCTAAAATAATATTTTTTGCAATTAAATGATAACCTCTTTTTTTCTCATACTCAATATAAAAATTTTTTAGATTAGCTTCTGAAATAGTTTGGTTTAGCGAATCAATACAGTCATTAATTTTTCTGCGTTCAAAAGAGCTAGATTTTTCAAGTTCTGCGATTGAGAACCATGAATCTTTTGAAGATAATAAGGCAAACAAAATAACCTGTGCTTGCGTGTCTTTATCATAAATTTCTAACGCTCTCATTCGTAAGTCAACATTCATTAGTTAATCCTCCATCAAATCTTTCAAAATTTTGCTAATTATCTTTCATTCTACCTTCCATTTTAGTACAAAAAAATCACTTTGTGCAAATTGTAATAACTGAAAAAGAAAATTTTAATTCTAAAAAAGCTGTAAAATTAATGTTGTTATTAAACTAACTTAATCAATAATAATTAAAAAATAATCTTTATAACTAAAATAGTTCTTGATTGTAAAAGGAACCAACCTCATACTACTTTCTTCAACAAGAAGAGAGAAGAGAAAATTCAGAGAAGTTAAGTAAGATCAATTATCTTTGTATGCGTGATAAGCATGAAGGAGTTGTCAAAGAACATGAGAAAAATCAAAATCATCTATGATCAAAAGCCTAATCAGGAGAGGAAAGATTATTTTTTTCTTGTCGTTTTATTAAAAGTATTAGGAATAGTCTCTGTTTTTTTTATCGGTAGTTCAGAATCCTTGGCACTGGCAGATGTTTTGGAGACCAATGATGGATTAGAATTTTTTGATTATCCAGAACAAGCAGAAGATGACAGTAAAGGTCTTGATATTTCCAAAAGATCTTTGATTCCAGCTAGAAACTCACTGTTAGAGAACTCACAATTTAAGGATTTTTCTAGTTGGAATTACATTGTTTATACAGGAAATAATTATTATATCAATCGTAGTAGTGACAAATTAGGACCCAAAAAAGAAAATGGGTTTCAGCATGTGTTAAGTCCTATTTTCGGAAATAATCAAGTGGAACTGAAAGCTTTAGGCAATAACTCGTTCTTCGTGTATCTATCACCGAGTGCAGCAGAAAATCGAATTGAATATGCTCGACCGGGATTTAATTTGTATACCAATGTAAATAATTTGATTCCTGGACATCAATATGAGGTGGCTTTGACTGCGAATACGGTATTGGGAATAGGAGAACCGATAGCAAAATATTCGATTAATATGCACGATCAATATGGAAACTTTTTCAATGTTGGTGATAATGATTGGATAATTGTGGATACTGCCCCACAAGATAGAAATATTAAGTTTACAGCAACAGAAAATAGAATGCGTTTTTCACTATCATTTGATATAGCAAGTTCTCAGAGCCGTGGGGTAGCACAGGTGAAAATCAGTAATTTGACTTTTATTGATGTAACTTCAGCTGGGACTCCAGTGATTGATCCAGTGATGGACAGTTCACAAATAATAACAGGAACAGGACAAGTCGGAGACTATATCACGGTTAAAAAGTTGAATGGTGACGAAATTGGTCAATCAACTGTTGTAGATTCATCTGGAAAATGGGCTTTGGAGATTAAAAAAGGGCAATTAAAGGCAGATGAGTCAATTGTGGCAATCGCTGTTCAACCAGAATCTGATCAAAGTGCTACTTCTATTCCTGAAAGGATTGGCCATGATCCGCTACTGGATTTTACGCCAACACCGATTGAAGTTAAGTTTATTCCCAATGATCAAGAACCTACTCAAGGAACAATAGTGGGAACTGTTCCTGAAGAATCATCAGGTGTAAATGTTACAGTAATGAATGAACAGAATCAAAAAATTGGAACGGTAGTAACAGATGAAAATGGTCATTTCAGTTTGGTTGTCGATCGAGATACAACAGACATCCCTGTGTTAATAACTGCAATTCAAGAAGGAAAAAAAGAATCTAAACCAGCCTCAGCAATCATTGATAAGGCTGACTCCAAGCTAGCAGTTTTGCAATTAAATGCCCCCATCTTATATTTTGGTACGCAAAAAATTTCTACTAAAAATGAAACTTATTTTGGTGTCCCATTAGGGATTCTTTCTGTTAAAGACTTTCGTGTTAAAGGCAGACAAACGCCATGGAAGCTAACGGCAAGATATACAAAGTACGAAAGTCAACTTCCAGGTAAATTAGTTTATAAAAATTCAGAAGCTGAGCGAGAAATCACAGATGAGGATCAATTGATTTATAATGCGACGATCAGTGATATAGAAAGAGAAAAAAATTTATCTCTACCATGGAGTGCAGAGAAGAAAATAGGTTTTTTTCTAAAAGTAGATGCTGGAATGGCTAAAAAAGGAACATATGAATCATCAATTACCTGGACAGTACAAAATACACCGACTCCTAAATAAAGAATCAATCAACATCCTTAAAAGGAGGGATTACGACATGCTAGAGAAAAAAAGTGTTCATTCACTGTACATTGTCTTCAATGCAATCATACTGATTGTCTGTCTTTTCGGAATGTGTGCCAAGGCAAACGCTGAGGAAAGAATAGTAGTTGAGTCACCAGCTGAAATTGAATTTTACGAAAACCAGAAAAATGATAAAGATGCAGTTCAGCAGCGTAAGCATGTAAATGTTCCAACTGCCCAAAGTAGTGACAGGGATCGAATATTACCAAAAACAAATGAGGCAGTTGACTATGAAAATAAAATAAAAATACTGGGCATAATGCTATTACTTGGCATTTTGATAATAAAAAATAAACTAAGAGGAGAATATCACTATAATGAAAAAAATTAAATTTTTAAGAGCAGGACTAGTCATTGGAGGAATTACCACCGTTCTGTTACTTGACTCAAAAACTATATCGGCCCAAGAAGTAGATTATAGCTCAAATGGTTTAGTAGAATTTACCCCAAATAATAATCCGACAGATCCTGTAAACCCAAATAATCCAGATCCGAATAAACCAGTAAAACCGACAGATCCAATCACGAAATTACCTACAAAAAAGGGCACTTCGGGTCCTTTAAGTATTGATTTTGCTTCGAGTTTAGACTTTGGAAAACAAGAGATTACTAGCAAGGAGATGACATATTATGCTAATCCCCAAACATATGGCGATTCCAAAGACAAAACAGCAAATTACATCCAAGTCACCGATAATCGAGGCAGTGCAACGGGGTGGAAACTAGCTGTTAAACAAAATACACAATTTCAAACAACAGACAATGCTAAAAAAGAATTAACTGGAGCAAAATTAACAATCAATAATACAGTAGCGGATAGTATCGCAAAAACTAAAATAAACACACCAAAAACAGAGACAGTTATCACTTTGATCCCAACAGAAGCCAGTCTGATTATGACTGCTTCAAAAGGTCAAGGGATGGGTACTTGGGTTGGACGCTTTGGTGCATTGCAGACTCTAAAAGAAAATGACCAGGAAAACGTGAAAAATATAGATGTTCAATTAACAGTACCAGGCGCTACTGAAAAATCATCAGCTCGATATCAAACCACACTAAATTGGTCACTATCTGACACACCTGAGGGGAAATAGATTGACTAATTAATAGCCAATAAATAAAGCGTAAACTATGACACTAATCTCAAATTTTAAAAGAAAAGGAAGGATGATTCACATGAAAAAGCAACTATTCACTATTTTAACAGTTAGTATAGGAATTGGAGGAGTTTTATGTAGTACGGTAGCCTTTGCCGACGAAATACCTAACGAATTACAATCCAATGCAATCGTAAAGTTTCTAGAAGACGACTCACCGTCTAAACCTGTCGATCCTGTAAATCCAGATCCAAACAAACCAGTTACACCGTTTGATCCTACAACGCCAGATAATAAGCCAAACGCTGGAACGAAAGGGCCTCTGAGTATTGACTTTGCTTCTTCACTAGATTTTGGTGAAAATAAAATTTCTACAGCAGATGCTGTTTACAAAGTAAAACCGCAAAAGTACATGACGGAGGATAAAAAAGAGATGGTAGGCCCAAACTATGTTCAAATAACGGATAAAAGAGGAACGCTCTCTGGCTGGACTTTAGATGTAAAACAAGTGACACCGCTAAAAAATGGAGACAATATCTTAGAAGGTGCCCAAATTCGTTTCACTAATGCTGATATCGTAACGAATTCTGCAGCGCAAAAACCTTCAAGTATAAAAAAAGATTTTATTTTGAACGGGGAAACAGGATCACAAAATGTACTAATAGCTAAAGATGGCGAAGGGGCTGGCACATTTGTTTATAGATTTGGAAGTGATGAAGCAACTGCAGCTGATTCTATACAACTGTTTATTCCAGGTCAATCAGTCAAACATAAAGGATTGTATCAAACCACGTTAAATTGGTCTTTAAAATCTGTTCCTTTAGCAGCTTTTTAGAGTTGTTCGTGAGTGAAGCCTATGATCGTATTATTTATGATTATAGGTTTCAAATTTTTCCATTTTATTTTATTCATAAAGACATCATAATTAACAGGCGGCTAATCGGGAGGGTTTATATAATGAAATGGAGAAATTATAAAAAAAAATTATTTTTAATGGGAGGATCATTGATTGTTATTAGTTTAACACTTCTGAATTTTCACATAACTGTCAGTGCAGCAGAACTGAATTTTAATGCTAAAGCTGAACTACTAGAAAACCAAATTGATAAAAAACAGTCCTATTTCGATCTTTTAGTTAAACCTGATACAGAGCAGGATTTGTTAGTGGAACTTACCAATGATACCGAAAAGGAAGTCACATTATCACCAGCAATTTACGATGCTGTTAGTAATTCTAATGGTGTTGTAGAGTATGGACCTAATGATAAGAAGCGGGATCCTACTCTGGTGGTGGGGTTGACTAATATTGCAAGTACTCAAAAGGAAATAAAAATTCCAGCAAGAGGAACTGCTAAATTAACTGTGAAGTTGAAAATGCCAGCAAAGAGTTTTTCAGGTGTAATTCTTGGTGGACTTTATTTGAAGCAAAACAGTTCTGAAACGAATAGTATGGAAAAACAGCAGACAGCAATTAAAAATGAATATTCTTATATTATAGGCATACAATTAAGGGAAGAGATGCAAGAACCTTTACCGGCTTTTAATCTTATTTCTGTAATACCAGATCAAGTTAATGCACGAAATGTTATCAAAGCCAGAATTCAAAATAGTCAAGCCTTATTAGTAGGGAACGTTACCATCACAAGTAAAATTTTTAAAAAGAATACGAAAAAACCGATTTATGAGGAAAAAAAATCGGGCATTGAATTGGCACCAAATTCATATATGGATTTTTTAGTTCAATTAGATGGAAACCCTTTATTGGCGGGAGATTATACTGCAACAGTGACACTAAATTATCAAGAAGAATATTGGACATGGGACAAAGATTTTACAATCACTAAAAATGTTGCTGCATCGTACAATAAAAAAGATGTAAGCATCCCTAAAAATAACAATTGGATGATTTATCTGGGAACAGGAATATTCATTACGATAATTATTTTTTTATGTCTGATCATTGTCCGCTTAAAAAAAGAGAAAGACTAGACGTGAAAATGGATGAAGAAAAATAAGTCAATCAACTCTGATATTTAAATTGTGTTGTTTATCGTTACCTCAAAATACGAAAAAATGGAGGAGTAAAAGTATGCATACTATCGGGTACCTTGCTTTATCAGAGATAAAAGAGAACACGACGATAAATTACCTAGAAGAAAATGGCTGGAAGGTTTTTGAAATAACTGTGAATGAGCCGGACATACTAGAAATCCAAGTAGACGCTCTAGTCATATTAGAAGCAACAATGGCTTTAACCTGTAGTTGGTTGATTGAACTGAGAAAACATTTTAATGGCCCAATCTATCTACTATCAATGGAGAACGATTCTTATTCAAAAGTCACATACCTGCATTTAGGAGTAGAAGCATGTTTTCCAGCGGACATAGATAATGAGGAATTTTTCTTAACATTAGGTAATTTACTCACAAGTTATCAGACAAATAAATTGATCCAAAATAGCGCTTTGTTAAAGAAAAAAGATCCAGTACAAACTGGCGTGATACAGCTGATTCCTAGTAATTTGAGTGTCATAATCGAAGGAGAAAAAGTAATTGATTTAACGAAAAAGGAATTTCAAATAATGAAAATCTTATATGATAATTCTTGCAGGGCTATTTCGTATGAAGAACTCAGTGAAAAAATGTGGAGCACTAAATTAGAGAAAAGAGATCAGAATAACCGAATTGCCAATCTTATCTTTCACTTAAGAAATAAAATTGAAAAAAGCCCCGATCAACCTCAATTTATTAAAACAGTCCGTTCGGTTGGATATGTTTTGAACGATAGTTAAAAAGTAATAGATTTAACTAGCTTAATTGAAAATAAGGAGAATTAAGGTTTAAATTCAAATCAAAAAGAGAATATGTAAAAATCAAGAAATTTTTGTATCACAGAGAATAGTCGTATTTTTTAAATCGTTACACCGGAACTAGTTAATAGATTTAAGGATTAAAAAATTGCTTATGGGTGAGTCATTCAGTAGATACCCAAAATAATACCTAATGGGGGAATATTTATGTTGAAGAATAATCGGAAATTTATGAATCTGGAGTATAAGAAGCGCTATAAAATGTATAAAGTGAAAAAGAGTTGGGTTGTTGCGCCAATTGTTTTCATAGGGTTAATTGGGCTTGCAGGAATAACTACAGATACTGCGTCAGCGGCTGAAGTTGGCCTAGATTCAACTGGGCGCCAACCTATCACGAAGCCTCAATCAGCTGCTCCAACCGTGCAGGGAAATTCACAATTAGAAAATGCTGATGAAAACAGTTCCCCAAAAAATATAGTTAGCACCGAACCTACAACAAATAATCAGAAAGCGATTGTTGAAAGTCAGCCTGTAATGTCTGGAAAAGGGCAACAAGAAAGTGCATCTATGGATCAACAAGCGCAAAATAATTTAAATCTACCAGATGTTTCTAAAGATAATCAAGAAACTTCAGAAGAAACAGCGACCAAAGAAAACCCAGAATATGATATTAACCAGCAGACAAAGACTTCTGATGATAAGAAGTCTACTACTATTGATACCGCAGAACAAAAGGACATACAAAGCACAGAGGCAATAAATAATAGTAGAAACAAAAGAGCAGTTACAGATGGTGTTATCCATGTTGATAAGGATAATTTTATAGATAGTTTTAAAATATCAGGAACTCAGGGGACCCCAGAACAATATAAAAATCGTGAGTTGAGCTACGACAAAGCAACAGGGATTTTAACACTGACAGATGACGTTAGAGACCAAGCAGGAACGGCTACATTAAAGACGAAAATTAGTACAGATGCAGATTTTATTTTAAAAGGACAATTAAATATTGGGGATAAAGACCAAATTAAGGGAGGTGCAGATGGTATCGGGATTGGATTTTCAACGGATAATACTGGATCAGTCGGACATATTGGTGGTGGTGTCGGAATTGCGGGTTTACTAGGCAGTAGTGGTTGGAAAGTAGACACGTTTTGGGATACAAATCATCCAAATCAAGATTTAAAAGCTGATCCTAAAGAATTTCAATATGTTAATAAAGCAGATGAGGACAAATATGGAAAAAATGGGCAAGGAAGAGGTTATACCTTTGCAGGATTTGTATATTCACGTCCTATAAATGGAAATACCAACACAGTAAGTGATCTCGAGACTGATAATGGACAAATTGTTGATGCTCCTGATGGTAAATTTAAACCTTTCACTTTGGAGTTTAATGGTGAAACAAAGATGTTAACTGTTATATATAATAATAAAAAATTTAGTAAAGACATGGGGCCTGATTTAGCAGCCACGAATCAGAATGCAGTAAACTTAATTATATCTGCTGGAACTGGTAGTCAGATGAATAGACAACAGTTTTTAATTGAAAGTCTGGATTATACTGCTGCAGCATCTATAAATGTAAAATATATTGATGAAAATAAAAATGAAATAGCTCATGCACAAGTACATTACGGGGCATTGGGTGCCGTAATCGGTGAAACATATTCCACTCAAAAGTTAGACATCAAAGATTATACGTTTAGTAGAATGGAAGGAGATATGCCTGCCTCCGGTAAGTTAGAGCGCCTCGGTTTAAATGGAGAAGTTATTTATGTTTATCAAGAAAATAAATATAAATTGGTTATTGGTTATACAGATACTAATGGAAAAGAATTACTGCCTAGTGAAACACCGAAAGAAGACTATAAAAAAGGCGACACATACGAAACAAGTGCCAAAGTAGTGAAGGGTTATTACTTAACGGAAACACCAGCTAATGCCACAGGTACCTTTACTACAGAAGACATCAGTGTCACTTATGTATATAAGAAGTTAGGGAATCTGGTTCCTACCCCAGAAGATCCAAATGATCCGAATTTTCCAGAAACACCAAAAGTACCATATCCAGGAGATCCAAATGATCCGACTACAACAGGAATACCAGTCGTGCCTGTTGTACCAGGCTATACCCCTTATTTACCAGATCCAAATGATCCAAACAAACCAGGGCAACCAATCCAGCCGGGTACACCGATTACACCAACAACACCTGATGGAGATACATTAATTATTTATGTACGAAATAAACCTAATAAACCTAGTGTGACTGGAAATAACATCTCAGGGAGAAATTCAGGAACCCCTAATGGAATTTCTCCAAAAAGGAACATCAGTAGTAATACTCCAACAATTCCAAGCAATAGTAAGCTAAGCTATTCCCCTATACTAAAAAATAGTCAAGCGGAGAAATCTCTTCCACAAACAGGAGAAGTGGTTAGCCTAAGCTTATGGAGCTCTGTTCTTGGTTTATGTATGGCTACCTTAGGGATAGTGGGAATAATCATTAAAAGAAAGACTGCTAAATAATTGAGAACCTTTTTATGATTAGGAAGTTTTATAAAATAACAAGTAGAAATGAGCTTAAGGCATAAATTCTAACAAATAAGGGTGTGAAACAAAAGTGGATTTTACTTTTGTTTCACACCCTTAATCTGGATAAACGATGGAGCAGAAACAACTACTACACTAAACGTTGCTTCAATCTCATCAATCTTTATGTGTCAAAGACACTTCTGTTCCTAGAGGTTGGAATCAATTTTTTTCTTGCTGATGATTTGGTTTAAAGATTTCGTGCCCTGAACTTGAGCTTCAAGCATATCAATTAATTGATCAATGTTCATTTTACTTTCAACAGATTTTTTTATCTGAAGATTGAATTGATTTTCGATCTTTTTAGCTTCTTTAAGTAGATTCAGGCCTTTATCAGTAATAAATATAATAGATTTTCGCGCATCAGAGCTATCATTTTCTTTAGACACAGCACCTTTTAATAGTAACCTCTGAATTACTCTACTGGGACTATCTGAACCGCAGATCAATAAATCACCAATTTCAGAAATTGATAAACCATCTTTTTTTGATAAAATTTTTAATACTTCATTTTGATTAGGCGTAATGTCCAAGGGAGCCAACATTCTACGGTAATTATTTTCGCCTTCTTGATCAACTGCTTTAATAAGGTATCTTAATTCTTCAATTTTATCCATAATTATATTACTCCATTACTTTTTTAATTGTTTTTGCATAATGCCATAGACCATTTTTGCCATATTCTTTCTTGGTAAGATCCTAGGCAAAACAGTGCTTGTAAAATAGTTGTTCAAACCATCTATTTTAGAAATTTTACCTTTGTTCATTGCTTTTATTGTAGCCTGTACAACATTTTCAGGTGTTCTTAGAGAGCCATAAGAAACACCACCGCCATTTGAAAAGAAATTTGTATCTGTTGCGCCAGGTGAAATGGCGAATACCTGAATATTAGTTTTTTTACATTCCATACTCAATGATTCGGAAAAAGAAAGTACAAATGCCTTTGTTGCGGCATAAACTGCCATAGTTGGAATGGGATGATAAGCTGAACTGGATGCAACATTGATAATTTGCCCTTGGTTTTTTTCTTTCATTTTATTTAGAAATAATTTAGTTAAGTCAAATAATGATACCATATTTACCATAATTTCACTATGCTGTTGATCAAATGAAACATCAGCTACTGGCCCACTTGTTGCAAAACCAGCACAATTAATTAATGTATCCACAAATATATTTTTTTCTGAAACTTTGCTATAGATATCTTTGCTGATATTTTCAATGGATAGATCGTAAACTAAGCATTCAACATGGATATTATAGCGCTTTTCAAAGTTCTTTTTCATAGTGTGTAATTTATCTTTAGATCTTGCTACAAGAATTAAATTTTTTCCTTTTTCAGCATAATAATTTGAAAAAGCTTCGCCAATTCCTGAAGAAGCTCCAGTGATTAATACATAATTTTTCAATTTTTATCTCTCCAATTCTATAATAATGTCTCGACATGCATGTCTAGACATTATTATAGGCTAAAAAAAATAAATTACAATGAGAAGTGAAAATATTTTTTAAGATATAGTTATTAAGCGAGTTGAAAGAAAATCCTTAACCGATAGAATTGTAGCAAAGTAAAAAAAGATGACATTTTTAAGCGTCATCTTTTTTACTATTTTCTTGACCATCGTTCACTTTTTTGGTGTAAATGTCAATTTTATGATCAAGGACGCTAATGCCCTCTTGAAGCTGCTTCATTTCGCTTAAAGCTATTTCTTTTTGCTTCTTCAATAAATCCAACCGATTTTGATTAGTAGAATCTCCTTCATACCACCAAACGAGATACTGTTTTAAATCTTCAATCGTCATTCCTGTTTTTTTCAAATGCATAAAAAAGTCGATCCATTCCTTATTGCGGTCGTCATAAATTCGGATATTATTCTGATCTCTTTTGACTGTGATTAATCCTTCTTTTTCGTAAAAACGGAGTGTATAAGGAGTCAGACCAGTTATTTTTGAAAATTCATGAATTTTGTAAGCCATCAAAGTTACCTCCATGCTGTTTTTGACTTTATTGTACCATTTAGAGTGAACTCTAGGTCAAACAGAATAAAACCAGCTTGATTAGAAATTTAGTTCGATGGAGAGAGGATCAGGGAAAAGTTGGGAGCGATTAGGCTTTCTTCTTTGAAGCTTTTTCCAACCACTTACAGATAGTGATTTGATAAGCAATATCTAAAATAAATTCAATCATAAAATTTCACCTCTTTATTATTTGCTTTGATTTGATAAATTAACTATATCATGCGGCAAGAGGAGAGCCTACTTACGGTTGCAGGAGAAAACGTACAGTTTGGTAAGGTTGTGGCATAGAAAAAATGATGAGACGGCAGCAAACATGGCCATCTCATCATTCTTTTTCTAAATACTTATTGCCACTTCATGGCCTTGTTTAATACTAGTTGCAAAACAATCTGGAGTATGACTATCACCGATATTATACACTTCAGGAACTTTGCCAAATAGGTTATCATATAAGGTAGTATTTGGTTTTTCGCCGACAGATAATAAGATAGTATCGGTTGGAATTTGCTTCATAGCACCAGATTCATCAATAACATCAACGGAGTTTTCATTGATGTTTACACATTTAGTACTGCTCATAAAGGTCGCACCTAAAAGAGTTAAATGATCTAATAAAATGGTACGATTTGTCATGACCATTTTTGCAGCAAAGCTATCAGCTGCTTCTATGATTGTTACATTTTTACCTTGCTCTACAAGATATTCAGCTGTTTCACAGCCAACGACACCACCGCCGATGATCACGACTGATTGACCAGTTTCTCTTCCAGATAAGGCTTCTTTGGCATCAAAAACGTTAGGTAGATCAATGCCTGGAAGGGTTAATTTTACTGGAGTTGGGCCAGTCGCACAGATCACAACATCTGCGTTTAGAGCTAAAATCGTGTCGATATTCATCGGTGAGTTTAGTTTGACCTGAATATTAAGTTCCTCTATGATCGCATTAAAGTAATCCAACATTGGGTGTATATTTTCTTTGTGAGGTGGAGCTGCTGCTAATTTTACTTGTCCTCCGAGATAGTCATTTTTTTCGTAAATCGTAACATCATGTCCTCTTAAGGCCATAATACGAGCGGCCTCAATTGAAGCAATACCGCCGCCAATAATAGCGACAGTTTTCTTTTGCTCTGCTTTTTGGAGCTTGTAGCGATTATTTAGATTGCCCAAAACTGCATTACTAGAGCATCTAGAAGGTTTGTTATATTGCAGTTGCTGGTCAATACAGGTGTTGCAGCCGATGCAAGGACGAATCAAAGCTTCTTTGTCTTGAAGTACTAAGTTAGGCAGATTTGGCTCAGCTAAAAGGCCTTTGCCCATAAAGACAAATTCACATTTTTCGTTTTGTAATGCATCTTCAGCAATCTGAGCATATCCTGAACGACCGCCGCTAATAATCGGGATTTTAGGTTCATTTCCAGTGATTTGTGAAATTCCACCTTTGATACCAGCTGAGATATCGAAGAGTTGTCCTTTGGCTGATCCGGTGTCTGCGACGTCTTCTAATGTTGCTTCTTGTTTCCAAGCACCTACCATTACCTCAAGAGCATCAACACCAGCTTCTTGAAGCTGATAAGCATAATAAGTTCCTTCTTCGAAGGTGATTCCAGCATCTTCCCCAAGCTCTAATACGGTTAGCTTAACTGTAATGGCAAAGTCATCACCGCATAATGCTCTGATTTTACGAACAATATTTAAGTGGAAGGTGATTCGTTTTTCTTTACTGCCGCCATATTCATCTGTGCGGGTATTTGATTTTGAATTTAAAAATTGCTCGCCCATGTAATAACCGATACTATGCAATTGAATTCCGTCGAAACCAGCTTTTTTTGCTCGTAGTGCTGCTTGGGCATACTTGTCTTCGATTGCTTGAATTTCGGTAATTGTCAGCATTTTTGGTGTTTCATTTGAAAGACCCATCATAAAGGTGTAAGGCATTGCAACAGCTGAGGGACCAACGGGTTGTTGTCCAGTTATTTTACGACGAGCACCGCGGCCTGTATGACTGATTTGCAGTAGACATTTGGCATCATGTTCATGGATTGAGGCTGCTAGTTTGCTCATACCGTCAATATATTTATCATCATCGATCACGAGCATATTAGAGGTGTTCAGACCTTGAGGTGCATCTACACAAGAGACTTCAATGATCACAAGACCAGCACCACCTTCTGCTCGTTCTGTGTAGTGGTTGATGATCGCTTCGTTGACATAGCCTTTGTCGGACATATTGATGCCCATCGCCGGTAAGACGATTCGATTTTTTACTGTGACTGGACCAATTTTTCCTTCTGAAAACAATTTTGGATACTTCATTTTAACATTCCTCCTAAATTTTAAGAGCTACGCGGATCGCGTAGCTAGATAACATTAAAAGCTGAAAGGCTAGCTTTTGAAGCTAGATAATACATGGTAACAACATTCCTTTCAGTCACCTTGTACCAAGTCTTTTCGCACGACGAGTAATCGCAGGAGCAATCAATATCAACTCATAACCTCGTTGTATTTCTTGGCATGTTTCAAAGCAAAAACTTGATAACGCAATAATTATGATTAATTGTTGCTAAAACACAGTCTTTAATTGAAAAAAAGTCACGCTTAAGTCATACTTGATCACTATAGGACTGTAGAATTTTAACTTGCTTTGAGCTATAATTTAGGCAAGTCAAGCAACAAATAATTGATAAAAATGAGGGATAAGATGAACAAACAGCTAAAAAAATCAGAAATAACAAAATTAAAACTTAAAGAAGCTGCCAGTCAACTATTTGTATCTAAAAGCTTTGACGATACAAGTATTGCAGATATTACTAAACAAGCAGGTTACGCAGTCGGCTCATTTTATAAACATTGGAAACGTAAAGAAGACCTGTTGTTAGAATTGTGGTATGATGCAACGACCCATTTCATGTTAGCAACAGCAGAGTCATTGATTCAGACTAAAACGTTTCATGAGTTCAGTGTGCATATGGTAGAAAGAGTCTTGATGTATGGCAATGACCCGTTTATCAAAAAATATTTCGCCGCTCGCTATTCTTTAGAAGTTCATGATGCAAGTGGTATGTCCGCTGCGTTTGATCTATATGTGAAAAATATTTATCAACAGCTATTATTTCTACATCACAAAACTGAAAGTCAACAGCTCTGGGAAAGTGCGATCGCTGTTGCAGACTTGCTAAATGGACATGTGCTGAATGCAAATAATTTTGGTGAAAACAGTCTAGCAATACTTGAAAAAGAACAATTGGTCAGGATTGTAGAACAATTAATTATATAGTGATTTAATTCACAATATATTTTAAAAGTGAACTGTATTCACTTTTAAAATAGCATTTATTGGAGAAGTTGTCAATATTGATTCAAAAATATATTGATCAAGTGATCACAAATTGAGCGTGTTTTCTCATTCAACTGTTCGTTGAGTTGAATTTACAGCAGTTCAACTAATCGTTAATTGCATAATAAAGCGGCGGGAGGGTATGATTTTGATAGAGATTGGTAATCGATTAAAAGAGCTGAGAGAATCAAAAAAAATGACGCAAAAGGATTTAGCTAGAATTTTAAATGTCACGCCTCAAGCTATTTCGAAATGGGAACGAAATAAAAGTTACCCTGACTTAGATACATTAGTAAAACTTAGTATATATTTCCAAGTTTCTACAGATAGTATTTTAGGAAATGCTAAGCGTTCTTTTTTGGATTCACTCTTTTCAAAGCAGAAAGGAAGAAAGAACATGGAAAAAGAAATGTCTGATTTAACAAATGAGAATCAAGCTGAAAAAGTCATTATGATCTTCAGCATTACTGCGAGTTTTATCTCTGATGCAGGTTTTCAGACACAACGGCTTGCGATTAAAATGGAGAAGATAGCTAAAGAGAAAAATGAAGCGATTGCTATTGAACTGTATAGTTCTAACAAAGTTGCTGAAAAAGGAATTCAGGCCGATGTGATTTTACTGACGCCAGAATTTGCTTATGCTCAAGAAGAAATACAGCAAATATTTCCTGTAAAACCAGTTAAAACGATTAGCCAAAGGGATTATGGCTTGTTAAATGCTGAGAAAATTCTGGTAGATAGCTTAAGAGAACTAAAGGAGTAGGAAAATGATAGAAACAGCTCGGCTGATTATTCGAAAAATCGAAGAAGCTAAATTAGATATGGAAGCTTTGTATACGATTTTATCGGATAAAAATGTTAATAAATATTTACCGTGGTACCCTGTGAGAGATAGAGGAGAGGCTAGGGATTTCTACAAAACAAGGATCGAACCCTATTATCAAAAAGAGAATGGTTATTACTTTCTAGTTTGCTTTAAAGAAAGCAACAATCCAGTTGGTTACGTTACTGTGAGTGGTAGTGAAAGCCATGATTTTGGTTATGGGCTGTTAGAAGAATATTGGGGTCAAGGACTGATCACAGAAGCTTGCGTCGCAATTATTCAGTTTTTAAAAGCCCAGGAATGGTCATATATCACAGCCACTCATGATATTCATAATGTAGGCAGTGGCAAAGTGATGGAAAAACTCGGAATGAGCTATAAATATTCATACAAAGAACAATGGCAACCAAAGGATTTAAAAGTTACCTTTAGGATGTATCAATTGAATTTAGATCATAATCAAGCAAGAATTTTCCAAGGCTATTGGGATAATTACCCAGAACATTTTATAGAAAACCTATAGATAATCAAATAATTTTAGAAAGGAGTACGCGAAAGGGAAAAAATGTTAATCATAGGTCTCTAATGTATTAGAAGAGTTGAACCAAACATACGGTGAAGAGGATATCATTTGCTGTTTTACTAAAGTTGAAGGAATGTTTGCAATAATGCAACAAGTTATTTTATTATTGAACACTGAAAAAGTAATTGTGTTGTTTATTCATTTCAGCTTGTGCATAAATTAGAATTTCAGAGAGAGGAAATTTCAGCGATTACTTTAAAAGAAGGCCTGTTTCTCGATATTCTGTGGAAGTTTCATGGTCGATATCAAAAATGGGTTTTCAAAATTCCTAAACCTATCTTTTATTAAATCTGTAAGATAAAAGGCATTTTGCTATTGCTAGGATGAAAAACATATAAAAAAACAAACAACTGTTTATCCCTATGTTGGTAAAATGGTTGGGTTTGGCTGTTTACTAAAAAGGAATAGCATTCAAGATAAACAGTTGTTTGAAATAACAGGCTCTGCATACCTGCTATTTTTTGATTTGAACGTTAAAAGTATCTTCCGCCAGTTATATCTTAACGTTCACTGATGGACACAGAATCATTCGCTACTTTCGCTACTCAGTCTGGTAGATCTAGGAAAATTATTGTTTGCATGTTTATTTTTTTAACCTACTTATTTTTGTACGCATTGACGTGACAACCTTTTTTAGACTAAATAGAAAAGCATGGTGAGCGGCAAATTCCTGTAACATCAGTTCGTAAACACCAAGAGATGAAAAAAATGTGTTAAGAAAAAAGGAGAACTTGATGTTTACTATTTATAAAAAGAGCGAAAAAAAGCGGTATTGGTCACCAACCAATACCGCGCAAGAGTTCAATAAATAACCGTTGCTCATCTAAATTCCTAAAATTTGCAAAAAAACACTAGTATTTCTTACAAAAATTAGGTAAAATGAATGAGTCGATACGTATTGACCTCAGGCAACTTGTATTGTCAGTTCGTGCTGACGATACAGGTCTCTGTGAGAGGATTTGCAGTCTTCTTGCAGAGTGCCTGTTTATTTTGTTTTTCGCTCTAATTATCTAACGAGTGATACAAAACAAAAAAAATGATATTAGTCAGCAACTAATACCATGAAGCGTTCAATAAATAAGCGTTAACTAAATTCGCTGAATAAGCAAAAAAGACTAGTAATCTTTTCTTACTTTTAGTACAATGAAAATAGTCAATAATATATTGACGTGGCAACTTGTATTATTAGTTCGTGCTGATAATACAGGGCTCTGCGGGATGATTTGCGGTCCTCCTGCAGAGCGCCTTTTTTAATTTAGTTTTGTAATGTTATCTTAACTTAAAGACAGGAGTTTAGTCAATTAGTTTTTCAAAATAGTAAAAATTAAACGCATTGAGTAAAAAATCGGCTTAGTGTTGTAAGCATAAGCATATTTTTCTCTAAAGAAATTCTTAATCTTTTGTTCGATTTACTAAAACTAGTCAGTTGGATGTCATTCACTTTGGAAGCTCTAAAATTTATTAGCAACCTTCATTTATCTATGAATAGAAAATGCTTGACAAATTTATCATTAAAGATATTATAGATATACATAGTCTTTGATAGGAGAGGATAGTATGAAATATTCTAAAGCAACAGATTATGCGCTACACACCCTATTTTTTCTAGCAAAAAATCAGGATAAAACGCCGATCAATGTTCATGAATTAGCGAAAGAACAACGGATTTCGCCAACTTATTTATCAAAAATTTTAACGAAATTATCAAAAGAACAGTTGATAAAAGCGAGTTCAGGCGCTAATGGAGGTTATTCGATCCGCTCTAATTGGCAGGCAATCACATTCTTTGATGTGATCCAAGCAGTTGAGGGAAAACAATCATTATTTGAGTGTTATGTTCATGATGATTCTAATTGTGATATAAAAAAAGTGATGTTTCATGCAGAAAAAATTATGGAAGATTATCTAAGAAGCCAAACTTTAGCAACTGTACTTGAAGAGAGTAATTAAATTTACTCTCTTTTAAATTTATTAATTAAGGATATAGAATGTCTTTAATATGTATTATAAGGAGTGTTTTTATGGAGTTCATTTTATTTATCAGTCTTGGTATTTTAACAGGTTGTTTTTTTTCTATTCAAGCATCGATCAATTCAACGTTAAGTAGGCATACTAAAACGCCGCTTAATGCGTCTTTAATTGCTTTTTTTGTAGGATCAATTATTCTGTTATTTGTAACAATAATTTTTGATTTTGCTCAATTGAAGAGTATTGATTGGTCGTATCCTGCTTATACGTATGTGGGCGGAGCAGTTTCAGGAGTGATTTATAATGTGGCAAATATCATTTTATTCAGAAAAATAGGTGCAACGAATACGACATTTTTAACTGTAACCAGTCAGATCATTTCAGGGGCAATCTTTGACAGTCTTGGATTTTTGGAGTTACCAGTGGTTCAAATCAGTTTGAAGAGAATCGTAGGAATCAGTATTATGTTACTGGCAGTTTTTATCTTGCAAAAAAGCAATAAAAAGAACCTCTTAAAAAATGAAAAAATTGAGAATGTGACGCCTCTTTGGTTACTCATCGCTTTAATCGCTGGGATGTTTCCGCCATTGCAAGCAATTTTTAATGGTCAATTAAGAAATGCAACACATTCGCCGATAGTAGCAACCCTGATCTCATTTTTGGTCGGTTTGATTATCTTATTTGTTGTTGTTCTACTTGTGCAAAAGAAAATTGATTTTCCAACAAAAGATTCGTTAGGTGAGAAATTGCCTGTATGGATTTATCTTGGCGGTGTTTTTGGCGTAATTATTGTAGGAGGAACGATTTTGGTCATTGGTGAATTAGGTTCAGTCTTAACAAGCAGCTTATTTTTATTTGGGCAGATCATTATGTCTAGTTTGATTGATCAATTTGGTTTATTTGGCCTTAAAAAGAACGCAATAAGTGGGGAAAAAGTTCTTTCTATTGGCTTGATTATCATGGGGTTATTAATTATTGCTTAAGAAAAACGCTTATTATCTGCTATAATCAAGTGGAGTACTGTAAAATAGCTTATGCAAAAATAGTATGGTGTTCGTATATGATTGATAAAATAAATAGGTTAGAAAAGTTTGTTAAAGAAAGGAATAGCTAGTGCTAAGTAGAATAGAAGAATATTTTAAGGATAGCATGATACCGATACCAGGAGGAACAGAAATAGTAAGAGACTTTCAAGACTTGAATCAATGGGTAAATTCAAATTCAAAAATGTCTATCCCTGTGCCTACAGATGCTGAGTGGCAATACGCGTGTCGATCAGGAACAAAAGGATATCATGGAGAACTTGATGCCATAGCTTGGTACCAAGCTAATTCGTTAGGCCATGTGCATGCCGTTGGTAAGAGATTGCCTAATTCTTGGGGATTATACGATATGATAGGCAATGCGTGGGAATGGTGCTGGGATTTGTACGATGAAGAAAGATATGGAACGTATCGCATCTTTAGAGGAGGAAGTTGGGCCACAGAAGCTCGAGGTTGTGGAACTACTTCGAGACGAAAGAGTTTTCCTGATTTTAAGATAGATGATTTAGGGTTTAGAATTGCTCGATCATTGTAGTAGATAAATCTGATCTGTAATAAATAAAAAATGCTGCTCTTCGCATTATCAAAACAGACTTTGACTACACCTCACTCAAATTGAACAATAACTTCTGACACCCGAAAAGCTAATGGGTGTATAGTCTCTAAAGAGCTTTATGAATCCAGTTAAGAAATCATAGATAAAAGAACCCAGACTATTCAAAGACACAACACGACAATTTGATTATTTTGAAAGTACAGTCATGGCGATAATCCTATAAAGTATCTGAACCCTTAAACCAAAAACAGGAGAAGTATCAGATTTTGTCTGACTATTCTCCTGCTTTTTGGGAAAGTACTTCACTAATAAATCAAAGTAATCGCATCTTTTTAATATTTTTATTCATTGAATCCATAATTACATCTTCATAAAATTTTCTTTCTTCGCTACTCATGTTTTGTGAATGGGCAGCTAACAATTCGTCTGGTGAATCATAAACACCAAGATCTTTTACGATCCCTTCTTTTTGTATATAGGTATTGCCTTCGTCCCAGTCTATTTCCGGTTTTTTTAAATTACTTGTACCAACTCCATAGCCGAAAAAAGTTCCTTTTGAATCCGAAAACTTTTTTTGTAAATTATTAAAATATTTAGAATCTAGGATAAAGCCTTCCATATCTAACCACACACCATTGTAAAGTATCTCGATCCATGTGTGCAAAATTTGATTTGGAAATACTTCATAATGATCCTCTTCTAAAATGCCCTTCTGAACTTTTTTATCAAGAAGAAAGGCGTGAATTCTACAAGGAATATCATTAGCACGCAAAAGTGCCATAAATAAAGTCCCTTTTGTATTACATTGTCCAAAACCATCAGCTAAAATTTGAGATGCTGGTAGCTCATCAGCTATATTAAAGCCAAAAGGAATATCATCTCGGATAAAATTATAAATATTCTGAATTTTATCTCTAACATCCATAGAACGCCAATTTTTAGATTCAATTAGGTTCTGGATGGCTTTATTGTTAAAATCCAAAAATTTTGTTTCTGTTAGATAGTTGTTCATAATTGTTTCCTCCTATTAAATTTAATATGATACACTTCACAAATGAACATATGATCATTCATTCATTTGTTTAATGTATCATAATTTAAAAATGACTAAATGTCAATATAGTTTTCTGATATAGAGTTTATTATTTCTGTCACTGTAAACTATAGGATCAAGCGTTCTGTATAACCGCTCGAATGGTCAAACCAAGTGCAACAGCAAGAAAGTTTGCCGAAGCTAGAAAAATGGAGGTATCAAAGAGAAATAATTTTGGTCATCGGGGAATTAAGTCCAGTCTGAACAAGTAGCTTATTTTTATTTGGGCAAATCATTCTGTCTAGTTTGATTGATCAATTTTGGTTATTTGACTTTAAAAAGAACGTAAAAAGTAGGGAAAAGCTCTTTCTATTGACTTTGATGATCATGGGGTTATTAATTATTGTTTAAAGAACTCGCTTATTATCTGCTATAATCAAGTGGAGGATTACCAAATAGCTCATATAAAAAAGGATGGTGTTTTTAAATGATTGATAAAATAAATATGATTGAGAAGTTTGCTGTGATAGAAAACTATTATGAACCAAAAGAAGCGGCGCGAGTCAATGATATGGCGGTTAAAATGGTGAAATTAAAAGGACCTTTCACGTGGCATTTACATGAGGATTCAGATGAAATGTTTATGGTTGTTAAAGGTAAGTTGACGATTGAAATCGAAAATCAAGAATCTGTCGATATAAATGAAAATGAATTTATTGTTATTCCAAAAGGTGTTAAGCACAGACCCAACCCCGTTGAAGAGGTTTTAGTCGCATTATTTGAACCAGCAGATTTACTTAATACAGGAAATGTTGTAAATGAGTTTACGGTTGAGAAGGTTGAAAAGATTTAACAGCTTTCGACTAAATAATCATAATCCACTAAATTTAAATAATTAATCCGAAAACAAGCAGGCAGCCGCTAGTTCAAGCTGCTTGCTTGTTTTTAATGAAGCTTATTTAGTTTTCTTTAGGGTAACTCCTTTAATAGCACGTTCTGTTACTGGTAAAGCAGATCATATCTCAAGATCTTTAATTGTAAATAAAAGCCCATTTGAGCGGTATATAGTCATGATTATCAAGATAAAGCTCGACATAGTAACCATATAAGCAGGAATTAAGGTTCCCTATCCCATCAACACCAATGTTTTAGCAGCTTATAGACTATAAAATCAAGAAAAAAATTCCCAGAAGGTCAATCAGTTTAGTGGATTTGTCCTTGTTAGTTTGAAATAGTTTATCTAAAGAAAAATTATGAATAAGTAAGTTTTTTAGTGAAATCAATATGTTACGCATGCTTTTAGACATCCATAAATAACTGACTAGCAGTATCCATAATTTCAGGTTCTTTGACGTTCCGCATATTCAGTCCTTTTTTTCAAATTAGTATAAAGCTTGATTATCAGTTTATCAATTGGGTGATTAAAGGAATAGTTAAGTTATTTAAAAGAATCTTTTAAAATAGTATAGACTTCAGTCCACTGAGTTTAGCTTTTTTTGAGAAGAACAGCATGAAGTAAAGATTTCCAAATAATTTCTACATCTTTGCTTTCAGTACGCCAGTTACTAAAAGCAGCTCGAATGGCTGATACACCATTGTAGATAGTGGGCGTCATGAATACATCACCTTGTTGATTTAAAGTAGCAAGGAACTGTTTGATCATTTCAGCAGTTACCGACTCTTGTTTTAATGTAAAACAAACGACATTTAAATTGACTGGAGCTAAAAGTTCGAAGTATTCACTATTTATTATCTTTTTTTCTAAATTTTTTGCGCAAGTAACATTTTCTTCTATGAGTGTTTGGTAGCCTTCTTTTCCATAAGCTTTTAAAGTGAACCATGCTGGCAATGCTCGGAATCTTCGAGAATTTTCAGGGGTCAAATCAAAAAAATCTGGATGATCAATGGAGCTGCCAAGATAGGCTGCATTGTTTTGAAAGACTTCAACTTGAAGCGATTTGTGACGAGTAAACTGCATAGCAGAATCATAGGGAACATTAAGCCATTTATGAGCATCAATAGTAATCGAATCAGCTTTATTGATTCCAGCAACTAGATGATCATATAGTGGGGAACAAGCAGCAAATCCACCAAAAGCAGCATCAATGTGCAACCAAAAGTTATACTGTTTTTTTAGTTTTCCTATAGCAATCAAATCATCATAATCGACGGTATTTACAGTACCAGCATTCGCTATTACAATGCAAGGCTCATATTTGTTTTGCTCAAGGAATTCTTTAAGCAAATTGATGTTTATCGCTTCTTGATTTTCCTGACATGGAATCAAATGAATTGAGTTTCTTCCCATCCCTAACATAGATGCAGCTTTAAAAATGCTTGAGTGAGGAGCACCGCTTATAAGTTTTATAGATGGAATAGCGAATAATCCTTCTAGCGTTAAATCTTTTCCATAATGGTGGGCAGCCCATTGTCTGGCTTGAGCGAGTCCGACGAAATTTGACATAGTAGCACCACTAACGAAGGTACCACTATAATTGGTGTCTAGTTTGAGTAACTCTTTTAACATGTCAAGTGTTTCAGTTTCAAGAGTTCCAGCAACTGAGTCTTGTGAACTAGATACATTTTGATCGTAGACGCTAGCTAACCAGTCACCCATAATAGAAGCAGGTGTAGCACCTCCTGTAATAAAACCTAAGTATCTAGCCCCCGCACTTGCACTCAAGCCATTAGAATAATGTTGTACAAAATAATCAAGTGTTTGGTTTGCACCAATTCCTAGTTCAGGTAATTGATCCTTACTGGGTTGATAATATTGGATAGCAACAGGACGACTATCAAGCTCATTAAAAAAATTTGTTGAATGGGTTACGACATTTGTCAGTAATTGCTCTATTTTTTTTTGATCTTCTTTCATGATGTTCATAAATTGAAATGCTCCTTTTATAGTTTTATTGATGGGACACTCGTTATGATATATAGTGAGGGGTATAACAGTCAACTTTTGAGTATAACAGTAGGAGGATTTATGAAAATAGAACTTAATCGTCAATCAGATCAGTCATTAATCAATCAAATTTCAAGTATTATCGCAGAAAAAATTCGTTCAGGTGATTTGATAGGTGGGTCTAAACTGCCTTCTCTACGAAAATTTTCATTAGAAAATCAGGTAAGTTTTATGACTGTCAATAAGGCGTATCAACTTTTAGAAAAAAATGGATACATTAATTTAAAACATGGAAAAGGAGCTTTTGTTAAGAGAAAAGAGACAAATAAAAATATGAATAGTGGGACTGGAAATTATGATTGGCAATTAAATATCCCAGATTATATTCAGCGTTCACAATATATCTTGAATTTGAAACCTGTAAACTCTTTTAATTTTACTAGCGCAGTTATCAATCCCAAACTATTACCGACTCTCTATATTACAAAGGAAATTAATCAGATTTTGCAAAATGATCCACAAATTGTTAGTAGATATAGCTCTGTTCAAGGAGATGAAGAGGTTCGACAAGTTGTAGCAGATTATTTGAAGCACTATTGTCAATTAAAGCCAAAAAGTTCAGAAATTATCATTACTAACGGTGTTCAGCAAGGAATAGATATAGTTGCGCGGACTTTTATTGGACCGGGAGATATTGTGATTACGGAAGCACCAACATACACAGCGGCACTTGATGTTTTCAGAAACCGAGGGGCTACTATTATTTCGATCCCGGTAGATGAAAATGGAATGAAAACAGATAAACTAGCTTCGTTGTGTCTTACTAAAAAGCCAAAGCTAGTTTATACTATTCCAACTTTTCAAAATCCGACTGGAACTGTTTTGAGTAAAAGAAGAAGAGAAGATTTATTAGAATTAGCAAAAAGCAATGGGTTTATTATTGTAGAAGACGATTCATGGAATGAAATCTATTTTGATGGTACTTTGCCACCCCCTACAATTAAATCTTTAGATACAGATGGTCATGTTATTTATTTGAAAGGTTTTAGTAAAACACTAGCACCAGGATGTAAGGTTGGCGCAATTGTCTCAAATGGAACAATAAAGAAAAGGTTATTAACGTCAAAATCTTGTGCAGATTTAGGTAGTCCTTTGCTTACACAAAAAGCGTTGGTGCCATTTTTGAATTCTAATAGAATGAGGACACATTTAGAAAAATTACGAATAGCACTTGAAATCAGAAGAAATCGAACAATATCTTTACTTGAAAACCATGCACCAGAAAAGGTTACATGGTTAATTCCAAAAGGTGGTTTAAATATATGGATAACGTTTCCTACTGATAAAAATACGGAAGAATTATTGTCTAAAGCACGATATGCAGAAGAAATTTCATTCCTAACTAGCTCAGCTTGCTACCCAAATGAAGCTCCTTGTAATCATATTAGAATTAGCTATTCGCAAATAGATGATCAAATGCTTGATCAGGGAATTATTAAACTGTGCAAAGTGATGCATGAATTTCTTTCGGATAAATGAGATGAGTTCTTTTTTTTATCAATTGTTTTTGGCAAAAAAATCCCATCTCAATCAAGATGGGATCAATTCTTATTTTATCTTTGGGGAAGATAATTAAGTAACTCTCTATGTCTAAATAATAATAGATTTAAACAGATTTTGCTACTTCAATAAATTCTCATCGATAAAACTTTTTTGAATAAAGTACGTTACTTACACACTATTCTCGCCAAAATTTTGTGTAATGGATTTTTTCTTGGATATTATAATCGATTATTTTTTTTAGTAAAGAAAAATCAACAGGCTGGTCCCAAGTGATTTTGAATAGATTATCGGTATGTTGATAGTGCGCTTGCTCGATGGCCTCTTTAAAAGTAGTGATTGCTACTGTTTCTGGTGCAACTGAAATATGTTTTTTAGCAGCGCTGTATGCAATAATAAAGGTCTCATGGTCGGTAAACATAGGTTGATTCCATTTGATGACAACACTTAATTGAGGATAATTTTCTTTGGTCCAATTAAAAATTTCTTCTAAACGTGTCCGGTGTTCGGGTTCACTTATCTTTGAAAAAAAATCAGTTACATCTTTCATTGCGACGCCCTCTTTTCTTTTGAGTTATGATCGTTGGTTCTTTATTATAATATAGATATTGTCTTAAGAGAAAATAGTTGCTTTCATTTTAAGAGCTAGCTTTTTTACTTCAGTTCTTTGAATACGTTATACTTCTAAATAATAGATAACAAGGAGTGGTGGAAAATGCAAACATATATTGCGTTATTACGCGGCGTAAATGTCGGTGGAAAAAATCGAGTGGTTATGGCAACACTGAAAAAACGTTTTGAGCAACATGGATTTACAAATGTCATTACATACTTAAATAGCGGTAATATCCTTTTTTCTAGTGAAGAAACAGATGTTTTGCAGCTGGCTAACATTTGCGAACAGCTAATTGAAGCAGAATTCGGGCTGCAGATCACAGTTACGATCATCTCAAAAGCTACTTTGCTAGAAGCGTTAGAGCAGATGCCAGAGTGGTGGAATGCAGATAAAGAATCAAAGCACAACGTGATTTTTGTGATCCCGCCGACCACAACTGAGGAAGTAATCGTATCTGTTGGTGAAGCGAAAGCCGAATATGAAACGGTAGCATATCATGGACAGGTAATTTTCTGGTCAGCACCAATCAAAACATTTTCCAGAACTCGTTGGTCAAAAATCGTAGGAAATAAGATGTATAATCGAGTGACAATCAGAAATGCTAACACAGTCACGAAGCTGGCAGAACTTGTTCAAAAAAATAATTGAAAAAACGTCTTGTCTTGGAGGTACCTCCAAGGTTTATACTTTCCTTGTTGATCGATCAAACAAACAGCAAATAGAGAGGAAGTATAAAGATGAGTAAAAAGGTCTGGATAGTAACAGGAGGTTCCAAGGGATTAGGCTTGGATTTAACAAAAGCCTTACTCAATAATGGACAGCAAGTCATTACAACAAGTCGTGATTCAAAATCACTGATTCAAAAAGTGGGACCAGAAAGTGCTTCATTTTTACCGATAAGTTTATCTTTAACGAATGAAACTGATATCAAAAAGGTAGTGAAAAGAGCCGTCGAAAAATTTGGCAGAATTGATGTATTAGTCAATAATGCAGGTTATATGGTGGCTGGTGCTGTAGAGGATTTAACCGATAAGGAAGTTAGAGCATGTTTTGATATCAATGTCTTTGGCACGTTAAATATGATGAGAGCTGTTACACCAATCATGCGAAAACAATCATCTGGCTATATCATCAATACATCGTCGATTGCAGGACTTTATGCCGGTGCGTTTGAATCAGCCTATGCAGGAACAAAATTTGCTATTAACGGAATTACCCAAGCTTTTGCAGAAGAGGTCAAACCATTTGGCATCCATGTCATCAATTCAGCTCCTGGTTTCTTACGAACTGAATTTCTGTCAGAAGATTCCTATAGGATGTCGCACACAATCAGTGCTCCATACAAAAAATCAATAGAAGAACGTTTGGGATTTGCTGCCACAATGAATGGTGCCCAACCAGGTGACCCAGAAAAAGTTGCGACACTGTATATGGAAATTGTTGAAATGGAGGAACCACCTTTAGAATTGATGGTTGGTAGTGATGCATATGCATTAGCTTTGAATATGGCAAATAAAAAAATCCAGACGACTGAAAAATATAAAAAATTATCAGAGTCAGTAGACTTTATATAAAAAGAGGAAAACTAGATGACGATTAAAGAAATGGCAGCATTGACGGGCGTTTCTGCTGATACACTAAGGTATTATGAAAGAATAGGTGTGATTCCGGCAGTTACAAGAACGATTCACGGTGTACGAGACTATAACGAAGTTGATCTGGAATGGATTCAATCGATTTTAAGATTAAAAGCTTCCGGTATGACCTTGGAGATGATCATTGAGTATGTCCGTTTGGCAAATCAAGGTGATAGTACGATCGAAGCAAGAAAAATTTTGCTGGAAGAAGAACAGGAACGAATCACAGCAAAAATCGAAGAACTTCAGGGAAGGCTGACAACAATAAATTATAAAATCGATGAGTACTATGATGAATTACTACCCAAAACGACGGCAATGATTAAAAAGATGAACCACGAAGTAGAGAATGATACTGAAATCTAAGTCAATAGAAATAAAAAAATAGCTGGAAAATCCTTGTGTTTGCAAATGATTTTCCAGCTACTTTTTTATCATATTGAATCTAACAAATTCTATGCTTATAATGGATATTATGTTAAAAAGATGGAAATGTGTTGGGGGAAAAGAAAAATGTGAACGTGGGACAAAAATGAAATATCAAAGTAGGTAATAAAATCTGCTATTTTTGTGGAGCACCAATCCTTTCGAATGAAACGGTTTGTTCTTATTGTAGAATGGAAATTACAGAGTAGAAAGTTGAGGAAATAATGGGTAAAAAAAATATCAACATTTTTTGAGCTACTCTAGTCCATAATTATACTCACTAATTTAATGTCTAATCAAGCCACCGTCAACGAAAATTTGACTACCTGTAATATAAGAAGACTCATCTGAAAGTAAAAATAAGGCTGGAGCTGCGGCTTCTTCTGGTTTCCCGATTCTTTTTAAGGGAACTTGTTTAATCAGAGATTTTTCAAACACATCTTGTTCTTCTTTTGACAAAAAATGACGGAAGTTAGTTTCAATTGCTCCAGGTACAATTGTGTTTACTCTAATTTGTTTAGAAGCTAAATTAGTGGCCCAACTTCTAACAGCTGCTGTTAGTCCACTTTTCACGGCTGCGTAATCGCCTGTAGCAGCCGCACCTTCATATACAGAACTAGAGGAGGTTATTACGACCGACCCGTTTTCTTTTATGAGTGGGGCTAAGCTCGCTAACTGCATTCGAGGGACTAATAAATTCGTTTGGATCATTGCTTCAACGTTTGATTGATCTGAGGGCAACAAGTTATCTAAGTGAGCGATTCCAGCATTTAACCAAAGACCATCAATCGTTTCTGACCAAGTCCTTATTGCATGTATTAATTCTGGAATACTGTCTGTATTTGACATGTCATTTGAAAAAACAAGACTGTCAGAAGGCAGCTCAGCTCGTAATTTCGTTATGCGTTTAGGATTACGACCTGTTACAAATACACGCCCGCCTTCTGCTGCGATTTTGAGTGCACCAGCTCGTCCAATACCACTTGTGCCACCAGTAATAACAATCTTTTTTCCTATAAATTTATCCAAGCTCAACACGTCCTTTTTATTAATTGTAGCATAAGTAAGCTATGAGAATTGTAGTAATAAAAACAAAATATAGTTAGTTGTTATTGAATTAGTTTTCTATGATTATTATAATGAAGGTTATGTGAAAATAGCGGATGGAAGAGAAACGTTTATTTAGTATAAAATAGAGTTTGTACTTTAGTAAATTATAAGTTTGCTCTTTGAGGAAAGTGGAGGAAATAAATGAAATTAAAAAAAGTGCTCACCATTGTACTAACTATTTTAGCTATTCTTAGTGTAGTTGTTTTAGCTTATGTTGGCTATGTTTTTTTCAGTTACGCTAGAATTGCTGACGATTTCCCTATTGAAATTACGCAAAAGGCCAAAGCAAAACAAGTATCGACTGATCAAGAATATAAAATCACAACCTTTAATATTGGCTATGGCTCTTACACGCCAGATTATACATTCTTTATGGATGGCGGCAAACAATCGAAAGCTGTCAGTAAGGAAAGTGTTGTTAAAAATATTTCTGGAGTGATCGATACGACAAAAAAAATCGATCCAGATTTTGCTTTATTTCAAGAGGTCGATGAAAAAGCTACGCGCAGTCGCGGTGTTGATGAAGTCGCACAAATCAAGCAACAATTTACTGACTTTTCAAGTGTATTTGTTACGAATTATGATTCGGCATTTCTACTGTATCCGATCCTAGATCCAATCGGAAAATCAAAGTCAGGTATCCTGACCTTAAGCAATAATGAGATTGAAGCAAGTACACGTTATAGTTTACCAATCGAAACGAATTTCAATAAATTTTTTGATTTAGATCGTGCTTTTACAGTATCGAAAATCCCAGTTGAGAATGACAAATATCTAATGCTGTATAATGTGCATTTATCTGCCTATATCAAGGACCAAAAAATCCAAAAAGAACAGGTCCATAAATTATTCGATCATATGGAAAATGAATATAAAAAAGGAAATTATGTCGTTTGTGGTGGTGATTTTAATCATGACCTGCTAGATTCTTCGACTGAAACATTTAAAAATGATACAACGGAAGAATACACTTGGCTACAGCCTTTTCCTAAAAAGGAACTACCAGAGAATTTACAAGTCGCTGTATTAAGTGAATTAAAAACACCGGTGCCATCTGTTCGTAATTTAGATAAACCTTATAAAAAAGGAGAGTCATTTGTAGCGTTGATCGATGGCTTTATCATTTCAGATAATGTAGAAAATATTAGCGGAAAAGTCATTGATGCTGAATTTAACAATTCGGATCATAATCCAGTTGAAATGACTTTTAAGTTGAAATAATAAGTTGATTATATCCAAAATAAGCAAACCTCTACAAGTTTCAGTACAAAACTGAAACTTGTAGAGGTTTTTTATTCAGTTATAATCGTTAATTCTTTGTTTTGACAGTCATTAAAATTTTTGCTTGATTGTTTTAAAAAAGTAAGTTTATTTTCTATTTGTTCAAGCTGAGTTGTAATTCTTGTTTGTTGCTGTGAGAGTACTTTTTGTTGTTGAAAAAGAATTTCTATAGCATTATTTTTAGAAGTATCTTTGTAATACACCCTGGAATATTCTTTTAGTTGTTTTAAAGAAAGCCCCATTCCCTTTAATAAAACTAATAATTCTAACCATTTAATATCTTTATTGTAATAAACCCTGTTATTCTGGTTGTCACGATCTGATAAAACGACACCTTTAGATTCGTAATACCTTAATGTATGGGTCTGGAGACCACTGATTTTAGCAGTTTCTCCAATAGTATAAGATTTCATTTTATTTTTCTCCTTTGCGGGTTGACTTAAACCATACTTTAACATATAGAGTAAAGTATGTAAAAATGAAACAGACTACAAAATTGTATGATAGGAGTGTTAAAGTGGATTATATGAAATTAGCTGTAGATACAGCATTAAAAGAAATGAAGGAAGACAATGGTGGACCATTTGGGGCAGTGATCGTTAGAAGAAACGAGGTTGTTGCATCAATGGGGAATAAAGTTGTGAAAGACACAGATCCAACAGCGCACGCTGAGTTATTAGCGGTTCGTGAAGCATGCAAAAAATTAAACACATTGGATCTGTCTGATTGCATTATGTACACGACTTGTGCACCCTGTCCAATGTGTATGGGTGCACTGCTATGGTCGGGATTAAAAAAAATTTATTATGCTAGTTCACACGATGTAGCAACAGCCCAGGGTTTTTCTTCCAAGCATTTACAAGATTATTTAGATGGCTCTGACAAAACTATTGCAGAAGTAATACAGGTGGAAGATGAGCAAAGATACTCCTATTTATGGACAGATTTTTCTTTACTAAAAGATTGATTTGTTGCTATTGTGAATGTATAATTTCAAAATAATAAGTAGAAAAAATAACAATGAGGTGATTGGGACATAACTCTACGAGTTACGACCCAATCACTTGAAATCCGGATAAACGGTGGAAGCAGAAGCAACCCCTTCAGAAATAAGCACTTTATACGAAAACTAAACCCTTAAAAAAACAAAAAAAAGCTACCTCTACTTAATGCGTAGTTAGCCCTAATTGGTCTAGAACAGTTTAGCAGTTACACCTTAAACTGTTCTTTCTATTTTTGTAAATACAAGCCACTCCTGTCATCTCTAAGTATGACAGGAAAAAGCCTGTAGGTCGATCACTTTCGTTTTCATTCTGTTTGGTGAGGGCGATAGCCCTCATGGGTGTTTGTCCCATCCTCTTCATTGTTTTACATTAAAGAACTATGTGTATCGCGTGCTAGTCATTTGTTTGTACAACAGTTTCTTTCTCATCATTTATGATCAAAGCAGTATGACTGACAACCTTAATCCCATATGCATCGTAATCAGTACTAGAGAAATTAGCAATCACAGATAATGTATCACCAAATTCCGTTTTTTGAACCAAGCGATCATCTGTCAAGACTTTAAAATCTGTCATTTCATGTTGTAAAGCTACTTTTTGGAAAGGACTCCAAATTTTAGCATTTTCCGAGATATCTTCTTTATGTTCATCCCAAGCTGCTTTATCGATATGCATCATTGGCGGTGTATTGTATAGATACTCTTTCATGCGACGCTCACCGACTTGATCCTTGATTTTGTAGCTATCCCATTCCCATTGATGTGAAGTAATCACCGAACGGTTGTAAACAAGTTTGTAAAGTGGCAGAGAATAAACAGGATCAGTATAAATCGCTTTGTATTCTTCCTTGATCGGTACAACTTTTTTGTATTTTGTTGGAATACCGCCATCTAAAGCAGCATAACTTCCTACATAATAGTCACTTTCTTTATTTTGACGCATATCAGGATCAGACCACATAATGACAGGTGTTTCGATTCCGTGGGCAAAAACCATATCCTTTGAAGCAAAGTCATTTCCACCTTCAGAACCGACAACTTGACCATTTTGATTGAAATAATCCATTCGTTTTAAACGGCCCGCAACATCTTCGCTTTGAGTAGTCAAGTGATTAGGACTATAGTCATTATAAATTTCGCCAGCGGCATCTGTATCTAAGAACCAAGAATTAAAAGGAATCTTGTTTTGCATGATGCCTGTAAACCGTTCTTCTACGTCAGGGAAAATTTGTGTCGGATTAAGTTTGCGACCTTTACCTAAGAAACCAGCAACTTTTTCACCATTCTTTTTCGTAACTGTTGCATTTTCGTATAGATTATTGTTAGGAAAAGAAGCTGTATTCCAATCGATGCTAGCATTTTCTTGAATCGACTGATAAGAATCATACGGACCAATTAGATAGCCTTGATCAACGGCTATTTTGACCATCTCAGGATTCATCAAGCCATTGGCCCAGTTTGGTAGACCAATCCAAGCATTGTCGACGCCGACTGTTTTCATGTCTTTGAATACATCTGATGAAGTTGCTTGTCCCCATTGTTCAAGGGGCGGAGTTAAATCACCTAAGACATCAGCTAAGAGATGTTTATTTAATGTGTACCGTTCCTGTTCACTTAGTTTGTCGATACCTTTATCGATTAGTTTTTGCGCCTCGGCATCTGGATTTTTAAAAATATCTTTAGCGTAAAATTGCGGATAAAGTAGGACATAATTGATCGATGTTAAGAATGTATTTTTTTCATATTTATAGCCCTCATTGTTTTTAAACGCTTTTAAAGCTTTTAGATATTCCTCAGAACCATCTTCACCGTATTGAGTTAGTAAGTCACCGATCCATTGGAAAATTGGCTCATCCACCTTTTGAGGTAGTTTGGACCATTTAATATCTTCTGTAGTTAAAATGCGACTGTTCCAGTAATACACTTGGATTGCACCACGCATTTTTTTGATTTCTGGATTTTCTTTTTCCTTTTCATCAAGTGTTTTGAATTCTCCCAAATCGATGCGGTCCATTTGGTAGGTTTTAGCGATAGCGACAGGATCATTATCGGTAACATATAGTCGATAATTCAAGGTTTTATTTTTGTCGAAGCCGATAAAATTGTGACTGGCTTCCAAAGTAAGGTGAGGCTTGGTCTTAGTTAAGAGATCACTATTAAATGTGTTATTCATTACAAATGTTGTAGCAAACGTTTCTTGATTGGTTGTAAAAAAACTCATTGAGAACGCTTCACTCATCGATAATTCTTGATTTTGCCTAAAGTAAGCAAGCCATTCTTTTTGATCATTAGGAATCGTTTTTCCTTCTGCAATGGGTAATACATAGTTTTTAGCATCTAATTTAGGCCAAGTGAAAGATGTATCTTCATCGGATAAACTTGTGAGTGCCACAGCAAGATGATTTTTTTCTTTTTTTATTTTGACCTTGATTTTTTCATTTGGATAAGTCCAACTGATTTCTTCTTTGCTCTTTTTTAAATCAGTCACTTCTTTTGCTTCTTGTGGCTTGGATACTTCTGCTTTGTCACCATTTTCGGTGATTGAAACAGTGAAAGTAGCAGGATCAACGTCAAAAGAGAAATCAGTTTTAGCGTAGCTCTTATTTTTCTCGATCTCTTTGTTGACGATCAGCTCTTCTTTCTTGCTAGATACATTTGTTTTGTTTAAGCTACAAGCTGATAGAGATAGTGTGATTGCAGCTAGGCTTAGATAGATGATAAATTTTTTCATGTATTACATTCCTCCTAATTTAAAAGCTGAATGAGCCATTTAGCATCGACGAAAAATAGGGAAATCTGACTGTGACGTTTTTTGTAACATCCAGATTTTATCTTTTTTCCGAGATGCTGGCTCATGAAGCCAGATAACATTAAAAGCTGAGCAGGCTCATTCTGCTCCGACAGAAAAATAGGGAAGTATGACAGAGGCGTTCTTTGCCTCAAGCATAGTTCATCTTTTTTCCGAGGAGCAAGCCTGCGAAGCTAGATAATACAAGAGCTAAGCGGACTCACCCAACTCAATAACATAACCAAAGTTTATCAACCCAATGTTACAGAAAAATGCCAAAATCAAACATAAAAAAACAAGCGTAAATTGCTACGCTTGTTCGCTAACTTTATAAAAATGTAAAACAAAAATCAAGGTCGTATGCACCAATCTTGTTTCGATCGTAAAGCCATGTTCATTCATGATTGATTGCACGATCGATAAACCAAGTCCTGTGCCAGAAAGGTTTTTATTCCGTGATTTTTCATGGACATAAAAGGCTTCCCAAAGCTTATTTACATCAAAATCTGAATTTAGAGAGGTTTGATTACTGATCGTAAATTCGATAAATTCTTCCGTTTCACGCCAACTGGCTTGGATCTCTTTGTCCGTGGTGTATTTAATACTGTTAGTCAATAAATTATCAAAAACTCTTTTGAGCAAAATCGAATCTGCTTCAATCAATGAAAGAGGGGTATCTGTGTCTGCTTCTAGCAATAAAATTTCTTCTTTTTCCATCGTAGGTTGAAGTTCTGCTACTGTTTGTCTCCAAGTATCTGACAATTGCAACGGGACTTTATTGATTGGCTGTTGTTGTTCTAATTTTGCATAATCTAGCATTTGATCAACGATATCATTCAATCGTTGGGTTTGTTGTAAAATCACTTCAAGATACGTGCCGTCGTCTAAATCATCTTCGATACCAGAACCATATGCTTTGATTAAAGCAATCGGTGTTTTTAATTCATGAGTTAAATCAGCTGTAAATTGTTTAAGTTGTTCATTTTTAGCAAGTAAGTTCTTTTGATATGTTGCCAAAGCGTAACTCATTTTGTTGATGCTAAGGGCTAACTCACCAATTTCATTCGCCGGAATATCGTCCGTTGTCACAAAACTCAGTCCAGTGATTTCTTCCGCTACTTTTTTTAAGTTAACTAAAGGATCAGTTATTTTTCGAACAGAAATGTAAATCAACACAATGATCAGCACCAATGTCAGGCTCAAAGAAAGAAAGTTAAAGGTATTGATCAGATTAGCCGTTTCTGAAAAATTAACAGTAGAAACTCCCACTAAGTAAAAAGTATGATCAATCACCCGCATCTCAACTAAGAAACTTGATTTTTGTTTTCCTTGGTCGAAATTACGTTGAACAGCCTGAGGATTATTTTGTAATTGATCCAAGGTTTCTTGTGTGACCCAAAAACGATTTAATGCCACTTTCTTTCGATTCAACTCTACATTTAAGGCTTCATTAAAATCATCAAGTGAGGTACCCTCTAAACTTCGTGTGATGATCGTGACTTGATTGTTGTCTTCTAATGCTGCTAGTTGTTGTTCTGAATTGGCGCTATGTTGAATATCGGTCATAACAGAGCTAACCTTATGTTCCATTTTTGAAAAATAGTAGTGAGGCACAATTAAACTATTCAAAACAAACATAACAATAAAGCTACCAATAATGATCAAAGAAAAGGTTAAAGTAAGCGTCGTACTGATTTTTCTAGTTTTCTTGTTCAATGAGATAGCCCACTCCTCTTTTGGTGGTGATGGTCTCATCGCCAATTTTTTCACGAAGTCGTCTAATATGTGTGTCCACCGTTCGCGCCACACCATCATAATCCATGCCCCAAACACCGACTAACAATTGTTCTCTTGATAAAATACTGCCACGATTTTTAACCAGCATCATCAGCAAATCAAATTCTTTTTTTGTTAAATCCAATGCTTGTTCCTCTTTCCAAACTTTTAAATTAGCTGGATCGATCAATAAGTTTCTCACATATAATGAACGCGTTAAACCAAGCAATTTTTTGACACGTAATAATAGCACTTGTGGATGAAATGGTTTGGTGATGTAGTCATCTGCACCACTAGATAAAGAAAGAAATTCGTCTTCACCAGTTGATTTAGCTGTGAGCATCAAGACCTTTAATGAGCTTTCGGCTTTGATCGTTTTAATGACCTCAATGCCATCAATTTTAGGCATCATCCAATCAATAATAGCTAAATCTAATTTTTCTTGATAAAAAATATCTAAAGCCGCTTCACCATCCAGTGAAGTATAGACTGTAAATCCATCCTTTTTTAAATAGGCGCTAACGATTTGTACCATTTCGGGGCTATCATCGGCAACTAAAATATGCATGTCCAAGTCTCCTTTTAAAGATTCGTTATTTTTTGTTTGAAGTAGAAAAATTGACCTATAAGTAAAAGTGAAAAACATCCGATCAACGGAAAATCCACTAAAAGGACAAAATAGCTTGGGTGAAACAAAATATCTATGAACCATGAATCAGATAGCTTAAAAAAAAGCGTATAGAGACATTCTGCTGTAGTCAAGCCTAGAAGACTACTTGGTATAATGAGCAACAAAGGCTCAATAAAAAGCTCACTTGTGACTTGAAGCGCTGAGCTACCTAACATTTTTTTAAGGATCAGTTCTTTTTTATCCAATATGATTGCTCTTTGAAAATAAATAAAAAGATAAAAAATCCCGAATAAAAGCAAACCAATGCTGAAAATAAGTAAGGCATTGGTTAAACTCTCTAATAAAGTCACTAGATTTTGACTGGCATTTGATTGAGTAAAAGCATCCAGCGAATCAATTTCTTTTAACCTATTTTGCTCCTCTATTTTCTTCAAATGAGCTGAAGTGATCCAAGCGTGGAGCAAAAGGGTCAAAACAAAGAAATATAGAAAAGAAAAAATACTTTTAAAAAAAGCAGCTCCTTTGTTTCGTAAAATAGTATTACCGCTATCTTTTAGAATATAGTAAAAATGATCCATATCAACAATCTCCCAACAACAAGCATAACAGCATTAGATCAGAACAGCTCTTGATATGCTTTGATTATTTATCATACTTGTATAGTTTAAATTCATCAATCAATTGAATCAGTTTTTCAGCGTAATCGGGGTCAGTTGCATAACCACCATTCTGCAAAGCAACAGCCGCTTCTTGATAATTTTTACTTGTTTTAATGCCTTCATAAGTGCCGCCTTTTAAAAATTCTATGTGATCGGCCATTGATTCTTGGACCGTTTCATATTTTTTAAAAGAATCATCAATCGTGATTCGTTCACCATCAATAAACTCATCTGTGGGCATAATGCTAGATTGCTCATTGAAAGCACCTTTAATACCAAATAAATTTTTAGCGTCTACAGCTAAATCACTACGACCCCAGTCAGATTCTAAAATCGCTTGAGCAATCGTGATACTGGCAAATAAATGAGTTTGTTTTTGTAAAAGCTTGGCTTCAGATGCTATTTCATCAATAAAAATCTGCTGGTAAGCAGTCGCTTCATCTTGGATTGGTTGTTCTTCTTTATTAAAAATAAGGAAAAGACTAGCAAATGAAAGAAGTAGAATCAATAGTAAGGGTAAAATATTTTGTTTTTTTAGAATGCCTTGATTCATCTAATAACCTCTTTTCTTTAAGTGTTACATTCAGTATAGAGGTTAAATGTTACAAAAATGTGCCAAATAAGTTAATAATTATTGGACTTTCTTAAGAAATAGGTTTTTTAGGATAGAAATTGGGGATTTTTGAGTTGCTAATCTTGCTTTATCTTACATTAAATAAACGAAAAACCAACTATGAATCATCAACATTAGCTTATTATTTTAATAACGAGTTTATTTTGGTACGTAACTCTGACAACAGGTGATCTATTCTCACGATATCTTGAAGTTGTTTTCAATGATTGCTCAAAAGGATATCGCTTAAATACAAAGTAACAAACACAATTAGCACAAAAAGATGTAAATACGCTAAACAATTGTCAGTTGAAGTAACTTAACCTGTCAAAAATGCACGTTAGCCGATAGTCTATAGTAAATACAAAGAAATTGTTTATTATAATACTTATCTTATTAAAAATGAGATAGAAAAGAGGCATGAGTATATGAATACTAAATTATTAAATAAGCGTTGGAAAAAGATCTTAGCAGGCAGCACAATGGCTGTAACCATAGTAGTAGGGGGACTAGTCCTATTTTTATCTGTAAATTCACTAGGATCATTAGCACCATATAAGGATTCTAATAGCAAAGAATTTTTGATGGAAAAGAAAAAAGTAATGATTGGTGGCATGGAACAAGGATTGTTTATCGTAGGTGAAAATCCAGAGAATCCAGTATTACTATTTTTACACGGTGGACCTGGTAATCCAGAGTATGCGATGTCAAAAGAAAGTTTTGCTGAACTAGAAAAAATGTATACAGTGTGTTACTGGGATCAACGAGGAGCTGGAATGTCATATACTGATTTAGAAAAAAATCCAGTTGATTTGGATCAAATGGTTGAAGATACATTAGAAGTGACTGAGTACCTTAAAGAGCGATTTGGACAAGAAAAAATTTATCTCATGGGTCATTCTTGGGGAAGCTTTTTAGGGATGAAAACAGTTCAAAAACAACCAGAAAACTATCAAGCCTACATTGGTATCGGTCAAGTAGTTAATCAAAAAGAGTCAGAAAAAATAGCCTATGAATTTATGTTGGAAAATGCCAATAAAACCAAAGATACCAAAGCAATCCAAGCATTGGAAAATGAAACACCCAAGACCTCTAATTTCCCTTCCACAGAGTATATCATGTCGACTCGCTCAGAATTACTAAATAAATTTGGTGGAGGAAATGCGCACAAAGATGGTCGTAAAATGTTAGAGCAAAGTTATCAAAACCTACTATTTTTTAAAGGATATACAATTAGTGAGAAAATTGATTTTCTAAAAGGAGTACAAGGTTCATTGAACCATTTATTCAACTATACGTTAGCAGAAGATTTAAATAAAACTGCTGCTAATGTTAGTGTACCAGTCTATATCTTACAGGGAAAATATGATTATGTGACATCCTATAAATTAGTCCAAAACTATTATGAAAAATTAGAAGCACCTAAAAAGGATATTTTTGTGTTTGACTCGTCCGCCCATCAACCTCATAATGAGGAAAATGAAAAATTTAATCAGATCTTGAAAGAGATTAAATTGGATAATCCGTAGTTTGGAGGGATTTAAGTGAAGCTGATCGTAGAGCAGTCTGGTGAACTTACTGAAATTGAAATTGTTATCCGCCACAATGATAAAATGAATGCTGTGAAACGTTTAACTCGTTATATTGAACAGTTCAATTTTCAATTACAAGGAAAAAAAGAAGGAAAAACCTATTACATTCCATTGAATGAAATTTATTATTTTGAATCAATTGATGAAAAAATATTTATTTATAGTATTCAAGAAGTATTTGAAACAACGTATCGGTTATATGAACTCGAACAGTTGTTAGAACAACCGAATTTTCAAAGAATCAGTAAATCTACCCTGTTAAACATTGAAAAACTGGAGAGTGTCAGACCGTTGTTTCATGGGAAACTTGAAGCGTCCTTAAAAAATGAAGAGAAGCTAATTATCAATAGACACTATGTAAAACCGTTAAAAGAAAAAATAAAATCTTTTGAGGTGGGCTTATGAAATTTATATCTCGAGTATTAACAACAACGTGTTATATTTTTACCTCAATCACTGTTTTAAGTTTTCTTTTTGAGCACCCGTTGTTGAGTCAAATAAAGTTGTTTGGATTTTCTTTCAGTAAACTACTTTCAAGTACTACTCCATTTGATTTATTTGTAATAGCTTTGATGGCCGCAGCTTTTACGATGACCATTGACCAACGTTCTAAACTTTCTGAGGGGTGGAAAAATCTATTTAGTTATTTAGGAACGTTAATCGTCGTTTTTTCTATTAGTTACCTGAAGGGGTATAGTATTTTTTCTTTACACTATCTAGCAGCTGTAAGTAGTATCGTTCTAATTTGTTATAGCGTTGTCTGGTTATTGCTTTTGATTCAGTCCTTTAAAGTTGCAGAAGAAATAAACCAGAGTTTAAAAAAAATCAATCACTGATTGGAATAGGAAAAGACTACTGCTAAAAATGTCGGTAGTCTTTTTATTATTGAGTAAGAAAGAATTTCCAGAAGACTTAAAAACAAACCTCTTTACAAGGTTAGTAAAATCGTTTATGATAATCTTTGTAAATACCCTCATGGGTATAAAGGAGGAGCGAATGTTTTCATTTTTAAAAGGAAATTCAATTAGTACAACTGAACTTCAACAAATTCTAGATTCAAAACCAATAGTTCTTGATGTTCGGGAGAAGACCGAATTTGCGTCAGGTCACATCCCAAACGCTAAAAATACCCCATTAAGTAAAATTTCGACTTACCAATCAAAAGAAAATCAACCAGTCTATGTGATTTGTCAATCTGGAATGAGAAGTCGGCAAGCAGTCAAAAAATTAAAAGCTAAAGGAATCGATGCGATCAACGTCAAAGGCGGTATGAGTGCTTGGCGTGGGGCAGTTAGAGGAGGGAAATTGTAATGCGCGTAGTGATTATTGGCGGTGTAGCGGGTGGAATGTCAGCAGCTACGAGATTAAGAAGATTATCAGAAGAAATCGAAATCATTGTTTTAGAAAAAGGACCGTATGTTTCATTTGCAAACTGCGGCTTGCCTTATTATGTATCAGGAGAAATCAGTGAACGTTCAGAGTTGATCTTGCAAACACCTGAACAGTTGAAAAAAAGATTCAATATTGATGTATATTCGGAAACAGAAGCAGTCAAAATCGATCGAGAAAATAAAACAGTTTTAACCAATGCACATGGGAAAGAGGACACAATCAGTTACGATAAACTGATTCTATCACCCGGGGCACAGCCAGTGATACCAACAATTGAAGGGCTGGCTGAAGCGACAAATGTTTATACCTTACGAAATGTTCCAGACGTCGATAAGATCGTAGCAGCCGTCAAAAATGACCAACCAAAACAAGCCGTTGTGATTGGGGCAGGATTTATTGGTCTAGAAATGGCAGAGAATTTAAGTCACCTTGGCATTGCTGTCACGATCGTAGAAGCAGCGCCGCAAATCTTACCACCTTTAGATGAGGAGATGGCTGCCTTTGTTGAAAAAGAATTAAAGGCAAAAGGGATTACTGTCTATACAGGGGCTGGAGCAACGGCATTTAAAGAAGCTGGAAAGAAAATCGAATTAAGTTCAGGTGAAACAATTTCAAGTGATTTCACAGTGCTATCGATCGGTGTCAAACCATCTAGTGATCTAGCTGTTGCCGCTGATTTAAAAACGGGCTTACGTGGTGGGATTGTTGTAAATGAAGCCTACCAAACAAATGATCCTGATATTTACGCGGTTGGCGATGCGATCATTGTCAAACAACAGATCACAGAAGAAGATGCGTTAATCTCACTTGCATCTCCTGCAAATCGTCAGGGTAGACAAGTGGCGGATGTGATTGCAGGAGTTACTCGTAAAAATAAAGGAAGTATCGGCACAGCAATTGTTCGAGTATTTGATCTTGCCGCGGCCAGTACAGGTTTGAGTGAGCGTCAATTACGAAATAGCAAACTAGAATATAAAGCAGTTCACACCACATCAAAAAGCCATGCAGGGTATTTTCCTGGTAGTCATCCAATCGTAATGAAGCTTTTATTCCATCCTGTAACAGGTAAAATATACGGAGCCCAAGCGATTGGTCAAGATGGTGTGGATAAACGCATTGATATCATTGCGACAGCAATCAAAGCAGGTTTGACCGTTATGGATTTACCTGAGTTGGAATTTACGTACGCACCACCATTTGGTTCAGCCAAAGATCCTGTTAATATGATCGGTTATGCCGCAGCGAATATTGTTGAAGGTTTTTCTGACAATATCCAATACTATGAATTAAAAGAAGCAATAAAGAATGGCGCCATGTTACTTGATGTGAGAAACTCTAGTGAACTAAAAAATAATGGTTCTCTGCCTCATGCTGAAAATATTCCATTAGATGAATTAAGAGATCATTTATCAGAATTACCAAAGAATAAAGAAATTATCGTTAGTTGTCAAAGTGGACAACGTAGCTATTTAGCAGAACGTATCTTAAAAAATAATGGTTTTGATGTTAAAAATTTAGATGGTGCTTTTCAAATCTATAGTACAATTTACCCTCAGGAGGTTATTAAATAATGTATAAATCAATCATGATCGATGAGTTTGAACAACTAGAAAAAAGAAATGAATTAGCAATAATAGATGTACGTGAAGAAGATGAGTATGCTTCAGGGCATATCAAAGGGGCAAAAAGCTTACCACTAAGCACATTGCAAGAAACCGCTGAATCGTTGGATAAAGCTCAATCCTACTATATTATCTGTCAAGCTGGTGGACGTTCACAAATGGCTAGTGAATATCTTGCTTCAGTAGGGTATGATGTAACGAATGTAATGGGTGGTATGTCTGCCTGGAGAGGAGCAGTTGTGGATGGCTTGTGATCCTAAATTAGCGAATCGCCTGAAGCGTTCTGAAGGACAAATTCGCGGAATTTTGAAAATGATGGATGAAGGAAAAGATTGTCGAGAAGTAGTCACGCAATTGATGGCAGTTCGCTCAAGTATTGATAAAGTTATCGGACTTGTCGTAACGGAAAATCTAAAACAGTGTCTGGAAGCTGACAATATCGATCTAGCTAGTGAAGACATGGCAAAAGCGTTAGAAATGATTGTAAAAACAAGATAAAATAAACACCAAAAATCAGTGTTATATTGATTTTTGGTGTTTATTTTATTGTGATTGGCACTTTCTTTTTCAAAAGCCAGCCAGTTTTTTCCAGTTCACTTAAAGAAACTGAGACCCTAGATTGTGAGGTACGGCAGAATTTTGATAAAATTTCTTGCGTAATAAAAGAGGGCAGTTCGAAATGCTCGTCATGTGTTAGATAGCCAATATGTTCACTTAAGCAGTACAGTATACAACTAGAAAAGGGAGGATGCATGTGAATTATGACGGGAACAGACCCATTTATCAACAAATCATCGAGCAAGTTGAACATTGGATAGCCAGTGATCATTGGCAGCAAAACGAAAAAGTACCATCAGTTAGACAATTAGCGGAGGACTTAGAAGTGAACCCGACAACGATTCAACGAGCCTATAGTATTTTAGAACAACAAGAAATTTTGATCAGTCAGAGAGGGATTGGTAAGTTCGTGACAGATAAAGCCGATAAAATTACAGATTTACGTTTTCGATTGATTGAAGCTCATTTGGAAGCCTTTATCACTCAATTAAGAAAGCTAGAGTTAACTCAGAATGAAAGGGAGCATATCATTGAACGGATTGTGAGGAGTGCAGATGAATAAACTAAAGGTAAATAATATTGGCAAACAATATCAAAAAAGTATTTTTCAAGAGCTGTCTTTTAACCTGAATGAAGGCCAAATCCTCGGTGTTCTAGGGAAAAACGGAACAGGAAAAACAACACTGTTAGACTGTATCTCAGGACAACGACAGGTGAGTACAGGATCGATTCTATATAATGATCAACCGCAAAATAGTGAGCTCTTCAAATCAAGTATCGCATATGTTTCAACAACAAACTATTTTGAACAAACAGAAACAGTTCAACAAATTCTAATGGAGTACACTATTTTATTTCCAGAATTTCGCTTGGAAAAAGCAGTCGAACAATTAGAAATATGGAATATTTCGCCAAAGCAAAAATGGCTGGAACTTTCAGAAGGGACCAAAGTCAAAGTGAAAATAGCTTGTGAATATGCTAAAGAGACAAGTATTTTGTTGTTAGATGAACCATTTGCTTACTTAGACTATTCTTCTCGTATCCAAGTAAAAAAGATGCTGAGAAGAGCCAGTGGTGAAGAAAAAATCATTTTAGTTTCTACGAATTTTATTGAAGAAATGGATACCTTATTTACAGATGTTTTATTTATGAATCCATTCAGATATTGCGAGGTAATTAATCTGGAAGACTTACGAGAACAAAAAAATATGTCCCTGAAGGAAATCTATGAGGAGGAAGCCAATGATACGTTTATTTAATTTTTATCATGAAAAAAGTAAGAAGTTCTTTTTAAGTAGTTTACTTTTGATTTTAACTAGCTATTTTGCTAAATACGTTTTTCAAGTGATCATGCCTGAATCCCAATGGGAACGTTTGCCGATTCTACTCTCTTTTGTCGCGGCAGTTGTTCTGTCTTGGCGGATTAATCAACTGGATATCCAGTCAAACCATCAAACCTTGGCCAGTACCGTCACGCAATCTACATTTGAAAAAATTGCTGCAAAATATTTACTTTCTTATCTTCAAGTGATCTTGATCGTTGTGATCAATCTAGTATTCAACTTTGCTACCATCACTTTAGGTGTGTTCCAGTTATTGCTTTTAGCGTTAGAATTAGCCGTTTATCTTGCTGGTATGATCAGCTACCTGATTTTATTTAGAGGTGTAATTGCCAAATTGTGGCTGCCAAATTACTCTAAAACCTTTGTAATAGCGATTGGCTGGATCCTTGTCGTTTTACTGAATGATGTTGCACGCTATTATTTTCCTCAAGGTTTGAATATCGAATTAACGGCAAATAATGGTATGTTTTACCCAAGCACGTTTCTTTTAAATACTTGCTTATCTGCTGCGATTTTATTCACTTATTTGTGGCTGGAAAAAAATCAATCCAAAGATTCTAGATAGGAGGATAAAAAATGTATCAATTAAAAAAAGTGTCGAAAAGCTTTACGATCGATAATAAAAAAGAGCCTGTTTTACATGAAATAACGACAACCTTTGAAGCTGGTGATTTTGCCTTGATTTTAGGTGCTAGCGGTAGTGGTAAGACAACCTTGCTAAATATCATCAGTGGGTTGGATACGGATTATGGTGGCGATATTTTTTACGAAGGACAAAACTTAAAATCAGAGAACATGGACGATTTTCACAAAAATGAAATTGGTTTTGTGTTTCAAAGCTTCAATTTAGTTTCCCATCTATCTGTACTTGAAAATGTCAAAAGCGCTCTTTATTTAGATAAAATGTTAAGTCCATCTGAGCGGACAGATCGTGCGGTCCAGCTTTTGAGCAAAGTCGGTTTAGCTGATCACGCTAATAAGTATCCTAGTCAGCTTTCTGGCGGACAAAAACAACGCGTAGCGATTGCTAGAGCGCTTGCAAATGATCCAAAAGTGATCATAGCTGATGAGCCAACTGGAGCGTTGGATTCAGTCACGGCAGCAGCGATCATTGATCTATTGAAGCAACTGAGTAATGAAGGCACATTAGTGATTACAGTTACTCATGATGAAAGTTTGATGCGTTATGCAACGAAGATCTTAAGAGTAAGAGACGGCCGGATATTAAGTGATGACCGAATTAAGGCACCTGATTTCAAAAAAAATCAAACACAGAAAAAAGTTGCATCACGCGTGTCTCTTTCGATTGGTGCTACCTTGCAACTAGTTAGTAAAAACTTTTTTAGTCGGATTTTAAGAAATCTGTTAGTTGCTTTCGGTACATCTATTGGGATCACTGCGATTTTATTGGCTTTAGGTATCGGAAACGGGATTACGGAAGTACTTGGTGACTTTTTCCAAACAGCATATTCTCCAAATCAAATTACCTCTTATTATCAAGATCCAGAACGTGGTGGACCACCAAGGGCCTCTGAACTGCTAAAAGAAGAAGAAATTAAAAAATTAAAGGAGCTTTATGCTGACGAAGGAATCACAGAAGTTTATGAAAGAGCGAATATCGCTGGTATTCGATTTAAATATGATGACAAATTGATTGAAGAGTTAGCACCATCGCAAATGGATGAGGCCAATCTAAACAAGGAACGTTATAAAACGAACACCGTAGCTGATGGTTATTTACTAGCTGGAACTTTTGTAACCCCAGAAGAATCAGGGGTTGTCCTGCCAGCTTCTGTAGCTAGAGAAATACTAGGCTTGAAAAACTCAGAGTTGACAAAAGAAAGTGTCGAAAAGTTAATCTCAAAACCAATTACGTTAGTTTATCAAGGTCGTGATCAGAGCGTTGATAACACGACAATTGAGATAGAAACAGTGATTCAAGGAATTACCTCACCAGAAGAAGAAGGTTTTGTCCAAGGCTTTATGGCATCACCGAAAACATTTACTGACATGGTGAAAAGCATGGGTATCGATAAGCCAATCTATACAATCGATGCATTTGCGGAAAATCCAGAAGCTGCTGAAACGTTTATTGAAAAATACAAAGAAGACCCAGAATACGAAAATTATGCGATCACAAATGCGTCTTCCTTCTTGGACACATTTAAGCAATTTACTGATATTATTGTGTACTTGTTAGCATTCATCGCTGGACTTTCTTTGATCGTTGCAGGGGTAATGATCGCAGTTGTTCTGTATATCGGAGTTGTAGAACGAACCAAAGAGATTGGTGTATTGCGCTCGATCGGATACAAAAAAGGGTATATCAAGCGTCTGTTCAGAATGGAAGCTATTTATATCATGTTTTTATCGAATGTCATTTCAGTAGCGTTTGCCTATCTAATCCAACTGTTAGCTAATCCATTGATTGAATCGAGTATTGGCTTTAATCAGGTGATTCAGATAGCGCCGCTTAATGCTTTAGCTACTTTAGGTATAACAGGTGTCTTAGGTGTGGTTTTCGCTTTATACCCAGCAGCAAAAGCCGCTAAATTAGACCCAATAACCGCTTTACGCTACGAATAAAAAATTGAAAAACGAAAGTAGGAAATACAAATGAAAAAATTGTGGAACAACAAACTATTTAGATATGGATTGATCGGAATCATTTTGATCGCACTAGGAGGCGCCGGATTTTTAGGCTACTATCGCTTAGCAAGGGCACAAGGTGTGGTCACGAGCTATGAAATCAACGAAGAGTTAAATGAAAAGTCAAATGCACATCGTGCAGTTATTTATACACAAGACCGGGCATTCAAAAATGAAGTAATTGATGAACTTGCCAAAAATCTTGCAGACGAGAATATTTATATAAAAGTTGAACCTGTGGAAGAAATTGGAGAAAATAGGATCGAAGAGTGGGATAAAGTAATTATTCTATCAACCGTTCAATCAAGTGATCCTCCAAAAGTTGCGCTAGATTATATTAATAAACACAAAAATGAGAAAAAACTCAGTATTTATTTAACCGCCGATTCAAGTACATGGTCTAAAGATCCTGGACATCTAGATGTTACGACTGCCGCGTCTAAGTCAGAAAATGTTACTGTCTTCAGTAAAAAAATCAGAGAATTCTTAGTTAATGAATAAAACAAAACGAAAAAAAATTAAGTTGTTCGCTTGAAAAAAGAACGTATGTTTGCTATCCTTTTATTCATAAGGAGGGATGAGTATGAGTACGACTTTCAACGTAACAAAATGGGAAGAACAACCAGCTAATGCATTAGAACTCGAATTCCCAGTAAACCGAGTTCAAGCAGAATATGAACTTGACGGGGATCTACAAGGAAAAGCTTGGGTCGAATATCTTCTTTATTATCTAGAAAGCAATAAAGAAGATGGGCACCTTGCGACTGCGAGAATATCAGGATTTCTTCACTTTGAAGGCCAATATAAAGGAAAAACAGGAACCTTTACAGCCGCTGAAAAAGGAATTTTTGACAAAGGATCACTGGATTCACCCGGTATGCTTATTAAAAGTAGTGGAGAGTTACATGGATTGACTGGCTCTTATCAATATGATTTTGTTGGCGAAAATAGTAAGTTGATCCTGGATTTTAAGGACGATGAATAGTCTATCCAGATTGTTTTATATTATGCATTATCTAACGATGCATAATAAAGCCAAAGCAACACTATTAGCTGAACAACTGGAAGTCTCGACTCGTACGATTTATCGGGACATCGATACACTATCTGCGTTGGGTTTTCCAGTGTACTCTCAAAGCGGGCGAGATGGCGGAATTCGCTTATTGGATACGCATCACTTGTCGGCCACTTTTGTAGATGATGACGAGCAGGATCAAATTATCTTGGCGTTACAAAATTTAGCAGCGACCAATTTAAAAAGTGTGACTCCGCTAGTCAACAAACTATCCTCCTTATTTAAAAAACAAGTAGAGCAATGGATAGATATTGATTTTTCGACCTGGGGACGAGAAGATGAAGCTAATGCGATTGGATTAATCACCAAAGCCAAAAATCAAAAAAAATGTGTTATTTTTACCTATATTAATAGCAAGGGTAACAAAACAAGTAGAGAAGTGATGCCAAACAAACTGATTTTTAAGCAGAATGCGTGGTATTTAGCAGGCTATTGTTGCGTTAGAAAGATGACTCTGCTCTTTAAATTAAAACGAATGACTGAACTGGCTGTTTCCGAGAATGATCTTGATGACGTTTATTTGATTAAGGATTATCAGCCTGAATTTACAAAGGTCTATCTTGAATTCAAAGTTAGAAATGATAAAATTCATCAAATACAGGAAGATTTGCTAGCAATTGAAACAGAAAGTTTTACCGACTATACCAAAGTAAAAACTTGGCAAGTAGAAGGTTCTTGGCTGGCATCGTATCTATTATCCTTTGGCTCAGCCGTTGAAGTAGTTCGTCCAATTGAATTAAAAGAAAAAATCAAAGAAGAAATTACAAAAATCAATCAGATTTATTTTTGATATAGTTTTCATGATACCTCTTGAAACAAAGACTATTGATTGAGATAATAGTAAAGAAAAGAGGGATCATATGGGACAAATTTGGATTGAACGACTACTTCGCTGGAATGCAAAAATGCAAAAATTATTAGTAGGCAGATATGCGCGAATGGATCAATTGAATACTACTCTGATGAGAGGAAGTTTGATCTTATTACTGCTCAATTTGTTTTTACCAACATCTATCGCTTTTTGGCTAGCAGTCAGTCTGTTATTATGGCTGAATTATCGCTTTTTTTCTAAAAGAATTTACCCACGCTCAAATGAAAATACTCGCTACCTTTCAAGAGTGCAGCAACTAAAAAAGAAGCTTGATCTTTCAAAAGAAAAGCTCAAAGAGCGCAAGATCTATACTTTTTTTAAGTGCCCAAACTGTAAACAGCAGTTACGAGCTCCTAAAGGAAAAGGTAAGATCAAAGTCACGTGCTCAATCTGTAAAGAACAATTCAATAAAATAGTTTAAGTGGAAAACTTCTGAGAAGATGTATTAATATCTCAGAAGTTTTTTTGTGGATAAATAAAAAAGCGAACAATGATTCTATTTTAAAGTCTTTTGTTCTTTTTTTTTGTTAATAAATGAACAAATTATGATATAATAGGAAAAACTTATAGAGCATTGAAAAGCTAATCCTGCTTGTGTGATTGGATTCTTAGAAAGAATTTGAGTGTGACAAAGAGCGCCACGCTCTTATTTTCCTATTTTTCTGCAGGATTAACTGATTTGTTCCGCTTTTAAAATTAGGAGGAAATGATATGCGCGCAGTATTAACTGTAATTGGTAAAGACAAGGTAGGAATCATTGCTGGAGTTAGTCAAAAATTAGCTGAACTGGATATGAATATTATTGATGTGTCACAAACAATCATGGATAGTTATTTTACCATGATGATGGTCTTGGAAATTGCTAAAGGCAAGAATGATTTTGAAGTGATTCGCTCTGAGCTAAATACTTTAGGTGAAAAATTAGGTGTGACAATCAGTATTCAAAATGAAGAAATTTTTAATGTGATGCATAAATTATAATAGTCACTATTGTAGGGTTTGGATTTTGCATGTACATTATCTAGCTTCAAGAGCTAACCACTACGCTTCAATCTCAACAATTCCTAAGAGCTAAAGCTCAAAGGATTGAAGGTCTCGGGAAAAAGATAAAAAATGAATGAGGCAAAGAGCGCCACAGTCATTTTTTCTTACTTTCCAGTCGTGGTTGACCAAGCTTTTTCAGTTTTTGTATTACCTAGCTTCGCGAAACAGTTCCCTCAACAATTAGATAAATCATCTGAAAGACCAAAAACGTCTTTAAGGTGATTTTCTAAATTGTTCAGGAACTTAACGTTTCGCTGTGCTTTTGCTTTGAAACACAGTGAATAAAATGAACTGATGTTGAAAAGTACAAGGTGAAGCGAAGTGGAACGTTGTTAAGTGAAACAAAGAGCGTTTCAATGCTAATTTCCTAATTTTCTAGAGGATTAACCGATTTGTTCCGCTTTTAAATTTAGGAGGAGTATTCATTGGAAACAAATCAGATTCTAGAAACGATCCGTATGATTGAAGAAGAAAATTTAGATATTCGAACCATCACGATGGGGATTTCATTGTTAGATTGTATTGATAGTGACAGCGATAAAGCTTGTCAAAAAATCTACGACAAAATTACTCGCTTGGCAAAAAATTTAGTTAACGTTGGTGAAGAAATTGAAACTGAATACGGGATTCCGATCATCAATAAACGGATTTCTGTAACGCCAATTGGAATCATTGCGGCGGCAAGTCCAGATAAGGATTATGTAAAATATGCGAAAGCATTAGACCGAGCAGCTCAAGCAGTGGGTGTCAATTTTATTGGTGGATTCAGTGCGCTAGTAGAAAAAGGCTATCAACACGGTGATGAGATTTTGATCAATTCAATCCCTCAAGCACTAGCTGAAACAAAATTTGTTTGTTCTTCAGTAAATATCGGTTCAACTAAAGCAGGGATCAATATGGATGCTGTTCGTCATATGGGCTATGTGATTAAAGAAACGGCTGCAAAATCCGATATGGGATGTGCGAAATTAGTCGTATTTGCAAATGCAGTGGAAGACAATCCATTTATGGCTGGAGCATTTCATGGTGTTGGTGAGGCTGATTGCGTAATCAACGTAGGAGTCAGCGGTCCTGGGGTTGTCAAACGAGCATTGGAAAAAGTTAAAGGCGAGTCTTTTGATGTCGTTGCCGAAGTAGTCAAACAAACAGCTTTTAAAATTACTAGAATGGGCCAATTAGTTGGAAAAATAGCATCAGAGCGTTTAAATGTTCCTTTTGGAATCGTTGATCTATCGTTAGCACCAACTCCCGCTGTGGGCGATAGTGTGGCTTATATTTTAGAAGAAATGGGTTTGGAAAGTGTAGGCACACACGGTACTACTGCTGCTTTGGCGTTACTGAATGACGCTGTAAAAAAAGGCGGTGTAATGGCTTGTAACCATGTTGGCGGATTGTCAGGTGCATTTATCCCTGTTTCAGAAGATGCTGGAATGATTGATGCGGTTAATAATGGTGCCTTGAATTTAGAAAAATTAGAAGCGATGACCGCAATCTGTTCTGTTGGTTTAGACATGGTTGCTATACCTGGTGAAACGTCAGCTGAAACGATTGCTGCCATGATTGCTGATGAAGCGGCAATCGGTGTCATCAATCATAAAACGACTGCAGTTAGAATCATACCGGCTGAGGGGACAAAAGTCGGTGATATGGTCGAGTTTGGTGGTTTGTTAGGACGAGCTCCAGTTATGAAAGTTAACGACTATGCTTCAACTGATTTTATTCTTCGTGGTGGGCGAATTCCTGCTCCGATTCATTCATTTAAAAATTAGATTAAAAAGTGTTTATGAGTTTTTGTGATAAAAAGATGTGTGGTATAATAAAAAATATAGATAGACTATGTTTTGCCCAGTATTAACTGGATCTCAATAATAATTATTGAACTTAAAAAAAGGGAGATTTTAATTCATGGAAATAAAACGTCAACAAGAAGTTGTAGAGGCTTTTCATTACGACATGCGTACACAAGATATGGAAGAAGTAGCAACGGATCTTAGAGTGGGCTTTTCACCAATTGAATCAACAGATGAAAATTATCCAAAAGAAAATTCAATCATCGCAGCTCGTCTTGAGTTTCGCTTAGTTTTTGAAGAATATCTATTATCAGGTTCAGTTAGTCAAATCAATCATATCATCAATCATAAGATTGAAACCCAAGAAGATATCTCACAAGAAGAAGTGGATGAGTTAGTCAGTCCGCTGTTTGATATCGTGCAACGTATGGCTTATGAAATCACTGAAATCGCTTTGGATAAACCAGGTATTCAATTAAACTTCCAATCAGCAGCTGAGTAATAATATTGAAGATTAAATCTAAATACTAATAGATCGTTTCTAAGAGTTTGTGATAGTTTTTGACTATCACAAACTCTTTTTTCTATCATTATAGAAACAAAATAGTACCGCTTAGCCTTTTAAATCAGGTACAATAGACCTATCACTGAAAATAATTGATTTTATTTTTAGGGCGGATCATTGAAGAATGATCCCCGGGAACCTTTACTTCCTTTGATGGACTTGTCATTTGCATTATTTAGCTGAACAAGCTCGTCCAGCTTTTAATGTATCTAGCTGCGCAAATCAATCTTTAGGAAAATAGATAAATTGCCAATGAAACAAAGAACGTTTCAATGCCCATTTTCTAATTTTCTACAGGATTAATCTATTTGCTCTGCTTTTAAATTTAGGAGGGAAAAAAATGACAACACTCATCACTGTTTTAGTGGTCCTTGCTTTTCTTGCAGTGTTATACGTCTTTTACCGTATGCAAGCAAAACACTATAAGTTTTCAACACGTGTTTTTGCCGCATTAGGTGTTGGTATTGTATTAGGTGCAATTATTCAATTCGCATTCGGTACCCAAGACAAAGTCACAACGCAAGCAATGGAATGGATCAGTATTGTAGGTAATGGATATGTAGCGTTTTTACAAATGCTCGTAATCCCCTTAGTTTTTGTTTCTATTGTAGGAGCATTTACTAAGATGAAAGAATCCAAACAAGTTGGAAAAATCAGCTTTACTGTCCTAGCAACCTTATTAGGGACAACGGCTATAGCAGCTTTGGTTGGAATTGGAACAACATTATTGTTTGGACTACAAGGTGCACAATTTACAGAAGGAACAGCAGAAACGGCACGAATCGCAGAACTTGCGACTCGACAGGAAACCGTTGAAAACCTATCGATTCCTCAACAAATTTTATCTTTTATTCCTAAAAATGTTTTCGCAGATTTTGCTGGTACACGTCCAACAAGTACGATTGGTGTGGTCATTTTTGCAGCATTCGTTGGGATTGCCTATTTAGGTATTAAAAGAAAAGCACCGAAAGAAGCAGAATTTTTTGCAAACTTGATCGACAGTCTTTATAAAATCACGATGCGTATCGTGACATTGGTTTTACGTTTGACTCCTTATGGCGTTTTAGCATTGATGACTAATGTTGTTGCGACAAGTGATTATAATGCGATCCTTAATCTAGGGAAATTTGTATTAGCTTCTTATACCGCATTGATCATTGTAATGCTGGTTCACTTGGTGATCTTAGTAGCAGTCAAAGTAAATCCTGTAAACTATTTGAAAAAATCGTTTCCAGTGTTGAGTTTTGCTTTTACTTCAAGATCGAGTGCAGGAGCAATGCCTTTAAATATTGAAACACAAACAAAAGCTTTAGGTGTTGATGATGCTACAGCCAACTTTGCGGCAAGTTTTGGTATGTCAATTGGACAAAATGGCTGTGCAGGGGTTTATCCTGCTATGTTGGCTACAATAGTTGCCCCAACGGTTGGAATTAACGTCTTTAGTTTAGAATTTATCTTGATGCTCGTTGCAATTGTAACAATCAGTTCGTTTGGTGTAGCTGGTGTCGGCGGTGGAGCAACGTTTGCTTCGTTGATCGTGTTAGGTGCAATGAACTTACCTGTGGCAATTGTTGGCTTGGTCATTTCTGTAGAACCATTGATTGATATGGCTAGAACTGCTGTTAATGTTAGCGACAGTATGGTAGCGGGAATCGTAACTAGTTCGCGGATCAAAGAGTTAGACCGTGATGTATTGAATGATAGTAGTTTAGTTATTGAGGAAAATGCATAAGAAGTCATTCATTTCTCTTTACTAAGAGAGTTAAAAACAAAAGAAGGTAAGATGCACAACAGATGAACCGCCCCCAAAAAATGTAACTTTTGGGGGCGGTATTTTTATTTCCATTCTAATTGTAATCCTACACCAACTTCTTGGATTGGAAGTTGATAGTGAATCTTCGCTTTGGCTTGAAATGAAACGCAGTGACAAGGATATAGACTGGCTATTTGATTACTTTTAAAGTATTTTATTGTTTTGTCTAACTGTAAATCTTCTTCAAACAAATGAAAACCGCCAATAACGCTTTTGATTGTTTGAATACCGGTCACTTGTTTAGCATACTCGCAAATATTACTGATACCGCTGTGAGAACAACCAGTGATAATATAAATACCATCATGACCTTCAAAGACTAAAGCAGAATCGTCTAAAACATAGTCAGGTGTGAAGACTTCTGATAATTTTGTCTCACCGACCTGTTTACGAGGTTCAAAATCTACTAGTTCGGGTATTTCTCCTAGAAATGTGATGTTTTGGGAAATCTTAACTGGTTCTTTTGTAAGAAGTAGATCGTAATCTACTTGTAAATCTTCCTTTGTTACTGCAGATCCAATGATCAACTCGTCTTCTTTTTTTGGTAAGAAAGTTAGTGGATGTGCAATAATTTGCGGCTTTTGTCTGGTAAAGATACTTGAAATCATATTTAAACCGCCAGTATGATCATTGTGACCATGAGATAAGGCTAACTTTGTCACTTGGCTTAAATCAATGTTGAGTAAATCAGCATTTTTTTTAAAGACACCACTATAACCCGTATCAAAAAGAATCTTTTCGTTTTCATCCTCGATATAAAAAGATAAAGCTGGTTCGCCAAAGTAGTAATGATCAATGTAGACATTATTATCTACCAAAACAGTTAATTTCATTTTTTCTCCTTTTTGAAGCAAATTTATTTTCATAAATCTTACCATATGGTAACTTATCATAAAGACTAATAATAGCGAAAAGCTCGCTATTATTAGTCTATTCTTTTTAGACAGATTCGACAATTTTATTGTAGGTATTCGCAAACTTAAATTCAATTGTAATACTTTTATCCTCATGAACATAAATTTTCTCTACTAAATCAAGTAAAATTGCTCGATTGAGTTCTGTCACATTTTTGTGTTCTCGAAAGGCTTCTAAATAAGGTGTGATTTCATCAGTCTTATTTTTTCGCTCTTCAAGTTCAAATTTAATAGTCTCTATAACTTGTTCCAAGTGTGAAATTTTTTCTTCAAAAGACGACTTCATGCGGATATACTCACTTTTGGTTAAAACCTCAGTTTTCCAGTCAATATACAGATTATCTGCGATTTTCTCCATCTTACTCAATTCATTCAGTTTAGTTTTTAACGTTTTATCAAGGCGATTCTGTTCGGTCTTTGCAATTTTTCCGCGTTGAGCTTGGTCAAGTAGTTGCTCTAGATTACAAACTGTTTCAATTTGATTTTGAATAGCCTTTAAAACCACCTGTTTTAAGCTTTTCTGATTGATATAGTGGTTAGAACAAGCTATTTTTGATCTCATTACATATGTTGAGCAGAGGTAACAAGGGCTAGCTCTTTCACCTTTTTTAGTTATATAGGTGTTTTGCCTAAAAACCATTGTCATTTTGCAATCTGCACACTTTAAAAACCCAGAAAACAAATCGATAGATTTCCTATTTTTAGGCGTACGGTGCCGAACAACTCGTAAGCTTTGAGCTTTCTCAAACAATTCATCTGAAATAATCGGCTCATGGGTATTTTTTACGATAACCCATTCTTCTTTAGGAACTTGCTCGCTTTTCTTTAAAACAGGGCTAATTGTCCTATACCTACCTTGAACCATGTTTCCGATATATACTTCATGACTAAGGATAGCGCCAACTGTCGTGATATTCCATAAACCGTCATTCATTGGAAATCTACCTTTATACTTTGTTCCTTTAATGCGCTTATAAGTCGTTGGGTTAGGTACTCCTAAAGAGTTGAGTTTTTCGGTGATGGTTCGCATTCGCATACCATCATAGACAAACCAGTTAAAAATCTTTCTAACAGTTTCGGCTGCTTCTTCATCAATAAATAGTTTATGACGAGTTTCTTCAGTATCACCCTTGGTATATCCATATGGGGCAAATCCACCAGTAAACTTGCCATCTTCACGCATAGACTTAAATGTTTTATTGATCTCTTCTGAAATCATTAGCGGATAACTTTCATTAAAAGCGCCGTAAAAACTAACATCCATTGCGAAAGCCTGTTTAGGATTCAAGTAAGTGTCAATGTGTGGCGTGTCAGTCGTGATAAAACGAGTTTTGTGTTGAGGAAAGAAAACTCTTAGATATTCGGCTTGGTCGCCAGAATTACGAAAGGCACGAGATAAACTCTTACAAATTACTGTATCAATTCGTCCTTTAGTAATATCTGTTGTCATGCGTAAAAATTCAGGTCGATGAATTGCTGTAATTCCACTAATACCATCATCAATATAAGTATCAATGATTTCATATTCACCAGAAAACCGATTATCTAGATAATCTAAGATGATTTTACGCTGATTTGATATGCTTTGGCTTTCTTCTTTGCCGTCTTCTTGAGAAAGTCGCAAGTAAATTGCGACTTTCCACACTTTTCTAGTTGTCAATGTTCGATTATAAGCAGTTTCAAGTTGTTCCATTTTATAGGTCCTCCTCAAATCTTGCCCACATGTCTATTTTACCATATTGCAAGCTAGTTTTCACTATCATTCACACCTTTAAAGTGCCTAAATAACAAGGTTTCTAAGCTCTCGCCGTCTTTGTTAAAGGTTATAAATACAGTCGTTTCACCAACTTCAATTTTAGTGATTTTTTCTGGTAAATTAGAAGAAATGGGCGCTTTTTTAGGTTGAGTATTCTTGTCTTTTTTCTCGTTTTTAATCCTCCTCCTTGTTGGTATCAAAGGTTAACGTTTCTAATTCCTCCATTGTAATTATTCTGAAAATCCGCTCGGCGTTTGGAATAGCTTCATGAATATATCGAGTTAGCTGTTCTCGTCGTTTTTTACTTGGCGTTATCCAGACTACCCATGGCAAAACGCCGTTTACTCGCATCTCTATACCCGATTTATAATAAGCCAAAAACTGTTTACACTTCCTAACGACTCGTGACGGTGCTTGTGTTGCTTGATCTAGTTCATAATATACGAAGTCTTCCGTTTCATCATCAACAGCGAAACGAGCGAATAAATCAGGCTTCAAAAAGGTAGCCACGCCGTCTTTTTTCATATAGGAACGCCAACATTGCGGTTCAAAACTTACTTGTAAATCATGAATCTTACTCTTTTGGTTCATCTCATGCAAGCGAGTATAGGTTTCAGTGATTGCTAAAGTATGCTCCAAGAATAAAATGTTTGGTTCATAGAGTCTTTTCCTAGTAGCGTTTAGTGTCATATCGTCTAATCTTAGCAGCTGATAGCCTGCTGAGCTGACAGCCCAAATAGTAGAATTACTACCAGATTTTCTCCCTCCGACCTGTCTTGGTAGGTCAGCGATTAAACCAAAGTTCTTTAATCGTCGTAACTTTCGATTACATCTTCTAAGGTTCGTGACTCGATTATCTGTTTTGGTAAAGTATAGCCGTTGCAATTGGTTAGCAGTAATAAATTTCACTTGATTAATTGTTTGCACGATTTCAATTTCATGCGAGTCCAGTAGTGCCGATAGGCGACGTAACTCGGGTTTAGATATACGTTTATTTTCTTTGTCGTTCATGGTAGGTTCCCCCTCGGGAGAGTTTAGATTTATACATTTAATTAGAGAAAATTATAAATATAAAGTCCTCTCCACTAATTTTAAATTGCTTAGTTTTTCCACCTTTAACAAACCGCGCTTGGTTAGATCGATAGGTCAGGCGGTCAGACAGTTAATTGTCTGCTTTTTTCTTTGGTTTTTTGCCTATAATTAGGTCAATATCTAAATCGTTTAGGCCATCATCTTGTGAATCATTTTGAGTCATTAGGTCGATATATTCTTTTTCAATTTCAGCAATATCTCGTCCGTATTTTTCGGCACTTCGAGCAAAAACTTCAATCGGTAATCTCTTGCTAGGTTTGGAAGGAAAAGTTTTTCCGCTTAACCAAACATTAGCAATATCTTTTCTATTTAGAGTCGCGTATACTCTAAATTGAGGTAGTGTAAAATCTATCTCACTCAACTGGGACGCTGTTAGGTCTGCAAACTGAACAGCGTCTCTTTTATTTGGAACTGAAAAAATTATCTTCGATTTTGCATTAGCAAATACTACCTCCTTTAACTCCTTTGAAAGTTGTCCTAAATTCTGACAAACAAGAGTGTATCCAACGCCTAGAGAACGGCACATTTCTAACATTTGTTGAAAATTAGCTTCCGAATATTTTAAAAAGCTATGGAACTCGTCAATATAAACCATGACCGGCTTACGGTCTTTTTCAGGTTGTTCGGTACGTTTTAAAATGATATTCCACAGCAAGTTAATGACTAGACTACCTACAAGCTCCGCCGCCGTCTCACCGACAATCCCAGAGTTGAGCGGAATGAGTAGAATGGTATTTTCATTCTTATCAAAGACATCCTCTAGGTTAAACTTTGGGTGTGGCTGTCCTAACAAATTTCTAAGAGCTGGACGCATTAGAAGAACATTCAAGCGGCGATTTAACGCACCTAGCTGCACTTTACGCTCTTTCTCTGGCATGGCCTCAAAATTTGCCCAATAGCTCTTTAAATAAATATCCGTCAGCTTCGAAGTGACTTTGTGACGAAAACTGGCATTAGTAAATAGAATCGGCAAGTGTAATAGAGTCATATTTTTACTTTGTGCTAGGGTCAGTAGACCTGTTGTGAGTAGCTCTTCTGTAAAGACTCCAAATTCAGGAAATAATCCTCTTAAAGCCGATAAAACGGATTCGGCGACTATTTCTGAATTTTTACCGTCAATAAATTGAAGCGGGTTTATGCCTATTGGGTTATGTCCGCCAATTTCAAGCACTACACAATCTTTTAAACGGTGTTCTGGTAATCTTTCAGCTACTGATTCGACTAGACTTTGCTTTACGTCTAGCAAAACAAAACCATGCCCATTTTGCGCATCTGCTAGGCAAAGATTTTCAAGAATGACTGACTTACCTGATCCAGTACTTCCGACAATAAAAGTATTTGTTCTTGCATCATTTGCGGATAAGTGGAGTAATCGTCTATCTTCTGAATTTTCGTTTAGCGTTGTTCCAAATGCTCGAGCTTGATTTTTCGGTGGGTCTTTCATGCCTAGAGGCGGAAGCAGTAGCTTCGGATGAATTGGTGTAATTCCACTTAAATCCTCTTGTCCGATTGGGGCAATCATAAAGTTAGCTAATTCAGGAACAGAAAGCTTCGAATACTTCCAAGGTAGTTTAGCCATATCAATATTTAGCGGGTCTTCTGGTTGAAGATTCAGTTTATTTCCGCCAGCTTCTAACATTCTAAATGCCGATAAAACGCTTAGAATATAGCTCCGAGCTTTAGCTTCATCTTTGCAAGAAGCTCCGATTCTAATCATCGTTCTAAGGCGGTGTGATTTTATCTTGTTCTTAATAGCCGTTCTAGTATCGCTTGAAGCGACTGGTGGATTGCCGTTGCTGATTATCTGCCACCAACTAGCATGCGGATCAGGTACGTTTTTATTAGGTAAATGTTCGGGCGGAAGGCTAGAAGCTACAAGCAACTGAATTACTATTTCGTCTTTAGGACTAGCTTGTGCAATAGTGGCTGTCATTATGCGGGTTAGCTCATTAGCATTGTCTGTTTTAAGGGAAAGTATAGGTTTTGCTATTGAAAGCTTTCTAGCGACCTTTATAGGCTTTCTAGTAGTGGTATCCTTGACTAGCTCTGCTCCAAAGTCAACACCATGCGTTTTAAATATTTTCTGAATCTTAGCAAACTCATCTTTTTCAGTACCTAGAAAATAAGTAATCTTACCGCTAGTAGCTCTAATCTCATATGCTACAGGCTTTTTCTCTGTAACTGCTAGATGGTGAACCAGATTCTGGATATTTTCAAACTCAATGGGTCTAGTCCATGAGAGTTTATGCCAGGTCAGGTTTTCAATTTTTCTCATGTCATCATCTCCAATCATTAAACCTTTTCAGCCGATAGCCGATAGCTAGTAAGACAATGAAGATGATTAAACAGACTAGAGGAAGCCAGACTTCTGCTAATAATTTGATAGCAATATTTAAAGCCACACAGCCAACAAATATGCTGAAAATCCAGCCTGATATTTTGCCTTTCAAAGAAACCACGTCCTTTTTTTCGTTGTCTTGTTTTTTCATTATTCATATACAACTCCTTTCATGGGTTTTAAAGCGAATAATAGAGCCATTAAAAACTATTATTCATTCAATGTAAATCTTCTCCACAGGCTCTTAGGTAACCGAAAAACCTGCTTCGCTCTGATTAGAACACAGTGTTAAGGGAGGAGTATTTAACTATTGTTTTATTTACATCGGGTAACCTATTACGGCGGGATTTCTGGCTCTTTTTCGACTTTATTTTTTAGTCCAGTGATAGTAAACGGCTTACCCCAGTGAGAATAGAAGTCAGTTACTGTTTTAGCATTAAGGTTATCATTCTGTTCTTGTTTAATTTCTTCGTATAGATCATTGAAATTGAAAGGCTTACTCATAGTTGATTACCTCCATTTACAAGAGAATACTAACTAATTACGTTAGCATTCTCTTGATTATTTTTTAACGGTAGTAATTTTGTTGCTGTCGGAGTGCTTCTTCTATTAGCCTTCGATGAGCTTCATTTGCTTCATATTCGATTTCTATTTCAGTCAGAATTGCTCTAGCCTGCATTAATTCTTCTGTTGTATATAGCTCATTCAAGGGCGTTTCTCTTGGCTCAGGTTGTCTTGTTGGTTCTGGTGTTGTAGTAACAAGATCATAAATCCAGAAACCTACAAGAACAATAACGACGGCAATACAAGCTATAACGATAACTGGCAATATTCTATTCATATTAATAAAACCTCCTTACTTTTTCTGAGGCAGACGAAGTAAATACATTTAAAATATGATTGAAATGATTTTCTCCATTCGGGAACGTTTCGTTTAGATAGGCAACTTTTGCAGCAATTCCCGCAGTTTCATTTAGGGCAGTATTGGCAACATTGGCTTGGGCTTTCAGATTGGCACTCATATTAACTGATCTTCTAACGACTTCTGCGGTATCTCTAGCGATTTGTCTTTTAACAGCAACTGGCAAATTACCTGAATCATTCGGAGTAAAAACTTCGGGTTGATTTGAAATGTCTAGATACTGATTTTGTTGGTTGTACATAGTAAATTACCTCTTTCTTTTTTTGATTTTTATAATAAAAGCCCTAGCTGACTAGTCTAAAATTTAACCAGAGCTTTATTAATGAAGGTTAAAACTTTTATATGTTTAATACTGTTTCTTTTGTTTATTTCCTCTTAATTTTGTAATTACATTTTTTTCTTCCAGTTGTAATACCAGGCTAAAAAACTTAATACAACAATTAGATATGGTGACAATATAATTAGGCTAGCAAATATTGTATATAGCATAATATCTCCTCCTGTTTCTGTTACATACTAATGCAGTCGCGAGCTGTATTTGGTATACTATTTTTAACGAGTGTTTAATTAGCTTTCTTGCTAACACAGTCTATATTAAAGTAAAAGAAAATTACATTCATTATCGATGTTATTACCATAAAAAATTGCCTAATTGATAATTTATGTGTATTTTATTTGCAATAATTTAATGATTTCAAGTAAAGGAGTGTAATTTATGAAGAGATTTCATTTTTACTGGTATTGTATGCAAATTAAACATGTTTCTACTCCATCTTTCGGTGGAAAAAATATGGTAAAATTTATAAATGAAGTAATTCATCCAATATTAAAATATAGTAAAGATATACATATACCTGATTTTCCAGAAGGAATAAATGTAACTCGAGAAATAAAAGAAAAGGATATTAGAAGCGAATATTTGCTTGCCATAGATATATCTAATGACAATCTATTTATTGAAGAGCAAAAGAGACTCTCAAAAGCTTTTGAAAATATATCAAATTTAAGTATGTGGAAAGTGGATATTACAACCAGTGCTCAAAGGATCTATAATTATTTCAAGGAGGATAAAAACGAACTTGTCAAATATTTAGGAGAAGACGGTATTAAAAGTCTGGGTGATTATTTTATTAATAATAATTTTTCAGACTTTCTAGCTTTACTATTGATATATGTAGTAAAAAAATTACCTAAGTACAGTAAAATGATCGATTCTATTGAAGATGATAACGGACAAAAAGATTCCACTATTACTATTTTTCATGATGGAACTCTATTTGAAGATTTAATCTATAATCATATTTTAGACGAAATTCTAATAAATAATATAGTAGGAAATTTACTTCATTTTGATGTAAATCCAAATGAAGCTATCAATCTAAAAAATTGGTATAATAATTTTTTAACAATAACTTTTATTACAAGTGATAACCTAAGACATGGAAAACGTCGAGAGGCAATAGGTTTTTGGGCGGACCTTTATTTAAGAGGGTTAGGTGATTTTAATGTGCTAAAAATAGATTCTATTTGTAATTCTAAAATAATACAAAGAGGATTTTTATGTACAGGATTGACAATTGATCGTTATACTGAAAATATAATAAAAAAAGGGTTTGACGACAAAGATGGTCCAATCAGTCTATATGTGGGGTGGTTTGATTCTGTGAAAAGTTGCTATGCAGAGTTATCGAAAATTATCGAACCTTCAGAATATTTAACAAGACCTGCTGTTATTGTTTTAGAGGAACCAAGTAGTAGTGAAACATGGCAAGCATATAAGAAGGGTTTTATACCCGATGATCACCTAGAAATAGAAGGTTATGACGAATATTATGAGTATTCGGAACTGATAGATGAGTATTTACTAAATGATGAAACATATTTAAAACGCACTGAAAGTTTAGAATTGGCGGATGGGGTTCTGTGTTGGGTAATATCAATATAAAATATTAGGGGAAATTTAAAAAAACGTCGACTATATATTTAAAATGTGCTATAATATTACGGTTTCAGGGATTTATGATAATGATTTTTATTTAATTAGCCCGCTACTGGGAAAGGTCTAAAAACCTATCTAGTAGCAGATAGGTTAATTTAATAGAAAGAATGTGATTCATTATGTCAAAGAAACAAAATATGCAACTACTCATTTACAATAAGATTATTCATGATAAAACAGCTAGTGGCAGTAGAGAAGATAAAATACGTCGAATTTTACAGTATGGTTCGATTGAAGCCCCTATTTACGATATATTTAATCTTGATGATCTTGAATATTCTACTGAAGCACTGATCGAGAAAAATGAGAATGACATACGTGAAGTATATCAAGTTATCAAAGCATTTGTTTCAATCCAGAAAAGCACCTACGATTTTTTTGAAATAGATGTTATTGAAGATATCTTATGTCCTACCTATGAACTTACAAAGGAAGAAATTCTATTCATAGTAAATACAGAACCGTTTGAAACAATCAATTAAGCACTTTTAGCCCTCATCTTGTAAGATAAGGGTTTTTTTTCTTAAAAATAAAAGCCTTGTCAATAATTGACAAGGCTAAATATCTCATGCTAATTCATTTTGTTTATTGTACTTCTTTGTTTCTTCTCTTAAACACAACTACCAACATTCCTCCTAAAGCAACAAGGCCACTCAAGAACATAGTAAGAGTTTCTTTTTCGCCAGTTGTTGGTAAATTTTTACTTGATTCTTGTTTAGAGGTTATATTACTTCCATTCTGGTTTTTACCGGTAGTATTTAAGCTAGTGGTATTATTTTGGTTGTTACTACCACCAGCAACCTTACTACCACTCTCAGGTTGAACAGGTTTTGTTGGGCTAGTCGGGTAAACTGGTTTACCATCTTTAGTAACTGTTACCTCTAGTCCAACGATTGTTTCGCCAGTACGAGCTTTAGTTACTAAACTAATAGTACGTTTACCTTCGTTCTTACCAAATGTTACTTTATTGCAACTAATCGCATCAGCGGGGTCAGTACTTGTAAATACATAACCAGTTGGTAATGTAATTGCTTTAGTTGTAACTTTACCGTCACTGTAAGTAACTTTTTCAGTTACTCCAAATTCTAGAACTCCGCCAGCTTTTATAGATGTAGTACCAGTAACAATCCATTCTTTAGAGATGATTGTTGGTTTAACTGGCAGTGTTACATCTTTGTCAGTGACTGTAACCGTGAATGGTTCAGATACAGCAGCACCAGCTAGTGTGTAAGTTCCTGCTTTGAGGAATTTAACGCTGCCTGCCGTAATTTCTGCCGCAGACGGATCTGAGATAGTGACTGGATGACCAGCTTCAAACTCTAGATAATCAATACGAGGATCACCAAAGTTGAAGTAGGTAGTTGATTCCATTCTGTAATTCACAGTGTCTCCAACTTTAGCAGTACTTGGTCCATCTACGATAACATCATTCATAGTAGCCATGATTTTTTCGTAGTTGAATGTAATAACTGCTCCTTCGCTTGCAGATGCAATTGTTTGAGAAGCATCACTAGTTCTATAGAACTTAGGTCCAGTTGACTGTGTAAACGTATCTGGCGCAGTGGCAGTGAAAGGCTTACCTTCAATAGCTTCTTGCGTCAGAGTATTGATAGTTCCATTTTCAGGGCTAACGTAATTGATTGTAATATTAACTTTTACTTCTGGTTCAGGAGTTTCTGCTAATACTAAAAGATTTAAGCAATAGCTTAGCTCTTCTACGAGAATATCTACGTTTTGCTGAGCGATAGCTGCACTTAACCAATCTGTTTTATCTAATGTGCCTTGAGCATACACTAAATTTTGTTGGGGTGTTCCATCTCCTCCAGCTAAAAATAAAGCATAGGATTCTTCAGTGTAACTGCCCGTATTAGCTAATGCATACTTAATCTGATCCATTAAGCTTCTAAGTTCTGTTGCGTCTATTCCAAGGTCTTCGAGTGAAGATGAAGGCCTTTCTCCAGTATTCTCGTTTTCTAAACGAGTTACTTCTGCGTCAAATTCATTCAACCATGCCATTAACTGATTCCAGTCGCCACTAGGATGGTCTCCGAAATCGATTAAATATTTGTGAATTTTTTGTTGAATAACTACAGCTGAAGAAACATCTACACCTTTATCTTCCAGTGCAAACATTCTTTCCTGTACAGGAAAAAATTGAAGTTGAAAGTTCCCTAAGTCATAATCACCAATAGAACCTTCATTGATGATATAAGGTGCAATTGGCTCACTTTCTACTTTTTTAGTTTCTGGTACTACTTCTAGCACACTATTAGCTATCTCAGGCGTTTCTTCTTGATTTTTTCCAATCTCCACAGAGATAACTTCTTCGGTTGCTAGTGGCTCCTCAACATTTTCAGCCAGAGCTTTGACTGCTCCAATTGCTAAAGGACAAACTAACATTGCTACTGTGGCAAAATTAGCTAGTTTCTTAACTCGTTTATTGCGGACTAGTCTTGCAATACGTGTGTTTTGTTTCACTCTTCATTTCATCTCCTTATTGTGTTTTAAAACCATTTTTCCACTAAGTAAAGCTACTTTTCACCTCCGTTATTAGACTGTTTATATCGAACGAAATAAGAAGATAACAAAAAACGCCAATCTAACAAGGTAAAAACCTTATGAGAACAGCGTTTCGAAGTAAATATTTATATGTATAATTGCTTAATCAGTTATCTGCTTTTAACGTTCGATATAAAAACAAATGGCTATATCAAAAGTTTAACATAAATTACTAGGGTTTTAAAGAAATGTTTTTAGTCTTTCGTCTCTTAACTTGGCTATTTCGCAGTGTTTTGTAGATAGAACTCTCACTAATATTGAGGCGTTTTGCTATGGTACTGACTGGCATTGAATTTAATTGGTATAGGTCAATAATTTGTTGTTTTTTCTTTTCGGTCAATGCTGGTTTCCCTAATTTAACGCCGTTTTCTCTGGCTTTTCTTAGTCCTTCTTTGGTTCTAAAGCGTATATTATCTAGCTCAATCTCGGCTACGTAACCAAGAACAAGGCACAGCAAGCGTCCAGTGAGTGAATCTGTCTCGATATTTTCTTGGAGTGATACCAGTTTAATATTATGTTGATTTAGTTCGTCAATTAGGGAACCTAATTTACTCATGCTTCTTGTTAGGCGGTCTAGCTTGTAAATATAAAGAGAAACATGCTTATTTTTACTAGATAGATATTTAGCCAGCTCTAAGGTCTGGTAAAGTATTGGGCGGGCGTTGTTGCTACCACTTTGTTTTTCTGTAAATAGTATATGACAACTAGCTAATGCTTCTGTTTGAATTTCAACACTCAAGCGCTGGCGGTCGTCCAAGCTACTAACTCTAATATATCCGATTTTTACCTCCTCTAATTTCTCCAGTTTCTTTACTTTCTTTTTCTGTTGCTTTTCCATGATGAAAACCTCCATATATTATTTTGTCTTGCATATATATGGTAAAACGAAATGGAAGAAATTAGTAAAAGAAGGTAAATAAAAGTCCTATAGTATCAATGCCTGTAGACTTTTTTTGGTTAGTATCAATTTTAGGTGTTCGGTCTTGCTATTGAATTTATTTTCTATCTTATGGAGTGTACTCATATAGTTACATGTTTTATTCTAGTTAATTTTATAGTATAGAATAGTGTTTTATGGAAAACTAGCTTCTGGTAAGAGCTTGTTTAGTATGGGCGTATTCCTGTTATAATTAATTTGTTTTTTGTCTTTACGAGGGAGGATTTTAGTATAAGGTCGCTGTAAGTAAAAAACTTACAGATTGAAACCTTCGCAGACCTTTTCGGTCTACATTTCACTTAGTATCATGAAAAGACTTGATGATTAGTAAAATTATTCGCTCAATTAGAAAATTAACTATATTGTCGTGCTTATTTTTGATATAATAAAATTATCAATATAAAAGGAGTGTTAAGATGAAATTACATAAATTCCAAATCGAAGGATACAGGCGACATTATAATACAGATATTATGTTCTCGAATGCTAGCTTCCTTATTGGGGAAAACAATACAGGTAAAAGCAGTATTCTAAAAGCTATTGAGTTATTGCTTACAGATACTAGTAAATTACCAGAGAGTTTCTTCTTCAAGTTTTTCCAAGATGACTATATTAACACGTGTAGAGAGATTACTTTGACTGCAGAGTTTAGAGAAGTTCCGGATACGGCATCTAGCTGGAGAGGATTTAAGGGGCGTTTGTTTCCTTATGTTGAGACATTACCCGATGGCACTGAAATAAAAGGGAACTCCATATTCTATAGAAAAACTTTCACTCCAGATATGTCACGAATTATCGAAATGAAATCAAGAAAAAAAACCCTCAACAAAGAGTTTGAAGATGTTAAAAAAATCTCTGACTTCATCGAGAAAGGACTTCCGAAAGATTCACTTAAAGGTACGAAATACGAAAAAGAAAATCAAGATACTAACCTAGCGAAAGGTAAACTTGAAGAATTTTTGAATACTTTTGAGAATGAAATTGAGCTATTTGATTATTCTTCGGCTGAGGATGAGTGGATTCAAAATCCTGGTGGAATAGCTGGAAACGTACTTTCGAGACTGCCGAAAGTGCTATATATACCTGCTCATGACGGTTCAGAGAATCTTGGAGAAACTAAAGGGACATTTCAGAGCATATTAAGCGAACTGTTTACTGATGTCAGAAATGAGTCCGATAATTATAAGAAAGCTCAGGAGTACTTAAATAAACTAGCTACCGAAATGGACCCTGAAGATTCCACGACTGAGTTTGGTAAAATGATGGAAGGCTTGAATGGCGTATTAGACGGAGTTTTTACTGGCATAGGTTTGAATGCTCAAGCAGAGCTTTCCGACGCAGACGATGCTATAAAACCAAAGTTTTCGGTATCTATGACAAGTAATATACCAACTTCTGTGGAAATGCAAGGAACAGGAGTAATCCGATCAACTGTTTTCGCCCTACTACGATACAAGGCGATAAGAGACATGGAGAAAAAATCTGATGGTAGATCATTGATAATATGCTTTGAAGAGCCCGAACTATACTTACATCCAAATGCCGCCAATCAAATGAGAGATACAATTTATGCACTAGCGACGACGTCCAATAATCAAATTGTATGTTCTACGCATTCTCCTTACATGATTGACTTAAGTAAACAAGTAGGTCAAGTATTAAATTACTTGTCGACTAACATCTCTGCTGTTGAAACTGAAGATGGCACTTGTTTTGATTGTGAAGTGATAAACAATCAACCTTTCAATATTCAAGATGCATTCAAGACCTTACAGTCTGATGAAAAGGACTATGTAAAATTAATTCTGAAAATTGACGATTATCTTGCGAGAATATTTTTTGCAAAGAATATCCTAATTATTGAAGGTGATACTGAGGAAATAGTTCTAAAAGAAACTATCTCTTTAATGCCTGACGAGCTTAAAAAGAATGTCTTGTGTAACTGGCAAATCGTTAGAGCAAGAGGTAAAGCAACAATAATATCTCTCGTAAAGTATTTAAAAGCTATGGGTATAACGCCGTACGTTATGCATGATCTTGACTCGGGCGTCACAGGAGCCGAAGTCATGAATAAACCTATTAAAGACGCTTTGAGCGATGATTCTAGATTAACCGTCTTAGAAAATTGCATTGAAGATATATTAGGATACACTCCCCCTTCAAGTAATAAACCTCATAAAGCTTATCAGCATACGCAGGTTAAATGGAAAAGTGATTATAATAAAATTAATCCCGAGTGGAGAGAGGTAGTAGAGAAAATATTCACTTAGATTGATAGGCTTCAATATTCCATGCAAATAAAAAGAGACTTACGAAGTTCACAAGCCTCTTTTTACCCGTAAAAGTTCATTTATTGCTGAGTTTAAATTTTATTATTTAAAAGTTGTTCATTACCATACATTTGTATAGTATGAAGAAAACTAAAATTTAAGATAAAGAAAACCTACTGCCGGTGAAGCTGTAGGTTTTCTTTAGGCATGAGCGAATCCATTTTATGTTACTTGATATATTAATTTGTCTTTACGAAAGTTAACGCTTCCATCTTGTAAACACAAAAGGTTATTTGTTTGCCTCCTCTAAATCCTCTACTTTCTTGTTCAATTGTTTTTATGGAAGAAATCTCCATACATATATGACTGATGAGTATTATCAAAAGAACATACCTGATTCGCTAAAGTCCAGATTTGACATGATATATAGATTTGAAGACTTATAGGTAAGTGAAAAACGGGAATATATCAATGATACGGCATTGAAGTTAGTTAATAAATTAAATAAAGAGTTTGGAACAGATATCACTACAAAAGCTATAACGAAAAAATTAAGTAAATTAGAAGATTTAACCAACTTGAGGAATATAAAAAAGTCAGTTGAAGATATAATTTTTAATGAGTTTTATAAAAATTACACTTCTTAACATTGAAATTAATTTCGTACCTAGCTTGGCTTAATAGCAATGCAACTAAAAAAAACTACAATCTTTAAGGAGTGCAGTTTTTTGTGTGGACAAGATTATTAATTTTTATATTATTATTCTTTATGATAAGTTACCATAGGCTATCATAAAAAGTATATAATGAATAAGCATTTATTTTAAAATGAAAAAACAAAGATGAGGAGCAAAAAAATGTTTACTAACCAAATCAAAATAATGTTATATGTAACAAACGTAGAGGAATCAAGTAAGTTCTGGCAAAAAATCGGCTTTGTAGAAAAAGAAAGAGATGCTGTCGATGGCACACTTGTTGTGGAGATTGCACCAAGTGAAAGTGCAGAAACAATGATTGTTTTATACGATTTAGCATTTATTCAACAACATTCACCAGAAGTTGCTGGGAATACACCATCATTGATGTTTTTTGCAGACGATGTGATAGCTTTATACAAGAAAATGAAAGATGCTGGTGTAAGAGTAGGAGAATTAGTTCAATTACCAACTGGATTAGTCTTTAACTTTGCTGATAATGATGAGAATTATTTTGCGGTATCTGGACAATAAGAAATTAAAATAGTAAAACTGTTCAAGTTTTTTTAGAAAGCTTGAACAGTTTTACTATTTTTGAAGGACAGTGAACTTGAAGGAAAAACGGATCGTACCGCTTTTCTGTGATCTAGCTACACAAATCAGAACTCTCAAAAAATAGACAAAATGTGAGTGGGACATAACTCTTCGAGTCATATCCCGCTCACATGGAATCCGGATAAACGGTGGGAGCAGAAGCAACCCCTTCGGAAATAAGCTGAAATTCACAAAAATTTGAAGAACAATTTTCGTGAATTCCCTCTTATTTCTCGGGGTTAAACACTTCTGTCCCATCCTCATTTTCCTAATTTGTTCGAGGTCTAAATAGTTTGTTTCGCTTATATATATATGTGCATTATTCCACAAGCAAATAGCTCGCTTTTTCTATTTCTTTTTTTATATACTAAATACGTATGAAGATAAAATAGGGACTGTACAGTTATTATGGAGATAGCAAAACAGTTTCTTAGACAAAGGAGAAAGATAAAATGGATTACCGCGTATTACTTTATTATAAATACACGACGATTGAAAACCCCGAAGAATTTGCAAAGGAGCATTTAGCTTTTTGTAAATCATTGAACCTAAAAGGAAGAATTCTAGTTGCAACAGAAGGAATCAACGGCACACTTTCAGGAACGATTGCTGATACGGATGCTTATATGGAAGCAATGTTAGCTGATGAACGTTTTAAAGATACGTATTTCAAAATTGATGAAGTGCCAGAAAATGCATTTCATAAAATATTTGTCCGTCCTAGAAAAGAGCTTGTTTCTTTAAGCTTGGAGGAAGATATTAATCCGTTGGAACTAACTGGGAAATATTTAGAACCAGTTGAGTTTAAAGAAGCGTTACTTGATGAAAATACTGTTGTGATCGATGCGAGAAATGATTATGAATTTGATTTAGGTCATTTTAGAGGAGCCGTTCGTCCAGATATTCGTAACTTTAGAGAATTACCGCAATGGATCAGAGACAATAAAGAGCAATTTATGGATAAAAAAGTGGTTACTTACTGTACTGGTGGTATTCGCTGTGAGAAATTTTCTGGCTGGTTGATCAAAGAAGGTTTTGAAGATGTTGCCCAACTTCATGGCGGTATCGCAGTTTATGGAAAAGATCCTAAGACAAGAGGCGAGTTATGGGATGGCAAAATGTACGTCTTTGATGAGCGAATCAGTGTTGAAATCAATCATGTAGATAAAAAAATCATTGGTAAAGATTGGTTTGACGGCACACTGTGTGAACGTTACATCAATTGTGCCAATCCTTTCTGTAATAAACAAATTTTAGCCTCAGAAGAAAATGAAGCGAAATATCTTGGCAGCTGTTCAGATGAATGTCGCCATCATCCTGCAAATCGCTATGTGATGAGAAATGAACTTTCGGAACAAGAAGTAGCTAATAGACTTGAAGCTATTGTACATTAAGAAAGACGGAGGCGTTTGATCCTAATAAGTAAGAAATAATTCCAGGAATTATCAAGCATTATGGTGAGTTTATGAACTGATGATAATTAGTATCGATGGGCTTACATGTACATCCACTGTTTATTAACAATTAGAGTATGAGACAAAAGTGAATTTTAGCTTTTGTCTCATACTCTTTTTAAACTGATTTGTAGTTAATTGACGGCTTTTATTTTTTTCCGCTTCTGCAATAAATAATAGACAACGAAGCTAAATACAAACCACAAACATGGAACCATTTCATATTTTACGTTAATATTATCAACTCTATTTACAAAGAATAAAATACCTACCGGAAATGTAACAAAAATTCCTAAAAATCCAGCAAGAAATATTTGTTTGCGAGATCGTGCTTTTTTGCGTATTTCAATAATAATCAAACTCAAAAAATGAGTAAATAAAACAATCAGAAAAAAACTAATAACGCCTGAACGAAGCCATGATAACTGGTATCCTTTACCAGTTTCTTCGACTAAGATAATACAAACGGGGTGAACAAAGTAATAATACATTGATAATTCACGAATCTTCTTCGTATCAATTTTTATTTTTATTGAAGATGACAATATCCATAAAAAAAAGAAAAAACTAAATGGGATTAGCATCAATAAAAAATTCATATCCAATCGTTCAACATTAAATAAGAAAAATCCTTCAACCATAAGCAAGAAGCTAAATAAGATTGTTAAAAAAGGGAGAAATTTTAGCAACGACTGCAATCGCTCTTGATAGTCATAGATAAAAAAACCGATTGTAACAAAGATTGAACCAAATAAAAGGCCCGTTCTTGTTGTGAAAATTAGTTGAATAATGCCATCAAATGTATTTTTTAGGATGCCAGCAGGTAAAAAGCCATAATACGTTTCTAAGCTACCGAACATAAATAGCAAGATTGAAATCAGAAAAACTGTTTTATAAGATATGTATTTCAACGCCTTGTTAACGATGAATAAAGAGAAAATCATTGCTGGAATATACCACAAATGATAATAAACTCCAACTTGAAGTAACCCGAAAAAGAAGGAGATGATCAATAAAAAACCTGAATATCCAAGATGCTCATTAATCCAACTAATGCCAACATAGATAAATAATATACTCCAAGCGAGGTAGGATTTTCCTAATTTTTTTAAATAATTCTTGATGTATTTTTCTTTATGATCAGAACCTTTTCGTACAAAATAGGCACTACTAATAAAAAAGAATGGAACTGCGATTCGACACACAATATTTTTTATAAAAAAATTTAAAGGTTCTTGAGAAGTAATGGGGTTGCAGTGAATACAAATCACCATAATAGCTGCAATATATTTCACAATATCAACCATTTTATAATTATTCAATTTGTTGCTCAGATTAATCACATCTTTTCATTTTAGTTAAAGCAAAAGTCTATCAGTTTTTTCTTTTCTTTTCAAGTTCATTTTTGGAGAGTGGAGAGTAGCAGTTTGACCTGTAGAGCCTTTCGAACTTCCTTCGATATACAAAAAACCGAAGAAATGAAAATTTCTTCGGTTTTACTCTGGGACATATCTAGTGTGTACCTTACGTTATTTTTTAAATATTCAATACTTTATCCAAGAAATCTTTCGTCCGTTCGTTTTGCGGATTTTCAAAGATTTGTTGCGGTGTACCATCTTCCAAGAAATTACCACCATCGATAAACATTACACGATTTGCTACTTCTTTAGCAAAGCCCATTTCATGAGTTACGATTACCATGGTCATTCCTTGTTTGGCTAATTTTTTCATAACATTCAATACATCGCCAACCATCTCAGGATCAAGAGCTGACGTTGGTTCATCGAATAACATGATGTCTGGATTCATTGCTAAGGCACGAGCGATTGCGACACGTTGCTTTTGTCCACCAGATAATGATTCAGGATAGCTGTCTTTTTTATCCGCTAAACCAACTGTATCTAATAGCTTGATTGCTTTTTCTGCTGCTTCTTTTTTTGAAAGACGACCTAAATCAGTCGGAGCCAAAGTAATATTTTCCATGATCGACAGGTGAGGAAAGAGATTGAAGTGCTGGAAAACCATGCCGATATGTTGACGGATTTTATTTATGTTGGTATTTTTATCTGTTAGATTCGCACCATCGATAATGATATCGCCACTTGTCGCTTCTTCAAGTTGGTTCAAACAGCGAAGAAAAGTACTTTTACCAGAACCGGAAGGACCTATAACACAAACAACATCGCCTTCTTGGATGGATACGTTGATATCATTCAAAACCGTATTATCACCATATTTTTTTACTAAATGCTCTACTAGAATTTTTTCAGCCATATTATTTCACCTTCTTTTCCAATACTTTAGCTAATTTCGTCAAGGCTGTGATCAAAATCAGGTACATCATCGCGATTACGAAGTATACCATTGTACTTTGTAAGTTTCTGGCAACGATGATTTTACCTGTTTGAAGTAACTCGATCAAGCCGATTGCAGATAGAATCGTTGTATCTTTTAAAGAAATAACAAATTGATTAACGAATGATGGGATCATAATTTTAATTGCTTGCGGTAAAATGATTTTTTGCATCGTACGGTTGTATGAAAGACCTAAACTACGTGAAGCTTCCATTTGACCAGCAGGTACTGCATTGATCCCGCCGCGTACGATTTCAGAAATATAAGCACTTGCGTTTAGTGTCAGAGTAATAATTCCTGCAAGGAACACAGGAATATTGAAACCTAAAATTCCTGGCAAGCCGAAGTAGATGAAAAAGGCTAATACCATTAAAGGAATGCCGCGGATGATGTCAACATAAATAGTTGATATCACGCGTAAAGCTTTTGATGGAGAAGCGCTGAATAATCCGAAAATCACTCCAACGATCAAAGCTAAAATAAATGAAATTAGTGTTAATTGAATTGTCATCCACAAACCACTTAATAGACGTTTCCAGTTGTTTTGGATCATACCAACGAATGTTGATTCATCTACTTTGTTTTCTGAAGAACCATCTTTTACATATTTTCCGATGATCTCATCATATTCACCAGTCCGTTTTAATTCAGCTAACCCCTCATTAAACATTTGAGTCAACTCAGGATTCTTGCCTTTTTTAACTGCGAAACCATATTTCCCGCCTTCTTCACGAGGAATCGGGGTGGCTAATGGTTGCTTTTGCGCAACACCGTAACCGATCACAGGATAATCGTCCATCATGGCATCGATCTCACCGATTTCAAGGGCGCTGTATAAAGCATCTGTTGTATCTAGATATTTGATTGAGAAGTCATATTTATCTTTGTTGGCTTCAAGGAAGTCAGCACTCTCTGTCCCAATTTTAGCACCAACCTTTTTGTCTTTTAAATCTTCGTAAGAATGAATGCTGTCATTGTCTTTTTTTACAGCGATTTGAATGCCGCTGTTGAAATAAGGAGTAGAGAAGTCAAATGATTTTTCACGTTCATCTGTAATCGTCATTCCTGCGATCATTGCATCAGCTTGACCAGACTCAACCGCTTGAACAGCTGAGCTGAAACCAATAAATTTAAATTCGATGTTAAAATCTTGTAACTCAGCGATTCGTTTGACTAAGTCAACATCGATTCCTTCATATTTCCCGTCAGCGTTTTGAAATTCAAATGGGGCAAATGTAGAATCACTAGCGATCACGTAAGTGTCTTTTTTAGGTTGAATCTTTTTCATTTTAGAATCTGTATCTGTTGTTTCAGTGCCCGTCGAAATATACTTACCTACGATTTCCTCATACTTACCAGAGTTTTTTAATCCTTTCAAACCAGCATTGAATTTTTCAATCAATTCTTTATTTTGCCCTTTTTTTACAGCAAAACCATAAGAACTACCAGTTTCTTTTTTTCCGACTAATTGAAGTTTTTGACCATTTGTTATAGCGTAGCCTAAAACAGGATAGTCATCGAAAATCGCATCAGCTTCGGCGTTTTCAAGTGACTGATAAAGACCAGTTGCATCATCGAAGTTTTTGATTGTGTAGCCGAATTTGTCTTGATTTTTTTCTAAGAAAGTTGCACTTTCAGTCCCAACTTTCGCTGCAACTGTTTTTCCTTTTAAGTCTTCGTAATTTTTGATTGTGTCATTGCCTTTTTTGACTGCCATTTGAAGTCCACTATCGAAATAGGGTTCTGAGAAGTCAAAAGATTTTTTCCGCTCATCTGTAATACTCATGCCAGCAATCATGCCGTCAACTTGTTTGGATTGTACGGCTTGAATGGCGCTGTCAAAGCCAAGTGGTTTTAAATTTACTTTAAACTCTTGTTCTTTGGCAATTGCTTTTAGCAAATCAACGTCGATTCCCACATACTCTCCTTTAGAATCTTGAAATTCAAAAGGGGCAAAAGTCAAATCTGTTCCTATATTATATGTTTTTTCCTCAGCCTGAGCAGAATGCCCAAGGGTAAATGTCAGTAGACTTGCCATCATCACAATGAATGAAAGTAAAAAGTGTTTCCGTTTCATAAAATACCTCCTATATTTGCATATTGGATAATTATATAGTAAAAAAAGGCAAAAACACAAGTCATTCACAATGAGAAAATCAAAAAAAAATCATTTCCTAACATCTGATGTTATGTTACGTGACATTTCTAGCTAATACATAGGCCTGCGAAGTGAAGGAATCATTACTTGATGCAATATTATGAAAAAGCAAACAAATGATTAAATAAAATATAAATTGACATAAATTGCGTATACGAAATCAATTCTAAAACTAGCGAAAATATGTTCGGTATGTTAAAATAATTAGAGGATATTCAGTTTTATTTTGAAGCTGAAATCGCTAGTAAATGGATTAGATTGTTTGAATCAAAAGATAAGAACTGTAAGGATTTAATCAGGTCGGTAGTCTTTTTTTAGACAAATTTAGTTCGTTGTTTTGTTGCAATACCTCAACTATTAAATAAAGCAAAAGGAGGATGTTGAATGATAGAAAGAGAGACCTCCAATACATTTGACTTAGTATCAAAATATAAACCGGATGGCGATCAGCCGGAAGCGATTAAACGATTAGTTGAAGGAATCGAAGGTGGCGAAAAAGCACAGATTTTACTGGGTGCTACAGGAACTGGGAAAACATTTACGATTTCAAATGTAATAACTGAAGTGAATAAGCCAACCTTGGTTATTGCTCATAATAAGACATTAGCTGGACAGCTTTATGGAGAATTTAAAGAATTCTTCCCTAATAACGCGGTCGAGTATTTTGTTAGTTATTATGACTATTACCAACCAGAAGCGTATGTCCCTTCAAGTGATACATATATAGAAAAAGATGCTAGTATCAATGATGAAATCGATAAATTACGGCATTCAGCGACAAGTTCTTTATTAGAAAGAAACGATGTGATCGTTGTTGCCTCAGTTTCCTGTATTTTTGGTTTAGGAGATCCTAAGGAATACAGCGAACAAGTGGTATCCATTCGTGTAGGCATGGAGCTGGATCGTAGTCAGTTGTTGACAGATCTAGTCAACATTCAATTTGAGCGAAATGATATCGATTTTCAGCGTGGTCGCTTTCGTGTACGAGGCGATGTAGTGGAAATTTTTCCTGCTTCAAGAGATGATCATGCCTTAAGAGTTGAATTTTTTGGTGATGAAATTGAACGCATCAGAGAAGTCGATGCGTTGACCGGCGAAGTGATCGGTGAAACAGAACATGTGGCAATTTTTCCGGCAACTCACTTTGTGACTAATGAAGACCATATGGAACATGCGATTTCACAAATTCAAGAAGAATTAGAGGCGCGTTTGACAGTCTTGCGTAGTGAAAATAAATTGCTAGAAGCGCAACGTCTAGAGCAACGAACCAATTACGATATTGAGATGATGAGAGAAATGGGCTACACGTCTGGTATCGAAAATTATTCTCGTCATATGGATGGTCGTTCAGAAGGAGAACCGCCTTATACATTGATCGACTTCTTCCCAGATGACTTTTTACTTGTGATCGATGAATCCCACGTATCAATGCCTCAAATTCGCGGCATGTATAATGGTGACCGTGCTAGAAAACAAATGTTAGTGGATTATGGTTTCCGTTTGCCTAGTGCGTTGGATAATCGTCCCTTACGTTTAGAAGAATTCGAAGAACATGTTCATCAAGTTGTCTATGTTTCTGCAACTCCTGGACCTTACGAGTATGAGCAAACAGATACCGTAATTCCGCAAATCATTCGACCAACGGGACTGTTAGATCCATTGATTGAAGTTCGTCCGATCATGGGACAAATTGATGATTTAGTCGGTGAGATCCATGATCGTGTAGAGAAGGATCAACGTGTATTTATCACAACTTTAACGAAGAAAATGTCTGAAGATTTAACGGATTACCTTAAAGAATTAGGAATTAAAGTCAAGTATCTTCATAGTGATATCAAAACGTTAGAACGAACCGAGATTATTCGAGATTTACGTTTAGGTGAGTTTGACGTATTGATCGGTATCAACTTGCTTCGTGAAGGACTGGATGTACCGGAAGTATCATTGATTGCAATTTTAGATGCCGATAAAGAAGGTTTCTTGAGAAGTGAACGCTCATTGATTCAAACCATTGGACGTGCCGCTCGTAACTCAGATGGTCGTGTCATTATGTACGCGGATAAAATTACTGATTCGATGCAAAAAGCAATGGATGAAACCGCAAGGCGTCGTTCAATCCAAGAAAAATACAATGAAGAGCATGGCATTACGCCAAAAACCATCATTAAAGAAATACGTGAGTTAATCTCAATTTCTAAAACAAATGAAAAAGGTGAGCCATTCAAAATTGATAAGGATTATCATGAATTGACTCGTCAAGAAAAAGCTGATTTATTGATGAAATTAGAAAAAGAAATGCGAGATGCAGCGAAGGCACTAGACTTTGAAACTGCAGCGACTTTAAGAGATACGATTTTAGAATTGAAAGCAGCAGATTAAAGAATAGTTGCTGTGTTTCACTAAAAAGGATCAATGTTCCCTGTGGTCACCTTGTACTGTTCAACAATGTCTATCTGCGACGAATCGTTGATGAGAAAGCATCAGCTCATAAGAATATTCGCTGTGTTTCACAGCAAAGGAGAGCCGTTACTCTTGCGAATTTATTCGCATAGAAGTAAGGGACACTACACTTCGTTTCGATCTCAACAATCTCTAAGTGCTAAAGTACAAAGAATTGAAGGTCGGACCAACAAAATCAAGGATCAACGTTCCCTACGGTCACCTTGTACTGTTCAACATCAGCTCATAAGAATACTCGCTGTATTTCACAGCAAAGGAGAGAAGTAATGGCAAATGATAAAATCGTCATTCATGGCGCACGTGCACATAATTTAAAAGATATAGATGTTACGATTCCTCGTGACAAAATGGTTGTAGTGACTGGATTATCTGGTTCTGGAAAAAGTTCACTAGCTTTTGATACATTATATGCGGAAGGTCAGCGCCGATATGTTGAAAGTCTTTCAGCTTATGCTAGACAATTCTTAGGTCAAATGGATAAACCTGATGTCGATAGTATTGATGGACTTAGTCCAGCGATTTCTATCGACCAAAAAACAACGAGTAAAAATCCTCGATCAACAGTCGGCACAGTAACAGAGATCAATGATTATTTAAGACTGTTATTCGCTCGTGTCGGGCATCCGATTTGTCCGAACGACGGAACTGAAATCAGTAGTCAGTCTGTTGAGCAGATGGTAGATAAAGTGTTAGAACAGCCAGAAAAGACGAAACTTCAAGTATTAGCACCAGTAATTGTTAAGAAGAAAGGCCAGCATAAAAAAGTCTTTGAAATGATTCAACGTGAAGGCTATGTGCGGATGCGTGTCGATGGCGAAACCTATGATGTCAGCGAAGCACCTGAACTTGAAAAAAATAAAAAACATGATATCGCGATTGTCATTGACCGAATCGTGGTAAAAGAAGGGATTCGTTCTCGTTTATTTGATTCATTTGAAGCGGCATTACGACTTGCTGACGGGTATGCATTGGTAGATATAATCGACGGAGAAGAAATGCTTTTCAGCGAACATTACGCTTGTCCATACTGTGGATTTACAGTGGGCGAATTAGAACCAAGATTATTTTCTTTTAATGCACCATTTGGAGCGTGTCCTGATTGTGATGGATTAGGAATGAAATTGGAAGTGGATCGTGATCTAGTGATTCCTGATTCAACCAAAACATTGCGTGAAGGAGCAATCGCACCATGGAATCCAATTAGTTCACAATACTATCCGCAAATGCTAGAACAAGCGGCTGATAGTTTTAATATTGACATGGATACGCCATTTGAGGAGTTGCCAGAAGAGCATCAAGATATTATTTTAAATGGGTCAAATGGTGAACCCTTCCATTTCCATTATGAAAATGATTTTGGCGGAGTCCGTGATGTAGAAGTACCGTTTGAAGGAGTTTTAACGAACATCAAACGTCGGTACCATGAAACAAATAGTGATTTTACCCGTGATCAAATGCGTTTATACATGACAGAATTAACCTGTCAAACCTGCAAGGGATATCGATTGAATCCTCAAGCTTTGTCAGTCAAAATCGATAATACAAATATCGGTCAAGTTAGTGAGCTGGCTATCAAAAATGCGGTACAATTTTTTGAAACAGTTAAATTGTCTGACCAAGAACAAATGATTGCTAAACCAATTCTAAAAGAAGTAGAAGATCGTTTGAACTTTTTAAAAAATGTCGGACTGGATTATTTAACACTTAGCCGAGCAGCTGGCACCTTATCTGGCGGAGAAGCACAACGGATTCGTCTAGCAACGCAAATTGGCTCAAATCTATCTGGTGTGTTATACATTTTAGATGAACCTTCGATTGGGTTACATCAGCGCGATAATGACCGCTTGATCGAGTCACTTAAGAAAATGCGTGATTTAGGCAATACGCTGATCGTTGTTGAACATGATGAAGACACGATGCGTGCCTCTGACTATTTGATCGATGTAGGACCAGGTGCTGGACATTTAGGCGGGGAAATCGTTGCATCTGGAACGCCAGATGAAGTAGCTAAAAATCCTAATTCGTTAACCGGACAATATCTTTCTGGGAAAAAAGTGATTCCTGTTCCTAAAGAGCGTCGTAAAGGTAACGGTAAGAAAATCAAAGTGACAGGCGCAACTGAAAATAACTTAAAGAATGTTACAGTAGAGTTTCCTCTAGGAGAGTTTGTTGCAGTGAGTGGGGTTTCTGGTTCAGGGAAAAGTACTTTAGTTAACCAAATTTTGAAAAAAGCTTTAGCTCAAAAAATAAATCGAAATTCTAACAAACCAGGTAAACACAAGAGTATTACTGGTTATAAAAATATCGAAAAAATCATTGATATCGATCAAAGTCCGATTGGTCGTACACCACGAAGTAATCCAGCAACCTATACAAGTGTCTTTGATGACATTCGTGATTTATTTGCAAAGACAAATGAAGCGAAAGTCCGTGGTTATAAAAAAGGTCGTTTTAGTTTTAATGTCAAAGGGGGGCGCTGTGAAGCTTGTCGCGGTGATGGAATCATTAAAATTGAAATGCATTTTTTACCAGATGTTTACGTCCCTTGTGAGGTATGCCATGGTAAACGATACAACTCTGAAACACTTGAAGTTCATTATAAAGGAAAGAATATTTCAGATATATTAGATTTGACTGTTGAAGATGCAGTAGCATTCTTCCAACATATTCCGAAAATTCATCGTAAATTGAAAACGATCGTTGACGTCGGATTAGGCTATGTCACTCTTGGTCAGCCAGCTACCACATTATCAGGCGGTGAAGCACAGCGGATGAAATTAGCCAGTGAACTTCATAAAAATTCAAATGGCAAAAACTTTTATATTCTTGATGAACCAACAACAGGGTTGCATACGGACGATATTGCCCGTTTGTTAGTTGTTTTAGAACGACTTGTTGAAGCTGGAAATACAGTCCTTGTTATAGAACATAATTTAGATGTGATCAAATCAGCTGACCATGTTATTGACTTAGGTCCTGAAGGTGGAGATGGCGGCGGAACGATTGTCGCAACTGGAACACCAGAAGAGATTGCCAAGGTCAAAGCAAGCTATACTGGAAAATATCTAAAACGAGTTTTATAAATTGGTATACTCCATTTTGAAAGTATTATCGCTGTTTTTTAAGAAAGTCTGAAGTTTAAAACAAAATTACTTATTGCTATTGATTTCTTTAAACTATTGAAGTAGAATCTCACTAATAAAGGTATATTGTTCAACCTAATTGGTATATATCTTTTCTTCTATAAATAATCCGTTCAAAAAAGAAAAAAGGTTGGGATGTGACTCGTAGAGTTCGGTCCTAACCTTTTTTTAAAATTTTTTTTACTATTAAAAAGAAAATAAGAATAAGTATTCAATAAATATAAATGAGAAAAAAATAATAAAATAAGTAAAAACATTTGTTTTTTAATCACTTAAATCTAAAAGTAGTCAAAAAAAGAAAAAATCTATACGTAAGTTGAATGATTATTTTGATAAAATCATGATATCCTATACATACAAAAGAGTATGAAGGGATGATTATTTCTTGAAAAAAAGAGAAGTAAAAATTGGTGCACATTATGTTTGTCATGGGTCAAACTTTTCTTGGTTTTTTGTGGGAGAAGCGATTTCCAAAAAAGAAAAAGATGTTCAAGTTAGAGTGGTTAAATGCCATCCTAGCGATCGTCCAGTCATAAATTGTGACGATCCTATTTTAAATCTGGATTACTTTAATGTAATTGAAGATGCGTAACATTATAAAGTATTTGGCCTTAACTAGTATATTTAAGTAAGGCATGTTTCAATAGAAAGATCGATCAAAAATGATAACGATAGAAATAAGAACCCTGACAAAACATTTAAAATTTGTCATGGGTTCTTATTTTTCAGATTGATAAAATATTTTAATGTAAATATTATCACTTTGATAGAAAATACTATCATGACCAAGACAGGAGATATCCGCATTATTGAGAAAGACGGAGAACAGTAATCAAGTAAATTGTTCAATCAAAAATGAGCGTGAGATGGAAGTATTTAATTCCAAATCTTACTCTTTTTTTTATGCTATATCCTAAGAAACACTGAGTGAAAAATAAGAATTACTTGAAAAGCTTTCTTTGATACGCCCGGGATGCTATAATTAATAAAATGTTTCCAAAGGAGCGTTAAAAAATGGCTGATAATTTACAATTAGTGATAATTACTGGAATGAGCGGAGCAGGGAAAACTGTGGCTATTCAAAGTTTCGAAGATATGGGGTATTTTTGTATCGATAATATGCCTCCCAGCTTGATACCTAAGTTTTGGGAGTTGATCAAAGAATCTGGGAAAGTAACGAAGATCGCATTGGTAATTGATTTACGTTCTCGCAATTTCTTTAGAGAAATTCAAGATATGTTGGTTGAACTAGAGAATACAAATCTGATCGATACAACGATCATGTTTTTGGATGCAACGGATGAAGAACTTGTTTCACGTTATAAAGAGACGCGTCGTGCCCATCCGTTAGCAATGGATGGTCTGATCACTGAAGGAATTAGAAAAGAACGGGCGATTCTGGAAGAAATCAAAGGGGATGCCCAAGTTGTTATTGATACGACCGATTTATCGCCTAGACAATTGCGAGAAAGAATCAATGAAGAGTTTAAATCGAGGGATACACATGAGTTTCGTGTGGAATTAGTTTCTTTTGGCTTTAAGTATGGATTGCCGATCGATGCAGATATTGTGATGGATGTTCGTTTCTTACCAAATCCACACTATATTCCAGAGCTGCGTCCTTTGACAGGACAAGATCCATCTGTTTATGATTACGTGATGAGTTTTCCAGAGACGGAAAGTTTTTATACCCGTTTTATCGATTTGTTGAAAAATGTGATGCCTGGCTATGAAAAAGAAGGAAAATCAAGCATTACCATTGCTATTGGTTGTACTGGAGGACAGCATCGTTCTGTTGCTTTAACCGAACGCATTGGTAAAGAGCTGGAACAAGACTATCATGTAAATATTACACATCGTGATAAAGGGAAGCGGAAAGAGACGGTGAACCGCTCATGAAAATGAAAACGTACCGTATTAGAAAACCAAAAATCGTCGTTGTCGGTGGTGGGACTGGTTTACCTGTTATCTTAAAAAGCCTTCGGAATCAAAGTGCAGATATCACAGCAGTTGTCACAGTGGCCGATGATGGTGGCAGCAGTGGTGAGATTCGGGAATCAATGAATATGACACCGCCTGGCGATTTAAGAAATGTATTAGTGGCGCTTTCGGATATGCCTCAGCTGTACGAAGATATTTTTCAATACCGTTTTGATAAATCGGATAATTATTTTGCCAATCATGCAATCGGTAATTTGATCATTGCGGCTGTTTCTGAAATGCGCGGCAGTACATATGAGGCCATTCAGCTACTTTCAAAGATGATGCATGTGGATGGACATATCTATCCTTCATCAGAACGACCTCTGACTCTCCATGCTGTATTTAAAGATGGTACGGTTGCAGTTGGCGAATCCAGTATTGCCGTCGACCGAAAAACGATCGATCATGTCTTTGTGACCAATACTAACGATGATGAACAGCCAAAAGCTGCTAGAAAAGTGGTAAAAGCAATCGAAGAAGCCGATATGATTGTTTTAGGTCCTGGAAGTATGTTTACAAGTATTTTACCTAATTTAGTGATCAAAGAAATTGGTGAAGCAATCATCAATGCAGAAGGTGAGGTCGTGTATATTTGCAATATCATGACCCAAAAAGGCGAAACAGAACATTTTAGTGATGCCGATCATGTGTGTGTGTTACATGAGCACTTGAAAAGTAAATTTGTTGATACGGTTCTAGTTAATACTGAAAATGTACCTGAAGGCTATATGGACCCAGAAGTCTATGATGAATATTTAGTGCAAGTAGAACATGATTTTCAGAAGCTGAGAAATGAAGGCTGTCGTGTGATATCAACTGATTTTTTGAAATTAAGAGATGGCGGCGTTTTCCATGATGGTGATAAAGTTGTGGATGAACTATTCCGTATTGTATTTGGCGCAAGGTATTAAAGAAAAAGTAGAGAGGAGGAAGGAAGAGTGTCTTTTGCAGCAGATGTAAAAAAAGAGCTGACGACTTTAGAAGTTCATCGGGAACACGCTAGAGCTGAGTTGGCTGCATTGATTCGTATGAACGGTTCATTAAGCATTGTGAATCAGCAATTTGTCTTGAACGTTCAGACAGAAAATGCCGCGATTGCTAGACGAATCTATTCTCTTTTAAAAGATCACTACGATGTTCGTTCAGAATTATTAGTTCGAAAAAAAATGAAGTTAAAAAAGAATAATGTCTATATTGTCCGCTTAAAACAAGGAACTAAAAATGTTCTTGCTGATTTGGATATTTTAGATGGAATGATGTTTAATACGCATGTATCAGATGATATCATAGGAAATGCGCAAAAAATGCGATCCTATTTAAGAGGGGCCTTTATGGCTTCAGGATCTGTCAATAATCCAGAAACTAGCCGCTATCATTTGGAAATATTTTCGATCTATGAAGAACACAACGATGATATTTGCCAGATGTTGAACTATTATGATTTAAATGCAAGAACATTGGAACGGAGAAATGGCTATATTTCCTATTTAAAAGGAGCTGAACGAATCGCTGATTTTCTAACGTTGATTGGTGCGACAAATTCAATGTTGAAATTTGAAGATGTTCGTATCGTCCGTGATATGCGTAATTCAGTGAATCGGCTAGTTAACTGCGAAACAGCGAATCTCAACAAAACGATCGATGCCGCATCAAAACAAATTGAAAACATTCAGTATATCGAAAGCACAGTTGGCTTAACAGCCTTGCCAGGAAAATTACAGGAAATCGCCGAATTACGTTTGGAGCATCCTGAAGTAAGTTTAAAGGAACTAGGTGAGATGATTCCATCAGGTGCCATTTCAAAATCTGGGATTAATCACCGAATTCGTAAGATTAATGAATTTGCTGATAAACTAAGAGAAAAAAGTGCGTAACTGCTTATGAATCGCTATGAGGAAATAGCAGAGAGATGGGTGAATCTGATGGGCGTAGAAGATAAAGATTTTATTATGAGACAAATCAGGCAACTCGGAGAAGGTCTAGGGGCTTTTCTTGGAAAAGAAGATGTGGATAAGATTTTGAGTTTTGGAGAAGATGCTCAAAAAGAAATTGAAGATTCTTCATTGGATAAGCAATTGAGTTCTGAACAGATAACTGAAAAAAAAGAGACAAAGCCTAAATAACTTTGTCTCTTTTTTTATTTTCCTTCTAAATATCCAATCAATTCTTCTTTAGTAACAGACTCATCAAAGATATGTTCACCAATCACGATTGTTGGGACAAACTTGATATTTGCAGCTTCGGCTTCAGCAATGACTGATTGAACGATCTCAGGTTCTTCTTTTTTAGCTAACTGTAAATTATCTTCAGCAAAGACTGCCACATCTTCTAAAGAAAGATTGCCCCATTGATCTTGTGTATCATACATTTGCTTCAGATCAGTCAAGCCTTTTTCAGGTAACTCATAATTAATATGATGATGCATCACGTTTCCGCGTTGCAAGCTTTCTTTTTCTTTATCTAACAGCTTGATGATTCGTTGAACTTTGCCTTCTTTGACATATTCATTTAATAAATCAAATGATTCCTCAAACCATTTTTTACAATAGGGACAACGAACATTCATAAATTCGACCATTTTTATTGGCGCCGAATCTTTTCCAATAGCCAAACCATTTTTTGTAGTAACTTTTGTTGCATCAATAATTGAAATATCCATTTTAGTAACATCCTTTCATTTCTTCTACCTTTAGTGTAGCGCTTTTTGCATTTAGTTTAAATAAAAATGCCCAAAATTTTCAAAAGAAATTTTGGGCACAGGTTTTATTATTTGCTTAAAGAGCTGCTGTTTTCCATTACTTCATCAATCAAACCGTATTCTTTGGCTTGTTGAGCGGTCATAAAGTTATCACGATCAGTGTCACGTTCAATCACTTCAAGTGGTTGTCCTGTACGTTCAGCTAAGATTTTATTCAAGCGATCACGTGTATCAAGAATGTGTTTAGCTGCGATTTCGATCTCAGTTGCTTGACCTTGTGCGCCACCTAGTGGTTGATGAATCATAATTTCAGCATTAGGTAATGCAAAGCGTTTACCTTTTGTACCAGCTGTCAGCAAGAAACTTCCCATAGAAGCAGCCATTCCAAGGACGATTGTTTGAACATCTGCTTTAACAAAATTCATTGTATCGAAAATCGCTAATCCAGCAGAAACGCTTCCCCCAGGTGAATTGATATAAATATAGATATCTTTTTCAGAGTCTTGTGCATCCAAGAATAATAATTGGGCAATGACTGAGTTGGCTACATTATCATCGATCGGACCACTTAACATGATGATTCTATCTTTTAATAGTCGTGAATAAATATCATAGGCTCTTTCTCCACGAGATGATTGTTCAATAACTGTTGGTATTAAATTCATAGTATATTCCTCCTATATAAAAAACTCTTCAAACCATTTTATCACAAAGCTTACTGTAATGCCTAAAAAAAGTATACTTTATTGGTCAATAAAGGTCAACCTTAAAGCTCTGAAAAATGATCTAGGAGGCGGTTTAAATGTTTCATTGGAAAATGTAAGTAATGGTTACTAGACAAAAGGAAGAGCAAAAGTAGCTCTGAGCGAAAGTAAAACATATTAACGCTTAATTTTTTGTTTTAGTTCTCTTTTTTTTTACGCTTGTGAAAGAATATGTTATACTGAAAAAACAAGAACGAAAGAGTGAGGGAATCCGAATGGTTGTTTTTATCGCAGGTATAACCGGTGTCTTGATTGGTGCAGTGATTGTATCAGTTGGTGTTGCATTACGTGTAACGTACGAAGAACGAAAAGCAGTACGTTATCGAGAATTAGAGAACTTTGTCAAAGAGATAGAAACACTGAATCTTTTAAACAAGAAGATCAATGAGATTTTACAGAAAAGGGATATTTATGTTGATAAATCCGTAAATTTTATCTCAATGGATGACTGTTATATCAGCATTGATGATTTTATCTATTTGGAATCATTTTCAGCTCAAAACAATTTCTATTTGCCTACATATTTGATTGAAGAATTTTTCAAAAAGATTGCCCATAGAAAGGTGATTTTGACTCCTGATGAAGTGATTTCAATGGGAGGAAGCACCTATAAAGGCGGTCGAGTTATCTTAGAAAGTTTCTCTGAAGAGCTACTTTCGATCATTGAAGATAAGAAAAGACAAATGAAACGTCTAACACATAAGCCTCTATATTATTTCCAAAGAGGTTAAGATTTAAACAGCTGCAGCTCGAGCAAACTCGAGCTGCGGCTGTTTTTAATTTATTTTGATGAGTAAATGTTAGGAGAATTATGTGAATTTCAGAAGATGAATAGCGTATTAAAACCGTTTGATTTTAATTATTACATGAATGGTAAACAATAAGTAAGAAAGTGAATACAAACATTTTTGGAATTTTCTGAATATTTTTACCAAAATTTATTGACATTCTCATTTATTAGGTTTATAGTTAACAAAAGCTTTTATTTATCACATGCTATTTTAATCTTTATAGATTTTTCAAAAGAGGAGACCATTGCCATGAAGAAGACAAACAATCACGTATTAGTCATTATTTTATCGTGTAGGACTTAGAACACTGAGAAATTTCGCAGATGTTAGAGTCCTGTTTGTCTTTGGTAAATGGGGGTCTTACTAAAGCATCCCATTCAATTGATGGGGTGCTTTTTTTGTAGAAAGTATTGTAAAGAGGCGAGCGGAATAAATAAGAAAATGAATCCGAAGAATCAAAAATGAGTTCTTATGGAGATAACTGAATTGGAGTGGATGAAAATGCGTAGTGATAAAATCAAAAAAGGAATAGAGGCGGCTCCCGCCAGAAGCCTGCTGTATGCAACTGGGCAAGTGAAAAATGCCAAAGATATGAACAAACCGTTTATAGCAATTTGTAATTCTTATATTGATATAGTTCCAGGACACGTTCATTTAAGAGAGTTAGCGGACGTTGCCAAAGAAGCGATTCGTGAGGCTGGGGGAATTCCTTTTGAATTTAACACGATTGGTGTAGATGACGGCATTGCGATGGGACATATTGGTATGCGTTATTCGTTGCCTAGTAGAGAGATCATAGCAGACGCTGCAGAGACCGTAATTAATGCACATTGGTTTGATGGCGTATTTTATATTCCTAACTGTGACAAAATCACTCCAGGAATGCTAATGGCAAGCGTTCGAACGAATGTACCAGCAATTTTTTGTTCAGGTGGCCCAATGAAAGCTGGACTTGATCCAACGGGGCATACGTTGACACTTTCGAATATGTTCGAAGCCGTTGGTACCTTTAAAGAAGGCAAAATGACAGAAGAAGAATTTAACTTTATGGAGCAAAATGCCTGTCCAACTTGTGGCTCATGTGCAGGGATGTTTACGGCTAACTCTATGAACTGTTTGATGGAAGTTTTAGGAATGGCATTACCTGGAAATGGAACGATCTTAGCTGTATCTGATGAACGTAGAGAACTTGTTCGGCAATCAGCTTTCCATTTGATGGATCTAGTCAAAAAACAAATCAAACCAAGAGATATCATTACGAAAGAAGCAATCGATGATGCGTTTGCATTAGATATGGCAATGGGCGGTTCAACCAATACGGTTCTGCATACATTGGCAATTGCAAATGAAGCAGAGATTGATTACAACTTAGAAGAAGTTAATGCGATTGCAGAGCGGGTTCCTTACCTATCAAAAATTGCCCCATCATCTGCTTATTCAATGCACGATGTTCATGAAGCAGGAGGTGTTCCTGCAATCATGAAAGAGTTAGTAGATTTGGGCGATGCCATCCATCCAGACCGCATCACAGTTACAGGCAAAACGATCCGTGAAAATGTTCAGGATGCGGTAATTAAAAATGAAGAAGTCATCCATCCAAAAGAAAATCCTTACAGCCCAGTTGGCGGTTTATCCATTTTATATGGAAATGTTGCACCAAAAGGCAGTGTGATCAAAGTCGGTGGAGTAGATCCATCTATCAAAAAATTTGTAGGAAAAGCGATTTGTTTCAGTTCTCATGATGAAGCAGTTGCTGCAATCGATAATCATACCGTGAAAAAAGGGCATGTTGTGGTGATTCGTTATGAAGGACCAAAGGGTGGTCCAGGTATGCCGGAGATGTTGGCACCAACATCTAGTATTGTTGGACGAGGCTTAGGGAAAGATGTTGCTCTGATTACTGACGGCCGTTTCTCAGGAGCGACTCGCGGGATCGCTGTCGGTCACATTTCCCCAGAAGCAGCAGCAGGAGGTCCAATTGCGCTAGTTCATGATGGGGATGAGATAGAGATTGATTTAATAAATCGAACCTTAGAATTACATGTTTCAGATGAAGAGCTGGCGAAAAGAAATGACCAATTGCCAAAATTCAAAGCAAAGGTAAAAACAGGATACCTCGCTCGTTATACGGCATTGGTAACATCAGCTCATACAGGAGGAATCATGCAGATTCCAGAAGATTTGCTAGACTAGAGGAGGGCAGCTCATGGCAGAACAAGAGAGAAAAATGAAAAGCGGTTCAAGAATTTTAATTGATGCGTTGTTGAAACAAGAAGTAGAGATGATTTTTGGATATCCTGGTGGAGCAGTCCTGCCTCTATATGATGCTTTATATGATGGTGATATTCCTCATATTTTAACGAGACATGAACAAGGGGCCGTTCATGCGGCAGAAGGATATGCTAAAGCGACTGGTAAACCAGGTGTTGTCATCGTAACTAGTGGTCCTGGTGCGACAAATGCAATCACGGGGATCGCAGATGCAATGAGTGATTCGATTCCAATGATTGTTTTCACAGGGCAAGTAGTTTCAGAGGGAATCGGAAAAGATGCTTTTCAAGAAGCCGATGTTCTAGGGCTTACAATGCCGATCACAAAAAATAATTATCAAGTTCGAGAAACAAAAGAATTACCGAGAATCATTGAAGAAGCGTTTCATATAGCAACGACTGGTAGAAAAGGTCCTGTGGTGATCGATTTACCAAAAGATATAACGATAATGGAAACTGATACAGCTCTTGAAGTTAAACTAAATTTACCAAGTTATCAACCAACAATAAAACCGAATAAACTTCAAGTGAAAAAGTTGATGGAAGCATTAGCTACTGCAAAAAAACCACTGGTATTGGTTGGGGCGGGTGTTCTACATGCGGATGCAGGAAAAGAACTAGTAGCATTTATTAACAAATATCAAATACCAGCATTAAGCTCATTACTAGGGCTAGGCGCAGTACCAACCGATAATGAGCTCTTTCTGGGAATGGGTGGTATGCACGGCTCATTTGCAGCAAACATGGCTTTGACTGATTGTGATTTTTTGATTAACATAGGCTCGCGTTTTGATGACCGCTTAGCTAGCGCACCAAAAGAATTTGCCCCAAATGCAGTGATTGCTCATGTGGATATCGATCCAGCTGAAATTGGTAAAACGATCGAAACGCAAATTCCGATCGTAGCTGATGCGAAAGAAACCTTAAAAGAAATGCTGAACATCGAGGTAGCATGCGTAGATACTACAGATTGGAAAAAGCTGAATCTTTCTAGAAAAAAACGACATCCCTTTAAGTATGATAAGGAACAAACAGCAGAAATCAAACCACAAAAGGTCATTGAATTTATTGGTGAATTGACAAAAGGTGAAGCGATCGTTGCAACTGATGTAGGCCAGCATCAAATGTGGGCTGCTCAGTTTTATCCATTTAAAAATGAAAAGCAACTTGTGACAAGTGGTGGCTTAGGAACAATGGGCTACGGTGTTCCGGCGGCAATTGGTGCCAAGTTAGGTTGCCCTGATAAAGAGGTCGTTCTTTTTGTTGGCGATGGTGGATTCCAAATGACAAACCAAGAATTAGCAATTTTAAATGTTTATGATATTCCAATCAAAATCGTAATTTTGAATAATCGATCATTAGGGATGGTCCGTCAATGGCAAGAAAGCTTCTTCGGTGAACGTCGCTCGGAATCAGTTTTTGAAACACAGCCGGACTTTGTGAAGATGGCAGAAGCCTATCATATCAGAGGGATTAGAATAGAAGACCCAAAAACGGTAGAAGCTGAATTGACCGAAGCATTTAAGGAAACGGGTCCTTTGTTGATTGAAGTCATGGTGTCACCAACGGAACATGTGTTACCAATGGTTCCGGCAGGTAAAGCAAACTATCAGATGCTGGGGGTGGACTAAAATGAGACGTATTATTACAGCAACAGTCAATAATAATTCTGGTGTCTTAAATCGCTTCAGTGGCGTTTTGACACGCCGACAAGTAAACATTGATAGTATCTCGGTAGGGCCAACAGAATTAGCTGATGTTTCGCGGATTACGATTGTTGTCCAAGTGGCAGATTTAAACGAAAGTGAACAAGTGACCAAACAATTAAACAAACAAATCGATGTGATCAAAGTTTCTGATATCACGGATGAAGCACACTTAGAAAGAGAATTAGCATTAGTCAAAGTCAATGCACCAGCAGCGGTTCGCGCTGAATTATTTTCAGTGATTGATCCATTTCGAGCGAATGTAATCGATGTTGGGACACGTTCTGTCGTGATTCAAGTCACAGGCACCAGTGAAAAAATCAGTGCTTTTGTAGATGTCGTTGCACCTTACGGTATTAAACAATTAGCACGAACAGGTGTGACAGGATTTACTAGAGGCAACAACTAAAAATAGGTCTTAAAGCATACGCTTATAAGCATAAAAAATTTGGAGGGTTTAACAATGGCAAAAGTATATTATGATAATTCAGTAGAGAACAATCAATTAGAAGGTAAAACAATCGCAATCATCGGTTACGGCTCACAAGGACATGCGCATGCACAAAACCTTAGAGATAATGGTAATCAAGTAATCATTGGAATTCGTGAAGGGAAATCAGCAGAAGCTGCTCGTAATGATGGATTTGATGTGTTAACAGTTGAAGAAGCATCTAAAAAAGCAGATGTAGTCATGATTCTAGCTCCAGATGAAATTCAAGGAGATCTTTATGACAATGAAATTGCACCAAATTTAGAAGCAGGCAATGCGTTAGCATTCGGTCATGGCTTCAATATTCATTTTGATGTAATCAACCCACCAAAAGATGTGGATGTTTTCTTAGTTGCTCCTAAAGGACCAGGACACCTTGTACGTCGTACCTTTACAGAAGGATTTGCAGTGCCAGCATTATTTGCAGTTTATCAAGATGCAACAGGCAAAGCGAGTGATGTAGCATTATCTTATGCCAAAGGAATCGGTGCAACGCGTGTTGGTGTATTAGAAACAACCTTTAAAGAAGAAACTGAAACAGATTTATTTGGGGAGCAAGCGGTATTATGTGGTGGTTTAACCAGCTTGATTGAAGCAGGTTTTGAAACTTTGACAGAAGCAGGTTACCAACCAGAATTAGCGTACTTTGAAGTATGTCACGAATTGAAATTGATTGTTGACCTTATTTATGAAGGGGGATTTGAGAAAATGCGTAATTCTATCTCAAATACTGCTGAATACGGCGACTACGTTTCGGGTCCTCGTGTTGTAACTGCTGAAGCAAAAGCTAATATGAAAGAAGTTCTTACCGATATCCAAAATGGTAAATTTGCAAAAGGATTCATCGACGATAACAAAAATGGCTTTAAAGATTTCAATCAAATGCGTAAAGATAATGCTGGACATCCAATTGAAAAAGTTGGGGCAGAGTTACGTAAAATGATGCCTTTTGTATCAAGAGAAGACTAAACTAGTAATTAAAAGTTGAGAAAAAGAGTTTTTTTCTCAACTTTTTACATAGTAAGAGGTGAGGGGAATTTGGTGAAGTTAACAAAAGAAAAAATTGAGTCAGCATATGATGCACTAAACGGAGTTGTGACAAAAACACCGTTACAATACGATCTGTATCTATCTCAAAAATATCAATGTAATGTTTATTTAAAAAGAGAAGATTTGCAAAAAGTTCGTTCATTCAAATTAAGAGGAGCTTATTATGCGATTAAACAAACTTCTCCAGAAAAACTGAAAAATGGTGTGGTTTGCGCGAGCGCCGGCAATCATGCTCAAGGTGTAGCTTATACTTGTCATGAAATGAACGTTTCTGCAACTATTTTTATGCCGACAACAACACCACAGCAAAAAATTTCTCAAGTAAAATTTTTTGGCGGAGACGAAGTAACGGTACAATTGATTGGGGATACGTTTGATGCATCTGCTAAAGCTGCTAAAGAATATGCCAAAGCCAATAGCAAAGCATTTATCGATCCTTTTAATGATCTAAATATTATGGCTGGTCAAGGAACTGTAGCAGTAGAAGTCTTTCAAGAAGCTAACGCATCTGAATTTCAAGTGGATTACTTATTGGCAGCAATTGGCGGTGGAGGTTTAGTCAGCGGGGTTTCAGCCTATACAAAAAATGTCAGTCCAACTACGGCTGTTATTGGTGTAGAACCGCTTGGAGCTCAATCTATGCGGGCGGCCTTTGATGAAGGAAAACCAGTAATGCTAGATAGCGTGGAAAAATTTGTAGATGGTGCTGCGGTTAAACAAGTCGGAGATTTAACCTATGAGCATGCCCTTGAATATGTTGACAAATTATTAGCCATAGATGAAGGACAAGTCTGTTCGACTATTTTAGAATTATATACAAAACAAGCAATCGTCGTAGAACCAGCAGGTGCCTTGAGTGTTTCCGCATTAGAACTAATTAAAGACGATATTCGAGGAAAAAATGTTGTCTGTATAATTAGTGGTGGTAATAACGATATCAATCGCATGGAAGAAATTGAAGAGCGCTCATTGATTTTTGAAGGATTAAAACACTATTTTGTAATCAATTTTCCTCAGCGTCCAGGAGCTTTAAGAGAGTTTGTAACGGATATCTTAGGACCGGATGATGACATTACTCGTTTTGAGTATACAAAAAAAGTGAATCGTGGTACTGGACCTGTTGTCTTAGGTATTTTATTGAAAAATAAAGAAGAATTACCGAATTTGTTAGATAAAATGGCGGAATTTGATCCTAAATATATTGATTTAAGTGATAATCCATCATTATACGCATTACTTGTTTAAAAGAAATAAAGTGTTAAGTTTAAAGAAGAATGAGTAGTAGAGCTATCCCAAAAGTTTTTATCAACTTTTGGGATAGCTCTACTATTTTTAGTTAAAAATGACAGGGGTATTACATCAAAAAATAGAACAGAGTACAGATATGTTATTGTCAAAAAAGCTAGGTTAAATAAAAAGAATGTGTAACATAATAGATGAGCAAAATTTGAGTTGCAAGATTATATTACATTTATTAAACAGTCTTTTTACTCAAAATAAAAGACGTTAAAAGTCTCCTTTTTAGTTCGTTTTCACCACTTTGATTTTGTCCAGAAAAAAATGTCTAAAATTTACTTAAAAAAATTAAGAATCAGAGGGAGAGTCCTTGCCATTTGTTAAGAAAGAACGTATATTTAACTTACTACATTAAATCGGTCAGAAAAACAACGACCGTCAAAGAACATGAGCCAGATAGAAATTTTTCTACACTTCAACAGACCACCTTTTTTGGTCAAACGCGACTTATTTTTTCTATCATCTGTCATTTTCAAATCATGTTTCCTTTGTTAAAAATTACTCGAATTACAAAAAAGAATACTAGTAAAGTTGGAAAATATAAATGAATAATAAAAAAAGGTTAGAAAATCGCCGTTATATTACCGGGTTCGATGGGATCCGAACTATTGCGGTTGTCGGCGTGATTCTCTATCACTTGTTCCCTAATATCATGCGTGGGGGCTATTTAGGCGTCCCTATTTTTTTTGCGGTTTCTGGATATTTGATTACGGATTTACTAAGACAAGAATGGCTTCAAAATGAAACAATCGATGTTAAAGGCTTTTATATTCGCCGGATGAAACGGCTGTACCCCGGGCTTATTGCCATGCTGGTTGGGGCATCAGCATATATTGTATTTTTTCAAAGAGACTTACTGAATAACTTGCGCAGTGTGGTTGCTAGCAGCGTGTTATATTATAATAATTGGTGGCAGATCTTTAGAGGATTTTCATATTTTGATCGATTTACTACGCAGTCACCATTCACTCATATTTGGTCACTTGCCGTTGAAGCGCAGAACTATTTGATTTGGCCCTTGTTATTTATTGTCCTTAAAAAGTATGTAAAACACAGTGGGAAAATATTTGGATTAATTATGGCATTGGCCGTGGGGTCCGGGATTTTGATGGCTGCTCTGTACACTCCAGGAGCAGATCCAACAAGAGTTTATTATGGAACAGATACAAGGCTATTTTCAATATTGATGGGAAGTGGTTTAGCATTTGTTTGGCCAAGTTTCCGTTTAAAAGAAGAAATTCCGATAAAAGCAAAAAAACTATTAAATGGAGTAGGTATTGCGTCACTAGCTGTCCTATTAATTTCCTTTTTATTTTTAGCAGATCACTTTGCTTTTGTATACTATGGTGGTATGTTTATTGTCAGCATTTTTGCAACGTTATTGGTTGCAGTGACTGCCCATCCTGGAGCAGATTTAAATCGTTGGCTGACCAATCCTATATTTAGCTGGTTTGGAAAAAGAAGCTATGGTATTTATTTGTATCAATTTCCAGTTATGATTTTTTATGAAGCAAAAATCAAAAATTTAAGTGATCATGTCCTTTTACACTCGCTAATTGAGATTGCTTTGATTTTGGGTATCAGTGAACTTTCTTATCGGTTTATTGAAAAACCACTGGGAAAATTCTATTATCAGTATACTTGGTTTGCTATCAAAGACTTTTTCCGCAAACCGTGGGTTGCTGTACCGAAAATAACGGCTTTAATCAGTGTGGTTCTATCTTGTTTTGCACTATTTGCTTTGGCCGTGGCTCCTTCCAATGAAGTTACTGCCCAACAAGAGCAACTCCAAAAAAATATCGCAGCCAACAAAAAGAAAGCTGATCAGAGAAAAGCCGAAGAAAAAGCTAAAAACGAAGGAAAAACAACAGATTCTACTAAGCAGTCAACTGTAGCACCACAAGCGAATCTTGATTTGACGGCAGAAGAAATCAAGAAAGCTCAAGAAATGGAGATCACAGCTTTTGGTGATTCGGTTATTTTGGATGCAACAGCAGGTCTACAAGAAATTTTCCCTAAAATGATTGTCGATGGAGAAGTTGGCAGACAGTTGTACACTAGCACCCCAACTATTGAAAAGCTAGACAAAGAGAAGCTATTGAAAAATAATGTTTTGGTTGGACTTGGAACAAATGGATCGTTTACAGAAGCACAATTTGATGAATTTATGACGGCGATTGGTTCTAAACGTAACGTTTACTGGATCAACGTCCGAGTTCCAACGCGTAGATGGCAAAACGAAGTCAATGGAATGTTGGAAACAATGAAAAAGAAATACAAAAATTTAGTTGTATTGGATTGGTACAATTACAGTAATGAGCATGAAGAGTGGTTTTATGATGATCGTGTTCATCCAAATGTGGAGGGCCAAGTAAAATATTCAAGCTTTATTGCTAAACAAGTCTTAAAATAATTTTTCTTGAAAGAGGAACAGAAGTAACGTTTCTTATTCTATACTGATTTTAGGTGAGCAGAACCCCCTCGTAGAGTGGGGGTCTGCTCACCTATTTCATTATATTAAAGTGAATCCTGCTGAATAATAATAAATAAGATGTGATCTTATGACAAGATTAATTGATAGGCTACACGCTCACCATCAGGTACAGGGAGTAAAATATCCCCACGGTAAACGAAACCCGCTTTTTTTACTAGTTGCTGCATGGCTATATTTTGCGGATGTGTATCGATTCTTATATCGAGATGATCGCTTAACCTAGCAACAGTAACCAGAAAATTCATTAACGTCAATGCCAGACCTTTACCTTGATAAGCAGGAGCGAGTGCAACACGATGAAGCACCGCATAATCTCTTGTAGTTTCCAGCCACTGACCTTTTTTTATCTGTTCATATGGCGCTTCTTTATCTGTCGAAATGATTCCAAGGCCAGCAATATGTTGATCGACAATCAATAGATAGCACTGCTGACGGGCAATATCTTGCTCTAGCTGTAGTACATTCGGACCTTCACCGTTTTGCCATTGAGGAACTTTATTTTTTTCAAGTAGCCGACGAGCAGCATAGATGATTTGCATTATTTCAGGTAGGTCAGCTGCTGTTGCTGTTCTTAAGTAAATGACCATAATACCAACCCTTCTCTTTTGATGGTAATGATTAATCTTTGTAAGATGTTTCAGGTTTTAGCTGGTAAATTTTAGAAGGACGCCCAATACCTACAGGTCGTTCTCCAATTTCTTCAAAATGATGGAGCATCGCTTTTTTAAAGTTTGAGTGATCGATTGTTTTGTAATCAACGCCAGAAAACTTAGCAAATACTTTGCGGGCTTCCGTAATCGTGAAATCTTTACCTAAAACTTGCAACACTTGCGGATCATGTTCCATTTTATTGGCTACACGATTAAAGGCTTTTAAAATGATTTCGCTATGGTCAAATGCTAGCGTGTCTTTTCCCGTTGAAGCACCGCTTTTCAAATCTAATATAATTTCTACATCACCATTTGTAAGTGAAAGAGTGCTTTCCTTGCGTTCCATCGTAAACCAACGAACTTCTTTTGCATCATCTCCTGCAATCAAAGGCTCTTCACCAATAAAGGCTAGATAACTAATCGTGACAACCCAACCTCTGGGGTCACGGTCCGGTCTGCTGAAGCTATGAAGCTGTTCAATGTTATCTTTAGAAATAACTACGCCAGTTTCTTCTTTAGTCTCTCGCAAGACACTTTCGCCAGTCGACTCATTTCTATTAACAAATCCTCCAGGCAAAGCCCAGGAATTTCTATAAGGATGACCTTTTCTTTTGATCAGCAAGATTTTTAATTGATCTTCTTCTTTGTTATAACACATCAAAACAATATCTACAGTCAGAGAAGGTTTTTCATATTCAGGAAGTTCTTGTTGATGGTACCATTTCAAAAATTCAGTCTCATCGGCTTGTTGCTCATAATATTGCTTTTCTGCTTCCTTTGAACTAAAGTGTATCAAGTTGCTCATCCTCTCCAAATCTAGATAAAAGTACTTTTTACTTTATTGTATCATTCTCATCAAGAAAAACAACTAAAGACTTGTTTTTTAGTTGTCTTTATCAGCCAAAAAAAGCAAAGGAATATAAGTACCTCATTGAAAGTGCTCTTAGGAGGGGGGGATTGAGGTGTTTTTTTGGTTAACTCGTTTTATTAATGGGTTGACAAAAGAAAGCAGAAAAGGTATTTTAAATATAGAATATATATTGGAGGGCATCAATGAAAACAAAAGATATCACTAAAATTGCGATTATGATCAGTATTATTATCGTTTTAGGTTTTTTTCCGCCAATTCCGATTACTCTTTTACCAGTGCCGATTGTTATTCAAAATGCTGGTTTTATGCTGAGCGGCTTACTTCTTGGTAAGAAAAATGGGACGATTGCAACCTTGCTTTTTCTACTACTTGTCGCTATTGGTTTTCCTATTTTAGCGGGAGGTAGAGGTGGAATGACGGTCTTTTTCAGTGTTACAGCAGGATACCTTTTTGCTTACCCATTTGCTAGCTTCTTAATTGGTTGGTTGAGCGAAAGATTTAATCCAAATAATCAGAAGCTGGGTTACGCTTTTGGAATCACGTTTCTTTTTGGCGCATTGTTTATTGACTTTTGCGGAGCTGTGGGAGTCAGTATGTTATCTGATGTGTCTTTATCAGCAAGCTTAGCAGGTAGTCTGGCTTTTATTCCAGGAGACACGATCAAAGCATTTTTAGCTGCTGTTATAGCTAAAAGAATCTCGAAGAGTCTTGCACAAAGGAGCGTGTGAGTTGGAAAAAATCCATGGTTCGGTGGTCGATAATCAAGGACGATGCGTTCATTATGCTTCTGCTGTGGATGTTGTCGGGAATAAATGTTTTCTTTGCAAAAAATACTATGCTTGCTTTCAATGTCATGATGAATTAGAAGCACACAATTTTATGCCGTGGCCGCTTGTAGCAGATCCTGGTGCAAAAATTGTATTATGTGGAGTTTGTCAGTTTGAAATGACTGCAGATGAATATAAAAAACAGTCTGGATGCTTAAATTGCGGACAGTTATTCAACCCGAATTGTTCAAAACACAGCGCTATTTATTTTAGCTAAATACGTGTTAAATAGAGAAATTGAAAAACAAGAGCGATCCAATGCATTATCTGCATTGGATCGCTCTTGTTTTTTAATTAAATTGTCAGCAACAGTTTATTGCGTTAATTCTAATAATCTGCTCTTTAAATCTTCTTCCATATGACCTAATTCGATCTCAGCAGCACGGCGTTTTTCTTTTCCTTCTTGCTGAATTCGTAAGGTTTCTTGGATTGTTTCGACTAAATCATTTTGTGTTTTTTGTAATGTATCAATATCAACGATTCCACGTTCATTTTCTTTAGCAGTCTCGATTGCAGAGATTTTCAACATTTCAGAATTTTTCTTTAATAGATCATTGGTTGTTTCAGATACTTGACGTTGCGCTGTAACCGCATCTTTTTGACGTAATAGAGTCAAAGCAATGACAACTTGGTTTTTCCAAAGAGGAATCGCTGTGTTGACCGAAGCTTGGATTTTTTCAGCCAAAGCTTGGTTTGTGTTTTGAATCAAACGAATTTGTGGTGCTTGTTGAATTGTGATTTGACGTGCTAAACGCAAATCATGAGTCCGTTTATCCAAACGGTCTAAAAATTGCGTGTAATCATTGGCGATTTGAACATCCATCTGATCACCAGATTCTTCTGCTTTTTTCATTGCTTCAGGGATGATCGTTGTTTGTAATTCCTCCATCTTTAATTCACCAGCGGCAATATAAATATTTAAAGCATCAAAATAGTCTTTATTTTTATTATATAGCTGGTCTAACATTAGATTATCTTTTAAAAGACCATTTTTTTCGTGCTCTAATTTGATTGAAATTTTATCGATTTGGGCACCAATTTTTTGGTATTTAGCAGTGATCTCAAAAACGGATTGTTTCACTTTTCCAAGCATTTTTGAAAAGAAATTCCCTTCACCAGCACGTAGTTGATCCGGATTGGCTTCATTCAAACGATACATTAAATCGGTAAGTGAATCGCCAACAGGACCAATATCTTGCGCTTGAACATGGTTTAACATCGACTGTGAAAATTCACTTAACTTTGTTTGGGCTGCAGAACCGTAAGTAATGACAGCTTGTGAATCTTGAACATCGATTTTTGAAGCAAGCTCTCTTGCTTGCGCTTGTCTGTCTGCAGGCAGTTTATCGACTAAGCGACTGGCAACTTGTTGTTCTTGCAAAGCAGAAATCTCACTTTGCTGTGTTGTTGTCAACGAATCGATCGGTGTCGAAAACGGATTATTTAATAAATCATCCAGTGTATCACTTACTGGGGTTACATCTTTTGGGTCATTTTCCATTATGATTCCTCCTAAAATAAAAGCGGATCAGACTCGTTTAACCTTGACTGGAAATTAGGAAAATATGAGGGCGGCGTTATTTGCCGCAACCATATTTTGTCTATTTCCCGAGAGGTTAGTCTGAACAGCTAGATAAAAATAAAAGCGGATCAGACTCGTTTAACCTTGACTGGAAATTAGGAAAATATGAGGGCGGCGTTATTTGCCGCAACCATATTTTATCTATTTCCCGAGAGGTTAGTCTGAAAAGCTAAACGCATAAAAGTAACTATTCTTGATTGTTATTATTTTCATTATCTCTTTTTAAACTATTTTTGGCAACGTTTATCTCTAGATCTAGATCTTCTAGATCATCAGAAACAAATTGTTCGTAATCTTTTTTGATTAATTTAGATACTTGGTCGATGATTTGAGCACTTTCCTCTAATTTTTCATACGTTTGTTTATTCTTGATCTCATGATCGTCGATTTCTAAATATTTACTTGTCAAATCAACTAAGTTTGGTAAATGAGTGTAGAGAAAGTGATTCGCTAAATGCAATTTTTTTGGTTCTTTCACTAATTCTTTAAAGAGTGCTTTTGAAACCCGTAACGTATCATTACGTAAGTCGATCGCTCTTAATTTAGTAGAGGCACTCATATTTTCCTGCAACTGAACGATTTGCTTTTTAGTTATATTCATTGTATCTCGGAAAAAATTAATCTCTTGATCGGTCATACCTAGGTTAGCATAATGTTCCTCTTTTGTTTTAGTGAGGTTAGGCAATTGTTCCTCTGGCCCATTTTTTTTCTTTGACCCCATAAAAAGTAGAACCATAAGAATCAAAAGAACTACGGCGATAACGGGAGTATGTATACCCAGAGTAATACGCAGCACTAAACCAGTTAAAAATAAACAAGCAACTATTTTGATCAATTTTCCTTTTCTCATTTTAAGTTCCCTCCAATCATTCATTTCATCGAAAGTTGTTAACCTCCGCTATATAAGTTATTTTAGCACATTCGGGTCCATAAAGAATATCAGTCCAAAGGTTGATTTTAATATTTAGGGAAAATGTAAGAAATGGCAAGGTAAAATGGCACTTTTTACTACTTTAGATGTAGAACCAATGAAACAGTTCACAAAAAAGTCAAAAAGAAACATGAGAAAAAAAATGAAACGTGAGGTATAATAGAAGGTAATGATTCGGACTAAAGGAGAAAGATAGTGAAAAAAATTAAAATCATTACTATACTATTAGTAGGTTTAGTGCTCACAGGTTGTTCTGGCCGTAAGATAGTCGAAGAAGAAGTTGATGATGATGTTTATATAGAAGAAACAAGTTCTAGTGTGGAAGAGCTAGGCTCTTATGGTGACGATGAAGTCTTTTATGAACCGCGAGATTCTTCAGCAGTAAGTGACACTAAAGATGAAGATAAAGCTGCTACCGAAGAGACCAAAGAACAACCAAGCAATGAAAAAGGAAAAATAGAAGTAATCAACACTAAAAATGGTGACTTTAAGCTCGAATTAACCGATGGCTGGGCATCCGTTGAATCAAAAGAATTAAGTGATAATGCAGATGTGAGTCTAAAGAATCCAGCAAGTGAAGCCTATTATATGGTCTTAAGAATCTTGGTTTATAGCGAAGAAAGGATTCACAAAAAGAACGATAAGTGATAAAATTTCAAAATTAAGGTATTATATCCATAGAAAGATTGGTGAACTGCATGATGAACTTTGAAGAGTTTGAGGAAAAGACGATTTCTAGACAAGAAATTTTTAAAGGACGGATGATTGACGTTGTTTTAGATGAAGTAATATTGCCAAATGGGGAGACGAGCACTCGTGAATTAGTTTTTCACCCAGGAGCAGTTGCGGTTATTCCGATTACAGCTGATAATAAATTGATCATGGTAAAACAATTTAGAAAACCCATGGAGAAAGTCCTTTTGGAAATCCCAGCAGGGAAAATCGATCCTGGCGAACATGATTACCCAAAAGAAACTGCTGAAAGAGAATTAGAAGAAGAAACTGGTTATCGTGCGAATCAGCTGACCTTTGTAACTTCTATGTATGTATCGCCTGGTTTTGCAAATGAACTCCTTCACATTTATCTTGCTGAAGATCTAGAAAAAGTTCCCAATCCCCGTCCTCAAGATGATGACGAAGTTTTAGAATTATATACATTGACATTAGAAGAAGCAAAAGCAGAAATTGCTACTGGCCTGATTTGTGATGCAAAAACGATTTTTGCCGTACAATATTGGGAATTACAGCAACTAAAAAAGCTGCTGAAGGAGGATAAACGATGAGCAAAGGTCCGCTGGTTACTCGGACGGAATTACGGAGACGCAAAGAAGAAGCTGATAAAGAAGCACAAAAAATATATGAACAAGAACAAAAAGAAGCTGATAAAGAGTACCGTAAAAAAGAAAAAGAAATATCTAATTTCTACCGCAAAGAACATAAAAAACAAAAAGAGATCACTAAATCACGCTCAAATGAGCAAACAAAAATTCGTGAACGCAGCAATACACTGACCAAAGCGATTATTGTTATGGCAATTTTGTTGGCTATTGTAATATTTATAGTATTGAATTTATAGAGAAGAGGAAATCACGATGAAAATTGGAATTATCGGTGCTATGGATCAAGAAGTAAAAATTTTAAAAGAAACATTATCAGATACTAGGTCTTGGGAAAGAGCCGGCGCTCTATTCATTTCAGGTTCTCTAGGACGTCATGAAGTGATCGTTGTCCGTTCTGGGATTGGCAAGGTGCTATCTGCTGTAACAACAACGTTATTGATTCATCAATATGGCGTCAATATGGTGATCAACACAGGCTCTGCAGGTGGTATTGGAAAAGGTCTTGCTGTAGGCGATTTAGTGATCGCAGATAAATTAGCCTATTTCGATGTAGATGTTACAGGATTTGGCTATAAACCAGGACAATTACCAGGTATGCCATTATATTATGAATCAAGCGATTATTTAAAATTAGAAATGAAAAAAGCTGCCGAAAGTACTGGGATGTCGATTCATCATGGATTAATCGTAACAGGGGATTCGTTTGTGAATGACAAGGAAAAAGTCAAGGACATCATTACAGACTTTCCAGAAGCATTAGCTTGTGAGATGGAAGGTGCGGCAATTGCTCAAGCGGCAGCGCAATTCAATATTCCGTTTCTTGTTGTTAGAGCAATCAGTGATACAGCTGATCACGAAGCATCTCAGACATTTGATGAATTTATTGAAGAAGCAGGAGAAAAATCTGCAAAAATGGTGATTAATTTTGTGGAGCATCTTGTTTAAACAATCAGATTTTTAAATTGGAGGCTCTAGAATGAAAGCGTTGATTTCAATTGATTACACCAATGATTTTGTTGCAACAAATGGTACCTTGACGACAGGCAGTGCAGGTCAAGCCATCGAGCAAGCCATTTTAACCGTGACAGCAACATTTAATGAAAATAATGATTTTGTGGTTTATGCTATTGATCGTCATGAACAAAATGATCCATATCATCCGGAGAATGCTCTATTTCCAGCTCATAATATTGCTGGCACGAACGGCCGTAAACTTTATGGAAAGCTTGCTGATGTATATGAGCAAACGCGAGAACAGGAAACAGTTTATTGGATCGATAAGCGTCATTACTCTGCTTTTAGCGGAACGGATCTAGATGTTCGACTGCGAGAAAGAGGCATTACAGAGCTTCATTTAGTTGGTGTTTGTACAGATATCTGTGTGTTGCATACGGCAGTGGATGCTTATAATTTAGGCTATCAAATCATTATCCATAAGAATGCAGTGGCTAGCTTTGATCCAATCGGCCATGAATGGGCATTAAATCATTTTAAACAAACACTAGGCGTAGAAATCGTTGAATAGTAAAATAGCTATAGAAGAGGTTGGGACAGAAGCGTCTAATCCCGAGAAATAAGAAGGAATTCACGAAAATTGCTCTTCAAATTTTTGTGAATTTCAGCTTATTTCCGAAGGGATTGCTTCTGCTTCCACCGTTTATTCGGATAAAAAGAGTCTGAGGCATAACTTGAAAAGTTATGTCCCAGGCTCTTTTTAATGACGAAAAGGATAAAAAAGGACACTATTTTTGTATTAACTAGCTAGTCGAGACTATAATAAAAAAAGAAACTAAAATAACTCATCAATCAGAATGGAAGTGATAGAATGCAGGTACTAAAGAAAGAGGTTTCCGAGTTCGAACTGTTTTACGATCTGATTTTTGCCTATGCGATTAGTCGTATTGCATCAATCTTGTTTGTCGATACAAATCAGATGCTGTCTTTCAAAAGTCTGGGTGAATTTCTAATGCTGACGCTGGTTTTTTGGACGATTTGGACGTATCAAACGGTTTTTGCCAATCGCTTTTCTATTAAAAACAAAACAAGTGCACTCTTTTTATTCTTTGATATGTTTTGGGTAATGATCCTGGCACAAGCGATCAACGTCGACTTTGAAAAAACACATTTTACTTTTGTAGGGGCCACCTCAATTTTATTTTTCAGCATTGCGTTACAGTATTATTTGAAAATGAAAAGTACTGAGGACACCGTCGTCAAAAAATTATGTTACCAGTTGACCATGATTTTATGCGCTAGCGGATTGATTGGATTTAGTACGATTTTGCCTTGGGGCACCTATGCTATTCGCTTTGCAGTCTATGCTGTTTCAATTCTTATTACAGCTTTTTTCCCGATTGTTATGAAAAAAGGGTTGGAAGATTTTCCAACGAATTTTGGTCATTTGACAGAGCGCTATAATTTATTTACGTTGCTGTTGTTTGGTGAAGCAGTAATAGCTGTGGCAAGTACGATTGTTTTTAATAAGATAAGTATTGGCAGCGTATTTTTCTTTTTAGTGGTTATTGTACTGTTTCTTTTTTACAATACGATCTACAAATCAGGTATGGATAGGCAGAAGGCTACGGCTGGGTTGGTCTTGATTCACTCTCATTATTTTATTTTTGTTGGTCTAGGACTGTCGATCGTTTTATATGAAAATTATGTAGACAATGATATCCAACCACTCTTTTTTAGCTTATGTTTGGCGGTCAGTTTGCTTTGCTTTTTAGGTGGGACTCTTATTAATATGATTTTTTATACCAAAAAAGAGCACAATTATCGACCTTTTATCAGTAAAAGTGTTTTGTATTTTGCTGGCTGGATCGTGGTAAGTTTACTACTGCAAGATTTTATGGTACCATTCTTATTTGTTAACGTGGTATTTTTGTTATTTTTACTTTATCAGGTTAAACAAGAATTTAAAGGATTAACGAGAGCAAGCAGGAAGCTAAGATAAAGTAGTTGTTTCTGAAAAAGTTGCTTTTTCAGCACTTTTTAATCGGATCTAAAGCCCGAAATAAAACTGATTTTTTAGTTTTGTTTCAGGCTTTTTTTGATTTAAGAAATAGTTAATAAATGGTTAAGAGATCAATTAAGAGATGCTTGATATAGTTAAGATGTTGAATGAAACGGAGAGAACAATGATGAGTGAAACAGTATTGGCGTTAAAAAATGTGAGAAAAAATTTTGGTAAAGAAGAAGTGCTTAACAGTGTCTCGCTAGAGGTCAAAAAAGGAGACATCTATGGCCTGATTGGAAGAAACGGTTCGGGCAAAACGACGATCATGAAACTGATTGCGGGTTTATCTGAACAAACATCTGGTGAAATTATACTTTTAGGTAAAACTAAGCACTCAAAAGAATATAGCACCGTATTACAACGGATTGGCTCAGTAATTGAAGAACCTGCTGCATTCAATAATTTAACAGCCTACGAAAACATGAAAATCATCTGTATTCAAAAAGGGATTCATGATTTAACCATTATTGAAGAAATGTTAGCTTTTGTGAATTTAGCTGACACAAATAAGAAAAAATTTAAACACTTTTCTTTAGGAATGAAACAACGTTTAGGCATTGCAATGGCCTTAGTCAACAATCCAGATTTTCTGATTTTGGATGAACCAATAAACGGCTTAGATCCAATTGCAATCATTGAATTTAGGGAGATTATTGAGCGCACCAATCGTGAAAAAAATACAACCATTTTAATTTCAAGTCATATTTTAACGGAACTTTACCATGTATCAACTCGGTTTGGTTTTATTCATAATGGGCAAATAATACAAGAAATAGCAAAAGAAAAATTCGATGCTTCTAATACAGAAGTGATTGTTGTAAAAGTAGCGGATGTCAATAAAGCTGCTGTGGTACTGAAAGAACGAATCGGTGACCAATTTGAAGTGGTTCAAGAAGATGAAATTCATATTTTTTCTAACGATTTACTGGTTAGAGAAATTAACTTATTGCTCGTAGTAAATGGTGTTATGGTAGATTTCATAGGCAAAAAAGAAAATAGTCTAGAAAGTTACTATACAAATCTCGTACGTAATATGGAGGAGAAAATCTAATGTTGCGTTTAATTAAAGCAGATCTGTATCGATTATTTCAATCAAAAAGCTTTTATCTTATTGTAGTAGCAATTGTGGGAATGGCCGGCGTAGTCCTTAGTGTTCATTTTTTTCCAGCAATTGGTCCAAATGAAGCAACATATAATTGGGTAGTAGAAATAAAAGATAAGGCATGGAACGCAAAAATTGCCTTTCAAGGAGCACTCGCTACGTATCCGTTTTTAATTTATTTGTTTATCGTTTTTTTCATTATGAGTTCGGGGTACGAATTTTCTCAGAAATGTTACAAAAATACGTTAACTTCTGGTGTTAGTCGTACCACATTTTGTTTAGCTAAAAATAGTGTGCAATTGTTAATGGTTACACTTGGTACAGCAATTTACTTTGGATCGATCTTTATTCTCTCTTACTTCAACTATGATATGACAAACATCAATATCGGAGCCTTAATCAACGATATGTTTGTTGCAGGTTTTTGTTTAGCACTTGGCGTGAGTTTTATTTTTAGTATAGCTAATATTATATTGATCATTACTACAAGTAATGTGATTGCAACTGTTTTTATAGTGTTATGTCCATTGTTCATTCCAATAATCAGGCTAAACGTAGGCTGGGATTGGATGAAATATTTTGATTTTGTCAGTCTTGCGCAATCTATGGCATTTTATGAACTTTCTGGTAAAGCACTAGTTCCATATATAGTGGCAAATAGTGTGCTTATTATTTGCTCAACGATTATTAGCATAACAGTCATCAAGAGAAAGGAATTCTAAAAAAATGGTGGAAACAGTTTTGAATGGTTTCTAAGGCTATCCTAAAAAAATCGGAAGATAAAAACCTTAAATAACAGGTAAGGTATGAGTATAATGTCAACAATGTTTTTTTATATGGATAATCACAAAATAGATTCTGCAAAAGTTATCAAGTATATCAGTGAAAGGTATTCAGATATCACTTTAAGTGAACAGAATTTGTCATCCGCTTTTGAAAAAAACAGTATCTTAACTAGTGAAGTAGAAATCAGTCATTTTTTGATTTACTTAGGCTACTCAAAAGAAGGCGTCGCGTACTACTTCGAACATGATATGGCTGCGAATATTTATTATGAAGTATTTACAATTTTGTCTAGATGCGACTTAATAAATTATTTGAATACAGAGGCACTCTAGTTAGCGATTTTGAACAGGGAAAAGATTAAATAATGAAAATTATAGAGGTGGAAAAATGAAAAAATTAGTGACCGTTATCGGCATGTTAGTGTTATTTTTACAATCAGGTTTAGTCGTATATGCACAAGAAGATCAAAAAGATGCAAGTGCAAATGAAACAATTGAAAAACAAGTGGATCAAATTATGGAGAAATACATCGGTAAAGAAATTCCCGGCGCGTCAATCGGAATCGTCAAAGACGGGAAAGTTATCTTAACCAAAGGCTACGGGGTCTCAGATATTGAGAAAAAAACACCTGTAACTGGAGATAAAACAGTTTTTGAAACAGCATCTGTGACGAAACTTTTTACTTGGAGTATGCTAATGAAATTAGCAGAAGAAGGGAAAGTTAAGCTAGATGCAGATATTCAAGATTACTTGCCAAAAGGAACGCTGAACCTAGCCTTTGACAAAAAAATAACTATCTTGGATTTGATGAATCACACAGCAGGTTTTGAAGAAAAAATCGAAGGTATGGACATAAAAAATGAGAATCAATTAAAACCATTAAAAGAAACCCTTACTAAAGAAAATCAACCAAAACAAGTCTATGAACCGGGAACAGTAACCTCTTATTCGAATTATGGTGCAAACTTGGCTGGCTATATTATTGAACAAGTGACAGGTCAAGAGTACATGGAGTATATGAATCAAACTGTACTAAAACCGCTTCAAATGAACTATTCAACGTTTTCCATGATTTACGATGATCAGCCTATAATAAAGGACAATAAAAGTTCAGGTTATTTATATGATGGTTCAGGATTTGAAAAAATGACTGTTGATCTGACGAACGATTTTCCAGCGGGTTCACTACAATCGACAGCAACAGATATGACGCATTTTATGTTGGCTCTATTAAATAATGATGGAAAAGCGCCTTACAATTTCTTTGAGCAAGGGGAAACGTTAACACAGATGCAGACCCATTCTTATGGAATAGTACCAGGCGCACTAGGCAATGCCCATGGTTTTTGGGAAGAGGAAGTAAGTGGTAAGCGTATTATTGGACATGCTGGAAACTCAGGAGGCTTTTCTTCACAACTGAATTTGGTTCCAGAAGATGGACTGGGCTATATCCTATTAATGAATCTTAATAATGAGGCAACAGGGATTCGAAACGAGTTAAATACACTTTTAGTAGGAAAAGAAACCATAACTACTGATTTACCATTGAAAAAGAGTTCAACTGACCAAAAAGTAGCTGGGCGCTATCGAATGGCAAGGCAACCCGTTTCTACCTTAGGGAAAGTAGCCTATATCATTGCTGATTTTGATATGGTCGTAAAAGCAAATAAAGACGGTGGTATCAATGTCATATCACCTCAATCGAAAAAAGGCATTGATTATGTGGAAGTCAAGCCAGGGATCTATCAAAAAATTCAAAAAGGATCAAAGGATAAATACCTGTATTTTAAACTAAATGACAAAGGGCAAGTCCTGACCGCCGGTAATGGCATGACGACTGATTCACTACCAGTATCTTTTCTAAATACACAATTATTTAACTTTATTGCCTTTGGTGTTTCCTTTATAGCCTTTTTAGGTTCGTTGATTTATCTGTTGGTTAAGTTTGTCAAACAAAAACGTAAAAAGAAAGTTGCTGGATGGTCACGGAACTATACTGTACTTACAGCCTTCTCAACAGTTGGGTTGCTTGTGATGATAACCGCCATTGTTATGATATTGAAATTCGTAACAAATATGACAATCGTTTTTTCTTCAATGCAACTGTTATATTATATAAATTGTTTATTACCACTCTTCACTATCGGGATGATCGTTTGGTTAGCAGTTACTTGGCGTAAAAATGAGACAAAATGGCTGATGCTCTTCTTGATAATGGTTGGTTTGCTAACTACTGTACAGTTTTATAACGTTCATCTGTTCTTTTAAAGAATAACATTTTTAAAGAGATCTGTTACCATATTATGATGTTACTTGATGAAAAAGGATTGAGATAAAGATTCATAAGATAATTCCTTTACTGGTAGATAGATGAAATAATAAAAACTAGTAAGGGAATTTTTAATTTTAGTTTCAATTGAAGAATAGAATTGATATAAGATAAAGAATGCAAAATAAAACGCTGGAGGAGTTAATATGAAAAAAATAGTAACGGTTATTGGTATGTTGGTGTTATTTTTACAAACAAGTTTGTTAACCCAAGCACAAGAAGTGCAGAAAGAAAAAGAAAGCAATCTACCTATTGAAAAGCAAGTAGATCAAATTATGGACAAATATATTGGCAAAGAAATTCCAGGAGCTTCAATCGGAATCGTCAAAGATGGCAAAGTCATTTTAACCAAAGGCTATGGTGCCTCAGATATTGAGAAAAAAACACCTGTTACTGCAGATAAAACGGTTTTTGAAGTAGGTTCTGTTACGAAGCTGTTCACTTGGAGTATGCTAATGAAACTGGCGGAAGAAGGGAAAGTTGAACTGGATGCAGATATTCAGGACTACTTGCCAGAAGGAACCTTGAATTTAGCATTTGATAAAAAAATAACCATTTTGGACTTGATGCACCATACAGCAGGATTTGAAGAAAAAATTGAGGGAATGGATCTACAAAATGTTGATCAAATAAAGCCCTTAAAAGAAACCATTACAAAGGAAAAACAACCCAAACAAGTCTATGAACCTGGAACCGTTACTTCTTATTCAAATTATGGTGCGAACTTAGCAGGTTATATTATTGAACAAGTGACAGGTCAAGACTATATCGTCTATATGAATCAGTTTATACATGAACAACTTAAAATGAATCATTCAACTTTTTCCATTGTTTATGATGATGAACCTGTTATAAAAGACAATATGAGCTTTGGTTATTCATTTGATGGCTCATCATTTAAACTAGAAGATTTCTTATTATCAAATGATATGCCAGCAGCATCTCTACACTCAACAGCAACAGACATGACTCATTTTATGTTGATGCTATTAGATAATAAAGAAAATACGCCTTATCAGTTTTTTAAAGAGGCAAAAACTTTAGAGCAGTTCAAAAGTCACTCTTACAGTATCGTCCCAGAAACGATTGGAAATGCTCATGGCTTTTGGGAAAAAGAAGTAAATGGTAAACGTCTCATTGGACATGGTGGAAATACAGCGGGCTTTACATCACAACTAAATTTTGATCCTGAAGAAGGAACTGGTTATGTTTTATTAACGAATGTTGGTGGTGAAGCAACAGGTATTCGAAGAGATTTAGAAACATTATTATTTGGACAAGATACTGCTACTACTGACATCGCAATTGAAAAAAGCGCTATGGATAAAAAAATAACTGGGCGCTATCGTGGTGCAAGAACACAGGTATCAACCATGGCAAAATTATCTTCTATCGTTTTCGACGGTGATTTTATCCTAACAGAAAATACTGAAGGTGGCATTAACTTAAAAATTCCAGGAGAAAAAGAGACTATTCATTATGTTGAAGTAGCATCAGGCATTTATCAAAAAGTTGGTAATGAGCTAACAGATATTGAACGAAGTGGCGTGAATCTTAACACCTTGTATTTTGAGGTAAATGATAAAGATGAAGTTCGCAGAATTGGCTTTGGTGTAACTCATGAATTTCTGCCTGTTACTTCTGTCCTAGATACACAGTTGTTTAACCTGATTGCTTTTGGAATTTCATTTGTAGCATTTTTAGGTTCGTTGATTTATTTACTGGTTAAATTTATCAAACAAAAAATGAAAAAGAAAGTAAATGGTTGGTCACGAAACTACACCTTACTTGCAGCCTTTTCAGCCGTTGGTCTACTTGTCATGATCACTGCTATTGTAATGATGCTTAGATTTGCATCCAATCCTGTGATGATTATATCTTCTATGCAACCCTTATTTTATATCAATTGCTTATTACCAATTTTTACAGTTGGCATGATTGGTTGGCTCGCTTGGAGTTGGCGCAAAAACGATGCAAAATGGATGACCTTTATCTTAATTCTGATTGCTTTACTTACAACTATTCAGTTTTATAATGTCCATTTATTCTTTTAAATAACGGAAAGGTATTTTTTAAGAAATAAAGTTCTATGTTATTAAATAAAAAGCGAATATTTATGGTCCCCTCGTAGAAGACAGCAGAGATAATCAAAAATCTTTGTTCTACGAGGGGATTTTTTATTTGTTTTCTTTTTATTTCAAATTTAAAATAAGGATTTTTAATGGAATGATATCAACTAATATTAAGGTAAGTATTACCAAAATAAGACTTTAGTTTTAGTTAAGGTTCAGCCAAATGTACCATATCTTATGCCTACTCGAGTTGATATGATTAATCTGAAAGAAAGATAAAAACGTTAGGAGAGTTAATATGAAAAAAATAGTAACGGTTATTGGTATGTTGGTGTTATTTTTACAAACAAGTTTGTTAACCCAAGCACAAGAAGTGCAGAAAGAAAAAGAAAGCAATCTACCTATTGAAAAGCAAGTAGATCAAATTATGGACAAATATATTGGCAAAGAAATTCCAGGAGCTTCAATCGGAATCGTCAAAGATGGCAAAGTCATTTTAACCAAAGGCTATGGTGCCTCAGATATTGAGAAAAAAACACCTGTGACTGCAGATAAAACAGTTTTTGAAACGGGGTCCGTTACGAAGCTGTTCACTTGGAGTATGCTAATGAAACTGGCGGAAGAAGGGAAAGTTGAACTGGATGCAGATATTCAGGACTACTTGCCAGAAGGAACCTTGAATTTAGCATTTGATAAAAAAATAACCATTTTGGACTTGATGCACCATACAGCTGGATTTGAAGATATAAATGCAGGGATAGCGGAATATAGTGCTGATCAAGTCAAACCATTAAAGGAGTATTTTACAAAGGAAAATCAACCAAAACAAATCTTTGAACCTGGCACAATTACCGCCTATTCAAATTATGGTACGGCACTAGCTGGCTATATTATTGAACAAGTAACCGGACAAGATTACGTATCATATATGAACAAAGTCATACACGAACAACTCCAAATGAATCATTCAACTTTTTCAGTGACATATGCTGACCAGCCCATATTCAAAGAAAATCTCAGCACAGGTTATACGGCAAACGGTTCATCATTTGAAATTGCAGAACCTCTTCATCTAAATATTACACCAGCAGGATCATTAGTATCAACAGCGTCAGATATGACCCATTTCATGTTGATGTTATTAGATGATGCAGGAGATACGCCTTACAAGTTTTTTAAAGAAACAGAAACTTTAAAACAGTTTAAAACACAATCTTATAGCATCTTACCAGGAGCTGAAGGAAATGCTCATGGTTTTTGGGAAAAGGAAGTAAACGGTAAACGCATCATTGATCATGGGGGAAATACACCTGCTTTTACTGCACAACTAAGTATCGTTCCAGAAGAGGGACTTGGCTATATCTTACTAACAAATGTTGCACAGGAAGCTACTGGCATACGAGATGAGTTAGAAACACTCATATATGGCTATACGCCTACTGATGACTTACCACTTGAACAAAGCCCAACAGATCAAAAAGTAGTAGGACATTATCGAGCTGCTAGAATATCATATTCAACTATGGCTAAGTTAGAGTCTATCATGTTTGATTATGATATCCTCATAACAGCAAATAAAGAAGGCGGAATTAATTTAAAAGAACCAGGTGAAAAAGAGACTACAACATATGTTGAAGTCAAACCAGGAGTTTACCAAAAAGTACAAAAGGAAGAAAATGATACGAAACAGCAATATCTGTATGTTGAATTCAACGAAAAAGATGAAGTCTTCAGAATTAATTTTTTTGCGTCAACCGATTTTCTCCCAATAACTTCTGTTTTAGACACGCAACTATTTAACTTTATTGCTTTTGGCGTTTCATTTGTAGGTTTCTTAGGGTCACTGATTTATCTATTGATTAAATTTATCCAACAAAAACGCAAAAAGAAGACGAATGGCTGGTCAAGAAACCATACCTTACTAGCTGCCTTTTCAGCAGTTGGATTGCTTGTCATGATGACAGCTACCTTCATGATACTAAAATTTGTATCAGATCCTGTCATAGTTATATCTTCGATGCAACTCTTGTTTTATATCAATTGGTTACTGCCTATATTTACTGTTGGAATGATTGGCTGGTTAGCAATAAATTGGCGTAAGCATGACGCAAAAGTACTGACCTTTTTCTTAATTCTGATTGCTTTACTTACAACTATTCAGTTTTATAATGTCCATTTATTCTTTTAGATAACGGCAAGGCATTTTTAAAGAAATAAAGTTCTATGTTATTAAATAAAAAGCGAATATTTATAGTCCCCTCGTAGAAGACAGCAGAGATAATCAAAAATCTTTGTTCTACGAGGGGATTTTATATTTGTATTCTTTTTATTTCGAATTTAAAATAAGGGTTTCTAATGGAATGATATCAACTAATATTAAGGTAAGTATTACCAAAATAAGACTTTAGTTTTAGTTAAGGTTCAGCCAAATGTACCATATGTTATGCCCGATAGAGTTGATATGATTAATGTGAAAGAAAAAATATTGGAGGAGTTAATATGAAAAAAATAGTAACGGTTATTGGTATGTTGGTATTATTTTTACAAACAGGTTTGTTAACCCAGGCACAAGAAGTGCAGAAAGGAACAGAAAACGATTTATCTATTGAAAAGCAAGTAGATCAAATTATGGACAAATATATCGGTAAAGAAATTCCTGGTGCTTCAATCGGAATCGTCAAAGATGGCAAAGTCATCTTAACCAAAGGCTATGGTGTCTCAGATATTGAGAAGAAAACACCAGTGACTGGAGACAAAACAGTTTTTGAAATGGGGTCCGTTACGAAGCTGTTTACTTGGAGTATGCTAATGAAACTGGCGGAAGAAGGAAAAGTTGAACTAGATGCAGATATTCAAAACTACTTGCCAGAAGGAACCTTGAATTTAGCTTTTGATAAAAAAATAACCATTTTAGATTTGATGCATCATACAGCAGGCTTTGAAGAGAAACTTGAGGGAATGTCTTTAGAAAACAGAGATCAATTGAAGCCGTTAAAAGAAACAATTACAAAGAAAAGTCAACCAAAACAAGTCTATGAACCTGGAACAGTCACAGCTTATTCAAACTATGGTGCTGCATTAGCAGGTTATATTATTGAACAAGTAACAGGTCAAGATTATCTAGTGTATATGAACCAGGCCATACAAGAACAACTTCAAATGAATCAATCAACTTTTTCCATGGTTTATGATGACCATCCTTCAATCAAAGATCATAAAAGTTTAGGTTATAATTTTGAAGCTTCAAAATTTGAAAAAGTAAATGAAAATTATAGCCTCATGAATGATTTTCCCGCAGGATCATTACATTCTACAGCAACAGATATGACTCATTTCTTATTGATGCTATTAGATGATGCAGGAAATACACCTTACAAGTTTTTTGCCCAATCAGAAACTTTAAAACAACTGAAAACACAATCTTATAGTATGATACCAGAAACTGAAGGAAATGCTCATGGTTTTTGGGAAAAAGAAGTGAATGGTAAACATACCCTTGAACATGGTGGAAATTTAGTAGGCTTCAGTGCACAGTTAAGTTTGGTACCAAAAGAAGGTCTGGGCTATGTATTATTAACAAATATTACGGGTGAAGCAACTGGAATACGTGATGAATTAGAAACACTTTTATATGGCTATACACCCACTGCTGGCGTACCACTTGAACAAAGCCCAACAGATCAAAAAGTAACCGGACAATATCGAACTTCAAGAAACATATATTCAACGATGGCTAAATTATATTATATTATCAACGCTGATAAAGTCGATATTACGATAACGGAAAATAAAGAAGGTGGAATTAATGTAAAAGGGCCAGGTGGAAAAGAGGCTACAACATATGTTGAAGTCAAACCAGGCGTTTATCAAAAAGTACAAAAGGAAGAAAATGATACTAGTCGACAATATATATACGTTGTATTCAATGAAAAAGGTGAAGTCCTCAGAATTAATTTTGGGCCAACCGATTTTCTCCCGGTAACTTCTATTCTAGAAACACAACTATTTAACTTTATTGCTTTTGGCGTTTCATTTGTAGGTTTCTTAGGGTCACTGATTTATCTATTGATTAAATTTATCCAACAAAAACGCAAAAAGAAGACGAATGGCTGGTCAAGAAACCATACCTTACTAGCTGCCTTTTCAGCAGTTGGATTGCTTGTCATGATGACAGCTACCTTCATGATACTAAAATTTGTATCAGATCCTGTCATAGTTATATCTTCGATGCAACCCTTGTTTTATATCAATTGGTTACTGCCTATATTTACTGTTGGAATGATTGGCTGGTTAGCAATAAATTGGCGTAAGCATGACGCAAAAGTACTGACTATTTTCTTGATTCTGATTGCGTTACTTACAACTATTCAGTTTTATAATGTCCATTTATTCTTTTAAATAACGGAAAGGTATTTTTTAAGAAATAAAGTTCTATGTTATTAAATAAAAAGCGAATATTTATGGTCCCCTCGTAGAAGACAGCAGAGATAATCAAAAATCTTTGTTCTACGAGGGGATTTTTTATTTGTTTTCTTTTTATTTCGAATTTAAAATTTGGATGCAGATATTCAAGACTACTTGCCAGAAGGAACTTTAAACTTAACGTTTAACAAAAAAATCACTATTTTGGATTTGATGCATCATACAGCAGGTTTTGAAGATAGATTAGAAGGATTAAAACTAGATAATGTAGAACAAATCAGACCATTGAAAGAAACAATTACAAAGGAACAACCAAAGCAAGTCTATGAACCTGGGACAGTCACAGCCTATTCAAATTATAGTACCGCATTAGCAGGCTATATCATTGAACGAGTAACAGGCCAAGATTTTATACCTTACATGAACCAAAACATACTAAAACCACTTCAGATGAATCACTCAACGTTTTCTATGGTTTATGAGGACCAGCCTACAATAAAAGACAATGTAAGCCTAGGTTATAGATCAAATGAATCATCATTTGAAGTAATGGATCGTTTTATCAGTAATACTTTTCCAGCAGGATCGCTACTATCGAGTGCAGCAGATATGAACCATTTTATGATAGCTCAACTAAATTATGAAGGAACTGCTCCCTACAAGATCTTTAATCAAACAGAAACGTTAAAACAGATGCAAACGCATTCTGATGGAGTAATGCCAGAAGCTTTAGGTAATGCTCATGGATTCTGGGAAAAAGAGGTCAATAACAAGCGCATCATTGAACACGGTGGAGCTACATTAGGCTTCCTTTCAGAACTAAGCCTGGTTCCAGAAGAAGGACTAGGCATTGTCTTATTAACAAATAGTTTGTCTGGCGTGACAAGTACTGTTCAAAGCGAGATAGAAACAATATTTTTAGGGAAACCCTCTGATTCTGCTGATTTATCCTTGAAAAAAAGTCCTACAGATAAAAAAGTAGTAGGACGCTATCGTTCATCGAGAAGAGTACATTCAACTATGGCAAAATTTGCTTACATTATTATGAATGATGATCTCATCATAACAGAGAACAAAGAAGGCGGCATTAATGTAAAAATACCAGGAGAAAAGGAAGCTATTCCACTAGTCGAATTGAAATCAGGAATCTATCAAGTAGCCCAAAAGAAAAAAAATATAGACGGAAAAAAATATATGTATTTTGAATTCGACGAAAAAGGACAAGTTAAAAGAATTGTAGGAGATTATTTACCTGTCACTTCGATTCTAGACACACAATTATTTAACTTGGTAGCTTTTGCCATTTCTATTCTAGGATTTTTAGGATCATTGATTTATCTAGTGATTAAGTTTATCAAGCAAAAACGTAAAAAGAAAGCGGACGGCTGGTCAAAAAACTATACAGTACTCACAGCTTTCTCAGTTGTTGGTTTACTTGTATTGGGCGTAGGGATTGCTATGATCATGAATTTTTTATCAAATTCTCTGATGATTATTTCTTCAATGCAACCTTTATTTTATATTAATTGCTTGTTACCGATATTCACTGTCGGAATGATTGTCTGGCTAGCGGCAACTTGGCGTAAAAATGAGGCAAAATGGCTGACGATTTTCTTGATTATAATCGGCTTACTTACTACTGTGCAGTTTTATAATGTTCATTTATTCTTTTAAAGAATAACATTTTTGAAGAGAACAAAATCTATGACAGTTACTTGGGTAATAGTAGACAGATAACTAAATAATAAAGTTTCTGTCTACTATTTAAGATTCTGTAAAACACTATACTAATTTATGAGACCAAAGGATCGTACAGTTAAAATTATAGTGCTTGTTTTAAATCAAGTTAAATTAGTTTCTCCTGACAATAAAGATTGTTGAAGAATTAGCATTTTTTTTGTAATGAAGAATCTGTAAAAGTTGAAATTAGTGTAATATAATTAGACACAGTTTCGGCACTTGAATTATTGCTTGCCAAAAAGTGTTACCTTAGTTCATTTCTGTCTGGTAAGTCAATCTAAACTTAGAGGTAAACAATCTATAATTTTTATAGTTTTATGAATAGCAATCTCCTGTGTTTAAACTATACCACATAAATGTAAGGAAAATATTTGGAGGTTTAGGACATGGAAAAACTAGAAGGGCAAAGTAAACAACAAGAATTAGAACATTTAAAAATTGTAAAGGTGGGATATGTCCGTGTTTCGTCTTTAGATGAACGTCAGCGTCTAAGTGTAGAAATTCAAACAGAAGCTCTAGCAAGTTGTAATGTTCTATTCAGTGAAAAACAAAGCGGAAGTAATGATGATCGCCCAGAACTAGAAAAAGCTATTAATCTGGCTAAAAAATTATCTAACCAAGGCAAACAAGTTTCATTATACATTTACAAATTAGACCGTCTCACTCGCAGCATGAGCAAATTAGGTTCTCTCATTGACGAATTTAATCAACATAATATTAAGTTGATTAGCTTACAAGAAAACATTGAAACTGATTCACTTACTGGTCGTTTACTTTGTATTGTACTTGGATATGTTGCGGAAATAGAACTTGATAATATAAGATTGCGAACCAAGGCGGGGCTCAAGAAAGCGAAAGAGAACGGTGTGATTTTAGGCAATCCTGGACTTTCAGAAAAGAAAAAAATGGAAATAGTAAAGCTATACCAATTAAATAGTGTACCAGTTAAAACAATTGCTAGGCGACTCAAAGTAAGTGAAAGTTCTGTATACAAAGTCGCTAGAATTCACAATTTATCCAGACGAAATGGTAATAACGCTACTAGTAAGCACTAGTTGTTTGTGATATGACTATTGTCTAACTAAATCTTTTTTATACGAACGTCTGAACAAGAATACAAAAAAACTGATTTAACAAACTTAAAAGCTTGTTAAATCAGCGTTATGAAATATTTTATTATGTGTTTAAGTGTCGAATTGCACGACTTGTTCAGACGTTCATCTAAAGAAGTCTAATTTTGGAGGTGAACATGGTTATAGCATCTACCCAATAAGCAGTAGATAACATTGATTCGATTCTAAGCTCAACGAACTTAGTAGATTAGTGGAAGAGTTTTTATTTAGTTTAAGTTGAAGGTTAGGTACTGTGATGGACTGATAATAATCACTCTGTAAATGCTTAAAAAAAATATAAAAGGAGAATAGAAATGAAAAAAACTAAAAAAAAAGGATTAAAATACGCGTTACATATTCTAAAAATTACACTATTGGCGCTTGTGGGAGTAATTGTTCTTGCAATGGCTGGAATTTATATTTTTAACAAGATTAGCTTGCACAACGAAGCGAGCCAAATCAAAGACTATGGGGAAAAAATTGAAGTGTTTGACGGTATGATAAATGTAGTTGAAAAAGGGCAAGGGCAAGAAACGATTGTATTACTCCCTGGCCTTGGAACTGGTAGTCCAGTTTTGGACTACACACCCTTAACGAAAGAATTAGAAAATGACTATCGCGTCGTGGTAATCGAACCATTTGGTTACGGGTTAAGTAGTCAGACAAAGCGTGATCGAACATCAGCAAACATCGCTGAAGAAATCCATGAAGTGGTTGGAAAATTAAATATCGATTCTTTTATTTTGATGGGGCATTCAATCAGTGGAATCTATAGTTTGAATTATGTTGCTACCTATCCAGAAAGTGTCAAAGCTTTTGTGGGTATCGATAATAGTGTACCCGATCAACCAGCAGAAAAAGTCGATGATAGAATGACAAATTTTCTTACTGAAGCTGGAATAATGCGAATAATGGTCAATTTAAGTCCTAATCTTAAAAACGCTTTAACATTTGATGGAATAGATAAGAAAACCTATCAACAAAATCTTATGCTAAACTTGAAAAATTATAATAATAAAATGATTCGAAATGAACAACAGTTGCTAGAAAAAAATATACCTGCAGCTAGAAAGCAAGCTTTTCCAAAAGAATTGCCTGTATTGTTATTTGTAGCAAAAGACACTGTTGAGCTCGATGATAACTGGCTTGAATGGCATAAAATACAAGCTGAAAGTGTCACAAGAGGTGAAGTAGTTGAGCTTTCCGGTCCACATTCCCTACATCATACTCAATCAAAAGCAATCGCAGAAAAGTTCAAGCAATTTATGAATGAAAAATAAATTATGATAAAAATAAATGAATAAGAAAAAAATCAAGCCTGATGTTGATGTGTTGCATCAACATCAGGCTTGATTTTTTTTATAGCAAAACTATGTTTCTGAATTATTTTTTAAGGTCAAAACTAATTGAAACTCGTGTTTCTCTGTATGCAACGTAACCTCACTATGGAGTAAACTTGCCAACTCTTTAATAATACTTAAGCCTAAACCAGTACTCTTATTTGATCTTGATAAATCCTCTGTAAAAAAACGGTTAAAGAAAATTTGGACATCTCCCACGGGTTTTAATAAACCATTAGAAAATGTAATTTGAATATTATTTGCCTTGTTTTCTAATGAAACATGGGCATATTGATGGCCATGTTTTAGGATATTGCCCAAAATATTTTGAAGCAATCGTTGTAATACTGAAACATCCAATAGCAGTTTTTGGTGTTCTTGAATCTGTAAGTCTAAATGAATTTGTTGTTTTTCAAATTCTTCGTAGTAGGTAAAAAGATTCTCTTGTAAAAACTCAGAAACATCTACCACTTCCAGATTTAATTTGAGTGTTTTTTCTTGAATCAAATTATATTCCATTAAATAACTCAAATAATGAGAGATATCCATTAGGCTAGTGTCGATTTTTCCTAAAATTTCTTTATGGTCTTCTCTTTCAATCTCTTGTAAAAGAAGTTGAGTATAACCAGATGAAACGGTTAAGGGGGTTTTTAAGTCATGTGTTAAATTGGTTAAGATTTTTTGAACTTCTTTTTCTTTTTGCCGTTGTTGCTGATAAAAAGCTTTATTTTTCTTAATGAGAAGGTTATTTTTAGACAGTAAATTTCTAATTAATTTATTTTTTGAAGTAGAAGTCAGCTCCGCATTAGTTTCATGTTCAGTGATATAGGTCAATTGGGTAACAATGTGGCGCAGTTCATTTAAAATGAAAATAAAATAACCGCTCACAACTAAAAAAAGTAACGCAAATAATAGTGTCCACTGCATCGAATCAGCCCTCCTTTGATAAGCGAATACCAGTACCCCAGATTGTTTCAATATATTCTTCGTTGGGATCTAATTCTTTCAATTTTTTTCTAAGGGAACTAATATGGACGTTCACAGTATTTTCTCCGCCAATATAAGCGTCATGCCAGATGGTCTCATACAAATTGGCTTTAGAATAGATCTTATTTGGATGACGCAATAGTAACTCTAAGATTTGAAGCTCTTTATTAGAAATAGTCAAAGCATTTTTATGGACGAACGCTTCAGAAGATTCGGTATCTACACTTAAATTTTTATGTATGAGAATTTGGTTTTCTTTGACATGCGTCTGATGTGTGTGGATCTCGATCCTTGCTTCCAACTCTTCAATATGAAAGGGCTTGGTCACATAATCATTGGCCCCATTGCGGAGTAATTCTACTGTTTTTTCTTTAGTATCGATTGCTGTAAGAATGATGATCGGAACGTCCGATGTCTTTCTGATGGTCTGCAAGACACTTTCGCCAGTAACACCAGGCAGCATGAGATCAAGTAAAATTAAATCATAAGAATAGCTGAGTGCTTCCAGAATCCCTTCAGTACCGGATTGTTTTACAGATAGCTCATATTTGTCCTTAAACAAGAGCCGAACTAAGTCACAAATGTTTTCATCGTCTTCGATCAGTAAGATTTTTTTCATAAGAGTCATTCATTTACTCCTTTTCTTTTAAATAAGCAATTTTATGTTTTCTCGTTAACTTTTTAAATGCATACTCTGCTTTGGTTGCTTCGCTGCGGCTGCTAAATTTTTCAATATGGATCATTTTTGCAGGTAAGCGGGAGGGCAGTCGTGTATATTTTGCGCCAGTGCCACTGTTGTGCTCTTTCAAGCGTCTGTTTGGATCTGTTGTGTAGCCACCGTAAAAGGTATTGTCTTTGCAGTGAAGAACATAAAAATAATGATTACTCGCCATATAACATCGCCTTCATTTCTGGTAAATAGTTGTTCTGTTCATCATAGGTAAATAGCGGCGGCAAAACGCGAAAGCCATCCTGTTTGCCTTGTTTAATACCTTCAATTAATAAGGTATTGGCTTCTTTTCCAACTTTAGGATAAACAAAACGTACGCGTTTAGGTGCGATATTAGCGGACTCCATTGCATGTAGTATGTCTAAAAAGCGGTCAGGTCGATGAACCATTGCCAGGCGTCCAGTTGTTTTTAAGAGTTTTGCAGATACTGCAACAACTTCATCAAGTGTTGTATGTATTTCGTGACGGGCGATCGCTAAGTGAGGGTTAGGATTTTTTTGACTTGTCGGCAATTCCTTAAAGTAAGGCGGATTGCATAACACTAAATCAACAGAATCAGGTTTTACAGCAGTTGTTGCTAGCTTTAAATCTAATTCAAGCATAGTCATTTGATCTTCCAATTGATTTAACTGAATACTGCGTTTACCCATGTCAGCTAAACGCTCTTGTAGCTCAATTTGCTTGATGTTCGCGTTGGTTTTTCGACTGGCAAATAAACCAACGGCGCCATTTCCAGCACAAAGATCAACAATCAAACCATTTTTAGGAAATAGAGGGAAATTTGCGAGTAAAACAGCATCGATTGAGAAAGAAAAAACTTCTTTACTTTGAATGATCTGAATATCGTCTGCGAATAATTGATCGATTCGTTCACCTGGTAATAACATGTATAATTCATTCCTTTAATTTTTTTCGTGTTCAATTCGTTTGACTAAATGATGGTTGGTTGTGCCAATAAATGGTGTATTATCGAGTTTACCAAAATCATGGTAGCCGAACTTTTCGTAAAACGTTTTTGCTTGATGATCTTGTGTAGGAATCGTGATCAGTGATGAGCCTTCTTTTATGGCCAATTGTTCAGCAGGAACCTTTTTTACCTCTTCTTGATTTTTAGAAAGTAACGCAATCAATTCAGCTTCATTGTCATCTTTAGATAGTGATCTAAATTCGATCATGAATGGACACCTCCATTTTTTTAAGCGCTTTGATGGAATCCAAGATATCCTTATATTATACTACGATTAAGATATAGAAGAAACCTCTGAAAAAGACTTGTCAAAAGTGTTTGTTTTCGGCATACTTATAGCTAGTGAAAAGAAAGGAAGAAGAACATGTTTTTTACATTTATGCGTGGCGTTGTCCGGGTTGTTTTGTTTGTTATCAATGGCAATGCACACTATGAAAAGAAAGACCGTATTCCTCAAAATGAAAATTATATTTTAGTAGCACCTCATAGAACTTGGTGGGAACCACTTTATTTAGCTGTTGGCGGATCACCAAAAAAGTTTAGTTTTATGGCCAAAAAAGAATTATTCAAGAATTCGTTTCTGAGCTTTATTTTAAAGCATGCCAATGCATTTCCTGTTGATCGGGAAAAGCCTGGTCCAAGCGCTATTAAGACACCGGTAAAAACACTGAAGAACACTGATTTAAGCTTGGTGATGTTCCCTAGTGGAACCCGTCATTCTTCTGAGTTAAAAGGCGGTGTGGCGTTAATTGCAAAGATGGCTAAAGTAAGCATTGTTCCGGCGGTATATCAAGGGCCCTTAACCTTGAAAGATTTATTCAAACGTCGTCGGGTTACTGTTCGATTTGGCGAACCAATTGACGTTAGCGATATTCCCAAAATGGATAAAGAGGGCATTGCTGAAGTTGAACGCAGAATGCAGGCTTCATTTGATCGCTTAGATCAAGAAATCGATCCTAATTTCAAATATGAAGTGAAAGAATAACAAAAAACGAACCAAAACGGTGAATGTTTTGGTTCGTTCTTTTGTTATTTTGGTCCAGTTTTTATGCTGAATATCAATTGTTAAAGCTTTTTAAAGTTTTCCATCGGTGCAGGTGTATCTTCATAGTATTGAGCAGTGGAAGTATCTGTTGTATAGTGCATCACACTGTTAAAAGATTCTTTTAGATAATCCTGCATAACACTTGGAATTCGCAATTCTTCAGTATCTAAAGGACTTACTTTAGTGCGAATACTTGCTATGTCACCAGATGCGACTTTTTGTACCCATTTAGGTTCGCGAATTAACTCCCGACCAATCGCCACAAAATCAGCACCGTCTGCCATGACTTTTGCTGCTTCTTCCGGCTGTTCAACAGATCCGATACCAATCAAAGGAACAAAGCCCTTCGTTCTAGCTGAAAATTGAGAAATCAAGGTTGCTTTGGTTGCTTCATCATTTAAAGAAGTCCGCTTGTAATTGCCAATTGATAAATGGATATAATCCACCTTATTTTTGATTTGATCGACCAAATATAAAGAGTCAGCTAGGCGAATACCTGGTGTTTCGATTTCTTCTGGTGATAAGCGGTAGCCGACTACGAATGGATTTTGCGTATGCTTTTTGACCATTTGATTGACGGAATCAATAACTAATAACGGAAATTTCAAGCGTTTTTCTAATGAGCCGCCCCATTCATCTGAGCGTTGATTTGAGTTTTCAGAGAAAAACTGCTGTAGTAAATAAGTATTTGCTCCATGTAATTCAACGCCATCAAATCCCGCTAAGATCGCACGTCGAGTTGCTTCAGCAAAATCCTTTATGATTTGCAGAATTTCTTCATGTGTTAACGCTCTAGGTAATTCAGAATCTGCTGGATAACTCGCCTTAAGAGCACTTGCACTCACTGGTTGTGCTCCTCTCAAAATACTGCTAGTTGATTTACGGCCAGCATGAAAAATTTGTAAAATTGCTTTGGTCCCATCTTGTTTGATTGCAGTAGCAAGTTTTTGTAGGCCTGGGATCATCTCATCGTTGGTAACAGATAATTCTCCTTCAAAGCCTTTGCCGCCTGCACTGACATTCGCAACACCAGTGATGATCATTCCTGGACCACCTGCACGCATTGCATAATAAGCAATCTCATCTGACGTGACCATTCCATTATGAAAACTAGACTGAGTTGTCATAGGGGGCATTACAACCCGATTTTTGACATTTAGTCCATTAGAAAATGAATAACTAGATAAAAAGTTTTGGGACATAGTATTCGCTCCTTTGTGTTTGTTGAGAAGAGTGATTTTGTTTTTCTTCCCTGTAAGTGCTAGTATAAATGTTAAGCCAAAAGTAACAAGTACCTACTTTTAAGTGCTATAGTAACCAAAAAGTAATAATTGTGAAGAGTGAAAGGGATGGTAATATGAAAAAAGTTTATTACATGTCTATTGAAGCAACTTTGGAGGTTATTGGGGGAAAATGGAAGCCGAGTATTTTATGTCATCTGGGCAATGGTACAATGAGGACTGGAGAGTTAAAAAAACACATTCCTCAAATTACGCAAAAAATGCTTGTTCAACAATTACGGGAATTGGAAGCAGATAAGATTATCACTCGCAAAATTTATAACGAGGTGCCACCCAAAGTAGAATATTCATTAACAGAAGAAGGCAAATCATTGAGAGATATCTTGATAGCAATGTCTGTTTGGGGCGAAAATAGGGTACAAAGTTTGATTGAGACTGGAAAAGATGTTGAGATTTTAAGTGAAAATTATTCGGGTTTTTTAAATTATTAACCTTAAACATAGCGCTACAAAACGAATGACAGCTAAGTAATTTGGGCTGTCTTTATTTTTTGTCTAAACTTAAAAAAATCTGAATTAAGAGAAGTAGAAGCAACTGTTTTACTATAATCAAAATATGATACGTTTGAACCATATATTTTCCCGTAAATTTGGTATAATAGTAAGAAGGACTTTTTTAGGTGGTGGAAAAATGCGTTTTTTACATACAGCAGATTGGCATATTGGTAAAAAATTACATGGTTATGACTTATTAGAAGAACAGGTAGATGCATTTCAACAGATTTTAGCGATTGCTAAAACCGAACAGGTAGATGCAATAGTCGTTGCAGGAGATCTATATGATCGTTCGGTTCCTTCTGTTGAAGCAATTGAAGTTTTCAACCGGATGATCGTAGAAATGAATTTAGAGGAGCAATTTCCGGTTTTGGCTATTTCCGGTAATCATGACAGCAGTACTCGTTTAGAGACAGGCGGGCCATGGTTTGTTCAATCAAATTTCCATTTGAATACGCGTTTGGATCAGGCTTTTGAACCTGTTGAGATGAATAATACCCAGTTTTTTCTGTTACCATATTTTGAACCAATTTCAGCACGTTTATATTTTGAAAATGATGAGATCCGGACAATTGAACAAGCGATGAAAGAAGTAGTCAGCGCAATGGAAAAACAATTTAAGCCTGATATGGCCCATGTTTTAGTTAGTCATTTTTTTGTGGCTGGCAGTGAAAAGTCGGACTCAGAAACGAAATTAATGGTCGGTGGTTTAGATACAGTGCCGCTCACATTATTAAACTCATTTGATTATGTGGCTTTAGGGCATTTACATGGGAAGAATGCTTTACAGGCTGAAAATGCACGTTATAGTGGTTCGCCATTAAAATTTTCTTTGTCTGAGATGAATCAGAAAAAGGGTGTTTGGCTCGTGGATACAGACGCTTCCGATACAACTTTTACCTTTAAAGAAATTACCCCTTTAAGAGATGTCATGCAAATCGAAGGCAGCTTCAAAGAGTTGACGGCACAAGCATTTTATACGTCGATCGACCGTGAGAATTACTTACAAATTCAATTAACAGATCGCGCAGTGATCCCTAATATGATGAATCAGTTAAGACAGATTTATCCAAGAGTGATCGGTGTAGAACGCTTATTTGGAAGAGAAGAACGGCAGAAAAAAAGTGAAACAAAAAAATCAATCAAGACTTTAGCACCAACAGAATTAGTAGATCAATTCTTTTCAGAAGTAACCGGAGAAGCATTAACGCAGCAGCAGCAAACCTGGATCAAAGACAATCTGGCAGAAATTCATCAGACAGAAAGAGGGAAATAAGTTGAAACCATTAACGCTAACATTGAAAAACTTTGGACCTTATATTGATGAAACCATTGATTTTAGTAAATTTGAGGATTCTTCCTTATTTCTGATCAGTGGAAAAACTGGTTCGGGGAAAACAACCATTTTTGACGGGATGAGCTATGCTTTATTTGGCGAAAGCTCAGGAAAGCTGCGTCAAGGCAAAGAGATGCGTTCAACTTTTGCCGACCCATCAGAGCCGACCGAAGTTCATTTGGCTTTTTCCCATGGTGATTATTTTTATGATATCAAGAGAAAGCCAGAACAAGAGTTGTTTAAAAAGCGCGGTGATGGTACTCGGACTCAAAGCGCCAAGATTTCATTGATTGTTAAAGACCATTTGGGTAAAGAACTTAGAGAATATACAAAGCGTCGTGAAGTCGATAGCTTTATCCAAGAACTCCTCCATTTAGACGCAACTCAGTTTGCTCAAATTGTTCTCTTGCCCCAAGGTGAGTTTAGGACATTTTTGATCGCAAACAGTAATGATAAAGAAAAAGTACTTCGCAATTTGTTTGGTACACAATTGTATCAAACGTTGAATGATCAGCTTAAGAACCAGTTAAAGACCGTCAATAAGGCAATCGAAGCTACCCAACAAACGATTCAGGTAAAGTTAGATCAATTACATTGGAATGAGCCAATAGTGGAAGAGCAGTCTGTAGAGCAGCAATTAAGTGCGCTTATGCACCAACAAGAAACGATGATCAAGCAACAACTTGTTCAACAGAACGAATTAACCGTATTGAAGGAACAAAAACACGTAAAAGAGCAAGAAAAGTTTACCTTAGAGGAACTTTTGAATGATTTTGCTAAACAAAATCAACTCAAAAGCCAAAAAGAAGAGCTTGAACAAGCAGCTGAAATGATCAACAAACTTCGAATGGAAGAACAGCAACTTCAATGGGTAAAAAATCATCAAGGACTGATCGAAAAAATCGATGAAAAGGCTAGTTTGATCACAACATACGAGCAAGAACTCAAAGTAAATCAAACAGAACAAGAGACACAAGAACAATCAATTCAGCAGTGGGAACAGCAGCAACAAGAAGTTTTAGCACTGACTATAGTAATGGAACAAAACAAGGCTAGGCTAGCAAAGCTGCAATTTCAATTGCCTTTGTATGAAGAAAAAGCCAAATTAACGAATACATCGAAAGCAAATCGTTTAGAGCTTGAAGCATTAGTTAAACAACTTGAAGAAATCAAAGCAATGCAGATAAGTGCTGAGCAAGACTATCAAAAAGAGCTCATGGTTATAGAACGACAGGCTCAGATCGAAAATGAACAATTAAAATTAGAGCGTCATCACACACAATGGCTGACATTTTTAGAAAGCTGGGAAAATCTGCAACAACTTGCAGCAAAAAAAATAGCTACTGAACAGCAGCTGAGTAAACTGAAAACGGAACTTAAACAAGCAGAAGTAATGCAAGAAACGCTTGATAAGCAAGTTAAAAGTCAAAAAAGCCAATGGGCAAAAATGCAAATCAGTCGGCTAAGTTTATTTTTAGTCGAAGGGGAACCTTGTCCAGTCTGTGGTTCGGTCGAGCATCCAAAGCAAAATGAGCATCAAGAATTTTCACTAGAAGAAATCCAGTCACTAGAAAATCAATTAGACGAGTTGGAGCAAGCAGCTCAAAAGCAAGCTGCAACAGTTGCAAAATTACAAGCTCAAATAGTTCAATATCACACTACAGAGCAAGAATTACAGCAAGAAACAAAGCAGCAAAAGAGCAAAGTCAATACATTAATTGAGCAATTAAAAGAAAAACAAAACCTAATCTTAAACACTCCTTTAACCGCTGCTGAAATTGAACAAGTAACCGCTGAGTTTGAGGTGACAGCTGACGAACTTGAGCGCGAAGCTGAACGAATCAAAACTGCTAAGCATAGAATCAATGAGCTTGAAAAAACAGTCAAAGATCACCAAGCAAAAGTATTGAGACAAGAAGAAGTTGTCCGTGAGAAGCAACAGGAACAAGCGGCAAACCAAACGAAAATCACAACGATTATAGAACAATTAGGTGAAGATAATCTTTCTTTAGCTGATATCACTGAAACTAAAACCCAACTTGAACAACAAGTTGAACAATGGGAGCAACAAAAGCAAGAAATTGCAGATTGTTTAGCTAAATCCAAAGAAAATCAGCTTTTGCTAAAAAATAGCGAAGAACACCTTACCAAAGAAAAAACAACCAATCTAACTGAGAAAAGGTCATTAGAAAAGCAATTAGCTGAGGCAATAGAAGACTCAAGCTTTGATCTAGATGAAAAAATGCTTCGTGTCTTGCTAAGAGAAGTGCCAAAACTTGAAACAATCAAAGAAGAATTGACAGCTTTTGATAAGAAAAAAGATCAACTTGTTTTTCAATTAAAAGAACTAGAACAAAAGCTAGAAAATAAAGAGCAGCCAGAGTTAGCAACTATTCTGGATGAAATAGAAAAACTGAGATCATTGATCGAAGCAAAAGAAGCTAGTTATTATCAGCAGCAAGAAAAAATGCAGGCTAATGAAACGATTCAACAGCAAGTAAAAGAATTGATTACCTCAGTTGAGCAGCAATGGGAAGAAGTTACCGCGTTACATCAGCTGACTGCAACAGTCAATGGCGATAATCCAAGAAAGACCAGCTTGGAAAGATATGTTTTACAAACCTATTTAGAAGAAGTTTTGAAAGTAGCTAATCAACGTTTAGGATTATTGACAAATAATCGCTATCAGTTTGAATTGAATCAAGATTCAGGCAGCTATAAAAATCAAACAGGGCTTGAAATCAATGTTTATGACGATAATGCGGGAAGCGCGCGCAGTGCCCATACGCTATCTGGTGGAGAAAGCTTCATTGCAGCATTAGCGTTAGCCCTCTCGTTAGCAGAAGTAATCCAAGAGCACGCAGGCGGTGTCTTAATCGAAGCGTTGTTCATTGATGAAGGTTTTGGGTCTTTAGATGAAGAGGCTTTAGAAATGGCCATGGAAGCGCTGGAAACAATCGAAAACGAAGGAAGAATGATCGGTATTATCAGTCATGTAAGTGAGTTAAAAGCAAGAATTCCGCAACAACTACAAATTAAAACAAATGGAAATGGTCAGAGTCAAGTGACCTATCAAACGGCTTAAGGCCTAGGAGGTGAGAAGATGAAGTGGAGTATTCCAGAACGAATTGTTGAACGAGGCAGGGAGTATATGAAAGAAGGCAGAGTCTTGTCTATCGTTCAAGACCCTGAGAAAAAAATCTGGCACGCCGAAGTACTTGGCAACGAATTATATCGTATTCAGCTAGATGGAACCGCCAAAGAAAATGATATTTGTGAATGCCCCTACTGGAAGGATCATGGCTATTGTAAACATACTGTAGCAGTTGAGTTATCTTTGCGTCAAAAAGGCATGTCAAGGATTATTAAAGCAGACCAGCCAGTAGCCTTTGAAAAGCGATCATTGTCTATTTCAGAGATGTTTACAAAAGGTTTTGCTAAATTGAATCAGGTAGAGGAGAAAAATAAAGTTATACCGCTAGTCGTTGAATACATTGTCGATGTCATTGAAACGAATAGTTATTATCCAGAATTAGCTGTTTTAGGTGTGTCTTTGCGTCTAGGTAATAAAGGCGTCAAACCAAAAACCTACATTATTAAAAATATTGGTGAGTTTTTCCAAACCTTTCAAAAAGAAGGGTCATTTTTGATCAATAAGCAACATCATTTTGACTTGATCAATGAGGCTTTTTCAATTGAAAATCAAGAACTGCTAGAACAATTAGCCGCAATCTACCAAACAAGTCAATTGCTCGGTGCAAATGGCATTCAAGTGAAAGGCAAGATCGACAAACGTTATCTTGTTTTACCCATCGACCAAGGGCAGCAACTACTTGAAAAGATGAGCCTAATTCCACATTTTCAATTAAACGATGACGGGATAAAGTATCGACATCTGTCATTTGTAAAGGGCTCGTTGCCAATCTATTTTGACATAAGCAAACAATTGGATAAGACATATAAATTAATGATCAACGACCAGATAACAACCTTTTTATCGCATTATCAATGGGGATTTAGTAAAGATCAGGTATTTATTTTTACACAGGAGCAAGAAGCAATCTATACAACCTTATTGCAGTTATTAAAGCGTATTGAAAAACCTGAGATCATTTATGAAAAGTCTGAGCTATCTGATTTATTTGGAGCAGTGGTGCCGTTATTGAAGCGTTTAGGAACAGTCACGGTTAGCGATGACGTGGAAAATGAAGTGGTCTACCATCCATTGGAGGCAGTGTTGATTTTCCGCAAAATCAAAGGAATGATTAAGGTCCGGGTAGATTTTACTTATGGAACAGTCGTGTTTTCGACAGATAATGAGCATTCTGTTGCCTCTGGAGCAGACCAAGAAGTTGTACGTGATGGTAAAAAGGAGCAAGAAATTTTAGATCAATTAATAGCATTTGGGTATCAAAAAGTCACTGACGGGTACGAAAAAGCTTTACCTGCTGGTGAACGACTGTATTACTTCTTTAAAGCGGAAGTTCCTACATTTCGTCGTTTAGGAGAAGTGCGCATGGGGAAAAAGCTGCGGGAATTATATTTAGACGCCGCGCATCATCAACCTATGATCGAAGTTTCAGACGCCGATTCTTGGCTGGATGTTCGCTTTGATATTACGGGGATTGCGGAGCAGGAAATCGATGCTGTTTTAGCTAGTTTATTACGCAATGACCGTTTTTATACATTAGAGACAGGCGAGGTTTTAGCTTTAGATTCAGAAGAATTTCAACAGACAAGTGAAATTTTGACACTGCTGAGAAAGAATATGAAAAATGTGCAGGGGACTATTCAAGTACCAAGAAATCAGGGCTTGATGATTGAAAATATGTTGGAAAACAATGCACAAGCACATTTTTCAGCTTCCTTTAAGGAGATGGTTTCAAACCTGACGCATCCAGAAGACTTTGAAGCTATTTTGCCTAAAAAAATCCAAGCTACACTTAGAAACTACCAAATCGATGGGTTTAAGTGGCTAAAAATGCTTAGCTATTACCAATTCGGTGGGATTTTAGCTGACGAAATGGGACTAGGAAAAACGCTTCAGACCATTACGTACTTATTATCTGAAAAAGAAGAACAACAGCAAAAAGGAGCAGCCCTCATTGTGGCTCCAGCCAGTCTGATTTATAACTGGGTAGCTGAAATTAAAAAATTTGCACCTGATTTACAGGCGGAAGTTGTGGCTGGAAATAAATTAGAACGTGAAAAACTTGCGAAGCAGGCAGACCTCGATGTTTTGATTACATCATATGCTAGTCTGAGACAAGATATCGATATGTATCAAGAATTGAATTTGGGTTACTTAATTTTAGATGAAGCTCAAATGGTTAAAAATAGTGGAACCAAAACAGCTCAGGCGCTAAAAAGCTTGGTAGTTCCTCAACGCTTTGCTTTGAGTGGTACACCGATTGAGAATAATTTAGATGAGTTGTGGTCGATCTTCCAAATGATTTTGCCTGGCTTATTCCCATCGAAAACCTTATTTAGGTCGATGAAACCAGAAGAAATCGCTAAAATGATTCAGCCCTTTATTTTAAGACGAGATAAGAAGACGGTACTGGCAGATCTTCCAGATAAGATTGAAAGTAATTTATATAGTGTGCTGACAGAAGAGCAAAAGACTGTCTACTTAGCTTATCTTAAGCAGATGCAAGAAGACGTCAGCCAAATGGATCAAGATACGTTTAAAAAGAATCGTTTAAGTATTTTGGCTGGTTTGACTCGTTTGCGCCAAATTTGCTGTGATCCTCGTTTATTTATTGATGATTACACAGGCGGCTCTGGAAAATTGGAACAAGTGAAAGATTTATTGGTTGCTGCTAAAGAAAATAATCGGCGTGTCTTGCTATTTTCTCAATTTACAAGTATGCTGTCGATTATTGAAACCGAATTACATGAGTTAGGCCTTTCGACCTTTTATTTAAGAGGTAGTACCAAGCCTAAAGAACGGATAACGATGGCTGATGCATTTAATGAAGGAGAAAAGGATGTCTTTTTAATTTCATTAAAAGCTGGTGGCACAGGCTTAAATTTAACAGGTGCAGATACCGTAATTTTATATGATTTATGGTGGAACCCAGCCGTGGAAGAGCAAGCAGCTGGACGAGCACATCGCATCGGTCAAAAAAATGTTGTGGAAGTCTGGCGGATGATCGCAGAAGGTACCGTTGAAGAAAAAATGGACTCTTTACAGCAAGAAAAACGCGAGTTGTTCCAAAAGGTAATCCAAGGAAATGAAGAACAATTAGCTAAAATGACTGAAGATGATATTCGAATGATCTTGAGTATTGGTGAATAAAAGGAAAAAATACAGCGTAGACTTAGAGAAAACTCTAAGCATACGCTGCTTTTTTTATGAAAATAACGATTGAATCGTAGGAAATAAATCATCAAAAGAAGTGACTTCCTTAATATGATGAGCTTCTTCATCCGCTGGCATCTCGCGTAAACGATGATTGAACCATAAAGATTTCCAACCACCATTTTTAGCGCCGGCAATATCATTTTCAAAGCTATCTCCGACATATAATGTACGTTCACAATCCATACCGAATTCTTTGGCAGCCAGATCAAAAATTTCTTTTTCTGGTTTTTGAAATCCAGTACTTTGAGAAATAATAATGTTATCTGTTGGAACCCAATTTTCTAATTGGAGCTGTTTTACTTTTTTGAATTGATGATCTGTCGGACCATTTGTAATGATTCCCATTGGAATATTTTTCTCTTTTAAGAAATCGAATACTTTTTTAACCTCTGGATGCATCACGATATTATCTAGTTCATCCTCATAAGTTTTTTGGAAGATCAGACCATCTTCTTGTGAAACACTTGGATAATCAAGGTCTTTCAATGATTCATTGATACGGAAAAAACGCATATATTCTAGTGTCCATTCATCAGACATCACTTTAGGAAATGTCTCATCACTGTGGAACCGAAAGCGAATATATAGTGCATGCATATCTTCTGGTTTTACATTGGGAAAGACTGCATTGATCGCATTTCTAAAAGGTTGTTGCTGGTCATAGATTGTATCATCAACATCAAAAACAATAGTTTTCATTAAAAAAATTGCACCCCTTAATAGTTTTCAGAAAAATTTTCAAATTTCTTTTACATTGTAGCGAACTTTTTCACAAAAGAACAGAAAGAAATTTTTTAATTTAGATTAGAATGCTGACATTGTTAGATTGTTGGTGCATAAAGGATTGTGCTTGTATTTGATATATGGTGTTATGTTCGTGACTTTGAAGAATTGATTTTCCATAAAAATAGTAACAACAATCTTTTATTTAGATATTTTTTCAAATCACCAACTCCTTTACAGAAGTAATTATAGAATAATCGAAATAGGTGATAGTTGATAAAACCAAAACCGAATTGGAGAATCGAGCATCAAGTTATCTCACCTAAATACAGCTTGTTGCTACAAAGGGCAAGCTATAGCAGAAAACGAAAATTATTTTGAAGTGACTATCGATCATATATAAGATAGGAGTATAGTTAGAGTGTTTATTTTGTATAATGATTCCTTTATAATTAAGTAACTACTAAGGAGTTGTTTTTGTGAATAATGAGAAATTAATGTTTCAATTAGGAAAAATGATTGGACTGAGCTTGGGACTAGTAAGTATGAACACAATCGCAATCGCAGTGATGAGTGTCATGTCAGTAATCAAAGGTAGAGGTATTTTTGGAGAATTGAGTTTTATGATGTGGCTACTTATGACTATATGTTCTTGGATAGTTGTTTTTATATCCTTTAAACAAGCAAATATAAAATTTATAACTAAAAAGCAAAAGTAAAAATAGAGCGATTCTTTTTTTATAGTAACACAAAGAAACAAATTTTCACTCATGTGACCAATAATAAGCCATATATTGTTATTTTATTCTTCAAAAAAGTCCAGTCGATAGTTATTTTTTGAAGTAGTAAAAAAAAGTTACATTTAGTATAATAAAAACAGAAACACCGATCAGGCCTATCTTCCCCAAGACATAAGCAACTCATCGGTGTTTTTAATGATGTACATGTATAGGTATAACTTAACAAAATGCTTGTAGCTTTTCAAGTTATTGATACTCTGGTCTCCAGCATGTCCAAAATGTATAAAAAACTGAAGAGAATGTCTTCTCTCCAGTTTGGCTTTTTTCAATTTCAAATAATTACTTACTTTTTTTAGTATCACCAATTACAAATGTTGCACCAAAAATAATAGACAACACAGCCCAGATGTATAAATCCCCATATCCGCCAGCAAGTAAGAACGCAATAATGCCTCCTGCAATGTAAAATCCAGCAGCTACAAAACCGCCATTACCAGAAGAATTTCTAGTTGCAATGGCAACGATTCCTGCGACTAATAAACAGATAGCCAACAACATACCAGCACTGCCGCCAGCTTCCCCGTTGTTTTGCATGCTATTTGCTAAACCAGCAACACATGATTGAAATAAAACCAACAATGATAAAATAATACTGATAATGCCAATAACTAATTTTGTTGTTTTCACTTAAACACTCCTTAATATAATAAATAATAGTAATGCGTTAAATACGCAACCCTATCTATAATATAGTTAAAATAACAATTTTTCAATATGAAATCCATTTATTGTTCTCATATGTCAAAATATTTTTCTTTATAAGAAATATTTCTATTAAAGGATGTAAATTGAGCGCTAGTCGATCATTTGAGAGCTTTCAAATTTTGCATCTAAGGGTCTCTTTGCGTATAATAGTTTTAGTGTCGAAAGAAAGAGGGAGTTTATGTTAAAACGATTTTTTAGTTATTACAAACCATATAAGCACTTATTTATTTTAGATTTCGGCTGTGCGGTTCTGGCAGGTTTACTAGAGTTGGCTTTTCCAGTTGTTGTGAACCAAGTGATTGATAAAATCATGCCAAAAGGAAATTTCCGGTTGATTGCGCTAGCCTGCGCAGGTTTGCTGTTGTTTTATATACTTAATACATTTTTACAGTATATCGTGGTATTTTTTGGTCATAAACTTGGGGTCAATATTGAAACAGATATGCGTCGAGAATTATACGGACACTTACAGACGCAGCCGTTTGAATATTATGACAACCAGAAAACAGGGAAATTGATGAGTCGTTTGACAACTGATTTATTTGAAATTTCTGAAGTTGCCCATCATGGACCAGAAGATGTATTTATTACGGTGATGACTTTAGTCGGGTCATTTTATTTGATGCTTAGAATTCATGTACAGCTAGCTTTGGCTACATTTATTGTGTTGCCTTTTATTACGATTGCGTTGGTTTTCTTTAATAAGAAGATGACGAAAGTCAACACAAAAATTTATGATAATCTGGGAGACTTTAATGCAGGTGTTGAAGCATCTGTTAGTGGGATTCGAGTGACACAGTCTTTTGCAAATGAACCGTTTGAACGTAAACGATTTGAAGGGTTGAATCAAGCCTATCGTCAATCAAAAATCACGTTTTATAAAGTGATGGGAATTAGCTCGGCCTATAATTACTTTTTAATTCGTTTAATTAATTTGTTTACGCTGATTTTTGGAGCTTACTACACGATCAAAGGCGAAATTACAGATGGGCAATTTGTTGGATTTATTCTATTATCCAATGTTTTCGTTCGCCCAATCGAAAAAGTCAATAATATGATTGAAAGCTATCCTAAAGGAATCGCTGGGTTTAAGCGATTTACTGAAGAAATTGATAAAAAGCCTGCGATTCAGGATAAGCCGGATGCAATAGTAGTTGATCATTTACATGGGGATATTATTTATGACGATGTATCATTTTCATATGCTGATTCTACGAAAGTTTTAAATCATATTGATTTGCAGATTGTTCCTGGCGAAACAGTCGCATTTGTTGGTCAAAGCGGATCAGGCAAAACCACATTATGCAATCTATTACCTAGATTTTATGAAGTAACCGAAGGGGCAATTACGATTGACGGTATCAACGTTCAAGCGATGACGCTTGCTTCTTTACGCAGTCAAATTGGTATTGTCCAACAAGATGTTTTCTTGTTTCCTGGAACAATCCGGGACAATATTGCTTATGGAAAACTGGATGCGACAGAAGCCGAAATCCAAAATGCAGTAAAGTTAGCTCATTTAGAAAAAGTCGTCGATCAAATGTCAGAAGGATTAGATACGATGATCGGTGAACGAGGAGTCAAGCTTTCTGGAGGTCAAAAACAACGAGTGGCGATTGCTAGAATGTTCCTAAAAAATCCGCCAATTTTAATTTTGGATGAAGCAACTTCTGCATTGGATACGGAAACAGAACAAGTGATCCAAGAATCATTAAATTCGTTGGCACATGGTAGGACAACCTTAATCATCGCGCATCGATTAGCAACGATCAAGCATGCAACACGGATCATTGTTGTTAGTGACAAGGGAATATTAGAAGAAGGAACGCATGAAGAATTACTTGCGAAAGGCGGGCACTACCGCCGACTGCATGATGCTCAATTTAGAGATTAATTAAGATGAGACAAAATAAAAGCCTATAACTCCAAGAATAATCAGGAGTTATAGGCTTTTTAGTGATAGTTATTCAGAAGTGCCTCTGTTTGTTACTTTTTCTTGCGTGGTTTTCTACCTAAGCCGATAGCGTTTTTCATTCGTTGCAACGTTTTGTTGGCTACAAGTCTGGCTTGTTCAGCACCTTTATCAAGAATATCATCTAATTCATCGGAAGCTAATAACGCGTGGTAGCGCGCTTGGATTGGCTCTAGTAGATCAACAACAGCTTCAGCTAAATCAGCTTTGAATTCACCGTAGCCTTTTCCTTGATAAGCGGTGGCCAGTTCATCGATAGAACGGCCAGTTGCAACAGAAAAGATACTTAGTAAGTTAGAAATTCCTGGTTTATTTTCTGGGTCATATTCAATGATGCCAGTTGAATCTGTGACAGCTGATTTAATTTTTTTACGGATAACATTTGGCTCATCCAGCATCGAAATAAAGCCTTTTTTGTTTGAATCAGATTTGCTCATTTTACTTGTCGGATCCTGTAAGCTCATTACACGTCCGCCTTGTTGTGCGATTTTTACTTCTGGAAGGACCAGAATTTCTTGATTTGGTTGTCCATAACGTTTATTAAAACGTTCAACAAAATCACGTGTTAATTCTAAATGTTGTTTTTGGTCATCGCCGACAGGAACAAGATCTGCATTATATAAGACGATATCTCCAACCATCAAAGGTGGATAAGTCAATAATCCTGCGCTGACTCCTGTGCGTCCATTTTTTTGTGATTTATCTTTAAATTGAGTCATACGCTCTAATTCGCCGATTGTTGTGTTGCATTGAATGATCCAAGCAGCCTCAGCGTGAGCGGAAACTTCAGATTGGATGAAAATTGTCGATTTCTCAGGATCAAGACCTATAGCTAAGTACAATGCCGCTAGACTGCGTGTCTGTTGTCGTAATTGTATAGGATCTTGAGGAACTGTTATTGCATGTTCATCAACAATACAAAAATAACAGTCATAGTGATTTTGGAGATCAATAAATTGTTTCATTGCACCAATATAATTTCCAATTGTTGGGATGCCGCTTGGCTGAATGCCAGAAAAAATAGTTTCCATAAGTAACCACCTTAATTAATTAATAAAAAAGTCATTATGATCATTATACAGCTAAAAATAAAAAAAAACAGGATTACAGGAAAAAAATAAAATGTCAGAATTTTTAGACTAGTACAGTTGTAGCAGATTATGATTGCTGTACCACTTTTACTCGTTTTGAAAACGTTATAATTTTATGTTGAAAAAAACGATCTTTATTTCAATATTTAAAAAAAAACACGTAAAATAACGAAAAACTATGATTTTTTTTGGAAAAAGAGCTAGTATTTTTATTAGAAGTTGGGTATACTTAAATTAAATAGGAAAACAGAAAGCTTTCCTGTTTCAAAAAAGTGACGAAAGTCACAAAAAGGAGTGATGCACATGTTGACACTTTATACTTCCCCAAGTTGTACGTCCTGCCGTAAGGCTCGTGCATGGTTGCAAGAACACGAGATTCCATTCAAAGAAAGAAATATTTTTTCAGAACCACTGAATATTTCAGAACTGAAGGCAATTTTGCGAATGACAGAAGATGGAACAGAAGAGATTATTTCTACTCGTTCTAAGGTTTTCCAAAAACTTAATATGGATTTGGATGAACTTCCGTTACAGGACTTACTAGAGTTAGTAAAAGAGAATCCTGGATTGTTGCGTCGACCAATAATGATTGATGAAAAAAGATTACAGGTTGGTTTTAATGAGGATGAAATTCGACGTTTCTTGCCAAGAGGAGTAAGACAATTGGAATTACGTCAAGCGCAATTGATGGCAGGTTTATAAAATTTATAAGGAGAACCTTTGTCCTTGCGGCAAAGGTTTTCTTTTTCTATTAATCTTTACATAGTAAATAGGTTTTTACTTTTTTATAGATATTTATAAAAAAAGTACATAGTGTAGAACAAGTTTTAAGGATTATACTAAGACAGCAGTTTATTTAGGGATATTATTACTTTTCCCTTTACATTTGGCGTGATTCCGCTACAATGTACGTAAGAATGAGTTTCCTGATTAGCAAAAGTGAGGTGTAGCGACATGGAAATGGAACATATCAATGAAAATACGATACGTGTGTTGATTGGCAATGAGGATTTAGCTGATAGAGGAATTACTTTTTTAGATTTACTCGGCAACCACAAGGAAGTAGAAAATTTTTTCTACAGTATTTTAGAAGAAGTTGATGTGGAAGATGAATTTCAGGGCAGTGAAGCTGTTACCTTTCAGGTTCTGCCGAAAAGTGATGGATTAGAACTATTTATTAGTAAAAATGCATCAATCGATGAAGTATCAAATTTTGAAGGCTTCAACGATTTAAATTCAGAAGAAGTTAGTAATATAATTCGTAAACAAATCGAAGAAGATTTTGCTGAGGAAACACAAGATTTCACTGATACTACAGTAAAAAATTTAGTCTTTGAACTAAATGATTTCGATACAATGGTCCAACTGGCAAATGAAGTATTCTTACAGTCTGTGATAGCGAATTTATATACATTTAAAGGAACATACTATCTACAAGTTATTTTCTTATTGGATGAGTTAGGAAAAAATAATGTAGAAAATGAATTAGCACAGTTGTTAGAGTATGCGAATCTATCAGCTGTTACTCCTGAAACATTGAATGAATATGGCACGTGCATCATGGAACGTAACGCTTTAGAATTAACTAGATATTACTTTGAATAAACAAAAAGAACTGAAATAAGCGAACTTTGCTTTATTTCAGTTCTTTTTGATGAATCATACTCTATCTTGCGTAACTTAATTATGAGGTGAGATAGATGTTCAATGCATATTCAAAAGACAAAGAAGTTGTAACACTACTAAACTTAACTAGAGAAGAAATCGAGCGAATGAAAGGTAAGGCTTATTTTTGTCCAGCTTGTAATCACCCAGTCCGGATAAAGAATGGTAAAGTTAAGCTCCCACATTTTTCTCATTATAATCAAAGCTTCTGCACCCTTGATTCAGAAGGAGAGACGATAGAACATTTGGCATTGAAAGAAGTTTTTGCTACCTGGTGTGAAAAACAAGCAATTCAATATGAAGTAGAAAAATATTTGCCAGCGTTGAATCAAAGACCCGATCTTCTGATAGGAAATATCGCTGTTGAGATTCAGTGCAGTCCCATGAGTGTTCAAAGGCTGGTGGAACGGACTAAGAGCTATCAAAAGCATGGCTATTTTCCAATCTGGATTTGTGGAAATAAATTATTTTCAAACCATCTGAATTTGAGTGAACTGGTCAAAAATCTATGCTATTATTCGGATCGTCTAGGCTTTTATCTCTGGTCGGCTGACTGGCAAAATAAAGAGTTGAACTTGCATTTTCATATTGAAGAGGATTGGAAGAAGAGAATCTATTATTCTAAAAAAACATGGCCTTTTTTTAGTGATTCTTTGATGGATATTTTAAATTTCCCAAGCAAATCTCATATTTACATTCAAAGAAAATTTAAAATTGGAGAACTGATCCAAGAATATTATTGGGAGCTGAGTAAAAAATTATATAGAAGAGATGAGCGTATTAGAATGCTCCAATCTGTATTATATAACAAACGATTTCATTTACTTTACTTGCCAAATTGGTTTTATTATCCAGGTCTTCATATCTTTTGTTGTAGAGGATCAGACCTGTTATTGAAGCTTCGAATTTGGGAGTGGGTACAGTTTTTTGATCAGAATGTTTTTGAGCTTGATGATTTACGTTTACATTTAGGCAAAGAATTAGAAAAGTCACTTGAACTATTTTACGAGCTTCCTAATGTTCCTGTTGATGTCGTGAAAGAATACTGTTTAAATCAGTTACTGATAAATTTGGTTGCTTGTGATCATTTAGTTAGAATTCAATCAAGATGGAAAGTGTTAGCGAATACGACTGAACGAAGTATAGCGGATGTCGAAAATTGGTTAAAAAGAATTGAAAATAAATCTTTAATCACTGCTACTCCATTCAAAAATGTGATAAGATAAGTCTATATAAGAATAATTTGAAACGAGGGAGATAGAATGACTGAAGCGAAACAATTACCAGAACGTTCAAGTTTGCCGATTGACAAGACTTGGGACTTAACAAAAATTTTTAAAGATGATCAAGCTTTTGATGAGGCTTTTCAAGCATTATCAGATGAACTAAAAGAAAGTGCTCATTTTAAAGGTACTCTGGGAAAAGGCAGCACTGCTTTTTTAGATAGCGTCGAGAACTTATTGAGTATTTATCGCAAAATTGAAGTAATCTATGTTTATGCTCATTTAAAAAATGATCAGGATACGGCGAATACGACATATCAGGCCATCTATGCAAGAGCGAGCGCTCTATATGCTCAGGCTAGTGAAGCAGTAGCTTGGTTTGAGCCAGAAGTTTTATCCTTAAGTGATGAAACCATTTGGGGTTACTTTGACGAAAATCCTAAGTTGGAGATCTATCGTCATTTTATTGAAAATATCTTGAGTGAACGTCCGCATATTCTATCAGCAGATCAAGAAGCATTATTGGCTGGTGCAGGTGAAATTTTTGAAGCATCCAGCAATACTTTTTCTATCTTGAACAATGCCGATTTAAAATTTCCAGTCATCGAGGATGAAAATGGAGAGAAAATCCAATTGACTCATGGTGTTTACGGACAGTTGATGGAAAACACAGATAGAAGAGTTCGTGAAGAGGCATTTAAAGGCTTTTACACGGTTTATGAGCAATTCAAAAATACTTTTGCTCAAACATTAAGTTCGCACGTTAAAACGCATAATTACAAAGCAAAAATTCGGAAGTATCCTTCTGCAAGAGCGGCTGCTTTGAGTAGTAATCATATTCCAGAAAGTGTTTATGATACATTGGTAGATGTCGTAAATAAAAATCTACCATTGCTTCATCGTTATGTATCATTACGCAAGCGTCTATTAAAACTAGATGAACTTCATATGTATGATATGTATACGCCAGTTTTAGGAGAAGCAGCAATCAAATATACTTATGAGGATGCAAAAGAAAAAGCTATTACGGCATTAAACCCAATGGGAGATGAATACTTAAATATAGTAAAAGATGCCTTTAATGATCGTTGGATCGATGTTATAGAAAATCAAGGAAAACGCAGCGGAGCCTATTCGTCTGGTGCTTATGATACGGCACCTTATATCCTGATGAACTGGCATGATAGCTTAGATCAATTATACACATTGGTGCATGAGATGGGTCATAGTGTTCATAGTTATTTTACTCGTAATAATCAGCCGTATGTGTATGGAGATTATTCGATTTTCTTAGCTGAGATTGCGTCAACAACGAATGAAAATCTTTTAACGGAGTACTTACTTGAAACTGAGACAGATCCTCGGACTCGGGCGTATGTCTTAAATCATTATTTGGATGGATTTAAAGGAACGATTTTCCGTCAGACACAATTTGCTGAATTTGAACATTTTATTCATACTGAAGATGCCTTAGGAACTCCTTTAACAAGTGAGTATTTAAGTGATTATTATGGTGAATTGAATCAGAAGTATTATGGTCCTGAGGTAACAAAAGACCCAGAAATTGCATTAGAATGGTCAAGAATTCCTCATTTTTATTACAATTATTATGTGTACCAGTATGCTACAGGTTTCTCTGCTGCATCAGCTTTGGCAAATAAAATATTAGCAAAAGAACCACTTGCTTTAGATAACTATTTGACTTATTTGAAATCAGGCAGTAGTGATTACCCAATCGAAGTGATGAAAAAAGCTGGTGTCGATATGACAAAACCGGAATATATTGAAGATGCTATGCATATATTTGAATTAAGATTGAACGAACTAGAACAGCTCGTGGAATCTTTAGCATAAGAAAACGTGGTATAAAAAAATACACCTTCTTAGTAAAAGAGGGTGTATTTTTTGTGCTACTGTGTAATCAAAGCAAATGTAAATGTCCGTGTGGTACACGAGATTCATTGTAATGATCTAGTTCAAATTTTTCGTGAAAATACTGTAAGTTATCCTCAGATGATTCACAAAGTCTTTTGATTTCGTCCATTGACTCGCAATCTTCCACAAGTACACCAAAATCACGATCACATGTATAGTTATAAACTACTGCCGATGGGTGTTTTGCAATCCCCATTTCACGAGCAATTTGTTGATCTGTTTGAAAAGATTCTTTGACAAAATCAGATTGTCTATCGGCTTTGAACATATCTAAATCGCCGCCAGCTTCAACTACTAATTTTTCAGCCAATTCTAAAGAGTAGGGAACTTTTTCCATCGCTACAGCTTGTTGTAAACCAAGCAATAGGTGACGTCCTTTTTTCTTTCCTTGTAGCTGTGCTGCTTTATAATCCAATGCAGCTGAATAAATATTTTCAAACAATTGATTACGTTGTTCAATATCATTTGATGGAATATCAAACAACTTTATAAGATGATTTATGGTCCGCATATTAACTAGCGGAATGAAACGAAATTGAATTTTTTTATTCTCAGTTTCAACCAATTTTAAAATATCCTTTTCTACGTTGAGACAAATGCCCCCCAAAGGATTAACGAACAGATAAATTTCAATCATTCATACTTCCTCCAATTTGACCCTTTTGCGACTAGACATCATTTCTCAACTAAGTGTCCCTAATTTATCAGAAAATCCGGGAAAAATGAAATGATATGTTTTTACGATTATAACTTCTTAATCTTTCTCTTGTGAGCTTAGCATCATTCGCTGGATTTTGTTTGGTGACGGGGATTCTTTGATAGTCAAAGTTTCCAACAAAGCTAGAAAATCTTTTTTGCCATTTTGTGCGTCTTTCACTTCTAGCTCCAACTCAAAATCATGTTGCTGGTTGTACCAACTTTCATCTAGCGCGAGTAAACCTTGGGGAAGTTTTATTTCTGCTCGTTTAGTTGTTAAGCTGCCGATTAAACGTAAATCACGAGTACTGATGCCTAAATCAGTCAACCTACTGTAAACATTTCCATACTCTGGAAGTGCAGCCGAGTCAACGATGTGCTGGGCTTCTGTAACAGAAAGAGCATCGTTGATTTCCAGTAAACCGACTTTTTCAGGGACTTTTAACGTGATTTCAGCATTGTTTGATAGTATACGAACTCTTAGGCCGATGTGCTGTTTTTTTAATTGAAAATCAGCAGAATCGAAATAATAATTAACTTGTGTAAAAAAATCATTTTCTTTTAGATGGAAATAAGCAGCTGTGCGCGAAAAATCCTCAATAGATAATAATGTTTTAAATTCTATTTCTAAATTTTCACTCACTGATTATTACCCACCTTATTTTATTTTAATTCAATTTTTGCATACTTTACCCATTTACGTCAAGAAAAGTGAACTAGAAGTTAAAAAGTTCGCTATTGTTGAAAAAATTTATACAATTTCTCAAATTACCCTATTTTTCCCAGCTCTATGGTAAAATAAGCTGTAAATCAAATTCAAGGAAATTGAGGGATTAGGATGGAGAAAGAGTGGGAGCTTTTTCTGGCACCGTATGAACAGGCTGTTGGAGAAATGAAAGTTAAGCTGCGCGGCATCCGCAAGCAGTTTCGAGAACAAAATAAGCATACACCTATTGAGTTTGTAACAGGTCGCGTAAAACCTGTAGATAGCATTTTAACGAAAGCCGCATTGCGAAATATTCCTGTCGATCGTTTGGAAGAAGAAATGCAGGATATCGCTGGTCTTAGAATCATGTGTCAGTTTGTTGAAGACATTCGTCAGGTCGTAGATATCATCCGCAATAGAAAAGATCTGCAGATTATACAAGAACGTGATTACATTACCAATAAAAAAGAAAGCGGGTATCGCTCATATCATTTAGTGATCGAGTACCCAGTTCAATTGATTACTGGCGAGAAGAAGATTTTAGCAGAAATTCAAATTCGTACATTAGCAATGAATTTTTGGGCGACAATCGAACACTCGTTAAATTATAAATACCAAGGAGCTTTTCCAGAAGAAATGAAAGAGCGACTTCAACGAGCAGCGGAAGCTGCTTATCAGTTAGATGAAGAAATGTCCACGATCCGTGAAGAAATCCAGGAAGCACAGCATCTATTCTCACATGGTCGAGGCAAGTCAAAAGATAATTACTATAAAAGAATCAATGATAAAAAAGATGAGCTAAAGAAAGAATAGGAGGGGTGAAATGAAAGTAGCAATCGTTCATAATCATGAGCACAAATCAACTGAAGTTACCCGCCATTTACTCCTGCTTTTGAAAAAAAATAAGATTGAGATCGATGATCATCAGCCAGACCTTGTAATTTCTGTAGGGGGCGATGGCACATTACTATCAGCATTTCATCGGTTTAGTCATCGCTTGGATGAAGTAAGCTTTCTTGGCGTCCATACAGGGCATCTAGGCTTTTATACAGATTGGCGAGACTATGAGTTGGATGAACTTGTTCAAAGTCTGCTCGTCCATCAAGAAAAAAGCGTTAGTTATCCGTTATTGGATGTAAAAATCAGTTTTCACGGTACTAAACCAGATAAGCATTTCTTGGCATTGAATGAATCGACTATTAAACGTGCCAATCGTACAATGGTGGCAGATGTTCTGATTAAAGATGAGTTATTTGAACGTTTTCGCGGAGACGGTTTGTCTGTTTCGACACCGACTGGTTCTACAGCGTATAATAAGAGTATTGGTGGAGCGGTGTTGCATCCTAGTATCAATGCGTTTCAGCTTGCCGAGATTGCTTCATTAAATAATCGTGTGTTTAGAACGTTAGGTTCGCCCATTGTAATTGCTCACACCGAATGGGTCGAAATTAAGCTGCAGGAAAGTAATGATTATTTGATCACAGTTGATCAGTTGGATATTTACCAAGACGACATCAAGTCAATTTATTATCGAATTGCGGATGAACGCATTCATTTTTCTTCATACCGACATATGCATTTTTGGCATCGAGTAAAAGATGCCTTTATTAGTGAGGATTAATAGATTAATGGAATTTAATTGGACAGTTGAAAAAGAAGAGACACAACAAGTAAAAGCTTTTTTAAAAGAGCAGGGAATCTCCAAAGGTCTTTTGGCGAAAATTAAATTTCAAGGGGGCAAAATCGAGGTTAATCAGTCGGTTGAGAATGTCTTATATAAACTATCTTTTGGCGATCAAGTCAAAATCACGATTCCTGATGAAAAAGAACACGAAACCTTACTTGTTGACGATGTATCGCTTGAGATCGTTTTTGAAGATGAGCATTATTTAGTGGTCAATAAACCCGCAGGAATAGCATCGATTCCAGCTCAATATCATCCTAATGGGACAATGGCTAATCGGGTGAAGGCCTATTTTAAAACGCAAAATTATCAAAATCAAGTCATCCATGTGGTGACCCGTTTGGATCGAGATACGACAGGCTTGATGTTATTTGCCAAACATGGTTTTGCTCACGCAATGTTGGATCAGGAATTGCGCAAAAAAGAAGTAATCAAGATTTACCAGGCGTTAGTCGCAGGTGATGTGCTGACGTTAAATAAACATGGTAAAATCGAGCTGCCAATTGGCCGAGATATGTCCTCTATACTAAAGCGGACAATAGTTGAAACGGGCCAGCAGGCAAAAACAGAATATTGGCTAACAAAACGTAACCAGGACAAAGCATTAGTAAACATTCAACTCCATACAGGACGGACCCATCAGATCAGAGTGCATTTTGAGGCTCTGGGCTGTCCTTTACTGGGAGATGAGATGTATGGTGGTAAAATGGATAGCGGGATTAGCCGTCAAGCGCTACACTGCTGTCAATTGAGTTTCATGCATCCATTTACGAAACAACGATTAGAACTAACTTCACCTTTAGCCGCAGATATGAAAAAAATCGTAGATCAACTTTAAATTGAAAGGAGAGATCTGGATGAATGAAGGACAAGAAATGGAAGAACATTTCTCCTTACTGTTGGAAAAATTGAAAGAGCAGCAAATGGCTGAATTTCGGGAGCTATTTCTAGCACTTCACATTTATGAACAGGGGCAATTTTATCAGTCGATCGATGAAGCAGATAGAAAACAAATTTACAGCTATTTGTCGCCTAAAGAATTAGCAGATATGTTTGATGTTATCGAAGAAGATAATGAGAATATGAAAGACTATATAGCCGAGATGCGTCCAAGCTATGCGGCTGAAATGCTGTCAGAAATGTACACCGATAATGCAGTTGACTTGTTGAACATGCTTGATAAAAGTCAAAAAGCAAAATATCTTAGTTTGATGAGTACAGAAGACGCTGGTGAAATCAAGGAACTGCTGCATTATGAAGATGATACAGCAGGATCAATCATGACGACAGAATTTGTTTCTATCGTTGCTAATCAAACCGTTCGCTCTGCCATGTATGTGTTGAAAAATCAAGCAGATGTCGCTGAAACAATTTATTATGTCTATGTGGTGGATCAAGAAGATCATTTAGTCGGAGTTATTTCTTTGCGTGACCTGATTGTAAACGATGATGATACAATGATCTCTGACGTCCTGAGTGAACGGGTAATCTCGGTCCATGTTGGGGATGATCAGGAAGATGTTGCTCAAACGATTCGAGATTATGATTTCCTAGCACTACCTGTTACAGATTATGATGATCATCTTTTAGGGATTGTTACAGTTGATGATATCATTGATGTTATTGATGATGAGGCAGCTAGTGATTACTCTGGACTTGCTGGGGTCAACGTTGAAGAAGTCAGCGAAAATCCAATTAAGGCTGCCTCTAAACGGCTCCCTTGGTTAATCACCTTGTTATTTTTAGGAATGTCTACAGCAACATTAATCAGCCATTATGAAGAGTTAGTAAGTGAAGCAAGTATTTTGGCTGTATTCATTTCTTTGATCACAGGAACTGCTGGAAACGCTGGTACCCAATCATTAGCGGTTGCCGTTAGAAGATTAGCAGTATCTGATGAAAAAGACAATAACTTTAGTCGTTTGATCATTAGTGAGGTGTTAACAGGACTTGTAACGGGTGCTGTGACTGGTGTGGCTATTTTTGTCGTCGTTGGAATCTGGCAGCACAATTTTCCATTAGGGTTTGTGATCGGAATGGCGATGCTTTGCGCGATTACAGTTGCCAATCTGGCTGGAAGCTTGATTCCCATGCTGATGGATAAATTAGGCTTTGATCCTGCGGTTGCCAGCGGTCCTTTTATCACAACTCTAAGTGATTTAACAAGTGTTTTGATCTATTTTAATATTGCGAGTCTCTTTATGCAATATTTTGTTTAGTGAGGAATCTAAGGTAAAGTTATCAGGATTTATTTAAATTATAAGTGAGGTTGAGGCATGACTCGAAGAGTTATATCTCAACCCTTTTTTATGTAAATTAAGAAAATGACAAAAGAAGAATTGACAAAAGTAATACTTTTAGATATGATACATACTAACGGTATGTATGGAGGGAAGCTTGTGGCACGTAATAAGTATCCAGAGGAAACAGTAAAAAAAATATTAGATGTATCAGAAGAGCTCTTTTTAGAAAAAGGCTACGATCATACGACGATTCAAGATATAATTGACCATTTAGGTGGATTAACTAAAGGGGTTATTTACCATCATTTTAAATCAAAAGAAGAAATCTTTAATACAATATTAGAAAAAAGGTATGCAATTGGTGTAATGGATCAAATCGAAACGATGAAAGACATTAGCGGTTTTGAAAAAATTAGAAAAATCAATTCGATGAGTTTGCGGTCATTAGAGCATCAAAAACTTGCTTTTTCAGCAAAATCATTGATTACGAACCCCAGAATTATTGGTGAGTTGTATGCAGAGGCGTTTACAAATATTATTCCGTACATTAAATCATTAGTAGAAGAAGGGGTTAGTGATGGTTCGATTATCACTGATTATCCTCAAGAAATAGCTGAGTTGATCGTTCTTTCAACAAATATCTGGTTAGCTCCTTCATTTTATAAAATTGATGAAAATGAGCTTTTGAACAAGCTTTCATTTTTTAAGATGCTATATGATGGTGTGAATTTTCCATTGATTGATGATGACTATATCAATGACGTAGTGACTATGTTTAGAGTAATCCGAGAATAAAGATGCTTAACGGCATTTTTATTTTCAAGTGATACATACCGTTAGTATGTAAAAGGAGAATGCAAATGATTAAATTAAGAGGTGTTTATAAATCCTATCAGTATTTGGACTGTAATTACAGCGTTCTTTTCAATGGTGATCTGTTTAGGGACACTAAAGTGTTGCTCGGGGTATAGCCCATTGCTAAAAGAGAGTGAACTATTGTTTGGAGGGGAGACTATTTTAACAAAAGCAGTTATTTCAGGTGCTATAGCTTTGATGATAGTAGGAATTTTTCTTGCGGTTGGATTCCAAAATAAATCAGTTATCTCAACGATTGTAACTGCACGGGTCCTTTGTTCAGTGTTAAATAATACTATGCAATTAGAAAAGGGGCTCGACTAGTATTATCTATGGATTATTATTAGCTGTTTCTATTGGAGCAGTTACCACCATTGTCAATTAAACAAAACAAATAGAAGTGGGATAAATCAAACCAATAACAAAACATTCCTAGGAGGAGAAAAAATGATCAATGAAATGAATAAAAAAATGAATAAACTAAATAAAAAATTAGGGGTAAATGTAAAATTGCCGAAAATGAACAGTCGCAGATTGAATCAAAGTGCGACAATCAATTTGATTATTGGTGGAGGATTAGCTAGTGCAGGTGTATTTCTAAAAAGAAATGAGTTGTTTCTTTTAGGTAGTTTAGGACTTCTCAGTAGTTTAGTCATGAGTATTGAGGCTAAAAAAATGCAAGATCAATCAAAGTAACCTAAGAGATGCAATAAGAAATAAGGAGACGAAACTATTGCAAAGAATCGTCTCCTTTTTATTTAGAAATTATCCTACAATTTTAGTTCCGTGAACTTCAGTGACTCCTAAGGCGTTGACTACAGCGTCAATATTTTCACTAGAAATTCCTCCGCCTGGTAAGATCATGATTCGGTTGTTAGCGTAATCAATCAGCTCTTTCAGATGGTTAAAATTGTGCTCAATGGCACTTCCAGCAGATCCACCATGGGTTAAAATCCGATGCACATCATGTTCTGCTAGCCAGTCGATCGCTTTCAATTGATTTTCTTTACTTAACACATCAAAAGCCATATGGAAAGTGATCTGTATACCTTCCGCCGTATCGATCAATAATTCAAGAGCCTCTTCATCTAACCAATTATCCTTTGTCAGACAACCTAAAACAACACCGTCTGTTCCAATTTTTTTGGCTTCGATCAGATCTGTATGCATGATTTTAAGTTCAATATCATTATAAACAAAGTCTCCGCCTCGTGGTCTGATGATCGTCATGACTGGAATCGATTTTTCACCAGCATAGGCCACAACTTCTTCGATAACACCCGTACTAGGCGTTGTGCCACCAACAGCTAGATTGTCACATAATTCAATTCGACCTGCACCATTACGGATGGCAGTAGGTATATTTGTGAAATTTTCGGCACAGAATTCTTTAATCATTCGTTTCACTCCTTGTTTTTTCTTCACAGGCATTGTACCATAATTTCGGCTGTTGCCAAAGTCTTCTTCTCGTTGTAAGATTAGTAACGACAGTTTATCAGCGAGTGTCAGAATTTATAGTGAATAGGACGTAACCTTATGTTGAAAAAAATTGATTTTGCTCGTAATTTTTTAGAAAAACACCAAGAACAATTTCGTTGCCCTGTATGTAACAAAGCCTTTCAGTTAAAAGACCATAGTTTGATTTGTGAGGAAAACCATCAATTTGATTTATCGAAAAAAGGCACTATTTATTTTCTAACGCATAGCATTCAGACGGAATATAATAAAAAAATGTTGGTTCACAGAGGTAAAATGATTCAAAGTGGGATGTATCTGCCTCTATTAGAAAAAATGATCGCTACAATGAATCTAACAGGAAGCACATTGGATGTTGGCTGTGGCGAGGGAAGTTTTTTAGCTGAGCTTTCTTCTTTAGGTTTAGCAGGGGCAAAATTTGGTTTTGATATTTCTAAAGATGGCATCTATTTAGCTAGTAACCAAGCAATTGAGGCTTTTTGGTGTGTAGCTGATTTGACGAATTTACCATTTACAGATCAGTCTATGGATACTGTCTTGAATATTTTTTCTCCGTCTCATTATCAGGAATTTAAACGTGTGTTGAAAAAAGATGGAACAGTAATCAAAGTAGTACCAGAAGCTAATTATTTGAAAGAACTGAGAGCAGCCTTCTATCCAGATGATAAAAGCAAACAAACCTATTCAAATGAAAAAGTTTTAGCAAAATTCGCTAAAGAAATGGATGTTTTAGTTGATGAACGAGTAACCTTCACTTTTGCTGTACCAAAAGAGTATCGTTTAGACTTATTAGAAATGTCCCCGCTTGAGTGGGGGGTGGCTGAAAGTGTAAAAGAAGAGCTTCAAAAGAATCCATTATCTGAAATCACAATTGACGTTCGGATGTTAAAAGGAAAGAACAGGTAACGCTTACATTTGGTTAATTTGCTAAAAGGTATTGCAAAGCTCTGGTAATGGTGTTATATTACATACAAGTTGTTTTTTCGTTGGTTTTTATCAGGTTCCTGTTCTGATAAAAGTTAGTGAAAAGAGCTTCACTAACGTAGCGACTCGCAGTGATTGACACCGAGGCGATACGTTTTTTTTATGTTGATTTTAGTGAATAAAAAATAAATAATGTGACATACAATTGAAAGGAAACAGTAATCATGACAAATCATATTGTATTATTTGAACCACAAATTCCAGCAAATACAGGGAATATCGCACGAACGTGTGCAGCAACAAATTCGCCCTTACATCTCATCGAGCCGTTAGGTTTTTCGACTGATGATAAACACTTAAAAAGAGCTGGATTGGATTACTGGAATGATGTTAATATTATGTACCATAAAGATTTGACAGCATTTTTAACCTACTTAGGTGATCGTCCACTGCATCTGATTACAAAATTCGCGAATCAAACGTATAGTGAAGTAGATTATACTAACAATCAAGATCACTATTTTATGTTTGGCAAAGAGACAACAGGCTTGCCGGAAGAATTTATGCGGGAAAATGAAGAAAAATGTCTACGTATCCCAATGAATGATGAACATGTTCGTTCATTGAATTTGTCGAATACAGTCGCTTTAGTAGTTTATGAAGCATTACGTCAACAGAATTTTCCAGCTTTGGAAGTGAAACATCATTATGAAAATGATAAATTGGATTAAAAATAATAGTAAAAAGCTGTTCCCTTTGATATTAAAGGCAACAGTTTTTTTGTTTATCAAGAGTCGAGGGAAAACGCGATTATTCATGTAATTCCAAAGGTAACCCGTCCGGATCAAAGAAAAAAGTCATTTTTTCTCCTGTGAAGGTATCTGTTCGAACAGCTTCGCATTCGATTTCTTTGGCAGCTAAAAAAGTAATAACTTCCTCGATATTTTCAACTTTAAACGCTAAATGGCGTAAGCCCAAAGCCTCAGGATAAGAGGGGCGTTTTGGCGCATTAGGCGCAATAAATAGTTCTAGCTCATAATTCCCTAATTTCAAATCAAGTTTAACATCGTTTTTATCGTCTCTTTGATTTTCTCTGATGATCTTAAAACCAAGTTTTTCAACATAAAATTCTTTTGTTTTATGGTAATCAGAACAGTTAATCGCGATGTGATGAATATGTTCAAAAAACAAATCAGATTCCTCCTTAAAATAAAAGCGAAACGGGCTCGTTTGACTTCGGCAGGAAAATAGGAAAATCGAATTGAGACGATTTATGTCTCAAAGAGATTTTGTCTTTTTACCGAGAAGTAAGACCGTGCAGCTGGATAAAATAAAAGCGAAACGGGCTCGTTTGACTTCGACAGGAAAATAGAAAAATCGAATTGAGACGCATTATGTCTCAAAGAGAATTTATCTTTTTACCGAGAAGCAAGTCCGAGTAGCTAAATAATATAAAAGCGTAACAGTCTCGCCAAGTCATGTATTCAAATATATATTTTAACCTTTTCATTATAACCTACTTATTTCTTTAAAACACTCAGACTGTTTCGTTTTTTATCAACCTCCTCGTAGTTAAATGGAATTTTGCCAGTGAAAATGATACACTAGATAAGATAAATAAGTGGAAATCAAGAAGTAGAAAATCAATAAATCAGAATCAAGGGAGCAATATCATGAAATTATATTTTACTCGTCATGGAAAAACTGAATGGAATCAGGAACTGCGTTTTCAGGGAATGACTGGAGATTCACCACTGCTTCCAACAAGCTATGAAGAAATAAAATTATTAGGCCAAACGGTCAAGGAAGTACCTTTTGAAAAAATCTTTTCGAGTACTTCACCACGTGCGAGAAAAACAGCTGAAGGCATCAATCAAGAATTAGAACAACCTGTAGAAATCATCTATACGGATGAGCTTAAAGAACTGGGTCTGGGAAAATTAGAAGGTCAGTCTATCGCAGAGATGAGAGAAACGTATGGACAAGAATTAGACCATATGCGTTATCAGCTAGATCGCTACAATCCGGAAGTATTTCAAGGTGAACCGATCGACCAAGCGATTTCACGTATTTCTTCTGTAGTTAAATCTGCGGTTGATAAAGGTGATGGCCCCTATCTTTTCGTTGGCCACGGCGCGTCGTTAACTGCTGCGATTCAATCACTTTCAGGTAAAGCGTTAGGCGAACTGCGCAGTATGGGCGGGCTTAAAAATAATAGCTTGTCGATCCTAGAAACAGCAGAAGATGACAATGAGCAATTTTATACTTTAAAATTATGGAATGATGTTTCCTTTTTACAATAAACTATTTTTTTGATGAAGCGAGGTGAGATCGATGGATACATTGTTTGGCGAAGGGGAAAAAGAATATGTGGTTGGACAAGTTCAGGCAATCTTTTTTCAAAATCCCAGCAATTTTTATAAAGTTTTGTTGGTGAAAATCACGGATACGAATACAGATTATTTAGAAAAAGAAATCGTAACGACTGGTAGTTTCGGTCAAATTCAGGAAGAAGAAATTTATCGCTTTTTTGGACATTTCGTTGATCATCCTCGTTATGGCAAACAATTTCAAGTCGATAGCTATCAGCAAGAGCGACCAACTTCTGCCAGTGGCGTTGTAAATTATCTTTCTAGTGAAAAATTTCCAGGGATAGGGAAGCGAACAGCTGAGAAAATCGTTGAAATTTTGGGAGAAGATGCAATCGATCGTATTATTGAAACTCCTGATGTTCTTGAAAAAGTTCCTCAACTAAATGAAAAAAAACGCCAAACAATCATTGAAACGATCCGTTTAAATCATGGGATGGAGCAAGTAATCGTCGGCTTAAATCGTTACGGTTTCGGGAGTCAGCTTTCGTTTGCAATTTATCAAACTTATAAAGAAGAAACTTTAGATATTATTCACGAAAATCCATATCAATTAGTTGAAGATATTGAAGGGATTGGCTTTAAACGGGCCGATAATATTGCAGAGCAGTTGGGGATTGGTGCAGATTCAGACAAACGAGTGCGAGCGGCGATCACACATGAAATTTTCCAACATTCTGTGCGTTCTGGGAATACTTATGTGGAAGCAGAAATGTTGCTGAGAGAAACGATCAATACATTGGAAGCGAGTCGACCTGTAGAAATTTCCATTGATCAAGTGGCAGAACAGATCATCCATTTAGTAGAAGAAGCTAAAATCCAGCAAGAAGGCACAAAACTTTTTGAAAATAGTTTATATTTTTCAGAATGGGGAATCGGGACATCGATCCAACGTCTGCTAACACGAAAAAAAGAAATTAAGTATGATAAAAAAGACATTGAAAAAAATATTCGTGGGGTTGAAAAACGCTTGGGAATCTTGTATGGCGATTCTCAACAAGCGGCAATTGAAGAAGCAATCAAATCACCATTATTCATTTTAACTGGCGGACCAGGTACTGGGAAAACGACCGTCATCAACGGAATTGTTTCAGTCTTTGCCGAGCTGAATGGACTTTCTTTAGATGTAAAGGATTATACACAGGAAATGTTTCCAATACTATTAGCCGCTCCAACTGGACGTGCAGCGAAACGAATGAATGAAACGACTGGACTGCCGGCAAGTACGATCCATCGTCTCTTGGGGTTAAGTGGACGAGAAAAAAATCCTAGTATGACAGCTAAAGAACTAGAAGGCGGTTTATTGATCGTTGATGAAATGTCGATGGTCGATACTTGGTTGGCAAATACATTGTTTAAAGCTATTCCAACCAATATGCAGGTGATTTTTGTTGGTGATAAGGATCAATTACCTTCTGTTGGACCGGGTCAGGTTCTGCATGATTTGATGCAAATCAATGAAATTCCACAAAGAGAATTAACAGAAATTTATCGACAAGGCGACGGTTCAAGTATTATTCCCTTAGCTCATGAAATCAAGCAGGGAAAATTACCACAAGATTTTACTGTCAATCAAAAAGACCGTTCATTTTTTCCAAGTGACGTCTATCATATCGAGACCTATGTCCGCCAAATCGTAACAAAAGCTAAAGCAAAGGGCTTTTCTCCGCAAGATATCCAATTACTGGCTCCAATGTACCGAGGAGCTGCTGGGATTGATGCGTTAAACAAAATGATGCAAGAAATTTTTAATCCTAATGACGGCACGAAAAAGGAAGTAAAATGGAATGAATCTGTTTATCGCATTGGAGATAAGGTCTTACATTTAGTCAATACACCAGAGCTGAATGTGTTTAATGGTGACATGGGCGAGATAGTAGGAATTATTTTAGCGAAAGAATCAGAAGATAAAGTGGATGAATTAGTGATTCAGTTTGACAATAATGAAGTCAGCTATAAACGCAATGAGTGGAATAAAATCACGCTCTCCTATTGCTGTTCGATTCATAAAGCGCAAGGTAGCGAGTTTAAAATGGTTATTTTGCCGATGGTGCATCAATATCATCGGATGCTGCAGCGTAATTTGCTCTATACCGCAGTGACTAGAAGCAAGGACATCCTGATCCTGTTAGGTGAAGTTCAAGCCTTTAACACTTGTGTTGCGCATGAATCAGCTAGTCGCTTAACGATGCTCAAAGAACGGATCACTAGTGCGGATGACATGTCGTTAACTACGAGAATGCAACTTGAGGCCTATGAAGAAGGATTAAACAAAGAGGGGCCATTTTCAGAAACAACAGAAATTAAATCAGTGACCTATGAAGCTGTCAAAGAGGAGACTGCTGTAGTCGAAGAAGTGATAGTGCCAGTGAGAACTAAACCTAAAACGGAAGAAATCTCACTGTTTAGTGAACCTGTTCAAGAAACGAGTGAACAAATAGAAGCAGAGGTTGAGCGCTTATTGACGCCAAGCTTAGTCAGTGCGCAAACAATTGACCCAATGATCGGAATGGGGCAGACAACGCCAGCTGATTTTATGTAGTAAAGAGCGAGTTGCACTTAAATGATTTTGCGCAACCTTATTCTCAAGTTTTAAACCTTTTATGACACCTACAGAACTATTACTTGCTTTAAGAATCAGTCGATGTATATAATTGAAAAAACACGTAATGGTGTTGTAGTACAAATGAAGGTGGACTATTTTGGTAGAAATGAGGGAAGGTAATGAAAAAAGAAACAAAGTCGGGCGCAATTCAAACAGATACATTTTTGGCACAAATCGGTAATCATCAAAATCCAGTGACTGGATCGATCAATACACCAATCTATTTTTCAACGACGTATGAGCATCCAACGCTAGGAGAGTCGACGGGCTATGATTATACTAGAACTAAAAATCCAACGAGAGAAGTTGTTGAAACAGCTCTGGCAGTCTTAGAAAATGGTGCGGTCGGATTAGCGACTAGTTCAGGAATGAGTGCAGTTCAATTAGTCTTCAGTCAATTTCCTGTAGGTAGTCAAATCGTGGCTTCTAGAGATTTATACGGCGGAAGCTATCGTTATTTTAAAGAACTGGAACAACAAGGAATCTATCAGTTTATTTATGTTGATGATGAAGCTGGGTTTGAAAAGGCTATTACAGCCAATACTGCGGCTGTCTTTGTTGAAACCCCAACGAATCCATTGATGAGTGAAGTTTCCATAGAGAAAATTGCAATTTTGACCAAACAATCAAACGCACAGCTAATCGTTGATAATACATTTTATACACCCTTGATTCAACGACCACTAGATCTAGGAGCGGACATTGTTGTGCATAGTGCGACTAAATATTTAGGTGGACACAACGATTTATTGGCAGGTGCTGTTATTACACGCTCAAAAGAACTGGGTGAACAGTTAGCTTTTAGTTTGAATACTACAGGAGCAGTATTGTCTCCATTCGATAGTTGGTTATTAATCAGAGGAATGAAAACTTTAGCTTTGCGGATGGAAAGGCATGAAAAAAATGCTCAGGAAGTTGCAGCATATTTGAACACCTGTGATAAGGTCAAAGAAGTGCTGTATCCAGGGCGTGGCGGAATGTTGAGTTTTAAAATCAGCAATCAAGAATGGATCAAAGATTTTTTGCGAAATTTAACGATTTTCACTTTTGCAGAAAGTTTGGGCGGGGTAGAGAGCTTGATCACTTACCCAACGACGCAAACACATGCCGACATCCCACAAGAATTAAGAGAGTCTTACGGATTAACGCCTGATTTATTGCGAATCTCAACGGGGATTGAATCTAGTGAAGACTTAATCAACGATTTAAGGCAGGCATTTGAAGCAGTAGGATAAAAATAAGAGAGAGGCATGACTTTTAGAGCCATGCTTCTCTCTTATTTTGCATTTAGAACCAGAAGTATCTACCAGAAGTTCCAAATGTAAAATCAGTACTTCTTTTTCCTAAAATTTCGCCGTCTGCATGAACATATTGAGGAACGGTTGAAACAATGCGTAATTTACTAGACTGGAAATGGTGAAAATATTTTGAATTCATCTGTTTTTTTTGAGTCAATAATATGATCAACCAAAAAATTTTGAACATATTAACCCGCTCCACCAAGACAAAATCAAGGACAGGTTTGCGTGGATCAGCAATAGGAGCGATTGGGACACCACCGCCAAAGTAAGGATGCTTAGTCACAGTGCATAAGAAAGTCCGACCAAATTCAATTGTTTTTCCATTGACTTCAACTAAGATCGGAAAGCCCTTTTGGGTGAATAATACCTTTAAAATAGAAAAAATATAAGACAAGGACCCCATATTAAATTTATTTAGTGCGCTTTTGGAGGCAGATGTATTGGCGGCGTTAACAATGGCTGCATCCAAGCCAATGCCAACATTATTAACAGCAAGACCTGTTTCTTCTTGAATAGATTCCGTATAGGTAATCACTTGAATTTCCTGAGGGCTTTCAGCTTTTAATAATTGGAAAAAGGCTTTTTCCGGCTGTCTAGCGATCCCTGAGCCACGGGCAAAATCATTGCCAGAGCCACAAGGAATATAGCCGATCGGAATTAGAGGATCAAATGGCGACAGGGCGTTAAGCACGCTATGTAAAGTACCATCACCACCTAAAACAACTAAAAGTGGAAAGGAGTCGTTTTCCAGTTCAGAAGACCAAGGAATCAAAATATTTTGAGCTAGCTTTTGTACGATTTCTGTTTCGTGACCGGCGTATTCTGTATAAAAAGTCGTATAATCAATCGTGGCTGTTTGCAGCTGCTTGATAATTTTTTCGGCAGCCTTTCGGCCAGTGCCGCTGCCGGCATTTTCATTGATGATAAGATAAAAATGTTTCTTCATTTGTTTCCTCCTTGTACAAAGTCTTATTATAACAGAGATAGGAAAAATTAAGAATGAGAGAAGCTTGAAAAAGAGGGAAAAAATGAAAATAAAGACTGATTTTTTATAAGGACGATATTGTTAAATCATTGATTATGAGATATAATGCCTACGTATCATTTTTTGAGGATTTAATTCCTTAACAAGGTTCATCAACCATCCCTTGTAAAAAAACTCGGAGAAAGAAGGGGAAACTATGCAAAATACTGTTACAACGAACAGTAAAGTAAAAGCAATCACCATGAATGGGATTGTGATGGCGTTATATCTTGGCTTAACGATTTTAGTAGCACCCGTTTCGTCAGGACCGATTCAATTTAGAATTTCCGAAAGTTTGAATCATTTAGTTGTCTTTAATCGGAAATTGATGTGGGGCGTTTTAGGAGGAGTAATTGTCTATAACTTTTTCTTTGGCTTTGGTGCTATCGATGCACTATATGGCGGACTACAATCGTTTATTTCGTTAGGATTAACAGCCTTACTACAGAAAAAAGTCCCAAATGTTATCGCTCGTTTAGCCTTGAATACAGTGTTTTTCACTGCAACGATGTGCATCATTGCTTATATGTTGGCACCCAATGGCGGAGCAGCTTTTTGGGGAAATTACGCAACATTAGCGCTTAGTGAGTTTGCGACAATGGCAGTGGCTGCACCCGTGATGTACTGGATCAATAAATCTGTTCATTTTGAAAAACGACTTTGATCATTAAATAAGTTCAATCAAACTATCAATAGAGGAGGCTGAATCAAGACTATATTTGTTTTGGTTCAGTCTCTTAAAGTTTTCTCACCATTTTCATGAAAAACTTTACTGTCCCTCTTCGATAAATTATGATATGGTAATACAGAAGCTAAAATGTAGAGGAGTTTTTTTATAATGTTTGAATTTAAAATTGGCGTCGATGCCAAAGAACACGATAAATTTGTGGAAAATCATCCCTTATGTAATTTGTTGCAGTCATCAGCCTGGGCTAAAGTAAAGGATAATTGGGGCTCAGAAATTGTTGGTGTTTATGAAAATGGTACGTTGGTTGCTTCTAGTTTGGTTTTGATCAGACCATTACCAATGAAATTTTCAATGCTGTATACACCGCGTGGTCCGATCATGGATTATACAAATTCAGAACTTGTGGCGTTCTTTTTAAAAGAGTTAAAGCAATTTGGTAAGACAAAGCGCGCATTGTTTGTCAAAATGGACCCAACGGTTCATTATAAAGATTTTCATTTAGGACAAGAACAAGTAATCGATCCAACAGCTCAATCGATCATCGACAATATCATCGCAAGTGGAGCGAAACATCAAGGCTTGACGATGGCGATGGATGCAACGATCCAGCCGCGGTTTCAAGCAAATATTTACAAAGAAGATTTCAGTGAAGAGCAATTATCAAAAAGTACGAAAAAAATGATGAAGCAAGCGCAGAAAAAGGGTGTCACTGTTAAAATGGGGCATACTGAGTTAGTGGCTGATTTTGCTAAAGTCATCGAATTAACCACAGAACGACAAAACATCTCGCTTAGAAATAGCGATTATTTTGAAAAGTTATTAACGATCTATCCTGAAAATTCTTTTATTATGTTAGCAGAAGTGAATTTGAAAGATCGTTTTGAAGAAACTAAACAGCGTTTTGACAAAAATAAAGAAGATTTAGCAAATTTAAAAGAAAATCAAGTGAAAAAACGTCATAATCTTGAAGAACTCGATTTTTCTCTAACCCGTGAAATGACAGAGCTTGAAGAAAATATTATACATTCTGGTGATATTGCTGTTGTTGCAGGAGCCTTGGCGATTACTTTTGGTTCGACTAGTGAAATTCTTTATGCTGGGATGGACGACCGTTATAAACGCTATATGCCAGCTTATCCAACTTGGTTTGATGCAATCAACGAATGTTTTGAGCGTGGTTGTACGTCTTGTAATATGGGAGGATTAGAGGGTAGTTTGAGTGATGGCTTGATCAAGTTCAAATCTAACTTCAATCCAACTGTGAATGAATTTATTGGTGAATTTGATTTACCAGTCAATGGCTTACTTTTTAAAGCAAGTGAGTATGCCTATAAATTGAAAAAACAGAAAAAATAAAAAAGATTGAGGCTGAGGATGGGACAGAAGTGTTTAGCCCCGAGAAATAAGCTGGAATTCACGAAAATTGTTCTTCAAATTTTTGTGAATTCCAGCTTATTTCCGAAGGGGTTGCTTCTGTTTCCACCGTTTATTCCGATTCCAAGTGATTGGGTTGTAACTCGTAGAGTTATGTCCCAGTCACGCCTCAATCTTTTTATAGTTTTTGTGTAGCATTATTCTTCACTAAACGCAGTAAGACAGCAGTCACCCCGACGGTGGCAAGTGCTGCGACGATTGCTTCAACAATCCCACTAGTAAAGATAACAGTCAGAATCGCAGTGTAAACTGCTGCGCCATTGGCACCGATACTTTGTGCATAAGAATCCTTAAATAGAAAATAAATCAGATTCATTACTAAAATCGTATTCGTAGCTGAACCCAGAAAACCTGCAATAAACAAACTGATTGTTTGTGATGTCGGTTTATTTTTCGTTAGTTTTTTAAGACCCATGAAGACAAAATAGGGTACGATGCCGATCAAAACTCTTGGAACTAACGCAACAATGATTGCTTTCCAGCTACCTTGATCTGTTCCAATCACTGGAATAAAAGGTGAGAAAACGAAGGATAGCGGAGATAAAACAATCGTGCTGCGGATCATACTGATAATCCCAAAGACACCGCCTAAAAAAGCACCGATTCTAGGACCTAAGACAATCGAAGCAATGATTACAGGAATATGCATCGTTGTGGCATTGATCGGTCCGATTGGAATAAAGCCTAAAAATGGAACAGCAGATAATAAAATCAGGATTGCTAAGAACATAGCCGTTAATGTGAATGTTTTTGTATTTTTCATAAATGACTCCTCAAAAATTATTTCGCAAAAATTTCATTAACTTTGGCAACGATCTCCTCGACGTTAGCAAGAGCGCCTCGACCAAAATCACCACAAGCGAGCAGTGCCTCGCGCGGTTCAATTTCCTGATACCCAACTTCTTTTAATGTTGCCAAATTTCGCTGAGTGATCGGATTTTGATACATATAGGTATTCATCGCCGGTGCGACGAATTTTGGTACGTCTTCTTTTAATGCTAATGCAACAGTCGAAAGCATATCATCTGCGATGCCATTAGCTAGTTTGGCCAAGATATTGGCAGAAGCTGGTGCAACTAGGAAAAGGTCAGCCTTTTTCGCTAATTCGATATGATTGATTTTATCTGGGGCGATTTCCTCCATAACATTTGTATGCACTGGATTTTTTGATAAAGACTGCAATGTCAGAGGTGTGATAAATTTAGTGCTGTTCGTCGTCATGATGACGTCAACATTATAACCTAGCTTTGTCAATTGACTTGTGATATCAGCTGCTTTATAAGCTGATATACTGCCGGAAATACCTAACAATATTGTTTTCATCATTGGTTCCTCCATTTTTCTTCAACCTTATTGACGATGAGTTGAGCGATTTCGTTTTTAGTCTGAGCAGTTTCAGTTTGTCCTTTTGCATCAAGCAGAATTCCTTTATGCTGGTCACCATGTATATCTTCAAGGTCGTTTGCTAAAATAAAATCACAATCATTTTTCGCTAGGATCGAGCGGCCAACACGAATTAATTCTTCTGTAGAAACACCAACTAAAAGCTTAAAGCCAACAAGCACAGCTTGTGGCTGTTGTTCTCGAAGCATTGCAATTATTTTAGGGTTTTTCTTCAGAAAAAGCAAGAGGCGATCTGTTCCAGAAGGTATTTTTTTCGCTTGCTGGATTGTTTGGCCAATTTCATCTAAGCTACGGTAAAGAGCTTCAGTTAAATTGGTTAAATCAGATAAATCGCTTTCTGTTGCTAATTTATCAGCAAGTTTTTCAATAAAAATATCTTCAGATAAAGTAGTTTCTGTTGTAAAATCACTGACAGCCATGCTGTGAATGATGCCATCGAAGGTTTGTTGCTTAAACTGAGTAAGTAAAGCTGATTCCAACTCTTTTGTCGTTTCGATTTCAATGAGTGTTAAATTTGATTCCATCGCCGGATGAACTGCTTGTGGCGTAGTTAGGTACGTCACTTGATGCCCTTGTGCTAGGAATGTTTCAGCAATCGCTTTGCCTAAACGACCAGTAGAATGGTTGGTGATGGAACGCACGTTATCGATTTTTTCGGAAGTTCCCCCAGCTGTGATTAAGATATTCATTTATAAGTTGCTCCTTTACTTCATTTTAACAATGGTGCGGCCAATATGCGTACCAGCTTGCAATTGCTCTAAGGTATTTGGTAGAGCTTCTAAGGCAATTTCGTGGGTCAACTCGTGCTGGCTGACATTTAAGTCAGTGGCTAAACGTTGCCAAGTAGCGATGCGTTGTGTCATTGGGACATTAACTGAATCAATTCCTAAGAGGTTTATTCCTCTTAAAATAAAAGGCAGTACCGTGGTGTCTAGTTTAATTCCAGCCGCATTTCCGCAAATTGCAATGCTGCCGCCATAACTTAATTGTGATAATAGTGCACAAGTAACGTCTCCGCCAACTGTATCGATAGCAAAATCTGTCGTTTGTTTAGCTAAAGGTTTGATTTTTTCAGGAAGAAACTCATCTAATAAAAGGACATTCGTTGCTCCAATTTTTTTCAATGAATCAATCGCTGATTTTTTACGGCTTAAGGCTGTAATATTTTTATATCCTAGTTGATTCAACATGGCAATCGCTAAACTTCCAACGCCACCAGAAGCTCCTGTAATCAAAATGGCAGCCTCTTTATTTAGAGCTAAGCCGTGATTTTCAAGTGCTTGAACAGCTAAGGCAGCAGTGAAACCAGCGGTACCAAAAATCATCGCTTCTCTCAAGCTTAAATTATCAGGTAAAGGAACGAGCCAAGCTCCTGGCACACGAGCGAATTCAGCAAAGCCTCCTGTATGAGTGACACCTAATCCATACCCGGTCACCAAAACGTTCTGACCTTCTTTAAAATGCTGATCCTTACTCGTGACCACAGTTCCGCTTAGATCGATACCGGGAATCATAGGATAGTCACGAATAACACCGCCATTTTGTTTTGCAGCTAATGAATCTTTGTAGTTTACTGAAGAATAGGCAATTTCAATTAGGACATCTCCTTCAGACAAGTCCGCAAGGGTTAGTTTCTCTATGGACGTAGTAAGCAAGTCGTCCACTTTTTTTACCTGAAAACCCAAAAACTCTTTCATAAATAGTCTCCTTTTAACGTAATTAGTTTTATTGTTACTATCATAACATATTCTCTTTTTATCTTTACCAAATTCTTCTTGAACATCCCTTCATAATAGAAGAAAAATAAGTTAAAATAGAAGATGATGTTTTTTATTGGACAATAAGAAAAAAATAATTAGTCATATTTTTGCTAAACAGTGAAAGGAATTTAGGTAGTTGAAATTTAAAATTGGAATGCGCACATTTAAAACGGGGTTAAGCGTCTTTTTTTGTATTTTAGTGAGTATGTTATTAAAACGAGAAACATATGTAGTTGCGGCGATCACAACAGTTTTTACATTGAGGGAAGATATGGAGAATACAGTGAGATACGGCAAACATCGTATTATTGGTAATGTGATGGGAGCCCTGATGTCAGTCGTGGTGATTGCTGTTTTCAATTTGTTGGGAAGAACAGAGCTGGTGCAATTGATTTTTATTCCTGTGATTATAACGCTGATGATTGCTTTATTGGCTAGTCTAGGCTATCACGAAGGAACCGTTGGAGCATGTGCGACCTTGTTAACGATCGTATTTATGATTCCAGCTGATCGATCTTATGGGTATGCATTCGCTAGAGTCGTAGACAGTTTTATCGGAATGGGGATCGCTTTACTAGTCAATTACTTTATTCCGTTAAAAATTGGCAAAAAAAGAATTGTGCGGCTTATAAAAAATGAGGAAGTGTCTGAATAACAGATGCTTTTTTATTTTGTTAAAATCCTTCGATCAGTGCTAGTATAAAAGTATGAGATGAAATTAAAAAAATCAAATTTTATTGTTAAAATTTGTTGCTATTTTTTGAAAAATTCGTATACTAGAAAAGGTAAAATTAAACTTGTAGTTTAGTAGGAGCAAACTTTTTAATAAATCAAAATGGGGTGGTCAGTTGGAAATTGGTGAGAAACTGCGGAATTTACGTGTACAAAAGAACTTAACACAAGAAGAATTAGGTGAGCGAACTGATTTGACAAAAGGCTATATTTCTCAGTTGGAGCGTGATTTGAGTTCACCTTCAATGGAGACATTTTTTAATATTTTAGAAGTATTAGGCATCACACCAGAACAATTTTTTAGTGAGGGAACGTTAGCGCAGAAAATTGTTTATAAAGATGAAGATAGCACACTGTATTATGATGAAGAGAATGGTTATGAACTAAAATGGCTGATTCCAGAATCAAATGAAAAAAAAATGGAGCCTATTGTTTTGACCTTTGATAAGAACGGTCAGTATAAGACCTTTGAACCTTCCCTATCTGAAACGTTTATCTATGTGATCGATGGTTCTGTCTCATTGATATTAGGTGAAATGACTCATTCTGCTAAAAAAGGTGAGGCAATGTATTACCAAGCAACAGAACGTCATCAGCTGATCAATCACTCAAAAGGAAAAAGTCGGGTATTGATCGTGGCTACAGAATCTTATTTGTAAGAGTTAGTTTTATGGGCTAGCTCTTCGAGAAAAAGATAAATTATAAATGAAGTAAAAAGTACCTCAGTTATAATTTCCTATTTTTCAGTCAGAGCTGAACAAGCCTATTGCTTTGAAACACAGTGAATAAAATGAGCTGATGTTGAAAAGTACAAGGTGTAGCGAAGTGAAACGTTGCTACAATGTTAAAATAAACCCAGTACAATTTTAATTTGGAGGTATCAGCGGGTGAAAAAAAATATTATTACGTTTGAAAACGTCGTGAAACAATATGATGATGAAAAAGTCCTAAAAAATGTTAGTTTTGAAATCGAGCAAGGAAAATTTTATACATTGCTTGGTCCTTCAGGATGTGGGAAAACAACGATCTTAAGAATTCTAGCTGGTTTTGCAGATGCGACCGAAGGGGATATTTATTTTGATGGACAAAGAATCAATGATATTCCAGCCAATAAACGTCAAGTAAATACTGTGTTTCAAGATTATGCCTTATTTCCTCATATGAATGTGTTTGACAATGTAGCATTTGGGTTGAAAATTAAAAAGGTACAGAAGAAAGACATCGAAAAGAAAGTCAAAGATGCCTTGCGAATGGTTCAGTTACCAGGCTATGAAACGCGTGAAATCAGTGAGATGTCTGGTGGTCAGCGCCAACGTGTAGCGATTGCCCGTGCCATTGTCAATGAACCCAAAGTCTTGTTGTTAGACGAGCCGTTATCAGCGTTGGATTTGAAGTTGCGAACAGATATGCAATATGAACTGCGAGAGTTGCAGCAACGGTTAGGGATCACGTTTATTTTTGTTACCCATGACCAGGAAGAAGCTTTAGCAATGAGTGATGAAATTTTTGTCATGAACAAAGGACACATCGTGCAAAGTGGTACGCCTGTAGATATTTATGACGAACCAATCAATCATTTCGTGGCGGATTTTGTGGGAGAAAGTAATATCGTTAATGGTACGATGATCGAAGATAATTTAGTTGAATTTGTTGGAAAACGATTTGAATGTGTGGATGGCGGAATGCGCCAAGCGGAACCAGTTGAAATAATGTTGCGTCCTGAAGATTTAACGATCACGACAGCGGATAAAGGTAAATTAGTTGTAACGGTGGATACGCAATTATTCCGGGGGGTTCACTATGAAATCATCTGTCATGATGAAGACCACAATGAGTGGATGGTTCATTCAACAAGAAAAGCTAAAGAAGGTACCAAAGTAGGTCTCTTTTTTGAACCAGAAGATATTCATGTCATGCGCTTCAATGAATCAGAAGAAGACTTTGATGCTCGTTTAGAAAGCTACGAAGAATAGGGGGAGTAATAATGAAAACAATGCGTCGGATTTATTCGATTCCTTATATGATGTGGCTGTTATTGTTTGTAATTGCGCCGGTTTTGATGATTATCTATCAGTCTTTCTTTGATATGAATGGCCAGTTTACTTTTGACAATTACCAGATGTATTTTACTTCTGGCACTTATTTGAGTATGACTCTGAATTCGGTTTGGTATGCCTTTTTGATCACGTTGTTTACGTTTTTAATCAGTTATCCGACCGCCTACTTTTTAACAAAGTTAAAGCATAAACAATTGTGGTTGATGTTGGTGATCTTGCCGACATGGGTGAATCTGTTGTTGAAAGCTTATGCCTTTATTGGGATTTTTAGCATCCATGGTAATGTGAATCAATTTTTAAGTTTTCTTGGGATTGGGCCGCACCAAATTTTGTTTACGGATTTTAGTTTTTTGTTTGTCGCAACATATATTGAAATTCCATTCATGATTTTGCCAATTTTTAATGCGTTAGAAGAGTTGAATCCTTCATTGATCAGTGCTAGTCGTGATCTTGGTGCCAATAGTGTTGAAACGTTTCAGCGTGTGATTTTCCCGCTATCCTTGAATGGCGTAAAAAGTGGTGTTCAAGCAGTCTTTATTCCATCACTATCATTATTCATGTTGACTCGTTTGATTGGTGGAAATCGAGTGATTACACTCGGAACTGCCATCGAAGAGCATTTTATGGTGACGCAAAATTGGGGCATGGGTTCAACGATCGGTGTGATTTTGATTGTGGCGATGTTTATCGTGATGCTGTTGACCGGTGAGAAGAAGAAAAAGGGGCGGGTGAAATGACAAAGAAAAAATTTAAATGGTCGTATGTTTATCTGATCATCGTTTTTGCTTTATTGTATGCACCGATTTTTTATCTGATTTTCTATTCGTTCAATGATACTGACACGATGAATCAATTTACTGGTTTCACACTTGCCAATTATACGGCGGTCTTTGAAGATACCCGCTTGTTGATCATTGTACTGAATACTTTCTTGTTGGCCTTTTTATCAGCGTTGTTAGCAACGATCATCGGAACATTCGGTGCAATGGGGATTTATTATACAAGACGAAGAAAAACTAGGACAACTTTAATGAGTTTCAATAATATTTTACTTGTGTCCCCTGATGTCATTATTGGTGCTAGTTTCTTGATCTTTTTTACTGCGGTCGGTTTTATTAGTTTAGGCTTCACCAGTGTGCTATTGTCTCATATTGCTTTTAGTATTCCGATCGTTGTCTTGATGGTGCTACCGAAATTACAAGAAATGAATGACTCGATGGTAGATGCAGCTCGTGATCTGGGGGCCAATAATGTGCAGGTCATCAAAAATATTATTTTGCCGTTTTTATCACCAGGCATCATTGCAGGTTATTTTATGGCGTTTACGTATTCTTTAGATGATTTCGCGGTAACCTTTTTCGTTACAGGAAATGGATTTTCGACACTTTCAGTTGAGATTTATTCTAGAGCAAGACAAGGAATCAGTCTAGAGATCAATGCGTTAAGTGCTTTAGTCTTTCTTTTCTCTATGATTTTAGTGATCGGCTACTATTTTATCAGCCAAGATAATACGTCGAAACGGCTGAAAAAACTGCGTCGTGAACAAAGTGAGGTGGCGAATCTTAAATGAAAAAATTACAATCTTTGCTTATTGGTATTTTAGCGATCATTCTAATTCTATTTTTCGGGGCTCGCCAATTAGAAAAAGCCAGCGGTATGGCTGGTGCTGATACCTTGACGATTTATAACTGGGGCGATTATATTGATCCTGATTTATTACGTAAATTTGAAAAGGAGTCTGGATATAAAGTCAATTATGAAACGTTTGACTCGAATGAAGCGATGTTTACGAAAATTCAGCAAGGTGGTACGGCCTATGATATTACGATTCCCTCTGAATATATGATCCAAAAAATGATGAAAGAAAAAATGTTACTCCCAATCGATCACTCTAAATTAAAGGGCTTAGAAAATATTGATGAACGTTTTCTAAATCTTGATTTTGATCCGCAAAATAAATACTCGATTCCTTATTTTTGGGGAACATTAGGTATCATTTACAATGATAAATTTGTTGATGAAGGTCAAATTCAGCATTGGGATGATTTATGGAAACCAGCATTAAAAGATAATGTGATGTTGATTGATGGGGCTCGTGAAGTCTTGGGCCTATCCTTGAACAGCTTAGGGTATTCTTTGAACAGTAAAAATAATCAAGAGTTGCGTAAAGCAACAGATAAATTGAACAAACTAACAACTAATGTCAAAGCGATCGTAGCCGATGAAATCAAAATGTATATGATCAATGAAGAAAGTGCGGCCGCTGTAACATTTTCTGGTGAAGCTTCTGAAATGCTTGATGGTAATGAGCATCTGCATTATGTAATTCCATCAGAAGGATCTAATCTGTGGTTTGATAATATCGTGATTCCTAAAACAGCGAAAAATATTAAAGGGTCCTACGAGTTTATCAATTTTATGTTACGACCTGAAAATGCTGCTCAAAATGCAGAGTATATTGGTTATTCAACTCCAAATAAAGCAGCAAAAAAATTATTGCCTAAGGAAATTTCTAGTGATAAACAGTTTTATCCAAGTGATGAGGTCATTAAGCATTTAGAGGTTTATGAAGATTTAGGGGCGAAATATTTAGGGATTTACAATGACTTGTTTTTAGAGTTTAAAATGTATCGGAAATAGAGGGAAATTTAGTTGAAGTGGGATTAAATCAAGTACTACATGAAAGGAATAGAAAATATCCATGTCTAATACAAAAACATACTAAGATTAGAGGTTGGGACAGGGAGCGTTTATTCATATTTAGGGTGTGAAACAAAAGTGCTTTTTACTTTTGTCCCACACCTTTTTTATTGCTTTTAAAAGTTCGATATATCAAGAGCTAATAATTATGAAAGTAACTTTTTTAGATATCTGTTGTGTATAAGTTAAGAAGTGATGCAAAAGTGGCTTATTTTACCGAACCTAACATGCCTTGAACAAATTGTTTTTGTAGAATAAAGAAAATTAAGGCAATCGGTAAAGTGGCAATCACGATACCTGTCATGATCATGCCATAATCTGGTGTATAAGATGCACCCATGGCCGACAAAATCAAAGGAACTGTCCGCTTATCTGGCGATTGTAAGGCTACTAGAGGCCATAAATAGTTATTCCAACTATTCATAAACGTAATAATCGCAGCAGCAGCATAGATATTTTTGGCCGTTGGCATATATATTTTAAAGAAAATCGCCAGTTCACCTAACCCATCAATTCGAGCAGCTTCAACTAAAGAGCGGGGGAAGGCTTTAATATTTTGTTTAAACAAGAAGATTAAAAAGGCGGTACTGACAGACGGTATAATCACACTGAACAATGAGTTGATTCCAAAAGGTGTGTTACTTAATTTTGAAAACATAGTATATAAAGGAATCATCATTGCTGAGAATGGGACCATCATCGAGAGGAGTAAAATACTAAAAATACGGTCATTCCGTTTAGAACGGAAAATTTCAAAACCATAGCCTGCCATCGAGGATAAGAATAAGGCAAATATGGTTGTAATCACTGCAATTACGGCGGAATTGATTAAGGCTCTGCCAAAGTTTAAATCACTAGTAAAAAGATTTTGAAAGTTGATCATCAGCTGATCGCCAATCATAATCTTGCCAGCAGTAATATCAATGGTTTGATTGGTCATCCCTAAAATCATCCAGATAAAAGGGAAGATCGAAACAAAGGCCGCGATACTTAAAACGAGATATTTAATTCCTTTTGATATTTTTTCCATCTTACTCATCTCCAGCTACACGTTTTTGAATAATTGTTAAAATAACTATACAGAACACAATCACAAAGGAAACTGCGGCTGCATAACCAAAATTTGGTGTGAATTTGAAACTTAGGTTATAAATATATTGTGAAAGAGTCGTCGTTGCATTGGCTGGACCCCCACCGGTAATATTTTGAACTTCATCAAACAATTGCAACGTGCCAATTGTGGAAGTAATTGTCGTAAATAAAATAACTGGTTTTAAGTTTGGTATTGTAATTTTGAAAAACTGCTGCCATTTATTTGCGCCATCCATATCGGCAGCTTCATAAATTTCTGGATCAATATTTTGCATACCTGAAATAAAGAAAATCATGTTATAACCTGTCCAACGCCACGTGATGGAAAGTATAATTAAGACTTTAGCCCAAAAAGGATCCGTCAACCACTGAATCGGTGCTTCCACAAGATTCATATTTAACAGGACTTGATTGACTAAGCCCGACGCAGAAAATAAGCTTTTCATAATTAATGAGTAAGATACTAAGGACGTAATACAAGGCAAAAATAAGGCCGTCCGAAAGAATCCTTTAAACTTTAAACGCTTATCGTTTAATATATTTGAAAAAAATAGTGAGAGCATTAGCATCACCGGAACTTGAACAATTAAATATAAAAAAGTGTTGCCAAAGGCTTTTCTAAACGTACTATCTGAGAGCATTCGCTTGTAATTACCTAACCCATTAAAAGTCATATTTGTTGGAATTCCAGATTTAAAGGAATTCAATAGGGCCATTACCATTGGGATAAAGACTAAGACCGTAATCAAAATCACGGGTAATAGTATAAAACCATCACCATTGGCAAAGAATTCAAATTTTTTCTTTCTTTTTTGCATAACTTGATGCCTCCTGATTGTTGTCAGCCGATTAATAATAATGCAGAGGTTGGGATATAACTCTACGAGTTACATTCCCAACCTCAAGGAATCTGAATAAGCGGTGGGAGCATTAATCCCTTAATTTTCTAATTGGTCTTCAGCTTGTTTTTGGACATTTGTTAAGACTTTATCTACGTCTCCGCCATTAATCACTTCTTGTAAGCTTTCAGTTAAAATGGATTCAATGGCGTACGTATCTTTACCATAGTTAACCTTTGGTACTTCAGCAGACCAGTTCGAAAAATCTTCAAAGACCTTTTGACCATCATAGAATGCGACACCTTCTTGATAAATAGGGGATTTACTGGCAGCTTTTAAGGTAGAAATAACGCCAACTTCTTTCGCTAATTGATTCATTAAATCAACATTTGAGGCAAATGTTTGTCCTAAGAATTCTTTTGCTTGTTCTTCACCTGGTAAGCCTTTGATTACGTACCAACCTCCGCCACCAATGTTGGAACTATGTTTAGAGTTTGCATCACCTTTGATGACTGGAATCGGTGCAATACCCCATTTACCTGTTTGATCTTCAGCGCCTTGGATCGTACTTGCATACCAACATCCTTGAATGGCACTTGCGACTGAACCTGATTGAACCCCATTTACACCGCCATCCCAGTCAGAAACTTGCTCAGCTAGACCTTCTTTTAAGATAGTCGCTTGAATTTTTAAGGCGTATTCTAATGCTTTATTGCCTTTTAAGGTTACCTTTTCACCAGATTCATCTGTAAACCATTTACCTGTAGATTGCATAATAATACGTGTTAAGCCTAAATCACTTGGATCCATTGTCATCAATGCATGACCGGTTTTATCTTTAACAACTCGAGCAATTTTGATTAAATCATCCCAATTGATATCTTGTAGGTCGGCTTCCTTATAGCCAGCTTCTTCAAAGTAATCGCGACGATAGAAGATACCTGCAACTCCACTATCAAATGGCACACCATAAATCTTGTCATCAACTTTATTTACAGCAAATTTATAATCTGAGAAATCTTTCTCTTTCACAATTGAACCTAGATCTGAAAATGCATCGGGATAAGATGTCAGGTAACTTTGAATGCGATAGTCTTCAATTAACACGATATTAGGTAAACCTTCTGTATTTCCTGAAGCTAAACTAGTATTTAATTTTTGAACAATATCATTTTGTGACATGGTCACAACTTCAACTGTAACATCTTTATTTTCGTAATATTCTTTTGCGATTTCAGCCGCTTTGATGTTAAATGTTTCATCCCAAGCCCAAAGCGTTATTTTTTCACTACTACCATTGTTTGTACTTCCTGCATCAGCATCTTTACTGCTACCAGCCCCTCCACAAGCTGTTAACATTAATGCTGAAGCTAAAACTAATAAGGAGCCTAAAAACTTTTTCATGTTTATTCCCTCTTTCCATTTTTGCTTACATCCATACTATACACACTAAACCAATTGAAAGGAAGCGCTAACAAGCTATTTAAGATGAGTAGATAAAATTGTCCAAAAATCATAAAATAATCCTAATTCATTAAAAACTTTTAAATGCTATAATGGACTCAACACGGTAAAGGAGGCGTTTTCTTGACTAATGTAATTACGATTTTACTCGTCGATGATGAGGTCGCTATTCGCGATGGTTTAAAACACTTGCTTCAGTGGGAAAAATTTGGTTTTCACATTGTTGGTGAAGCTGAAAACGGCAAAATAGCCTTAGATAAAATCATTGAGCTGCAACCCGATATTGTGATTACGGACTTAATTATGCCTGAACTTGATGGTTTAGAATTATCTAAAATAATCCAAGAACAATTTCCACAGATTCATTTTTTAGTTTTAAGTAGTTATGACGAATTTACTTATGTTTCTGAATCGTTTAAAAACGGTGCGGTTGATTATTTATTAAAACCAACTCTGACTAAAGAAAACTTGCTTACAGCTTTAAATAAAATTGCAACCAAGCTAGCAGCAACAAAGGCAACTGTTTCAGAGGAGGAAGTATTAAGTCAAACGCTCAATCGTTATTTAGTCGGCTATAAAGAGACTGACCTAAGTCCCGTTGCAAATTTTCTTACATACGATTGCTACCAATTAGTTTATACCAATACGATTTGGTACCAGGACCGCGATAATCTACAACGTGTACTAAACGAATTGACCTTTGACAACACGCTAATAAAATCGTTAGCTTATGCAACGAGTAATGATGAAGCTGGTTTATTGCTTGCCTTTAGAAATGTTCAGCCGAATAGCCAGACAATGTTAATGAAAAAACTCTACAGTTTACGGCAAATTGAAGCAGGGAGTTTTTTTACCTTAAGTGAGCCATTTTTTCAGATAAACCAGCTCAAAAAAACTTTTAGCCAACTAAAAGCTGGTACCAAGGAACAGCGGTTTTATTTTAAACACCACTTTATCGTTGAATTTAATGAATTGTATATGTTAAAACAACGTGAGCGCTTTGATACGAAGAAGTTTCTACGAGCCATCCTGAATAATGATTTCTTATTGGGCATTGTACGGATTGAGGAATTTTTTAATGAAATGATTTTAAGCTTTAGCAGTGCTTCCGATTTGAAACAGCAAGCCAGCAATATTTTTTATACACTATTATCTAGCCTAGAAGAAGCTTATCCTCATGAAGATAGCTTTTCAAAACTAAAAACTTATTTCCTTAATCAGATTGGAAAGATGAGTTATTTGGAAGATTTTTCAGCGCTTATTTTAACGATGAATGATCAGATTCGCCAGATACTACAACAGCAAAATCCTAGGCTGGATATTAAAGAAAATGAATTAATTACCAGTATTGAACGCTACATTCGTGATAATTATCAGTCGGATTTATCTTTAGCTCGGTTAGCAGAAGAATTTCATTTTAGCTATAATTATCTGTCCAGCTTCTTTTCAGCTCACTTTAAGATGACCTTTTCTGATTACTTAAATACAGTACGTTTAGAGGCAGCTAGGAAATTACTCCTAACATCAAACGATAATCTATCAGAAATTAGTGTAGCTGCGGGATATTCAGACCTGAGTTATTTTTCTCGTCTCTTTAAACGAGAATATCATGTTACTCCTTCTGTTTATAGAAGGGAGAACCGCTTATGAAACGATTAGAACTGTGGTCAAAACAAAATGAACTTTTCACGCGCATCTTGATGATCGTTATTTTTTGCGTCATCAGTGTTACGTTACTTTCCGTAGCAGTTGTTTTTAATCGTTCAAAGAGTGCATATGTGCTTTCATATCAAGAATCAAATCAGATTTTGATGAATAAGATCCAAAATGATTATGAACTTTTAAATGACAACATTAATCGTATTTTCGAGACGGTCTCTAAAAGTCAAGGCGTGCAAGACTATTTTAAACAGGATCAATCAGAAGAGATTCAAGCGATTATCAAGTTACAAAAGGAAATGGCATCTACCAGTTGGATATTTAATGACACACCTTCAAACTTGATTTTAATTGGTAAAAATGGCCGTACTTTTTTTCAAAATGAAGGAGTCCGTAGTCAATCTCTCGACACCTTTTTTAAGAGTGATTTGATGAAAGAAATCGATGGGAATCCTGCTTTAAGTCAATATTTCTATCAACAAAACGGGTTAACTATTTCAACCGCAAAACAACCAGGCTTACTTTATATTCGCAAAATTACAGATGACATCGGCATTATTGGATATGCGCTGATTTTTGTACCGGAGCAATACTTTGCCTCAATTTACGAGCAAGTTTTAGCGGAAAATATTCATACTATTTATATTACGGACAGTGAAAATACCGTTATTTCTTCTAACCAAAAATCACAATTAGGCACCACCTTAAGTAACAAAATCAGGAAAGCAGATAATAATTATACTAATTCATTAAAACTATATTCGTACAATTTTACCCTTTACAATCTGATCAATGAAGACACCTTGATCAAAAATATGAACTTGATACGACCCACTATCACCATCGTCTTTTTTTCAATTATGATAGCAAGTGTGATTGCTTTTATTGTTATTCGACGAATGACAGGTCCTATTTATCGTTTAATTGATGCTTTACCAAGTGTGACCCAGGGCGAGTTTTCTAATAGTGTCGCGATTGAAGGGACCTATGAGACGCAAGAATTAGGAAAAGCCTATAACTTGATGCTAGAAGATTTACAAGGTTATTTTGATCACTTAATGACGGTTGAAGAGGAGAAACGACTGACCGAAATCCGATCGTTGCAGATGCAAATCCAACCTCATTTTATTTACAATACCTTAACGGCAATTAAGTTTCTGATCTGGCAAGGGGAAAGAGACAAGGCCAGTCTGGCGATGGACAATTTTATCCAACTGTTGCGCCACACGCTCAGTAATAAAGATGAAGTTGTTCCCTTGAAACAAGAGTTGAACGGGGTAGAAGCCTACATTAACATTTTGCAATTGCGTTATGGCGAGCGGATTCAAACGAATATTTTTGCTAATGAAGCCGCTGAAGAACTACTCGTGCCCAAAATGATCATTCAACCTATTATTGAGAACACGTATCTCCATGCTTTCCCTGAACATCAAGAGGGCTATATCCAAGTTTTTGCTACCACGGTAGAGGATAAATTACAAATTGAAATTATCGACAACGGGGTTGGCTTTGATGATAGCCAGCCGCCGAATACTCAGTCAACCTTAAAACAACATTATTCTGGGCTCGGCTTACGAAATATTCACGAACGGATCCAACTGCTATATGGAGAAAAATATGGTTTAAAAATTCAAACAGCTCCTGGCGAGGGAACATCAATTAAACTATTGATGCCAATCAATCATCCTAAAAAAACGACCTGAGTCTAAGTGACTCAAGTCGTTTTTAGTTAGTTTTTAGCTAGTTTCGGCTCATCTGTCAAGATGATTTCTGTGCCTACTTTTCCTTCTGATTCAAAGACGATAATCTCATTTGTACCAACTTTTAAAAGCGGGCCGGGGATATAAAGCCGGACTTGTGGACCTTCCTCCCAGAAACGCCCAATATTAAAACCGTTAACTGTGACAAAACCTTTTCCCCAGCTTGGTAACTCAATAAACGTATCCCCGATTTCTTCAGCCTCAAAAGTAAACTGATAAAAGCCTGGTTGTCCCACAGCCCATTCAGCAGAGAAATCCAGCTGTGCCAAATTATCCATCGGTAAAGCGTACATCGCCCATCCACTTTGAAACGCACCATTGAGAATGACACCATCGCGAATACCTTTTTCTTGATGATTCATTTTGACTGAATAATTTACACGGCCCATATTTTCAACTAAAATACCTAATTTATTTGTTTTAGCCTGTAAATCAAATGCCAATTGTGTGCCTAATTCTAAATCATATTGGGTTGCAATAAGACCATCATTGACAAAAATCTGGGCTCGATCCATACAACCAATTAAGCGGAAATCTTCTATATGGCGTTTGCGACCAATGTTACTTTCATAATAAACATAGCCAAATCCTTGATCTAATTGTTCCATAGAAAGCGGATAATTATGAGTGATTTTTTGCGCTAAGTTGTCAACGTTGTTAAACAATGACGTTTTAGAGCTAGCCTGTATTGAACCGTAAGCGATTTTTTTAATATCCGTCGTTAATTCTACTGTGGGAATTTCTCGATGTTTTCCAATCACCTCTTGAAATAAACGGTATTTCGGTGTGATATCTCCCCACTCAGTTAGCAGTGCATCGTAGTCATAGCTCGTCACGTCTGGTGCTAGTTTATCATAATAATTGGCGCCACTACTAAAACCAAAGTTAGTACCACCATGAAACATATAAATATTAACTGAGCCTTCATCTAAAATATCTGACAGTTCATTGGCAGCTGTTTGACCGTCCATTGTATGATGTTTTTCATCACCCCATGCATCAAACCAGCCAATCCAAAATTCCATTACCATTAGGGGTTTCTTTTCTTTGTGAAAGTCTTTTAACACTTTAAAATGTTCTTTGATTTTTGAGCCGCAGTTAATCGTTGCCAAGGCGCGATCTTGGATTGATCCATCTTCGAGCATATCGCCCCAAGGTCCATCTGACGTTACAAAAGGCACTTCTGTCCCATGTTTTTCCATCAAATCAGCAATTTTCCCCATATAGCTTTTATCATTAGCAAAGCCGCCGTATTCATTCTCGATTTGCATCATAATAATAGGTCCACCTTGAGTGATTTGCAGATCCACTATCTCTGGATACAATTTAGTAAAATAATTATCAACTTTTTCAAGGAAGATTGGATTATCAAACCGAACTTTCAAATCAGCTTCCTTCATCAGCCAATAAGGTAAGCCACCAAATTCCCATTCCGCACAAATATATGGCGCAGGACGCAAGATAACGTATAAGCCTAATTCATCTGCAATTTGAATAAATTTCCGCACATTGAAACGTCCATTAAAGTTAAACTGACCCTCATGAGGTTCGTGGAAATTCCACGGTACGTACGTTTCAACCGTATTACAGCCTAAAGCTTTTAACTTTTCCAGACGATCACGCCAATATTCTGGTACAACTCGGAAATAATGGATAGCACCCGAGATGATTTTGATCGGTTGACCGTCCAAATAAAAGTCATCTTTAATTTCAAATGTTTTCATAGTGCACTGCTCCTTTAGTAGTTTTTATTTTCTTCTCCCTCAGTATAACCATTTCTAAATTTTATAGTATAATAAGTTAAACTAAATAATATAAGAATACGAAACAAAAGGAGAAGCGAATGCCAATTTATTTTCAATTAAGCGTGCGACCTTTACCAATCACTTTAGAAAGTATCGGAAATCACTGGGAACAAGTTGCGATTCAGCGCCAACACGGGTACCATCGTTACCATTGGCTTCAGACAGAATTAGGCTTAGGAGAAGTTTTAATAAACGATCGAAAAGTAATTTTAACCCCCGGTGAAGGAATCTTAATCCCGCCGTTCGTTCCTCACGCTTACTATTCTCTAGATAACTGGGTTACAAAATTCGCCACATTTGAAGGAGAGATCAAGGAAAGTTTGCATCAAATCCTACAAAGTAATGCTTACATTACCGCAACGGATACTGCAGAGTTTTCTTTTTCAGATTGGATTGATCAGCTCATCTCGCATCATATTAACCAACAATTAAAACCAATCGAGCTTTCCCAGCAATGTTATTCCTTTTTACTTCACTTAAGCCAAAGAAATGAGACGAAGATTGTCAGTGAACACCCATTATATAAACAGTATATTGTACCGATAATAGCGGAAATCGAAACACATTTTTATGAAATTACTTCCATTGAAGAATTGGCTCAGTCAATCTATATCAGCCCACAATATTTAAATCGTTTATTTAATCGCTTTGTTGGAAACAGTCCTTATCAATACTTAATGACTTGGCGCCTTAATAAAGCAAAGGAGTTGTTGATCAATTTTCCTCAACTGGAAGTACAACAAATTAGTTTGAGAGTTGGATTTCAATCCCCAAGCCAATTTATTGCCATGTTTAAACAGAATATTGGCTACACGCCAAATCAGTTTCGTCATTTATATCGCACCGTACAAAACTAACGTGACAAGAACGTCGTTTGTTCCTGTGTTTAATACTTAGCTGATACTCATTATTTTACATGTTCCTTGTTTCAGATCATGTGTCTGCTTCACTCATTCGAATTTTCGGTAAAAAATCTAGGACGTCTCTCTCATGGGATGTCCTCTTTTCTATCTATAACTAAATAGTTGAGGAAATTTTGTAGAAGAGTCAGTTACTGCGCCAGGAGAAGAATTAAAAATTTTGTACTTTTTACCTATCTTCGGATTATTTTAAGTATTTTTTGGTAAGCGGTTTCAAAAGTGAGAAATCATAGCTATAATGATGCGGTAATCATTAAATGAAAGCGAGGTGCAGGAGTAAGGAATGAATGCTGTTGATAAAAATAGTGCTTTTGAAAGGAGAATAAACAACTAATGAAAAATAGTTCGAACAAATTACCGCAAGTTTCTTTAACGTTTGCAACGAGTCTTCTATTAGGCATAGGGATTACAGGACCGACAGTTGTTCAAGCAACTGAAGGAATAAAAGCTGAAACAGAAAAAGAAATAGTACTGACTGAAGAAGAAGTCCTCAATAATGATCGTGTTTTATATTCTGTTAATGCAGGGACACCTGATCCATCAGTAGTCCCAAAAACGGAAAAAATGGGATTACTGCAGTCAAATGTTGATCAGAAATTTTCAAAGGACTCAAAAACGGGCATGGCTTGGGGAGCTGATCCGGATAATGAGTATTCCTCCATGGTCAAATCTGGCAGTGACGCTACAGATATCGGTGAAAGTTTTGTCTATATGTCAGATAAAGTAATGTTTGATAAAGAAAAAAGTATGTTGGGCTATTCATTTGAATTACCCAAAGAGAAGATTCCTGGAATGAAAGAGCAAACGTATGAGGTTACCGTGGCCTTTAAGCACTATTGGGAAAAACGGTGGCTCAATATTATGCTTGAAGGTCAGACGGTTGATGCTGACCGAGAAGTTGGCAATAACGAATGGGTCAGCAAAACGTTTGTTACAACTGTGACGGATGGTGAATTGAATGTCGCTGTTAAGGCCCCGCGTAGATCTGGTCCAGAAGGCGATCCGATTATCAATTATATCAAAGTTCAAGCAGTTACTGAGAAGGAACCGATAGCGCCTTATACGTCGTTTACTGGAACAGCAGGCGACTTGATGTACGATACAAATGGAAATACCATCCAAGCTCATGGCGGCCAAGTGCAAAAACTAACCGTTGATGGTGAAACCAAGTATTATTGGATCGGTGAAGATAAGACCTATGACTATCGTCCAGTTGGTGGAATTCACTTGTATACATCAACAGACTTATATAATTGGAAAGATGAAGGCGTCGTTTTAAAACCGATGGAAACGCGGAATCAATTTGAAACGGATGAGTACTTTAAATCTCTTTATGGTGACTATTCAGAAGAGAAAAAGGATGACATTTTTATAGATTTAGACCGGAATAATACAGTTATTGAACGACCAAAAATGCTTTACAACGATAAAACAGGCAAATATGTGATTTGGTTCCATGCTGATGGTCGCTTCCCTGGAAGTGATGCTGACTATGGTAAAGCTAAAGCTGGCGTTGCGATTAGTGATAGTCCGACTGGTCCTTTCAAATTACTTGGTAGTTATAAATTGAATTATCATAACGATCCAAATGGTGATTATGGTTTTGATGGTTGGGCTGGACGTGGTTCAGTGCGGGATATGACATTATTTAAAGACACTGATGGTCAAGCTTACGTCATTTATTCCTCAGAAGGGAATAAAACAACCATTATTTCTAAATTAAATGATGACTATACAAATTTAGCTGTAGATCTTGACCAAGCGACTGAAGGCGTGGATTTCACTCGCGAATTTATTCACTGGTCACGTGAAGCGCCTGCAATGTTCAACTATAAGGATAAATATTACATGATTAGCTCAGGTCAGACCGGTTGGAGTCCAAATCCAGCACAATATGCGGTTGCTGATAGCCCGATGGGGCCTTGGCATGGAATGGGCGATCCGTCTGCAGATTGGGGTGGAAATACTACTTATGATACGCAAAGTACGCATGTAATTCCTGTAGATCCTGAAAACGGTAAATTTATTTATATGGGTGATCGTTGGAATTCCTGGGACTTAAGTGAATCTCGTTATGTTTGGTTGCCAATCGAGTTTAAACCTGGAAATCAGTTAGCAATTAGAAGAGCTGATCATTGGACCCTAGATCAACTTGATGACAATGGCTTATTTGATTTAACACCAAAAGGGTTACCTAAAAGTGTCTTATCAATGGAAGGTATTGCAGATTTAATGCCAAATGAAGTCACCATTTCCTATGGTACTGAAACGGAAGTAACGCCGATTGAATGGCAATATGAACCATATAACGGTAAGGAGTTAGGCACGGTTTTTATCAAAGGGTATCTGCCTGAAAAAAATCAAGATGTCTGGCATGATGTGCACGTTGCGCCAAAAGGGCTGCGTTATTTCTTTGATAGTGGAGCGGATGAATCCGTTTATTTTGATGCTGCCAAAGATTTATTAGGAGAGACACTACTCAACACAAAAGCGGATCAAAAATATACGAAAGATAACAAAGCAGGTTATTTAGGAACAACAGAAGAAGAGAATCCAGAAGACTTTGATTTTGGTCGTCATAAAGGTAAGCATATTTTAGACAGTGGTTGGTGGGCTAATCAAGGGAAGAGCATTGATTACGCTTTTGATTTAGAAGCAGGGACATATGAACTTGGTGCAGGCTTAAAAGAGTGGTGGAATGCTACTCGTCAAATGGAACTAACGATTAAATTAGATGATGACGTCCTTGGTAAAGAAACAATTAAGTTAAGTTCTGATAATCCTGAAGCGATTGTCAACAAAGAATTTACATTAGCTAAAGCGGGCTCAGTCGTTGTTAGCCTTAAGAAACAAGAGGGCTCTGATCCTGTTTTAAGTTGGTTATCAATTGTTGAAAAAGAGAGCAAAGTAGTAGTTAACTTCAGTGTCTTAGTAGATAAATTGGCAAAAGCCAATAAGTTAATTGAAACAGATTATCAAGCAGACGCTTGGGCAAAATTTGTTATCGCACGTAATGCTGCTTCAGCGGTTAAAGATGATCCAACAGCAACTCAAGCAATCGTTGATAAAGCAGTGACGGCTTTAGAGAGTGCGATTGCTGAGTTAATGAATCATTTAGCAGAGGGGCAACCAGAAGTTGAAAGCATTAGTTTGAACGCAAAAACAATCGAAGTTCTAAAAGTAGGGAAACAATTAACTGTTGGAAGTAGTGTCTTACCAAAAAATGCGTCTACGAATTTAACTTGGTCCGTTCAAAAAGATGAAGTGGCTAGTGTTGATGTAAATGGAGTAGTCACTGCTAAAAAAGCTGGGACAACTCATGTTTATGCTAAAGCAATAAATGGCAAAGAAGCTCGCTTTACTTTAAGAGTCACACGTTAAAAATTGGAAGGATGGGTGCCAATGAACCGAAAATGGAAAGTTATCATTAGCTTACTGATATTAAGTATTATTTTTCCACTAGGTGTAAGTGGGGCCTCCCGTTATTTCACATTTTATTTACCAATAGATTATGGTACAACAAAAAATATATCCAAAGCAACAACAGATTCTTTGGATAGTGAGAATACATCAACAAATGAACATTCGATATTTAGTGAATCAATTGAAGTTGAAGCAATAACCAATAGTTTAGTTGAGGGTACTAGTAGCTCGCTTGAGTGGACAATTACGAGTGAAAAAGGACTAGAGGAGCAACCAACACAAGATTCTGAAATAGAAAGCCGTGGGCAAGCGGATGCTGAATTACAACAGGAAGGAGAGCAATGATGAGAAAACTTGGGCGATTTCTTGCTAAAGTCTATTTGTTTGTGATCATTGCTCTTATTCTATTTTCACTTAACCTGCGAATTACAAATGGTGTTAGCTATTTTGGCTATCAATTGCGTGTTGTGATGAGTGATAGTATGTCACCTAAAATACCTAAAAATAGTCTTATCTTCATTAAGGAAACTAATGAAGAAGTAGCAGTTGGTGATGTTGTAACCTTTGAAACTGCCGGGGAAAATGTCACGCATCGTGTTGTTGATATTGCTGAAAACGGTCAAGATGCTGTTTATAAAACAAAAGGAGATACGAATGAGTTTCCAGATCAAGGACAACGCCGCAAGGAAGCGATTGTTGGGAAAGTTGTTTTTTCAATTCCCTATCTTGGCTCATTCTTTCTACTGATAGGAACAACTCGCGGATTGACAGCTTTTCTATTGAGTGTATTTCTTTTGATACTACTAAGTTATTTTTTCACATTATTAATGAAAAAGACAGCTTCAAATGAACAGGGGATAAAAGTAGAAATGAGGAATCTAAATGAGGAGTAAAGTGGAAAATTTGTTGAAAAACAAAAATATGAAATTAGTGTTGACAGGTATAGCGATTGTTTTAGTGACGCTTGGGGCAACTTACGCATGGTGGACAGCTCGGATAGAGATGAAGCAAGATGTCACGATGGGGAAATTAAAGATTGCTGCTAGTTTTGAAGAATTATCCGATCCTAAGGTCTTTGAACCAGGTACTTATTCAGAAATTAAGGGGACAATTCGTAACGAAGGCGACATTCCTGCAATGGTAAAAATTGACAATAGTTCTCAAATTAAGTTTGTCTATGCTGATGATCAATTGACGGTCATTCCAGTTGAAGAGCGTCAGTTTACTAGTGACACTAGCAATGCTATTAAGTTATCTTTAGCACCGACTTCAGGCGATTATACGGATAATGAAGATGTCTATTGGTTCAAAGATACTGCAGGTCAACTGTATGTTTTAATAGAAGCCGGTGCTAGTTTAGCTGTTAATACAGACGTAGACTACAATGGTGAAACTATGGGAAATAAATACCAAGAAGCTGAAATTAAAATCGGCGCACTTTTAAGGGCAACCCAAGTGATTGATGGAGCTTTGAGGGATGAATTCGGGCTGTCATTTGAGGAGTTGACTGACGTTCAAGCAAGTAAACGGACAATTTCAAATGGACAAGCTCGTTTACAAGAATTACTGGCTCGTGGAAGGGAAAAGTAGGCGGATTATTAGCGAATGAATAAAATAAGAAGTGCGGATAAAGGCAGAGTTAAATTTGCTTTTATCTGTGCTTTTTTAGATTTTTATTCTAAAAGACTTAGGCTAGAAAAGTGTGGGCATTATCTGCAAGGCAGAAGAGTTGGCTAAAATAAACAATTTATATATAACGGTTTATTCTCTTAATAAAAGCTTAGTCCCTATTAATTAAAAAAAGTAAGCTCTTTTTAAATGATTTTCCTGCTATTTTTGTTAATGAATGGTGAGATATAAAATCAAAAAAGGAGACTTTTATGGAAAATAAAACGAGGTATGCAGCACTAGATATTATGCAATTTATATGCGCAATCATGGTGGTAATAGTGCATGTAGGTACTATTACTGATAAGCCTTTCCACCATTTTTTTATAAAAAGCATGGTCTGTCGAGTGGCAGTTCCTCTTTACTTTATAACAAGTGCATATTTTTATAGGAAAAAAATGATTCGTTCTTCTGAAAAGGCTCAAAAATGGATTAGTAACTTTACTAAAAAGTATCTAGTTTTAAGTATAGTTTATTTGCCATTCGGATTTTGTTGGCTAACTCAAAAACTTTATTTAGAGCTATGGAAGATTCCTATTGCTTTAATCATTGGACTATTTTATTCAGGGGTATTTTATCACCTGTGGTATTTCCCTGCGTTGCTCTTATCGTTATTTCTAGGAAGTAAACTAATAAAAAGTTTAGGGTATAAGAGTTCTTTTCTAATAGCAATCATTCTGTATTTCGTTGGATCAGGTGAAACCTATTATGGCTACTTAAAAGATACTTTCCTAGAAACGGTATATCGTCCATTTTTTTCGGTTTTTATTACAACTAAAAATGGTCTGTTTTTTGGAATTATCTTTGTATTAATTGGGTTTTACATAAGTGACACTCAAAATAAATTACCTCTTTTAAAAAAATATAAAAAAAGGATCGTGGTTTCTGTTGTAGTGATTTGGGTTATGGAAGGAACCATAATCTATCAAAATCAAGGATTGGATAAAAATTTTCTATTATCTTTAATTCCACTTGGTACAATTATATTTTCAACACTATTGAAAATCAAAGGTTCTTTAAAATATTCTCAAAAGTTTCAGAAAATCGGGCAAAGCATCTACTTTTTTCATATGATTCCAATTGAAATATTTAATTTCTTGATTAGAGATTATAAAGATTTAGCGGCAAGTAAGTTAGGGATAATTAGGCTAATCATCGGTCTCATATGTCCATTAATTTATTTTTTGATAACAGACAAAGCATCTATATGTAAGAAACAGTTACGATATCCTGATGCGAATAGATGCCTTTAAAGTATAAAAGGATTAAGCAAAAAAATTAGCAATTATTAAATGATTTTCTCTTTTAGTTTGTTAATCTATATGAAAAGGGATTTAAGGAAGAAGGTGATTTGGATCAATGACTTTTTTTTAATTCAAAAAATTAAAAATGGTGATCCAACTGCATGGGAAAGTTTAGTGAATAAATATTATGATTCAATTTTTTCCTATTGTGTAAGAAGATGCTTTGGAAATCGATTACTTGCAGCTGATCTAACGCAAGATATTTTTTTGAAGCTAGTAGAAAATATTCATAGGTATCGATTCAGCGGAAAATTTTATAACTATCTTTTTACGATTGCGGTTAATACCTGTCATAACTACACCACTAAGAAAAAATTTGATGAACAGCAGTATGAAGATTACCTGCTTCCTTCAGATAATAAACTGTCAGTCGGGAATGAACTAATTGACAAAGAACGCAATAAAATGATTCAAGAAGCCTTGGATTTATTAAATCCCTTGCAACGAGAAGCTGTCATCTTAAAATATTACCATAGCTTTAAAGTAAAGGAAATTGCTGAAATTACCGGTGTTTCTGTGCCGACAGCTCAATCAAGAATCCACCAAGGATTAAAAAAATTAAGAAAAGTTCTTGAACGAAAGGAGTTTTGGGATGGCTAAAAAAGTAGAAGATTTGAAAACTTATCGTATTTTACCAAATGAGAAAGGGCGTCTGGAAACAATTGCGATGGGGAAAAGCATTATGGCAAAAAAACAGATGAACCAGCATTCCTATCTAAATCTTTTCCTATCAACGCTTCAATTTATTCAAGTAAAAACATGGGTAATGCAATGTTTTATTTTGTTATTAATAATTGCCACAGTAAATATTCATATTTTATATCAAACCTCATTCAAAATGATTATGAATAGCTATCTGCTTCTTTTAATTTTCTCTATTCTCTTCTTTTTAGATGAGTTATATAAAAGTTTTGTTTCAGGAATGTGGGAGCTTGAACAAAGTTTTAAATATGATTTAAGCCAGCATACCTTAATGAAATTAATTGTTTTTGGGAGTGTTGATATTGTTTTGATCCTGTTGATGTCACTGCTCTCAAATATAACCTTATCGATCCCGCTTTTGCGAGTGCTTTTGTATCTACTCGTTCCGTTCAATATTTTTTGTATTCTTTTATTTTCTACCTTAACGTTTTGGCGTAATAATATGCGTCAAGAGATACTTTGGATCATAGCAGGAGTTGTCGGTGGCATAAGTTTTGTACTGACTAATCTGCTCAATGTTTATAATCTTTCTATGGCTTATTGGGGAACAGGTTTACTTTTAACAAGCTGTGCTTTGATTTATGTGGTATACGTGCAAATCTATCAAATGAACAAGGGGACTAATTAATTATGGAGTTAAAGATAAGCAACGTATCTAAAGAATACGATAATGTTCAAGTTTTAAATAATCTTTCATTTAGTTTAAAACCAGGCGTTTATGGACTTTTAGGGGCGAATGGCGCAGGAAAAACAACGCTTTTTCGTGTTATTTGTGGATTAATGAAACCAACACGTGGTGAAATACACTATAACCATAAAGACATCCAGTTGCAAACAGAAGCCTATCGTAGTATTTTAGGCTTTTTACCACAAGATTTTCGTTATTATGCTGATTTTTCAGGCCTGAAGTTTATGCTGTACATTGCTGCATTAAAGGGACTTAATAAGACTATGGCGAAAAAAAGAACCCTCGAACTATTAACGATGGTTGGATTGGCGGAAGTGAAAAATAAAAAAATCAAGCAATATTCTGGAGGAATGAAACAACGTTTGGGGATTGCACAGGCAATGATCAACGATCCTGAAATTTTAATTCTTGATGAACCGACTGTGGGATTGGATCCAAAAGAAAGAGTTCGTTTCCGAAATCTCATTTCTTCTTTTTCTAAAGAAAAAATCGTTATCCTTTCCACACATATTGTATCAGATGTCGAGTACATCTCTGATGAAATTCTAGTGTTGAAAAAGGGCTCTTTAGTGAATAGAGGGACGCCAAAAGAACTACTGAAAGAAATAGAAACAGCTGTTTGGGAATGTGTTGTTGCTGAGGAGCAAGTGCATGAATTAATGCAGACTTATACGATCAGTAATCAAAAACACGCTGAGAACGGTGTAGTAATTCGGATTGTCTCAAAAGAAATGCCCTTTCAAACTGCTTATAAAGTGTCGCCAACGTTGGAAGATTTGTATCTTTATTACTTTAGAGAGGAGGGAATTGAGCAGTGAGACAATTATTTAAATTTGAATTTGAAAAAATTCGTACAAGTAAAGCTACAATAGGAGGAATCGTTGCTAGCTTGTTTATTTTAATCGGGATTCTTTTTGTAGGGTATATTTACAGCCAAAATTATCATTCTCAGAGTCAAAACGTAAAAGGTGGTTATCAAAAAAATATTGACCAGACCATTCAAGAAAAATATTCTGGAGATTTTACTAATGAAAAAGTAAAAATTATTATAGCTGATTATCTGTTATCACGCCAACAAGAGGCAAAAGATGAAGATTTTTCATTTTATCCCTTTTACTGGGAAATGGGGCAAACGTTTATTAAAGGTGGAATACCCAGCTTCTCTGATTATCTAAATACTAGTTTAGAAAATGATACACCTTTGTCAATTGAAGACATTCCTCTAAAAAAAATTGAAACACTTAATTTTAAGAAGTTTGATAAGCCTTTAAAGCTAGGAAATTTTGTTCCTTGGACTGATCTATTTAAGGTTACTGGGCATGTTTTTATACTTTCTAGTATTTTAGTTATTTTAATTTGTTCACAACTTTTTTCTGAAGATACCAGTAAAAATATTAATCAGTTACTGTTTACTACTAAGTATGGCCGAAACAAAATGAATTCGTCGAAAATTGGAGTGGGAATTATTGTTTCAGTAGCACTATTGCTATTTTTTCAACTCATTAATTTTGGTGTTCTTTCTTTCTTATTTGATCTGTCAGGTGGCAGCTCCAATATACAGACCAATTTCAGCTTCGATTTAGGGGATTTTCCGTTAGCTTGGACACATTGGCAAGTCTATTTCTTTATTCTTGGATTACAAATAATTGGTATATTATTTATAGCAAGTTTGAGTTTTTTCGCATCAGCACTATCCAAAACACCAATGGCAGCTTTCGCTCTGTCATTAGCAATCTATTTTCTTCCTTCTCTATTGAAAGAGCTAATCAGAAATGGATTGGTAAACAAATTATTATTTCTTTTTCCAATAAATTTTTCCAATCCTAAAAATGTGATGCTGTTGCTGTCATCTGACAATTATATTTTTGATTCGTTTATTTTAAATGCAAGCTTACTATTCTTATTTTTACTCATTTCAAAGTTAGTTCTGGATATTATTTCCTATCTGCGCATGAAAAATTGGAAATTCTCTTAGAAGTTGATTCACAAATTTTTCAACATTAGTATGATGTCTGAAGTTTGCTAGCTTATTTATTTGATGTATTCTAACATGAAATAAACCACAAGTATTCAATTTGAAATAATACTATGTATAAGGAGAATAGTTAGCGTGGAACCGTGAAGTTGTGTTTGTTTTAGAATAAGGCAATAAGGTTTGAAAAAAAATTTTTCTACCGTTTATTAAAATTTTAGAGGTCTGAGGCATAACGTTGCGAGTTATGATGTCTCAGACCAATTTTTAATTTATTGACTAACTTTTCGGCATGAATAAGCGTTTTGCTTAAAAAAATACGGATAATTGCTATAAATAGTCAAATCTGTGTCTAAATAATGAATTTTTGAGGAAAATTCAAGTTTTTTTGAGTCAAGTACAAGATTTTAGCTGCTACTTATGGTAAAATAAGTTCAACTTATAGAAGGTTAAATGTGATTTTTAGAGATATGAGGCAGGTGGACATATGGAGGAACCTCAAGAAAGCACGGAGCTGATCAGGAATGCATGATATTCCTACACTCAGGATGCTTTACTGATTGGATTTAATGAAAGCAAAAGTCAGGGGTTTAAAAATTATTATAGGGTTGCCTTACCGCTTAAAAACAACAGACAACCGGCCTAAAAAATGAGTGATAGATTCTAGAAATAAAGTATTGGAATCTTTAATACATGTGAGAGGAATTAAAATGAATGAAAAGAAAAATTTTATCACTCCAGATGATTTGTGTACTACTCAGTGTTAATTTAGTACCAGTAATTAGTCATGCGGATGAATTAACCCAGTCAGATTCAGGAACTGTGGAAGAAGCTCCGGCTGAAACAACAGAAAGTTCGTCTACAGAAGAGCCAACGACGACTGATTCATCTACTTCAGAAGAAGAAACTAGTACTACTGAAACAACAACTAATGAGAGTACGGAATCTTCAGAGGAAGTGCAACCTCCTGCAAGTAGCCATGAGGAAGTCCCAGTAGCGCCACAACCAAGTACTCCAATTGAAACAGCACCAGAAGAACAACCTGTTCAGCCAACAGCTGATCACGCGCCTACTGAAGCACAATTGGATCAAGCAATTAAGATCGTAAAAAATGAGCCCACGGAAACATTTATTCGCCGAATCGGAGAAAAAGCGCGTGCCGTTGGTCAAAAAAATGATCTATATGCTTCTGTTATGATTGCTCAAGCAATTTTGGAGACAGGTTCTGGCAATAGCGATTTAAGCCAACAACCGTATCATAATCTATTTGGTATCAAAGGTGAATACAAAGGCGAGAAAGTTATCTTTTCTACACAAGAAGATGACGGTTCAGGCAATTGGTACACAATTGATGCTGCGTTTAAAAAATATCCTGGTTACAAAGAATCATTTGAAGATTATGCTAAGTTGATGAAAGAAGGCATCGATTCAAATAAAACGATTTATTCAGGTACTTGGAAAGCCAATGCCGTTAGCTATCGTGAAGCGACAAAAGCGTTAACTGGTGTCTATGCAACAGATACTAGCTATGATCAAAAACTGAATGCATTTATCGAAGAATATGACTTGACTGAATACGATAAAGAAAAACCATCTACATCAACAAGTGGTATCATCGTTTCTGATAGTCATCCAGATAGTGATTTCAAAGACTATTCTGGGGAAACATATTCTGGTTCAGAAGCCTATGCTGCAGGAAATTGTACGCAATATGTCTATAACCGTATTGTTCAATTAGATGGTTCTGTTGAAACAACAATGGGCAATGGAATGGACTGGGGGGCAACAGGAAAAGCTAATGGTTATGAAGTAACAAGTAAACCAAAAGCAGGAACTGCTGTCAGCTTCCAACCAACAGTTGCTGGAGCGGATGGAACCTATGGACATGTAGCGTTTGTTGAACATGTTTATGATGATGGATCTATTCTAATTTCAGAAATGAATGTAGCGGGCTTAGGTATGGTTTCATTTAGAGTGATTGATAAAGATACAGCGAATATCTTAGCATATGTGACACCTAAGTAATAAAAGTAAGTCAATGATACTGTCGAGCTTAATCGCTCAACAATATCATTGACTTTTTTATTTAAGGTCTATTTACTTTTTCTTAACTATTCTATAGAAAACCTAAATGATTTAGGCATAGTTTCTTCAAATCTTCCCGTTATTATTAACTCATACCCAATAACAAACCCAAACAAAACACTTTTTCATTTTTACTCCTCAAGTAAAAAAGAACTCCTTGCCACCGCCTACCCAGCGGTGGTTATTTTTTTGAGTGTTACTGACAACTCCTAAATAAACTAAGTCAAAAATTCATATGAATCAGCCATTTTCTCAGTGATTAGTTGTTTTAATTGAAAGAGTTGTTCCTGACTGAGTTCTTTTTTTGAAATCAATAAAATAGAAGATGAATTTAAAAACAAAGCAAGGTCATTGTTTGTTTCAATACAATTTATAAATATGGGCCACTCATAAGTAGAAGTTGATAGTTGGGTGGTTACTTCGATCTTCTCATTCGTTATAATAAATTCTTTTTCGACAAAAAAAGAACGATTTGAAGAGTTTTTTAACATTTTTTTTATTCTGAAATCAATTTCTTTGTAGTATATAAGCCATAATTCTATACCTACAATGAAAAAAAGAAGTGCGCTATAAAAGTCAATTGGACAATAATGAATTATTTGAGTAAAGCTAATACTTAAAAAAGAGAATGAATCTTTTTGGAAGAAAGTCCAAATTCGATAGATTGAATAGAAGAACATACAGAAACTTATAATGGAAATGCTTAAAAGAAGATAGCGTCTACGTTTATTTTTTTCTTTCATGTAAATTTTATTGAAATTTAACCAGTTTTCTTGCGTTAAAGTTTGTGTGAATCTTAACACCATTTTATCACCTCCTAATTTAAATTATAGCTTTTGACCTATTGAAAATAAAGAAGTTTATAAATTAATTCGTTTTACTGAATGATGCACTGAGAGGGTACAGGGATTTTAAATAAGTAAAGAAAAGGAAGAGGCTAGACATGAAAAAGAGCTGACCACAAAAATTATGGGCAGCTCTTTTTATTATTTTTTCCACTCAGCAACTTCTTTTGAATGACTGTCGATCCAGTCTCTTGCTGCTTGTGTTGGATCTGTTCCGTTGTTGATTTCTAACATCACAGATTCCATATCTTCTTTTGTCCAATGGAAATTGTTTAAGATGTTATAAGCTTCAGGATTTTCTTTTTCTAATCCTTTTCGAGCCATTGTATGAATGGCTTCTTCATTGCCCATGGTGCCTTTTGGATCTTCTAAATATTTAAGATCATATTTAGCAAACATCCAATGAGGAGACCAACCAGTGATCACGATCTCTTCTTTGTTTTTAATCGCTTGTCCAAGTGCAACGGTCATTGCACCAGAAGATGAGGTTTCAACAGACCAATCAGATAAGTTGTTGTAAGCTTTTTGCGTTTTTTCAGCCGCCGCAACAACGCCTGCACCAGGTTCGATCCCAGTGATTTTTTTACCAGCTTGATCTTTTAACTCATCAATTGAATTGACATCCATATATTGTGGAACGACGATACCAAGTTTAGCACCTTTTAAGTTTTCACCTAAATCATCCACTTTATCTTTATATTGTTTGTATTGCTCACCGTGAGTTCCAGGAAGCCAAGCGGCAACCATTGCATCGGTTTCTCCTTTTGAGAGTGATTCCCACATAATTGCATTATCCAATGGTGTTAGTGAGACATTGTACCCAACATCTTTTAGCACTTCACCGATGACATGCGTTGAGGCAACTTCTGTATCCCATTCTACATAAGAAAGCGAAATGTTTTTTTCTTCGTTTTTAGCAGATGAGAAAAGAGTAGAGCCAGCCATCAAAGCAACAATAGCTACAACAGCAACAACAGTTCCACCAATTTTCTGTTTTTTAGAGAATTTTGATTTAGCTGGAGTTGTTTTTTTCTTATTTAAATTTTGAGTAAAACGATCAATGATGATCGCTAGTATAACTAACGCAACCCCATTAACAAAGCCATTACCGACTTGGGCACGTTGTAAGGCCGAAAGAACGCCACGGCCAAGTCCAGGTGCACCGATCATTGATGCGATCACCACCATAGAAAGTGCCAGCATGGTTGTTTGATTGACACCGGCCATAATGGTACTTTTAGCTAATGGTAACTCAAGTTTGAATAGTTTTTGCCAACCCGTACTACCAAATGAATCAGATGCTTCAACCAGTTCTTTCGGTACTTGACGAATTCCAAGATTTGTAAAACGAACAGTTGGTGGCAATGCAAAGATCACTGAGGCAAATACCCCAGGAACCATACCAATTCCGAAAAACGCAACGGCCGGAATTAAATAAACAAATCCAGGCATGGTTTGCATGAAATCTAAAATAGGCGTAATAATACTTTGTGCTTTATTACTTTTGGCCATTAAAATTCCAAGTGGCACACCGATAACGATCGAAACAACACTAGAAAGTAAAACTAAAGTCACAGTACTCATTAAATCTGTCCATAGATTTTGATTATAAATGAAAAGTAACCCAATCAGTGTAAACAAACTTAAACCAATTTTCTTATTTGAAATAAAGAATGCAATGGCAGTTAAAATGATAATAAATAGTACAGGAGGAATTGCAACTAATAGAGAAGTGATTCCGTCCATTAAGCTTTGACCTGTTGATTGGAAGAAACTGAAAACGCCGGAAAAAGTATTCGTCATCCATTCTGTAATTGTTTCAACCCAATCTGCTACTGGCAATTGATAATTATTCATTGATATTCACCTCTGTTTCTGCTAATGCTTCAAGAACGCTACCACGAATGACAACACCAAGCAATTTATTATTGTCAGTTACAGCAACTGGCGTAGGTGAATCATAGATGATTGGGAAAATATCGTTGACAAGCATATCTTTGTCGATAGAAGTAATATCTGTATCCACATAGTCAGTTAATGGTTTACCTGCTTTACGTGCTTCTAGAGCGCGTTCAGCTCGGACAACACCTTTTAGTTGACGTTTTTTATCAACAGCTAAAAGCATACTAACTTCTTCTTGGCGCATCCGTGTTAGAGCAACGGTTGGACCGTCAATTTCAATATTGGTCGTTAGTGCCGGAACCATGATATTTTGAGCAGTCAAGACTTTCGAACGATCGACATCTTCAACGAAGGTACGTACATAATCGTTAGCTGGGTTCGTTAAGATTTCTTCACCAGTACCGATTTGCATGATCTGACCATCTTTCATTAAAGCGATTCGATCACCGATGCGTAAAGCTTCATTTAAATCGTGGGTAATAAAGATGATTGTCTTTTTCACGTTTTCTTGTAAATCAACTAACTCATCTTGCATTTCCCGACGAATCAACGGATCAAGGGCGGAAAAGGCTTCGTCCATCAATAAAATTTCTGGATCGTTAGCTAAAGCTCTAGCTAAACCGACACGTTGTTGCATCCCGCCAGATAGCTGATTAGGAAACTGATCTTTAAAAGCTAATAAACTAGAGTTTTCTAACGCTTGCTCAGCTTTTGCAGTCCGTTCTTCTTTTGGGACACCACGAACTTCTAAACCATATTCTGTATTTTCTAAAATCGTGCGGTGAGGGAAGAGACCAAAATTTTGGAAAACCATGCTCATCTTATTACGACGAACTTCTCTAAGGCCTTCTTTATCCAATTTTGAGATGTCTTGATTATCAATAAAAATATTTCCAGAAGTCGGTTCGATCAAACGATTCAATAAACGGATTAAGGTAGACTTACCACTACCAGAAAGACCCATGATCACGAAAATTTCGCCTTCTTCTACTTCAAAATTGACATCATAAACGCCAACTGTGGCACCGGTCTTTTTCAAGATTTCAGTTTTATCTTTGTTTTCTTTGATCATATCCAGTGCTTGTTTTGATTTTTTACCGAATATTTTTGTTAAATGTGAGACTTGTACTTTGGGCAAAACAAAATTCCTCCTTATTTTAAAAGCTGAGCAGGTTCGTCCAACTCCGACAGAAAAATAGGGAAATCAGAGGGTGGTGCTTTTCGCCACAATCGGATTTTATCTTTTTTCTGTCGGAGTTAGCCTGCGAAGCTAGATAACAATAAAAGCTGAACGAGCTCGTTTAGCCTTGACAGGAAAATAGGAAAAAATGACTGAGACATATTTTGTCTCATTTATTTTTTATCTTTTTCCCGAGAGACTAGCCCGTGAAGCTAGATAAGCTACAAAATGATTTACATGTAATGTAAATCATTTTCTTTTCTGTAAAAAAAGTGACCATTCTAGGTTAACATCGTGTAGTCACTTTGTCAACTTAGCGGCATATAAGATAAGGAAATCAAAAAAAAAAGAACAGTCAAATGTAATGACCCCAAAAAATTAGATTTTTGGTCTAACTTTTTGGGGTCGGTACAAAACTTTAATTTGTTCGATTCTTCTTTATATTATGCATTCGGGTAGAAAAAATTCTGAACCCGTTGCAATGTTGATTCATGACCAACAAAATAAATCGTATCACCTGCAGTAAGTTTTGCATATGGACCAGGAGATACAAGGAGTTCATCACCATGCTTGATCGCAATCAAAGTAGCAGAAGTACTTTGCCATAGATTCAATTCACTGATCGTCATTTCAAGATGCGTTGCGTCAGCAGTCAGTGTGAAAGTCACTGGATTTAGCGGATTGAACGAATCAAAACGCTTAGTCTGATCAACAAGCTTATCCAGTATTTCTGAAAAGTGGCTTAATTCCTCTTTTTGTTTTTTAACACTGCCGATTAGATCGTCTTTTAAATCATGAATTGATTGAACATCTTGGTATTGATCGACGAAGAGTTTGGCTTTTTCCATTGAATGAACATAAAAACCGCTGCCATGTTTTGCTTGGACGATTTCTAAATCAACTAATACACTGATTGCCTTACGGGCTGTTTCAGGAGAGACACTGTATTTGTTAGCCAAAGTAGAACGTGCATGGATTTTATCACCAACGGTAAATGTTTGATCAGCAATTTTAGCGGCTACATCTACAGCGATTTGCTGATACTTAGGTTTCGTTACATTCATACGTTTTGAAGTCATATGAAACCTGCCTTTCGTCAATTATTTTCTTCTAATTCTTCAAGTTCTAAACTAAGGTTTTCCCAGTCGGATAGTAATTGTTCTTGCTGCGTTTTTTGTGATTCTAGCTCTTCATTTAATGACATTAGCTTCACATGATCATCAACAAGAGCTGGATCGGTCATTGATTGTTCTAATTGAGCAATCGTTGTATCTAAGTTCGCCAAGTTCTCTTCGATCTGTGTAATTTTTCGATTTAAAGTACGCAGGATTTTTTGTTGTTCTTTATTTTGATAAAAATCATTTTTAGGCTTTGTGGTTTCTGTTTGTTTAGCAGTGGACTCTTCAGCCAATAATGCGGCTAATTCTTCCTCTTCTTTTTTCTTTTCTAGGTAGTAATCGTAATCGCCCAAGTACAATTTACTGCCGGTTTCGGAAAGTTCAATGACTTTCGTTGCGATTCGATTAATGAAGTAACGGTCATGAGAAACAAATAATAGTGTCCCGTCATAATCGATCAGAGCATTTTCTAAGACTTCTTTGTTATCAATGTCTAAATGGTTTGTCGGTTCATCTAAGATCAAGAAATTTTCTTTATCCATGGATAATTTTGCCAAAGCAACTCGAGCTTTTTCACCGCCACTTAAAAGTGGAATAGTTTTTTCTACATCATTTCCGCTAAATAAAAAACTGCCTAAAACATTTCGTATATCTTTTTCAGGAGTCGTTGGATGCTCGTCCCAAAGCTCAGCTAAAACGGTTTTGGTTCCATGAAGGTTCGCTTGTTCTTGGTCATAATAACCGATCTGAACGTTGGTGCCAAGATTAGCTGTCCCTTTAATGAAGGGAATGCTTCCAATAATTGATTTTAACAATGTGGATTTGCCAATTCCGTTTGGTCCGACAAGCGCAATAGCTTCTTGTCTACGAATATCAAGGGAAACTGGTTCAGATAAAATCCGATCATCGTATCCAATTGCAGCATCTTCCACTTGTAAAACAACATTTCCAGAAGTTTTTTCGATAGCGAATAGGAAATTAGCTGATTTTTCGTCTCCTTGAGGTCGATCTAAGCGTTCGATTTTTTCTAAGGTTTTTCTACGACTTTGCGCACGTTTTGTGGTTGACGCTCTGACTAAATTACGGGCAACAAAATCTTCAAGTTTATTGATTTCAGTTTGCTGTTTTTCGTACGCTTTCCATTCGCTAGTCAACTGCTCAGCTTTTAATTCTAAATATTTTGAGTAGTTTCCTTTATAATAACGCATTTTATGACGGCTGATTTCATAGACTTCTGTAACAACTTTATCTAGGAAATATCGGTCATGAGAGACAATCAAAAGTGCCCCGGAATAACTCGGTAGATAATTTTCTAACCAAGAAAGAGTGTCGATATCCAAATGGTTCGTCGGTTCATCGAGAATCAAAATATCTGGTTTTTGTAGTAACATACGAGCTAAAGCTAAACGCGTTTTTTGACCACCTGATAAGGTACTGATCTGCTTTGAATAGAATTCTTCCCTAAATCCAAAACCATGCAAGACAGAACGAATTTCATTTTCATAGCCGTAACCATTTTTTTCTGAAAAATCGTGTTGCAGCCGATCATATTCTTTCATAACGGATTCATAATTTGCAGCATCAGGCAGCAGTTCACTAATAATCAATTCTAGTTCACGCATTCGTTTTTCTATTGTGATTACATCGACAAAGGCTTCAAGCATTTCATCCCAAACGGTTTTATCAGAATCAAGACCAGTATCTTGGGCTAAGTATCCTAGACTAGCTGTTTTATTTTTTGCAATCGTACCAGCATCTGGTGCATCGATACCAGCGATTATTTTTAGTAGGGTAGATTTACCAGCACCATTACGGCCGACTAACGCGATCCGACTATTTGTGCTGATCTCCATTTGTATGTTTTCAAACAAAGTGTCTGCACCGAAATATCGGGCAATTTGGTTTGCTTGGAGTAAAATCATGGGGCATCCTCATTTCTATTTCAATGGTTTTAGTGTAGCATAAAATGACTTAAAATAGCACACTTACTACATAGTGAGTCAATAAAAATAGTAAGAAGCTTTAAGAAAAATTGAAAAAAAGGAGTTTTTTGAGCTGTAAGATTGCTTTTTGTCTGGAACAACTGCTATTATGATTAAGTGGATATTTGTCTATATTTAGAGTATTGGAGGTACGATTGTGAAAGACCAAATTATTCCAAAAGCAACGGCAAGACGCCTTCCCCTATATTATCGTTATTTGAGAATTCTGCATGATGCAGGCAAAAATAAAGTTTCATCTACTGAACTAAGTGAAGCAGTACAAGTAGATAGCGCAACGATTCGACGAGATTTTTCTTATTTTGGCGAATTAGGTAAGCGCGGTTATGGCTACGATGTAGAGAATCTGATGAATTTCTTTGCAAAAACATTGAATGATGATGAACTAACCAATGTAGCATTGATTGGTGTAGGTAACTTAGGAAGTGCCTTACTGAAATATAAATTTCATCAAAGCAACAGTATTCGTGTCAGTTGTGCGTTCGATGTCAATGATGACATCGTGGGCAGAATTGTTGATGGAATTCCTGTGTATCCAATGACGGATATGATGGAACAAATTCGAGTACAGCAAATTGAAGTAGCGATTCTAACCTTACCAGCAAGAAAAGCGCAAGAAGTTGTCAGTCAGTTAGCTGATGCTGGTGTGAAGGGGATTTTAAACTTTACCGCTGCGCGCTTAGTGGCACCGACAGATGTTCTAATTCAAAATGTGGATTTGACGAATGAATTGCAAACATTGATTTATTTCCTACACCACGACAGCGAGTTAGCTGAAGCAGAAATCGAAGACGAAAAAGAATAATAAAAACCCTTGTGAGTGCAGATGTTAGGAAACATGCACTCACAAGGGCTTATTTTTTATTTTCTTGAGGACTAATTATTTAGGCAATTCAATATTTGCATAATGAAGTACGAGTTGCGCAATCACGACCATAGTATTCATGCCGCAGTGGGCAATAATAGAAGTCCAGATCCGGCCTGTCATTTTATACAGTAATGCAAAAAAGAAACCCATGAAAAAGTAAACAAAGAAATGCCCATCTTGATGGATAACTGAAAACAAGGACGAACTAATAATAGCTGAAATCCAAAAGCCAGTGTACGTTTCAGTTAAGCCAATCAAAGACCGACGAAAAACAAATTCTTCCATGATCGGTCCGCCGATCGTTGTAGCTAAAATAAATAAGGGATTAGCTAAAATAACAGCAATAATATTTTGTGTATTTTGTGAGCTGGGTTCAACACCTGTAATGGCAGTTTCAATGCTAAAAACAATGGCTTGAATGATCATCGCGATAAAAATACCACTGATGCCAAGTAATAAGGTAAAAACGAGAGAGGTCAATTTGGCCTCTTTTTCAACTACTGTAATAGCAGAACCTCTATTTTTGATGTAAAGCCAGATCATCAATCCAGCACCAAGAATATACGTGAAGGTCGTTCCAGCAATAATAATAGCCGGTGAAAATGGTTTGAATAAAAATGGAGAAAAAAATACGAGTCCGTATAAAAGGATTGTTACTAGACTGATTTTTTTTATAGAAAAATTGTTTGGCATAGAAACTAAAGACTCCTTTCATGTTTAATAGAATAAAAAAAGTATACCATAGCTTTGGGCTAGTCTGTTTAAATAAATTATTTTTTGTGATTGTTGCGATAGCCTAGTAACAGAAAGATGAATAGGAAGAAAAAAGCAGCCTCCCATAAAGTGGTTGTCCAATCAAAGCGTCTATTTACACCAAAAAAGAAGTTGCCAGCATTGGCAATCAGCAAATATAGTCCCGTTGCCATCAAAGCTCCCGTGATTCGTTGTTTCATTTTAATCGCCTCTCTTTCTGATTACATTTTACCATGAAATGGATGAGAACGAGGGAATCTAGTGATATCCATAAAAAAGCAACTCCTTTTATAAAATCGAAGAGAGAAATTATTTTAAAAAAATAGTCAAAAAGCTTGCATTATGAAGGTGAAATGAGTATTATAAATAGTGTGAGTTAGCACTCGATAACCAAGAGTGCTAAAATGATAAATATTTTTTATGGAGGGATTTATTGTGTTAAAACCATTAAGCGATCGCGTCATTATTGAAGTCGCGAAAGAAGAAGAAAAAACAGTAGGCGGCATTGTGTTAGCATCAGCAGCTCAAGAAAAACCGCAAACAGGAAAAGTCATCGCAGTCGGTGAAGGCCGAGTTTTAGATAACGGTACAAAAGTTCCTGCCGATGTAAAAGAAGGCGATACAGTAATGTTTGAAAAATATTCAGGTACTGAAGTCAAATATGAAGGCAACGATTACTTGATCGTATCTGGGAAAGACATTATTGCGATCGTCGAATAATTGTTTAGGCAAACAACATTTAATATAGAAAAATAAAAATTTTGAGGTGAAGGAATTATGGCAAAAGAAATTAAATTTGCAGAAGATGCACGAGCAGCAATGCTTCGTGGCGTTGATATTTTAGCGGATACAGTAAAAGTAACATTAGGTCCTAAAGGTCGTAACGTTGTTTTAGAAAAATCTTTTGGATCACCATTGATCACTAATGATGGCGTAACAATCGCCAAAGAGATCGAATTAGAAGATCATTTTGAAAACATGGGAGCTAAACTAGTTTCTGAAGTTGCTTCTAAAACAAATGATATCGCAGGAGATGGTACAACAACTGCGACAGTCTTGACACAAGCAATCGTTCGAGAAGGCTTAAAAAATGTTACCGCAGGTGCTAATCCTTTAGGCATTCGCCGTGGTATCGAATTAGCGACAAAAGCTGCCGTTGAAGAATTACACAATATTTCAACTGTTGTTGACTCTAAAGAAGCAATTGCGCAAGTTGCGGCTGTTTCTTCTGGCTCTGACCGTGTAGGACAATTGATTGCTGACGCAATGGAAAAAGTTGGCAATGACGGTGTCATCACGATCGAAGAATCAAAAGGGATCGAAACAGAACTTGATGTCGTTGAAGGAATGCAGTTTGACCGTGGCTACTTATCACAATATATGGTGACAGATAACGATAAGATGGAAGCAGCCTTAGAAAATCCATATATCTTGATCACGGATAAAAAAATCTCTAACATTCAAGATATCTTGCCTTTGTTAGAACAAATTTTACAACAAAGCCGTCCATTATTGATTATCGCTGATGATGTTGATGGAGAAGCATTGCCAACATTAGTGTTAAACAAAATCCGCGGAACATTCAATGTTGTGGCTGTTAAAGCACCAGGCTTTGGTGATCGTCGTAAAGCGATGCTTGAAGATATCGCTGTTTTAACTGGTGGAACTGTGATCACTGATGATCTAGGACTTGAATTAAAAGATACAACAATTGAAAATCTTGGTAATGCAAGTAAAGTTGTTGTAGATAAAGACAATACAACAATCGTTGAAGGAGCAGGAGAAAAAGCTGCAATCGATGCTCGTGTTCAATTGATCAAAAATCAAATTGCAGAAACAACTTCTGATTTTGACCGTGAAAAACTACAAGAACGTTTAGCAAAATTAGCTGGCGGGGTTGCTGTTGTCAAAGTCGGTGCTGCAACTGAAACGGAACTAAAAGAATTAAAACTTCGCATTGAAGATGCTTTGAATGCAACGCGTGCGGCTGTTGAAGAAGGCATGGTTTCTGGTGGTGGTACTGCACTAGTCAATGTTATCGGCAAAGTCACTGCTTTAGAAGCAGAAGGCGATGTAGCAACAGGTGTGAAAATCGTTGTTCGTGCTTTAGAAGAACCAATTCGTCAAATCGCTGAAAATGCTGGCTATGAAGGCTCAGTAATCGTTGATAAATTAAAAAATATCGATTTAGGTATTGGTTTCAACGCAGCCAATGGCGAATGGGTAAACATGGTTGAAGCAGGAATCGTTGACCCAACTAAAGTAACTCGTTCAGCGCTACAAAATGCTGCCTCAGTTGCCGCATTACTATTAACAACAGAAGCTGTTGTTGCGGATAAACCAGAACCAGCAGGCGCTGCAATGCCTCCAATGGATCCATCAATGGGCATGGGCGGCATGATGTAAGAAGTGATTGAGAACCTTGATATTTCAAGGTTCTTTTTTTTTTACATTATGATAAAAATAGCTAAGTAAATTTTATATAAGCAAGGTAGAACGTAGGTCATCGGTAGGTATTCTCATACGAATAAACGTATCATCTGCTTCTTCTGCAATAAAATAAAAAAGTGAGTGAGACATAACTCTTTGAGTCATATCCCATTCACATGGAATCTTGATAAAGGGTGTGATCAGAAGCAATGATTACGTTATACTTCGATCATCTTGCGTTTATCTAATTATCTTCAATCTAGATTTTCTTCTATTAATGTAAAAAGAAGTGAGTTAAATATTTCTGTTTCAGATCTCAATACACCAAAAAAATTAGTATCGATTTCTTCTACTAATGGTAAAGCTTTGTTTAGTAATTCTTGCCCAGTTTCAGTTAATTTGACAACTTTGGCTCTAGTGTCCTTTTTTGAATGTTGACGTAGCACTAGGTTGACTTTTTCTAAATTTTTGATAATGGTTGATACGGTCATTACGTCTATATCTGATTGCTTGGAAATAGCAACCTGATTTACCTCTTCACTATTTTGACTCAGATAGCCCAAAGAAGCTAAAACAACAAATTGTGGGTGGGTTAAATTTAAAGTTTTTAGTTTTTCTTTAATAGCTTTATGCCATAGATTATAGGCTTTTATAAAGGATAATCCGATAGAAGCAGCATCATTTTCCTTAAAATTTGAAACAAATTTATCCATTTGCAGCCTCAATTAATGAAAAGACTGAACTAGGGACGTCAGCAAATATTTGCGAAATGAATTCTAAATCTTTAACAGTAGTCTTTCTATTGAAAGGAATAAATTCTACAGAATGCTTAATGAAAGTTTGTTGCTCGTTCTTGTTAAGCTCGTGTATGAAATAAATATCTCCAATATCTGGAATAGAAGTTTTATCAGTAAAACTTTTACCTGGAACAACAGAAACTAATGTAAACTCCATAGAAGGCTGACCGGACAATGTCATGCTGCCTGTAGTATTTTGTGTGAATTCCCCATTTAAAGAAATATCTTCCAAATCGTCTTCCCATGAAAACCATTTATTAATATCTTCATAAAAAGGCCAAATTTTTTCCATTGGTGTGTCAGTGTTTAATTCAAAGCTAAATTTCATATCGAATCCTTCTTTCTTTTTAATAAGTACACTTATAATATAAGTGATTATTATCTTGCTGTCAAGCATCGTTAGTGATTTACAGAAAATAGTGTGCCCTAGAGCAGTTAGAAAAATGTATGAAGAATGATTTAGACAGAATATTCGTTGGCATGAGTGCAATTTAACAATGGTGACTCCGTTATAATTGGTTTTACTATTGGACTGTCTTTATTGAAAGAGTTATCAATTATTCAGGAAAAATAGCTCTCTATAAAAATTCAATAGCTTAAAAATTACAACGATTAAAATGTAGAATAATTATAGCGTAAAACACAAACGTCGCGATAAGAAAAAAGTTGCAAGGAAATCTTTTTAATTTAAATAAGGCATAATCAAATACTCTTGAATACCATACAACACAAGTAAATGAACTGGATAAAACCAATAAAAAAAGTACTTCCATTGTTTTCCACGTTGACCATTATAAAAATAAATCGGTACAAAAGCGATAAGTCCAAACAAGCTGTTTTGCAGAAGAATCAACGCGCCCGCAATGCATTTTATTAAATGTTCATCTCTAAAAAGATAGAAAGACACAATCAACAAAACACCGATCCAACCACCGTAATCTGTCTGCAACCATTCTGCAAAAAAAATCCCACTTCCAATTATTATTACAGCAAGAATCCCACTCTTTAATGATTGAACCTGTATTTTTTTCAACCCAATAATAACGATTAAGCCGATGAACAAGGTGAAAAAAACGTTTTGATTTTTTAAATCAATGAATTGGTGCGAAAAAGCTAAGTCATAGGGAATTTCAGCAATCAAAGCAAATAAGAACAAACGCAACAAGTATTTTTTTGTATTTGCTGTATGGATAACCCCTTCGACAAGTAAAAAACAAAAGATGGGAAAAGCTAGTCTGCCAATCATCGTAAACATAGGAAAAATAACTTGGGTAAAGGGAAACAAAGGGGGCGCTTCAGTAAGATAAGGGACTAATGCCGTTGTAGCTGGCTGAAATGAAATGATTTTTGCTATATGATCCAGTAGCATCGCAAAGATTGCCAGCCATTTCAATTGACTTCCTGAAAAAAATGGTTTTGTTTTCAATACAAGTACTCCTCTGAATAGTTTAGTTTAAGACACTATTTTAGCATAGATCATTGACGGTATAATCAAAAAATCGAAAAACTTGTCTGATTTTTTTTACAGCGTAACGAAATAAAATAAGCGAAGAGTAGTTCAATGTTAGTTCTAAGGAGAAAAGTAAAACTACTGATAAAAACGCTAGACAGTTTTTATCAGTAGTATGTTTTTTTTGATATAAAACGAAAAAATAATAAGAAAATTCTAAATGTAACAGTGAAAAATATAAGATATATTGTTATAATGAAATTATATTAAAGTGATAAATGATTTTTCTTGAATGTAGCAGTTACAAGAAAACCTTGAAAAGCAGGCGTGTACAATCGCTCATTCATTTCAACTACTAATTCATTCTATATCAAAAATAAGCAAGAGTCTATAACTAAAAGTTCATTTTTTTATCATATTTTTATTAATTTTTATAAAAAAATGAGAAAAATGGAAAATGATTACAGTGATAAATGAAGAATAGATCGCTCTTATTATAAAATATCTCATTAAGTTTATGTTTGATCGAGTCAGTGTTGTTATCAATAAGTCGGAAGAAGCAGATTTATATTTTTTAGCCGTCAAATAAGCCGTCAATTTTTTTGGGAAAGGGTGTCATGTTTTGAGTAGAAAAGGTGAAAATATATATAAAAGGAAAGATGGTCGTTGGGAAGGACGATATGTGAAAGCGAGAAATGAACATGGCAAAATTATTTATGGCTATATTTATGGAAAACGTTATGCCTATGTTAAAGAGAAGCTTGCTAAATTGAAAGTAGAATATTCCTTTATCCATAATAGCGTCAATTTATATGAAGGGACGGTTCAAAATTGGTTAAACCATTGGTTAGATGTATTGATGCGAAAAAAAATCAAACTTTCTACTTATTCAAGTTATCGTTTGCGTATCGATAAATACATTGTTCCATTTTTGGGAAAAAAAAAATTAACACAATTAAAAAGCCGAGAAGTTGAAGAATTTGTCAATTATTTAACTAGCTTGGCGTTGTCTCCTTCAACAGTTCATTCAATAGTAACTGTATTGAAAAGTGCAATGAACAAAGCCTGCATGGAAAATTACATTCTTTCAAACCCGTGTAATAACCTGTCATTATCACCTAATACGCTCAATGAAATATCAGCATTGAGCATGAAAGAGCAAGGGAAAATCGAACAAGTAGCATTGAACGAAAAGGACTGTTCAGCAGTGATTTTAGCTTTGTATACAGGTTTGAGAATTGGTGAAATCAGTGGCCTGAAATGGTCAGACATCGATTTTGAAAAGGATGTTATTTCGGTAAGAAGAACCGTGTACAGAATTTCTAGCACAGCCAGAAGTAAGAAAACAGAGATCATTATGGCAGAACCTAAAACAAAAAGTTCCAAACGAGCTATTCCTTTGGCGAAAAATTTGAAAAATTATCTATTGAGCAAGCAGAAAATCGCTACTTCTGAATACGTCATTTCGTGTAAAAATAGTTATGCTGAGCCGCGTGTAATCAGTTATCGATTTAGAAAAAGTATTGAGCAAGCAAAGATCAGACCGATCCATTTTCATGTTTTGCGTCATACATTTGCTACCCGATGTGTAGAACGAGGTATTGATATCGCAACCTTAAGTAAGTTACTAGGACATGCATCGATAAAATTGACCTTAGATACTTATACCGATTCACTATGGGAAAATAGAAAAGCAGCTGTTTCAGTCCTTGATGATCAACTTGGCTTGCAGCACGTATTGCCCAAATAATTAAAACAGCTAGTAGCAAGGATCAAAATTATTATTTACTTGTATAGAAAAGGTCGGAGACATAACCAGTTGCGTTGTGTCTCCGACCTTTTCTTTATTTAGGTTAAACAGCACAAGAGTCAATTTTTTTGATTGGTCTGTACTTTAAGCCGTCATAAAATGGTCAACTATAGAATAAGTTTCAAGGATAATAACGAAAAAACGTCTTTTTCTTGTAACTGCTACATTCAAGAAAAAATTGAAATAACTATTTTTGTACTGTCGTTGTCTGTTTAAGCCATATATGGATAGAAACATACCTATTATAATCGGAAATCATGATTTTCTAAACTCTAAAGACTTCGGAAGAACTAGAGGCTGTAATTAAAGGAAAAAATAACCAGACGTATGACAATATGATGATAAGGGGGGAGGTTTTAATAATGTATACAATAGGCTATATTTCGTTTGAAGATCGAGTAAGCGAAGGCTATAAAGAATTATTTACACCACTTCAATCTCACATTCAAATTATTGAAAAAAAGCATGCTGATCAACTGTTTGAACATGATAGCGAAGTATTGCATCAAATAGATACGTTAGTCATTGAAAATTCTGGCTTAAATGAGCTTAATTGGATTTGTGAGCTGATCATGAATATACGCAAACAGGCAACTGTACCGCTTTGGATTTTAGCTTCATCAGAACACGTGAATCGAACAAACCGGATTGTTTATCTACAATTAGGTGCAGACGGTATTATCGACCAAGCAAACGAAACCGATCAATCGATATTGATGATGAGAAATCTAATGAGACGTTTTCGGAATCGAGAACAATATGGGATTCTCAAAGAAACATCAAGAAGCAAAATGGTTGAATTTAAATTGATCCCACAGAATTTGAGTGTTTGTTTAGAAAATGGAAAGGAAGTCAATTTAACAAAATTAGAATTTCTTACAATTGAATATTTACATAAACATGCACGCAAAACAATGACATATGAAGAAATTTATCAAAGTGTTTGGAACGATACCTATCATGATCGAAAATACCGAGTGTCCAATTTGATTTTCCATTTAAGACAAAAACTTGAAGTAGATATCGAAAAACCGAAATACATTAAAACGGTCCGCTCCAAAGGTTACATGTTAAATATTTAAAGTAGAACAATGTTAGAGCTAAATGAATAAAAGAAAAAGACTGAGAATCGGCTGATCGAAAGAAGCAGGGAACAAAAGCATAGCGACCAATTCCACCGCTTATTCGTATTCCTTGTAATTTGGCGCTACTTGAAAAGAGGAGCACTTTGAAGGCAATGGAAAGACTCAGTGAACATAAAAACCACTTGAATTTAACGAACTAGGAGGAACAGAAATGCTTAAACAATTGATTCCAGTCGAACAAGCAATGTGCGAAACTGGTTAGAAATACCGAGTGGAACAAGTAGTTGCTCGTTTTTCTGGAAAGGAGGAGGAGCTCACGAAGTTTCGACAACAACACACATTTTAGGAGGAAAAAGAATTGAAAAAAACACAAGTATTAAAAAGAAGTTTGCTGACATTAGCAGCAACAGTAGCACTAGGAGCAGTAGTATTATCTGTGCCTACGCCTTTTACAGGAGATTCAGTCATTGCTTATGCAGCAGAAGAAACAGCTGAAGTATCAACGATTGAAGAATTTGATGCAGCATTGAAAAATCCAGCAATCACTTTGATCAATGTAAATCAAAGTATCCAGTTCAAAAAAAATATTACCGATATTCCTAACCGTGATGTAACAATCAATGGGAATGCAGATAAAGGTGTAGTGATCAACTCAGCACATAACTCTATCTATGGTAAACAAAACAAAGCAGGCACAAACTTGGTAACAATTACCAATGCTAATATCGTTGGAGCTGACAGTGACGGGCGTTTCTTCACTGGTGGTGCTGGTAACGGTCCTTCAAGTTATGGTTGGGATGTTTTAGCGAAAAATGTCACGTACACTGGTGCGCGCTTTGTCCATTTAAGTGAAGGTAAATTAACTTTTGATGGAACAAACAATATCACAACTCGTGCTGAAAATGCTTGGGTGCATGATTTAGAATTTAAAGCTGGTTCAACTTATAACGGAATTGCTGCGAATAAAGACCACGGTCAATTCTCAGCATTCTACTTCAATGGCGCTTTGATCAAAGGCAAAGCAACTGGAGAAGCGATCATTGGCGACCGTGCAAAAGTAAATGTAAAAATTGGGCCACAAAGTACAGTTAATCACTATTACCCAGTATTTTATGACAAAGTTCAAAAAGTTGATGTAGGCGCTGGTGCTACTTTTGATGTTGATGCAGCTGGCGTTGCTTTCCAATTTATTCCACGTGCTGATTATATAAACAAAAAACCTACATTGAATTTAGCAAGTGATAGCCACGTGAAGTTTAATGGTCGTGGTGGAGGTAACTACGCGACAATGAAACTTCAATATTATGGATCAGAAGTAAATGTTTCAGAAGGCGCTGAATTAGTAGTAACTGGTAACAGTACCAAAGCTGTCATTGAAAGTGAATATAAAGGCGCTGTTATCAATTTAAATGCTCCTGAAAACGTTGAAATTGCAAATAAGAAAGCGAATAGTAAATTATTCTATTCTACAAATACAACAATCAACGGTACTGACATTGGAACAATCTCTACATGGAATCAAATTGGTGGAGAATACACTGAAAATCCAGTAAGTGAATTTGATGGTGGTAACTTTGCCGTTAATTTCGGTAAAATTTGCAACAGCAAGACATTATCTGTAACTGGTGATTTATCACAACAATTTAAAATGGAAAACTACGGAAAAATTTCTTTAGCATCTGGCGGAATTTAAGCTGAGAGTAGCAAGTCCTATTCTAAGTATTTAAAATCAAAATAAGTAAAGTGGTCAGTACATCAGCATTAACATAAAGGAAATTGGGCTTTTGTACGGCCATTTTTACAAGTCTGTTTTCTCAGTATTTAAACTAGAAAAAGAAAAAAATAATAGAGAAAGGAGGAACGATTATGTGGAAAGTTAAGAAGTATTTAGTTGTTTCAATATTAGTTGTATTAGCTTGTTCGGTGTACTTTTTTATAAAAAATCCAGAACCTATATCAGCGGTTACACCAGTTGGTTATAAAGATTTATCACAAGCTGAAAATATCAACATGGAAGATGATTCAATGGGAGCTTCAGTAGAAATTCCTGGTGAATATGGTTTTATGTTCAAATTGACTGATAAAGTAGAGTACCAAGGTTTTGGTGAGTCAAATATTGCTAAAAATATTCGAGGATCTAATTCTAACGGATATCAATTTAATCCAATCGATCAAGATAAATATCCTGAACGAGGCGTTTGGATTAGAAATGCTGGTATCTACAATGGCCGAAGCGTCGATTTGAAATTGGTGATTGATAATATGGCTTTTAGAGAAGTTGAAGGTAAACCAGGTGTGTATCCTAATTTTAACTTTATTGCAGTTGATCCATTGGATAAATATTCGCAAGATAATAAGCCAGTTTCACAAATGAATACGTGGAATGATCTTTATTTAATGGTTGGAAGTACTTCGTCTACCCTGGCCGAGACCAGTGATAAATATCATATTGGTGATACCGTTGATTATCATTATGAATTTTATGATAGCGAGTCAAAGCAACGGTTTGTTCTTTCAGGAGCTTGGAACTTTAATAATATCAACAATTTAAAAGCTACAAGTATTCCGTTTGCCAATGATTTCAGTAAAATGTATGGATTAGCAGGTGGTGCGGAAGCTGATTCTAAAATGGATATTGGATACAAATTAGATACGCCAATTCCAGGATATATAGAAATGTATGGTGGAAATAATAAAGTGAATAAAAAAAGTGGTCGTCTCACACATCTTTTCGAAAAGGACAGTTATACGATGAAGATGGAACGACGATATGGAAATGCTTCTAATACACCACCAACAAACCCAGATACCAATACAGGTAACATGGGAATCCTTTATATGACAGAATCAATAGCTAGAATTGCACCTGCTAGACCTATCGTATTTGGTCAACGTAATAGTGTGACGCATACTGATCCAAAATATAGAGAGCTGAGTTACTCTATTCTGCAAAATATTGCTGATAACACAAAATTAAATAGAGATAGTAGTTTTACACTAGAAACAGAAGTACCTAGTTACTATTCTATTGATTTTGATTCAGTGAAAATTTTTGAATATGGAACCACCGAAGAGTATACCAGCATATTTAATATTACAAAAAGCCCTGAATCAGATTCTAAAGTCATTATATCAGCAAAAGATCCAACTGCAGACCTAGATCCTTTAAATCCTAACTCCAAAGTATTCAATGCGCATGTATTTGATATTAAAATAGTCGCCAAACCAAATAGTACCTTTAAATTTGATCCGGACGCATATAATTATATTAATGATGCCAATTTACCAGATGACAATGGGTTCATGAGTTTTGAACAAGCTGGTGTCAAAACTAAAATGTCTTATGTTTATAAAGAACCTTCTGGCCAAGAGAAATTTAAAGATACTTTAGAAGCAAAGGTTATTGATAACCAAACAATATCTAAAGTGTTATATGAAGGGGTTCCAGATGGTGATCCTATAGAGAATATTACATTCTCAAAAGGGACTGATTTTTCTAAAGTAGACGAGCAAACAGCTTATTTGGAAAACTTAAGAGTTGATACGAAAAATAAGATTGATGAACCTATTTATGTTACCTATAAAAATGGTGTACAGCCAAATTCATCGATTTTAGGTGAACAAAAGGTCACATTAATTTTAACAACTGCTAAAGGAGTTACTACTGAAAAGGTTGTAACCATTACGATCAAAGATGTAAGTACCTCACTAACCATTCAATTTATGGGCGAAGGTGGCAATGAGATTCATACACCAGTAGTTTTAGATGGAAATACAACTGACAGCATTGATTTGTCGGAAAATACCATTGTTCAAGGGATTATATCTGATCTAGTTTCAAAGGGATATACAAAGCTGGCTTGGGATAATCCTTTTCCAGAAAATAAGACACCTTATAGTGCAGGAACGGTCACCTATAAATTTCAAGGGAATCTTGCGTTAGATTCTGTTCCAAAAACGTTAAACTTTGGTAACTTAACGTATGATGCTAAAGACCAACGGGTAGAGAATCCTACATTCAAAGAGAAGTTAGTTATTTCAGATACTCGTGCTAATCCTATACAAGGGTGGTATTTAACTGCTGAATTAGCTGATCCTATGAAAAATGATAAGGGACAAGAATTAGTCAATGCACTACGTTATGTGGACAAAGGAAAAGAATCGATCCTTGATTCAAATGCTCAAGTGGTCTATACCAATATTGAAGGGAAAGATGGGAAATTTATAGTCAGTGATAAATGGGGAACAACTCAAGGTACTGACGGAATCAAGCTCCAAATAAATTCTTCCGATACAGTATACACTGGTGAATATATTGGGGTTATTACTTGGAAAATCATGGCTGGACAACCATAAGAGAGGGAGAAAGAATATGAAAAAGAAAAAGAGTTTTATTTTATCCCTCCTTATAGTTGCGTGGCTAGGTTTGGTTGGATTGATCGTTTTAAATTCTAATCAAGTTGAAGCTTCACAAGGCGGTGGTGGACAAGTAATCAGAGGCGGTAAAATCACGTTTTATGAAGAAAGTAGCTCATCGATAGAAGCAAGCTCCTCCACAGAACCAAGTACTTCAGATTCTTCTAATTTGGTTACAGAAAAACCTAAAGGGAGATTACCTAGTACAGGAGAGCTAGTCAAGCGATACGGATGGATTGGTGGAGCAATATTATTACTAAGTGCTTTCCTTTTATTTATGCGAAATCATAAAAAGGAGGAGCAGGAATGATGAGATTGAAGATTCCTTTTCAGCTAACGATGGTAACTGTAGTTTGTCTTATTTCAGTCAGTTTTAAACAAGAAGTAAGTTTTGCAACAGCAGATACTTTAGACGGTTCTGGGAGTGTCACTGTTACAGGAAGTGATCATACAAAACCAATTGATCCAGAAAATCCTGGAACAACAGTAGATCCTGGTGAAAGCCCCAATACAACGGGACCGCTAAGAATTGATTATGTTTCTGCCTTGAACTTTAACAAGGCAATAATCAAAAAAAACGAGCGAACATACGAAGCGTTGGCACAACAATTTTTCGATGAGACAGAGCCTAGAGGAAGCTATATTCAAATTACAGATCAGCGTGGTTCATCAACTGGTTGGACGCTTCAAGTTAAGCAGAATACACAATTTCACAATCCTGTGATTCAAAAACAAGAAGAACAAACATTAGTTGGCGCTTATCTTTCTTTGGACAAAGGCTGGGCAAACTCCAGTGGTGACAGTCAAGCACCAACTGTGACAAGAGAAACCATTGGATTAAATGCAATAAATACTGCATATGAGGTTGCAACGGCGTCACCTGGCACGGGTAGAGGAGTCTGGACAATTGCTTTTGGAGCATCAGAAGCGAATAGTAACCAGCAATCAGCAACATTAAAACCACTCAAAGATAGTGATGGTAAAGCAGTGATTGATGAGGTTTATAAAAAACCAGCATATACCAATTCTGCAGTTAGCCTAACGATACCTGAATCAACAAAGATTTATCCGGTACAATACGAAACGGAGATAACTTGGATATTAGCCAAGTTGCCTTAATAAATTTTAACTCAAAAAAGAGAGGAAGTTAATACAAATGAAATTAAGAAGTTTATGTACAGCAGCAGTAGTAGCAGGAGTTTTAGTAGCATCAACAGGAGGAGCGGCACAAGCATTTGCAGCTCCAGGAGAACTAGATTCAACAGGCACAGTAACTGTTGATGAAGGTGGTACTAATGGTAAAGATAAAACACCCGATCCAGAAAAACCAGATGAAAAATTACCTGAACATCCAGAAATACCAACAAACCCGGATGCTGGTGCCTTAATAATCGACCAAGTTTCAAACTTGAGCTTTGGAAAGATTAGTACAGATACTAAAGAAATCAAAAAATATGCTGCAGCTATTGATTTATCAAATGCAACACCAGCAGGAACTGGCACACGTGGAGCAATCGTTGGTTGGACTGATGTTCGTGGTGGAGCAACAGTTGGATATACAGTAACAGCAGAATTAACACAACAATTTACAGGATCAGCTACAAATGCAACAACTCTTGCAAACTCAACGATTACTTATTCTAATGGGATGGCTGTACCAGAAGGTGCCAACAAAAACACTGTACCATCTAATGTTTTAAACGGATTTGAATTGGCATACCAAGGCGGAGCTAAAACAGTTGTAACTGCTGATAAGGCCAACAAAGAAGGTAAAGGGACATATGTATTAGAATTTGGTCAAAGTGCTGATTACAAACCTGGCACAGGAGCTCCAGCTGGCGCACCTGGAACAGATGCAAGTTCTGTGCAATTAACAGTTCCTACAACAACTGCATCAAATATGGTTCTTGACACATATACAGCTAAAGTAACTTGGAAAATTGTTGCAGCAGCGTAAGTAATTAATTCTGAGGTAAGCTGATGACGTTTTCTCATCAGCTTGCTTTTTCCATGTTTTTTTAGTGTATACATACTGAATAAGAGTAGTAATTATATATATGAGGTGAATTATGAAAAAAGTGATGAAGAAAAAAATATTGCTGACTTTATTCAGTCTACTTGGACTATTAGTTATATCAATGACTGCTGATGTTCAAAATGTAAATGCAAATAACGACCCAGGTGGTGCAACTGGATTTACATATAAAGTTTCTTATCCAGAAAATCAAATGGAAGAGAATCTAGGCTATTATAAATTGAAAATGAATCCAAATGATCAGCAAGTAATCAAAATAGCATTGACAAATCCAGGCTCAGAAAAGCTTACGGTAAATGTTCGTTTAAATGGCGCTAAAACCAATCAAAATGGTGTGATTGAATACGGGGACTCTATCATTGAAAATGATTCTTCTTTAAAAATAGATTTTAAAGACATTGTGACAGCACCAAAAACTGTAGAGCTAGGTCCAGGAGAAACAAAAGACCTTGATTTAACCATTAAAATGCCAGCAATAGCTTTTGATGGTACCTTAGCCGGTGGTGTTCAACTTATGCGTGCGGACCAAGGCGAAAAAGATAAAAAAGCTGGTTCTCAAATCATTAATCAATATGCTTATATCGTTGGAATTTTGTTACAGGAAACAGACAAAGTTATAGAACCTAAATTGGAACTGAATAGTGTGAAAGCGGATCAAGATAACGCCCGAAATGCTATTTTTGTGAATGTTTCAAATATAGAAGCTGCTTATTTAAATGATATTACAGCAGAGGTGCAAATAACAGAAAAAGATAACGATGCCGTTATATACGAACGGAAGCAGACTGCTATGCGAATGGCACCAAATTCATTCATCAATTTTCCTATAAGCATGAATGGTGAAAAAATGAAAGCAGGGAAATACAAAGCCAAAATCTTGATGATATCTGGTGATAAGAAGTGGTCATGGGATCAAGAGTTTGAAATCAAGCAAAAAGATGCAGACAGATTTAACGAACGAGATGTCGGTTTGGTTCAGGAAAAAGGAATCGATTGGCAAACAATTGGATTAATTGTTGGTGGGATATTACTAGTTATTATGATCGTCTTTGGAGGACTTGTGTTTATACGTAAACGCAATAATCGTAAACGTCCGAATAAAACTTCTAAAAAAAAGAGTAGTAAAACACAAGCGTCTAATAAACCTAAAAAAAAGAAACAAGATAGTTAGGGGCTGAAAAAATGACTATTCTAGATCGGCTATTTATCGGTGGCGTAGCCGTAGCAATTGTCTTATTTCTTCTTGCTGTTTATTGTTTGATTCAATATATAAGAACCCGAACTAAATTGTCTCGGTTGCCAAAGAAAAGGCTAAAAAATAAGAAGAAAAATAAACGAATTGCTAAGCAAAAAGTACAATTAAAAAAAGTAAAAAAGAAGCAACTTACTTCAATGATTGCTTCCGTTATTTTAGCTGGTTTATTAGTTGGCGGTATGGGATATCTTTCCTACTATCAGTCAATGAATTTATCATCCGATGACTCAGATACAGTAGTCAAATCTTATTATCTGTTAGAAGATTTTGCAAAAGAGTTAGAAATTGCAAAAAATAAAGAGGACGATGAAGAAAAAGTTCGACAAAATATTCGTTATTTAGCTACATCGATGACGACTCAGGGGATTAAAAAGGCAAGTGGAATCAACACGGAAGAAGGTCAAATAATCTTAAATCGCTACTACAATGCAGTGAAACAGTTGGGAATGAATGCAAGTACTCAAACATATAATTTTTATGGGAATGCACAGTTAGTAGATAACTTTTTAGAGGACATCCAAAAGATAAAAGATTACGAAAAAGCTGCCTTTACTTATTATAAAGTCGATGAATCTGCACTAAGCAAAGAAAAGTAAGCAGGAAACATATGGTTAAAAAGAAGCTTCAAAAAAACAAGAAAAGAGTCAAAATAAAGAAAAAAGAGGTTGTTTTTCCTTATTTAAAAGACCTATTGGTTGCTTGTGGAATAGTTCTATTTTTATTGATGATAGCCAGTAGTTTCTATTTTAAAGGGATAAAAATTGACGGTTATGGGATGATGCCTACTTTACGAGATAAAGATATTGTGGTAGCTAAGAAAACAAAAGCGATTAAACGCTTTGACATAGTTGTTCTTAAAATCGGAAATAAGCAGCAAGTACGACGAGTGATTGGGCTTTCTGATGAACTTGTTCAATATAAAGATGATGTATTAATTATTGATGGCACACCTATCGACGAAAAATTTATTATAAATGGAATCAATGAAAGTCAGTATAGTGGTAAATCCTTTACAGAAGATTTTTCTAGTGGTGGTGTTAGTGGGCTAAGCCGTATTCCAAAAGGCTATTATCTAGTTTTAGGAGATAATCGGCCATATGCAACAGACAGTCGCCATTATGGATTGGTGGCTGAACGAAATATTATTGGGATAATTATGATGCGGTTATTGCCTGTCAATGATATAAAAGCTTATTAAGTTAAGACTACTTAAAGTAAATAATTAGTAGAAAAAGGGAGGGCAGAAGCTTACTTCAGAATATTTTCTATTCTTAGAACTTTAGCTCTTAAAAACGATACGAGTGAAATCAATTTCAGCTTATTTCTGAAGCCTTCAACTCTTAGTGCTTTAGCACTTAGAATTTGATGTGATCGAAGTGTAACGTAGTAGTTGCTTGTGATCTCCACCGTTTATCCGGATTCCATGTGACTGTGATGTGACTCAAAGAGTCATGTCTCAGTCATTTTTTTTAAATTTTTACTCAAAAAATTGTATTTAAATTTAAGAGAATATCACAGAAATTTTATGCTATACTCAAATAGTTGAAATAAAAAGCCTATCGACCTCTTCAAGCGTATAGGCAGATAAGAAAAAGGAGTTTAAACGAATGAATATTGTTTTTTGTGATATAGATGGAACGTTTCAAGATCTGGCAGGTGAAGTGCCACAGGTCAACTATGATGCGATTTATGCGTTACAAAAGCAAGGGGACCATTTTGTGTTTATCAGTGGTCGTGGCTATGCGCAATTGACCGAATTGATGGATGAATTAGACAGTGAATGTGATGTTATTTTTAGTAACGGTGGTGGCTATAAGCTGGTCGGTGAACCGGTTCAGTATAATCATTGTGTATCCATGACTGAGTGTGAAAGAGTTATTGCAATTTTAGAAGCACGAAATATTTTTTATCATATTCATACAAATGAAGGAATCATTTTAAAGCCAGTTGAAAATTATGAAGCGAATATTTTAGCCTTAAGGAAAAAACTTGAACCGATGGGTGAGACAGGCAAGCAGATCATGGATTTCAAAGAAGCTTTTTTCAAAGAGCAATGTCAGCATGTAGACGATCCATTTGCTTATTTAACTGAACACCCAGAATTAAAAGTGATGAAAATCGAATTGATGGAAGCAAGCGATGAAGAACATGAAACCTTGCGTGACTTATTGGCAAGTGAGTCGGCAGATGTCTTTTCTTCATTTATCCAATGCTTAGAAATCGTTGACCCAAAGAGCAGCAAAGGGAATGCTATCAAAGAATTCATGAAAAGTTTTCCAGATGCACGTAGCTACGGTATCGGTGATGGCGAAAATGATTTAGCCATGTTAGAAGTTGTTGATGTTCCAGTAGCAGTCGGAAATGCCAAGGAAATCGTGAAAGAGCAGTGTCAGCTGATTATTGGTGAGTGTTTAGATGGCGGTGTCGGGAAATTTATTTTTGAAGAAATCATCAAAGGCTAAAACACAAGTTGTCAGTGAGAACTGTCTAAGCTAAAATAAAAGCAGTGAACATTTTTTGAAACAAGGTAATTATGGAATGGATTTTTAAAGTTAGGGGAGTAACAATGAACGAAATAAAAAAGAATGTTGAACATGATTTAGAGTATTATCAATCGGGAATCAGGCAGTTATACATGAAACATTACCAAAAATATTTATTCTTTCTGCTTGCCGTCATGTTGGTAACGGCTGTTGGGGTCGGTTTATCTGAAGCACTTATTAGATGGTTATTAGTGACATTGTTTTTGATTGAGGCAGGCGTAGTTGTCTATTTATTTCGCTATATACGTGCAGAAGTTTTTGACGCCTATTTTCAGCGGATCAAGACGCAACTGCCAGATGAATTTCAGAAAATGGAGTCGATCGAAATTCAGGAAGATGATCAATCTTATTATTTTTTAGGCGATCAAGAGTTATTTGTGAAGTTAAAAAAGAAGAATAGTAGAAATTTCCCATCAAAAATCAGACAATATACATTGTTGGTTGGCTATACAGATGGATTAGATGAGACGATGCTGGAACAGCCTCTGCAATTTTTTTATTATGATATTACGCAAATCAAACACTCTGATAGCTATAAGCAAGAGCGTTTAAAAAATGCTAATTTTATTGCAAAACAGAGAAAACGAAGACTTAAATCGGCGGCTTTAACGATTTTTCTACTGATTTTATTTGGTCTGGCCTATTTAGGGACATTGTAGAAAGCAAAAAAAAGTATTGAGGATAGTTTACAAGCAATCAATAGCTACTTTTTTTATCACTATTTAGATTTTAAGGTGTCTGAGAGGTAACTGGAAAAGTTACCTCTCAGACACCTTAAATCATACTAAGCTCGTAATCGCTTGTCTATTATGCAAAATGTTGAATAATTTGATTTAATGTTTGAGCAGCAGATTTTCCTGCTCGTTTATCATAGTAAGCTGCAAATCGTTCATCGCCAACATACATTTGTCCCAGACCTTTGTGCATTTCAACTGAATAGGTGGGAGAAGTGTATTGTAGCCATTCCTTATGCTTAAAAAAGACGGTTTCTGCTTCTTTCGATTGGTATTCTTTGGTGTTCATCACGATTTTTAATGCTTCAAGTATTTCTTTTTCAGCGGCTTCCATTCTGCTATAGTCTTCTTCACTTAGATCCAGCCACTTTTGATTAGATGCCTCCACCATTTTCTCCCCATATTTTTCACGTATTTCTTTGCCATATTGTTGTTCATTTTCTTGTAGTTTTTTTTGTTTTAGTCCTACAAATTTTTCTTTGTCAGTCATAGTGATTTCTCCTTTTTGATAACGTAATGTTTTTTCTACAGTGAGGATCAGATGATCGATCTGCTGACGTTTGTCCAATAATTGACGATAATGATCCTGTAACACGTGTTTTGGATCATAGTTTGGTGTATTTAGTAGTTTTTGGATCGCTTCTAGCTTCAAATCTAATGAACGGTAAAAAAGAATCTGCTGCAGCTTGTCAATTTCCTTTGTTCCATAAATGCGATAACCAGAAGTATTGATACGCGCAGGTTTTAAAAGATCGATTTCGTCATAATAACGCAATGTTCGAGTGCTGATGCCAGATAATTCAGCAATTTTTTTGATTGTGTATTCCATCTGTTTTCCTCCTGTATGAAACTAGCATAAACCTTTACTTAACGTTAAGGTCAAGACTTTTTTTATAGGATAACATAAATTTTATTTTTTGATTTACAAAGTGTCTATGAAAGAGTAAAATTTTTATGTAAAGCTATTAGGAGCAAAGTTAAATAAACAAGGAGCTGGTAGAATGAAATTAATCGAAACACCAATCAACAGGAATTTAGACTTAGAATATTTTTATCCAAATATTACGAAGTTCGTTTTTGGTACAAAAGCGATTAAATTTTTTAAATTATATGCACTAGACCGTACTCAAATTGTCTATGCTGATGCATTTGATAAAATCGACATCATCATGATCAATACTAAAAAGAAGATTACCAAAAAAGAAGTTGATTATGTGATCAAAAAACTTTTAAATACGACGCGAGAAGAAGTAACTGTCAATATCGGTGTAAAAAACGAAATGCAGCAAAAAGGCTATTCTTTTAGCGCTCCTAGAAAAGATATTATTGTGATTCAAAAGACTGTTGATCCGTCTTAAAAATAATTAAAATCCTTGGAAAAGTTGAATCATCAATTTTTCAAGGGTTTTTAGTTTTTAAAATAGGATAGTACAATCAAGTGATTGAGCGATAATAAGCGGCTTTGTTAGGAACTCATGGAAGAGATTCAATAATCAATGACGAGAAACTAGAAAATCAGTATGATTTCTATCTTATATTTGATAAAATAGGAAAAGGAACGAAGGGAAGCGTGGACGTTGAAAGAATTATTTCATAAATATAAAGAAGTGATTTCTTATTTAGTTTTTGGTGTGGCAACAACGATTGTTAATATAGTGATTTTCTTTGTTTGTAAGGATGTATTAGGAATCGACTATAAAATAAGTAATGCAATCGGTTGGTTTTTATCAGTATTGTTTGCATTCTTTACTAATAAATATTTTGTATTTGCCAGCAATCATGAAGATATGGGCTCTTTTATTAGAGAGATGTTGCTGTTTTACTGGTACCGAGTACTATCATTTGTCGTTGACATGGCATTGATGGTTTTAATGATAGAAGTGATGCATATCTCCGATTTTTGGGCAAAAATGGTAACACAAGTTGCAGTAGTTGTATTGAATTACTTTTTCAGTAAATTTTTTATTTTCAAGAAAAAAGCATCTTAAAACCAGTTTTTAGTTAAAAAAATAGTTATTTGTTATAATAAAAATTAAAATTCTAGAAAAGACAAAGGATGGCATATTGAGATGAAAAAAGTATACAAGGATGATAGTTTAACATTACATACGGATTTATACCAAATCAACATGATGCAGACGTATTGGAAATTAGGAAGGGCCGATTTACATTCTGTTTTTGAATGTTATTTTCGAGAGATGCCTTTTAATCATGGCTATGCTATTTTTGCTGGTTTAGAGCGGTTGGTCGATTATTTAGAGAATTTAACATTTACAGATACGGATATTGCCTATCTGAGAGAAGTAGAAAACTACCCAGAGGATTTTTTGACTTACTTAAAAGAGTTTGAATTTAAATGTACTGTTCGTTCTGCTTTAGAAGGGGACTTAGTTTTTAATAATGAACCGTTGATCCAGGTAGAAGGTCCTTTAGCGCAATGTCAGCTGATCGAAACGGCTCTGTTGAATATGGTCAATTTCCAAACCCTAATTGCAACAAAAGCGGCACGAATCAAATCTGTCATTGGAGATGATCCTTTGATGGAATTTGGAACTCGTCGTGCCCAAGAATTGGATGCGGCTGTTTGGGGCACTCGGGCAGCATACATTGGCGGAGCTGATGCGACAAGTAATGTTCGAGCTGGTAAAGTTTTCGGTATTCCAGTTAGCGGAACGCATGCACATTCATTAGTACAGTCATATGGAAATGATTATGATGCTTTTACAGCATATGCACAAACGCATAAGGATTGTGTCTTTTTAGTTGATACCTATGACACCTTGAAATCTGGAGTACCAGGAGCAATCCGGGTAGCGAAGGAAATGGGCGATAAAATCAATTTCCTCGGTGTACGTCTTGATAGTGGCGATATGGCGTATATTTCAAAACGAGTGCGTGAACAATTAGACGAAGCGGGATACACCGAAGCTAAAATCTACGCCTCAAATGACCTAGACGAAAATACGATTTTAAGTTTAAAAATGCAAAAAGCTAAAATCGACGTTTGGGGTGTTGGAACGAAATTGATCACGGCCTATGATCAACCGGCTTTAGGGGCTGTGTTTAAATTAGTTTCGATCGAAGATAAAGATGGTCAGATGAAAGATACCATCAAACTTTCTAGCAATGCCGAAAAAGTTACAACACCTGGGAAAAAACAAGTATGGCGCATCACACGTAAATCAGATAAGAAATCTGAAGGTGATTATGTGACACTGTGGGATGAAGATCCTCGCAAACAAGAGGAGATTTATATGTTCCATCCAGTGCATACATTTATCAATAAAACAGTCAGAGATTTTGAAGCTAGAGCGGTGTTACAAGATATTTTTGTTGAAGGAAAACGAGTGTATGAAATGCCAACTTTAAAAGAAATCAAAAGCTACGCAAAAGAAAATCTTGATTCACTTTGGGAAGAGTATAAACGTGATCTTAATCCGCAAAAATACCCAGTCGATCTATCAACTGAGTGTTGGAATCATAAAATGCGTTTACTTGAAAAAGTTCGTGTGGATGTCAAAGCATTAAGTGAAGGCAAATAGATATACCTAACTAAACAAATCAATTCTTATGGAAATAGATAAATTGGCAATGAAACAAAGATCGTTTCAGTACCAATTTCCTAATTTTCTACAGGATTAACCGGTTTGTTCCGCTTTTGTTTTGAAACACAGTGAAGCGAAGCGGAACGTTTTTACCGTATGTTATCTAGCTACGCGGGCTAATTCCTTGGGAAAAAGATAAAAATAGTTTGTGGTAAAAAGCACCACAATCGATTTTTCCTATTTTCCAGTCGGAGTTAAACGAGTCTGCTATGCTTTTAATGTTATCTAGCTGCATGGGCTAGTCTCTCGGAAAAAAGATAAATTATGAATGAGGTAAAAAGCACCTCAGTCATAATTTCCTATTTTTCAGTCAGAGCCGACCGAGCCTGCTATGCTTTTAAATTATCTAGCTACACAAATCAATCCTTAGGAAAATAGATAAATTGGCAATGAAACAAAGAACGTTTCAGTACCAATTTCCTAATTTTCTACAGGATTAACCGATTTGTTCCGCTTTTAAATTAGGAGGGATTTTATATGGAGTCACTGCAACAGGCAATTATTGAAGAATTAGGTGTCAAACCACAAATCGATCCGCAAGAAGAAATTCGAAAAAGTGTTGATTTTATGAAAAATTACTTATATAAATATCCATTTTTAAAAACCTTTGTACTTGGTATTAGTGGCGGTCAGGATTCCACTTTAGCTGGACGACTGGCTCAGCTAACAATGGAGGAAATGCGTCAGGAAACGAAAGATGATGAGTATCAGTTTATTGCTGTGCGTTTGCCTTACGGTGAACAGGTGGATGAAGCGGATGCTAAAAAAGCCCTAGATTTTATTCAGCCGGATGTTTCTTTACGAGTTAATATCAAACCTGCTATCGATGCAGGTGTTCTTTCACTTGAGGAGTCTGGTGTTTCGATTAATAATTTCAATAAAGGCAATATGAAGGCACGGCAACGGATGATCGTTCAATATGCGATTGCTGGAGCAAAAGCAGGCGCTGTGATTGGAACGGATCACGCTGCTGAAAATATTACTGGTTTTTATACAAAATATGGAGACGGTGGTGCTGATATTTTACCGTTATATCGCTTAAATAAGCGTCAAGGAAAAGCCTTATTGAAAGAATTGGGCTCACCTGCTGAATTGTATACAAAGATCCCAACTGCTGATTTAGAAGATGATAAACCATTGTTGGCAGATGAAGTTGCGCTTGGTGTGACCTATGATGATATCGATGACTATGTTGAAGGGAAAAAAGTATCTGAACCAGCAAAGGAAACGATTGAAGGTTGGTATAAAAAGACCCAACATAAACGCCATATGCCGATTTCCATTTTTGATGACTTCTGGAAGTAAGCCTTTAAAAGTTCAAAAAGGTAAGGGATCGTTTGGTGCGGACCCTAAGTGCCCATAAAAACACTGGGAGATCCGCACCAAAAAAAGAGCGAAAAAGAGCATAATTAAGCTGTTTTTCTCATTTTATTTTAATGGTTGTATAGATTTACGTGAAGAAATAGTAGATATAGTAAGTTTTTGACTGTTATTTTTGTTTTTTCACGGTCTCACTCTAATCTAGAGTGAGTGGATTGAAATCAGAAATCGCACTCTCAACTGGTTTAACATTCGAGTCTCACTCTAATCTAGAGTGAGTGGATTGAAATTTTTTCTGTCCGTTTTTCCGCAAACTTCTTGTGAGTCTCACTCTAATCTAGAGTGAGTGGATTGAAATATAGATCTTTCTTTTTAAGTTGATAAATTCCGCGTCTCACTCTAATCTAGAGTGAGTGGATTGAAATTGTTGTATATGGTTTACTCATTTTTATTCCTCCTCGTCTCACTCTAATCTAGAGTGAGTGGATTGAAATAGCAGTAAAATACTTTGGTGTTTTAGCATTGCCATGACGTCTCACTCTAATCTAGAGTGAGTGGATTGAAATATAATCACCTTGTGTTTTTACTTGAACATAAATTGTCTCACTCTAATCTAGAGTGAGTGGATTGAAATCTTAATCCGCTCTATATCCTCTAACATTTGTTCAGGTTTCACTCTAATCTAGAGTGAGTGGATTGAAATTGTACCCACTCGACCATTGGAGCCAACTCTACTTGTCTCACTCTAATCTAGAGTGAGTGGATTGAAATTTCTCTCTACCAAATGCAATCAAGTATCCTTTTTGTCTCACTCTAATCTAGAGTGAGTGGATTGAAATAATAGGTGTGTTTTAGTGTCTTTGTTTGTGTCAGTCTCACTCTAATCTAGAGTGAGTGGATTGAAATTTTTTTCTGCCCATCGTTTAATCGATTAGCAGCGTCTCACTCTAATCTAGAGTGAGTGGATTGAAATAACAAGTGTTACTTTTTGATTTGATGTCGTTGCTCCGTCTCACTCTAATCTAGAGTGAGTGGATTGAAATTTGATCGCTGAAGCTTTGGACGTGAATATAAACGGTCTCACTCTAATCTAGAGTGAGACACGATCAAAATATCGTAGTAACAGGTAAATGTGAATCAATACAAAGTTCTCGCTCCAATCTAAAGTAACTAGACTTAAATAAATCGAAATGAACAAAAAGAATGGCTAGAAAAATGGCCTTTTTTTTATACCTATTTTCAATTTAAAATACCTTCATTTTGTTCAAATGGTTAAAAAAAGTGTAAACTTAAACTAGTAATCTACAATAATCGGTGAATTACTCTACAATAAACGTAACTATAGCAAGAAAAAGGTGAATGAAAATATGAAAAAATTATTCAGGAAAAAAAGAGATATCGATAATGAGGAGTTTCTTTCATCTGAAGAAAAAGCACAAACGATAAATAATAATGATATTAGGATACCAGCTAATATCACTGGCTTATCTGATAGAGAGGTAGAACAGCTTTACGCAGAAGGAAAATACAACAAAGAAGTAGAAGATTTGTCTAGAACAACAAAACAGATTATTCTAGATAACTCACTAACTTTGTTCAATTTTATCAATTTATTTCTGGCAGTTGCAGTTTTTGCTGTAGGATATCCGAAGAATGCACTATTTTTTTGGATCATCATCATTAATACAGCAATTGGTGTGATTCAAGAAATACATGCTAAAAAAACGATCGATAAATTATCAATTGTCAATAAAACAGAAGTTACTGCACTGCGAGAAGGGCGGTTAGTAAAGATTTTTCAAGATGAGATCGTTTTAGGGGATGTCTTAGTCTTGACCTTGGGCAATCAAGTGCCATCTGATGGAATTGTACTGCAAGCTGATGGGATGGAGGTTGACGAGTCTTTACTAACGGGAGAATCTGATAAAATCACAAAGCAAAATGGTGATAAAATCATGAGCGGTAGTTTTATCACATCAGGCTTAGGCTTTGTTAAAATCTCTGCTGTTGGAGAAGATAATTTTGTTTCTAAGCTGTCAAAAGAAGCAAAAACAGAAAAGCAATCAACCTCTGAATTAATGAATTCTCTGAATCTGTTAATAAAAGGACTAACGTTTGCGATTGTCCCAATTGGTTTACTATTGTTTTGGTCACAATACCAATCGACACAGTCGTTTCCTAAAACAGTTTTAGGTGTTTCTGGTGCCTTGATTAGTATGATTCCAGAAGGACTAATGTTATTGACTAGTGTGGCATTTGCCGTTGGTGCAGCAAACCTAGCTAGAAAAAAAACATTGATCCAACGCCTGTCTTGTATTGAAACGCTTGCTCGAGTCGATACGATTTGCTTAGATAAAACTGGAACGATCACTGACGGCACTTTAACTTTTAAAGAATTGATTCCACAAGCTGGTTTTCCAGCAAGTGAAGTTGAACGTGCGATGGGTGAAATGATGCTAGGCTTGTCTGATCAAAATGCGACAGCAAAAGTTCTTAGAACAAGGTTTCCATTGTCCCAATCTACTTGGAAAGTCAAAGAAGTGATTCCTTTTTCTTCTGATCGAAAGTGGAGTGGGGTGACGTTTGAAGAAAAAGGCTCATTTGTCATGGGGGCGCCTGAATTTATATATTCTAAAGTTCCAGAAGACTTACAAGAAAAGTTGGCGCCATACAATGAGCAAGGAGACCGTGTCCTGATTTTAGTTCATTTTCCAGAAGAATTAAAAAGTCCTGAATTACCCTCAAAAAAAGAAACGGTTGGGATTTTCATTATTGCCGATACGATTCGAGAAAATGCAGTGGATACCTTTTCTTATTTTTCCAAACAAGATGTAACCCTAAAAGTTATTTCTGGTGATAATCCCATAACTGTGTCTCAAATCGCCAAACAAGCCGGCATAGATGGTGCTGAAAATTTTGTTGATATGAGCACTATTTCTGATTCAGCAAACTTTAATGAATTAGTAGAAAATACGACTGTTTTTGGCCGAGTAACTCCCTACCAAAAAAGAGAGTTGATCCAAGCACTGAAACAAAATGGTCATACGACTTGTATGACGGGTGACGGTGTCAACGATATTCTTTCCTTGAGAGAAGCGGATGTCAGTGTAGCCATGGCCAGTGGCAGTGATGCTGCCCGTGCGGTGTCGGATGTTGTTTTGCTGAATTCTGATTTCAGTTCAATGATTCAAGTATTAAATGAGGGGCGTAGAGTCATCAATAATATTGAGCGTGTTGCTTCAATGTATATGGTAAAAACAATCTATTCAGCTATTTTGGCTGTAAGCTTTATCTTTTTATTCTTACCCTATCCCTTTGCCCCGTTGCAGTTAACACCAATCAATACCTTAACAGTCGGAATACCTTCCTTTATTTTGGCGCTAGAGCCTAATTATCAACGAATCAAGGGTCATTTTTTAACCAATATATTGAAAATTTCAGTTCCTGGTGCTTTAACGGTTGTGTTTAATATTTTAGTGCTGCAAATTGCTGGTATTTGGTTTGATCTATCGCATCAAGAAGTCTCTACAATGTGCGTGTTACTTACAGGCTGTGTCGGATTTCAAGTGTTACTTCGAGCAGCTCGACCGTTGGATTTAAAAAAACAGATCATGATTGGTCTTTTACTAGTCGCTTTTCTAGTTTGTTTCCTATTTTTCGGTGAGTTCTTTATGCTAACGTCATTGTTTACCCGAAATGTTTTCTTTTATCTACCATTGATTCTAGGTAGTCGCTCTATCTTTAACTATATCTCACTCTTTATGACAAGAGCAGTCTATGAAGTTGAAAAAAGACAAGAAAATAGAACAGTCAAAAAGAAGAAGCGCGTGATTTAAATGATTACAGTTATTAGACAAAAGTATCTTGATTCCTTGAGGCTGGAATGTGACTCGTAGAGTTATGTCCCAGCCTCGTCTTATTTTGTGTATAAAGAATGACAATCATTTTCATTTAGGGGCTTTGGCTTTGTTATTTCTTCCACGAGGAGTAGTCTTAAGAAAGAGATCACTGTGTTTAAAAGGAGTGAGTATAAATGAAGCATTTAATCAAATTGGTGATTACTGTCATAACAGGAATTTTAGCATTATTATTTGAATTTATTTTTAATCAATCGGCTGTTGCCTACGGGATCATCATTATCACTGGTTCGGTTATGGCGTTGTCGATGTTGGTAGAAATGGTGAAAACATTGAAATCAGGTAGATACGGTGTTGATATTTTAGCAATCACAGCAATCGTTGCAACCTTGGCTGTCGGGGAATACTGGGCGAGTTTAATGATTTTGATTATGTTGACTGGTGGCGATTCGCTTGAAGATTATGCAGCTAAAAAAGCCAATAAAGAATTAAAATCACTACTTGATAATTCACCGCAAAAAGCCCATCAGCTAGTTGAGGGAAATCTGATCGACATTGCGGTGGAAAAAGTTATTGTTAGCGATCAGCTAGTTGTCAAACCGGGAGAAATAATCCCAGTCGATGGTCGTGTCGTTAGTGGTACATCAACTGTTGACGAATCATCTTTGACTGGTGAATCTCGTCCTGTCAATAAAAATGTAGACGATTTAGTCATGTCTGGTTCGATCAATGGTGACAATTCGTTAACGATGAGGGCTGAAAAAACGGCGGCAAATAGTCAGTATCAAACAATCGTTAAGCTTGTGAAAGAATCAGAAGCACAGCCTGCCCGTTTTGTTCGGATGGCTGATCGATACGCGGTGCCATTTACAATTACAGCTTATGTCATTGCAGGTGTTGCTTGGTTTATTTCAAAGGACCCAACCCGGTTTGCTGAGGTTTTAGTTGTAGCTTCCCCATGTCCGTTGATATTGGCGGCACCGATTGCTTTAGTTGCTGGTATGAGCCGTTCAAGTCGAAATGGAATCGTTGTAAAGACAGGAACTACTTTAGAAAAAATGGCGAGTGCTAAATCAATTGCCTTTGACAAGACTGGAACCATCACTAAAGGAGAATTATCAGTGGATAAGATTGTTCCTGCTAATGGTTTTTCAGCCGATCAGTTAGAACTTTTAGCGGCAAGTGCTGAACAAGAATCTAGCCATATATTGGCACGTTCTCTGGTAGCTCATTTTTCATCAGCACAAAGCTTGAAAAATGTGTCAGAATTAGAAGAAATAACAGGATCCGGCGTAAAAGCAACGATTGAAGGAAAAGTAGTTCGTGTCGGGAAACCAGCATTTGTGTCACCAAAAAAAATTGAAGATACAGTGGACCAAACTGCTGTATATGTTTCCGAAGATGAACAATTTCTAGGCTATATCACTTTTAATGATAGCATTCGTCCAGAAGCAAAGAAAACAATGGATCAATTGCAAACATTGCATGTAAATCACTTATTGATGTTGACTGGAGATCATCAAAAAGTTGCCGATGATATCGCAAAAGAAGTCGGCATCACGGAAGTCTATGCAGAGTGCTTACCTCAAGACAAAATTAATGTATTAAAGAAAATAGTTAATGCTGATCGTCCTGTGATAATGGTCGGGGATGGAGTAAACGATGCACCTTCTTTGGCAATTGCAGATGTGGGAATCGCAATGGGGGCTCGCGGAGCTACTGCAGCAAGTGAGACGGCTGATGCTGTGATCTTAAAAGATGACTTAGAAAAAGTTAGTACGGCAGTGGCTATTTCTAAAGACACAATGAAAATCGCTAAACAATCTGTGTTGATCGGTATTCTGATTTGTACGATCTTGATGTTGATCGCTAGCACAGGGATTATTCCAGCCTTATTAGGTGCGATTTTACAAGAAGTGGTGGATACTGTCTCTATTCTTTCTTCGTTACGAGCTAAAAATGATTAAAACGACTCTTTCTATACGACCGATGTGCAAGAGTAAAGATAGTTGCAACGTCCATTTTTAATTGTTAAAATCAACTTGACTAAAGAATAAAAAAATGACTGTAATTTTATAGTTTGAGGAGGAAAAATATGGATGGCAGCAAAGTAAATAACCAAAGTGTCACAGAAGAAATGCTGACAGAGCAAGGGTATCGTAAATACTTAGGTGAGGATCTGGATATTTACTATAACAAAGATGTATGTGTGCATATTGGCAATTGTGTTCGAGGGAATCCAAACGTATTTGAAGTAGGACGCCGCCCGTGGATCATTGCTGATAATGGTAGTATTGAAGAGGACATTCAAGTAATTAATACGTGCCCTAGCGGAGCACTAAAATACATTCGAAAGGATGGAAAATAAGGATGGAAATCAAAGAAGAAAAAAATCGTTTTGTGTTATTAAACGATGACGACCAAGAAATTGGTGAAATGACTTGGTCCAACGCAGGAGATCACATGATGATTATCGATCATACATTTGTTGATCCGACCTACAGAGGGCAAAAATTAGCAGAAAAACTAGTCTATAACGGTGTAGAAAAAGCCCGTCGTGAAGGGAAAAAGATAATTCCACTATGCCCCTTTGCCAAAAAAGAATTTGATACAAAATCTGAATATAGTGATGTATTAAGAACGTGATGAAAATGACCTGTGCTTGAATGAGGAAACACAGGTCATTTTTTCGTATAATTTAGTTGAAACATTCTCGTTTTGCAAATACAACTGGTATTTGTACAAAAAATATGCTAAAGTATAATAGATGTATTTTGTGAATAAGGGAGAATTAGACTATGTATAATTTTATTTTAACACTTGTGATCATCCTTTCAGTAGTGATGGTTATTGCCGTTATGATGCAGCCAAGTAAACAAAACAGTGCAGCAAGTGCATTTACAGGTGGCGCAGATAAACTTTTCGGTAAACAAAAAGCACGCGGATTTGAAGCTGTTATGCAACGTGCAACAGCAATTATTGGTGCTGTTTGGATGTTACTATTATTTATTTTAGTATTATTATCATCAAAGTAAGCTCTTTGAAGTCTCTCGTTTACGGAGAGGCTTTTTTCTTTTAAAAAAATTGACTACTATCTGTGAAAAGTTCTTGAAACAACTTTCTTTTCATAAGGCTTTCAATAGATAATGTGCTAAAATGAGGATGAGGTGAATTAGATAGTGAAAACAATAAGTCTACCTAAACCATTATTTACGCAAAATGGTTCCCGTGCAGTATTACTCTTGCACGCGTATTCAGGCAGTAGTAACGATGTTCGTATGTTGAGTCGTTATTTAGAAAAAGAAAATTATACGGTGTATTCACCTAATTTTTCTGGACATGCAACGGTTGCACCAGAAGATATTTTGGGGAAATCGACTAGTGACTGGTGGCAAGACACAATTGATGCTGTACAGTTTTTAAAGGGAAAAGGGTATCAAGAGATAGCCGTCTTTGGTTTATCAATGGGTGGTATTTTTACGATGGGCGCATTAACAAGTCAATTAGAAGGAATTATCGGTGGTGGTTTTTTCTGTTCACCCGTTTTTCCAGTAAAAAACAACGTACCTGAAAATTTTGTCTTGTATGCAGATAAAGTCTTGAAAACGGCTGGTGTGCCAAGTGAAGAACGAACGCAGCGTATGGGGAAAATCAAAGAAGCATCTTATAGTCAATTAAAAGACATTGAATCTTATTCTGAACAAATAGCCGCAAAACTTGATCAAATCGAAGTTCCCGTCTTTATGGGACAGGCTGGCAAAGATGAAATGATCGATCCTATGGGCGTTTATCAGACCGCTCAAGCACTAACCCAGACACGATTTACATTAAACTGGTATCCAAATAGCGGACATGTTCTGACGATTGGACCAGATCATAAACAATTAGAACAAGATGTGTTAGCATTTTTAAATACACTGTCTTGGAGTGAGGAGAAAGAATGACAAAACAAACAATCAAGGAGAAAATCCTATTTTTCCTAGAAAATCATACGAAAAAGAGTTTTTCTATGGAAGAAATTGCAGAAGGCTTACAACTGCAAAAAAGCTCAGATTTTAAATTACTTGTTCAAACCGTTGCGACGATGGAACGGGAAAAATCAGTAGAATTCACTAAAAAAGGAAAAATCCGTTTACCACAAAAAAGTGGTGACATTGAAGGGACTTTTCGTGCAAATGAACGAGGCTTTGGCTTTGTGACAATCGATCCAGAAGAAGCCGATGTCTATATTCCAAAAGAAGCTGTAAATTTTGCAATGGATGGCGATATTGTTGTCATTGACATCGTTCAGCCGGCAGATGCTTTTTCAGATCGCGGTGCTGAAGGGAAAGTCGCAGCAATCAAAACGCGTGCAATCACGCAAGTCGTTGGTGAATTTATCGCCTATGATGAAAAAGAAGTGAGTGAAACAGATCTATACGGATATGCGGTGCCAAAAGATAAAAAAATGACAGGTTTAACGTTTAATATTGCCGCTCAAGGAATCAAACCCGTTGACGGTAGTATCGTGATCGTAGAAGTGACTCACTACCCTGAAAAAGAATATCCAAAGAGTTTGGAAGGGATCGTCAAAAAAGTGGTTGGCCATAAAAATGATCCTGGCATGGATATCTTGTCGATTGTCGTGGCTCATGGGATTCCAACAAGTTTTCCAGATGAAGTGATCGCCGAAGCCGACAAGGTGCCTGATGCAATCTCAGAGATGGATATCAAAGGCCGTAGAGACTTACGTGATCAATTGATCGTAACGATCGATGGTGAAGACGCTAAGGACTTAGATGACGCAGTGACTGTCCGTAAGTTAGACAATGGCCACTATTTCTTAGGCGTTCATATCGCAGATGTTTCTTATTACGTGACAGAAAGTAGTGAGTTAGATCAAGAAGCATACGAACGCGGTACTAGTGTTTACTTAACAGACCGTGTTGTACCAATGATTCCACAGCGATTATCGAACGGTATTTGTTCATTAAACCCTAACGTGCCAAGACTCACAATGAGTTGTGAAATGGAGATAACGCCTGAAGGTCATGTCGTGAAACATGATATTTTCCAAAGCGTGATTCAAACAACTGAGCGGATGACCTATACCGCAGTTAATGAAATTTTAGAAGAAGAAAAACCAGAAACGATGACACGTTACAAAAAATTACTTCCTATGTTTAAAGAAATGGGGGAACTTCACCATATTCTTGAACACATGAGGGAAAATCGTGGTGCGATTTCGTTTGAGGACCGTGAAGCAAAAGTGTTAGTTGACGCAAATGGTCATCCACATGACATTTTACTGCGTACACGTGGGGTGGGGGAACGTTTGATCGAATCATTTATGCTAGCAGCAAATGAAACCGTAGCGAAGCATTTCAATGACTTGAAATTACCATTTATTTACCGAATTCACGAGCAACCCAAAGAAGAAAAAATGCAACGTTTCTTTGATTTTGCTGCCGTATTGGGCATTTTAGTCAAAGGGACTAAAGCCGACATTACACCAAAAGACTTACAAAAGGTTTTAGAGCAAGTGGTTGATAAGCCAGAAGAGGCTGTAATCAATACAATGTTGCTGCGTAGTATGCAACAAGCGCGTTACTCAGAGGATAACTATGGTCACTATGGTTTGGCTGCAGAATACTATACCCACTTTACCTCACCGATCCGTCGTTATCCAGATTTGATCGTTCATCGATTGATCCGCAGTTATGAAGGAAATGTCTCTGAAAAATTAAAAGAAAAATGGGAACAGGATTTGCCAGATATTGCTGATCATAGCTCAAGAATGGAACGTCGTGCAGTTGAGACAGAACGTGAAGTCGATTCGATGAAGAAAGCAGAATTTATGGCTGATAAAATAGGTGAGGAATACGATGGCGTTATTAGTTCGGTTACTCGATTCGGCCTGTTTGTAGAATTACCAAATACAATTGAAGGCTTGATCCACGTCAATAACTTGAAACAAGATTATTTCCATTTTATTGAAAATCATATGGCGCTTGTTGGCGAACGAACAGGAATGACCTTGAAAATTGGTCAAAAAGTCAAAGTTAGAGTAGACAAAGCCGATCCAGAAACCAGAGAAATCGATTTTGAATTTCTTGAAGCTGAAGAAGTCGAAAGAATTGAAGCGCCAAAACAAAAGAAACGTCAAGATGGGCGTCGAAAACGAACTTCTGACCGTAAAGATACCGATAAGAAACCTTTTACACAAAAGAAAAACAAGAAAAAAGGTAAAAAACCATTTTATAAAGAAGTAGTCAAAAAGAAAAAAGCGAAGAAACCGAAGAAAAAATAGAAAACGGAGGAATGGGTATGCCAAAAGGGGAAGGAAAACTGATTGCCCAAAATCGTAAAGCGCGGCATGACTATACTGTTGTTGATACAATGGAAGCTGGAATTGTTTTACAAGGAACTGAAATAAAGTCGATCCGCAATGGACGAATCAACTTAAAAGATGGCTTTGCCAGAATCAGAAATGGCGAAGCTTACCTGCTCAATGTGCATATCAGTCCCTATGAGCAGGGCAATATTTTTAATCATGATCCTTTACGAACAAGAAAATTATTACTGCACAAAAAACAAATCGCCAAACTGATTGCTGAGACCAAAAATACTGGAATCACGATTATTCCGTTAAAAGTATATATCCGTAATGGCTATGCCAAAGTGTTAATCGGTCTAGCTAAAGGGAAAAAACAATACGATAAACGGGAAGATTTGAAACGCAAAGAAATCAATCGTGAAATAGACCGAACGTTAAAAAATAATTTAAGGTAGTTTATCAAGAGAATTGTCAATTTTTTGAATGAAAAGAAATTGATTATGTGGTTATTTTATTCTTTTTCGCATATTTGTTTTCTTTGCTTTATCTTATGTGAAAAATTTGGTAGAGTGTAAGGAAACTGATGAGTTTTCATCGTTTTTTCAGTAACCAACTATTGTACGACCAATTACCAGTGAGACTTTATTCTTTTACTATTTTGTCATATTAAAAGAAGTGTCCAATTTTCATGAAATTCTTTTGAAATTATTCATCGTTGGTGGTATGATACGTGTGGTTAAGAAATAGAAGCCTTTTTAAGCTTCTCGCAAGTTTGTTGGAAAAGAGGTGAAAAAATTTGGAAGAGAAGACACTACTCTTCAAGATTGGGCCAATTTGGTTTGACGGAACGATTTGTTTAATGGTTCTGTTAACATGTGTCATTGTCTTTGGGATAGTATATTACTGCACAAGGAATATACAAATGAAACCTAAAGGCAAACAAAATGTCATTGAGTATCTCATTGATTTTGTTCGAAGTATCATTACCGACAATATGCCGAGTAAAGAAGTAACAAATTTTCACCTGCTAGCATTCACGATGTTCATGTTCGTTTTAGTTGCTAATATTATTGGATTAGTAACCAAAGTGGCAATCGGAGATTATACGTATTGGAAGAGCCCAACAGCCGATCCGATGGTTACCTTGACATTAGCCTTGATCATGATTGCTTTAACACATTTCTTCAGTGTTAGTCGTTTTGGCTTAAAAGGATATTTTAAAAACAGCTTTTTAAGTCCAGTATCGTTTCTAATGCCGATCAAGTTGATGGAAGAATTTACGAACTTGCTTACGTTGGCGCTACGTTTATACGGAAACATTTTTGCTGGTGAAGTATTACTTGGACTGATTGCAGGACTTGTATCAAGTGTAGGACTTTGGACGATTCCACTAGCAATACCGTTAGAAATGATCTGGTTAGCCTTTTCATTATTTATCGGTGGAATTCAAGCATTTATCTTTGTCACATTATCAATGGTTTACATGGCTCATAAAGTTGAAGTCGAAGAATAAACAATAAATTAAAAACAACTATTTCTTAGGAGGAAAACAATAATGAATTATATCGCAGCAGCAATCGCAGTTTTCGGAGCAGCAATCGGAGCAGCATACGGTAACGGAAAAGTTATCTCAAAAACAATCGAATCAATGACACGTCAACCAGAAATGGCTGGACAACTTAGAACTACAATGTTTATCGGGGTAGCCTTGATCGAAGCGGTTCCAATTCTAGGTGTAGTTATTGCATTGTTATTAGTGCTTAAATAATCTCTTTAGAAGGCAGGACGCTGAGTTTTTAAAACGCCACGCGTTGCTGCTTTCTTTGCTGCGAATCACAGCGACTGCCGTCGGCAGAGCTGATGATGAGCAGTACTTGGCGAACGAAGAGAGAGAAGTAACCTATTAAAAGAAACACCAAGCTTCACCAGAATAAAGTAGACCGCCAAACATATCAAGTATACTTCAAAGTTCTAGCCCAAAGGCAGAGCTGATGATGAGCAGTACTTGGCGAACATAGTGAGAGAAGTAACCTATTAAAAGAACCATCAAGCTTCTCCAAAATAAAGTAGACCGCAAAACACATCAAGTTAAGTTTGTAGCTATCAAAAATCTGACAGAACAGATGATGAGCAATACTTAGCGAACGTAATGAGAAAAGCTACCTTATAAAAAAACCATCATGCTCCACCAAAAATAAGGTGAACAAATCATACAAACGAAAAACATTTAACAACATCACCACAGAGAATTGCAGAGAAAGGAAGTTGAAACTTCATGCTAGATCATTTAGTAATCGGTGAAGCCGGCCCAAGTACAACAATTGGCACGATGATTGTCGTAAGTGGCGCTTTTCTAATTTTGATGCTTCTAATCAAGAAATTCGCTTGGGAAGCAATCACTGATATGTTAAAAAAACGTGAAGATAAAATTGCCAACGATTTAGATTCTGCAGAACAATCTCGAATCGCAGCTGCTAAGTTGCAAGAAGAACGTCAACAAAAACTACTTTCTTCTAAATCCGAAGCAGCAGAAATCATCAAACATGCGAAAGAGAATGGAGACCAAAATCGCCAAAAAATCTTAGCAGAAACCAATGATGAAGTGTCACGTTTACGAGAAAAAGCACGTCTTGATATTTCTCAAGAGCATGAAGAAGCATTGGCATCTGTTAAAGACGAAGTAGCGAGCTTGTCTTTACAAATTGCAGAAAAAATCTTAAACAAAGAATTGACGCCAGATGCACACGATTCATTGATCAATTCTTACATTGAAGGCTTAGGTAATTCAAATGAAGTTAGATAAGTACACGGTAGGTAAACGCTACGGTAAAGCTTTGTTTGAGTTGGCGATTGAAAATGAAGAAGCCGATAGCATTTATCAAGACTTATTAAAACTCAGAGAAATTTTTAATGAAGTACCAGATTTAGGCGATATCTTAAGTGATGTCCGTCTTGAACCTTATGAAAAAGACGAAATCATGAAACAATTGGTTAACGGATTTGAAGGAACCCTTGAGAATTTCCTAAATGTCGTTTATAACTATTCACGCATGAATGATTTATTATTGATGATCGATGAATATGAAAAACGTTACGATGAACATAGAAGCTTACTTTTAGGAACAGCGTTGACTGCCGTTCCATTGACCAAAGAACAACACCGATTGATGGAAGAAAAAGCAGCAAAATTGTTAGGCTATGAGCAAGCGAATCTAATTAATTTGATCGATCCTGAAATTGTTGGCGGCGTGATAATAGAAGCCAACTACAAAGTGATTGACGGCAGTATCCACAAGCAATTAGAACGAATCCAAGAATTGTTATTAAAATAACGTTCAGCACAATAAAGAGGTGAATTGAATGGCTATCAAAGCAGAAGAAATCAGTGCCTTGATTAAGGAACAAATCAAAAATTATCAACAAGAACTAGCAGTCGAAGAAATTGGGACTGTCACATACGTTGGGGATGGAATCGCTCGTGCCCATGGATTAGAAAACGCAATGAGCGGAGAATTACTTGAATTTTCTAATGGCTCATACGGAATGGCGCAAAACTTAGAAACCAATGACGTTGGTATTATCATTCTAGGTGATTTTGAAACCATTCGAGAAGGCGATAAAGTAAAACGCACTGGTAAAATCATGGAAGTCCCTGTCGGCGAAGCAATGATCGGACGTGTTGTTAATCCATTAGGTCAACCAATCGATGGTCTGGGTGAAATCAAGACAGATAAGACACGTCCAGTAGAAGCAGCAGCTCCAGGTGTTATGCAAAGAAAATCAGTTGATCAACCGATGCAAACTGGTCTTAAAGCAATTGATGCTCTTGTACCAATTGGTCGTGGTCAACGTGAATTAGTGATCGGTGACCGTAAAACTGGTAAAACATCGATTGCCATCGACACGATCATCAACCAAAAAGGTCAAGATGTTATTTGTATCTATGTTGCTATCGGTCAAAAGGAATCAACGGTTCGTAACCAAGTCGAAACGTTAAGAGCATATGGCGCACTAGATTATACAATTATTGTGAATGCTGGAGCATCTCAACCAGCGCCATTGCTTTATATTGCGCCTTATGCAGGAGCTGCAATGGGTGAAGAATTCATGTACAACGGCAAACACGTTTTGATCATTTTTGATGATTTATCAAAACAAGCTGTTGCTTATCGTGAACTGTCATTACTATTACGTCGTCCTCCAGGTCGGGAAGCTTATCCAGGTGATGTGTTCTATTTGCATTCACGTTTATTAGAACGTGCAGCAAAATTAAGTGATGAATTAGGTGGCGGTTCAATGACTGCCTTACCATTTGTTGAAACGCAAGCCGGAGATATTTCTGCTTATATTCCAACAAACGTTATTTCAATCACAGATGGACAAATTTTCTTAGAAAGCGATTTGTTCTATGCGGGTACACGTCCAGCCGTTGATGCTGGTCTTTCCGTGTCACGTGTTGGTGGTTCAGCACAAATCAAAGCAATGAAAAAAGTCGCTGGGACACTTCGTTTAGATTTAGCAAGTTACCGAGAATTAGAAGCTTTTACTCAGTTTGGTTCTGATTTAGATGCGGCAACACAAGCAAAACTAAACCGAGGTCGTCGGACTGTTGAAATTTTAAAACAAAAATTACATGCACCATTAGCAGTTGAAAAACAAGTTGTTATTTTATATGCACTGACGCACGGATTTTTAGATAGTATCAGTGTGGCAAAAATCCTAGATTTCGAATCAGAACTGTTTGACTTTTTAGACGGCAAACATCCTGAATTATTTGAAACGATCCGTACAACAAAAGACTTGCCAAAATCAGAAGATCTAGATGCAGCAATCAGCGAATTCAAAGAGATTTTTGATGCCGCTAATTCAGAAGGATCGACAGCTAAAGACACACTTGATTCAATTCAAAATGCGTAAGAGAGGTGACAAGAATTGGGTGCTTCATTAAATGAAATCAAACAACGCATTGCTTCAACGAAAAAAACAAGCCAAATTACTAACGCCATGCAAATGGTTTCAGGTGCTAAACTGACAAAATCAGAAGCGGCTTCTAGAGGTTTTCAAGAATATGCGTCAAAAATCCGTTCTATCGTTACACATCTTGTTGCAGCTCAATTAAGTGATCTAGAAGAATTAGATTCTTATGATAGTGAAGAGGCATCAGAAACAGGCAATTATCATGTAATGCTGACATCGCGTCCGGTGAAAAAAACAAGTTATATCGTCATTACCTCTGATAAAGGATTGGTGGGCGGATATAACAGTTCAATTTTGAAGCAAACGATGAAAATGATGACAGATGACCATAAATCTCAAGATGAATACGTCTTGATTGCAATTGGTGGAACTGGTGCAGATTTTTTCAAGGCTCGTGGAATAAACGTTGCATACGAACTTCGTGGTCTAAGTGATCAACCTAGTTTTGATGAGGTTAGAAAAATCGTTTCAACAGCGACTACAATGTATGAAAATGAAGTATTTGATGAGTTGTATGTTTGCTATAATCACCACATTAATTCATTGACAAGTCAATTTCGTGTAGAAAAAATGCTGCCGATTTCTGATTTAGATCCGGACGAAGCAACAACCTATGAGCAGGAATATATTTTAGAACCTTCAGAAGAAGCGATTTTAGATAATTTACTGCCTCAATATGCTGAAAGCTTGATCTATGGCGCAATAATTGATGCAAAAACAGCGGAACATGCTGCTGGGATGACCGCGATGAAGACTGCCACTGATAATGCGCAAAATATTATTAGTGATCTGACGATTTCTTATAATCGTGCTCGTCAAGGAGCCATTACACAAGAAATCACAGAAATCGTAGCTGGTGCAGCAGCACTAGAATAACAATCAGAATGTTGGGCTTACTTAGCACGATATTCTTACTAATGTAATAGAGAAGACAGGTTTTATCACGACCTCGTTAGGGCATAAAACTGTCGAACTTTCGGCGGTTTTGTACCTCTTCAAACGAAACGGAGGAAAGACACATGAGTTCAGGAAAGATTGTTGAAGTAATCGGTCCCGTTGTTGACGTGGAATTTTCACTAGATCAATCCTTACCCGATATAAACAATGCATTAGTCGTTTATAAAAACGGCGAAGAAAAACAAAAAGTCGTTTTAGAAGTCGCTTTAGAATTAGGAGACGGTGTTATCCGCTCAATCGCTATGGAATCTACTGATGGGCTTCAACGCGGAATGGAAGTTATTGATACTGGAAAACCAATTTCTGTTCCTGTCGGAAAAGAAACATTAGGTCGTGTATTCAACGTTTTAGGCGATACGATCGATTTAGAAGAGCCATTTCCAGAAGATGCAATCCGCAGCGGTATCCATAAAAAAGCCCCTGATTTTGCTGATTTAAGTACAAGTAATGAAATTCTAGAAACTGGAATCAAAGTGATCGACTTATTAGCCCCTTACTTAAAAGGTGGTAAAGTTGGTTTGTTCGGTGGTGCCGGTGTTGGTAAAACCGTTTTGATTCAAGAATTGATTCATAATATTGCTCAAGAACATGGCGGTATTTCTGTATTTACCGGTGTTGGTGAACGAACGCGTGAAGGGAACGACCTTTATTTTGAAATGAAAGACTCTGGCGTTATTGAAAAAACAGCTATGGTTTTCGGTCAAATGAATGAGCCTCCTGGTGCACGTATGCGTGTGGCCTTGACTGGTTTGACGATTGCCGAATATTTCCGTGATGTTGAAGGTCAAGATGTATTATTGTTTATCGATAATATTTTCCGTTTCACTCAAGCTGGATCAGAAGTTTCTGCCTTGTTAGGTCGGATGCCTTCAGCCGTTGGGTATCAACCAACACTTGCAACTGAAATGGGTCAATTACAAGAACGTATCACTTCTACTAAAAAAGGCTCGATCACATCGATTCAAGCAATCTATGTACCAGCAGATGACTATACTGACCCGGCGCCAGCAACAGCATTCGCCCATTTAGATGCAACAACTAACTTGGAACGTCGCTTAACTGAAATGGGGATATATCCAGCGGTTGACCCGTTAGCCTCATCATCTAGTGCTCTAGCACCAGAAGTTGTCGGAGACGAGCATTATGCCGTAGCAACAGAAGTACAACACGTGCTGCAACGTTACCGTGAGTTACAAGATATCATTGCAATTTTAGGGATGGATGAGTTATCTGATCAAGAAAAAATCTTGGTTGGCCGTGCCCGTCGTATCCAGTTCTTCTTATCTCAAAACTTTAACGTGGCAGAACAATTTACAGGACAACCAGGTTCTTATGTTCCAGTTGCTGATACAGTTAAAGGCTTTGGAGAAATTCTTGATGGAAAATATGACGACTTACCGGAAGAAGCGTTCCGCAGTGTTGGTAGAATCGAAGACGTTATCGAAAAAGCTAAAACGTTGAACTACTAAAAGGAGGAGACACAGAAATGGATTGTTTAACTGTCAATGTGGTGACTCCAAATGGTTTGGTCTATGACCATCGCGCAATGATCGTCGTTGCAAAAACAACGGATGGTGAAATCGGTATTTTACCGAAACATGCACCAATCATCGTTCCCTTAGCGATCGATGAGGTTCGCGTAAAAAGAACAGATTCAGATAAACACGTGGATTGGATCGCTGTTAATGGTGGTATTATGGAAGTCCGTGATAACATTGTTTCGATCATTGCAGATAGTGCAGAACGAGAACGAGACATTGATGTTAGTCGCGCAGAACGTGCCAAACAACGAGCTGAACGAATGATTGAAAAAGCGAAAGAAAATGCAAATACGGACGAATTGCGCCGTGCAACAGTTGCCCTTCATCGAGCGATCAATCGGATCAATGTATCAAAACATACGTAAAAAAATTGAAGTGACTGAGACTAGTAGCTGTCTCAGTTCACTTTTTTTGAAAAAATGATATATACATATATTTTTTTAGAAAACTTAAGAATCTTTATGTTTTGTTTCCGCTTATTTGTGCTAAACTGGTTTTATATTACTTAGTAAAGTAGCTATGTTTATTCGAAAAAAGATAAAATATGAATGAGGCAAAAAGCACCTCAGTCCTATTTTCCTATTTTTCAGTCGAAGCTGACTGAGCCAAATACGCTTTTAATGTTATCTAGCTTCTCTGGCTAGTCTCTCGGAAAAAAGATAAAAATTGAATGTGACAAAGGACGCCACAGTCAATTTTCCCTATTTTTCAGTCGAGCCTGAACGAGCCAAATACGCTTTTAAATGTTATCTAGCTTCTCTGGCTAGTCTCTCGGAAAAAAGATAAAAATTGAATGTGACAAAGGACGCCACAGTCAATTTTTCCTATTTTTCAGTCGAGCCTGACTGAGCCAAATACGCTTTTAAATTAAGGAGAAACCTATGCAATTTTTTGGTATTGATGCAGTGATTCGGATTATCTGCCATATGATGTTTATCTATGTTAGTTTCTGGGCGATGCAATCTATCAGAATTGAACAGTTTTTTAAAGCGCATCAAACCTCTCAAGTACGTTTGCTGATCGTTTTATTTTCAATTGTCATTGGCTATACTGTAAGCTCATTTTTCTTAGAGTTTCTTGCATTATGCCGCAACTTATTTATTGTAATTTTTCCATAAGGAACGACGAATAAAAAGAAAAGGTACTAATTGTTGATAAATAGTGGTATAATAGAAAAGATTTTGGATCAAAGCATCCAATTCTAACTTTTTTGGGGGGAACAAAATGGAACAGATTATTGTTCATGGTGGTAACCAATTAAAAGGAACTGTGAAAATCGAAGGGGCTAAAAATGCAGTATTGCCAATTTTAGCAGCGACCCTTTTAGCAGAAGAAGGAGTAACGACATTAAATAATGTACCGATTCTTTCTGATGTGTTTACAATGAATCAAGTAATCAAACACTTGAATGTTGATGTTGATTTTAATCAAGACGAAAACAAAGTTACAATAGATGCGACTCAGCCTTTAGGCATTGAAGCAAATTATGAGTATGTTAGTCAAATGAGAGCTTCGATCGTTGTTATGGGCCCGTTATTGGCTCGTAATGGTCATGCCAAAGTTGCGATGCCTGGTGGGTGTGCAATTGGTAAACGTCCAATTGATTTACACTTGAAAGGCTTCCAAGCGCTAGGTGCTAAAATCATTCAGAAAAATGGCTATATCGAAGCGATTGCGGATGAATTGATTGGCAATACGATCTATCTGGATTTCCCAAGCGTAGGTGCTACTCAAAATATCATGATGGCCGCTGTTAAAGCAACAGGCACAACTGTCATTGAAAACGTTGCTAGAGAACCTGAAATCGTTGATTTAGCGAATGTCCTTAATAAAATGGGCGCTAAAATCGTCGGTGCCGGTACTGAAATGATGCGTATCGAAGGTGTGAAAAAACTTCATGCTGTTGAACATTCAATTGTTCAAGATCGCATTGAAGCAGGAACATTCATGGTTGCAGCTGCGATGACTGAGGGAGATGTTTTGATCGAAGAAGCAATCCCAGAACACAATCGTCCACTTATTTCTAAATTAACTGAAATGGGCGCTGTTATTCGTGAAGAAAGAGGCAGTTTACGCGTCATTGGTCCTAAAGTAATCAAACCAACAGATGTTAAAACAATGCCGCATCCTGGTTTCCCAACAGATATGCAAGCACAAATGACTGCGATACAAATGGTAGCAGACGGTTCAAGTATTGTAACTGAGACAGTCTTTGAAAATCGTTTCCAACATTTGGAAGAAATGCAACGCATGAATGCTGATGTGAAAATGGACGGTAATATTGCTATTATTAATGGTGGTCAACCATTGCAAGGGGCTGCTGTAGAAGCAACTGATTTACGTGCTGCTGCTGCGTTGATTTTAGTAGGATTACGTGCTAACGGTATTACGCGTGTATCACACTTAGAATATTTAGATCGTGGCTACTATAAATTCCATGAAAAACTTCAAAAATTAGGAGCAAAAGTGGAACGAGTAAACGATGACGAAAAAGCTGCAGAAAAGAAATTGTCTACTGTTAATTAAAAGGGGAAATAGATATGAGTTCGACACGCTATATTATAGTGACTTTGTTGAAAGTTTTAGTAGTGATAGCTTTAGTGATTATTTTATTTATTGCCGGAACGATGATCGGTTATGGAGTAATCGGTGGAGGAAATCCAAAAGATGTGTTCAAAGAAGAAATTTGGACTCATATTCTAGACTTTTTTAAGTAGATTTTAAAACCTGATGTTGGAAAATAAATGAGCGCTTTGATAACTAGGCATTTGATTGGTAAAATGTGAGAAGATTAAAGTGCAATAATTTGCTTCCAATTCTTTATTCGAACTCTATATGATTGGAATATGACTCGCTGAGTCTTGTTCCAATCTTTTTTTGAATATTAAATAACAATCATTATTAATTTAGGTTTCGTTTTTTTTGTAAAAATGTCGTAATATTTGAGGTTTTATCGCCTTTTTCAAGTTATTATCTATGTTAGAACTTGTAAAAGAAAACAAAAATTCATCAGTATAGATTTTATGTATTTTCTAATGAAAATGTGGAAAGTCTGGTACACCAAGGATCATAAAGAGGCATGCCAAGTCTTTTATGAAAATATTTCCAATGTGACAATTTCTAAAACGCTTTCTCTAACACTGTAACTTAGCTTTAATTAAATAGTAACCATCAAAAATTCTACACATGATATGATTGCTCTCGTACGAATTTTAGGGAGGAAACTATTTAATGAAGAAAAAATGGTTGCCAATTTTATTTATTATTAGTTGCTTTATTACTGGATCAGTTATTCCAGTATACGCATCTGAAAATCAAAACAACGAGATAGAGCGTTTATCTAATTACACAATCGTATCGGAGCGTACAGCCAAGACATTGTCTAGTTCAATGATCCATTCCTTGTCAGAAGGCAAAGCATTTCAATTAGTTAAAACGGACATACTCAATAAAGAAAAAATAGAAAAAGAAAAAGCTGCAAAAGCTAAAAGTGAAGCTGAACGAAAAGAAAAAGCGGCAAAACAAAAAGCAGAAGCTGAACAAAAGCAAGCGCAATTGGAAAAAGAACAACGTGAAAATACGAATCCAAGCGGCCAAAAGCTGATAATGGAAGCGACCGCATACTCTTGTAATGAAGGCTTTATCGGTGGAGGTAACTTAACGGCTACCGGACAAAATCTTCAGGTTGACCCAATGGCAATTGCAGTTGATCCTACGGTAATTCCTTTAGGCACGAGATTGTATGTCGAAGGTTACGGTGAAGCGATTGCTAGTGACACAGGTGGTGCAATCAAAGGCAATATTATCGATGTGCATTTTTCAGATGTATCTCAGTGTATCAATTGGGGTAGGAGACAAGTTTCTGTGACGATTTTATCATAAGCAGAGAACACGTTGCAAAGAGTTTCTCTATAACATATCAAAAAGTGAACAGAATGTTTGAATTCTTGTTCATCTTTTTTTTGTAGCTTGCAAAGTTCGAATTATCGAATAAGAAAAAAAGTTATATGTTATAATAAAGATTGATTAATGGAAGAGGGAGCGATAAGTATATGAAAGCTGTAGTTACTGAAATTGGTGTTCACGCATTAGATGAAAAAGAGCCGATGATCATACTTTTTGGTGAAAGTGCCACAGAGGGGTTAAAAGAATACTCAGTGATTCAAAAATTTCAACAAATACAACCCTTAGCGATGAAAGAAGGCAATCTGTTAAAGATTGATGAGCAAGAATATATCATAGATTATGTGGGGCCATTTGCGAATAAAAATTTAAACAGCATTGCCCATGTGACTTTGGTTTTTGATGACATTCCTGAGGAGGATGCAATTGTGAATGCGTTGTATCTAACGCCTCAAGTTCTTCCAGCAATCAAGGTTGGAACAATAATTGAGTATGTATCACATGGAGTGTGAGTGAATGGGACAAGAGAAAGAAAAAGAAAAGCGCTTTTCGTGGTTTTGGCGCTGGTTTTTAAACAATCAAATCGTCACTTCATTATTGATTGTATTACTGATTTTATTGATTTTACTCGTTTTCACGAAGGTCTCCTATTTATTTAAACCGGTTTGGCAATTTATCGGTGTTGTAGGCCTACCATTGATTATGGCAGGAATTTTATATTATTTAATGAATCCAGTTGTCGATTATTTGGAAAAGAAACGAATCCCGCGCCTTTGGAGCATCATTGGATTATTTATTATTGTGATTGCTTTGATGATTTGGGGACTTGTTGTAATCGTTCCTAAAATCCAAGAGCAGACAGTTAGTTTTGGCAATCACTTCCCGCAATATATTGATACGATCGATAAAAAGATGCAGGAAATTTTAAGTGATCCCCTCTTTGCACAGTTTCGTAGTCAACTGGAAGATATGGGTGATAAGCTAATCAGCTCATTAGGTGATATTATTCGTAATATTTCGACGTTTACGGTCCAAGGGCTAGGAAGCTTTGTGGGAGCGGTCGCAACAATTGTAGTAGCAATCATCACGATGCCGTTTATATTATTTTATCTACTAAAGGATGGCAAACAATTAGCTCCGTACCTGATGAAGTTTTTGCCTAATAAAATGCGTCAACCGACATTGAAAGTGTTAGGAGAAGTTAATTCACAAGTTTCTTCTTATATTCGTGGTCAGTTGACTGTGGCTTTTGCGGTTGCTGTGATGTTTATTCTAGGGTTTTCATTTATTGGACTAGATTATGCGATCACTTTAGGTATCACTGCTGGTTTTCTTAATTTGATTCCTTATCTAGGCTCATTTTTGGCAATGGTTCCGGCGATCTTTTTAGGAATCGTAGGCGGTCCGGTTTTATTAGCTAAAGTGTTAGTTGTTTTTGTGATTGAGCAGACGATTGAAGGTCGTGTGATTTCACCGCTTGTTCTAGGTAGTCAACTAGATATCCACCCAGTAACGATATTAGTCGTGCTGTTGACTTCTGGAAAGCTCTTTGGTGTAGTAGGTGTAATTTTAGGTATACCAGTATACGCGGCAGCTAAGGTCATAATTACTCATGTCTTTGAATGGTACAAAGATGTCTCAAGCTTGTACCATGAAGAAGAAGAATTAAATAAATTAGAGTAAAAGTAAGGCTAAAGTGCTATTTTTTATTCAAAGAAAAAAGCTGAAGTAGACAAGTCTGTCTGTTTCAGCTTTTTATATTATTAAAATGTTTTTCCTAAGGTTGTTGCTTGATTCATTGCTGCATCTAATAATTCTTCAGCTTTTTCTGGGTGATGATCGATACCTTCAATAAATAATTGATCAACTTCAGCAACACCGATAAAATTCAAGATTCCTTTTACATATTGAGAAGCGAAATCTTGCCCTTCATAAAATCCACCATTTGATTGGATATGCAAGGCTTTTTTACCAGTAGTCAAAGGTTTAGGACCTTCCTCAGTATATTTAAACGTTTTTCCAGCTACGTTGATCGTATCGACCCACGCTTTTAAACGAGTTGGTACATTTAAATTCCATAATGCGTTAGCAATAACAACTTTGTCAGCGCCTAAGAATTGATCTGTTAATTCATTGAAGCGGGCAACTTTTGTTTGCTGACTTTCATTTAAGGCAGTAAATTCAGTACCTGTGCGTAGTGCTCCCCAACCAGAAAGTAGTTCTTCATCGATTTCCGGAACGAAATCGGCATAGACATCAAGTACATCGATCTCGTCAGCTGGGTTTTGAGCTTGATAACTCTCTAAAAAGGTTTCTAACGCTCGAACAGAGCGAGATTCTTCCTTAGTAAGCGGGTGTGCTTTAACAACAAGTAATTTTGACATGTAAAGTCTCCTTTGAATACCTAAGTATCATTATTTATAAACAAAAACTATTTTACTAATAAAAAGTAAGAAAATCAAGTTTTTACTTAAATTATATAAAAAAGAGCCCGGGACATAACTCTACGAGTTACATTCTAGCCTCAAGGAATCTGAATAAACGGTGGGAGCAGAAGTAACCCCTTCGGAAATAAGAGGAAATTCACAAAAATTTGGAGAGCCATTTTCGTGAATTTCCTCTTATTTCTCGGAGTTAAACACTTCTGACCCAAACTCTTTTCTTATTAAGAAGCTTTAGAGAGTTGTTGCATGCCGCCGATCACGTGTACAGCATGAAAGCCTTTGGAAGCCATAAATGATGCAATAACTTCAGAACGGCGGCCACTGTAACTAATGATATGGTAGGTTTTCTCTTTATTTAGCTGTTTTAACATATTTGGTAAAACAGTTGCAGGTAGTGACATAGAATGTGCTAAGTGTCCTTGTAAAAAACTTTCAGTTTCACGAATATCGATGACGTTAAGGTCATTTTTACTGTAAAGTGTTTCAAAATCAGGAGTGGAGATTGATTCAAACATGTACCTCATCCTTTGAAAATATTTTTTAAACTACGGGATAGATTGTAACTCTTTTATAGAAGGTTTGCAATCGGGCTTTTACATTTCTTAATAGTTGTCTAAAAACAACCTTTTCATTTGTTCTTTGAAAAGGGTTGCAAATGAAATAGAAAGATGTTATGATATCCATGTAATGAGGATTGTTACTGTTCGGCAGGCAAAACCTGAATCTTCCATAGTAGTTTGTTTGGGTGGATTCTAGGTTTTTTTCATTTGTATTTGTAAAAGTGAGGTTCATCATGTATATTGAAAAAATTTTAAACAACAATGTCGTCATGACAAAAAATGAATCAGGTGAAGAAATCGTCTGTATGGGCCGAGGACTAGCATTTCAAAAAAAAATCGGCGATGTAATCGATCCAACATTTATTGAAAAAGAGTTTGTTCTGAAAGATTCTATCACCTCAGGACAGTTCCAACAGTTGTTTGCAGATATTCCGTTAGAAGAAGTAGAGATTGTTAAAAAAATCGTGGATATGGCTGAAGAGGATTTAGGAATTGAGCTTTCATCCAATATCTATTTAACGTTGACAGATCACGTGCATTACGCCATCATGAGAGCCAAAGAGGGCCTTGAGATGCCGAATCCATTAATGTTTGAAACAAAAAAGTTTTATCCTAAAGAATTTGCTATTGCTAGAAAAGGTGTAGCATTGATCAAGGAAAAACTGAACATTGATTTTTCAGAAAGTGAAGCAGGATTTATTGCCTTTCACATCGTAAATAGTGAGCAGGCAAATGGCAATATGGAAGTGACTATGTCAGCTACTGAAATGGTCCGAGATATCTTAACAATTATTAGTCGTTATTTCGGTAAACCATTTGATGAAGATTCATTGAACTATCAAAGAATCGTGACGCACTTACAGTATTTTGCCCAACGTTATCTACAAAATGAAGCACATGACGAAGAAGATGACTTTCTTTATGAGTTGATTCAAAGCAAGTATCCAAAAGCATTTCAATCAGTGCAAAGAATTAATGATTATCTAGTCAAAAAATATCAAAAACCAATTGATAAAGCGGAACAAATTTATTTGACTATTCATATTCAGCGAGTAGCTGGAGAGAAAAAAATTTAGCATTTATTTGTATTAAAAAATTCAAATTTCAATCGAAGCGGATTGTTACTGTTTAGCAGGCAAAACCTAGATTGAAAAAACAACCGATCCATCTATATTTAGGTTTTTTTAAGTATAGTAGATCATTGTTTTTTCAGTTTAGGTTTTTTTATATAAAAAATTAAGGAAAAGGGGATATAAAATGAGTAAAAATCAAGAAATTGCTGAGCGCGTCTTAACGCTTGTCGGCGGAGAAGAAAATGTTAATAGCGTTGTCCACTGCGCTACTCGTCTGCGTTTTAAATTAAAAGATGAGGAAAAAGCGGCGACTGAAAAATTAAATCAAGATCCAGATGTGATTCAAGTTGTTAGAAGTGGTGGCCAATATCAAGTCGTAATCGGCAGCCACGTAAGTGATGTGTATAAAGAATTGATGGCGCACAGTGGTTTAGGCGACGATGATTCAGCAAAAGATGAAGGACCTAAAGGCAATATTTTTAATCAACTGATTGACATTATTTCTTCTATATTCACGCCATTCTTAGGTGCGATGGCTGGAGCTGGGGTCTTAAAAGGCTTCTTAACACTAGCGGTTACATTAAACTGGTTGACTGTAGAATCAGGTGTTTATGTTGTTCTTTTTGCAATAGCTGACGGGATTTTCACATTCCTACCGATTCTTCTAGCCTTTACTGCTGCGAAGAAGTTCAAAACGAATCAGTTTTTAGCAGTCTGTTTAGCAATGGCGCTCGTGCATCCTAGCATTACTGCTTTGGCTGGACAACCGTTGAGTTTTGCAGGTATTCCAGTGATTATTGGGGCAAGTGCGTATACATCATCCGTTATCCCGATTATCTTAGCTGTTTTTGTTCAAAGTTATGTTGAACGTTTCTTTAAGAAAGTAATTCCTTCTTTCTTACAAATCATTTGTGTTCCTTTGGCAGTATTTCTTGTAATGGCACCAGTTACTTTTATTGCAATTGGTCCAATCGGTACAATTTTAGGTGATTTACTTGGAAAAGGCTATGATGGAATTTATGGTTTCAGCCCAATTATTGCCGGTGCAGTTATGGGTGGTTTATGGCAAGTGTTCGTGATGTTCGGTATGCATTGGGGCTTTGTTCCAATCATGTTATTAAACCTTTCAGCAGCAGGCGGCGGCGTAGATACAATGGCACCAATGCTTTTACCAGCTGTATTAGCACAAGGTGGAGCAGCTTTAGCAGTCTTCTTTATGACAAAAAATGTAAAATTAAAAGGGTTAGCTTTATCTTCAACGATCACTTCGATCTTTGGGATTACAGAACCAACTGTTTATGGTGTTACTTTACCACTTAAAAAACCATTTATTGCAGCATGTATTGGTGGCGCTGTCGGTGGTGCATTTATCGGTTTCAGCCATGTTCAAAACTATGTATTTGGTTTGATCAGTTTGTTGAGTTTACCAGGATTTATTCCTCAAGATACAAAAGATACTTCTGGTTTGATTGCAGCGGTAATCGGAACAATCATTGCTTTTGTCATTGCTTTTGTATTAACCTTTATTTTGAAATTTGAAGATAAACCAGAAGCAGGCAGCGAAACACCTGTAAAAGGTCAAAGTGATAGCTCAGAAGCACAAAATGGCAATAAAAATGATAAAATTGTTTTAACAAGCCCAATAACAGGTACAATCGTTCCTTTAGATAAAGTTGAAGATCAAGTATTTTCATCAGGTGCATTGGGTAAAGGGATTGCGATCGAACCAATCTTAGGTGAACTTTATGCTCCAGCGAATGGAGAAATCACAACGCTCTTTCCAACAGGTCATGCGGTCGGTATTACAACAGAAGATGGTGCTGAAGTTTTAATGCACATTGGTATGGATACGGTCGAGATGGATGGTGACGGATTTGAGATATTAGTCAAACAAGGGGATAAAGTCAAACAGGGCGATTTATTAGTTAAATTTGATATTGAAAAAATCAAAGCAGCAGGACATCCAGTGGTAACGCCAGTTGTTGTGACAAATAGTGGTGATTATTTGGATGTATTAGATATGGATCAAACAGATGTTTTACATGGAGAAGATTTCTTGGCCATTGTTCGCTAATTAAAGGATTTTAAATTTTAGATAATGCTTAATGAGCCCGTTTAGTTTTTATGTTATCTTTTTTTCGAGGAGCTAAACGAGCCCTATTAATTTTTAAAATAAGGAGGAATACTAGATGTCAATTAAAACAACTGCATTTCCAGAAGGATTTTTATGGGGTGGCGCAACAGCAGCCAATCAATTAGAAGGAGCGTATCGCTCTGATGGCAAAGGCTTGTCAGTAGCAGATGCAATGCCTGGAGGGAAACAACGTTTTCAAATTTTAGGTAGTGATACGTTTAATTGGGAAATCGATGAAGACAAGTTCATTTACCCTAACCACCGCGGGATCGATCACTATCACCGTTTTAAAGAAGACATTGCTTTATTTGCAAAAATGGGCTTTAAATGTTATCGCTTTTCAATTGCTTGGACTAGAATTTTTCCTAAAGGTGATGAAGCTACTCCAAATGAGGCTGGGTTGAAGTTTTATGATCAAGTGATCGATGAGTGCTTGAAACATGGTATCGAGCCTGTGATTACAATTTCTCATTATGAAATGCCTTTACACTTAGCCAAAGAATATGGTGGTTGGAAAAATCGTAAAATGATCGATTTCTTTGAAAACTATGCCACAGTTGTATTAACTCGTTATGGCAAAAAAGTAAAATATTGGATGACATTTAATGAAATCAATTCTGCCTTCCATTTCCCTGCATTAAGCCAAGGAATGGTTAAAGCAACAGGTGCAGGCGATTATCAAAATGTTTTCCAAGCATGGCATAATCAATTTGTCGCTAGCGCAAAAGCTGTGAAAATCGGTCATGAAATCAATCCTGATATGCAAATTGGTTGCATGATCATTTATGCGACAACCTACAGTATTGATGCAAATCCAATCAATCAAATGGCAACACTGGCTCAAAATCAAGAATTTAATTTCTATTGTACAGATGCTCAGGTTCGTGGTGAGTATCCAGCATATCAACAACGCATGTTTGATAAATATGGCGTCTCTGAGTTAGAGATTGGTGATGATGATTTAGCCTTAATGAAAGAATATGCGGTAGATTATATTGGTTTTAGTTATTATATGTCTTCTGCAGTCAATGAAACGGCTGACGAAGAGGATACAGTAGTCGGAAACTTATTAGGTGGTGTGCGCAATCCATTCTTAGAAGCAAGTGAATGGGGCTGGCAGATCGATCCTGAAGGCTTGAGGATTGCTTTGAATGAATTATACGATCGTTATCAAAAACCGTTATTCATTGTTGAAAATGGCTTAGGCGCGATCGATAAAGTGGATGAAAACTTTTATGTAGAAGATGATTACCGAATTGATTATTTACGTCGTCACATTGAAGCGATGTCAGATGCCATTAAAGATGGCGTTGATTTAATGGGCTACACACCTTGGGGCTGTATTGATTTAGTCAGTGCTTCAACTGGTGAAATGAGCAAACGTTACGGTTTTATCTATGTAGATCTAGATGATAACGGTGAAGGAACGATGAATCGTTATGAGAAAAAATCATTTAATTGGTATAAGCAAGTCATTGAAACGAATGGTCAAGAGTTGAACTAGAAAACAAATTGGGGTTATAAAGCAGAACAAATCTGTTTTATAGCCCTTTTTTTATGTGATAAGGAAGAGTAAAAGTCCATTCATTAAATCACTAACGCATGCTAATCGTCTAAAAATGATTCCTTATTTTCCTTTTTATTGAAGCCGCTCTTTCGTTGTTGTATAGTAAATTTGTAAGGGGGAAGGACTAGTGGAAAGAAAAAAACTCAAGCACCCATTTTTTGTTATTATCGGTCCTAGCGGTTCAGGAAAAACAAGAGTAGCAGAAGCTGTTTTTCCGTCGGAGTATAAGGTGATATCTCATACAACTCGCCCTATTCGCAAGGAAGAAGTAGAGGGTGCAGATTACTATTTTGAAACGGAAGAAGGATTTCAACACTTATTAAATATGAATGCTTTGGCAGAATTTGATACCTATCATGGCAATCAATATGGTGTAGGGATAGCAGAACTGATTCAAAAAACGACGGATCATTATGCCTATGATGTTTTGACGTTCAAGGGATTTCAAAAAATCGAAGAACAATTTGGCAATATGATTATTCCGATTTTCTTAGATGTATCTAAAAAAAATGTATTATCAAGGTTACAGACGAGAGAAAATGATACCATACTTATAAAACAACGAGGCGCATTATACACTCAAGAATCTCAGAATAAAAATAAAATAATCACATATCCGAACCACTCTATAATCAATGCAAATCAACCCTTTGAAAAAGTTGTGAAAGAGGTAGAACAAGCAGTAAATGAGCGCATAAAAAAGCTGGAGTAACCAGTTTTTTTGTATAAATTATTTAAAATGCTATTTATGCCTCTTGCCTTTTTCTTTTAAGATGATATAATGACAAGGTGTCATATGACATCTTGTCATAAAAAGGAAGGGATGCAAAATATGCCAAAAAAGACTTTTTTTCATTTAACTAAAGAGAAGCAGCAACGCCTATTAGAAGCGGCTTCCATCGAATTTTCCAGAACAGCCTTGAATGATGCCTCAATTGCTAATATCGTGAGATTAGCTGAGATACCTAGAGGCAGCTTCTATCAGTATTTCGAAGATAAAGAAGATCTTTATTACTACTATTTTGATTTATTGAGGCAAGATAGTAAAAAAAATATTGAAAAATATATTAAAGAAGCAGATGGTGATTTGTTTGAGGGGCTAGCCATATATTTTCCTAAGTTGATTTTAGAAGTATTGACTGGTGAGCATGCGTCATTTTATCACAATCTTTTTATGAAAATGGATTATCAAACCACTAGCCGGATTTCTCCACAATTCACCCCAAACGACAAAAAGGGTGAACCATGGCAGAAAAAACGTCACGGCCATAAAATGTATAAACTGATTGATCTTACTAAGTTGAACATTCAAAATGAACAGGAATTTAAAATGTTGATGCAGATGCTTATGAATACCGTATATTCTTCGATTATCGAAGGCTATCGCAAACTTAAGGAAAATCCTGATTATGAAATTGAGCTAACAATTGGAAATTTTAAAACCAGGTTGAATTGGTTAAAAGAAGGAGTTTATAACTAGTAAGAAGGTAAAAAAATTAAGCGTATTATTAAGGTCGTTTGTTAAGGTTTTAAGGGTCTAAGAAATAATCCTTTTGGTTTCTAACTCAGACTCTTAAAAGCTGAAACGATACGATAAAAGAGTAATTTTTACATAGAAAACGATTTTCGTAGCTGGATCGTTTTTATTGAACAAACGAGTTTAATGAAAAAAACGTTTGTAATAAACTGAATTTTCGAGCAATTACAAAAATGTAAGTTGTATGATGTACCGAATAATGGTTAAATTAAGAGTAAGACAACTGTGTTGTTGGAAAGAGATTACTTGATGGGATAAAAAAGGAGATGAGGAGTAGAATTATGAAAAAAAGAACAATGATCATTGCAGGGATAGTTGCAGTAGTGGTAATAATTGGTATCTTTGTTCTTCCAAGTTTATTTGGAGGAAAACAAGCGGCTGGTCCTGAAATGAAGACTGCCACAGAAGATTTAGGAATCGAATATTTTGAAGTGCCCGATATTGAACAGGTATACATCAATGGTGTTGTACAACCTGAACAGGCGGAAGCTTTTGCAAAAGATAACAAAATGACAAGCACACCAGAAATTAAAGTCAAAAATGGAGATGTTGTCGAACCTGACACAGAATTATTTACGTATGAAGATAAAGAAGTAACTAAAGAAATCGAAGTACAAAATAATACCTTAAGTAAACTTGCAACAAAAAAACAAAATATCTATAAGAAATGGAATCGAGCAATCGATACTTTTAATAAAACAAAAGAAGAAGAACGAAACACAACGGGAGCTGCTATTGATGAACAACATCAAGCAGAAGTCGATGGAGTAGATGAAGAAATTTTCTTTTCAAATGAAACAATTGCTGACCTGTCAACGAAGCAGTTCATTTCAACTAAAGCAAAGTTTAAAGGACGTGTGTCCATTCCAGAAGTCAAAGATGAAAATGCGCCAGTACTACGTTTGACATCGGATGGTCTATATGTTGCAGGAAAAGTAAATGAAAAAGATTTGATGAAAATTGCCGTAGACCAAAAAGCAAATCTTTCAGTGGTTTCAAGCGGCACAACGGTGACAGGTAAAATTTCGTATATCGATGACAATCCACCTGAAGCACAAGCAAATCAAAATCAAGGTGAAAGTACTGGTGCAGACAGTTCGATGTCTAATTATAATGTAAAATTGGCTCTCGATAGTTTGGATGGCATCAAAAATGGTTACCATATGCAAGCAACGATCAATCTAGGAGACAACAAACCAATTGAAGTCCCTAAAAAGGCAATCCATGATCAAGATGGCAAAAAATATGTATTAGTGAACGATTTCGGTTCAGTGATCCGCCGTGATATTCAAGTAGGCGAAGAAAAAGGTGAAAATACAGTTGTCAATTCAGGTTTAGAGTCGGCTGATCGAATCGTCGTTTCCTCTAAAAAGGAAGTCAAAGAAGGAGATCTGATTGGAGAAGAAAGTAAAGAATCAGGAGCAGCAGCTAAAGAATAGGAGGAGCACACATGACACAAGAAGAACAAAGCCCGCGACCTCTCATTCAAATGCAAGCTATCAATAAATATTTTCCTGTTGGGAAAGAAAAATTGCAGGTTTTAAAATCATTGGATTTGACGATCAATGAAGGTGAATTCATTATGATCATGGGAAAATCGGGAAGTGGAAAAACTACTTTGATGAATATCATTGGTTTTTTAGACCGTGTTTCTGATGGCAATTATCTTTTTAAAGGGGAAGATGTTTCTAAACTTTCAGAGAATAAAAAATCTGAGTTTCGAAATGAATATCTTGGTTTTATTTTTCAACAATTCTTTTTGATCAATTCATTGAATGTTAGCCAAAACGTGCAATTGCCTTGTGTATATGAAGGCAAGAAAAGTAATGAAGAAAAACGCAAGATTGCTGAAAAATATTTAGAGTTGGTTGGTTTAGGTGCAAAAACAAAAGCAAAAGTTAATGAACTATCTGGTGGACAACAGCAGCGAGTGGCGATTGCTCGTTCTCTAGTCAATGATCCACTGTTAATCATGGCAGATGAACCAACAGGGGCACTTGATAGTGAAACTGGAACTGAGATCATGGAGCTGTTGACAGAGTTGAATCAACAGGGTAAAACGATCGTGATGGTAACTCATGATGGCGATATGAAAAAATATGCGACTCGAGTGATCCATATGAAAGATGGTCGTTTCCTTGAAGAAGAGGTGATTCGATGATCTCAAATCTATTGATAAGTACCTTATTGAGTCTACGAGCGCATAAGCTGCGAGTGTTTTTGACGATGATTGGAATCATTATTGGGATTGCTTCTGTTGTGACGATTTCAACACTAGGTGAGGGCATGAAAAAGCAAGTAATGTCTGCAACGAGTGCTATGAATACAGATGTGGTCAAGCTACATTATACGATGCAGGATGAAAGTGCTTCTGGGATGATGTCGTTTGAAGAGCCAGACTATAGCTTTTCCCGAGTTGATATGAAAAAAGTTAGAGATATTGATGGCGTTGAATCGATTTATCCTCAATATGGAGACGGTATGATGGGAGATAATTTGACAACTCAGTTAGATTATTTTGGCGCTAAAGCAAATTTAATGGTCACTTCTAATAGAGGCCAGAATAAAATTAAATATGGTCGGGATTTTGACGATCGAGATATCAATAAAGATGTGATCATTTTAAATCATGATACGTTTGACATGAGTTTAAAGATGGATGATCCTGGTGAATTGATCGGAAAAGCTGTTTCAATCAACGGATATATGTACAAAGTGATTGGTATTTTAGAGCCGTTTGATTATGACGCATTGGATAATTCTGAGGCGATGTCGTTAGACTGGAATATTGTGAACAGTAGTTTTGTATCAAGAAGTTCGTATAATAAACTAGCAGCTTCCAAGTCAATCAGCGGTATTAATTTTAAATTGAAGGAAGGGACCGATAAACAAACGGTCATTGCACAAGCGGTTGCTATTTTAAGCGAAAATCATCCTGATGTTAAAGGGATCTTTAAAGAAAATGATTTAGAGCAAAAGAATCAACAGCAAATGGAAGAGGCTATTGGAGGTATGACAATGTTCTTGATGGCTGTCACTGCAATTTCTCTTTTAGTTGGTGGGATTGGTGTCATGAATATCATGTATGTTTCTGTTACAGAAAGAAAACGAGAAATTGGAATTCGTAGAGCAATCGGCGCCAAACCGCGGATGATCTTGCTGCAATTTCTTTTAGAAGCAGCATTTATAACCTTGTTGGGAGGATTAATTGGAGTAGGATTAGGTTATCTCTTATCTACCGTAGTCGGCAGATTTGTCGATATTATTCCAGTCATGACGCCATCGATTTTTGCTATATCAACAGTGGTATCTATCCTTACAGGTGTTGTATTCGGAATCATACCTGCAATCAGTGCATCAAGAATGGATCCAATCAAAGCTATTTATAATTAATAAATGAGTCAATTAGCCAGTAAAAAAGATGCTTGAATTGAATATTCAGCATCTTTTTTATTTATTTTTGGTGTATCTTTGTTATCGCTCAAATGGGCTTGTTTGACATCGGTATAGATTAAGTTGGGGTCAAAAAAAATCATAATATTTCTGGATTGGTATAGGTGAAAGCAACGGCATTTTCTCAAAAATTTCTTATATTTGTTATTTTTTTGAAAAGAGCATTTACTTGCTGAAATCACTAGAGATGTTTAGAATAAATGTAGGGAGACATTCGGAGGGGGAAGACGAATGGAAAAGTTTCAATTATCAGAAGATGTATATGTGAAAACGGTTGCTCTTCGTATAAAAGATGTAGAGAAAATGGTTAGCTTTTATAAAAATGTGTTGGGATTTGTTTTGAAGCTAGAAGAGAATAATTTATCAATATTCGGCTCGCAAGAAAAAGATAGTCGATTATTGATATTAGAAGAAATAGATTCTGAAGATGAGCCAATAGAAGTTTCTGATAAAGCTGTCTGCTTTTCTTTGTTGATTCCAACAGAGGAAGAGTTTGGCAGCCTTTTGAGAAGAATTACGTCACATAATTATCCAATTAAGAAAGCAACACAAAAAGAACAACGCAAGAGTGTATTTTTAGAAGACCCAGAGGGAAATGAGCTGGAAGTTAGTTATCAAGGAGCAAAAGATCAATTGGAAGCTGGCACTGAAGTACTTGATATACAACCCTTGATCCAGAAAAGTAACGTCTTGTATTCGAGCCTGTCTGCTGGAGTAAGATTTGATCGAATCAAACTAAACGTGAAAGATAAAATGAAGCATCATTCTTTTTACCAAAATATTTTGGGGATGACTCCTGAGAGTAAACGACTTGATGCACTATCAATGAATGATGGAAATTTTTGGATCCATTTAGATGATGCAGTCAAAATAAATAGCGCGAAAGTCGATTCTGAAGAATCCTTAGGGGTGGATTTTTTTGTTTTAACATTACATCATGAAGCAGAAATGAAACAGCTAAAAAGCCATTTAGAAGAACAACAACAAGCATTTTTCGTTGATAAAAAATTAACGATTTTAACGATCTATGATCCTAGCCAGATTGAATGGTGGTTCGTTAGAAATTAAAGCCACAAAAATAGTCCGAAAAGCAACGAGGTAAACAAATTATGTATGAAAAAACAAAGGAAAAAATCAAAGAATTGATGGATCAGAAGGTATTCTCTGGTGTCAGTTTTTCATTTATAGCAAACGGAAAATCCGAGGATCACACCTGGGGAAATGCCCAAATCCTACCGACAGTTGAGTCATTAGAGCCTACATTCCTTTTTGATGTAGCATCGCTAACTAAAGTTGTTTGTACAACAACGGTGGTCTTACAGTTAATGGAAGCGGGAATAATCAACATAGATGTTCCATTCAAAAATTATTACTCAGTTTTTGAAGATGAAAAAATAACGATTCGTCATCTTTTAACGCACACATCCGATATTCAGAGTTATATTGAAAATCGAGATATTTTATCAAAAGAAGAATTGAAAACGGCCTATAATCGGGTCAGCTCAGGTGAACATTTAGGTAAAAAGGTAGTCTATACAGATACTGGAACAATCTTACTTGGATTTATGATGGAAGAAGTATTAAGCAAAACAGTGATCGAGATTTTTAAAGAGCGTGTTTTACAGCCTTTGGATATGACAGAAAGTCTTTTTTTACCTACGGACGCTTCTAAAATTGTGCCAACTGAAAATCATCCTATCAGAGGATTGATTCGTGGTCAAACGCATGATCCAAAAGCGTTCGTTTTAGCGGAACATGCTGGTAATGCGGGTCTATTTACTAATTTGACTGACCTTAAAAAATTTACGTCAATGTATTTAAATGACGGAATGTATCAGACAACTCCCGTATTAGAAAAAAGTACAATTCGTTCATTACTAGATGATCAAACTCCTAATGGAAAAGGACATCGTTCTTTAGGTTGGGATTTGAAAGATGATTTATCTGGGCGATCACTGTTATTTCATACGGGCTATACTGGCACTTTTTTATTGATCGATCCTGAGGAGAAGGAAGGGTTTGTCTTTCTCTCCAATCGAGTTCATCCAGTGGATAAAAGAGCGGAATACATTAAAAAAAGAGATGAACTCATTGGTATTTATTTAAAAGAAAAAATAACATTCAAAGATGAATCGCTTTCTTTTTAGTGGTATAATTGACGAGTATAAATGGAAGGGAGTCTCTAAACTATGCAGCAACCTTTATTTTTAAAACCGGTATTCCAAGAAAAAATTTGGGGTGGCGATCGTTTACACACTGTATTCGGTTTTGATTTACCAAGTAATAAGATCGGGGAAGACTGGGCAATCAGTGCCCATCCACATGGAGTAAGCACAGTAGAAAATGGTGAATTTTCTGGACAAAAACTAGACGAACTTTGGACGAATCATCGTGAATTATTCGGTAATGCCAAGGGAGATGTATTTCCTTTACTGACTAAAATTTTAGATGCTGAAGATGATTTATCTGTACAAGTACATCCTGATGATGCCTATGGTTTGGCTAACGAAGGCGAACTGGGAAAAACAGAATGTTGGTACATTATTGACGCTGAACCAGGATCAACGATCATTTATGGGCACAATGCCAAGAGCCGAGAAGAGCTCGAAGCGATGATCAAAGAAGAACGCTGGGATGATTTACTGAAGAAAGTGCCTGTTAAAAAAGGCGACTTTTTCTATGTGCCAAGTGGAACGATCCATGCAATCGGTAAAGGGATCATGATTTTAGAAACACAGCAAAGTAGTGATACTACGTATCGTGTGTATGACTATGATAGAAAAGACGATCAAGGAAATGCTAGAGAACTGCATATTCAACAATCAGTGGATGTAACGACAGTTCCGGCAAAAGATGCACAATTATCGATCCAACAACAAAACCAAGGACAATCAAGCATTATTACGTATTTGAAAACACCATTTTTCAATGTCTATGAATGGCAAGTTAAAGGTGTATTGAATGTGAAGAAAAATGCACCGTATACATTAGCAACTGTTATCGAAGGTGTTGGTCATTTGATTATTGAGGACGCAGAGACAATCAAGACTGAAAGCTATGAACTGGCAAAAGGAACAAGCTTTATTTTACCGAATGATATTGTGAAATGGCGTGTTGAAGGTGATCTGACGATTATTGCTTCTGAACCAGGAATTGATGCATAAAAAATTCAAGAAAAAAAGTGTTAGGAAATTTTCCTAACACTTTTTTGTTTATTCAACCGTCTGCATTTCTTGAGGTACATTGAAAGGTTCATCATATTTTTTCTCTAAAGCCGTTTTGATTAACCGAAGCGCTAGATTTTCATTACGAGCAAGAATCGGTCCGTGGAAGTAAGAACCAAAGACATTTTTGTAGATCACGCCTTCAGAGCCGTCTTCGTTATTATTACCTTTTCCTTTTACGACATTGCCTAAAGGACGTTCTCCTTTACCTAAAAATGTTCGGCCATTATGATTTTCAAAGCCATAATAAGTCTCGTTAAATTCTTCATTGTGAATCACGATATCGCCGATATAGCGGTTATTATCTTGACTTAATGTATAGTGATCCAAAGCACCGATGCCGTGGATTTTTTCGCCTTTAGCGCCCATATAATAATGACCTAATAATTGATAGCCGCCACATATAGCGAGCATAACACCGTCATTTTCAATGTATTCAGTTAAGGTTTCTTTTTTCGTTTGGATATCGTCTGAAATAATCAGCTGTTCAAAATCTTGACCTCCGCCAACAAACACTAGATCATATTTATTAGGGTCAAATGGTTCGTAAATACTGATGATTTCAGAACGGAAAGTCACATTCATTTTTTCGGCAAGGTATTTTAACATCAGTAAATTACCATTGTCGCCATAGGTGTTCAGTAAATTTCCATATAAATGACATACAACTAATTCTTTAGGCATTGTTCTTTACCTCATTCCTGATTTATCTTTTTTCGAAAGGTTAACTCTTGATATAACCTTGTGCAGCGAGTGATTTACGTAATTGTAAAACAGCTGTATACGTAGCTAAAATATAAACATGTTCTGTCGGTAATTCTTTGATTGCTGTAATTACATCATCTAGATTAGGGATTTCTTTTAATTTGTTTTCAGAAATTCCTGCCACTTTCAAACGTAAAGCCATGTCCTGATGACGGTCACCACCTGCGATGACTTCTGGAATATTCATTTGGGCAAATGCCTCATGATCCCCATCCCAGATCCAGCTAACATCGATTCCATCTGCATAGTTCGCATTTAATAAAGAGACAAGTGAGAAAGAGTAAGGTGCAAGAGCCATCATATCAATGACCTGATTTAAGCCAACAGGATTTTTGACTAGAATTAAGGTACATAATTTGCCCTCGATATTGATTGTTTCTTGGCGACCAAAGACTTTTTCATCATAGTTTAGTCCAGCTCTGATCTTTTCAGGAGAAACGCCGTAATGTTCAGCAACTGAGGTGGCAGCTAAAGCGTTGTATACATTATACATCCCGCCAACGGCAATACTGTATTGTGCTCCATCAATCACGAAATCAGCAGAGGTATTGTCCATTGCGACCATCTCAGTTAATTGAACATCTAGTTCAGGACGATGGAAACCGCAGTTTGGGCAGTAATATTTCCCCAAATTAGCATAAGTGATCATTTTATAATGTAAAATATGGTGACATTTTGGACAAAGTAAACCGTCTGTATTGTAATGAGCCATTTGCTCTTCATCCGCTTTGTGATTAAAACCATAGTATTTTCTTGGGTTGACCGTTTCAACTGAGTTGAAGATCGGGGAGTCACCATTGCAAAGAATCGGTGCATTAGGCGCTGCGGCAGCACCGTCTACGATCAGTTTATAGGTGGTATAAATTTCACCGTAACGATCCATTTGATCCCGGAAAATATTAGTAAATAAAAATAATTTTGGTTCAATATATTTTGTGACACGACTTAAACTGGCCTCATCGATTTCTAAAACGGCGAATTTCTGCTTTGCACCTTTATTTTTAGCAGATAAGAAAGTTGAAACAATTCCTTGTTCCATATTTGCGCCAGTTGGGTTGGTCAGTACATGATCAAATTCTTGTCTTAAAATATTCACTGTTAGAGCTGTTGTCAACGTTTTTCCATTTGTACCAGTGACAACGACAATTTCATAATCTTTAGCTAAGGTATCCAAAATTTTTGGATCGATTTTTAACGCTAATTTTCCAGGATAGCTACTGCCGCCTTTGAAGAAAGTTTGTAATATCCATTGAGAAGTTTTTCCAGCGGCTATCGCTACGTGACTTCTGATTCCCATAAAGTGCCCTCCAATTTATATCAACTATCGTTGTTACATTCAAAAATAAACTCAATCTATAATACCACAATTAAAAAAAAAAATTAATTCCTTTTACTCTTTCTTACTATATTAGGAAGAATAAAAATGAGGCAGCTGTATTCTAAAAGAACACAACTGCCTACTATAAGAGAATGTTTTACTTGGCATCAATATAGCTGTACAACGTATATTTAGAAATATTGAAAAATCCAGCAACCTTATCGCCCGATTTTGTCACAAGAAATGCGCCTTTGCTGTTTAAAAACTGGATGCATTTGATTTTATCATCTTTTGTCATCAAAGGAACCGGTTTTCCGACTAATTTAACGGACTCTTCAATCAAGTCATCTAATAGTTCATTGATGTCTTGAGGAATGTAGTCAGGTTCTTTATCATCTTCTTGTTCATCAATGGCAATTAGTGATTTTAGCGTCGATTCAGCAGCTATTAGTGCCGTAATATCATAATTGATCGCAAAAATACCATCTAAGCTACCTGATTTATCTTTGAAATAAACAGTACTTGATTTTAAAATTCGACCATCATGTGTTCTTGTTAAATAATTGACATGGTCAATTAAATCAGCAGGGTCTTTTTTTAATGCTTCCAAAACCACTTGAGAAGGTCCATCACCAAGTTGGCGAGAAGAAACATGGCCATTTTCGATAGAGACGATCGTGTTGTTTACATTGTTTTCGTTAATCTTATGAATAACGATTTCACAATTATCACCGAATTGACCAGCAAGAGCTTTTGCAACTTGGGTCAGAAAGTTTAGTTTTTCATCTGAGAGCATAGTTTCACTCCTTTCTATAGGAAGGTATATCAAATATTGATTAGGTACTTCTTTATGTATGCCTAATTAAATTTTGGGAAGAAAATTGAGAGGCAATAGCGTATTGAATAAAAAAATCTGCTATATAACGATCTCCGTGTGTAATGATATCATGCGGTAAATCATAATACAAGACAATGGGCATATTGAACTAAAAAATAATTTTTAGGTAGCATTGTTTTTTTTTAGGTTAAGTGGTATAATTTATTCGAGATAAGGGAAATAGTTCATTACGAGTATGGTTGCAAGCGCTTTTTTGGTTATCTGAAAGAGCAAAAAATGCTATCCAAATACCGATTGATTCGTGAATGTTTGAACTATCTTTTTTGTAAGCGATTTCTATTTTAGCAATAAATAAAATGAAACTATAGGAGGGCAATGATGTTATTAATAGGAAATGGACGGTTAATTACAAGAGATAAGGAAGGGACATTCTTTGATAATGGCTGTGTAGCAATCGAGGGACAGAAAATAAAAGCAGTCGGAACAACCACAGATTTACGAAAAGAGTTTCCGGAAGCTGAATTTATCGATGCTAAAGGCGGAGTGATCATGCCTGGTTTTATCAATATGCACAATCATATTTACAGTACTTTTGCTAGAGGATTAAGTATCAATGGTTACCATCCTAAAAATTTTATGGATATTTTGGAAGGGCAATGGTGGCGTATCGATAGAACATTGAATTTAGAAGATTCTTATCATAGTGCTAAAGTTGCTTACTTGGATAGTATCAAAAACGGTGTAACGACGGTATTCGATCATCATGCTAGTTATGGCGCAATTGAAGGGAGTTTGACACAACTTTCAAATGCCGCGGATGAATTAGGTGTGCGTACTTGTTTATGTTATGAAGTATCAGATCGAGATGGCGAAGAAAAAATGAAAATAGCTGTAAAAGAAAATGCTGATTTTATTAAAGCAAGTGCTGCACGTACAGATGACATGCAAAAGGCGATGATGGGGATGCATGCGGCCTTCACTTTATCTGATAAATCGTTAGAACATTGTGCAGCCTATACTCCAGAAGGTGTGGGGTATCATATCCACATCGCAGAAGACATTGCTGATGTGTATGATTCACTAGCTAAATATGGCAAGCCCATTGTAAATCGTTTGTATGATCTAGGTATTTTAGGTAAACAAACGATGGCAGGTCATTGTATTCATATTAATCCTCATGAAATGGAGCTCTTACGTGATACCGAGACAATGGTTGTCACAAACCCAGAATCAAATATGGGAAATGCAGTGGGATGTCCGCCAGCAATGCGCATGCTCAATGAGTATGGTATTTTAATGGGACTTGGAACAGATGGTTATACCAATGATGTGACAGAATCATACAAAGTTGGCAACCTTATCCATAAACATCATCTAGCAGATCCCAATGCTGCCTGGGCAGAAATACCACAAATGTTGTTCAATAATAATCCGCAAATGGCCAATCGCTATTTTGAAAAGAAATTAGGTGCTTTAGAAGTAGAGGCAGCAGCAGATGTGATTGTGTTGGATTATAAAGGACCGACACCTATGACGAAAGATAATTACAATGCTCATATTTTATTTGGCATGAATGGCGGAGTAGTTACAGATACGATCATCAATGGCGAAATTCGGATGAGAAATCGGGAAGTGCAAGGGATTGATGAAGAAAAGCTTTGGCATGATGCGCAGATACAAGCACAATCGCTTTGGAGCAGAATTAATCGCTAGTCAACGCTAGCTTAGAAAAATAAAAAAGGAGTGACAAACATGAGTGACATCATGCACCCGATTTCGATTGATGGGTTATTGAACTGGATTTTAAATGAATACAAAAACGAAGCAACTATTTTTGGTATAAGAAAGTTTTATAAAGCCGATCCAAGTAAAACATTGCCTTTGTTTGGTGAAAAAATGGAAACACCTTGCGGGCCAGCTGCAGGACCGCATACGCAATTATCGCAGAATATTATTGCTTCTTATTTAACTGGTTCACGATTTTTTGAAGTGAAAACGGTTCAAGTGATTGATGGAGAAGACTTGCCAGTTAGTAAGCCGTGTATTACAGCTGCAGATGAATGCTATAACGTAGAATGGTCAACCGAGTTGCGGGTTCCACAGGCGTATGATGAATATGTCAAAGGTTGGTTTGTTTTAAAATTGCTTAGTAAAGAGCTTGACTTAGGCGATCCAGACGGCTTTATTTTCAATATGAGTGTGGGCTATGATTTGGCGGGAATTCAGTCACCGAAAGTGGATAAGTATATTACAGATATGCAAAATGCTGAAAAGACACCGATTTGGCAAGAATGTCTTGAAGCAGCTTATAAATATTTACCACAATTTAAAAAAATTGATAAAGAGTATATTGAAGCAATCAGTCCCAAACTTTGCCGTTCAATCACGCTTTCTACACTGCATGGTTGTCCATCAGATGAAATTGAACGGATCACGACCTACTTATTAAAAGAAAAAGGCTTGAATTCATTTATTAAGTGTAATCCAACGATGTTAGGCTATGAATATACACGTCAAACTATGGATGAACTAGGATTTGACTACATGGTCTTTGACGATCATCATTTTGTCGAAGATTTACAATTTGAAGACGCAGTGCCGATGTTGAAACGTCTTCAAGCTTTGGCGGACAATAAAGGGTTAAATTTTGGCGTAAAGATCACCAACACATTTCCTGTTGGTATTGCTGAAGAGGAACTACCTGGGGATGAAATGTATATGTCAGGACGCTCATTATTCCCATTAAGTATTTCTTTAGCTAAAAAATTATCAGATGCTTTTGACGGAAAGCTGCAGATTTCTTATTCTGGAGGCGCGGATATTTTCAATATCAAAGACATTTTTGATGCTGGAATTTGGCCGATCACGATGGCCACGACACTCTTGAAACCAGGTGGCTATCAACGGATGAACCAAGTCGCTAATTTATTGGGAGAATCGCCGTATCCAACCCAAGTTCAAGTAAACTTAGAAAAAGTAGCAAGCATTGTTGAAAAAGCAAAAACGCAAGCACGTTATAAAAAATCAATCAAACTGCCAGAGAGCCCTAAACTACGTACGACGGTTCCCTTGACCAATTGTTACACAGCTCCTTGTCGTAGTGACGGTGGTTGCCCAATCAATCAGGATATTCCAGCTTATCTTCGTTTTGTGAGCGAAGGAAACTATTTAGAGGCTTTAAAAGTAATTGTAGATAAAAATCCATTACCATTTATTACTGGAACAATTTGTGCTCATCCATGTATGACAAAGTGTACCCGTCAGTTTTATGAAGGCTCAATCAAAATTCGTGAAGCAAAATTAGAGGCAGCAGAACACGCATACGATGAATTAATGGCTGGAATGGAAAAACCAATGCTTAAAGAAAATGCACCTAAAACAGCTGTAGTCGGTGGTGGACCAGCGGGAATATCTGCCGGATTCTTACTTGCTCGTGAAGGGATGCCGGTTACTGTATTTGAAAAAGCCGATACGATTGGTGGTGTTTGTAGCCAGATCGTACCAGAATTTAGAATTTCAATGAAATCTGTCCAAAATGATGTTGAGATGGCTAAGTTTATGGGAGCCGAATTTAGGACCGGGCAAGCTGCGCCATCTATTGAAGCCTTACGTGAACAAGGCTATACCAATATTATCTACGCAATCGGTGCGTGGAAACATGGCAAGCTGAGCTTAGAAACCGGAGAAACCTTAAACTCATTAGAATTTTTAAAGGTAAATCGTGAAAATCCTCAAATAAACCCTTATGGTGAGCAAATCGTTGTTGTCGGTGGTGGAAATACAGCGATGGATTGTGCTAGAGCAGCTACTACCTTGCCAGGTGTGAAAAAAGTTTCAGTTGTTTACCGTCGAGACAAACGGAATATGCCTGCAGATGAGGAAGAATTGTATTTTGCTTTAGAAGATGGTGTAGAATTCCTAGAACTGCTAGCACCAATTAAATTAGACGACGGTCTACTAACTTGTGAAAAAATGCGCTTAGGTGAACGCGATCATTCTGGGCGTCGCAGACCAGTAGCTACAGGTGAATTTACAGAAGTTCCAGCTGATACTGTGATTGCGGCAGTTGGTGAGAAAGTGGATACAGACTTTTATCAAACGATCGGAATCACAACGGATCAATACGGAAAAGTTGTCTCAAATCAAGAAACGCTTGAAACGAACTTAAAAGATGTTTATGTGATTGGGGACGCAAATCTTGGACCTGCAACCATTGTTGAAGCGATAGCTGATGCAACAAAAGCTGCAGGGAACATTTGCCAAATCCATAATGATCACTATGAACGAACGAATCTTAATCAAAATGTAGCGTCTGTTCGTAATAAGCGAGGCGTGTTAGAAACAAATGAAGCGCTTTGTGGGCAAGCAAGTAATTGTTTAGAATGCTCAACGATCTGTGAATCTTGTATGGATGTTTGTCCAAATAGAGCAAACATTGTGGTAAATGTTAAAGGGCAACCGCAACCACAAATCGTCCATGTCGATCGGATGTGCAATGAATGCGGCAACTGCGAGACTTTCTGTCCATACGCAAGTGCACCTTATAAAGATAAATTCACGCTATTCAATACAGAAGCCGATTTTGAAAATAGCACGAATTCTGGTTTCTATGTTATCGATCCAAGAGAAAAGACGTGTCTTGTTCGTTTATGGGGCAATACCTCAATGATTCGTTTAGATGCCCAAGGATTAGATATTCCAGCGGATATCATCGACTTAATGGATACGATGATCAAAGACTATGAATACTGTATGCAAATGTAAAAAGACATAAGTTGCGCAAAAACAACTTCTGAATGATGGAGGTTAAAAAATGTCTATTCTTTTAAAAGGCGGAACAGTCGTCTCCGCAAAGGCTCGTCGTCAAGTAGATGTAAGAATCGATGGCGAGAAAATCGTTGAAATGGGTACAAATTTAACAGCTGCAGGTTCTACAGTGGAAGATGTTTCAGGGTACTTTTTACTACCAGGATTTATCGATGCTCATACCCATTTGGAGCTAAATAATGGCAAAGGATCGATGGGTACTGCAGATAATTTTTATACGGGCAGTAAGGCAGCTGTTGCCAAAGGTACAACAACTGTGATCGATATGGCAACACCAAGTAAAGGCAGTTCTTTACAAGACTGCCTAAAGGCTTGGGACCATTTAGCTCAGGGAAACAGCTCTTGTGATTACACTTATCATATGTCGATCATAGAATGGAATCCTAGTATCAAAGCAGAAATCAAAGAAATGATCGATGTTGGAATCACTTCATTTAAAATGTACATGGCTTATGACAATTTAAGAACCAAAGATGCTGAAATTTTTGAAGCAATGAGAGAGATTCGTAAGTATCAAGCGATGCTGGGAGTTCATTGTGAAAATGGGGATATGGTCAATGAAATGATTGCCCAATTTGTAGCTGAAGGTAAACTTTCCCCACATTATCATCCATTGACCAGACCAGATTCAGTTGAAGCAGAAGCGGTAGAACGCTACTTAATGATTGCAGATTTAGCTGGTTTGCCGGTTAATATTGTTCATTTAAGCACAAAGCGGTCATTGGAAGCTGTCAAACGAGCAAGAGCTTGCAATCAAAAAGTCTATGTGGAAACATGCCCTCAATATTTAGTTTTAGATGATCATTTGTATGATGGGCCTGGTTTTGAAGGGGCAAAATATGTCTGCTCACCGCCATTGCGAAGAATCTGTGATCAAGACGCATTATGGGATGGTGTGATCAACGGTCAAGTCAATACGATTTCAACCGATCATTGTAGTTTCAATTTTAATGAGCAAAAAACAATTGGAAAAAACGATTTTAGTAAAATTCCAAATGGCATGCCAGGTGTTGAGACTCGCCCAGAGCTTATTTATACCTACGGGGTAACAACTGGCAAAATCAGTTTAGAGCGTATGATCGGCTTACTTTCAGAAGATATTGCCAAACAATTTGCACTGTATCCGCAAAAAGGGATCATTCAAGTAGACAGTGATGCGGATATCGTTATTTGGGACCCGAATACGGCGGGGGTTATTTCAGCAACAACGCAACTTCAAAATGTCGACTACACCCCTTATGATGGCATGCAGACAAAAGGCCATGCAAGATCCGTCTATTTAAGAGGTCAAAAAGTAGTTGAACACGGACAAGTTATCGCAGAGAGACAAGGAAAATTTATTTTCCGAAAAATCTCAAAGACTCACTAACAGAATCAATCAACCGATGTTGATTTAAATAAAAAGATGGAGGGGAAAATTTTTTGGAAAAAATAAAATGGACGGCAAATGAAATGCCTAAAACAGATGATCAGTATTTAACACTGATGTCAAAGGAAGCAATCGAAAAAGCCTTAGCTTTTCATCGTAGTTTCCCTCAATACAATCAGACGCCATTAGCTGAATTAAAAAATATGGCTGAGCATTTAGGACTAAAAGATTTTTTTGTCAAAGATGAATCCTATCGTTTTGGTTTGAACGCATTTAAAGTGCTTGGTGGATCATTCGCTATGGCCAACTATATTGCAGAAAAAATAGGAAAAGATGTTGCAGACTTGACTTATGATGTGTTAACGTCCGATACACTTCGGAATGAATTTGGTCAAGCAACATTTTTCACGGCGACAGATGGAAATCATGGGCGTGGAGTTGCCTGGGCAGCGAATAAATTAGGGCAAAAAGCAGTTGTATTGATGCCTAAAGGCTCAACACAAACGCGTAAAGAAAACATTGAAAAAGAAGGCGCAAAAGTTACCATTGAAGAAGTCAATTACGACGAATGTGTGCGAATGGCTAACAAGATGGCTGAAGAAACTGAAAACGGTGTCATGGTGCAAGATACTGCGTGGGACGGCTATGAAAAAATTCCAACATGGATCATGCAAGGTTATGGAACGATGGCGCTAGAAGCTTCTAAACAATTAGAAGAAGCTGGGAATCAGCGTCCCACACATGTTTTTGTTCAAGCTGGTGTCGGGAGCTTAGCGGGAGCTGTTGTTGGTTATTTTGCTAATCTTTACCCTGATAACCCGCCTAAAATGGTCGTTGTCGAAGCACAGGTAGCGGATTGTCTATATAAATCAGCGATTGAAAAAGATGGCAAGATTCGTTTTGTTGAAGGGGATCTTCAAACAATCATGGCAGGTTTAGCTTGTGGTGAACCAAACACGATTTCATTTGATATTTTAGAAAATCACACTGCAGTCTTTGTTTCAGCACCTGACTGGGTTTCAGAAAAAGGGATGAGAATGCTTGGAGCACCATTAAAAGGTGACCCTCAAGTGATTTCAGGTGAATCAGGAGCAGTCGCAATGGGCTTAGTTGCAACTGCTATGCAAGATCATGAATACAAAGAGTTACGTGAGGCACTAGAGCTTGATGAAAATTCAAGCGTCCTAATGTTCTCAACAGAAGGCGACACAGATCCAGATAACTATAAAAAAATCTTATGGAGGTAATATAAATGGATTTCAAAGCAATTAACGAAGCAGCAGAAGGTTATAGAGAGGACATGATCAAGTTTTTACGTGATTTAGTCAAAATTCCAGGAGAAAGTGCTGAAGAAGGCGCAAAAATGGATCGTGCTAAAGCCGAAATGACAAAATTAGGTTTTGACAAAATTGAAGTAGATCCTCAAGGAAATTTACTAGGATACATGGGAACGGGTAAAAAATTGATCGCCTTTGATGGTCATATGGATACAGTGGGTATCGGTGAAATGAGTAACTGGGAATTTGATCCTTATGATGGCTATGAAACAGATACAGAAATTGGCGGACGTGGTACCTCTGACCAAGAAGGCGGGATCGTTTCAGCTGTTTACGGTGCGAAAATCATGAAAGATTTAGGCTTATTAAATGAAAAATATACAGCATTAGTAACTGTTACTGTACAGGAAGAAGATTGTGATGGTCTATGCTGGCAATATATCATCAAAGAAGATGGTATCCGCCCAGAATTTGTGGTTTCAACTGAACCAACAGATGGTGGAATCTATCGTGGTCAACGTGGTCGTATGGAAATCAAAGTTGAAGTCAAAGGGGTATCTTGTCATGGATCAGCTCCTGAACGTGGGGATAATGCGATTTATAAAATGGCCGACATTTTACAAGATGTGCGTGCGTTAAACAATAATGGGGATACTGAAAGTACTGTAATCAGAGGCCTTGTACGCATGCTTGATGAAAAATATAACCCTGAATGGAAAGAAGCACGTTTCTTAGGAAAAGGAACAGTTACAGCTTCACAAATTTTCCATTCATCACCAAGCCGTTGTGCGGTAGCAGATGGTTGTACTGTGTCGTTAGACCGTCGTATGACTGCTGGTGAAACATGGGAAAGTTGTTTAGATGAGATCCGTAATCTACCAGCAGTTAAAAAATATGGGGAAGATGTAGTCGTTTCAATGTATGACTATGACCGTCCATCATATACAGGTTTAACTTATCCAATCGAATGTTACTTCCCAACTTGGGTGATCCCAGAAGAACATGGCGTGACGAAAGCCTTGATGGAAACACATAGAAATCTTTACGGCGAAGAACGTGAAGGCTCAAAAGAAACGATTGATATGCGTAAAGCTCGTCCTCTATTAGATAAATGGACCTTCTCAACAAATGGTGTATCGATCATGGGACGTAACGGTATTCCTTGTATTGGCTTTGGACCAGGTGCTGAAGCACAAGCGCATGCGCCAAATGAAAAAACATGGAAAGATGATTTAGTTCGTTGTGCCGCAGTCTATGCTGCATTACCAACTGTCTATTGCGAAAATAACTAATCAGCATTGAAAAAAATACATGGGAAAAACGAACCGATATTCTGATGAGTAAAGGACGTTAGAATATCGGCTATCGTATTATTCATATAGAGGAGAAATGACATGGAAACTTTTAACGACTATATTGCAAAATTGGACAAATTAGAATTTGATAAAATGTATGAAAACGACTTTTTCTTAACATGGGAAAAAACACGTGATGAATTAGAGGCAGTCTTCACTGTTGCTGATACGTTACGTTATTTACGTGAAAATAATATTTCAACGAAAATTTTTGATAGTGGTTTAGGGATTTCATTATTCCGTGATAACTCTACAAGAACTCGTTTTAGCTTTGCTTCTGCTTGTAACCTTTTAGGTTTAGAAGTACAAGATCTAGATGAAGGAAAAAGCCAAATTTCTCATGGTGAAACCGTTCGTGAAACAGCGAACATGATTTCATTTATGGCAGATATTATCGGAATTCGTGATGATATGTATATTGGTAAAGGAAACACATATATGCGCGAAGTATCAGAGTCTGTGCAAGAAGGACATAAAGATGGTGTGTTAGAACAACGCCCAACATTAGTCAACTTACAATGTGATATCGATCACCCTACTCAAGCAATGGCCGATGCACTGCATCTGATCCATGAATTTGGTGGAGTCGAAAACTTAAAAGGCAAAAAAGTCGCGATGACGTGGGCTTATTCACCCTCTTATGGGAAACCATTGTCAGTACCGCAAGGAATTGTTGGATTAATGACACGTCTAGGTATGGATGTTGTCTTAGCGCATCCAGAAGGTTATGAAATCATGCCAGAAGTTGAAGAAGTAGCGAAGAAAAATGCAGCTGAAGCTGGTGGCTCATTTACCAAAACAAACAGTATGGCTGAAGCCTTTAAAGATGCGGATGTTGTGTATCCTAAGAGCTGGGCACCGTTTGCCGCAATGGAAAAACGGACACAATTATACGGTGAAGGTGACCAAGCCGGTATTGATAAGTTAGAAAAAGAATTGCTCGCTCAAAATACCAACCACAAAGATTGGGAATGTACAGAAGAATTGATGAAAACAACGAAAGATGGAAAAGCCTTGTACATGCACTGCTTACCTGCCGATATCACAGGCGTAAGTTGTGAAGAAGGTGAAGTTGAAGCCTCTGTCTTTGATCGTTACCGTGTGGAACTATACAAAGAAGCAAGCTACAAACCATATATCATTGCGGCAATGATTTTCTTGAGTAAAGTGAAGAGTCCGCAAACAACGTTAAAAGAGCTTGAAAAAAAAGCGACACCTAGAGAAGTAAAATAAGTAACAATCAATCACTGGCATGAAGTGAGATGCTTTTTCTATTGATGATGATAGCTGTAAATAAAATAATGTGTTCTCTTTTCAAAAACTAGAAATGATAATAAGACCTTTCCAAGTCCATTTATAAATACTATCAGTTAAGAATAACGCTGACTTAAAAGAATCTGCTGTCCACAGATTCTGACCACTTCATGCAAAGTACAGGGTTTACTTAACGATCATCGATGTGATTTATTGAGAGAAAGCATCTTACTTTTAAAATAATCAATAAATAAAAATAACGATAAAATTGAAATGAGGTGAATCGCTGAATGGTAAAGCGAGTGGTGGTCGCTCTTGGCGGAAATGCGCTAGGCGATAATTTAACAGAACAAATGACCGCAGTCAAAGAAACATCAAAAGCCATTGCAGATTTGATTGAAGCAGGCTATGAAGTTATTTTGTCTCATGGAAACGGTCCTCAAGTCGGTATGATTCAATTAGCAATGGAAGAACTTTCATTAAGTGATCCAGCGAAATATCCAACGATTCCATTGTCGGTTTGTGTGGCGATGAGTCAAAGCTACATTGGCTATGATTTACAAAATGCATTAAGAGAAGAACTACTGAGCCGCAATTTAAATCAACCTGTTGGTACCGTGATCACTCAAGTCGCTGTTGATCCAAAAGATCCAGCGTTTGATCATCCAGCTAAACCAATCGGACGCTTTATGTCTAAAGCAGAAGCGGACCAACTTGTAAAAGAAAAACAGGTTAGCGTTGTTGAAGACTCTGGGCGTGGTTATCGCCAAGTTGTAGCATCGCCAAAACCAAAAGAAATTGTTGAAATAAAAACGATCACGACTCTGATCGATTCAGGGCAAACGGTGATTGCTTGCGGTGGCGGCGGAATTCCAGTAGTGAAAGAAGGCAATCATTTAAGCGGAATCGCAGCTGTTATCGATAAAGATTTCTGTAGTGAACTATTAGCTGAAATGGTCGATGCCGATTTGCTGATTATCTTAACAGCAGTCGAAAAAGTCTGTGTCGACTTTGGAAAACCAACGCAAAAAGAATTGAGCCAAGTGTCAACGGCTGAAATGAAGAAACATGCAGCAGCTGGTCAGTTTGCACCAGGTTCAATGTTGCCGAAAGTTGAAGCAGCAATCCAATTTGCTGAATCAAAACCAGGTCGTAAAACACTGATCACATTATTAGAAAAAGCCAAAGACGGTATCGTCGGGAAAACGGGAACGATCATTGAGCAATAACTTAAAAGAAGTAAGTGAAGGAGTGAGTCGATGACAAACCAAATGATCAATTCAGCAAATGCTCCAGCCGCTGTAGGGCCTTATTCCCATTCAGTTTTAGCTGGACAAACCCAATACATCTCTGGTCAATTAGGATTGGATCCAGCGAGTGGAGAAATGCAAGAAACAGTTGAACAACAAGCAGAACAAGCCTTGATCAACTTAGGAGCAATTCTAAAAGAAACGGGTATGACGTATGACCATGTTGTAAAGACAACAGTCTTTTTAAAAAACATGTCTGATTTCGCTAAAATTAATGATATTTATGGAAAATATTTCGCAAATGTTCTTCCCGCTCGTTCTTGCGTAGAGGTATGCGAATTACCTAAGAGTGGACTTTTTGAAATAGAAGCAATCGCAGTCAAAAATTAATTTTTGAATAATTTCTGATCAAAGAAAAGGGTTGCGGATTTTAAGACTCGGATAAGTGCAGTCCTTTTTAAAATAAAAAGTGAAGAAGGAAACTTGCCTATGAGTGAAAAAGAAGAAAAGGCATTGTTTGAGTATGATGCCAAGTTATCGATCAAAGAAGCCCTTCCAATGGGCTTACAGCACGTAGTAGCAGCAGTGGTAGGAATCGTTACACCAGGAATCATGATTGCGAAAGTTTGTAATCTAAGCTCAAGTGACACGACGATCATGATTCAAACGTCACTGATTTTTTCTGCCGTAGCAACGTTTATTCAACTTTTTCCGATTTTTGGTAAAGTCGGGTCAAGGTTACCAGTCATGATGGGTGCAAGTTTTGCCTATGTCCCGATTTTAATGGCAATTGGGGGAGATTTTGGAATCGCAGCGATTTTTGGGGCTCAGTTAGTCGGGAGTATTTTAGTGATTATTGTCGGGTTATCAATAAAAAAAATCCGTATCTTATTTCCGCCACTTGTTACGGGAACAGTCATCTTGAGTATTGGCTTATCACTGTTTCCTGTGGCAATTAAATACATGGCAGGAGGAGCTGGAAGTTCAGATTTTGGTTCAGCACAGAACTGGTTAGTAGCGTTGTTGACTTTTGGCGTGGTATTTTATTTTAATTATTTTTCAAAAGGCTTTCTTAAATTGTCGTCTATTCTAAATGGGATGATCATTGGTTATATCGTTTCTTTAGTTTTAGGAATGGTCAATTTTACTCCAGTCAAAGAGGCATCCGTATTTCAGGTGATCACGCCGTTTTATTTTGGTTTGGATTTTCAAATTGTTCCGATTTTGACCTTAGTAGTGATGTTTATTGTTGATGCGGTTCAAGCAATTGGTCAATTTACTGCAACAACTGTCGGTGCGATGGATCGGGAACCAACAGATAAAGAACTTTCTGGGGGAATCATGGGAAGCGGACTAACTAATTTTATTGGTAGCTTTTTCGGTTCAGTACCAGTTGCTACTTTTGGTCAAAATGTAGGACTCGTTACCGTAACTAGGGTAATCAATAAATATGTTATGGTTTTCGCCTCAGTTATTTTACTAATCGCAGGTTTTGTTCCAAAAGTTGCCTCGATTTTGACAACAATCCCATATGCAGTAATCGGTGGTGCAACAGTTTCGGTGTTTGCCTCGATTTCGATGACTGGGGTCCGGATGATATCAACACAAGAATTAACGCCTAGAAATACTGGTGTTGTAGGAATTGCTTTGGCTTTTGGTATCGGCGTGACATTGTCGGTAGGCTGTTTGAGTGGCTTTCCACCTTGGGTAACAACCATTTTTGGAAATTCAGAAGTCATTTTGACGACGATTGTTGCAGTTATTTTGAATGTGGTACTTAAAGAAGAAAAACAACTGGCAATCGAATAACGAGAAAGAATATCTTTTTAAAAAAGATGCAAAAGATAAATGAATAAAATTGATTTGTCTTTTGCATTGTTTTTTAGAAATCGATTAAGTAAAGGAACATAGACGATGACAAAGTTTTTTTTAGAAGGGGATAAATTGATTGGAAAGTCGACCTTATTGAAAGAAGTAATTTTAGCCGGAAATTTTTCAGTCAGCGGTTTTTATGTCAAACGGCAGATAAATGATCAGGGAGAAATCGTAGGCTTTGAACTGAGAGAAGCAAAAGAGTTGCTTGAAGATCAGCCAGATCTGCAGGAGGTACCAGAGCATTGCTTCATTCAAACTGAAAATGGAAAACGAACTAGGAACCTCAAAGTATTTGAAACGTTTGGTCTTGAGCTATTAAAGGAAGCCCAATTAAGTGCAGCAGAGATTATTTTATTGGATGAAATCGGCGGAGTAGAACTATTAGCAAAATCTTTTAGAGAAGCGCTATTGGCAGTGATGCGACAACCCAAGAAAATTATTGGTGTCTTTAAATCAGAAGCGAATTATCAAAGACAAAAACAACAGATGAGAGAAAAACTGGAAATTGATTGGCAAAGAGTCGCATTAAAACAAGAAATCTGTAAAGACAAAGGACAGATTGTCACGTTAAACGGCAATAATTTTCAAGTGGTCCAAAAGCAGTTGAGCGGTTTTCTTAACAATTAATTTTTTTGATTGCCGTTATCTTTTTCAAGTATAACGAAGGAGGTTAGGGAATGGAGGAACAAAAAGCTTTTGATTATACACTTAATTTAAAATTACGAACGAGTCGAATTTTTTTTGGACCTGGTGTGGTCGAACTGCTCCAGCGAATTTCCCAAACGGGTTCGCTGAATACAGCAGCTAAACAAATGAAAATGTCGTATAACAAAGCTTGGCGAATGATCAAAAAAGCCGAAGAGGAGCTAGGGTATCCTTTGATCGATAAAAGTGTCGGCGGCAGTAATGGAGGAGGCTCAACCGTAACGATTCATGGGAAACGTTTAACCGCAAAATTTCTGCTTTTTCAAAAAAAGACTTATCAAATCACGAATCAATATTTTGCGGAAATTTTTTGTGATGAGCTGAATCCAGAAACAAAGGAGATGGAGGAAAGAGGATGAAAGAACTTTTTCTGCGATTAAAGGAAGCAATCGAGCAAAAGGAAGATACAGTTTTAGTGACCGTCACTGCAAGTTCGGGTTCGACGCCAAGAGGTGCGGGTGCGCGGATGTTAATTGCTAAGACAGGTCGCTTGGAAGGAACGATTGGTGGGGGGGCAGTCGAATTTCGAGCAGAGGAAATTGCGCAAGAGGTATTGGAAAATAAGCTCTCAAAGAGTGAAAAATTCGTTTTAGCGCCAAATGATGTGGCAGATTTGGGCATGATTTGCGGAGGAAATGTTGCGCTTTATTTTCAATACTGTTCTTGGCTAGATCCAGTTATTTCTGATATTTGTGTAGAAATTAGACGGCATTTTGAAAGTAATCAGCAATGTTGGCTGATCACTGAACTAAATGGAGGAAAATCTAACGCCATTGGTTTCTATAGTTTAGAGACAGGTTTAGTAGGACGAGTAGCAACTGAGCTGCAAGAAGAACCTTTCAATCAAGGGGTCTCAATAGTAACAGTCAATAGCCAAGTTTATTTGATCGAATCTTTACTGCAAAGGGGGAAAGTTTTTGTCTTTGGGGCAGGTCATGTTGCACAAGCGTTAGTTCCAATTTTAAAAACATTGGACTTTTATTGTGTTGTTCTAGACGATCGTGAACAACTTTTAACAGAAGCTGTTTTTCCAGAGGCCGATCAGCGAATGGTTATAGATTTGGGAAATATTGAAGCGTCGATTCAAATAACAGAAGTAGATTATGCGATTGTAATGACGCGCGGACATCAATTTGATTTTGAACTGTCAAAACAATTATTGAAAACAAAAGCACACTATATCGGTGTGATGGGGAGTAGAAGAAAGATTGCGGTCCAAATTAGCCGACTAAAAGAAAGCGGCTTTTCAATGAAGGAAATCGAGCGTTTAAACATGCCAATCGGGTTAAAAATAAAAGCAGAAACTCCAGCTGAACTCGCTATTAGTGTTGCAGGAGAATTAATTGAAAAACGAGCAGAATCCGCAAAGTAAAATTGCTCAAAAATAGGAGTGATTTCAGTGAAAAATAAGCTGTCAAACGTCAATCAGAAAAAAATCGTTATTTGGGGATCACTACTACTTTTTTTAGTTGTGCTTAGCCTGTCGTTTTTTTTAGGAAAATTTTCAATCTCAGTAACTGATTTTTTTCGGGCAGTTGGAAATAAAGTCATTCCACTTGAGCAAACGTGGAGTAGTCAGGTTGAAACGATTTTGTTTAAGATTCGCTTTCCTAGAATTATCATGGCGGTAGTGATTGGCGGAGGGATTTCGGTAGCTGGTGCAACCTATCAAGCGTTATTTCAAAATCCAATGATTTCTCAGGATATTCTAGGAGCTTCACAAGGTGCAGCTTTTGGTGCAGCAATCGGGTTATTTTTTTCTTTCACCTATGAACAAGTCATTTCATTGTCTTTTGTTTTTGGCTTGCTAGCAGTGGCTGCAGTTCTTTTAGTGAGTAGATTTTTACGAACCGATTCTGTATTGAATATGGTTTTGATCGGTATGATGATCGGTTCGCTTTTCTCTTCAGCCGTTTCGTTTTTAAAGTTAGTCGGTGATCCGACCAATACATTACCGGCAATCACTTATTGGCTGATGGGGAGTCTTGCTTCAATCAAAATACAGAATGTTCAGTTTGCAGCACCATTGATCTTAGTAGGGATGGTTCCAATTTTTTTGTTACGTTGGCGTTTGAATATTATTTCTTTAGGTGAAGAGGAAGCGTTGAGCTTAGGCGTAAATAGTCGTATTTTAAGAGTGATTTTGATTCTAGCGGCAACCTTGATCACAGCAAGTGCGGTCTCTGTCAGTGGCTTGATTGGTTGGGTGGGACTAGTAGTACCTCATTTTTCTAGAATGTTGATTGGTAATGATTATCGTTACAGTATTCCTGTTACAGCGTTACTAGGCGGCACTTTTTTACTGATTGTAGATGATTTTTCCCGGATGCTAGCTACAAGTGAAATACCAATCGGGATATTGACATCGTTTATTGGCGCACCGATTTTTTTATTGCTGATCGCGAAAAATAATCGTTCGGTGAGATCATGAGTTGGAGGGATTCCTATGTTAGAAGTAGTAAATCTAGGGTTTGCTTATAAGCAACGACCAATACTGCAGAATATTTCATTTAAACTAAGCTACGGTCAATCGGTTTGTTTACTAGGAAAAAATGGTGTAGGCAAAAGCACCTTATTTAAATGCTTGCTAAGAATTTTACAGCCTAGCGCTGGATGTATTAAAATCAACGATCGATCAATTCAAGCTTGTGCTCGAAATGAACTTTCCCAGCTCATTTCGTATATTCCGCAAAAACAAAGAGGAGTATTTCATTTTACTGTTTTCGAAATGGTGCTGATGGGCACAACTGCACGGCTTAAACCTTACCAGCAACCTAGTCAAGCTGAAAATGATTTAGCCGATGCAGCACTAGCAACATTGCGTATTACTCATTTAAGAAATCGAATTTATTCGCAAATCAGTGGTGGAGAACAACAGCTAGTAATCATCGCCCGTTCAGTTGCCCAGCAAAGTCGAATCATTATTATGGATGAGCCATGCGCTAATTTGGATTACGGTAATCAAATCATGGTGTTAGAAATGATCCGTAAACTAGCAGCGGAGGGCTTTTTGATTGTTCAGTCAACTCATGATCCAAATCATGCACTCCAATACGCTGATTATGTAATGATTTTACAAGCTGGTCAGCTGACAAATCAAGGCCGACCAGAAGAAATCCTGACGAGTCAGCAATTAGAATCTATTTATCAGGTGCCAATTACAGTCCATAAATTAACACAGTGTGAACAGAAAATTTGTTTGCCGACAAAAAATAGAAAGGATGTACATTAATGAAAAAGAAATCTAGATGGCTTCTTGTATTAAGTATAGCAGTTCTAATGTTGATAGGCTGCTCAACGAAGAACACAAATGAAGCCGAAAAAACAGAGTCAATTGTGAGTACTGAAAAAGTAGAATCAAAAGAGACACACGTTTTTGTAGATTCTGCTGATCGAGAAGTCGTGATACCCGCAAAAATCAAAAAAATTGCACCATCAGGTCCACTAGCACAAATCGTACTGTATACAAATTCACCAGATTTATTAGTTGGTTTAGCTAGCCCGTTTTCAACTGAAGCAAAAGAATTCATTGATAAAAAATATCAATCATTACCAGAATTTGGTCAGTTTTATGGAAAAAATGCCAGTCTAAATATGGAAGCATTGAGTGCAGCCGAACCAGATGTGATCATTGATATCGGTGAAGTGAAAAAAACGGTCAAAGAAGATATGGACAACTTGCAAGATCAAATCAATATTCCAACAATTTTTATCGAAGCAAACCTAAAAAGTATGCCGGAAACTTATCAAAAGCTCGGTGAACTTCTAGGAAATAAAAAAGAAGCAGCAACACTCAGTAAGTATTGCGAAACTGTTTTAAAACAAGCAGCTCAAGCACGCTCGTCACTGAAAGAATCAGAGCAAAAAACGGTGTATTACGCTTCTGGAAATGCCGGATTGAATACCAATGCAGCAGGTTCATTTCATGCTCAGGTACTTGATGAAGTGGGTGCAAAAAATGCTGCTGTGGATGTAGATATTGTTTCAAAAGGTGGCGGGACAGTAATATCGATGGAACAACTGATTCAGTGGCAACCAGATTATATTATAGCTGATTCAAAAGATGTGTATGAATTGATCAATTCAGATGCATCCTGGCAAGAATTGACTGCTGTCAAATCAGGTAAGGTTTACCAGGTACCGACAGCCCCTTATAATTTTATGGGTTCGCCCCCATCTGTAAACCGAATGATAGGCATAGAATGGTTGGGACAATTGATTTATCCAGAGCATTACCAAATCAATATCGAAGAGCAGATCAAAGAATTTTATGCATTATTTTACCATGTCGAGCCAACTTCGGAACAAGTTAAAACAATCCTTACGAATGCACAGTAGGTGTAAAAGACTTTAGGGAGGTATTGTATGGAAATTAGGACAGAGCTACCAGAAATTTTTGTCGAGTTTGATGATGCTAGACGTCAGGGATTTATCAAAGTCAAAGAACTAAAAGAACAAGGCATTCCAGTCGTGGGTGTTTATTGTACGTTTATGCCAGAAGAAATTGTGTTGGCCGCTGATGCAGTCCAAATCAGTCTTTGTTCTACATCGGATGAAACAATCTCAGCTGCTGAAGAAGACTTACCTAGAAATCTTTGTCCATTGATCAAATCCAGTTATGGTTTTGGCAAAACAGATAAGTGTCCGTTCTTTTATTTTTCCGATTTAGTGGTAGGCGAAACGACCTGTGACGGCAAGAAAAAAATGTACGAGTACATGGAAGAATTCAAACCACTTTATTTAATGAATTTACCTAATGCACGAAATTCAGCTGCCGCCTTTGAATTGTGGAAAGATGAAATCTTTCGTTTCAAAGAAAAATTAGAAGATTTTCTTGGCGTAACGATTACAGCAGAGAAAATCCAATCCGCAATCCGTCTTAAAAATAAAGAACGTACGGCTAGAAAAAACTTTTACGGACTAGGCAAATTAAATCCGCCAGCAATTGAAGGCTCAGAGATTTTTAAGGTGATCTATGGCGCAAATTATACGTTTGATAAGACAAGTCTAATCAAAAAACTAGATCAAACAACTGAAACAATCCTAGAACACTATCCCGAAAAGCATCAATCAGATGGCAAACCTAGAATTTTGATCACAGGCTCACCGATGGGCGGTGTGACTGAAAAAGTTATCCGTGCTATCGAAGAAAATGGTGGAACGATCGTTGGTTTTGAAAATTGCACAGTTGCCAAGGCTGTTGAACGATTAGTTGATGAAGAAAATAAAGATGTTTATGAAGCTTTGGCTGAAAAATATATCGATATTGGTTGCGCCTGCATGTCTAATAATACAAGTCGATTTGATTTATTGAACCAAATGATCGATGACTATCAGGTGGACGGCGTCTTAGATATGGTATTGCAATCTTGTCATCCCTATTCAATCGAAGCGTTAAAAGTGAGACGATTCTGCCAAACTGAAAAAAATGTTTCTTATTTATATTTAGAGACCGATTATTCTACCGCTGATATCGAACAAATCAATACACGAGTGACAGCATTTATAGAAATGTTGGAGGATCGATGCTAATGAATGTGATTGGTCTTGATAGTGGATCAACGACAACAAAAGGCGTTTTGTTTGCGCAAAACAAACTTGTAAAAAAATGTTTGGTATCAACCTCAGGTGATCCCATACGAGCAGCTGAACAAGTCATCACTGAATTAGACGAAAATAAACAATATCAAGTTGTTGCGACAGGATACGGTCGTAAGCTATTAAATGCTGATAAAGCAGTAACTGAAATCACTTGCCATGCTAAGGGTGCGGCATATCTGAGTGAGGGGATTCAAAATGTGATCGATATCGGTGGACAAGATAGCAAAGTAATCAGGATGGATACCAAAGGACATGTCTTAGACTTTAATATGAACGACAAATGTGCTGCAGGAACTGGTCGATTTGTGGAAGTGTTGATGCGAACATTAGGTGAAGAAATTGAACACATCGATTCTTTCGTTGCGTCAGCTGAACCTATAAAAATCAATAGCATGTGTACTGTATTTGCAGAATCAGAAGTGATTAGTTTGATCGGCAGAGGAGAAAAAAGAGAAGATATTGCTTTAGGAGTCCTCCATTCGATTGCTGCTCGGATCAGTAATCAACATAGACAAATCAACCCGGAACAAGGCCCAATCTTTTTTTCAGGAGGTTTATCTCACAGCAAAAAAGTGACAGAACTAGTTGCTGAATATACTAAAAAAGAAGTATACTATGATCAAGAACTTTCTCAATATGCTGGTGCGATTGGTGCTGCTTTGATCGGAATGCAACAAAAAAACTTTTTTTGCTAAAAAATAATTTTTAGACCGTAAATTTATGGTATAATCATAGTGATTAAAAGCTATAATTATGACAGAAATTGAGGTGTAAAGAAAAATGTATTCATTAGTAGTAAATGGAAAGATGGAAACCTGCGATACAAATAAGAAGTTAATGGATTTTCTCCGTGAGGATCTAAACTTGACTGGAACCAAAGATGGCTGTAACCAAGGTTCATGTGGCGCTTGTTCAGTGTTAATAAATGGAAGGGCTTCCAAAGCGTGTTTATTTAATCTAGAAAAGTTGGAAGGCAAAGAAGTTGTGACGATCGAAGGTCTAAGTCAGCGTCAAAAAGATGTGTATGCTTATGCTTTTGCTAAAACTGGAGCCGTTCAATGCGGTTATTGTATCCCCGGCATCGTAATTTCAGCGCAAGGATTACTCAACAAAAAAGAGGAGCCTAGTGACGAAGAGGTCCGAAAAGCGATTCGTGGCAATATTTGCCGCTGTACAGGGTATGTAAAAATTGTGGAAGCGATTCAGTTAGTCGCTAAAATGATTCGTGAAGAATTGAGCATTCCAGATGAACGCTCAAATGGAAGATTAGGTGAAGACTTAAAAAGAGTCGATGCGGTTGAGAAAACATTGGGAACAGGATTATATGTCGACGATATTACAGTTGAAGGGATGCTTCATGCGTCTGCTGTTCGTAGTGAATATCCAAGAGCTAAAGTCTTAAAAATCGATACGAGTAAAGCACTAGAACATCCTGAATGTGTTGCCGTACTGACAGCTAAAGATGTGCCTGGAAACAATAAGATTGGTCATTTAGAGTTTATTTCAGATTGGGATGTTCTGATTCCAGAAGGTGAAATCACTCGTTACGTTGGAGATGCGATCGTATTAGTCGTTTCAAAAGAAAAAGAAGCATTGGGAGAAATCAAAGAATTAGTGGAAATCACTTATGAAGAGCTTGTTCCAATGACTACCTGTGAAGAAGCATTGGCGCAAAATGCATCATTGATCCATGAAAAAGGCAATATTTTATCTCATGAGCATCTTGTTCGAGGAAATGCTGATGAAGAATTAGCTGCATCGAAATATGTGGTAACCCAACATTATTCAGTGCCAATTAATGAGCACGCTTTCATGGAACCAGAATGTGCGATTGCTATGCCAGAAGGTGAAAAGGGAATCCTTCTTTATAGTGCTGGTCAAAGCATCTATGATGAGCAACGCGAAGTAGCTCGTATGTTAGGCGTAGAAAAAGAGCAGGTGCATGTTCAAGCTAAATTAGTTGGTGGTGGCTTTGGTGGAAAAGAAGACATGAGTGTTCAGCATCATGCATCACTTGCAGCATGGTGTTTGCAAAAACCAGTCAAGGTCTTGCTAAGCCGACAAGAAAGCTTAATGGTTCATCCAAAACGTCATGGGATGGAAATGGATTTTACTACAGGTTGTGATACTGAAGGAAATTTAACTGCAATGAAAGCTGTGATATATGCTGATACTGGCGCATACGCCTCTTTAGGCGGACCTGTGTTGCAACGGGCGTGTACCCATGCAGCGGGCCCCTATAAATATCAGCATATTGATGTCGAAGGCTTTGCCGTGTATACGAATAATCCGCCAGCAGGAGCATTCCGTGGCTTTGGGGTGTGTCAAACAGCTTTTGCGATTGAAAATAACCTTAATTTATTGGCAGAAAAGGTTGGAATATCACAATGGGATATACGTTACAAGAATGCTGTTGGACATGGAGATTCACTGCCAAATGGTCAGCTAGTTTCTAAAAATGCAGCGCTGAAAGAGACATTACTGGCAGTCAAAGATGTTTATGAGAATGCCGAAATTGCGGGTATTTCCTGTTTCTTCAAAAATAGCGGAATCGGCGTTGGTTTATCCGATGTAGGTCGTTGTATTGTTTCTGTGGAAGAAGGGAAGGTCCATGTAAGAACTAGTGCGGCTTGTATTGGCCAAGGAATGGCGACTGTTACGACTCAAGTAGCCTGTGAAACGTTAGATTTACCACCAGAAATGATCATAGCAGAAGCACCAGATACGCGCCGAACACCAGATTCAGGTACGACAACAGCCTCCCGCCAATCATTATTCACAGGGGAAGCAACTAGAAGAGCTGCCATGCAATTGCGTTATGAACTTGATATGGGCCGAGTTTTATCTGATTTGGAAGGTCAAGAATTTTATGGTGAGTACTCGGCTAAAACAGACCCATTGATCAATGATAAAAAGAGTCCTGTTAGTCATGCGGGGTACGGCTATGCAGCTGAGGTAGCGATTTTGGATGACAAAGGGAAAGTCGAAAAATTCGTTGCCGCCTACGATATGGGACAAGTAGTCAATCCAAAAGCTGCGCAAGGACAAATCGAAGGCGGGATCGTAATGGGAATGGGCTACGCCTTAACGGAGAAATTTGTGCTGGAAGAAGGTTATGTTAAGGCAAAATATGCCACGTTAGGACTACTAAATGCCACTCAAGTTCCACCAATCGAAACGATTTTAGTCCAAGCAAAAGATATTCATGATGGCTTGGCATATGGTATCAAAGGCGTAGGCGAATTGGCAACGATTCCGACTGCTCCCGCTTTATCTGGTGCTTATTATGCTTTAGATGGAAAATTAAGACCGACCTTACCAATGGAAGATACGTTTTACCAAAAAAAGAAAAAATAAATAACTGATTCTGTGATGTGCTTGGAAAACGACTCACAAAAGGCGAACGAAACGCATCTGATACATAAAATTGGGTGCGTTTTTATTGATTATGAAAAGATCTTGTAAAAAAAGGAGCATTGCAAATGCTGAAAGTCAGTGCCATTATTATGGCTTCCGGAAGTTCTTCTAGAATGGGTACAAATAAACTTGCCCTTGATTATCAAGGGCAGACATTCTTAGAACATGTATTGAAGCTTTCAAAGGAAATGTCTTTTTTTGAACGAATCTTAGTCATATCACCAGAGAATCTTCAAAATATCAAGATGCCTCAAGATAAAACGCTCAAGGTCATTCAGAATGTTGAAGCAGACATGGGGCAAAGTACAAGCGTCCGGTTAGGAACAAAAGCAGCTTCAGGAGAGGGCTATCTTTATTTGACCGTTGATCAACCGCTTTTAAATCGAGAAGTATTAGAACATCTTCGTTCCGCGTATTCTAAGAAGACGATCGTTTTTCCGGTGGATCAAAAAGACAGACCCTATAGTCCAATTTATTTTGGACAGGTATTTCGCTCAGAATTGTTGCAAGTCACTGGAAAAGCAGGAGGCCGGTCTGTTCGAAATAACCATCCAGAGGCTTGGCGAAAAATTCAAGTACCAGATACCAAACGGTTAGTTGATATCGACACACCAGAAGAATATCTCTGTTTACTTGACCAAAGCTTAGACGAGCGTAGAAAGGAAAGGAGAAAATGAAACAAGTCTATCTAAATCATGCAGCTACTTCTAATCATAAATTCGATGCAACTATCAAAGATTTAACCAATTATTTAGTGGCCAATAATAATTTAAATACAAATCGTGGTACCCAAAATATGGCTGAACTTGAATTGATTTTTGAGGCTCGTCAGTCCTTAGCAGATTTTTTTCGAGCGCCGGATCCAGCACATATTATTTTTACACCGAATGCAACAACCTCGTTGAATATGGTGTTAAATGGTCTATTAAAAACAGGGGATCACGTATTAACGACAGCGGTAGAACATAACGCTGTGGCCCGCCCACTTTATATGTTAGAAACTGAAAAAAATATTTCAGTAACCCGTTTATGTTGTGAGCAAAACGGCTGTCTTGATCCTAGCCAAATTGAATCTCTCATTCGTCCTGAAACAAAAGTACTGATAATGACGCATGCCTCAAATGTTTTAGGAACAATTTTACCTGTGAAAGAATGCTTTAAAATAGCTAAGGAGCATGGAATTATTACGATTTTGGATAGTGCACAGACAGCTGGTTTTCTACCAATCGATATGGAGGAACTATCGATCGATGTATTAGCTTTCACAGGGCATAAAGGCCTGATGGGACTTTCAGGAATTGGCGGATTTGTTTTAGCCCAAAATATAGAAAGACTGATTGATCCGTGGTTGAGCGGGGGCACAGGAAGTGCTTCGCTAGCGCTTAAACAACCTGATTTTTTACCCGATAAATTTGAGCCAGGAACAGCAAATATGCTGGGAATCTTGAGTTTAAAAAGTGCCATCCAGCAAATTAGAGCAATTGGCTTAAAAAAAATAGAAACTCATGAACGGACATTAACTGCCCGCTTTTTAGCAGGAGTCAAAGAAATCCCGCTCAATGTTTTAGGAACCTCAGATCCAGCGCAGAGTGTACCAGTTGTTTCAATCACAGCCCCTACGATTGATTCCGGCGAGCTTTCCCAACTATTATTTGAACGCTACCAAATCATTACCAGATCTGGGCTTCATTGTTCACCGTTGGCACATCAAACAGCGGGAACACTAAAGAGTGGTGCAGTTCGTTTTAGCTTTGGTTGGAATACGACGATTGAAGAAATTGATTATACATTGAATGCGTTAGGTGAAATTTTTTCAGAATAGATACAAAGGAGAACGTCAATGGACTTTTTATCACAATGTACATCCGGTGGCTGCGGAGCCAAAATCGGACCAAACGAATTAGCTGGATTGTTAAGCGAATTGCCTAAATTTTCAGATGAGAAATTGTTAGTAGATTTTGATTCTTCTGATGATGCAGCTGTGTATCAACTCTCAGAAGAACTTGCGCTGATTTCTACAGTAGATTTTTTCTCTCCGATGGTAGAAGATCCACGTACATTTGGAAGAATCGCTGCGGCAAATGCTATGAGCGATGTCTACGCGATGGGAGGAGAAGTATTATTTGCTTTAAACTTAGTTTGTTTTCCAGAGAAACTAGAAAAACAAATGCTTTCAGAAATTCTTATCGGCGGTGCGGAAAAACTTAAAGAAGCACATGCTTCTTTAGCTGGCGGTCATTCGATTTATGATCATGAATCAAAGTATGGTTTAGCGGTAGCAGGCCAAGTGAATCCGAAAAAGATCATTCATAATAATACACCAGAAGTAGGAGATGTCTTAATTCTCACAAAAGCATTAGGTGTGGGCTTGATTTTGTCAGCGCTTAGAGGAGGACTAGCATCTATTGAGGCCGAAAGTGCAGCAATTGCTTCAATGGAACGGTTAAATAAATATGCGGCGCAAAAGATGAAAATGTTTCCTGTTCATGCTTGTACAGATGTGACCGGTTTTGGTCTATTAGTCCATGCTATTGAAATGGCTGATGAAAAGGTGACATTGGTCATTGATACGGAGCAGTTGCCACTTTTACCGGATGTCTATCATTATGCAGAAGAATTTTTAGCAACGGCTGCTGGCCAACGAAATCGTCAATTTGTTGAGGGAAAAGTTGATTTGAGCTCTATCACGCCAGCTTTCCAGGAAATTTTATGCGACCCGCAGACCTCCGGAGGCTTATTGTTGAGTGTTGCCCCAAATTCAGCAGCTGAATGTCTGAAAGCCATTCAAAAAGATGATCCAGCGGCCACGATTATCGGTGAAGTCTGCAAAAAAGAACTCAATCAATCAATCATTATTTTATGAGAAAGAAGGAGCTGTGATGAAAAAGATCAATGCACTAGGGAAACCTTGTCCAATTCCTGTAATCGAAGCAAAAAAGGCGATTCGAGAAATAAAGAAGACCGGGGGAACTGTAGAAATAGTTGTCGACAATGAAGTATCCGTGAAAAATATTCAAAAAATGGCTGTTGGCTTAGGTTTGGATACAATCACGAATCTGTTAGAAAATGATCGATTTACAGTAACCATTGATGTGCCTAAGGATCTAGAGCAAACGAAAACAAACCTTAAGAACAATGAATTAGTTATTGCTTTTGGACAAAAAACGATGGGAAACGGTGATCCTGAATTAGGGGAAATACTGCTGAAAAGCTATATTTATTCTTTAACCGAACTGGATACACCGCCTGAACACCTCTTGTTTTTTAACGGTGGGGCATTTTTGACGAGTCAAGCATCTACCGTTTTAAAAGATTTACAAGTCTTGACAGAAAAAGGAACCCAGATCAGCACTTGTGGTGCTTGTTTGGACTTTTACCAAATCAAAGAAACGCTGGCTATTGGCGAAATCACTAATATGTACGGCATCACAGAAGTAATGGCGCAAGCTAAAAAGGTGATCAATGTTTAAAAATGAGGTGATCAAATGGAATATCTTTTGACGTTTCAAAATACGCATTACGCGATCCATAGTGAAAAAATTTTGATCAAAAATAAGATTCCAGTGTCAGTGATGCCGTTGCCAACTAGTTTGGGCGACTTTTGTGGAATTTGTTTAAGAATAGCTGCACCAGACTTTATTGATGGACGAAAACACTTAAGCGAGGCGAATCTACCGGTTGAAGGCATTTTTGAAATCGACAGAGTCAACCATGAAAGGACGTATACGCGATGGAAACCTTGAGCAATTGTTTTGACTTACAAGGACGACAGGTCATTTCACTGATCGGCAGTGGTGGAAAAACAAGCTTGATGTGGTATCTAGCTAACTGTTATCGTAATAAGAAAGTTTTAGTCAGTACAACAACGAAAATAGGTCGTTCTAATGAGTGTCTCTATGATTTTTTTTATAGTGATTACTTTTCTGATTTGGGTAAAGATGGCGTGGGGATCACCTTAGCAGGAAAAGTCACGGCGGAAGGTTATAAGTTGAGTTCGCTACCACTTACTGACTTTCAAGCAGCTTGTCAGCGTTTCGATAAAGTATTTTTAGAAGCAGACGGATCTAAACAATTACCTTTAAAAGGCTGGGAAACATTTGAACCGGTGATTGTACCAGAAACAACAGTTACAATTGGATTGGTACCGATATCTGTTTTGGGGCGACCGATTGATCGAAGGACAATTCATCGTCTTGAGCTTTTCTTACGGGCAACTGGTGCAAACGAAGGGGAGCTTATCACAGAAGCAACCTTAGCTGAAATTATTGCTAGTCCTACAGGATTATGGTCTAAAAGTCATGGTCAAAGAGTGTTATGTATCAACCAAGTTGAAACGCCAGATCAATTGATACAAGCAAAAAAAATCCTGTCGTTACTTCCAATGATGCTATTAAAGCGTCTAAGTAAAGTCATTGCCTGTAACATTCAATCTGAGGAAGGAATAATCTTATGGGAAAAGTAAAACAACCAATTTCCGACACAATCATTGCAGTACGCGGAGGTGGTGATTTAGCTACAGGAGTTATTCAAAAATTAGTTCATGCAGGATTTAAAGTTGTTATTCTGGAGACGGCTAAACCACTGGCAATCCGACGTACAGTAGCGCTATGCACAGCTGTTTTCCAAAAAACGCAGCAGGTTGAAGATATAAAAGCCATTTTAGCTTCCTCTGCATCAGAGTGCAGTGAGTGTTGGCGTAATAATCAAGTTCCACTGTTGATTGACGCTAAAGCCAGCTCTTTAAGAGAGTTAAAGCCGATCGTTCTTGTCGATGCCATTTTAGCAAAAAGAAATATAGGCACAAAAAAAGAAATGGCTCCTATTACGATTGCTTTAGGACCAGGTTTTTCAGCTCCAGATGATGTAAATGTTGTAATCGAAACGATGAGAGGGCATCATTTGGGGCGCTTATATTTTGAAGGAAGTGCACTGCCTAATACTGGAATACCAGGAGAGATCGGCGGGAAAAGTTCAGAACGAGTGATCCATTCTCCCACAACTGGCAAAGTGAGGCACGTAAAAAAAATCGGGGATGCTGTCTATAAAGGGGAGACGCTTTTTTACGTTGGACAAACAGCAGTCCGGTCTCCATTAGAAGGGGTTTTGAGAGGACTACTGTCTGATAAGGTTGACTGTCAAAAGGGCTTGAAGTGCGCAGACGTTGATCCACGGCCTAAGGAGCAAGTTGATTGTTTTACGATTTCAGATAAAGCTCGGGCTTTAGGAGGCTCTGTTTTAGAGGCTGTTCTTTGGCTAGGTCGTGAAAAAAATCTGTTCTAAATTCGAAAATATCTGTTTGTTAGATAAAATTATTCTCAAATAAGAATTTATTGCTAAAAAATATTTTTTTTACCTAAAAATTATTGTTTTAGGTAAGGCAATTATGTTATAGTGTAAGTGAAGTTTTGATTGTTTTCTGTTCTAAAAAAAGAAAGCGTTTTTATAATGGTTGGTAATATGTGAAAAAGGTAATTTGAAGTCGTATCTTGGTAATTATTATCGTTACATAACATTATGGATATTAAGTATAAAGTAGATGAAAGACGTTACAGTCTATCTTTTTATACTTTGAAATATTTTATAAAACAGATGAGAGGATGAGTAAATATGGCACTAGTTAAAATCGTTTATGCAAGTATGACAGGGAACACTGAGGAGATTTCAGAAATTTTAGAAAGCTCTGTTCAAGAAGCAGGCTTTGATGTTGAAAGAGAAGAATGTTTGGAAGTGGATGTTGACTTTTTTGATGACGCGGACGCATGTATTATTGCTACTTATACCTATGGTGACGGGGAGCTACCGTTTGAGTTTGAAGATTTTTATGATGAATTAGAAGAAAAAGAATTAGCTGGTAAAATTTTTGGCGTGGTCGGTTCCGGCGATCGAGAATATGGCGATTTATTCTGCAAATCAGCGCATGATTTTGTTGCTGCTTTAGAAAAAACTGGTGCAAAAAAAGTTGCTGAAACGGTTGAAATTGAAAACAATGCCGAAGATGAAGATATCGAAGCACTGAAAAAATTTGTCAAAGAATTAACAGCAGATCTGTAAAATAAACTTAATTCATGTGAAGGAAGGAATGAATAAATGAATTCATTCATTAACGGTAATCCATATGTATAAGATAACCAAAAGTGAACAGCTTTCTGAAAACGAATATGATTTTTGGATCGAAGCCCCACGGATCGCAGCAAAAGCACAACCAGGGCAATTTGTCATTTTGCGGATAAATGACAATGGTGAACGAATTCCATTAACCATTGCAGAAACTGATCCCTCCAATGGAACGATTCGTTTGATTTTTCAAGTTATTGGAAAAACAACAGCTGAACTTTCTAAGCTTAATACCGGTGATTCGATTTTAGATTTGACAGGACCCTTAGGCATGCCAACCGAGATAAAAAATTACGGTACAGTATTGATCGTTGGTGGAGGAGTCGGTATCGCTGCGATTTATCCAATCGTCAAAGGCTTAAAACAAGCGGGCAATCGGGTAATTACGATTCTTGGCGCAAAGACGGCTGAGTTAGTGATTCTACAAGAGGAATGTCGTTATTATTCTGATGAACTAATTATTACAACTGATGATGGCACACTAGGTGTTAAAGGACTTGTGACAGAAGCGATGGAGCAAGTGATTGCCAGAGAAATAATCAATTGTAGCTGGGCAATCGGTCCAAGTATGATGATGAAATTTTGCACACTAACGGCATCAAAACATGAGGTTCCGATTTATGTTTCGTTAAATCCGATTATGATTGACGGCACTGGTATGTGTGGTGGCTGTCGGGTCACTATTGATGGTAACATCAAATTTGCTTGTGTGGATGGTCCCGAGTTTAAAGGAACAGATGTTAATTGGGACGAGTTTATCAGCCGGATGAAACAATATACGGACGAAGAAAAACAATGCTTGACTGCTGATCAAAAAGTGCAGGTGACTCCTCATGGCTAGAAGAAGCAGAACGAAAACACCGATTGCTGAGCAAAAGCCAGCTGTTCGGAAATCAAATTTTGATGAAGTATGTTTAGGTTATACGATCGAAGAAGGGCAAGCAGAGGCAATTCGCTGCCTCCAATGTAAAGATGCTCCTTGTATTGCTAGTTGTCCTGTGATGATCGATATTCCAGGATTTATCTTGGCAATCAAAGCAGGTGATATGCAAGAAGCAGCCGATATTCTAGGTAGATATACCAATTTACCGGCGATTTGCGGCAGAGTTTGTCCGCAAGAAAAGCAATGTGAGCAGGTTTGTAAACTTGGAAAGGCTAAAAATTTTGAACCTGTTGCAATTGGAAAACTAGAGCGATTAGTTGCTGACTGGGCATTAGAAAATCAGGATTTTTCTACCCTTTCCCAAAGTACACAACCAAAAATTGGGAAAATAGCCGTAATCGGTTCTGGTCCATCTGGATTAACGGTCGCTGGGGATTTAGCCAAACTGAACTATGAAGTGATAGTTTACGAAGCGTTACATGATGCTGGCGGTGTTTTGACGTATGGTATTCCAGAATTTAGGTTACCAAAGCGCATCGTAAAAAAAGAAATCCAAAGTATTGAAGCATTAGGGGTGACGATCGAAACCAATGTTGTGATTGGCAAGACGATTACCATGGATGAGATTATGAATGAATTTGATGCGTGCTATATTTCTGTCGGAGCAGGGGCACCTAATTTTATGGGCATTCCTGGAACGGCATTGAATGGGGTCTATTCTTCTAGCGAATATTTAACACGGATTAATTTGATGCACAGCTATGAGTTTCCTAAATATGATACACCGATCAAACGATCGAAAAATGTCGTTGTCATCGGTGGTGGAAATGTGGCAATGGATGCTGCACGTTCGGCTAAGCGTTTAGGTGCGGAACATGTCAGTATTGTCTATCGCAGATCGCTAGAAGAATTACCCGCGCGTATTGAAGAATACCATCATTCGGTTGAAGAAGAAATCAACTATCATTGGCTGACAAATCCAATCGAATATATGAATGATGGACATGGTAATTTAAATGGCGTGAAATGCATCAAAATGGAGTTAGGCGAGCCTGATCAATCGGGAAGACGTCGTCCTGTTCCAATCAAAAACAGTGAATTTACTATCGAAGCTGACACAGTGATCGAAGCAATCGGTCAAGGGTCCAATAAAGTGTTGTTATCCACTTTCCCAGAACTTAAGTTGACTAAATGGGGGTACATTGAGGCGGATCCGAAAACGGGAGAAACATCAATTCCCGGCGTCTTTGCCGGCGGAGATATCGTGACAGGTGCAGCAACAGTTATTTTGGCCATGGGTGCTGGAAAAGTTGCAGCAGTACAAATCGATAAATATGTACAAGAAAAAAAGCAAACGCCCGTAACAACAAAAGTCTGAGGAAAGATAAAAGGTGAGAAAAATGAAAAAAACGAAGACAATGGATGGAAATACAGCAGCTGCCTATATTTCCTATGCTTTTACAGAAGTAGCGGCAATTTATCCAATCACGCCAAGTTCGACAATGGCGGAATTGGTAGATGAATGGGCAGAAACTGGGCTAAAAAATATCTATGGACAAAAAGTTCAAGTCATTGAAATGCAGTCAGAAGCAGGTGCTGCAGGAGTCGTGCATGGCTCATTAAAAACGGGTGCGTTAACAACAACTTACACTGCATCACAAGGTTTGCTATTAATGATTCCAAATATGTATAAAATTGCAGGTGAGCTTTTACCTGCGGTCTTTCATGTTGCAGCTAGAGCAATCACGACAGGTGCATTGAGTATTTTTGGTGATCATGGAGATGTTATGGCAACACGCCAAACTGGTTTTTGTATGTTAGCAGAATCTAGTGTTCAAGAAGTGATGGATCTTTCAGCAGTCGCACATTTAGCTAGTATCGAAGGCAGTTTACCATTCATTAACTTTTTTGATGGATTTAGAACTAGTCATGAACTACAAAAAATAGAAGTGCTTGATTATGATGATTTAAAAGGCATGCTTGATCAAGACGCAGTAGATCGATTTAGAAATAGAGGAATGAATCCAAACCACCCAACTGTTTCAGGGACAGCTCAAAACCCGGATATTCATTTCCAACAAAGAGAAACAGTCAATGCTAATTACGAAGCAATGCCAAGCATTGTTCAAAAATATATGAACCAAATCAATCAATTACGTGGCACCAATTATGATTTAACAGATTATTATGGAGCAGATAATGCGACAGAAGTCATCATTTCGATGGGTTCAGCTTCACCAGTTATTCAACAAACGGTGGATTATTTAAATGAACAAGGACGAAAAGTCGGGTTGATCAATATCCATTTGTATCGGCCATTTCCAACAGAAAATCTATTAGAAAAATTACCAAAAACAGTGGAAAGAGTTGCTGTTTTAGATCGTACTAAAGAAGCAGGAGCAGACGGGGAACCATTGCTTTTGGATGTCCAAAGTGCGTTATATCAACATGAAAATCGTCCGATTGTCATCGGTGGACGTTACGGATTAGGCTCAAAAGACGTCACACCTAATCAGATTAAGGCAGTCTATGATCATTTATTATTACCGTTTGCTGAACTAAAACAGCGCTTTACAATCGGAATCGTAGATGATGTGACGTACCGTTCACTACCACAAGGAGAGCTGTTAGATTTAACCCCTAATTCAACCTTCCAAGCAAAATTCTGGGGATTTGGCTCAGATGGAACCGTTGGTGCAAATAAACAAGCTATCAAAATCATTGGTGACAATACCGATTTATACGCTCAGGCTTATTTTAGCTACGATTCTAAAAAATCTGGTGGGTTAACTCTTTCTCATTTACGCTTTGGTGAAGAACCGATCACGTCAACCTATTTAGTGGAGCAAGCTGATTTTATAGCCTGCCATAACGCTTCTTACATTCATAATTATGATTTGCTAAAAGGCTTGAAAGATGGCGGAACATTTTTATTAAACACTATTTGGGATAAAGAAACAGTCTACCGTTTGCTTCCGGCCAAACTAAAAAAATATATTGCGGAACATGCGATTCAATTTTATATTATTAATGCTGTAGAATTGGCACGGGAAGTCGGCTTAGGGCGAAGAATTAATACCGTAATGTCCACTGCATTCTTTGAAGTAACGGATATTATGACACGTGATGAGTACATGCCGTTACTAAAAGCAGAAGTCAAAAAAACGTACGGAAAAAAATCAATGGAAATCGTAGAGAAAAACTATCAAGCGATCGATAGAACATTTGATTCTCTTCAAAAAATCGAGGTTCCCTCTGAATGGGCAACAATCGTTATTGAACCTGAGAAAAAAGATGAAACATTGCCTAAATATGTTACGAATATTCTACAACCGATCAATCGTCAAGAAGGAAATGAATTAACTGTAGGAGATTTAATTGATAATGGCATGAAAACTGGAGAAATGCCGATGGGTACCGCAGCTTATGAAAAGCGGGGGATTGCCTTAGAAGTGCCAGAGTGGCAAATGGATAAATGTACAATGTGTAATGAATGTGCCTTTGTGTGTCCACATGCGGCAATTCGTCCATTTTTAGCAGATGAAGCTGAAATGCAAGAAGCGCCAGAAGGGTTTGTTGCTAGAGAAATGCGTGGTGCAGACGGCTTGATGTATCGTATTCAAGTGTCCTTAGAAGATTGTACTGGTTGTGGTTTGTGCGTTCAGGCTTGTCCAGTGAAGGAAAAAGCCATTTTAATGAAACCTTACGAAGAACAAAAAGAACAAGCCATCAACTGGGCTTTTGCGATGACCTTACAACAAAAGGAAAACCCAGTCAGAAAATTATCTGTTAAAGGCTCACAATTCAATCAACCATTGATGGAGTTTTCAGGCGCCTGTGAAGGCTGTGGAGAAACACCGTATATCAAGTTATTAACCCAATTATTTGGTGATCGTATGATGATGGCCAATGCCACTGGTTGCTCATCTATTTGGGGTGGTTCGTCTCCGGTAACACCGTATACGACAAATGAATGCGGACAAGGGCCTGCTTGGAGTAATTCGCTGTTTGAAGATAATGCTGAATATGGCTATGGAATGTATGTAGCAAACAGGACAAAACGCCAATATTTAGCAGATCAAGTGCAAGAAGCACTGGATAATAATTTAGGATCTAATGAACTTCAAGCACTTATGCAAGATTGGCTAGACCATTATTTAGAAGGAGATGGCACTCAACAACGGGCAACCAAACTCGCTGCTGCTTTGAGTATAGAATATCAAACAGAGCCATGTTTAGAAAAAATCTACCAACAAAGTGATTTACTTGTAAAAACCAGTCAATGGATTGTTGGTGGTGATGGTTGGGCCTATGATATTGGCTTTAGCGGAATCGATCATGTACTGGCAAGTGGGGCAGATGTGAATATTTTTGTTATGGATAATGAGGTCTACGCCAATACTGGTGGGCAAACATCAAAAGCTACACCAGCTGCGGCTATCGCAAAATTCTCAGCAGGTGGCAAACAAACTTCCAAAAAAGATTTAGGCATGATGGCGATGACGTATGGCAATGTCTATGTCGCTCAAATTGCTTTAGGCGCCAATTCAATGCAAACAATTAAAGCAATCGATGAAGCAGAACGTTATCCTGGGCCATCGTTGATTATTGGCTATACGCCTTGTATTAATCATGGAGTCAAAGGTGGAATGATCGAAACACTCTCCTTAGCGAAAGAAGCGGTTGAATCTGGTTACTGGCAGTTGTATCGTTATAATCCACAACTTATTGAAAAAGGCAAAGATCCAATGGTCATCGATTACAAAAAAGCTGATTTTTCTAAGATGCGTGATTTCCTTGAAAAACAAACGCGATTCTCTGCACTTCATACGATCAAGGACAACCAAGAAGTTGTCGAACATCTTTTAACAAAAACGAAAGATGATGCAGAAGATCGATCAGATAATTATGTTAAATTAGTGAGTCAGATCAAAAAATAGGACAAAGCAACTGAGATCAAAAGCAACCAAGGGTTGATCTCAGTTGCTTTTTTTAGCATAAAAATAATTAAAATAAAAAATTCTTCAGAAATTTCAAAAAGCGTTTACACTGTGGTATCCTTACAGTGTTGTAATTTCAGTAAAAAATAATTTTATTAAGTAAGTTTATTTATTTTTACTCAGAATTGAACGAGCCTACTACGCGGTTAATATAAGGAGGACCTTCATGTCTAAATGGAAAAAACTCAAAAAAGCAGATATAAAACGTGAAATTTTAGCTGGAACAACGTCATTTTTCGCTATTTCTTATATCATAATGGTGAATACAATGATTTTAGCTGAAGCTGGAATGCCAAAAGAGCTGACAATCTTTGGAACGATCTTTATCTCAATCATCGGGTCGATTTTGATGGGACTTGTTGCAGATGCACCAATTGTTTTGACGACAGGGATGGGTGTGAACTCTTTCTTTACGTACACCTTAGTCCTTTCTTTGGGCTTGACCTGGCAACAAGCGCTGGCTGTCAGTTTTTGTGCAGGAATTATTTATTTAATGGTTGCGTTTACAAAATTAAGCAAATTGTTTGCAGAAGTGGTTCCTGAAACATTAAAAACTGGGATTACTGTAGGAATCGGTTTTTTTCTTGTCTTGATTGGTTTAGAAAAAGGACATCTCATTATACGAGGAGAACATACTTTTACCCAGTTAGCACCTTTAAGTGATAGTTTGACATTATTGACCTTATTTTCATTGATTTTAACCGTGTGTCTCTTTTTAAAAGGAGTGCAAGGAAGTTTTTTCATTGGGATTGTTGTTGTCACCGTAATTGCTAATGTGATGGGGTTAGTGACTGCTACAGAGCATTTTTCTTTGAGTGGATTAAAAGACTATCCGCAAATATTTGGGAAATTGGATTTTAGTACTTTTTTTTCTAAGAGCTTTTTGCTAGGTGTCTTTGCTCTATCCATGATTTTGATTTTTGAATCAATGGGATTACTCAAAGGCTTGATGCCAGAAGCAGATGAAAAAAAATATCTGCGTGCGTATCGTGTCACCGGGTTTATTACATTGCTGTCAGGTATTTTTGGTACAAGCCCAACTGTGGCTGCCGCTGAAAGTGCGACAGGAATTGAAGAGGGTGGGAAAACTGGGATTACTTCAATAACAAGTGGTATCTGCTTTTTCTTAGCTTTATTAGCTTTGCCATTTCTTTCTTATATTCCCGATTCGGCGTTAGCACCAGCGATCATCATAACAGGATTTTTGATGATCCAACAAATCAAAACCTTGCATTTTGATGATTTCAGTGACTATTTTCCTGCGATGTTAATGATTGTTTTGATACCATTTACCATGAATATTTCTGATGGCATGGCGTTTGGTTTTGTAGCCTATCCATTAACGAAATGGGTTGCCGGGAAAAAATCTGAGCTTTCACTGCCAATGTGGCTGATTTCAGGGCTGTTCCTGATCTATTTGATTGTTAATGTATTGATTTAAAAAGCTTGCTCACCACAATTTTAGCTGTGGTGAGCAAGTTTTTTTAGCCAATAATAATTTTTTCAGATGGATATTCATAACCAATATCTCGTGTTTCTTTTGGCACGAATAACATTAAAGTATATAACATACCAATACGGCCAATAAACATTAATAGAGCAATCATCAGTTTTCCAACTGTTGTAAGATCAGCAGTGATTCCTAACGACAGACCAGTTGTACCAAAAGCCGAAGCTACTTCAACAATAATCGCGATCAGGGGATGATCTTCTGTTGCCGTTAAAAATAAAACAGCAAAAAAACACATGATCAACGAAAGCATAAAGACGACAATCGATTTTTTCACATCATCATCATCGATGCGACGTCCAAACACATTGATGTTGTCTTCGCTTTTCAAGAAAGAGTATAAGTACAAACCGATGATCGCAACGGTTGTTGTCCGAATACCGCCGCCAACTGAACTAGGGCTACAGCCAATAAACATCAAAAGAGAAAATACGATCAAAGTAGTCACCTGAAAATCACCTAAATCGTTGATCTGAAGACCGGCGTTTCGTGTTGTCATCGAATAGAACATTGAGGTAATCCAGCGCTGTACTTCACCCATACCTATAAATAAATGATCTTTCTCCAATAAATAAATCAACACCGTGCCACCAACAAACAAAATCACGAATGCCAATACGGCAATTTTACTAAACAAGGAAAAGCGGAAAGGCAGACCTCGTTTTTTCTTCTTAAAGAATAGCCATTCGCGAAATTCCATCAATACTGGAAAACCGATTCCCCCGACGAAAATCAAGAACATAATCACAATCAAAAAAAGATAATCGTGAGCAAATGGAATGATCGAATCTCCAGTAACATCGAATCCAGAGTTAGTGACTGCTGAGATTGATTGATAAAAACCAAAGAAAATCGCTTTTGGCCAAGTTGTATAATAGCCTGAAAAATAAAAATAGATGGAGAAAAAGGTCCCGAAAATCACTTGAAACCATAAGATAATCGTAAATGTGATTCGAATCAAACGAACAATACCACTTAATTTTGGTTGATTCATATCCGTCATGATCAATTGTCGCTGTTTTAAGGAAATTCTCCGTTTAGACAGAATAATGAAGGCTGTAGAAATCATCATGATTCCAAGACCGCCGACTTGAAAGAGAACTTCCAACAACAACACGCCGCGATCGTTAAAAACAGAATTAATATCAAAGGTAGATAACCCCGTGACACTTACGGTACTAACCGCCATAAAAAGCATATCAATAAAACCAACTTGAGAGCCTGGCTCTCTAAAAAAAGGTAAACAAAAAAGCAAGTAAGAAACAATCGTCATAAGAATATAGTAGGAAACAATGATTTGAATAGATGAAAAATGATTAGAAATAAAACGCCTTCCTTTGCGCTGAGCCAGCCATAAAAGCCGAAATCGATTCATAATGGACCTCCTGAATATCGTTAAAACAAGTATAGCAGAAATTAAATGATGGGCAAACAAAGAATAAAGGCTGAAAAGAAATAAGAAATTGATTAAAAAAATAGAGAATAGAGTACAAATCTTGTAGAAAATGTTATTTTATTGTGAGAGGAGTAACATTCTTAGGGTTCTTTTTTTGAAAAACAGGAATAAGTCTGCGATTTAAAAGATATTTTTTTCTTTAATAATGTGATTACATTCACATTGAAGGTGGATATGTCTGTTTCAAGTTGAATAAATAAGAGTTGTTGAGCTAAAAATTACTGAGGTGGGGAAAAAATGAAAAAAATCATCATGAGTTTACTATCATTGAGTTTATTTGCTGGAATTGCTGTAGGTTGTACCAGTGATCAAGACAAGACAACAAAAAAAAGTAAGGAATCCAAAGAAAGCACAGAAGTGACTTCTGGAGCGTCTGCCAATGGCTATACAGATTTAAGCGAATTAGAAGATCAATACGATATTGTGATCATCGGTGCAGGAGGAGCTGGAATGACGGCTGCCTTACAAGCCAAAGAAGCTGGAATGAATCCTGCAATTCTAGAAAAAATGCCCGTTGCAGGTGGCAATACGATCAAATCGTCATCAGGTATGAATGCTTCCGAAACAAAATACCAAAAAGAAGAAGGTATCACTGACAGTAACGATAAATTCTTTGAAGAGACACTTAAAGGTGGAAAAGGGACCAATGATAAAGAGTTATTACGCTTTTTCGTAGATCATTCAGCGGATGCAATCGATTGGTTAGATACTAAAGGCATCGAGCTTAGCAACTTAACAATCACTGGTGGGATGAGTGAAAAACGCACACATCGTCCAGCTGATGGTTCGGCAATCGGTGGCTACTTGGTTGATGGACTTGTCCGCAATGTCAAAGAAGAAAAAATCCCGTTATTTGTAAATGCAAACGTGACAGAAATCACTGAAAAAGACGGTCAAGTCAACGGTGTCAAAGTCAAACTAAACGACAAAGAAACCAAAGAGATTAAATCAAACGCTGTAATCGTAACAACTGGTGGTTTCGGTGCTAATAAAGAAATGCTAGAAAAATACGATCCAAAATTAAAAGATTACGTAACGACAAACCAAGAAGGTACGACAGGTGATGGGATCAAGATGATCGAAAACCTTAGTGGGGCCACAGTGGATATGAAAGAAATCCAAATCCATCCAACTGTTCAACAAGACAAATCATTCTTGATTGGTGAGGTTGTTCGTGGTGAAGGTGGTATTTTAGCTTCACAAGAAGGAGCCCGTTTTGTGAATGAAATGGATACCCGTGATAAAGTTTCAGCTGCTATTACTGCTTTGCCAGAAAAATCAGCTTACTTAGTCTTCGATCAAGGCGTTCGTGATCGTGCCAAAGCGATTGATTTTTATGATGAACAAGGCTTTGTTGTAGAAGGCAAAACAATCGAAGAGCTTGCAAAAAATTTCGATATGCCAGAAGCTGCATTAAAAGAAACAGTAGAGCAATGGAATAAAGATGTTCAAGCAAAATCTGATACTCAATTTAATCGCGCAACAGGTATGGATCATGACTTATCAACGGGTCCTTACTACGCAATCAAAATCGCACCCGGAATCCATCATACAATGGGTGGTGTGAAAATCAATACGAAAACAGAAGTATTAAAAGAAGACGGAGCACCAATCAAAGGCTTGTATGCTGCTGGTGAAGTAACTGGCGGACTACATGGGGCAAACCGTATCGGCGGAAACGCTGTGGCGGATATTATTATCTTTGGCCGTCAATCTGGAACAGAAGCAGCGAACTTTGCTTCAGCACAAAAATAAATAAGTTTAAAGGAACCAATAGATAAAACCTTTGTGTTTGTCTATTGGTTCCTTTTTTACAAAAAAAGTGAGCTTTTATGAAAAACTAAGAAAGCAATTTATCAAAAATACTGCTTTTTTGTTGAGAATATAGTAATTTTTCTTTTCTGATGAACGATGAAAGTAGAACAGAGCGATACCCTTGATAAAATAATGTTTTAAAAAATGAGATACCAGTTTGAGAGCATGAAAGATGTAGGAAGTTTTGTAAGAGCAGGTATATTTTTTTAGAAAGATTTGACTACATTTTTATATGGGTGTCATCCATATAAAAATAAAGAAAGGTGGAGAGCATAGTTGAAAAAAATGAAATATTTGAAAATACAGAATTAGAAACGAATGAAGCAACAACAGCAGATGAAATTATTGCAGACCCTGCAATCGAAGACAATGAACCTGAGCAAATAGAAATTGTACCAGTAAATAAAAATCAACTCTTAGAGGCATACAATATTGCGTTAGATTTAAATGAAGATAAATATAGTATGCATAGTTGGTCAATTTTGATGTTTAAACTAGCGGATGCCAAATGTGTATATGAGAATCCTAATGCTAGTCAATCGGATATTGATAATGCTACACTAGCATTGCAACAGGCAATTAATAATTTAGTTTAATATAATAATACTAAGTAGAGGGATAGTAAGCTAAAAAGCATACTATCTCTTTTTTTATCTATAAATAAGTAACATTATTTAAAATTAAATAACGAAAATGTAATATATAACTATCTATTACATTCTACTTTTGGTAAAATAAATATTGATTAAGGTGTAAATAAATTTCATCCTGTTTAGGAGGATAAATATTTTGAAAAAATTATATTTATTTATAGGAGGATTAATTATAATGAGTGGATTAACTGGATGTGAAACAAAAAATAAGGCAGAAATTGAACAAAGTTTTGATAAAGTATTAGCAATGTATCCAACACCAAATCTGGAGAGCTTTTATGATATGGAAGGCTATCGAGATGACGAGTTTGATAAGGATGATAAGGGAGTTTGGGTATTTGATTCTAGTATGTCCATTAGTCAATCAGAAGATGGGGGGCTGTTTACAGAGGGGATGATTTTAAGGCTAAACAGAAATACAAGAACAGCGAAGGGATATTATTACACTTTTACAACATGGAATGATTTGAGTAAACCAGTTACAAAAAAGAAGTACGAGGTAACTTATAATAAAGAAGGATTTCATCTAGTTGATAATGTGAATGAGAATAGTATTAAAGAAAAAATACAAAATTTCAATTTTTTTGTGCAGTATGGTGATTTTAATCATTTAGATACATATAAAAATATTAAAAAAATGTACAATCCAGAAGTACCCATGTATGAATTAGAATATCAGTTAACAAATACTCACAATAATGTTCAAGCATTGAGAGAACGATATGATATTCCAACTGAAAAAGCACCTACATTATTATTAAAAGGAACAGGTGATTTAGAAGGAAGTTCTATAGGATATAAGCAGTTAGAGATAAGATTTTCTAAAAAACCAGCAATTGTGTTTGATGATTTAGTCGATTTTCAACCTTTATCAGAGAAGGATATTGTAGATGAGTAGCTATGACATCAGAGATAAAGGGATTAAAAAAGACTCAGAAACGACTAGTACAGCAGCAACAATTTCCTATGAAGTTGAAAATGCTTTAGAACAAGGGGGAAAGAAAAGTGATGTTAATAAACAAATAAACAGGCTGCAAAAAGGCGAAAAATTCCCTTCTAATCTCCAACTAGTAGATGCATTCTACGACCCTAAAACAAGCTCAAGCGGCGTAGCATTTCTGGATAACAGCACAGGAAAAGTTGTAGTTGTTTTTGCTGGAACTAACTTTGATAATGTTTTTTTTGGAGAAGTTTCTAGAGATGTTGAACAATGGTGAACCAAAGTCTTTAAAGGGGATGGAACACTATATTCCAAATATCATTCTTTACAATTCAGCTCTTCGCAACAGATAATTAATAATTTAGTTTAATACAATAATACTACATAGGAGAGATAGTGAGTTGCAAAACAGACTATCTTTTTTATCCATAAATCAGTAACATTATTTAAAATTAAATAACGAAAATGTAATATATAACTATCTATTACAGTCTAGTTTTGGTAAAATAAATATTGATTAAGGTGTAAATAAATTTCATCCTGTCTAGGAGGAGAAAATATTTTGAAAAAATTATATTTATTTATAGGAGGACTAATAATAATGAGTGGATTAACTGGATGTGAAACAAAAAATAAAGCAGAAATTGAACAAAGTTTTGATAAAGTATTAGCAATGTATCCAACACCAAATCTAGAAAGTTTCTACGATATGGAAGGCTATCGAGATAATGAGTTTGATAAAGATGATAAGGGTGTTTGGGTGTTACAAACTAATATGTCTATTGCTTACGAAGCTGATGGTGATGTATATTCGGAAGGAGCAGTGCTACGAATAAATAGAAATATACGAGAGGCAAAAGGATTTTACTTCGTAAGAAAATATTATGATGATGTAAAAAAAAGAATTGAAGAAAATAAATATCCAATTACCTTTGATGAGCAAGGAATACATTTAATTGACGAGCTACACGATAAGGAACTCTCTAACAAAATAAAAAAGTTTCAATTTTTCGTTCAATACGGTAACTTTAAACAAATAGATACTTATAAAAATATTAAAGAAATGTATAATCCAGAAGTTCCGATGTATGAACTAGAGTATAAGCTAACTACTGATAATCCAAACGTTATTGCGCTGAAGAAAAGATATGACATACCAACGGATTCAGTACCTACCTTATTGTTGAAAGGAACTGGTGATTTAAATGGTAGTTCAGTAGGAAATAAAAATATAGAATTTCGTTATTCTAAAAATCCAAATGTTGTTTTTAGAGACTATGTAAATTTCCAACCTCTATCGGAGGAGGATATTATCAATGAGTAATTATGATATTAAAGATAAAGGATTAAAAAAAGAGACAGAAGTAACAAGTGCAGTAGCCACTATTTCTTATGAAGTTGAAAATGCAAAAGTTAATGGGGTAACAAATTCAGATATAAATATTCAAATAAATGATTTAAAGGACAATGGAAAATTCCCTTCTAATCTCCAACTAGTAGATGCATTCTACGACCCTAAAACAAGCTCAAGTGGCGTAGCATTTCTGGATAACAGCACAGGAAAAGTTGTAGTCGGCTTTACTGGTACTAACCTTGACAATGGTATATTAGAAAGCGCAAAAGACATAGGCCAATGGCTGAATATAGCATTTAAAGGAGATGGCCCTTCCTCGGCATATTTTGATGCTAGTAACAAGTTTATGAACGATTTAAAAGCAAATGGTTATGATATTGATACAGTCACAGGGCACTCTTTAGGTGGAAGAAATGGGACTATTATGGGTATGGAACACAATATACCCAATATTATACTTTATAATTCAGCTCCACTGATGAATTTATTAGGAAATTTAAAGAAGTCGAATCAACAAGAATTATCTGATTTATTTGGACGATATAGCGGAAATATCATTTATTTTGTATCTGAAAATGACCCATTAAATAAAGCTGCGGGTGGAGTTCCTGGAAGTATCTATCCAGGAAAAATTATCATCATAAAAAACGGAAAAGAGCATGATATTACTGGTTTTTTAACAAAGGAAGAACAGGATTTTATTCGTCAACATACCCCTGATTTAAATAAAATTTATGTTGCTCAAAAAAAGGTTCAAACTGATACAACAAAAAAACTAATTGGACTGGAATTACTCCGAGCAAAATTTCTAAAAAGTGGTGGAGGACTTTCTGCTTCAGAAGAAATTTATTTGGATGCGTCCGAAGCATTGATTTTAACACAAGGAATGAGTAAAACCCTTCAAATAGAAATAGATGATATTAAAAAAATGTATCGGGAAGCAAAGAAAGATTCAGATAAATTATGGACTGATACGTTGAAAACAGCCGACTCCATAGGCTCTACATTACATCAAGGAGAAGTATTAGATTCTTTAAATGGTGGTGGTGCAACAGAGCCAATTGTTCGAATAGAACCAAAAGAAGAATATGAACAAAAAATATCAGAATTATCTTCAATACAACAAGAATACTATGAATTAATTGGTCAAATACAAACATCCATAAATAAACAAGTAGAAACAGACCAAGAGTTAGCGAGACAAATAGGGGGATAAACTCTCATGGAGAGAACATATATAAATCAATTATCAGAGTTAGAATCAGAGTATGAAAAGAACCAAAGAAAGATTGAAGAAGAGTTAGAAGAAGCCTTTTATGAAAAGCAAAAATTTGGTCGTGAGTTAGAAAATCTTTCAGAAAATTATCGCTATCATTATCAGCAAGCTGAATACAGTGAACCAATAAATATGAGCAGAGTCTATCATTTATTAGAACAATGTAAAGATGATGGGGATAGGGTTGTTAATCAAACGATGAAAGAATTAGAAAATAAACAAGAAGAAAATACGATTCATTATAAGAAACAAACCCGATTAATAGAAGATGAACTTACTCTTTTAAAAGAGAAGGAGAGGAAAAAAGAAAATGAGTAGTGAAAAAATGAAACTGGAGCTAAAGAGATTAAGAAAAGAGTTAGAAAAAGCTCTGATACGTGGAATGGTTGCTCCGCCATGTGTTCAAACGGCAGAAACGAAAAAGCAACTAGTTAAAAGCATGGGACAAGCTCGAGTGGAGCGATTAAAAAGTAGTAGTGCAAACTATATTTCAAACTTTCAATCCTCTGCAAAAGGTGCATGGGTAACAAAAGCAAAAACAACGTTTGAAAATACTTCTAAAAAACTAACAACTATTACAGAAGATGGAAAATGATGAACTTATATAGGTTCATCATTTTTTTGTAACTTCTAAATTGAGGATATAAAAAGGTTGAATTGGTTATTACGAAATGTCTATTATTGTTCTGTAAAAAGTAAGTGTGACTATAGTTATGGACATTTTTATAGAATAAAGAATACTGAATACATAAGTATTAAATTTACCACTGTAAAAAACTTCGGTTTTATAGTAAAATACGAGAGGAACTAAACGAGAGGTGACGACGAAGTAATGGCACAATTATTTTTTAAATATGGCGCAATGAACAGTGGCAAAACCATTGAGATCTTAAAAGTAGCTCACAATTATGAAGAACAAGATAAACCAGTTGTGATTATGACAAGCGGACTTGATACTAGAGATGGCGTGGGTGTCGTTTCAAGCCGTATCGGCCTTAGACGAGAAGCTATCCCCATTTTCAAAGAAACCAATGTCTATGAATTGATCCAAAAACTAGACTATAAACCATATTGTATCCTAGTGGATGAATCACAATTTTTAGGGAAACAACATGTGATCGAATTTGCCCGGGTCGTAGATGACTTGAATATTCCTGTCATGGCCTTTGGTTTGAAGAATGACTTTCGGAATGAACTATTTGAAGGATCAAAATACTTGATGTTATATGCTGACAAACTAGAAGAACTAAAAACGATCTGCTGGTTCTGTCACAAGAAAGCCACGATGAATCTACATTATATCGACGGTCAGCCCGTTTATGAAGGAACACAAGTCCAAATCGGTGGTAATGAAGCTTATTACCCTGTCTGCCGTAACCATTATTTTCATCCGCCAATCGACGGTGAACAAGTAGAGAACGATTAATTTAATAAGAAAATGAAAAATAAAAGACACTTACTTAACGAAAAAGGAGCAACTAACTATGTACGATCAGTTACAATCAATCGAAGATCGCTATGAAGAGCTGGGCGAATTATTAAGCGATCCAGAAGTCATCAGTGATACAAAACGCTTTATGCAATTATCTAAAGAAGAGGCGAACACGCGTGAAACAGTCGACGTGTACCGCCGCTATAAACAAGTAGTCGAAGGGATCAGTGATACCGAAGAATTATTAGGTGAAAAACTAGATGCTGAAATGGCTGAAATGGCTAAAGAAGAACTATCAGAATTGAAAAAAGAAAAAGACGTTCTTGAAGAACGAATCAAAATTTTACTATTACCAACAGATCCCAATGATGACAAGAATATTATTATGGAGATCCGTGGTGCTGCCGGAGGCGATGAAGCAGCGTTATTTGCTGGTGACTTGTTCGGGATGTACCAAAAATATGCGGAATCTCAAGGCTGGAAGACAGACGTCATGGAAGCCAACATCACTGGAATTGGTGGATATAAAGAAGTTATCATGATGATTTCTGGAGACAATGTCTTTTCTAAACTAAAATATGAAAGTGGAGCGCATCGTGTGCAGCGAGTTCCTTCAACAGAATCACAAGGTCGGATCCATACGTCAACTGCAACGGTTGTCGTGTTACCAGAAGCAGAAGAAGTCGAATTAGATCTTGCGGACAAAGACATCCGTACTGATATTTACCATGCCAGTGGCGCCGGCGGTCAGCACGTCAATAAAACGGCTTCTGCTGTTCGTTTGACTCATATTCCAACTGGGATTGCAGTAGCCATGCAAGATGAACGTTCTCAAATCAAAAACCGTGAAAAAGCAATGAAAATTTTACGTGCTAGAGTCTATGACCAAATGCAACAAGAAGCGCAAAGCGAATATGATGCAAATCGTAAATCCGCTGTGGGGACAGGAGATCGTTCTGAACGAATCCGTACCTATAACTTTCCGCAAAATCGTGTAACCGATCATCGTATCGGTTTAACTATTCAAAAATTAGATCAAATTCTAGCTGGGAAATTAGATGAAATCGTCGATGCATTAGTCTTATACGATCAAACATCAAAATTAGAAGAGATGCAAAATGGGTAACCGTTATTTTGAAGTCCTTGAACGGGCTTCTTCTTTTTTAGAAAAACAAGGCAAAGAAGGCTATAGCATTTTGTTTGTTTTTCTAGAAAGAAAAGGCTGGACAAAAACGCATTGGCTACTTCATATGAAAGAAGAAGTATTGCCAGAAGACGAGCAGCAAATCGCAGAAGACTTAAAAAAACTTGTAGCAAATTACCCACCCCAATATTTATTAGGCTATAGCGGCTTTTATGGCCAGCGATTTTTAGTCAATGAGCATACCTTGATTCCTCGACCAGAAACAGAAGAGTTGGTTGAACGTTGTTTAAAAGAAAATTTAAATGAACACCTAACTGTTGTAGATGTAGGAACTGGAACGGGTGTAATCGGCATCAGTCTAAAATTAGCTCGACCCAATTGGCAGGTAACCGCTGTCGATATTTCAAAAGAAGCATTAAAGATTGCCCAGAAAAATGCCAAACGCTTAGCAGTCGATATGCACTTTAAAAATGGCAATGGCTTACAACCGATGAATGATACAAAAATCGACATCTTGATTTCAAATCCACCTTATATCAGTAACGATGAATGGCATTTAATGGATGAAAGTGTGCGGATATTTGAACCCAAGACAGCTTTATTTGCTGAAAATGATGGCTTAGCAATTTATCAGCAATTAGCTAAAGAAGCCAAAAAGATCCTGAAGCCAAACGGTAAAATTTACTTAGAAATTGGATTTCAGCAAGGTCAAGCTGTTAAACAACTTTTCCAGCAAACTTTTCCACAAAAACAAGTAGAAGTTGCCCAAGACTTATCGGGAAATGATCGCATGGTGATCGTTTCATCTAAAAAAGAGGAGGGATAAGCAAATGGAAACAAAAAAATTTACAGCAGATCAAATCGATCAAGCCGCAGATTTGATCCAACAGGGTGAATTAATCGCTTTTCCAACTGAAACAGTTTACGGACTTGGTGCAAACGCATTAGATGAAACCGCGGTGAAACAAGTTTATGCGGTTAAAGGCCGTCCTAGTGATAACCCACTGATTGTACATGTCAGTGATTTTGAAATGGTCAAACAATATGTCAACGATTTTCCAGAACATACAAAATCCTTAGTGGAGGCTTTTTGGCCCGGACCATTGACCTTGATTTTTAATGTATTGCCAACTACTTTTTCGACTAGCGTGACAGGCGGCTTAAATACGGTTGCTTTTCGGATGCCTAATAATCAGAAAACGTTGGAGTTGATTAAAAAAGCTGGTGTTCCTTTGGTTGGTCCAAGCGCCAATACTTCTGGCAAACCTAGTCCTACGACAGCACAACATGTCTATCATGATCTTCAAGGGGAAATCGCTGGTATTTTAGATGATGGGCCAACACAAATCGGCGTGGAATCAACAGTTTTAGATTTAACCGCAAAAGATGGTATTCCAGTAATCTTAAGACCAGGAGCTGTTACTAAAGAGCAATTAGAACACGTTGTCGGCAAAGTAATGATTGATCAACACTTAATTAGCGAAAATGAAGCCCCTAAGGCGCCAGGGATGAAGTATAAGCATTATGCTCCCGATGTTCCTGTTTGGATCATAGACGGTGACCAGGAAGTGTTTAAACAAGCCATCGAATGGGCTAAAAGTAAACAGCAACGAATCGGTTTGTTTGCGGATGATCAAATCACATCGACTTTTTCAGCTGATGTAGCAGCTGTTTTTTCTTTTGGTGAAGAGTCAGTAGAACAAGGGACTAAATTATTATTTGCTGGACTTAGAAGCCTTGATGAACAAGATATAGATGTTATTTTTGCCCAAGCTTTTCCCGAATCTGGGTTAGGGATAGCATATATGAATCGGCTAAAAAAAGCCGCAAATCAAAAAATTCTAAAAATTGATTCGATTTTTGAGTAGAGAGCATTTAAGTATGATACAATCGGTACAAACAAATGAAATGGAGGCTTGTTTAATGGATTATAAAACATTTGATCCAGATTTATGGGATGCAATTGCCAAAGAGAATGAACGTCAAGAAAACAACTTGGAGCTGATTGCATCAGAGAACGTTGTTTCAAAAGGGGTAATGGCGGCTCAAGGTAGTATTTTGACAAATAAATATGCGGAAGGATATCCAGGTAAACGCTACTATGGTGGTTGTGAGTTTATCGATATCGTTGAAGATTTGGCGATCGACCGTGCAAAAGAATTATTTGGAGCCAAATTTGCTAATGTTCAGCCACACTCAGGTTCACAAGCAAATACAGCTGCCTATCTTTCGTTAATTGAACCAGGAGATACCGTTTTAGGGATGGATTTGTCTGCGGGAGGACATTTAACTCACGGGTCACCAGTCAATTTTAGTGGAAAAACCTATAACTTTGTCAGCTACGGCGTGGATCCAACAACTGAAGTAATCGATTATAATGTCGTGCGTATTTTAGCACGTGAACATCAACCAAAATTGATCGTAGCAGGTGCTAGTGCGTATTCTCGTACGATCGACTTTGAAAAATTCCGTGAAATCGCGGATGAAGTTGGCGCTAAATTAATGGTAGATATGGCGCACATCGCAGGGCTTGTAGCTGCTGGTTTACATCCAAATCCAGTACCATATGCGGATATTACAACCTCAACAACACATAAAACCTTACGCGGCCCGCGTGGCGGACTTATTTTAACAAATAATGAAGAATTAGCGAAAAAAATCAATAGCAATATTTTCCCTGGTATTCAGGGTGGACCCTTAGAACACGTGATTGCTGGTAAAGCAGTTGCCTTTAAAGAAGCATTGGATATTAGTTTTAAAGAATACAGCGAACAAGTTATTGAAAATGCCAAAGCGATGACAAAAGTGTTCAATCAAACCCCAGAAGCTCGTCTAGTGAGTGGATCGACTGATAATCATTTATTATTGATCGATGTGAGTGGATTTGGCTTGAATGGAAAAGAAGCAGAAGCAATTTTGGACAGTGTAAATATCACGGCAAATAAAAATTCAATTCCGTTTGAACAACTTAGTCCATTTAAAACAAGTGGTATTCGCATTGGAACTCCTGCAATCACAACACGAGGATTTTTAGAAGATGATTGTGTGGAAGTCGCAAAATTAATTGTTAAAGTGTTAAATGATCACGAAAATGAAGTGACTCTTTCCGAAGTTCGAGCATCCGTTAGTGCGCTTACAAAAAAATATCCACTTTATAAGTAAAAGAATCGAGTGATTGACTAGTCAATCGCTCGATTTTGTTTTACAATAGGAAGGAATAAATTATTGAAGGAGAATGAGCATGGGAAAATTCCAAGTTATTGATCATCCACTGATCCAACACAAATTAACAATCATTAGAGATAAGGATTGTGGAACAAAGGTTTTTCGTGAAGTCGTGAATGAAATTGCAATGCTGATGGCATATGAAGTTTCAAGAGATATGCCTTTAGAAGACGTTGTGATCGAAACACCGATCTGTGAAACAACTCAAAAAACATTATCTGGTAAAAAGGTCGCAATCGTACCAATTTTACGCGCAGGTATTGGAATGGTAGATGGTATTTTGGAATTGATTCCAGCGGCAAAAGTTGGACATATCGGTTTATACCGTGATCATGATACATTAGAGCCAGTTGAATATTTTGTGAAGATGCCAGAAGATATTGACGCACGTCAATTATTCGTCGTTGATCCAATGCTTGCTACAGGTGGATCAGCAATTATGGCAATCGATGCGTTAAAAGCACGCGGCGGCAGCAATATTAAATTTGTTTGTTTAGTTGCAGCGCCAGAAGGTGTGAAAGCTTTACAAGAAGCACATCCAGATATCGATATTTATACTGCAGCATTAGATGAATATTTAGATAAAGATGGTTACATCGTTCCAGGTCTTGGCGATGCTGGTGACCGTTTATTCGGAACTAAGTAAAAAAGTAAATAACAGATACGCAATCTAAGTAGGTTGCGTGTCTGTTATTTTTAAAATAAAAAATCCATCCGATAATAATGGATGGAAGGATTTATACTTTTTTTAATTTTTTGTAATTGATGACGATGACACCATTACTTTTGACCATCAAATCAGTGTTATCAGAGTTCTCATCAATTTCCACAACAGCAGAATTATTTAATTGTTTCGTGATAATCCCTGTTTGCGGTTGACCATGCATCAAGAAAGTGACCTGAGTATCAACAGTGAATAAATCCCCTTCTGCAGAAGGCTCAACAGGACGATTAAAGTTACCGAAATTAGACATTCAAAAAAACTTCCTTTCTTAACTACCACTATTATACCACAAATTAAGAAAAATTTCAGAAAACTAATTTTATCTTAAAAAAGAAGTGTTCCTGACTTTACAAATAGAAGGTTTAGTTCTATAATTTGCATTGTATTGCCAGCTTAGCTCAGTCGGTAGAGCAACGCACTCGTAACGCGTAGGTCGTAGGTTCGATTCCTACAGCTGGCATAGTGTTAAATCCCGATATATCAACGTTTTTAGATGTTGGTGTATCGGGATTTTTTGGTTCTACGTCAAATTGTGTTGGTAAGCCAAATAACCGAATAGAAATCTAGGTCTGATAAGGATGTTCCTTTTTTGTGTTTAAATGCTTAAAAAAGTGCTGGTAGAAAATCTTTTTTGATTTCCACCAACACAATATATTATAGAGCCGATTTTTTTATTTTATGGGCACGTTCATGGACACAAAATGCGTAAAAAATATAAAATAACAATTAACCGTTTTTGTTCAGCAAGGAACCGAATTTGCAGCTGGCTGCTTTTTTTGATTCTTCTAAAGCGTGAGAGTAGATGTTTGCTGTAGTGCGGTAGTCTTGGTGTCCTAAGTGTTCCTGGACAGTTTTAATAGTAATGTTTGGATCGCTTAAAAGAAAAGAGGCAGTCGTATGCCTTAGGTCATGAAACCTAATAAGTCGTAATTCATTCTTTTCTAAAAATCTTCTAAAATTACGATAAAGCGAAGTCTGCCTCTCAAAATTCCCGTCTACTGATCCAAAAATATATTTATGTTTTGGGTCGATATTAAGTTGCTCACGAGCTTTTCATTAGTTTGAATATAATTATTCATAAATTTTAAATAATCGTTAGAAACATCTAAAATTCGCTAATCGCCAACTTTTAAACCATCGACTCTCATATAACTTTTATCGTTTAAAACAATTCGTTGTTCAAAACATTTTTATTATTTTAAAGTCAAAGTGTTTTTTCCTCGGACTAAAAGACAAAAATGGTGTGGAGATTTATGAGGGGACTATATCAGGTATAGCGGATCTAACGGCGCAAGTATATATAAAGTGATTTCCAAAAACGGAGCCTTTTTACTCATTGATTTAGAATACGACGAAGATTGTATGCTTTGGGGAAATTACAAAGATTTGAATAAGCATCGGGAAGTACAAGGCAACATCCACGCAAATACAGAATTACTAAATTGGCGGAATAAAAAAGACTAACGACTAAGCGTTTGAACTGTAAGGTGTTTTATGGTCTTAAAAAGTTTGGCAGATAAACATAAAATAGTTCAAACATTAAAATCACTCCTTCCGTAAATTTAGATTTACTAATAACAAACTATTGGAATCAATAAGCAAATAACTACCAAAGCCACGGTCATAAAATCACTCCTTTAATAATGTAATAAATATTTAATGTAATTTAATAATAACACTATGTGAAATAATGTCAATATATAATTTGAATTTTCTGATAATTCAGAAAGAAATAACTCAGCTCAAGCTGTGTGTAGCAATAGTCAATTATATAAATAAGCTGGTAACTCAATTGTTAAGGCAGTATTGATGGCAATCTTTAGAGAAATGTTCAAAAAAGCAGGTGATAGCTGATGTGTGAGTATTGCGAGAAAGAAAAAGATTTAGCTTGAATAGACTTAGAGTACGAAGATGAAACGTTTGTACATGTGTATATTATAGATAACCAATTGAGATTATGTACAGAAAGCGAATATTTTAACGACGAAGTTATAATCTCGGCTAAATATTGTCCGATGTGTGACAGAAAGTTAAACCCAAAAGCGACAAGAAAACAAAAAAGCGTTAACAATTTAGACTAACGCTTGCAAAATAATATTTTGTTTATTGTTTATGAGATGGTGTCTTCAATCTATTGGCAAGGTAATAAAAAAACAGACCAAGTGTAGGACTTGAAGTAATCAAAAATCTCCAATTAGATGTGTAAAGTGAAAAGAAAAAGAAAAACATCAGAAAAGAAGAAGAAATGATAATTCCAATATTGGCTTTCTTTTTAGTCATATACTAACCTTCTTTCAACTTTCACTATATCACTAAATAAATGATTGTCAAAACCAATATCATTTTATAACAATTTCAATTCATCGGCTTTATACAAAGTTAGAAAGTAAATAATACAGGAGGGAGGTAATGACATTGATACCAGAGCTTGATTATAAGCAGACTAAAGACAATGCACGATCAACCTTAAAAAAATGTAGAAGTTGGCAACGTATGAGCGGTATCTCTGTTAGTTTGGAGTCACCAGTAATAACGGATATGCCTCGAAACACTAGTAATACAAACAAGCTTGAGAGAAAGATGATTAAACTTAAGTTTGGTATCTAAGTATCATATAGACTCAGCCAAGCAGTCTCAATAAAAGCTACAGGCTGTCGTCAGTGCGTTGAAATCTTTATCTGATGTATCAAGAGATATACTGTACTACTCATATTTAGTCGTCAACCCTTGTAGCACTGTGAAACTGAGTCGAATGATCAGAGTTTACAAAGAGAATAAATTAGGATCAATCCAAGAGATCACTTACAGTATTAAAAATAACGAGAAACTAAAATCATTAGCGTTAATCGAATTTGCTGAAGCTTATAGAAGTGGTAATTTATTAGCTTTTAAAAAATAGGCTTTTTTAGGAAAATAGTAGGGTTTTGAGTTCGAAATCCGTTGTATTATGGTAGTATCAACAAATTGAATAAACCATCCAAAGCAAACAATTACACAACTATCTTTCCCAATTTAAAAGAGTGATCATTGTTGCGGATGGTTTAAGGCACTCACAGGTAGACAACAAATAAATTATAAAAAGATGTGATACCATCTCCTCGATAATTTACATTCTTGCCTGTGGGTGGTTTACATTGGGAGAACTTCGACAGATATTTGACAGGAATTTCATAGAGTATTGTGCTATATTAAAACTGTACTATCATACAAAAAATTTTAAGGAGGATAAAGACATGGAACCAGTAATTAGCCCGTTAGCAACACCTTATGAGTTCGAAAGCTTTGCGAATCCTGGAGATGAACGATGGAGCAGTAGGGACGGAAAAGAAATTACGACAGTTGTAATACATCATATGGCTATGACAAATTATGATGGTGTTCCAGAAGTGTGGCGAGAAAGAGAAGCCTCAGCTCATTATGGTATTGGTCCTAAAGGAGAAATTCGAGCGTATGTTGGGGAAGAGAAAAAGGCTTGGCATGCACGAGCAGCAAATGGATACTCTATAGGTATTGAAAATTGTGATATTACTAAAGAACCAGATTGGGAAGTTAGCGATGAAACAGTGGATTCCTTGGTAAAATTGATTAAAGATATCAATCAACGCTATGGTAGGAAAATGGAAATAGTAGGGCATCAATGTGCGGAAGGAAATTCGTCAGCTACTACCCAATGTCCAGGACCGTCTTTGATTCCTCGCCTACCTGAAATTATAAAAAGAGTGAACGAAGAATAGATTAACTTAGTCATCTGGTAAAAAATGACTCTGTAAAGAATAAAGAGTTAGAATAGTTGTTTCCATATAAAACGCCGACCCTAACCGGTCGGTATTTTTGTGTAAAGAAAAAGCCTTCACAATTAACTTGATTTATATACCGTATGTGATTAAAATCAATAAATATCCAATTAAAACCAATGTACTTATAGTATTATTAATATTACAATGAGTATGTTAACAGTTACTAAATAAAGAGAAGGAGATGTTAACATGAAAAAAATTTATGCGATTTTATGTGTTGTCGGTTTCTCGGTATTAGGTGTCGGTCTTTTGGGTAATAGCAGTGAGGTAGATGCAGCTGAAACTGAAACTTATTCAAACGTCAGTACTTATGGATTCACTTCTAGGTATGCCAGTCAATGGGTGAGCGAAACTCGTTGGGTTGACCTTGCGAATCCCCCTCAAACAATTTTTGTAAGTAGACATGTCTTTCAAGGTGGTCTTTCTGGCAATCTCTCGGGTTCATTAAATATATCTCACAGACCTTCTGGAACTGGTATTGGAAATGTAACCTATAGCGGAAGTATATCAGGATACGTTTCAGGCTGGGTATGGTAAATTCGTAGTCATTTGGATAAATAAACCTACCTTAATATGAGGTAGGTTTATTTATATACACTTTTATCACACAATTCCGCAATTCTAATTAAAGTCTATCTTCTTATAAACCTTTTTACTTGATAAAGTCAAATATTGATGCGGATCTGTATATTCCAAAACGATAAAATGATCGATTTTTTCAAGGGGAAAACTGCTAAATAATCTCTTTTGTTTATCTTGGGAAAGGGACCGCAGATTGTAAATCGTTCCTTCGATGTTCAGGCGTTTGGAAGATGCTTTCCGAAAGGGCATGAGATGCAACGAGTAAAAATATTGTACTGGTCGTATATGTTCTTTTAAATGTACGGTTTTAACATATCTCATTTTAATCACCTTGGGAATATTATACGAACTATCGTTCCTCTTTATCTAGAATAAGATAGTTTTCATTTTTTATTAAATAACGTATTTAGAATTTGTTTGTGGGTACAAGTGTGGGTAGTACGTCAAAATACGTTTGATTTAATGCGATATTATAAAGATTGAAATGGTCGATATTACTCGTTTCTTTATTAAAAAATAACGTATAGAAAAAACTCGTGACGCATAGGTCGTAGGTTCGATTCCTACAGCTGGCATTGCGATAAAACTTGATATATCAATGTTCTTAGACATTGGTGTGACGGGCTTTTAGTATGTACTAAAACTGTACGTAATCGATCACATTATATCTCTAAGAAAATAATCTTTGATTGTCTGTTTTGACTTTTCGTATAGCTGTTCATGGTACTTTAATAGTTAAATATAAGAGGCTTCTAAAAGTGATTTGTATATTATTAGAAACTATAAGGCACTAAAAGAGGGATATAATTAGGTCATTGGAAACTTCATTGTTAAGGATAATTGAGAGGAAATTACGTAAAAAAATAACGCTATGTAACTATTGCTGCAGATGGATGGGGAATGTTTTAAGAAATGTCAGTTAAAAAAGGCTAAAATTTTTTAGTTGACTATTTTACAATTGGAGTATATGACGCAGGTCTTCAAATATGAAGAACTATCTTTAATTTTGAATGGTATACTTATAATTTTAATCTGTGGTCTGCCGATTATAAAAAATAATATGAATAAAGCTTTATACTTCTGATAATTGAACAATAGTAGGCAATTAAGAAATAAGATATTTTATTCAGAAATTACTTAAGGATAATTCCCTTAAAAATAGTTAATTCGAATCGAGCGAAGATTCAAAACCATCTTGACTGAAGGTATTGAGTTTTTTTATCGTTTTTCCCCCATTAAAGAGAATCCGTACATAATCTTTGTGTATTTTCAAAAAAAAGCCTAAACTGGATTTATAACTAAGTATATAGGAGGAATGCATCATGTCAGAAAAAGTCGATACAATCACAAAATTAGCTAATGAAGCTAAGAAAGAAGTCGAACGTTTAGAGGATAAACGTCAAGAAAACTTAGGTAACTCTATCAACTATATTGAAAATGAACTGCAAGTCCAACGTTTATATGCTCAAATCGAGGCTTATGAAAAAGTATTGGATATTGTAAAATAGTTTTTCATCATTAATAGTAAAAATCAGTAAAAAAATAGTGACGTTTAAAAAACTGACTACAGTTTCTTAAACGTCACTATTTTTTTTACATCACTAAGGAATAATTATTTTCTGTGGAAATCAAGCCCATTTGTCATTCCATCAGTCTCTGGAACGTAGGTATAGATAAATGGTTGTGGGTTTCCAGAAGAAACCATGTCAGTAGTATCCCACAGTAGCGTGAACGTGTTATTGCTTTCAGTATAGCTAGTTATTTTGTAGGTTTGTCCGTTAGTAATGATCGAGTTTGCAGTGATAGTTACTTCAAGATCTTGTTCGCCATTATTTCCTACCCATGTTCCTCTTAAACTTTGAGGAGTGGTATCGCTTGGTTGTTCAGATACGGATACAGATTGCTCAGTTGTTTCTTTTGCTGGTTCTGAGGGCACTGTGGCTTCAACGGGTTTTTCAGTCGACGTTGGAGCAGCAGACGCACTAGACGAAGAAACGGACGTAGAACTGATTGCTGTAGTTGAGCTATCTGACGTTTTTTTTGTGGAATCGGTTGTTTGCTTGGTACATCCTGCCGTAAATAATAAGATCGTAATAAGCATCATAATTTTTTTCATTTTAACTTACCTTCCTAACAGGGTTATTTTTATGAGTAAGTGGCTGGTAAATTAGTCATTTATCTATTTAAGTGTGTCTTGAGCGCGATCTTGAACGAGCATTAAGTCGTAACTACCATCATACGAAATCCAAGCTACATGATGAATATGCAGTGAAGTATCAACTTTTGGTAAATCAGCTATTAATCGGTTTGCAGCATCTATCACGGCTGCTGACATCCCACTTACGCCATGATCTTCTTTAAAAGACCCAGTAATCGTTTGATCACTTTCGATTGTATCTGGTAAGATTGTTACGGAATACTCCTTACGACCTGTTTCTTTATTAAAGGAATCTTCAGAAGCGGTATAATGTGCGCCGGTGATCGGGTAGTTTGCTGTAAGATAACTAACGAGATCAAATGATTGAGCATTCTCTTGTTCAGCTGGAGCTGAGCTTGATGATTTAGTCGACTCTACACTTGTTGTTTGAGTCGTCTCGGTGCTGTTGGAAGTGCTGATTTTTGCAGTTGAAGTATCGCTTTTCGTTTGTTTCTTTTCAACTGAAGAGGCACTATGAGTGCTACTTGTTGAAGTGTAGCTAGTTTCTTTTGTTGTAGTATCAGTTGATTGTTTTGAACATCCAGCTATAAATAATAAGATCAGAATAAGACCAACTGCTTTTTTCATTTTTATTTCACCTCCCAACATTTACTTAAGTATAAACATTAATTTCTAACAAATAAAAATCATTAGGTACCTAGTGAATAGTCAAATATAGGCTCCTGAGTTTAACGGATCAAACCAATTTCCATTTTTCACTCTCTGTAATTATTATGTAATAATTGTAATGTAAAAACATTTTTCTGTAACATTAAAGTTTGCTTCTTAAGTTTATCTTAATAATTAGTCGAAATTAGTTGAATTATAGATTTATTTAAAATAAATTTACTATTGTAAATTGAAATAATTGCTTAAATGATAGAAGCTAACGATTTTTCAAATCTAAAAAAGACTAAAATAAAAATTCACTCATTCGCTTTATTTTTGACTTGATCGATCTTTTTTGCCTTGGTAGTGAAAAAAGCAAGTCGTTGCTATTCTCTAAAGTTTTTCCAAAATCATCCAGTCTATACTTTCTTTTCTTCTTATAGAAAGTTATAATAAAAAGCGTATGATTTAAGGAAAAGGGATGACGAATGAATAAAAATAAACTAATGCGTAATTTAGATAATAGAATTGACTATGGTGTGATTTTACCTGTATTTCTCCTTTCGATCATCGGTATACTGTCATTATATGTTGCTTTAAGTAATGACCCGATGCGTCCAGAGATAGGCAATATGCTGATGAAACAAGGACTTTGGTATTTAGTCGGCGGTGTTAGCATTGTTGTTGTTATGAATTTTAGCTCAAAATTACTATGGCGTTTAACACCGATTTTCTATGCAATAGGTTTGGTCATGATGGGGCTCTTGTTAAAATTTTATGATCCTTTTCTGGAAGCACAAACAGGTTCTAAAAACTGGATCAGTATCGGTGGAACGACATTTCAGCCTTCTGAATTAATGAAGGTCGCGTTTATTTTAATGTTGGCTTATGTTGTAACAATGCATAATGTGAAGAATGTCAATCGCACAATAAAATCAGACTTTTGGCTGATTGGTAAAATGCTATTAGTCACGATGCCTGTGATCATCCTGATTTTACTACAAGATGATTTTGGAACAATGCTAGTTTTCCTTGCAATTTTCGGCGGTGTATTCTTAATGTCAGGCATTTCCTGGAAAATTATTTTACCAACATTTTTAATTGCACTCTTGATTGGTGCAGGAACCATCTACCTTGTAACAACAACTTCAGGGCGTGAATTTCTTTATTCAGTTGGGTTTAAACCGTATCAATTTGAACGGATCGATTTATGGATGAAGCCATTTCACCACGATCCAGATCGGTCACAGCAACCAGCTTTGGCTTTGATTGCTATTGGCTCTGGCGGTCTGTTTGGTAAAGGGTTCAATGTCAGTGATGTGTATGTGCCAGTGAGAGAATCAGATATGATATTCACTGTTGTCGGAGAAAATTATGGCTTTATTGGTGGCTGTTTCATCATTTTGCTTTACTTTATCTTGATTTACCGCATGATCCGTGTTTGTTTTGATACAAACAATGAATTTTATGCTTATATCGCAACGGGGATTATCATGATGATTTTATTCCACGTATTTGAGAATATCGGCGCCAATATCGGATTATTACCATTAACTGGGATTCCGTTGCCGTTTATCAGTCAAGGTGGCTCCTCGATTTTAGGAAACATGCTAGGTGTGGGCTTGATTATGTCTATGAAATATCAAAAAGAAGCAACGATCGAAGAATATTAAATGGAAGAAGGCGTTAAAATGTACACATTTTTCTGGTATCCAAAATGTTCAACTTGTAAGAAAGCAAAGGCTTGGTTAGATGCTAAACAGGTAAAATACGAAACGATCGATATGATTGAAAATCCGCCAACTGCAAAACAATTAGCAAGCTGGATGGAGCAAAGTGATTTACCCGTTCGCCGTTTCTTTAATACAAGCGGTATTCGTTATAGAGAACAAGGGTTGAAAGATAAAGTCAATGATTTTTCAATCAAAGAAGCAAGTGAATTATTAGCGACTGACGGTATGTTGATCAAACGTCCGATTTTTGTTAAAGGAGATCAATTTTTAGCAAACGGATTTAAAGAATCTGATTATGAAGGAGCTATTAACTAATGGCTGAAGAATTGAAAATAATCGACAGTTTATGGGTTTTAAAAACGAGTGATGGTTATAAAATCGGGTTAACCAATGAAGCACAAGAAGATTTAGGTACGATTACTTTTGCAACAATGCCAAAGGTCGGTCAAACACTGCAAAAAGGAGATTCACTGATCGAATTGGAAGCTGAAAAAGCTGTAAGTGAATTTAGTACGCCAATCAGCGGAACGATTGTAGCTATTAATGAAGCGGCCGAACAAGATCCCAGCGTATTAGATGATGCAGATCAAACCAATGCTTGGATCGCAATTTTAACAGATGTTGATGAAGCAGAATTGAACCAAGCGTAATAATAATTGACAAGCGATTTGGATATTGCTATAATTTCATCAATAAAAGTAAAAGCTTTGAAAAGAAGAGTACATATCGAAAGTGTTTGAAGAGAGCCTTGTTCGCTGAAAATGGGTAACATGATTGAGATGGAAGATGGTCTTTGAGCGGAATAAGTGAGCAGAGGTGAACTTATTACGGGCGTGCCCGTTACAGCACGACAGTATGCGAATTCAAGTACTGTATAAGGCTATTATTGTGAAATAATGGTAAATCAAGGTGGTAACACGAAAGACAAGCTTTCGTCCTTATGTCAGATCAATGACAGGGGCGGAGGCTTTTTGCATGTTCAACACAGTTTACAAAGTAAACTGATGTTGAACAGTACTTGGCGAACCTAGTGAGAGAAGTTTCCGTACTAGTGAGTCACGATCAAGTTATCACGTCAATAAAAGGTAGACGAGTAGCACAAGAAGTATGCGTGCCAGAGTAGATGTTGAACAGTACTTGGCGAGCGAAGTGAGAGAAGTTTCCATACTAGTAAGTCACTATCAAGTTACCACGTCAATAAAAGGTAGACGAGTAGCACAAGAAATAAGCGAGCCAGATGATAAAAAGAATCTGTAATTATTTCACAACACAGCGCAAACCATGTAGTATAATAAAAAAGAAGCAAAACCAAAGAAAGTGGAGGGGACAAAATGCCTCTAATCGAATTGCACCATGTACAAAAACAATTTTCCGGTAAAAGCGGACAAGTAACAGCTGTTAAAGATGTTTCACTAACAGTCGATCAGGGTGATATTTATGGTATTGTCGGCTATTCTGGGGCAGGGAAAAGCACTTTAGTTCGTTTATTAAACGGTTTAGAACTGCCAACAGCCGGAGAAGTCATCATCCAAGGACAGAATGTAGCACAAATGGCGAACCGAGAGCTACGTCAATTTCGTAAAAAAATTGGGATGATCTTTCAACATTTCAACTTATTATGGTCGCGAACAGTTTTAGAAAATATCATGTTACCTTTAGAATTAGCGAATGTTCCAAAGAATGTAAGAATGGAACGTGCACAAGAACTTTTAAGTTTAGTTGGTTTAGAAGGTCGTGGCGAGGCTTACCCAAGTCAATTATCTGGTGGACAAAAACAGCGTGTGGGGATTGCCAGAGCCTTAGCTAATAATCCTGAAATCTTACTTTGTGACGAAGCAACGAGCGCATTAGACCCACAAACAACGGATGAAGTGCTGGATCTGCTGTTAGAAATCAATAAAACGTTGAATTTGACGATTGTATTGATTACCCACGAAATGCATGTCATTCGTAAGATTTGTAACAAAGTTGCTGTAATGGAACTTGGTCAAATCGTGGAAGAAGGCGATGTTTTAGAAGTCTTTAGACACCCTAAACAAGCTGTCACAAAACGCTTTGTTCAACAAGAATTAGAACCAAAAGAAGACACAGAAGAGTTATTACAGGAACTGATCAAAGAAAATCCAACAGGACTTGTCGCAGCGCTGCAATTTAGTGGTGATAATGCCAATGAACCTGTGATCTCACAAGCAATTCGTAAATTCGCGGTAGATATCAATGTGGTTCAAGGACAAGTTCAGCAAGCCAAAGAAGGCGCATTTGGAACATTAACCGTTATGATTACTGGAACGGCAAGTGAAGTAGAAAAAGCATTGACGTTTTTCAAAGAAAAAGAAGTTGGTTTGGAGGTGATTCACCGTGGCGAATGAAACATTTGCAGAGAAATATTTGAACTTTAGCCGAGTGAATCCGGAATCAATGCAACAGGCGGCGATCGATACGTTGTTTATGACGGTCGTTGCGATGATTTTTGTTATTATTTTTGGTTTTTTATTAGGTTTATTATTATATAGCTTAAGCCGGAACAAATCCCCTTTTGCTAAAATTTGTTATAGTATTTTATCAGTCGTCAGCAATATTTTTCGTTCGATCCCTTATATCGTATTGATTATCTTGTTGATGGATTTTTCAAGAAAACTGGTTGGTACGGGAATCGGTGCTAAAGCAGCCATTCCATCATTGATTGTATCAGCGGCACCGTTCTATGCACGATTAGTTGAAATTGCCTTTCGTGAAGTAGATAGTGGCGTGTTAGAAGCCGCAGATGCGATGGGCGCTTCTAGAATCCAAAAAATCTTTAAAGTACTGATTCCAGAAAGCACCCCAGCGTTACTATCGGGTGTGACGCTTACGACAATTACGATGATTGGTTTTACTGCAATGGCAGGAATCATCGGTGGTGGCGGTCTTGGTGGTTTAGCTTATCAAGAAGGATTTAGCCGCAACAATAATACCGTTACATTAGTTGCAACAGTGTTAATCTTGGTTATTGTGTTTATCATTCAGTTTGTCGGTGATCAATTAGTCAAACGTTCTGATAAACGATAAACATTCAAAATAGAAAACAATTGGAGGAAATAAATATGAAAAAGAAATTATTCGGTTTAGCAGCATTAGCAGTTGTTACGTTTGGATTAGTCGCTTGTGGTGGAGCAAAAGACAAAACAGACGATAGTAAGTCAGCGAGATCTGATAAAGAATCCTCAGTCTTAAAGGTTGGCGCATCCGCTTCACCTCATGCTGAGATTTTAGAGCAAGTGAAACCAATCCTTAAAAAAGAAGGTGTCGATTTGGAAATCGTTCAATTCGATGATTATATTTTACCTAATAAAAACTTAGCTGAAGGCGATATCGATGCGAATTACTTCCAGCATATTCCTTACTTTAATTTACAAGTCAAAGAAAACAAGTATGATTTTGCTAACGCTGGTGGTATCCATATTGAGCCAATGGGTCTTTACTCAAAACGAATCAAAGATATCAAAGACTTAAAAGAGGGTGCAACGGTCATTACCTCAAATTCAGAATCTGATTGGGGTCGTATTATTACGATTTTACAAGATGCTGATTTGGTAACAGTTAAAGAGGGTGTTGATTTAGAAACTGCGACATTTGAAGATATTGACAAAAATCCTAAAAACTTAAAATTCATCCATAATATTAACCCTGAAGTTTTAACAACGACTTATAATAATGATGAAGCTGATCTCGTGGCTATCAATGCTAACTTTGCTTACGGTGCCGGCTTGAATCCATTGAAAGACTCATTATTATTAGAAAAAGACAACTCTCCGTATGTAAATATCGTAGCTGTCCGCTCAGAAGATAAAGACAGTGATAAAATCAAAAAATTAGTAGATGCATTACACAGTAAAGACATTCAAGATTGGATCCTTGAAAAATGGGATGGATCTGTAAAACCTGTAGATAAATAAAACGTTATAGTAGAAACTGAAAGTGGCTGGAACAACAGCTGTTTTCAGTTTTTTTTATTTACTATTTGAGTCAATATACCTTACAAAAAAGATCTATTTTTTGTAAGGTATTTAATTTTAAAAAATAATAATAATTAACAATGTGTTGAAAAATAAACATAATTATGTTAATGTTGAGAAGTAATTTATATATAAGGAGATGGAACGAATGAAAAAAAGTAGAATTATTTTGATCTGTATGACATTGTTTGCTGTTTGTTTTGCTGTTGGTGCAAATAGCTCGAAAGCTGAGGCACAAAGCTTTGATTTGGATCAGGGTGCGACGTTTACATTTAATGCTAATGGTGCGTGGAAGAGAATTAATTCAGGTGTTTATAATGGAAGTAATAGCACAGGCATGAGCTACGCTGATTATTCAGGTGAAGTTCAATATGCACATGTAACGGCAGATACAAATAGTATTCAAGCTGCCTACGTCGTAAAAGATCGTATTTTTGATTTCGTAGGGACATATTCACCTGCTGAATCTTATTTTAATGGCGATACAAAAATTTGGAGCTTTAACATTGAAAAAGTGAATGGTCTGGCTCCAGTGTACAAAACAACGATGTCAATTAATGAAGGTCTTTATGGGGGAACGGTTTTATTTGTAAGAGCAAATCGTAGTATCGTTCCAAATTGGACAGTGCTACCTAATGTAGAAAATATGTCGAAAGTAATTATCGAACCTTCTTATATCTCATTGAACCTACAATAGTTAACAACCAAAAGACTTGATATCTCTACTGAACAGAGAGATATCAAGTCTTTTTTTATCTAACTAATTAGTATTTATAAGCTGTTCTAAAATATCCACGAAAATCGGATCAGCATTAAACGGATGAATATAGTGAAAATGTTCGCCACCATTTTCCATAAAATAACCATAATTCTCTTTTTCGATTTCTTCAATTGTTTCTAAACAATCCGAAACAAATCCAGGAGTTAGAATCAAAATATTCTTAACCCCCTGTTTAGGCAATTCTTTCAAGGTTTGATCTGTTGCAGGAGTCAGCCATTCAGCTGGGCCAAATTTTGACTGGAAGGTGCTGATAAAAGAAATATCTCCGACCCTCTCCATCACCGCTTGTGTTGTCTTTTGACAATGATCTAAGTAAGGATCTCCTTTTTCAATATAAGAAAGCGGGATACCATGATAAGAAAAAACAATTTTATCAATCGGTTGGGCCTGTAAAGCTTGTTTGATTTGTTCAGATAAAGCATCGATATATAATGGTTGATCATAAAATGATTGAATAAAGTGCAAACTAGGAATAGCTTCAGCGTTCAAATAAAACTTAGCCACTTCATCGAAAATAGGTGCAGTGGTCGTCGTTGAATATTGGGGATACAAGGGAATAATCGTTAAATCAGTGACCCCTAGATCATGCATTTCTTTTAACACCTCCGGAATCAAAGGCTGGCTATAGCTCATGGCATAACGCACGACATAATCAGGAAAACGAGCTTGTAATTGCTCCGCTTGGGACTTCGTATAGATTAGTAAAGGAGAACCTGATTCTTGCCAAACCTGTTGGTACAAAGCAGCAGATTTTTTAGGTCGAGTGCGTAAAATAATACCGTGTAACACGGGTAACCAAATAAAACGATTTGTATCAATGACACGCTTATCTCCCAAAAAACGTTTAAGGTATGTTCGAACTTCTTTGGTTTCTGGTTTATCCGGCGTACCAAGATTGACGATGACGATTCCTTTTTTAGACATAAAAAGACCTCTCTTTGGCTGGCTGGGACAAAACGAATGATTTTGTTCTAGTCAAATTTTTATTCCGAAATCGTGGTAAATTATCTCACACTTAACAAGGAAAATCAAAAAACGAATTATTCTGTTTTGAGAAGCCAGATTCAGATTGCAGTTGTTAAAAGGATATGAAATAATTGATTAGGAGTAGAAAAAATAAGTATTGGAGTTTGAACAGTGAATCAGGATTTTATGAAAAGAAAACTACAGAGAATTAGCAACAGGATCTTTATTCTGTTGGTCTTGATAGTGGGGACATGTTATTTTACAGAAGATGCAATAGCAGACAGTTTTTTTGTCGATGATCAAGCACAGCTTTTATCAGGACAAACAAAAGAATTGATTATTCAAGCGAATGAACGAGACCTTCAACAACTAACAGGAGCGCCTCAATTTGTTGTAAAAACAATCAAACGATTACCCAAAGATCAATCCATTGAATCATATGCTGTAGAGACATTTGAAAAGCTAGGAATTGGAAGTAAGGAATTGGATAATGGTTTTTTATTTGTCTTGGCCCTTGATGATCGGAAATATCGTTTGGAAGTAGGGTATGGCGTAGAGGATATAATCACTGATAGTATGAAAAGCGAGCTTGTACCATTTGAGATAGAGGCGCTTTTCAGAGCAGAAAAATACGATGAAGGTATAAGTAAAATCAGCCAAAATGTGATAGATACAGTGAAACAAAGATATGGCAATTACGAGCTTTCTAAGCAGGAAGTAACAAAAGTGAAAGAGCAAGTGAATACAGCTCGAGAGCCAGATCAGGGGATAGTCGATTCGATCGTGTTGGTTTTAAAATGGGGCCTTTATTTGAGTGCGTTTGTTATACTAATGGTTGTAATCTATTACGGCTCAATTTATTTAATACAAAGTGATGCTAAAAATAACGCTTATTTTAAACCGTTACGCAACAAAAAAGTGTTTATTCCAAGTGATTCAACAAAAGTATCGTTTTTCGAGAAAATCGATGGTAGCTATTTAATTCCAATGTTCTTTGCGCATTTTAATCGATACGAGCGCTTAGAAAAGAAAATAGCACAATGTTTTTTTGAAGATACGATAATCGATCTAGGCCGAAAAATCAATAAAGGTAATCTTGAGCGAATCCCGCAGAAAAACAGACGAACTTATTTTGAAATGTCCATTGAACTGGCTGCGCCACTTTGGCCAGATTATTATCTGATGACACAGAATAGTTTATTTGATCAAGTACAATTAGAACGAGCAAATGAGCAACTTAAAAGTGGGCTTATGGAAAAGTACGAAGAGATGAAGCAGTTATTGGCAAACTTTTTGCTCGCTCGGCAAAATACAGATAAAGTGAAAAGACTTGTTCAAAAGTTCGTTAAAGCACAAAAGCTTAAGAAGCCACAACAAGAACACTTGTTGATTATGCTGACACTCTATTTTTTATTAGCAAAAGAAAACACATTGGCAAGCGATTTTTCAGAACGTTTAACCCAAAAGTTGCCAGATCAGATTCCGAAAGCATATAGGAAAGCCAGAAAAAGAATTAAATACATTGATACTTCATATTACAAAGAGGTCAGTAAAGATATCTATGATATGCTTTTTATCACAGAACTTTCAGGTGTAGAGTTGAAAAAATACAAATATATGAATCATTTAGGAATCATGACTTACTTGGATTTCCTTAGTGTCTTGCTAGGAAGTGCCTCAAATTCCCATTACGACGGGCCAAGCTCTGGTTCAAGTTCTAGCAGTGGATCAACAGGAGGTGGCGGTTCATCAGGTGGTGGCGGATTTTCTGGCGGCTGGTAGCTGAATGTGTTGATTAAAAATGGTACCCATTTTAGAAAGATTCTAATTAAGTCCATTTTTTCACAAACAAAACCTAGATTAAATAAGAATTATTCTAGTAAAGAGATTGCTTATCATTCTCAATTAGGATAAAATGAATGAGAACGATAAAATAATTATTTTAAGTTGGAGGGAATTGTACATGTCCGTTTTAGAAATTAAAAATTTACACGTATCAATCGAAGATAAAAAGATTTTAAAAGGGGTTAACCTGACCATGAAAACAGGTGAAATCCACGCAATCATGGGGCCTAACGGAACAGGTAAATCAACCTTATCTGCGGCCATCATGGGAAATCCTAATTACGAAGTCACAGAAGGCGAAATCTTGTTTGACGGAGAAAATGTATTAGAACTTGAAGTGGACGAACGTGCCCGTTTAGGTCTATTCCTTGCCATGCAATACCCAAGTGAAATTCCAGGAATCACAAATGCTGAATTCATGCGTGCGGCAATCAACGCCAAACGTGATGAAGACGACAAAATTTCAGTTATGGAATTCATCAAAAAATTAGATAAAAAAATGGATCTACTAAATATGCCAGAAGAAATGGCTGAACGTTACTTAAACGAAGGCTTCTCTGGTGGAGAAAAGAAACGGAACGAAATCCTACAATTATTGATGTTGGAACCAACATTTGCTATTTTAGATGAAATCGATTCTGGTCTAGATATCGATGCCTTGAAAGTCGTTTCAAAAGGCGTGAACGAAATGCGCGGCGAAAACTTCGGTGCTTTGATCATCACTCACTACCAACGTCTATTGAACTACATCACACCAGATGTGGTGCATATCATGATGGAGGGCCGTGTGGTGAAAACTGGCGGTGCTGAACTTGCAAAACGTTTGGAAGCAGAAGGCTATGCAGGAATCAGCCAAGAATTAGGTATCGAATACAAAGAAGAAGCATAAGGAGGACAAGATAAATGAAGGAAATAACAACAGCGAATTATCTTGACAACATCAACGCTTTTTCAGCCCGTAACGAAGAACCTACTTGGATGACCGACTTACGTGTAGCGGCTTTAGAAAAAGCTGAAAACTTAGAATTACCAAAGATCGAACGCGTGAAATTTCACCGTTGGCCTTTGTTTAACGTGAATACTGAAGAGTATGCACCTGAAACGATGAACATCCCAAGCTTTGACGCAATGAAAGACAATCCCGTGATCGTGCAACAAGGATCGATCACAGCATTTGAACAACTTTCAGCGAAATTAGCCGATCAAGGGGTGATTTTCACTGACATGTTTACAGCCTTGCAAGAGCATGGCGATTTAGTCAAAGAATATTATATGAATAAAGCGGTTGAAATGGATGAAGATAAATTAACAGCGTTCCATACAGCCTTTATGAATAGTGGAGTGTTTTTATACGTACCGAAAAATGTTGTCATCGAAGAACCAATCGAAGCAATCTTTATCCAAGATTCAGCGAGTGAAGAATCGTTCTTCAAACATGTCTTGATCGTAGCGGACGAACATAGTGAGTTTAGCTATTTAGAACGATTCCAAACAATCGGTGAGCAAAAAGTCAAAGTTTCTGCGAATATCGTCGTTGAAGTGATTGCAAAAGCTGGTTCAAAAGTGAAATATTCTGCTGTAGATCAATTAGGTGTGAATGTTTCAACGTATATGAATCGTCGTGGACACATTATGCGTGATGCATCAGTTGATTGGGCGCTAGGTGTAATGAATGATGGTGACGTGGTTGCTGATTTTGATTCTGACTTAGTAGGCGAAGGCTCTCACTCAGAAGTCAAAGTCGTGGCAATCAGTGCTGGCAAACAAACGCAAGGGATCGATACGCGTGTAACCAATAAAGCCTCTCACTCAGTGGGACACATTTTACAACATGGTGTTATCCGTGAGCGTGGAACATTAACATTCAACGGAATTGGTCATATTCTAAAAGGAGCTAAAGGGGCAGATGCCCAACAAGAAAGTCGTGTCTTAATGCTTTCTGACAAAGCCCGTGGCGACGCCAACCCAATTCTATTGATCGATGAAAATGAAGTAACTGCAGGACACGCTGCCAGTGTTGGTCGTGTTGATCCAGAAGAAATGTACTACTTAATGAGCCGTGGTTTACGTAAAGATGATGCGGAACGTTTGGTTATCCGTGGCTTCTTAGGTTCAGTTATTACGGCGATTCCTGTGAAAGATGTGCAAAAAGAATTTGTAGACGTAATTGAAGGGAAGTTGAATGCATGATAAACGCAGATAAGATTCGGCAGCAGTTTCCCATCTTGTTTCAAGAAGTAAATGACGAGCCGCTTGTTTATCTGGATAATGCAGCAACAACTCAAAAGCCTAAAGTAGTTTTAGATAAATTGACTTATTATTACGAACATGATAACGCTAATGTCCATCGTGGTGTGCATACCTTGGCCGAACGTGCCACGAAAGAGTATGAAGAAGCTCGTGAAAAAGTTAGAGCCTTTATCAATGCGAAAGAAACAGCCGAAACGCTCTTTACCCGAGGCACAACGACTAGTTTAAACTGGGTCGCAAAAAGTTATGGTGATTTAGCGGTTGAAGTAGGGGATGAAATCGTGATTTCTTACATGGAACATCACTCTAATATTATCCCTTGGCAACAACTAGCGGAACGTAAAGGCGCTACCTTGAAATATATCGAGATCACAGCAGATGGCTTTTTAGATATGGAAAGTGCAAAACAACAAATCACGGATAAAACCAAGATTGTTTCTATCGCGCATGTATCGAATGTTTTAGGCGTGATCAATCCAGTGACAGAGTTGGCAGAGCTAGCTCATAGTCATGGTGCTGTCTTAGTTGTCGATGGTGCCCAAGCGGTACCGCATATGCCAGTAGATGTTCAAGCAATTGATGCTGATTTTTACGCATTTAGCGGGCATAAAATGTGTGGTCCAACTGGAATTGGTGTATTATATGGAAAACGTGAATTACTAGATCAAATGGAACCCGTGGAATTTGGTGGTGAAATGATCGATTTCGTGAATTTGTATGACAGTACGTGGAAAGAACTGCCTTGGAAATTTGAGGCAGGTACCCCCAATATTGCTGGAGCAATTGCTTTAGGTGCGGCCATCGATTTTCTAACAGAGATCGGATTAGAAGAAATTCATCAACATGAAGCGGAATTAGTGGCTTATGTCTTGCCAAAATTATTAGCGATTGAAGGATTGACGGTTTACGGACCGCAAGATCCAGCCCATCATACAGGCGTTTTGGCGTTTAATTTAGATGGCTTACATCCGCATGACACAGCGACAGCTTTAGATATGGAAGGGCTGGCGGTTCGTGCAGGACATCATTGTGCGCAGCCATTACTAAAATATTTAAATGTTCCAGCGACGGCTCGTGCGAGTTTCTATCTTTATAATACCAAAGCAGATGCAGATCGATTGATCGAAGCAATTTTAGCGACAAAGGAGTTTTTCCAACATGGCTCTATCTAAATTAGATAATTTATACCGTCAAGTGATTTTAGATCATTCAAGTCATCCTCATCATCATGGAACATTGGCAGAATCAAGCAAGAAAATCGAAATGAATAACCCAACTTGTGGCGATGTGATCGAATTGCAAGTGGCTATCCAAGACAATGTTATTAAAGATATTGCCTTTAGTGGAAGTGGCTGTTCGATTAGTACGGCAAGTGCTAGTATGATGACCGATGCGGTGATTGGGAAGACATTAGCTGAAGCAGAACAATTAGCTGAAGATTTTTCTCAATTGGTGCAAGGAAATGACGTAGCAGAAGAAGAAAAATTAGGTGATGCGGCGATGCTTAGCGGCGTGGCAAAATTCCCAGCACGGATCAAATGTGCAACACTTGCTTGGAAAGCCTTAGAACAAGCAGTTGAAAATGACGGACAAGGAACCGCAGGACAATTACACTGCGAAGAATAGAAATAAGTTGAAGCGGTGAGAAATCAGGCTGATTTTCGGCAACTTCCCTACCATCTTTTAATCCAAAAAGCGGATTTAAAGCTGTTAGGTCCAGTTGCTCAAATCAAAGCACCTGATCCTCAACCTAAGTAATCAGTGAGAAGTCAAGCAGGTTCTCGGCTGTTTCCCAAAATAATCAAAATCCAAAAAATGGATTGTGTTTATTTTAGTCCAACAGCTCGAACCTAAACGCCTGATTCTCAACCTAAGAAAGGGAGCGTGAGCCTATGAGTACTGTACCTGAGTTAGAAGAATATCAATTTGGTTTCCATGATGATGTGAAACCAATTTTCAGTACGGGAAGTGGACTAACAGAGGACGTTGTTAGAGAAATTTCACGTAAAAAAGAAGAACCAGAATGGATGTTGGAGTTCCGCTTGAAATCATTGGAACAATTCAACAAAATGGCCATGCAAGAATGGGGACCAGATTTATCTGATATCGATTTTGAAAAAATCAAATATTTTCAAAGAGCCAGCGACAAACCTGCTCGTGACTGGGACGATGTGCCAGATAAAATCAAAGAAACCTTTGAAAGAATCGGGATTCCAGAAGCAGAACGTGCGTATTTAGCTGGAGCTTCGGCGCAATATGAATCAGAAGTGGTTTACCACAATATGAAAGAAGAATTCCAAAAATTAGGGATCATCTTTACAGATACCGATTCAGCGTTGAAAGAATATCCAGATATATTTAAAAAATACTTCGCAAAATTAGTCCCACCAACAGATAACAAATTAGCAGCATTAAACTCAGCAGTTTGGTCTGGTGGAACGTTTATCTATGTACCAAAAGGAGTTCGTGTGGATGTACCATTACAAACATACTTCCGAATCAATGCGGAAAACACAGGACAATTTGAACGTACGCTGATCATTGTGGATGAAGGCGCAAGTGTTCACTACGTAGAAGGCTGTACAGCACCTACTTATACAAGTAATAGCTTACATGCAGCGATCGTTGAGATCTTTACCCATAAAGATGCGTATACACGTTATACAACGATCCAAAACTGGTCTGATAATGTTTATAACTTGGTAACAAAACGTGCCAAAGCTTATGAAGGTGCTACAGTTGAGTGGATCGATGGGAACTTAGGGGCCAAAACAACGATGAAATACCCAAGTGTTTATCTTGATGGAAAAGGGGCTCGTGGCACAATGCTTTCAATTGCATTTGCTGGGGAAAACCAAATCCAAGATACAGGTGCGAAAATGATTCATAATGCGCCAAACACGTCAAGTTCGATTGTTTCTAAATCAATTGCCAAAGACGGTGGTGAAGTGAATTACCGTGGTCAAGTAACGTTTGGGAAAGATAGTGCTGGCTCGATTTCACATATTGAGTGTGATACGATTATTATGGATGATAAATCGAAATCAGATACGATTCCGTTTAATGAGATTCATAACAGTCAAGTAGCGTTGGAGCATGAAGCGAAGGTTTCGAAAATTTCGGAAGAGCAGCTTTATTACTTGATGAGTCGTGGGTTGACTGAAGTTGAGGCGACTGAGATGATCGTTATGGGATTTGTGGAGCCGTTTACGAAGGAATTGCCGATGGAGTATGCGGTTGAGTTGAATCGATTGATTAGTTATGAGATGGAAGGCAGTGTGGGGTAAAGCCTTTTTTAGCGCTAGAAACGTTGATTTATCAATGTTTCTGGTGCTTCTTTTTTTCGAAAAAGCAAACTAACTACAAAACTAACTACAATTTCTTTTAGAAAAGATATTTTTCCTTTTCAATAAACTGAGCGAATTGGTCAGCGCTACGCTCCTCACGTTCGGGGTAAAAGTAGTTATATACTTGTCGAGTCATCTTGGAATCTTTATGGCCGACACGGTACATAATATCCTCTAAGTTCATATCTGCCATTGCACAAAGTGAGACATGTGTTTTGCGGAATTCATGAAGTGTAATTCGTTTTAATTTGTATTTAGTCGCGATGACATCGTACCAATCATTCGCTTGACCAGGACGACAAAATTTATTCTCTTTGTTAGGAAAAACAAGTTGATGCTTATTCGTTGCTCTAATTCCTAAAACCTTAAACTCGAACTGCTGTCTAGTTTGCCATTCCTGTAACATAGCCATTGTTTCTGAATCAATTGAAATGGTTCTTTTACCAGCATTTGTTTTGGCACTTTGACTAGCTACTTTGGTTATTTTAGTATTAGGATCACTTTCGACCTCAGCTAATGTTTTACTGATAATTAATTTCTTAGTTTCAAAATTAATATCATTCCATTCAAGAGCAAGTATTTCCGATTTCCTAGCACCTGTATAGGATAAGACTCGAAAATAAGTTTCGATTTTCTTGTTTCCATGCTTTTTACAGCAATCCAAGAAGATAGCAAGCTCCTTTGGAGTGTAAACACTCATTGTTTCAGTAGCCACTAAATTTTCATCAATTTCTTGACGTTTAATAGCTTCAGTTTTGCGCATGGGATTTTCATTGATAAGTTCTTGTTGAACACCGTATTGTAAAATCTGAGCAACTGCGCGACGAAAGTAATAAGCTTGCTTGTATCCATCTCTTATCCAACGACGATTGACCTGAGTACAGAAACGTACTGAAATATCATTCAACTTTTTTTCTCCAAAATATTCAAGCGCATGATCTTCAATGGCTCTTCTCGTAATCATGATAGTAGATGGTTTGACTTTTAATCGGTACTGTTCAATGAATTCCTCATATAACTCCTCAAAAGTGATATTACCATTCATTTTCAGTAGATTCTTATCGAAATCTAGTTGCAGTTGCCTATATACTTGTTGGGCTTCTTTTTTTGTCAGGAAGCCACTTCTAGTTGTGCGAATCTCTTCACCAAACTCAGTTTTTCCAAAATAGCATTGAAATTTCCAGAGTTTTTGGTTGTACTTGGTATATTGCTTAAAAGAAACAGACATATAAATCTTCCTCCTAATTCATTCATTGGATTAGGATATTTTTGTCTTTAGCAAGATTTTAATATTTGAGGTTTTAAATAGGTCAATCATTTTTTAATTGATTGAAAATATCCTTTACATCTTCAATATCGTACAAATGTTGCCTACCAATAATAATGACTTCTAATCCGTTAAGACGAAGTGTTCTTAAAGTATCATAGCCAATATGCAACTCTTGCATTAGAGTTTGTTGGTTCACATATCTTCCTAGAATTAATGATGTTTTATTAGGTGTGTCCATATAAAATCACCTTTCTTTTCTTGATAGTTAGGCTATTTATTCATCCTTTCTTTTTACAAATAGAGTATTTGCCCCAAAGTGCTGCGAGCTAGAATCAAATACATACCTTAATTATAGGACTCGTAGTACTTTTTTTCTATATAAAATTGTAAAAAGTATCTCATTTACTGGATTGTTTTGTACATATTCAAACGACTTAGAAAAGTCCACAGGAGTTTCACCTCAACTCAAACTCGGAGAAGCCACCCAATGCTGTGAAGCGTTCAAGGTAGGAGTATCATTATATTGAATACAAGTCGTGGCTTCTTCAATTTCCTAAAATGAAGAGTGTAAATCAAAAGGAATCGCTCATTTTTCGGAAGTCATCGCGATTTTGTTTGCACAGCTCGTTGTAATCAAAAGTGTATTTGAATAGGTTATTAAGTTTTCAAAGAGCAATTTTAGTTATATACTAATAAGAAGTTTTGGGAGTAAGGAATAACAACATTTGTGTGCGATTTTCAGAGGTGTTTTTTACAGTTATCTGTATTTATTTGTAGATAAAATATATGAAGAATATAGTGGTTCTAATAATATATAAGAAATATCTGTAAAAAATATTGATTCCATTGGAATTTTACTATACTATAAGAAAGCTAAATGGTTAAAAAGAATTAGGATAAAAGACTATTAAAGATTTTTCATCATTCTTCTTCTTGTTTTAGTGGTTAAGTAAAAATTTGAGAATAAATTGTAAACCAATAAAAACTATCAAGGGTTTCAATTCACTCACCAATAAAAAGCTAAAGGATGATTTTAATGTATGAATTTTTTCTCAGTACTAAAGAATTAAAAAAAATTGCTATTTTTAGATATATTCTTTTTTCAAAGAATGGTGCTAGCTTATCCGATATTTTTAAAGAATTCAACTTGAATAAAAGTACAGGTTTTAGATATGTAAATGAGTTAAAACTAGATGTAGAAAAATATTTTTCTGAGAATGTTTTTATGAGTGATGATGGAAATAAATTAACAATAATCAATAAAGGAGTTAAGTCATCAGGACTAGTTTTTGATATATTGAGGTCCAAATATGTTAATGATAGTGGAGCTTTTTTAGTCCTACAAACTGTATTAAAAAGAGACTTTCCGTCAATTGAAAACCTATCACAATATTTGAATGTTAGCCCATCAACAACATATAAGTACATTACACAATTACAAAAACTATTTCATTTGTTTGATTGCTCAGTGTCATTTAATGTTCCAGGAAGTGTTAAAGGTAATGAACTTGGTATTCGTATTTTAATATATCAAACTTATTGGGGAATATTTAAGACCATATATGAAATTCCATTTAAAAAGATTCCAGAAAAGTTTACCGAGATATCAAACGTGAAATCTAATTTGATTTCGATAGAGAACTTATCTAGATCACAACGTATAAAGTTAACAATAATTCACGGAATATGTACGTATAGATTGTCATACAGACATCAGAATCTTGATGTGTCCGATGACTTTTTAGAGGATATAAAGTATTTTTCTGAAAAGGACTTTTTATTAGAAATAGATGGACTTAACATATCTTCGGAGGTTGTTGCGAAAGAAAGTAAGGTATTTGCATATTTAGTAAGATCAAGTATATACAATATTGATACTTTCAAAAAGCGAAAAGAGATAGTTGAATTATATAAAAAATCAAATTTAGAAATAGCTAATAAAGTTGAACTTCTTTTAAAAGCATTCTCAAAAAAATTTAATATAGCGTATTCTAGCGATTACTATATTGAAAGTTACTATGTTGTCCTTTGCTATTTCATTTATTTTATTCATGTACCAATTAATTATAGTGAACTCTATGAAAATCAATTGATAGTGGATAAACGGGTATATAACATGCAACCCGAAATAGACGAAACCCTAGAACAATTTCGTGATTTTTTTGCTGAATTTGTTAAACAAGAAGAATTACCTATCAATGATAAAGCTATCGATGAGTTCGTATATATTTTATACTCTATATATGATTACCATGTTGATATGAACACAGTGAAAATATATATCCAAAATAGAACTATTTATTCAGGGCTTACAGTTAAAAGAATGATTGAAGAAACTTTTAACTCGAATCTTGTAACTGTAGTTGATAATATTGATGAAAGTGATATCGTCATATCTTCAACTAATGAAGGAGATGAGATTCCAAATAATTATTTTTATTTTAAAACAGTTTTAGAAACTTCTGAATGGGAGAATTTGTTTGCCTATATAAGTAAGTATATATTTGAGAAAAATTTTTATAAAGCTCTGTAAATTTTTGCAACTATTTATTGGAAATATAGTCTATAAAAATATTAACAAAGTATAATAGTATTGATTTTTCTTATTCCAAAAGCCTATCTATCAAGTCCAAGTATATTTAATTATAGTTCTTGTAAATGCTTTTGAAAAAAGTTGATGTCTTATTTTTATTTGCACAGCTATCAAAACATATCGATAAAATTCAATGAGACATCTCGATTTTGAGATGTCTTTTTGTGTAGTTTAATTTCTATGATTTTTTATTTTATATAATTCACCCAATTACTAATAAAGCCTTTCTTGCTCTTATATCAGATGTAACTCAACTATCTGTTTAACATTCTAAATAAATATAAAAATTGTTTCAATGTAAAGAAATCTAATGAGCTAAGCAATAAAGAGGTTCATTTTTTATTTTATTGGAACTGGCTGTCTCAAAGATTCGTAAACAGCTCTTTCATAAGAGAGTAATATATAAATCGTAGTTAGGATATTGTTTAGTTTTACTAAATCTGAAAGAGGAGGTAGAAACTTATTATTTCTTTTAAGAAAGGGGCTTAAACAAATGTGAGCTGGATAAAAAAAATGACCATACTTTCACTGATAATAATTTTAGTAGTTCAATCCTTGAGTTCTATTATTGTGGCTGCAGAAGTTTCATTTCCACCTAATGAAGATAGTAATATTTACTGGTTAGATAATGACACTGAAGTTAGTGAAGTTCATTTAAATAGTGAAGAGTCCTATCCTATTCAACTGGTAGATTTAAATAAGTCAGATGAAAATATAGAAATAATATTGCCTGATACTGTAACTTTAGATCAAGAAAGAACGGATCAAAACAATACCAATAAAAGTGTTAAATATGAAAATAAAAATAGTAAAGTGAATATCACTTTTGGGGAAGAATCAGATAATAAAGCTATTTTATTTTTAAGAAGCGTTACAGTTGAAAATGAGTATAAAAATACGATATATGCAAAAATCACTAGAAATGATGGTACGGAATATAAATCAAAACCGTTAACTATTATTAATGATTATAAGGCATCCAATGAAAATTCATCAAACTCATCTGAAAATATGGAGTCTCAAGACACTGATGGGTCAACCAATACTGAAAGTTCCGAACAAACAGAAACAACGCTAAAATCGAGTAGTGAAAAAGAAACAACTAGTTTGAAAGACTCTAGTAAAGAAAGTTGTGAAACTGATGAGAGCGAAGATTCATCAGTAGCATCTAAAGCTGTTACTAGCCGAGCAACTAATGCGGAACCTGGTAGTTTGGTTATTAGTGAAGATATTTTCAATTCAGTGGATGACATCAAAAACAGTATAAAAATAAGTGGTACTGATGATTACAAAATAAAAGCAGTCGAACGAGGAAGTGGACGATCTGCTTATGATGATACAGATGAAAACAAATCAACTGTATATTCTAACTACCTAAGAAAATCAGGAAAAGTTAATATTAGCTTCAATAAAAAAATATCAGAAAAGAAGTTATCGAAAGTTGAAATTGAATACACTTATGACAATATTGGTTCGATTGTTACTAAAAATGGAGACATAACTGAGATAGGAGCTAATATAAAAATTTCTAACATTGATAAATCACTAGGAGGAGGTTGGGATGATGATGGCTATCCAGAAAAATCTCCAATCATTGATCTATCTAATAATATGTTTTCAGGTGTTGTTACAGCGGGGATAAATAGTGCTGACTGGGATATTCAATTTTTTGATAAAGAAACTGGTGAGCCAATTGATTTTTCTTCAGGAGAGTATTTAAATCCATTTTTGACCTTTAGTTCTTTAAATGGTTATCAAAAAAAGAACAAAGGAGATTATATTTATAGTGAATTTGTCAGACCAAAAAATGGTACAGAAGGTTATACAACAGGAAAATCTATTGTTGAATTTGGGACTGTTAAGGTAATTGATGGGACTAAAAAACATTATGAAGATGTTTATTATGGTGCTGATGATTTTCCAGAATCAATTGATAAACTTGGAAACTCTAAATTTCCTAATGCCTCAGTTTCATTTGATCTAAAAGGCACTGAAAATGGCTTTCAAATAGGTACAGGTGGCGGTGACTATGCTTTTATGTGGTTTACTTTTGCTAGTTCATCAATCATTGCAAGTAGACAAAAAGCGCCTGCCAAAACAGTTGAACCATTGAATCAATTTCAAGCAGGTGATACCTGGAATTCCCCTAGTGGAGACGAGGTTGGATTCAATGAACGTTTTTATAATGACCTTGATAGATATAAAGATGGTGGAGGCCCTTGGGATCTTAACGAAAAGTATAGAGTTGAAGGGCATAATGCTGACTTGCCTGATAGACTACTTCCAGGTATTCCAAAAAAAGAGGACAGATATGTTAGTGATGGTCAAGAGTACTACTACTTTATCAATCAGAAAGTGATTAATTTAGTTTCACAAAGTCAGGTTTTGCCAGATGGGTATGAGATACTTGATAGTCTTCCACCAGGAATGGAGCTATCAGACAAAAATGATCTAAGTAGAAATTTTACATTGTTCAATTTAGATGGTTCACAAATAAAAAATCCCTTTACGAAAAATTCAGTATCTCAAATGACTAAGAATAAATTTGATTTAACCTTGGCAGATCATGCTACAGAATTAATCAATGATCTCTCACAGGACGAGGATTATTATGATTCTGACTTTAGCTTAAGGGTCAAAGTAAAAGTAAATAACACTAGTAAAGATGAAATAGATGATCTAATGACTAATACTGCATCTACTAAATTTATTTATGAAGATGTTGAAGATGGTGGATATACTGTCGATTCAAATAAAGTTCAAACTCGTGTAGCACCAACTTATAATTTTATAAAAGAAGATACAGAGGGGAATACTTTACCTGGTGCAGAATTTGAATTGTATCATTCAGATGAATCAGGAAATAAAATTGGAAATGTAATTTCTACAACTACTTCAAGTGAAGACGGCTCATTTGATTTCAATAATATTATATTAAAACCAGGATATTATTTATTATCAGAAACGAAAGCACCAGAAGGATTTAAGAAAAAAGATTTTAAATTTAAAGTGACTGACGATGCTAAGATTATAGGTTTGAATCAAGATAATGAAGGTAACTATATCGCCATAAATGATGCGGTTATAAAAAAAATGTCCATTAAGGTATTTAAGCAGGATGAACACAGCAAAGAGCAGTTAAATGGAGCTGTATTTGATTTATACACTAAGGATGAGACTGGAAATATCGACTTGATTTCATCAAAGACAACAGAAAATGATGGAAGTATAGAATGGACAGATTTAGATATTTCTAAAGTTTATTATGTAAAGGAATCGAAAGCACCAGACGGCTATATCCTTTCTGAAGATGAATATAAAATTACTTTTGATAATAATTCGAAAAAATGGAAGGTAGAAAAAGAAAATGAAACAGTAGCTAATGGAAGTAGCTCTGAAGATGAAATTGACATTATTTTTAAAATTGATAATAAAGCTAAAGTTCCTCTACCAGAGACAGGTGGTAATGGGGTATTATCATTTATCTTAATTGGATTTATATCAATTATCATCGCTGCTTTCTATTTTATAAATCCAAAAAAGAAAAGAATATTGTTTTTCGGTATCGGGTCACTATTTTTATGTCTATCTGGAACGATAAATACTAATTATGTATATGCTATTGAAAATGAAGACGTAGTAATCATAAATTTGCATAAACTCGTATTTAAACAAGATACTTTACCAGAAATGATTCCAAATACAGGTTTGCCGATAGAGGGAAATAATTCTATATTGGAAAATTCAGAAGTTTTAAGTGGAGTTGAATTTACTGCTTATGACGTTACTGATGAATTTTATGATCTTCGTTTTCAAGGTCTAACGGTTGAAGAAGCTCAAAGAAAATTAGCTGCAAGTGATAGTAAATCAAAGAATAAAATTACTTCTCAGATAACCGATAGTAATGGATTAGCTAGATTTAAATTAGATAGTAAAACAAATGATAATAAATTTAAAGCTTATCTCTTTGAAGAAACTAAAACACCTTCAAATATACTCAAAGGACATAATCTAGTAGTTGTACTTCCCATTTATGTGAAAAACCAATTACTGTCAACGATTGATCTATATCCCAAAAATGAATATGTAGATATTCCGTTAAGTAAAAGAATAGATTCAGACAGTAACGACTTCGCTTATGGACAAAAGATTAATTATCATATAGAGACAATCATACCAAAGGATATAGAAACGTATGACCACTATTATTTAGAAGATAAAGCAGACGCCTCTCTTGAGTATTTAAAAGAAACATTCAAGATATCTATCGCTGGTTTAACTGATCAGAAATTTTATGAGCGACCAATATTTTCAAATGAAGAAAATGCTTTTAGAATAAATTTCGATCCTAATAAACTTTCTGAACATGTTGGTAAAAAAATTGAAATAGATTATCAAATGATAATTAAGGACAATGCTGAACCCGATACTGATTTCACAAATGAAGTTACTCTTCATCCTGGTCCTCATGATTCAATTACAAAGGACCAAAATGTAATGACAGGTGGTAAACAATTTATAAAAATGGATTCAACTAATAATGCTATCTATTTGCCTGGTGCAGAGTTTTTAGTAAAAAATGATAATCAAATGTATCTTGTCAAAGATGTTCATGGATTTTCGTGGACAAAAAATAAGACTGCAAATAATATTTTCAAGCTCACCTCTGACAAAAATGGTCAATTTACGATTAAGGGGATGCAATTTGGAAGTTATGAATTACAAGAAATTCATGCGCCAGATGGATATATGTTAAGTACTACTGAAATACCTTTTGAAATATCAAGAGGAAGCTATCTAGTTAATGGACAATTGGCAGATCCTTTAAAAGTTGTAAATAAACATCAAGACAAACCCAAAGAACCTATAGATGATTCATCTGAAGGAAAGCCTCTTGTTGGAGGATTACTACCTAAAACTGGTGAAAAAGTACTGGAATTTATTGAAGCTATTGGAACTATTTTTATCATAGTTACAGGAGCTCTAGGAATTTATACAAAAATGAAGAATAGAAAGAAGTTAAAATAATGAATACAAAAAAACAACAAAAAATTAAAACCTTTATGACAGCTTTACTGCTAATATTACCAATTTTTCTAAACTTATCTGTATTAACAGAACAACAAGTATTTGCTGCTGAGGAAAATACTAATCAGGTTATTATCCACAAGAAAAAAATGATGACACTACCTGATCCAACGATTCAAAATACAGGTAAAGAAATGCCAGATTTTGATAAATATCAAGGCTTAGCTGATATTGAATTTAAAGCTTACGATGTCACAGTTGATTTTTATGAAGCACGGGCTAAGGGGCAAACGATTGACCAAGCCAAAGCTACTGTCGAGAATAATACAAAAGATAAACCTGTTGAAACTAAAAAAACTGATTCAGAGGGGAATTTAGTTTTAAATTTACCTAAGAAATCAAATGGAAAAGATGCCGTATATACAATTGCTGAGACTCCTAAAGCTGGAGTGAATGCTGCTGCAAATATGGTCGTTGCTTTTCCAGTGTACGAGATGATTAAACAGGACGATGGTAGTTTTAAGTATGGAGATGTTGAATTAAATCCTGTTCATATTTATCCTAAAAATACAATCAGCTCTACTGGTGACTTAGTTATTAGCAAAGTAGGTACTGCTGAAAATGAAGCATTAGATGGTGCAGAATTTGTTATTTCAAAAAATGAAGGTGGCGTTACTAAATATATCCAATCTGCAAAAGATGGTTTATATACGTGGTCTGAGAATAAAGATACTGCTTTCCATTTTGTAACGGGTAAAGACTACGTTGCTTCAGATAACGCTATTAAAGAAAATGATGGGACTAAAGGACAAATAAAAGTAAGTGATTTAGAAGTTGGAAAATACATTGTTGAAGAAGTAAAAGCACCTGACAATGCAGAGTTAATTGAAGATCAAACAAAACATGAGATAGAAATCAAAGAAGATCAAACAGAAGCTACAGAAATTACAGTTAAAAATGATACAACAAATGTAGAAAAAACTACTCCAGAATTAAACGGTAATGATGTAGCAATCGGTGAAGCAATTAAGTATGAAATCAAAACAAATATTCCAGAAGGGATTGCAGACAAAGTTGGCGAAGTAAATAAATATACTAAATTTAACTTAATTGATAAACACGATGAAGAGTTAACATTTAACAACACTCCTAATGGTCCAACAGCTTATGCATTATATGATGGAGATCAATTAATTGATCAGTCGCATTACACAATCACAGAAAATAAAAATGGTTTTATCGTTGCCATTGATCCTGAATACATTACTCAATTAACACCTGGTGGAACACTTAAATTTAATTACTATATGCACTTGAATGAAAAAGCAGATCCAACCAAAGGTTTTAAAAATGAAGCAAACGTTGATAATGGACATACAGTAGATAAAACACCTCCAACTCCAGAAGTTGTAACTGGTGGTAAACGTTTTGTAAAAGTGGATGCTGATGTTAATGAACAATCACCATTAAAGGGAGCTAAATTTGTTGTCCGTAATGCTGATAAAGATGATGCAAACTATCTAGTAATTGATCCTACTACAAAAGCTGTATCGTGGACAACTGATGAGTCTGCAGCCACAGAATTCACTTCTGATGATCAAGGGTTGCTTTCGATATTAGGTTTAGATTATGGGACTTACTTTCTTGAAGAAACTGAAGCACCAAACGATTATGTGAAATTAGGAAGCCGTATTGAATTTACAGTTGATGAAGATTCTTATGGAACACCTGAACAATTAGTTTCTCCTGAAAAAATACCTAACCATCATAAAGGGACACTTCCTTCAACAGGTGGAAAAGGAATTGTTATCTTTATTGTTATTGGCTTACTTGCAATAGTTAGTGCAAGCTTCTACTTTGTTAATAGTCGTAATGCAAAACGAGCATAATTTTAATATAAATTGATATGAATTATAGAGTAGGAGGGGACATGTCGTCTTCCTCCTATTTTTAAAATGAGGTTGTCCATATGAAAAAGAAAATTATGGATTCGATAATGATAGTCGTTCTACTATTTGGAATTGCTGTTTTATTATATCCTATAGTTAATAATGCATTAAATACGGTTCTCGATCAGCAAATCATTGATTATTATCAACGAAAAGCAAATAAAGAAAATGATGAAGCTATGGAAAATGTTAAGTCTGAAATGAAAAAGAAAAATGAAGATTTAGCAGCAAAAGGGTCTAATCCGGGAGCAGATCCTTTTTCTAACAAAGAACCTGAAAACAAGAAGAAAGTATCAATTGATTACTATAAAGAACACACTATTGGTGTTATAAACATCCCTAAAATTAAAGCAAAATTACCAATATTTGATAGTACCAATGAACAATTATTAGCTAAAGGTACCACACTTCTCAGCGGTACTTCGTACCCTATAGGCGGGGAAAGTGTTCATTCGGTCATAACAGGTCATAGGGGATTACCAGAGGCAGCTCTTTTTACACGATTGCCAGAGCTGAAAACAAAAGATAATTTTTATATTGAAATAAATAATGAGACTCATGCATATGAAGTTGATCAGATAAAGACTGTATTACCAACTGATACAGATTATCTGAAAATTGAACAAGGGAAAGATATGATTACTTTAATTACATGTACTCCTTATATGATTAATTCGCATAGGCTTTTAGTCAGAGGACATAGAATACCTTATGTTGCTAAGGAAATGGATAAGGATATTGAAACTATTGGTAAGTATCAAACTATCAAATTTATTTTACTAGGCCTCTTAGGATTGCTAATTCTTTTCATATTAATATTTGTGATTTATCGATTATATAAGCTAAATAAAATTTCAAAAAAAAGCTATGATGTCCATTTGAGAATTGTGGACTCAAGAAATCGTCCTATAGAAGGATTGGTATTGACTGTTATAAATAAAAAAGGAAAAAGATCCATAAAAACAAGTACAGGGGATAATTTAATCTTTAAAACAAGCAACGAAGGAAGACTGATTAACTACAAATTAAGCGGGGGAAAATACACCTTAGTTAACAAAGAGAAAAATGTGATTATCAAACTAAAAATCAAGAGAATAAAAGATTCTCATTTCCAAAATGTGATTCCTCTAAATTCAGCCTATCGGTTTGATAATAAAGAACATACGGTTTTAAAAAAGATAAAACGGTATTCAAAACACTCTTAAACTAATCAAGAATTCTACTTCATGCACTTGTTCTAAACTATACTAGACTAATATGAAAGAAGACTTATGATGAAAGTTAGATACTATTGGGATTATTCAACTTTTGAATTCAAAATGAGAACTAGTAAGGTCGAACTAATTAACTATTTTAATAAAAACAAAAAATATGCGGTTGAATTAATAGATTCTGTTAATCGAGATGAGCTCAGGGTTATTATTCCTCAATTAAACTTGATCAATGAAAAAATGAAACTTTTGTTTTTTTATACCCAACAGAATGAATTTCTATTTGAAGAGGTTGAAATCATACCAGCAATTGAGCATGATTATATAAGGACTTTTTACGAAGAAGTGGAAATATCTCCAGTTAGAGAGATTCTAGAATCGTCTTTATTATATGCTATTGATAAGCCAGTTGAATGTTTTATTTGGGAAAGAAATATCACACAAATATTAACAAAAGTACTTGGATTAAGTGCTTCAGAAGTGCTTCATCACTATCAAGATTGGATTGTCTATTTTTATGAACAACGTCAATTGGCACGAAAAATAATACGAAACTTGAGTGATAAAACGTTTAAACTTCTATTTCCAAAATTGCTAGTAATTGACTGCAAATGTAAAGAACTTATAGAAGATGCTAATCTTCAAAAAGAATTTCATTTGACATCAAATGAATATTTACGAATTGTTAATTCAGACATTGATCGGACCTATTTTAATAATTTTTTATTTCAATATGAAACTTCTGAAATCAATTCTTTACGATTACAGATTGATCCAAATGTTAACTGTAAAGAAATATTTGTCTAATTAATATGTTTTTCTAAAGTACTTCTTGTCTGTTAAGATAGTGTTAATTTTCATGAAGTTAAGTAACAAAATATTATAGTTTAACTAAATTTATTCAAACGTTTTTTCAAAGAAGCTATCAAAAATAATTTGATAGCTTTTTTGTTGTTATTTGATAATGCCGAAACCTCTTATTAGTAAAGAGGTGATTATTTTGGATTTATTAGAAGAAAAAAGAGAACTGCTAAAATTGATTGTTGAATTAATTAGTGAAAGAAAAGCAATTACGCAACTTTATGAAGCTATTGAGAACAGATTAAAACGGATAGAAGAAATAGAAAATGTTATTTCTGAAGGCCAATCAACCACTAAGACTACTCTTATTCCAAAGGAAGAAATTGACCGAGTAAAATTTTACGATCATAAAATAAAACCTTCTTCTATCCCTTACGATATTATTTCTAAAGATATTTGCTACATCTTGAAAACTTCTGGAAGACCTATGAACGCTTCACAAATTCATTCCACTATTACCAAAAATTTACACTTCAATTTAGATTATAAAAATTTAGTAAATAATATTTTGCCGAAAATGGTGAAAGACAATCATTTACCTATTGAAAAAGTTTATAGAGGTTTTTGGCAGTATAGACGAGCAGAAACCAAGTAAATGCAAAGGAGCTAGTTAACGTGGCAAATACTCCAAATGATAATAAATTAAAGAAGTACATTCATATTGGAATACACTATCATGCAAACAACTATTACCGGAAAAAGAATAGCTATTTAGCTAGAGCAATTTTGACGGATTTTCAAGACTTTGATCCAATAAATTTTTCAATCGATAGCTATTTTGTGCTAACTAATATACAGATGATAGATAAGAAGAATCTTGAAGGGTATTTTGATAATGAGCAATTAATACAGGCTGTTAAAGAATTGAGTGAAAAAGAAAAAAATTTTCTATTTGAAAAGTTTATTGTTGGAAAAAGTGACACAGTCATTGCTAAGGAAAAAAACTTATCTCAACAAGCTATTTCAATTTACAAAAAAAGGCTATTAAAAAAGTTAAAGGTGTTAATGAAAAGATAGTAATAAATCCATTTACGTCAGGGCCCCTCCTTAATATGTCAGAAGAAAATTTAAAGGAGGAATGGGACATGGAAACAATTACTTCTCTAGTAATAGAGGCACAAGGAGGAGATAAAAAAGCAATGGAACAATTATATCAACAATTTCGACCATTATTATTAAAAGAATCAGCAAGGTATGGTGAACTAGATTTAGACTGTTATCAGGAACTATCGGAGCATTTTATTAGATTGATACTGGATTTTAAAGTTCGACCCTAATTAAATGTTTGTTATACAATTCCTTGATCTTTAAAATATATCGATGACTGGGATTAGTTTCTCAGTCATTTTTTTTAACTGTAATTAAAGATAGCTAACATAAAAACTTGTAAAAGTTTTTATGAAATCAAAATACCTACTATGTTCAACGCATAAAAGGTTATTAGTTGGAATAGTTAAATTTAGTGATGGTATGTTATTTTAACAAATTGATATGAAACGTTTCACTATTCGATAAGCCTGTAAATTTATAAGTAGTAAACTAAAATTAATTTCCACTTATATTACACTCTCAAGAGAACAAAAATACCGTTGACAAGAAAAAAATTATAAATCTATGAGTCAATGTTACTTTCGGTTTGGGATGGAGTTTATGAGGTTATTGAGGCAATCGTGATTCAACTATACTTGTACTAACGTTCCACCGAATGTATTTTATATATATGTGAGGGAAGAGGTTTTTAAGGGATATAAATTTTAGTAGGTATTTTTTTCTAAATGAGTAATGTGATTTATAATTAAGATTTTAATTATAGAAATTAAATTGTTGGGAAAACCTTGATATATCAGCTTTAGTAATGATTTTCTATGGACTTTTCTTAGTTTAGTAAGTAGCTTGGGTAGAGAAATATTATAAATTAATAGTAAAGTGAGGGTGTAAAAAATATGGAAATCAACGAAGTTTTAAAAAAAAGACGAAAAGAATTATCAATGACACAAGAACAAGTTGCAGAAAAAATTTTTGTATCCCAGAAATCAGTTTCAAATTGGGAAACTAAGAAAACATATCCTGATATAGAGAGCTTGATTCGCTTAGCTCATTTGTATGACTTGTCTTTGGATCATTTATTATTGGAGGGATCAGATATTGTGAGAGACATTAAAGATCAAGCAGAACTAAATATGATGAGAAAACTTTCTCTTCCACCTTTAATTACAAATATCAGCTTAGTGGTTTTATTATTAAGTCAAAAATGGTGGGGTCATCTGTCAGCACAAGCAACTATTATTGTTACAGTAAGTATATTTTCAAATTTTGTACCGATGTTTTATTTTAAAAAAAGAGCCGATACATTGCAGAAAAAGGTAGGTAAAAGTTGGATAGTCATTCCATTACTTGTGCTAGTTGTTGTTCTTGCAATTTCTTTAATTATTCTGATCCCAAGTCTTTTTACAAATTAAATACTGTATAGCTATTTTTAAGATACAATTACTTTTATTCCTATATGCTCAAATAATCACAATGTTATTTTTAACATTAACAGTAAAGTTAATGTATGTTAATTAATTATGTTTAACTTTCATAGTAGTAAATTATAGTATCTTCCTAAAAACTATTCTTACTTCTATGAACTGTTATATAAATTTAATTTGTTGAGGAGGTGTTTGGTTTAATATTTTAGACTTATAAAAGTAACATGATCAAAAATATTTTTAATTTGGAGGAGGGTTTATTATGTTAGAAAAAGCAAAAAATTCTTTATTAGTTAAAATGGTCTTGTTAGCGGTGATAGTCATGACAATAAGTCAGTGTTTTTCCCCAGCTATAGCCATAGCAGCTGAAAGCCACGGGAACAAAATTAATAGTGAGTCAGTTTATAAAGACAAAAATGCAAATCAATCTTTCGGAAAAATGATGGAACTAGCGAATAATTCTAGTGAAATTAAAGATTCAGAAAAGACTGAAGAAATTAAAAATTTTGTAAATCGTGATATTTCAAATGAAAACATTTTATTAAATAGTTCAAATGCAAATTTAGATCTTGAAAATGCTACTTTCTTGAATATCACTAAAAATAGTCAAAATTACACATCAATTTCTATACCTATCAGCGGAGAAGGTTACAGTTTAATTAGTAATTTAACCGTAGTTTATGGTGAAAGCAATGAACTTGTGTCTTTTTCAGAGACGTTAATTACTAAAAGTTCTAGTGACAAGTTTATTATCTCGTCATATATCGATGGACAATTGATTCAAAGTAATAAAACAAATATTGATTACATTAGTGACAATGAAATACAAAAAGGGCTTGATGGACTAAAAGCAGATGCACAAAAAATTGAAACACGTGGGATAGGAGCCATTGCAGGATGTATTGCTGCTGTAGCTGGTGTAAATGGAGTAGTTGCATATTTAATTGCAGGAACTTGTATTGCCTCATGCCCAGCAGTAGTTCCTATCTGCGTAGCTTGTATTGGTGCAGTAGCGACGATAGGTGCTGCTGATATTGGTGCAGTCATAGCGTGTTTTAATCTTTAGTGAATCGTAAAAATAAGGAGAGAGTAGATATTTTAAATAAGAAAATTAAGATACTTTCTATCATTTTTGGATTATTATTTAGCCTAGCTGTAGTTACTTTTTTTACTGTTCATTCAAAATCAAAAAATACAGAATCAGTTTTTATTTCTCTTAACAGTCAAGATTTTTCTTCGAGTTTAAATGAAAAGAAGGACATTTGGGTATATATAGGAAGATCGACTTGTGAAGAATGTAGAGATTTTTCTCCAGTACTGGAAAGTGTTCTTAAAGAAAATAAAAAACAAGTATACTATTATGACATTGACCTAGAGCGAGAAAAAGATGAAATAGAAATGCTTGAAATACTTGATATTTTAGATATTAAGGTTGTTCCCGCGGTCATTCATTTGGAAGAAGGAAAAATTACTAAGGAAAGTGTCGGTTATCAAAACAAAGAAGAAGTAGAAAAATTGTTTGAATTCTGAAATTTAGCTGTCACTAACTAAGAGAATGAGAAATCTGTATTTGTAGAGATTTCTCGAAATATAAAAGGGCTCAGGATATATTTTCCGAGCCCTTTTCATATTTATTAGTTCATAATCATCCAATTTTGAAATTTTTGCAAAACCAGATTGAATTCAGAAGTCTGAGTAGTCTTAGTTAATGGATCAAGATATTTTATTGATATTTGTGCAATGACTTGGCCATCCTTTAATGAATAATTAGCAGAAGCTAATTCCAAAAATTGATACTCTTTATTAATAGGCTTTAATGCTCGATTATTAACGTAGTAAGACAGTTCTTTTTCATTGGCTTTAGGATAAAGTTTAAAGAATGTTTTTAAGAATGAATCAATTTCTTCTGTATTTTTGGCATCTACGGTTCCGCCGCTATCACTAACTTTTGGCTTGTACTTTGATTTAGTAGGGATGCTACTAATCGTTGGATTTTTTATAATAACCATATTTTCTTTATCGTCCACATGGACAGTAAAAGTATAGGCTGAGTGAGTGGTTTGTTTCTTTTTTTGTTCAGTAATATCTTGGTTAACAGTAAATAGAACCTCAAAGTTGTTTTTATCGATTGGCTCAATTCCCCAAAACTGAATGGATTCAACTGTAGAATTTGTAGGAATATCAGTCCTCACCATATCTGCATTTAGGATTTGTAAATCTTCTGTGAGATAATCTTTTAATTTTTCAGTACGTTGATCTAATGCTTTTTGATTACGTTCCCAAGAATAAAAAATCGTAATGAAGTTTCGACTGAAGCTTTCGATTTTATTTGTATCAATGACTCGTTGTTCAATGACTTCTTTTTCATGAGTCGTATGTTGATCGATGGCTGTAAAGTTTTTATAAACTCCAAAAGTAATACTTGCTAGCAGTAAAATCCATAATGCTGTTGTCATTTTTTTATGCGTTCCTACTTTTATTGTAGGAACTTTTTTGACTTTGTTTCTTTTTTCTTTTCTCTCTAGTTTGATTTTCATGAATGTGATTCCTTTCTCTTATTTAGTAATGATTCTTCCTGCACCGATCAGATGTTGCTGCCAATAGGTCGAAGTAAGGTCACCATAACCAATAGGATCTCCTGCGTGATACATTTGAGTTGGAGATACGACGATGCCAACATGTGTAACATAGTCCGATGTATCGTAAGTTGAGTGGAAGAAAACTAAGTCCCCAGCTTTTGCTTCAGTTAATGGAATGTGTTGTGTGGCGTCATATTGTGCTTGAGCAATTCTAGGAAGGCTTATACCAGCTTTTCCAAAACACCATAACGTTAAACCACTGCAATCAAAACTTGTTTCAGGACTGGCACCACCAAAGACGTAAGGATAGCCCTGATACTTCAACGCTTCATCCATAATTGCTTGGACAGTTTTATTATCAAATTCAGTCACCGTTAGATATTGAGAAACTAATTTCACATAAAATTGATTGCCATAGTTGTATCGCCATCCACCGTTGATAGGAATGGCAATTGGATTGGGATAGCTAACCCTAGCTCCACCTGATTTTTCTTTTGAGAAGTTTTCTGCTAGCTCATAAGAATATTTCTTTCCGTGAGAAGCAACGTATTGTAGAAAGCCACCACCATAATTATAGGATTGAATGACTGAATCAACATCGCAGCCTAAGTCATTGGAGGATTTCAAAAGTTCGCTAAAGTACTTACAACCTTGTTTAATTGATTCTTCAGTAGATAAGGTATTTGGAGGAAGTCCTAGAGACTCACTACTTTGCATTACATCTTGACCTTTCCCACCAGACTCAACCTGCATAATCGCAAGAATATAGCGAACATATTTTGAAATATCATATTCCTTGCAGTATTTCTCAACTGTATTCTTATGAGAAAGAACCTCTTTTGAAACAGATAACCCACCTATATCAGAAGAGTCTTGAGCGCTACTGTCATCATCTGAGAAAAAAAGAGTGACGCAGAAAATTAAGCCAAATAGGATCATAAATAAACTACCAAGTAGTAGAGTAAACTTTAGTTTTAAGATTTTCATTTTTTAGAACCTCGTTTGTTTGGTTGCTTTCTTTCCAGTGTCGTGTTCCTCGGGGCTTGATTATCTTTTAATTGTTTAGGGTGAGGATTCTTATTTTTAGAGGGGCTATTTTCACGGATGTTTGGTGTAGTTGATACATTCACTTTTTCTGATTTTGGATAGGGCTTGATAGTATCTTTTGTAAGCGGACGTTGATGATTTGGTGTTTTTGAATTCGTTTTATTTTGAGTTTTAGGTGATCTAGTTTTACGATTTGTTTTTGCTTGTTCCATTTCTAATCGTTTTTGTGCAATTGTTTTTCTATGTTGCTGGTGATGTTTCAATCGTTCGCCATGATTTTTTTGTGGTGTATTTTTAATTGTATCAGAAAAGTTTTGAATCCCTTCTTTTAAGTTAACTTTCTTTTTATGAACCGCATATTTAGCTTGTGTCGGTAAATCTTTTGTTTGCTCTTTTAACAGTTTGGTTTTATCACTTGCTCGTTGTTTTATATCTAACACATTGCCTGTTGTTTTCCCAAGTCGTTCTGATAATGGTTGCTTCGGTTTAATAAGTGAAGGAACATTATTTTGTCTGTCGTGAGTTTGAGGAACAGATTTACTATTAGCTGTTGCTTTCTTTTTAGAAGGTGAGCCTTCTGAAGTAAGATTTTTACTGAGTTGGCGTTGGATTTTTCTTGTTTGGCGATTAACTAAGTGTTTAGGTCTACGGAAAATTTGTTTTCCAACACCTTGAGAATCGCTGCTTTGCAACGCAAATAGACTCATTAAGTCGCCTAATTTTAAATAGATACCAGCAAACGTAACAATCTGTAAGAACGCCGTCATAAAGAAGGGCGAACTTGCGGATAATGAATACAACATGGTAGAAATACTAAAGGCAACGGTAATAATCAATGTAATACCTGCTCGAGTCATGATGACATTAAAGAGTTTCATAACGGCTCTTTTACTGGTACTTTGAAAACTAGGAATCATACTTAGCAGAAAACTAATTGGTAAAAACATGGCGTAGACAATGAAGAGGGCTTGAGAGAAAATCATGATCCCTGTGAGTAGAAAGATAAAAATAGAAATACCAATGTTAAAGAAAAATAAGAAGAAGACCGTCCCCAGTCGATTGATGGCTTTGGTGATACTCAAATTGTTATTTTTCTTATTCTCAATCTCATCTTTAACAGTTGTTTCTCTGTCTTTTCCGTCATTAAGTGTTGGACTAACGGAAAGCAGTTTTTCAACACGAGATTCTCCTAGCGAGTCAATATTGGAATCATCGTATTGTAAAAGAAGCCAAGGCTGTTGCACTTGAATAGAGAATAAACTATCTCGTATTAAATCGACACTGTCTTTCCCTTTAGAGTCAGAATTAGGCAAAATAATCTTTGTCCCAATATCCAAACTGGCTTTGCTTACATCGGTAGAGAACTCATTAATTTTTTGAATGTAATCAGGTGCATAAGCAATAAAAGAAGCAGATAAAATAAAGATTACGAAAAAGTTGATAACGGCTTGAACAGCTTTGGTAGTTTCCCGCTTTAATAATCCTGTATAAGCGACATAGATACCCAAAACTAAAATTAGAATCAATAGGAAGCCCACATAGAATCCAGAACTGGAAAAGCCATGTTTCGTAATTCCTGCAATGGTTTGCATGTTTTTACCAATTGCATCAGTTGTTTGAGAAATAAAGTCTAATTTGTACGCTTCTTGAATCAAGTAACCTGTCGCATTTGAAAGATACAGTGATATTGTCCAAATGAAATTGGTAATGGCATAAAGACCATACGTTACTTGTTTTCCAATCCCATCACCCCAGTTCCAAGGCAACCAGCCCCATGAGTTATCGACATAGAAATCTAATTGATAATTATCAAGAGGGTATTTTGAATAAACATTACTGGAATTAATGGTATCGTCTACCAACCCAGCAGCTTCTACAAAAGTTCCTAATAAGATTAATGAAAGAAGAACAACCCCAACAACTAGAAGCATGGATAATATAATTTTCTTTAAAGGCCATTTTGGTTTCATTAGGACACCTTTTTTCTCACAGGAGGTCTTGTATCAAAAGCATTTAGCAACTCTTCAAAAATGGGATGAAATTGAATTACACCTACACGACCATATAAATCTGAAAGGAGGCACTGACCATTTTCTAAATCTCTTAATCGTTTTTGATTGCCTTCATCTTCTTTATCAATACCAAAGAATTCCAATGTCTTTTTAATTTCATTAATATCCGTAGAACGGAAAGCAAACTTTAATCCCAGATTGTTTTTTAGTTTTTCATCCAGTAAATCATCCGCATTTTGTGTAACAAAATAGACCCCTGCATTCATGGCTCGTCCAGCACGGACTAGCTTCATCGAAAGGGTCTTTCCTTGTGCTACTTGAAGAAAACTCCAGGCTTCATCTAGGTCAACAATTTTAAAGATAGAGCGATCAGAATGAATGAAATCTAAAGCAAAGGTACTAATAACAATTAGCATAGCGACGCTTAATAATTCCATTGTCGTATATTCTTCAAACCCAGTTTCAGCATCTGGAAGAACTAAATCCGCAACTTGAATAATATTGAGCTGCTTATCCAAACTAATAGACTGTTCAACAGTTCCGTCACTAAACAATAAGTGGGCAAAATCGTAGTCGGTAAAAGATTCAATGTGATCGGCTATATGGTTACTGATAACCGTATCTTCTTTTCGTAGTTCATCCAGAACAAGTAAGAGTCCACGAGTTTTACTTTTGGTAACCCGACGTATTGCTTTTCGTAAGACAGGGAATTTTTCACCATCCCGACTGGATATTCCTGTTAAGAACGTCAAAATATCAATCGCTAGGCTTTCACTATCTTTAGGACGTTTTAAAATGACATACGGATCAAGTAGCCCTTTATTGGTTTCTTCACTTGTAAGGTTCACAATATTAATCTCATGAGCAATGTCTGGCAATGTTTCTTTCCAGTTTCCTCGTTCTGCTTTTGGATCAACGATAACAGCTTGCCCACCAAATAAAACAGCATAATAAACAAGCATGTTATTACTAAAGGATTTCCCACCACCAAGAGAACCGATAAACGCAGAAGCTAAGGCATTCGTAATAGACCCTTTTACACCTTGACTAGCTAGGCTAGGTTTTAGATAAACATTTCTTCCTGTATCTAGGTTGTATCCTACATAGATTCCTTCAGTTTCTCCTAGCATTTGAGTCGCACCAAAACCTAGTCCAGCAAGAAAATCAGAGGTAACGTATTGGATATAGTCGTTTATATATCGTTTAGAAGCAGGGATAAATTCACCATGTAACCCAAGCATATCGCCAAAAGGTCGCACCAATTTGATACTAAAATCATCATAGAAATCTTTAACTTCATTGCAGCGACGTTTTAATTCATCGGGATCACTTGCGGAGACACGGACAACATAGCTTAGTTTGTACATAGACTCTTTTGTTTGATCTAAGGTACTTTCAAGTTCATCTACAGAATCTAATGCATCTACGACGTTTGAGCTCGTCTCATTATTGCTTTCAAATGCATGATTGTCTAAATCTTTAAGTTCTTTCTTTTTGTTACGTACAGTAGAAAGAGCTTTTTTATTGGTCACAATTTCTACGTTCATAGAAGTATCAATAGGGAAGGAGAATTGTTGTTGCTGGTAATAAAAGATTTCGCTGTTAGGAAAGCCAAGTTCTCCAATAACAGAATTAATTGTAAAATAAGCAGCGTAGGTTGTTTCATCTTCATTTTCAATTTTCAAATAGCGCTGATTTTCTTCGATTAAGCAACGGGTTGGTTTTAAAAGGTCATACCGCTTTACCAAGGTTTCTTTCTTTAGTTTTTTAGTTGGTAGGTGATAAGAGTATTCTTCATAGGGCGTTCCTGTTTGTCCATAAATGTGTTCAATGATATAGCCAAAATCATCTTTAGATGCGCGACGAATCTTAAAACGTTTTGAAGTTTTATTTTCAAGAAGGTGCTCCATTTTTGAAAAACGATCAATTTCATCATTACTCATAGAGACAAAGTCTCCCATAAGTTTATGATTTACATCATGAAAAAAGTCTTGTAAAGAAATCCAAAACTCGTTGGATACATTCTTAATTGTCACTTCTTGATCATTGAGGGATAATTTAAAGCCAATAAAAAAGCGATAGTCAACTTGATTGTCTCCAATCATTTCAACTAACGCATCGGTTTGTTTGTCTATTTTTTTAGTTGCGACTTCTTTTAATTTACCTGTGATTTCATTTTTAGATCGTTCCTGTGTGGCCCGAATACTGGATTCGGTACTAAGCTGCAAGGCATGAATTTTTCCATCACGATTTTGAGCAATCAATTGACGGAAGCTATCATGTACTTGAAACTTTTCTTCTGGACTCAGGAAACTGTAATTATAAGGGATCAATTCATAGTAGGCAAAACACTCACCATCATGATTGAATACCAGGTTATTTTCGACATATTTAATCGGATACTTCATAAAGTTCACTCCTTACAATTGTAATAGATTCATTTAGTTTTTGAGATTTCAACTTTATGGGCTTGTAGGCATACGTTAGTTTAGGTCGGAAAAAATAGAAGAGGATAGATTTTAAGAATCCATACGGTTTCTTTCCATCAAATGTCTTTTGACTCATAAACCAAGTAAAGCCAACAGGTAACCCAAGATATTTTAGAAACGCCCCCTCAATGAATGAGAGAGGTGGGATATGGCTAAATAGAATGACAAAAAGAGTGGATACCACAAACCATGTCATTTGAGTAAAGGTAATAGGGAAAGGCAGTTGTAAGTCATTGATTGCATAGATGACTTTTTCTACATTCCAGATACTGGTGTAGCTTTTTATTTTTTTCATTTTTTTATATCCTTTCAAAAATAAAAAACAGCATACATTAGTATGCTGCTGGGAAAAACTCATCAATGTTGAGTTTTTGAATTAGTACTTCTCTTAATATATCATCTAAGAGACAACAAGTATGCAATAAAATCCAATTTGATCTACTGTATTCAGTGTAATCAAATTGATAATTTGACATATATTTCTGTGCAAATATTTCTGCTTTTTGATTAAACCCACTAAAATCTCCATGTCCAATTTTATTTCTCATTTGACGTAATAAGAAAGTGGCATCTTTGGAATTGTCATCATATATTTTTTTGATAATAGGGTTAATAAACTTATCAATTTCGTTTGTTTTTTGATTTTTTTTAATAAGCAACATTTCTAACAATGTGAAAGTTTTTAAAAAATGATAATGCTTATAATCATCACTTTTATTCAACGATTCTATAATAAAATCCAATTTCAAAAAATCATTTTCTATTTGTAAAAATTTATCTATGCATTGGCCACATTTTATCAAGTCATTTATTGCTTCTTCTTTTGTACGAAAGTTTTCAAATTGTGATTCTACTCTCATTGAAAGTACTGTAGTAATTCTTGGGATGATACTAAAATAGTCTTCATTACTGGAATAAACAATATTAAAGTGAGTGTGGACATGTCTTTCATGATTTAAAAAATTGAAAAGCGTAATAATTTTTTCTGAATAGTCTTCTTCACAAAGCCTTCCATCAAAACAATTTGTCGTCCAATCAAAAAATGGCATATCGTCATACTCATAATCAAACTCAATGAATATCATATTATCTAGAAGACATTCAATACAATCTTCAAGAGTTTCTAGTTTATAGGAATCAAAATCTTTAACATTTATTTGTACAGTTCTTTTTGCAAGTTCATAATCAAATTCTGAGGTAAGGGGCTCACCATATTTTAGTAGTTGCTCTTTCCTAGAAAAATTTATTTTTCTAATCTCTTCAAAAATATCGTCTCTAATTCCTTCTCTCCAATCATCTGGTAGATTGGCAATGTAGAGTTTCAATTTTTTAGAAATTAGTGTTTTATCAATTTTGCCATAAATATCTAGTACTATCATATGCATTACCTCCTTCAGAACAAATTATATCATTTATTGAGTGTATTCATATACACCATGTGAAGTAATTAAAAAATTTCCTTCCATTTCCATATCTCGTCCAAGAGCTTGATAGTTAATATAGTTCTGTAAATTACTTGGAACCTCACCAAGGCTTCCAGTTTCTTCTACATAGTAACGAGCTACATCTTCCATATCATCACAATCTGGGTAATAAATAATATCATCTTTATTTTCTATTAATTCTTCAATATCATTAAACCAGTAATTCATAAATTCTGAGATGTTGTCATAAAAATCTGTTCCTTCTAGTTCTTCAATTAATGCGCATTTTCGATTGATTTCTGATATTGGTGTATATTCACCAACATCAAATGGAAGCTCATAATCGTGGATAGCATATTCTTCGTATTCATCATTTAATCCAATTCGGTCCTTAACTGTATCAAAATCAATAGGAGGGGAGAACCAATCACCAACCAGTTCACCCTCGTTGTATTTGCCAAGATTGGCAATATAAATTTGCATGTTCAACGTACATCATGTCCTTTCTTGAAACAAAAAAACAACAAGCAAAAACTTGTTGTTTTTAAATAATTATTTTATTAGTTGAGGCATATACGAGTTGATTCTAACGATTTTATTACTCCCTGTTGATGTATAAAAAGAATAAGATTGTTTGTACTGTCTTCCTTGGATATCATAAAATACAATATTAAATTTCCAATTGATATCAGTAGTGGGATCAACCTGATTGGATTTTTCATCAATTGCAGTTAGGTACAAGCAAAACTCAGTTTGACTTTGAACTCGTAAAACATCTGTATCAATTGGTGCCCTTACACCAAGAATATTATGCCCATTTTTATAGTTGTCTTTAAAAGCCACTGCAATATTAAACATATTTTTAGGTTTTTCATTATCATCCAAATATTCAAGATGGATTGAAAAAGCAATTCCTACTCCTTCATTTATCAATTCAAAAGGGATTGATCTGATATTAAGATTGTCTATTTCATCCATTTCACCTTCAAATCTATTACTTTTATATTTTGGAACAATAGATAGATAAGGTAAATATTTTAGTCTCTCGTTTTCTTCATTGATTATTAACTGTTCTTGATATTTTTTTTCTGATATTTTCATGCTCTCCATATGATTTTTTTGTTGTAGATTGAGAGTGTCCTTGTTTCTTTTGTGTGTGAAATAAAGAGTAATATAACATACCGCTAATGATGTTAATACAGGTATAATAATTTTGATAATATCTAATGTGAAAACATCCACTAATCAATCACCACCTCTGTTTAACAAAATTTTATCAAACTTTTCTTTGATATTCAATATATGTTATGCTCCAATAATTTTATTAAAAATATTTAATAGTACATCTTTAACACCAGCAGCATTGAAAACCAACCCAACCGCAATTAATGCAATGATTAAAAATCCAATGAGTTTTGAAAACTCACGTTTAAAGCCTAAATAAATCCCAATCACAACAATGGCCATTAAAACGAGCGATTGCGCATTGGATAGAAACCAGGTATATAAATTTTGTCCAAAGTTCATAATTCTATTTTGCTCCTTCCATTTAAATAATTTGTTCTGTTCGATAAATAGTTGCGGACACGTTCTAATAATTTCGCAGGAGTTAGATGGGTTCCGTAAGTTGTGACACTATTAGAGTGGTACTTATAAAAAGTTTGTTTGTAAAAGGTGTAACGATAGTAAATATCATTTGGTTTCTTGTAACCTTCAATGATTAAAGACGTATATTTTCCTGTATCTAACATATACAGTTTATTTTCTTTGAAACAAAAAAATCCGAGCATTTTTAATTCTTTCGTTAGACGATTCATAAAATGACATCCTCTGTACTGTAAGATTGTTGTTCTACTATTTTTTCATGTCGCTCATTTAATCGAGCCTCACGAATAAGTTCATCCACAATATCTGTTTTATTTAAGGTATCCAACAGTTTTGCTACTTTTAATGTTGGGGCAACTTGATGCCGTAACCAATTTAACGTTCGTTCAAACGAGTATGGTTCAGGTTCTGTTGTTAATCTTAGTGCCCCGCGATCTTTGCCTATAAACCATTTCCAACGTTCATTGGTTTCCCAATCTGTTCGGCGTTTCGTTTCGTCTTTATCTACAAAGCGTAAATAGCGGTTAATGATATCAAAAGCCGTCTTTTCAGCATCATTAAAGGCTAGTAAATCCTGAACAGCATGAATGGCTCTGTCATTTTTTAAACGAATTTCAAAACGATTTTTGATAGCTGCTTCTTCAATAGGGATAGCGTTTTTTGCGTATTGTTCATAGTCTTTTTCGTAGATACAAAAATAGACTTCACTTTTCAGTGAGCCTATATATAAGGTGTTTCCCATATCTACTTTTTCGTCACGATGAACCAATTCTCCAGAACGATAATTTTTAAAGCTACGAAAAACTGAAATACATTCTTCTTGTTTACATTTTCGAGTTAGTTCAGGAATATCTAAGATTCCAACTTTGTCATTGATTGCTAAATCCAGTCGTTTGAAGACGGCGTTTTCTTCTAAGCAAATCTTGAAAAAATCAAACCAACTACGATGTTGAGCCAACAAAAAGCTTTCGAATTGACGACAGCCTTTTCCTTTGAGTTCAAGTAGTGTGCCTTTCGTAATATCATAAGAAATCATGACGACAATATCACCAAAACGAAAATGTTCTTGGTAACCGTAAAAAGCAAAATCTTCATGAAGCATATAATCTATGTTGATTCGTAAAATATGTTCAATTACATGATCCACCTTGTCGGTGGGAAATCGAATTCGGACATAATCGAAAAGCATCTCTAAAGGATTATCTGGATTAAAACGTTCTAAAGCGCTATTTAGAGTTTCTTTTAACTTAAGTGTAGGCATTACTTTTCCAGTTTCGATGTCACTTATATAGGAACGAGTAATGCCAGAGGCTAGGGCGAGCTTGTTTTGTGAGAGACCATAAGTTAATCGTTTGTTTTTTAGTTCTTTTCTCCAAGTTTCATTTGTGTTCAATGGCAAACCTCCAATAAAAAATACAGATGTAAACTTTTGGTACTTAGTTTACATCTGCATAGTATTTTCAAAAGCCTTGTGAGTAAGGACTTCAGGATATTTTAGGAACTGTTTCCAGTTGCTTTTGTGCCCCCCTGTTAGGTATAGGGGGGCTAAACCTGTTGGTGCGGCTTGCGCCACACCAACAACAAGCTAGGCTGTATCTGCATCTTTCGCTTCGCACGATGCAGCCACAGCCTGCTTGTGTTGATTGAGCTCTTGAATAGCTTCTAAAAAGTCATGCTCTTTTGGAACAAGAGGGGTATAAAACTCACTAATGACACTTGTTCCAACATCAACATAGCCACGACCCTTGATAGGCTTCAAGAAAAAGTCTTTATCATTCTCACCGAACATCATATTGTAGCCAAGTTCTGACATTCTTCCTAGAGCTACTCGGAAATTAAAATTATCACGGATACCATCACCTAAATATTTTGCATCAGGTCTTTGACAAGCCAAAATCAAGAAAAATCCAGATTGCCGTCCTAACATCACGATTTGTTTCAATTTACTCATCACTTCGATACTGTCACGTCCAATCATTTCCATGAAAGAAGTATACTCATCGAAAATTAAAAAGTGGGCAGGTAAATTTAAATAGGCGTAGTTTTTACCTGTTTTATATCCATCCATTAATTTTATGTTTTCATTTCGTAGCATCATTTCATCATAAAATTGGTTTAGGCAGTCGATCATGTCTTCTTTCTTATAATAGACATTTGGCATAACCGTTTCTAAGTCAGCCAAATCCGCATTCTTTGGATCAAGGACATAAATAGTGGCATTGGTTTGAAGAAGGGCTTCAATAATCGTTAGGATAAAATAAGTTTTTCCTCCGCCTGTTCCACCAGCAATTAACATATGAGGCAGGGAATCATAAGACCACCAAAGGTTATCCATTAATTTAAGTTGTCCATTTTGAGCTTGAACATCATCAATGGCAATCCGACTGTTAATCGTATCGTAAAGAAGGATGTATTCCACATAGGAGTCTTTGAGAATTTTATCTGTAAGTTCACAATACAAACCTGTTTCTAATTTCTTTTCCAATCTTAAAAGTTGTTCTTGGTATTTGCCCATTGTGATCTCTACCTGAATATGAATCAATCCATCTTTTAAACGATAATAAACCTTTGGAAAATGACGGATTTTCTCTTTTGCTTTACTACTACCTAAGTCTTTAAAAAAGCTGTCTGATTGTACTTGTTCGGATTCATACCAGCCATTCTCCAGAATCATTCGGGCTAGTTTTTGACGGTGCTGCAATTGTTTAATGTGGTCAATTCGGTAGTGATAGTAAAGATAAGTTACTAAAAGGCAAACAAAAAGAGCAGTGAGAAGACTGCTCATTAAATAGGGGATATTTAATTGGATGTTTGCATCTATAAGACTTACATTTTCCCAGTTTGTTTGAAGAAGTTGTTTATGATAGAACAACAAAAGAATAAAAAAGAAAAGAGGTAGTAGTCTAACAAGTGTAAAATGATAAAGTAAATTTTTATCACTCTGTCTAATTCTTTTTCCACGATAAGTTCAGTTCATTTTGAGAGTCTCCTTTCATTAAAGAGTAAACTTTTGTGAGGTATATGCATGACAATTTTTATCAAAAGATGGTTGGGGAATTCTTTCGTATTTTCGATAAGCGATTCGCTTTTCAAATCGAAGTTCATTTTCTTTTGGGTAATTGCCTCTCATATATTTCGGTGAGCATTTCAGGAGTTTTTCAGCATCCTTTGTTAAAGGATAAAGATAACGAAACATACGGCCATTAATCTTTTCAATGCCTTTATACTCACAAAAGTCGTGAGTTAACCAATTTCTTTTAGATACACCATCAAACTGGGCGTTTTCTTCTAACAAAATTCGCGCACTTCGAGGATGGATTTTTTCGGAAGTTATACTATGACGATAAACACTTGTCTTGAAGTAACCGCCATAATAAAAATTAGCAGCTTGATAAACATAGCCACATTTCCCTTCAATCCCATCAGCTAACGTATATAAAAAGAGGCAGACTGTATTCTCTTTAAGCCACTTAACAAGCGTGGAAAGAGCAAGACTGCCAAAGTAGTTCGTTTGATTCATTTTAGGTAGAAAACACATTTTTCCAATTTCTAAATAATCCTTTGTAACTAAATTCTGTTTAGGAAAAAGTTTTCGAATCGTTTGTAGTGGCTGAGTTCCCCAACCAAGCTCTATTACACCTAACAATTCCTTTTCACAATAGATTCCTAGAAAATATTTGCACAATCTAGGAATCACTTTTGAATAGTGGTATCTTCGAATAAAAGATATTGCCTGTTCTCTAGGAATAGGTTCTATCACGAGCGATTTAGAAATCATCTAACATACTTCCTATTTCCCGTTAGTAGGTTCTTTTTTTAATATTTGCACTTTTTCCTTTAGTTTAATATCATCGGCTTTAATATACCAGTCTACATCTGCGCCTTGGTAAGTGGCGTTAGCGACTGTATCTGCAATTGGATTCATTAATTCCACTTCTGAATTATACTCAAATTCTTTTAGTGGAACAGAAGCAGGGATGCTTACTTGAATCATGCGTCCTTGACCTGTTGATTTTAAATCGTAAGTGCGCTCTTTGATATCGTTTGAAGCTGTTCCATCTTCATTTTGGATACGTACTTCTCGACGCAATGCCGAAAATTTTAATTTACCAAATGTTTCTTCTTTTTCAATGACAATTCCTTCAGCTAATCTCATAATTTTTTCCTCCTATAATTTCACAATATCATCAGCGTGCATGATGTAATTTGTGAATCCTCTCGTTCCAATTTTGTATCCTTCAGCTGTGATTTTTGGATTCACAAGCTTCACTTTATCGTCTACTTCAAAATGTTTTTCACCAGCATCGGCAGGTAAAATGACTTCAATATCATCTGCGCGTTGAATCGTTGAGTAAAGATTATAACTACGAGAGAGTACAGTCGGTTTTCCATTGATTCTTCTTTGTTCAACTGTTCCTTCACCAGCATATTCCAGTCGACCGAATGTTTTTTCCATATTGGGGATAATGTGTTTTAATTCCATTTTTAGTTACCTCTTTCTTTTAGTTGATTTAAATTTATTTGGTTTTAATAGTCTGTTGTTGGTGAGCGAATAGGATTCATACTTAGCCTCCTAGAAGACATAAAAAACACAAGAATCTTTTAGAAAGTAGATTCTTGTGTTTAGTCGTTAGTTTCTTTTGATTTTTTTACTTTCTTTACGCCAATAAAAGCTAGTGCACCAAGAGATAGGGCAATCCCAATGCCAAGTAGAAGAGAACTGCGTGATTCTCCTGTTTGTGGCAATGGATTTGTTTCTATTCTTTTATTTGTCATTTCACATTTCACAACCTTTCCATGTTCTTTGATTTCAAATTTCACTGGTGTTTCATCTAATTGGTAGCCTTGTGGCGCACCAAATTCTTGGAAATAGTAGATTCCTTTTGGTAACTCTTTAAAGGTGAAGGTTCCTTTTTCATCGGTTTTTCCTTCAATAATACAGTTTTTATCTTCATCAAGAATTCTGATATCTGTGTTCGGAAGAATTTCACCAGTAGAAACATCTTTCTTAGTTAATTCAGCACTTCCTTTTATTAAATCATTTTTGATATCTAGTAGAATAGTTGTTTCTTCATCTTCAGAAAGTTGTTCCCCTATCACTTTTCCGTCAGAATCGGTTGCTTTAATGCCTTCTTTAGTAGAAGTTATTTGAATAATAGAATCAAGGGGGAGGTAATGATCGGAAGAAGGGGACTTTTCTTTCAGATAGAACGACCCTACAGGAACATTTGAAAAAGTACCTATGGATTCTTTGTCGATCGAAACGGTTTGTAAAACTTTTCCATCTTCATCTTCAAGTGTAAATTCAGCACCTGTTCCTAGACCATCATAATTAAATTCATACCCATTTTTATTTTTTAATATCGCTAGTTCATTAGTTTTCTTAATACGAAATTCATTAAAATGTAGTTTGTTTAAGATTGGAATATCAGAACCTTCTTCGGTAGGAGATTCATAGATTGTAATTTCTTTCAGTGAATCATTGTCTTCAGCTTTAAAGCTAAAAGGGTACTTGTTGGGATTTAGGTCGTGATCCGCACCTGAATCTAGCTCTTTAAAGTAATAGTTGCCTTCTGGATACTGAAGCTCATCCAGCGTTAAAAGACCTTCTTTGACCGTTCCATAATTAATTAAAGAGTCTTGAGGGAGTTCTTGATCAGCAAACGCCATTGATTGATCTGTGTACAAACCAAATACTTTATCATTTGCTTCTAGGACATCAAGAACAGGGAGGTTATCTTTCCATTCTTTGATGACTTCTTCAGATTTATGAAGTGTTAATTTTATTTTTTGAAATTCATTTGTAGTGGTTAAGGATTCAGAAACTAATTCAATGGTTTGTCCTTGATAAGTGAATTCAAAAGGAATCGGAGTGGAATCAATAATGAATCCATCAGGTGCAGATTTTTCAATAGCTTGGTATTTACCAAGGTAGAGAAGAGGCATGTCAATTAATTCTCCATCATCACCTGTTACAACAGTAGCCATAGTATCGCCCTTTTTAGCATGAGTTGTGCTTCCAACTTTGATATCTTCTGTCGCTTGAATTTCATAAGTTACACCTGCAAGAGGTCTGTAATCAAATTTGAATTCATATAAATCACCATATTCAGTTTCTTTCTTTTCAAGACCTACAGGTACTTTTCCTTTTTTTATGAGGGAAAGTTGTCCTTTTTGAGGTTTATTATCTAAAGTTACTTCAATGGTTTTATTTGGTTCTACTACCACTTTTTTTAGTTCGCCTTGATTGAAGAAACCATCTGGTGCAGTCACTTCGCTAATTGTTACGGTTGTACCTTGAGTAATATCATTTATTTGAGCAAGTCCGTTAGAATCTGTCATCACTTCTTTGGTTTTATTGTCGTACTCAAATTTCAATTTAGCATTTGGTAAAGGTTTTCCTGTATCTTTATCGATTTTCTTTACTTTGATATTTCCATTTAGTTTCACTTTGACATTCAGGTTGAATTCACTCGCATTTGAAAGTTTAAAGGTGGCCACTTTTTGTTCATTAGGTTTTGCATAAACAAAGCTTTGACCCACTAAATTGGAATCAGCAATACCATATTTAATCGTTCCAGATTCCTTAGAATCTTTGGTAGCAGTCAATGTTAGTTTATTGTCATTTTTCTCAATTTTGAGGTTAGCGGAATTGCTAAGCTGCTTTACATACTTGGACAAGACATTGTTTTTGTCTTCTAGGGTAACAGATTCGCCAACATTTAGATTGATGGTTTGGTTATTAAAAGTCGGTTTAATGTTATGATTTTTGACTTGATTTAATATTTCATTTTTTCGATTCTCAAAATTTGGAATAGTTGTGGTTAGTAATTCATCACCAAATTCGAGCCAGATCATATTTTGAGTAATTCCATAATTATCAATAGTTGGGTTTATTTGATAACCATAGTATGCAATTAATGAAAGGCGTTCTTTTTCTGCGATAGTTAGTTCTGATGGGGTGAATCCAGAACCACCGGTGAGGAGCGTTCCGTGTTCAATACAGAAAGCAGGTTGATTGTCCGCTTTAATCATATGGATACCTTCATCAGTCCAGTGTAAGCCACCTAATGATTTAACGTGCCATGTAGAAATATAGTTCGCAACTTTTTCATAATTGACAGTAGCTGCGAATGTGGTAATTGGGGAAATAAAAAAAGCTATTAGGACTGTTAGTAAACTAAACAGCGTAACCACCTTGTTGTTTTTCTTATTCATTTATTTTGTCTCCTTAATTTTTGATTTTGTTCAAATGAAAAAGACGTTCCGATTATGGAACGTCTTCTGTATATTCTATAGACTTTACTTATTTAAATAGTGACAGAAAAAATTTTGTATTATTAAAATACATTAATTTTGGAGTTGGTATAAAAGATTAGGATAACATTTGACTTATGAATGCAGTGAAATCTGAGGTTGAACACACAGTTACATCGTTTTCAAAGTCATAGCCATTTGCTAAGTAGTGAGGATTATTGAATGTTATGAAAAAATGGATCTTGTCAAAATCCCCATTTAGTGCTTGGACCATAGATTGTTTATTACAGTTCATCACTTTTTTTAAGTTTTTTAATTTAGTCAAATATGCTTTTTCTCCTTTTAAAACGTTGTGAATATCATTTTGAACATTCTTTAAACTTCTATTTAAATCATTATTTTTCATTTCCATAATATAAAGGTTCTTATTTTTTATTACGTAAAAATCGATTTCTTGGGGAAGGTTTTTTTTATTTTCAAAAAGTTTTTTTGTGAAAACATTATTATTTAATTGGAAATTGATATCGCCTGGAAGATTTGTAGTTTTGATAATATCTTTTAAAGTAATCAATTCAAACTCATCAAAATCATTAGTAATCATATTTCTAATTTTCTTTGAAATTGTAAATGAAAGTTGATTTTTTAAAATTCTATATTTGAAATATTGAGAAGTTTCACTTAAAATCCAATATGAAAGCAAATAATAACCACCAATTTTAATTAATGGAGTTCGAAATAACCTATTTTTAGGGCTAAAACTTGCTGCGTAAATATCTTTCATATCAATAGGGGATAGAGTGATCTCATCAAGCATTGATTTGATATAAACTTCATTTTGGCCGGTTTTGTTCTGAATATCTTTTATAAATGCTGTAACTTCTATTAGATTAATAACTGTTAATGTATTTAAAAACTTAGCATCGTAATTAAATAAATAGTCTTCTAAAAATTGTGGAGAATATCCATACTCCTTTGAAAAAGCATTATAAATGTTTAAAGATTCACTTCGAGTTATAGGATAAAGCACTTCACTATTATTAGCCATTAAATGATTAATTTTTTCTGCCATTTTTTCTGATAAAAAGATTCTATCTGTGAACTCAAAACAGCCTCCTTCTTTATAAACTTGAGAAATTAAATATTTATATTCTTTTTTATCAATATATAAAATAATTAGGGCAGCCAACTTAGGAAAATCCATCTTTTTTTTATTAGAATCTTTAAAACTCTGTTCTGAGTTTAAAACAAAATGGATAGCGTATTCAATTGATTTTTTTAATTCACCTGTATAATTATCAAATTCAAATTTTTTTTCTGCATATTTAGTATTAAATAACTCGGTAACAAAGTTTAGGTGATTTTTAGCAATAGCTGATTCGTCATCCCAGTATTTATTCTGTAAGCTGACGTAGCTCAATATACCAGAAAATGTATATAATGTTTGTAAGCAAGTTTCTCTATCGTACTCAAGGAGTTCTTTACAAATTTGGTTATTTAAACTTTTTTCCAACTCGTTTAAAATATCATAAGCTTCTTGCTTTTCTAAATTAGACTTCTCTTTTTTTATATTAAGATCGTTGAGTGTATTTACCTCAATTGCTTCCATTAAGTTTGTGTGAATTAATTGAGTATCGAAATTAGTGAATAACTCAGTGAAACCATATTTTTGAAAAATAGGTAAATAGGTATCTTTACTATTTGATATATATCGTAAATCAATTTCTCCTTTAAGATTGATGTACATAATATTTGTAAAAAAATATTTAATGAAATAATCAACATCTAAATTAATTGATGTATTTCCTGTATTATTTTTCAATTTTTTTAATGAAATTTTATCGAACATAGGTAATCCTCCATATGAAAATTAAAATAATAGTAAGAATCTAAATAATATTTGAAATATTGAAGTTTTTAAGGGAAAAGACATAGTTTGCTTGTCGAGAATGGTCTTTCTTATTTCACGAATTAATTTATTTTTGTATCTTATATTTTACAAAAACTTTTGAAATTCTTCTAACTGTTGAAGAGTTTTAATTCTGGTTTTTATAGGCAAAGAATCAAAAATAAGTTCTCTATGTTTATAATTATCAGAATTCAATCTTGAATCTAAAATAGACAAAACACCTTTATCTGTCATTGATCTAATTAATCTGCCGCTACCTTGTTTTAATTTTGTAATCATTTCAGGAATTAATACTTTATCAGAGTTGTTACCAGACTCACTAATTTTATAATCAATTACTGGATCAGGAACCGGGAATGGAAGCCTAACAATAACTACACTGGTTAAAAATTTTCCTTTTAAGTCAATTCCTTCCCAAAATACCCCAGTACCAAGAATTATTCCGCTGGTTTCCTTGAATTGCTTTAATATTTCTTTCTGACTCATTCCAGAACCATCTTCGTAAATGCTACATGATAAGTGTTTTTTTAAAATAATTCCAACTTTTTTTAAATCATCTTTTGCAGTGAAAAGAACTAACATGCCACCAATATTATGTTGAATGATATGTTCTATTATAAGTGAAACTTCATTAAAATAGTTATCGTTTCTATCTCTAAAATTAGGGAGAATTTCAGGAATGAATAATCTACTTTCTCCATAACTGAATGGAGAGTTCCTAACCTCATCAACTTCTCCTTCAAAGCCTATATTTGTTTTAATATATTCATATGAATCTCTGCTTTTTTCTTTGACAGTTATTGTTGCTGATAAACCAATCGTAGGATATTTCTTTTTAAAGATTAGCTGGTTTAACACTCTATCAATTCTTTTCGGACAGTAATTGATTACAATCTTGTTTCCTCTTTTCAAAATAGTACCCCACATCAAATTTTTATCATGTAATTTTCCGTAGGTTTCAAAAAAAGTAATTAACTCTTTTAATTGAGACTCCAAAGTATCATAAAGATTTTCTAGACGATCATTCATTTTGAAAGTAGCAGCAATATTAAGGTTTTCGATACATTGGTTAATATTCGTGCATATATTTTTACATATATCAAAATCTCCATTTCTAATAAATAACCGATCGATAGTTCCTTCATAATCTATTTTTTTAGATTCTTTGACTAATTCTTTTGAAATTAAATTAAAAGATTCTTTTATTTGTTTAAAACAATCTTTAGCGGTATTTGTTGAGGTTTGACTATTAGAAGTTTGAGAAATAAAACTAAGATAGTCATTCATTATTTTGTTAATTGAATTTATACTTATCTCATTTGTTAAGGCACTTCTTGTTTTTTCCTCAATATTGTGAACTTCGTCTATAATCAAAAGGCAAGGGTCGTCATAAATAATTCCTCTAGAAGTGTTCTTTAATTTAAACAAATGACTAATCAATAAATCTTGGTTAACAATGATTACTTTTGGAATATAGTCACCCATAAATCCCGCTCTTATACATGGCTCTTTTAGTCTATTTCTGGTTTGGAAAAAGTAACATTCAGACTTGTATTTACACGAATTAAAAGAACAACCATCTACACAAATATCATCCCACTCGTTGATATTTAAATTTTGGGGATTTTGCTTGTCCACACCATCTTCTACAGAGTTAAGAAAACGTGTATATTTTTCATCTTTTGTAGTTTCGAAATGTTTGGCAATTCTTTGAATACAGGGGTAATTTTTTTGCCCTTTTCCAATAGTTTTATCAACATTAATATTGAGTATTTTTTTTGCTAAGTCAATATCTTGTGCCAATTGTTCAGTTAACTGGATAGATGATGTTGCAACTATCAGTGGCTTACCAGATAATCTTGAAATTAATATACCTGGGATTAAATAGGACAAAGATTTTCCAATACCAACTCCAGCCTCTATTAATAAATTATTTTTGTTTCTATAGGAATCTGTGATGTTTAACATCATATCTTCTTGGGCTTCTCTACTCTCATACCCTAAATATGGGATACTATCAATAGTTTGAAAAATTGTATTAGTTACGTTGTCAGCTATTTTTTGTCTCAAATAGTTACCTCCCAAATAAAAATTATACACCTATTATATCACAATGAGAACAAAGGTTCCTACTTATCTTGGTGAAAAAATGTATTTTGGGAGATTACTGAAAGTATATTGTCAGACTATATTAAAAATATTTAGAGTGTTTCCAATAATTTTTAGTAATAACAAAAGTAGTGGCAGAGAAATGAACAAATAAGCGTGACTGCAAAAAATGTAGTAACTTTTAAGTGTAGTTTATCCAGTTTTATATTTTACCTATCTTTATATGGATATCCAAGCTGTTAAATGTTAGTTTATAAACTTATCATTACTAAAACCATTTATTTGATGGCATGGTATAATACTAATTAAGTGATTTAGAATCTTATTAAATTAAACAACGTTGAATTATAGGGCATGAAGGGATGATATAATGAAAAATAAAATTGTTGGACTGGGTATGGAATTTTCATATATGGACTTTAGAAATATTAGTTTATATAATTTTAGGTCCAATCATTCTGTTTTAAATTTTGATATTTTAATGATTGATCTCAATTGTATAGTAAAGGAATATAGAAGAGAAAACGATCATTTTTCAAATGATGGTTATAAATATTTTAAAGGAAAACCATTATTTGATGAAGTGGACTCATATGCTCTTATAGAAGACTTTAATAGGAGAAAACAAGAAATTTTAAAATTATTAGCTATGGGGAAAACAGTGTATATTATTCCTCCTAAAGATTCTCTGTATTCTGTTTATGCAGGTAAATTTAAGCAAGAAAAACAAATAAGCTTATTTTCGTTATTACCAGATGGAATTAGTCCGGTTTCTGGTTCAGGAGAATCAATGGAAGTGGTCACTCATGACATATATGAAAAATTATTTAATGTGAATGGTTTGCTTTTTGAATATCATTACTATTTTGACACACAATCAAAAAATAAAATTGATTTGGGATATATTAAAAATACAAAAAAAGTAGTATCTCAAGATTATGGTTATGACAAAGGCCACCTAATATTGTTTCCAGTAAATTTTGATAGTGAAATTTATCCAAATGAAAAAAAATACAGAGATATAATAAATAGTTTGTTACATGTGATGGATGAAATACAAGAAGAACTGAACTATTCATTAGAAGAATTTGATTTACCAAAATGGACAAAAAAATATAATATATTGGAAGAGAAAAAGATAGAGTTTGAAATAGATTCAGTAACAAAAAAGATGGAAAATTTAGAAATTCAGAAAGAAAAACTTGAAACTTCCTTGATGAGTATTCAAAAATACAAACTAGCTCTCGTATCAAGTGGAAAAGAATTGGAAACTATAGTATCTCAAATGTTAATTGAACTAGGACTTGAAAGTAGAGAAACTGATTTTAATAGAGCTGATGGTATTTTTATTTATAAAGATACAAGACTTGTTATTGAAATAAAAGGTGTGTCTAAAAGCGCAGGGGAAAAGCATGCTGCACAGTTAGAAAAATGGGTTTCTGAATTTTTCGAAAAATATGAAGTAATGCCTAAAGCAGTTCTTATTGTAAATGGTTTTCGTCAAAAGGATATATCCGAAAGAAACGAAGCTATATTTCCTAAACAAATGTTGGATTACTCAATGAAACGAGAGCATTGTCTTATTTCAACTACTCAACTATTGTGTTTATTTGTTGAAATTAAAAGAAATTCTGAACTAAAAGAAACCTTACTGCAAGAATTATTCAGAACAGTAGGGGTCTATGAAAAATATGAAAATCCAATAGAATTTTTAAGTAACACTATTTAATATAATTGTATTCATTTTTGAGCCTCATAACAAATCGCGCTTAACCAAGAAAAAGAGCATGCTCTATACTGGAGTATGTTCTTTGAGAATTATTATGAAATTAAATAAGTATTTCTAATAATCTGTTCCATATTCTACTAGATTAAATTATTTATCGATGTCGTCTTGAAAGACTGAAACAAATGAATAATAAATTACTTACTTTTTTTGGATTAACGTTACAAGTAATCTTTTACTTGATTGAAACTTGGTTTGAATTAAAAAATTGTATACATTTGAACTTTGAATATTTGAATGTAGTCAATAAATTTTAGTATTTATTCTAGCTCGCATAATAGAAATCGTACTACTAAAATTAAAAAAATATCCATAATTTTTTAGTGAAACAGTTTGAAACTAACTCAAAACTAACTACAATTGGCAAAAATTAACGGGATACAACAGTATTCACTAGAAAAATAGAATACTGTTATATCAACGTTTAGAGCCCCTTAGAGCCTTCAGAAAAAGCTAACTTTCTGCTGGAAGGCTTTGTGGGAATTGATTCTAGCACACCAGAACAACCTTGGCCTGGCATTGATATGTCAGTCTTTGATTTCTTAAAAACAGCAGGTGTTTTTCGAGCGTTGATCAAAGTGAATCCAGAAACGGGTTTAGGCGTGAGTCAAGATAACCCTGACTTTGAACAGATTAAGTTATTGACGATGAAGAACATGAGTAGTCCTGCGATGAAAGATGAACTTCAAGAATTAAGCAATAGCTTCGCTGATTCTCGTGGCTTAACGTATCCAAAAAATATGCCTGTTTTATTATTTGTTGCAGATAATGATAGGAATCAAAAAAATTGGCTTGAGATGCATCAAGATCAGGTGAGAGGGTTAGATAAAGGAGACTTGATTCAATTGCCAGGTGCCCATTATTTACACCATACGCAAATGGAAACAATCGTAAAAGAAACAACAAAATTTTTGGAAAACTGACAGGTTTGAGGAATGACTATGAAAAAAGTAGTTAAGATCTTAGGTATTTTAGTGGGAATTTTATTAGTGGTTGTGCTTCTTGTTTTTATCGGAATATACGCAAATAATAAAATTCAACTAAAAAAATTATCCCTTATGGTTCAGAAGTGAAAGTAGGTAACAAATCTCTACGTGTTCAAATGACTGGGAAAGTTGAAGAAACATTGTGTTGTTACTAGGTTCTCCTGTATTTGATTTTCAACCACTAGTGAATGAGTTTATCAAAAGAATATCAGATTGTCGTTGTGGAACATGGGGTAAGTGATGATACGGATAAAGTAAGTTCAATTGAGAATTTAACGAGTGAGCTTCATCATGATAAATGGGTTCCAATTCATGAAGATATAATAAGAGATAGTCAAAAGTCTGAGGTAAATATTTTAGAAGGTGGCCACTATTTGCACCACACTCAAGCAGCAGCTGCAATATCTGGACAATATTACTTGCATCAAATAAATGTACAATTAGATAGTATATCTGAAAAGTTGGATGAGCTTATTGATTATCATAATGACGAAAGAATTGGTTTGCTTTTGACTGTTAAAGAGCGTTTATTAAAGATTGCTAATAAACAAAATGTTGATATTCATGATATAGGAGAGGTACGTGCTCTCATGAAAGATTCTTTGAATGTATACTCTGAATACAGAGTTCGTTTATCGCGTCAATGTGATGCATTAGCAAATTTCGAACCAAAAGTATTCTTTGTAAAAGACAAAATTACAGCACTTGAAGAAAAAATAAAGGAAATTAATTTTACGACTAAAATAGTGTATGAAGCTGAGCAACTAAGTATACAAGCTGAACTTTCTGAGATTGCCATCAGAATGAAGTTGGGTGATAAGATTGCACTTATTCAAGAGCTGACAAATCAAATGAAAGAGCATTGTGATTCTAGCTTTAATTCGACAATTGCTGAGTTCATCATAGATGAGTATAGACCTATTGTTAGAGAAAGATATAGAAAATTTGGAGAAAAATATTTACTAAAACATCCAGAACGGTTAGAACAGATCAACAATCTTGTGAGCCTGTCTGAGTTAACATCAATGGATTCGAATATTGGAGAATTATCTCAGAAACTGATATTAGAGCAAAATAAAAAACAAGAAATTCTTTATTTACCTAGTGAAGATTTGGTTTCACAACGGATATTTGTTGCATTGGATGAATAGTTTTTTGAAATTTGAGGGTGGTCAAAATTTTTTAAAACTAAATAATCGAGTTATGAACTGTAAGTAGTTTGATGCCTATATGGGCTTTTATGAGAATCACAAACTGTCTATAAGGAGATTTTAGTCATTAAAAAAATTCAACGGTTGTAACTTACTAATACCAATCTCTCAAAATAACAGATGTTCAACTGATGGTATTTGTAAGCTTTTGGAACTTATGAGGCGGTAGAATAGGTGGATAGCAAGGTGATTTGAGTTCGAAGTGCTGATGATACTACATTTCGAACTCTTTTTTTGAAAAGATACTAGATCGGATTTTAAAGATTGAAAAAGTAGTAATAAGAATGCTATCGGTACTACCTTAGTTTGAAATGAGGTTAGTAGGTGATTATAAAAGTTTGCTTAAAATTTGATATCTTTTACACTAATCTCTTTTACTATTTTAGGAAAATGATTATTTTCAGAGCATACGGATAATTTATATTCCGGAATTGGATATTGCTTGAAATATAAATTATTTTTGATTTTATTGTTATTGAGTTCTATATTTTTTTCATTTAAATGAAAATGAAAAGAATTCAAAGGTGTGGATAAACCAGTTCCCAACCACTTTAAATAACTTTCTTTTAGAGTCCAAATATCATAAAAATAGTCCAACTGTTTTTTGTTTTCAGTATTTAAAAGAGTTTCGTACTCATATTCAGAAAAAAAGTTTTCAGCAATGTTGGTATTCAATTTTTCGATTTTTTCAATATCTATTCCTATTTCAGAAGAAGAGAAGGCACATACTACCCATTCCCCAGAATGAGATATATTAAAAAATAAAGGATTGTCCTTTATGTAGGGTTTGCCGTATTTATTTTTAGTAAAAATAATTTGCTGAGTGTCAAAATTAAATTGTGTCCTACTAATATATCGAACTAATATTTCTCCATATAAGGTTCTTAGTGAATCTTCCATAAAATGAAATTTGTGAAATCGTTCTTTTGTTTCATTAGAAACATAACGAAGTAAATTTTGAATTTTATCATCACTAAAATCTTTAGTGATGTTTATACAATATAATTGAAGCATAATATCCAGTCCCTTTATATTAAATACTTTATTTTATGTTTAAGATTAATTCTAAACTACTTTGATTTATTATAGCAAATATCGAATAAAGTATCTATGGAGGGATCTAAACTAGAGTTAGTCAAAGAAAAAAAGACTATTGTACAGTCATTTTTAGCGTAAGTATTCAGAAAAACATTAGTTGATAAAAGTTGAAGTAAAATGTGAATTCAATAAAGCTATCGATAAAAATCAAATAAAAAGAGCTAGAAGACTGAATCGAACCTATTTCATTAATACTAAGAAACAGTGGTTAAAAATATAATAGTAATATGTTAGCTATAAATAAATCTCCAGTACAGGCTAACTTCCAGAAAGGGTTTACATCCAAAACTAAAGATGCTATAATAACCGTGAAAATAAAAATACAAAATTTTGTATTTTTATTTTCATTTTAAATATACAAAATTTTGTACGAAGGGAGAGTTATCATGAAAAAGATCGTTATAGGCGGACAAATCGAAAAAGCAACAATCGAAGAACTGCTACAAAAGTATGGAAAGGGGAACTACGAAATCACCGTAAAAACGGATATCGATGCGGCAATGGCATTAAAAAGTGGTGCAGCAGACTACTATTTTGGTGCTTGCAACACCGGAGGCGGCGGAGCATTAGCAATGGCAATTGCCTTGTTAGGCGGAGATAAAACAGCAACATTAGGCATGCCAGGGACAACCGCAACGGAAGAGGAAATCATTCAAAGTGTTGCTGCTGGGAAAATTGCTTTTGGTTTCACTTCACAAGATATGGAGTTTATTATTTCAAATGTGATGAAAGCGCTTGAAGCTAAGGGGGAGTAATGAAATGGCATTAAACATAGTAATCATGGCAGCGTTATGTGCTGTAACAACGATTATGGCGAATACGAAAATTGCTGTTTTTAACGATGCGCTAAGACCGATTGTTTTAGAATATCGTGAAAAACGAGTGACAAAATCAGCATTAGGCACCACAGCGTTAGCGTTTGGTATTGGCTATATTGTTGGGTTTATTCCACAGTCTATTGCATCCAGTGTTATCATTATTCATGTTGTTTTATTAGGAACAGATATTATTGGCAGTTATTTGCCAGATGATAAGAAGTACTCCATCTGGATTGCAGGAGCAGTAGGTGGGATTTATGGCGTTGTGATGGGGGCTGGTCTAGGCACGATTCAAAAAGTATTTGAAATTCTTCCTTATAATTTCCTAGATAGTCTTGGTCAAGTATCGTCTGTTGTTTTAGTGGCTTTTGCTGTTTTCCCAGCGTTAGTTGTCGCTCTTCAATATGGTTGGAAAAAAGGAATGATCACATTTTCAGCAACGGTGTTGGCCCAAGTGGTGACGACACAATTTGGTTCGTTTAATTTAGCCAATGGCAATACGATCGTCATTAATGCCAATGCGATTGCGTTACTGGTTGGGATGATCTTTATGATCAGTTATGCGATGAATGATAAAAGAGAAAGAACAGATTCTCAGGCACAATTGGCAAATATCTTTGCGGAACGAGTAAAACAAATTAAGAAGTATTGGTACTTATTTGCTTTATCAGGCGCATTGATTGCTTTGGCGGCTTCGATGTCAATTGTAACGGAATCTGCACTCTCAGCTCCATTATACCAAGAAGGTCAATTTAATTCAGCTGCTTTGACCGAATTAGCACGAGTTGTTGGATTTATTCCATTAGTTGTAACAACAGGAATTGCTACAGGAACGTATTCACCTGCTGGTATCAAGATGGTTTTTGTGATCGGCTCGATCGGAGCGGCAATGGGACAACCACTTTTAGCGTTTGTTGCAGGCGGTATTTGGATGTCGATCGAAGTTTTACTATTAACGAAATTCTCCGTGTTGTTGGATCGATTCCCAGGAATGCGTGATGCTGGCGATAATATTCGAACAGCAATCACAAAAGTCTTGGAAATTGCTTTACTTGTCGGTGGTGTGATTGCAGCAACAGCGATTGCTCCAGCGTGGGGTGGTTTATTCGTTGTTGGACTCTACGTATTAAATGGCACATTTAAAAAGAAAATGGTCGATCTAGCTATTGGACCAGTTGGTGCCTTATTAGTCGGCGTGATTTCAAATATTTTAGTATTGCTTAATCTAATGACACCACCAGGACTTTAAAAATTTTAGGAGACGACAACGAAATGAGCTTAGTAAATGGAATAACCTATATGCATGAACATACGACAATTGATTTGTCTCGCATAAAAAATATCGACGATACAAATCTAAATTGTTTTGAAGAAACAGTCAAAGAATATAAAGAACTTTATGATAAAGGCGTTCGTAATATTGTTGACGTCACAAATTTAGATATGAAAAGAAATCCATTATATGTTCAAAAAGTGGCAGAAGCATCGAGCATCAATATTGTCCAAGCAACAGGTTTTTACACTGAAAAATTTTTACCTGATATTGTAGCAGATTGGTCAGTTGCAGATTTAGGAAAATTAATGATCAAGGAAATTCAACATGGTATCGCAGATACAGAGATTAAAGCTGAAATCATCGGTGAGATCGGTTCAAGTAAAGATGGTTGGACGGCAAATGAGAAAAAAGTCTTCGAGGCATCTGTGATTGCACATCAAGAAACTGGCGTGCCAATTACCACCCATACCACACTTGGCACGAATGGTCATGAACAAGTTCAATTCTTTAAAGAAAATAGCGTTGATTTGGCATCCGTTGTCATCGGACATGTTGATTTAAGTGGCAATTTGGATTACATTTTAAAAATGTTAGACCAGGGTGTCTATGTAGAATTTGATACAATCGGAAAAGAAAACTATCAACCCGATGCACTCCGTGTGTCGATGTTAAAAGAAATCGAAAAAAGAGGGCTCGCTGATCAAGTCTTTTTATCAATGGATATTACCCGGAAATCAAATATGAAATTTAAAAATGGCATTGGTTATTCGTATTTACTTGATACATTTGTACCAATGATGAAAGAAGCAGGGATTTCGAATGATACAGTTGAAAAAATGCTGATTCATAATCCACTGACTTTCTTTGGACAAGGAGTGAGATGAGCATGAAAACATTCCCTTTAGAAACCATGAATCTAGAAGAAGCGACAAAGAAACAATTTCATATCGTTGATTGTGTTACGAGAAATTTTGAAGGTTCAGAAATCTTAACACGTGGCGATTTAGGCGTTGTACCTGGGTATAATCAGCCAATTACAACCAATAAAGTAGAGCATGTGATGAAAGAATTATTTACAACGGATGCCGCAATGTTGGTGCGTGGTGCAGGAACCATGGCGATTCGTCTGTCACTCTATGCGGCTAGTAAAAAATACGGAAAAACGATACTCGTTCACGATGCACCTGTCTATCCAACGACACAAACATCGATTGAGATGCTTGGGTTAAATACAGTTGTGGCTGATTTTAATCAACCAGAAGCGATTAAAAGTGTGATTGCTGAACAGGATATTCAATTGGCAATCGTTCAATTTACAAGACAAAAACCAGATGACGCTTATCAACCAGAAGCCGTTATTCAACAAATAAAAAAACAAAATAAAAATATAGTGATCATCACGGACGACAACTATTCTACTTTAAAAGTACCAAAAATCGGTGTAGAATGCGGCGCAGATCTCTCTTGTTTTTCAACCTTCAAGTTATTAGGTCCAGAAGGTATAGGCTGTATTGTAGGAGACGCCGAATTGATCAAAGTGTTACGCAAAGAAAATTATTCTGGCGGGCTGCAGGTGCAAGGATTTGAAGCAATCGCAGTGTTGCAAGGTCTAATTTATGCACCTGTTGCTTTAGCGATTTCAGCTCAGGTTTCTGAAGAAGTGAAAACGCGTCTAAATGCCGGGGAAGTAAGTGGCGTGAAACAGGCGTTTATTGCTAATGCTCAGTCAAAAGTGATTATCGTAGAATTTGATCAGCCGATAGCAGCTGACGTTTTAAAACAAGCAGAAAAACGAGGAGCAGCTCCAAATCCAGTAGGCGCTGAATCAAAATATGAATTTGTACCGATGTTTTATCGACTTTCGGGAACCTTTAGAGCGGCATCACCAGAAAGTACCAAAACAATGATTCGAATCAATCCGATGAGAGCGGGTGCAGATACGATCATTAGAATTATAAAAGAGTCAATAGAGGGGAATTAAAGCCAATGCAAGAGGAATTTCTAAATAAAACGGGAAAAGCAATTCAACAACTATCGGGAGATTTAATTTTACTAGCTGAAGGTAGCCGCATGCCTGTGATTTCAGAGTTTCAAGAAAAATATGGGATGTCTCGCGGAACAGTTCAGAACGCTTTGAATTACTTAAAAGAGGAACAAATGATTCATACAGTAAGTCAGGGGCGTCAAGGAACAATTTTGACCACAATTGATTATCAACGATTACAAAAAATTGTGATTGAAGGTCCGATTCGCGGGACGATGCCGTTACCTTATTCCAAGACATATGAAGGCTTTGCTACCGGTTTGTATGAAGTGTTTCAACGTGCAGAAATTCCTTTAAGCATGGCTTATGTAAGAGGTTCTAAAGATCGGATGGATTTGACGAGTGAAAAAACGATGCATTTTTCGATTGTCTCAAAATTAGCTGCACTGCAAGCAATTGAAGCAGGTAGTGAGTTGGAGATTTTTAAAGATTTTGGCCCTCGTAGCTATTTGTCTAACCACGTAATGATCTTTTCAAATCCAAAAAGCGCGAAAATCGAAGATCATATGCGAGTGGGAATTGACCACAATTCGTACGATCAACAGATTCTAACTGAAAATGCGACTGCTGGTAAAAAAGTTGAATTTATCGAAGTCCCAAGTCATCAATTGATTTATTCGTTGGAACAAGGAATGATCGATGTGGGAATTTGGAACTACGATGAAATCAAGGATCGAAAATTAGATCATTTGAACTATCAATTTCTTGAAGGCAGTGTGGAAGATGATTTATCCAGTACAGCAGTTTGCGTGCTGCATAAGGACAATCTGCTATTAAAAAAAATATTGATGAGTGTGATAGAGGAAACAAAAATTTTATCGGTTCAAAAGCAAGTGATAGAAGGTAAAATGATCCCTCATTATTAAAAGGACGATTTAAATGATTGGAAAAAAACTAGGAATTTTAAAAGACTCAAACTTGATAGATGAAGAAACAGAACAGTTTGTATTAGCTGTGAATAGTTATTTGCTGGAACAAAAGGTGATCGATAATGAAGAACATCTCGATATGTTTTTAACGCACATTGCTATGGCCGATGCCAGACAGAAAAAGAATGAACCTGTAATCAGTATGGATGAACTGATTTTATCTGAGATTCAACAAGATGAGAAACTTGCAGAATCAAAGGCGTTATGGCAAGAATTATCACGATATTCCGCTACAGAGTTTAGTTCAGAGGAATTGTGGTTTATTTACATGCATATTATTAATCTATTGAAGAAAGAGCAGTAAGGGAGGGATTCATTTGTTTCTACCAATGTTGAAACAAGAAAATCCTGAGTTGATCGACGCAGGAATTTATTTACACCAGACCGGACAAATTCTTCCCGATACTTACATTTTAGATTTGGATACGATTCGGATGAATGGCGCAGTGATGTTAGAACGTGCCAAGGAAATCGGGATTGAACTGTTTTTTATGTTAAAACAAATTGGTCGAAATCCACTGATTGCCAAAGAATTAATGGCGCTTGGGTACAGAGGCGCGGTAGTGGTCGACTTTAAAGAAGCATTGGTCATGATGGAAAATCAGATTCCACTATGTAATGTTGGTCACTTAGTTCAAATTCCAGACCAACTCTTAGAAAAAATCATGAGTTATGGTGCGGAGTATATCACTGTTTTTTCTGTCGAAAAGTTGGAGCAGATCAATGCTATGGCAAAAAAAATAGGAATCAAGCAAAAGGTTTTATTAAAAGTCGTTGCAGAAGATGATCAATTATATGAAGGACAGTTCGGCGGATTTTTATTAGCAGAGCTTGCTGAAATAAGTAAAGGTTTTCAGGAATTCGATGCCATTGAATTTAGTGGCATTACTTCTTTTCCCTGTTTTTTATTCGACGAAACGTACACCACATTAGCGCAAACAAACAATGTAGAAACAATCGAAAAAGCCAGAGCTATTATGCGTCAAGCAGGGTTTGCAGTACCTGAATTAAATGTGCCTTCTGCATCGTGTAGCGAAACCTTTCCCTTTATAAAACAAATTGGTGGAACGCAAGCTGAACCAGGACATGCGCTGACGGGAACGACGCCGTTGCATGCTTATAAGGTACAACCAGAAAAACCAGCTATAGTTTATGTAAGTGAAATATCTCATAATTTTAAAGAGAAAGCTTATTTTTATGGTGGCGGTTATTATCGTAGAGGCCATTTAAATTCAGTGCTGATTGATAGCTCAAGCATGCGTACAGAGGATCAGGTGGATCGTTTTTCAGATGAAAGTATCGATTATTATCTTTCCACCTCAGCTGAGCATAACGTTGGGGCAACCGTGATTGCAGCTTTTCGTACGCAAATTTTTGTCACAAGAAGCAATGTGGCTGTTGTAAAAGGAATTCGTGAAGGCAAGCCAGAAATAGTCGGGATTTTTGATAGTCAAGGAAGAAGGATTTAAAAAATGAGTCGATTTATTATTAATGTTTTAGATAGTTTTGGTGTAGGGGCAATGAATGATGTGCCGCTTGTCAGACCGGCAGATAATGGATCAAACACAGCGAAGCATATTATAGAAAAGGTTCCTACCATTGCGATCCCTACATTAGAAAAACTTGGATTGATGAATATTCTGGAATTTGAAACAGAACAACTGCAATTTTCGCCAGAAGCAAATTATGGAAAAGCAAACTTAACCCATCATGGTGCCGATTCATTTTTAGGACATCAGGAGATCTCCGGAACGACACCGAAGGATCCATTAAATCAAGCCTTTAATCAAGTAATTGATGAAGTCGCCGAGCATTTAATGGCCAAAGGGTACCAAGTTCGCTATGTAGGCGCAAGAGATGAACCTAAGATTTTAGTCGTGAACGAAGTGGCGACCGTTGGCGATAATTTAGAAACAGATTTAGGTCAGGTTTTTAATGTATCGGCAGCCTTGGATGATATGTCATTTGAAGAGGTGACAGCGTTAGGCAAAGCTGTTCGAGAAGTAGTGAAAGTGTCTAGAGTGATTACATTTGGCGGGCATGGGATTCATTTAACTGATTTATTAGCAGCAAGAACCGTGATTGGAACATTTGCTGGAGTAGATGCGCCAAAATCAGGTGTCTACATTAATGATTATCATGTTATTCATCTTGGCTACGGGATCGATCCCAATGTCCAAATTCCTACGATATTAGATCAAGCAAGGATTCCTGTAGCCTTATTTGGGAAAGCTGCTGACATTATTCAAACATCAAATGACAAGCTATTTCCAGGTGTAGATACAGAAGAACTTTACGACCAGCTGATTGCAGAAGTAAAAGCAACTGAAAATGGATTATTCTTTATCAATATTCAGGAAACGGACTTAGCTGGACATGCAGAAAATGTTGAACGTTATGCGGATCGGTTAGAAGTCAGCGATAAGAAACTAGCAGAATTAATTCCGCTTTTAAAGCAAGATGATGTATTAATCGTGATGGCTGATCATGGAAATGATCCAACAATCGGTCATAGCCAACATACACGAGAATTCGTTCCTTTGTTGGTTTATAGTCCAGGGATTGTAGGGAAAGTAATTGGTGAAAGAGAAACAATGGCAGATGTTGCAGCTACAGCAGCAGAATTTTTTGATGTTAGAATGCCGCAAAATGGACAGTCGTTTCTTCATAAATTGAAAGGCTGATTTTCATGTGTTTATAGTTAAATTATCGATAGAGAAAGTGGTTTATTCATTATTGAAATTGACTACAAACTATTTGATTTTTAGAAAGTTGAGTGAGCTTCGAATCAGAGCTTACTCAACTTTTTTTTGACATTTACTTGCAACTTGATGGAATTTAGGTTGAAGACTGAACAGTCGAACCTTCTAGATTAATTATTTGTTTGAAAAGAATCCGTCAGTTAAAATCAAGTTATAAACATTTGACTAAGAAAAAATAGGTGATGATCTATAAAATGAGAGCAGGTATCGACCCAATCAGTTTGAGAAAATATATAATGCTAGAAATTAAATACTAATTTAGGGAGTGTTTGTATGTCTAAAAATCCTACTATATTTGACCCTGTCCATTGGAAGAAAAATTTTTATCTGTTTCTGACAGGACAATTTTTATCTGGAATCACAAGTATGGTCGTACAGTACGCGATTATTTGGTACCTGACAAAAACAACAGGTTCAGCCACTGTATTGAGTCTGGCAATGTTATTGGGGATGTTACCAATGGTTCTATTAAGTCCATTTGCAGGGCCTTTGATCGATCGTTGGAATAAAAAAACGTTGCTGATTGTGACCGATATCATTGTAGCAATTTTTGCAGTAATTTTATCAATCGCAGGCACGATTTCTCCGGAGTTTCCCTTGTGGCTAGTGTTTGTCTCATTATTGGTTCGCTCAATTGCACAGACCTTTCAAATGCCGACGATCCAGTCCATTTTGCCTACGATGGTGCCAGAAGAGGAATTGACTAAAGTCAACGGACAATTTAGTATGGTCCAATCAGCAAACTTTATTATAGCCCCAGCGCTAGGTGCTGTGCTTTATTCTATGGTTCCAATGAATTTCTTGATTTTACTAGATGTCCTTGGCGCAGTTTTTGGTGTTGGCTTACTTCTGTTAGTCACAATCCCAAGAATTACCTCAGAAGGGGAGCCAATTCATCTTTTAGCAGATACTAAATTTGGTTTTAAAAAGTTGATTGAAAATAAAGGACTTTGGTACATTACAATCGTTGGAGCAATCTTTATGCTGTTGTTTATGCCAGCAGCGAGTTTATATCCTTTGATGACGATGAATTATTTTAATGGATCGGTTGGTCAGGCAGGACTTGTAGAAGTTGTTTATTCAGTTGGAATGCTAATTGGAGGCGCTGTGATCGGGATTTTTGGGAATTGGAAAAATCGAATGAATCTGATCTTTTTTGCTTATGCTGTGATTGGTGTAACGATCAGTTTGAGTGGTTTATTGCCTCCAACCAACAAAGGATTTCTCTATTTTGTTCTTTTGAATTCGATTGCAGGTTTTGCTACACCTTATTTTAATACGTTGCTAATGGCGATGATCCAGCAAAGTTATGAATCAAATGTTTTGGGAAGAGTATTAGGCGTATTGAATTCTTTGATGAGTATTACAGGGCCGGTAGGGTTACTATTTGCAGGACCATTAGCAGATAAAATTGGCGTGGAAAAGATGTTTTTGATTGCTGGAATCGGTGCACTTGTGTGCGGTGTCATCAATTTTATGATACCAGCAGCTAGAAATTATGATAAGGAACTGCAAAAGAGATTAGTAGAAGAAAAAGAGTTGGCAGAGAAATCAAATAACACAGGACTCTAGGATTTGGGTATATGAAACCACTTAGATTATACAGTGCTGATTGTTGATGGTCATAAAGTTGAGTCACGTTTGCAATTCGGACGGGCTTAGCTTTTTTATTTTTAGCATAAGTAATTCGATCAAAAGATTACACTAAAGTATATATAAACATTTTATCAGAGAGGTTTTCTAAGTAATTAAAACGTAAAGTCGTTTAAAAGAATTAATGACTCAGAAATAAAACCATTTCAGCTCTAGATACTGGACTGGTTTATGACTGGTTTTATTGATCTTATGAAAAGATATTGAATTGTACTCATTAAATTGATACACTCAAATTGTCAAGAGTCATAGCTATTTCTACAATTAATCACTGTAAGAATTAATTGCTAGCTTCAAAAGGAGGCGCTGTATTGAAAATGAATAAAGAGAAAGATTTCCCTGTTACACGTAACCAAACATCGTTGTCGTCATCAGAAACAGAGGCCATATTGCCTCAAGAACTTGCTGCCCGTCTTGATCTTTATCCAGAAAATAAGCGGCGACCAGTCAATAAAACAGTTTTCAGAAGTGAGTACTTTCAATTGACCTATAATTTGAAAGAAAATGTATTAAACGTATCTTCTAGAGGAAATCTTGTCTATTCAGCGATCCCATATGATACCGCTAGAAACTATATCCAACGTGCCGCAATTCAGTATTTATTACACCCAGAAGAAGTTCGTCAGTATATCGAAGCACATAAAGCCAATTTAGAAACTTATCTGATACTTAGTATTTTTCAAACAACAAACAAACGAGTGAATAAGGACTCTTCCGAAATTATTAAAGCATATGCTGCTATATTTGAGGATCCCTTATTTGAGATTCAAATTCTAGGACGTTTACTTCAACATGATGAAACGGGGGCACTTTCTGCTAATCTTGCAGGAAAGTTTTTATTTAGTGAAAATATGAAAACTGGAATATCAGGCTACGTTTCAGAATATCTTAAATTTATTGTTCAGCTTACCCAGACCTTGCCACTCAAGTCTGATGGGAAAAATATACAACTAGTATCATCAAACCTACAAGGTGTTCTTCCTTCAGATAAACAATTATCGTTAGAATCTGATATTAAACTAGGCTTAAATTTACTTCCTCAAGAAGTAAAACAAACGATAAAACAATCGATTGCTGCTACAAAACAAGCTATACCAGCAAATAACAAGCTACTTTTACGATCAGAGTTTGGCAAAGAATTGTCTAAGGTCAGGAAAAATTATGTTGCACATAGTGTTGATCCTAGAGAAATAGAGCAATACTTTGAAAATGTTCTTCCAACAGAAAATACAAATTTAGTAAATGTTGTTTCTGATATTCAGACGATAGACGGAAAACTTGCCTTCACAAATAAACATTTTAATATCTTAGCTGGTGATATTTCGGATTCTCGTGTGGTCAACGAAGATATTGAAGGATTATACGTTATAGGCAATCATGATTTAGTTGATATATTGCCAAAAGATCAGAATAAAAAAGGGAAAGAGTGGGAAAAATGGCAACCCTTTTTTAAAAATGAATGGTTTAAAGCGTTAATCCACAATCCAGAAGATTCTTGGTACAAGTTGCCGATAGGAAATCATCTTTATTATGAATATGTCAAAAATGAACTCGAAAAGCGATTCCCTAAAATAAGCGTGCTAAATAATGACAGTCTTATTCATAATGGTATTCGCTACATTGGATTGACCATACCAGTTGTACTAGCAAGACGAAAAAAAGCGCAACAAAAATTTATCCTTAAGACATTAGACCAGCTATTAAACAACGAATACGATGTACCGACTGTAATCGTTTCACATGCACCTTTATTTAATGAACTAAGCATGCTTTCACCAGAAAGTCCAGCGTATAACAAAGACTATGTTTGTTCACAACCCCAGCTTGAAACGTTATTTGAGGAATATAATATAATTGGCGCTATTCATGGTCATCATCAGATACCAGCATCTGCTGGACGATATAAAATGACAAAATTCGCAGGAAAAGAACTTTTTGTCGTTTGCTCGATTTATTCTAAAATGAACACTGGATTTGAATTGATGGAGCTATTAACTGGTGAGAAGTAGGCAATAAGATAGGAATTGTAATGAAGCACTTAGTCGTTTAGCTAGGTGTTTTTTTCTATAAAAAATGGACTATTAGTATAAAGTTGAGTAATCGTTTGAATTAAGAGATACTCGACATTTTTTGTTACCAAACTTTACGTTTACTAGAAAAAGGTTTGGTGATGCTGTGACAGTGGATGTAACGATCGAAGTTGATCCTTTAATGACGATTGAACAAGGTGAACGAATCGCTGAAATGATTGAACGAGAATTGATATGTCGTTTCGATATCTTTGATGTAGATGTTCAAGTTAAACCGAAAACTCCGTTGCTAAGCTAGTTATTCCAGCAAATTTTTTAAACAGTATCATTATTAGTTCTGCTAAAACAGGTACTTTCATTATTTATTATGCTACTTATTAAACACTTTACAACGGGAATTTAGTCAAGTTGTAGGGTGTTTTTTTAAATTATAAGTTAAAAACATTTCACTTACTTATTGTAAGTTAATTTACTGTATGATATAATTAATCATCAATTGAAGGAAGGTACAAAATTAATGCAGTTAAAAAACGCAACAAGCACGAGTCTTTTATTACTCAGAATAACTTTAGGGATTACGATGGCAATCCATGGTATCGCAAAGTTTTCTGATTTGAAGGGAACAACTGAATTTTTTGTTAGCTTGGGTCTGCTGGCATTTATGCCAGTGATTATTGCCCTGATAGAAGTGGGTGGAGGTATTTTTATGATCATCGGTCTGTTGGTACCTTTAGTGTCACTGGGTTTTATTGCGATTCTAGGCTCAGCTATTTTTATGTTAAAATCTGGCAGTGGCTTTGTTGGCGGATATGAATTAGAATTGATCTTAATTGTTATGTCCATTGCTTGTGGTTACTCACATTTTAATAAAAAAATTATTCAATTCATACCGCCAGCTTAATGTAAATAGATTGAATGTAGTTAAGTAAATTAACGATCAAGACCAGTAATAAATCCGATTTATTGCTGGTCTTTTTGTGGTGAATCAGCTAGTTTTTATCTGTTTTTTGATATTGCTTTTAAATTGACTTATAATTTAATTATAAACTGATCTTTGGATTTAAATACTCTGAAAAGGGGATAAAAATGAATATAGAGCAAGTCATGAGCCGACTAGAAGAACTAGGAACGGAACAGACTAAGAAGACTTTACGTAAATATGGTGCAACGGAACCGTTTTACGGTGTAAAAATAGGAGATTTGAAAAAGTATCTTGTAAAAGAAGTAAAAAAAGATCAAAACTTAGCGTTAGCATTATTTGATACTGGTAATTCAGATGCTCAATATCTAGCAGGATTGTCGATCCGACCTAAACAACTAACGAAAGAGCAGCTGCAGGATTGGGCTAAAAAGTCTCACTGGTCTGCAATCAGTGAAGCGATTGTTGCAAGTGTTGCGGCTGAAAGTCCATTTGCAGTGGAACTAGCTCAAGAATGGTTAAAATCGACCGATGAGTTGATTGAAGATACTGGCTGGTGTTGCTATGGGAAATACATTTCTATTGCGCCCAACGACCAAATCGATTACGAAGAAGTGGCAAATCTTTTAAATATCGTAAAAGAAACAATTCATCATTCACCAAAAAGTGTGCGTTATTGTATGAATCAATTTGTAATCTATGTTGGGGCACATTATTTGCCTTTATTAGATGAAGCGCAAAAAACAGCAGAAGCAATAGGAGTAGTTACAGGATCATTTGGGGACATTTCGTGTAATATTCCCCTTGCATCTGACGCAATTCATAAGTCACTGGATTCAGGTCGAAATGGATTGAAGAAAAAAAGAGCTGTTTGCTAGAATGAAAATTTCCCAGCGAAATGAATCGCAAAAGTAAATATTTTTTGGGCTTCGCTTACAAAAAAACTGTACTAATGTAAAGACAATTAATAACAGGCATGTGATTGGAAAGGTAGGCAGGATCTAAATAAAGCATTTTTCAACAGAAAGCGTGTTACTCTGTTGGATGTTTTATTTAGTTTTTGTCTGTTTTTTCGCGTAGATTTTGGCCGATTTTGCGTAACTACTTGTTAAGGGGGAAATTATAATGAATTACAAAGAGACAGCAGTGAAAAAATAAGTTGATCAAACCTCTTACGCCAAAATACCAGAAACTTAAATTGTATATTTAGGTGTTCATATCAATCGTTTGATAATGGCGAGGGAAATAAGTAGAAAAAAGTAAAAGCTATTGATTCTATGTTTGTAATAAAGTAATGTTAGCGTATCATAACATTCCGATTGTTATTTAAAGCACACTAAAAAAAAGATATTTTCGAGATTCACTTGACAATTGTGCGGATATTCTCAATAATATAAGTGGCTGCGAGTAATGGAGATGTCTAATGAATAATACAAAAATATGTAAAAAGACTAATCAAATGTACTCTATTGGTGAAGTTGCGAAATTATGTAATGTTTCCCGCAAAACGTTACGTTTTTATGAGCAATTAGGATTGTTGAGGCCGGATCATGTAAGCGTCGAAAATGGTTATCGGTATTATACGGAAGCAACAATGAATAGCATTCCTGTCATTAAATACTATAAACAGATGGGCTTTAAGTTGCAGGAAATGAAAGGGGTTCAACAGTCAGGGGACTATTTCTATCAAGAAAATATATTTTTAACGAAATTAGAGGAGTTAAAGCTTGAAGAAAGAAGGATCCGAAATAGCTATACTGCTGTATCAGATTGGTTGGGTTTGATCAGAGAAGGCACTTTAGCCAGCGAGAACAGAATGCAAAGTGTGAATGTTAAATATTTTGAGCAGGAAAACTACGTATTTTTAGAGCAAGAGTTTTGTCACAACTACATGGATGCGGTGATCAATATCCCTTGGGTAAACTACTTAGAAGAACAGAATTGTGCAATAACCGGACCTGTCATCCTTCGATTTGAAGATTGTGAAGCAGGTGATTTTCAATGCTCAAAAATGATGATCATGCAAAAACCTATTGGCATACCGAATTCTAAGATGCCAAAACGAATGATAGGCGGCCAAATGTTTTTGTCTAGTTATCATATTGGTGATTTAACTAAAATTGCTCAACAATACAAAAAGATGCAAGCTTGGGCCAAGAAGAACAACTATCAATGCAAAAACGAAGTGTATCAGCGTTATGTCATTGACTATTGGTCAACGATGAATGTGGATAATTTTGTTGTTGAGTTATTGATTCCGGCAGAAAAAATCAGAACATAAGTATAAAGAGAAACAAGTGGTCGTAATAGCAGATGATCGCTTGTTTTTTTATTGTGAATAAAAATGCAAAAGGTTGTCCTATAGGGTAACCTTTTTTTATGTTATAAAATAGTCGTTATGATCATGCATATTCATTCATTTTACTTTTTTGTTGTTATTGAATAATTAGAAGCACACATAGTTAAGACAGGTAATGGGGATTTATAAGGTTACAAATGATTCTTAATGTGAAAAAATGAGCATGAAGTGTATCAATTTAAATTCTGTTATTAAAATAAGGAATTAGAATAATAATAATTATCACTTCCAACTAAATAAATGCTGTAGCGTTAATAGCAAAGAATATTCTTAATTAGAACAGCCAATTGAGAATAATTTTTGTATTAGTACAGATGGAACTGTGTTATATACAGAAAAGAATTAAAAAAATAGATTGACTACGCCCTTAAGGTCATCGGATATGATGGTGCTGTCATAAAGAAAGCGTTTTTTAATTTAATAATGAGAGGAAGAAAAACATGAAACATGATGCATTAGGAATGGTAGAAACAAGAGGAATGATTGGATCAATCGAAGCGGCGGATGCAATGGTGAAAGCTGCAAATGTTTCACTAATTGGAAAAGAATTAGTTGGTGGCGGTATTGTAACAGTGATGGTTAGAGGTGATGTTGGAGCTGTTAAGGCTGCAACTGATGCTGGTGCAGCAGCTGCTGAACGTGTGGGTGAATTGTTATCTGTGCACGTAATCCCACGTCCACATAGTGAAGTTGAAAATATTCTGCCAAATAGATAATTGAAAATAACAATTGAGGAGAAATAAACATGGAAAGTGGAAAAAATATTTCTTGTACTAGTGCAGACGTTAAAATGGAACAAGCTAAAAAAGGCTTCCGCGTAAAAGGAATCAGTAATGGGATTATTTCTGGGATCACCTATGGTATTTATTCAACATTAGTCGTGGTAGCAAGTGGTTATGATCCACTGGTTAGTGCGGCAGGATTTTTGGCAGCACCCTTTGTTTGTTCCGGGTTAAATGATTTTTTCGCAGGAATTTTACTTTTATTTTATAACGCAAAACAAGGTAGGCTAAAAGAATTAACCAGAACCTTGCATACAAAACCAGGTAAATTATTGGTGATAGGCTTTCTGTTAGGCGGACCTATTGCAAATGGTGCTTATCTAGTCGGTTTAGCAATGGCTGGAGCTTATGCGATTCCAATCTCAGCTACTTGCAGTTTATTTGGTGCTTTGTTTTCATGGATTTTCTTAAAGCAAAAGCCAACAGCTCGTATCGTATTAGGGATGGTGGTTGTGGTTGCTGGGGCAATTACAATTAACATGGTGAAACCAGAAGGTGCTCCTAATTTTACCCTAGGAATCATCTGTGCGCTGATTGCAGCAATTGCTTGGGGATTAGAAGGTGTATTTTCAAGTTTTGGTGGTGCTATGATCGATACTGATGTAGCGGTAAACTTACGTCAATTAATTTCTGGTCTGGTTGTTTTAATCATTGTTGTCCCTGCTGTTGGTGCATTTAACTTACTATTTGGGACATTAGCTGCAGTAACGCCTGTTTTATGGTTAGTATTGTCAGGGCTAAGCGCTGCGGTTTCATTTTTAACATGGTACAAAGCAAACGCCATGGTCGGAACAGCAATTGGTATGTCTTTAAATGTCACTTATGCATTTTGGGGTGTATTATTTAGTGTTATTTTCTTAGGTCAAACACTGACACCAACGATGGTTATAGGCTCAATTATTATCGTGATCGGTGCAATTTTAGTGACGATGAACCCATTAGATTTATTCAAAAAGGGGGCTGAGTAATATGCTTTTGCCTAGTAGAACAGCTGTATTAAATCAAATGTATGACCAAAGAGAAATAGATGTTGCACAGGTTATGGAGGAATTAAAACCTCAATACGGGCAGGAGAAACAGTTTAACGAAAAAATGTATTTAGAGCATATGATGGCACTAGAGGCCAACGGATTAGTGGAGTTAGCGACCTATGATTTAGATGACAATGATCAATTGGTCATTTATTACAAAATCACTGATGAAGGTAGAGCAACCGTTGAAAAATATGTTGATAAAAAATATCGTGCAGTGTAAGGAGGAAACACATTGAGATATCGTGGCGAAGAAGCTTTAGGGTTAGTAGAAACAATTGGGCTAGTGCCAGCGCTAAAAGCTGCTGATGAAATGTTAAAAGCCGCAAATGTGGAATTGATTTCTTATGAAAATATCGGCTCCACGTTAGTAACGGTCATGATCAAAGGAGACATTGCAGCTGTTGAAGCATCTGTTGCAGCTGGCGCTAAGGCTGCTGATGAGATCGGCACCTTAACAGCACAAAATGTGATGCCTCGACCAATTTCATATGTTGGGGATATTGTTTCTGTTCATGATATTGATCAGTAAGATTAGGAGGAAGATGAGTGAAGACCTATGAAGCAATTGGTGCAATTGAAACATTTGGCTTAGTTTTTGTTTTAGAAGCTTGTGATGCAATGTGCAAAGCTGCAAATGTTGAGTTGGTTGGGTATGAAAATGTTGCCTCAGGATACATTTCTGTGATCGTACAAGGAGATGTTGCTGCATGCCAGTCAGCGGTTGAAGCAGGTATTAAAGCCGTGGAACAGCTAGGTGCAAAAGTTTACAGTTCAGTCGTGATTGCAAGTCCTCATGGCGATTTAAATAAAATGATTGATCGTTATCAATTAAGTAATCTTTTACCTGCTGAGGAGGGAGATGCATAATAGATGCAATATGTAGATAAAGATTTAGTCTCTATTCAAGAAGCACGGATTTTAGTTGAAACGGCACGAGATGCGCAACAGCTAGTAAAAGAATACGAGCAAAAGAACCTTGATAACATCGTAAAACAACTACTTAAAGCAATTGAAGCGGATGTTGGTCGATTTTTAGCAACTGAAATTGAAGAAACAAATATGGGATGCTATAAAGACAAAGAAACATTGAGTATTCAGTTTTTGAAAGCGTTATCTGAAGAGCTTGATCAACAGCATTGTGTTGGAAATATTGTAGAAGATTCAGCGGGGAATATTCTACAGGTCGGAGTGCCATTAGGGGTAATTCCAGTGTTATTACCAGCAGAAAATGCAACATTAAATGCTATTTATAGTCTGACAATCGGGATAAAATCAGGCAATGCTATGCTTTTGATTCCACATCCTAACGCACAAAAAACAACGTATCAGGTGTTTCAAAAGATCAAAGAAATTTGTGAAATGAATGGTTTGCCTAAAGGATGTTTAGGCTGTGTCAGTGATGTAACAGAAAATGGAGTAAAAGAAATATTAGCCAGCCAAGACATTTCAATGATTATAGCCATTGGTAAGCAAAACTATATCAACGCAGCCAATTACCAACGGCCGATCATTTATGGCGGAGCGGGTGCAACTCCTGTTTTTATCGAGCGCTCAGCAGATATAAAACAAGCAGTAGAAGCAATAATCTATAGTCGTTCCTATGATAACGGATTATTACCAGCTACCGAACAGTATTTAATTGCCGAAGGAGTTGTTGCTTTTAAAGTCAAGGAATCGTTGCAGCAACATGGTGCACATTTCCTATCAAAAGATGAAGAAGCCAACTTACTGGCGCTTTTACAGCCAAAGGATAATCAAATAAATCCAACGTGTATTGGAAAAGATGCACTTTGGTTAGCTCAAGCGGCCAAAATAAGTGTAGCACCTACAACAAAAGTGTTAGTTTCAGAGCAACATTACATGCATGATGAGGATCCTTTTGCTAATGAGATGAAATGCCCAGTTCTAGCTTTTTACTTGGAACCAGACTGGATGCATGCGTGTGAAAAATCAATTCGTTTATTAAAAGAAAAAAATAACGGACATACACTAGCGATTCATTCAAAAAACAAAGTTGTTTTGAAAGAATTTGCTCTAAAGAAACCGGTCGGGCGCATGATTGTCAATGCACCAGCAAGTACTGCAAGTTTAGGTTTGCAATCGACGTTGCCGGTATCATTTATCCTTGGCGGCTTTACAACGGGCCGAGGGATTAGCGCTAAAAATATAACGGCAACAGATTTAACCTATATTCGAGAGATTGGTTATCCAGATGATTCGTTCATTGAAAATAAGCCATCAGAGTTGGAACGTGACTTTGATACAGCTATTTTAGAAAAAATCTTAACCAAAATAATGGAACACTAATTTGATGTAAAGTGAGGGAATAAAATGGACATTAAAGAATTTTCGGCTAAATTAGCCGAGGCAACTAAAGAGTTAAGTTCAGAAGAACGTACAGCATTAATGAAGATGTTTGCAACTGTTGCAGATGATACAAAAGACACAAGTATCACAAGTGGCGGATTCGCTTCAGATAACGAAACGACGATACCTAATGGAATTACGGCTCGTTTAGATGCTTTAAAAGCAAATTATTTAAAACAAAAACCGACTATCACCACACATCGTGCACGAGTGATTACAAAATTAGCTAAAGAAAATCCAGGGATGCCTAAAGAAATTTTACGTGGAAAATCATTTAAGCGTTGTTGTGAAACAGCACCATTGGTTATTCAAGATAATGAGTTGATTGTAGGTGCACCAAATGGCGCTCCTCGTGCCGGCGCATTCTCACCAGACATTGCTTGGCGTTGGATGGAAGATGAGATTGAGACCATTTCAAATCGCCCGCAAGACCCGTTTTTTATCTCTGATGAAGATAAAAAAATTATGAGGGAAGAACTATTTCCTTTCTGGCAAGGAAAATCAATCGATGAATATTGTGAAGATCAATTCCGTGAAGCTGGCGTTTGGGAATTGTCTGGCGAGTCTTTTGTTTCTGATTGTTCTTATCATCAATTAAATGGTGGTGGTGACTCTAACCCAGGTTATGATGTCATTTTAATGAAAAAAGGGATGCTAGATATTCAAAGAGAAGCAAAAGAACATTTAGAAAAACTTGATTATCAAAATCCTGATGACATTCAAAAGATTTATTTTTACAAATCATTAATTGATACTACTGAAGGGGTCATGATTTATGCACGTCGAATGTCAGAATATGCTGCACAATTAGCTCAAAGAGAAACAAATCCTAAACGTAAAGCAGAACTACAAAAGATTTCTGAAGTAAATGCAAAAGTCCCTGCTAATAAACCAGAAACTTTTTGGGAAGCAATTCAAGCAGTTTGGACAATTGAATCATTGCTTGTTGTAGAGGAAAATCAAACAGGGATGTCAATCGGACGTGTCGATCAATATATGTATCCTTATTTCAAAAATGATTTGGACACTGGCAAAATGAACGAATTTGAAGCCTTTGAATTAGCAGGTTGTATGCTGATCAAAATGTCTGAGATGATGTGGATCACAAGTGAAGGTGGTTCTAAATTCTTCGCTGGGTATCAGCCATTCGTTAACATGTGTGTTGGTGGAGTGACCCGTGAAGGACACGATGCCACTAACGAATTAACCTATCTACTAATGGATGCTGTTCGTCATGTTAAAGTGTATCAACCATCATTAGCTTGTCGGATTCATAATCGTTCACCACGAGAATACTTGAAAAAAATTGTCGATGTTGTTCGTGCAGGAATCGGTTTCCCAGCTTGTCACTTTGACGATACACATATCAAAATGATGCTGGCTAAAGGTGTATCGATCGAGGATGCGCGTGATTATTGTTTGATGGGGTGTGTTGAGCCGCAAAAATCAGGACGCTTATACCAATGGACCTCAACAGCATATACGCAATGGCCAATTTGCATTGAACTTGTGTTAAATCGTGGTGTTCCGTTGTGGTATGGCAAAGAAGTCTGTCCTGATATGGGCGATATTTCTCAATTCAAAACCTACGAGCAATTTGAAGAAGCTGTTAAAGGCCAAATTAAATATGTAACAAAATGGTCATCTGTTGCCACTGTTATTACGCAAAGAGTCCATCGTGATTTAGCGCCAAAACCATTAATGTCCTTGATGTACGAAGGCTGTATGGAAAATGGAAAAGATGTTTCTCAGGGCGGAGCAATGTACAATTTTGGACCTGGTGTTGTTTGGTCAGGTTTAGCCACTTATGCAGATTCAATGGCAGCAATCAAAAAATTAGTTTTCGATGATAAAAAATATACGTTAGAAGAAATGAATCGTGCCTTAAAAGCTGATTTTGTCGGCTATGATCAAATTCGTACCGATTGTTTAAATGCACCAAAATATGGTAATGATGATGACTATGCAGATTTAATTGCAGCCGAGCTAATTCATTTTACAGAAGCAGAACACCGTCAATATAAAACTTTATTCTCAGAACTTTGTCATGGGACGTTGTCTATTTCAAATAACACACCACTGGGACAAATGACTGGTGCTTCGGCGAATGGTCGTAAAGCTTGGATTCCATTATCAGACGGTATTAGCCCTTCACAAGGCGCTGACTTTAAAGGGCCAACTGCTATCGTAAAATCTATTTCTAAAATGGCCAATGATACGATGAATATGGGCATGGTTCATAACTTTAAGATTATGTCAGGATTATTAGATACACCTGAAGGAGAAGAAAGCTTAATTACGTTGTTGAAAACAGCAAGCATCCTTGGAAATGGTGAGATGCAGTTTAATTATTTAGATAATGAAACGTTGTTGGAAGCTCAAAAACATCCAGAACAATACCGTGACTTGATTGTTCGGGTAGCAGGCTACAGTGCCTTCTTTGTTGAATTATGTCAAGATGTTCAAGATGAGATTATTAGCCGAACAATGTTAACTAAGTTTTCATAGATAGTAGGAGATGAAAAAATGAATACTCAAAACATCACGACAATTGAGCGTCAAGCGATGGTTTTTAATGTACAAAAATATAGTTTATACGATGGTCCAGGTATTCGTACGATTGTTTTTTTCAAAGGATGTCCATTACGATGCCAATGGTGTGCGAATCCTGAAGGGCTTGAGCGGAAATTTGAAGTAATGTATAAAGAAAGCGTCTGTAGTGATTGTCGCGCCTGTGTCGAGGTATGTCCGATGGGTATTCATTACATGGATGAAAATGATCAGCATCAAGTACGACGCGACATTGCCTGCAACGGTTGTCGCGCGTGCGTCGATGTCTGCCCGATGGCAGCATTAAATATTACCGGTGAAATCAAAACAATTTCTGAATTGATGGAAGTCATTCATGAAGATGATGCTTTTTATGAACAATCAGGCGGCGGCGTCACCCTTAGTGGTGGGGAATGTACTGCACAGCCAGAAGCGGCATTAGCCTTGTTACAAGCCTGTCGAGCAGATGGTATCCATACCGCAATTGAAACATGTGGTCATACAAGAATGGATCGAATCCTGCAAATAGCAGAATATGTCAACTTGTTTTTATTTGATTTAAAGCATATGAATCCTGTTAGACATAACGAATTAACAGGTATAAGTAACGAAAAAATATTAGCCAATCTCCAAGAAATTTTAAAGGCAGGACATCAAGTTCAGATTCGGATGCCGATGTTAAAAATGATTAATGATAGCCGAGAAGAAATTCAACAAATCATTGATTTTTTACTACCATACAAAGACTATTCAAATTTTCTAGGGATAGATTTATTGCCGTATCATAAATTAGGAGTAAACAAGTATGGACAGTTAGGCATGGAGTATCCAGTCGCTGGAGATCCTTCTTTATCAGAGTCTGATTTAGATCGGATCGAAGGCTGGATTAAAGAATATGAGTTTCCTGTTCGAGTAGTCCGTCATTAGAAAGGGTGTCGTAGGATGGAAGAAAATGCTCCCAGGCGAGTAATCGAAGAATCCGTTCCAGGAAAGCAAGTGACACTGGCCCACGTGATTGCTTCGCCAATTTCAGAAGTCTATGAATCACTAGGCGTTGAAGCAGAAGGGGCAATCGGAATCTTAACCATCTCCCCTGTTGAAACAGCAATCATTGCTGCCGATATAGCAGGTAAAAGTGCAGGGATAAGTGTAGGTTTTTTAGATCGATTTACTGGATCGGTATTGATCAATGGTGATGTACAAAGCGTAGAAGTTGCTTTAAACGCAGTGGTGACCGTGTTAAAAGAAAAGTTGAATTATGATGTTGTTGCTGTGAGTAAAACATGAAGAAACGGATTTTAATTATAGGACCCAATAGGCAGCATGTGCAAGCAATTGCTGAGGCGATTGAGCAACCCGAGCGACCGATACGAAAGGTTGCCAATATTATGTATACCAATGACACGATTCTTGTTCCAAGTTCCTATTTAGAAAGTCCTTGGATGCACAAACACATTATTTCAATGCAGCAAAAAGCAAGTAAGGTTCTCTTTTTGGTTCCATATCCCAATAGAAAGAGAAGTTATCCGCCTAATTTTGCCCACGTGTTCCAAGTGCCAGTGATTGGTGTTGTAATATCTGAAATAGAAAAGACTACACTTGCTGAACAAAGGGCTGAGAAAAGACAGCTGGAAGAAATTGGTTGTTCAAAAGAACAATTTTTTCTTCACTTGGATAACATAGATGAAATAAAGGATTTTGTTGAAAAAATTAGGTGAAAGGAGGAACGTAGATGCTAAAACAATTTAAAATGGCAACAAAAATCGTGACAGGTGTGGATGCTTTGTCTAGTATTCAAACGCTGTCTCTTGAAAGAGTATTAATTATTTGTGATCCATTTATGGAGCAAAATGGAACTGCGGAAAAAATGATGCAGTTACTACAGGAAAAAAATGTCCGTTGCCACATTTTTTCAGAGATCATTCCTGATCCGACCATCGATGTCGTTACAAAAGGTCTAGTCGCTGCAATGGATTTGAAACCTGACGGCATTATTGCCTTAGGTGGTGGTTCAGCTATGGATGCAGCTAAAGTGATTCGTCACATATACACCATGGTTGAAAAAAGTAGTTCAGTCCAGTTAATTTGTGTGCCAACAACAAGTGGTACAGGTAGTGAAGTAACTTCTTTTGCCGTAATCTCAGATCCAACAACTCAAAGTAAATATGCTTTAGTAGATGATCGTATGGTTCCAGATTTAGCTATTTTAGATCCAGTATTAACCGTAAGCGTACCAAAAAGCGTAACAGCTGATACTGGTATTGACGTATTAACTCATTGTATAGAAGCGCTAGCCTCGACAAGTGCAACTGATTTTACCGATGCGGCGAGTGAAAAAGCAATGAAAATCATTTGGCAGGATTTAATTGCGGTCGTTAAAGATGGGGAAAATTTAGCCCTTCGCGAGCGAGTTCATAATGCTTCTTGCTTAGCTGGTATTGCCTTTAGTGAGGCATCATTGGGGATTTGTCATAGTTTGGCACATGCTTTAGGTGGGAAATTTCATATTCCTCATGGTCGGGCCAATGCATTATTGTTACCTCATGTGATTAGCTACAATGCTGGTTTAGAGCTGGAAAAAGAAATACCTAGTTTAACTATTTATCAAAGAATTGCAAATAATTTAGGTTTTCAAGCTGGAACACCTAAAGCAACTGTTCATGCATTGATCAACGGATTAAATCGGCAATTGAAACAATTAGAAATTGCCAATTTGATTACAGATCACGCGATTGATTCAGAAGAATTTTTGGCAGCAATTCCGGAAATGGTAGCAAAAGCAATGGAAGATAAATGTACGATCACAAACCCGAGAAAACCAACCCTCCAAGAATTAGAACAAATATATAAGAGGTTGTTAAGAGGTGGTTATTAATGCATTTTGTGACAGAAAGTGAGCTCAGAACGAAATTTCGGAACGAGGCATTTACACAATTTTGTTTAAATAATCAACTGCGTATAACACCTGGAGCGAAGCAATTTCTTTTGGACAAAAAAATTCAAATTGTAACAGAAGCAGAGCTAGAAAAGAAAATGGACCCCGACGATCAACCATTCACTTCATTGACTGGTTATAAAGAAGTCTTATCTTCAGAGCTCTTAGAGGCAGCATTGTTAGCAATGGATCAGCAGTTGAGTATGAGTCAAAAAATCATCGACTTAGAAAAAGAATTGATTCTAGTATTGGGAAAAGAAACGGTTGATGCTAACTTTATTTCAGAACAAGCAGAAGAATTTCAATTGGAAGCTGTTCATATTTTTAGTAGACAGGGTTTATTACTGATTAAGCTAAAGAAAATCTACGGCATGATTCATTTGATTCAAGCTGAATATCCGGAGTATAGCTCAATTTTAATCAATGCTAGTCAAAAAATAAATGAACTAAAGAAACAATTAGTAGGAGAAGCCAATGAAAAGACAATCAATGAAAGCTTGTAATCAATTTGTTGCAGAGTTTGAACAAGTCATAAAAAAGCCGAAAAAGCATTTTTCAAAAACCTACTATACTGGCATTGATTTAGGAACAGCTTGCGTTGTCCTAGCTGTGTTAGATGAAAACTATGAACCAGTAGCAGGTGCCTATCGATATGCTGATGTTGTACGGGATGGGATGGTCGTTGATTATATTGGCGCTGTTGAACTTGTTCGTGAGCTTAAAGAAGAATTGGAGCAAAAACTAAAGACAGAACTAATCTATGCTGCAGCTTCATTACCTCCTGGAACAGATGAATTGGATGGCGGTGCAATCAAAAATGTTGTCCAAAGTGCTGGCTTTGAATTGACTAATCTGTTAGATGAACCGACAGCTGCCAATCAATTATTGAAAATAACCGACGGCGCTGTAGTAGATATTGGCGGTGGTACGACAGGCATTTCCATTGTAGAAAAAGGCCAAGTTGTTAAAGTAGCTGATGAAGCCACCGGTGGTACACATTTATCGCTGGTGATCGCAGGAGCGTATAAGCTCGCATTTGACGCCGCTGAAAAATATAAACGAAATGAACAGCATCATGATGAGTTATTGACGGTCTTGAAGCCAGTAATTGAGAAGATTTCTTCTATTATTATTCAGCAAACAAAAGGATATAACGTTGAAGGAATCTATTTGGTAGGTGGTACAGCTTGTCTCAAAAATATTGAAACGATCATTGAAAAAACGACAGGAATCCCAACCTATAAACCAACGAATCCAATGTTTGTTACGCCTTTGGGGATTGCTGTCAGCTGTACCAATCAAGTATTAACATAGGGGGAATCAAAATGGATTGTCGTATTATTAAGTCGCCAGGCGAAGGAACCTTAGCGATCTTAAATCGTCGAAGAGGGTCGAAAGATAATTTGGGTGTACCTGATGCAGTGGGATTGGTTCAAGGAAAACTAATAGAAATGGTTTGTGCTGCCGATATCGCTGAAAAAGCCGTTGGTGTGACCGTTGAAGACATTCGGGGAAGTTGTCCGCAAAATATGATTTTATTAGCTATTTTCGGTGATACTGCCTCCGTTATTGCAGCGATGGAAGAGATCAAAAAAAAGGAAAATGATCGCTTATGGTAACTGCTAAACTAATGGATACAATCTGGGCAACCCGAAAATCAGAAAAACTAAACGGATTAAAATTAATGCTCGCAGAAGTTACCGGAGGCTCCAGAGAAGGTGAACGAATGATTGTCTGTGATGTGATCGGCGCAGGCATCGGCGATCGGGTCATCATTGCCACAGGATCAGCGGCCAGACGTATGCTAGAAGATGATACCGTTCCTGTAGATGCTGCAGTAGTAGGGATCATTGATGAAAGTTGTGAATCTGTTTAAAGAAAGTGTGACAAAATGAAAAAGCTAATTTGTGCAAAAGATATCGAAACGCTTCATAACAATGGAGATCAAGTTATCTTGATCAATAAACAAACGATTATCACGCCTTCTGCTAAAGACTTGGCAGAGGAGTATCATATGCTATTAAAAAAAAGTGAATCTGAAAGTGTAAATACTGTGTTTGATTCACAGGAAATCACCAAAGAATATTTAGTGACCTTGTTAAAAAATCTGTTAAATGAAGCTGGAATCACAGGCTTTGAAGAGGAGCCGTTTGAATGTCAAACTCATTCAAGTGGGTTAAAAATTATCCGAGGCTCTACAGTTAAGCTCTCTGCTTTAAATGATACAGATGAAGATGTATGTTATCAGGAAATTTTATCTTCACAAGCAGGCGAAATTAAGCTGGGGATTTTAGCAATAAATAATAGTCATCTCTATGAAGAAGACACGTTGGAGTCAGTAAATTATGTGGTCGATGGCACACTTCAAGTGACTATTGATGAAACGAGCTTTGAGGCTTACAAAGGAGATATTATTTTTGTCCCGCAGCATTCAGCTATTAACTGGTCTACTCCAAACAAAGTCACTATTTTATCAGGTAAATTGAAAAGTGGGGGGTAGAAAATGAATCAAGCAATCGGCATGATTGAAACCAAAGGATTATTAGCCTTGATCGAAGCCACAGATACCATGGTAAAATCCTCTGAAGTTCATTGTTTAGGCAAAAAGCAAGTTGGCGGTGGGTTAAATACGGTTTTGATTACGGGAGATGTGGCAGCTGTTGAAACGGCCATCCAAGCAGCTATTGTAAGTGTTCAACGTTTAGGTGAAGGACTTTTAACTGCTTCCCATGTAATTCCTCGACCAGCCATCGATGCGAAAGCTTTTGTGGACGCCGGGAACATAGCGGAAGAACCAGAGGAAAATGAACCAGAAGTAGTTGTTGTTGAAGCAATCGAAATAAAAGAACCGACAGAGACGATTGAACCCGATCCAAAGGAAAAATTACTTCACGAACTTCAACAAATGAAAGTGACAGAATTGAGAAAATTAGCGAAAGAGCAACCAAATATTAGCATTCCACACAAAAATATCCACCGGACAAACAAAGAGAAATTGGTAAAAGCATTAACTGACATTTTAATAATAAATGAATAGAGGAATACAAATGGAAATGTTCGATAAAGATTTACGTTCTGTTCAAGAAGCTCGTGATTTGACGCGTAAAGGAAAAGTTGCTGCAAATCAAATCGCTACTTTTTCGGAAGAACAAATTGACCAAATTTTACAAAGCATGAAGAATGCAGCAAGTAAATATGCTGTTGGCTTAGCCGAACGGGCAGTAGAAGAGACGGGTTTTGGTAAAGTCTTAGATAAAACGTATAAAAATCATGCGGCCTCACAATTACTATATGACGAGATCAAAAATGAGAAAACCATCGGGATCATAGCAGAAAATACTGAAAAGGGCACATTTGATGTTGCAGAACCAGTCGGGTTAGTTTTAGGGATTATTCCTTCAACCAATCCAACTTCAACAGTTATTTTTAAAGCGATGATCGCGCTGAAATCAAGAAATGCCATTGTATTTTCACCACATCCAACAGCCGTTAACTGTACAAAAAAAGCTGCAGATTTATTGAATCGTGCCGCAGTAGCAGCGGGAGCACCAGAGGGAATCATTAGTTGTCTGTCGATTCCAACGATGGCAGGCACTAATGAATTATTGCATGCAAAAGAAGTCAACTTGATTATTGCGACTGGTGGACCAGGCATGGTGAAGGCTGCCTATAGTTCAGGAAAACCAGCCTTAGGTGTGGGTGCTGGAAATTCGCCAGCTTACATTGAACGAACGGCAGATGTCAAAGAGGCTGTAGCAAAAATCATAGCATCAAAAACATTCGATAATGGAACGATTTGTGCCTCAGAGCAATCAATCATCTGTGAAGAAATCAATAAAGAGGCTGTTATTCGGGAGTTAAAAGCGCAGGGCGGTTATTTTATGTCAGAAGCAGAAACGGATAAAGTCTGTAAGTTACTATTTAAAAATGGTTACGCAATGAATGCTAAATTTGTTGGGCGCAGTGCTACAGTCATCGCGCAAGCGGCTGGGATTACCGTACCTGCTGAGACGAAAGTCTTGATTGGTCCACAAGGTGGCGTTGGTGCAGGCTATCCGTTATCGTTTGAAAAGTTAACGACAGTTTTAGGTTTTTATGTTGTAAATAATTGGGAAGAAGCCTGTGATCTAAGTATTGAACTATTGCAAAATGGCATTGGGCATACGATGAGTTTGCATACGAATAGTCGTGATATCGTACTGAAATTTGCAGCCAAACCCGCATCACGAATTTTAGTCAATACTGGTGGAAGTCAAGGGGGGACAGGGATCAGTACCGGATTACCGATTTCATTTACCTTAGGGTGTGGGACCTTTGGCGGAAGCTCCGTTTCAGAAAACGTTGGTCCAAAACATCTATTGAATATTAAAAAGGTTGCATACGGATTGAAAGATGTCACTACTTTAGTGCAAGATGATCCAACATTTACCTATGGAAAGATGGAGGCACAAGAGCCTACAGAACATTCGATTTCATCTTCTCAGACTGTGGAATCAAAGTCTATCAACGAGACGGATGTTGAAACACTAGCAAATGTGGTTCGTCAAGTTTTAGCAAGTATGAATTAACTGAGAAAGGAGTGATGAAGATGGATAATTATGAAGAGTTACTGGCAAAATTGTTGGAAAAGCTGGCCGCAACAAATCAAGGTCAAACAACAATTTCATCAAGTAACCCAAAAATTCCAGTGGGTATTTCCAATCGTCATATCCACTTATCCCAAAAAGATATCGATAAATTATTCGGCTATGGATACCAATTAACAAAATTAAAAGATCTTTCTCAGCCTGGACAATATGCCTGTAAAGAAACCTTGATGATTTGCGGACCTAAGGGAGTAATCGAAAAAGTTCGCATTTTAGGGCCAGCTAGAAAACAAACACAGGTCGAAATTTTACAAAGTGATTCATTTAAATTGGGCGTTAAAGCACCATTGCGTTTATCTGGAGATTTAGTTGGATCAGGCAGTGTAACGTTAATCGGACCAAAAGGATCGGCAGAAATAAGTGAAGGTGTGGTCGTTGCAAAACGTCATATCCATATGCTGCCAGAAGAAGCCGTTTTATTCGGCGTCCGTGATGGTGAAGCAGTAACTGTTGAGATTTTAGGGGAACGGGGCGGCAGCTTATCGAATGTTGTCATCCGCGCAGTTGAGAATTCTGGCTTAGAATGCCACATTGATACTGAAGAAGCCAATGCACTTGGCATAACACCCAATATGGAAATCGTGATCAAAAAAAATAACATATAGAATTTTAGGAGGAAATAATAATGAAATCAGATGCACTAGGAATGATCGAAACAAAAGGATTAATCGGTTCAATCGAGGCTGCAGACGCAATGGTCAAAGCGGCTAATGTATCATTAGTAGGAAAAGAATTAGTTGGCGGTGGCATTGTGACCGTTATGGTACGTGGTGATGTGGGTGCTGTTAAAGCAGCAACAGATGCAGGTGCAGCGGCAGCACAACGTGTTGGTGAACTATTATCTGTCCATGTAATTCCTCGTCCACACTCAGAAGTTGAAAATATCTTGCCTATCTCGCAAGCATAATAAATGAAATTCTGAAAAGGGCGGAACACTGCTAGAAATAATGTGTTTCGCCTTTTTTATTTAATATGGAGGATACGAATGAAAAGAACAATTATTATTGGATCAAATCATGCAGGAATTGCGGCGGCTAATACATTATTAGAAAACTATCCAGATCAAGAAGTCACGATGATTGATCAAAACTCTAATCTGAGTTATCTAGGCTGTGGAACAGCACTGTGGGTAGGACGGCAAATTGAATCATATGAACAACTTTTTTATACGACGAAAGAAGAGTTTGAGGCCAAAGGAGCTAAAGTTTATTTAGAAACTGCTGTTGAGAGAATCGATTTTTACGCCAAAAAAGTTTTTTGTAAAGCGAATAATGGTACACATTTTTGCAAAGAGTATGATAAGTTGATTTTAGCAACAGGTTCAATTTCAATCACACCACAAATACCTGGAAATACTCTAGAAAATATTCATTTTTTAAAGAAGTTTCAAGATGGACAAGCAGTTGACCAATTAGTAGGGATACCTTCTGTTAGAAAAGTCGCTGTTATAGGAGCGGGTTATATCGGTGTTGAAATTGCAGAAGCAATCAAACGACGTGGAAAAGACGTTTTGCTTTTTGATGGCGCACCACGTTCGTTATCTAGCTACTATGATCCTGAATTTACAGCTGAAATGGATCTTAATTTGTCAGAAAATGGTATTGAGCTGCACTTCGATGAAATCGCCACAGCTTATAAAGGTTCAAAAAAAGTCGAAGCAATTGTAACGAACAAAGGTGAATATGCAGTTGATTTAGTTATTAATGCGATTGGTTTTTTACCAAACAATGACTTAGGGAAAATTCATCTAGAACTCTTTGGCAATGGTGCTTATCTTGTTGATGAATACCAACAAACAAGTGATCCTTCTGTTTATGCGGTAGGAGATTGCGCGACACTGTACTCCAACGCATTAAGAAAAATTACTTATATTGCTTTAGCAACAAATGCAGTAAGATCTGGTATTGTTGCTGGACATAATGTCGGTGGAACCCCACTTGCATCAATCGGCGTACAAGGATCAAATGGCATCTCTATATTTGGCTTAAATATGGTTTCTACGGGTTTGTCATTAGAGGCAGCCCAAAAGCATCAACTGGAGGTGCTATATACGGATTACACCGATTTACAAAAACCAGCATTTATGACCGATAATCATTCGGTTGCGATTCGAATCGTTTATGAAAAAGGATCTCGTCGCATCGTTGGTGCACAGATGTCATCACGTACAGATATTTCAATGGCGATTCACATGTTTTCGCTCGCAATCCAAAAAAGTCTGACCATTGATGAACTGAAACTGCTAGATCTATTCTTTTTACCACATTTTAATCAGCCGTATAACTATATTACAATGGCAGCATTAAATGCAGAATAAATCCATTATTGAATAAGCCAGCGACATTGCTCTAAATCAACTGAAACAGTTCTTTAAACAGCAAACTCTCCGATTCGGATAAAAGTATTTCATACTGTATGAGACAGGTTGAAATTTTTATACTTAACGTATTTAAAATAATTGGATCAGACAGTGGGGAAAGTAATTTATGTTGATGGTCAATAAGTACTGTTCGTAAAGGTTGCTGTTCTAGTTTAGTTAATGTATCGACAAGCTTTCCAATGATCGATAAAGCCTCGATTTTTTGTTTTTGACTATTGAAATATCTCTGATTCATCGTTTAACACCTCGATTTTATATAATGAATCTATTATAATAAGCCTAGAAGGAAAGAGACATAATCTGGTGAAAGAATAAAAACCCAATTAGTTTCAAACTGAAAGGAAATACAAAATGGATGATTTAGATCAACAGATAGTACAACTGCTAACTAAAAATGCTAAATTAACAAATAAAGAAATCGGAGCAATCGTACATCTAACTGGACAAGCAGTCAGTCAACGGATTACCTATTTAAAAGACAATGGAATCATTGAAAACTATACAATCACAATCAAACACGCAGAAAAACAGTTCATTCGTATTTTTATGGAGAATAATCAGTTCTCTGCTATAGAAAGCATGATCAACAGGTTTGAAGAAATTGATACGTTTTACAAAGTAAGTGGTCATGCCTGTTATCTCGTTGTTGCTCACTTTAATCAGAAACGATTAAAAGAATTTATTGAAGTAGTCTCAAAATGGGCGCGTTGTAGTGTAGATTCGGTGGTTAGGAATGCAAAAAAATGAGGTCGAGACAAAAGCGTTTAACTCCGAGAAATAAGAAGGAATTCACGGAAATTATTCTTCAAATTTTTGTGAATTTCAGCTTATTTCCGAAGGAGCTGCTTTTGTCTCGCCGTTTATTCGGATTTAGATCCTGAGATAAAACTGATTTTTAGTTTTGTCTCAGGCTCTTTTATTTAATCAAAATACTAATAACTAAAAGTAAATTTTGAACATTTTTTTAATTTTTTGAAATAAAACCGCATTCATATATTTTTTTAAACCAACTCTATTGACATTAAAGCCTATTTGCGTTAATATCAAACAGCATTAGTTACTAACACTGTTAGCTATTAATGGTGTAAGTAATTATTTTGAAAAAAGGAGGAGTCATATGTCATACGCAGAAGAGGCTGAACAAGAACTGATGCGACTAATGGTTCGAAATCGGCATAGTGCATTTAGCAGACTAGAAAAAAGTAATCAAGGTGAAAGTATTGTCATCAAATTTCTCGCACGATACAATAAACCCACTAGTCCCAAACATCTAGCTGAATCACTGAATCTGTCTAGCGCTCGTATTGCTGTCGTCTTGGGCAGTTTAGAAAAAAAAGGGCAAATCGAACGCAAAATGGACCCAGATGATCGCCGTCGGATCAACGTTACTTTAACAGACTGCGGTAAAAAAGCCGCTAAGCTGCAAAAGAAAGAAATGCGTGATAAAATTGTGCAGATTTTTAAACTAATGGGAGAAACAGATACGAAACAGTTCATTAAGCTGACTGCGAAATTCGTAGATTACTCCCAACAAATTTCCCAGAAAGAGGAAGGTGACCAATAGTGAAGATTTTTAAATATCTCGGCAAATACTGGTATGCGGTCATCGCAGTTCTTGTGCTTTTAGTTGTACAGGCAAATAGTGATTTAAGCTTACCAAAATTAACATCGGGTATCGTTGATATCGGTATCCAACAAGGAGGGCTTGAATATTCCACACCTGAAAAAATCAGGAAAACAACTCTTCAGGGAATTGAAATGTTCATGACAGATGATGAGAAAAAAACAATTGAAGACAACTATAAACTAACGACTGAAAAAATCGATGGAAAAGAAGTTGAAGTTTATAAGTTAAATCTTCAAAACGGTATGACAGAAGCCAAACTAGCAGATATTTTTAATCTGCCAATGATGATGCTGGCAACTTCTCAATCAAAGGATTCATCAAGCGGAAGTGAAGCCAAAGCAATCATCGAAGAGTATAAAAACATTGGCGAAGATGCCGCTAAAGCCAAACAACTTGGTGAAGAAGCAACAGCCTTAGGCGAACAAGCTAAAGCGGCCGGTGCAGTGGCTGCATCAGCAAAAGATGCTGCAACAGCCATGGAAAAAGGCCAAGAAGCCCAAGACCTAGCGGCTCAAGCGCAAACAAAAGGTGCTGAAGCCAAAGCTTTAGCTGATTCAATCAAAACAACGACAAACGCTATGCCAGCTAAAGTTGAAGCAGCTCGTAAAGCAACTAAAAAAGGCTTAGGTGATCTAGGTGCAGATTCAATGAAAACCGTGGGGATTCAATTAACGCTGGGTGAATACAAAGCACTAGACATGGATACACAACAAATTCAAACTGATTATATGGTTAAAACAGGAACAAAAATGGTTCTCTTAACCCTTGTTTCTGCAGTAGCTGCAATTATTGTTGGATTGATTGCTTCACTCGTGGCTGCATCAGTCGGTCGAAATTTGCGTGTGGGTCAATATGAACGAACATTACAATTCTCAAATACTGAAATGGAGAAATTCTCTCCAGCTTCATTGATCACACGTAATACGAATGATATCCAACAAATGCAAATGGGGATCGTGATGATCATGCGTATCGTGTTATACGCACCGATCTTAGGTATTGGTGGGATCTACAATGTCTATCAAACAGGAACAGGTATGGGCTGGATCGTCGGTGTAGCAGTAGCCGCTGTTTTAGTTTTAGTGGGAAGTCTACTATTAACAACGATGCCTAAGTTTAAAGCATTACAAAACTTAGTCGATAGAGTGAACTTGGTTTCTCGTGAAATCATTACTGGTTTACCTGTTATCCGTGCTTTTTCTCGTGAAAAATTTGAAGAAAAACGTTTTGATGGTGCCAACACTGATTTAATGAAAACTCAATTATTCGTTAACCGTGCAATGTCTATTATGATGCCTGTCATGATGTTATTGATGAATGGTATTTCTGTTTTGATCGTTTGGGTCGGCGGACATAATATGGATAACGGTCAACTACAAGTTGGGGATATGATGGCCTTTATCACTTATACGATGCAAATCGTGATGGCCTTTATGATGTTATCAATGGTTTCAATCATTCTACCTCGTGCCAATGTTGCTGCTGGTCGTGTGGAAGAAGTCCTTGAAACAGAACCAACAATCAAAGATCCAGAACATCCGAAAGATGATCATGACTTTAAAGGTGAAGTGAAATTTGAAGCAGTAGAATTCCGTTATGGCGATGCTGATGAAGATGTCTTGCATCATATCAACTTTGTAGCTAAACCAGGTCAAACAACTGCCTTGATCGGTTCAACTGGTTCAGGTAAATCTACGATCGTTAACTTGATTCCGCGTTTGTTTGATGTAACTGGTGGACGAATTACAATTGATGGGATCGATATTCGTGAAATGAGCTTGCACAAATTACATGAAATCATTGGTTTTGTGCCGCAAAAAGGCATCCTCTTCTCAGGTGATATCGCATCAAACATCAAGTTTGGTGATGCCAATATCTCTGATGAACAAATGCGCAAAGCAGCGGAAATTGCCCAAGCTGAAGAATTCATCGACTCAAATGAAAAAGGTTATGATCGTGAAATTTCTCAAGGCGGAACGAACGTTTCTGGTGGACAAAAACAACGTTTATCCATTGCTCGTGCCTTAGCGAAAAATCCTAAAATCTTGATCTTCGATGATTCATTCTCAGCACTTGATAATAAAACGGATGTAGCCTTACGTAAGGCCTTATCAGAAAATATCAAAGGTGCCACACAAATTATCGTTGCTCAAAAAATCTCGACGATCCTTCATGCGGATAATATTATCGTATTAAATGAAGGCCGTATTGTAGATCATGGAACACACGACGAATTAATGAAATCATCCACTGTCTATCAAGAAATTGCCCAATCACAATTGAGTAATGCTGAATTAGGCATAGAAGAAGCAGAGTAGGGAGGAGCGAATAATAATGGCAGAACAAACACAAAATCGCCCTCGTGGCGGACGCGGACCTGGGAATGGCGCTCCAGTGGAAAAAGCCAAAGATTTTAAAGGAACACTAAAAAAATTAATCTCCTATATTGGTGCTTATAAAATACCCGTTTTCTTTGTAATGATCTTTGCAATTGCTTCAACCGTGTTTAATATTTGGGGTCCAAAAATCTTATCACAAGCAATCACAGAATTATTTAATGGCTTGATTAAAAAATACCAAGGAACTGGCGGTATTGATTTCAATAAAATCGGTGGAATCTTAATCTTCATGCTAGGACTTTACTTAGTGGCTTCAGCCTTCGGAATCATACAAGGTTGGATCATGTCGACGATTTCGCAAAAAATCACGTATCGTATGCGTAAAGAAATTTCAGAAAAAATCAATCGTATGCCGATGAATTATTTTGAAAGTCGGACCACAGGTGAAGTGTTATCTCGGATCACCAACGACGTCGATACCTTAGGGCAATCCCTAAACCAATCAATCACACAATTGATTACATCAGTCTTTACCATCATTGGGGTTATCGTGATGATGCTATCAATTTCCGTGCAAATGACAGGGATTGCTATTTTGATCGTACCGATTTCAATGATCTTGATTTTAATTGTTGTGAAAAATTCGCAAAAATACTTTAAAACACAACAAGAATATCTTGGGGTGATTAATGGTAAAGTCGAAGAAACAATCGGCGGATACAATATCGTACGTTTATTCAATGATGAAGAAAACTCTCTTGAAGAATTTAAAACACAAAATGATGTTTTATTTAAATCAGCTTGGAAATCACAATTTCTTTCTGGTTTGATGCAACCGATCATGAACTTTGTTGGAAATTTAGGGTATGTTGCGGTAGCAATTTTTGGTGGGATTTTAGCTTATAACGGAACGATTACAGTTGGAGATATCCAAGCGTTTATCCAATACGTTCGTAACTTAACACAACCTATTGCGCAATTGGCTCAAGTATCTAACTTACTTCAATCAATGGCAGCAGCGGCTGAACGTGTCTTTGAATTCCTTGAAGAGGACGAAGAAGCGCAAACAGTACCAAATCCAGTTAAAATCGATAAAGCCAAAGGAATGGTCGACTTTGAACATGTTCGTTTTGGTTATACGCCAGATAAAATCATTATCAATGATTTCAGTTCACATGTTGATCCAGGCCAAACAGTGGCAATCGTTGGACCAACTGGTGCAGGTAAAACAACAATGGTTAAACTATTGATGCGTTTTTACGATGTGACTTCGGGTGCAATTAAAATCGATGGTCATAATATCAAAGACTTTAACCGTGCAGATTTACGTAAAAATATTGGGATGGTTTTACAAGATACTTGGTTATTTAAAGGAACCATTATGGAAAACTTACGTTATGGTCGTTTAGATGCCACGGATGAAGAAGTTTATGAAGCGGCTAAAGCCGCTCATGTTCACCACTTTATCCAAACATTACCTGGCGGCTATAACATGGAATTAAATGAAGAATCGTCAAATATTTCCCAAGGTCAAAAACAATTGTTAACCATTGCTCGTGCTATTTTAGCGGACAAACCGATTTTGATTCTTGATGAAGCAACATCATCTGTTGATACAAGAACAGAAGGTTTGATCCAAGGGGCCATGAATAACTTAATGGCTGGTCGTACGTCATTTGTTATCGCTCACCGTTTATCAACGATCAAAGATGCAGATAAGATTTTGTATATGCAAGATGGCGATATCAAAGAACAAGGAACACATGAAGAATTACTTGCTGAAGGTGGTTACTATGCGTCACTTTATAACTCTCAGTTTGAAGAGTTAGACGAGTAACAAATAGTTAAAAGAAGCGCTTGTCAAAATTATTTTGATGAGTGCTTTTTTCTTTACTCAAAAAAATGGTGCCATAAATTTACTTAATTTTAAATTAAGAAAAAATAAAGACGCTTAAAATAACTTGAATAAAACTCTTTCCAGCGGTATTCTTTATACAAAATAAATAGATAAATAACCTTGTTAGGTGAGGCTCCTATACAAACATAGGCTATTGCGCAGAAACGTCGAAAGACGCCAATGTGTAAAACAAGAATTGTCGAATTAAGGCTTTTCATAAAATAGCTAAGAATTTTTCTTTACGTTGTATAGTGCTAAAACTCAGACGATGAGATTGATTGAAAGTCAAACGTCTTAGGAAAAAATGTTTGACTTTTTTTATTTTAGTAAATAGCCTGTCTATTTCCTTCATTTTTAACGTCTTAGTTATCTGCCTGCGTTTTTTAGGAGTGCTCTTTGACGGAAATAATCGCTGAATACTTCGCTGCTATTTATTGGGAGAATAAGTTCCAGCGGTTTTTACTTTATCACTATTGTTGCTAGATATTCAAGTAGACTAATTGTGAGCTTATGATCAGATTGAATATAAGATTGAAGGGATTTATTACATGAATAAATTGAAAGAAAAAACATTTACGCCTACTATATTAAGCATTGTATTCTTTTCAGTACTAACCTTATTAGTGGTAAAAAATGTCTCATGGTTTAACAATTTAGATGCTGCGATTTATCGATTTGATTGGAAACCCAATGAGCGAATCACTGATTTTGTGATCGTCTTTGCTAAAATTGCAACGATTGTTCCTGTTTTTATCATAAGTTTGCTCGTTTCATTTGGTTTATGGCGAAATAAACATAAATTGTTGGCAATTTGGATGAGCAGCAATGTCTTAGTTGTCAGTGCTTTAGGTTTTATTATCAAACATCTGGTTGCCCGAACAAGACCCAATGTCACACAATTGGTTGAAAAAACGTCCTATAGTTTTCCAAGCGGGCATTCTCTTTTGGCGATGTGCTTGGTATGTTCGATTCTGTTGAGTGTCCAAGCGATTTACAAAACAAAATCCCCAAATTATCGATTATTAAAAAATGGACTGATCATTTATGCTCTTGTGATAGGTTTAAGTCGAATTTATTTAAGAGTGCATTATCCTAGTGATGTAATTGGCGGTTTTCTTTTAAGTTATGCTTGGGTAAGTCTTTCATATATTTGCCTGCAAAGATTTTATCTAAGCAGAAAATTTGCAACAACGGATTCTAAAAAAAGATTTATTCAGAAAACAATTTTAGGATTTTTAACGTTCCTTTTACTAATCGTTGCCGGGGCCTCAGTATATGGTGCCAACGTGTTCAAAAACGTTCAACAGACAGCGGATAAAATGTATCAACCACTAAATCGAGAAACCAAATCTGTAGAGCTAGGCAAGAGTGAGCCAGTTAGTTTTTTACTTTTAGGTATTGCAAATGATTCAAAGCGAAAAACAGATTTTCGAGCAAACACGATAATGGTCGCAACTGTCAATAATCAATTGAAGAAAACAACGATTACTAGTATTCCACGAGATGCATATGTAGAGATTATCGGTAAAGATGGCGTTTATGACAAAATCAATCACGCACATTCTTTCGGTGGCGATGAGATGATGATCGAAACCGTCGAGCATTATTTAGAGATTCCAATCAATCATTATTTTGTCATTAATATGGACGGTTTAGCGGCTTTGAGTGATGCTGTCGGTGGTGTGACAGTGAATAATGATTTTGAATTTGACGCCGAAGGGATTCATTATCCAAAAGGAAAGCAACATTTAGGTGGTTGGGAAACGTTACAATATGCACGAATGCGCTATGAAGATCCACTAGGTGATTATGGCAGACAAAAAAGACAGCGTGAGGTAACGATTCAGCTTACTAAAGAATTAACTTCTGTGAAAAATGTCCTTCGTTACCAAGAGTTGCTTGATGTAATTGGGGAAAATGGACAAACGGATATGACGCTGGATCAAATGATGCTATTGATGAAAAACTATCAGAAAGCTTTAGAGAATATTGAAAGTTATCAAATGCAAGGTGAAGGATTTACTGGAGATGGTTACACAGGCGAAGAAGGTATTTCCTATCAAAGTATCTCAGATGAAGAAAAGGCAAAAGTTATAACAGAATTAAAACACCAATTGGCTATACCGTAAATAGATTCTTTTAACTTCTTATTTTGCAACTTCCGATTGTCAGACTGCTTTTTCTTTTGCTATAATCTGATGTATAGAAGTGGAGGAATGTAAGTATGATAAAAGTGGCAATCATTGGGTATGGGAACCTAGGACGCGGCGTTGAACGTTCGCTAAAACAACATAAAGATATGGAGTTAGTGGGTGTGTATACAAGAAGAGCGCCTGAAACCGTCCAAACAGAAGGGGCACAAGCGTTTACAATGGATCAGCTCAAAGATAAAAAAGGTGAGATCGATGTTTGTATTTTGTGTGGCGGTTCAGCAACAGATTTACCGACACAAACACCAGAGTGGGCGCATTTATTTAATACTATTGATAGTTTTGACACCCATGCTAAGATTCCAGAACATTTTGCTAAAGTGGATCAAGTGGCAAAAGAAAATCAAACGACCTCAATTATCTCAACGGGATGGGATCCAGGGTTGTTTAGCTTGAATCGTTTATATGCGCAAAGTATTTTACCAGTTGGAGAAACGAATACGTTTTGGGGTAAAGGCGTTAGTCAGGGACATTCTGATGCTTTACGTCGAATCAATGGCGTGGCAGATGCAGTGCAGTATACTGTTCCAAATACTGACGTAATCGAAAAACTTAAAGCTGGTGAGCAGGTAAATCTGACGACTCGTGATAAACATTTCAGAGAATGCTTTGTGGTGCTAGATGATGGCGCAAATGCAGACAAGATTCGCGAAGCAATTGTTTCGATGCCTAATTATTTTGCTGAGTACGATACAGAGGTTCATTTTATCTCTCAGGCTGAATTAGATCAAAACCATCAAGCAATGCCGCATGGTGGAACGGTTCTGCACACTGGAACCACGCATGAGAACACCAAACAAGTGATTGAATATAAATTACAACTAGAAAGTAACCCAGAATTTACTGCGAGTGTGTTAGTCGCCTATGCAAGAGCTTGTGTTCGTTTAGCAAAGGAAAAACAATTTGGGGCATATACCGTTTTAGATATTGCGCCTAAATATTTATCTGATCGGACCGATGAAGAGTTAAGAAAAGAATTATTGTAATTTTTTATAGAGAAGTTGGAGAGAATGTTATGCCATAACATTCTCTTTTTTTATGCAATTAAAGGTTTCAGTATCCATGTGATAGATAGGACCGGTAAATCTATATAATACAGAGAGTAAGGATCAATAAAGTGTCAATAATAAATAGAACATTCACCAACCTATTCAAAATGAGGCTGGTGAATGTTTTACTGCTTCAGCTAGTATAGTATAAACACGCTCTAAATCTTCCTGTGTTCCACGAAGTTCATAGTCAGCTAAAAATGGAAAACCAAATTTTTGCGCATACTGTTTGGCAGTTAAACAATATTGATGGTTAAAATTTTTATTGCCACTACCGACTACACCTAGACAATAACGATGATTGTCATCATGATCTAAATACTCCCGCATTGTTTCAGTCAATATTTCCGTATCGCCATTATCAACTCCATTTCCACCATCTAAGTAAGTTGGGACAAATGTGAAAAAAGGAGCATGCTCATCGTCAAAAACGGAATTTTCGTGGATTTCCTTAAGGGTGATTTGTGTATCATATTTATCAGCAGCATAAGCCGCTAAACGTTTGACAAAGGAACGTGTGTTACCAGAGATTGAAATATATATAATGTTCATGTTAAAACCTCCTTAAAATACAAGCGCACCAGAGCTCACCGCGTTTGTGGAGCTGCAGAGTGTCTGCTCTTCTATAATATACACCCTAATCCTAACGATTGAAAAGTAAATTCTCATATTTTGTGAAGAATATCATTTAGTCTTTATTATTTGTCACCAATTCCCACTTCACCTATAATATGCCTATACAAAAAGAAAAGGGGAAGCAAAAATGACTTATAAAGTGGATTTTAAAACTGTTTCAACAGTTGGGCTTGAAACGTCTCCGGTAGCTGAAGCATTAGCAGGATTACGAGCAAATGAAGCTCGTTATTATTGGAATAAATACAAACATGAATTTGTGACTATACCCGCAAATGATGATCCTGAAACCTTAGCGTGGGTTGAAAAAATTTTAGCAGAACGTGATATGAAATTTCCATATAAACCATTAGAAATTTCAAGTTTTGAAGTAGATGGTATTAAGATGGCCTACGTCTTTTATGAAAACGGCTTAGCAGTCAATGTTATGTATACTCTTGAACCAGGTGGAAAACGAGCGGTTGGGTTTAAATTATCTGATGGCATGGAAATTCCGGCTGAATTTGAAGGGAAATTTAAATTTGCCCGTCAAAAATCAAAACTAGCTGGAACGATCCGTGGGTCGTTCTTTGTGATTAAAGGTGAGTACTAAGTTTAGATTTTTAATTTATGATAGGCAGCCACATCAATTGAGTAAAAAAATTATAAAATAAGGACTAAAGAAAAACTCATCAAGCTTTTCTTTAGTCTTTTCATAGCATTAATCTAATTAAACGTCACTATTGTTTAGAATGCGCTTTTGTAACCAGTGATTCAATTTTAGTTCAGCTTTTGCATCACCGGGATTCGGTGCTCTAGTTACCAAATCATTTCCAGCATTTAAACAATTTAAAGCAGTCTTATCCTCGTGTTCAACAAAATAATAATAAGCAGCTTCTATCCGTTTATTACCCATCAGAGGTTGTTTTAAGCTCGCTTTTACTTGTTTGTCTGACCATAATTGGACAAGACGTGGATCATCTGGTTTAGTAATAGATAAACAAAAAAGCAATTCCTTTTTGAGTTCAACTTGATACAATGAAATCAGCTCGTCTAATCGCGACCACAATGATTCCAGCTGTTCGGTTAGCTGTGTCCAATCCTGTTCTTCAAGAAATCGAGCTACTCTTAAAAATTGTTGTGAGTCATTAAAATAGGTGTGTGTTGGTTTTGCAGGGACTAATTCAAAAAATGACTTTGGTAAATCAAGATAACTGTTCCCTTGATTTAATTGATAGTTCACCTCAAATTGCATGTATAATAGATATTGTTGTTCTTCGCTAGCAGACGCTACTTTAATGCTCATGCCATCATTAAACCCTATTGGAACAGCATTTGTAACGGCTGTAAAAAGTCCTACAATGATAAACGCTGTAGCTATTGACGGATGAAATGCAAATAAAATGCCAATCACTCCACAAGCAATTACGTTCGCCAAAACGCCTCCTAATAAATACAGGCGAAACGGAAATTTTCCTTTTACATAAGTTGGGGGCGCCATCAGGCATTGCCCCAGTGTTCCAGGGACTTTGAAACGTTTGAACGCAATCGTACCATCTTTTTGCCAAACCCACATAAACGAGAAAACGCGATAGCTCACCATTTTATAACCGGATAGTTTTCCGAAAAATCCATGTCCTGCTTCATGGATAATGATATGGAGCAGATAAGAAATAACCAATGCAAAAATAAAAGTGAGGATGTCTAATCCTGATAAATGGGGATTATTTTTTCCAATCAGATATCCGCCAAAATAACCACCTATGCCTCCTAAAATTAGTGAAATTAAAATAGAACCAATTTTTTTACCCTTTTTTTTCATGCTAGTCCTCCTTTTCCTAATTCTATTTTATCGCATAAATAGGGAAGAAGACCACCTTTTTCTAAATGCGGTTTCTTTACTTTTTTTGAACTACATGTTACGCTTTACTTGTTATCATGAGTGATAGCCACTAAAAATTAAATAGAACCCATCACAAAGGGGAGCCATGGCTGAGAATGAGTAATAACTCTAAACCCTTCGAACCTGTTCGTTAGTACGAGCGTAGGAATTGTGATGGAGTAAATAGCAACTTTTACTCCTCCTTTGTGACTCGGTCGTTCTATAAGGAGGATTTTTTTATGCAAAGAAAAGCAGAATTACAAATTTGGATCGAAGGAACGATCGTTGCGGCAATCGCAATGGTGCTGTCTTTGATACCAACTAGCATTGGCAGTAGTTTTTCGGTTTCACTAGGTATGATCCCAATCACGCTTTATGCTTTGAGAAGGGGAACTAAGGCGGGTTTTTTTTCAGCTTTTATCTGGGGATTGCTGCATTTCCCGCTAGCTCAAGTGTATTATTTAATGCCTGCACAAGTGATTATTGAATATATTTTAGCATTTGGTTTTGCAGGTTTTGCAGGAGTTTACAGTCATCAGCTACAGCAGGCAATCAGCAATAAAGAATATGGGAAAAGCAGTCGAATTATTATTTATGCTTCGTTTTTTGGTATGTTAATGCGCTATTTTTGGCACTTTATTGCAGGAGTTATTTTTTGGGGAAGTTTTGCTATGTGGGGGATGAATCCATGGCTATTTTCATTTGTAATGAATGGGTTAAGCGGAATTACAACAGCAATTACGACCTCAATTGTTTTGCTCTTACTTCTTAAAATCAATCCCAAACTGTTTATTCCGGTAAATATCTCACGATTTAGTCAACAAAATTAAAAAATGAAATAATACAGGTTTATTGAAAGAAACTAAGCCAAAACTGAGTGAGTTTTGGCTTAGTTTCTTTTTTTGTAAATAAATAATCAATCTATTGAAACCTAATCGCAAATTTTTTACACTATTGGAGTGAAGAGGTGAGAAAATGGGGAAGTTTAGTTATTTAGAACTTTCATTAATCAAAAAAGCAATTAAAGGGGATAAGGTTGCTTTAGGGAAAGTTTTACGTAAAAACCATATATATCTATACAAAATGGCCTATATCTATATCGGTAATAAAGAAGATGCGCTGGATATTATGCAGGAAGCGACGATTCAATCAATAAAATCGATCCATACATTGAAAGAGCCAAGTTATTTTTTAACTTGGTTTTGCACGATCATGGCCAGACAAGCAAGTAAGTTGATCAATCAAAAAATCCAAATCCGTGAGTTACAAAACAATCCCGAATTTGAAGAACCAACTGATCTTTCAAAGAATAAAAATCAATCTATCGATGTGCTGGATGCCGTAATGTCACTAGAAGATAAGTATCGTTTGGTCTTGCAACTGTTTTACTACCAAGATTTTTCAGTCAAAGAAATCAGTGAACTTTTAACGATGCCAGAAGGAACAGTCAAAACGAATTTAAAGCGTGGGAGGGAAGCGCTAAAGACAGTATTAGGGGAGGATTATTATGTCTGATAACGAGAAAAAAATTTTGCGAAAAGTGATGGGACAAATCGAAGTCCCAGAAGAAGAAGCGTTAGCTGCCCTAGATGTAGATGCCAATCAAAGAAAAAGTAGAGTTCGTAAATTTCACTACAAATGGGGCGAAATTTTCTTATCTGGTGTAGTCGTCATATGTTTGTTTTTTATCGGAACTTTGATGTGGCCAAAGACGAAGGAAATCAGTGATCAAAGCAGTTCAGTATCAACTGAGGAACCTAAAAAAATTCCGGCGAACATTTTACAAGCGACTAAGTATTGGAAAATTGCAAATGAAGACAAATATTATAGTTTTAGTAATGATGACGTTCGTATGATAATCAATTATTTTACATGGTTTGCACCCAAATATACCTTTAGAGATGATCAATTGGATATCTATGAAAAAGTGATTGATGATAATAATGAGGTGATAGCGGAACTTCATTCCTATCAAGTGGCAATGGACGGCTCGAACTTGATATTAGAACCTAAATTATCTGAGGTAAAGCGACTGGTTTTAGAGCCTCACAACGAAGAAATTTTTCCGTATACAGAAGAATCACTCAAGAAGCTTAGACCAGCCAATGAGCCAGATTTAACAGCTTATTCTTCATGGACATCCATTATAAAAGGCAATGATGGGCTAAATAGTACGGTAACTTTTGATGGATTTATTCGTAAAGAGAAGATCGATGGGGAGGATAGTTGGCTAACGATGACCTATGAAGTCAACGGAAATCATATTTTAGTCAATTATGGCGGCTATAAGGTCGGTGCAGATATGTATTGGGATGGAGAAAACATTGTATTTTGGCCGGTTTCTAATTCCCTGCAAAAATCAGAAGATAGAAAAGAATACGCTGAGGAAAGTGTGACACTGCTCAAACCTAATAAATAAGTCTTCTTAAAATGAAAAATAAAAGCAAAGTTGGTTTTATTAGCGTAATAATGGGGGTGATATGCTGTACATTGATTGGCTATTTTTCTTATGAATTTATTCATACAACGCAAGAAGTACAAGCAGATGATTCTGGCGGAGCGAAGGCCAATAAAATTTCTGATGGTCCAACGGAATTGCTAGATGAGGCTAAAACACAAGTAAATGTGGTTGAATATAAAGAAAATAGCTTAGTTAGACCAATCCAAATAGAGCATGGACCACAAGTGACGAAAGAAGATTTGATAAAATATAACTGGGTGTTACTGTATATCGGGATGGATGAGGAAGACATACAAACAACGGTTGAACAGGTGCATATTTTTACAGACAAAAAACGGAAAATCATAACATTTGATAAGCAGTCAGGAAAAGCATTAAACGAATTAAATCGTGCTACTGGGGAAGAGTTACCACCAGGAGAAGACCCACAAATACTCGGGTATACGATGACTGGCAATGAATTTCGTGAAGAATTTAAACTACGTGACGAAATACTCAGCACAACATCCAAAGCCTACTGGGACGATAACAAAATCATCTTTACACCATTTGATGAATATGACCATAAAGAAGAAAGACAGACCATTTTTCAGCCGGTTGAATTTGTTGAAGAGAATGAATATAGTAAAAATAAATAAAATGCTGTTTGAAAAACAACAATAAGTAGCTACAGAAAATTGGTGTGAAACAAGACGAATAGCGTTTTGTTTCACACCATCTTTTTTTACGGTCAGGCTGTGTTACAATAAAAGTAAAAAAAGGAACAGGGGTTAAATGAAAAAAGCAGGTTGTTGGTTACTTTCAGTATTTTTAACGAGTACAGTATTTTTTTCGCTTAGTGAAATCGGGTATGCTGAGTCATATGTCGAAGACCAAGCAGGAAAACTCAATCAAGAAACAAAGGATTATATTACCAAATTAAACAAAGAAAAATTTTCGATCTTGGAAGACAGTCCAGAGTATGGTATATCGATCACTCGAGATGTAGATCCTGCTGGCAATCAAATCGAGACGCATATAGAAAATAAATTTAGGAATTTCGATTTTAAAAATAGCGAAGCACCAGTAAATATAGTGACTGTGTTTGTTTTGGATCAAGGGAAGATCTGGTTTGCCCATGGAGCAAAGTTTGCTTCTTTGTTTGAACCACTGAATGAAGACAAGGCATTGAAAGAGCAACTATTAGAGCTGATCAGTGCGGATAAATATGATGAAGCAGTTATTAAGGTATCCGACTATGTCTATCAATATGTAGAAAAAGCGTATACTGAAAAAGGCTTGGCTACGATTGTTCAAGAAAGTGATAGGCTAAAGGAAAATAAGCTGAAAATACAACAGGATAAGCAAGTTTTTTGGCTGGTGTTGACAGCAGTTACACTTTTATTAGCAGGTGTTGGCTATAATGCTTATCTGAACTTCAAGAAAAATGGGCTGAAACGGCAATTTTATGCACATAAGGTACTGCCAGCTAGATTACTGAAAGATGAGCAGTTCAATCAAAAAGATTTTGAGCACTGGTTAGAAAATAGCAGTAAAAAATATAATAGCTATATCAATAAAAATGAAGCTATCAGAGCAGTAAAGTACTATTGTATAGATAACTTTTTCCCTAAAATAATCAATCAAGTCAACGCCATTACAGACCAACAAAAGCAATTGTTGAAACGTGTATTGCTCAATCGAGACATCGGTGATTTCTTTTTTTATACCTATTTTGCCGATGAACAATTTACTTTTCTGATGTTTAATACAATGACAGCAGATGCTCAACAGGTTTCAGAAGCCTATACAGAAAATCTGCTTAGTCATTTAAGCAAGTTTATCTCTGCATTGCCTATTAAAGATGAGCTTCTAGAAGAAAAATGGTCACTGATTCCGAAATATAAAGTGAATCTGTATGAAGAAGCTAAAAATATGATTCAGCAAAAGCACAGACAAGCAGATTATTTAGCCAAAAATATGCTGGCAAATCAAAGCTATGAAAAACTTTTAGCTGAATTACCTGAAGAAATTGAAAAGATCGTTTTAAGTTGTTTAAAATCAGCTGTTTTTAAAGTGGATTTGCAACAAGTTTATGAGCTGGAGCCGATCTATCAAGAGATCATCGAGAATGATTTTTCAGATGAAGATGTAGCAGAAGTTATGCTCAGTCTGAGAATAGGTTACAAAGCAAATCAGACCTCTATCCTTAAATTGAAAGAAATAGTAAAATCAGTGCTCATTAATATGCAAGATACTATTAGAGAAAGGAATAGACGTGAGACAACAATAGCGCGGTTCGACTTCGAAGAAAGATCAGTGAAAACGATTCTTCGCCCTAAGAGTAAAAATCGTTTTTTTGATTAAAATATAAGTCACTTTCAAAAAAAGTTACTATAGGATCGGGCACTAAATAGCTACTTTTCTGAGGCTGCACCATAACTCTGCGAGTCACATCTCAGCCTCGTAACAAAAGTAGTAGATTATAAGCTAAAGAGTCTGACTATTAGAATCAATTTATTTTTTTCTGGATGATCGTTTTTTCAACTCTTAAATTTCTAATCATCAAAGCTAATCCAAAGAAAGAAAGGCAGATTACAAAAGCAATCGCGAGATACAAGTTAAAGATACTTGCTAGACTAATGATGATCAAAGAAAACAAAGGAGTAGCAGCTGTGAGTAGAGAATTGACAATCCCAATCGAATTACCTAACTCAGATTGTGGAACAATTGAAACGACCCAAGCGGATAGCTTTGGGATCACAACACCGATGAAAAAAGTAATCGGGAATAACAAGCCTAAACTAAGGTAAAGATTCGTCAAGAATAGGGAGCAGAAAAAGCTGATCAGTAAAGTTAAATCCCAAATCAATAGTTTTGACAGTGGCAAATTCTTTAAAAGTTTCGTGCCTATAAGGCTGCCTAAAGCCATGCCGCTTGTGGTGATAAAACCGATGATCGCAATTGTAAAGCTATAAGTACCAATAACCATTGACGTATTCAGCGCAATCAGCATTTGCAATAGTGATGAAATACTCGTCAAACAAGCATTTAAAATAATAATAGATGAAACGACTGGAAAAAGAGTTTGTTCCTTTTTCAATCGAATCAAATTTACTTTTAAAGTAGCAAGAAAAGGCATTTTTTCGGATTTATCAACCTCGTGTAACTGATTAACGCGCAACGCTTTATTTTGCTTGAAAAATACTAATAAAAACATGAGTGAAAATAAAAAGGTACCAGAATTGATAAATGCTAAATTTTGATAAGAAAGGAACAATAACAAGCTAGCGCCAAAAAACTGAGCAAACAAATTAATGAGCTGGCTAATCCCATTTGTAAAGCCAATAGCCTCGTTAAACTGTTCTTTTCCTACACTGATCACGGTCAAAGGAATCAGAGCACTCGCTGTAAACTGCCCAAACAAATCAGAAATAAAATTAAACATGATAGCAATCAGCAAAATCGTCCATTCACCTCTAACAAAAACAAAACTAAGACCAATCAAAAGATAAAGACCAGAGCGAATAATACTACTTAGACAAAGACTTGAAAAACGTCGTTTTGTTTGATCCGCTCGATAGCCAATATAAGAGGCTAAAACCGTTGGAAGCAGTTCAGAGATAGAGACGAGTCCAATCGCCAGAGTAGAGTTGGAAAACGTACTTACATACGTTAGTAAAGCAATATAAAATAGTTTGTCACCAATTGTTGAAACAAAATTAGATGTTGCAAGTAGCCGAAAATTCTTATTGTTCATAAAAATAGACATATATATTCCCTCCTATTCGTTGTTATAATCAATCATAATAAGAAATAGTTGGATGTGGGCCGAATTTTCATATATGAAAATTAGATAGGAGGAGTAGAATGAATATTGGGGAAGCGCTAAAATATTATCGTCAAATGAAAAACAAGACACAAAGCGAATTTTGTGGAGGAGTGATTTCTGTTTCTTTTTATTCTAAGGTCGAACATAATGAGAGTAGAATTAGTGCAGAGGATTTATTGTTATTACTTGAAAAAAATGAGATTTCGTTAGAAGATTTTTTTTTAATAAAGAAAAATAATCGTAAAATTTCGGAAGATGTTCATTTGTACTACTATCAAGGGGATATCGACAAATTAAAGGACGTATATAAAAGACTATCAAAAGATCCAGCGCAAAAATATAGCGCAACCCTTACAAAAGTTTTTATAGCTATTCTCTTGGATCAGGTAGATCTGCTTTCAAAAATAGAAATTGATTATTTAAAATTAGAATTATTTTGTCATGAAAACTGGGATAAAATGAAATTAACGTTGTTAACAAATATTATCCATCTTTTTGATGAAAAATCAGCAGGATTAATGGTTGATCAAGTACTAAAAAAATTTGATTTAAACCAAAAATCCAGTGAAATGCAAACAATTTTTTATAGTTTGCTCTTAAATTATATTGGTATGTTAATCGAAAATAAGCAAGTTGAAAAAAGTAAACACTACTTAGTTTATGTTAAACAAATTCAAACAATACCAGAAAATTTATTTCAAACAATGCTAAGAGCTTATTATGAACAATACTTGAATCAAAATCAGCAACAAAATCACGATATCTTAAGGAGCATTGAGGATCAGTTCTGTTATTATGGCTTAACAACGATTGGTGAAACCTTGCGAATGATTCGAACCAACATCTAAACTTGTGAAGCTACTAAAAAAGTACAGTCAATTTTGCTACTACTCAGCAAAATTGACTGTACTTTTAATGGTTCATCTGAATAGAATATCTGCTTGACTGACCTAATAACATCGCTGCAAAGGAATAGCTAATCGTTACATCTTCATCCAATTAGGTTCCAAAGAATTACCATCTGGATCTTGTACTTCAAGTCCAAACATCATATCTTCAGGAAACCCCATATCAACTTTATAAAAATCGCCACCATTTGCTTTAGCTGTCTCGCCAAATTTCTTCACAGCATCAGCGCTTTCCATACTAAATGCAATCAAAGCTCCACTAGTCGTTTTTGTATCTGCAATTTTTTTATCTTTAATAAATTTGCTATAAAACTCGTGATTCAATAACATGATCCAAAAATTATCATCCCAAACCATCGAACTCGTTTCTGCTGTAGAAAATTCTTGATTCTTTTTAAAACCTAATTTTTCATAAAACTCGGTAGAACGTGCGACATCAGTGACTGGGAAATTTACAAAAACCATTGTTGCCATAAAAATCCAACCTTCTCTCTTCTTTTATTTACTACGAGTAAGCATCTCATGTGTACATTTTTTTGTCAAAAATATCAGGCGCAAACAAGTGAAAAAATTGACTGATGGGATATAACCTAATTATAATGTAGTGACACTGTTAAAATGATCTCAGTGACGTGAGGAGGAAATACGATCAATAATAAAGCAATGATAACTAGCGCAGTCGCTATATTGTTACTGATTTTTGGCATTAGTTTTGGTGTTATGTGGCTAGTGAACAAAAATGATGGTACACAGTCAAAGAACACAGCAGAAACAAAATCAGCGCAAACAAATGAGCGAGAGCAAAGTAAGGCTACGCAACAAAGTGATCAGCACGTAAATCCAAAAAATCAAGAAAAGACAATCAATGATTTGATTGCTTCAATGAGTGTGGAAGAAAAAGTGGGGCAATTATTTTTAGCTCGAGTTCCGATGGAAGAACAGCAAGAGAGCATTCAAAACTACCATTTAGGAGGGTATCTTTTATTTGGGCGAGATGTTGAAGCGGTGACATCAACGGAGTTAAAAGAAAAAATCGCTGCTTATCAATCGGTGAGCACATTACCACTATTTATTGCATCTGATGAAGAAGGTGGTACGGTTTCACGTTTAAGTGGAGGAAATAATTTAGTCCCTGAAGCATTTAAAGCACCAATGGAAATTTATCAAGAAGCAGGGTTACCTGGTATTCGGTCTGATATTCAAAAAAAATCGGAAGTACTTCGCTCCTATGGTGTACAAGGAGGGCTATTTCCAGATGCAGATGTTGCTACTGACCCAGAGGCATTTATTTATGATCGAACATTAGGAGTAGATGCTGAAAAAACGAGTGAGTACATTAAGGCCAGTGTGGAGGAGTTAAAACAGCAAAAAATTGCCTCAACATTGAAACATTTTCCAGGATATGGTGATAATCGCGATTCACATGTAGAGATTGTCTATGATACTAGAAGTTTAGAAGCCTTACGACAAAATGATTTTTTACCAATCAAAGCTGGGATTGCGGCTGGTGCGGACAGTATTATGGTTTCTCACAATATTATCACAAGTATCGATGATCGCTCACCAGCATCCATTTCTCAGCCAGTTCATGAGTTATTGCGCAATGAATTAGGGTTTCAAGGAGTAATTATGACAGATGATATGGATATGGCGGGATTAGCTGATTTCATTTCTCAAGAAGAGGCAGGGTTAGCGGCGTTAATGGCAGGCAATGATTTGATTTTGTCCTCCTCATTTCAAGCGCAAATCCCCTATGTATTACAAGGAATCAAGCAAGGAACTTATTCTGAACCCGCTTTGAACCAATCTGTTTATCGCGTATTAAAAATGAAAAGTGACTTAGGATTATTAACTTAAAGATAAGCTCAAAAGATCGTTCAGCGAATAGTTGCTGTGCGATCTTTTTGGTATCAATGTTAGCTAAATCAGCTCTGGATTCATTTTTTGATAATTATCTAATTTATAAGCCAAATTCTTTTCATAGTCTAGAGTAAAATAACTAAGATATAAACGATCAAAAAGATACATCAATGACATCCGTGTTGAAAAAGAGGAAATCTTATTATAATGATTTTCCAGTGAAGGAAACAATAAAATACCATCGACTTTTTCATGTAAAAGTGGGCTATTCTTTGATGTAATCAATAGAATTTTACTACTATTTTTGCTTAAAATGTCGAGAATTTTCTTTACGCTGGAACCGCGTCCTTCATAAGATACAACAATCGCTAAATGATCAGAAGTGCTATTTACAGCGGATAGATTTTGTCTATAATCATCAATCGGGACATTAATATTTCGCCCAATTTCCTGCATTTGAAATTGAAAATTTTGAGCAAAGTAGATGTTAGCGGATGAGGCATAAACATCAATAAACTCAGATTCTTCTAACAGCGTGTTTGTAAGAGCCATCATTTCAACTGTATTTGCATCGATTGTTGATTGCACGGTTTGCTCATAGACCGTTTTTAGCTTGTTGGTCATAGCGTAATGATTATCTTCAGCAGAAATGGGGTAATCAATATCGATGATCTGTCCGGCAGTGTGTTCATTTAAATAATTGACTAAGGCTAATTTAAGATCATTTAAACCATCCAAATCAAGTTTATTGATCAAACGATATATAGTCGAAATCGAGACAAAAGAATGCTCAGCCAATTCTTTCGGTGAAAAATGAATCACCTTTTCTGGAAAGGCAAGAATATAGTCAACAAGTGCTTTTTCACTTGTGGTAAGTCTGTCCAAATTTTTTAATTTAAGCATTAAATTCATTACACAAAACACCTTTCAGTTCGTATAAATGAATTATACCTGATTCTCGCTTATTATGTGAGAAATAAAAAAATAGATTAGGATTTTGGCCCTAACCTATTGTTTGCTATTAAAGTAGCTCAGCTAATGCTTTAGCGATTCCTTCTTCGTTATTGGAAGTCGTGATTTTATCTGCAACATTCTTTAATTCTGTGACAGCATTTCCCATCGCAACGCCCATTCCAGCATAGTTGATCAAAGATAGATCGTTATGACCATCACCAAATGAAATAATATGTTCTTGATGAATTCCTAGAGGTTTTAACGTTTGTTCAAGGGCATTTGCTTTATCGATCCCTTGGTCGGTAAATTCAAAATACATTGGTGCAGAGAACATTCCACTGACAGAGTGTTCGAATGGAGCCAGAATGTTTTGCCAATTTCCCTGTAAATACTCAGGTTGAGCAGCCACTAAAATTTTATGCAATGGAAAATCTACAAACGCAGCTAAATCTGTTTTTTCACATAATTGAAAGTTGCCGCCACGTGATTCATACTCAATAATATTGAATAGCCCATCAGGAGAGCCTAAATCCAGCATCCCATCAAAGACATTATTAACATACATATAGCCATCTTTGGCGATCATTGGTTTCACGTCGAATTGCTTTAGGTGTTCTAAAATTGTTTTGCTATTTTCAATAGAAAGTGGCTGACTGAATAACTCTCTTTGTGTACTAACATCCAAAACATGAGCACCATTATAAGAAACAATCAGACCGTTATATTGATCCATTTTCAATTCTTCAACATATTTTAACATTCCGGGAGTTGGCCGTCCTGAAGCAAGAATCACTTTAATGCCATTGCGTTGAGCTGCAATCAAGGCTTCTTTTGTTTGATTGGTCATTTTTTTTTCGTCATTCAAAAGTGTCCCATCAATATCTAAAACAATTGCTTTTACATCCATGTCATTTCCTCCATCTAGTGTTGAATTTAAATAGTTAATTCTAATCGATTTCCTTCAGGGTCAGCGATCACAGACTCGTAATAGCCATCGCCTGTTGTGCGGGCAGGACTTAATAATTCATACCCTTCCATGACTAAGATGGCTGTAAGATTGTCAACATTTTCTGCACTGCCTAATGAAATTGCTAAATGAGCAAAACCTAGGATTTCATTTCCTGAATGACGGTTGATCACATCATCTCGCGACATAATCTCTAGTCTGGCACCATCTGTAAACGTTAAAAAGTAAGAACGAAAACTCGTTTTCTTATTGTGGTAAAGTTCAGAAACCGTTGCATTAAAATACGTTTCGTAAAACGTCCGCATATTTTCTAAATCGTTTACCCACAAACCAATATGTTCGATTTTCATTGTAAAATCCCCTTTTGCTGTACATGTCAGCGACTATTTTTTTAATCAAATTCCATCAGATTCATAATCATAGTATAAAGGATAAAAACAACTAAATGCAGAGAAAGAGATAGATTGAAAGATATTTTTCAAAAATACTAAGCCTTAATCATAAAAGGTGAAAATTTTTGTTCAAATTTGTGTGTAGCTAGCGAACATGCTTAAAGATATGCTTGGATTAAGTGTTGTTCACGACTGCCTCTAAAGTATCTAGAATCGTGAACACTGAATGATCGAGGCTAGCTACTTGTTTTTTTGAAACAATTGCCATAGAAAGTTGCATTAAATAAATATCATCTATAAATCACTTATTAATTACAGAACTGATTGTTGACAATTATGAATTGAGCATGATATAGTAAATGCAATAAAAAACGAAGTGAGGGATCCGTGCGTTGAAAAATTAAGTCAATTTGTTGAAGCTGCATTCAGACTGTAACTTGAAGAAACACCAAGGGAGCAGTGTGCAGATTTTCAAGGTTGGCTTTGATTTTTCAGTGTGCGGGTCTTTTTGTGTACTCGTCATTAAGTTGCCAACCTGAAAAGTGTAGAGGAAATCGTAAAATTTCCGACAGCTTTTTTAATGAGGTGAGACGATGTCAAAAATTGAAATTAAACAGTTAACTTTTGGGTATGATACTCAAGGAACGTTATTATTTGATCAAGCAAATTTAAACTTTGATACGCAATGGAAATTAGGCTTGATCGGCAGAAATGGTCGTGGCAAAACAACGCTGCTTAAGATATTACAGAATCAGCTGGCTTATAGTGGTCAAATTAGTCATCAGCTGGAGTTTCTCTATTTTCCGCAACCTATCAAGGATAAGCATCAGCTAACGTATTATGTATTACAAGAAATCAGTGACTTTGACCAGTGGGAAATCGAACGGGAGTTAAATCTCCTACATGTTGACCCAGAAATCTTATGGCGGGAATTTGCGACACTATCCGGCGGTGAGCAAACCAAAGTTTTACTAGCATTACTATTTATTGATGACCATTATTTTCCTTTGATCGATGAACCAACGAATCATTTGGATATCAATGGACGTAAACAAGTAGCTGAGTATTTAAGAAAGAAAAGACAGGGCTATATTGTAGTTAGCCATGATCGCTCGTTTGTAGATGAAGTGGTCGATCACGTATTGTCTATCGAAAAAAGCCAATTAGAACTGTACCAAGGTAATTTTTCTATCTATGAGAAACAAAAAAAAATCAAAGATGAGTTTGAAGTAGCCCAAAATGAAAAACTAAAAAAAGAAGTCAGTCGCTTGAAAAAAACAGCAGCTGAAAAAGCTGAATGGTCTCGTTCTAAGGAACAAGACAAATACGGCAAAGCTTCAGAAAAAGGTAGCGGGGCAATCTACGATACAGGTTTTATCGGTGCAAGAGCTGCTCGTACCATGAAGCGGGCTAAGACAATTGAACAAAGGATGGAAACACAAGTAGCGGAAAAGGCTAGCTTGTTAAAAGATATCGAGTACATTGACCCGCTGACGATGAACTATCAACCCTGTCACCATAAACGATTATTAACAGTAGAAAATCTGACGCTAACGTATCAGGAGCAAGCTTTATTTAAAGAAATTTCCTTTGAAGTGAGTCAGGGGCAACGAATTGCGCTGACAGGACTCAATGGCTCTGGAAAATCCTCGATTATTCAATTTCTATTGGGTCAATTTACTGGTGAAGCTGAAGGTGAGATACTGGGTCCAAAAAATTTGAAAATCAGTTATGTTCGTCAAAATTATGAAGATAATCAAGGAACCTTACTAGATTTTTCAGAAGAACATGGCCTTGATCATCAAGAATTTCTCAATAATCTGCATAAATTAGGCATGGAAAGGGAAGTTTTTTTAAACCGAATCGAGCAAATGAGTATGGGACAACGTAAAAAAGTTGAACTGGCAAAATCGTTAGCCCAGCCAGCCGAATTATATATTTGGGATGAGCCCTTAAATTATCTTGACGTATTTAATCAAGAGCAATTGGAGGAAATGATTCTTTCATTAAAACCGACAATGGTATTAGTTGAACACGATCAAGCTTTCTTAGAAAAAATCGCGACTAAGGTGATTCCATTAAGCAAGAATAATAAACAAAACTGAGGCCAAGACAAAGCCTTTAGCTCCGAGAACCAAGTCCTTCAATTCTTAGTGTCTTTGACACTTAGAAATAAAGAGGCCGAGACAAACACCCATGAGGGCTATCGCCCTCACCAAACAGAATGAAAACGAAAGTGATCGACCTACAGGCTTTTTCCTGTCATACTTAGAGATGACAGGAGTGGCTTGTAGGTCGATCACTTATTGAGGTTCTTCTCCAAGTAACCTTGAGGGACAAACTAGATCATTCTACTTATTTGCACCAATCATTAGGTCTTAGAACCTGCGTATAAAAATAAATCGTTTCTATAAGTAGAATAGCCCCTTCTGTACTTTTTTTCAAGGAGGAATGGTAAAAATGGAAGATGTACTTCGTTCTTGTTGTGCTGGATTAGACATCCATCAAAAAGTGATTGTTGCTTGTATTATTCGTTCTACTGAAGGGAAAAAACGACCAGAAAAATTCTTTGGTAGTTTTGACACGACAACTCGTGGTCTTTTTGACTTGTCTGATTGGTTGACTTCTTACGAAGTCACACACATAAGCATGGAAAGCACGGGCGTTTATTGGAAATGTGTCTGGCGAATTTTACAGAATCATTTTGAGCTACAGTTGGCGAATCCTCGTCACATCAAAAATATTCCAGGAAAAAAAACGGATATGAAAGATGCGGAATGGATTGCGCGACTCACTCGATTAGGAGTCGTCCCTACAAGTTTTGTTCCACCAGAACCCATTCAAGAACTGAGAGATTTAACCCGCTACCGCAAACATTTAGTGGAAGATTTGAATCGGGAAAAAAATCGCGGTCACATGGTTTTGCAGAATGCTGGAATCAAATTAACCTCAGTAATTAAAGATATCTATGGAAAATCAGGTAGAGGCTTACTCTATGCTTTAGTTAAAAATAAACAAATCACAGAAACACTCATTCTCGAGTGTGTTTATACAACATTACGTAAAAAAGTGCCTCAATTACTTGAATCCTTAGAAGGGTTTATGACGCCTCATTATCGTAAAATGTTATCTCTTCATCTCACTCAGATTGAGTGCTTAGAAAAACAATTAGTAGAAGTCGAAGAAACCATAAATGACTATCTCGTTCCTTATGAAGAATACGTAGAACGTTTAGAGGAAATTCCAGGAATCAATCGAAGAACGGCGGCAGTTGTACCCTAATCGAATTCAAGCATTTTTCTTTCGGGTAAGAAGAAATGCCGGACACAAAAAATCGGTTGTTGCGACCGTTCATTTATTATTACGTATTATTTATCGGATGTTTTCCAATCAGTCCCGCTATAATGAACTTGGAGAAAGTTATTTACAAAAATAGAAAGAACAGTTTAAGGTGTAACTGCTAAACTGTTCTAGACCAATTAGGGCTAACTACGCATTAAGTAGAGGTAGCTTTTTTTTGTTTTTTTAAGGGTTTAGTTTTCGTATAAAAGTGTAGTAGGTACTGTGCAACATCAATAAGAGGAAATTCAAGAAAATTGCCAAGAATCACAGTAAGTTTATGAACTGATGATGATTGGTACCTACTCGGTGTTCCTCAGATTTTTTGTGAATTATAGCATCTTCCGTAAAACAACAAAAGCCCTTAACTTAGCATAAAGCTTTATCAGTTAAGGGCTTTATTGCTGTGCTGTCTATTTAAATTTTAACTCGTCCACAAAACGGTAGTGGATTTTACAGTCTGGTGGCGTCCGCCGTTTATTTTCTTAGGCTGTCCTAATTCAATTTTTTCAATTAGTTCTCGCATCATCTCTGATGTGAGTTCTTTTGGTTCAAAATATTTTTTGACGATACTCACAAATTTTGAAATATCCTTACTTTATTTTGTTTGTTCATTAAGTTGCTGATTAGATTCCTTAATAAGCTGTTTTTCTTTCTCGTAATTTTCACCTAGCTTCATAAAGTAATCATCAAAATGGATAGTAGAATATTCTAGTACTTGCTTATATTGTCTCATAACTTTAGCGCTACTTAGCTCAGACTGAAAAAAGTATTTTTCTGTTACTGGTCTAAAGATAAACTGACGGTAAAGAACAAGTTTGATATATTATATTCACAACTCTTTTTTGATAGAAACAATAATAATGTATATTCTATTTAAAAAATGTCTTTTCTAAAAGAGCTACCAGTGCTTTTTATTATGGCAAAAGAAAATGTTCATAAGAAATAAGTGTAGATCATTGAACTGAGAACCACGATCTGCGCTTATTCGTTTAATAGGAACAACTTTTAAGTTCTTTCTAGTATTGTTTTTCCTGCTTATCTTTGCCATAATATAATAGGATAAAAGTTTTTGATCGTCTTCAGAAATAAGAAAAATGAAGCACGTCTGCTCTGTTATCTGTTGAGGGGATGAGAAAGTGGGTTGTGTCATGAATTGTTGGGAAATATTGGGGTTAGAACCGACTTCAGATAAAAAAAAGGTTAAACAGGCTTATGCAGCAAAGTTAAAAACGATAAATGTAGATGAAGAACCATTAGCCTTTCAAAAGTTAAAAGAAGCCTTTGATTCGGCTATTTTTTTAACAGGAACGATCATAGAAAGTAATCGGCCAACAGAATCGATTTCATCCTTAGAGGAAAAAGTGCAAGAGGACGAATTACAAGCTGTTTTTGTAGAAAATGAAACGGTAGAGCCGGAAAGTAAACCGCAGGACGACTTAGTTCAAGAAGAAGCTATTGCTGATAACGAGAGTACGCAAGTTCAAAAAACACAGCAAGGAAATGCTGTCGAAATTTTTAATCAGGAATTAGCGGCGATCTATGAAGGAATGGCCTTTTTCTCAGATGTAGAAAAATGGACACTACTATTTTCAAATGAACTGGAGTGGTCTATTGATGAACATAATGAAATAAAACATGTGATGCAACATTTTTTACTGACTAATTATCGCGTATTATCAAGAACAATTATTGATTATATAGGATCTATATTTGATTTTGATGCATTAGTCAAAGATTATCGCTCTGGTGATTATTTTTGTTATACGTGGACTGAAATCAAGAATGTACCGAATTTTTTCTTCGATCATTATTCAGAAATACCAAAAGAAGAACGGTTAACCTATTTTACAAATCGCTACAACCTATTTCAACTCCTTGAAGATAGTATTCCAGATCAAACTACCTGGATAGAGTCTTTAGATTTGTGTAGAATGCTGACAACCAATGATGTTGATGTAGTCAATTTGCAAATTTCCTTTCTTTTACTGACTGATTTTAGAATGGAACAGGAGGCAACGATTAATCATTTTACGACTCTGCTTGAAACGGCAAAGTCATTAAGAGCTAATAGAACGAGTGAATTTTTCAGTATCTATTATGAGTGGATCAAAAATGAAGGTTCCGCTAATGCTGTATTGATCTTTGACAAAAGTGAGATAGCCATTCCAACAGTTACCATCAATTTACTAATGGGGTATGTTTATTTTCGTTTAAATCGTCATTCAAGTGTGAAAGAATACTGGGGAGGATTAGCGAAAAAGGTTCCTTCCTTGTTTAGAGCAGATGAATTGGCAATGCTAGACCTAATGGAGACTGTAACTGTTCCACAAAAGAAGAAGAAAAGTGCGGGACAATACGTCTGGCTGATTTTTGTATTAATTATTGCTTTCGTTAAAATTGGCGGCGTGATTTCAAGATCTAATGAACGAAATACTTCGATCGAAACATCAGATATTCAAAATATGTTTAGTGAAGAAAGAGAGTTATATAAGAATGTTATAAACAAACTATCAGACCTAAAAGAAAGTGACAACCTCTATGATCAGTTTCTCTATTATTTTTATATCGACCGAGAAGATGAAGACAGAGTAAATTTCATAGAACAAAATCTAGTAGGTCAAGCCAAGGAAATGGCTGAAAACATAACTATTTCACAATTGCCAGAAGTCACAATTGAGTCCAGATATGATTTCCAGGCTTCACCAGATAATGTTTCTGACTACGGTTTCGTGACAGCACTGACTTTACTCGAAGACGATGATCCATTTATTATTTTACAAGAAGATGAGGATGATCGGATTTCTAATGTCTTTGGAGAGGGCTGGGAAGTATTACCAGAAGATCAATTTGATGCGTTATGGGCAAACATTCAAGTTCGGCCGATGATGTCGCAAAAATTCTTTGTTGTGTATTATTTATTATCAGATGAACGCAAGGAGAATCTAAAAGCTAACCCAGAATATAGTACGGAAAACATAAAGAAATTACTAGAAAAAAATAGTTCAATGGCTATAGCGGAAGAGTTTGAATCTGGTACTTGGCAAATTAGTCAAGATGAAGAGAATAAATTATATACGATCATCAATGATGAGAACGGTGAACATCAGTTTATTTTATCTTATGATGATTATGGCCGTTTGGAGCATATTTATGGTGATAAATGGGAAAAGCTTGATGATGAAAAGAGAAAATTGATTCATGCAAATGCTGAAGAAAAGATTGACGTTTATTGATGGTGAGACAAAAATGAGCATTCCTGAACGTTGTCTCACTGAAAATTTCTTTCATAAAAATCAGAAAAGTTACGACTGGAATGTTTTCAAGTTCGGTCGTAACTTTCTTTGTTTTAATTGGATCCTATATTGAAAATAAAAAAACAAAATTTGTGTATAATAAAGAAAGAAGTTGTGCAATGAAAGAGGAGGTTTATAATGAAAGTGTTAATCACAGGTTTTGATCCTTTTGGTGGTGAGGCTATTAATCCGGCGTATGAGGCTATCAAAATGATTCCAGATGAAGTAGCAGGAGCTCAAGTGATCAAGTTAGAAATACCAACTGTTTTTAAAGAAAGCGGTGAAGTATTAAAAGCTGCAATAAAAGAGACTGAACCAGATATTGTGATTTGTGTGGGACAAGCAGGAGGTCGTAGTGCTGTTTCCTTTGAACGAGTGGCAATCAATTTAGCTGAAGCAAGAATCCCAGACAATAAAGGACAGCAACCCATTGGGGAAAAATTGGAAGAAGACGGAGAAACAGCTTATTTTACCTCATTACCAATCAAAGCAATGATGAGAAATGTTCAAGAACATGGCTTACCAGCATACATCTCGTATACAGCTGGAACCTTTGTTTGTAACGATATCATGTATCGCTTATTATATATGATCGACAATGAGTTTACTGGTATCAAAGGAGGATTTATCCATGTACCATTTGAACCTACACAAGTAATCAGTCGTTCAGTAGGGACACCCTCAATGCCAATTAAAACAATCGCTGAGTCATTGATCTATGCCGTTGAAGCAGCAGTTAAGACAGAAGTTGATAGAGAAGAAAATGCTGGAACAACAGATTAGAAAAGTACACTTCACTGATAATGATTCTCATTGTCATTTTGTTATGCTATACTAACCCAATAGAGAAAGGAGTGATTCAATGAAAGAACGAATAATCGGTGGAGTTAAAATATCTTATGATACTATTCAAACTGAGCAGTGTCCGATAATGCTTGATCAGCAAATATATATAGATGATAAAAAAATACCTCGTTATTTTATCGGGGAAACAACAATGACATTTTTTGACTTTTATCATGCTGATAGTCCAGATTTCCAAGAAATGGATTATCAATTATCAGGGAAATTTAAACAAATTATCGGCCGGTTTCCTCATACAAATCAACAAAAAATTACATTAAATGACGGTGGTAGCTATAGTATTAAGCAAGTTCCCGTATACATTCTAGCCAAAGATTATATAGTAGCAGAAATCATGCCCGAAACCTATCCAATGTTCAGGAAGAAGCTACAGGGGATTCAATTGTTGACTACTATTGATGAAGAGAATGTAGCTGAGTTAAACGGCTATAAACGAAAACGTCTATGCTTAGATGGTACATATGGTTCCAGAGAACTACTTGAAAGCAGCCATAAAAAAAATGTTCAAGAGGTTCAAGACAAGTTAGAATACGTGAATGAAATGTATTATTTTGCTCATTATAGTTATGCGGGGATGGTTCAATTTTTACCTGAACAAAAGATCAACACCTACGATCAATTTCATGAAGCATACGGTAAATATATCTACAGTTTTACGGTGACAAAGAATGGGCAAACAATTCCGCTTTTATGGCCAGATTACTTATATCACAAACCGGAAAATCATTTAGAATTTGGGCTCTTAGCGAACACTGAACAGCTAAGATATCAAGCCTTTGATCAATGGGAAAAAGGGGAGCAAGTCAGGATCGATATTCTTGCTGATGGATTTGAAGATGTTCATTTTATTACCTATTTAAAACAACCGATGGGTGTTATACCCAAAATGTCTAAATCGGAATATGCTGATGGAGAAATGATTTGTCTATCAATTGATCCAGGTTTAATCAACGAATTGAAACAGCAAGCCCCTTTATTTGAATTGTACAAAACTAAAAAAAATTCAGAGAACGGTTATTCGTTAAATTATGAGTTGACAGAAGAACAGTTGTTACTGCCTAGTAAACAATTTGAACAAACTGGTCGTTATCAGCTTAAGATTACAAGTGAATTATATGGTCAGCTATTATTTTTATTTACAATAAAGTAAGAGGAGATAGTAAAAGAATGAACAAGTTAAAAATTCAAGATTTTATTTCAATTGGGATCTATACAGCTATTTATTTTTTAGTTGTAACGATTGCAATGGTTATTTTAAGGTTTACGATCCCAGCCTTTAACTCAGTTCTTATTCCTAGCGCAACAGCACTTTTTGCAGGAATTGTTTATTTGCTAGTGATTCATCGTATCCCTCGTTTCGGTGCAATTACAATCATGGGTAGTGTCATGGGTTTATTTTTTCTAGTATCCGGTCATTTTCCGCTATCATTTTTACCAAATATTCTTTGCGCAGTTGTTGCTGACTGGATTCAATACCATACAAAATTATCAGAGAAAGCTCGTACAATGTTTAGTTATACGGTATTTAGCTTTGGTTTGATGGGACCGGTACTGCCGTTGTGGTTTATGAAAAATGCATATATCGATTCATTAGTGGCTCGTGGAAAAGATGCCGTTTATATTGATAAAGTCTTTGCGCCAATCACTACCACAACATTTTATGTTTGTACAATAGCGGTGATTGTTTGTAGTATTTTGGGTATAATTATTGGGCAAAAAATTTATAATAAGCATTTTGATAAAGCTAAAGGAAAAAACTATGGAAAAAACATACGTAACGTTTGATCCCAGAAGTAAACTATGTACGATTTTATTTGCGAGTTTTTTATTGATGTTTCCTTTACCGTTTAAAGCAGAAGTCTTATTTGTGACATTGCTGTACGTTTTATTTTTCTTGAATGGTAGTTTAAAAAAAGGAACGCTTTTTTATGGTATCTTTTGGCTACTCGTTTTAGGTGATTATTTGCTATTTCCTTATATAGACAATGGAGTGGCCGCTTTCTTTGATTTTCTATTTGTAGGTAATCGACGTATGCTGCCAACGATCATGGCCGCTGCTTTTGCAATGAATCGGACGAAAATCAGTGAATGGATCGCCGCTTTAAAGAAGTGTCATATTCCTTTTGGCCTGATTATTCCGTTGACCGTGTTATTTCGTTTTTTTCCAACACTTTTTCAGGATTTTAGAAGTATTCGCAATGCACTGAAATATCGTGGAATCGCTCTTTCTACAGCTGAGTTGTTTCTTCACCCGTTTCAAACAATGGAGTACATCATTGTTCCTATATTGATGTCGGCCGAAAATACGTCTTTGGATTTATCTTCAGCAGCACTAGTTCGTGGTTTAGCGAATCCTAAGACACATACCAGTGTTTATGAGATACGGTTGAAAATTCAAGATTATTTATTGATCAGCATTTTGATTTTGAGCGCGATTGTTGGGAGGCTGATTTGATGATTGATTTGCATGATGTGTCGTTTGCTTATGAGGATCAGGAAACGATCATTCAAAAGGTAGATTTAGAAATTAAAGCTGGCGAATTTATTGTTTTATGTGGTAAAAGCGGTTGTGGTAAATCAACGTTACTGAGAATTTTAAATGGCTTGATTCCTGAATTATACACTGGGGATCTGGCAGGGACAGGAACTGTTTTAGGGCAAAATTTACTAACAAAAGAGTTTAATGAATATGTGCAAGGGATCGGCGTTGTCTTTCAAAATCCTAAGACACAGTTTTTTACTAGTGATGTCTATTCTGAATTAGCTTTTGCAATGGAAAATTATGGAGTACCAAGAGACGAGATGATTAACCGGATCGCTGAGATTACGCGTTTATTTTCTTTAGAAAAATTTTTAGAACGAAGTATGTTTCATTTGTCTGGTGGGCAAAAGCAGTTAATTGCCTTTGCTTCTGCAAGTATGTTGAAACATCAGCTGTTTTTATTGGATGAACCGTCAAGTAATTTAGATGAAGCAACAATAGAACAGTTAAAGAAATATTTACAGGTATTAAAAAAACAAGGGATGACGATCATTGTGTCTGAGCATCGTTTACATTACTTGACTGATCTTGCTGATCGCTATTTGTTAATGGATAGCGGAACAATTATTGAAAGCTATACACGTCAAGAAATGAGAGAGAAATCTGCTGTAGAAATCAATAACATGGGGCTAAGATCGCTTGAACAAACGTACTTATTGAGAGTTGCTGAATCCACTCCGTCCCCAGAACAGCTGACAATGGTATGTGAAGAACTTGAGTTTCACTATCGGAGACAACCTTCCATATTAAAAATCCCTGCTCTAACATTGACTAGTTCTGTTATTACTGGAATTGTTGGTCCTAATGGTGCGGGTAAATCAACATTTTCCAGACTTGTATCAGGATTGATTAAGCCTAAGCAGGGAACTATCAAATTAAATCAGCAGGTCATGAATGCGAAACAACTTATTAAAGAGAGTTTTGTTGTAATGCAGGATGTTAATCTGCAATTATTTTTTGAAACAGTAGAAAAAGAAATCAGCTTGAATGCAAAAAATACCCAAGAATTTGACAAAATTGTGGCTATGCTCAATTTAGAACCACTTTTACTACGGCATCCTCAAACCTTGTCTGGTGGTGAAAAACAACGAGTCGCAATTGCCAGTGCCTTATTGTCAGGGAAAAAAATCATTATTTTTGATGAACCGACAAGTGGGCTAGACTTATTGCATATGGAAGAAGTTAGTCAGACAATTCGTTGGCTACATAAGGAAGGGATTTTAGTGTTGGTGATCACTCATGACAAAGAGTTTCTGAGTCGAACTTGTCAGCGAGTTCTGCATTTCGAGCAAGGACAAATCATTGATGATCATTTTATTCAAACAAAGTTTACAGAATAATGGAGGGAAAGAGATGTATATTGTAACCAATACAATTCAAACTGAGACTGCCCAGTCACAAAAAATCATTCGACAATTTACAGCAGGCCACACCAAAGAGAGTATGGAAACTGTTGAAGGCTTTTTAAATTTTCAATTAATGCAACGGACATTACCAGATGATCCAAACGTAACTGAATTAGTTGTTTTAAGTCGCTGGACGTCAAGAGAACATCAAAAAAATTGGGTGAAAAGCCAATCGTTTAAGCAGATGCATCAAAGAAAAGAAGCGAAAGAAGATACGGAGAATGAAAAGAACCGTCCAGGAATTATTTCAAGTACGATTGCTGAATACGAAGTATTAACATAAAAAAGTTTCTGCTTGCTGAAATGCGGCAGAAACTTTTTTTATGTATTTAGATTTCTTATTAATATATATACTAGTTATGATATCTTTAGGATTTTAAACAAACAAAATAAAAGGATTTTTTGATAGTAAATAGGTTAAAAATTTCCTCATTGTTGTACAAAGAAGAAGATTGGATGTTTTTACTGGCTTAGTAATAGTCTAATTGGAAAAACATAAGAAGTCAACAGTGTTTCAATACGTTATTTCTCATTTTTTTTTTATAAAACGAAAAAAATTGAGAATTTCCTTTAAAAAATATATTTTCTTAATTGAATCTCTTTGATTTCACAGCAAAATCTACATTTATAGGAGCTTTTATTAGCCGTCAAAAAAATGGTCAAATAAATAGATGAAGGAATGAGTTGAAATGTCTAAAAAAGGGGAAAATATTTACAAACGAAAAGATGGAAGATGGGAAGGTCGCTATATAAAAGGAAGAAATAAAAGTGGCTCAATAAAATATGGCTATGTATATGCAAAGAAATACAACGAGGTTAAAACAAAGTTGATTGTTGTAAAAGCTGAACTAATTGGAAGTGGGAACAAGGAGTATAAAGAAGAACTACTGAAAGGTTGGTGTGATTTTTGGTTAGAGAATGAAGTGAAAAACGTAGTTAAAAGTTCTACGTATGCACAATATCACTGGTTGTGTAATAACTACATAGTTCCTTTTTTTGAGAATAGCTATCTACATAATATAACGGAAGATAAAATTCAGACATTTATTATTACCCTTGAGAAACGAAAGTTAGCTTCCGGAACTATCAGAAATATTTTCGCCTTGTTAAGGAAAATGCTAATCGCAGCAGAAAATAACCAACTTGTACTTGGGAGTCCATATAAAAAAATTCGATTACCACACAAAAAAAATAACTCTATCATTGCCTTATCTAGAACAGATCAACGAAAGTTAGAGGCCATTGCTTTCAACGAAAGAGGGTGCTCACCAATCATTTTATCTCTATACCTTGGTCTTAGAATTGGTGAAATCAGCGGATTGAAATGGTCAGATATTGATTTTAATAAAGAAGTTGTCTATATAAAACGAACAGTTTCTCGAGTAAAAACTTCCTTTGAAACAGAAAGTAAAACCAATATAATTATAAGCACTCCGAAAACCGAACAGTCTTGTAGAGTCGTACCATTGTCAAATAAAATATTGTATTACTTGTTAAGTAAAAGAAAACACAGCGAAAGCGAGTATGTGGTAACGTGTAAAAATAACTTAGCGGAGCCCAGAGTAATTCGCTACCGTTTCAAAAGCTCTATTAAAAAAGCTGGAATTTCCGATACACATTTCCACATTCTTCGACATACGTTTGCAACCAGATGCATCGAAATGGGGACAGATATAACTAGTTTGAGTAAATTGTTAGGACACACATCTGTTAAAATGACGTTAGATATTTATACAGATTCAATGCTTGAAAGTCGCAAAGAGGTTGTTCAAAGGTTAGATCAACTAATGTTTGACGAATTTAAAAATGTATCAGTCAGGTAAAAATCGTAATTCCGACTAATGCCAACGCCATAACTTTAAAAGTTATAGCGTTGGCATTTTTATAATTTATTATTTCTATTAGATATTTTTACGCCGTCATTGAACCGTCAACAACTATTTTTGTGTGAGTAACAACAATACTTACAGCGCTTTTTCCTCTTTGTACAACAATGAGGAAAACTTTTTGTCGTGTGATGATCATCATTAAATTGAGTATAACATGATGGAAAACTTAAAAAAAACATTATGATTGTTATATTATTTTTGAAAATAGCATTATATAAAAATAAGTATAAAAGGAAGGACAGTATATGTATAACATCGGAGTTGCTTCATTTCCAGTGGCACTTTCTAAAGATTACTTAGAAAAAATCAATGAAATTGGTCAGATAAAATTGATACATGAAGAAAATATCCATCAAGTTAGTCAAGAGATAGACTGTGTCATTATTCCAGATAGTAGCGGTGATGATAATGCAATGAGCCTTACTTTGAAAAACATCATAGAAATCAAAGCCGTAACAAACAAATTAGTCTGGGTCTTAACAAATGAGATGAGTAGTATTAAAAATATAGTTTTTTTAAAATTAGGTGTAGATGGTGTTTTACCCGCAAATGATTTTCCAGAAGAATTTTTATTAGTGGTGAAAAATGCATTACATCGTCAGCAAAATGATCGGTTCCATAACCAACAAAATAGAAACACAATTTTGGCGCAACAAGATAATCAATTAAGTTCTTGTAAAATTGAGCTTTATCCTAACAATTTAAGTGTTGCAATAAATGGCCACAAAGAAGTAAGTCTGACGAGACTTGAGTATCGGGCTTTTGAAATTTTATACCAAAAAAGAAACAAAGCTGTAACCTATAAGGAAATATATGAGTTTGTCTGGAAATCAGAAATAAATGAAAAGCAATATCGCGTAGCCAATATTATCTTTCATTTGAGAAAAAAAATAGAAGCTAACGTAGATGATGCCAAGATCATTAAGACTGTTCGTTCAATAGGTTATCTGCTCAGCGAATGATCATTGTGCGAGTAGGATCGTGTGAAAAGCCCAATAAAGAAGCAAAGATTTTTTTCTTGCTCACGTTTAGGACCGCGAGCAAGAAAACTAGTTTTAGAAAGGAGTTGAAAAAATGAAAATAGGGAAAAAGGTATTCGCTTTCGGTATAACTGGAGTATTACTGGTATTTGGCAGCCTCTTTTTTATGAATCAGTCTTCAATAAAAGCTTCTGAAACGATATCTAATAAGATTAGCTTAGAGCAAACGGAAAAGCAAGTTCAAGCATCTTCAAATAATGAAGCATATTTCTCATTAAGCGTAAAACCTTCAAAGAAAGATCAACTAATTTTATTAGAATACTCTGATGAAGTTACCTTTGATAAAGACAAAATTCTTGAGATGAACAAAGAAAAAATCTCTCTCGTCCAAGTCGATGAGGATAAAGATCAGTTAGAAGTAACACTTAACAAAGAGTCAAAACAAACCGTACTATACTTCCAAGCTATGACTAACTCTAGCACCAAACAGACCATTCAAGCATCAACTGAACAAGAGCGTTCAAACGAATTAGTGATAGGAAAAGAAGAAACGTCTGTAGAATCTTTCTCTGTTCAACCAGATGAAAAATTGCAGGGTCGTGCTACTTTAGCAACACCTTACACAGAGGAATGGACAGAGATATATACAGCAGAAGAAGCCTCAATAATAGCCGGTGAAGGAAAAGAATTACGTTATGGGTTTGGTCCAACAGAAGCTATTGGAACAACAAGTATTTCTGGTAATAAACAAAAGCAATTTGCTATTCCTAATGTAACTTTCATGGATAATGACAAACGAGTTCAGCATATTTACCATACTCAAAATCCTATGAGTAAACCAGAAGAAGCGGGACAATCATTATGGACAAGTTATGGTTTGATCTATGCTTTCGGTAGCAATACAAGTCCTAGTGTTTTTAATACGGGAAGCCATATTACCAGTGAAGGGTATAAGTATTACAAACGTATTTTACCAAATGGCATGACTGTGTATAAATTAGTTTATAACACAGAATTTAGCTCTAAAAAATTGCGTGTGGAAATTTTAATGACTGGTAAGACTACAGGGACTGTAAACGTTGAATACACTGTAACAAATACTGGTACAAATCGAGAAGCGAATTTCATCGTTGGTTCGATGATTGATACCGAGCTAAATAAGAATGATAAGGTGCCAATTTATGCGATTGGAGACAATAAAGGTGTCTATATCCAAGATGCTGGAGAAAATGGCTATAAACTTCAGTATCTTTTTACCGGACCAGATCATGTCCAAAACTGGACCGGAAAACATTGGATCCAAGGGACTAATACACAACCTAGAGATTATTTCTTAAGCCAGTTTTTCAATTATGATGATTCAGGTTTTACAGCATTAGATTCACTTGGTTATGAAGCTCAAAATTATCCGGCAGATCAGTTGGTGTATGTAACAACTGACCTTAGAAAAATGGATACGGCTATCTTTATGAAAAATCAACCAACGTCACTTGAAAGTAATGAAAGCACCAAAATGGCCTATGATGTAACTATCGGTCTGCCTGGAAACCCACCAGAAGTCTTCATTGATCAAGCTGACCAAGAGCTAATCCAAGGAAATGATTTTGAGGTTACAGGACAATGGCGTGATTCCGAAAGTCCACTTGTAGATCTATATTACACGCTTAACGATGGAACAGCGGTCAAATTTGGCGATAAAGTTCCAAATGATATGACTAATCCTGGTAAAAAGATCGATTGGAAGTTCACGTTGCCAAAATCAGCATTGACACTTGGAAAACAAGTAATCAAAGTCTACGCGGTAGATGGTGAAGGACATACTTCGGAGGAGAAAATTCTAAACCTGACAATCAAAGCTGGAGAGGCTGATTTGACTATTAATTTTGTTGATGAAGAAAATAATGTAATTCATCCAAAAATTGTTTTAACGAGAAAAGTTGGTAGTAAGGTCGATTTGACGAAAGAAGCAGATGTGCTGAAAGCGGTGAATGATCAGCTAGAAAAGAAATATGAAATCGTCAGCTCACCAATGCCAGAAAATGCCATTGAGATTGTTGAAGGTGGTCGTGCCGTTACGTATCAATTTAAAGGTCGAATCGTATTAGTTTCTGCTCCTACGGAAATTGATTTTGGAACACAAATCGTTAAGGCAGAGGAAAGTGTGATCGAAGAGCCTGTTCGAATTGATGGTGCATTAGTCATTCAAGATAGTAGAGCAACAAAAAAACCTTGGAAACTACAAGCCCGCATGAAACAAGAATTGACAAACAGTAATCAAGAAATTGTAACAAATGCAGTTCGTTATATATATAGCGGCAATGAAGTTACATTGAATGCTGGAATGCAAGATGTTGCAGTGGGTACAAATAAAGATGGAACACCTAATAAAGTTAGTGAGAAGTGGTCAGCTTCAGGAGATGGTTTTAAACTAAAAACGGAAGTTGGCGCTGTTAAAGAATCTGGTATCTATGTAGGTATTATCGAATGGGAATTGCTTGAAGGACCATAGAAGGAGAGGGAAAGAATATGAATAAAAAATTTTTACGTATCAGCATTCTGACCATCTCTATTTTAGGTCTCATGATTTTTTGGAAGCCAGTGACATCTTTTGCAGATGATGGTGGTCAAGTTGGCCATGAAGCGGTGATTGAATTTTATCGAGAAGATGAAAAAAAAGACCCACCAACGACTACTTCAGAGTCAAAGACCAATTTAAATGTTTCTGAAGGACCCCAAAAAAGTAAACCAATCGGACGATTTCCTCAAACTGGAGAAATCGTAAGAAAATCATTGATGCTTAGCGGCATAGTTCTTGCTTTATCGGCACTTTATGTCTATGTGAAAAAGCAAAGAAAAGAAAACGAAGGAGAGACCAAACCTTGAAAAAGATACTAACATTCACTTTTTGTTTCTCTATCCTTCTTTTGCTCATTCCAGATACTAAGGTTCAGGCTCAGTCTGCTACAAATGAAGGGACGATTGGTTTTGATGCATCGCTTATTCCGCCACAAGTCGTGGATCCAGAAAAACCTGTGAAGCCAGTCGATCCAGGGCCAAGTCCCTCAACAGAAGGGTTCTTGAGAATTGATTTTGTCCCTAGATTAGACTTTGGCCGAAATCGAATATCAAAAGAAGATCAGTTTTATCAGGCTAGAGCACAATTGTTTCATGACAATACGGGGGCAAGAGGTAATTTTGTTCAAGTGACCGATAGTCGCTCTACTGGAGCAGGTTGGACCTTACAAGTTCGTCAAGAGACAAATTTCATGATACCAAACAATGAAGCATCTGAACTAAAAGGATCGTATATTTCATTAGATAAATCGTGGACAAACTCTTCGATGGACAAAAAATATGCACCATCATTAGTAAATGATGTTATCAAAATTGATAAAATTCAAACAACTTACGATTTAGCTAAAGCTGATAAAGGAAGAGGTCAGGGAATTTGGAGTGTAGAATTTGGCGCATCTGCCGAAAATGAAAATGATTTAGAGTCTACACTCGCACCGCTCGTTGATGAAACAGGTCAACCGATTCTTGATCCGAACTTTGAAAATAAGCAAATGTATGAAAACAATGCAGTAACATTTTTTGTTCCAGGATCATCTGATAGAGAACCTGGAAAATACCAAACGGTGCTGACTTGGATATTATCCGAGTTACCATAAATATTAAAAGATAAATAGGGGGAAACACAAATGAAAAAAAGAACACTATGTTCTATCGCGTTATTAGCTGCACTAGGTGCAAATGTATTATTACCAGCTGCGGCAAGTGCAGATAATGGAAAAGCAACTCAAGCAAATAGCCAAGGAACGATCGATTATGTAGAAGATTCTGGTAAAAATACAGATAAGGATCCAGAAATCCCTACAGATGAAGTTACACCACCATACACTCCAAATCCAGATAATGGTCCATTGAAAATCGATGGTGTTTCAAGCATGGATTTCAAACAACAAAGTGCTGTCTTAACTGACGAAAATTATTTTGCTCAACAAGTGGAAATTGATAAAAACGGAACAAAAGAAAAGCGTGGTGTTTATTTACAATTAACAGATAAACGTATTGATAAACGCGGAAAATGGGCTTTAAGAGCTTCAATGACTCAACAATTTAAAGCGACATCTGGAAATCTTTTAGACAATGCTACAATTAGTTTTAAAAATCCAATCGTTGAGACAGCAACAGATGCTGCTGTTAGCCCTCATGCCGTTTTAGCATCGACTGGGTCAGCATTTGAATTAAAACAATCAGGGAATGTAATTGACGTATTAGAAACAAAAGATGCTAAAGATGGTTTTGGTACGTATACAGTTGCTTTTGGTAATACTCCTGCTTATCATACTGCTACTGGAAAAGGTACAGCTGAAGATACAACTGGTGTACCAAATGCAACAAATGCTAACAAAATTGAAAGTGGTTCAGTATCACTCTTCGTTCCAGGTAAAACTGTGAAAACGAAAGAAGCGCACACTGCGGTTGTTTTATGGGAACTTGCAGAAGTACTTTAAAATTAATAACTGAATAAATAAACCGAGAATGTTTTAGAAGGCAAGCTCACTAATTATTACGAGTTTTAGTAATTGGGGGCTTGTCTTTGAATGAGAGGATTTGTTTTACGTTTATGAAAAAAAATTTTCAGCAGCTAACTATGACTTTCTTTTTGATCATTTCAATTTCTTTTGTTCATGTCCAAATAAGTGAGGCTTCCGCAGATCCTTCAGGAGCAGTTGGTTTTTTATATAAAACCAACCATCCAGAAAATCAAATTGATGAGTCAGGCTATTTTAATTTGAGAATGACACCTGGGCAAAAGCAGAAAGTATCAATTACATTATCAAACCTCAGCAAAGAAGAAGTCACCGTCAACGTCGGATTGAATAGTGCTAGAACCAATTCAAATGGTGTTCTTGAATATGGAAAAACAAAACTTGATAAAGATGCTTCTATGAAGTTTGATTTTACTGATATTGTAAAGGCACCTAAAACAGTAACGCTTCCTCCAGAATCGGATAAGGAGCTAGAGTTAGAAATCAATATGCCAGAAACTAGCTACGAGGGCATTATTTTAGGCGGGATTCAACTACAAAAAGTAGCAAAAGAAGATCAAAAGAAAAAAAATACTGGTACAACAATCATTAACGAATATGCTTATACGATTGCAATGTTGCTTAGAGAAAGTGATACAAAAGTTGAACCTAAAATGGGGTATCTTAAAACTTATGGAACTCAGCCGAATGGACGCAACACGATTGTTGTCGATTTGGCAAACGAAACGTCTGATTTGCTGGATGATTTGACTGTTGAAGTTCAAATCATGCCTGAGAAAAATGATGAAGTACTATATGAATCGAAAAAGACAAAAATGAGAATGGCACCAAATACGGTTTTAAACTATCCAGTCAGTATGGAAGGTCAAGCGATGATTCCAGGAAAATATCGTGCACATGTCAAAGCAGCATCCGAAGATAAAACCTGGGAATGGACTGAAACGTTTGAAATTACCAAAGAAGAAGCTGATAAGTTTAACCGTGAAGACATTGGTCTCGATCAAGAACGCGGAATTGATTTTAAATTAGTCGCTATGATCATAGGAGGCATTTTAGGGCTTATCTTGATTATTTTCTTTGCTATTCATTTTGCGACAAATAAAAAGACCAAGAAAAAGAAACGCCCCTCTAAAAAAAGGTAGGACGGAAAGTTGGAAGAGATAAAATGACATTATTAGATTGGATTGCAGTCATAAGTTTAGCGATAGCAATTATCTTTCTTCTTTTTATTTTCTTGTTCTTAGTTGGGATTATAAAGACCGGAAAAGAACAAAAAAAAATTCTTTTGATCCGAACAAAAAATAAACGTAAAAGAAAAGTAATTGCCAGAAAAAGGAGACAACTACAGAAGAAAAAGAAAAAAAGCGTCATTGCTAGTTTCTTATGTTTTATTGTCATGCTGATAGGCATTGCTACTTCCATGTTTGCGGTTTATTATCAATCAACGAATTTAGGGGAAGAAGATAAAAAGGCAATTGTTTCCGGATATTATAATCTTCGGGATATTGAGGATCAATTACTCTTAGCTGAATCTGGTGAAGGGGAGCGGGCTGAGCAAAATTTAAAAAACCTCTCTTTACGACTAGCTGCATTTGCCTTGAATAGAGCAGACTATCGTATTAATGGTGATGGACAAATTCGTATCAATCGTTATTATTCTTCAATGAAGGAGCTGGGGATCAATCTATCTTCGCAAGAAAAAGGCTTTTATAGTGATCCATCTTTGCTAGAATCTTTTAAAGGGGATATTGAACGTGTGAAGAGAAATGAGCAGGCTGTGATCAAACAATTTAAGATAAATGAAAAATCATTGGCAGAAAAAAAATAGCGGAGTTAAATGTTTATGGCACATACAAGGCATCCATCAAAAACCAAAAATAAGTTACGCAAGCCTTCAAATAAAAGTGATGTAAAAAAACGCCTAAAGAATAAAAATAAGGCTCCAGTGATGCGAGACCAAAATGAACTTACTAAAAGAAAAAAGCAGACAAATCAAAAAACAAAGAAAAAAAGAAATTCAACGCATTACAAAAGAAAAAAACAAAAAAAGCTTGTTCGATTTAGTATTGAAATCAGTAGTTCAATCTTGATTACATGCATTTTTATTTGGGGGCTTTCTTTATTCTTATTTACCTTTGCTAAAGTAGAAGGATATAGCATGCTGCCGACACTCTCTGAAAATGATTTTGTGTACATCAATCGTCGTGCGAGGATTACTCGCTTCAGTATAGCTTATTTTAAGACTCCTGATCAACATGGAAATACGATTCGACGCATAATTGGTTTGCCTGGCGAATCTGTGCAATACAAGAATGATAAGCTATTTGTGAACAATGAAGAATTGACAGAGCCATTTATTGATCATAAAGAAGTAACAAAAATGCAAAGTATGAATACTTTCTTTACAGAAGACTTTGAAGTAAAAGCTATCAAAAATGGTCAGCTAATCATTCCCAAAGACTCATACTTAGTATTGGGTGACAATCGACCCTATTCTACTGACAGTCGATATTATGGTTTTGTTCCTAAGAAAAATATTATCGGAGTTGTCAAAATGAGAATTTTACCCATACACATGATAGAAAGTTTAAATCGATAAATAGCTTATACAAGCTATTTTAGATGATATAAAAAACATAGGAAATCTAAAAAATCAGAGTTTATTACATATGTTGGTTTATTTTTATCATAAGAAATAGCCACATATTTACGAAAGGATGAACGGATCAACTGCTAATGAAGAGTGATTCGATATTTCTTTCAAATCTATTTGATAATTTTGGTTTTTTTAAAGGGTCACTTAAAAATATATTTCGAGGAGATGTTATAAATGAAAAAGAAATTATTAGTTATGTTTTCACTAGCAATGGGGCTATTCATTTTAGTAAGCTTCGGAGGGCAACAAGCCGAAGCAACGACTGCAAAAAACACATATTTTGAAGCTCAAACAGAGGTAACTAGTGCAAAATCAAGTAACCCTAGATTAGTTTTAAAAGGAGAGGTTACAGTTACTACTGAATCAGAAACTACAACTAAATATGCCAAAATTTACACAGTCTATAACAATAGAAAATTTTATGACAGCTGTGCAAAATTAATTTCTACAACACCAGAATACGATTCTAAAGGTCTTGAAACAGGAAGATATTTCCATGTTTACAAATTCTGTGGCTGCAAAGTAAAATAAATAATTAAGTAAATTGAGTGACTTCTTTAAAAACTATTATTATATACAAAACCAAACAAAAAGACTTTATTTTTTGTTTGGTTTTTTTGTTCTTTAAATCAATTGGAAAGCGTTTTCTTGGTGTCGTTTTAAAATAATTTCATATAATCGAGTGAAAAATATCAGTTATATACCAAACGAAACAAAAAAATATTAAATAGTAGTGTATATTTATAATGATATAAGGTATATTAAATTCATCCTATTTATTTTAATTATTTGTTTTGAAATGATTTTGGAGTAAGATTTGTTTGTTGGAAGGGGTATAGAGATGACTAGAAAAGGAGAAAATATTTATAAACGGAAAGATGGAAGATGGGAAGGCCGATATATAAAAAAAAGAGACAGTGAAGGTAGAATTATTTATGGATACACTTATGGAAAACGATATATAGAGGTGAAGTCAAAATTAATTATATTAAAAGCGCAATATTATGAGCCAAACGCTCTTAGGATTTTTAACGGTGATCTTGAAGAATGGAGTGTTTATTGGCTATATCATTATAAAAAATCCACTATCAAACAATCCACATTCTTTAACTACAAGTGGCTAATAAAAAAATATATTCTTCCTTATATTGGTGAAAAAAGAATAGGTGATCTGACGAATGAAGATATCAGAAGCTATATTGAAACGTTAGAAAAACTTGGGCTATCACATGGAACAACCAATAATATTTTTATTTTACTTAAAAAAATTTTAGAAGAAGCAGAAAATCAAAACATAATTTCTTCTAATCCTTGTCGAAATATCAAATTGACTAGAAAAAAATATAGGAATAAAGTGCCAGTTGCTCTGACGATGAATGAGCAAAAACAATTAGAATATTTTGCTTTCAAAGAAAAAGGCTGTTCTGCAATTATTTTAGCCTTGTACTCAGGTCTTCGGATTGGTGAGATTAGTGGTCTTAAGTGGTCAGATATTGATTTTGAGAACGGAACTATTGGTGTTAATCGTACGATTTCTAGAGTGAGCAGTCATAGCGAAGAGAACAAAACAGAAATACTGATTGGATTTCCTAAAACAGATCAATCATCACGGGTAGTGCCGTTAGCCGAAAATTTGAAAAAATACTTGCTTGCCAAGAAAGCATTGTCTCATTCAAGTCATGTTGTATCGTGCAAAAATAAAATGACTGAACCTAGAGTAATCAGATATCGGTTTAAAAAAGTTGTAGAAGCCTCAGGAATTAGAAATATCCATTTTCATTCTTTGCGGCATACATTTGCAACCAGATGCATAGAAAAACGCGTAGATATATCCAGTTTGAGTAAGCTTTTAGGGCACACTTCGGCAAAAATGACTCTAGATACGTATGCAGATTCTGTACTTGAAAGTCGACAAAAAGCAATTTTCAAAATAGATCAGTTGATGAATCATCAATTAGAATAAGAAGAATTGATAGTTGGAGTGAATATAATAGATGAAAATATTTTTAATTGATAAACAATAGATAAATAAAATTAGTGTCTAGTGAGAGAGTTATTTTCTATCATACTAGGCACTTTTTTATTTTCAGCTTGTCCTCTTTTGATGAAAATATTTTCATTGTATAAGCTTTCGAAAGAAAATACTTGAAAATATTACCGAAATCGTTTTCTTTTTATGAAATCCAGAGTATATTGATTAAGAAAAGAGCGGGAGGGAGAAGATTAAATGAAGAGAATACATGTAGTCGCCCATACTCATTGGGATCGTGAGTGGTACTTTAGTGATAATGAAGCATTTATTCAATTTTCTTATCATATGGATGAGGTGATTTATGCATTAGAAAATAACGAACTGGATTATTATTATTTGGATGGACAATTGAGTATTTTAGATGATTATTTGAAAGTATATCCAGAAAAAGAAACGAAGATCAGAGAACTTGTTGAAGGAAATAAACTATTTATTGGACCTTGGTATACACAGATGGACGAATTTGTGGTTGCGGGAGAATCAGTTGTTAAAAACTTACAAATTGGAATTGATATGTCAAAACGTCTAGGTGGTCATACATCATTAGGCTATTTACCTGATTCGTTTGGTCAAGGTAAAGATATGCCGAAAATTTATAATGGCTTTGGGATCGAAGACGCTGTGTTTTGGCGGGGGATGCCAAATGAAGTCACAAAGAGCCGGGAATTTTATTGGACGGCCGAAGATGGGTCAAAAGTTTTAACGATCAATATCCGTAATGGCTATTATGCTGGAGTGGCTCTAGTTGAAGGTGAAGTTTATCAGAAAAAAGCTATGTTAGATCTTGTGTCTCAGGATAATGCTACAGATATCGTTACTTTACCAGTGGGTGGCGATCAGCGAGCAGTTGATCGAAATTTGAAAGAAATTATTCAAGAAATCAATGAACAATTTGGCGCTGAATATCAGATTGAAGAGAGCAATTATCCACATATTTTTACTTTATTAAGAGAAAAAACAACAGAGTTGCCAACTGTTCAGGGTGAATTTATGAGTGGTAGCGTTTCAAAAATTCATCGTTCGATTTATTCATCAAGATACGATCTAAAAAAATTGAACGATACGATTGAAAATCGTTTGATTTTTCAATTAGAACCTTTAATGCTACTAGCTGATGATTTAGGGATTCCATTTAAACGAGAGCTTTTGGATTATATTTGGAAATTACTGTTGAAAAATCATGCTCACGATAGCATCGGTGGTTGTAATACAGACAAGACGAATGAGATGATCTTAGCGAGGTATAAAGAAGCAGATCAATTATCATACTCCACGATTGATTATCTTGTAAGAAAAATTTCGGAATCAATAAAAGGAATTCAAGAGAATGACTTAGTGCTATTTAATACTCTACCATATACTAGAACAGATACCCAGATAGTAGAAGTCAGTACCAAACTTGAAAAAATCAAGCTGTTTGATGAAAGGGACAAAGAATTAGAGGTACAAATTTTATCAACAGAAAAAGTATATGCTGGTGAAGTCAGAAGATCAGAAAGTGATTATGATGAATCGAAGTACTACTATATTCACAAGATAAGTTTAGTCAAGGAAATCCCAGCACTTTCTTATTTGATCGTTACTGTAAAAGAGCAAATTGAAGTCAATGAAAATGTAGAAACAGTCGATTTTAAAGAGACTATGATTGAAAATGCAAATTATAAAATTATTTTTTCAAAGGGAAATTTCTCGATTACGGCAAAAGAGCAGGGAAAGACTTACGAAAACTGTCTATTTATTGAAGAGTCAGGTGATGAAGGTGACACATATGATTATTCTCCTGCTTATCATGATCAAGTCCATCAGTTATTATTTGATACACCTGATGTTTCCGTTGAAAATGGACCGCTACTTTCTGAAATGATAGTAACAGGCAAGTGGCAAGTTCCAAAAGATTTAGAGGCCAGAAAAGCACAACAGACGAATGCTGTCATCGACTATACCTTTACCTTGTCATTAAAGAATGATTCTAAGCGAATTGATATGAAATTAAAAATCAATAATCAAGCGCTGGATCATCGTATGCGCTTAGTTGTAAAAACACCCGTTGAGACTAAAGTCAGCTACGCAGATACTTTGTTCGGAATTGTGGAAAGAGAGAATCAAGATCCTCATATTCACGATTGGAAAAAATTAGGCTGGAAAGAAGAACCTACAGAAATCTATCCGATGATTCATTATTCAAATATTCATGATTCGGCAACAAGCTGGACTGTGATGAGTAAAGGAATCAAGGAGTATCAAGTGGTCGACAACAACCTGTTTATTACATTGTTTAGAGGAGTAGGATTTTTAGGTAGACCCGAATTGTTGAGAAGACCTGGAGATGCTTCTGGCAACCAATATCGTTATATCCCAACACCTGATAGCCAAGTATTAGGTACTCTAGAGATGGAATTGTCATTATTAATTGCTGATGTTTTTGATCCAGTAATCAGTCAAAAAGAGTATCAAGTCTATTCAGTGACATGCCCGTATTATCAAATGCAAACCTTGAATCGTTTTACTAACCCTATTCAATATTTTCAAAGTAATAAAGTAGACCATTTACATGATTTAAAAAAATTCATAAATTTAAATGACTCAAAACTGGTCTTTAGTGCATTAGAATTAAGCCGTGATGAGCAATGGATTAATCTTCGTTTATACAATCCATCTTTAACTGAGGCGGTTCTGGATGAAAAAATCACTTTACCAACTGAAAGCACTGTTCGTTTTGTCGATTTAAATGGTAATATACTTGAATCTTTGGCTAAGGTAAAAGAAATTTTATTAGGTGAGTTTAAGCCAGGACAAATTAAATCAATCTCAATAGAAAGATAACATAGGAAGGGTGAGTTAAAATGAAAATAAATATCGAAAAAATTCAAGATCCATTACTAAAGATCGCCAATAAAGTTGATAACAACAGTGTTTTACAAGCAATTAAAAATGCTTTTATTAGCAGTATTCCCTTTACGGTTGTGGGGTCATTTTCCAATTTAATCAAAATGCAGATCGATGCATTTTTTGGAGAGACGGCCATCGGCCAAACGGCATCAGCAATTTTTGGCAATGTCTATTTAGGAACTTTGGGTATCGTAGCGTTATTGATCGTATTTTCTACTGCTTATAATTATGCTAAAGAGTTGATGAAAAAACATCCTGAGGCGAATATCAATCCATTGTTAGCAACCTTGTTAGCTTTTGCGGCATACTTTGTTATGGTGCCTAATAATGTGAATTTTGCTGATAATTCTGCTGAAGCTATTCAAGGTTATGCGAATAATTTCTTTAGTTATGAAGGAATGTTTACAGCCTTGATTGTGGGTTTACTTGCAGTATTCTTCTATTCAATTTTGGCGAAGCATAAAATTGCAATCAAATTGCCAGGTAATGTGCCGCCAAATGTATTTGATTCATTCTTTGCATTAATTCCAATTTCAATTGTGTTGCTGGCTTGTTCTATAATGAAAGTCGTGATCGAAGCTTTTGATTTTAATTCGTTTATGGATCTGGTCAGTCAATTATTTGTGCAACCGCTGACTTCTGTTGGAACAGGGTTACCTGCAATTATCGTCGTTATTTTATTAGAACAAATTTTGTGGTTCTTAGGTCTGCATGGCTTTAATATTGTTTGGGGGGTTGTTTCTGCTCTATGGCTGCCGATTTTCTTAGAAAACGTGGCTAAATTTGCTGAAACTAAAAGCTTTGCTGATATTTCAGTGGCACCAAATACAATGACAAATGTGTATGCAATGATCGGAGGATCTGGTGCAACATTTGGCTTAATTCTTGCAATCTTGATTTTTACCCCTAAAACCTATAGTGGTCGTGAAGTTGCGAAACTTTCATTTATTCCAGGATTATTTGGGATCAATGAACCAATCATTTTTGGCTTTCCGATTGTATTAAATCCATTGATGTTTATCCCGTTTGTCTTTGTACCGGTCTTTAATGCGATTGTTGCATATATTGTGACTAAAATCGGTTGGGTCGTTCCGTTGGTCGTGTTAAATTCAGGAAATGAACCGATATTTATAAGTACTTGGATTTTAGGAGCTTTTCATCTAAGTCCAGTAATCTTGACAGCTGTTTTAGTTGTTTTAGATATTTTCATTTATGCACCATTCGTACGTATGAATATGAAATTTGATGAAAGCCAATTACTTAACGCACAAAACTAGTATGTCAAAAATAACAAGAGACAAGCGTCGTTTAAAATAACCTTGTCTCTTGTTTTCTTCACTATAGAGAAAGGGGTCGTAAAATGGAAAGTTATATAGAGTTGATTATCCAAGCAAATGAAAAGAAATTTACTGATGTAGAAAGAGTTATTGCGCAGTACTTTCTGGCTGGAAATAAAGAGCTAGGGATTCAGGAACTAGCTAAGGAGCTAAGTGTTTCTAATTCTTCGATTACTCGTTTTTGTAAAAAAATTGGGTTGGCTAATTATAAAGAACTAATCTACCTCTATAAATACTCAAGTAAAGGAAGCAAGAAACAAGCGGATTCCAGTATTGGCTATGTGAATTTGAACTACTCTTTATTACTCAATGATATTATTGAAAAATTGGATAAAGATGAAGTCAAAAAAGCAGCTCTGATGATTGATGGGGGCCGTCTTATTCACTATTGGGGAACGGGGTACAATGCATTTTGTGGCGAAGACTTTCAGTTTAAATTTTCACGACTTGGAAAAATTGTGAATGTAATCAAGGATGAGCATTCAATTGTGATGATGGCTCATGGGGTTCAACAAGGAGATCTTGTTGTTTTGTCTTCGATTTCTGGTGATAATGAAGCCGTTCAGGAAGCAGTAAGAATTGTCTCTGAGAAAAATGCTAAAGTGATTGTGATTACTGCAAATGAAAAAAGCCCGTATAAAGAGTTTTCTGAGGCCTTCTGTCTGACAAGTTCGATGGGTAAAAAAGATATGGGGGGAATATCGCCTCAAATTCCTGTGCTAACAGTAATCGATATACTGTATACAGAAATTTTGGCAATGTATCACGAGGATACAATAAGATCATGGATAAAATCAGAAGTAATTTTAAAAGGAAAATAAAAGGGGAGTATTTAATGACCGTAAACTATTCAAAATCAGTAATTGACAATTTAAAAAAACAAGTCGCAGAGCGCTCCAGTAATCCTAGATGGAGTGAAGTATTTTCTAATTGTTTCGATAATACACTGGAAACAACCGTTAAATCTACAGAATATGGAGATACATTTGTAATCACTGGTGATATTCCAGCAATGTGGTTGCGGGACTCATCTGCTCAAATAAAACCTTATTTAGCCGTTGCAAATGAAGATAAGACAATCAAGCAACTTATTTGCGGCTTAGTCGCCCGTCAAATTAAATGTATATTGATCGATCCCTATGCAAATGCTTTTAATGAAACTGAGAACGGACATTGTTACCACCAAGACATCACAGAGATGAACGGTTGGATCTGGGAACGAAAATATGAGGTCGATTCGTTGTGCTATCCAATTGAATTAGCTTATTTATTATGGAAAAAAACTGGTGAGACAAAACAGTTTACGGAAGCGTTCAAACAAGCAGCACAAGTGATCGTCGAAGTTTTTGAAACAGAACAGCATCATGAAAATTCTCCCTATCGTTTTGAACGTGTTGGCGAACGGCCTGAAGACACGCTTTCTAATGGTGGACTAGGTGAGCCGTGTAGTTACACTGGGATGATCTGGTCCGGTTTTCGGCCAAGTGACGATAGTTGTACATATAATTATTTAATTCCAGCTAATATGTTTGCTGTCGTTATATTAAGGTATCTGGAAGAGATAGCTGAAGTGATTTATGAAGATAATGTGTTGGCTAAAAAAGCAAAACAGCTGAAAAATACAATCGATCAGGGCATTTCCAAATGGGGAATTGTTGAACATCTTGGCAAAAAAGTTTATGCTTATGAAGTTGATGGTCTAGGTAATTATCTTTTAATGGATGATGCGAATGTACCTAGTTTACTTGCGGCTCCTTACTTAGGTTATTGTTCAGTTGATGATACTGTCTATCAAAACACGCGGGCGCTGATTTTATCTGCCGACAATCCTTATTACTATGAAGGAACCAAGTTAAAAGGAATTGGTAGTGAGCATACGCCTAAAAACTATGTTTGGCCGATTGCCTTATGTATTCAAGGACTAACAACAAAAGATCAGTCAGAAAAAGCAGAGCTTTTAAATACACTGGTTCAAACAGACGCAGGCACTAACCATATGCATGAAGGGATCAATGTCAATGATCCGATGCAGTATACTCGTGAATGGTTTTCATGGGCGAATATGATGTTTTGCGAATTACTTTTAGATTACTTAAAAATTAACAAATAGGAGAAAAAGCAAATGAAAAAATTTCCAGAGCATTTTTTATGGGGGGCTGCTACATCAGCTCCGCAATCAGAAGGGCATGGTTCGTTGAATGGAAAATCGCCTTCTACATGGGATAAATGGTATGAAATAAATCCAGAGAAATTCCAAAAAAATCAAGGTCCCGAGCACACCTCAAATATGTATGAAAACTACATTGAAGATGCCAAAAGAATGAACGATATCCATATGAATTCTTTTAGAACATCTATTGCGTGGACACGGTTATTACCGGATGGCAAAACAATCAATCCGGAAGCTGTCACTTTTTATCGCAATTATTTTCATGAGCTACATTCAAATGGTGTAAAACCAATCATTAATCTGTTTCACTTTGATATGCCTTGGTGGTTGATGGAAAAAGGTGGTTGGGAATCACGGGAATCAGTCGATGCATTTGCCTTTTATGCTGAGACCTGTTTTGAATTGTTTGGCGACTTGGTTGAGTATTGGACTACTTTTAATGAGCCGATGGTTCACGTAGAATGTGGTTATTTGTATGGTTATCATTATCCGGCTATTCATGATTTGAAAAAGGCCGTTCAGGTCGCTTTTCACACCATAATGGCACATACTATGGCCGTTAAAGCATTTAAAGCTGGAAAATACTCTGGAAAAATTGGAATTATTTTAAATGTCTCTCCATGTTATCCAAAAAGTCATTCCACAGAAGATTTGCGTGCGGCAGAACTTGCTGATTTATTAAATACAAAGAGTTTTTTAGACCCAGCTGTTTTAGGAATATTCCCTCAAAAACTAATCGAATGTTTAGCCGATAATCAATTGTTACCTAAAGTAGAAGTACAAGATCTACATTTGATCCAAATGAATCCGGTCGATTTTATTGGTATGAATTATTATCAACCTCGTCGTGTTCAGGCGCCAGCTACTGTCAATCATCCAGCGGTTTCTCCAGCAGATTTTTATGAGCATTACGATTGGCCGGACAAGAAGATCAATCCTTATCGGGGATGGGAAATTTATCCAGAAGCTTTGTATGATGTTGCGATGATGATTAAAGATCAATACAACAATATTCCTTGGTTCGTTTCTGAAAACGGAATGGGGGTAGCGGATGAAGAACGATTTATGGATCAAACTGGCATGATTCAAGATGATTACCGTATCGAATTCATGATTGAACATTTACAACAACTGCATAAAGGAATTGAAGCTGGGAGTAATTGTTTTGGCTATCATACATGGACATTTGTTGATTGCTGGTCTTGGTTAAATGGATATAACAATCGCTATGGCTTTTATCGCCTGGATTTAGAAAACGATCAACGAACATTAAAGAAAAGTGGTATCTGGTTTAAAGAACTGATCGATCGTAATGGCTTGTTATAAAGTCAGAATCGAAGTAGTGAGGAAATTGTTTAAACTAAAAAGTGCAGACCAAAACGAAGGATGAACGTTGGTCTGTGTTTTAAATATGGATAATTGACAAAAATAAAGCGTTCTCCTAAAACCGCTTTTGCTATGCTCTTTTTGATGCTATACTTATGAAAAGAAGCATACCTTTGTAAGTGAAATGGAGAAATAGGGATGAATAATAGGGAACAACAAAAAAAATTTGCTGAACAATCTACTATCAATAATAGTACATTTGATGTGCTAAATACAAACCAAACTCGTTATTCTAGTGGTCAAGGAAAAGAGGTCCTTCCGACTGATCGAGAAGAATCGAGAATTTCCAACTATTATTTTTTAACGGGGGTTATCTATGTTACTGGGTTTTTATTTGGGATTGGATTATTTTGTTTAGTTGTTCTTCTAGGAGAAAAAATTGTATCATCCGCATTTTATGATAGTACAGCATTTTTAGTGTATGTATTACTTTTTTGTGTGATCATGAGCTATTTATGGGTTTTTATAGGGCTAAAACTTGCTAAAAAATATAGGAGAAAATGAACATGGAAATATTGGTGAGGAAACGAAGTAACGACTTGATACAGTTATAGCTCTGATAGAGGCTGTATTGAGTTAAGAATTTCTATCAGAATTGAGCATAACTGTATCGAACTTACACGAAGAAACAATTTAATGTAAGGGAGTTTTCGTTATGAAAAAGAAAGAGTTAAAAAAATCTTGGCAAATGATTGAACAAATTGAATGTCAGGGCTGGGATTTTTCATATATGGACAATAGATGGCGGCAAGAGAATTTACCTTGGAGTTATTCAAAGCTTGTACGCGATTATTTATCTAAGGAAATGAGCCTCTTAGATATGGGCACTGGTGGGGGAGAATTGCTCCTGACGTTTGGACATCCATATACTAAAACAGCTGTAACAGAAGGATGGGCGCCTAATTATCTTTTGCTAAAACAAACGCTTCAATCATTAGGTGTGACGGTCGCTTTTGTTGATGAGAGTGACCGATTAAGCTTTCAAGATGATTCTTTTGACTTGGTTTTAAATAGTCATGAGTCCTATGATCCAAGTGAAGTATGTAGAGTATTAAAGCCGGGTGGGGTCTTTATTACCCAACAAGTGGGGGATCGAAATGGACGTGTTCTTGCAGAGAAACTGCTTATGACGCCGCTTCCCGAAAAAGCTGAGTGGTCGCTGAAAGCTGCGAAAAAAAACTTGTTAAAAGAAAAATTCGAAATTCTTTTTGCTGAAGAATATTTTCCCTATCAAGACTTTTATGATATGGAAGGATTGATTTATTATATGAGAAGAATTCCTTGGGAATATCCTGATTTTTGTGTGGAAACTCATTTTGAGCAATTGCTGATGTTGCAAAATGAACTTTTGGCTAAAGGGGTTGTTCATAACCAACAGCATCGCTTCGTATTAGTTGGAAAGTTAAGCAAATAGTATAGAAAAAAGCGTATAGTTAACTACTTTAAGTTTGACTATACGCTTTTCTCTATACTATTATTTGACGACAAGAACATTACAAGGTGCATACTGTACAACATAACTCGTTGTAGTACCAAGCTGATTTGATTGAATCATCCCTTTACCAGTTGCTCCGACAATAATCAAATCAATTGCTTGATTTGTAGGAATAACTGCTGAGATCATTTCTTTGGGATTACCGATTTCTACTAAAGGTATCACATCATTCAATCCCTGCTCAGTAGCATAATAAATATTTTTTAATAACTCTTTTTCAATTGCTTCTTTTTCTTCAGCAAGTACTTTTGAATAGGCGTAAGAGCTGTGTCTGATTGCATTTTCGTCAACAACAGATAATAAATATAAAGTGGCATTTTTTTCTTTTGCAATAGCGACACCATGCTGTAGAGCTAACTCAGCATTTTTTGATCCATCAAGTGCAACTAAGATATTTGAGTAGTTATTGATCATTTTAATCAGCACCTTCCTTTATCTATCTTCATTATAGCATGTTCATCACAGTAGGTTAAATGAATTGATAGAAGAGCTGATAATAAAAAAGTGATGGAGGAATAACTCGAAGAGTCATGCCTCCATTACATGTAATGATATAACAGCCGAAACGAAAGTAGCTATTTCAACTTAAACATGTTGTTTAAGTACTTACAAGCCAAGGAATGGTGCTGGGTTAACAAACCCACCCCATAAGCTAGTTGAGATGCTAAAGTGCAAATGAACACCTGTAGAATTACCAGTTGTTCCCATACCGCCTAACATTTGTCCTGCGGTAACATTTTGTCCTGCTGATACACTTAAGCTGCTCATGTGCAGATAATAGGAATAATACCCGTTATCATGTTTGATTACAACGTGATTTCCTGCCATTCCGCTATAATTTGCGCTAACAACTTCACCAGAACGCGCGGCCATAATAGGGGTTCCGCTTGCTCCACCAAAATCAATTCCATCGTGGAACGATCCAGAAATACCAGTAGGATCTTCACGACCACCAAATCCACTAGTAATCGTTAGGCTCGCAACAGGAGCAGACCACCCACCAGAAGATGCTGGTGGCGTAGGTGCTTGTTGTTCAGTGTTAGAGCTATCACTTGCAGTAGAATTGTTAGTTAAATCAGGAGCAGCTTTTTGAGGCTGCTCTTGTTCTGCGGCTTGAGCAGGGGCTGGTGTTGCTACTTGTTTGGCCTTCGCTTGTTCTTTCGCTTGCTTTTCAGCAGCGGCTTTCGCTTGTGCTTCTTTTTTCTTTTCCTCAGCAATTGCCTTCAATTGAGCTTCTTTTAGTTTTACAGCTTCTTCTTTTTGCTTAACGAACTTATCTTTTTCAGCTTTTTCAGTTGCAAGATTAGCGGCTATTTCGTTGATTTTCACATTTTGCTCTAGTTTTGCTTCAGCTAATGCTGCTTCTTTTTCTTCAAGCTCTTCCGTTTTTTTCTCAAGAGCTGTTATTGTTTCTGTTAAAGATACTTTCAATGTCTCAAGTTCTTTTTTATCGTCTTTTTGAGCAGTCAAAATATCGTTATTTGCAGTGATCAATGTGTTGACAGCCAAGGCTTTTGAAATTGCATCAGAAAGTGATTCAGCACTTAGTATAACTGAAAGCATTGATTCTTGTTCATGATTTGTTTGGGTAACTCTTGCTTGGGCTTTTAATTGATCATTTCTCTTTTCAATCTTCGTTTCTAAATTAGAAATATCAGCATTTAGTTTATTCATTTCTGTTTCATGTTTTTGCTTTTCAGAAAGGACCGTTTGGTATTCAGTTTCAATCGTTGTGATTTCATTTTCTAACGTTGCTAAGTAGTCCTTAGCATCTTGTTCATTTTTTACGATATCTTCGATTTTCTTTGTTTGATTTTCGATTTTTTGGTCGATATCATCCGCTAATACGCTCATTGGTGCCGTATTTACTAATAAAATAAATGAAAGTGTAATCAGTAGTTTTTTCTTCAAGTGACGTTCCTCGCTTTGTATTTATCATTTTTAATCGTATCACTTTTTTCAAAGTAACCGTTAGGAGTCTTTAATAACACAAGCTAAAGTATACCATAATGATTAAAAAATAATCAGAATTAACGAGCGAATTAATAAAATATGGCGAAATTTAAAATCTTGCAATAAAGGTATCATCTAAATGTAATATCTGACACTTACAATTAATAAGAAAGTATTTTTGTAATAGTGGGAAATGATTAGGCATTGTACTCAGAATAGAATTCATCTAATAAGCGGATTAACTCTTCTTTTGTTTGGTCGTATTTATTCAATGCATTTTTCTTAGCCAAAGGTTTTCCTTTATTGTGCTTTTTGAGGAGCTTAGTGTAATCAATCACTTTTGATGTAGGCTTTTTTCTGTAAGTGACATCATTGGTGATGATTTCTGATAAGATAGTAAAAATTTGAGTGATTGATAGATAATTTTGGGTTGTTTCAGTACGATTTAATAAATCGAATACAATATATAAGACTGTCGCATTGATTTCCTTTTTATTGGAATCATGTAATAATTCTTCAATCATCGGCAGAAAATCAGTTCTGTAGCGATCATTTTGTTCAATTCGATACGTTGTAAAATCTTCTGAAATAAGGGAAACATTTTGTTCTGAAAGTTCTAGCTGATAACTCATCTCAAATAAATCTGGAAACAAATCATTGGCTGCAAGTAAGATCTTCAAATCTTGAGAATAAGTGATCTTTTGCTTTTTCAATACTTCAGTAAGTTGTTTTAGCTGTTGTTTATCTAACTCTTGCTTCAATTCTGCTTCAGATAATAATTGCTTGACATACGTTTCAAAATCCCCATAACGAATCCAATCAACTGTTGTATTACCGAAGAGTGCTAGTTTTTCCAAGCGTTCTTGGTTGGGCAAATTATTTCCTTTTTCCCAATTATTTACTGTACTGGCACTAGAATTTCCAACTAATTTTGAAAAACGAGCCATTGAATATTTATGTTGTTCTCTGATCTCCTTGATTCTTTTACCAGCTGCTTTTAAATCGATTTCCAAATGAATTACCTCCTAGAATACTCTTTCTCCTACTATATCACTATTTCAATAATAGGTGTACCGTTTTTTTTTCATTTTGTACTTGAAATTGCTTGTTTGAAATGATATAGTGTTTGTACCGAAAATTATTCATTTTGTTTATTTTTCAGTATGGATGAATAGATTGAAGCCGAAGTTTATGTTTTTTAAGCGTCGCTTTATTTGTGGGATGATGCTCAGACAGCTTTTAATTTTATTTACTAGTTATTTGAAATGGAAATACCGAAAAACGTTCATTAAAAGGAGGAAGCTAAAATGAAAAAAATAGCAAGGATCGAGGAACTAAAAAATCAGCAGCTCTATCAATTCTTAGAAAAACTCAACAAGGAGATTCCCTATCAAGAAAATAAGCAAAAAATCGAAGCATACTGTGTCCATCAATACAAACTGTTGGTGAACATGTCTTTTAGTGCGAATATCTTACATAAAGGGTTAGATTATGCAAGGCATCTATACAATCATGTAGTGAAAATTGAATACACTCGGTTATGTAAAATGATCATAAAACAAGATTTTGATAAAGTAATAAAAGAAGAGCTATTAAAAAAAATGAAAAAAGCTCAAAATGAATTACTTTTACATTCTCCGATGACAAAAGAGTCAGAAGGGATCGATATATTTTATGGATTTACAGGAGGAAACCGTAAAAAATACAAGGCGAATCGAAATGCGATCAAACAGATGTATGAAGTAATCAAATTAGAGTCAGAAAAAAGTGTGTCTAGGTACATCAAAGATTCATTTAGTAGAAAGCGAAGCAAGATTAAAGAGAAAAGGGCATACGCACTTTGGTTATTAAAAAGCTATACTTGGCATTAAGTCATTTCTTACAGTTAATATACGCAAAAAATAGGCATTTATGTGAGAAAGAGACTTTATTTTTTGAAAAAGACATGTTGTGCTATGCTTGATATGAGAGCTTACTGATCTTTAAATACGATACTGGTAAGTAAGCATGTTATCCAGATAAAAACTTTAATAGAGAAAGAAGGCATTTAAGTGAATAACAAAGAAGACAAGCATATGGATCATAAGGCTCATTCTATGGAAACTATGAATCATGAGGCAATGACTACACATGAGCATAACGAAATGGCTGGCATGGATCATTCCATGCACATGGGAAATTTCAAGAAAAAATTTTGGCTTTCTCTCATACTCGCAATACCGATTATTTTTCTTTCACCCATGATGGGCGTCGATTTGCCTTTTCAGTTCACCTTTCCAGGTTCAGACTGGTTGGTCTTGATTTTAGCTTCAATTCTATTTTTTTATGGAGGAGAACCTTTCTTAAGCGGCGCTAAAATGGAGCTGAAACAGAAAAGTCCAGCGATGATGACGCTTATCGCAATGGGGATTTCAGTATCCTATTTTTACAGTGTTTATGCGTTTATTATGAACAAAATGATGCCGCAGAATCATGTGATGGATTTTTTCTGGGAGTTAGCGACATTGATCGTTATTATGCTCTTGGGTCATTGGATTGAAATGAATGCAATTTCAAATGCAAGCGATGCCTTACAAAAAATGGCGGAGCTTTTGCCAGACACAGTTAAAAGAGTGAATAAAGATGGCAGTGAAGAAGAAGTATCCTTGCAAAAAGTGCAACAAAATGATCACTTAGTTGTTCGAGCTGGGGATAAGATACCTGCTGATGGAATCATTACGAAGGGAACAACTTCAGTGGATGAATCTATGGTGACAGGGGAATCAAAAGCAGTCACAAAAAATGAACAGGATAAAGTGATCGGTGGCGCTGTAAATGGTGCCGGAACTATCGAAATAGTCGTTACAGGTACTGGTGAAACTGGTTATCTTTCAAAAGTAATGGACATGGTTAAAAAAGCACAAACTGAAAAATCAAAACTGGAATCGCTCTCTGATCGAGTAGCAAAATGGCTATTTTATATAGCACTTGGAGCTGGACTTTTAGCTTTCATTGTATGGTTGATTGTAGATCGAAATTTGAGTACAGCATTTGAACGTATGGTAACAGTTTTCATTATAGCTTGTCCACATGCTTTAGGATTGGCTATTCCTTTAGTGATCGCTCGTTCTACTTCGATTGCAGCCAAGCATGGTTTGCTATTAAAAAACCGCAATGCACTAGAGCAAGCAAACGATATTCAATATGTTATGTTGGATAAAACAGGCACACTGACAGAAGGCCGGTTTACAGTAACTGGTGTCGAAATAATAAATAATCAGATGAAGCAAAAAGAAGCCTTGGAAGTGATTGGTGCTTTAGAAAACAACGCCAATCATCCTTTAGCGATTGGAATTATGAATTATTTGAAGGAACAAAAAATTTCCCCCGATAAGGTAGAAAATCTTCAAAGTATCTCTGGTGTAGGTCTAACAGGAACGGTCAATGGGCAAGCAATTAAAATTGTTAATGAAAAAGAAGTTGAACGTTTAAATCTCCCGTTTGATCAATCGTTAAAAGAACGTTATCAAGAACAAGGAAATACATTAAGTTACTTAATCATTGATGATCAACTGATGGCCATGATTGCATTAGGCGATGTCATAAAACGAGAAGCAAAACAATTTATAACAGATTTAAAAGCTCAAAGTATCATCCCTGTGATGCTGACAGGTGATAATAAAGTAGCGGCTGAATCAGTTGCCCACTATTTAGGCATTGATGAATTTCATGGCGAGTTATTGCCGGAAGATAAAGAAAAAATAGTTCAAACTTATACAAACGAAGGCAAAAAAGTCATGATGGTTGGTGATGGTATCAATGATGCACCAAGTTTAGTTAGAGCAACGATTGGCGTTGCCATTGGTGCTGGCACAGATGTAGCAATTGACTCTGCAGATATTGTTTTAACAGATAGTGATCCAAAAGATATTCTTCGCTTTTTAGATCTGGCAAAACAAACGCGACGTAAAATGATTCAAAACCTTTGGTGGGGAGCAGGCTATAATATTGTTGCTATTCCACTTGCTGCTGGAATCCTTGCACCGTGGGGGATCTTATTAAATCCAGCTGTAGGTGCGGTGTTAATGTCTTTGAGTACGGTCATTGTTGCAGCAAATGCAATGACATTGCGTATCCACAATTAAAAAAATGAAAAGTAATGGATAATGCGTATATTTATTATGCATGTTCATTACTTTTTTGTGAATCTGATGAATAGAATCAGTGTTCATTTTTAGAGTGGAGGTTTGGGATGGAATATACAGAAATACTTGATTTTGAATCCAGCAAATTACTTAAAATTTTTAAGTTGCTTAGTGTCAGAAATGAGCCCAGTTCATTAGAAGAACTTTCAGTTAAACTTGGAGTCCATTCAAAAACAATAGCAAGGTCGCTTAAAAAAATAAAGAACTTAATTAAGCATTACCAGTTAGAGGAGCACTTAGAAATTTGTTGCCGTTCAAAAAATCATTTCTATCTAAAAAGAACGAATGATTTATACGTGGCACTTTTTATAGTCAGGTATTTAAATGACTTACCTGAAATTATTTTTTTAAAAGCAATTATTGAAGAGAAGACGATTCAAACAAAGCAACTAGCTAAAAAGTTGTTGATCAGTGAGTCTAGCATGAGAAGACGAGTAAAAAAAATCAATCAGGTACTGAAAAAAATGACTATCCGTTTAAAGTGGGGAACTTATGAATTGATCGGAGAAGAAGAACAGATCCGAGCCTTGATCTTGGGTTTTTATTGGTTTGTTTATCAAGGTACAGAAAATGATTTTTTATTGCAAGAAAAAGTCAGAAGTCAGTGCGTAACCGATCAACTGGTTCACTTTTTTCAAATGAAAATTAATGGTCTGCAAAAAGAATCACTTTTTCGAATAGTCCAAATTGCTGCTTGGCGTTCTAGACATGGAAGGAAAGTTTTGATCAAGAAAGAATGGAGGCAGTATATTGAAAATAGTGATATCTTCACACGATTTATAGTAGCTATGGGGAGTCAAAATCTGGTTGATAACTGGGATCATGAAGAATTATCCTATCTTTATTTGACCGTTCAAGCAAATTTTTTAGCTTATTTTGATCCAAGTGTGCAGACATTCATTATTGAAGAACATTACTCGAAGAAAACAACTTGTTATAGAAAAACGCACCTAGCTACACAAAAATTTAAACAAGTATTTTGGGATAAAAATTTTAATCAGTCAAATGGAAGTATCGTCTCTTTTTTGAGCTTTCACCTGTATTATGAACTGATTGCTAGTTTTCCGTTTGAAAGGAATACAACAATCGCAGACTTAGAAAAAAATTATCCCAGTTTTATGAGGAAGTTGGAAAAAGGAATAGGTGAAATGATTGAAGAAAATAGAAGTTATCAAAGGATACCAAAAGAAGCGTTATATTCTCGTTATTTTATAATTTTAAGTTCACTTATTCCGCCACTATACAATGAAAAAAGAGTATTGATTTGTTTGATGACTGATTTGTCACTTGAAAAAGAAAAAGAGCTGGGGAAAAGAATCACTAACTATTTCGAGTATAAATTCAATTTAATGGTGATCTATGCGAGAACGTCAAGTTCCATTTCATATGCGGATATTATTTTGACAACGGTTATTTATCAAGCTTTAGAACAGCAACATATCCAGCACGTATTACTCATAGAACCCATTTTTTCTGAAGAATTATTTATCCAAATTGAAAAATTAATCAAAGAAGTTGGAAAATGAAGCCCTTTCAACTAAATGTGTTAAAATAGATTAGTGAATAAATTATTAGGAGGTTTTTTTCGTGAAAAAGATTCAATTTGGAACCAGTGATTTACAAGTAGCATCAGTTATACTTGGTTGTATGAGGATGAATGGGGCTGAAAACCCGACGGAGATCATTGAGACAGCCTATGATCATGGCATTGATTTTTTTGATCATGCAGATATCTACGGCGGTGGTGAATGTGAAACGATTTTTGGCCAAGCATTGAAAGAATCGTCGATTAAAAGAGAAGATATCATTATTCAAACAAAATGTGGAATTCGTAAAGGGATGTTCGATTTTTCTAAAGACCACATTATTTCCTCTGTAGAGGGGAGTTTAAAGCGCCTAGGTGTAGATTATGTGGATGCCCTGTTACTTCATCGCCCAGACACATTGGTTGAGCCAGAAGAAGTAGCAGCAGCTTTTGATCAATTAGAAACTCAAGGGAAAGTAAAGTATTTCGGTGTTAGTAACCAAAAACCGATGCAAATCGACCTTTTAAAAAAGACAGTGAAACAACCCCTACTTGTAAATCAATTACAGTTTGGTATCAAACATACAGGGATGGTCGATCAAGGGATCCATGTGAATATGACTGATGAGGCGAGTGTTGATAGAGATGGTAGTATTTTAGATTATTCTCGCTTGAATGAGATGACGATACAAGCATGGTCACCTTATCAATATGGTTTCTTTGAAGGTGTTTTTATCGGAAACGAAAAATTCTCAGAACTGAATGCAACTTTAGATAAAATTGCTGAAAATCATAACTGCACAGCCACTGGGCTAGCCACTGCGTGGATCTTAAGACATCCTGCCAAAATGCAAGTTATTGCTGGAAGTATGAATAAAGAACGCATTAAGGAAATCGCTAAAGCAGCGGATATTGTATTAAGCAGAGAAGAATGGTATGAAATTTACCGTGCAGCTGGAAATATCTTACCATAAGTTGTAAAAAAATCGTTTTTATATTATTTATGAATAAAAGAGCCGGTGTTGGACAGAATTGCCTATCTCTGAGTAATAAGTTGGAATTCACGAGAAGTGCTCCTTAAATTTTTGTGACCAAGTAGGTACTATTTTATATCAGCTCGTATCTCGCTGTATTTTACAGCAATTTCAGCTTATTTCCGAAGGCGTTGTTTCTGTTTTCACTGTTTATTTGGATTTGTAGAAAATCTATTAAAATTATTACTCTTTCCCAAAGTGAACAAATAGAGAACTCTTGCAAAGGCTTATCATAGAGGTCAAGTTAAAAGGTTATTGCGATCATCTGCCATATCTAAAAAAATAAGAAATATTCTATAAGCCAAAATTCTAAAAATCGGCATTCCTTATTTTGATAGTATAAAGAAGAGTGAATAAAATCATTTTGCTTTCTAAATAATTGGATTGAGTGATTGTTTCTTAATTTAATGAAAAACAAAGAACTTTTCTGTCCAAAAAAGTTACATTTTAGAAATGTTTCGTTCATATAATATTCACAAATTACTTGTAATATAAAGACATAGAAGAAAGACAATAGTTACAAGCAATTCATTTCATTTGTGTGAACTCCTAATTGACCCGCTCTGAGTGTGCAGAGCGGGTCTTATTTTGTTTTCGATTAAGCTTTACGAACTTTAGTTCCTTCCTACTGCAAAGTTGACAGATTTTTGTTAGAATAAGAAGGAAACCAGTTTGCTGAAGATGAGGAGAAAAAAGATGACAAAAAATAAGTTATTATTAGTTGATGGAAACAGTGTAGCATTTCGAGCATTTTTTGCTTTGCACAATTCCCTAGAACGTTTTAAAAATAAAAATGGGTTACATACAAATGCTGTTTATGCGTTTAACAATATGTTTGAAAACGTGATGGCAAAAGAAAATCCGACACATGTGCTAGTCGCATTTGATGCAGGAAAAACAACCTTTAGAACCGAATTTTATCCAGAATATAAAGCAGGCCGTTCAAAAACACCAGGAGAATTTAAAGAACAAATGCCTTACATTCGAGAATTGCTAACTGGTTTAGGTGTGAAATATTATGAGTTAGATAATTATGAAGCAGATGATATCATTGGAACACTAGCGACTAAAGTACCAAAAGACGAATTTGATGTTGTTGTATTGTCTGGCGATCGAGATTTAACGCAACTAGCGACAGACTCAGTAAAAGTTGATATTACGATCAAAGGGGTTAGTGATTTAGAATCCTATACACCAGAACACGTAGCTGAAAAATACGATGGTTTAACACCAAATCAAATCATTGATATGAAAGGTTTAGCAGGAGATACATCCGATAATATCCCTGGGGTAACAAAAATCGGTGAAAAAACCGCTATTAAATTATTGAAAGAATTTGGTTCAGTTGAAGGTGTTTACGAAAATATCGATAGCTTGAAGCAAAGCAAAATGAAAGAGAATTTGATCAACGACAAAGAACAGGCATTTATGTCTAAGCGCTTAGCAACGATCAATGTAGATTCTCCAGTCAAAATCAATATCGATGAACTTAAATATGAAGGAAAAGACTTAGAAAAATTGATTCCATTCTATAAAGAAATGGAATTCAAGCAAATGCTAAGCAAATTAAATGTTGAAGAAGAAATAGTCGAGTTAGAAGATGTTCATTTTGATGTTGTAGATGCATTCACGCAAGAGATGTTTACTGACGATATGGCCTTGTATGTTGAAATGCTGGAAGATAATTACCACACTTCACCAATTGTAGGAGTTGCGTGGGGAACGAAGAACAAAGTGTATACGACGAATAGCTTGGAACTATTTGAAAGCAAACCATTTATTGATTGGTTGTTATCGGAAAAATACAAAAAAATAGTGTATGATGCAAAACGCACGTACGTTTCGCTTAACCGTTATGTTGGTAAGCCTCAAGGGATTACGTTTGATGTCTTATTAGCAGCATATCTATTAGATACTAATGATAATAGTGCGGATATTGAAGGCGTAGCGCAACATTATGGCTATACGGATATCCATTCGGACGAATCAGTTTATGGAAAAGGTGCAAAAAAAGGCTTACCAGAAGATGATGAGGCTTTCTTTAGTCATCTTGCCAGAAAAGTGAAAGCAATCCATTTTCTTTCTGAAAAACTAGATGCAGAATTAGTGGAGAAAAATCAAGCAGATTTATTCTATAAAATGGAATTACCGCTTTCAAAAATTTTAGGCGATATGGAGATCACAGGAATTCGTGTGGATGCTAATCGATTGAAAGAAATGCGGATCGAATTTTCAGATCGACTACGTGAAATCGAACAAAAAATATATGCAGAAGCAGGCGAAGAGTTCAACTTGAATTCACCTAAACAATTAGGGGTGATTTTATTTGAAAAAATGGGTTTGCCTGTTATTAAAAAAACAAAGACTGGCTATTCAACCGCGGTAGATGTATTAGAACAATTGAAAGAACAAGCGCCAATTGTAGAAGACATTTTAATTTACCGTCAGATTGCTAAAATTCAATCAACTTATGTTGAAGGGCTATTGAAAGTGATTCAGTCAGATGATAAAATCCATACACGTTACGTTCAAACATTAACCCAAACTGGTCGTTTAAGCTCAGTTGATCCTAACTTGCAAAACATTCCAATCCGCTTAGAAGAAGGACGGAAAATTCGGGAGGCTTTTATACCAAGAGAAAAAGACTGGTTGATTTTTTCATCCGATTATTCTCAAATTGAATTACGTGTTTTAGCGCATATTTCAGACGATCAACATTTGAAAGAAGCATTTATTGAAGGACAAGATATTCACTCAAGTACAGCAATGCGAGTATTTGGTATCGAAAAACCAGAGGATGTTACGTCAAATATGCGTCGTCAAGCGAAAGCTGTAAATTTTGGGATTGTCTATGGCATCAGTGATTATGGTTTGTCACAAAATCTAGGTATTACGAGAAAACAAGCGCAAGAATATATTGATACTTATTTTGAAAAATACCCAGGGGTTAAAAAATACATGGAAGATATCGTTCGTGATGCGAAAGATAAAGGCTTTGTAGAAACACTTTATAATCGCCGCCGTTATTTACCAGACATCAATTCACGCAATTTCAATTTACGTTCTTTTGCAGAACGGACTGCGATCAATACACCGATCCAAGGAAGTGCTGCGGATATTTTGAAAATTGCAATGATCAACATGCAAGAACGACTAAAAGAAGAAAATATGCAGGCGACGATGTTACTACAAGTGCATGATGAACTTGTTTTTGAAGCACCAGAATCTGAACTAGAAAAACTAAATGCATTAGTGAAAGATGTAATGGAAAACGCTGTTGCTTTACATGTACCGTTATTGACTGACAGCAGTTGGGGTAAAACATGGTACGAAGCAAAATAGTGAACTAAAATAATTTAAGAAAAGACTGACCAAACGAAAAAGTTATTGAAACTTTCATGCGTTCGTTGCGGTCTTTTTCTTCTAAGGAGAGATGGAAATTGCCTGAATTACCAGAAGTTGAAACAGTCAGGAAAGGGTTAGAAAAATTAGTGGTTGGCAAGACGATTGAAGAAGTTACAATATTATGGCCGAGAATCATCGAATCACCAGAATCAGAAATTTTTGCACAGCAGTTGATCGGTCAAACAATTGAAAAAATGGAACGTCGGGGCAAGTTTTTAATTTTCAAATTAACGAATTATGATATGATTTCCCATTTACGAATGGAAGGGAAATATGAAACCCATGATCCGAAAGAGGAGCGAACTAAGCACACGCATGTGGTTTTTACCTTTACTGATGGAACTGAATTACGCTATCTTGATGTTCGGAAATTTGGTCGTATGGTTTTAGTACCTAAGAATCAAGGGGAAAATTACAAAGGGATTTTAGCTCTAGGTCCTGAACCGATTCCCACTGAATTTAAGTTGTCGGAATTTCGTACAGGCTTGAAAAAGCATCACAAAGCAATCAAGCCGTTATTATTGGATCAGCGTTTAGTAACAGGCTTAGGCAATATTTATGTAGATGAAGCTTTATGGGAAGCAAAGATCCATCCTGAACAACCAGCAGACACATTAAAGCCAAAAGAAGTTGAACAGTTATATTATGCAATCATTGATGTTCTTGGTCGTGCGGTTGAAGCAGGAGGAACGACGATCCGTAGTTATCTAAACGCTTTAGGAGAAGCTGGAACGTTTCAAATTTCATTAAATGTTTATGGTCAGACTGAGAAACCTTGTCCAAGATGCGCAACGCCGATCAAAAAAATTAAAGTGGCGCAACGTGGTACACATTTTTGTCCTAAATGTCAAACCTTGAAAGTGAGGAATTGATCGATGGGTATGATATTAGGGCTGACAGGCGGTATTGCGACTGGGAAAAGTACAGTCGTTTCTGTATTTAAGAGTCTGAATTTTCCTATCGTCGATGCTGATGTAATTGCTCGGGAAATCGTTGAAGTGGGGACTCCAGCATTGGAAAAAATCGTTGCTGTTTTTGGTTTAGAGGTTTTAAACCAAGATGGATCACTAAATCGCAAAAAATTAGGCAGTATTGTTTTTTCTGATGAGAAAAAAAGAAAGATGCTTAACGAAGTATTATCGCCTTTTTTAAGAGATGAGATTTTATCTCAGATTGATCAGAAAAAGAATGAATCATCACTAGTTGTAGTTGACATCCCCTTATTATTTGAAGGCGGATATGATCAGTTTGTTGATAAAGTAGCAGTTGTTTACGTTCCAGAAGCGACGCAACTAGTCCGTTTGATGAAACGAGATAATTTAACCCAAGACGAGGCGCAACGACGGATCAATAGTCAATTGTCTATAGAGGAGAAAAAACAAAAGGCAGATATCGTATTTGATAATCAAAAAAGTATTCAAGAGACAGAAAAAATAGTACAAAAATGGGTATCCAAAAATATTTTTGAATAACATAACATGATTGTTGTTTATATTTTTTTGTGATAATTTAAAAATAATGAAAATGAATATGGGTAACCACGTATTGAGCATTGCTTTTACGTGGCTTTCTTGTTTTTTTAATACATATAGAACCGTAATATGGTTATTTATATAAACGTTTTAAAATAACGTTTTTCGTTCGGAAAACATAGACAATTCCGTCAAACCTGTGTTATCTTTTGTGAGCAAAAGGATTGCAAAAAAAATAAAAGGTAGTGGAATGTGAAATGAAAAAAGAAGTAGTGGTAATTGGTTTGGGCTATGTTGGGCTACCAAGTATAATAAATCATGTGAAAAATGGTCATAAAGTAATTGGATTTGATATTGATAAACGAAAAGTGGATATATTGAATAAAGGAATCAGTCCTCTTGACACAGTATTGGATGAAACAGTTCAAATGTTGAAAGAAAAAAGGACTGTATTTACCTATGATGGGCAATTAATCAAAGGTAAAGATGTCTATATTATTGACGTACCTACACCAATCGATAAAAATAAAATTCCTGATCTAAGCTATATCAAATCGGCTGTCAATTTGATCAAAAATAAAGTGAAAATAGGCTCGTTGATTATTTTAGAAAGTACAACGTATCCTGGAACAACGGAAGAATATCTTGTAGCTGAGTTTTCTAAACTTGGTTATCATATCGGAATTGATCTTTTCATCGCTTATTCCCCAGAAAGAATTGATCCAGGAAATACACAATCTCTCAGTGCTAAAATCCCAAGAATCGTTGCAGGACATACAAACAAATGCCTATCAAAAGTGGAAGATTTTTTTGGAAGCCATGTTTCTTCCGTTTCCAATTTGAAAACGGCTGAATTAGCTAAAATATATGAAAATACTTTCCGTTTGGTCAATATCGCTTTAGCAGATGAACTTCAAAAAATTTCGGATAATTTAGACATCGAAGTAGGCGAAGTGTTAGAAGCAGCGGCAACAAAACCTTTTGGATTTATGAAATTTACACCAAATTTAGGCATTGGCGGTCACTGTATCCCTGTAGATCCTTATTATCTTACTTGGCTGATGGCGGACCGAGGAGTAGAAACACCACTGATCGATATAGCAGGAAAAATCAACGATTCAATGCTTGATTATTATTTAGAAAAAATCAAAGATCTTTCGGCGCAGAGCAAAAAAGAGTTTGCAGAGATGAGTATTGCTGTTATTGGTGTAACATATAAAAAAAATATTGCTGATGTCAGAATGTCTTCAGTTATTTCACTGATAAAAAAATTAAAAGCGAAAAATATAAGCGTTGTTGCATATGATGATGTGATGCACCCATACAGTGCATCAACCGATGAAACAGTAATCGGTTTAGAACAAGATTATCAACAACTGATGCAATATGATCTAGTAATATATGCTGTTGATCATGATGTGTATGAGGACAAGAAAAAACTTATTATGGATAAGAGTCAATTGTTTTATGATTTAACGACCGTTTAATGCCCCCGTTGATTATAGATTATTCAAGTAGGAGGTGGAAAAAATAATGAATGATAGTTCGAGAAAAAACAGACGCAAAGAAAAACAACACGTTGAACAAAATCGCTCATGCCAGCTATTAAAAATAGTTCTATTACCATTGTTCCTTCTTCTTGCGGTGATTTTCCTAATTTACGGAAGAGATAAATTTTTATTTGATACATCCAAAAAACAAGAGGATTTGCTGATTGTTAAGGAAAAGAAATACGTAGATATCTATTCATGGGAAGAGTTAGTGGCAGCAATTTCAAATAAGGAATTGACTGAAATTAATCTCAAAAGAGACATTAAATTTCCTCAATCTCAAAATAAATTGGCGCTAAATCAGTTGATAAAAGTCCGTGAAGAGAAGATTTTTCGTTACGATGATACCTTAAAAAAAGAGCAAAAACAAACAATACTCAAGGTAAGTCTAATCAAACGAAATCTTAGTCGAAAAGTTTTGGTCAGTGGTGAACAACAAAGCATTAATTTGGGCAATGTAGAACTAGACCTTCCCAAGGGAGTGGAGCTTGAATTCAAAGAGGTAACGTTGATAAGGAGTTATCATTATTAAGCAAAATAGATTAGATTCACTGCAAAACTTTTTTGAAAGGATGTTTTGATGAAAAAAGGATTTTTCTTTTTATTAGAATTCTTAGGTATAATTTTTCTGTATATGATCCCCATCGTCTCCATACTGTATATCTCAGTTTATGAGTTGATTCATTTTTTTCACCCGTCAATCGAAAGTTTTATTTTATCTGGAAAACTCCCATTACTAGTCATGTTGATCATTTTTATGTTAGAAATCATTATTCATTGTACATTTAAACCTCAACAGAAAAAAATATTACGTAAGTTAGGAATCAAGCCTAAAATTAGGCGCTATAAAATAGGCTTTTGGGCAAATATTCGAAGTCAGAATATTAAGCATACACTGTATAATAAAAATGGTTTTTTGTTAGTATTTACGATTGTTTCGATTCTTTCTTTAGCGATTGTATGGTTTCAATTTAGGTTGCCAAGTGGTTATCGCCATTCTTTGAGTGGGATTGCACCTTTTTTTACAATGAGCGGTGGTATGGCATTAGCCACCCTTATTTTAAGTACTCTATATACGCCATATGCCTATGAAAAAGTCAGTAATCGAAATGTATATATACTGATGCCTATGTATAATGAACCAATTGAAAACGTTAAAAATACATTTCAATCTATTCTAAATCAAACACTTCTGCCGGCTGAATTAGTAGCAGTTGATGATGGCAGCTCGCTTGTTGATTATTCAGAGATTGCAAAAGAATACCAAGAGATTTTTGCGGAAAAAGGAATCTCCTTTCAATTTATTAAGCAGAAAAATAGTGGAAAACGGGCAGCACAACTAAATGCGTATAAGCATTTAGAAATTTCTGATTTTCATAATGAGATTATTTTGACGATCGATAGTGATACTGTTTTTGAAGAGCACGCGATAGAACAAGGCATTATTCCGTTTGAAGATGAGCGTGTTTATTCCGTTGCGGGTGTGATCGTGACAAGAAATGTTACAGATAATCTTTTGACTGTAATTACAGATTTATTAGTGATCGGACACATGGTATTGATAGAACGATCGATGAACTCTATGTTTGGCAGTGTAGCTGTTAATAGCGGCCCCATTGCCTTTTATCGGGCTGAAGTGTTATACTTAGCGCAAAAATTAGGATATGAAAATGAAACGTTTGGTCGTGTTAGAGTAGAATTTTCAGATGATAGTTTCTTAACAATGGCGGCAATGCTTTTAGGGAGAACCGTTGCTCAAATGACAGCAGTTTCTTATACAGATTTGCCGAATAAATTGAGTCATCATGTGCGACAACATCTACGTTGGAACAGAGGCAGTTTTATTAGAGGTTTTTGGCGGTTAGCGCTGTTCCCTGTTAATAGTTTTGTTTTTTTTAGACAGGCATTTGGCTGGGCAATGTTTGCGGCTATGAATGTTATTAAGTATCAATTGATTTACTGGGTATTTTTTGTAATGACCGATTTTCCATTAATTTTAGTTGCTCCGTTAGCATTTAGTGCAGTTTATTCCTTAGCCTATCTTTCAATTCCCAGGAATGATTTGGCAAATCGGGATAAATGGATTGTTTTTTTAGCTTTTCCATTTACTGTACTATGGGCAATTTTTGTATTGTCACCTGTTCGAATTTGGGGATATATTACTCATAAGAATACAGGTTGGGGCACGCGAGACAAAATAGAACTGTAAGACGATAATAATTGGGTCAGATTGAACGGTTGGAACGTTGTCTCACTCGATTATTTTTTTTTAAACAATCAAAATTTGTTATTAAATAAGAGACCTACAATAAGAAAAAAATGCTTAAGAAGTAATCGTTAATGACTGGTTTCTCAGGCATTTCATGTTATAATATAGAAAGTAAACTAAAACGAAACTTTAAAAATAGATATTATTAGATAAAATGAGGTGAACACTATGCGTTGTCCAAGATGTCATCATAATAACTCCCGTGTAATCGATAGTCGCCAAGCTGATGATGGTCGTGCGATTCGTCGTCGAAGAGAATGTGAAAATTGCAATTACCGTTTTACAACATTCGAACGAATTGAAGCAGCCCCTTTGTTAGTCATCAAGAAAAATGGCGACCGGGAAGAGTTTAATAGAGAGAAAATTTTGCGTGGATTGATCCGTTCGGCTGAAAAACGTCCAGTTGCCATGGAACAAATGGAGCAAATCGTTGACAATGTCGAAAACCGTGTACGTAGCTTAGGTGAAAATGAGATTTCGACTACTTTGGTCGGAGAATATGTAATGGAAGATTTAGTTAATTTGGATGAAATCGCCTATATCCGATTTGCCAGTGTCTACCGTCAATTTAAAGATATGAGTGTGTTCTTAAAAGAACTGCAGGGAATCGTTGATAAAGCAAAATCTTCAAATTCAGATACAACGAATGAATAAGGAGGTCTTTCCTTGAAAGACAATTGGAAAGAAATCCGTCCTAAAAGTATATTTAAAACAGCGATTGCTTCTCCCTTAGCGGATCAAGAACAAGCGGTATTGACGCTTTTATATCAGCCAATAATTGGTGCGCAAGCATTCAGCTTATATTTAACACTTTTATCAGAGATTGATGAGTCGGGAATGAGTGAATCTCTGTTTCATGCCGATCTGATCACGATGATGGATATCAGCATGAAACAAATTGAAGCAGCTAGAATGAAATTAGAAGGTATTGGCTTATTGTCGACCTTTGCCAAAGAGGATTCCGAATTAGGCATCCATTTCATCTATCGTTTAAATCATCCTGAAACTGCTGAGCGTTTTTTTAAAGATGAAGTATTGTCATTAACACTGTTAAATAGCGTAGGGCAAAGAAAGCTAGATAAGTTATTTGATCACTTTAAGCCGAAATATCTTAATTTAACTGGCTTTGAAGAGGTATCAGTAGGATTTAAGGACATCTATGTCTTCAAAGAAGAGCAAATCGTGTCTCAAAGCAAACAGCTAAGTCAAATGGAGCAAGCTTTTGATGATCCAAGGCCTGCCGGAAAACCAAGTGCCGTCAACGAAAGCTTTGATTGGTCCTATTTTGTTCAAGGAATCGAGAAACTTGGAATCAAGCTTCCAGACAATAATACTGGATTTAAAGAAGAAGTGTTTGTCTTTCATAATTTATTTGGCATTACAGAATTGGAAATGATCGATTTTTGTTCTAAATCATTTGATTATTATACGAGTAAGATTGATGTCAAAGACTTTGAACGAGCAATTTATAGAACCTATGATCCTGATAAAAAACAAAGACTTAGTGAGTTTCAACAGAATGATTCGGTGGATTTATCTGCTGAGGATCAACAAACGTATCGCTATAACTCATTAAAAATGAACGGCTTTTCAACTCAAGATATCCAAATGATCATGGATAGTGAAAAGAATTTTCCACTAAATTATTTGGAAGCTTTAAAAAATGAACGTGGTGGGTATACAACTCCTCAAGAACGTTCGTTGGTCAAGTATTTGGTGAGTAAATCTGGTTTGCCTAATAGTGTGATTAATGTATTGATCAATTATGTTTATAATATCCAAAAACAACCCACACTAAAAGCGGACTATATCAATCGAATTGCTAATGAGTGGGCACAAAGTGGTATTTTTTCACCAGAAAAGGCCATTGAGCATGTGCGTGAAATTGCTAAAAAAGGCAAGGAACAAAAGCAAACAAGACAACGATATGGTCAAAATAATCGACCGATTCGTCAAGAAACGTTGCCTGACTGGGTAGAAAATCCAGTTGAGGAACAAAAGTTATCTAAAGAAGAGCAAGCAAGATTGGATAAAGAAATTCAAGATTTCTTGAGTAAAGGAGGCGACAAATAATGGAAGATGTAGGCAAAGAAATGTCAAAAATCATTCAAAATAGAGATATGAACGAACGGTACAATGAGCTTGTTGAAGTTGTCTTAAAAGATACAGATGTGCAACAGTTTATTCAGGAAAATCGCGAGCGATTGACGGACGATGATGTTCGCAAAAGCTATTCAAAACTTTATGAATTTGTTCAAGAAAAACGTAAATATCAGCTGAATGATCCAACCATGATTGCTCCTGGATACGAGCCTAAATTGACCTTGAATTTCCATTATATTGATGTCACCTATGTACCGACAGAAGCGCTTATCGCTAAGCAAAAAGAAGACGAAATTCGTAAGCGAGTGCGTGCAATGGATATGCCAAAAGATGTTCGTGAAGCTAGTTTAAGTAGATTCGATACAGCATCCCAAGGTCGCGCTCAAGCGATGGCTGAGACAATGAAATTTTTAAATGAATACACGTCAAAACCAAAAGAATTTCATAAAGGGCTTTATCTTCAAGGAACGTTTGGTGTCGGAAAATCGTTCTTGTTGGGTGCAATAGCTAATAGTTTAGCTGAGCGTGGTTTTGTTACGACGATCGTTCATTTTCCAACATTTACAGTAGAGATGAAGCAAGCAATTGGTAAAGACATGGTTGGACCAAAGCTAGATGCGGTCAAGAAATCACCAGTTTTGATGATTGACGATTTAGGTGCGGAATCAATGACTTCTTGGATTCGTGATGATGTATTGAGCGTTATTTTACAATATCGAATGCAAGAGCAATTAGTGACGTTCTTTTCATCAAATCTTGATTTGAAAGAGTTAGAGAAACATTTATCCGTGACGCAACGCGGAGAACAAGAACCTTTGAAAGCTCGTAGAATCATGGAACGTATTCGATACTTGGCAAAAGAGATCACGATGTCTGGCAATGATCGAAGAAATGGTTAAACTGTCTAGTCGCTAGACAGTTTTTTTGTATCCAATAATCTTACAATTCTAGGAATGGACTGATATGAATGCGATCGTTTATAATAAAGTATCACTATTGGAGGGCGAGTTTATGAAAAAAATCGTAGTATCATTATTGTCGATTTTGACATTAATTTCTTTAGGAGCCTGTGCTGAAAATAAAAAAGATACATCGAAAGGAAGCAGTGAAACTATATTGACTAGTAACAAAGAACAATCAACTGAACCTACATCTAGCAGTTTAGACAAAGAAAGGTCGCAAGCAGTTTTTACGGCTGTCTTAGTTGAAGATGCGAAGAAAAACGAAACGGTGGATCAATCGATTCGCTTGGTTTTAAATGAGGTCAAAGCAATTGAAGATCCCGAAAAAATCCTTGGTATGATGAAAAATGAGGGAGTTATTTTAAATGTCTCAACAAACCAATTAGCTGATGATGTTACAGAAGAAAATTTGAAAGCAGGGGATAAGGTCCAATTTACTTTGGTTGATTTACCTGCTATGACGATGTCGATCCCACCACAAGTTGCTGGTAATTCAGTTGTGAAAGTAGAAAAAATTTAATAAAAAATTTAAAAAAACAGATGACTGAAAACGTAAAAAAACATACGTTTTTAGTGTCTGTTTTTTTGATATTTGAAATGATTAAAAAATAAAATTTAAATAAAAGTGTTGACAGTCATTTTAAAATGATGGTATAGTTTCACCTGTAAGATAACTAAATAGATTTGTTAGGTGAGGCTCCTATACAAACACAGGCTACTGCCCAAAAACATCGAGAGATGCCAATGGGTAGAACAGGGATTGTCGATTACAAGGCTTTTCATAAGGTAGCTAAAAGCTCTGCTTTTTACGTTGTATAGTGCCAAAACTCAACGACTAGATCATGCAGGCTTTTTTTTGTGCGCCTATTTATGACCTTCCGCTGAGTTTTGGCGGAAGGTTTTTGCTGTGAATCACTACGATTGGCTTCGCCAGAGTAGATGATGAACAGTACTTGGCGACCAAAGGGAGAGAAGTAACCTTAGTCCTGAATCACCATAATTCGTTACGACTGTATCAAATTCTAAAAGCTTTAAGAATAGACCCACTATGATTAAACAAGGACCAGAGTAGATGATGAACAGTACTTGGCGACCAAAGGGAGAGAAGTAACCTTAGTCCTGAATCACCATAATTCGTTACGACTGTATCAAATTCTAAAAGCTTTAAGAATAGACCCACTATGATTAAACAAGGGCCAGAGTAGATGATGAACAGTACTTGGCGACCAAAGGGAGAGAAGTAACCTTAGTCCTGAATCACCATAATTCGTTACGACTGTATCAAATTCTAAAAGCTTTAAGAATAGACCCACTATGATTAAACAAGGACCAGAGTAGATGATGAACAGTATTTGGCGACCAAAGGGAGAGAAGTAATCCATTAAAAGAAACAACAAATTTCTCCAAAATGATGAAGCAGATAGTGAGCATTCCTTAGTAAGCCACGAAAGATAAGACCAAAAAGCCTAACATCCAACAAGCAAATCTAAGAAAGGAGCAAACTTATGCATTTTTAATCAGTATTATTGCTAGTATTTTTGCCGGAATGATTATTGGAGCAGAAAGACAATGGCGGAAAAAATTAGCTGGTATGAGAACGATGACTTTAGTGACATTTGGTTCGTGTCAATTTGTCTCATTGTCTACATTGATCCAAGACGATAGTAGTCCGACAAGAATAGCAGCACAAGTAGTTAGTGGGATCGGTTTTCTTGCTGGGGGAGTGATTTTAAGAGAAGGGTTTAGTGTGACAGGTATCAATACAGCGGCAACTTTATGGTGTTCAGCAGCAGTTGGTAGCATGATTGGAGCTGGGTTTGTGATTGAAGGAGTCCTTTGTGCGGTTGTTTTAATGTTAGTCAATATCCTGTTAAGAAATTTATCTCTCAAAATAGATGATTACACGGTTCAAAGAGAAGACAAACAAATAGAGTCGATCCATTATCTTTCAGTGATTGCGAGTAATACTTGTGAGGTCATGCTTAGAACAGAAATCATCCAATTGTTAGATAAATATTGTTTAACATTTACTAAGTTTTCTTGTACAGACCTAGCAGGAAAAAAAGTCCGACTATTTTTGGAAATCGAAGCGACAAGAAATGGCACACTTGCTGTCAATACGATCATTTCAGAATTATCTCAGCTTTCAGAAATCATCGAGATTAATCAAATGAATAACTAAAAGAATGGAGGAATCAACATGGTAAAGCAGCGATGGTGAAAATCGTAAATTGGAATAGTGAAGAATATTGGGCAGGAATAAAGTTAAGAAACCAGTTGCTAAAAACAAGTGCAGGTAAAGCTTGGATTAATGACTTACCCTTAAATGAAAAAAAGGACATCCATATGGCAGCGATGATTGATGGAAGAGTGGTGGGAACATTACTTCTTTCAATGAAAACTCAAACAGCAGCTCAAATCAAACAAGTGGCTATCGATGAAAGCTATCAAGGGTTTGGCCTAGGAAAAAAATTGCTTGAATCTGCTGAAAGAATTGCAGAGCTGATGAACTTTCAATCTGTATTTTTAACTGGACGTAAGCAAGCTTGGGGTTTTTATGATCATTTTGGGTATCAAAGTGTCGGGTGTGCGTATTCAGATGGACAAGTGATTTTAAAAAAATTCGAGAAAAGGTTTTACGCTAAAAATAATATAGGCAAGCTTGGAATTATTAAACATATAACGCTAAAGGAGATGGAAACAAATGGATGACAGTAGTCAGATGATCAAGGACTTATGTAAAAAGAAACCGTTGTTAAAGATATGTGAATACTATTGTCTATTTGTTTCTAGTATAGTCAAGTAACTTCCTCCGATAACAGCCTCTCTTTTTCCATGAGTCCGTTCCCTAAAAAATACAATATCATTGAAATCAAATGAATGATTGTGTTCTGACAATCGTTTTTGATTTCAATAATCAGAGTTTTAGAAAGAAGGAGAAACAAATGGAGAAAAGAGAATTAGTATCAAAAAAGAGCAATCAATCGTATGAATATTTTGCAAGAAACTCAATTGAAAATATCATAACGTATTTTAAATCTTCTAAAGGAGGACTAACGCATCAGCAAGCCATCCTATCAAGAGAAAAGTACGGAGAAAATATCATTACACATGGTAAAAAAACACCATTGATTGTTGAGATAATCAAAGCATATTTTACCCCTTTTACGATTGTCCTCCTTACATTAGCAATCATTTCGTTCATCACTGATTATGTGATTGCAGCGCCTGAGGATCGTGATCTTGTTGGTGTTTTGATTATTTTAGCGATGGTCTTGATCAGTGGAACAATGACCCTGATTCAATCGGTTAAATCAAATCAAGCAGCAGAAAAATTGAATAATTTAGTAAAAGTTACAGCAACTGTCGTTCGCAGAAAAAAAACAGTAGAACTTCCCATAGAAGAAATTGTTTGCGGAGATATCGTAAAATTGTCAGCAGGAGATATGATTCCGGCAGATATACGATTAATGAAAACCAAAGATTTATTTGTTTCTCAATCAGCTATGACAGGTGAAAGTTATCCAGTAGAAAAAAGAGCAGACTATAAACTAAAGGTGAACAGTGTTGAAACAGAATATGAAAACATTGTATTTATGGGCAGTAATGTCATCAGTGGTAGCGCCGAAGGAATTGTAGTTTCAGTGGGAGAAGGTACACTTTTCGGGAAAGTAGCGCGAGATGTTTCTGATAAAAATCCTCAAACAAATTTTGAAGTAGGGATTAGCAGAACATCGTGGTTATTGATTCGGTTTATGTTAGTGATGGCACCTGCAGTATTTTTGATCAATGGCTTAACAAAAGGTGATTGGTTTGAAGCCTTTCTTTTTGGTTTGTCTGTCGCGGTTGGTTTAACACCAGAAATGTTGCCGATGATCGTCACGACCAATCTTGTAAAAGGTGCGTCAAGTATGGCGAAAAAGGGAACTATTATTAAAAACTTAAATGCAATTCAGAACTTCGGTGCAATCGATATTTTATGCACAGACAAAACAGGTACACTGACTCAAGATAAAATTATCTTAGAGTATCATTTAGACTGTGATGGAAAAGAAGATAGTCGCGTATTACGCCATGCTTTTTTCAATAGTTATTATCAAACAGGATTGAAAAATTTAATGGATGTTGCCATCATTGATGCAGCGAAATCAGAATTATCGATCGATCCTTCTGATTATCGAAAAGTAGACGAAATTCCCTTTGATTTTAAACGTCGTCGGATGAGCGTCGTGATCGAAGATGCCGCTGGAAAAACGCAAATGATCACGAAAGGTGCTGTAGAAGAAATGTTGGACATTTCAAGCTTCGTTGATTATCAAGGAGCAGTCACTCCATTAACTGAAGAACTTAAAAGTGAAATTTTAAAAACAGTTGAAGCGTTAAATGAAGATGGCTTACGTGTATTGGCGGTTTCTCAAAAGACAAACCCTGCGACAATTGATGAGTTCTCTGTTTCTGATGAAAATGAAATGGTATTGATCGGCTATCTTGCCTTTCTTGATCCACCAAAAGAAACAACGAAAGCTGCTTTAGAAGCCCTAAAAAATCATGGGGTTGGTGTGAAAGTATTAACTGGTGATAATGCATTAGTGACAAAGTCGGTATGTAAGCAAGTAGGATTAGCCAATGAAGAATTAATCACTGGCAACGAAATCACACGAATGAACGATTTTGAATTAAAAACGATCGCGGAAAAATATAACATTTTCGTAAAATTAACACCGCAGCAAAAAACAAGAATCGTTCAGGTATTAAGAGAAGCTGGGCATACAATTGGTTTCATGGGTGACGGAATTAATGATGCCCCTGCAATGAAGGAAGCAGATGTAGGAATTTCTGTTGATACTGCAGTAGATATTGCAAAAGAATCGGCAGATGTCATCTTGCTGGAAAAAGACTTGATGATTCTTGAACGTGGCTTATTAGCAGGTAGAACGACTTTTGGAAATATCATGAAATATGTCAAAATGACAGCGAGTTCTAATTTTGGCAATATGTTTTCAGTCGTTGTTGCAAGTATCTTCTTACCATTTTTACCAATGCTACCACTACAATTGCTGTTTTTGAATTTGATTTATGATATTTCTTGCATGTCGATACCGTGGGATCATGTTGATGATCAGTACTTGGAACAACCTAAAAAATGGGATGCGTCAAAAATCGGTTCCTTCATGACATGGTTAGGACCCACTAGCTCAGTTTTTGATATTACGACGTATTTGTTAATGTACTTTGTTATTTGCCCGCAATTAGTTGGTGGCAATTATCATGACCTAGCTCCAGCACAACAAGCGACTTTTATTGCAATTTTCCATGCGGGTTGGTTTGTTGAATCACTTTGGTCGCAAACATTGGTGATCCACACATTGCGGACACCCAAAATACCATTTTTACAAAGTCGAGCATCGTTTATTCTAACAACAATTACTTCATTAGGAATTGCGGTAGGAACGATTTTACCATTTACAGGATTTGGTCAAACTTTGGGCTTAGCTGAATTACCACTAAACTATTTTGCATGGTTAGCTGTAACGATAGTCAGTTACTTGGTGCTAGTGATGATCGTCAAAAAATTCTATGTAAATCGTTTTGGTGAACTATTGTAAAATAACTAGAATTTATGTATGAGGATTTTACCCCAATAAAAGCAGAGTTGAACATTCTTGATTGTGTGTTCTGACTTTGCTTTTATTTTATTGAACTTGATGTGTTTTTTTATAAAAAAGCTTGTATAATTGAGTTAGTTTAAAAAAATATAAAATTAATCGAGGACTGAGACTGGATGAGTATTTTTATTTTAGAAGACGATATTATTCAAGCGCAAGCCTTAAAAAGATTAGTAGAAGAAATTTGCCAGGAAAATAGTATCAACTATGAAGAGATCCATGTTACAAATAAAGGGAAGCAGATTATAGAGCAGATTTCAAAATCATTCACGCAAAATCTGTATTTTCTTGATATAGAAATCAAAAAATCAACATATAACGGCTTTGAAGTTGCTAAAAAGATTCGTACAATTGACGATACCGGTTTAATTGTTTTTATAACGACACATTCCGAGTTTGCTCCGATATCCTATCAATATATGGTCTCAGCTTTAACATTTATCGATAAAATGACGGAGCCAGAAAAATTAAAGCTAGAAATTGAAAAGTGTCTGGTTAAATATCGACAGTTGAATCAAAAACAAGAGATGAATGACTATTTATTTATTAATAATAGTCATTCAACAATTAAAGTCCCTATTTCAGATTTTTATTATGCAATGACAACAGAGGCACATCGCTTAGCACTGTTTACTCAAAATCGATCGCTACGTTTCTATGGTGAATTAAAAGAAGTTGAACGTACAAAGAACCAATTCATACGTTGTCACCAATCATATGTTGTTAATTTGGATAAAATTTGTGAAATCGATCACCATAACCGCGAGTTGATTTTATTAAATGGAATGAAAATTCCAGTATCAAGACGACTATTGAAATCAGTGACTGACTGTTGGAGAGAAAGATAAAAAAAGTATTTTAAAAAAAGGGATGGTTGGTCAGTGAACACGGGAATAATTACTATAAGTACAAGTTTAGTCATTGGATTCGTTTACTTCATTTTTTATTTGGAGCTGATAAATAGTAAAGTAACCTGGATTAGGCTTTTTATAATGAATGCTGTTTTGACAATCGTTACAGGATTTTTTAATAGTAATGGGTACAACATTTATTCTGTAGTTACTATTTTTCTGCTGTTGTTTTATTTAGGTTTAAGTCAAAAACAGCAGAAATTATCACTAGTGGAAAATATTTATTTTTCTGGGTTAACCGTTTTTTTAATAACATTTTTGCAAAGTGAATTGAATAAAATTCTTAATTGGTTGTTGATTCATTCAGCATTTCCAGTTTATTTTTCAACGTTCATTGTGTTACCTTTGGCTGTGGCGCTGATTTTATTAGGTTTATTAATAATGTTACGAAAAAAAGTTGGCCAAGTCTTTGCTTATTTGGTTGAAAGTCCGCTGTTGTATTTAAGTATCTTATTTATTTTAGTTTGCAACTTCTTTCTTTTTATGGCCTTTAATCCAGAATCATTTTCTTATCAGCATTATTTTTGGCAGTTTGAATTCATTGCATATCCATTGTTATTTCTGGCTTTTGGATTAGCTCTTTTTTTCTTTTACTATAGCTTTAAACTGTCAAATAAGAAACGATTAGTCAAACAAAAAGAATCCGAATATTATGAAATGCAACGTTATACAGAGAAGTTAGAAATATTGCATGAAGAGTTGGCGACTTTTAGGCATGACTATCTAAACGTGCTTCTTTCTTTGGATGAAAGTATTCGATCTAAAGATTTAAAACAGATTCAGCAAGTATATAATGAGATCATTAAACCAACGTCAAAAATCATCTCAAATAAAGAGCTTGAACTGACTAAATTAACTAAGATAAAAATTCTTGAAATCAAAAGTGTTCTGAGTGTAAAAGTTATAGATGCTTGCCAGCAAGATTTAAATGTTACTGTCGATATCCCAAGGGAAATAAATCAAATATATCTGGATCTGGTGGATTTTATTAGAGGTGTATCGATCGTGATTGATAATGCAATTGAAGAAGCTGCTGCATCCAAAGAAAAAGTATTAGTGATTGCTTTTTTCGAAGTGGATAATGAACTATTTTTCGTCGTAAAAAATAGTTGCTCTGAAAAGATAATGCCCGTTGATAAAATGTTTCAAAAGTCCGCATCAACTAAAGAAAATAAGCTAAATCAAAGAGGCTACGGTTTATTCTCTTTGGAGCAAATAGTAAATCATTCAGCAAATTTAATGTTGGAAACAATCGTGGAACAAGATTATTTTACCCAAATTTTCAAAATCAACAAAGTTAGTGTGAACCAATTATGAATGAAACGATACCACTTATGAACAGGAGCGTTACAGAGTAGCTGAGACAATGTATACTTACCTTGAAGTTGACAGATGAAACGAGGTGAGTAAATTGTTTAGTGCTTTGATAGCGTTAAGTGTGGGTGGTATTTTTCCAGTAGCTCTTTTTTTGTATTGTTTAGTAAAAAAGAGGTATGTTAAAGCGTTTCTTTTAGGTTGTTTGACATTCATTATTTTTCAACTAATGTTGAGAATGCCATTATTACAGCTTTTATCAAAAAATAGTATTGGATTTAATCTCTTTCAATCGTTGCATCCATTTCTTTACATGCTATTTTTGGCTATTACTGCAGGAATTTTTGAGGAAGTAGGTAGATATCTCATTATGAAGTATTGCTTGAAAAAGAACGATTCTTTTCAAACTGCGGTATTTTTTGGCTTAGGTCATGGAGGAATTGAAGCCTTTTTGTTTCTAGGGATAAACGCAATGATCTATTTTTTTACGACCAGTCCAGATAGTTTGAATAGCGATTTTTTATGGGGAAGTCTGGAAAGAATCATCGCGATGATCCTTCATGTAGAATTATCGATAATTGTGATGAAAGGTGTAAAAGAAAAAAATATTAAATATCTGTGGTTAGCGATAATTTTACACGGAATGGTTGATTCAATGATTACAATCGTGCAATTCTTTGGGGAACAATCACTTCTTTTAACGGAAAGTCTTTTTGGCATTAGTGTACTTTGTTTAGGTTTTTATAGTATGAAATTAAAAAAAGAGTGGAGTGTAACAAAATGAAAAAAGTAATATCATCAATTATCACTATAGTTATTGGAATGACAATGTTGACTGCTTGTGGAGAAAAAGTCGATCAAGAAACATCAAGCAAAATGACAGCTAAGGCTGAGGAAATTGTTACACTGATCAATGATGGGAACTATGAAAAAGCGAGCGACTCTTTTTCAGATCAATTGCTCAATCAATTAAATAAAACCGATTTTGAAAAAGCTGTTGCGCCGGTTCTCAAAAAATCAGGAGCCTTTGAAAAATTTGATAAGAGTACAGTTGAAAAGAAGGATGATTTTTATGTAGTGGTCTTAGTTGCTAAATATGAAAAGGATAAAAGAGTTTTTACAATTACGATTAATGATAATGAAAAATTAGAAGGTTTTTTCATTAAATAGAAAACTTTACAGCAAATTGTGGAGAAGAAATAATGCGTTTCTGCGCGTTGTTTCTTCTCTATTTTTTAGTTTAATGGCAATAATATTTGCGAAAAAATGAATAAGTTGTATGATAAAAACAGGTAGGTTAAATTGGTCAAAAAAATCGATGCTTTTTGTTTGACCAATACTGACCAAATCTGTATAATTAATTCATAAGGTCAGAATTAATCAGACTTTAGACCTTGAAAAAATAGTACAAAAGACCTAATGTCTTTTTGATAAAGTAAGGATACTATTTATATAGTAGCTTTTTTATGAGCTAGAACTTTGTGTAATGCACTTTAACATTATCTAGCTATGGGCTAGCTTCTCGGAAAAAAGATAAATTATGATTGAGACAAAAAGCACCTCATTCATAATTTCCTATTTTTCAGTCGAAGCTGAGCGAGCCTGCTACGCTTTAATATTATCTAGCTGCACAAATCAATCCTTATGAAAATAGACAAATGAACAGTGAAGCAAAGAGCGCTTCAATGTTCATTTCCTAATTTTCTACAGGAGTAGCCGATTTGTTCCGTTTTTAACATTATCTAGCTACACAAATCAATCCTTATGAAAATAGACAAATGAACAGTGAAGCAAAGAGCGCTTCAATGTTCATTTCCTAATTTTCTACAGGATTAACCGATTTGTTCCGCTTTTAAATTTAGGAGGTAATTCTATGAACATTGAGAAAATGACAACGACATTACAAGAGGCAATTGCAGAGGCGCAACAGGTGGCTGTTACTCGTCATCATCAGGAAATTGATATTGCTCACTTATGGAAGATTTTTTTACAACCAAATCATTTTGGCCGTAATTTTTATACAGATGCAGGGGTCGATGTAGAAGCTTTTGAACGTGAAATTGATAAGGCAATCGACGAGTACCCAAGTATTCAAGGTAGCAATATTCAATATGGTCAAAGTATGAGTCAAAATCTGTTTAACTTGCTAGGTGAAGCAGACAAACTTAGAGAATCCTTTCAAGATGAGTTTCTAGCAACTGAAATCGTGATTTTAGCGTTGATGAAATTGAAAAATTATCGTTTAACAAAATATTTAACAAGTCAGGGAATCACCGAAAAAGAACTACGTAAAAATATCGAAGACATGAGAGGGGGAGATCGTGTGACTTCTCAAAATCAAGAAGAACAATACAAAGCTTTAGAAAAATATGGGGTAGATTTAGTACAACAAGTGAAAAGCGGCAATCAAGATCCTATTATCGGCCGTGATGAAGAAATCCGTGATGTAATTCGGATTCTTTCTCGTAAAACAAAAAATAATCCTGTTTTGATCGGTGAACCAGGTGTTGGTAAAACGGCAATCGTTGAAGGCTTAGCGCAACGAATCGTGCGTAAAGATGTACCAGAAAACTTAAAAGATAAAACAATTTTTTCTTTGGATATGGGTGCATTGATTGCAGGTGCTAAATTCCGTGGTGAATTTGAAGAACGTTTAAAAGCTGTTTTAAAAGAAGTGAAAAAGAGTGAAGGCCGTATCATTCTATTCATCGACGAAATTCACAATATCGTTGGCGCAGGAAAAACAGAAGGCAGCATGGATGCGGGTAACTTGTTAAAACCAATGTTGGCTCGTGGTGAATTACATTTGATTGGTGCTACAACGCTAGATGAATATCGCCAATACATGGAAAAAGATAAAGCACTAGAACGTCGTTTCCAAAAAGTCTTAGTCAAAGAACCAACTGTTGAAGATACGATCAGTATTTTACGTGGACTAAAAGAACGTTTTGAAATTCATCATAGCGTGAATATCCACGATAATGCATTAGTCGCTGCAGCAACTTTATCCGATCGATACATCACAGATCGTTTCTTACCGGATAAAGCCATCGATTTAGTCGACGAAGCGAGTGCAACGATTCGTGTTGAAATGAATTCAATGCCGACAGAACTTGATCAAGTAACACGTCGTTTGATGCAATTAGAAATCGAAGAAGCAGCCTTGAAAAAGGAATCAGATGATGCCAGCAAAAAACGTCTAAATGCATTGCAAGAAGAATTAGCAGATCTACGTGAAGAAGCCAATGCTATGAAAATGCAATGGGAAACAGAAAAAGAGGAAGTTAATGCAGTTAGCAATAAACGTGGCGAAATCGACAAGGCCAAACATGAGCTAGAAGATGCTGAAAATAATTATGATCTAGAAAGAGCAGCTGTTCTCCGTCATGGTACGATTCCACAATTAGAAGAAGAATTGAAACAACTTGAAGCTAAAAACGCCAAGGATAATGTAAGAATGGTTCAAGAAGCAGTGACAGAAAACGAAATCGCGCAAGTGGTTGGTCGTCTAACAGGGATTCCTGTAACGAAACTAGTTGAAGGCGAACGTGAAAAACTCATGAAATTAAACGAAACCCTTCACAAACGTGTTATTGGGCAAGATGAAGCCGTGGATGCTGTTAGTGACGCTGTGATTCGTTCACGTGCTGGTTTACAAGATCCAAATCGTCCATTAGGGTCATTCTTATTCTTAGGACCAACTGGTGTTGGTAAGACAGAACTTGCTAAAGCCTTAGCAGAAGATTTATTCGATTCAGAAGATCAAATGGTGCGGATCGATATGAGTGAGTATATGGAAAAACACAGCGTCTCTCGTTTAGTTGGAGCACCTCCAGGCTATATCGGTTATGAAGAAGGTGGTCAATTAACTGAGGCTGTGCGCCGTAATCCATATACAATCGTTTTATTAGATGAAATTGAAAAAGCACATCCAGACGTATTCAACATTTTACTCCAAGTCTTGGATGATGGTCGATTGACCGATTCTAAAGGACGCGTAGTCGATTTCAAAAATACTGTGTTGATCATGACAAGTAATATTGGTTCTCAATTATTACTTGAAGGTGTAACCTCAGAAGGAACGATTCCAGACGAAATAGAAGAACAAGTGATGACGATTTTACGAGGCAATTTCAAACCAGAGTTCTTAAATAGAATCGACGACACCATTCTTTTCACTCCATTGAGCTTGGAAAACGTCAAAGGGATTATTGAAAAAATGACTGCTCAATTAGCAAAACGTTTAGAGCATCAAGAAATCGAATTAGTGATTTCTGACGAAGCAAAAACGTGGATCGCAGAAAGTGGATATGATCCGGCATATGGTGCACGTCCATTGAAACGCTTCATTACAAAAGAAGTGGAAACACCTTTGGCAAAAGAAATCGTATCAGGTAAAGTATTGCCAAAAACAAAAGTGACGATTAGTTTGTTAGATGGGCAGCTAGTGTTTGAAAATAAACCAATAAAAGAATAAGAACGAAATTGATTGAGATGGCTTTTTACGAAGCTGTCTCAATTTTTTGTAAGTATAAAAAATTGATTTTAAAAACGATTTTGTGTAGAATCTAACTAGTATATCAACAAGTTAAAAGAGGGATTTAGTGGATAAAAAAAGCAGAAGATTAGAAGAACAGCTTTGTTTTTCTTTACAAACGGCCTCAAAACAGTTTAGTAGAATGTACACTAAGGCGTTAAAACCATTTCATTTAACCTATCCTCAATATTTAGTATTGCTGGTTTTATGGGAATACTCAAATCAGAGGATTTCAGATATTGGAGAAAAGCTTGCATTGGATACGGGAACATTAACGCCTATGCTGAAAAGAATGGAAAAAAATGGCTATATTCATCGCAATCGATTGCCAGAAGATGAACGAATCGTGATCATTTCACTTTCAGAAAAAGCAATTCAGTTGGAAACTGAAATTTATGATCAAGTAGAAGGCTGCTTAACTCAACTGGATTTTAATGAAAAAGATTATTTTTCTTTAATCGAACAAATTAACTCATTAAGCAAACAAATTAGTGAAATCAACAATTAATATATAGAAACTAGACTTTGAAAATGATTCGATTTTCAAAGTCTTTTTTATAAAGTTTATGAAGCATAGTAAAGTTTATGAAGCATAGTATTGTACATTCGAATAAATATTGTGTACAATTTAATTGTACGATATAGTGTGAAAATAAGAAATGGAGGAATGAATCATGAAAAAAATCTATTCAACAACAATCATTAATACAGGCGGAAGAGAAGGGGAAGTTTTTTCACCAGATAAATCATTTAGTTATCAAGTAACCTCTCCTGGTCCTCATCAAGAAAATAAAACAAATCCAGAACAATTATTTGCGGCAGCTTACAGCTCTTGTTTCAATAGTGCTTTAGAACTTGTGATGGCGAAACAAAAAATCACATCAAAAAGCACGGTAAAAGCAACGGTGTCATTATTCAGTGGTGAACAGTCTGGTTTTCAAGTGGGCGTTGTTTTGTCTGTAAAAATTGATGACGTTGATCGCAAAACAGCAGAAGAATTAGTAAAGGCAGCCCATGAAGTATGTCCTTATTCAAAAGCGACAAGAGGGAATATTTCAGTTGAGTTAGAAGTAGAATAAAAAATAGAAAAACGGCAACTTTAGTGAGTCAAAAGTTGTCGTTTTTCTATTTTATTTATTTATTTTTCTAAATGCATACGCCTTAAAATACTCAGGTTTATGTCGTTGAGTAAAGCTATAAACGGTCAAAATTAGTGCACCAATCGTATTTGTAAATAAATCACCCATCGTATCCATCAATGCTTCACGACCAACATAAGGCTGTCCAGCTTCTGTCATATAACGTTGTAGATTCATATCACCGAGAGAATCACAAATGAATTCCCAGAACTCCCAAAAAACGCCGCAAAGTCCTGCAAACGCAAAGCCCATAATAATAAATAACCAAGGACTGATTTTAGAAAAATCCGATTCTCGCAAACAATACCCAATGATTGCATAGCCAACAGCTACCAATAAAATCGGGCTAACAGCATGAAGAATTTTATCCCAGAATGGTATCACGATAATCAAGCGCAGACCAGTTCCAAGAAACACGGCAATCCAAATGAAAAACCAATAATACAGTCGGACCATTTTTGGAAAAACTAATCCTGTAAATTTAGTAAAGACAAATGGGACGAAGATCACAGCAATTCCTGCAATCATTTCAAACGTCAATAATACATATTGTTCTGTTGGTTGAACGACAAAGGTTTTAACGATATTTACGAGTAGTGTAATGAAACCAAATACGAGTAAAAAGTAAAAAGCACCTTTTTCCTGTTTATCCTCAAATTCTAACTTCATATAAAAGCCTCCAATGTTTATATATTATAAAGAGCAATTTACTTATTTGTTCAATTGTTCCTTAATTAAGGCTAAGAAATCTTGTTCATTTGTTACAACTGATCCATTTAATTTTACTAAACCAACTGTATATAAGTTAAGATAATGGAATTGATTTTCAGCCGTATCACCTAAAGCAGCTAATTTTTTTTGATTATCTGCACCTTGTTGGCGAGTGTCAGTATATAAGCCGATTATTGGAATATTTTTAGCATAAGCAACCCCAATTTCAGAGGCTACACCGGCATCAATCGTAATACCGTCTAGAACAGCCACTAATAAATCACTTTCAAGCACTTTTTCGGTATCTGCTAATGCAATCATCTTGCTATCCGCATAAGCGGCCTTATCATTGATTGCACCATTTTCTTGTGGTAAATAAACCTCAAGAGAACGATCTAATTCACGAATTTTTTTCACTAAGAATTCATTGTAAAGTAAGTCTGATTTTGCAAACATTGGTCCTGCAAAGTATAGTTTCATGTTTTCACCTCTAAGTTAGTATCATAATGTTTATTTTTTACAAAAAAGCCGATTACAGGTAATTCATTTGTAATTTAATTAAAAGTAATCGCTAAAGTATGCTTCTTGATCAGGGAAAATTCGTTCCAATGAATTCAACGTTTCCTTATCCGTATCTAAACGCTCGATTCGGTGCAGATAAGTTGGCCGACGATAATTCATCAACAAACAAGTTAAGGTCTGAATATCAATATGCACAGGCTGTCCTAGCGGTTCGTCCGTTACAGATACTTGATCATCTTCATCCCATAATAAACTAAACACACCATTGTTCCATTCGGCGACAGGATCCGTTACGACAAAGTGAAATGGTTTGGCTGTACTGGCATACGGATACGTCAGCAACAACTCTTTTACATCCACGATTCGCGCCATAAAGTAAGGTTCGATGGTTTCTTTGATTTGGCTGTCATCCAATAAAAAGGCTAATGGTTCGTTCTTGTAAATGTCCCCTTTAACCCAATAAACCATTGAAAAATGTGCGGAAATGAAATTCCATAAGCCATTTCTAGCTTCCTGATTGATATAAAACATTTCTTTGATATGAAAAACTTCTTCCGCTACCCAATAAAAAAGGACACCTAAAGGTTCTTGATTTGCTCCATAATAAACCGCAGCAGTTCGTTCCTCTTCATTTTCAAAGCGCCAATATTCTTCCCAGTTAAATTCACTGCGAATCAAAGCCCCATGATTTTGGCGAGCAAATTTTGCATAGACTGTAAAGACATCTTCGTGATCTACACTTACTCGTTCCACCATACCAGGGACATCAACTTGTTTAGGCAGTTGAGTATCTCTGATTTTGAAAGAAAGCTTGTCGGACATGATCTCCCAGCCTTTTCTGCGATAGTAGGGAATACTGTATGGATATAGATAAGAAATCCATTGTCGATCTTGACGCATATTTTTTAAGGCCAGATGAATCAAGTCTTGCATTAAGCCATGATTGGCATATTCAGGATAGGTACCGACACCGGTCACGCCACCCATTTTAAATAATGTCCCGTGAATATTCACTTCACATGGATAAATCGCAATTTGTGAAATTAGTTTATCTTCATGAAACCAGCCGAACACTTTAGATTGTTCTAAAATAGGCTGTTTGGATTTGATTAATTCCTTTTTGCTTTCATAGCCGCTTTCTTCTAAATCAGCTTCTGTAAATTGAAACACATAACTCAATAATTCATTGAACTGATCAACGTATTGTTCATCAACGGCTTTCAGTTCTAAACTTTCTCTGAACTCTTTTTGGTCCATTTTTCCATCTCCAATTATTTTTTCTATACTCAGTATATCAAAAAAATAGGAATAAACGGAATAAATCTCTCTAAGAAAAGGTAAAGAGGCATATTTGCTGAGACAAGCTTATGGTATGCTTTTTTTGGAGGTGTTTTTTTGAAGAAAAAAATTTATTTACTTAGGCATGGAGAAACAGAATATAATCGACAGGGGATTTATCAGGGAACTCTGGATTCACCATTAACTCCTCTTGGGAAAAGGCAGGTAAAAGAAAACGGACTACTTTTAAAGCAAAAATTAAGGACGTTTGACGATCAAGAAATTGCCTTTTTCTACAGCCCACTCGGACGAACCAAGCAAAGTGCTCAAATAATTTATGAAACATTAGATCGACAAGTGATTAACCTCATCAAAGACGAGCAGTTAAAAGAGGTGAATATTGGCTCGTGGAACGGCAAAAATAGGCAAGCTATCATAGCAGAAACGAAAGACAAAGGGTATAACGAATTCAACTGGTATTTTAAATCACCAAATGGCGAAACCTATAAAGATGTCCAGCTGCGCTGCACCAAGTGGTTAGAAGAAATTAAAACGGTCAAGCAGCAACATATTATCGTTATGTCCCATGGTTTATTAGGGCGAGTGTTACGAGGTAGTATACTAAAATTACCCTATGAAAAAACAATTCAACTTGATGTTCCACAAACTGGTTTTTTTATTGTTCAAGAAAGCGGACTTGAGTATATTACAAATGACTATGAGTTGATCTAAACGGGAGAGCGATTCTGCTAATAGGGAATGAAACATGGGAAAGTTCTTTAATTCTGGCGAAAAAATTGCTATAATGGAAAGTGCTGATTGAAAATGATCTGAGCGATGAGCCAACACTAGTTGATTTGATGAAATCACAAGCTCATTCAGCGTTTCATAAAAGAAATGAGGACTATTAATGAATATAAATGAAATGAAGCAAAGACAAGAGAAAATTCGCAATTTTTCCATTATTGCTCATATTGACCACGGAAAATCTACATTAGCTGACCGTATTTTACAAAAGACTGAAACCGTTTCTGACCGTGAAATGCAAGACCAGTTACTTGATGCCATGGATTTAGAGCGTGAACGTGGGATTACAATCAAACTGAATGCTGTTGAATTAACGTATACAGCAAAAGATGGCGAAGATTATATTTTTCATTTGATCGATACGCCTGGACATGTCGATTTTACTTATGAAGTATCAAGAAGCTTAGCGGCTTGTGAAGGGGCTATTTTAGTTGTTGATGCGGCTCAAGGGATCGAAGCACAAACCTTGGCGAATGTTTATTTAGCGTTAGATAATGATTTGGAAATTATTCCAGTGATCAATAAAATCGATTTACCTGCAGCAGATCCAGAGCGTGTCCGCACAGAAATCGAGGATGTAATCGGGATTGATGCTAGTGATGCTGTTTTAGCAAGTGCTAAAGCGGGGATCGGAATCGAAGACATTTTAGAACAAATCGTTGATTTGGTTCCAGCGCCGACAGGTGATCTTGAAGCACCTTTGAAAGCGTTGATTTTTGATTCTGTTTATGACAGTTATCGTGGGGTTATTTTGAATGTACGGATCATGGATGGTGTTGTCAAGCCTGGTGATAAGATCATGATGATGAATAATAATAAAACCTTTGAAGTGACAGATGTTGGGATCTTCTCACCAAAGCCGATCAGTCGTGACTTTTTAATGGTCGGCGATGTGGGCTACATTACAGCTGCTATCAAGACAGTTCGTGATACGCAAGTAGGGGATACTGTCACATTAGCGAATAATCCTGCTAAAGAAGCATTAGCTGGCTATCGTAAAATGAATCCAATGGTATACTGTGGACTGTATCCAATCGACAATTCACGTTATGTTGAGTTGCGTGAAGCATTGGAAAAATTACAGCTGAATGATGCGGCATTACAGTTTGAAGCGGAATCATCTCAAGCATTAGGTTTTGGTTATCGTTGTGGATTTTTAGGTTTGTTGCATATGGATGTTATCCAAGAACGTTTAGAACGAGAATTTAATCTTGACTTGATCACGACGGCTCCTTCCGTAATTTATCATGTAACAAAGACCGATGGTACGAAAATTGTGGTTGATAATCCAGCTGAATTCCCAGACCAAAGCTCTGTTGACTTTGTGGAAGAACCATACGTTAAAGCAACGATTATGGTGCCAAATGAATATGTTGGAGCTGTTATGGAAATCTCACAACGTAAACGTGGTGAATTTGTCACGATGGATTATTTGGATGAATACCGAGTAAATGTTATTTATGATATGCCGTTATCAGAGATTGTTTATGATTTCTTTGACCGTTTGAAGTCTGGTACTAAAGGCTATGCGTCATTGGACTATGAAATGATCGGCTATCGTAAGAGCAATCTGTCTAAGATGGATATTCTGTTAAATTCAGAAAAAGTCGATGCATTGAGCTTTATCGTGCATAAAGATTTTGCTTTTGAACGTGGAAAAGTGATTGTTGAGAAGTTGAAAAAATTAATTCCTCGACAACAATTTGAAGTACCAGTCCAAGCTGCGATTGGCCAAAAGATTACAGCACGTTCAACCATCAAAGCATTGCGCAAAAATGTTTTGGCTAAGTGTTATGGTGGGGATATCTCACGTAAACGTAAGTTATTAGAAAAGCAAAAAGATGGTAAAAAACGGATGAAACAAGTTGGTTCTGTTGAAGTTCCGCAAGAAGCCTTCATGGCTGTTCTGAAAATGGATGAGGACGAACCGAAGAAGTAGCAATTTAAGAAATGAATGCTTAATGTATGAACAGGCTTAATTGCTTTATAATAAGTGGAGTGTCTGTTCTATAACGGTTGTTGTAGTAAATGATGTTATAACAAATAATGAGCACAGTTACTGAATAGTTGTTATGATTAAAGTATACGAAAGTATCTTCGAAAGAAGGTACTTTTTTCTATATTCAAAACTGAAAAGTCTCTGGAAGTTAGTTATTTTTGGTAAACATAACGCAAATTAATAGTAAGATATGAGAATGGAGATAAGCGACAAGTTTAGACGTTAAAAAGTACTCTGTTCTACTATTTAATACGTTTTATATTATCTAAATGGAATTTTTCTTTTTGTAAGTTCGACTCACTGATCATCTTTTGTATTAAAAATACACACAATAGTGTTATTGATGTTTAAAAAATAGTTGATCTGACTTGAAGCGAAATGATATTGTATTATATGAAATATAAAACTAGTACATATATTAGTAGTTATTTTTGATTGATAAATTCAGGGAATTTATAAGGGATAAGAGTGATTTAGTGAGAATGGAGGAATGGAAATAAATAATTTTTTTATGATTAAATGACTAAAAAGTGAAGGGTTCACTTGTAATATTTCACTATATTTTGTTATTTATATGTTTTTTTTGTTATTAAAAAAAGTGATACACTAGCTTCTGTTGCTGAAAGGCAATAAAAAATTTTATTAAGGAGCGTATTTATCATGATGAACAATTTACTATTTGCATCACTAACACCATTTTTCTTAGGAGGGGTACAAACAACGGAACAGCCAACAATGGATGCCCCAACACAAGGCTATGAAACAACCATAGCAGGATCAGAAACGCCAACTTATACTGAGTATAAGTTTGATAACTTTAACACAGGTTCATACTCAGGTTCTTACTCAGATGATAATGGGAAGGATGAAAAAGAAGTTGAGAATGAAGAGGGAAATACTCAGACAACGATCAACTATAATTATTCTAGTGATAGTGAGAATTATTCTTCATCATCGTCAACATCAAACGGTATAACTACTTCTTTAGCTGTCAGCAATGGTAAAGTGATCTATAATGGAAAAGAAGTGGCATCTTTTGATGCAAGCAAAGCAGAATCTGTTCAAACGACGGATAGCCAAGTTTACGTCAATGGGACATTGATTTTTGATGCAAACAATGGTTAATATCGAGTAGAATGAATTCAGCAAATTATTATTAAAACAACTCTTAGCTTTTATCAAAATAGTCTCTGCGTCCTTAAGCGTGCCTGAGGATGTGGAGACTATTTATTTATCAAAAAAGGCGAAAATATTTAACTAAAAGTGACAGTTACAGTTAGCATAATCATGTTAATATTTTTGTATACAAATAGTAATTTATTTTTTGAAAATAAAAAGGTGGTGTTTATTATAGAAAACTGGGGAAAAAGCACAACATTTCAAAATTTCTGTTTTTCGAAATGTAGTATTATTTAGAATAATTCTTATGTATGTTGAGCTTCCTAAGTGTACATTATTTTCAACGGAATTGGTGGAGTGAGTGTTTCACATTTTAACGATATGAGAAGTATGAAGGATTTGATGGGCAGAAGAAGATTCTGTTATTTTGTTAGTATAATCACAATAACAACCATAACTAGTTTGACAGGAGTGAGCAGATGAAAAAAATACATCAAATTCAAGGCCAGGTAACTTTTGGAAAAGCAATAGGAGATTTTTTTAAAGGGTATTTTGACTTTAAAGGGCGAACAACTAGAGCGGGATATTGGTGGGTAACGCTTATTTTAACAATTTTAACGGTCATTTGCTTTATTGTCCTTCTGCCTATAATTATTTTTCCGTTGTAAGATCAGGAGCGAATCAAGAGCAAGTAATTGGAGGGCTGCTGATATATTTGATTGTTACCTTATTACTGTTCTTAGCATTACTGATTCCTAGTGCTGCTTTAGCAGTTCGCAGATATCGAGATGCAGGGTTAAGAGGGAGAGGCTTTTTAGTATTTTGGATTATAGCAACGGCATCGAGTTATACGAACTTAAATCAAGGTGTCCAGAGTATTTCAATGCTATCGAATCTTGATAATCAAGTCTACACACAGCAAGCACAATCAGGAAGCGTGTTAATTGCATTTCTAGGCTATGCTATCGGCTTGCTATTCTTTGTCCTAACTTTGCTGCCAACGGATTTTTTAACAACGACAAGTAGAAATAAATTTGTTTGTTTCTTTTTACGGGAAAAAGAAAATGATGATCCGTTTAGTAATTATAGCTGATTTTGAGCTAGTTATAAAAAATAGAGGTACGAATGAATAAGAAGGTTTTAAATTCAAAAAGAGTGGTAGTTAGAATGTAGTAGGATAAGCTGTAATTAAAAGCGATAAACATAAAACTTCAAGCTAGACCAATGATAGGTTAGTAAAAATAACCTCGTATCCTTACTACATGCAATCTTTTATTTATAGATAAAAGACTTGATTAACTTTGTTTTTGTTATGTTATACCTTTACTGTAAATAGAATACACCGAAAGAACAATGATCGTTTTAGACGGTATTTTCATCATGTGATATATGTTTTTGAAATTGATGGTTTGTTTGGAAATAAGTAAAATTTAAACAAATCGAACATAAAAATCCAGTAAAGTTTAACTAGTGTAACAAAGATTTAAACATCTTATAAAATTGTTACCATTCTAAGAGGAGGATCATAATGAAAAAACAACAACATGATTTAGTAAAGAGTGAACCTAAACAGCATGTTAAATCGAAAAAAGAATGGGTTTATGGGTCATTACTATTTCTAGGAATTAGTGGGGCAATCATAATAAGTGGACAGCCTGTTGCGGCCTCTGATAAAGAACCTGTAGCAACAGAACAAGTATCAGATGATTCAACTGGTGATTTAGCTCCTAGTACCTTATCGGATGAAAAACCTACAGAAGAAAAAACTATTGGTTATGTGGAGACAGGAAAAGACGGAAGTTTTGTTGAAGTGTTAGTTGGAAAGAACGAGGGAGCTGTAAAGGGATCTTATTTACTGGTAGACAAATATATTGCTCTTTCATATTTTAAAGATAGGGATGGTAAGGGTCCCGTTTTGGATAGTTCACAAGTTAGTGCGAATCTTGACTATAAAATTGGAGATAAGATTGGCAAAATTTCATTAAATAAAGATCAGTTTTACGTTAATTTAGATTCGTACTTTGGTGGAATTCCGTCTCAGGAATTAGTTGTGATGACAGATAAAATTAGTATTGATGGAGAACTATTATCAACAATTAAACTCTCTGATCAAGATTATCTTAAAGCTACTTTTGATTTTCCGAAGGACAATGATTACAATAGCGACAATGTAGATTCAAGCACATTTCCACCTTCCATGCCTGCTGAAAAAAGAATTGGTTCTGGTGTGTCCCGCGTATCAATAACTGGAAAACCAGTTACTGTTGAATATAAAGACAAAGATTCATTAGAAATATTAAAACAAAATCAATATATCGGAAAGGATATGACTTTAGGAGATAAATGGTTATATTCATTTGCTGCGGCTCCTAATACGTTGAATGGAAAACCCAAGTCTGAAATGACTTATAATGAACGCTCTGTCAATAATGTTATATCAGATACAATATCTCAGAATGAAGGTACTATAACAGTCTGGTACAGTAGCAAAGTAACAGGTAATATCATACCGACGGATCCAAACGGAAACCCAATACCTGGTGCAGAAGAAACACCCTATGAAGGAATGCCCGGAGAGACGATAGAGGTATCGAAAATACCAGGGTATACAGCAAGTACCTCAACCGTTACAATTCCTGAAAATGGAGGAAATATCCCAGTTGTCTATACGCCAGAAACATCAAGCAAAGTAAGAGGCAATATCATACCAACGGATCCAAAAGGAAACCCAATACCTGGTGCAGAAGAAACACCCTATGAAGGAATGCCCGGAGAGACAATAGAGGTATCGAAAATACCAGGGTATACAGCAAGTACCTCAACCGTTACAATTCCTGAAAATGGAGGAAATATCCCAGTTGTCTATACGCCAGAAACATCAAGTAAAGTAACAGGCAATATCATACCGACGGATCCAAAAGGAAACCCAATACCTGGTGCAGAAGAAACACCCTATGAAGGAATGCCCGGAGAGACAATAGAGGTATCGAAAATACCAGGGTATACAGCAAGTACCTCAACCGTTACAATTCCTGAAAATGGAGGAAATATCCCAGTTGTCTATACGCCAGAAACATCAAGCAAAGTAACAGGCAATATCATACCGACGGATCCAAATACCAAAATTACTCCTGGGAATAGTATTGGCGTTACACATACGAATAACACTCCAAATATATTTAGTAAACCAAACGCATCATCTATTCGTTCAATACTGAAACAACTGCCTCGAACAGGTGTAGATCAAATTTCTAGCATCTTGATATCCTTGATTGGTTTAATGAGCTTGGGATTGTTTTTCTTTGGAATCAAGCCGCCTGAAAATAAAAATTGAAAAAAGAGTAAGAATGTACTGTTTGCATTTGTACGGTATAAGTTTTTGGTTTATATGGCATAATGGTAAAAATTTTCTCTAATATATGATTAGGGAAACAAAAGCCCCAGACGGCTCTGAATTGTCTGGGGACAAAATAAAAATTGCACCAGTTGATTTTGGAACGAATCAAGCAGTTCTTAAAAACGTTGTAAACAAAAAAATAAGAACTCAAAAGAGATGTAAAAGGAACAAAGATCTGGAAAAATACCGATAATCAAGATGGCAAACGACCAGACATAATTATTGTGAACCTTCTAGCAGATGGCCGACAAGTCGATTTAAAAGAAGCAATGGAAATTGATGGTTGGAATTATGAATTTAAGTATTTACCTAAATTCAAAGACGAACCATCAATCGTCTATACGATAACTGAGAATGCCGTGTAACACTATATTACTAATACTTATACCCTGATGAAACCTGGTACTCCCTATAAACCAATTAAAGAGAACTTCGCAACAGAACAGTTATTTAAAGGAGAAAACGATGAAAAAAATGGGGAATAAACTCCAATCGTGCGGAATACTTTTACTTATAAGTATTGTTTTAGCACCATTTTCACTTGGGTATGCTGAAGCAATTGAGACATCTCAGTCCCCAAAGACAATTGTTGATATTGCAATAAGCCCTAATGTAAATGAAGGTGTAACAAGCAATTTCACAATAGAAGAGTATGAAAGCAGTTCTGCTTTAGAATTAGCTGAAGCTGTTCGAAACAAACGGATAACTAGTGTACAGTTAGTGAATTTTGCCTTTAAAAATATCAAAGAAAAAGATGCTACGTTGAATGCTATGATCACATTGAGAGAAGAAGAAGCTTTAAAAGAAGCTGCCGAGCTTCAAGACAGAGGACAACCATTTTTAGGAGTACCATTACTTGTAAAAGGTTTGGGACATACTATTACGGGAGGAAGTAATTCTAACGGATTAACGTTTTCAAAGGATGTCATTTCTCATTCAACCAGTCCATTTACAAAAGCTTTTCAAGAAGCAGGATTCATTGTTATTGGGCAAACCAATTACCCAGAGCTAGGTTTGAAGAATATTACGGATTCTAAGTTGTATGGGCCAACGGGTAGTGCTTGGGACCCGAGGTATCAAGCAGGAGGTTCTTCTGGTGGGTCAGCTGCTGGAGTTGCGGCGGGTTATGCTCCTGTTGGATCTGGAAGTGATGCGGGAGGTTCTATCCGGATCCCAGCTTCTTGGAATGGTGTTATCGGGCTAAAACCCTCTCGGGGTGTTTTGGTTGGTAATTCAGCTAGCGAAAGGAATCAAACCAGTCATTTTGCTGAAACGAAAACGATGGCTGATACTAAGACTTTATTCAATACTTTTCAAAAAAAAGAGCTACCACAAATTAATTTTACGACTGACTTAAAAATTGGGTATTCTACAAAATCACCTGTCGGGACACCAGTTCAACCCGAAGCTGTTGAGGCAGTCGAAAACGCAGTTGTATTCTTAAGATCAGAGGGCTTTCAAGTCGAAGAAGTAGATCAGCCTTATAATGGTGTCGAATTGATGAAAAACTACTATACTATCGGTGCAAGTTCGGCTGGGATTATTGAGTTTCTTGCCAAACAACAACTTAAGCGTTCTGTTTCCATTGATGATGTTGATTTGACGACCTGGGCTCTGTACCAAACGAGTCAAGAGTTAACAAAAGCCGATGTTAATCACGCTTGGGAAACTATTCAAAAGATGTCTGCAGAGTTAGCTAGCTTCCAAGCAAAGTATCCCTTGTTTCTGACACCTACTACCGCATCAACTGCACCTTTAGTAGGTGATTCAATGATGAAACCTGAAGACATTGAAGCAATTAGGAATATGGAAAATTTATCTAAAGAGGAAAAACAACAGTTGGTTTATGATCAGTGGTTTCTAGGATTATCTTATACGCCTTTTACTCAAGTAGCGAATTTAACTGGTACGCCAGCCATCAGTTTACCAACTTATGTAACCTCTAAAGGTTTGCCATTAGGAATTCAATTTATGTCTGCAAAATATAATGATCGTTTGCTACTGTCAGTGGGGGATTTTTTTGAAGAACACAAAAAGTTTAATCAATTAGCATCCAAATCCCAAACATATAGTGAAGAAAAATAAAGTCAGATCCTTTAGAACCTGAAAGAAAATGTTGGTTATAACAAAAAGCTATTTGTCATTTGTTTGGAAAAACAGTGGGTCAAGGTATTTTCTTTTGAAACGACAGGCTATCCGCTTTCTTGTGGTTTGTATGTTTGATAAAGCCCATTAGTGCTACGTTGCATCATGGAGTTTTTTTTATAAAGGAAGGCACAATTAATTTAATAGATTAATTAATATACATTGGAGGGAATTTCATGGGTACATTAAAATGGTATTCCGGAGGAGTCGAACGAGGCAAACAAGCAGAAAGCATCATTAATGATATATTAGGTGATTTAAAAAAAGAACTAGGTCACGCATCGCTAAAAAAAGTTTTACAGAATTATCTTAAAAAATTAGAGCAAAGAGGTGCTGCTGTTCCAATGTTTTTAAGTCAAATGAACTTAGATATTTCTAAAGCAATCAGAAATGATGGCGTTACTTTATCAGACTATCAATCTAAAAAGCTAAAAGAGTTGATTTCAATATCCAATATTAGATACGGCTATTAATTTCGTACAAACTTATTTGTTTACAGAAGTATCTCGAAAGTTAGCGTATTGTTTCATTCCACATGCATAAAAAAATATAGTATCAGATAGTTAAAACGAATATAACAAGGAGGTTCTATTAAGATGATTGTTTCTAACACGGTAGACTATATTATAGTTGGTGCAGGTGCAGCAGGTCCTGTTGTTGCTTCAAGACTAAGTGAAATTTCTGATATATCAGTGGCCATAATTGAAGCTGGTTCTGAAAACACATCTGAAATATCTAGATCTCAGGGAGCTTTTTCTAGTGTATGGGGAACGGATATGGATTGGAAATATTCTACTATTAAACAAAAAGGGTTGAATAGCAGAGAAATTTATCATCCTAGAGGTAAAGTCATTGGAGGCTCAACTGCTATAAATGTGGGTTTTTGGATGAGAGGAATGAAGTCTGATTATGATAATTGGGAAAAACTAGGGGCTAAAGGTTGGAATTTTGACTCTGCTGTAGAGAAATTTAAACTAATCGAACATACAAAAAAAGGAACTCCTGAATACAGAGGCCGAGATGGGATAATAACTCTTGAAGATATTCCTGTTCCGACTACTTTAGCCGATGTGTTATTAGAAGGTGTGGAAGATTCTAAACTTGCCGATATTGGGGATTACAATGATTTAAATCCTTATTCAATAGACAGAGTACAGACTGACTTTGTTGACCATATTCGAACGTATCCAGCTGATTATTATCTTTCTGACGAAATTAGAAAGCGCGATAATTTAACGATCCTTACGAATGCTTTAGTTTCTCGAATACTTTTTAAAGGGACTAGAGCTATTGGTCTAGAGTATGAAAAAAATGGAGAATTGAAAAAGTTATTTGCAAGGAAAGAAATTATTCTTTCAGCGGGTGCGTACAATACTCCAAAAATTTTGAAACTCTCTGGAATAGGTCCTAAAGAAGAACTAGAGAAACTTAATATTCCAGTTATTGCTGACGTACCTGGTGTTGGAGAACATTTACAAGACCACCTATCAGCAGCGATTTCAGTTGTTTCCCCAGTAAGTAGTAAAGACTTTTATTCGAGTAACGCATTATCAGAAGAAGCTATTAACGAGTGGCTAAAATTTAAAACAGGGCCAGCACTATACTTTGCTGGTGCAGATGCGGGGCTTATTCGAACGAATGGGGGGCCAACTTTTGAAATAACACTAGCATATACTACTAATGTTGGAGATAATAATTCCAATTTTCCAACTATTTCGGATATCAAATCTAGAGGAGGCTATACGATCAGTATCCTTTTAGTAGACCCAAAAAGTCTTGGAAATGTGACTCTAGCTTCTGCTAACTATCAAGATGCTCCCATTATCGATCCGCGCTATTTAGTAAATTATGAAGATATAAAGAATTTTATCCATGCGTTTAGAACCTTTTCGAGGATAACTCAATCAGAAGTACTGTCAACATATACCGAAGCTGTTTATCCAAGTGTAGAAGTTACAGATAAAGAACTTGAAGAGTATATAAGAAATACGGCTACAACAGTTTATCATCCAGTAGGCACTGCTAGAATGGGTTCTCTTGATGATCCGATGGTGGTTGTTGATTCCGAACTAAGAGTACGAGGAGTGGAAGGTCTTAGAGTAGCTGATGCCTCAGTTATGCCGAACATTATCCACGGTCATACAATGGCTCCAACTGTTTTCATTGGAGAAATGCTAGGATCAATTCTGTTGCAAACATATCAAAAAAATTAGCAAAATTTGTAGTATTCCTGCTTGATCCAATTTAGAGTACAATGAGAACTTTTTAAGCTGAAACAGGCTCTAGTAAGACTATTTCAGCTTAAGTAGGAATACTTAACACTATACAAAGTACGGATGCTAAGGATAAACAGTGGGTAGGGGCTAATCAAAACAGTTTTTTGTCGACTAAATGAGGTAGAAAAACTTGATAAGACTATAGATAAGCTTGATTCCTTTAATTATTTTTCAACATGCTAATTCATTTGCACTCTTTATATTGCCTAGCAAAGTTTCCCCTTTAATTGTACCTTTATCATCTACATACATAGTTCACTACAAAACACCTTCATCTTCGCATAAATGAGGTTTCCATAGATTGTGACATTGTTAAGGCAATATTTTAATCCTGATTTTTGAAAGAGCAATATTGGTACTTGATTATGGGAATCTCTTTTTTATATCAGAGAAGGTAAAAGTGATTAACTGAATGTGACGATTAAATGGAATGCAACCATGATACTATTTTTATGAATAAATAGCTATTTATTCTGATTGTATTACAAAATTAAAAAAATAATCAAAGGTCTTCTAACAACTATTAATATCAATGATTCCTATCTTTACAGTGAACGATCAACACCACTTATTTGTAAGTAGAATGATATGGAGGCATGACTTTGTAACACAAGTAATGTTGTGAACGCTAAAGAATAACCGAAATATAAAGATTATACGGGAAAAATTTAACAAAGTAAGCAAAAAGGTCGGAAGTTGATTTCTACATAATATGAATTGGCGGAAGAGTGATAGACGCATTGCTGAAATGTAAATTAGGGAGAGTCTAGAATGAATAATATGAGAAAATGTATAACAACAATTTTAACAATATTTATGGTAGTTGGTCAGAATATTGGAGGTATAACCGCATTCGCTGAAACACTATCTTTAAATAATAATGGGAATGCTGCAGAAGAATTATATTTAAAAAAAGACAACGAAAAGCTTGAAGCCTTAAACTTAGAAGAAGGGGAAGAGGCGATAATATCTCTGGTTGACTCGAATGTAGAAGATGTGTCAGTAGAAATTATTCTTCCTGAAAATGTAGAATATATAAATAAAGAGTCCGAAAATAATGTAGGAATGACAATAAACTATGATAATCAAAGCCGTATTTTACATGTTGATTTTTTAAAAAGTAATGATATAAAAGTTGTCACATTTATGCTAAAAGCAATCAAAAAGGATACTTCCGTAAATAAATTGTATGCTCAAGCAAATAGAGGGGAAGTTGGTTTAGTACATTCTGAAAAAGTAGAAGTGCAAGTTTCTCCTATATTAGAGGCTACTGATAGTGATTCAATTGAATCAGAAGAAACAATTAACTCAAGTAACGAGGTCTTGGATGACCCACAAGTACAAACTAGTTCCTCCGAGAAAGAGGACGGTGACTCTGCTGCTGAACAAAACACTTCACAAGAACAAGGTAGTACTAGAGCAAAAAGATCAGTGGAAAGCAGAGCGAATTTAGACAATAATATTCCTGCACCGCCTGCATCTAATATGAATGTGCTAGATTATTTTGAAGTACCCAATTTAGGAAATAGTAGTAACGCAGCATTTCCTAATCAAGATTATCCTCAATCGGTTACTATTACACCTAACGAGCAGAGTAAATTTGGTGTAATGTGGGCAAAGAATGTTATTGATTTAAATGAAGATTTTTCGTTTGAAGGGTATGTATATTTAAATAATAAAAACGGGAAAAATGCCGATGGAATGGCCTTTGTGTTACAGAATGATCCAAGAGGAACTACTGCTTACGGTTCTCCAGGATGGGGTCTAGGAGTTTACGGAGGAAGACCTGGAGAAAATCCAAGTATAAAAAATGCACTCTCTTTTGAACTAGATACGTGGTATAACGGTCGAGAATCTGAGATAAATACTAATGTCTATGAGAATGGAAAAAATAATACACATCAAAATAAATATGATGGACATTTAGCTGTAGTTGAAACTAATAGAGATATTTCTGCTAATTTATGGAATAATAATGATGATTATGGATTGGATGCTGGACGGGTTAAACATAATAATGTGATTTACGGAACTAGTAGTAATCCTGTTAATAAAGATAAATGGCAAAGTTTAAATATTAAGTGGGATTCAAAAACAAAAACATTTTCGTTTAAATTAGATACTTTTCCAGAATTGATATATTCTGTGAAAGATATAAATGACACCTTTGGAGGAAACTTAGTTCGTTTTGGATTTACGGGATCTACTGGTGATGTTACAGAGAATAACTTAGTTTCTTTTAATAAATTACCCGTGGCACCTGTTAATGTTTTCTATAAGGACATTGATACAAATGAAGAGATATCAGATTCAGAGTTGTTAACGGGTAAATTAGGAGATTCTTGGAAAAGCGAACAAAAAGATATTGACCAATATGAGTTTGTAACAGTAGATAAAAAAACAGACGGTATCTTTACGCAAACTGCTCAAGAAGTAACCTATTTTTATAGAAAACTTCTACCAAAACTAGATATTGCGAAATCAGTTGATAAAACCATTGCCAAAGTTGGAGATGAACTTACTTACACGATTACGGCAAAAAATAGTGGTGAAGGTAGTTGGAATGGCACAATTACGGATAAAATTCCGGCGGAATATGTCAGCTTGGTTAGTGGTACAACAACCATCAATGAAGAAAAAGTAGCCGATGAAACAATTTGGAAAGACAATGTATTAAATGTTACGCAGACTGTCGAAGCCGATGGACAAGTTGAAATTAAATTCACTATGAAAGTGACAAAAGATGCGAAGGGTCAAACCATTGCGAACGTGGCAGAAACAGATGATCCAACTATTCCGCCAACGCCACCCGTAGAAACAAAAGTACCAGATGTATCATTAACCAAAACAGCCGATAAAGCCAACGCTAAAGTAGGAGAAGAGATCACTTACACGATCACAGCGAAAAATAGCGGAAATGGCGATTGGGAAAATGGCACCATCACAGATAAGATTCCGGTGGAATATGTCAGCTTGGTTAGTGGCACAACGACCATCAATGGAGAAAAAGTAGCCGATGAAACAATTTGGAAAGACAATGTATTAAATGTTACGCAGACCATCGAAGCAGGTGGCACAGTTGAAATTAAGTTTACAGTGAAAGCGATAGAAGCTGCCAAAGGGCAAACCATCGCAAACGTAGCAGAAACAGATGATCTAAATACTCCACCAACTCCACCCGCGGCAACCAAAGTACCCAATGATCCTGTGCCAATTAACAATAATATAAAAAAAGTTACACATTTACCTAGAGCTGGCGAAAATGGAAGTAAGTATTTAATAGGAATGGGAATAGTTAGCTTACTGATCACTGCTTACGTCATTTATAGAAAAAGGAAGATTGAGTAAACCTTATGTTTGGGAATTTAGATTAAACTATCTATAAAAAATGAGGGCTATCTAGAACTTGTATTGGATACAACAGTAGTCGAACCAAAACGAGCTGCAGGTGGTGAACAAAATGATTCAAGAAAGAGAAGAAGCAAAACGATTACGAAAGCAATTGCTAGCTTTGCTTAATCAAGATAGTGATTGGTTTCGAAAAGGCGAAACGGAAATGGCAAAGACAATTAGAGATGTGGGAAAGCAATTGTATAGTGCAGAAGCAGCTGCTGTTGCTAATATTAATAAATTAACTGTGGCTCACTACAATGAATTAAGAACCCAAGGCCTCTATTTACGCGAAATTGCCACCAGATATAAGTCAAATGAAAATGCGCTCAGAGTTTGGCGCAAAAAACACAAAGAGGCCATTATCGACTAAAAAAGAAAGGAAACATCTAAAAGTGAAAATAGTAAATACAATTGCCGATATTTTTATCTTCAATAAGCAATCGAGGAATCAAGAAAGAGTAAATAAGAAGGTTTGACAATGTTACCTGAAATAGAAGCAAAGCCATATAAAGACTGGCTTGAAGAAACTTTCCTTCCCAAATACTGCTCTGATACAGCAGTAGAAGAGATGCGGCGTATGATGAAAGAGCCTAAAGTATTGGGTAAAGTACGGAGGTTCAACGGACTTACCGCGTGTGATATTTATGACGACGGCTCACGAGTATTGGCTTATGTCGTAGTAAAAATGATTGATCCAGTAACTCAAACTATACAAGAACGAGAAATTAATCTAACCATTTCAATTCAAAAAGAGAAGCTGTACCGAGTAGAAAGAGTAGACTATTTTGGAAAAGAGTGGAACACATAAAAAGTAAAAAATATCAATTCCGCAAGTGCTACTTGTTGAGAAAATTGATTCACAATAAAGGTTTGCTTTAGAATGTATTTCGATGATAGTAGAACCTTATCAAAAAGTATAGAGCTAGCACAAAACCATCCTCCTGAATTTCAGATGACGGATGGTTTTTGTGTTCACTAGTAGAACAAAGATCTCATTTGTTGGAAAGTGTATCAATCTAAACTAAGAGTCATAACAATAAAGGATTAGAAGTAATTGTACTATTTTTACTTAATGCTAAATGAATCTAACTTTTGTAGTAGACTGATCTATCCTAATAGGGAACGTGAAATTCATAATGTGTCCACTTCAAAAGACAATAAATTAGTGATAATCATTGTCCATTAGAACCCAAGCAATTTTTTTAAATAAAAAGTGTGTATATTCTTAAAAATAAAGGATAAGTATAAATTTCTCTTGTTCATTTTTACACATTTATTTGAGTGTATGAAAGAATATACATCATTTTTGCATAATGTGGTCATCTTAGAATTTTGAATTCGAAAATCTCTAAGAAGAAAGCGCTCTTATTTTGTTAATCTAGGGACGAACCAAAAGAAGGAGGTATTTTGATGAAGAATCCAATTAACGTTTTTTCTGAAATTGGAAAACTGAACACCGTGATGTTGCACAGGCCAGGAAAGGAATTAGAGAATCTGATGCCAGACTACCTGGAATCACTTCTTTTTGATGACATCCCATTTTTGGAACAAGCCCAAAAAGAACATGATTTTTTTGCGGAAACACTGAGATTGAAAGGAGTAGAGGTACTATATCTAGAAGATTTAGCAGCTGAGGCATTAACGGATGCATCGATCAAAGAGCGATTTATTACAGAATATTTAAATGAAGCTGACATCAAAGAAGAACGAACAAAAGGACTGATACTTGAGCATCTTATGTCCATGTCCGATGGTAGAAAATTGATTGATAAGACGATGGCAGGTCTGCAAAAGTCTGAGCTACCATCTTTGGAACGAACTAGTTTATCAGATTTAGCAGATTCTCACTACCCATTTATCATTGACCCAATGCCAAATCTGTATTTTACGCGAGATCCATTTGCTACGATCGGTCATGGTGTATCGTTAAATCGGATGTATTCTGTGACTAGGAGAAGAGAAACGCTGTATGGAAAATACATTTTTGCTCATCATCCAATGTTTAAAAATGCGCAGGTGCCAATGGTTTATAACCGAGATGAAAATACTCGGATCGAAGGTGGTGATGAATTGATTCTCTCGAAAGAATTAATTGCTGTGGGAATTTCACAAAGGACAGATGTTGCTTCTATTGAAAAGCTAGCCAGAAATATCTTTGATAAGAATTTAGGCTTTGAACGAGTGCTAGCGTTTGATATCGGAGAGCAAAGAAAATTCATGCACCTTGATACAGTCTTTACAATGGTTGATTATGACAAATTTACGATTCATCCAGAAATTGAAGGGAATTTAACAATTTATTCGATTTCTAAAGGAACAGATGGTTTAGAAATTTCACAAGAAACAGACACGCTGGAACACATTTTGTGTAAATATTTAGAATTAGACCATGTTGCGTTGATTCGTTGTGGCGGAGGAAATCCAACCGCAGCGGCTCGTGAACAGTGGAATGATGGCTCAAATACTTTGGCGATTGCACCAGGTGAAGTCATTGTGTACGACCGAAATACAATCACCAATCAAAAACTAGAAGAAGCAGGAGTCAAATTAAATTATATTCCCGGTAGTGAACTTGTTCGTGGCCGTGGCGGCCCTCGGTGTATGAGTATGCCATTTGATCGAACGGACCTATAGAATTATCCAATTAAATTCAAGGAGGAAAAAAAATGACAGATTCAGTATTTCAAGGACGTAGCTTATTAGCAGAAAAGGATTTTACTAAAGAGGAATTAAATTACTTGATCGATTTTTCTATCCACTTAAAAAAAATGAAAAAACAAGGGATTCCTCATCATTATCTTGAAGGTAAGAATATAGCGTTACTTTTTGAAAAAACATCGACTCGGACACGTTCGGCTTTTACCACGGCTTCGATCGATTTAGGTGCTCATCCAGAATTTCTTGGAAAGAATGATATTCAATTAGGTAAAAAAGAATCGGTAGAAGATACCGCTAAAGTGTTAGGTAGTATGTTTGACGGAATCGAATTTAGAGGGTTCAGTCAACAAGTGGTGGAGGACTTAGCAAAATATTCTGGTGTCCCAGTGTGGAATGGTCTAACAGATGAATGGCATCCTACTCAAATGATTGCTGATTATATGACAATCAAAGAAAACTTCGGTACGCTTGATGATGTGACACTTGTCTACGTTGGTGATGGACGTAATAATATGGCCAATAGTTTGTTAGTAACTGGCGCTATTTTGGGTGTGAATGTCAGAATTTGTGCACCAGAATCGCTGTTTCCTGAAGCGTCAGTGGTCGCTTATGCCAAAAAATTTGCGGCAGATTCAGGCAGTGAGATTATGATCACCGATAATGTAGAGCAAGGAGTTAAAAATGCGAATGTCCTTTATACAGACGTCTGGGTTTCAATGGGGGAAGAAGATAAATTTGAAGAACGAGTGAACGCATTGAAAGACTATCAAATCAATATGGACATGATCAAAAAAACGGGGAATGCTGAAGGGAAGTTGATCGTTTTACATTGTCTACCAGCCTTTCATGATGCAACAACAGAATATGGTCAAATGGTTAAAGAAAAATTTGGCATTAGCGAAATGGAAATCACCGATGAAGTTTTTAGAAGCAAATACGGACGCCAATTTGAAGAGGCTGAAAATAGAATGCACTCAATCAAAGCAATTATGGCTGCAACCTTAGGCAACCTTTTTATTCCTAGAGTCTAAACAAACAACAAGCGAATAAACAGGAAGAGGGGATTGTATGAAAAAAACAACAATCGTAATTGCTTTAGGTGGAAATGCTATTTTATCGACAGATGCAAGCGCTAAGGCACAACAAGAAGCATTGACTTATACGGCAAAACAGTTAGTTAAACTGATTCAAAAAGGCTATCAACTTGTTATTTCTCATGGGAATGGTCCGCAAGTCGGCAATCTGCTGATTCAACAACAAGCTACTGATTCCAAAGAAAACCCTGCGATGCCATTAGATACTTGCGTTGCTATGACTCAAGGGAGCATTGGGTATTGGTTGGAAAATGCACTGGCAAAAGAGGTGCAAAATGCTGGTATCAAACAAGAAATTGCAACACTTGTTACACAAGTCATCGTATCAGAAAATGATCCAGCTTTTGAAGACCCAACAAAACCAATTGGTCCATTTTTGAGTCAAGAAAAGGCTCAAGCAATTATGAATGAAACTAACACATTATATAAGGAAGATGCTGGGCGTGGCTGGCGTAAAGTTGTTCCTAGTCCTAAACCGTTATCGATCCAAGAACATCAAGTGATCAAGACCTTGATCAAAAATGATATTCTCACGATTTGCGGTGGTGGCGGCGGGATTCCTATTTCAGGCAATGATTTAACTGGTGTGGAAGCAGTCATCGACAAAGATTTTTCTTCAGAAAAAATAGCTGAACTGGCAGATGCTGATCTATTTGTTATTTTGACCGGTGTTGAAAATGTTGCAATCAACTATGGCAAAGAAAATGAACAGCAGTTGAAACAAGTCAGTGTGAAAAAATTAGAAGAATATATAAAACAAGGCCAATTTGAACCAGGAAGCATGCTGCCAAAAGTAGAAGCTGCCATTCAATACGTAAAAGCAAAACCTACTAATAAAGCGGTTATCACTTCTCTTGAAAAATTAAGTGATTTCGGTGAACAAGAGGTGGGAACAGAAGTTGTTTTTGACTGATTAAACACCGCCTTCTTTAAAAAGCATTAGCGAAGAAAATTGACGAAGTTGGAGTTGAAAAAAATGACAGTATTGCAAGAGAATGAAACACTCAAGGGGTGCCCATATTTTTCACATTTAAGTGAAGAAGAAGCAGCGTGTATTCAGAAAAATTCATATTGTAGAGCATATAAAAAAGGCCAAGTTCTTTTTGATGCTGGCGATGAAAGAAACCGCATGTTTATTTTAAAAAAGGGGCTTGTGAAATTTGAAAAAATCGATCAAACTGGCACGCTGTTCTATTTGAACTTTGTTAAAGATAACGCGGTATTTCCATTAACTGGACTTTTTACAGACGAAAACTATCATTTCTCAGCTATCGCGATGACAGATATTGAAGTGTGCTATCTCTCAAAAAAAATCTTTGAAAAAGTAATACAGGGAAATAATCAGCAGTTGCTGTTTTATTTTAATCAAGTGTCTTTGTGCTTAAAAAAACATGTGCTTAAAATAGAAAGTTGTGTGACTTCAAGTGCTTCTGAACGCGTAAAAAATACACTGGCGATCTTGATGAATGAATTAGGTGAAAAGAACTACTTTAATCAAGTGGTGGTACCGTATCCGATTCTAATGAATGATATCTCTCATAGCAGCGGTACAACAAGAGAAACGGCCAGTCTAGTAATAAAGAAACTGATTAAAAAAAAGAAAATCCAGTATCTGCATAAAGAATTGATCTTTTTCGATCCAGCTTATTTTGCTTTGGATCACGACTAGTATTTCCCTGTATTTTTCCCTTTATTTTGACATCAACACCAAAAATTTGAAAGGAAAAGTATGGTTCTCATACAGAAAGAATAATGGAAATAAGAGCACAAAAAAAGCAGAAAAAATCGTTATCCTCGTTTAGTATTTTATTTATTATCATTATTGCTTTAACAATTGTTTCTTGGCTTTTATCTGGGCAAACGTTTACACCTACAGTACCATCGGGTGCTTCTGAAGCTGTGGATCACGTAGTCGGAGCAAAGCTTTCTGATTTTGTGATGGCGCCTTTTAATGGATTCAAAGATGCCATTGAAATTTGCGTGTTTATTTTAGTGTTAGGCGGATTTCTAAATATCGTCACTCGAACGGGCGCCTTAGAAGCGGGGATTCAACATGTTGTTAGAAAGTTAAAAGGAAATGAATTAATCATAATTCCTATTTTGATGGTCTTATTTTCGATTGGCGGTTCTACCTATGGAATGGCAGAAGAGACATTGCCTTTTTATGCATTGATCACGGCAACTATGGTTGCTGCGGGCTTTGACACCTTAGTTGCCGTGGGAACAGTGTTACTCGGAGCAGGTTCTGGTGTGATCGGTTCCACCGTCAATCCATTTGCAACAGGTGTGGCGATGGATGCGTTAAAAAGTATTGATATAACGCCGAACACTGGGGTAATTTTGATCATAGGATTGATTTTATGGGGGACTACAACAGCGTTCTCGATTTTTTATATGATGAAGTATGCTAAAAAAGTCAAAGCTGATAAAGGTTCAACACTTTTATCATTGCAAGAACAAGAAGATATGAAGAAATATTTTGGTCAAGATGAAAATAAAGAGTTGCCTTTTACGAGCAAGGATAAAATCATATTAAGTATTTTTTCGTTTGGCTTTCTGATTATGGTCATCTCTTTGATTCCGTGGGAGTCATTTGGTGTTCAGATTTTTGAAGGTTGGACTTCTTACCTTACTGGGACTAGTTTTGGTCATTGGTATTTTGGGGATCTTGCTATGTGGTTTTTCTTGATGAGTCTGGTAATTGCAATAGTCTATGGTTTGTCAGAAAAACAAACAATTACAACTTTTATTGATGGTGTAAAGGATATTTTGTCAGTTGTATTGATCATTGTTGTGGCTAGAGGAGCCTCTATTTTGATGGCGACGACTCATTTGGATTTATTTATATTAGATAAATCAGCTTCGGCGCTTCAAGGTTTGTCACCTGTTTTGTTTGTTGTAGGTGCGTATATTTTATATTTGTTACTTTCTTTCTTGATTCCTTCTACTTCTGGACTAGCATATGTTTCAATTCCAGTTATGGGAGGGCTTGCACATAACATTGGCTTAAGTCCAGATGTCATGGTGATGATATTTACAGCCGGTTGTGGTGTCATTAATTTAATTACACCGACATCTGGTGTGGTGATGGGTGGCTTAGAGATTGCCAAAATCGATTATGCAACATGGACTAAATTTATGGTCAAACCCATTATTGTGATCAGTTTTATGAATTTGTTGATATTGATCGCTGCTATGTTGCTTTTATAGTAGATAAAACTAGGACGTGTAAAAATGAATAAAGAGGAACGTCAAAAAATCATTCGGCAGCTGATCACTCAAAATACGATCGAAACACAAGAGGAACTGCTGGATTTACTCAGAAAAAATGGAGTAAAGGCAACTCAATCAACCATTTCTAGAGATGCTAGAGACTTATATATTGTAAAAACCTATCAAGAAAATGGAACAATGAAGTATAGTATAGTGGATCAAGAATCGCAGAAAAATAGTGAGAAAAAGCTGCGTGAATCGTTACAAGAGTCATTGAGAAAAATCGAGCAAGTAGGCTTTGTTGTATTGATCCATACAGAAAATGGGCTAGCTGATGTGATTACCAATTATATCGATGAAGTCAACTATGAAGAAATAGCTGGGACTATTGCAGGAAGTGATACGATCATCATCATCACACATTCAGATAAAATGGCCCAAAAGGTTGTTAGAAAATTTGAACTGCTTTTTAAGGACAGCGCATGAGGATAGGGAGCAAAACGGGAAAATCGTTTTGTTCCCTACTTATTTTGGATGGAACTATTTCTAAAATCGTTTAAGCTACGCTAATGACAGCTTTACCTTTTCTTTACCTTTTTTTGAAAGTGAATTTGTACTTTATCGGTAAAGTGTAGATAACACTAAATGTTAGTAGAAAAACGAAAAGAGGGTAACAAGAAAATGAATAAAAAACTAGATGCTTTTCATTTGAAAATCATTGCAGTGACGGCTATGGCCATTAATCATGCTGGAATTATTTTTGCATGGAGTCATAGCGCAAACACAATTGGATTGTATGCAATGTCAGAATTTGTGGGGCGATTTACGTTTCCAATCATGGCATATCTATTAGTGGAAGGGTTTCACTATACTAAAAATTTACGAAAGTATTGCATGAGGTTAATTCTTTTTTGGTTAGTGTCGATTTATCCATTTTATTTGATGCACAATCCAACATATACATTTTCGATCACGGATATCCCTAATAATATTTTCTTTACGTTATTAATGGGTTTATTAATGATGATTGTGTATTCAAGAACGAATAACAAAGCAATTCATGTATTAATTGTTTTAGGGTTTAGTCTCCTTACAGTTCTTTCGGATTGGTCAATTGTTGGCGTCCTTATAATTTGGTCTTTTTACGTAAATCACAATCAAAAAGGCAAAACACAGACAATAATTAGCACATTTATTATTTTTGAAATCATTTCAATTGTGGGCTTGATCATGAACAATGCTTCGCCATCTTGGATAGCAGAAGCTTTTTCACAATTTGGTTTTTTAGTAGTATTATTCTTGTTGCTACAATACAATGGAGAAAGAGGCTATTCTCCCAAATGGATCAAATGGGGATTTTACTGGTTTTATCCGATTCATTTAGTTGTATTTGAACTGATTAGGTATTTCATTTTTTAGAGTGGCAAGTCAAAAAAGGCCCAAGAGTGATCGAACTTGAGGGCTTTTTTAATGCGTACTCTGCTATAATGAATAGCGATAATTATTAAGCGATAGATAACAAGAATGAGGGAGAAGAAATGAACAACATTTTGATTGTCGAAGATGATCCTTATATCAATGATCTACTCTATGAAACGTTAGTGGAAGAATCATTTTCCTGTACACGAGCTTATTCTGGTACAGAAGCATTATTGTGTATAGAAAAGAAAAGCTTTCAAGTTATTTTATTGGATTTAATGCTGCCTGGTATTACAGGAGAAAAATTAGTGCCGCTTATAAAAGAAAAATCCAATGCAGCGATAATCATTATTTCATCAAAAGATGTATTAGATACTAAAGTTGAGATGTTGACTAGTGGAGCGGATGATTATCTCACGAAACCTTTTGCAATTGAAGAACTATTGGCCCGCATTCAAGTACAAATACGAAAAAGTAGTCCATATCAGGGACGATTGCTTTCCTTTCAATCGTTGACGCTGGATAAAGATCGAAATGCTTTAATCGTATCGGGTCAGGAGATTGCTTTAACACATCGAGAATTTAGCATTATGGAGTTACTACTATCCTATCCTAAAAAAATATTTAGTAAGCAGGAAATTTATGAATATGCTTGGGCTGATTTTTATATAGGTGAAGATAAAACTGTTAACGTCCATATTTCAAATATCCGACAAAAAATTAAAAAAAATTCTGGACAAGAGTGGATCAAAACGGTTTGGGGAGTGGGCTTTACTTTACAAGAATAAGCTTTAATGCTTCCTTAATTCTTTTTAGTATTGAATTTGCAGTTGCAAGCTAAAATGAGTTTAGCAAACAAGAGGGGGAAAGAGGATGAGTAACTATTTACTGGAAGCTAATGAGTTAAGTAAAAAGTACAAAGATCAGTTTGCAGTTAATCGTGTAAATTTACATGTGAAACGTGGTGCTATCTATGGATTAGTTGGCAAAAACGGTTCAGGGAAAACCACGCTCATGCGTATGCTTAGTGGGCTTGCTGCACCGACTAGTGGGGAGATTGCACTATTTGGTGAGAGTGGACCTCAAGTTAAAAACTATTTTTCACGTATCGGAATATTGATAGAAACGCCTGGTTTATATGGTGATATGAGTGCTGCTGATAATTTAAAATTAAAGCAAATTGCTATCGGATTATATGGCAAAGAGTACATACCTTCGCTATTAAAACTAGTAGGTCTTGCAGATGTGGGGAAAAAGAAAGTTAAACAGTATTCTTTAGGGATGAGGCAAAGATTAGGCATAGCGATGGCATTGATTGGTGAACCAGATTTACTCATCTTAGATGAGCCAGTCAATGGTTTGGATCCCCAAGGAATCGTAGAGATGCGAGATATCTTGATAAAATTAGTGGAAACTAAAAATATTACAATCATGATCTCAAGTCATCTTTTAGAAGAACTATCTAAAATGGCAACGGACTATGGCTTTATTCATCAAGGCCAACTGATTCGAGAAATTTCTCATGAAAAATTGACAGAGGAATGCAAACAGTTTATCGAGATTCGCTTAAACGAACCGCAACTGGCTACTACTGTGATCGAAAACATAGGAATTTCAAATTATAAAGTAGTTGATCGCAACACCATTCGAATTTATGAACAATTAACTAAAAATAGTGCAATTAATTTAGCACTTGCCAAAGCGAATATTGCTATTGACTCTATTACGATTTCGCAAGTTTCGCTAGAAGATTATTTTTTAAGTTTGACTGGAGGGAACAGCCGTGATTAATGTGATCAAGATGGATCTGTATCGGATGTTTCGCTCGAAAAGTACTTATCTTATTTTGCTGGGGACTTTATCTTTTGTAGGGATGATTTTGTATTCTATGAGCGAGTCAATCGGCACGCCTGATGTGGAGATTACTATAGGAATTACTACAAAGACGGATGGTTTGAGAAGCTATACAGATTTAGCAACACTTTTCAAAATTATGGCAAGTAGTAATTCATTCTTGATTGGGAGTGTGATTTTTAGCGTCTTATTTATCAATCGTGAAGAGGCATCCGGTTTTACTAAGAACATTGCGGGACAAGTGACAAGTAGAGGGTTACTCGTATTATCAAAATTTGTTAGCCAATGTTCATTCATAGTGCTTTCTTTTATTGGCAGTCTGTTTGTTTTCTTTTTTATGGGAAATATTATTTTTGATTCAGTTAGTCTAGGCAATGTTTTTGATTTAGTAAAGGAAATGAGTCTGCAATTTGTTTTTCACATTGCATTTGCCACAATCATATTGGGACTAATTACCTTGATCAAGCAGCCTATTGTGAGTATGCTGGTAGGTATTTTGCTAACCTTCGGTGGATTCAGCTATATCTATCAAATGATCAATAACATTATCCATGGTTTGACTGGAAACGAGACGTTTAATTTGATGAATTACACAGTCACTGGAATTGTCCCAAGTATTACTGGGACTTCTCCTATAACAAGTATTATCCGTGGAATGACGGTCTCTGCTGTATTTATTGTAGTAATGTTGACGTATAGCATCACCGTCAAAACAAAGAGCGATATCAACTAATATTGAGTAGAAAGTAAGGGAGTTTTGCAATGCTTTTAGGCACGATCACCGTTGGGCTTCTATGTATTTTCTTACTGTTGCACGTAGTTCAATACCGGCATCAGATCAAGAGCATCAACCAACAAATGCGTTTTATTCAACAACATGAAAGTAACCTGTTATTGTCAAATCAGTTTAGCGATAAGCAATTAAATGAATTACTCAGCTTATTAAATCAGATGTTGATTGAGCAGCGTTCTAATAAAATGACAACCAAAAAACAGGAACAACAGTTGAAAGATTCGATTGCCAATCTAGCACATGATATTCGGACGCCGTTAACATCATTGGATGGTTATTTTCAATTATTGATCAAAAGTAAAGATAGCGAAAAGCGGCAACAGTATGCAGAAGTCATCAAAAATAGAATTGAGACGTTAACTGAATTATTAGAAACGATTTTTACATATTCTAAATTAGAAAATGATGCGTATAAGATCGAGCTGCAAAAAACAGAAATAAATCAAGTGTTATTGGATACTATCTTTACCTTTTATCTTCAATTTTCAAACGAGGCGATCGAACCAAACATTTCAATTGGCGAAAGCCAACTATACATTTTAGCCAACAGCGCTGCTTTGACCCGAATTTTCTCTAATTTAATAAAAAATAGTTTAGATCATGGGCAAGGAGAAATAAAAATTAGCCAGGCGAAGGAGCGTGATCAGATGCTTTTCCGCATTCAAAATAAAGTTACCGCTGAAAGTGAACTGGATATGTCCCAAATTTTCGACAGATTTTATATGTCAGATAAATCAAGAGCTGGGAATTCAACTGGATTGGGTCTTTTTATTGTAAAAGAGTTTGTGGAGAAGATGAACGGGCATATTGAAGCTGAGTTAATCAAACAAGTCTTTTCGATTTCAATCAGATTTCCTCTTTTGAGTGATGATTAAAGATTTTTTTCTCATCGTAAGACTAGTTTGCTTGAAATATTTTTAGTTCTGTAAATGAAACTGTTAAGCTGTCATTTAGGTCTAGAAGAATTTTTATTTAAGTAAAAGATTAAATCAAAATAAGTATTACAAGAAAAAATCAATATAAGATTGCATCAACCAGTTTTATATAGTACACTGATTGAGTCTGAAAAATCAATACCTTAACAAATAACTATCCTTATGACTGAGATGCGTCTTTAAGAGCAAAACTCAGTCATTTTTTTATAGGAAAATATAGCTTTATTAATAAAAATGAGTATTTTCTCATAAATGAAGAAATAAGTATACTTTCATTTCATTCCATTGTACAATAATAAATGTAGTATAATTGTAATTTAAATTAATAGGTCATTTCATTCGTAAGGGTGTTTTAATTCCTCTTTTTTTATCACAAAGGTATTGCAAAAATTAATCGTGCTAAGAGCACTAGGAGGAACACATTTATGAATACAGGTACAGTGAAATGGTTTAACGCAGATAAAGGTTTTGGTTTTATTACTCAAGATAACGGAACAGATTTGTTCGCACACTTTTCAGCAATCCAAGGTGACGGATTTAAATCTTTAGACGAAGGTCAAAGCGTATCATTTGATATCGAAGAAGGCCAACGTGGACCACAAGCAGTAAACATCGTTAAAAACTAATTGAACTTTTCTGAAACGACTTAATTCATATTGAGTCGTTTTTTTATTTGTCATTCTATTTTTTTGAAACATATTAATTTTTTCAAGGGTTATTAGTTGATATTTTATTTATTTGAGTTTAATATACATATATACCAACAACAACCCTTTTTATTTTTTCATTTTACTCTTTTAGAGTAAAACTCCTTTTCCCATCTTCGAAAGAAGGTGGGATTTTTTCTTTTTTATGTAAAAAGGAAAAAGTATTATTTATAAAAGTAAATAAATAACTTTGTATTGAGGGATATTAGTTGATATTTATTTAAATAAATAGTATTATACATATATACCAACAACAACCCTTTTTATTTTTTCATTTTACTCTTTAGAGTAAAACTCCTTTTCCCACCTTCAATAGAGGGTGGGATTTTTTATTTTAGCATTTGTGATAAAGGATAATAAATATTTTTTAAAATAAAAAATAAACATAAAATGCTAAAAGCTTTTATGTTTATTTTATTTTACCCAATCATGACACTTTCATCAGGATATTTGAATTTGGCTTGTTGTTTTTGCCCTTTCGTGAGTAGTGAAAACCCAACTGTATAAATACCAACTCGTCCAATATACATCAATAACATAATGATAACTTTTCCTACAGCGGTTAAGTCAGGCGTCAATCCCATTGTTAGCCCGACTGTTCCAAACGCAGAAAATACTTCAAATGCGACATATTCTATACCAGAGGATTCAGGAATATTTTCAGTGATTGTTAAGAGCATAATCGATAGGACACATAATGTTAACGTAATGAAAAAAAGCGTTAAAGCTCGAAACACTGTACTGTTTCGAATGGTGCGTCCCTGAAACTCAGCACGTGTCCGACCCTTAAAAATCGAAACGATTTGAATAACTAACACGGCGAATGTGGTTGTTTTGAGCCCACCAGCGGTAGATCCTGATGTTCCACCAATATACATCAAGAAGATGGTTGTGATCAGTCCAGCGTTTGTCATTTGCATATAATCAATTGAATAGTAGCCTGCGGTTCTTGGCGTAACTGACATAAAGAAAGTATTTGCCAGTCGGTCAAAAAAATTAGTTCCTGTAGTCAGAGTACTTGCATTGTGCTCTGTGATAAAAAATATAATAAAGCCGCCGATTAATAAAGAAAGTGTAGTGATCAATGCGATTTTTGTGTGTAAAGAAAATTTTCGTTTGGCTTTAAAGCGTAGTAAATCTTGCCAAACAATAAAACCTAGTCCGCCAGAAATAATTAAACCACCTATAACCAGTAAAACAAATGGATTTGTCTGATAAGGAGTTAAACTGTCGCCTAATAAATCAAAACCAGCATTACAAAAACTGGATATAGAATGAAAAAGACCAAAAAAGAGCCCTTTCTTCCAACCAAACTCAGGGACAAACTCGATTGAAAGTAAAATTGCACCAGCCAATTGAATGATTGTTGCTAATTTAACCACATACATCATCAGACGGAAGGCTCCAGACATATCATCCAGATTGAGTGCTTCACGTAATAAAATACGTGTACTAAGTGTGATTTTTTTCCGTAAAATAAAATACAACAGAACAGGCATCGTCATAAATCCCAAACCGCCGATTTCAATCAATACCATAATAACTAACTGCCCATAAGCATTCCAGTGCAAGGCTGTATTAAGTGTAGTCAAGCCAGTCACACATACTGCAGAGACAGCTGTAAATAATGCGTCGATAAAAGGTGTAGAATTGCCGCTACGTGAGAATATCGGTAAGGATAGAAGAGTTCCGCCTAAAAATATCAACACAATAAATCCCAATGCTAAAACCTGAACGGCAGATAATTGTTTTTTTAATTTTACAGCAAGTTTATTTTTTTTCATCGTTTCCTCGGTTAAAAACTGTCATAAAACAGTTTTTTATTTTATTTGATACATCCAAGTTTACCATTTTATGGAATAAATGCCACTAATTTGAAAAAGTGTTTTTGGTTGAGCGAAACCATAGCGTAAAAGAAATTTATTGTTTAAAAAGAAAACGCTTGTAAAAAATCGAATAATAAAGTATTATACAAATACAGATAAATTGTATATACAAGTTACTTGAGAGGAGCAAAGGAAATGGGTAAGTTTCAAGAAGATGCAAAAAAACTGTTAGAGGATGTAGGAGGAAAAGAAAATATTGCAGCAGTTTCACATTGTGCAACGCGAATGCGCTTTGTACTTAATGATCCAAATAAAGCTGATACTGCAGCGATTGAGAAAATTCCTTCTGTCAAAGGGACGTTTACAAATGCTGGGCAATTTCAAGTCATTATAGGAAATGAAGTACCACAATTTTATAACGAGTTTTCTGCTATATCTGGACTTGAAGGCGTTTCCAAAGAGCAAGGGAAAGCTGCGGCCAAACAAAATTTAAACCCTGTCCAACGTGCAATTTCGGTGTTAGCAGAGATTTTTACACCGTTGATTCCCGCATTAGTAATTGGTGGGTTGATCTTAGGGTTCCGCAATGTATTGGAAGGGATCCCATTTGGCTTTTTGGATGGACAAAAAATTGTTGAAGTCTCTCAATTTTGGAATGGCGTGAACTCATTTTTATGGTTAATCGGTGAAGCTATCTTCCAGTTTTTACCAGTAGGTATTACTTGGAGTATCACTAAAAAAATGGGCACAACACAAATTCTTGGTATTGTTTTAGGGATCACATTAGTATCACCGCAATTATTAAATGCTTATTCTGTAGCGAGTACAGCTGCAGCTGATATTCCGTTTTGGGATTTTGGTTTTGCTCAAGTGAATATGATTGGCTATCAAGCACAAGTTATTCCGGCAATGCTGGCAGGGTTTTTACTAGCATATTTAGAAATCTTTTTCAGAAAAGTAATACCGCAAGCGGTCTCGATGATTTTTGTTCCACTATTCGCTTTAGTGCCAACTGTGATTGCTGCTCACGTGATCTTAGGACCAATTGGCTGGACGATCGGCAGCTGGATATCAGATATTGTCAATGCTGGTTTAACCTCTTCACTAAATTGGTTGTTTGGAGCAGTGTTCGGTTTTATGTACGCACCACTAGTTATTACTGGTCTGCATCATATGACTAATGCAATCGACCTACAATTGATTGCTGATTTCCATTCCACTAATCTGTGGCCGATGATTGCATTGTCTAATATTGCGCAAGGATCGGCTGTTCTAGCTGTTGTCTTTATGCATAGAGGAAATAAAGAGGAAGAGCAAGTCTCCATTCCAGCAATGATTTCTTGTTACTTAGGTGTAACCGAACCTGCGATGTTTGGTATCAACTTGAAGTATATCTACCCGTTTGTTGCAGGGATGATCGGTTCAGCATGTGCTGGATTATTCGCGACACTATTTGATGTCAAAGCAATCAGCATTGGTGTTGGCGGCTTGCCGGGGATTTTATCTATTGTTCCCCAATATTATCTACCGTTTTTCGGAGCGATGTTGATAGCCGTTATTGTGCCATTTATTTTAACGTACATCTTCAGAACAAAAGGGATTTTCAATAAGCTTGATCCTGTTGATGAAGCAACTGGAAAATTATTTGTTGAAGAAAACTAAGAAGGATAAAAATTCACTAAAACAAGGCAGTAACTGTTGGCCTTGTTTTTTTTGCTGCACAAAGTAATTTTAAGAGAGCTGATCAGTTCATACCGCTTCTTATGATCTAGCTACATGAACCAACTCTTCAGGAAAATAGATAAACTTCATATGGAATAAAAAGCATTCCACATTCAGCTTCCTAATTTTCATAAGAGCTGATCGGTTCATTACGCTTTTATGATCTAGCTACATGAACCAACTCTTCAGGAAAATAGATAAACTTCATATGGAATAAAAAGCATTCCACATTCAGCTTCCTAATTTTCATAAGAGCTGATCGGTTCATACCGCTTTTATGATAATAATAATAGTTGGCTTTTTTGGTTCTTTCGGGTAGACTAAATAGGGTTTAAGAAAAGGGAGAATGATAGATGGATATTTATTTAAAAAGTGCAATTTTACACATTATTGATCGTGAAACTGGAACGCCAGTGTTTTCGGCGAAAGAGCTAGATTTAACAACTGAGTATATTCGTGTTTATCTTACAAGCAAAATTACAAAGCTCTCGACTGCGCAAACTAAAACAGGTATTTTAGCGGAAGAAAGCGCATTTGTTGATAAGATGCGTGGGATTCCCAATGACTTTGTTCAAAAAAGTCAGCAATTAGCTCAGCATTGGTATGATGTTTATTCAGGTAGTGAGGATGCGCCGAGTGCGGATGTTCTTTTTATTTTGTATGAGCTAGATACAGTGATGCATTTAGCAATGATTAAGTTGAATTACAAAGAAAGCTACACACATTATGTGGACTATGAAGAGGATGCAGTCTACAATAAGCTGATCATCAATCGGGCAATTCTGCCGTCTAAATCACAAAAACCAGATGAAGGAATGACGGTTAATTTAGATACATTAGCGTATGAGTTGTTAGAAAAACGCTATGAGTTCTCTGGGGAAAAAGTCTGGTATTTTTCTGAAAAAGTGATTGAGTCACAGCCGGCTCCTTCTATTGAAGAAAACATGAAAGAAATCAAAAAAGCAGTGAAACGCATCGGTAAAAAGTTCAATGAAGATGAGTTTGAACTAATTGCTTCTGTTAAAGAAGCGGTTTATGAAAGTATCGAGGAAACTGGAACGATTGATAATGAACAAGTCGCTGAACTGGTTTTTAAGGAAAATGTTTCAGCACGGATGGCGTATCAAGAAGAGGTCAATGAATCAAAATTTGTTGATAAAACACCGCCAGTTCGTGAAGCAAGAGAAATTTCAGAGAAAAAATTTGGTAAACAAAAATTAAAAATGAGCAATGGTATTGAGTTGATTGTACCGCTTGAAGTTTATCGCAATGGAGATCTAATCGAATTTGTTAATAATCCAGATGGCACAGTTTCTATTGTATTGAAAAATATTGAAAAAATCAGCAATCAGTTGTAAACACAAAAAAATAAAATGATGTAAGCATGAGAATTAGAGTGGAAAAGTTATTTTTCACTGAATCAAAGAGCCTCAAACAAAACTAAACATCGGTTTTGTTTGAGGCTCTTTATGTTATATTATTGACCGGTTAGCTGTTCGAGGGCTTTTTTAGGAATCTCTTTTTCAGGGATTTCTTCCCAACTGAGTACGCCTTTTCTCGGATTTATTTTTAATTTTAAATACGCATTAATTCGTAGAGGGTTAGCTCTAATTTCTCTCAGTATTTGAATATCTTTTTCCCCTTTTTTATTAAAAACGGCTTGTTTATAGTCGTATTCCGTGTATTTTTCACCATTTGAAAATATGCCCGTTTTTATTTCGGTTGGTTCACCGACTCGAGTATAGAAATCTTTGCCGCCGAAGTAGTAATTATAACCAAACAAAATACCTGCTGTTAAAAGTACGAATGGCAAAATCAAAAGCAATAGTTTTTTCAATATCATCACCTCTTAAATATAGTATGCCTTTTTTTTAATACAGATGCCATTGAAATAACTTAAAATAATGTGACAGTTTTGTTAGAAGGAACATTTGTTAGAGTTCATAAAATCGTCAAGTTATAGTTATACTTTTTTTAGAAACTCATGATACAATATAGAAAAGAATAGGGGGAAGAGAAAATGATGCCTTTTTATGCAGTATTCGATCCAACATACATTTTAGTAATTGCGGGGTTGTTGATTTCATTAGCAGCATCTGCTTATGTAAATAGCACCTTTAAAAAATATGACAAAATTCAAAGTCGCAACAATGTGACAGGGACAAAAGCAGCCCAATATATATTGGAAAAAGAACAGATCAACAACGTTGGCGTTCAGCAAATTGCTGGTGATTTGACTGATAATTATAATTCTGGCAATAAGATGCTGAGTTTATCAGAAGCAACAGCGCAGTCGACATCCGTTGCAGCTATTGGCGTTGCTGCACATGAGTGTGGACATGCAGTTCAAGATCATACTGGATATAGCCCTTTAAAAATTAGAGCGGCGATCGTTCCTGTCGCTAATTTTGGCTCTGCGTTGTCATTTCCGATTATTTTAGTCGGTGTGCTACTTAGCTGGAACCAAACATTGATCAATATTGGCATATTAGCTTTTTCATTGGCGTTGCTGTTCCAATTAGTGACTCTACCAGTGGAGTTCAATGCGTCACGGAGAGCATTGAAAATTTTGTCAGACGGCAATATTTTGACAGAAGAAGAAGTACCGATGGCCAGAAAAGTTTTATTTGCAGCAGCGTTGACGTATGTCGCAGCAGCTTTGGCTACATTTTTACAATTACTTCGTTTAATTATTTTATTTGGTGGCAATAATCGCCGGGATTAAAAACCTTGAGCTTTTGTTTTATTACCTCAATTTTTAAGAGTATGGTATCATAAGATTAGATAATATGAGGAGGCTGAAAAGAATGAAAACATCTACAAAAATTAGTATTGGTTTAAGTATTGCTGCGGTGGCAAGCGTTTCAGTAGCAGTCATTGCGTCTGAGAAAATCGTTAAAAAGGTTTATCATGTATCAAATCGTTTTAAAGCGAAAAAATTCGTAAATGATAAATTTGGCGGTAATGAAAAATTACTTGGAATTGTTGATGATTTATCTGATGACGAGCTTGATTCTATGATGAACGTTTTAGGTAAAGTCAAAGATGGCAGAAAAAAAATCTCCTCTTATGGGGAATCTTTGAAAGACAATACTGAAAATTTAAAAGATCGTTTAGCTAGTTTTGTTGAAGAAATGATGTAAAATGTAGTCCTTACTATGAATATTCGACTTTTAAGGGGCTAAGACATAACTCGAAGAGTTGTGTCTTAGCCCCTTTTTTTATTTCGTGATCAGTAAATAACAAAATACAAGATCGTCCATCCGTTTTAAGGAGAGACCGGTTTGTTCGTAAAATTTCTCCAAACGATAATGAAGTGTATTGCGGTGCATGTATAAATCTTTAGCCGCTGAGCTAATATTTCCCTGATTACGCCAAAGAGAAAGGATGATCTTTTGTATTTCATTTGTTAAAATGAGCTGTTTGCCAAATGTTTGAATGATCAAACTTTTTTCCATAGCATCTTTTGTAAAATAATGTAAGGCAACATCTGTTAGCGAAAAAGTTGATTTACCACGAAGAGTATCTGCCTCTGTTTTAAAAATCTGCTGCTCTTCTTGAAAGAGTTTATATAAAAGTTCATTAACAGGAAAAAAACTGCCAACAAAAACGACTGTGGAAGAATCAAAATCTGCATCCAATGTCAAAAAAATACTTTCCAACTCTTCTAATGCATAATGATTTTTGCTATAGCGCTCGATTAAAGCGCCATCATTTTCGCTGATAAAAAAGAAGTCGCAGAGCTCTGGGAAAATTTCCTTGATGCTATTTTCCCATTCTGTTTGTAAAAATTCCTTTGGTTTTTTGAGTTGAAACTGCAGGATACGGAATGTTCCTTCAATGTCGATAGCTGCTTGATTGAACAAGTAATCAAACCAAGGATGTTTGTTTTGATTGATAGGATATTTTTTCTCAGGGAATAGTTGTTGTAACAAACGAATTTCAGTTTCTTTTAATGAGTCTTTTGCAATAATAAAATAACTTCCAGCGATCGGCAATGAAAGAGCGTTATTGCCTGCTTTTGTTTGTTGGACTTTTCCAGTAGGATATAATTTGATTAATTCTTCAATAGTCATAGACACACCTCACTTGTTTATTGTACCATGAATAAGACAAAAGGATAAAGAACGAGAGGCGGAAATCGCTTGAATGAAAAGATGAGTAATCTAACTATAGAAGAAAAAGAAGCGTTTATGCTGGAGGCTGTTAACGAAGCTAAAAAAGCTGAAGCAATCAAAGAAGTGCCGATTGGGGCAATCGTTGTTTTAGACGGGAAAATTATTGGCCGCGGACACAACCTCAGGGAGCAAAGCCAAGATGCAACAGCACACGCTGAAATGTTTGCGATCAAACAAGCCTGTGCGACTATTGAAAATTGGCGTTTAGAAAGAGCGCAATTGTTTGTCACATTAGAGCCATGCCCGATGTGTAGTGGTGCGATGATCCTGTCTAGAGTCAATGAGGTTTATTATGGAGCGAAAGATCCAAAAGGCGGCACAGCTGGAACACTGATGAATTTATTGAAAGATGAGCGTTTCAATCACGTAGCATATGTAGAATCTGGCATTTTGGAACAGGAATGCGGTACGTTGCTCTCAAATTTCTTCCGAAAACTTCGGGATGAGAAGAAAGTTTTAAAAAAACAAAAGAAAGACTAGCCAAGTGGCAAAAAATGCGGTATACTAAATCTTGCCGAAAGGCTAGGACAATGGTGGGCTTACGAAGCGTGTCAGATCCGGAAGGAAGCAGCACTAAGTAGGTGCCGCCATGTGTCTGAATTGAATAACTGAGTTGCCAAGGCTGCTAGGCCTTTTTATTTTGCTTAAAATAGCAAAAGAGATAGAAAAAGTATTTAGATTTAGGCTGTAATATGAATTTGTAGAAACATGAGAGTAGACATTGAAAAAAATTCGTGTATCATAAAGATATGGATACTCACATAGGATTACTAACCCATATCAAGGTGTTTAAAGAAAAGCCGTATGCTATAACGGGAATGTTAATTTGGGAAAATGATATCTGTATTAATTGTGTAATCAGAAATAAACCATTTGCCAAGTACGTTTTATCGTTACCGATGCACCAATATGAAATCGAGGTAAAAGGAAACTATAATAGTAGAGGTCAATTTGACGTAAAACACATGCGCATCGTTAACATAGATAGCTATATTGCTTTGATTGGGACACCTGAATAAGGTTGAGAGCAGAAGTAACTCTAAAGGAGCTGCTTCTGCTCCAACTGTTTATCAGGCTTTATATTTGAAAACTATTTATTTGTATACAAACACGAATGAAAGCGTTCATACGTTTGATTGAATAGGTAATAGAACAAGGTTACTAAAATTTTTCATTTTACTCAAAAATCATTATTGAAGAAAGTAGGGGAAAATCAGGTGCTAAAATTGATTGCGGAAGATTATATTAAAGTGGAATACATTTCAAAAGTAATGCCTTTATATAAAGAATTAGTAGAAAAAACTAAAAATGAACCACAATGTATCGCATACGATTTATTCATTGATCAAACGGATCCTGGTCATTTTATTTTCATTGAAGAATGGCCAGATGAGGAGGCTTTGAACAACCATGTTGAATCAGAGCACTTTAAAAGATTAGTACCACAAATCAATCAATTTATTCGAGAAGAAAACACATTTTTGCGAATGAAGCCCTTTTTAAGCGATGTCTAAAGATTATTTTTTTGAACATATAAAAAATCGGCATAACAATCATGGATGTAGTGATTGTTGTGCCGATTTTTAAGTTGGTACCGTAACATCGACGTTTATTTTAAGTTAATTGTTTTCTCTCCAAGTTCTTTTCCGGCCATCCCTTGATTTGCTTTTAAAATAACAGGAGTTTCGGTATCATCTAAGTCATAAGAGATGATGGCTTTTGCTGTACCACCGGGTTTGATATCATCCAGTTGATGTTCTGTGTATTCCGTAAATTTTTCATCTTGCGGTGTCATCCCAACGTTTAATTTATTGATGGTATCTTGAGCCTCTTGCGTCAAGCCCATACAAGCAATCCAAACAGTAGAAGCAGAAATTGGCTCCTGGCTATCGTTTGTGACTTCGTAAGTAATTGCTAGTTGAGGTTTTTCTCTAAATAGGCTTTCATCGGCGGGTAACACTTCGGTAGAAAGGATCTTGAGTGTCGCCATATCAATTTTCAACGTGTCATCTTTAAAGTAAACATCTTCAGATTTTTTTTTTGATGTTGCGGTACTATCCGCTTTTTTACTATCTGCCGAATTACTGTTGTCGCTACAAGCAGCTAATGTTAAGCCACATACCGTTAATAAACCTAAACTTAGTAGTATTTTTTTCATCAATAGTTCCTCGCTTTATAAAATAATAGTTATAGAAGACCCAAGCTAAATAGCAGCTAAATTGTTTTATCAGGGTTACTTGTCTATATACTACCTTGTATCTCACTAAATAACAAGATGACATTTGTTGTTTCAGATAATTTTGTTGAAAAAAGCCTGTTTTATTTTTTCCTCGCATTGAGGTGGTCCAAATGAGCAAAATATTCAGTGATTTGGAGTTAAACTGGCTAGCAAACGTTGTGGGATTTCACTTCTGAAACCCTAGTTGAAAGTGTAACTAATGGACAAAATTTTGTCACCAGTTATTTGCTATTATAAGCGGAATTAAAAAAAGATTCTTCCAATCTAGTTCCATTAACGGAGATGGAAGAGTATGATCCATAATTGGCTGAAATTATTAAAAAAACAGCGGGTATTTGGAGTAAAGAAGCAGAAGCGTATGTGTTAAAGACGTTCAATAAAATCTAAAATAAAAAAGGAAAGCCCGTCGTAAAAATACGAGTCTTTCCTTTTTTTATGTGGAATTAGAAACTACGACCGCCACCGCCAAATGTTCCGCCACCAGTGGAATGAGTACTGCTGCCACCGCCAGAGCCTCCACCACCACTAGAATTATTCCTAGGAATGCGGCGAGTCGTAACAAATGAATTAACTAAAACATCATTTCGCCGAGTTAAATTGAGGCTAGATTTTTCCCTAAATGGGTATTTATAGGTGCCAAATTTTAACTGGTATTTCGAAATACTTACAGCAAAGAAAATCCCGCTTAACACGATTGCCGCTACAAAAGCAATAACGATTTCAGTTGTAGTCAGGGATTTGTAGCGTGTAATTTTTCCAGTTTCAGTATCAACTCGATAGTGCCCACCAGAGACACCTTGATCAAAGTAATAGCTAGTTTTTTCTAGAAAAATTTGAGTCGCTTGAAAGTAATTTCCAGCGATCATACTAGGTTCGATAGCATCCAAGCTTTGCTCAATTCTTTTATCAGTCAAATAATCAATCATATTTCCAGAAGTAGAAATAATAAATTTTCTTTGAGCCATATCCAGATAAAATGTAATGCCATTTTCATTTTTTCCGATGCGGTCCAGCATGTAATAATCTGCAAATCTGGCGGAGTCCATATCGTTATCTGTATTTGTCACGATAAAAACACGTGCTTTCGTTTTTGCTTCGATGGGTGCGATTGTCTCTTTGAGTTGAGCGACTTCTTCCAAAGTGAATAGTGAGGCTTGATCATCAATCGAATCTTGTGCTGCCTGCACATTTACCGTGAAGCCAAAGAGTAGAAAAAGAATAGCCAAAAAACTAAAACTGATTTTTCTCATATGAACCAGCCTCCAATCAGAAAAATAGCTAAGATTGCGGCAAAAATACCAAACGTAAATAAGCCTAAACGTTTATAACTCACAGGTAAAATACCACTAACTTTTCCAGTTTGGCCATTCATGGCATAGTAGTACACTTTTTTAGATTGTTCATGGCTTCGATAGGTCACCACCCAAATCGGTAGTAACATATAGTGATTTTCTTCACTGTCCAAAGAAATATCTGTTCGTAATTTTGTTAATGTGGTATAACCAGAAGCTGTGTCGCGTAATAAGGATTCAGAGTAGTCTTTTAACTCACCTTGAATGGCTTTTTGGATCGCCTCATATTCAATATCACGTTTTTCAGCTTGAAATCCTGCTAAATATTGGCTCTTAAAAGAAACGGCTTTATCTAATAAAAAGGGCTGAACTGCTTCAACCATTTTCTGTTGGACGTTTTTAGAAAGGGCATTTTTGATCAATTCTTTAAATGAAATTTTTCCTTGTCGTTCAACATCGAATTGTTTTGTTTCAGTATATTCAAGGTCACCAATTCGCCATACACGAATCGTTGTCCCCATCCCATGCATTTGACCATCGATTTCAGCATCTACGACCCAATAAGGGAAATAAACACCGGTCATTTTATCAATCTGTTCTTTATTGAAAAAGTCTTTTGGGATAAACCATTTTTTCTTGGTCCAAGCTAAAAACTTTTCGACAGCCTCCTCTTTTTCGATTGCAAAAGGTAAAACCTTTTCAGGGAGGAAATGGCCACTCAAGCGTCCTGATAAAACTACTGGATTGTGACAATAATAACAATAAGTAGCGGCTGTTGTTGCTTCAGTGACAATCTGGGCACCACAGCTTGGGCAATCGAATAATTCCATGGCGCCTTCTAAATTATCCTCAGACATAGTGTCAGTTCCGCTAGCTTCTTTAAAGGCAGCTGTTTCTTCAGGAGTCATGTCATCAACTTGTGATTCAGCTGAAAAGGTTAGTTCTGGCTCAGATGTTTGAGCAGAGTCAGCTTCTAAATGTGCTTCTCTTTGTGCTTTTTCATAAGTGGTGACTTCATCTTCTGTATAGATACTTAAACAGTATTCACAGTGGAATTTTTGATCTTTAGGATCAAATAACAGCGGACCACCGCAGTTTGGACATTTGTGTGTAAATGTATCTGTCATGATCGTTCCTTTCTTTGAGTAGAGAATTAAAATTATCGATGAGTGCTTCTTTAGTGTTTCGGTTTTACAATAATAGATGGAAAAAGGGCAAGACACGGTCGCCCAGCCCTAATCCCTTTGGATTATAAAGGAATTCCTTGGAAAGGTTTGCCACAATGTGGACAGAATTTTGGAATTCCATTTGACAAATCAACGATTTCACTGCATTCGCTGCATTTCATTTCTAATTTTGGTTTTTCATTTGTTGGTTTAGGTGTTCCGCAATTTGAACAGAATTTACCGCTGTTTTCAGTTCCGCACTGCGGACAAGTCCAGGTATCAGTTGCCCCTTGAGCATTTTGTTGATTTTGTTTTTCTTGCATTTGTTGCTGATTCGTTTGAGAGGCTTGAGCAAAATAATTGCCACTAGTGTTCATGCCCATACCAACGCCCATAAAGCCGTTCATTGCACCGCCCTCATTATTTCCAGCAGCTTCCATACCGCGTGCCATCGATCCTTGGACATACCCTTCACGAATACTAGCGTCACTAAGCATAGCACCTTGATTGCGCATATTGATTAATTTAGTAGAATCATCAGTATAAGAGATGCTAGCGACAGCCACAGAGACGATTTCCATACCGCGTAATTCACGCCATTCATCATCTAATGCTTGTCCCATATACTTACTTAATTCTAGGCTTTTAGACGGAACATAAGAGATACGTTCGCCATCTGCCGACATTTTATTGATTACAGATTGTAAAGCACTTAAGAATTCTGCTAAATATTGTTCGTTGATATCATTGATATCGACTTGAGATTTATTTCTAGGGATTGCATTTGAAAAGAATAACAATGGATCCGTGATTTTGATTGAATAGTTACCATGAGCCCGCAAAAATAGTTCTGCATTGTAAAAATTATCAAAATAATTGATCGGCGATGACGTCCCAAATTTGATTCCCTTGATTTCTTGTAAATTGATATAAAAAACTTGCTGTTTTTGCGGTGTTACGCCGCCAAATTTGAAGCGGTCAAATGTTTCAGAAATTGCATCTTTTAATGATCCGTTAAATGCAGAAGGCGCGGAATCATTTTTAACTGTGTAGTAGCCTTCTTCAGCTGTATAGTCAATGATTTTGCCACCATCAACTAGAATCATCATCATATTTGGGTAGACATGGATAACAGAACCATCAGTTAAAACATCCTGAGTTCCTTTACGATTTGAGCCGCGTTTGTCATTCTTGCGAACAAAAACCCCTTTTGTCATAACGGTTGTGTCGCCCATATTGTCTGGTTCGATAACTTCGAGCCATTGGTCGGCTAATCCACCGCCGATTGTACTTGTTGCTGCTTTAATAATGCCCATTTGAATTCCTCCTAAAATTAAAAGCATAGCAGGGATGTTAAGTTCTGACAGAAAATTTGAAATAGCCTGCATAGCTAGATAAAAAAGTAGTTAGTAACAACAGTATACCATAGGTCGGTGTCAGAAAAATACTGTTAGAGATCGATTATAGAATGAAAAAAGGATCAACTAAAACGGACAAGTTAATGTTTATTTTTTTGCTAAAGCTAACATTTTTCTACCGTGGATTCTAAATGATAAGGTATAATGAAGAAAATACATTTAAACAAGAACTTGGGGGATTGGAAAGTGGAACGAAAAGACAAGAGAAAATCGAATAAGCCGCTGATTTTAATTGTGAGTGGCGTTGTAGTAGTTGGGGCCCTAACAGGTGGATACTTTGCTTATAGTGCATGGCAGAAGTCACAGGAGTTAAATAAAGCAGAAAAATCTGCAAAAACTTTTTTAAACTATCTATCGAAGCAATCATTTGATCAGTTTCCTGATTTATTAAGTGAATCATCTATAAAGCAAAGCGGCTATGACAAAGCTGCGGTTGTGGAGAAATACCAAACTGTTTTTTCTGGTATTCAAGCCCAAGGGATCAAAAGTAAAGATATCAAAGTGACGCAAGAAAATAATGGGCAGTTTAGCTTTACTTATAAAGTTGAAATGACAACTCCTTTAGGAAAACTAAAAGATTTATCTTATAAAACAATCATAAAAAAAGAAGCTGGAACGTACAAAATCGATTGGGCACCTAGCTTGATTTTCCCAGGAATGTCTGGGCAAGATAAAATCTCAATAGGGGTAGATTCAGCCATTAGAGGAGACATTGTTGATCGTAATGGTGAAGGCTTAGCTGTCAATCAAGCCTTTGATCAAGTTGGGGTAGTGCCTGGAAAACTTGGTGAAGGCGAAGAAAAAACCAATAATGTCAAAGCTTTCAGCGACCAATTTAAAATTCCAGTAAACGAAATTGAACAACAACTCAAACAAGCTTGGGTAAAACCAGATTCTTTTGTTCCGTTGACCATCTCGTTTGATCCGATAACTACCTTACCGACAGGTGCCGCTTCTCAAGATACAATCGTTCGATACTATCCTCTCAAAGAAGCTGCTGCACAACTTGTCGGCTATGTGGGTACGATTACTGCAGAGGATATTGAGAAAAATCCAGACCTAAGCAGTTCTGGTATTATTGGAAAAGTCGGAATGGAGCAAACCTTTGACAAACAATTAAGAGGTCATGATGGCGGAAACATCACAATCACTGACGAAAATGGCAATGCCAAAAGTGTGCTGCAAAAGGTAGATAAAAAAGATGGAGAAAAAATCCAACTAACGATCGATAAAAACGTACAGTCACAATCGTATAACATTTTCAATAATCGCCCAGGTAGCGCAGTCATTATGGACCCTCGTCAAGGAGATGTATTGGCGGCCGCTAGTTCACCTTCTTTTGATCCAAACAAGATGGCAAATGGGATTTCTCAAACAGATTATGATGTCTATGCTAATGATGGAAATCTACCCTTTACGGCAAGGTTTGCAACAGGCTATGCCCCAGGTTCTACCTTTAAAACAATTACGGGTGGCATTGGTTTAGATGCTGGTACTTTAAAACCAGACGAAGAGATCGCAATCAACGGCTTAAAATGGCAAAAAGACGCATCATGGGGCGATTATTTTGTAACACGGGTGAAAGAAGCTAGTCCAGTCAATTTGCGTACTGCATTAGTAAATTCCGATAATATCTACTTTGCGGAACAAACACTGCGCATGGGAGAAGATACCTTTAGGAAAGGCTTAGACAAATTTATTTTTGGTGAAAAATTAGACCTGGCGATTCCAATGAATCCAGCGCAAATTTCTAATGAAGATAAATTTAATTCAGAAATTTTGCTTGCTGATACAGGCTATGGCCAAGGGCAGTTATTGGTAGCGCCAATCCAACAAGCAGCAATGTATACCGTTTTTCAAAATGAGGGTAAACTCGTTTATCCAAAAATCGAGCTAAGCAAAGAAACGAAAACAAAGGAAAATGTTATCAGTTCAAATGCTGCTAATACGATCGTGACAGACCTGCTTGGCAGCGTAGAAGATGAAAGTGGTTATGTGCATAATATGTACAATCCAGATTTTTCATTAGCTGCAAAAACAGGAACTGCCGAAATCAAGGATAAACAAGATACTGTGGGAAAAGAAAATAGTTTCCTTTTAGCGATGGATCGAAGTAATAATAAATTCTCAGCCATGATCATGGTGGAAGATTCTAGAAAAAATGATACAGCAACAAATATCAGTAAACCATTGATCGATTATTTGGAGGCAAATACTAAGTAAAAGTTAAAACTGTGGCAAAGCGCAACGGGCGTTTTTGCCCCTCTTTGTTTTGAATGACTCGTTTTTTTACGAACGAATAAAAATATGCTACAATTAACCAACTACATGATGAAAGAAAGGGATTTTTTGTGCGGATTTTAGCAATTGATACTTCTAATCAAACATTGACAGTCGCTGTTTGTGAAGAGAAGAAAATAATAGGACAATATACAATCACTGTAAAGAGAAATCATAGCTTAACCCTGATGTCAGCCATCACACAATTGGTCAAAGATGTTGGATTAACTCCCAAAGATATTGACCGCATCGTAGTGGCTCAAGGCCCAGGCTCTTATACAGGATTAAGAATAGGAGTCACAACGGCAAAAACACTTGCCTATACCTTAAATAAAGAATTAGTCGGTGTCTCCAGCTTGAAGACACTAGCGGCAAACTGCACTGGTATCTCTGGGCTTATCGTGCCCTTGTTTGATGCTCGAAGAAACAACGTTTATACTGGAGCTTACGAATATAACGAAGGTGTGTTGACTAGCGTTATTGCGGATCAACATATTGCTTTTGAAGAGTGGCTTTTGCAGTTGAAAGAATTTAATCAGGTTTATTTCGTTGGGGAGGATGTCGAAAAATTTCGTTTACAAATCACATCTATCTTGCCGAATGCTAAAATCTGTACCATTGCTCAATGGCAGATTCCAAATGCTGCAGTGCTTGCAGAGCTTGGCCGGGTGAGTGAACCAGTAAACGATATCCATCAGTTTTTGCCTAATTATTTAAAACGAGTAGAAGCAGAAGAAAACTGGCTGAAAGATCATACACCTGAGGTAGAAAATTATGTTGAAAAAATTTAATCTTTTTCATAGTATTCTAGGTCTCTTCTTTAAAAATCGTCCGTATGATGAGCAAACTGTTATGCTTGCTGGTCAGGAATATTTTGTACGGGCAATTAAGTTGGATGATATCAAAGACTTACTTTCAATCGAACGCGAGGTCTACGCAGGAGAACTCCCTTGGACTAAGACAGCCTTTTTAGTCGAGCTTCAATCTGCTGAACCACATTTGTATTTACTGATTCAAAAAGACGGACAAACGATTGGATTTATTGGCTGTCGCATATTTGGTCAAGATGCCCACATTACCAATGTTGCTGTTTTGACTAAGTATCAAGGGAAAGGGCTGGGGAGTTTTTTGATTAGAGAAGTTCAGCGATTTGCTAAACTCAATCAGTGTGAGATGATTTCTTTAGAAGTTAGAATCAGTAACAAAAATGCACAGCGTGTCTATCGACAACTTGGCTTTGTATCTAATACGATCAAGCCTGATTATTATACGGAAAATAAAGAAGATGCGCTAGAGATGATTTTATATTTAAAAGAAGAGTGAAGCGATGTATTATTCAAAAGAAAATTTACCAGCAGAACAACCTGCGGAAAATCTTTGGTCGGTCAGTGAACAATCTTATAATCATGGCTCACCTTGGTCGCAAAAGCAATTTAGTATTGACCTAGCGCAAAAAACGAGTGATTATCTTGTCTTGATTCAAGAAAATCAATGGATCGGTTTTGTCAGCTATCATTTGGTTTTAGATGAAGTCGAAATTACCCACGTTGTGATTCATAAAGAATTTCAACAAAAAGGATATGGCGGTCAATTGTTCGATCACTTGCTCCAACGATTTGTCGAGCAAGAAGTTTGTCAAGTCTTTTTAGAAGTGCGTGAGTCTAATTTAAAGGCACAAAAACTATATGAAAAAAAAGGATTCAAAACAATCAATCATCGGAAAAATTATTACAGTCATCCTAAAGAAGACGGGATCGTTATGTGTTTAACAGTTAAGGAAGTGAATCAATGACTTTTTTTAATAAAGAAAGAAAATTACTATTGGCTATTGAAAGTAGTTGTGACGAAACAAGCGTTGCAGTGATTGAAGATGGCGCTAAAATTTTATCCAATATCGTGGCTTCTCAAGTGAAAAGTCATAAACGTTTTGGCGGCGTCGTACCAGAAGTTGCTAGTCGTCATCATGTGGAAGAAATCACGTTATGTATTGAAGATGCTTTAGTTGAAGCTGGTGTAGAACCCAGTGATTTGAGTGGCGTTGGGGTTACGTATGGACCTGGTTTGGTCGGTGCTTTATTGATCGGAATTTCTGCCGCCAAAGCATTTGCTTGGGCGCATGATTTGCCTTTGATTCCAGTCAATCATATGGCTGGACACATTTATGCGGCGCACTTTGTGAAACCTCTGCAGTTTCCATTGATGGCCTTATTAGTCAGCGGTGGTCATACGGAATTAGTTTACATGAAAGAAACAGGTTCATTTGAAATCATCGGTGAAACGAGAGATGATGCAGCAGGTGAAGCGTATGATAAAGTCGGTAGGGTTTTAGGCTTAACTTATCCAAGCGGCAAAGAAATCGATGAGCTAGCGCATCTTGGACAAGACACGTATCATTTTCCTCGGGCAATGATCAAAGAAGACAATTATGATTTTAGTTTTAGTGGCTTGAAAAGTTCGTTTATCAATACGGTTCATAATGCTGAACAGCGTGATGAAGAGTTGATAGTAAACGATTTGGCTGCAAGTTTTCAAGCGAGTGTGATTGATGTTTTAGTTGATAAAACGATTCGGGCTTGTAAAGAATATCCAGTCAAACAATTAGTGATGGCAGGTGGTGTTGCAGCCAATATGGGCTTGCGTGATCGGTTGGGCAAAGAAGTGACCGAAAAACTCCCAGGAGTCAGGTTTATTGTTCCGCCGCTTAGACTATGCGGAGATAACGCAGCAATGATCGGAGCCGCAGCATTTGTTGAAGCTGAAAAAGGACATTTTGCAGATTATCACTTAAACGCGGAGCCTGGTTTATCCTTTATGACGATCTAAACGTAAAAATCAATAGACAAGACTAGGCATAAAGAAAAATATTTGCTATAATGAATCCAGTTTAATAATGATTCATAGAAAAAGAAAGTACTTCATTACCTATTATCTAAGCGATTTCGGGCAGGTGAAAGCCGAAAATAATCAAATGAAGGAAGCGCACTTTGGAGAATCTGCCTAAGCAGACGGCAATCTACCGTTAACAGATTAAGTGGGTTCGTCTTGATAAAAGTGCGAACAATTAGAGTGGTACCGCGGGAAAATCTCGTCTCTGGTGTTTTTTAACACTAGGGACTTTTTGCTGTTCATCACTGCGACTGGCTTCGTCTGAGCAGATGATGAACAGTACTTGGCGACCAACGGGAGAGAAGTTTCAATACTAGTGAATCACCAATCGCCTTAGGCTAACAAATCAATAGTACACTTTCTCAACAACAAGCTAAAAGCCAATGAATAATTATCGACTAACAAGTTCCTATTAAACAATAACACTCAACCATTAGGAGGATATCTATGAACAACAAAGAAATCGTAGCAAAAGCCATTTTCGAAGTGGTAAAAGAGGACCTATCTTTAGAAACCGTTACACAATTATTGGAAAATCCTAAATCTGTCGATCACGGCGATGTAGCTTTTCCAGCCTTCTCATTAGCTAAAGTATACCGTAAAGCGCCACAGCAAATCGCCGCTGATTTAGCTGAAAAAATCGCTGGAACTGACTTTGAAAAAATCGAAGTAGTTGGGCCTTACTTGAACTTTTTCATGAATAAAAAAATGGTCAGTCAAGCAGTGATTGGTCAAATTGCTAAAGAAAAAGGGCATTATGGCGATAGCTCCATTGGCGGAAAAGGCAATGTCCCAATCGATATGTCTTCACCTAATATTGCAAAACCAATTTCAATGGGGCATCTACGTTCAACGGTAATTGGGAATTCTATTGCTTTTATCCTTGAAAAAATTGGTTACACACCGATCCGCATCAACCATTTAGGTGATTGGGGCACACAGTTTGGTAAATTGATTGTGGGCTATAAAAAATGGGGTTCAGAAGAAGCCGTTAAAACGGCACCAATTACTGAATTATTACGTTTATACGTACAATTTCATGAAGAAGCCGAAACACAACCTGAATTGGAAGAAGAAGCTCGTGCTTGGTTTAAAAAACTAGAAGAAGGCGACGTAGAAGCAACTGAATTATGGCAATGGTTCCGTACAGAATCATTAAAAGAATTCGATAAAATCTATTCCATGTTGGAAGTTTCATTTGATTCATACAATGGAGAAGCGTTCTACAACGATAAAATGGATGAAATCGTAACAATGCTAGAAGAAAAACATTTACTGCAAGAAAATCAAGGGGCTGAAATCGTCGATTTATCTGCATATGAGCTAAATCCTGCCTTGATCAAAAAATCAGATGGTGCCACTCTTTATATCACACGTGATTTAGCGGCTGCTGTTTATCGTAAACGTAACTATGATTTCGCAAAATCAATCTATGTTGTCGGTAATGAACAAAGTAACCACTTCAAACAATTAAAAGCTGTTTTAAATGAACTTGGATTTGATTGGTCGAAAGACATGCACCATGTTCCGTTTGGTTTGATCACACAAGGTGGTAAAAAACTATCGACACGTAAAGGAAAAATTGTTTTACTTGAAGAGGTACTGAATGAAGCCGTTGAATTAGCTAATAATCAAATTATGGAAAAAAATCCTGATTTACCAGATCGTGAAGAAGTCGCAAGACAAGTTGGGATCGGCTCTGTTATTTTCCATGATCTTAAAAATGATCGGTTGAATAATTTTGATTTCGTGTTGGAAGAAGTTGTGCGTTTTGAAGGAGAGACAGGCCCGTATGTTCAATATACGCACGCTCGTGCGATGAGTATTTTAAGAAAAGCAAACTTTACCATCGATGAAACAAAAGAGTATGCGCTAGATGATAAAGAAAGTTGGGAAGTCGTTAAATTATTACAAAAATTCCCAGATATTGTCTTGCAAGCAGCAGAAAAATATGAGCCTTCTGTGATTGCAAAACATGCGATCCAAGTTGCCCAAGCCTTCAATAAATACTATGCTCATGTTAAGATCTTAGCAGAAGATGAGCAAAAAGAATCACGTTTAGCTTTAGTTTATGCAATGGCAACAATTATTAAAGAAGATTTACGTCTGTTAGGTTTACATGCACCAAATGAAATGTAATGAAGAAATTTGAAGTTGATCTGGAAAATGCCTGATTTTTAGACAGTGACGTGATTTTCGCAACTCGTTTTTACTTCGACGATTTATTCAAATGGTGGAGCTGGGCCTGAAATGATGAACCTATATTTGAAGGGAAAAATATGGCAGTCCAGTCATTCAATTTTAAAGGATCAGACAAAACGACTTGTACGTTTTGTCTGATCCTCTTTTGATCAATTCCATTATTGGGCTTGATTTAGCCAAGTTTGTTGCATCTGGTCTAAAAGATCGATTACGTCCTTTGTTAAAAAGAGTGAACGATTCGTTCTGTTACCTTCAATCATTTCAATCATATTCGTAATTTCATAATTTAGTGCTTGAGTACTGCTGCCAGAAACAATTGTTTCTGCGGTGCCATCATTGAAAAAGATCTTTGCTTCATCCGCTCGTGGATAATCGTTGATTACAATATAAGCATCCTCGAAGGCGACGATACCTTGCTTTGGCATTTTTGCTTGGAAGCTTAAAGAAACAGTGGCTATTTCTTGTGCTTGATTTTGCAGAATACTTGCAGACTGTTCATCCACACCCGTTGAAAATGGCTGCATAACAGAAGCAATCACTTGTGGCTGAGAGGTAAAGAACCAGCGGGCAAAAGATACTGCGTAAGTCCCGATATCTAACAGAGCACCGCCTGCTAAATCAGGATTGAAAAAGCGGTTCAGTGGATCAGGCTCTTTATAACTACCAAAAGGAGCCTGAATCATTTTTAGCTTGCCAAAACGCTTCGTATCGATTTGACTGCGTAATTCTTGGTATAGTGGCATATTAAAAATCGTCATCGCTTCAGCTAAAATCAATTTTTTTTCCTCAGCTAATTTCATTGCTTCAGCCAGTTCGTCACTATTCATCGTAATGGCTTTTTCACAAAGAACGTGCTTTCCTGCTGACAATGCTTTTAAAATATGGTCGATATGCTGCCGATTAGGTACGGCAACGTAAATAATATCGATTGTTTTATCAGCTAATAATGCTTCAAACGAACCATAAGCTGATTGGATACCATGTTTCGTTGCAAAGGCTTCGGCCTTAGCCAATGTTCTGGAGGCAACAGCTGAGATCTTGCTGTTTTCTTGTTGGAAACTTTCAACAAAACTAGTGGCGATTTCCCCAAGTCCGATAATACCCCAATTGTAATTCTTCATAATTAATCCTCCTTATAATAAAAGCGTAGTGATAGCCTACGCAGCTAGATGTTTTAACTTGTATATTTCTATTATACATGAGAAGTGCAAAATGGTGGTTTATTTTAGACACAAGCAAGTAATTGTCTGATTTTTATGGGAATCAGCTGAATGTTTCTTAAAAATAAAGAAATAAGTGATCCAAAGAGATGCAATTTTTTGATATTTTCAGTAAAATGGGGAAAAGGGGGCAAATGACATGCACCAAATGTATATAGATATTCTTATCGATGCAATTATAGAACAATTTGAAACAGAAGAAAAATTTTATACCGAGTATCTCCAAACGTCAAAAGAAAACTGGGAAAACTGGAAAAAAGGCAGAATTAATTTGACCAGCGAAGAAATGCAAAAAATAAAAAACTTGTTTTCTGATTATGAATGGATGTTAACACAAAAGATATTACGTCAAACAATCCTATTTCCAGAAAAAAGAAATATTGCCGTTTCAGAGTATAAACGCCTAAAAACGTTGATCGCAAAAAAATGGCTGCAATCTGGATCTGGCATCGCAGAACTGATCCCTTCAAAAGGGAATCACGAAGAAATGGAACAAGCATTTATTGATTTAAAAGTAACGGTTTCTTATGATGAATGGGGCTTTGATGATATTGTGACGTTTCGATTGCCTGCGACATTACAAGGTCAATTAGAAGGCTCAAAAGTAGAACTACTTGATTGGGTAAATGAAAATTTGATGGGTACTTACGTTGGTGAATAAGTAAGTAAGGGAGTTTTTTTGTGAAACAGATTTTAGGAATCTTATCCGTCATTATAGTGTTGGGTGCTGTGATTTTTGTTTTTTTTGGCCATGCTACGCCAAAAGAAAAAACCAAAAACACAAGTGAAGAGACAAAAGAGACTAGTTTGGCAGTTCCATCAACTACGTCTGAAAAACAAACGAATACATCGACAACTATGACTACAACAGCTGTTGATTGATTGTGTGAAAAAAAACTGATATAATCAGTCAGCCATTGTCCTAAACGAATGTGCAGGAACGAATACAAAACAAAGTAGGGAATGTATGAATAGTCCAAGGTATAAAAAGAAAAAAATAAGAAAAACGAATCTACCCGCACTGTTTGCAGGTCTGTTGATTGTTGGTATCGCGTTCATCTTTTCAATCAATGTATTGTCAGATGATTCTAAAACAGCAGAAGAGTCTATCCAACAAAAAGGGGAAGTGACAAAAGAACAGTTTATTGATAGAATAAGCCCGCATGCTAAGGAGCTACAGGCTTCATATGGTGTTTTACCTAGTATTATTATCGGTCAAGGGATTCTGGAATCAAATTGGGGTCAAAGTACACTAGCCTCTAAATATAATAATTTATTTGGAATCAAAGCCTATGGCGATCAAAAAAAGATCAATCTTGAGACTAGGGAATATATTAATGAAGAGTGGATTGTTATCCAAGGAGATTTTAGAGTGTATGACACATGGGAAGAGTCGATGGATGATCATACACGTTTATTTGTTAACGGTGTAACATGGAATCCTCGCTTATATGAACATGTTCTGTTAGCAAAAAATTATAAGCAAGCAGCGCGTGCTTTGCAAGAGGCTGGCTACGCAACGGATCCGACATATGCTGACAAAGTCATACATGTGATCGAAAGTTACGATCTGAATCAGTATGACCATTGATGACCGTTATAAAAAGGAGTGTATTGAATGAATGAAAAATGGGTACCAGAGATCGTGACGCCATTGAAACAAGATATTGTTCAAGTGCCTAAAGTGATTGCCCAAGCAAGCGGAATCCGAATCTTTGGGAAAAAAATCAAATCAATTATTTTTACAACTGATATAGCTATTATTCGGAACACAGATGCGAATGCAGTGATTGCTGTTTATCCATTTACACCACATCCAGCAATTACAAAGAGCATCATTGAAGCTGCTGATATTCCTGTTTTTTCAGGTGTAGGAGGCGGTTTAACTCAAGGTCAGCGTTCTGCTTACATGAGCTTATTTGCAGAAGCACAAGGATCAATCGGAGTGGTCTTAAATGGACCAACACCAGTTGAGACAGTGGAGATGGTTTGTGAAGTAGTGGATATTCCGGTAGTTAGCACGGTGACTTCGATTCATACACCGATTGATGAAAAAATTGCTGCAGGAATCACAATGATCAATATCAGTGCCGGTAAAGATACAGCGAAGACAGTGAAGTTTTTCCGGGAGCGCTATCCAGAATTACCGATTATTGCAACTGGTGGGCCGACCGATGAATCCATTACTGAGACGATCGAAGCAGGAGCGAATGCAATTACATATACGCCACCTAGTAATGGGGAGCTTTTTAGCCATAAAATGGATAAGTATAGAAATTTAGAAAAGAAGAATGATGTATAATTCGACTAAGTGAGACTAAAAAAATTTTGAAAGTAATGATATACTCTGTAAGATTTCAATGAAAAAAATAATTTTTCATTGAAATTTTCAGAGTTTTGTACTATTGTATACTAATACAAAGAAGCTTATATATGGTCATAATAAGGATGGCCGTTTCTACCCAACACCGTAAATGTTGGTCTATAAGCGAAAAAGAGTCGCAGACCCTTTTTTGCTTACGCAGAAAAGGTTTTTTTGTTTTTATAGAACTGTCGTATAGAAAAAATTGGTGAAGGAGTCGGAAAAATGGAAGAATTAGTACAACGAATCAAAGAAGATGGACGAGTGTTGGGAGAAGGTGTCTTGAAAGTAGACAGTTTTGTGACCCATCAAGTAGATCCAGATTTGATGGAGGCGATCGGTTATCGTTTTGCAGAAGTTTTTGCAGAAGCAGGTATTACCAAAGTCGTTACGATCGAAGCGTCAGGAATTGCTCCAGCTCTTTTTGCGGCGAAAAAATTAGCGGTACCGATGATTTTTGCACGCAAAGCAAAAAGCCTAACGATGGATGAAGAATTGCTGACTTCTTCTGTTTATTCGTTTACTAAACAAGTAACAAGTCAAATTTCTATCTCAAGAAAATTTTTATCAAGTGACGATAAAGTACTGATTATTGATGATTTTTTGGCGAACGGTCAAGCTGCAAAGGGATTAGTTGAATTGTGTCAACAAGCAGGGGCTAAAGTTGATGGAATCGGTATTGTTATTGAAAAATCTTTCCAAGATGGCCGGGACTTATTAGAAGAAATGGGGATGCGTGTGGTTTCATTAGCTCGTATTGCTTCTTTAAAAAATGGCGAAGTTGAATTTCTTGAGGGGGATGCATAAACTTGGAAAGCAAAGGAAATTTAAAAGAACAAATCAAGCAACCAGATGCTGAGAATGGTAAGGCCGCAGTTTTAGGGTTGCAGCACTTATTGGCGATGTATGCTGGTGCTGTGGCAGTACCTTTATTAATCGGGACTGGTTTGAATTTTAATTCTGAACAAATGACCTACTTGATTTCAATCGATATTTTTATGTGCGGTATCGCAACATTACTGCAGTTGACGGTGAACAAATTCTTTGGAATCGGCTTGCCCGTTGTCCTTGGCTGTGCAATTCAAGCTGTTGCACCACTAATCATGATCGGCAGTGACAAAGGTGTTGGCGCGATTTATGGTTCAATTATCGCTTCTGGTATTTTTGTTGTGTTGGTTTCAGGGATATTCTCGAAAATCAAAAAATTGTTTCCACCTTTAGTAACGGGAACCGTAATCACTGTAATTGGCTTAACATTAATTCCAGTAGCTGTTGAAAAAATGGGTGGTGGTCTAGCATCTGATCCGGCTTTTGGCGAGGGGACCAATTTACTGTTAGCTTTTGTAACGATTGGTTTAATTATTGTGATTCAAGTTTGGGGTAGAGGATTTATAAAATCAATTGCTGTATTAGTCGGTTTAGTTGGCGGCACAGTTTTGGCTGCACTGTTAGGACAAGTGGATTTAACACCAGTAGGAGAAGCTACTTGGTTCCATTTTCCACAACCTTTTTATTTTGGAACACCGACCTTTGATATTTCTTCGATTGTGTTGATGATCATTATTTCGATTGTCAGTATGGTCGAATCGACTGGGGTTTACTTTGCCTTAGGTGATATTACTGGAAAACATATCGGGGAAGAGGAACTGAAAAAAGGCTATCGGGCGGAAGGTATAGCTGTCATTTTAGGTGGTATTTTCAACACCTTCCCTTACACTGGTTTTTCTCAAAATGTTGGGTTAGTTCAATTATCAGGGATCAAGACACGTCGACCAATATATTACTCAGCGTTCTTCTTAATTGTGTTAGGGCTATTACCAAAAGTTGGTGCAGTTGCTCAGATCATTCCAGAACCTGTCTTGGGCGGTGGAATGTTAGTGATGTTTGGCATGGTGGCTGTTCAAGGAATGCGTATGCTGTCAAAAGTGGATTATAATAATGATAAAAATTTATTGATCATTGCGATTTCGATTGGTTTTGGTCTTGGGTTTAATATGATTCCAACGTTATTCCAGCAAATGCCTGAGACGGTAAGAATGTTTACTGGAAATGGGATCGTGATGAGCAGTTTAACGGCAATTATTTTGAATTTATTATTTAATGGATTAAAAAATGAGAAACAAGTTGAAGGGCACTAAAAAAGAAAAACCGGATGATTATTCGGTTTTTCTTTTTTTGTTCGTTTAATGCGAACATTAGGATTAAAAAAAACTATAATATTCGATTTTTCTTTGACAGTTAAGATTTCCGTTGATAAAATGTAAGGTGAATAGAGAAAGAAAGGGGAATAGTATGTCTGTCATAGTTTCAGTGGTTATGGGAAGTACATCTGATTGGACAACAATGAAACATGCATGTGATTCTTTAGAAGAATTTAATATTTCTTATGAAAAAAAGGTAGTTTCAGCACATCGAACACCTGATTATATGTTTAAATTTGCGGAGCAAGCACGTGGCCGCGGCATTAAGATTATTATTGCAGGGGCTGGTGGAGCGGCTCATTTACCAGGGATGATTGCGGCAAAAACGACGTTACCTGTCATCGGCGTTCCAGTTCAATCTCAGGCACTCAATGGATTGGATTCATTATTGTCGATTGTTCAAATGCCTGGCGGAGTTCCTGTGGCAACAACTGCAATTGGAAAAGCAGGGGCAGTCAACGCTGGACTACTTGCAGTTCAGATGCTTTCCATGTATGATGTAGAGTTAGCAGGGAAATTAGACGCCAAGCGTAAATTTCTTGAAGAATCTGTGATGGAAAGTAGTGATGAACTTGAATAAACCTCTATTACCGGGACAAATGATCGGTATTATTGGGGGCGGACAATTAGGCAGAATGATGGCACTTAGTGCACGAGAAATGGGTTTTCGTGTGGGCGTGTTAGATCCGACTGTTGATTGTCCTGCTGCTCAAGTCGCCGATTGGCATTTATTAGCTGATTATGATGACATAGAAGCCTTAGGAGAACTGGCCAAACGCTCGCAAGTGTTAACTTACGAATTTGAAAATGTCGATGTTGGAGCGCTGATGCAAGTCCAAGAATTGGTAAGTATCCCACAAGGGACCGACCTTTTAGCGATTACTCAAGATCGGCTGTTGGAAAAATCCTTTTTAGAAGCAAATAACATCGTAATAGCACCGTTTGCAACAATTGTTAGCCCTACAGATATTCAAGATGCTATTGATGGAATCGGTTATCCTTGTGTATTAAAAACAACGCGTGGCGGCTATGATGGTAAAGGGCAATTTGTTTTATATAGCACTTCTGATTTGGCTCCTTCAATGAATATCCTTAGAGAAGGTACCTGTGTATTAGAAGCTTGGATTCCATATGAAAAAGAAATATCAGTATTAGTAAGCGGCAATGGTAAAGGCGAATTTACCGTTTTTCCTGTTGTTGAAAATATTCATCGAAATAATATTTTACATGAAACGATTGCTCCGGCAAGGGTCAGTGAAGATGTTGTTGAAGAAGCTCAGCGGATTGCTCGGGTGATTGCAGAGTCAGTGGATCTTGCCGGTACATTGGCTGTAGAAATGTTTTTAACAAGCAATGGTGGTATTTATGTCAATGAATTAGCCCCAAGACCGCATAATTCTGGACATTATTCGATCGAAGCGTGTTCTATGAGTCAGTTTGATGCTCATATTCGCGGGATTTGTGGCTGGCCGTTACCAGAGGTTGATTTGTTGTCAGAAGCCGTGATGGTTAATATTTTAGGAAATGAAATCTATGAAACAATGGATGTAATTGCTGAAAAGCCTGATTGGCATTTTCATTATTATGGTAAAGCAGAAGCAAAAAAAGATCGTAAGATGGGGCATATTACCATTTTGACAGAAGATGTTTTCGAGACGTTAGAAGATATCTATCAAACCAATATTTGGGATTAAAAGGAGTTAATGTAAGAATGATTGATCGTTATACACGACCAGAGATGGGCGCTATTTGGACAGATGAAAACCGTTATAAAGCTTGGTTGGAAGTAGAAATTCTCGCAGATGAAGCTTGGGCTGAATTAGGTGAGATACCAAAAGAAGATGTACAAAAGATTCGCGACAATGCTTCATTTGATGTTGCTCGTATTTTAGAGATCGAAGCAGAAACAAGACATGATGTAGTGGCTTTTACGCGTGCGGTTTCTGAAACTTTGGGAGAAGAGCGCAAGTGGGTACACTATGGCTTGACCAGTACCGATGTGGTGGATACAGCTTATGGTTATCAACTTAAGCAGGCAAATGATATTTTGCGAGAAGATTTAAAAAAATTCACTGAAATCGTTGGTGAAAAAGCCAAAGAACATAAATACACAGTGATGATGGGACGTACTCATGGTGTACATGCAGAACCAACCACTTTTGGCTTGAAATTAGCCTTATGGTATTCTGAGATGAAACGAAATATTGAACGCTTTGAACATGCCGCAAAGGGTGTGGAAGCTGGAAAAATCAGTGGTGCAGTGGGGACGTTTGCAAATATTTCTCCTTTTGTGGAAGAATATGTATGCGAGCATTTAGGTATCCGTGCACAGGAAATTTCTACCCAAGTTTTACCACGGGATTTACATGCGGAATATTTATCTGCAATGGCTTTAGTAGCGACGAGTATCGAAAAATTTGCTACAGAGATTCGTGGTTTGCAAAAATCAGAAACAAGGGAAGTAGAGGAATTTTTTGCCAAAGGCCAAAAAGGCTCTTCTGCAATGCCTCATAAGCGCAATCCTATTGGTTCTGAAAATATGACAGGACTTGCCCGTGTCATTCGTGGTCATATGGTAACTGCCTATGAAAATGTGACGTTATGGCATGAACGAGATATCTCTCATTCTTCAGCTGAGCGAATCATTATTCCGGATACAACGATATTATTGGATTATATGTTGAATCGATTTGCCAATATTGTGAAAAATCTAACGGTTTTCCCTGAAAATATGAAACGAAATATGGATGCCACATATGGATTGATTTACAGTCAGCGAGTGCTATTGAAATTGATCGATCACGGTATGGCTAGAGAAGCTGCTTACGATTTAGTTCAGCCCAAAACGGCTTATGCTTGGGATCATCAAACGGCCTTTAGACCGTTGCTAGAGGCGGATGAAAAGATTACTGCTATTTTATCCAAAGAAGAATTAGATGATGCGTTTGATTATAACTATCATTTGAAAAATGTTGATCTTATTTTTGAACGTGTGGGACTTGCATAAAATATAGCAATGGGTGAGGTTAGTGCAGAAGTGCTTAGCTCTTAGCTGGACAGCATCATCGAATCACGTTGTGTTTTATAACAATAATCGTTTTTTAGGGTCTGAGATCATAACTCCTCGAGTTATGATCTCAGACCCTTTTTTATTATTATAATTTCAAAGAAGTTCAACGTAAGTATCAAAGTATTGTTCGATAAAATAAGTTTGAGTGATGATTTCCTCTTCAGAAATAGACGTACCTTCTGGAATGACGATCCATTTTGTTTCATTGTCATCACGCCTATGGATGATTGCTGAAACTATGCCAATAAATAAGTCTATTTTATTAACGGGACCATTTAATATATACGCGTCTTGTTCTTCCCCATCGCCACCAATAACGCCTGAAATGTACCCATAGTTAACTGGGTAGATATTTCCAAAAGCATCTTGGTAACCAATCGGGCGATCAATTGTGACTTTTACTTTCAATTTTTTCATTTCATTCCTCCGTTTTTACATAAAAAAACCTTAATAAAAACTCTATGAGTCCTCACTAAGATTTTTAAATGGTGTAATTAATTTAAACTGTAATTTCTTGAAAACTCCGTAATGGTGAAGTGGCTGGAGCTTTCAAATGAGCGAGTAACTGGTCAATAAAAACATAACTATATTCGGTTGCATTGAAATAGACATGAATACAATAGTTGTTTTTAAAGAAATGCTGCTCATGGATTTGATGGATAACTAACTCGTTGCTTAAGTTATTCATATAGCGAAATGTTCGTTTACGTCTTTCTGAATGACGATGTACCGCGCGTTTCAAATTTTTGAATGTGTAGTAAGAACTATGCTGATTTAATTTGTGGACATCTTCTAAAGCAAGTAAATCATTGTATAATCTTGTTCTTTCTTCTGGTATTAATCCTGCCAAAAACTCCTGAGCTAAACTGTCATAATCGCTAGTCATTCTTGTGTTCCCTCCTAAAAAATCTTCACTAATTACATTAAAAATAAAGTGAATTTTCTAAAGTTCTCTTCTTGATTAGCATATCATTTTTCTCTGTTGTTGTAAATGCTTACAAGCTCTTTTTAATCTATTGGATACTATTTCTGGATACATTTTTAAAACACGAACATTATTGTTGTTTTTAGATGATATAGTTAATAAAAAATTGACTGAGAGATTGAATCTTGTTAAACTGTAAACAAGATGAAACACGAACTATGTTCGATGGTTTGTATTTAATATACGTGAAAAGGAGTGTTTGTAGTAGTGGGAAAGAATACCTTATTATACGAAGGGAAAGCAAAGCGATTGTTTAAAACAGATGACTCAAACATACTGAGAGTTGAATATTTGGATCAAGCTACTGCGTTGAATGGTATTAGGAAGGATACTGTAAAGGGCAAAGCTGAATTGAATAATGAGATTACAGTGTTGATTTTTGAACATTTAAAGAAAAAAGGCCTTCAGAATCACTTAATTAAAATAGTGTCAAAACACGAACAATTAGTAGAAGCACTTGACATTATTCCTTTGGAAGTTGTGATTAGAAATGTTTCAGCAGGAAGCTTTGCCAAACGACTTGAGATACCAGAAGGACGGCCGTTGGCGTTTCCCATTCTAGAATTTTACTATAAAGATGATCCACTTGATGATCCGTTTATTAATGACGATCATGTTAAAATTTTAGAAATCGCAACAAATCAAGAAATTGAATTCATAAAACAGAAAGCGCATCAAATTAATCTGATTTTGATCGATTTATTTGAAACAATCGGCATTCGTTTGATTGATTTTAAAATAGAATTTGGTCGACGTGGAGACGGAACTATTTTATTAGCTGATGAAATCACACCAGATACTTGTCGTTTGTGGGATAAACAAACAAATGAACATTTAGATAAAGATGTTTATCGTAGAAATTTGGGTGATATTGTACCGGTCTACCAAGAAGTTCTCGAACGCCTAGAACAAGCATTACACTAAAAATAAAGGAGCGGCGATTATGTATAATGTAAAAGTATATGTTACGTACAAAGATTCTGTATTAGATCCTCAAGGTGAAGCTGTTAAAGGAGCGGTTCACCGTCTCGGCTTTGGCGAAATCGATGAAATCCGGATTGGTAAGTATTTCGAAATAAAGGTAAGAAAAACACAGAGACCTATTGAATTAATGATTGAGGAAATTTGTGATAAATTGCTGGCTAACGTTAATATGGAAACATATCGGTATGAAATCGAGGAGGAAGCTTGAGCATGAAGTTTGCAGTGATTGTTTTTCCAGGATCAAATTGTGATATGGATCTTTTATGGGCGGTTAAAAATGTATTAAAGGTCGATGCTGAGTATGTTCGTCATGATGCAGATAGTTTAGCTGGCTTTGATGGCGTGTTGATCCCAGGGGGATTTTCTTATGGCGATTATCTTCGGTGTGGTGCTATTGCTCGTTTTTCAAAAATCATCCGTGAGGTCATCCGCTTTGCTGACGAAGGGAAACCGGTTTTTGGGACGTGTAATGGATTTCAAATACTAACGGAAACAGGCCTTTTGCCAGGAGCTTTACTGCGGAACGAATCGCTTCATTTTGTGTGTAAAACAGTTCAACTAAAAGTAGTCAATAATCAGACTGACTTTACCTCAGAATATCAAAAAAATGAAATGATTAAGTTACCTATTGCGCATGGAGAAGGCAATTATTATTGTGATGAAGCAACGCTTGCACACTTAGAGGCGAATAATCAGATTGTCTTTACTTATGCTGATGAGAATCCTAATGGAAGTGTGGCGAATATTGCAGGAATCATCAATGAAAAAGGGAATGTCTTAGGTATGATGCCGCATCCGGAGCGTGCTGTAGAAAGCTTGTTAGGTTCAGACGATGGTTTGCGCTTTTTCCAATCGATCGTTAAAAATTATAGAGAGGTTAGGGAAAACGTATGATGAAAGTGAAAGAGCCAACACCTCAGGAAATCAAAAATCAACGAATTTATGCCGAATGGGGCTTGACTGACGAAGAATATCAGCTGATCGAAGAAACTATTTTAGGACGCATGCCTAATTATACTGAGACAGGATTATTTTCCGTGATGTGGAGTGAACATTGTTCTTATAAGAATTCAAAGCCAGTCTTAAGAAAATTTCCAGTGACAGGGCCAAACGTTTTGCAAGGACCAGGTGAAGGCGCAGGAATCGTTGATATTGGAGATGGACAGGCCGTTGTTTTCAAAGCGGAAAGTCATAATCATCCCTCGGCAGTTGAACCATATGAAGGAGCTGCTACAGGGGTTGGTGGAATCATTCGCGATATTTTTAGTATGGGGGCAAGACCAATCGCGATTTTAGATTCATTACGCTTTGGGGAGCTGGACAATGAACGGACAAAATATCTTTTAGAAGAAGTGGTAGCCGGTATCAGTGGCTATGGAAACTGTATTGGGATTCCAACGGTTGGCGGTGAAGTAGCGTTTGATCCGTGTTATGAAGGGAATCCACTAGTAAATGCAATGTGTGTTGGACTGATCGATCATAAAGATATTCAAAAAGGTCAAGCTAAAGGAGTCGGTAACGCCATCATGTATGTCGGTGCGAAAACAGGACGCGACGGGATTCATGGTGCAACATTTGCTTCTGAGGAATTTGTTGAAGGTGAGGAGCAGCAACGATCGGCCGTGCAGGTGGGCGATCCATTTATGGAAAAATTATTGCTGGAAGCGTGTTTGGAATTGATCTTAGAGCATTCAGATATTTTAGTTGGAATTCAGGATATGGGTGCCGCAGGATTGGTCTCTTCAAGTGCAGAAATGGCCTCAAAAGCAGGTTCTGGTTTGATTTTAGATTTGGATGATGTTCCTCAGCGGGAAAGTGGAATGACACCTTATGAAATGATGCTCTCGGAATCTCAGGAACGGATGCTGATTTGTGTGAAAAAAGGACATGAAGCAGAAGTGGTCGCATTGTTTCAAAGATATGAATTAGATGCTGTGACGATTGGGAAAGTTACGGATGATGGATTGTATCGTTTGAATCATCACGGTATAGAAGTAGCTAATTTACCAGTTGATGCTCTAGCAGAAGATGCACCGGTCTATACTAAAGAACGTCAAGAGCCAGCCAGAATGAAAAAATTTGAAGCACTAGCAGATTTTCAACCTGAAATAGTTGATGGCACAAAAACCTTATTACAATTGCTTCAGTGTCCGACGATCGCTTCTAAAAAAATGATTTATGAGACGTATGATTCCCAAGTGCGGACAAATACAGTGGTTGCCTCAGGGAGTGATGCTGCTGTTTTGCGGATCCGGGGGACAAAAAAAGCTTTAGCGATGACGACAGATTGTAATGCACGTTATCTGTATTTGAATCCGGAAATTGGCGGGCAAATCGCAGTAGCGGAAGCCGCAAGAAATATTGTCGCTAGCGGTGGTCAGCCTTTGGCGATTACAGATTGTTTAAACTATGGCTCGCCAGATAAACCAGAGGTATTCTGGGAGCTTTGGACTTCGGCTGACGGAATTGCTAAGGCGTGTGAAGTTTTGGAGACTCCAGTGATTTCGGGAAATGTATCTTTATATAATGAAACAAATGGACAAGCCATTTATCCGACCCCAGTGATTGGAATGGTAGGCTTGATCGATGATTTAGCGGATATTACAACACAAGATTTTAAAAATAGCGGGGATCTAATTTATGTCTTAGGAGAAACAAAAGCGGATTTTAATGGTAGTGAGCTACAAAAGATGACCCTTGGCTTGATTGAAGGAAAATTAATGGATTTTGACTTAGCGATTGAAAAGGACATTCAGCAATTGATGTTAGCTGCAATCAGAGCGAGTTTAATCGAAAGTGCCCATGATTGTTCTGACGGTGGTTTAGGTGTTGCTTTGGCTGAATCAGTCTTTAAAAATGGTTTAGGTATCGATGCAGTGTTGGATATGCCTGTAGTTCTGCTCTTTTCTGAAACCCAGTCTAGATTCGTTGTGTCGATCAAACCAGAAAATCAGGAAAAGTTTGAAGAAATGGTCGATGGTCGGGCACAGTTTATTGGGAAAGTAACGGATGACGGAACGATTAGTATACAAATGAACAATCAAAAAATCGAAGTGTTGACACAAACAGCCAAAGCGTTGTGGGAGGAAGCGATTCCATGTCTTATGAAGTGAAAAGTTTAAATGAGGAATGTGGTATTTTTGGTATCTGGGGACATCAAGATGCAGCTCGTGTAACTTACTTTGGGTTGCATAGTTTACAACATCGAGGGCAAGAAGGTGCTGGGATTGTCTCGAATCATAACGGAAAATTAAATGGTTATCGGGGGCTAGGTTTGCTTTCTGAGGTGTTTAAAGATGATCGTTCTTTAAGGTCGTTGAGCGGAAGTTCTGCCATCGGGCATGTTCGCTACGCAACCGCTGGAAACGGTAGTGTGGATAATATTCAGCCATTTTTGTTTAAATTTTATGATGGTGCCTGTGGTTTGGCGCATAATGGCAATTTAACCAACGCCAAAAGCCTAAGAAACGAATTAGAACAAGACGGAGCAATTTTTCATTCAAACTCGGATACTGAGATTTTGATGCATTTGATTCGCCGTAGCAAACAGCCGACGTTCATCGAGTGTCTGAAAGAAAGCTTACGAACAGTCAAAGGTGGTTTTGCTTACTTATTGATGACTGAGACTGCAATGATCGCAGCATTGGATCCTAATGCTTTTCGACCGTTATCGATTGGTCAAATGAAAAATGGGGCGTATGTGATTGCCAGCGAAACCTGTGCACTAGAAGTGATTGGTGCTACTTTTGTTCGCGATGTAGGACCAGGAGAGGTGATCATCATCGATGATTCTGGGTACAAAGTAGAAACCTATACAGACGACACACAATATGCGATTTGCTCAATGGAATATATTTATTTTGCTAGACCAGATTCCAATATAGCTGGCGTGAACGTTCACACTGCACGCAAAAATATGGGCAAACGTTTGGCACAAGAAGCACCGATCGAAGCAGATATGGTTGTTGGCGTCCCTAATTCTTCCCTTTCAGCTGCAAGCGGCTATGCTGAGGCTAGTGGTATTCCATATGAAATGGGTTTAGTGAAAAATCAGTATATTGCGCGCACGTTTATCCAACCCACGCAAGAGCTGCGAGAACAAGGTGTTAGAATGAAACTTTCGGCTGTCCGTGGTGTAGTAGAAGGAAAAAGAGTGATCATGGTTGATGATTCGTTAGTTCGGGGAACGACAAGCCGCCGCATCGTTGAACTACTTAAAGAAGCAGGTGCAAAAGAAGTTCATGTTAGAATTGCTTCGCCGCCATTAAGATTTCCTTGTTTTTATGGCATCGATATTCAGACGAGAAAAGAATTGATCGCAGCGAATCATTCAGTATCTGAAATTGAGCAGTTGATTACGGCTGATTCCTTATGCTTTTTGAGTGAGCAAGGCTTGATCGATGCCATCGGACTGACGTACGATGCGCCATATTCTGGCTTGTGTATGGCCTATTTCAATGGTGATTACCCAACACCATTATATGATTATGAAGAGAAATACAGAGCCTCGTTGAAAGAAAAAAGTAGTTTCGCTTAAAAAAACGTAGATTTATTTTTGATAATAGTTAGGAGGAACTTGAGTGGCAAATGCCTATGCAAGAGCTGGTGTAGATGTTGAAGCTGGCTATGAAGTAGTCGATAGAATCAAAAAGCATGTGAAAAAAACAGAACGTCTAGGTGTGATGGGAACACTTGGCGGTTTTGGCGGTTGCTTTGATTTAAGTACGGTGGAAGTGAAGGAACCTGTCTTAATTTCGGGAACAGATGGGGTTGGGACTAAATTGATGGTTGCCTTTCAAGAAAATAAACATGATACGATAGGAATCGATTGCGTGGCAATGTGCGTGAATGATATCGTTGCTCAAGGTGCTGAGCCGCTGTATTTTCTAGATTATATTGCCACCGGGAAGAATCAACCTGACCGTTTGGAACAAGTCGTTGCAGGGATAGCTGAGGGCTGCATACAAGCTGGAGCTGCTTTGATTGGCGGTGAAACCGCTGAAATGCCGGGAATGTATAATGAGAATGAATATGATCTAGCTGGATTTGCTGTTGGTATTGCTGAAAAAAGTCAGTTGATCACTGGAAATGCGATTCAAAAAGGAGACGTCTTGATTGGATTATCTTCTAGTGGTATTCATTCAAATGGTTACTCGTTAGTCCGAAAAATTTTCTTTGAAACGCATCAGCTAACTGGAGAAAGTGTTCTTCCGGAGCTAAACGAAAAAAACTTAGGAACTGAACTTTTAACCCCAACTAAAATCTATGTAAAAACGATACTACCGCTAGTAAAACAGGAACTAGTGAACGGTATTGCTCACATTACTGGTGGTGGTTTTGTAGAGAATATTCCTCGAATGTTGCCGCAAGACTTATCTGCGGAAATTTACCTTGGAACTTGGCCGTCGTTGCCGATTTTTACAGCATTAGAAAAGTATGGTCAAATTCCTAAAATGGAAATGTATGAGATTTTTAATATGGGCATTGGCATGGTTTTGTCTATTTCTCCTGATAAAGTTGCTGATGTACAGACGATCTTAAGTGAACTTAACGAACCAAGTTATGTGATTGGAAGAGTTACGACCAAGGAGAAACAAGCGATTGTTTTTAAAGAGGTGTAACAATGAAACTAGCGGTATTTGCCTCAGGGAACGGCAGCAACTTTCAAGCAATTGCTGAAGCCGTAGCAGCAGGAATAATCGATGCAGAAATTACGTTACTGTTTTGTGATAAAAAAGATGCCTATGTTGTTCAACGAGCAAAATCAATGTTGATTCCGGTGATTTCTTTTTCGCCAAATGATTTTGCCTCAAAAGCGATGTATGAAGCAGAAATTCTTCATTTACTTGAGGAAGAGCAGATTGACTTAGTCATTTTGGCAGGATACATGCGAATTATCGGCCCGACTTTGCTGGAAGTATTTTCAAATCGCATGATCAATATCCATCCCTCACTGTTACCGAATTTTCCTGGTTTGCATGGTATCAGAGATGCGTTTTCTGCAAATGTTTCTGAAACAGGTGTGACCATCCATTATGTAGATGATGGTGTTGATACGGGACCGATCATAGCCCAAGAAAAAGTAGAGATCAAAGAAACAGACAGCCTGGATTCTTTAGAGAAAAAAATCCATAAAGTAGAGCATAAACTATATCCAAATGTCTTAGCAAAACTTATTAAAAATCAGCAGGGAGAGAGTCATTCATGATAAAAAAAAGAGCGTTGATCAGTGTTTCGGATAAAACAGGCGTTACTGATTTTGCTAAAGGATTAGCGGATCAAGGAATAGAAATTATTTCTACTGGAGGCACGAAAGCTGCTCTTGAGCAAGCTGGTATTCCAACTATTTCCATTGAAGAGGTTACAGATTTTCCAGAGATGATGGATGGGCGGGTCAAAACGCTGCACCCAAAAATTCATGGCGGATTGTTGGGACGTCGAGATTTGAGTGCACATGTGGAAGCGATGGAAACCTATGGTATTCAACCAATCGATTTTGTTTGTGTGAATCTATACCCCTTTAAAGAAACGATTTTGAAAGCTGATGTAACGCAAGATCAGGCCATTGAAAATATTGATATCGGTGGACCAAGTATGTTAAGAAGTGCTGCCAAAAATCACCAATTTGTGACAGTTGTTGTTGATCCTAATGATTATGATCTTGTGCTGTCAGAGCTTTCTAACGCTGGTGAGACGACTTTAGAAAGCAGACAAAAACTTGCAGCCAAGGTCTTTCGCCATACTGCAGCATACGATGCTTTGATTGCAGGCTATTTAACGGATGCCGTGGATGAAAAAGAACCTGAATCACTAACGCTCACTTATGATCTGAAGCAAGTGTTACGATATGGAGAAAATAGTCATCAACGTGCAGCCTTTTACCAAGACGCGTTGCCGGTCTCTTTTTCAATTGCCAGTGCGAAACAGCTACATGGAAAAGAATTATCTTATAATAACATCAAAGATGCTGATGCGGCGATTCGGATTTCCAGAGAATTTGATCAGCCAGCTGTGGTAGCTGTTAAGCATATGAATCCCTGCGGAATCGGAATTGGTGAAACAATCAATGAGGCTTATCAATATGCCTATGCAGCAGATCCAGTTTCAATTTTTGGTGGGATCATTGTTTTGAACCGTGAAGTTGATGGGCAGACTGCTAAAAAAATGCATGAACTATTTCTCGAAATTATCATTGCCCCAAGTTTTTCAAAAGAAGCATTTGAATTATTAAGTAGTAAAAAAAATCTACGCTTGATGACATTGGATTTTACTCAAAAAGAACAAGCTGTGGAAGATGAAAAAGTTTCTGTCTTAGGTGGACTACTGATTCAACATCAGGATCTTGTAAAAGAACACACACAAGACTGGCAGGTTGTAACGAAGAGACAACCAACAAGTGAGGAACTGGCAGCGTTGGAATTCGCCTGGAAAACAGTCAAGCATGTAAAAAGTAATGCCATCGTTGTAGCAAATGCTCACCAAACATTAGGCATTGGTGCTGGACAAATGAATCGGGTTGGTTCAGTCCAAATAGCAATAGAGCAAGCTGGTAAAGTACTTGACGGAACTGTCTTAGCTAGCGATGCTTTTTTCCCGATGGGAGATAGTGTGGAATATGCTGGCAAGCATGGAATCAAGGCGATCGTGCAACCAGGAGGTAGTATCAAAGACCAAGAATCAATCGACATGGCAGATCAATACGGTATCGCCATGGTGTTTACAAAGATCAGACACTTTAGACATTAAAAAGGAGAATTTGATGGGATTAACAATTTTAGTCATTGGAAGCGGCGGCAGAGAACACGCAATTGCCCAAAAACTGATTCAGAGTCCTAAAGTAACGACAGTTTTTTGTGCTAAAGGAAATGCTGGGATGAAAAAAGAGGGGATTCAGTTGGTAGATATTGTGGAAGATGACCATCCTGAATTGATTAAATTTGCTAAGGAAAATGCGATCGATTGGACGTTTGTTGGACCTGAACAGCCATTATTGAATGGGATTATTGATGATTTTACTGCGGCGGGCTTACTGGCATTTGGTCCTTTGAAAGCCGCCGCATTAATTGAAGGGTCAAAAGATTTTGCTAAAGAATTAATGAACAACTATGAGATTCCTACAGCAGATCATCGGACTTTTACTAATTATGAAGAGGCAAAGGCCTATGTACTTGAAAAAGGCACACCGATTGTTATTAAAGCAGATGGTTTGGCAGCTGGTAAAGGGGTTATTGTAGCGCAGGACGTTGAATCAGCGCTTGCAGCATTAAAAGATATGCTTGAACATAATAAATTCGGGGCAAGCGGTGCAAAAGTAGTGATCGAAGAGTTTCTTAGTGGAGAAGAATTCTCCTTATTGGCTTTTGTAAGAGAACAAGAAGTCTATCCAATGGTAATAGCTCAAGATCATAAACAGGCATATGAAGGAGATAGGGGACCAAATACTGGTGGAATGGGTGCTTATGCTCCGGTACCTCAAATTCCTGATGAAATGGTTAACGACGCAATTGAAACGATCGTGAAGCCGACAGTCCGAGGTTTGGCAGCTGAAGGAAGGTCGTTTACAGGGATCTTATATACTGGTTTGATTGCGACCGAACAGGGACCTAAAGTAATTGAGTTTAATGCTCGATTTGGTGATCCAGAGACCCAAGTTGTTTTACAACGTTTAGAAAGCGACTTTGCTGAAATTGTTGATGATTTACTGAACGGACGGCAGCCAAAAGTTGAATGGAAAAAAGAAGGCTATAGTTTAGGCGTTGTCGTCGCGGCAGCGGGCTATCCTGATGCTTATGAAAAAGGACATCAAATTCCTAATTTTTCTGACTTAAATACAGCGCATATTTATTATGCTGGAGTGAAAGGACATGAAGATCAGTTGGTTTCAACTGGTGGGCGTATTTATCTTGTAGAAGCAAGTGGTAAAACATTGCGTGAAGCACAAAAAGCTGTGTACAGACTTTTAGATAAAGCGGACACAGCGGGTACATTTTATCGAAAAGACATTGGCTTCAAGGGGATAATCGACTAAATGAGAAGCATGATTCTTCATTTAGTTTTGCCTGATAAATAATGAAGAATCAGATATTTGAAGTAGTGTATCATAAATTAAAGATCTTTTTTCTTTGTCATGCGGTCACCACATCTTTTTATTATAACAAAGAAAAATAAAAAATCATGAATGATATTAACGAAATTCTGATAATTCTAAAAAGCCCTTCACACGATAAATCTGTATGATATAATCATTTGGAAGGGGAGTTGACCAATGGATAACAAAGTTAAAGAAGATCTTATATTTTCAATTACAGATGTGAAGCAGTCTCCGATGACCATTTTTGAAACAGCCAAAGAAAAAAAGACTGGTGCGTATATTTACAACAGAAATAAGGTTGCTGGAGTAATGTTGACTGCAGAACAATATGAAAGACTAGTCAAGAAAAAGACGAATGAGCAAGGACAAGATCTAAAGATAACGCAATTAAATCAGGCAATTCGCCAAAAAATTGCTTTCGGTTCATTGATCTCTACTAAAAATTTAGATGATCAATTGGTATCATTGGGGTTTGTTACCAGAAAAATCAAGACAGACGATTATAGTGAAATGATGAATGAGCTAAATGAAACTGGGAAGATCGACTATCAATTTCAGAAAAAAGAAGATCGGACTAACATTTTAGCTGAAGTAATTGGCGAACAAAGCAACCAGTCTCATCTATCAGATAAACTTATTGTAAAAAAAATTCATCTTAGAATAGACTAACGATCAAGCAATCAATAAAAATCGATCATATGGTTGCGATAACGTTTTGGTAAATGGGAAAGCTGTGCTTGCTCATTTTTCCTTTCCTTAATGGTAGCAGCTTGAAGAAACTTCCGCCAATTTTCTTGGACGGCCTGTTCACTATTTTCTTTATTGAATGTTGGTACTTCACAGTCTTCAATAAAGCGGATTTGCCCTTTCTCTATAATTCCTAATAACCGATGTGTCTCATCGTAAATCATGAGCGTTTCTCGCGAATAGCGTTGGGCAAAATGAGGGCATAAATATGGTAATGAAAAGTGTTTTGGGGCGATTTTACTATACAGCAATGTTCCAACGTATTCAAAGCGCACAAAACCTGTAAATTGATGGACTTCACTAAATAAAGCCTTCAAAGAATTATGTAATGCTAGAATAGATGGATGACCAAGATGATTGATGATTAAATCATCGGTATTTAAACTGATTTGGATAGCATCCAACAAGCAACGATCTTTTTCTTTTAGGGAACAATAAAACCCATCCAGAATAAACTGAGTATTTTCTTTTCTAAGCCGTTGAGTTAGACGTTGTTGCATTTTTTTTGCTAAAGCCTCATCAGTGTTGATCCAATGACTAAAAAATAAATTTTCTACAGCAGTTTCCTGTGTCAAGATGACCTCAGGAAACTGTCTTTTTTTGAATGCAAAATAAACAAGGGTTAAAAAGCCATAATAGGTTCCATCATATTCCCAAATCTCAGTTGTTTTTTCAATGAGCATGACGAGCTTCCTTTCGTTTAATTGTTTCAAAGCGTTCTACATCAAATAAAGATAATTGCTCGTGCAGTGGTTGGCTATTTGCTTTTTTTAACGTTTCATATTGTTTAGATGATATCAAAGAAGAAATCACCCACTCAGGATCATTGACCAATCCAGGTTGGGTAATACCGTTGCAGCTGACAAAATATTGTGCTCGTTTGATAACGACTCCTAGTTTCTTTAAATCAGATAAATGCAACTGATAATATTTTCTAGCTTTTAAAATATTTTGGGCACTTTTAGGACCGATACCAGGAATTCGCAATAATTGTTCATACGATGCAGATTGGACATCGACAGGAAATTGCTCGTAATGTTGAACAGCCCAGTTGGCTTTGGGATCTAGATATAAATTGAAATTAGGCTTATCTTCAGATAAAATTTCATCAGCAGAAAAACGATAAAATCGCAATAGCCAATCTGCTTGATATAACCGATGCTCTCTTAATAAGGGAGGATCAGTTGTGATTGCAGGTAGCAAGGAATCATGATTTACAGGAATATAAGCAGAATAATAGACTCGTTTTAATTCATACTGCTGATAAAGCTTTTCAGCGATTTTAACGATTGAATGATCGCTTTCCGGAGAAGCGCCAATAATCATTTGAGTTGACTGACCAGCAGGAACAAAGGCAGCGCTGTTTCGCAAAGCAGGAACTTGAGCCATTTCTTTTTTCTTGTGGGTAATTTGCTTCATTGGCTTATACAGTGCTAAGGGATCTTTATCAGGAGCTAAAAGTTTGAGACTTTCTCTTGAAGGTAATTCTACGTTGACGCTCATTCGATCAGCTAAAAAACCAAGTTCTTCAATCAGTTTTTCATCAGCCCCTGGAATTGCTTTAACGTGGATATAGCCTTTGAAGGCTTTTTCGTAACGTAAAATTTTTAATGTTTTAATCAACAATTCGCTAGTATAGTCGACATTTTTTATAATAGCAGAACTTAGGAAAAGACCCTCAATGTAATTTCTCATATAAAAATCCATCGTTAAATCAGCAACTTCTTGTGGCGTGAACGTCGCTCGAGGGATGGCATTGGATTTTCGATTGATGCAGTAATGACAATCAAAGATACAAGCATTTGTGAATAATAGTTTTAACAGAGAAACACAACGTCCGTCACTTGTGAAGGAATGGCAGATTCCAGCTGTTGCAGTACTGCCAATCGAGCCTTTTCGCGTGTTATTCATCACACCACTACTAGAACATGAAACATCATACTTTGCTGACTCAGCAAGAATTTCTATCTTTCTAGACAAATCCATTCCAATCCCTCATTTCTAAATAAAAACAGAACGTATGTTCTTATTTTAACAAGAGCTTTTAGTTTTGTCAAAGGTGCAAAATAAAAATGACTGGAATAAAGCACAAGGCTTTGTTCCAGTCATTAAAAACTTACTAATCATTTAACTCTAAATACCGTTCTAGATAATCGGCTAAGCCGTCTTCATCATTGTTTTTGTCAGTAACGTCATTAGCGACGGATTTGATCTTATCAGTCGCGTTTTTCATAGCAACGCCCCAACCAACGTAATCTAACATTTCTTCATCGTTATGTTCATCGCCAAATGCAATAATATCTGAACGCTTTACATCTAAATACTTAGCGACTTGCTCCACACCTTTGGCTTTTTGTATCCCTTTAGAGACGATTTCCAAAATGGGGGTAGGTCCACCCCAAGTTCTAACATCTACATACTCTCCATATTGCTTCATTAAAGAGTCAGATACGAGTGCTGCTTGATCTTTTGAAGTCCGGACCATCATTGATGTTGGGTCCGTAATCAAATTTTTAGCAGTTAAAAGATTGCTTGGTGTAGCTTCAGAGGCAAAGAATGCCGAATCAAAGTAATCCAAAGTATCAATGTAAAATGTCTCTTTATTTTCAGCAGCGACAAAATCAAGATTCAAGGCTTTCTTTTGAGCCAAAATATCAAAAACTAAGTCTCGTTGTATTCCAGTTTCTTTTTCATCTGCCCATTGTTTTTCAGGCATATGAACAAGTGCACCATTAAAATTGACCATGGGTGTTGCTAAGCCTAATTGGCGGTAGAATTGACCGCTCATTCGATAAGGGCGTCCAGTCACGATACTGACGTAGTGCCCGTGCGCCATTGCTTTTTTCAGCGCTTTTTCAGTTGTTTCAGTAATGAGTGATTGTGCATTTAAAGTGGTACCATCTAAGTCGATTGCAATTAATTTTTTCAAAATCGTTCCTCCCGGAAAGTTTTCTTTAACTTAGTCTAGCATAAAATAGCAGAATGACAAGTTTTCAAGAAAATTTTAGAAAGAAATTTCTTTATGATACACTATAATGAAAAAGGCGGTGAAAAATGTGAATCTTACGTTACGTTGGTCGATCCGAATAGGGACTCTACTTTATTGTGTGTATATGCTGTTTTTTGCTAAGACTTATCAATTTATGGCGTTAAATGTTTTTTTAGCCTATCTTCCGATTGAACTTAGTTTGCATTTTCAGCAAAGAAATAATCAATTGTTTCTTATACTAGCAGGACTCTGGTTACTATTTTATCCAAATGCCCCGTATTTATTCACGGATTTTTTTCATTTAGAAACATTATCGATTTACCAAGGAATGAACCGACTATTTGAGCAATCTTTATCTGCTTGGCTTTCTTTTAGCTTATTAACTGTGGGAATTTGCGTTTACGGGTTTTTAGGGATGGCGACTTTATTTACAGTTCTCAATGAAGGATATCGAAGACGTTTGTTGAAAAGAAAATGGCAAGGTTTTTTGATTTTTTTGATTGTTAATATTCTATCTAGTTTGGCTATTTATGTGGGGCGTTTTGATCGTTTACATAGCATTCATTTATTTACAAAGCCTCTCCAGACGCTGAAAACCATCTTTTTCAATTGGTCATTGGAAAAGTCATTCTTTATTTTGTTGTTTACAATGCTACAAGCTATTTTATTAGCTGCTATTATTGGTTTAAGATGGTTGGAACCGCTTGAAAAACAAGAAAAATTGTATTGACAGTGTGTGAGAAAATCGTTACTATTTAGCTAAGTGTATTTGTAATTAATTGAAGAGGAGTTATACGAATGAAAAAGTGGCAAGGCTCTTTGTTAACTGTTTTATTGACTATTTGGGGAATAGGCAGTGGGTTAGTTGGGACTAGTAACGCTGTAGAGGCGCAAACGGTTGGAGGATTAGAGAATAACAATCTGCCGATCGAAGCTAAAACAATGAATAAACAATCATCAGAAAATGAAAACATCCCATTCCAAATTTTAGGGATCAATGATTTTCATGGTGCGTTAAATACGACTGGATCTTTCTTTGATGATGAAGGAAAAAAAATCGCAAACGCTGGAACAGCCCCTTTATTGGCGGGGTATTTAAATCGAGCGCAAGAACAGTTTGCCTTAAAAAATAACGGTGCTCAAACATTACGTGTGCAGGCTGGCGATATGGTTGGCGCAAGTCCGGCCAGCTCTGGTTTACTTCAAGATGAGCCGACAATCAAAGTGTTGAACCAGATGGATTTCTCTGTTGGAACACTAGGTAATCATGAATTTGATGAAGGTCTCCAAGAGTTTAACCGTATCATGATCGGTGGTAAGCCATTGAATGATCCCTATGGTATCTTAACGGCTTACCCGCGAGAAGCATCAAAGACTCAAATCGTGATTGGTAATGTAGTCAAAAAGGGAACAGAAGAAATTCCTTTCAACTGGAAACCTTATACAATCAAAGAAGTAGGACCGACGAATAATAAAGTCAAGGTTGGGTTTATCGGTGTCGTCACTACAGAAATCCCAAACTTAGTTTTAAAAGAACATTACGAAGGATATGACTTTTTAGATGAAGCTGAAACGATTGCCTATTATTCTAGTAAGCTAAAGGAAGAAGGTGTGAATGCAATCATCGTGTTAGCGCATATACCGGCTACTAGTAAAGCAGAGAAAGTCAATGGGGAAGCTGCCGAAATCATTGATAGGGTCAATGAAATTTATCCTGAAAATAGCGTAGATGCATTTTTTGCGGCACATAATCATCAATATACCAATGGTGTTGTGAATAAAACAAGGGTTGTCCAGTCTACAGCGCAGGGAAAAGGGTATATTGATCTACAAGGAATCCTTGATCCTGAAACTAAGGACTTTATTGAAACACCCAAAGCGAGCGTTTTACCAGTTGATCCAGCTGCAAAAGATGTTCCTAAAGTGGATGCTAACGTTGAAGCAACGGTAAAAGATGCGGAAGAGCGTGTGGCGACTGTAACGAATAAAAAAATCGGAACAGCGAAAGAAAATGGCGTGATTACCAGAGAAGTCAATGAAGCGAAGGAATCACCACTTGGAAATCTGATTACAGATGGTCAAGTGGCCATGGCTAAGGCCCAAGGAATCAATGCTGATTTTGCTATGACTAATAATGGCGGGATCCGTGCTGATTTGGCAGTTGAGGAAAACCGAGATATTACCTGGGGAGCTGCACAAGCAGTACAGCCATTTGGGAATATCATGCAAGTGGTAGAAATGACTGGCTCTCAAATCGAGCAAGTATTAAATGAGCAGTACGATGAAGAAGAGCGGTACTTTTTACAAATTTCTGGGCTGAACTATACTTATGTAGCTACTGAGGATAAGGAACAACCGTTTAAAGTGCATGAAATGTTTAAAGCTGACGGAACACCGATTCAGGCAGATCAGACATATCTTGTTGTAATCAATGACTTTTTATTTGGTGGTGGTGATGGTTTTTCAGCCTTTACTGGAGCCAACTTAGTTAATGCGATTCAACCTGATACAGAGACATTCATTGGCTATATCGAAAGCCAAGAAGCGGCTGGAAAAATGATTGCAGCCTCTGTTGAGAATCGTAAAAAGCTCGTTGACCCGTTACGACCAACCGATCCGCAAGTGCCAGATCCAAGTGAAGGGGAAGAAACGCTTAAAAGAGCGACTATATTTGACCCGTTGTATGAAGATGACGAGCTTTTAAGAGGGGTTACATTACCAAACGCAACAATTGTACTTTATGATGGGGAATTACCTGAGACTAAGACAAGGACATTGGAAGACCCCAAAGGAGATTTAGTTGAACAAGCTGATTCGGAAGGTCGAATCAAGATTAATGTCACTTCACTAAAAATCAAAGGGAAAAAGCTATTAACAGCTATCGTAAGCGATCTGCAAGGGAATAAAGCTGTTTTTCAAATAGAGATTTTACCTAAGAAAGAAGTACTGACAGAAGTAACAAAACCAAAAGATCTTTCTGAAAGTGGAACTAAAAAAGAATTACCAAAAACAGGTGAACAACAATCAATTTCGACCGTTTTATTTGGATTAGCAGTTATTAGTGCTACTTTCGTTGTGTTATCAAAAAGAAAATTTTTGTAGAAAATCATACTTTACAGTTGCATGGGGTATTTTGTAGCTGTAAAGTTTTTTTGTATGTTAAGTCGATGCGTTTAAACACGAACATTAAAAAGAATTAATGTTGATAAAGTTAATAATTTGTTGAAATAATATCGACTCTCACCTATACTTTAAAAGTATTCATCAGGAAAAGGGAACTAGCACTTATATTTTTTTAAATAATTTGACTTTTTAAAAGGAAATTTTTAAAAAGGGGACTAAGTTATCCTGGTGAAATTTTGGTGTATAGAGGAGCGAAACAATTTCATGGAAAAGTTTTTCAAATTAAAAGAAAACAAGACAACTATTTCAACGGAAATGATGGCAGGGGTAACGACATTTTTTGCAATGAGCTATATTTTATTTGTAAACCCGTCAATTTTATCTCAAACAGGCATGCCATTTCAGGCAGTATTTTTAGCAACAATTATTGCATCGATCATCGGAACATTGATCATGGGGCTTTTTGCAAATGTTCCCTATGCACAGGCACCAGGGATGGGGCTTAACGCTTTTTTCACCTTCACTGTTGTCTTTGGTTTAGGTTATACGTGGCAGCAAGCACTGGCGATGGTCTTTATCTGTGGTTTGATCAACGTCTTGATTACCGTGACTAAAATCCGCAAATTGATTATCAAAGCTATCCCGGAAAGTATGCAACATGCAATCGGCGGTGGTATTGGAATTTTTGTGGCTTATGTAGGAATCAAAAATGCTAAGCTTTTGGATTTTACAGTCCAAGCAGAGCCGAAAAATGGCGTTGTTAATGGAGATAGTATTGTTCCAGCTTTAGGAAATTTCAACAATCCAGAAATTATATTGGCCGTGATTGGTCTAGTTTTAACAACCGTATTAGTCGTGTTAAATGTTCGTGGTGCGATTTTGATTGGGATCGTAGCGACTACGATTATCGCTATTCCATTAGGTGTTGTTCATTTATCTTCAATCAATTGGCAGGAAAATTCTTTGGGAAGCTCAATTGGTGCATTAGGAACAACTTTTGGTGCAGCTTTTGGAGCTGACGGGATGCAGTCGTTGTTTAGTGATGCCTCAAAAATCCCGCAAGTCTTAATGACAGTGATTGCGTTTAGTTTATCAGATACATTTGATACGATTGGTACGTTTATCGGTACAGGTCGTCGTACAGGTATTTTTTCTAAGGAAGATGAATTGGCTCTAGAAGATAGTAAAGGGTTTTCGACAAAAATGGATAAAGCACTGTTTGCTGATGCGATTGCAACATCGATTGGGGCTGTTTTTGGAACGTCAAATACAACAACTTATGTAGAGAGTGCCGCAGGAATTGGCGCTGGTGGGCGAACTGGTTTGACGTCTGTTGTAGTAGCCGCTTTATTTGCCTTAAGTAGTTTATTTTCACCACTAATTGCCATCGTTCCAGCACAAGCAACGGCTCCGGCATTGATTCTTGTAGGTGTGATGATGTTAGCCTCATTTAAAGACATTGAATGGACAAACTTAGAAGAAGCTGTTCCTGCTTTCTTCGCATCGATTTTTATGGGATTATGCTATAGCATTTCTTATGGGATCGCAGCTGGTTTTATCTTTTATGCGATCGTAAAAGTAGCAAAAGGTAAGTTCAATGAAGTTTCCCCAATCCTTTGGGTCGTCAATGCGTTATTTATTTTGAATTTTATTATCTTAGCCATCTTATAAGTTCGTCAGATAATAAAGGACTAAGACAGAACTCTTTGAGTTTTATTAATACCTCAAAAAATCTAAATAGATGTTGTCAAAAAGTCAGTCTTTTTGACAAATTCCTAAAAACCGCACAATGCGCTTTATGCATTAGGCGGTTTTTAGTCTAATTGGGGAAGAAACACATGTATGTAAACAGGTACATGATGGCCGCTTGACTGTAAACAACTTTTCCCACAAACTTTTTATTGTTATTTACAGAAAAATTTTTTGAGAGATTAGAGAATTTGGAGTATAGTAATAGTGAAGAACTTGTGAGGTGTGCTTTAAGATGAAAATTGATTGGAAAAAGAATTTAATGGTTGCTTGGTTAGGCTGTTTTTTTACAGGCGCAAGTATTAGCTTAGTGATGCCCTTTATACCTGTTTACGTTGAACAACTAGGAACGCCAAAAAATCAAATTGAGTTATTTTCAGGACTGGCGATAGCTGTTACAGCGTTTGCAGCTGCAATTGTAGCACCTATTTGGGGGAATCTAGCAGATCGAAAAGGTCGGAAACTGATGATGATCAGAGCGGCGGCTGGAATGACAATCACGATGGGTTCACTAGCGTTTGTACCGAATGTCTACTGGTTGTTGATCATGCGTTTTTTCAATGGTATTCTTTCCGGCTATATTCCTAATGCCACAGCGATGATCGCATCTCAAGCGCCAAAAGAAAAAAGTGGTTGGGCGTTAGGTACTCTTTCAACAGGCGCAATTGCTGGGAACTTGATCGGTCCATCTATGGGTGGCGCATTAGCCCAATGGTTTGGTATGGAAAATGTCTTTATTATTACTGGAGTAGTGTTATTGATCACGACATTATTGACGATTTTTATGGTAAAAGAAGATTTCCAACCAGTTGAGAAAAAAGATTTACTTAGCACAAAAGAAATTTTTTCCACAATGGATCATGTTTCGATTTTGATTGGTTTATTTATCACGACCTTGATTTTGCAAATTGGCGTTACGAGTATTAGTCCAATTTTGACGTTATATATTTGTTCGCTGAGTCAGGATACTGGGAATATTTTATTCATCAGTGGATTGATTGTTTCGGTGGCAGGGGTGTCTGCTGTCATATCTTCACCAGTCTTAGGGAAACTTGGAGATAAGATAGGCAATCATAAGGTGTTAATAGCTGGTTTGATACTTTCAATGATTTGTTACATCCCGATGGCATTTGTAAAGACGCCTTTTCAACTGGGACTGCTACGTTTCTTTTTAGGATTTTCAACAGGCGCTTTAATGCCGTCAATCAACACGCTGATTAGCAAAATTACACCATCAGAAGGCGTTAGCCGAATATACAGCTATAATCAAATGTTCAGTAATTTCGGCCAAGTTTTAGGCCCGATGATTGGTTCGACTGTTGCACATGGTTTAGGCTACAGCGCAGTCTTTATTGTTACAGCTTGTTTTGTCCTAGGAAATATCTGTCTTTCATTGTTTAATTTCCGCAAAATTTTAAATAAAAGACTATAAATAGTTGAAAACATAAAAAAACCAGTTACAATGTTTGTAGTAACTGGTTTTTTTATAAGTGCGATTTTCAAGCAATAAACGGTAAGAAGCATTAGCTTCAAACATAAACTGCTCTGTTCGTTTTTTAGTTATTGAACACTTTTGGTGGTTTCTTTTTTTGGTAATGCAAATTGACCAATCAATAAGATAATCACGCCAGTAATCAATGATATAATTGTTGTCAGCATAAAATCGTAGGTTCCGCCGTTTAAGGCACCACCGATATATCCGACCACTTGTCCTAGTAAAAAGGACCACAACAATACAAGAATGTAACGCATGGATTGCACCTCTTTTCATGCTATAGTTTAGCACAATTTTTCTAAATGTAAAGAAATTGAAAGTAATGTTTTCAATTTAAACGCGTCATAATAAATGGCAGAGATAGATATCGATTGGTTAGGTTATCATAAAAGTATTAAAATCGAGTATCTTACGAATGATTTTTCGTTAGAAATTCACTCCAAATAAACATTGTAGTAATTTTCAACGTTAAACAGTTCTGTCTCAGCCTCAGATAAAGGAGATGTCCTATGCCCTTTCCACAATTAGCAACAATTACTTCCTACTCATTACTTTCCAGTACTATTCGTATTCAAGAACTAGTGCAGCAAGCAAAAAAATTGGGTTATACGACTTTAGGAATTGCTGATATCAATGTGCTTCACGGAGCAATAGAATTCTACGAAGCGTGTAAAAAAGCGGACATCAAGCCGGTTATCGGTTTAACGCTAGAATACACCCCTCAAAAGTCCGAACAATCAGCTCAATTATTATTGTACGCAAAAGATTTAAAAGGCTATCAAAACTTGATGCGGATTTCGACAGCAAGGATGAATAGCGAAAGAATTTTTTATCTAGATGAAATCAAAGAAAATCTAAATCATTTATTCGCTGTGATGCCTTCTGACAAGGGCGAAATTCCGTTTGCTTTGAAAAGAAGTGAAGTAGAAGCGAGTGAAAGTTTAGCCCAATTAGTGCAGCTTTTCGATCCAACTGCTTTTTTTGCTGGAGCATCGTTTACCTGCAATCCAGAAACAGACCCAGCACTATTCCAATTTTACGCATCCCAAAATCAACCACTCATCGCCTTACAAGAAACGCGTTATTTAAGTCGTGAGGACGGTTTTGCAGTGAAAGTTTTAGCTCATATCAATGAAGGGCAGCAAATGAGTTTGAATGCTGAGGAAACGGAAATTGAAGGACCTTTTTATTTAAGAAGCCAACAGGATGCAGCAGAGCAATTGTGTATAAAAGTAAATAAACAAGCGGTGAGTAATGCCGAGAAATTAGCTACTGATTGTTCAGTTGAGATTCCGCTGCATCAGCGTTTATTGCCTCATTATCCAATACCAGATGGGAAACAAGCAGGAGATTTTTTAAAAGAGCTGTGTGTGCAAAAACTACCTGAACGGGTTCCAGACGCTACAATAGAATATGAAGAACGCTTAGCGAAAGAACTTAACATCATCCATACCATGGGATTTGATGATTACTTCTTGATTGTTTGGGATGTAATGGCTTTTGCGCATGAAAGAAAAATCGTGACTGGTGCAGGTCGTGGTTCTGCTGCAGGATCTTTAGTGTCTTACGTTTTATCGATTACGGATGTTGACCCAATTAAATATGATCTACTTTTTGAACGTTTCTTAAATCCTGAACGACATTCAATGCCAGATATCGATTTAGATATTCCTGATAATCGTCGGGAAGAAGTACTGCAGTACGTTCGTGAGAAATATGGTCACTATCATATGGCGCAAATCGCTACTTTTGGTACAATGGCAGCAAAAATGGTCCTAAGAGATGTTGCTAGAGTGTTTGGGTTATCACAAAGTGAATCGAATCGTTGGTCCAATGCTGTACCAAGTGCTTTAAAAATGACCTTGAAAACAGCTTATACGGACTCAAAAAAACTAGTTGAGCTAGTCAATTCATCTGAGACCAATCGTTTATTGTACGATACTGCTGTTCGTTTAGAAGGTCTTCCCCGTCACGTGTCAACACATGCTGCGGGTGTGGTGATCAGTGATCTAGATCTATTAGATATTGTTCCGCTACAACCAGGTTCAAATGATATATTCCTTACCCAGTTTACGATGAATGATGTTGAAAAAATCGGGTTGTTGAAGATGGATTTTCTAGGCTTAAGAAATTTGTCAATTATTGATGATACAATCAAATCTATCAAGCGAGTTTACAAAAAGGAACTGATTTTAAATCAAATTCCTTTAGATGACGATCAAACGTTGGCCTTGTTTAGGCGAGGCGAAACAAGCGGAGTTTTTCAGTTTGAATCAGCGGGGATCAGGAACGTTTTAAGAAAATTAGGCCCAACGAGTATTGAAGATATTGCGGCAGTCAATGCCTTATATCGTCCAGGACCAATGCAAAATATCGATCTATTCATCCGTAGAAAAAAAGGGCTAGAACCAATCGATTATCCGGATGCTGTGTTAGAACCGATTTTAAGGAATACGTATGGCGTTATTGTCTATCAAGAGCAGATCATTCAAGTTGCTTCTACGATGGCAGGATTTAGCCTAGGACAGGCGGATATCTTAAGGCGAGCAGTCAGTAAAAAGAAAAAGGAAGTACTGGACGAAGAGCGAAAGCACTTTGTCGAAGGAGCAATGAATCAAGGGCACAGTGAAGAAGTAGCAACTACGATTTATGATTATATCGAACGATTTGCTAATTATGGTTTCAATCGTTCCCATGCATTTGCGTATTCTTTTATTGGGTTTCAAATGGCCTACTTAAAAGTACATTATCCCGGTGCTTTTTATGCTGCAATTCTCCATTCTGTACGGCATAATCCAACTAAAATCAAAGAGTATATTGGGGAAGCACGTAAAAATAAAATGGCGATCATTCAACCGTCTATCAACTCCAGTCAGTATAGTTTTTACTTAAATAATGATAATCAAATCATGTTTGGCTTTAGTTCTTTAAAAGGAATCCGGCGAGATTTTATCCAAAATATCTTAGATGAACGCAAAGAGCGCGGTCCCTTTAAATCTTTTGATCAATTTTTGCTTCGAATTGACCGCAAGTGGCTAAAAGCAGAGAATATCCAACCTTTGATTGCTATTGGTGCTTTTGATGAACTGCAAGTTAATCGTCGTCAGTTAGCAGTCAGTCTAGACAGTGAGATTCAAAATATCATATATAGTGGTGGCAGCATGAATCTTTTAGAAGACACGTTGAAATTAAAAGAAGTCGAAATTGCTGATTATTCACTGGAAGAAAAATTAGAGCAGGAAGAGCAATATTTAGGTGTTTATTTATCTGGACATCCAACAGAAGAATTCAAGAAAACTCGTTTGGCTAAGCAAGTAATGTTGGTCAGTGATGTCGTGGAAAATCAGACGGCTCGTTTATTGATTTATGTAAAAGATATCCGAGTGATCCGCACGAAAAAAGGCGAACAAATGGCTTTTGTCGAAGGTGATGATCTAACGGGTTCATTATCGTTAACACTTTTTCCAACAGTTTTCAGAACGTTACGTCAAAATGTTGAAAAAAATCAAGTTTATTTCGTAGAAGGTAAAATAGAAAAAAGTAATTATAACCAAGAGCTGCAACTCTTAGTAAATCAAATCGAGAAAGCCAGTGAAATAGAAAAAAGTATTAGTGCAACTACGTGCTATTTGAAAATCATTGAAGCAAAAGACCAAAAAGACATTTTACAAAGTGTTCACGAAGTTATTCAAGCGCACAAAGGCAATACTCCTGTCATTATTTACTTTGAAAAAAACGGTAAAAAATTGGTTTTAGGAGCAGAGAATTGGATAGCAGACACAGTAGATGCAAAAGAGCAATTAGAGCTGATTTTAGGCAGTCAAAATGTTGTTTTCAAATGATTTACGGTAAAAAATACTAATTGTTTTCATCTTTTTTCAATTATTTCTTCTTAAATCAAGACATTTTGCACTATTAATGGTAAAATGAGTGACGTAATATTTTTGAGTAATGAATAACTGTGACAAAACTTGTTACAGCTTAAAAGTATAATATATGAGGTGAAAGAACGAATGAAACGTATCGGTATTTTAACCAGTGGGGGAGACGCCCCAGGAATGAACGCTGCAATTCGTGCAGTGGTACGTAAAGGGATTTTTGACGGAATCGAAGTGTATGGTATTAACTATGGTTTTGCAGGTTTAGTGGCAGGAGATATTCGCCGTTTGGACATTGCAGATGTTGGCGACAAAATTCAACGTGGAGGAACTTTCTTATACTCTGCCCGTTATCCAGAATTTGCAACAGAAGAAGGTCAATTAAAAGGTATTGAACAATTGAAAAAATTCGGCATCGAAGGATTAGTTGTCATCGGTGGTGATGGTTCTTATCATGGTGCAATGGCACTGACAAAACGTGGTTTTCCAGCTGTAGGGATTCCGGGCACAATCGATAATGATATTCCAGGGACTGATTTCACAATTGGCTTTGATACAGCTATCAATACTGTTTTAGAATCAATTGACCGAATTCGTGATACAGCTACTTCTCATGTTCGTACATTCGTAATTGAAGTAATGGGCCGTGGTGCAGGCGATATCGCTCTTTGGTCAGGCGTTGCAGGTGGTGCTGATGAGATCATTATTCCAGAACATGATTTCGATATGGTCAATGTTGCTCAACGGATTAGAGAAGGCCGCGATCGTGGCAAAAAACATTGCTTGATCATTTTAGCAGAAGGCGTTATGGGCGGGAATGAATTTGCTGACAAACTTTCTGAACATGGCGATTTCCACACACGTGTATCAATCTTAGGACACGTTGTTCGTGGTGGTTCACCAAGTGCCCGTGATCGTGTATTGGCTAGTAAGTTTGGATCATATGCTGTTGAGCTATTGAAAGCAGGAATTGGCGGTCAATGTATTGGAATGCTTGATAACAAAGTTGTTTCAGCTGATATTGTTGATACATTGGAAAATAATAAACACAAACCAGATTTATCACTTTATGATTTAAATCAAGAGATTTCTTTCTAAAGATACGCTTAAAAAAATTGAGCGAGCTTAAGTATCTCTTGAGGAAAATAGATAATCTTCATGACGTATAAACAAAAATGGAATAGGAGCGTTTGGTAATGAAAAAAACGAAAATCGTATGTACGATCGGACCAGCTAGCGAAACAGTTGATATGCTAGTAAACTTAATGAATGCAGGAATGAATGTTTGCCGTTTGAACTTCTCACATGGTGACTTTGAAGAACATGGCAACCGCATCAAAAATATTCGCGAAGCTGCAAAAATTACAGGAAAACGTGTTGCGATCTTACTTGATACAAAAGGTCCTGAAATCCGTACGAACGAAATGGAAAATGGCGCGATCACTTTAAGAACTGGTGATGCAGTCCGTCTTTCTATGACAGAAGTTTTAGGAACAAACGAAAAATTTTCAATTACTTACCCAGAATTAATCAACGATGTAAATGTTGGTTCTCATATTCTTTTAGATGATGGTTTGATCGACTTAGAAGTAACCGATATCGATCGTGCTGCTAACGAAATCGTTACACTTGTTAAAAACGAAGGTGTATTAAAAAATAAAAAAGGTGTTAACGTACCAGGTGTTTCTGTAAATCTTCCTGGAATAACTGATAAAGATGCTGCTGATATCCGTTTTGGTATCGAACAAGGTGTTGACTTTATCGCAGCAAGCTTCGTTCGTCGTGCAACTGACGTTTTAGAAATTACCAAAATTTTAGAAGAAGAAAACGCAACACACATCCAAATCATTCCTAAAATCGAAAACCAAGAAGGTATCGACAATATTGACGAAATCCTAAAAGTTTCTGATGGTTTGATGGTTGCTCGTGGTGACATGGGTGTTGAAATTCCAACTGAAGATGTTCCTGTTGTTCAAAAAGAATTGATCAAAAAATGTAATGCTTTAGGTAAACCAGTTATTACAGCAACTCAAATGTTAGATTCTATGCAACGTAACCCACGTCCAACTCGTGCTGAAGCCAATGACGTTGCCAATGCAATCTACGACGGAACAGATGCAGTAATGCTTTCTGGTGAAACAGCGGCTGGGGATTACCCATTAGAGGCGGTTCAAACAATGGCTCGCATCGCTGTTCGTACTGAAGAAGCGTTGATCAATCAAGATTCATTTGCCTTAAAATTATACAGCAAAACAGATATGGCTGAAGCAATTGGTCAATCAGTTGGACATACTGCACGTAACTTGGGCATCCAAACAATCGTTGCAGCAACTGAGTCAGGTCACACGGCTCGTATGATTTCTAAATATCGTCCAAAATCACATATCGTGGCAATCACTTTCACAGAGCAAAAAGCGCGTAGCTTATCATTATCTTGGGGTGTGTATGCAACAGTTGCTGACAAACCAGCAAGCACTGATGAAATGTTCAACTTAGCGACCCATACCGCTCAAGAAGAAGGCTTTGCAAGCGAAGGTGATTTGATCATCATCACAGCTGGTGTACCAGTTGGTGAAAAAGGAACAACTAACCTAATGAAGATTCAAATGATCGGATCAAAATTAGTTCAAGGTCAAGGAATCGGCGAAGCTTCAGTTATTGCTAAAGCAGTTGTAGCCAACACAGCAGAAGAAGCAGTAGCAAATGCAGTAGAAGGTTCAATTCTAGTGGTTAAGACAACTGACAAAGATTACATGCCTGCAATCGACAAAGCAATTGCTTTAGTGGTTGAAGAAGGTGGCTTAACTTCTCATGCAGCAGTTGTCGCAATTGCGAAAGATATTCCAGTAATCGTTGGAGCAGCAGATGCAACAAGCTTAATTGCAAATGATGAGTTAATCACTGTTGATCCTCGTCGCGGTATTGTATACCGTGGTGCAACAACAGCAATTTAAAAAACTCAAGTATACACTAAAAAGAGTGAGAATGAATCATGCAATGTGATTCATTTTCGCTCTTTTTTATTTATGTTGAACAAAGTTTTATTTGGTTGTGAACAATTTCTCAAAAAGACTATTAAAACGATTTCATACATGTTAAAATATAATTATTACCATATAATACTAAATACAGGAGTGATAGAATGAAAGCAGCTGTTGTAACAAAAGAAAATAATGGAAAAGTAGAAATCAAGGAACTGGATATCAGACCGCTCGAAGCGGGTGAAGCTTTAGTAGATGTAGAGTTTTGTGGCGTTTGTCATACTGACCTACATGTAGCTCATGGCGATTTTGGCGAAGTTCCTGGTCGAGTAATCGGTCATGAAGGCATCGGAATTGTTAAAGAGATTGCTCCTGGAGTTGACAGTTTAAAAGTAGGCGATCGTGTAAGTATTGCTTGGTTCTTCGAAGGATGTGGTACTTGTGAATATTGTATTACAGGTCGCGAAACATTCTGTCGCCAAGTAAAAAATGCTGGATTTTCAGTGGATGGCGCCATGGCGGAACAATGTATCGTTAAAGCAGATTATGCAGTTAAAGTGCCAGAGGGATTAGATCCAGCTCAGGCCAGCAGTATCTCGTGTGCCGGCGTTACTTGCTACAAAGCAATCAAAGTGTCAGATGTAAAACCCGGACAATGGGTCGCTATTTATGGTATTGGTGGATTAGGCAACTTGGCTATCCAATATGCTAAAAATGTGTTCAACGCTAAAGTAATTGCTGTTGATATCAATGATGATAAGTTAGAATTCGCTAAAGAATTAGGTGCAGATTTAGTTTGTAACCCGTTAACAGATGGGGATGCAGGAGCATGGATCCAAGAAAAAGTCGGCGGCGCTCATGCAGCAGTTGTCACGGCTGTTTCAAAAGTAGCATTTAACCAAGCAGTCGATTCTGTAAGAGCTGCTGGAAAAGTTGTTGCAGTTGGTTTACCACCAGAAACAATGGATTTAGCAATTGTTAAAACAGTGTTAGACGGAATCCAAATCGTAGGTTCTTTAGTAGGGACTCGTAAAGATTTAGAAGAAGCCTTCCAATTTGGAGCAGAAGGTAAAGTAGTACCAGTTGTGGAAACACGTTGTCTACACGAAGTGAATGATATTTTTGAAGAAATGGAACAAGGTAAAATCAAAGGAAGAATGGTTGTCGATTTAAAAAAATAAACAAATCGTAAGTTAAAAGTAAATAAAATAGCAAAGACCCTTAAAGAGAGAGCAGAAATTCTAACTTTCAAGGGTCTTTTTTTACAACAATAAACACAATAATATTTTTACCTAGGTACTTTGATAGCATCTTAAAATAGATTCTGTTACTATTAATAATAGCATTTCTGTAAAAAAGAAATACGAATAAACATCTCTTTAGAAACTGAAAAAAATTTCTCATTGGTGGATATGACTTCGCGATAAAAAGCGTTTAAAACAGCAAAAGCCAAAGTCGGGGGATTTCGTTTGAATGTGCATTAGTATTAGTTATGTCATAGTATGATTTTGGCAGTGTTTCATAGCACATTAATAGGTTTTTTTGTTATTTATTATGCCATTGTTTATGGGGGGATTAAGCTAAAAGAAAACCTTCGGTGATAAAATTTAAATAAAGATGAAAAGCTGATTTGATAAGCAAAGTAGCAGTCCGGCTACGATCTTGGATGCTATGTAATTTTACGCACAGACCATGTTTCTTTTTCTAAGCTTTAAAAAAAATGAGAATTTCATCCATTTCTATTTGTGAAAAATTAAAAAAATTTTTAAACAAAGGATTTTCAGAAAATTTCTGTTAATAATCAGGCAAATTATGCTATAATTACATAATTAAGATGGGAGGTTTAGTGCAAATGGAATCCATTTCAAAAGATTTTGCCGTTCAGCTGTTAAACGATGATGCACAAAGGATCTTAAAGTTAATCCGTAATCAAAAAAATAGCCTATGTATTTCCCAATGTAAGGCGTTTGAGGAAGTCGTAGATACACAAATGTATGGTTTCTCTCGTCAAGTGACATATGCCATCCGATTAGGTATTTTAAGTTCAAAACAAGGACATCAATTGCTAAGTGATTTAGAAAAAGAGCTTAACCAATTATATAGTGACGTTTATGAGGAAACACAAGAAAAAAAAGAGATTGGCAAGGAGGTTTAAACTTTGCCGAACAAGATAAAAAAGAGGCATCTGTTAGATTATAGTATTTTAATCCCGTACTTGGTCCTTAGTGCAGTGGGATTGATCATGGTTTATAGTTCGACATCCTCTTTGTTAGTTTCACAAGGGAAGCCACCTACAGGGATGGTTGTCACCCAATTACAATTTTGGTTACTAAGTCTGGTTGCGATGTTTTTCATTTATAAGATGAAAACCACTGTGTTTCAAGTCAAAGGATTCATCATGTTTGCAATCGTGGTCATTTCTGTACTGCTTTTAGCTGTTCGCTTTACGAAGTTAGGTGCTGAAATCAATGGTGCTAAAGGCTGGATTCAGATTGGGACATTTTCAATGCAACCTGCTGAATACCTAAAAATCATGGTAATCTGGTATCTAGCGTATATTTTAGGTCGGAGACAGAAATATATCGATAAGGAATTTAAAAAAGCAGTATTCAGACCAATGCTTTTGGTTGGTTTTTTAATTTTCCTTGTTGCGATTCAACCCGATTTGGGTAATGCCGCAATTTTAACTTTATTGGTCATCATCATGGTACTTGCTAGTGGCATCAACTATATGTACACCTATTTAGTCGGTGGTGCTGGGATTTTGGGCAGTATTGCGGTCATCCAAACCTTACTTTTAACTGGAGGAAGTTTTATTCCAGATAGATATCAGTATGTGTATCAACGCTTCGCTATCTTTTTAAATCCATTTAAAGATGAACGAAATGCTGGGCATCAGCTAGCGAATTCTTATTATGCCATCAACAATGGTGGTTGGTTTGGAAAAGGTCTTGGGAATAGTATTCAGAAAAAGGGTTTCTTACCCGAAGCGCATTCAGATTTTATTTTTGCCATTACAATTGAGGAATTAGGTTTACTTGCCGCTTTGATGATATTGGCAATCTTAATGTTTATGATCGCTCGGATCATTTTAGTCGGTGTCCGCTCTAAGAAACCATTCAATTCGTTGATGTGTATCGGTATTGGTTCAATGCTGTTACTACAAGTCTTTATCAATCTTGGTGGGATTACGGGAGTGATTCCTTTAACAGGTGTAACATTTCCTTTCTTAAGTCAAGGGGGAAACAGTGTATTGATTATTTCAATTGCTGTGGCGTTTGTATTGAATATCAGTGCAGATGAGAAAAAGCAAAAAATGGACCAAGAATACCAATTACTTGGTAGTTAATAAATAAATGAAGGTTAATAAAAGGTGAAACACAAGTCATTTCTTCAAAACGAATAGAATGTTCTCGGAGTTAAAGACTGATGTTTTGGCCTCATCAAACGGGTAGGAGTGAAAAAATGAAAAAAGTTTTAGTAGCAAATCGTGGAGAAATTGCAATTCGAATTTTTAGAGCCTGTACAGAAATGCACATCGGGACAGTGGCAATCTATGCAGCAGAAGATGAATATTCTGTTCATCGTTTTAAAGCAGATGAAGCCTATTTAGTTGGTAAAGGTAAAAAACCGATTGAAGCCTACCTTGATATGGAAGATATTATTCGGATTGCAAAAAAATCTGGTGCGGACGCGATTCATCCAGGTTACGGGTTTCTTTCTGAAAATTTAGAATTTGCTCGACGTTGTCAAGAAGAAGGCCTGATTTTTGTCGGTCCCACACTCCATCACTTAGATATTTTTGGCGATAAGATTAAAGCCAAAGATGCAGCAGTTGCAGCAGGTATTGCCTCAATTCCAGGTACTGATGGACCTGTAGACACAGTTGAAGGTGTTTTAGAGTTTGCTCGGACGCATGGTTTTCCAATCATGATCAAAGCAGCACTTGGTGGCGGCGGTCGTGGAATGCGGGTTGCTCATGATGAAAAAGAAGCTAGAGAAGGCTACGAACGAGCAAAAAGTGAAGCAAAAGCGGCTTTTGGTTCTGATGAAGTTTATGTAGAAAAATACATTTCTAATCCTAAACATATTGAAGTTCAAATCTTAGGGGATCAACATGGCAATGTCATTCATTTATTTGAACGTGATTGTTCAGTTCAGCGTCGTCATCAAAAAGTAGTAGAAGTTGCGCCTTGTGTTTCAATGAATGAAGCCAAACGAAAAGAGATTTGTGATGCGGCGGTTCAATTGATGAAACATGTTGGGTATGTCAATGCTGGAACAGTTGAATTTTTAGTTGAAGGTGATCAATTTTATTTCATCGAAGTCAATCCTCGTGTTCAAGTAGAGCATACGATTACTGAGATGATCACAGATATTGATATTGTAGTATCTCAACTTCAAATCGCTCAAGGGCTTGATTTGCATACAGACATGAAGATTCCACACCAAGAGCACATCACTTTAAATGGTGCAGCAATCCAATGTCGGATTACGACAGAAGACCCATTGAATCACTTTATGCCAGATACGGGGAAAATTGACACCTACCGTTCACCAGGTGGTTTTGGGGTTCGTCTTGATGTTGGAAATGCCTATTCTGGTGCTATCGTTACACCTTATTTTGATTCACTTTTAGTGAAAGTTTGTACGCATGGTTTTACATTTGAAAAAGCAATTCAAAAAATGGAACGTTGTTTAAGAGAATTTAGAATTCGTGGTGTAAAAACCAATATTCCATTTTTACACAAAGTGATTGCTCATCCAGAATTTAAATCAGGCGAAGCAAAAACAACGTTTATTGATAACACACCGCAATTATTTGAATTTCCAAAATTAAGAGATCGCGGCAATAAAACAATGAAATATATCGGTGAAGTAACCGTTAATGGATTTCCGGGAATCGAAAAATCGACGAAAAAATACTTCGATGCACCACGCATTCCAACGGACTTAGAATTACGCAATGATTATGTGACTGCTAAAAATGTTTTAGATGAAGCAGGCGCACAAGGGGTTGTCAATTGGATTAAAAAACAAGAAAATGTTTTACTGACTGATACAACGTTCCGTGACGCTCATCAAAGCTTATTGGCGACTCGTGTAAGAACTCAAGATTTCAAAGAAATTGCACGCTTAACTGGGGAAGGATTACCAGAGCTATTTTCTAGTGAGATGTGGGGCGGAGCGACTTTTGATGTTGCCTATCGTTTCTTAAATGAAGATCCATGGCAAAGATTGCGTAAAATTCGTAAATTAATGCCTAATACCTTGTTACAGATGTTGTTTAGAGGCTCGAATGCGGTTGGTTATCAAAACTATTCTGATAACGTTATCGAAGAGTTTATTAAAGAGTCAGCGCGACAAGGAATTGATGTATTCCGCATTTTTGATAGCCTAAACTGGCTACCACAAATGGAAAAAAGTATTCAGACTGTTCGAGATACAGGGAAAATTGCGGAAGCTGCTATTTGTTACACTGGTGACATCAATGACCCATCAAGAGCAAAATACAATGTTGAGTATTACAAAAATATGGCCAAAGAACTTGAAAAAATGGGTGCACATATTATTGCCATCAAAGATATGGCTGGGTTGTTAAAACCTCAAGCTGCCTATCGCTTGATCAGTGAATTGAAAGATACGACAGATTTACCGATTCATTTGCACACGCATGATACAAGTGGCAATGGGATCATTACGTATTCCGCAGCAACAAAAGCAGGCGTAGATATTGTTGATGTAGCAACTAGTGCGATGAGCGGTGCAACAAGCCAACCTAGTATGAGTAGTTTATATTATGCTTTAGTCAATGGCGATCGTACACCAGATGTCAATATTGATAATACGCAAAAAATCAATCATTACTGGGAAGATGTCCGCATGTATTATAAACCATTTGAAAATGGCTTGAACGCGCCTCAGACAGAAGTTTATATGCATGAAATGCCTGGTGGACAATATTCTAATTTACAACAACAAGCTAAAGCCGTTGGTCTTGGCCATCAGTGGGATGATATCAAGAAAATGTATCATACGGTCAACTTGATGTTTGGAGATATTGTGAAGGTAACCCCGTCTTCAAAAGTAGTCGGAGATATGGCACTGTTCATGGTTCAAAATAGTTTAACCGAAGCAGATATCTACGACAAAGGAACAGAATTGAGTTTTCCAGAGTCTGTTGTGACGTTTTTCCAAGGTGACTTAGGGCAACCAGTAGGCGGATTTCCAAAAGATTTACAAAGAATTATCTTAAAAGGACGTCCCGCTTTCACTGAAAGACCTGGAAGTTTAGCAGCACCAGTCGATTTTGATAAAATAAAAGCAGAGTTAGCTGAAAAAATCGGCTATGAGCCAAAAGTGGAAGAGATCTTAAGTTACCTCATGTATCCTCAGGTGTTCTTAGATTATCGCACGTCTTATCAAAATTTTGGTGACGTAACGTTATTAGATACACCAACGTTCTTCCAAGGGATTCGTCAAGGTGAGTCTGTAGAAGTTCAAATTGAAAAAGGGAAGACGCTGATTATTCGGTTAGATGAAGTTGGAGATCCTGATATTGAAGGAAATCGAGTGTTGTTCTTTAATTTAAATGGCCAACGTCGTGAAATAGTGATTAAAGATACATCTATTAAGTCCTCTGTTCAAGCAAAACGTAAGGCAGAACCAACGAATAAAGAGCAGATTGGTGCAACCATGTCGGGCTCTGTTCTCCAAGTATTGGTAAACAAAGGCGATAAAGTGAAAAAAGGTCAAGCGTTATTAGTAACAGAAGCAATGAAGATGGAAACAACCATTGAAGCGCGTTTTGATGGAATCGTTGAGCATCTGTATGTATTTGAAGATGAACCGATCAGCTCAGGTGATTTATTGATAGAAGTAAAAGAAAATTAAACGAAAAGTGGGGAAAGAGATGAAACGATTTTTAGCTTTCTTAGGCGTGTTCTTAGTAGTCCTGATTGGCGGCTATTTACAACCAGTCTTTTTTCCCACTGACAAAATGCCACAGGAAGCAGATAGTGGGAAACGTGTTGTTTCCCATACTGCTTTACCTTATGAAGAAATTACAACTTCAGGTTATGCTGCATACATAGGTGAAAAAACGGAAAATTTTATAGCTGAATTTGGAGAACCTAGTGAAAAACAGAAAACAGCGATGGATTACGAGCTATGGATCTATGGAGAAAAGGATGCAGACTATCTAGAACTCAATATACAAGATAATAAAGTTTCTATGATCAAGGCCTTCAATAATTCAAAAAAAACCGCACCATTTTCAACGGGCATGGAATTATCCGATGTTTCGGAGTTAATGACTATTTATTCAAACTTTGCATTTACATATAAAGAAAATAATTATAATATTGAATTAATGGAAGAAGATATGAATTATCGTCCATTGGTTGCTTTTGATAATAAAACGTTCGCAATTTTATTTTTCGATCATGGCACTGGTAAACTAGCTGCTGTCACTTATTTAGATAAAAAAGCATTATTGACATTGATGCCGTATCAATTGCTTGAAGGTGAAGCAATCCCATTTCCTATAACCGAACAAATAGCCGGATTTGATGCTGTTAGAAGCAATCAGGTGATTCGAGTAATCAATTTATTGAAACTAAAAGAAGGCCTACCTGTCTATAGGGCGAATACTGAAAGCCAAAAAAATGCTCAAAAACTATTTGACACGCTCACCAACAACCAAAAAGCAATTCTTTCACCAGAAAGGACAGAGGCTTGGCAATTTGGTAAAGAAGAAATGGCCGCAGGTTCGGTTTTTACGTTAACAAATGATGAATATCAAAAGTTACTGAAAAGTGCACAAGTAGATAAAAAAAAGGCGACTGGTATGTTTATTGAACCAGTGTATGATCCAAGTTTTACCGTACTTTCGTGGTTTTCTGATTCATTGTACCATTCCCGCTTTGCACATCAAGACAAGGAAAACATTGGCGTTGCATTCTATAAAGCAAGTATGTTAGTCTTATTACAAGAAACTGAAAAAGAAATATCTCAAACAGAGGAAAGTGAATAAGTATGATAGTGACAGAAAAACTTTTTGAAATAGAAGACCAGACAGAAAAACTTGTTCAAGCAATTTTGGCAAGTGACAGTATCGTCTCTTATAAAATAAATCGCCAATCAATGTATCACTCTAAAGATGTTCGGGAAAAGCAAAAAGCTTTTTTAGATGCGAAAGATTCCTTTGAACGAATCGAGGCCTATGGAAAATATGCGCCAGATTTTCGTACAAAACAACGAGCAGTCCGTCAAGCGAAACGAGCATTGGATATAAGTGAAGAGGTAGCCGAGTTTCGTTTTTCTGAAACGGAGGTTCAAACGATTTTGGATTTAGTAGGTATGGCAGTTGCTAAAACAATTTCAGATGATATTAAAGTCGATGCTGGAAATCCTTTCTTTGAAAAAGGAAAACATTCAGGGTGCGGAGGTAGTTGCCATGCAAGTTAATGAAGAAAAAGAATTTATGATCCAAAAACGCCGGTGCTTGGTTGTTTTTGTGTATAGTTTGAAACAATTAAAGACGTTGAAACGTTATGGGCTGATTCACTATGTATCTCGCCGGATGAAATATGTTGTCATTTATATGAATGAAGAAGATATTGAAAGCTCAGAAACTAAAATTAATGGTCTGCATTTTGTGCGCAAAGTAGAGCGATCTTATCGCCCCGATGTGGAAATGAATTTTGCTGAAAAAATTGGTACAAAAGCTGCTTACCAGTATGAGAAAGAAGAAGGCTTTGAAGTTGAAGAGTTAAGCACTCAGATCCGTTTAGCTGAAAATGTGTAAAAATTAAGATGAAAAATGTGAACGGATTTCAAACATTTTTCATCTTTTTTCTGTATATTTGATATACTATGAATGGTATAGAAGCATTATGTAAAGGAGCGCTAAAAGATGCGGGTTATTTCTGGAGAGTACGGTGGTAGACGTTTAAAAGCTTTAGATGGCGATAATACACGTCCCACAACTGATAAGGTAAAAGAATCGATTTTTAATATGATCGGTCCCTATTTTGATGGAGGAACAGCTTTAGACTTGTATGCAGGCAGTGGCAGTCTTGCGATTGAAGCAGTGTCCAGAGGAATGGATCGAGCTATTTGTATTGAAAAAAATTTTGCTGCAATTAAAATCATAAAAGAGAATATCGCTGTAACAAAAGAAGCGGAAAAGTTTATTATTAAAAAAATGGATGCCAATAGAGCATTAGAATTTCTGAAAGAAGATGGGACTAAGCTAGCGTTGGTTTTACTTGATCCCCCATACGCTAAACAGGAAATCGAAAAGCAAATCTTGCAAATGCTTGCTTTTGATTTGCTAAGTGAGGATGCTTTGATTGTGTGCGAGACAGATAAATCTGTAGACTTTCCTGAAACGATCGGTCCCTTAGTGAAGACGCGTGAAACAACCTACGGGATTACCCAAATAACTATTTATAAACAGGAGGGAACCAATGACTAAAGTCGCTCTTTTTCCAGGAAGCTTCGACCCTTTAACAAATGGTCATCTAGATTTGATCGAACGTAGCACAAAGCTATTTGATAAAGTGATTGTTGGCGTGTTTGTGAATACCAATAAAACCGCTCTTTTTACTCTAGAAGAAAAACTTGCTTTGATAAAAGAAACAGTTGCACATTTGGAAAATGTTGAAGTAATCGTTCAAGAAACCAAGCTCACAGTTGAAAGTGCTGCACAATTAGGGGCAAAATTTTTAATTAGAGGGATCAGAAACGTGAAGGATTACGAATATGAAAAAGATATTGCGATGATGAATCATCATTTAGCGCCTGAACTAGAAACTGTTTTTCTATTAGCAGATGAAGCATATGACCATGTTAGCTCAAGTTTATTAAAAGAAGTACTAAAATTTGGCGGAGATGTTTCAGCGTATTTACCACAGCCAGTCAATCAAGCGTTAAATCAAAAGAATCGTGAGATGAAGTCGAATGAACAATAAACAAGAAGAAAAAATATCAATCAAATCAATGCTGCCATTTATCGTGGTTATTTTGTTGATTATTGTCATGATTTTCCCGATCCCTTATTATATCGAAGGGCCAGGTACAACTGAGAATTTGAAAGAATTCGTTACAGTGAACAATGAAAAAGATTCGGAATCAGGCGCTTTTTACTTAACAACTGTTGGCGTTCGTAAAGCAACGCTGGGATCTGCTTTAAAGGCTAAATTTTCTGATTTTCAAGAATTAGTAAGCAAAGAGGAATTGATGGGTTCTAGCACAAATAGTGAGTATGAGCGGATTCAACAATACTACATGGACTCTTCAAAAAATGCTGCGATTGAACAAGCGCTAAAATTAGCTGAAGTCCCTTATCAAATGAAATTTAAAGGGGTTTATGTGTTAGCAATTGAAGATAATTCTAATTTTAAAGGGAAAATCTCCGTTGGAGACACTGTAACAGGCATTGACGGGAAAACTTTTAAAAGCAGTGAAGAGTTTGTGGATTATGTAAAAAAACAGAAAGTTGGACAAGCAGTTACGGTTAGCTACTTGCAGGATGGAAAATCAAAAGAGGCAGTTGGCAAGTTAATTGAGCTGCCAACAGATAAAAAAGCAGGTATCGGAATCGGTTTGACTGATCATACTGAAATCGATTCTTCCATTCCAATTGAAATCGACGCTGGAGACATCGGCGGTCCGTCAGCAGGTCTAATGTTTACACTAGAAACCTACGAACAATTAACCCAAAAAGGGATTCGCAAAGGACATAAAATCGCTGGAACAGGAACGATCAATACGAAAGGTGTCGTTGGCCGGATTGGTGGCATCGATAAAAAAGTTGTTACCGCAAGTAAAAACAACACTGAAATTTTCTTCGCACCTGATGACGAAATCACTAAAGAAATGAAAAAAGCCGAACCTGGCATTCAAACAAATTATGAAGAAGCAAAAGCCGCTGCCAAAAAAATCGGTACAGACATGAAAATCGTACCAGTGAAAAATGTACAGGATGCATTAGATTATCTTGACACATTAAAAGAAAAATAAATTTTTTTACGCTAGGCCGAAATATGGCAGTTCCTGCCAACATTTTTAGGAGACTGAGATATAACTTATAAAGTTATATCTCAGTCTCCTCTTTATTTTGTGCAAACATATCAGAATAACTACCGCTTTAACCTTAGTATAAATAGCGAAAAATGATCGTTTGTATGACCGATACAGCAGAAGCATCGAATGCCTGTTTGAATGGTCCTATATGGAAAAAACCACCTAAGGCAAAGAGGGCTAAAACGACGATTGCAAGGATGTTAAAGAAGTAAAAGGTTAATCGATAAGCTAACACAGGGTTATTGACGATTCTGTCAAATCTTCGTTCACGGTAGATGTTTTTTGTCACAAGAATTTCTTTCAATACGGGGATTTCGGATAATTGCCGTTTTAAAATATCGGCATCCCGCTGACCTAACATTTCTGAAAAAATATGGTTTTCAGATTCAAAATCAAAAGTATAAGTGAAAAGAGCTACTCGTTTAGGCGGAAACGAGTCATCCCAGTCAAAGTAACTTGTTTTATTTTCTTTCAGGGTAATTGCCTTGATCGTTGTGTAAGGATAGCTGAAAAAAGTCCTTTGATCTAAAAACTCAATGATCGTTGTAAAAATCATTCGTTGGTCAGTGAAAATAAGCAGACGATTTCCTCTAAGATCATTAAAATCTTTTACATACGCTTTCGCTTCTTCTGACTCAGGATGATACATACCTAATAAACCAAGTCCAACAGCAGATACATTTTCTCCATCATTTGTCATAGGAAGGTAGGCATGAATCGTTTCACCTTCCTCTAAACAGGGTTTGACTTTCTCTATAAAATCTTGTAAAAATATATACATTTTTGTTTGATTGAATAACTTTTTCTTTTGCTGTGCATTTAATTCTTTTTTTGAACTGGAGCTTATTTCATTGTTTAGTTGGTTAATTACGACTTTAAATGGGTTGACCATCTTAAATTCCTCCTTGAATTGAGAATTGATTTAGTCTGTAAGATTGATAGTGTACGGGTCACAATAGGTTCGTAATACTCCTTTTGAGAAGGGGCTATTTTTCAAAAAAATAGAATAATGAGTTTATTTATAGCGTTAGATCGATCATTTCTTTAATTTTTTTTCGACCACGGGAAAGATGATTATAAACTTGCGAGACATTCATCTTTAACATGTCAGCTATTTCATCAGGCGTATCTTGATAGTAATAATATTTTAAGAAAATCAATTGATCTTCTGTTGTTAAGTGTTTCACTAACTCCAGAAAATGTTCTTTCTCAAAGTAATCTGCTTCAAAAGTATTCTCGGGCAATTGATCCATAGGAATAATGTTTCGCTCACGGATAATCAATCGTTTCTTATCTAGACAAATATTTCTTGTAATTGTTAAGCTCCATGTTTTTAAGCTGCTCTTTTCAGCATCATAAGTAGAAATTTTCTGCCAAATACGATAAAACACCTCATTTTCAACTTCTTTTCGGTAATTTATTTCACCTGAATGGCTTAAGATTGCTTGAATACATTTAATGATATCTGTGCCAAAAAGATCAATAAATTGCTCCAACCCCAAAAAATCTCTGTTAATCAATAATGCAACAATTTCCTTTTCCATCTGTTATCACCTTCTTATCCTATTATACGATGAACTTTCTTGATTTCTATCATGAAAAAAAAGAAATAATGCGTATCTTTACTTTGAAGGAGGGAAATGATGGATTATCGTACATTGTTACAGAAATATAAGCACTATATTATCGTTGGCGGTATTTTGAGTACTGTTACTTTGATCATGATCATCTTTTTGTTAGTTAGATCAATTCAAAAAACACCTGTGGAAGAAGAGGTGTTAGGGACCTTGACCAGCTCTTCGGCAACGTTAGAAACTGAATCGATTTCTCAACAACTATACGTCGATATAAAAGGCGCTGTGAAAAAACCAGGAATGTATGAAGGAAGTGCTGACATGCGCGTCTGGGACGCTGTGATGCTTGCTGGTGGGCTAGGTGAGGATGCTGATACAAAACAAGTGAATTATTCTGAAAGAATTACCGATCAGATGGTGATCTACGTTCCAAAAGTTGGCGAAGAAATCCAAATTGCTGAACAAAGCGCTGATTCAATGACTAAGGAAAGTAACAATCTAAGCAAAATCAATCTTAATAAAGCTAGCGAGAATGAATTACAGTCATTACCAGGCATTGGCCAAAAGAAAGCTCAAGAAATCATTCGATATCGTGAAGAAAATGGTGGGTTCAAATCAATTGAAGACTTAAAAAATATTTCAGGCTTTGGCGAGAAAACATTTGAAAAATTAAAAGACTCGATCACAGCTTAACAGAATAGCTAGATTTCAAAAGCGGAAAGACAATTATTTTACTAATATCTGCTATCCGTTCTTGACGAGACTTTTTCTATACTTTACTATTTGTGTATCCTACTTTAATTTTAATTCAGCAAAAAATGATCAAAAAAATAAATCACTACTAAAAGGAGCAAATCATGACGTTAGAAAGAATCCCTTGGGATCAATATTTTATGGCACAAAGTGTGCTGTTATCTTTGAGAAGTACGTGTACCAGACTAGAAGTTGGTGCAACAATTGTTAGAGACAAACGAATCATCGCAGGTGGGTATAATGGATCAGTTAGTGGGGATGTTCACTGTATTGATGATGGTTGTTATGTGGTTGACGGTCATTGTGTAAGAACGATCCATGCCGAAATGAATGCTGTTTTACAATGTGCAAAATTCGGTATTCCCACTGATGGAGCGGAGATTTATGTCACGCATTTTCCTTGCTTACAATGTACTAAGATGATTCTACAGGCAGGCATTAAAAAAATTCACTATCTAAAAGATTATCGTAATGATGAATACGCACTGGCTTTGATTGAGCAAGTGGGTGCAACGGTGGATCAAGTAACCTTATCAAAGAAATATTTTGCTGAATTACAATTAGGAGAAGAAGAGCTTGCTTCCGTGGAAGAAGCACCTCAAACAGATCAATAATTACTGGATTTTTCCAGTATTAGTAACGATAGGAACAGTTTTTTTCGTCTTAGAAGCGAGTGTCTTAATAGGAATTATTTGGTTTTATCTTGTTTATCGGGTCTTTTGTACAAGAAGTACGGCAATCATCAGTGTTAGTTGCTGCTGTATCCTGATGATCTTTGTTTCATGTCTGTTGACTTTAAACAAAGAAAAGCAATCAAAATTTCCAGAAGCAACTGAAATAGCAGGAGAGTTATTTGTATTACCCGACCAAGTTAAAATCGATGGTGATCGTCTCCAGTTGAATGGCAAATTTTTATCAGTGAATAAAGAGGAGCGAGAAGTAATCGCTTTTTACCGCTTTGCAACAGAAGAAGAACCTCAAAAGTGGAAAAAATTCAATCAGCCAATACGAATCAGACTCTCAGGTGAGTTTACAACACCGCTGGGACAAACGAATCTGAATGGGTTTGATTATCGTAAATACCTAAAAGAAAATGGTGTCTATCAAACATTAACGATCAGTAATATCCATAAAATTAAAGTTGAAAGCCTTAAATTTTATCAAGTTTTTGCTCAGTTGAGTAGTTATAGGAAAAAAGCAATCGATTATTGTGACTCGACATTTTTAAAAGAAACAGCACTGTATCTTAAAACCTTAATTTTTGGATTTAAGTCTAGTGAGTTTTCTCAAAAAGAAGGAGTATTGGCTAACTTAGGAATTCTTCATTTGTTTAGTTTATCAGGAATGCATGTCACCTTTTTTATAGGAGGCTTTCGTTATTTATTCTTAAGGTGGGGGATCACAATTGAGCGTCTGTTTTGGTTGCAAGTCCTTTTCTCCATTGTGTATGCCGGGCTGACTGGCTTTTCAATCAGTGTTGTACGAGCGTTACTGCAAAGTATGATATCTAGAAGTAGTCGCAAGTTTAACTGGCATTTATCAGGATTGGATTGTTGGGGTGTAGCACTGTTAATTGGATTGTTTTTTCAACCCTATTTGTTGTTTTCCGTTGGGGGGCAACTAAGCTACGGGCTATCTTTTTTTATCTTATATGTTTTACCTATTACAGAAAGAATCAATAATCGGTATCTTCAAATGTATTGCTTCTCTCTTTTGCTGAACATTACCATGATCCCGCTAATGGGACGAACCTTTTTTGAATGGCAGTTAACAAGTAGTTTGTTTACATTTTTACTGCTGCCAGTATTTGAACGGTTTATTTTACCTATATTAAGTATTAGTTTGTTGAGTTCCTTTGTGGTAAATATAAAATTTTTGAGTGATTGTTTAGAAATATATTTTCTGATCCAGCAATCTATTTTTGAATGGCTGAGCCGTTATAGTACGTTGACGATCGTTACTGGTATTTTTTCTCCGTTACTTTTTCTAGTTATCTGTGCGTTGCTTTTTTTACTCCTGCACATGTTTTATGAGCGCTCAAAGAAAGTTTACGTAATAATAATAGGTCTTTTTTTGATTATGCATAATAAGTATGTTTCTCCAACCGGAACGATTGCTTTTATTGATGTTGGACAAGGAGATAGTATTTTCATTCAAAGTCCATTTCATCAGGAAAATATTTTGATCGATACGGGCGGGAAAGTTGAGTTTGGCAAGGAAAAATGGGCTGTTCGAACAAAGCAAACTGCAAATGCTGATTATTCTGTAATTCCCTATTTGAAGAGTAAGGGAGTCAAATATTTGGATAAAGTATTGATCAGTCACGGTGATATTGATCATTGCGGCGATTTATTAGCGATTGATGAAAAAATACCAATTCGCTCACTTTATTTTCCCGAGGGGACAGAAAATAAAGTAGCTTTTCGACATATGCTTAAGCAGCTAAAACGCAAGGGTACAAAATGTTATCCAATAGTAGCTCAGGCTGAGGTTAGCCGTTCAATTTCAATGAAAATACTGGCTCCAAGCAGTCCAGGAACTGGAGAGAATAAAGATTCCATGGTCGTTTATGCTAAAGCCGCTGAAAGTCGCTTCTTATTTACTGGTGATTTGGAAAAAGAAGGAGAAAGACTCTTACTTCAGCAATTTCCAGCACTAAAAGTAGATATATTAAAAGCAGGACACCACGGCAGTAAAACCTCGTCAGACCCTATATTTATTCAAAAAATCGCTCCTAAGAATGCGATTATTTCTTGTGGGCGAAATAATCGATTTAAGCATCCTCATGAAGAAACACTTGCAACCTTGAATCAAGCCAATATAGATATTTTTCACACAAATAAAGACGGTATGATCTACTATGAGTGGACACCATTTTCAAACATGTCAGCGGCTCAGACAGTTATAAAAGAAGACTAGCATTTCTTGAAATGACATGATAGGATGGAAAAGAGAAATGGGGGAACGTATGAACTTACAAGAAGCATTAAAACAAGTGCGGCAGCAACATTTTGCGTCAGTTTATTTAGTTCAGGGAACAGAAGGTTATTTAAGTGAATTATTTAAAACAGAGTTGATGAGTCAGTTGATTAAAACAGAAGATGATCAGTTTAATTATTCTTCTTTTGATATGGATGAAGTCCCATTATCTATAGCTATGGAAGAAGCTGAAACAATTCCTTTTTTCGGTGATTATCGGCTAGTTTTTATTGAGAATCCATATTTTTTAACTGCAGAAAGAAAAAGCAATGGACTAGATCACGATATTGACAGCTTACTGAAGTATCTGGAACAGCCTTCACCAACGACTATCCTAGTTTTTATTGCAAATGTTGAAAAGCTAGATGAACGAAAAAAAATAACTAAAGCTATCAAAAAACAGGCAGAAATCATCGATGTTAATCCGATGGGTGAGCGTGAAGTAAGGCAATATGTAGAGCAAACAATTCAAAGTGAAGGGTATGAAATCCGTCCTGAAGCTTTTGATTTATTATTGCAACTGACTGATTTGAATTTATCAAAAGTAATGGGGGAACTGCAAAAACTATTTTTATTTGCCTCTGACACTAAGATAATTTCATTAACAGGCGTTAAAGAATTAGTGCCAAAATCATTGGAGCATAACGTATTTGATCTAACAAATGATGTTTTATCCGGGCATAGCGAAAAAGCCATTCAATTATATGAAGATCTATTACTTCAAGGTGAAGAAACAATCAAATTAAATGCGATTTTACTGAATCAAATTCGCTTATTTTTGCAGACAAAAATTTTAGCAAAATTAGGATATCAGCAAGCGAATATTGCCGATACATTGAAAATCCATCCTTATCGTGTAAAACTGGCTTTACAACAAGTCCGGCGCTTTGAATTAGAACGCTTGGAGGCAATTTATGATGAATTAGTTGAGAATGACTTTTTAATGAAAACAGGCAAGATGGATAAAGAGCTACTTTTTGAATTATTTATTCTTAAATTATCTGGACAAGTTACTAGATAAAATCGCAAGGAGGGATCTTTTTGGATAAGTCTAAAAGGTTAATTGAAGCTTTTTTTCAAGATGTTCGTTCCGGAAGAAATCTTCAAGCAGCCTATGATTTTATGCATCAACGTGTCATTGCTCATCAAGTTCAGTCTGAAAATGAATACACGGTAATTAGATCTCCGCAAGATTACATTGAGCATGTGCAAGAGATGCTGGAATGTTATGGGGAATTTGAACTAGACATTCAAGAAATACTGGCAGAGAAAAATAAAGTATTTGTCCGTTGGAAACAAACGGGTCAAACGAGTGAAGGCAAAATAATCATTCAACTTGCAAGTGCCATTTACTTAATTAAAGAGGGAAAGATTTCTGAATACTGGATTCAAATTGATCGAAAAGGTCTTGAAATTCAGAATGAAACGTAGCTTACATGTGATTGAGATTGGACTCAAAGAGTTCCGTTTCAATCATTTTTTTACAAAAAAAAGAAGCTAACACGAAGTTAGCTTCTACAAGATCATTATTTTGCTACTTTTTTGCTTAGACGAGATTTGTCACGGCTTGCTTTGTTTTTATGGATTAATCCTTTTGTTTCAGCCATATCAACAGCTTTGATAGCCTCTGTATATAACGCATCAACATTGTCAGCACCTGCTGCTACAGCATCTTCAAATTTCTTGATAGCTGTACGCATTGCATTTTTTTGAGATGAATTTTGAGCATTCTTATTAGCGTTAGTACGTACACGTTTAATTGCAGATTCAATATTTGGCATTTCTTTCACCTCCGATAAATTAAGGTCTTACACAGGAAAATCCATATGTAATTCAACACTAATCATTATACCTAATCCAAACAGGCATTGCAATAAAAGATGACAAGTTTTTTTCCTTAACAGTAAAATTCTTGATTTCATTGAGCAAAATTCAATTAGAATATTGGAAAAATAGATACTTTTTATAAAAAATATGCTATTATAACAGGTGAAAAATGAAATGGTGGTGTCAATGTGAATATTGCTCTAGTTGTAACAGTTACACTTGTGATGGGGGTTATTTTCGTCAATGGTTGGACAGATGCGCCAAATGCAATTGCAACCGCTGTCTCTACTCGCGTTTTAAAGCCAAATATAGCGATTTGGATGGCTGTTGTAATGAATTTTTTTGGTGCGTTGGTGATGACGTATTTTAATGCACAAGTAGCTGAAACAATCAGTAACATCGTGAGTTTTGATGCTCATGGAAATGCATCTCAGGTAGCTTTAGCAGCCGCTTTATTTTCAATCGTTGTATGGTCGGTAGCCGCATGGTATTTTGGTATTCCAACAAGTGAGAGCCATGCCTTGATAGCTGGTTTGACAGGCTCAGCTATGGCTTTAGGCGGAATCGGTGCAGTGAATGGTTCTGAATGGGCCAAAGTATTGGTGGGCTTAGTTGTATCCACTGTGATGGGTTTTGGTGGTGGTTTTCTTGTCACAAAGCTAATTGTAATCCTTTTCAAAGGTGTAGCTAGAAGAACCGCGAATAAAGTTTTTACTTATGGGCAAGCCTTTGGTGCAGCGGCTAATGCCTTTTTACATGGGGCTCAGGACGGTCAAAAATTTATGGGCGTATTCATGTTGGGACTTTATTATAATAATCTAGCAGAAAAGTCTGGTTCAGGGTTTATCATTCCAATTTGGGTCATGGTTCTTTGTTCTGTTACGATGGGATTCGGTACATCTGTAGGTGGCATGAGAATCATTAAATCGGTTGGAATGGATATGGTGAAATTAGAACGTTACCAAGGATTTGCGGCTGATTTAAGTACAGCAGTTTGTTTGTTTGCGGCTTCTATGTTTGGTATTCCTGTCTCTACAACTCATACTAAAACTACGGCGATCATGGGTGTAGGCGCTTCAAAACGGGTATCTAGTGTTGATTGGCGCATCGTAAAAGAAATGCTGATTGCTTGGATCTTGACGTTTCCTGGTTGCGGAATCATTGCCTTTGTTATGGCAAAAATATTTATAGCACTATTCTAAGGAGAGAGTAAAATGGCTAGAAAGAAGCAATTTGATTATTTTGGTGAATTAGAGCATTTAGCAAAAAATGCACATCAGGCGGCAGAATTGTTAGAAATGATCGCAACGGATTATTCACTTGAAAAACTTGAAAGTGAAGCTGAAAAAATCCATATACTAGAGCGTGAAGGAGATCAAATTGTTCAAAAAATCTTAAGTGAATTATATGTGTCCTTTATAACACCTATTGATCGGGAAGATATTGTTGAAATAACTCAACGCTTGGATGACGTATTAGATACCATTAACAGCATCTCTTATTTGCTTAGCACTTTAGTTGTAAAGGAATTAAATGAAAATGCTATGGTGTTTATTACGTATGGCGTAGAATCGACGGCTGGAGTTTTGACTGCGACAAAAGAATTTGCTAAGTTTAAGAACTCTAAAACCTTGCGTCTGATGATCGACGAGGTCAGCGAAATTGAGGGAAAGGCTGACAAACTTTATAGTGATTCGCTTAAAGACTTGTTTACAAACGAACAAAATCCTATCGAGGTTATCCGGTGGAAAAATGTTTATGACCAGCTAGAAGCGCTATTAAATGCCAGTGAATCAGTAGTGGATGTGATTAGCGGGTTAGTAATAAAAAATAGTTAACGATAAATCATTAAAATAACAGGTTGAGCTGATTGTAGAATTGTCTCAACCTATACTTGTTTATTATTTTGGAGGCGTCTAGATGTATAATCACAAAATCGAAGCCATCAAGAAATATACCCAAGCAAAAATGGCGCAGGATCAAACTGGACATGGAATGGATCATATAAATAGAGTGGTCCATTTAGCGCATAAAATTGCCGAAACTGAAACATGTGATTTTTTCATCGTGACAGCTGCTGCGTATCTTCATGATACTGTGGACGATAAATTAGTTTTGGATCCTGAGCAAGCATATCAGGAGTTAAAAAGCTTTTTACGTGATCTTAATTTAACTGAAAGTGACATCAATCAGATTGTCCATATTATCCAGAATCTTTCTTTTAGCCAGGAATTGAACGGAACAGTAGAAGAACTTACGATAGAAGGACAGATAGTCCAAGATGCGGATCGCTTAGATGCTATGGGGGCAGTGGGAATTGTACGAACGATTTATTATGGTGGTAGCAAAGGAAACCTCATTTATGATCCTAAAATAAAACCAAGAAATTTAAAATCAAAAGCAGAGTACCGAGAAGAGAGTACGGTCATCAATCATTTCTATGAAAAAATACTACTGCTTAAAGATAGCCTTAATACGGAATATGCCAAAAAAATTGGCGGAAAACGGCACACGTTTATAAACACTTTTTTAAAAGAATTTTTAGAAGAGTGGGATTAAAGAAAAAAATTGGAGCTAAAATGATAGACATTATCGAATCATTAGTTTTTTTCGTGTTATACAATAATATACTATTTTGTTATATCGTTAATTCGTATTTTAAAAGCCTGGGGCGTATACCCCAGGCTTTTTTTACAATCAAACGATCTCTGCCGTTTGAGATGAATACTTGGTTGGGGACGGTTTTTCGATTGGGATTGATTTTAACATTCTTAATCCGTTTAGGATGACAAGAATGGTACTTCCTTCATGACCGATAACGCCAAGCGGTAAATTGATGATCTGGAAAAAATTAGACAAAATCAATAAAATAATGATGATAGCAGAAAAAGTAATATTTTGAGTCACGATACGCTTTAATTTTTTTGAAAGTAAGTGACTCATTTGTAGTTTCTCTAAATCATTTTGGATTAAGACGATATCCGCTACATCCATCGCAATATCAGTTCCTTCACCCATAGCCACTCCAATCGCTGCATTTGCTAAGGCTGGAGCGTCATTAACGCCATCACCGACCATGATGTTAACGCCGAAAGCAGCTTTTTGTTCTTTGATCAACTTTGTTTTTTCCTCAGGTAAACAATTTGCGAAGAGCTCGTCTACTTCAAGTTCAGCAGCGACTGCCGCAGCTGTTTTTTCATGATCACCAGTAATCATAGTAGTATGGATGCCAGCCTGTTTGAAATAATTGATCACTCTTTTTGCTTCTGGTTTGGGGACATCTAATAAGCCAAAATAGGCGATGATTTCTTGATTTTGTGAGAGATAAATCACTGTTTTTCCGTCTGTTTGTAGTTGGTTAATCTCGGTTTGAATGTTATTTGAAAGAATTGTTTGGTCATTAAATGAGTTTTTTCCAACGCGCCAAGTAACTGAATCAATGGTTGTTTCCATTCCGCAGCCAATAACATTTTTCACTTCGATTTGGCTATATGTTTCGGTACTTTCATCATCAAATCGAGTAAGGATCGCTTGAGCTAAAGGGTGTGTCGATTGTCGTTCCATTGCTAAGAGAATATTTAGTCCTTCTTGCTTATTTTTTAGAAATACGGCATCTGTAACAACAGGAACTCCTCGAGTCAAGGTGCCAGTTTTATCAAATGCGATCGCTTTTAAAGAAGCTAAATTTTCTAAATAGACGCCACCTTTAAACAAGACACCATTTCTCGCGCCATTTGAGATAGCGGCCAAGGTTGCAGGTGTAGCCGATGCAACTAAGGCACAGGGAGAGGCAACTACGAGTAAGACCATCCCTCTGTAAAAACTCTCATTCCATGACCAATCTAAAAAAAGGTACGGAATCAAAATCATCATAGGAATTGCGATCAAAACGACTTTTACATAAATATTTTCCAGCTTTTCAATAAAGGTTGCTGTTTGCGAAGGTGTGTTTTGGGCTTCATCAACGAGACGAATGATTTTAGCGAATAAAGTATCCTCACTATTTTTGTTAACGGTCATTGTCACGGCTTCACCTAGATTGATTGTTCCGCCAAACAACTGTTCTTCATTTCCTTTTTCTACGGGAATTGATTCTCCCGTAATTGCGGCTTCATCAAAGGTTGATGATCCTTTAGTTAACACGCCATCGATTGGAATGCGTGCGCCTTTGGGGACAAGCAGACTATCGCCAATCTGTAATTCAGTGACAGCTACTTCAGTAGTTTTACCTAAGTCATCAAGTAAAAAAGCTGTCTCTGGTTGTAAGTTCATTAAACTCGAAATTTCTTTTTTACTTTTATTCGTTGTGTACTCTTCTAGAGCACCGCTGAGACAAAAGATAAAGGTCAACATGGCTCCTTCAAACCAATTTCCAATGATACAAGCACCGATAGCGGCCAAAGCCATAAGTAAATCGACATTTAGATGTTTGTTTTCAACAGTATCAAGCAGTCCTTCTTTTGTTTGTTTGAATCCACCAAAAAGTATAGCTAAAATAAAGCTGAACGGATAAAAAATTGCACCTGTTTTTTCCAAGATAAATCCTGCAATCATAAATATTAAACATAAAGCTGTGGCTAATAGCGCCTTTTTTTCTTCTGAAATTTTCATTGCTATCACTCCTTATAAAGAGCATAGCATAAGTAGAATCTAATTGATAACAAAAAGTTGTAAATGAGAACGATAGTGATTATCAATTAGGTGAACGCACGTTTTAAAGGGTTTTCAATTTTTTATAAATAGATTTATTCTAAATAACAACGATAATCATTATCAGTATAAAGTTGTAGTATATCTATTTTAGGATAATGGTACAAGTTGTTTATTAAGTACAAAAAAGCGACCTAGAGAAAACTTAAAAAGTTCTCTTTAGGTCGCTAATAAGATTAAGTGCTGTTTGTTATCACCTTAAAATAATTATGAAAAAAGCCAATAACTAATAAGTAAAACACCTAGTATAATTCGGTACCAACCAAACGCTGTGAAATCGTTTCGTTTCAAGTAGTTCAATAAGAATTTAATCACGACGATTGAAACAACAAACGCTACAATAGAGCCCGTGAGTAGAATAATTATTTCACCAAAACCAAATGAGTTGCCTTTCATAACAAACTTGACAATTTTCAAGAAACTGGCACCGAACATTACCGGAATACCAAGGAAAAAAGAAAATTCTGTTGCGACAAATCGTGAGGCACCGATGATGATTGCACCAAGAATGGTTGCGCCTGAGCGTGATGTTCCTGGAATCAATGACAGCACTTGGAAGAAACCGACAATTGCGGCTGCTTTATACGTAAACTCTCTTAAATCTGTACACTTTGGCTTGCGGTTGCGGTTTCTTTTTTCGATCACAACAAAGGCAATCCCATAAACAATCAGCATCAAGGCAACGGTAAAGAAATTATGGAATTTTGCTTCTAGCCAGTCATCTAAAGGAATTCCGATGATTGCAGCAGGTGCACAAGCAACCACTACTTTTGACCATAAAATCCAAGTATCTTTCTTTTCAGTCTGATCCTTTTGTGGAGAGAAGGGGTTTAGCTTATGGAAATAAAGTACAACAACCGCCATGATTGCACCGAGCTGGATGACAACATTGAACATTTCCATAAAATCTTTGCTGAGGTTCATCTTAATAAATTCATCGACTAAGATCAAATGTCCGGTACTACTAATTGGGAGCCACTCAGTTACTCCCTCAATGATTCCTAGAATAATTGCTTTCCATAAATTTGATAAAAGCATAGATTCAATCCTTTCCAGCATAAAATAATAAATCACTAATAGTATACCTTTTAGTCTGAGAAAAACCAACTAACTTTTGATTAGCATTAGAAAATTTTAGAATCCAGTCCCTCCAGTGTTGTAATTATTCGAAGAATTTTCTATACTATTACTATTCGTGAAAATTGGAGGAGAGAACAATGTTTGGATTTTTAAAAAAGAAGGAACCGGTTCAATTAAATGAAATGTTATACGCCGTAACAACGGGAAATTTGATTCCGATTAGTGAAGTTAATGATCCCGTTTTTTCACAAAAAATGATGGGTGACGGATTTGCTATTATTCCTGAATCAGGCGATATTTATTCACCAATTGTCGGAGAAGTTTTAAGTGTTTTTCAGACAAAACATGCTGTAGGCATGAAAATGGCTAATGGGTTGGAAATTTTACTTCATATGGGTATTGATACAGTTGAACTAAATGGGGAGCCATTTGATATAAAAGTCAGCGAAGGTGCTAAAGTAACACATGAAACATTGATTGCCAAAGTAGACTTAGAGGCGATTACTGTTGCCGGTAAAGCGATTGATATGGTTGTTGTGATCACTAACATGGATAATGTGAAAAACTTTAAGCTTAGTAAAACAGGGGCAGTTGTCGCTGGAGTAGAAGTTGGCATTGCTGAAGCTTGATCCAATAATTTTTTATACTCAAAAGGAAGGAAAAACATATTTCTGCTTTTCCTTCCTTTTTTTGTTGCTATTTTTGAAATGAGATTTCGAATATGGGATTAAATAAATGTTTTGTTTGAAATTTTATTTCAAACAGTTTATAATGAAAGCGAATTAAGAGGGAGCGAATAACAGTGTATGGCATTTCGATTTTTTTAAATGAAGACATGACAAATGAAACGCGAAACTATATTCAAGAAATGAGTGCTATTGGATTTAAAGGGCTCTTTACTTCTCTACACATTCCAGAAGACAATACCGCATTATATAGCCAAAGACTTAAAGAACTTGGGGCTATTGCTTTAGAATGTGAGATGAGTCTCATGGTGGATATTTCAGGTACAGCATTAAAACAAGCAGGGTTTTCTTTTGACGATTTAGCTGAGCTTTTAGCTATTGGAGTAACTGGTTTACGGATGGATTATGCTGTGTCAAATCAAAAAATAGCTGAAGCTTCTCAGCAATTAAAGATCGGATTGAATGCAAGCACAATTTCAGAAGCTGATATAGTCGAATTAAAGTCTTTTAATGCAAATTTTGCTAATTTTGAAACGTGGCATAATTATTATCCGAGACCAGAGACTGGTTTGTCTAGCCACACTTTTGCTGAGAAAAATCATTGGCTAAAACAGTCCGGATTTCAAGTGTTTGCGTTTGTTTCAGGAAATTCACAGTTAAGAGGTCCTTTATTTGCAGGACTGCCAACTCTTGAGAAACATCGTTATGATAATCCATTTGCGGCTGCAATTGAGTTGAAAGAAAATAATCAAATTGATGGTGTTTATATCGGCGATCCTGAGATTTCCAAACGCACAATGCACCAATTTAAACAATTTAATGCCGATCAAATGATATTGTTAGAAGTAGCAGATATCGGAAGTAGTTATTACACACATATTTTAGGCAAGCATTATAATCGTCAAGATGCTGCCCGTGATGTAATCCGCAGTGCCGAGGCTCGTTTTAAAGAAGTAGCAACGATCCAACCTGAACGGGCATTAGAACGAAAAAAAGGTAGCGTTACTATTGATAATCTGCTTTATGGAAGATATATGGGTGAAATTCAGATCGCCAAAAAAGATTTACCAGCTGATAAAAAAGTTACGGTTGCAGCACAAGTTGTACCCGAAGATCGCTCGTTACTGAAATTAATCAAAGCTGGCCGTGCTTTTAAACTGATAGAGAAGGGAACCATATAAAATGGACTTAGATAAATTAACAACTGAATGTAGAAATCAAGCAACGATGAACTTGGACGAACTAACAATAAAAGAAGCATTGATTAAGATGAATCAAGAAGATCAGAAAGTGGCCTTAGCAGTAAAAGAAGTACTGCCTGATATAGAACCTATTATCAAAGCAATTATCGCTGCCTTTAATCAAGGCGGCCGATTGATCTATATGGGGGCTGGAACGAGTGGTCGTTTAGGAGTTCTGGATGCGGCGGAGTGTGTACCAACTTTTGGTGTGGCACCTGAAATGGTTCAAGGATTGATTGCTGGTGGTCAAAAAGCGATGACGATTGCCGTTGAAGGAGCAGAAGATTCTCAAGAATTAGGACAGCAAGACTTATTAAAATTGAACCTAACAGACAAGGATATAGTTGTTGGTATTGCAGCAAGTGGACGGACGCCATATGTGATTGGTGGCTTGATTTATGCTGATTCAATCGGAGCAGTTACAGCGTCTATTTCCTGTAATAAAGAAGCTATAATCAGTCGCTATGCCAAAATGCCAATCGAAATCGATGCAGGACCGGAGTTTCTAACAGGTTCTACGCGATTGAAGTCTGGGACTGCTCAAAAGTTGATCTTAAATATGTTGTCGACGATTTCAATGATCGGCATCGGTAAAGTATACAATAACTTGATGGTGGATGTGAAAGCAACAAATGAAAAATTAATAGAACGCTCAAAACGAATTATCATGGAAGCCACGAATTGTGAATATAAAACAGCTGCTGATTACTTTATCAAAGCGGATGAGAACGTAAAATTGGCCATAGTCATGCTGTTGACAAACGTTACAAAAGAAGAAGCGGCAGAAAAATTAATTCAAGGAAATCATTTTATAAAAAATACACTTTAAAGAAAAATAAAGGAGGAATCAGCATGGTAGAAGATAAAATTAAGCGTTTAGCTAGGGAAATATACGAAGAAGTTGGCGGCCAAGACAATGTATTGAAGGTACGGCACTGTATGACGCGGGTCCGTATGGATATTCGTGATGATGATAAAGTGAAGTTAGAAGGTTTAAAAAAAATCAATGGTGTGATGGGAGTAGTAGAAGATGACACGCTACAAGTGGTAATCGGTCCTGGAACGGTTAATAAAGTGGCGCAAGAAATGGTCGATATGGTAGGCGTAAAGCTAGGAGAACCATTTCCAGATCAAGAGCAGACTCCGTTATCGGGTAAACAACTAGTAGAAGAAAAAGCCGCCACAGTCAAAGCCGCTCAGAAAGAAAAAAATAAAAATAACTCCAGATTTAAAGCTGTTTTGAAATCAATCTCTAATATTTTTGTCCCAATGATCCCAGCGTTTGTTGGAGCTGGAATCATTGGCGGCATTGCTGCCGTAATGTCAAATTTATTAGTCGCAGGAGCAATTGGGGATTCTTGGCAGCAGTATATTGATATACTGAATGTCATCAAAAATGGTATTTTTGCCTATCTTGCGTTATATACGGGGATCAATAGCGCAAGTGAGTTCGGCGCAACTCCAGCTCTTGGTGGCGTGATTGGTGCAGTGACGATGCTGACAGGAATGAACACTGAAACGCCGCTGCCAAATATTTTGACCGGTGGTACGTTATCAGCAGGGCAAGGAGGGATTATCGGGGTGATTTTTGCTGTGTGGCTTCTTTCATTGATCGAAAAAAGACTGCATAAAGTGATTCCTGATTCAATTGATATTATTATTACGCCAACCGTTTCGTTACTTGTGATTGGTTTGGTCACAATCTTTCTAATTATGCCAGTTGCAGGCTTTATTTCAAATAGTCTTGTAGGCGCTATCAATATTGTGCTGGAAAAGGGTGGTATGCTTGCTGGATTTACTTTAGGTGCAACATTTTTGCCAATGGTTATGTTTGGACTGCATCAAATATTAACACCTATCCATATTGAAATGATCGCTCAAACCGGCATGACATTACTCTTGCCGATTCTTGCAATGGCTGGTGCAGGTCAAGTGGGTGCCGCACTCGCATTATGGATTCGTTGTAAAAAAGATACTCAACTGGTTGAGATGATCAAAGGTGCCTTGCCAGTAGGGATACTAGGCATTGGTGAACCCTTGATCTATGGTGTAACATTACCATTGGGACGTCCATTTATTACAGCTTGTGTCGGCGGAGGAATCGGTGGCGCTGTAATTGGTGCTTTTGGAAATGTAGGCTCGATTGCAATTGGCCCAAGTGGTGTGGCTTTGATTCCGCTGATTGCCAATAATCAGTGGCTGGCCTACGTTTTAGGCTTATTGGCCGCATATGCTGGTGGTTTTGTCGCGACCTTTTTCTTTGGTATACCAAAAGATTTAAAAGAGTAATAATACATTATTTTAAAGTAATTTAGTAATGTATTAAAAACAACTGATTTTTAGTGTACAGCGACTTGTTGACGTGCATGAGGTATCAGTTGTTTTTGTCATTAACGGAGAATCGCCATATTTAACGAATGCGTTTCTTTTCTGTTATTTTTTCGCTATAATGAAGTAATAACTCACTGGAATCATTGCAATTTATTCATAATTAGATTGAAAATGTTTTTGGCAGAGAAAAGGACGGGTGAACGATGCAGCAAAATATTATTTTAACGATACAAGACCATTTTAAACATTTACCAGGATCCGAACAAAAAGTGGCAGACTATATTTTAAATAATACAAGTGAAGTCATTAACTTAAGTGCGCAAGAATTGGCTAAAAAATCAGGATCTAGTCCCGCTGCGATTATTCGTTTTTGCCGCTCTATTGAAGTTAGCGGTTTTACTGATTTAAAGCTATTACTTTCAGCAAATCTTGGAAGTGTGGATACACAAATGTATACAGAAGTCGAAAATGGTGAGGCGACAAGTGCGATTAAAGAAAAACTTCAGCACCGATTAGTTCATGTACTGGAACGGACAAATGAACATTTAGAGGATAAAACAGTCGATTTAGCAGTTGAACAATTAGAAAAAACAGAAATTATTTTTGTCTATGGTTTAGGAGCTTCTTCGCTAGTGGCACAAGATATTTATCAGAAATTTACTAGACTCGGGCTAAATGTATTTTTCACGATGGATCATCATTTGTTTGCATCAGCTATTGGAACAAATAGGTTCAAAGGGATTTTTATCGGTATTTCAAGTTCAGGTACGAATCAGGAGACAAACGCTTTGGCAGAATTAGCACTCGAAAAAGAGATGCCAGTAATCGGACTAACAGCTAATGCCACTTCGCCTCTGGCGCACAAGAGCTCGATTATATTACTGACACCAGCAGGGGAAGAAGCACCGCTTAGAAGTGCCGCAACTGTTTCGTTGACAGCCCAGCTTTATGTGGTAGATGTCTTATTTTTTGCCTATGCAGCTAAAAATTATGATAAAACACTAGAAAAAATTCAACATTCTAAAGGGGCAGTTGAAATTGTAAAAAAAGAGGGTTCTATAATATATTGTGTTGGTGGAAATCAAAAAAGATTTTCTACCAGCACTTTTTTAAGCATTTAAACACAAAAAGGAACAACTAACTGATAAAATGAAATCGACAAAAATTTCAAATTGAGAATTTCTTTATGTTTTGGTACGATTCTTTTTCAAGAAAACAAAAAACCTAGAGGAAAGTTCCTCTAGGAATCATACTAATCGATTTAATTCTTTGGTTTTTCTTTACCAACATTAGTTGACAAAGAGCCCTTTATTCCAGTTGTTTTATCGATTATTCGAACAAAAAAACCAACGGAAATCCGCTGGCTTTTTTTATTGACTAATTCTCTTGTAGTAATTCTTTTACAATTGCATTGACCTGATTGCCGTCTGCTTTGCCTTTTACTTTAGGCATCACAGCACCCATAACTTTACCAAATTCCTTTGGTGAAGACGCTCCGGTCTGATCAATTGCCGTCTGAACAATCTGATGAATCTCTTCTTCTGAAAGTTGTTTTGGCATATATTTTTCAACAATTGCGATTTCGATTTTTACTTTGTCAGCAAGATCGTCACGTCCCGCTTTTTCAAACTCTGATAAAGAGTCTCTGCGTTGTTTCATCTCACGAGACAAAACTGTTAACTCTTCTTCTCCGTCCAAATCACGGCTAGCTTTAATCTGCTCATTTTGAATGGCTGCTTTCAACATACGAAGTACAGATAAAGTATCTTTATCTTTTGACTTCATTGCTGTTTTGATATCGTCATTCAATGTTGTTAGTAATGACATACAACCAACTCCAATTCATCGAAAACTAGAATTTTTTACGTTTTCTAGCTGCTTCAGATTTTTTCTTACGCTTTACACTTGGTTTTTCGTAGAATTCACGTTTACGAGATTCTTGTAAAGTACCCGCTTTTGAAACGGAACGTTTGAAGCGACGAAGAGCATCGTCAAGAGATTCGTTTTTACGAACGACAGTTTTTGACATGTTAATTCCCTCCCTCCGAGCTTAAAAAGTAACCGTTTTTTATATTTATGAGTTATTCAACATAAATAAAATACCGTTCTTTGTACATTATATCGAATGGTTATTTTAACGTCAACCTTTGTATTGAAAAAATGCACAAAAAAGTACCAAAATGAGTAAAGTTTTACACACTTTTGTAATATTCATACTTTTTTCTGAAAAAAACGATCATCGACACTCTTCACAGCGGCCAAAAATCTCAAATCGATGCCCTTCGATTTCGCATCCACTTAATTGTTCTTTGAAAAAATCCATCGGGCACATATGAATCTCCTTTGTTTTTCCACAAACCGTACAAATAAAATGATGGTGATGGCCTACTTCTTGACAACAATGAAAACGAAACTTTTTTTCTCCATTTAGATCAGTTGTCTCCAGTAGATCTAATGTTTCAAAATCATGAAGGTTTCGATAAATGGTATCGTAACTGACCCCTTGATACTCTTGGTTCATAAATTCATAAACTTCTCTTGCAGAAATGTAGCGATTTCTTCTAATCAAATAGGTAATCATCGCTTCTCTTTTTTTCGTGTATTTCAATCCATGTTTTTTCATCACCGCTAGTGATTGTTCTACTTTGGAATTTGATTGCGTCATTTGTTTGCCTCCATTTTTCAAATCAGAATCATTACGAATAAGATTTATGAAGGTATGGTATAATAAATTTATAAAAAAAGCAAGAGAGGAATCATACTATGACCACAAATGAACCAAAAAAATGTGTGACAATTTTCGTTATTTCTGATTCAGCGGGCGAAACAGCTTCAAAATTAGCAGCTGCTTCTATGGCTCAATACCCCACTGTGGACTTTTCTTTATTTAGACGAACCTTTGCGAAAGAAGAAGATAAATTGAGGAGAGCGCTTGAAGATGCCAAGCGTGAAAATGCTATGGTTTTGCACACGATCGTTAATGATCGCTTGGTAAAGATTGCCAATGATTTTTTTGAAGAGCACAATATGTATCATTTTGATATTTTAACACCACCAGTAGCTGAAATCGAGCGTTTAACTGGCGTTGCTCCCACCAGAGAACCTGGCGCTTTGCATCATTTAAATGAAAACTATTTTAAACGAATCGAAGCAATGGAATTTGCCGTGAAATATGACGATGGGAAAGATCCCAGAGGTTTCTTGGAAGCTGATGTGCTTTTACTTGGCGTATCTAGAACGTCCAAAACACCGCTTAGCTTATTTTTAGCAAATAAAAATTTAAAAGTTGCAAATTTACCTTTGATCCCAGAAGCGCATTTACCTAAACAACTATGGGAAACGAATCCAAAAAAAATCGTTGGCTTGACTAATGACCCCGATATCCTGAATGGTATTAGAAAAGAACGCATGAGAACTTATGGGCTACCCGCTAATACTTCTTATTCAGATATTGAAAAAATTAGAAAAGAATTAGCTTTTGCTAATGATTTATATGAAAAATTAGGCTGTGTCGTCATTAACGTTGCTTCTTTATCTATTGAGGAGACTGCTTCTATGATTTTAAATGCTTTAAATCTGGAAGATCATAGTTATTATGCAACTGAATCACCAGAAGCTTAATCATGCAAAAAAACTAAGTGCCATGAGATTTTTCTCAATCAGGCACTTAGTTTTTTTAGTTAAAACACTTGAATTCCCTCTTGATCAATCGATAAAACGTTAATCGAAGCCGAAATTGGTAATTTTCCTAGTTCTTGAACCATCTGATCTGTTTTTTCTTCAGGGGACAAAATTAAAACTGTAGGACCTGCTCCACTTAAAAATGCCCCATAGGCTCCAATGTTACGACTAATAGAACGGATGTGATCCAAATGCGGCACTAGTTTTTTGCGATATGCTTCATGCCAGCGATCTTTTTCCATCATAAGTCCAGCTAGAGGTAAATTTCCATTTAAAATTGCAGCAATCATTACATTTGCAATTGAGCTGGCCTTTACTGCTTCTTTATAAGGCATCGAAGTTGGGAGCACACTACGGCTCTCAGATGTTAATAACTGGTCATCAGGAATATAAGCAATCACGTCACATAGTGGAAAATGATGTTTAACCGAATAGACTTCATCATCAACGTAACTGGCAACAACAAAGTCACCGCAAATTGCTGGGGCAACATTGTCAGGATGTCCTTCAATTTCTGTCGCAATCTGAACCTTCTCTTTTTGCGATAAATTTAAATTCCCTAAACGATTGGCAAGTTCAATTCCGCCAACAATTACACTAGAACTACTGCCTAATCCTCTAGCTAAAGGAATATCAGACGTCATCCTTAGCACTTTAGGTGCAAGATCAGGTGCTATCTTCAGCGCAGTTTGAATTAATAGATTCGTTTCATCACTGGGAATATCCGCACCTAGGGAGTGTTTGATTTGCCACTCTTGCGCGCTTTCCAGCACTTCAATATTAAGATATTGTGAAAGAGCAATACCGCATGAGTCAAAACCCGGACCTAAATTTGCACTGGTTGCGGGAATTCTTATTTTCATAGTGCTGACACTCCATTACGTAGGTGCATGCGCATCTCTTCTAAATCACTCATTTTAGAGATTTTTACATCTGTTGCATTGATCGCTGTATCAGGATCTTTCAATCCATTACCAGTGAATACTGCTACTACCGTTTCACCTGGTTTGATCTTGCCACTTTTCACATGTTGAATCACACCAGCTAGAGAAGCTGCTGAACCTGGTTCCACAAATACGCCATCTTGTGCGGCAACTTTGCGGTAAGCGTTTAAGATTTCTTCATCTGTTACAGAATCAATATGTCCTTGTGATTCATCACGCGCGGCTTCCGCTAACTTCCAGCTGGCAGGATTACCGATGCGAATAGCTGTTGCAATGGTTTCAGGCTGTTCAATCACTTCACCTTTTACGATTGCAGCCGCTCCTTCCGCTTCAAAGCCATGCATTCTAGGTAAAAGAGTCCCTTTTTTCTCATGCCATTCTTTGAATCCCTTCCAATATGCAGATATGTTTCCTGCATTTCCAACTGGAATCGCTAAAACATCTGGTGCTTGTCCAAGTTGTTCGCAGACTTCAAAGGCTGCGGTTTTTTGACCTTCTAGACGATAAGGATTGACTGAGTTAACTAATGCAACTGCTTCTGTTTCAGCAATATCACGAACAGCTTTTAGGGCTTCATCAAAATTCCCTGGAATCGAGATAATATCAGCGCCATAGATGATTGCCTGAGCCAGTTTGCCCATTGCGATTTTCCCATCTGGAATCACAACATAGGCTTTAACACCCGCTCTAGTCGCATAAGCAGCGGCAGCGGCACTTGTATTACCAGTTGAAGCACAAACAATCGCTTTCGCTCCTTCTTCAACTGCTTTAGCAACAGCCATGACCATACCGCGGTCTTTAAATGAACCTGTTGGATTTAAGCCTTCATATTTTCCATATAGCGTGATACCTAATTCTTTAGATAAACTATGCAATGGGATCAACGGTGTATTTCCTTCTGCTAATGAAATCATTGGTGTTTTTTCTGTAATAGGTAAATATTCTTTATATTGTTTTAATAAGCCTTCGTACATTTCTTTAATCCTCCAATACTTTGAATGTATTTAATAATTCAAATTCAGCTACTTGCTTGATTTCTTTTGTCACTTGCTTCATTTGTTCTTTTGTAATTGTATGCGTGATTGCAACGATCCTAGCTCTGGTACCATCAGATTTTTGCTGAACTAATTGATCAAAGCTAACGTTTGCTTCGGTCATAATTTGAGTCAATTTTAAAATTTGACCACGGCGGTCTGGGACTTCAATCGAAAAATAGTATTTCCCGGAAATCGTGTCGTCTGCAGCCAATTTCGTGTCATGTTGGTAGGAATTAAACATGTGACCCGTCGTAGCCAAACGTATATTTTTAGCAATCGTGATAATATCACTCACCACACTTGTCGCAGTTGGTTTGGCTCCTGCTCCTGGACCATAGTACATTGACTCACCAACACCTGAGCTTTCAATAAAGACTGCATTAAATTCATTACGGACAGAAGCGATTGGATGTGATTTTGCTACCAACATCGGTCCAACTTCTACTGCAATACTGCCTTCTTGATTCTCTGAAGAACCAATCAATTTTACTTCATAGCCCAATTGAGCTGCCATTTCAACGTCGTCTAGCGATAATCCACGAATACCACGTGTATCTACTTGATTCAAGCTAATATTCATCCCAAACGCAAATTGACTTAAAATAACCATCTTATACGCAGCATCAATTCCGTCCACATCATTGGTTGGATCAGATTCAGCAAAGCCTAATTCTTGGGCTTCTTTTAAAGCCAATTCATAAGATTTTTTCTCAGAAACCATTTGTGTCAGCATATAATTCGTCGTTCCATTAACGATTCCTAACACTTTTTGAATATTGTCGGCTGCTAAACTATTGGCAATCGTTCGTAAAATAGGTATGCCACCAGCGACACTTGCTTCGTAATATAGATCACAGTGATTCTTTTGTGCTAAGGCTACTAGCTCACTGCCATGTTGTGCTAAAAGATCCTTATTTGCTGTTACGATATGTTTGCCATTTTCTAGTGCTTTGGTAATGAAGGTTTTAGCTGGTTCAACTTTTCCTATCAATTCTACAATAATTTTGATTTCATCATCATTGATGATGTCATCAATGTTTGTCGTCAGCTGAATATCAAACTTCTCAGCCAGACATTTTTTTTCTGCTTCGTCACGTACAAGCGCTTTTGAAATAGCGATTTCCATTCCCGTCACTTGAGAAATTTTTTCTTGATGCTCTTGTAAAATCGTTGGTACACCAGACCCTACCGTACCAAGTCCAAGTAAACCAATTTTCAATTTGTCCTTCATTCTTATTCCTCCAACTATAAAATTAGAAACATTTCATCTTATTCTAATAAAACATGTTTCTAGTATACCCAACTGACATAAAAAAAACTAGCCTTTTCTTAGAATTTCCGAAGGGAATCAAAGAAAAGGTGAGTTATTGGTGTTTGATATGTTCGAACGTTTGATTGAGTATGTCGATCACATGATGATCATCCAATGTGTAATAAATCGTCTTTCCTTCTCGTCTTGATCTTACGACATGACTGTCTCGTAGCAATTTTAATTGGTGAGAAACGGCCGATTGCTCCATCGAGAGCTGCTCACCGATTGCCGTAACATTTAGCTCCCCTTGCTTTAGCAAAAGCAAAATTCGTAATCTGGTTGGATCACTCAACACTTTGTATAATTGACTTACTTTTTGGATCTCATCTATCTCTTTCATCGCTGAGCTTCCTTTCGTATTTTCCTCTTGCCTATTATAGCAAATTTTTGTCAAAAGAGGCTAGATCTTTTCTTTCATCAGATTAAAAAAAGAGGCTACTAAGCGGTAGCTTTTTTTGAGCAATCGCTTAGTAACAAATATTTTGAATAGGACGTCGAATAAATTTTAGTTTCTATTTACTCTTATATTCAGCCTTTCACTTAGCATCTTCCTATTTTGTCTTCAATTTTAACTGTTTGCTTGTTTAATAGCATCAATCACTGCATATCTAAAGCCATTTTTCTCCAAAGCTGTCACACCTTTGATCGTACTGCCGCCTGGTGACGTCACACCATCTTTTAATTCGCCTGGATGTTTTTTTGTTTTGATCGCTAATTTGGCAGAACCTAGCATCATCTGTGCAACGACTTCGTAGGACAGATTCCGTGGCATTCCCTCTAATACAGCGCCATCCGCTAAAGCTTCCATAAATATATCCACAAACGCAGGGCTACAACCAGCCACTGTGCCGAATGTTCCAAGAAGACTTTCACTGACTTCTTCTACTTTCCCTAACGATTCCAAGACATGCATTGCTTCAGCTTTTACTGCATCTGGCATCTCTTTTGCGAAAACAGCTCCGATCATTCCTGCATTAACACTGACAGGTGTGTTGGGAATAGCATGAACAACATGAATGTTACTGCCTAATACTGCTTGGGCATCTTCTACAGTATGTCCTGTAGCAACCGAAATCAGGATTGTTTCTTCAGATATAAACGGCGCCGCCTCTTTTAAGATCTCTAAAACAAGGTTTGCACCTGTCGCAATAAAAATAATATTGCATTCTTTAAATGCATCATATTCTTTGATCAATTGAAAACCTAGCTTTTTCTGTAAGACTTCAGCCGTACCACTTGATCCGCCTTTAACAAATAAATTTTCTGGTACTACTGTTTTAGCATTTAAAAGACCTTCGATCATTGCGCTACCCATGTGTCCAGCTCCGATAAATCCAATATTCATACTATCACTCCTTAAAATTTTAAAAAATGAAAGGACCGAATAATGCCTTGATCCGGCTTTTCAGTCCCAGTCATTTATTTAGTTAGTGCATTAACAGCTTGTTCAAAATCACTGATTTTTTGATTAGCTTCAGCCTGTGAAGCAGCCTTTGTTGCCAAGTAAAATTTGATTTTAGGTTCTGTTCCTGACGGACGTATAGCAATCCAACTTCCGTCTTCTAAAAAGTACTTTAATACATCTGCTGGAGGTGTCGTTAATGTTTCAATTTTCCCATCAGCTGATGTTCTTGTTAATTCTTTGAAATCTTCTGTTTGGATCACTTTAATACCAGCAAATGAAGCCGGTGCTTCTTCACGGAATTTTTTCATCAAGGCTTTGATCTTTTCGCTACCTTCAATACCACTCAATGTAACCGAAATTGTTTTTTCTTCAAAATAACCATATTCTTTAAAAATATCTTGTAAACCGTCGTATAATGTTTTTCCTTGTTTCTTGTAAAAAGCAGCAACCTCTGCCAATAAAACCAGCGCTTGGATAGCATCTTTGTCACGAACAAATGATTTTACAAGATAACCATAACTTTCTTCAAACCCAAACATAAATGTTTGAGAGTGGTCGGCTTCATATTGTTCGATTTTTTCTGCTATAAATTTAAATCCAGTTAAAACATCGACCATTTTTGTCTTATATTTTGCTGAAATCGCTGTAGCTAATTCACTAGACACAATCGATTTTAAAACAACAGCATTTTCTGGTAATGTTCCAGCTTGCTTATGAGCTTCCAAAATATATTGAATCATGATTGAGCCAAGTTGGTTTCCTGTCAACACTTGATATTCTCCATTCGGTAAACGAACAGCAGCTCCTAATCGATCGGCATCAGGATCAGTTGCAATCAGCAAATCAGCTCCTTCTTTTTCACCTAAACGAATCGCATATTCAAATGCGGAATGTTCTTCTGGGTTTGGCGACTTGACCGTTGTAAAATCAGGGTCGGCTATCGCTTGTTCAGGTACAAGGACAAACTTTTTAAAACCAGCTTGTTTCAAAGCTTTTTCGCCTAACATTTTTCCAGTACCATGTAATGGTGTATAAACAAGTTTTAACTCTTTGCCCATTTCGTTGATCAGCTCTTGATCGATCGTAACTGTCTTAACTTCTTTTAAGTACGCAGCATCAACTTCTTCACCAATAATTGTGATTAGATCACTTTCTTTTGCTTGATCACTAGGTAGTACATCAACTTTCAATGGATTTTCGATTCCACGAACATATTTCGTTAACGCATCCGCATCTGCTGGCGGCATTTGCCCACCATCAGCACCATACACTTTGTAGCCATTATAGGCTGCTGGATTGTGGGAGGCGGTGATCATAATCCCTGAAAAAGCATTTAAATAACGCACGGCAAAAGACAGTTCCGGTGTTGGTCGTAAACTTTCAAAAACAAATGCTGGAATACCATGTTGTGCTAGAGTTTTGGCCGCTTCCATCGCAAATTCTGGTGACATATGACGAGAATCATAGGCAATCGCAACACCACGACGTTTTGTTTCGGGTCCTTCGGCATCCATAAAACGTGCCAAACCTTCAGTTGCCTGACGAATCGTAAAAATATTCATCCGATTGATTCCTGCTCCAAGAATTCCGCGCATTCCTGCCGTTCCAAATTCTAATGGCGCATAAAAAGCATCCTCGCATTTTTCAGGATCATTTTTTAAATCCTTTAGTTCTGTTTTTAAATTTTCTGGTATGTTTTCTTCATTTATCCACTGTTCATAGACTTGTTCCCAAGACATGTTAGCACCTCTTTTTCATTTGTTTTCTTACCCACTAGTAAGTATATCATTCCAGAGCTTTTGAGGAAAGCGATGCCTAAAAAAGAATCGACACTTTACTTACTTCAATAAGCCTTGCAATTGTAATAGCTGATCTGTGATCATTTGCGGTTCAGCTGCAAAGTAATCAGAAAACTTTTGGCTCCAGCGTTTCGTTTCCCTTGCCTCACCAAATTTTTCCATTGTTGTATTATACTCTTCGATCAAAGAATACGTGTACGGCTGATACTTATCATAATGAATAACAGCAGCCTCCGGTAAACGTGGTTTAACATTCATTTCAACAATCGGTTTTCCAATGCTTAATCCAAATAACGGAATGGTATTGTCTGGTAATCCTAATAATTGACAGATTTCTTTGCCATGTTTCCGGATACTGCCGACAACAACTGAGCCTAATTCTAAACTTCCAGCTGCGATAACAGCATTTTCAAGCGCTAAGGCAGCATCTGTCGTAGCCAAGATAATCGATTCAACGCTCTCTTCTATAAGATAAGGACTTTCATGAGCTTCGCTAACCATTTTCGTACGATGAAGATCTCCCACAAAAAGTAAAAAGGCGGAGCTTTTCAACATATGAGGATTTCCTGGATTCCATTTAACCAATTGTTCCCGAATGTGTTTGTCCTGAATAACAATAATGCTGTAAAACTGTCCATTCATCCAACTCGGCGCTTGTCTGGCTGCATCCAATATCATTTGCAGCTCTTCTTTGGGTATAACATGATTCTCGTCAAAATCACGATAACTGCGGCGATTTTTTAATAACTCGATTGTATCGTTCATAGTAAATCCCTCCATTTTACTACTATTTTATCACATTGTATTTGAATCAAACCGAATTTTTTGTGTGATTTTTAGCAATTTTTCTTTAAATATTGGTAGTTTTGCTTCGTCTACTCTAGAGAAATTGATCCGAATGCTATCCTGTTTTTCACTAAAAAAGAAACTTGGTGCAATCAATAATCCTTCTTGTAAAAAAATGGACCAGTCTTTTTGTCGTAGATTTCCTTGTTTCCATTTTGCCCATATATAAAAGCCACCTTTAGGCATAGTCACTTCCCACTCTACCATTTGATCAATCACTTCAAATACAGCTTTGCCTCGTTGTTCTAAGGTTTGCTTTAGATAAACAACATTTTGGGGAAAGTCTGCATTTGTTAAGGCCAAATTTGCTAGTAATTGCGGGAAAATACTTAAGGAAAAATCCATCATCTTCCGTGCTTCAGCTAACTGTTGATTGACAGATGTCGGGGCACTTAGCCAGCCGATTTTCGTCGTGGAGCCTAAGATTTTCGAAAGAGAGCCAATATATAGCACATTTTCTGGATCTAATTTTTTTAGCGGTGGAGTTTGATCTGCCGAATCGAAATTTAATTTGGCGAAAACGTCATCTTCCAAAATTGGTATTTGGTAGTCTTGACATAGCGCAACTAAGGCTTTTCTTCGTCTCATCGTCATTGTCTTACCTGTAGGATTTTGAAATGATGGGTTGACCATGACCATTTTGATCCGGTGTTGCCGAATTACTTTTTCAAGTGACTCAAGATTGATGCCTTCTTGATCCAGCTTCACACCATATAAACGAATTCCAGCGGCCTGGAAAATTGGAAGCGCATAAAGAAATGACGGATCTTCGATCGCAACACTATCCCCTGATTGAAGCAATACTTGCAAAATTAAAAATAGTGCTTGCTGTGCACCAGACGTAATTAAAAGACTTTCTGGTGGCAGTAAAAAGCCATAGTCTTTTTCAGTCTCATGGCTGATTGATTGTCTCAGTGGCAGATAACCTAAGTCATCTTGCTGCTCTTCTTCTAAAAAGTGTTTCCATGTCAATGGTGGAAATGAGAAACTTGGGATCAAATCCATTGGCAATTCTCCTGTATATAAATCTAAGACGTGTTCATTCGATTGCTTGATCAGCCATTCGATTTGTTCAGTAAAGGGATCAACTTTAGCAAAAGCATTTTGTTCTAGGTAACGACGCCAGTCTGTTCTTGGTGTTGTGCTGATCCCCCACTTCCCTTCATTGACGATCGTTCCGCTACCTTGTTTTCTGATAATCCAACCTAAAGAAACAAGCTCGTCTAACGCGTGTACGACCGTGGAACGATTGACTTGAAAATAATTTGCTAATTTTCTTTCTGAAGGTAAACGTTCACCCGGTAGAAGATCGCCGTTTTTTATGTAGGAGAGAATTAGTTCGATGATACTTACATATACTGGTACGCCTTTTTCTTTTTTTAGTGACCACATTTTTTTGCCTCCTGTTTTTTTGAATAGTGTAGCTGTCTTTGTTTTTTTGTAGCTATTTTTATAGTTTTAGCAGGTATTCTTTGTTGCTGATTTGTATAATCTGATGAGGATGAGATCAGAGAACAGCTCTCCCTTCGGTCGTCTTGTACTGCTCATCATCGAATCACTTCGTTCTCCGTGATTCAATACTAAGGAACAACTCTCCCTTTGGTCGTCTTGTACTGCTCATCATCGGATCACTTTGTTCTCCGTGATTCAACACTATGGAACAACTCTCCCTTTGGTCGTCTTGTACTGCTCATCATCGAATCACTTCGTTCTCCGTGATTCAATACTAAGGAACAACTCTCCCTTTGGTCGTCTTGTACTGCTCATCATCGAATCACTTCGTTCTCCGTGATTCAACACTATGGAACAACTCTCCCTTCGGTCGTCTTGTACTGCTCATCATCGAATCACTTCGTTCTCCGTGATTCGCAGCAATTGGATGACCTGAAAATAACCCAATTGGCTGTTTTTGTCAACTTATGTTTGTTTTACAATACATATATCAAAATATTTTGAATAGAGGTTAGAAAATGGTAAAAAAAGTATTAACAGTTGCTGGTTCGGATTCTAGCGGCGGTGCAGGGATTCAAGCGGATCTTAAGACATTTGAAGAATATGGAACATTTGGTTTTTCAGCTTTAACAAGTATTGTGACGATGGACCCTGATGAAGGTTGGAGTCATCTAGTTACTCCGATTGAACCAGATTTAGTTGAGAAACAGTTAAAAACAATATTTGCTGGTGGCGCTCTGGATGCAATGAAAACAGGTATGTTGGGTACAATTGAAGCTATTGAGATCACTCGGACTTATATTGATAAATTTGCTATGGATAATATCGTAATCGATCCTGTCATGGCTTGTAAGGGAACAAGTGAATTATTACAACCAGAAAATGTAGCCGCAATGACTCGTTTACTGCTACCAAAAGCGACTGTAACCACACCTAACTTAGTCGAAGCAGGCATTTTATCAGGAATGGGTGATTTAACTTCTATCGATCAAATGAAGGAAGCAGCTAAAAAAATCATTGATTTAGGACCTAAAACTGTTGTCATAAAAGGCGGGCATCGACTAAAAACAGATAAAGCAATCGATCTTTTTTATGACGGAACTGACTTTACTCTCTTTGAAAATGAACTATTCCCAACGGATTATAATCATGGAGCAGGCTGTACGTTTGCAGCAGCTGTAACGGCCGGTCTTGCAAAAGGCTATTCTGTTCAAGATGCTGTTGCTCTTGCCAAAAAATTTGTGGCAGCTGCAATCAAAAATGGACAAAAAATCAATCCATTTTTGGGGCACGTATGGCATGGTGCCTATAATCACGCTGAAGAACGAATGACAGAAAAATAAGGAGTGGTAGAATGAATAAACAACACTCAACAACGTCGATTGTTTTGGTTGGCTTATTTGCAGCCTTAACCGTACTGGGAACAATGATCAAAATTCCTATGCCGACGGGAGCATTCGCTCATTTGGGTAACTCTGTATTGTTGTTAGCTGTCCTTTTGATTGGCTATAAAAAAGGAGCGTTAGCAGGTGGATTAGGCTTCGCTATTTTTGATGTTTTGAATGGATTTGCTGCAGAAGCGCCTTATTTTATTTTAGAAAGTTTTATTGTCGGCGGTGCTGCAGCTTTTATGATTTTATTTTTCCATCACAATATTGATACTTTTTGGAAAGTCATTGTCATCGCATCTGTAACAGGAATTGCTAAAATTATTATGACTCAACTGAAAAATACTGTAATGGGCCTTCTTGCAGGCGCTGATTTTACTGTCGCTTTTGCAAGTGGACTATCTAAATTGCCAGCAACTCTGATCAATGTTGTCACAACTATCGTGATTGTGACGCTCGTTTATTTTCCATTAAAAAAAGCAATGAACGTCATTTTTTCAAGGCAATCATTTTAGTTATTTGTATAAGAAACTCCGCCTATTCTGGATATTTTCCAAAATAAGCGGAGCATTTTTTATTCATTATTTGTAAAAATACTTTCTAGTATCCAAAAAGCGATGCCAGCTACTGGAAAAATAGTCCAGCTTGTTCCCCAACTTCCAAAGAGAAAACTTTGTACCAAATAGATCGCCGTTACTATCGGCCAATAGATCTTTTCAAGTGTTTGTAACCAGACTGGACTTTTACTGTTCCGTTCCGCTTTAGCCCTTGGCCCTAACTTAGCTTCATCTGAAATAAAATAGGTATGCTCAAGCATCCTAGTAAAACTGCCCATAATCACGCCGCCAAAAATAAAGAAGAAAACGCCAAATGAAACCAATAGCAGCAAACAAGCAACTCCAAAAAAAACTGCATCGTACACAGTAGTAAACAAAACAACAGGAATTGCAGATAAAATACATAACGCAACTCCAGCTACCATACAAAAAATAAATGAGCGCTGAAAAGCATCTTTTCTTTTCTTTACTTCGTTTTTTACTTGAAGTGGTATAAAACGATCATCTAATTTTTTATTCGTATTGGTTATACTGGTTCCTGCAATGATAAATAGCGGAACTCCAATTGCTACCCCTAAAAGAATAAATAATACTCCAAACAATACAGCATTTCCACCATATAATGTCATACTTAAAAAAAGAGCTGCAACTCCTAGGATGATTGCCATCACGCCTATACCAATCAGTGTAGCTGCTCTGTGATGAATCTTAAGGAAATCCAGCGATTCATCCATTGTAATTTCATTTAGCTCATAGCCTTTTTCATCCATAAAATCTTGTTTTATATTCATTTCTTCTAGCAATTCATCAATCGAGCCAAACTCCGATATCACGCTACCAATTGCTTCATTTTCAGATTTCCCTTGACCTTTTAGATCTTCATAGCGATCTTCTGCACTGGCTAATAGATCTTCTCTTAATTGTTTTGTTTGACTCGTTTCAGTTATTCCTAAAAATAAACTGTCGATATAATCTTTAATGGTTTTCATTATTTTTCCTCCTTGATAAAACGCTCAACTACTTTTTTCGTCAGTACCCACTCCGCTATTTTTTCTTCTAAATAAGCTTGCCCAGAAGATGTGATTCTATAATATGTTCTCTTTTTACCATGCGTAATTTGTCCAGGAAAAGATTGGATAAATCCATTTTTCTCTAAACGGTTAAAAGCTGAATACAATGTCGTCTCTTTAATTGAATAGTTATTTTCAGAAATTTCTGTGATTCTTTTAGAAATTGCATAACCATATGAATCACCTTCCTGCAATACAGATAAAATGAATGTATCATTATAGCCTCTGATTGCATCGCTGCCGATCATTGAATCACCTCCAATTACTCCATCTAACGTACTACGTCTGTCGTTGTAATTACTATACCATGATTACTACGACAGGTAAAGTAAAAATAATCATAAAAAAAAGAAGCCTAGAACCACGCTTCTTTTTTTATGATTAAATTGTATCACCATTAAAAATTGAATTCTTCACAATTACATAGTCTACCTTACGAATTGCTTCAAGATCACGCCCGCCGGCATAAGAGATTGACGACTGTAAATCTTGCTGCATTTCAACTAACGTATCAGCTAAGCTGCCTTTATGTTGAATCCAGATTTTCTTGCCTTCGACGTTTTTCTTTTCACCTTTTTGAAACTCCGAAGCACTGCCGAAGTATTCTTTATAAACGACACCATTTTCGACTTTCGTTTCACCTGGTGATTCTTCATGACCCGCAAATAATGAGCCAATCATTACCATAGTCGCGCCAAATCGAACAGATTTCGCAACATCTCCTGGCGTCCGAATACCACCGTCTGCGATAATTGGTTTTCTAGCTGCTTTAGCACACCAACGCAACGCCGCTAATTGCCAGCCGCCAGTACCAAAACCTGTTTTGATTTTTGTGATACAAACTTTACCAGGACCAATTCCAACTTTTGTTGCATCGGCTCCAGCATTTTCCAATTCACGAACTGCTTCTGGTGTTCCCACATTTCCAGCGATAACAAAAGTGTCTGGTAAATGTTTTTTTAAGTGTTGAATCATATTGATCACTGCATTTGAATGACCGTGAGCGATATCAATCGTTACGTAATCAGGAACTAAACCACGTTTAGCTAACTCCTCAACAAAACCATATTCAGCCTCTTTGACCCCGACGCTGATTGAAGTAATCAATCCTTTAGCGTTCATCTTTTCAATAAAGGGAATTCGAGCATTTTCGTCAAAGCGATGCATGATATAAAAATAATTATTTTTCGCTAAAAATTCTGCAATTTCTTCGTCAATAATGGTCTGCATATTAGCTGGTACCACCGGCATTTTAAAGGTATGCTTACCTAATTTCACAACTGTATCACATTCAGAACGACTATCTACAATACACTTATTGGGAATCAATTGGACATCTTCGTAATCAAAAACTTTCATACTCTATTGCCTCCTAGCAAATTCTATTAAAACACGCAAAAACACGAACATGAATCTTGAAATAGTTCGCATTTTCAAACACCTATGCTAATTTACACTATTCATTTATAAAAGTCAAAGGTAAATACCGAAAAACAATAGAATTAACACTCAATGTTCGGGTTTAGGTTAAATTATCCTTTTTTAAACTGACTTTACTTCCTCTTGCACAAGGACTTGTTCCGCAACTTTTTCAGTTGGTAACAGGCGATTCAATAGTATCGCTGCAATCGACGCTGTTGCTACAGAGGAGCCAAATAAATATTGTAAAAATTGAGGCAGTGATTGAATAAACTCTTTAGGTATTAAGGTCAATGCCAATGTTAAAATCATTGGAATCGCAATGACATACATTTCCTTTTCACTGATTTCTACTTCCTTAATCACTTTGATTCCGCTAATTGAAATGATCCCGCAAACAATCACAAATACACCGCCAATTACAGGAGAAGGGATCGATGAAATCAATGTAGATAATTTGCCTGATAATCCAAATACCACAAACCAGGCACCGGCCGCTACAAAGACCTTTTTACTGGCAACCCCTGTGATTGAGATGATTCCAGCATTTGTCGAATAACCAGTAACAGGAGTTGTCCCAAGCATAGATGAGATGAAACAACCGATGCCTTCGCCAACTACGCCTCGATTGATATTCTCATCTGTCAAAGGTTCCTCGCAAACATTGCTGACCGCAAACCAAGTACCCGTCGTTTCCGCCATTAAAACGACGTAAATAATGACCATTGTTAGAATAGAGGACAAATCAAATGAAAAATGAAAATCAACAAACGGGATTTTAGGAACACTGATCAATTGCGCAGTGGAAACTTGTGATAAATCCAGAATGCCCATAAATTGTGCCGCTAAACAACCGATAACTAGTGCTAAAATAACTGAAGAAATCCGAAAAATACGCCCTTTCCCAGGAAAACGTGAACCGATCATTGCAAACAGAACAAGGGACGCCGCAGCAATCACAGCTAGCAAAATATTTTGCCCTAAATCTCCAGACGCTGTAAAAACATTATCGCTCAATGCGACTGGCATCAATGACAAGCCAACAATAAAAATAATCGTACCACCGACAATAGGTGGGACAAAAGCTTTGATCAAACGATTAAAGATACCTGTTAAACCTAAAATAATGACCAATAAAGCTCCAATTAAACTAGCTCCTAAAACAGTGCCCCAGCCATTGCCACTTTGATTATTGGCAAAATAAATCCCTGCAACAGCACCAATCGGGATAAACGAAGGTCCTTGTGCTACTGGAAGTTTCATACAAAAATACGATTGGATGATCGTAGCAATTCCTGCTGCAATAAAAGTGGATTGGATCAAGGCAGAAGATTCTTTCGTGGTCAATCCGATGATCGATGCAATAATGAATGGGACAACGTACACATCCATTGCTAACACATGCTGAATTCCTAATAGTGCTGATTGTCCTATTGATAAGTCATCATTTGGTCCTACCGTTAATTTTGATGCTTTCACTTGATTTTCGGTCATTTTATTCTTGCACCTCTAGCTCTTTCTTATTTTTATCATGCACTTTTTTGCCTTGGATCCAAACTTCATCAATACTTTCAGGACGCGTTAGATAAAGAATTTTTTGAAAAATAGTCAGTAAAGGTTCTTCATCTGAAAAAAGCGGCAACTCTTTAGTGTTAACGATTTGAACATCCCAAATGTAATCAACTGCTAGTTTACCAATAGGCAGACTCAATGATTCACCGCCACCTGCAGTTGCTAGATAAAAAGCTTCATTTAAAGTAATACTTGATCCTGAAACACCGCGTTTTTCACCACAGCAGTCCTTATCTACACCATCATTCAGCATTCTAGAGGACATAACTGCCTGTCTGATATTATCAAATAAACTTGGAGAAAAACCACCAGAAATATCACTGCCCAGACCTGTTTCTACTTGATAGTCATTGAGCAATCTGGCAATTGGTGTCACTGCATTTCCGAAGTAAGCATTAGAAATTGGACAATGGGCAACAGCTGTCCCTTTTTCAGCAAATAATTTCATATCATCATCTGAAAGAAAACCGCAATGAGCCATAACAGATTTTTCTGTGATCAGTCCAAAATCATTTAAAGCATATGCATCATTTTTACCAAATCGCTCTTGTACAAAAGTATGGGCCCAATCACTTTCACTACAATGAGATTGAATATGAATATCATATTTAGTTGCTAATGCTCCTAACCCTTTCAACGAATCATCTGTACAACTCGGGATAAAACGAGGCGTCACAACTGGGTAAACGCCTTGGGGAGTTTGTTTATTCAGCTCAAGCACTTCTTGAATAAACAATTCTGTTTCTACAAGAGCAGTTGTAGCCGAAGCATCACGATAATACTCTGGATTTTGCTCTTGATCATCCATTACGACTTTACCGACTAACCCTCTTTGACCTTTTTCACTACAGATTTCTGCTAATCTTAAACTAGCCTCACGATGAACTGTTGCAAAATACAAAGCGGTTGTTGTGCCGTTTTTTATTAGTTGTGACACTAGATCCGAATACACTTGCTCTGCAAATTGTACATCAGAAAATTTAGCTTCTAATGGAAAAGTATAGGTATTAAGCCATTCATACAAAGGCAGATCAAGCGCAGTCCCTGCTTGTGCCCATTGTGGCGCATGGATATGAAGATCGATAAATCCAGGCAAGATATATTGATCGTGCGCTAACTCCTGAAATTTATTTTTTGATGTATATTCTTGGATAGTCGCTTCATATTCTTCTTGATCCGGCGAAATAATTTTGGCGATCATTCCTGCTTCGGAGATACAAAATAAAGAATTCTCAAAAACTTTTACATTTTTTGAGTCGATACTAGAAAATGCCGTTCCTTTTACAACTAATTTAAACAAAATAAATACTCCTCTCATAACGATTCAAAAACATTATATACAATAATTCGGATTTAATCTATATTTTTATTAAAAAATTTCTAAAAACGATATAAAAACCCCAAATAACGAACATTAACAACGGATTGACCTTTCTCTAACCTGAATGAATGCCAAAAGCAGCTAGCACTTCAAGTGTTCACAAAAGAGGTGTAAAACAAAAGAAAAGCTCACTTTTGTTTTACACCTCTAAACTATTTATTAACCTAAGTCCAAATACTTTTTCTGATGATTTCTTTTTGAGCTGAACGCCCAGCAGATTTTGTCATAGAGATTTTTGCTTGTACAAGTCGTTTCCTACCTTTTAATGTTCTAGAATATATCAACTCACTTCGAACAGCAAAATAATGATTTATGCTCAGTTGATACAGTTCCGCGGTCTGCTTATTTCGTGCAAAAAATTCGGGCACACCGACAATTTTACCCGCCCCCATCTCAATAAAGTAACGAGGCGTCTGAAGGTCAGAAAGAGCTTCTTTCATAGCTCCGTGAAACAAATTCTCTTCTTGATACCCCGCTTGAGCAAGATAGCAAAGACATTCCTGATCAGTCGCTTCAATGGTCACTCGATCGAATGCGTCAGGTTCAATTGCCCCTATTTTTATGAATGTCTCAATTATACTAAGCGCAAAATTGCGAATTTGCTTGATTTCTTTTTGCCATATTTTTTTTCGCCAATACTCAGATGCTGCTGCTGTAAGTTTTTTCTCGTTGAGAAAGAATAAGACAGCAGCTCCGTCTATTCCTAAAATAAGCGTCCCTACAGCAGGAGTGATGGCTGTAGCCAAAAGCCCGCTGAGCGTTAAAACGGATGCACCAATCCAATAATTTCGTGTTCTTTTAGCTGAATCGGATTCGACCTTAGGCTTTAAAATCAAGGTTTTAACATTGATATCAGATTGTTTTTGGTCTTTTCGAATAATCAAAGGCATCGTTAAATGACTACCTTTTTCCAATGCAGATTTCCAAAATACAGGGAGCTGTTTACGTTGCCCACTCCAATAAAGCATTTCTTGATTATAGACCGCAATCTCTTTCCCCGATTGAATACTCAACAAGTTAAAACGGTCGACTCCGCTTTCAACTACTGGCTGCGTTTCGAATGTTACTCCACAGACATAGCCCATTCGTTTCATGATCCGACGGACATCAATTTGTTTTTCATACTCAAGATCAGGAATCACCACAGCTAGATGCCAAATGTTAGTCGACTTGCCTTTTCCGTTGATACGCAGTCCTCGACCTCTTAACTGCTGTGTTTGAACAAAAGAAACTGACTGATTTGCTAAAATAATCGTATTTATAGCTGGACAATCCCAGCCTTCCCCAAGCAAGCTACTTGTCCCTACTAGCAATTGAATCGTTTGTTCATTCACTAGTCGCGTCAAAATGGCTAGTGCTTGCGCACGATTTTGCTCATTTGGGTAAATAACCGTGTATACATTAAAGTATGGGTGCTCACTAGATTTGCTGGAAACCTGAGAAAAAAACGGTGCCAAAGCTTTAGGAACAATCAAAAACTCACCACAAATGGCAGCTAACGCTAGTTCTTCTTCAAAAAAAGGCACCAAACTATCAAAAATTGGGATTAAACCATAATCCAATTCCCCATTTTTTCCAAAAAGAACTTCTTTTTTTATAAAATCTGTCAAAACTAACCCTGACAGTTCATTCCCTAATTTTTCGTATTCACAAAGTAAAATACGAACGATCGCTTCTTTTTTTTCAATTGGTGCCTGATTTAAGATCTTTTCAGAAAATGCTGGGAATAATTGTAGTCGTTTTTGCGCTACCCATCCTTGTTTTTCTAAGTAATCAAATAGCAACATATCGGGATTTTTCTCATACAAATATGTCAATAAATCGATCATATGCTGCGTTTCAAAAACTGGAAACGAAACTTTTTCTCCTTGCGACTTCGTAATTCCTAATAATTGCCAATGTTCGTCCGTCATTTGATAGCCGTGCATTTGCAAAAATATCAGCGAACTCAAATAAATATCAAAAGACTGATAAATAAAGCCTTCTTCTGCTTTTGGCTGTTGAATAAATGACTGCTCTAATAAATAGTCAACAATTTCGTCACTTGCAGCAATCGTTTCTACGACTTGTGCCTGCTGTTGAATAAACTGCTCATAACGATCAACAATTTCATTTGGTGCTGAGATAAGATATAGATAGTCTTGATGGGGCGCTAGTACTTGCTCTTTCACTAATTGAGGAATACTTATCTCTTCATCGATTGGTCCATTTAAAAGCTGATATTGCTGCCATTCCTGCAAGTTCGCATCGTATGGTGGCGTGGCAGTCAAAGAAACCGTCACTAGCCCAGGGGTCTCTGCTTTTAAACGAAGTAGCAGTTCTCCCCAACTTTTTTTTAGGTGATGCGCTTCATCTAAGACTAAAACTGCGATTTTTTCTTTCTGTAAAAAATTTGGCTCATTGATTAAACGACTGTAAATTGTTTGATAAGTCTCAACTGTAATTTCTTTTGGTCTATCGATCAAATCAGAGAGTTCTGCCAGATCCGTCTTTTCTTTCAAAAAAACCGTTTCAATCGTCTTGAGCCATTGTTGTTTTAATACAAGTGAAGGAACCAAAATCAATGTCTTGTGATCCAACTGCCGAACGATTTCAATGCCCAAATAGTTTTTCCCCGAACCAGGTGGCGCAACGAGATGAATCGAATTATTTGTTTTATATTTTTCTAAGCGATCAATCAATTGCTTTTGATATTCTCGCCAGTTTACGTTTTTATCTGTTAAAATCGTCATATATTTCTACTTGACCTTCCTCTACTTTTGACGCTCTAAACGATCGATTTTTTTATGAAGTTCAGCGATTGTTTGTTGTAGCTCATCATGCATTTTATCATGTTTTTTATGTAAAGTAGATAAGCTATGGTGAATAATCGTGCCACTTCCAGCCGCCAACGATGCACCTAAAGCACTCAGCACATTAGTATAATTGCCCAATATCAGCTGAACATTGGCTGAGGGTTGAACATTTTTTAATAATGGAATCCACATGGTTAACACAGCAAAAACAACTAAATAGAAAAAAAGAAAGAGATAAATAAATATAGAAATTTTACTCGACAATAATGCTGGGATTTGTGTTAAAAACTGATTTATTTTTTTCATATTCTGATACGCTCCTCTTTTGATTCCTGTATTAAGTATACTCCCTTTATTATGGTTGATTGCAAAATAAAAGTAAACTACAACTCCCTTTACCTATGACTTGTGTTGGTCACCTAAAAAAACGCTTTTAAAGAGCATCTCTGTCTTTTGTTTCTATACGATGTTGAGTTATACTTAAAGAAGAATCATATTTAATAGGAGGCAACTAACTATGCTGAAAATCGAACGAATCCAAACTGGCGTAATCCAAGAAAATTGTTACCTAGTTTATAACGAATCAAGTTTATTAATTATTGATCCAGGTGCTGAAGCAGAAAAAATAGCGAACTTAATTGAAAAGACGGGGAAAAAACCTATTGCAATTTTATTGACGCATACGCACTATGATCATATCGGTGCAGTCGAAACTTTGCGGCATCAGTATAAAATACCCGTCTATGTCAGTCCGTTAGAACAAGAATGGCTTACAGATCCTGTTCTTAATTTATCTGGTTTGGGGCGTCATGATGATATCGCTAATATCGTCGTTCAGCCTGCAGAAAAAGAATTTGAATTAACGGATTATGACTTAGATGGGATCAGATTTTCTGTCGTACCAACTCCTGGTCACTCAATTGGAAGTGTCAGCTTTATTTTTGATGATTTTGTTGTTACAGGTGATGCTTTATTCAAAGGTAGTATCGGCAGAACTGATTTACACACAGGCGATTTGGACCAATTACTACACAGTATTAACACGTATCTGTTTACATTGCCAGAAGAATTCCCGGCTTATCCTGGACACGGCGATGCTACAACGATCGAGCATGAAAAGAAAACCAATCCTTTTTTCAACTAATATCTGTCTACATTTTTTCGTATAACGTTTAAATCAAGGAGGAAAGTTTATGAATAAACCCACAACACTTTATATTATCCGTCATGGTAAAACCATGTTCAACACGATTGGCCGAACTCAAGGTTGGTCAGATACACCTTTGACTAAAGAAGGGGAAGAAGTCATTCATTATCTAGGACTCGGTTTAAAAGAGGTTGATTTTAAAGAAGCGTATTCTAGCGATAGTGGACGCGCGATGCAAACCGCCCGGATTATTTTACAGGAGCATCAAAAGGGCGCCGCTATACCGTATGGCACTGATAGTCGTATTCGTGAATGGTGTTTTGGTTCTTTAGATGGCGGTTACGATGGTGAACTTTGGGGTGTTGTCCCTAGAATTTTAGCCTTTAACAACTATGAAGATATGATGACCAACAGAATTAGTTATAAAGAGTTAGCTAACGCTATTATTGCTGCTGACACTGCCAATTGGGCTGAGCCTTACGAAAAAATTCGTGAGCGAGTTTGGAGTGGCTTTGAAGATATGGCTCATCGTCGTGAACAAAATGGCGGTGGCAATGTGATGATCGTCTCTCATGGACTGACCATTTCATTCCTATTGTCCTTGATCGACACTAGTCTACCAATGCAGATTGGCTTGGAAAATGGCAGTGTCACCAAGCTGACCTACGAAAATGGACAGTTTACAATCGATACTGTTAACGATACGCAATACATCGACAATGGACGTGCTATTTCACTAGAACGTTAGTTTAAAGTCGTAAAAAAGAAAGGAGTGTGAAACAAAAGTAAAAACTACTTTTGTTTCACACTTCTTTCTTTTTTATCGTTTTGCTTAACTCTTTTTGGTTCTACGTCAAATTGTGTTGGTAAGCCAAATAACTGAATAGAAATCTAGGTCTGGTAAGGATAGAACATTCTTATCAGACTTTTTTTATTGTTGTGAAAAAATAAGACGTTGCTGGCTTTTTGGGATAAAGAGGTTCCTGTGGCGATCGGTTCAGATCGACCATTGTTGCGTGAAGCGATCAATGCTAGCGACATTCATGGAAGCACAGGCATGGATGGTTATGAATTTCCAGAATCCAAGTATGAATTATTAACAAAAAACCATGCAGTAATTGAGATGTATAAAGTACTGATGGAGTCAAAAGAAAAGACTACGATCGTTGGGATCGGACCATTAACTAATATCGCTCTTTTGCTTAGAATGTATCCGGAATGTGTGGAAAGAGTCGAAGAACTGATCATTATGGGTGGCTCGTTAGCCAGAGGAAATTATGGTGTATTGTCAGAGTTTAACATCGCAGCTGATCCGGAAGCGGCCAAAATCGTTTTTGAAAGTAAGATGCCTTTAACGGTCGTCGGATTAGATGTAGGAGAAAAAGCCTTGGTCTTACCTGAAGAGCGGGCAACGCTCCAAAAGATGAATAAAACGGGTGACATGATCGATCACTTGTTTAGCGCATATCGCGGTGGTAGTTTAGATACTGGATTGAAGATGTATGATGGTTGTGCGATCGCCTATCTGCTAGATCCTGAAATGTTTGAAGTGCGAGAGTCTTATGTTACAGTTGAAACTCAAGGGTTGTTGACGGCTGGAGCGACATTATTCGATTTAGATGGATATCTGGGAAAAGAGATAAACTGTCGTGTTTGTGTGGATATTGATGAAAAACAATTTAGACGGTGGTTTTTAGAAGCGATTAGAAAGTGTGATTGATTCTGTGTTATACAGATATGCCATTATATAGTTTAAACTATCCAGTTATATCCATTTGCGGGAGGCATATCCCATTCTTTTGTAGCGTTTGTAGTTTGTATAAGTAAAATATCCTTAACTGGGTTAGGAGTCCATGTTAAGGGGGATAATTAAAGAGTTATGTTTCAATTAGAAGTAGATAACATGATTTGCTAAGCTTCACAAAGTGTTATAGACGCTTTTGCATTACTATTCTTTACTTACAAGTTCATTTTTATATGTGTACAACAAAAAAGGGCTCTTTGTCAACTAATGTTGGTAAAGAAAAACCAAAGAATTAAATCGATTAGTATGATTCCTAGAGGAACTTTCCTCTAGGTTTTTTGTTTTCTTGAAAAAGAATCGTACCAAAACATAAAGAAATTCTCAATTTGAAATTGTAAAAGTTACGAAAGCCGTATGCATTTCTCTTCAACACTTTAATATGATTATTTAAACATTCTAATGGTCCATTAGAATAAGGCAATTCTAGCGCATTTTTAATTTCATTTTGGTACTTCTTAAAAGTACCAATAGTCTTTTGATAGTAGGAAGGAAGACGGCGGAAATCTTCGTCTAATAGTGTATGAAACCGATCAAAATCTCTTGTCTGTACGGCATAAAGAAAGTCCTGATAACAGGTGTAGCCACTTTTCAATTCGTCATCATACGCAAGTAATCGATCAACGACTTCTGTTTCAGTTAAATAAGTGCGGAAGGAAGAACGCCAAAGGCGTTTTTTAAAATCAAGCTTTGATTGATTTTTTTGAAGAAGTTTCCAGTATTTCTTCATGTGTCGATACGTTTTCGCTTCTGTATTTCCCTGATGAAGAAATGTGTTCATTCTCTGAATACGGTGTTTTAAAAAGGTTCGACTGATGAGTTGGACAAGATGAAAGCGATCAAGAATAATCTGAGCCATCGGAAATAACTTTTTGACGAGAGAAAAATAAGGGGCATACATATCGCAAACAATATACTTTACCGTTTTACGGACAGACAACGAAAAACGTGAAAAATACCGCTCTAGAAAAGGGAGCTGACGGTTTTCAACGACATCAATTAACTGCTTTGTTTGACCGTCCATCATGATGAAACTCATAGAAGCCGCGACTTGCTTAACTGATTTAAATTCATCAAAACAAAGGATTTCAGGTAAGGTGAGTCGATTGATTTTTTTAGGTTCATAAAATCGTTTCAAGACACGGTAAACAGAGGAAACTGAGACCTTCTTTTGACGCGCAATTTCACTCATAGAAGTGGTTTTTCTGAGTCGATCGGCAATGGATAACTTCACTTTAGTTGAAATCGAACAATGTTTTTCAACAAGACTCGTTTTAGCAACGAACGATCGATTGCAGGATTGACAGAAGAAACGGCGTTTCTTCAAGCGTAAATACGTTTGATACTCCGAAACATCATTCAATAAAATCAGACAGCTTGTAAAGCCCCAACGGATAATCGCCTCCTTTTCTTCTCCCTCACAGTGAGGACAAACATGAGCAGCATAATCGAGCGTACCAGAGAAGACCTGACAAATTCTTCCTTTGATCGATTCCTTTTTTAAGCAAATTTCATTAAAAGTGATGTTTAAGTCTAGAATATCTAAGGTTTCTTTGATAAGATTTGTATAGGACATCTTGATTTCCCCTTTTGATTGGTTTTCGTCGACTTAATTCTAAAGGATATCAGGGTGTCTTTTCTATTATTTTGCATTAAAAAAGATGCCGGTGATTTCTCACCAACATCAGAAAGTATAGAGCCGAATAAAGAGCGGGTGTGAGAGAAAAGAAAAAGTCCCTTTTGTTTCAGCGCTAAAGTACAAATGAACGATGGTATAGAAGTCACTCCTTCAAAAACAATTTGAAATGACTGTAAAACACAACAAGGTACGAGTTGGTAGTCCAAAATACCTAGTTAGTCCTCGAAATCAAACACTTCAGTCTCATCCTCTAACTAGATTTAATCCGCTCTCTTTTTAATAAATAAATAATATGGTATGATTATAGGGAATGAAAAAATAAAGGAGATGGGTGTTTTTTGACAGAAAATCAGTCAATCTCATTGGAATTGAAATTAAATGATTCTGATGACGTGAGTATGCTTTTAGGAACCCATGATAAACATATAAAATATTTAGAAGACAATGCTGCAGTAACGATCAATACTCGCGGCGAAACAATCCAATTACTTGGAGCAGAGACTGAGGTCCAATTGATTGCTGCGGTCCTTAAAACCTTGCAAGTGCTCATCCAACGCGGTATCAAGATAAGCACACCGGATGTAGTTTCAGCTTTGAAAATGGCTAGAAGCGGTGATTTGGATGCCTTTGTTGTCATGTATGAACAAGAAATTTTAAAAGATCATCACGGTAGAGCGATCCGCATCAAAAATGTTGGTCAAAAAAAGTATATTGATGCGGTACGAAACCGTGATATTATTTTCGGGATTGGTCCGGCAGGAACAGGTAAAACTTTCTTAGCAGTAGTTATGGCTGTTTCCGCATTAAAAAAAGGGGAGGTCCAAAAAATTATTTTAACTCGCCCAGCTGTTGAAGCAGGTGAAAGTTTAGGCTTTTTACCTGGTGACTTAAAAGAAAAGGTCGACCCATATCTGCGACCAGTTTATGATGCGCTGTACCAAGTTTTTGGTATGGATCATACAAATCGCTTAATGGAACGTGGTGTAATTGAGATCGCACCACTAGCATACATGAGAGGACGGACGTTGGATGATGCTTTTGTTATTTTAGATGAAGCGCAAAATACAACCGTTGCTCAAATGAAGATGTTTTTGACTAGATTAGGATTTAATTCAAGAATGATTGTAAACGGTGATACAAGCCAAGTGGACTTACCTAAAGGGGTTGCCAGCGGCTTGATTCATGCAGAAAAAACCTTGCGCTCGATCGATAAGATTGCGTTTGTTCATTTTGATGCAGGAGATGTTGTGCGGCATCCAGTTGTTGCCCAAATCATTCGAGCATATGATAAAGAAAGTCAAAAATAGATTTAAATTTACGGAAAGGAGTGAAAATTCCGTTGAAATACTCGTTACTAAAATTACGTGATAAATTGGGAAAAGCGTATATTCCCATATTGCTACTTGTTTTTTCATGTTTTCTATTTATTATTATGTTTGGCAGCGTTCATCAGAATAAAGTAGAAATAAAAGAGGGGCAATTAGCTGAGAATACTATTCGGGCAAATAAAAACGTTGAAAATACGTATGAAACTACTCAAAAGAAAAAGCTAGCTGCTGAAGCAGTCACACCTGAATATATTTATCAGGAAGAAACAGCAGAAGTTCAGCATAAACGCATCGAAAAGTTATTTAAATTAATTGTGACTGCCAATGAAAAAACAGATAAAGAATATGAAGAGAACAAAGCAAAAGCTAAGAAAGATGAAACGATTCCTAAACCAACTATAGAAGAAAGAGTTGCTAATCTAAAAGCTCAGTTCGAATCGTTGGATCAAGATGAAGTTTCCTTTTATCAAAAATTTCCTAACGTTTTTTATCAAAATATTTTTTCATTAGATGCCAATCAGATTCAACAAGTTAAGACTGAAAGCTTAAAAATCGTCGATGAAAAGATGAAAGATCACGTTCGTGAAGCCGACTTGGATAATATTCGTCAAAGTGCAATCGAGAAAATTCAATTTCTTGACGTCACGGGAGCTATGCAACAAGAAATTCGTTATATCGTCAATGAAGGGATCGTAGCTAACGATTTTGCCAATGATAAAAAGACGAAAGAATTGCGCCAAAATGCAATGGATGCAATTCCGCCAGCTATGATTTACCAAGGAGAAATTATTGTTCGCGAAGGGACTCAAATCGACAGTAAAGCAATGGAAAAGCTTGAATTACTTGGTTTGACCAATCAAAGCACTTCATTATTTCCAATGGTTGCATTAGCCTTGGCCATCGTTTTGCAGGTTTTAGTGTTGTTGTTCTTTACAAAGCAAGTAACAGAAGAAGGCAGACGCAGACACTTCGTTTTATTTTATGTGGGAGCAATGTCATTAAGCGTATTATTAATGAAGTTTTTCCAGATTTTCCAAACAGAACAAATGATGTATATATCATTGTTCTTTCCGGCAGCATTTACACCTTTGGTCCTTAATTATTTTGTGAGCAGAAGAGCTGGAGTTCTGGCAGCTGTTTTCCAAGTGATTTTTTCACTTTTCGTTTTTTATAATTCGATAGGAACAAACTCACTGACGATCATTTTAGTCAGCTATATGTTTTCCGGTCTATTAGCAACAGTTGTCAAACGGACGCGAATCAGTGAACAAGGGTTAGTTGCTGTTTTTTGGGTGATTATCTTCCCTGTTTGTTTGGATTTTGTTTTAATGATCTATCAAGGGATGAATTTTTGGGATAGTAAATCATGGACGATGATGATTTGTGCTTTAGCTGGGACTGTCTTATCTTTCCTTGCTACGATGGGTCTTCATCCATATATTGAATTACTTGTAACGGATGATAGTGTAATTATTTTAAATGAACTAAGTAATCCAAATCATCCGTTGCTGAAGCAATTACTTGAAGAAGCACCTGGTACTTATCATCATAGTATGATGGTTGCAAGTTTAAGCGCCAATGCGGTAGCAGAAATCGGCGGACGTTCATTGTTGACACGTGTTGCTTGTTACTATCATGATATCGGTAAGATCAAACATGCTAATTTCTTCGTGGAAAACTTGCCGGCTGGAGCTGAAAACCCGCATAATTTCTTATTGCCAGAAGATAGTAAACAAATTATTTTTGGGCATGTGATTGATGGTGCTAAAATATTGGAAGAGTATCATATGCCTGAGATGGTGATCGATATTTGTCGCCAACATCATGGCACAACTTTAATGAAATTTTTCTATGTGAAAGCTAAAGAACGAAATGCTGATATTTCTGAAGCGGATTTTCGCTATCCTGGTCCCAAACCTCAAACACGAGAAGCTGGGATTGTCAGTATTGCTGACACATGTGAAGCAGCTGTTCGTGCGATGGATCATCCTACGAACGAAAAGATTCAAGCCTTTGTTCATAATGTCATTCAAGATCGGATTTCTGATGGACAATTAGATGACTGTGGTTTAACAATGAAAGAGATAAGAATTGTTGAAAAGTCTCTGGTCAATGGCTTGTGCAGTACTTTCCACTCAAGAATCAAGTATCCAAAAATGAAATCAGAAGCTGAGAAAATGAAAGATGAACAAGAAAAGAGAGATGACTAATGGATATTTCATTTATTGATGAAACGAAGAACTTATCGAAAACAAACTTAGAAGAAATAGAGAATCTGCTGCAATTTGCGGCAGATTTCCTCAAAATATCTAAAGATGCAGAAATGTCTGTTACATTTATGGACAATGCCGGGATTCAAGTAATCAATCGTGACTATCGCGGTAAAGATGTGCCGACAGATGTGATTAGTTTTGCGCTAGAGGAAGAAGGCGAAGACGAACTGCCAATCATTTTTGAAGATGAAGAAGCAGCGTTTCCAAGAAACCTTGGTGACATTATGATATCGACTGAACGAGCTGTTGAACAAGCAACGGAATATGGCCATTCTGTCGAACGTGAGTTAGGCTTTTTAGCTGTTCATGGTTTTTTACACCTAAATGGTTATGACCACATGGAACCTGATGATGAGAAAGAAATGTTTGGTTTACAGAAAGAGATCTTAGATGCCTATGGACTCAAAAGATAAACAAACGACGAAAAACAAGCATTTTGTCGCATCCTTAGAGTTTGCTCTTCAAGGAATCAAAACAGTTTTCAAAGAAGAACGAAATATGCGGACGCATGTTTTTATGGGGATTGTGGCTATTATTGCTGGCTTTATTTTCCAACTGGTTATATCAGAATGGTTGTGGTTACTTTTGGCAATTTTTTTGGTGTTGGCAATGGAAATTATTAATACGGTATTCGAAAATGTGGTCGATATGGTAACGGATTTTCATTTTCATCCAATTGGTAAAAAGATTAAGGATATGGCTGCAGGTGCAGTCCTTCTAACAACAGGATTTGCAGTGGTTGTGGGAGTATTGTTGTTTGCCCCCAAAATTTGGCAAATAATACAAGATTTTTTATAGAGGAGAGAAACAATGACAGAAGCACATAAATCCGGATTTGTAGCGATTGTAGGTAGACCTAACGTTGGAAAGTCTACTTTACTGAATCGAATCGTCGGACAAAAAATTGCGATAATGAGCGATAAGGCTCAAACAACTAGAAATAAGATTCAAGGAATTTATACAGTGCCAAACGCCCAGATCGTTTTCATTGATACTCCTGGTATTCATAAACCAAAACATCGTTTAGGTGATTTTATGGTTGAAACAGCTTATAGTGCTCTACGTGAAGTAGATGCCACGTTATTTATGATCAGCGCTGACCAAAAAAGAGGCCGTGGGGATGACTTTATCATTGAGCGACTTAAAACAATGAGCAGCCCAGTCTATCTTGTGATCAATAAGATTGATACTGTTCATCCTGATCAGTTATTAGGGATTATTGAAGATTACTCAAATCAGATGGAGTTTGCAGAAGTTGTACCGATTTCAGCGACTGAGGGAAACAATGTAGATCGCTTGATGGATGTGTTAATTGATCAAATGCCAGAAGGACCACAGTATTTTCCAGATGATCAGGTCACGGATCACCCTGAGTATTTCATTGTTTCAGAATTAGTTCGTGAAAAAGTATTGTTGCTGACGCGCGATGAAATCCCTCATTCTGTTGCTGTTGTGGTCGATTCAATGAAACGGGATGACAATGATAAAGTGCATATTCAAGCAACGATCATCGTTGAGCGTGATAGTCAAAAAGGGATTATTATCGGCAAAGGTGGTAAGATGCTGAAGCAGATCGGAACCAAAGCCAGACAAGATATTGAACATTTGTTAGACGATAAAGTCTATTTGGAACTTTGGGTAAAAGTCCAAAAAGACTGGCGTGATAAAAAGGTTCATTTACAGGATTTTGGTTACCGTAAAGACGATTATTAATAAGTGGGAAAAGAACAATTCTGTGCTACGACGGAATTGTTCTTTTACTTCTATCTCTGCTAAAATAGAGTTGAGCAAAGAGGAGGCTAAAATATGACTTTGGGAGAAACAAAAGGGATTATTTTATTTACCAAAGATTACAAAGAAAAAGATAAATTGGTCAAGATATTTACAGAGTCTTTTGGTAAATTGATGTTTTTCGTAAAAGGAGCTCATCGAAAAAATAATCCGATCGGTTCTGCTCTTTTGCCTTTTACAGAAGCTGTATACATTGGTGATTTTAGAGAAGATGGCTTATCATTTCTGAACGGAAGCAAGAAAGTCTACCCGCTTCGAGTGATTCAAGAAGACATCTTTGTTAATGCGTATGCGACATATATTTTGAATTTAGTCGATGCGGCTATAGAAGATCGGACGTATGATCCGAACCTATTTTATTTTGTTCAGCAAGCCTTGCGCTTACTGAATGACAATAAAGATGCCGAAATCATCACGAATATTTTCGAAATCCAATTGTTAAGTCGTTTTGGTATTACGCCTGAGTGGCGACACTGTTGCGTTTGCCAGGAGACACGAGGGAAATTTGATTACTCGTCGAAATATAGCGGTGTTTTGTGTGAACGACATTGGCATTTGGATAGTCATCGGTATCATGCAGATCCTCGAGCTGTCCATTTCATTCGTCTGTTTTCGACTATTTCTTATGATAAAGTTCAAGACATCAACGTTAAATCAGAGACGAAAACCGCGATTAGACAAACGATTGATGAATTGTATGACGAATATGTCGGTATCAATCTAAAAAGTAAAAAATTTATTGATCAGATGAAGAGCTGGGAAGATACGTTGAAACTGCCTAAAAGAGAGAAAAAAGATGAGGAAAGGGATACAACGATATCTTAGTAGAGAAAAAAGCAAAACAATTTCTGAAGCTACCAGAATTGTTTTGTTTTTTTAGAGTTGATTGCACAAATAAGTTGAGCAATTGCTTGATTTTAGATAAGACAGCTACAATGAATTTCGCTTTTGCATAATCTCATATATAGCCAATTATAGTATTGTTTTTTTTGAATCTTCATGTTAAATTGAAAATTCCGTTGTTTGATTAGCTACTTGTTATCTTTATCTTTTTCCTTAGGTACAAGGATTGCTTGATCATATCCTGATTTATTATCGCTCTTTTTGCCATCCAACTTGAAAGATTTTTCTGTTAGCTTAACGTTTTTATTATTTTTCTTTAAATCTAAAACTATTTCTTGTTTTAATTCACTATTTTTTAGTGTAAGTGTATTTCCTTTTACTGTGTAGTCATATGTGAAGGTGATGCCTTTAGCAAATGCGTCAACAAAACTGTCAGCAAGATTATTGCCTGAACTTTCCACTTCTGGACTCATAGTCATTTTTTTATCATCAAAAGACAATACAAATTTTGTATCATTATCTGATTTTTCTGCGGTTTCAAGATACCAATCGTTCGCAGTAAGATCCGCTTTTAAGTTAGAACACCCTACAAAAATAAATACCCCTAAAACAAGTAAAACAAAACTGAATGATTTTTTCATTTTTACACTCACCTTATCTAGATTTGATCACTAAAATATAAACATGTTTAGATGATCATGAATTGTGTAATAAATAACTGCGTACTTACTACGTATCAAGTATATAAGATTCCCCAATTGAAGGCAATCTATAGTTTGTTAGTTGTGACACTATGAAAAAATAAAAAAGATTTGACATATTCTTTATCTAAGATTATCATAAAGAGTAATTAAATACATACGTTGAAAAAGAAGAGTAAAAAGAACTGCTGTTATAGCGAGTCTGGAAAAGTGTGAGCCAGATACAAGCAACTTTTGAAGGGCGCTTTTGAGTATACTTAAACGAAGCTGCCGATGGTGAATATCGGAAGTAGGGTGGAACCGCGATTATTCGTCCCTATGTCTCTTAGAGGCATGGGGACTTTTTGTTTGCCAGTTTTTTAAATTTAAGGAGGAACATAATGGAAAAGAAACTTACGGTACAAGAAATGATTTTAACATTACAAAAATTCTGGTCTTCAAACGGTTGTATGCTGATGCAGTCTTATGATACAGAAAAAGGGGCCGGAACGATGAGTCCATATACCTTTTTACGAGCAATTGGACCTGAGCCTTGGAATGCAGCCTATGTAGAACCATCAAGAAGACCTGCTGATGGTCGCTATGGAGAAAACCCGAACCGTTTATATCAACATCATCAATTCCAAGTTGTAATGAAGCCTTCTCCTGAAAATATTCAGGAATTGTACTTAGAAAGTTTAGAGTTATTGGGCATAGATCCCTTAGCGCACGATATCCGGTTTGTTGAAGATAACTGGGAGAATCCTTCCATGGGTTGTGCCGGTCTCGGTTGGGAAGTTTGGCTTGATGGGATGGAGATTACTCAGTTTACGTATTTCCAACAAGTAGGTGGACTAGCCTGTCATCCAGTTACTTCAGAAATCACTTATGGTATCGAGCGACTAGCTTCATATATTCAAGAAGTGGAAAGTGTTTACGATTTAGAGTGGACACAGGGCGTTAAATACGGAGAAATCTTCAATCAGCCTGAATATGAACATTCAAAGTATTCATTTGAAGTTAGCAATCAAGACATGTTATTAGAAAACTTTGATAAATTTGAAAAAGAAGCGAAACGTTGTATTGATGAAAACTTAGTTCACCCAGCGTATGATTATATTTTAAAATGCAGCCATACCTTCAATTTATTAGATGCTCGCGGTGCAGTATCAGTAACAGAACGTGCTGGGTATTTGGCTCGTATCAGAAACATGGCAAAAGCTGTCGCAAAAATATTTGTCGCAGAACGTGAGAAATTAGGCTTTCCACTTTTAAATAAAGAAAATCAACCGACGAAGGAGGCAAAATAACATGGCAAAAGACTTATTACTTGAAATTGGCTTGGAAGAAATGCCAGCTCATATTGTCAGCCCAAGTCGTTTACAATTAGAAAACAAGATAGTGAAATTCTTAGATGAACATAACTTAACGTATGAGACAGTCCAAAGCTTTTCTACACCTCGCCGTTTAGCCATACGTGTGACGCAATTGCCGGAACAACAAGAAGATACCCAAGAAGAGGTAAAAGGACCTGCTAAAAAAATTGCGCAAGATGCCGAGGGAAATTGGAGTAAGGCGGCTGAAGGATTTGTAAGAGGTCAGGGTCTGACGACAGATGCGATTACTTTTAAAGAGCTAAATGGCGTAGAATACGTCTACGTGACAAAACACAATAAAGGTCAACAAACGATTGATGTATTAGCTGGTTTGAAAGATGTTATTACAAGTTTGACTTTCCCGGTTACGATGCACTGGGCAGACTATGATTTTGAGTATATTCGTCCGATTCATTGGATTGTGGCCTTATTAGATGATGAAGTGATTCCATTTTCTGTACTAGATGTAACGACAGGAAACAGTTCTCGTGGCCATCGATTCTTAGGTGATGATGTAACCTTTAACCATTCCGATGAATATGAAGAAAAAATGAAAGAACAGTTTGTAATTGTTGATTCTAACGAAAGAAAAACAATGATCGTTGACCAAGCAAATCAATTGGCTGATAAAAATAATTGGAAGCTGGATTTAGACGAGAAATTATTGGAAGAAGTTAACAATTTAGTTGAATACCCAACTGCATTTGTAGGGGCTTTTGATGAAAAGTATCTTTCTGTTCCTGACGAAGTCTTAGTTACGTCGATGAAAGAACACCAACGTTATTTCGATGTGCGTAATGATCAAGGATTGTTGCTTCCGCATTTTATTTCAGTTAGAAATGGTGATAGTGTTCATATTGAAAATGTAATCAAAGGAAATGAAAAAGTTTTGATTGCTCGTTTAGAAGATGCTGAGTTTTTCTACAATGAAGATAAAAAGCTGTCAATTGAAGAATGTGTCAATAAATTAAAAAATGTAACGTTCCATGAAAAAATTGGTACGATCTATGAAAAGATGCAACGTGTCGGTGTTATTGGACAAATCATTGGAAAAGAAGTGGGCTTATCAGATGAAGAACTGACAGATTTAAAACGCGCTTCTGAAATTTATAAGTTTGATTTAGTCACAAACATGGTTGGTGAATTCCCAGAGCTACAAGGAATCATGGGCGAAAAATATGCATTGTTACAAGGAGAAAAAACTGCAGTAGCAAAAGCAATTCGTGAACACTACTTACCAACATCGAGTGAGGGCGACTTGCCAGTTTCTTCTATTGGAGCAGTTCTGGCCATTGCGGATAAACTGGATAGTCTATTTTCATTCTTTACCGTCGGAATGATACCTAGTGGTTCAAACGATCCATATGCATTGCGTCGTCAAACGTATGGTGTAATCAGAATTATTGAAAATAAAAACTGGCAGTTCCCGTTAGTTCAATTACAAATGGATATTGATGCAGCAGTCAATTCAGATAGCCAAAAATATGGTATTCAGCTAACAAGTGGACAAGAAGAAGTGATCGATTTTGTAAAAGCACGTTTACGTCAGTTGTTAGCAACCAAAAATGTGCGTCATGATGTGATCGATGCCGTAATTTCTTCTGAACAAAAAGACTTAACAAAACTATTTTCATCAGCAACTATTCTAAAAAAACATTTGCTGGATAAAGATTTTAAACCGTCAATGGAAGCTTTAACACGAGTGATCAACTTAGCCAAAAAAGGTCACGAGTTATTAAATCAAGAAAACAAAGTCGATGTAGCATTGTTTGAAAATCAGGCTGAGAAAGCCTTGCATCAAGCAGTGAATAAAATTGAAGAGCAGTTTAATGAAAATACGATGTCGGAGAACTATCAAGCATTGGTAGAGTTACGTCCATTGATCGAACAATATTTTGAGGAAACAATGGTCATGGTGGAAGACGAACAAGTGAAGATCAATCGCTTGAACGAACTTAATCGAATCGCGAAAATGTCGTTATCATTAGCTAGTCTTGATTTGTTGATCGTAAAATAAAATGAGTCAAAGGGGAAAGAGGTCCGTAACAAAGGGTCTTTTCCCTTTTTTTGTTAAGCTAAACTCCTATAAATAATAATAAAAACAACGAATGAATCATTTTTGTAAGCAAAATTTTTTCATAAATTATTTCAACATGGTACGATTGACTTATCGAACGATAAGGTGATCATACCATGTTTTATTAGGAGGAAAGAAGATGAATCATTTTTTGAAATTATTTAGTGTCGCAGCAATAACATTTTTAGTTTTGGATTTTGCCTGGTTGCTTTTCATTGCTCGGAAAATGTATCAAGAACAGTTAGGTAATTTGTTAGGTACAACAAAAATCATTCCAGCGGCTATATTTTACGTGTTATATCTGGTCGGTCTACTCTTCTTTGTTGTCTATCCAGCGCTTGAAAAAAATAGCTTGATGTACGCTCTTTTAGCAGGTGCCTTGCTTGGATTATTATGTTATGCAACATATGATTTGACGAACCTCGCTACGATCAAAGGTTGGCCTGCTTTGGTAACGGTTATTGATTTAATCTGGGGAGCCGCAGTTACTGCAACCACTAGTGGTATTACAGTTTTTGTAGCCCAGCATTTTAATTGGAGGTAAATGGTGAATGAACGGTCAGTCTATTGATTATCAAGAATTGTTGTTTGCTTTTCAACAAGGAGCAGTTCAACTAATAAATGAAAAGAAAGAACTCAATCAAATCAATGTTTTTCCCGTGTCAGACGGAGATACTGGAAGTAATTTAGCTTCATTGATGCAGACAATTCTTGAAGAAACTAAAGATGAATCAACATCTGTTATTGATGTTCTTGAAAAAATTGCAGATGCCTCTTTACTAGGGGCTAGGGGGAATTCAGGCATTATTTTTGCTCAATATTTTAATGGTATTTATAACAATCTATTGCTTCAAGAAGAAAAAGATTCTGTTGCAAGCTTTGTGAAAAGTGTGAAACTGGCAATCAAAGAAGCATACCAAGCCATTAGTAATCCAGTTGAAGGGACCATTATCACGGTTATTCGAACGTGGGCAGAGGCACTCAATGATGATGAGCAGATACATGGACATGGGTTAGAAAAATTGTTACCAAAAGCATTAACTGAAGCTGAGCAAGCGCTGAAAAATACTACGAAGCAATTAAAAATTTTACAAAGAAATCAAGTAGTCGATGCTGGAGCAAAAGGGTTTTATATATTTATAGAAGGCTTTACACGAGCTTTTGTCAATAAGCAAACAGCTGTTAAAACTATGATACAGGATGATGATTCAGTCAAAATAGAGGTTTCTGAATCAAGACATTCGAATGCTGTAAAACCCAACTACAGATATTGTACCGAAATTTTATTGGAACAAGTAACACAGACCAAAGAAGAAATTCAAGAAAAATTAAGTACCTATGGCGATTCATTGATTGTTGCTGTGAATCGTGGGAAAGCTAGGATCCATATCCATTCCAATCAGCCAGATCAAGTGTTGAGCTACTTAAATACGATCGGTCAACCTGTTCAGCAAAAAGCTGATGACATGTTATTACAATATCAAGTAAATACACATAAAAAAGCGCCAATCGCCTTAGTGACAGATTCGATCGCTGATTTGCCAGCTGAATATGTGCTAAGTAACCAAATCCATGTGTTGCCAATGAATATCTTGATCGGAAATACTAGCTATATCGACAAAGTAACAATCCAAAGTCATCAGTTTTTTGAACTGAATAAAAATCAAAGCGAAAGAGCAACTAGTGCTCAACCAACATTGAAAACCATAGAAAATCTGTTTTCATTTTTAGAAACGAAGTATGAAGCAATATTGGTTATTACAGTTGCTGAGAAATTGAGTGGAACATTTCATACAGTGAAAGAAGCAGCTAAACGGATGACATCATCCAGCACAAGGATCGAAGTGATTGATTCTAAACAAAATTCTGCTGCTCAAGGCTTACTCGTTATGAGAGCAAATGAATGGATTCAAGCTGGTTTACCTTTTGATGAATTAGTGAAACAAGTGGAAATAAAACGAAATCAGTTTAAAATCCTTGTTAGTGTCGATAATTTGGATCCGATGATTGATTCTGGTAGAATCCCTCAATTTATAGGGAAAATAGCAAAAAAAGTTAATTTAAAGCCTATTGTTAGTTTAAATGGAGAAGGGGAAGGAAAGTTAAGTAATTTTGCATTCAGTTTGGAAAAAAATGAAATAAAGGTGTTACAGCAACTGAAAAAATTGCAAGAAAAAAATAACATAAAACGCTACGCAGTCATTCATGCTAATGCTCAAGGTAGAGCGACGCACTGGGAAAGTAAGTTGATCGAACAATTTGGTTTTGAGCCAAATTATATGATGGATATTTCAACCGTGATTGCGATGAGTGCTGGTCAAGGCAGTGTGGCTGTAGCGGTTGAAATCGAAGAAAGTGGGGATTAATATGAGCATTTGGATCATTAGTGGGGTCATTTTTATTTATTTTACGTTGTTATTCTTTTTAGCACAATACCTGCATAACAATTCTATTGTTGATTTGGCTTGGGGAATTGGGTTTGTCCTTGTAGCCATTACTGGTTACTTAATTATGCCAACAAAAACAACGGTTAGTACAATTATTCTTGTATTAGTAACTATATGGGGAGTCCGTTTGTTTTTCCACTTGGCTAAACGAAATATCGGAAAACCGGAAGATTATCGGTATGTAAATATGAGAAAGCGTTGGGGGAATCATTGGCCAAGGCTAAAGGCATATCTTAATGTGTTTGTTTTACAGGGGGTACTATTATTAGTTGTTTCAATGCCGATTCTATTGGTGATGACAAGTTCAGTCAATACATTTTATTGGTGGAATGGATTAGGTGTCGGGATTTGGCTTGTAGGATTTGCCTATGAAACAGTTGGCGATTATGAGTTAGCGAAATTTAAAAAGACAAAGAGCAACCATGGAAAACTGTTGACGAGTGGCTTGTGGTCTACGACAAGGCATCCTAATTATTTCGGTGAAGCACTTAGCTGGTGGGGAATTTTTCTTGTGAGTTTGAATGATACACGAAATATTTGGGGGATTATTGGACCTATGGCGATTACCTTGTTGTTGTTATTTGTATCTGGCGTTCCTTTATTAGAAAAAAAATACAAAGATCGATCGGATTTTATTGCTTACGCACATAAAACACCAAAATTTGTGCCATTTATTGGAAAAAAAGGACTGTAAAGGAGGAAGTATCATGGATAAAAATGAATCTCTAGTCTCAAAATGGCTCGTTACGATTATTTATTTTGTAATGATTGCTACGAATGCGGCAGCGATTTTACTGCCTTTAAACGGAATGACGACACAAGAAGTCTCAGATACGTATCCTAACTTGTTTGCTCCAGCAGGAGTAACCTTTGCGATTTGGTCAGTCATTTATTTGTTATTGGCCGGGTTTGTAGTGTATCAATGGTTTAAACCAACGATCCAATCGATCCTAGCACAGCAGCAAATCAGCGTTAAATTGCGGAATTTATTTATTGTTTCATCTATCTTAAATAGTATTTGGTTGTTCGCATGGCAATACCTTCAAATCGACTTGTCTGTAGTGATTATGTTAGCGTTATTGATCGTGTTGATCTATATAAATCGTATTTTAGCAACGGCAGTACTAACTAAAAAGGACTATCTTTTTGTGAGATTACCTTTTAGTGTTTACTTTGGTTGGATCACAATTGCTACGATAGCTAATATTACCGCATTTTTAGTAGATAAAAATTTAGCTTTGTTTCAAAATAATCAAGTCTTTTGGACGATTGCTATATTGATTATTGGATTACTAATTATCAGTGCAACAATCATTCGTAATCGAGATATTGCTTATGGATTGGCAACGTTGTGGGCTTATTATGGGATTTTGAATAAGCATCAAGCAACTGATGGCTGGGACGGAACCTATCCAATTATTATCATTACGGTTATGATTTGCTTAACTATATTAGCGCTAGTCTGTATTTATGAATTCGTTTTATCATTTAAACGAAAAAAGAATGTTATCTAGTATATGTTTCTTTGCCGGCTTCTGTTAAAATAGTAATGAAATCAACTATAGGTGGCTAAGTAATGGAGAAAGAAACGAACAATACAAGAGCAAAAATTATTCAAGTAGCAACGCGGTTATTTATGGATAATGGCTATCAAAGCACATCAACTAGACAAATAGCTCAGTTAGCTGAAGTGACGCAACCTAATTTGTACCATCATTTTAGCAATAAAGAGGCAGTTTATGTTGGGGTTATTGAAAGTCTACTTGGAGATGTAAATGAAGAATTAGTGAACATTGTTGAAGATCAAAATCTTGATACGATCAATAAATTACAAAAATTTGCTGAATGTCTAAAAACAAAGCATCCATTTGATTTTGATTTAATGATGCATGATTTTAGAACAAAGTTAACAAAAGAAACACAACTTAAATTGTTTACATTGTGGAATCAGTCATACAAAAAGCCATTGTTGAGTCTCTTTGAAAAAAGTGATTTTGCTATACGTACAGGCTTGACACCAGAAGTTGCAACGACACATTTTCTCAATACGTTATCCCCATATATCAAAACAGAGCAAAGTAGCTCATCGTTAAGTATTGCTCAAGTTGTCGATCTCTTCGTTTTTGGGGTGTCAAAAAAATAAATAAAACAAGAACCAATGCAGTCATCACTTTGCATTGGTTCTTGTTTTATTTTCTATTTTGTTTTCCAGCATTTCTACCTTTATTAGAAGTATTTTGTTGAACTGCTGTTTTTTTGACTGTTTGTTCTTTGGTTGGTGTTACATCTTTGCGAGGTGTAATCACTTGTTTAGGCGGATTTTGTTTTAATTCTTCCGCTACTTGAGCTTTGATTCTTGGTTTTAAGAATTGGTTTGTGATCAATGTTTGGATACTACTAAAAATCCCACCGACTACCCAGTATAATGTGACACCAGCTGGAGAGCTGATTGACATGAACACAATCATTAAAGGTGACACGATCAACATTGATTTCATTGTTTTCTTTTGTTCTTCAGGAATCCCGATCGTAGATAGATAACCTTGTAGTAAGTAGGCGACACCAGCTAAAACAACAAATATGATACTTGGTTGACCTAGGTTGACACCAAAAAATGATGCATCGCCGATTCCTTTTGTATAACGAGCGGCAAAGAATAAGGCGGAGAAGATTGGCATTTGGATCAATAAAGGTAAACAACCGATACCGCCCATCATACTCATATTATTTTCTTTGTAAACTTGCTGCATTTCTGCTTGAGCTTGCATTTGTTCTTCGCGAGTCGTCGCTTCTTTGACTTTCGCTTGAGCTGCATCAATTTGCGGTTTGATTGCTTGCATTTTTTCTGTTTGGATCATGCTTTTTTTCGATTGATTCAAGCCTAATGGCATGATGATTAATCGAACGATGATCGTAATAAAGATGATTGCCCAGCCATAATTCCAATCAAAATTATCAACAAGGTATGTAATAGCGCTACTCATTGGTTTTACTAAAAAATTATAGATGATTCCTTCACCAGTTGGTTGACCATCAGAGCCTGTTTTCACACATCCAGATAAAAATAGGACCAAAGTGAATAGGCCAGAACTCAGTAGCCACTTATTTAATTTTCTCATTTTATTCTTTCCTTTTCTAAAAAATTTGCACAAGGTTAACTATACTTGAAAACGTGTTTTTTTTCAATAAAAATCAGAAGAATCCGCCTCAAGACGGAGGAAGATTCCTCTTGTTTGAATTAATTTGTGACTTTGAAGCTGATATATTCTTCCATCAATGGATCTTCTTGTATATCAACATAGGTGACACGTCCTGCCGGACTGGGAGAATCTTTGATTTTTTGAATAAATACTTTCATTGCCTCGTCAGCACCCAAAGATTCAATTGAGACTGAACCATCGTCTTCATTTCGCACCGTGCCATAAATCCCTAGTTCATCTGCGACCATTTTAGTCATGTATCGAAAGCCAACGCCTTGAACTCTTCCTTGTACATTCATCCGTACTTTTCTCATAGCTGTACACCTCGCTTTTAGTTAAATTAATGATAGCGATTTTTTGAGCTTCTGGCAAGTGAAATAGTGACTGTTTGATTGGAAAAAATCATGGTATAATGATCGGGTGAGGTGTAGAAATGAAAGAAATTTTATCGACGAAAAATGCAACAATCAAAGAATTTAAAAAATTACATAAGAAGAAATATAGAGAAGAGCTGCAACAGTATATAATTGAAGGGTTTCATCTGATCGAAGAAGCTGTTAAAGCGGGAGCTGAGATTGATTGGATCCTTTTTAATCAGCGCGGGAAGACGGAGTGGTCTGATTGGTTAGGGCAACAACCTAGTGAGCTGTTGATATATGTTTCTGATGAAGTGCTGGTGTCATTGTCAGAGCTGCCGACACCACAAGGGATGACAGCCATTGTAAAGATGCCTGATGACGAGAAAAAAATCGATTTTTCTGGTGGTTGGCTGCTTTTAGATAACGTCCAGGACCCTGGGAATGTTGGAACGATGATTCGAACGGCAGATGCTGCGGGACTTGCTGGTGTGATACTCGGGGAAGGCAGTTCCGACATTTATAGTACGAAAGTATTGCGGGCAATGCAGGGAAGTAACTATCATTTGCCTGTTATACGAAAACCATTAGCAGAAGCTATTGACAGATTCAAAGAAGCCAAGGTTCCAGTGTACGGCACGGAATTAAATCCAGAAGCTGTTTCTTATCGGGAATTAAGCAATAGCAAAGATTATGCTTTGATCATGGGAAATGAAGGGCAAGGAGTTGCAACTGAATTTTTAGAGAAGGCAGACCAAAACATCTATATTCCAATTAAAGGAGCGGCAGAATCCTTGAATGTTGCAATTGCAGCTGGAATCTTAATGTACCATTTAGAAAATAATAATTAAGTCAGACTGGAACAAATCATGCTTAGGTATGGATTTGTTCCAGTTTTATTTCAATTTTCTTTATATTTTGTACTATACCAGTTGTAAATACGATATAATAAAATAAGCTGAATAATTGGTTTAATACATCATACAACGATTTTTCGTAAAAAAGTGTCTACTATTTTTTAGCAAAAGAGAGTTGAAAGAAGGAACAAGGGATGAAAAGAAAGTTACTTACGACAATAACGTTTTTATCATTACTTAGGCTCACTAACAACGCCACCGCTAACTGAAAATGTTGAGTGGTACATTTTTAAGAACCCTGTACCAGTATCAAAAAATCAAATTAAAAAATTCAAAGAGTTTTATGACCATAATAATAGAAATATTCAATCTCTAAATAATCGAGTTATTTTAGAACATGATGAATAAGCAAATAAAAGATAACAAAAAAGTAGTTAATTAGGTTGAAATCTTTTAAATAATATTGTATACTAGAAAACGGTGTTAAAACACTAAATCCACATCCTGATTCGATTTGTAAGGCGGTGCTACTGTTAGTAGTTCCTTACAAAAATGAGAACTGGAGAGGGAACAAATAAAAACCAAATTGGAGGAAACAACACATGGCAGTAATTTCTATGAAACAATTACTAGAAGCCGGCGTACACTTTGGACACCAAACTCGTCGCTGGAACCCAAAAATGAAGAAATATATCTTCACAGAAAGAAACGGAATCTACATCATTGACTTGCAAAAAACAGTCAAATTAGTAGATGCTGCGTACGATTACATGAAAAATGTTGCTGAAGACGGCGGTGTTGCATTATTCGTAGGAACTAAAAAACAAGCACAAGAAGCGATCAAAGACGAAGCGATTCGTTCAGGTCAATACTTTGTAAATCACCGTTGGTTAGGTGGAACTTTAACTAACTGGGATACAATCCAAAAACGTATTAAACGTTTGAAAGATATCAATAAAATGGAAGAAGACGGAACTTTCGATGTTCTTCCTAAAAAAGAAGTTGTTGGTTTAAACAAACAACGTGAACGTCTTGAAAAATTCTTAGGTGGTATCCAAGATATGCCTAGAATTCCAGATGTAATGTATATTGTTGATCCTCGTAAAGAACGTATTGCTGTTCAAGAAGCTCAAAAATTGAACATCCCAATCGTTGCGATGGTTGATACTAACTGTGATCCAGACGAAATCGACGTAGTAATTCCATCAAATGATGATGCGATTCGTGCGGTTAAATTGATCACTGCTAAAATGGCTGACGCTTTCATCGAAGGAAACCAAGGTGAAGATCAAGCTGTAGAAGAAATCTTTGTTGAAGAAACACCAGAAGCTGCAACTTCAATCGAAGAAATCGTTGATGTTGTTGAAGGCACAAACGATTCAGCAGAATAATTTAAAATAACGGAGCTGTCTCGAAGGCTAGGCGAAAAAAAGCCTGATTCTCCTTTGAGATAGCTTTTTTAAAACGAATTTTACACTTAAATGATTTAGCTTCACGGGCTAACTCCTCGGGAAAAAGATAAAAACTGAAATGAGGTAAAGAACACCTCAGTCATGTTTTCCTATTTTCCTGTCGAGGCTGATCAAGCTCTTTCAGCTTTTAAAACTATCTAGCTATGCAGGCTAATCTTTCGGAAAAAAAGATAAAAATAGAGTGAGACAAAAAGCGTCTCAATCAATTTTTCCTATTTTTCAGTCAAGGTTAAACGAGCCTGCTACGCTTTCAAAACTTAGGAGGAACAAAAAATGGCAGATATTTCAGCAAAATTAGTTAAAGAACTACGCGACATGACTGGTGTCGGTATGATGGACGCAAAAAGAGCGTTAGTAGAAGTAGAAGGTAATATAGAAGCAGCTGTTGATCACCTACGTGAAAAAGGTATGGCTAAAGCAGCTAAGAAAAATGACCGTGTTGCAGCGGAAGGTTTAGCAAATGTTGCTTCAAACGGCAACTTTGCAGCAATCGTTGAAGTAAACTCTGAAACTGACTTTGTTTCTAAAAACGAAATGTTCCAAGATTTAGTTAAAAAAATTGCAACTGAGATTGCGACGAACAAACCAGCAAACATGGAAGAAGCTTTAGCTCTTAAAACAGATAAAGGAACGTTAGAAACTGAATTGATCGAAGCAACAACGGTTATCGGTGAAAAAATCAGCTTCCGTCGTTTTGAATTAGTTGAAAAAGACGATAACGCTGCTTTCGGTGCTTATTTACACATGGGCGGACGTATTGCCGTTTTAACTGTACTTGAAGGAACAACTGACGAAGAAGTTGCGAAAGACGTTGCAATGCACGTAGCAGCAATCAACCCTCGTTATGTGAACGAATCACAAATCCCTCAAGAAGAATTAGAACATGAAAAAGCGATTCTTTCTGAGCAAGCATTAAACGAAGGTAAACCAGCCAATATCGTTGAAAAAATGGTGATTGGTCGCCTAAACAAATTTAAAGCTGAAATTTCATTAGTGGATCAACCATTCGTTAAAGATCCTGATATGACAGTTGAAAAATACGTTGCATCTAAAGGCGCAACAGTTAAATCATTCATCCGCTTTGAAGTTGGCGAAGGAATTGAAAAACGTGAAGATAACTTTGCTGATGAAGTAATGAGCCAAATCAAAAAATAAATCTGTTGCTTAGGTAACAGTTGGGAACGCATTGAGATGCGCTCCCTTTTTTTAGGCAAATCAAAAGAAATAGACTGGCAGAATCTGCAGAGTATGTTAAAATGTTCTTAGACAAATGGTGGAGGGAAAACAAAAATGGTAAAACCTAAATATCAACGCGTTGTATTAAAGTTAAGTGGCGAAGCTTTGGCCGGAGAAGATGGGTTTGGAATTAAACCTCCAACAATCAAAGAGATTGTAGAAGAAATCAAAGAAGTACATGAATTAGGAATTGAAATGGCAATCGTTGTTGGCGGTGGCAATATCTGGCGCGGACAAATCGGTGCTCAAATGGGTATGGAACGCGCACAAGCAGATTACATGGGAATGTTAGCAACTGTAATGAACGCATTAGCCTTACAAGATACATTAGAAAATCTTGGAGTGCCAACACGCGTTCAAACGTCAATCGAGATGCGTCAAATCGCAGAACCATATATCCGCCGCCGTGCAGAACGTCATTTGGAAAAAGGTCGTATCGTGATCTTTGCTGGTGGTACCGGAAATCCTTATTTCTCAACAGATACAACTGCAGCGTTACGTGCAGCAGAAATTGATGCGGATGTCATTTTAATGGCTAAAAACAATGTTGATGGTGTGTATTCTGCTGATCCTAAGCTAGATGCAAATGCTGTTAAATTTGAAGAATTAACACATTTAGATGTGATTTCAAAAGGCTTGCAAGTAATGGATTCAACGGCAAGCTCACTAAGTATGGATAATGATATTCCATTAGTCGTATTCAATTTAAATGAAACAGGCAATATTCGCCGTGCATGTTTAGGTGAAAATATTGGAACAACCGTAAGGGGGAAATAAAAAATGAGTGGAACTGTATTAGCAACAGCAAAAGAGAAAATGAGCAAAGCAGAACAAAGCTTACAACGTGAGCTTGGCCAAATCCGTGCAGGACGTGCTAACGCAAGTCTATTGGACAGAATTCAAGTAGATTATTATGGCGCACTGACACCGGTGAACCAACTTGCTGGAATCAATATTCCAGAAGCGCGTGTCTTAATGATTACACCTTTTGACAAAAATTCACTTGAAGATATCGAAAAGGCAATTCAAGCTAGCGATATCGGTATTAGCCCAACAAATGACGGCACAGTAATTCGTTTAGTAATTCCACAATTAACGGAAGAACGTCGTAAAGAATTAGCAAAAGACGTGAAAAAAGCGGCTGAAAATGCAAAAATCGCTGTTCGTAACATTCGTCGTGATGCTATTGATGAATTGAAAAAGCAACAAAAAAGCAATGATATCACTGAAGATGAGTTGCGCAATCTAGAAAAAGAAGCGCAAAAATTAACAGATGATAGTGTGAAAAACATTGATACGATCACTTCTGAAAAAGAAAAAGAACTTCTAGAAGTATAATTTCATTAAAAGTAAGAAGAAAAGCATCCGCACTTTAAAAAAGTGAGGGTGTTTTTTTATTTTTTTAAATATAATTGTTATTTTAACGATATATAATATGTGGTTATAAAATTATGATCTAAAGAAATTGTTAGTTTAAGCGAGAGTGTAAAAAACATCTTGTTAAACCTCAACTGTTATGGAATAATGATAGTAACTATATTTTTTCTTAAAGGGAGATGAGAAAGTGAATTTTATGAAGCGTGCGCTGTGCAGCGTAACTAGAAAAAAGGGAAAATCACTCATTTTATTTGCAGTGATATTTGTATTGGGTAATGTTATTGCAGGATCAATCGCGATCCAGCAGTCTACACAAAATGTTGAAAAAAGCGTCAAAAAACAATTGGGTGGATTGGCTACGATTCAATTGGATTATGAAAATAACCAAGATGAATTTGCCAAAGAAGATCTAAAAATTGAACCACTTAAAGTTGATTTGATGAAAAAAATTGGGCAGTCTTCTTATGTAAAATATTATGATTATAACGCCGGAACGATGGTACAAACAAAAGAGCTGAAAAGTGCGACATTAGATTCAGAGGAATCCGGAGCAATGATGGAAGGACTTAACTTAAAAGGTTCGAACTATCATAAAATTTTGGATGTTGAGGAAAATAGAGTCAAATTAGTTGAAGGTAAGGTTTTCACTCAAGAAGATATTGACAATGGAAAAAATGTCGGACTTATTTCTTCAAAAGTTGCAGACGAAAACGGATTATCTGTCGGCGACCAAATGGTCATAGATAGCCGTGGCTATGACTATAGTGAAGATGGTGGGCAAAAAGAATTATTTAAAATAGATATACCAATCCAAATCATCGGAATTTTTGAACCAACATCGGTCGAGATGAAAGATAAAGAAGAAAAAAAAGAGCAAGATATGAATCAGCAATACATGTCATTGCAGCAGATTAATACAGTTTATTTGCCGAATAAAACGGTCTTGGAAATCAATAAAGACTATTTAGAAAAACTAAAAAAAGTTAATCCAGAAAGTCCATTTATATCAGATGACGATGAGGGGGAATACTATACACCTGTTTACGTACTCAATAGCCCAGACGACGTAGAGGCTTTTAAGCAAGAAACACAACCGCTCTTGCCAAAATTATATACAGTAAGCGCCTCAACGGATCAGTATGAGCAAATTGGCGGCAGTATGAAAAAAATGTCTCAAATTTCAGGCTATGTTGTCTTGATTGCAGTTATTGCAACGTTATTGATCATTTCATTGGTTGTTTTATTATTCATGCGTGATCGTAAACACGAACTGGGTATCTATCTGTCTTTAGGGGATAAGCGTAGTCATGTCATGGGACAAATTATTATAGAGATGCTGATCATCAGTGGAATCGCTTTGATTCTTTCATTGATTACAGGTAATTTTTTAGGAAAAATGGTCTCAGAATCTTTATTGAATAGTGATATTTTGAGTAGTACGAATGATCAAATGAATATGTTTATGGGCTTTGATGGGTTAGGTTCGACCGAGCTTACAACAGATGACATCATGAATGCTTATGAAGTAAAATTCTCATTAGGATATATAATCACGTATTTAGTTGTTGGATTAGGTACGGTATTGTTGGCAGCAATTTTACCATTGTTGTATATTGTCCGTTTGAATCCAAAGAAAATCATGATGTAGGAGGTATGGAAAATGGCGATTTTAGAAACAAAAAATCTTAGTTATTTTTATCAAGATGGCGATCAGCGCCGTTTCATTTTAAAAGATACCAATGTTTCCTTTGAACAAGGAAAATTTTATAGTATTTTAGGACAATCTGGTTCCGGAAAAACAACGTTTCTTTCATTGATCAGTGCTTTAGACACACCAAAGGAAGGGCAAGTTTTATTAAACGGAAAAGATATTAAATCAATCGGCTATGAAAAATATCGTCGTGATGCTATCAGTATTATTTTTCAAAGTTATAATTTAGTTCCTTACCTGACAGCTTTAGAGAATGTTTTGGTAGCAATGTCGATTACAGATAATGAACTGCCACCGAATCAAAAAGAAGTTGCCTACAATCTTTTAGATTATATTGGTATTACAAGTGAGAAAGCAGATCGGCTGGTGAATCAGCTTTCTGGTGGTGAACAGCAACGTGTTGCGATTGCTAGAGCTTTAGCTACGAATGTAGATATCATTTTAGCAGATGAACCAACAGGAAATTTAGATGAAGGAATGGAACAGGAGATTGTCGATATTTTTCAAAATCTTGCTAAAGTTCATAATAAGTGTGTGATTGTCGTAACGCACTCAAATGATATTGCAGATCAATCTGACGAGACCTATTACCTGAAAAAAGGTGTGTTAAAAAAGTATGAGTGATTTTTTATCAAATTTCAGCGGAGAAAATTATAATAAAACCCGCCAGGAAAAAAACGAATTAAAAGATAAGACAGTACAACAAGAACAAAAAAAGAAAACAAGGTCAGAAAAAGGGCCGACAGATAAGAGTGAACGTGCTGAAAAGCAGCAGGACATCAGTTCAGATGTTGCAATCGGGCCGCAAAATAGTCCAGACAATGCGCCAGAAACTATGAAACAAAGTGAAGTGACTCCTGATTCTGTTTCTAAAGCAGAGCATCCCGAAGAGATAATTTATACTAAAAAACGAACAAAAAAGAAAAAGTATGAACCTAAAAAAGAAACAGCAAAAGTTTCTGAGCCAGTCGCAATAGATCAGTCCAGAAATACCGAAGAAGTGATTGAGACTGACCCGACATATAGAAATAAAAAAATCAGAAAATATATTTATATTGGATTAGGCAGCCTGGTAACCGTTGCCTTATTGTATTTTGGTTATTATCAAATGACCCATGTTCAAGTACCAGACTTTGAAGGTAAGGAATTATCTGAAGTTCGTGAGTGGACCGCTGAAAATGGTGTGAAACTTCAAGTAGAGCAAAAATATGATTTTGATAAAGAAGCGAATTTGATCATTCATCAGACGGTGAAAAACAAAAAGATCCAAAAGGGCAAAGAATTAACGGTGGATGCTAGTTTAGGAGCAGATCCAGAGGAAGCGGTAGCTTTACCAGACTTTAAACCAATGAAACTCAAAGATGCTAAAAGCTGGATTAATGAACACAAAGCAGATAATTTAGCAATCATCGAAGAGTATAGTGATAAAGTACCGGCAGGAGACTATCTGAAATTTGAAATCACAAATAAAGATGTCAAATTCGATACGTATAAACGCAAGGACAAAGCGAAACTCTATTTTTCTAAAGGAAAAGAAGTATTTGAAAAAGACATTTCAATGCCAGATTTTGCTGGCAAGCCCAAAGAAGAAGCAACAGAATGGGCTAAGAAAAATGAGATTACGCTAAATGTAGAAGAAGCAGACTCTGACACTGTGGAAAATGGCAAAGTGATTTCCCAAAGTATTGGAAAAGACACGAAAGTTGCCAAAAAAGATACACTGTCGATCACTGCCTCAACAGGTAAAGCATTAGTAGTGCCAGACTTTTCACAATTTACTGCTGAAGAAGCTGAATCAAAAGCAAATGGTCTGCAAGTTCAAGTGAAGCAACTGTTCAATGATGAGATTCCATATGGCCGATTTATCAGTCAATCTGTGGAAGTCGGCAAAAAATATACTGAAAAAGATGAAAAACCGGTGATTCAAGTGGTTTATTCATTTGGAAAGCCGTATATGAAAGATTTACGTGATAATACGCTGGAAGGTGATCTTCAAAAGATTTTTTATGAAGAATATCAATCAAAAGGTGCGAATATCACCTATCAAGTTTATTATGTAGACTCTACTGTGACAAAAGGAACGGTTGTTAAGATGAGTAACTATAATGAATTTATCCCAATTAATTCTGTTATCCAAATCGGTATCAGTAAAGGGAATTTAAAACCTGAAGAAAATAAACCTGCCGATAAAGAAGAATAATCAAATTACTATGATGTTTCAGTGTGAAACTTATTTTTAGAAAGTGAGGCAAAACGCTTTTTACGTTTAGCCTCACTTTCTTTTTTTAATTTTTATGTATGACTGATTGGCTAGATGACCGATGATCGACAAAAAAAGCTGCAAATCATGGTAAATCTGCCATAGAATTATTAAATAATGTCGAAATTTTTTCATTTGCATAGGCTTTTCTGAAAGATATTGCTATAATAGTCTAGATAGATTTTTTGAATGGAGGGGAAAATATGTTACGTTTTTTTCCGCAAAAGAATAAATACATACAAGAAGAGAGTTCATTTACCTTTAATAGCGATGGGGTGATCCCTAAACATGTTGCAATAATCATGGACGGTAATGGACGCTGGGCACAAAATCGTCGTTTACCGAGAATTGCTGGGCATAAAGAAGGTATGAATACAGTGAAAAAAATCACGAAACATGCAAGTAAACTAGGCATCAAAGTCCTAACCTTATATGCATTTTCTACTGAAAATTGGAAACGGCCAACCGATGAGGTCAGTTTTTTGATGCAATTACCAGTTGATTTTTTTGATACATTTGTGCCAGAGTTGATCAAAGAAAATGTGAAAGTTCATGTAATGGGCTACAAGGAATTTTTACCAGCACACACCCAAGATGCAGTGGAACGGGCAATTGAGCAAACCAAAAATAATACTGGTATGGTGCTAAATTTTGCATTGAATTATGGCTCAAGAGCAGAAATTATTACCGCTGTAAAAGAAATTGCTGAAAAAACGGCAAACAATGAGCTTTCACCAGCAGATATTACGGATGAAACGATTGCCGAACATTTAATGACAGGTTTTTTGACTGAGGAGTTAAGAGATCCAGAATTATTGATTCGAACCAGTGGCGAAGAGCGTATCAGCAACTTTTTATTATGGCAGATTGCCTATAGTGAATTGTTCTTTACGGATGCCTTATGGCCTGATTTCAATGATGAATTATTGGAGCATGCCTTAGCGTCCTTTCAAAATAGAAATCGTCGTTTTGGCGGTCTAAAAGAAACTGAGGAGGAAGAGAAATGAGACAGCGTGTTATTACAGCGGCCGTAGCCTTGGTGGTTTTTATACCGATCATTTGGTATGGCGGTTTTGTGATTGAATTGGCAGCCGCATTACTGGCAGTGGTTGGAGTGTATGAACTATTTAGAATGAAGGGCTTAGAAATCACTAGTTTTGAAGGTGTGCTTTCGGCCTTAGGAGCAGTATTTCTCGTATTACCAAAAGATCGCTGGTTTTTCTTTTTACCAGAAAAAGCGGATAATTTTATTTTATTCTATTTAACTGTGATGGTATTATTAGGCGGACTAGTTGCTTCTAAAAATATGTATACCATTTCCCAAGCGGGATTTCCAGTTATTACAAGTTTATACGTTGGTGTTGGTTTTCAAAACTTTGTAAGTGCTAGAGATACTGGTTTTGTCGTGTTGCTTTATGCATTATTTGTTGTTTGGGCAACCGATATTGGTGCATACTTTATCGGAAAACGTTTTGGTAAAAGAAAATTATGGCCAGAAGTCTCGCCTAACAAAACGATCGAAGGCTCATTAGGTGGTATTCTTTGTGCGGTTGTTGTAGCACTGTTATTTTTATTATTGACGCCAAATAAAGAGTTATTCGTATATAATTTACCGATCATGCTACTGATAACTGTAGTCTTTTCAATTGTAGGTCAATTTGGTGATTTAGTGGAGTCATCGATCAAACGACATTATGATGTAAAAGATTCAGGAACTATTTTACCAGGACACGGTGGCATATTAGATCGTTTTGACAGCTTACTTTTTGTTTTTCCAATCATGCATTTATTCGGACTATTTTAATTTCTAACAAGAAGGGAAGGTGAAAAACTCTGAATGTTCAGGGTTTTTCTTTTTAATATGAAAAAAATCGCATTATTAGGGGCGACAGGCTCGATTGGTACAAACACAGTAGATGTAGTCCTAGCTTATCCTGAACGATTTCAAATTGTTTCACTGACGTTTCATTCGAATAGTGACAAAGGTGCGCAGTTGATAGAGCAATTAAAACCACAATATGTAGGTGTTGGCTCACAAGCTATGAAAACAGATTTAGCCAGCCGGTTTCCAGAAGTTGAATTCGGTGTAGGTGAAACAGGTCTTGTAAAAGCTGCTACGCTTGAAGCAGTCGATGTTGTCTTGACCGCTGTTACAGGAAGTGTAGGGCTAAATCCGACGATGGCAGCGATTGACGCGGGAAAGAATATCGCTCTAGCGAACAAAGAAACTTTGGTCATGGCAGGCCAATGGGTCATGGCGGCAGCTTTAAAGAAGAATGTAACTATATTGCCAGTCGACAGCGAACACTCCGCGATTTTTCAATGTTTACAAGGACAAAAAGAGGGCAGTGTAAAAGAGTTAGTGATCACAGCATCTGGCGGAAGCTTTAGAGATTTGACTCGTGAAGAGCTAGAATCTGTCACTTTAGAGCAGGCGTTGAAACATCCCAATTGGTCAATGGGTAAAAAAATCACGATAGATTCTTCAACAATGATGAATAAAGGGTTAGAAGTTATTGAAGCCCATTGGTTATTTGGTACAGATTATGATAAAATAAAAGTTGTTTTACATAAAGAAAGTATTGTTCATTCAATGATCGTTTTAAAGGATGGTGCATATCTAGCACAATTGGGGCCAAGCGACATGCGCGAGCCGATTCAATATGCATTGACGTATCCCACGCGTTTGCCAATCAAAAATGAAAAGAAGTTTGATTTAACAGAAATCGGTCAACTAAATTTTGAACCGATGGATTTTGACCGTTTTCCAATGTTGGCTTTAGCTTTTACAGTTGGAAAAAAAGGCGGCGCTTATCCAACAGTTTATAACGCTGCAAATGAAATTGCCGCGACCGCATTTATTGAAGGTAAAATTTCGTATTTGCAAATTGAACAGTTGGTTCAACGAGCAGTAGATAATTACAGTGAAACTACTGAAGTCACGTTAACAGAAGTGATTGAAATCGATAAACAAACAAGAACTATCGTAGAAAGATGGATAAAGGAAGAAGGTCAGTTATGAAAACAATCATTACATTTATTATTGTCTTTGGGATTCTTGTCTTAGTACACGAATTTGGACATTTTTTCTTCGCAAAGCGTTCAGGCATTTTAGTGCGTGAATTTGCGATTGGGATGGGACCAAAGATTTTTGCTCATCAAGGGAAAGACGGCACAGCGTATACTATTCGGATTCTACCTATCGGCGGTTATGTACGTATGGCAGGACAAGGGGAAGAAGATACGGAATTGCCGCCTGGCATGACGTTGTCTATTGAGCTAAATGAACAAGAAGAAGTTGTAAAAATCAATACAAGTAAAAAAGTCCAACTGACTAATAGCATTCCAATGGAAATGTTGGAAGCGGATCTTGAAAAAGAACTATTTATCAAAGGATATGTTAATGGTGATGAATCAGAAGAAATCACGTATAAGGTAAACCATGATGCAACGATCATTGAACAAGATGGAACCGAAGTTAGAATTGCGCCAATTGATGTCCAATTCCAATCAGCTAAGTTATGGCAGCGGATGTTGACCAATTTTGCCGGACCTATGAATAATTTCATTCTGGCTTTTGTATTATTTACGGTGTATGTCTTTATGCAAGGTGGAGTGACATACACGAATACAAATTTGATTGGAGGAGTCCAAGCGGATAGTCCAGCAGCTAAAGCTAGTTTAAAAGCAGATGATAAAATTGTGTCTATCGATGGAAAGTCGGTCTCTGATTGGACTGATTTCACAAAAATCATTCAAGATAGTCCAGGAAAAGAATTAAACTTACTTGTTGAGTCAGATGGTAAAACTAGAGAAGTTGATATAACGCCTAAAAAAGAGAAGTCTGGCAAACAAGAAATCGGTATAATTGGCATTGTACCTCCTATGAAAACTGGATTAGCAGACAAATTACTAGGTGGTATTCAAGCGACGATTGATAATTCTATGCAGATTTTTAAAGCTCTTAAATCATTATTTACTGGATTTAGTTTAGACAAATTGGGTGGTCCAGTAATGATGTTCCAGATGTCTTCAGAGGCTTCAAAAGCAGGATTGAATATGGTAATCTGGCTAATGGCGATGTTATCAGTCAATCTTGGTATCATCAACTTATTACCAATCCCAGCTTTAGATGGTGGTAAGATCGTATTGAACATCTTCGAAGGACTTAGAGGAAAACCTTTAAGTCAAGAAAAAGAAGGCTTGCTAACACTTATTGGTTTTGGGTTCATTATGTTATTGATGGTGTTAGTGACCTGGAATGATATTCAACGTTTTTTCTTTTAAATAATTAATTTGATTTTTAGCGAATCACTTGAGGAGTTTCAACACATTCGTTTAAACAAAGGAGAGTTCTAATGAAACAGTCAAAAATGCTAATCCCAACTTTACGTGAGGTGCCAAATGACGCAGAAGTCTTGAGCCACCAAATGTTACTTAGAGCAGGGTATATTCGCCAAGTATCAGCGGGAATTTATTCTTATTTACCACTCGCAAATCGAGTGCTTGAAAAATTGAAAAAAATCATGCGGGAAGAATTCGATAAGATTGATGCTATTGAAATGTTGATGCCTGCATTACTACCAGCTGAATTATGGAAAGAATCGGGACGTTATGAAACGTATGGTCCAAATCTTTATCGTTTAAAAGATCGCAATGAGCGTGATTATATTCTTGGTCCAACACACGAAGAAACATTTACTGAACTGATTCGTGATGAAATCAATTCGTATAAGCGTTTACCTTTAAATCTATATCAAATTCAAACAAAATACCGTGATGAAAAACGACCACGTTTTGGCTTGTTAAGAGGCCGGGAGTTCATCATGAAAGATGGTTATTCTTTCCACGCTAATGAAGAAAGTCTGGATCAATCATACCGTGATTATGAAAAAGCTTACTCAGCTATTTTTGAACGCTGCGGCTTAAATTTCCGTGCGATTATTGGTGATGGTGGCGCTATGGGCGGCAAAGATTCTAAAGAGTTTATGGCGATTTCTGAAATCGGTGAAGATACGATTTGTTTCTCTACAGATGGTGATTATGCGGCAAACTTGGAAATGGCAACCAGCCTATATACACCTAAAAAATCACATGAAACACAATTGGAAGTTGAAAAAATAGCAACACCAGATGTTGGCTCGATTGAGCAAGTTGCCGCATTTTTCAATGTTGAACCGCAACGAATCATCAAATCTGTTTTATTTATGGCAGATGAGGAACCTGTTTTAGTTTTAGTTCGTGGTGACCACGAAGTGAACGATGTTAAACTGAAAAACTTCTTAGGTGTTGATTTCTTGGAAGAAGCAACAGATGAAGATGCGCGTAAATATCTAGGGGCTGACTTTGGCTCAGTCGGTCCAGTTGAATTAGCTGAAGAAGTGAAGTTGTTCGCAGATCTTCATGTCCAAGATCTAGCTAATGCAATTACTGGAGCGAATGAAACAGGTTTCCACCTAAGCAATGTAAATCCAGGACGCGATTTCACACCAATTAGTTATGAAGATCTACGTTTTGTCCAAGAAGGTGATCCTTCTCCTGACGGTAATGGCGTGTTAGAATTTACTAAAGGGATCGAGATTGGTCATATCTTCAAACTAGGTACTCGTTATAGCGAAGCCATGGGTGCGACAGTCCTGGATGAAAACGGCAGAGAAAAACATGTGATCATGGGTTGTTATGGTATAGGTGTTAGTCGTTTATTGTCTGCAATCGTTGAACAAAATATCGATGAAAATGGTATTAATTGGCCAGCAGGTATTTCGCCATTCGATTTACATGTTGTTCAAATGAACATAAAAGACGAATATCAAACCAGCCTAGCTCATGAAGTGGAAGAAATGATGTCTACAGCAGGTTACGAGGTCTTAGTTGATGATCGTAATGAACGCGCAGGCGTGAAGTTTGCAGATGCAGATTTGATTGGTTGTCCAATCCGAATTACAGTTGGTAAAAAGGCTGTTGACGGTGTTGTAGAGGTGAAAATCAAACGGACGGGTGAAATGGTCGAAGTTCGTAAGGAAGAGCTTGAAAGCACATTATCTATTTTATTGAATGCAGATAAAGACTAAATTTGAAATTGAGGTTGGGATGTAGCTCAAAGAGTTATGTCCCAACTTTGTTTTCTTTGATTGTTACTGCATCGAATTAATGCTATCAGCTCACTTCTTGTTTACATTGTATTTCGGAAGAAAAAATAGTATACTTAACTGTGGCGAGGCACTTGACAGAAATGTCTAAGGGCCTCTTTCTTATCAAGATATCCAGTTAAAAACTGGTGGATTTTGACTATATTGAGTTGCATGAGCTAGTTCTTCGGAAAAAAGATAAAAATTAAAAGTGGCAAAAACGCCACAGTTAATTTTTCCTATTTTTCAGTCAGAACTAAACGAGCTCATTCCGCTTTTATCTATCTAGCTCTACAGGCTAGCCTTTCGGAAAAAAGATAAAATAAAAATGAAGCAAAGAACGCCTCAGTTCTATTTTCCTATTTTTCAGTCAAGGCTGAACGAGCCTGTTCCGCTTTTATTTATCTAGCTCTACAGGCTAGCCTTTCGGAAAAAAGATAAAAAATAAATGAGGTAAAGAACACCTCAGTTGTTTTTTCCTATTTTTCAGTCAAGGCTGAACGAGCCTGTTCCGCTTTTATTATAAGGAGGTTCATTTAGTGGCAGAGAAGGCACAAGAATTATTTGCAAAGTTGATCGATCAAATTCAATTAAATGAACAAGAGCGGCAGCATCCGCTCATTCAACAAGGAAGAATTGACAAAGTAGTGGTGCATCAACAAAGCCGTTTATGGGAATTTCATTTAGGTTTCACTGAGATTTTGCCTGTGATGCTTTATCAGTCATTTATTCAGCAATTGGAGCTTTCTTTTCAGCAAATCGCTGGTGTGACTGTAAAAATATCAGCTGACAAAAGTGAATTTACAGAAGAACAATTGACCGATTATTGGCAACTAGCACTATTGAATAGTCAGTGTGATACTCCGCTAGTTCAACGCGTGATCAAAACGCAAACGCCAATTATTGAAGATAAAAAAATTATTTTACCGGTTGATAACGAAGCGGTTATTCCTTATTTGAAACAACAGTATTTACCGATTATTGAAGATCTATATATCAATTATGGCTTTCAAAAATTCCATATCGAACCTAAAATGGATGAACAGCAAGCAAAACGAGTATTGGCACTGTTTGAAGAACGTAAGCAAGAACAAGATGCGGCTTTCCAGCAACAAGCAGCAGAATCGCTCATTAAACATGAACAAAAGAAAAAACAACAGCAACAGCAAGGTCCGGCACTTGAAGGTCCCATCCGCCTTGGCCGTAATATTCCAAATGATGAACCGATCATGGCAATGGGGGATATCTTAGAAGAAGAACGTCGAGTGACAATTGAAGGCTTCGTTTTTGATGTAGAAGTGCGGGAATTACGTTCCAAACGAAAAATTTTAATTTTGAAGATTACGGATTATACGTCATCTTTTATCGTAAAAAAATTCTCAAACGGAGAAAAAGACGAGCAAGTGTTCGATGCGATTCAAAAACATAGCTGGATTCGTGTTCGCGGCAGCATCCAAGAAGATACATTCATGCGTGATTTAGTGATGAACTGTCAAGATTTGATGGAAGTCAAACATGCGCCGCGTAAAGATTATGCGCCAGAAGGGGATAAGCGTGTAGAGCTACATTTACACAGCAATATGAGTACAATGGATGCGACAAACAACGTTGCTGACTACGTTGCTCAAGCTGGAAAATGGGGCCACAAAGCCATTGCTATCACTGATCATGGCGGAGCACAAGGATTTCCCGATGCGCATAGTGCTGGAAAAAAAGCAGGAGTCAAGATTTTATATGGTGTAGAAGCCAATGTCGTAGATGATGGTGTGCCAATTGCGTATAATGAAGCGCATATCGAATTAAGTGAAGCGACTTATGTAGTATTTGACGTGGAAACAACGGGGTTATCAGCTGTATATGATACGATCATTGAACTGGCTGCTGTTAAAATGCACAAAGGAAATATTATTGAGACCTTCGAAGAATTCATCGATCCAGGTCATCCCTTATCTCAAACAACAATCAACTTGACGGGGATCACAGATGAGATGGTTCGCGGATCTAAATCAGAAGAAGAAGTATTACGCTTGTTTAGAGAGTTTTCTGAAGATACGATTTTAGTTGCGCACAATGCTTCCTTTGATATGGGTTTCTTAAATACTAGCTATGGAAAATATGACATTCCAGAAGCTGAAAATCCAGTAATCGATACATTGGAATTATCTCGTTATTTAAATCCAACGTTCAAGAGTCATCGACTAAATACCTTATCTAAAAAATTCGGTGTTAACTTGGAGCAACATCACCGAGCAATTTATGATTCTGAATCAACTGGGCATTTATGTTGGATCTTTTTGAAAGACGCAAAAGAAAATCATAATATGAACTATCATGATGAATTGAACATGCACATTGGCGAAGGGGATTCATACAAGCGTGCGAGACCGTTTCATGCAACTATTTTGGCAACGACTCAAGCTGGCTTGAAAAATCTCTTTAAGCTGATTTCAATGTCGAATATCAATTATTTTTTCAGAATCCCCAGAATTCCACGCTCTCAACTAAATAAATTGCGTGAGGGTTTGATTATTGGGTCGGCCTGTTCAAGTGGTGAGATTTTTGAAGCGATGATGCAAAAAGGTGTAGAAGAGGCAAAAAATCGAGCGAAGTTTTATGATTATATTGAAGTCATGCCAAAAGCGGTCTATGCACCATTGTTGGAACAAGAATTGGTGAAAAGTGAAGCCGACTTAGAAGAAATCATCGCAAATCTAGTGAAAATCGGAGATGAGCTGGAAAAACCAGTAGTCGCAACCGGAAACGTTCACTATTTAAACGAAGAAGATAGCATCTATCGGAAAATTTTGGTAGGGTCGATGGGTGGAGCTAATCCATTGAATCGCCACAGCCTGCCTGAAGTTCACTTTAGAACAACAGACGAAATGTTAACAGCCTTTCAGTTTTTAGGCGAAGAAACGGCTCATCGGCTTGTTGTGGAAAACCCTAATGCAATTGCTGATATGTGTGAGGAAATCACGCCTGTTAAAGATGATCTATATACGCCGAAAATTCCTGGTTCAGAAGATGAAATCAGAAATTTAAGCTACACTCGTGCCAAAGAACTTTATGGTGATCCATTACCAGATATAGTTGAGAAACGATTGAAAAAAGAATTGGATAGTATTATCGGAAATGGCTTTTCGGTTATCTATTTGATTTCGCAAAAATTAGTGCATAAAAGTATGGAGGATGGCTATTTAGTTGGTTCCAGGGGTTCTGTAGGTTCAAGTTTTGTAGCTACAATGACCGGGATTACTGAGGTTAATCCGTTGGCACCGCATTACCATTGCATTAATTGCAAGCATTCTGAGTTTTTTGAAGATGGATCATACGGTTCAGGTTTTGATATGCCTGAGAAGAATTGCCCAAATTGTGGTCAGCGTTTATTTAAAGATGGTCACGATATTCCTTTTGAAACCTTTTTAGGTTTCCATGGCGATAAAGTACCTGATATTGATTTGAATTTCTCTGGTGATTATCAAGCAGAAGCCCATAACTATACGAAAGTCTTGTTTGGTGAGGAGTATGTCTATCGTGCAGGAACAATTGGTACAGTCGCAGATAAAACGGCTTACGGTTATGTAAAGGGGTATGAGCGCGATCACAATCTTCATTTTAGAGGAGCTGAGGTGGATCGTTTAGCCAAAGGTTCGACTGGTGTGAAGCGGACGACCGGTCAGCATCCCGGAGGAATCATCGTTATTCCTGATTATATGGATGTTTATGATTTTACTCCGATCCAATATCCGGCGGATGATCAAAATTCTGAATGGAAAACGACTCACTTTGATTTCCATTCAATTCATGATAATATTTTAAAACTTGATATCCTAGGGCATGATGACCCAACTGTTATTCGGATGTTGCAAGATTTATCAGGAATTGATCCCAAAACCATTCCCACTGATGATTCTGAGATGATGAGGATTTTCGCAGGTCCTGAAGTTCTAGGTGTAACACCAGAACAAATATATTCTAAGACTGGAACATTGGGGATTCCAGAGTTTGGTACACGTTTTGTCCGAGGCATGTTGGAAGAGACACATCCGTCGACCTTTGCTGAGTTATTGCAAATATCAGGGCTGTCTCATGGTACGGATGTTTGGCTGGGTAATGCGGAAGAATTGATTCGTCGAGGAGAAGCCAATCTTGCTGAAGTGATTGGTTGTCGGGATGATATCATGGTTTACTTGATTCATGCTGGACTTGATAGTGGTATGGCATTTAAAATCATGGAAACAGTGCGAAAAGGACTTTGGAATAAAATTCCTGATGAGTTAAGAGATGAATATTTGACAGCGATGAAAGAGAATAATGTGCCAGATTGGTATATCGATTCTTGTTCAAAAATAAAATATATGTTCCCGAAAGCCCATGCGGCAGCTTACGTTTTAATGGCTTTGCGAGTTGCCTACTTTAAAGTGTATTTTCCAATTCTTTATTACTGCGCATACTTTTCTGTCCGTGCAGATGACTTTGATTTAGTTGCGATGTCACAAGGAAAAGAAGCGGTGAAAGCGCGTATGAAAGAGATTCAGGATAAAGGTCTGGAAGCTTCGACTAAAGAAAAAAATCTGTTGACTGTTTTGGAACTTGCGAATGAAATGATCGAGCGAGGCTTTAAATTCGGTATGATCGATTTGTATAAATCGGATGCAGAAAATTTTGTAATTGATGGTGACACGTTGATTGCTCCGTTTAGAGCTGTTCCCAGTCTAGGTCTCAACGTGGCTAAATCAATCGTTGAAGCCAGAGCAGAACCGTTCTTGTCTAAGGAAGATCTTGCTAGTCGCGGTAAAGTTTCAAAAACATTGATTGAGTATATGACTGAAAATGGTGTTTTGAAAGACTTACCTGATGAAAATCAACTGTCATTGTTTGATATGCTTTAAAAGGAATGAAATAATCAAAAATGTTTAATTTTGACAAATAAATGAGGCATAAATTTTTGTCGAACATTTATTTAATTGTATGGATCTGGTACATAACTTGAAAGGTTATGCACCAGATCCATTTGTTTAATTTTTTTATAGTAGGTTCTTTAAGTTAAGAGCAGGAACAAAAATCTAATAAAAGTTGTAATAATAACACTAAACCTTTAATTTTTCGGTTTAGTAGCATATAATAAGAAAGGGTTATTTGAAAAAACACAGACTATGATTTTCATGGTACAATAACATAATGGATTATTATAGGAGGGGACACCATCATGGTTAAAGAAAAGACAAGATATAAAGCTGTGATTGCCGATCATACGTATACGATTATCGGACAAGAAAGCAAACAACATATGGATTTGGTGACAAAATTAGTCAATGAACAATTAGCTGAATTAAAACATATTTCACCACAAACGAATGATGAACAAGCATCTGTTTTATTAGCAATCAATGCTATTTCTGATCAGCTTAAAAAACAAGAAAAAGTGCTTAATTTAGAACAAGAAGTGGCTGAACTGAAAAAACGGACAATCAGATTGGCTGAACTTGAAAACCGCATCAAGCGAATTGAAGCAATCGAAGAGGAAGCAAGAGGCGTGCTGAAAAAGAATGGTCAAGAAGATGTCGAAATCCATAACCATATGGAAGCTCAGCAAATCTTAAACGAAAATCGCAAACAACAGATTCAGAGTAAAAGCACTCAAGACCAATAATCTGAGAGGATGACAGGATGTTAACATTACTCATTTTACTACTATTAGCCATTGGCTTTTATACAGGCGCTAGACGCGGACTAATTCTACAAGTTTTATATACAGTTGGTTATTTTTGTACCTATTTTATAGCTAGAACGTATTATAAGAGTTTAGCCTCTCATCTGGAGTTATACATTCCGTATCCTTCACCAACAGCTGATACTAAATTGGTCTTTTTCAATCAGGAGCTTACACTTGATTTGGATCAAGCTTTTTATGGTGCTATAGCCTTTTTACTTATTTTAATAGTAGGCTGGCTAGTTGTCCGATTTTTGGCGATTTTTGCTCACGGTCTGGTTTTTGTACCTGTTTTAAAGCAAGCAAATTGGTTAGCTGGTGGATTAATTAGTTTGATAGTGATGTATATAGGCATCTTTTTAGTATTGAGCACGTTATCGATGTTACCAGTTGACGCTGTTCAAAATCAATTTAAAAATAGCGGCTTTGCAAGATATATCATCAAAGATACACCTATTTTCTCAAAACAAATCTATCATTTGTGGATTGAACAGATGATTAAATAAGGCTATTTTCTAATGGATTATATCCTATCAAGTATTACAAGAACAGAAGGTGAAAAAATGAACACACGAATTTTAACAACGTTAGGTTTTGATAAAGTCAAACAGCTGATTTCTCAATATGTGGTTACAGCACAAGGCTTGGAAGAGATCGAACACTTAGTTCCTATAAATGATGCAACAAGTATCCAAGCGTGGCTACAAGAAACGGAAGATGGATTGAAAATCCAACGTTTACGCGGCGGAATCCCGATTCCTAAGTTAGAGAATATTCGTCCTCATATGAAAAGAATCGAGATCGGTGCCGACTTAAATGGTCTTGAATTAGCACATGTGGGACGCGTACTGTCAACAACTTCTGAAATCATTCGCTTTTTCAATGATCTGCAAGATAGTGAAATCGAACTCTTAAGACTTTATTCTTGGATCGATCAATTAATTGTGTTGCCAGAATTGAGTCGTCGTTTGAAAGAGTCGATCGATGAAGATGGACGCGTGACAGACGAAGCCTCACCAGAACTAAAAATCATACGAAACAATATTCGTAAAAGTGAACAAACGATTCGCGAACAATTAGATGGCATTGTCAGAGGGAAAAATGCTAAATATTTAAGTGATGCAATCGTGACGATGAGAAACGAACGATATGTTATTCCTGTTAAGCAAGAATACAAGAGTGTCTTTGGCGGAGTAGTGCACGATCAAAGTTCTTCAGGGCAAACGTTATTCGTTGAACCCAAACAAATCGTCGATTTAAATAATCGTCTCCGTCAGCATCAAATTGCCGAACGCAATGAAATTGAGCGGATTTTGTCTGAATTATCAGCTGAGTTGGTTCCTCATCGAAACGATATCATGCATAATGCTTATGTCATAGGTAAATTGGATTTTATCAATGCTAAAGCTCGTTTTGGTAAAGAAATAAAGGCAGTGGTGCCTGAAATTAGTGAAGAGAATCATATTTACTTCAAACAAGCTAGACACCCATTACTTGATCAAGAGAAAGCTGTTCCAAATGACATCACTATTGGTCAAGAATATCAAGCAATTGTGATCACAGGACCAAATACTGGTGGTAAGACCATCACACTTAAAACATTAGGGTTACTTCAATTGATGGGACAATCAGGTTTACCCATCCCAGCTGGTGAAGAAAGCCGCATGGGTATTTTCGATGAGGTTTTTGCTGATATAGGCGATGAGCAGTCGATCGAACAAAGTTTAAGTACTTTCTCGTCCCATATGACAAATATTGTTGATGTGCTAAAGAAAGTTGATCGTCACAGTTTAGTGCTGTTTGATGAGCTAGGTGCCGGAACGGATCCACAAGAAGGTGCTGCTTTAGCTATTTCGATTTTAGATGCGTTAGGTAGTAAAAGTGCATATGTAATGGCTACAACTCATTATCCAGAATTAAAAGTATACGGGTACAATCGTGCTGGTACTATTAATGCCAGTATGGAATTTGATGTAGATACCTTGAGTCCGACCTATCGTTTATTGATTGGCGTTCCAGGACGCAGTAATGCTTTTGAAATCTCTAAGCGTCTAGGTTTAGATACCACGATCATCGATGAAGCAAAACACATCATGGATGGCGAAAGCCAAGATCTCAATGAAATGATTGCTGATTTAGAAAATCGTCGTAAAATGGCAGAAACGGAATATTTAGAAGTTCGTCATTATGTAGATGAGGCAAAACGACTGCATAGCGAACTAAAAGAAGCTTACGGATACTTTTTTGATGAACGAGAAAAAGAAATGGCAAAAGCACGTCAAAAAGCCAATGAACTTGTCTCCCAAGCAGAAGAAGAAGCCAGTGGCATTATCTCTGACATTCGCAAAATGCAGTTGACAGGTGGAAATCAAGGTGGTGTGAAAGAGCATCAGTTGATTGATGCCAAGTCTAAGCTTTCCAAACTTCATCAGGAAGAAACGCATTTAGAAAAAAATAAAGTCTTGAAAAAAGCGAAAGAACAAAAGAAACTAAAATCAGGTGATGAAGTCATCGTTAATACCTTTGGACAACGTGGAACCTTGATCCGTAAATCCAGCGATCATGAATGGCAAGTGCAGTTGGGGATTTTAAAAATGTCTGTTGACGAAAGTGATATGACACCCGTTGCACCAGAAAAAGAACCGACACAAAGAGTGACGGCTATTCGTTCAAGTGAAACTAGCCACGTAGCGAACCAATTAGATTTACGCGGGAAGCGTTATGAAGAAGCGTTGGCCGAAGTTGATCAGTATTTAGATGCTGCAATCTTAGCCGGTTATCCTCAAGTAACGATTGTACACGGTAAGGGAACCGGGGCTTTACGCACTGGGATTACGGATTATTTAAAGAATCATCGTAGTGTGAGCAGTTATGAATTTGCTCCAGGAAATCAAGGTGGTAATGGAGCAACGATCGTGAAATTTAAATAGGATGCTTACCTTTAGTAAGCAGGAAACTAGTCGGATAAGTAAACGAGTGTTATAATTGGTTTAGAAATCATCATCAAGCTTCACAGGCTAACCTTTCGGAAAAAAGATAAAAATGGAGTGAGACAAAAAGTAGCTCAATCAATTTTTTCCTATTTTTCTGTCAAGGCTGGGCGAGCCTGTTCAGCTTTAATAAGTAGGAGGTCTATAATATGACACAAGTAATTACTGATAAAGATTTTTCAACTGAAACAGATAACGGTCTTGTATTGATTGATTTTTGGGCGACTTGGTGTGGTCCTTGTCGTATGCAATCACCGATTTTAGAACAATTAAGTGAAGAATATGATGAAAGTGAAGTTAAAATTGCGAAGATGGATGTTGATGAAAATCCAGAAACTCCAGCTTCATTTGGCATTATGAGTATTCCAACATTGCTCTTGAAAAAAGACGGAGAAGTTGTAGAAAAAGCAGTAGGTGTTCATTCAAAAGAACAATTACGTGCAATGATCGACAAATATTTGTAAAATTAAAGGTAGGATGGAGAAGTTCTTCATCCTATTTTTTATGTCTAAGCATCAAGAAAATGGTATAATATGTTTTATCAATGGATTAGAAAGGAAGTATTATGAACGAAAGAATCAAAAATAAATTAGCATTGCTTCCTGATCAACCTGGTTGTTACTTGATGAAGGATAAAAATGGTACAATCATTTACGTTGGGAAAGCAAAAGTATTAAAAAACCGTGTACGTTCTTATTTTACTGGTAGCCATGATACTAAAACAGAACGGCTAGTCAGCGAAATTGAAGATTTTGAATATATTGTGACAGAATCCAACATTGAAGCGCTACTGTTGGAAATTAATTTGATTCATAAAAATAATCCTAAGTATAATATCATGTTGAAAGATGATAAAAGTTATCCGTTTATCAAAATAACAAATGAAGATTATCCACGATTATTGATTACCAGAAAAGTTTCAAAAGATAAAGCACTATATTTTGGTCCGTACCCTGATGTGGGAGCGGCTAATGAAACAAAACGTTTACTTGATCGGCTGTTTCCACTTAGAAAATGTCGAGTATTACCGAAAGAGGTTTGTCTTTATTATCATATGGGACAATGTTTAGCGCCATGTGTTTTTGATATTCCTAAATCAACCTACACTAAGATGGTCGCTGAAATCAAAAGTTTTCTAAACGGTGGCCATCCAGTGATTCAAGAAGAGATACAAAGAAAAATGAATGAAGCTGCGGAAAACATGGAATTTGAAAAAGCTGCAGAATATCGTGATCAAATCAAAGCAATCGAAACTGTGATGACCCGTCAAAAAATGACAAGCGCGGACTTAGTGGATCGTGATGTGTTTGGTTATGCTGTTGATAAAGGCTGGATGTGTGTTCAGGTCTTCTTTATCCGTCAAGGTAAATTAATTGAAAGAGATGTTTCAATTTTTCCTTTTTACAATGAAGAAGAAGAAGATTTTTTAACCTTTATCGGGCAATTTTACCAAGAAAACGAACACTTTATTCCTAGAGAAGTCTTGATTCCAGATAATATCGACGTTGCGAGTGTAGAAGCAATGCTTTCAACTAAGGTGTTGCAACCACAACGTGGAGAAAAAAAGAAATTAGTCAAATTAGCTGGCAAAAATGCAACGGTTGCACTACAGGAAAAATTTGATTTAATTGTACGAAAACAAGAACGCACAATTGGAGCGGTCGAGAAGTTGGGGAATGCCATGAATATCCCCACGCCTATAAGAATTGAAGCGTTCGATAATTCGAATATCATGGGAACCGATCCAGTTTCCGCAATGGTTGTTTTTATTGATGGCCGTCCAGATAAGAAGGAATACCGTAAATACAAAATCAAAACAGTTAAAGGTCCAGATGATTACGCTTCAATGCGTGAAGTGATTTATCGCCGCTATTCACGAGTGCTAAAAGAGAATCTGCCATTTCCTGATTTGATTTTGATCGATGGAGGTAAAGGGCAAATAGATGCAGCCAAAGAAGTTTTGGATAACCAATTAGGCTTAGATATTCCGATAGCTGGACTTGCTAAAAATGATAAGCATAAAACCAGCGAACTGCTTTTTGGTCCTCATTTAGACGTTGTTCCTTTAGAACGAAATTCACAAGAATTCTTTTTATTGCAGCGTATTCAAGATGAAGTACATCGATTTGCAATTACTTTTCATCGTCAACTGCGTAGTAAAAATAGTTTTGCCTCACGTTTAGATGATATAGAAGGATTGGGACCAAAAAGGAAAAAAGAATTACTAAAGCAATTTAAGTCATTGAAATATATTACAGCCGCTTCAATCGAAGAACTAAACGCTTCTGGATTACCGAAAAATGTCGCTAAGAATGTGTATGATCATTTACATCAAAAAGAATCTGATTCAGAGGAAACGACTTAATCATTGAATAAAAAACTGAAGCTCATGAAAATGGCTTTAGTTTTTTTCGTTTTTATGTATAAAAAAACTTGTCAAGAAAAACGCTTGTTTCTGAGAAAAAGTTTGACACAGCTAGTAACACGCGATACTATATCATTAGATGATATATCACTGAATGATATAAAGGGGCAAGATATCTTGGAAGATACACTGACGGATTCCACTTATTTGATTCTACTGGCCTTGCTAGAACCGCAACATGGCTACGCTATCATGAAAGAAGTGAACAGTTTAACAAACGGGCAGGTAGATATTGGTCCTGCAAGTATGTATACAATTTTAAAAAAGTTACAGAAAAGTGAATTGATTACATTAGAGGAGAGCAGTGAACGAAAGAAGATCTATTTAATTACGGAGAAGGGTCTTGAAAATTTAAAGCGAGATATCAAGCGTCGTAAACTTCTTTACCAAGCTGGAAACCGTCTGTTAGCTGAAAAAGGGAGAAATGAATGAACATGTTTAAGGGGAAAAAATATATTTGTTCTAGAGGGGTTGCATTTTATCCTGAGAAAGAAATGCAAGTTTTAAAAAAGCAAGCAGAAAAGGGTTGGCAGTTTAAAAAAATGAATCAAGCTGGTTTTCTTGTCTTTGAAAAAGGACGATCGGAAGAAAAAGCGTTCTCGGTAGATTTTTTTGATGGTTCATCGGAAGAATTGTCTGAATATTTGGTAATCTATGAACAGGCTGGTTGGGAATATATAACGAATTATAAAGACAAATATTTTTATTTTAAAGCTGATTGTGATACGCCAACGATTTATTCCGATTCCGAAAGTTACTGGATTCGTATGAAGAAGGAATGGCTGTGGCTATTGGTTCGGACGCTTATCTACTTACCTGTGGGAATTGGTCTTCTGGTGTTGCTTTTGTTAACAAAAGCAACTGAAAATAGTATGTTATCAAACATAGTTGTTCGAGGTACTTTGCTGTTTTTAGGTACGTTGTTTACAGCATTGCCGATTGGCGTAGTCATCAGTGTGCTTTTTTCATTAGTTATCTACAGTGATCGCACAAAATATTATAATCAGCCAGAGCGTTTTGCGAAAAGACAAAAAATTGTTAGAGATGCTATATTTTTAACAATCATCGGTTTTGTCGTAGGTGTGCTACTTAGTATCTTATTAAAGAATTCTTTTTAAAAACTATTGATACATGATAAAATTTATAAAGGATCGAAGAAATCTTCGCCCAATAAAATGAATAATTCACTTTTTTTATAAAGAGTTGATTTAATTTGAATACAGGAGGACGGAAAATGTTAGAAGTAAAGAATTTGGTTAAAACATTTGGGGACTATACAGCCGTAGATAATATGTCTTTTGAAATCCCAGATGGCAAAATCCTTGGATTAATCGGTCAAAATGGAGCAGGCAAGACGACGACTTTCCGTTTGATCTTGGACTTTTTAACCCAAGATAGTGGTGTGGTATTGTGGAATGGACATCAATTAAGTGGGAAAGATTACAATGATATCGGTTATCTGCCAGAAGAGCGTGGGTTATATCCAAAAGTCTCGATTCAAGAGCAATTGATTTACTTTGCTGAATTAAGAGGGAAGACAAAAAAGGAAATCGAACCTAAAATTGATGAATGGATGGAAAAGTTCAAAGTTAAAGGTAAAAAAACAGATAAAGTAAAATCATTGTCTAAAGGAAATCAACAAAAAGTTCAACTGATCGCTACACTGATTCATGAACCAAAATTGGTTATTTTAGATGAGCCATTTAGTGGCTTGGATCCAGTGAATGCAGAGTTGTTAAAAGATGGGATCATCGCGTTGAAAGAAAAAGGCTCGTGTGTAATTTTTTCTAGTCATAATATGGATAATGTTGAAAAAATTTGTGATCATCTTGTAATGTTAAGAAGTGGTGAGATGGTGCTTAATGGGAAAGTTCATGAGATCCGTGAAAGTTTTGGACGTACAAAGGTCTTCTTAGAATCCCCTTTGACCCCAGAAGATGTTTTAGCGGTAGACGGAGTACAATCAGCAGTAAAACGTGCTGATGGTGTCGTTGAAGTAACCTTGAGTGATCCAAAAGCGGGCCAAGAAATTTTTGCACGTGCAACTCAATTTGGCTACATTCCAATGTTTAATCAGCAACCACCGACCTTAGAAGAAATATTCAAGATGAAAGCAGGTGAGCCAAATGAGTAAATTTTGGATCATAGCAAGTGATGTTTATAAAAAGAATGTTAAAACTATTTCCTTTGCTATTATGATACTGGTACCCTTTATTGTTATGGGAATTATTTATGTTGCAGGTTCACTGGCAGACGGATTTTCTGAGGAAACAAAGGTTGGCCTTGTCTCAGACAATCAGGAGTTAGCGCAACAATTAGCAAAGTCAAAAACAGATGAGTATACGTTTAAAGTTGTTTCATCGCAAGAAGATGCTGAAAAACAGTTAAAGGATAAAGATATCGAAGCATTTCTAGTATTGGATACTGCAAAGCAACAAATTCAAGGGAAATTATATACAGAATCTTCTTTAGGTACAACGACAGAATTGATGATGAGTCAAATGCTCAACGGACTTCAGTCATCGTTGAATGCGAGTAAATTGAATTTAACATCTGAACAGGTGGAAAGCTTGAGTCAACCGGCGAATTTTGAAAAGAGTAAGGTTAGTTTTGATGACAAAGGAAAAATGACAACAGGCCAAGATAACACAGCGATCCAGTCGGCTTTATCATTTATTATCACAATTATTCTTTGGATTATTATCATCACGTATGCGTCAATCATTGCACAAGAAATAGCCTCTGAAAAAGGGACTCGAATCATGGAAGTTATTTTATCAAGTACCAAAGCGCAAACGCATTTTTATGGAAAATTGACTGGCGTCATTTTAGTCGCTCTTACTCAAATCGTGATTTATGCTGGAGCATTTGGAATCGGCTACACACAATTAAAAGACTTAGATATGGTAAAAGGCTTATTAGAGGGCCTTTCCTCGACTAATCTACTGGGTAGCTTCGTAATCTATACTTTGCTATTCTTTGTGTTAGGAGTCTTCGTGTACTCAGTGTTAGCTGCTTTGTGTGGATCTTTGGTATCCAAACCCGAAGATACAGCAAAAGCAGTTCAACCGATTATTTATATTGCGATGATTGGTTACTTTATCGGGATTTCATTAGGTATGGGTGACCCACAAAATATCGTGATCAAAGTTACCTCCTATATTCCACTGATTTCATCTTTTATCATGCCAATTCGTTTAGCAAATGAAACGGTAACAAACACTGGAGCGATGATTTCTGTTGTGATTCTTTTCGTTTTCGGCGTATTATTGACCCTATTTTCAGCGAAACTCTATAAATCAAATGTATTGGTTTATAGTGAAGGCGGCGTTTTAAAATCTCTAAAACAATCGATTTCGATTTTAAGAAATGAACGCCAAAAATAGCCTAAACACCAGAAAAAAGCAATGAAGCATTTCTTCACTGCTTTTTTTCTTGTAGTCTTAACGGCACAGTATTTCTTTCAATCAGTTGAACACGCATTTCTTGTTGCGGAATCGTTTCTTTATTCAGTTGGTTATGAATATAAATAAATGAATTTTCAGCTTGGCTTTTAATCGAGTAGTCCACAGTTGTAATATGCATCAAGCGACTGATTTCACTATTGTCAAAACCAATAACAGCAACATCTTCAGGGGGCGAGTAGCCCAATGTTTGTAATTCAGAAATAAAGCCGGCAGCAACAGAATCTGTATAAAAAGCCATTGCATCCGTTTTGTTAACCATTTCATGCCATAGTTGAGCGATATTTTGCCCGTTATCGATTCTGGATTGATCATGAAAAATCCATTCATCTTTGACTGGAATATTTATTTCTTTGTGAAAATCCTCAATAGCCTTAAGTACAATTTTAACAGTAAAGTTCTCTCACTTTTTAAGTATAACATAAATTAATTAAAAAAAGACCTTGACATGGGAACATTCCCACACATTATGATGTAAATGTAAACGATGTCAGAACATATTCTGAACAAAAAATCAGGAGGGAAACACATGACAAGAGATGCTTTAAAAATCGCAACAATTGGTGGAGGTTCAAGTTATACACCAGAATTAATCGAAGGATATATTAAAAGAAAAGATGAGCTACCAATCAAAGAAATTTGGTTAGTCGATATTGAAGCAGGTAAAGAAAAATTGGAAACAGTTGGCGCCATGGCAAAACGCATGGTCAAAGCAGCTGGATTGGACTGGGAAGTTCATTTAACCTTAGATCGTCGTGCAGCATTAAAAGATGCTGACTTTGTGTCAACACAATTCCGTGTAGGATTACTTGACGCACGTATCAAAGATGAGCGTATTCCTTTATCGCATGGCGTTTTAGGACAAGAAACAAACGGAGCAGGTGGTATGTTTAAAGCGTTCCGAACAATCCCTGTTATTCTTGGTATTATTGAAGACATGAAAGAATTATGCCCAGACGCATGGTTGGTTAACTTTACAAACCCAGCTGGCATGGTTACAGAAGCGGCAATCAAGCATGGCGGTTGGAAAAAAACGGCTGGGTTGTGTAATGTACCGATTGGTCACAGAAAACAAGCAGCTGAAAAATTAGGTATTCCAGAAGATGATTTATTCTTCAAGTTTGCTGGGATCAATCACTTCCATTGGCACCGTGTTTGGGATAAACAAGGAAATGAACGAACACAAGAATTGATCGACTTAATTTATGGACCGCAAGAAGACTCTGAAAGTCACTTGAAAAATATCCATAACGCACCATTCCATTATGAACAAATCAAAGACTTAGGGATGTTGCCTTGCGGCTATCACCGTTATTATTATATCGAAGATGAAATGCTGAAACATTCAATTGAAGAATTTGAAAAAGGAGAAACAAGAGCACAAGTCGTTAAAGAAACGGAAGCTCGTCTGTTTGAACTTTATAAAGATCCGAACTTAGATTACAAACCAAAAGAATTAGAACAACGTGGTGGTACACACTACAGCGATGCAGCCTGTGAATTGATCGCATCGATCCATAATGATAAACGTACAGATATGGTTGTTTCAACTGAAAATAATGGAACAATCACTGATTTACCATACGATTGTGTCGTTGAAGTTTCTGGACCTGTAACAGCTCATGGACATGAGCCTTATAATTGGGGTGCTTTCCCACCAGCTGCTCGTGGTATTATTCAAGTAATGAAAGGCATGGAAGAAACAGTGATTCGTGCTGCTATTGATGGAGACTATGGTGCAGCATTGCATGCATTTACGATCAACCCATTAGTTCCAGGTGGCGCAATGGCTAAAACATTACTAGATGAGCTATTGATCGCGCACAAAGATCATCTACCAAACTTTTCTGCAGCTATTGCAAAGATTGAAGCAGAGCAACCAGATACGGTGGCATATGTAACAGAATTGATGAAAAGTAACTAAAATATAAAAAAGCGACTAAGATCTAACTCCAAGAGTTAGATCTTAGTCGCTTTTTTATCGTAAAAATATTTTTTAATTGCTATTTAAAAGGTTTTTTTGAATAAATACAATAAGCTCAAACCACATTCTTTCATCAAGAAAGCTATTTATAAAGAAAAATTTTTTCTTTTCCTTTTCTTCATGCACTTCAAAGTTGTCAACAATCGCAATATCTGCCTCAGTTAATTGGTTAGTGAAGGTGATAGTTTCAGGGTTAAAGAGTGTTAACAACCTATTTTTAATAAAGATGGAGCCAAAATTATTACTGCTGTACTGAATGTAAATAGTGATTGTAGGAAGTAAAAACATATCGGTTAAGATCGTCAATAACATATAAATGCCCAAATTAAACGAGGAATCAATGGTAAATTCAGGATGGTTTTTTCTAAAATTTTTATAAAAACTAAAATTTTTAGGATGTTTTTTTATATATTTTTTAAGAAATTCTGTATTGTCTTGCTCATTGATCATTACTTGCCTAAAAAAGTTCATTGGATTGATTTCAAAATAATTAGAATGAACTAACCCGATAAGAACATAATAAAATATGCTTGCTTTTTTTTGGGGATTCATGAGAGTTGTAGGATAAAAACTTTTTTCATATTCATTGATTAGTAATTCACTTGAAAAAACTAAAGTAGATGTTCTTGGAAAGGTGTTAAAAAGTATGACTTTTTCTTTTGAAGAATCGATATCAGAAATGAAACTTCTAAGCATCAAGTTAAAAAATAGATGCTCATCTTCTGATATGAAATACCTTTTCACAATGCTCGAAATTTCTGTCGTAATTTCAAATGGTTGTAGAATGCTTTTTATTTCTTTAGGTAAAATTATTGGGTATTTATATTGCCTCATAAAAGTGATTCCTAACATTAACTTTATTCGTTTAATGACAGAGGCAGAGTAGCGTTTTTTCAAACTTTCCACTACATCAGGACATGTAAAAACACTATTGAGTTCCGATTCAAAAGGAATAAGAATCCCTCTATAGGCATTCCAATAAAAATAAAAACTAAACATTCTTAAATGTTTTTCTTCTCCACACAAATTCTGATCTGAATGAAAAATCACTTTTATATGAAAACCTTTAAGTTGTTCGTTCAATGTATTGATCTGCTTGTAAAGATAAGGAATGCTTACAAATAAATCTTCTGCTAATTCATCTGCAGTTAAATAACTTTTAGTAAAAATACTGGAAATAATTTTGAATTGTAACGATTCATTTAAGTAATAGAGCCTTAAATGAACAACAAGATAATCAATTTTAAAATCTGAATGATTGGTTACTTGAAAACCTCCCGTATTTCTTTCAAAAGCAATCATTTTTAAGTCATGATTATTTTGAATATCTGTTTCTAATTCATTAAAGTAACGTTTTAAAGTACTTAATGAGATATCTAAATAATGTTGGAGATAGGTGAAAGGAACTTTTTCACCATCTTCGAAAATCAATACTTTAAAAAGTTCTAATTTTTTCTTGTGTTTATCATTTAAAAAAAATTCCATTCATATACGTCCTTTAAGTTAGTAGTTTTCCGTGGAATTATAGAGTAGAAAAAAATCAAAGTCAATGAATCGATAATCAAAAACAAGAATTTTTGTTTTGTATTTGTTATTTTTATATATATTTAATTCCGTTTGGAAAGTGTTTATTCATATAATTTTGTTATTTTATCTAAAGGAGGACTGAAATGTGTTCAGTTTTGGATTTTCAAAAAAAAATTTTATGTTTTATGATAATAAAGTAATACGAAAGAGAAAAAAATTACTTAAATTCTTCAGAAGGTTAAAAAAAGATATTTAGATAATCTTCGTTTGATATATATATAATATTTTTTTGAAACAAAAGGAGAGCTGAAGATAAAAAGGGAGGTATTATGAAACATAAAACTTTTATTTTGATTCTGCTTAGTATTACTTTTATTATGGTGTCGTTACTCCAAAGTTCTAAAGCGGTAAACGCTGTTAATTACGACACTGAAATTGGTTTAACGTTTAACAGTGATGTAGCAGCTGCTAGTAGCGAAAGTACGACGACCACCTCTGACAGCAGTACAGATACAACGTCTGAAAGTAGTACTAGCGCATCTAAAGCTAAGACGCAATACTCAAAAGCAGAGTCCGAGAAGTCAGTTATTAGCAGAGTATTACCAAGTACTGGATCTGAAAATAATAATTTCTATTTATTTTTTGGTTTTTTAATTTTGACTACTGGATTCATTTTACTCATTTTTAAATCCTCCAATATATGTAAAAGATTACGCAAATAATAGGAAGAAAAAGCTGAAGAAAATGTATTGTTTGATATCAACGGGAACCTCAGTATTCTTGGACTTGTGAAAAGCACAATTCATACAATTCCTGGTCATTACTATCAACTTTCTACCGAGATAACTGCAAGTGCTTATGCTGGAAATGATGCGAAATATACTCTGGATTGGTTATCAAATTCAGATGTGAATAATCCAGTGCCTATTTATCCAGATTACAATAAGATAATCGATCGTGGATTTGGCCCTACGACTGAAGGTGCTCCATGGTGAAAGGGGAGGGGAAATGAAAAAAATCATGAGAAAATTTATTGTTTTTATGGCGCTGCTGTTAGGGGGAGTTTGTGTAGAGGTGCCGGTAGTTTTTGCAGATGGAGCGGTGGAAAATAAATCTGAAGCAGAAATTTTATATACAGAAAATAGTGATATTACTCCACCTATCGATAGGGACAAACCTGGTGAGGCAGTAGAAATAGTTTCGTCAGTTCCCATTCGTCCTGGAACGTCAGGTCCATTGAGTGTTGATTTTGCCCCACATGTTATTTTTGGAGAACATGATGGATCGCAGAAAAATGATCTTTATTATGCAAAATTGATGCGGATAAAAAAGTTATCTGATGGGACTGAAGAAATGGTCCCAAATTTCCTTCAAATAACTGATAATCGAGGAAAAAATTCTGGATGGCGTTTAACGATTAAACAAAATGGGCAGCTTAAAAATGGTACACACTCATTGAAAGGAGCTGAAATATCGTTAAAAAATATTACGCTGTTTTCTCCAAACAATGGAGGCAAACCCATTGCTACAGAGAGTGTGCGTCTTGATCCAGAAGGCGGAGAACCAACAGAAATGGCTAAGTCTACCGAAAAAACGGGTAAAGGAACTTGGTTAGTTATGTTTGGAAAAGATAGCGAAGAAAGTAAAACAAGCATACAAGTCAGTGTTCCAGGAACAAGCGAAAAGAAAAAAGGTAACTATACAACTTCCTTAACCTGGGAGTTGATTGATACACCAATCTAAAAGTAAAAGGGGAAAAAACATGATATCGAAAAAGAATTTAACACTAACGACTGCAGGTTTAGTAACATTTGCAAGTTTACTACTAGGAACTCCAGCAGCATTTGCTGATACAACAGGCGACGAAGTGAAACCACCAATGACAATTGTGGATCCGGCAAAATCAGAAGCTGAAATTTCATTTGAGCAAAATGAAACGGAAGTGACACCTCCAGTTGGGCCTGGTGGTGAAGAACTTGTAAAACCGGGTGAAGGTGATACAGGGATGGTAGGACCTTTAACAATCGACTATATCACAAAAATCAATTTTGGTTCCGTTAAGGTTTCTGGTAATACAGCAACTTATTATGCGAAATTAGCAGAAATCAAACTAAAAGACACTTTAGAAGCCAAAAAAGTACCAAACTATGTTCAGATTACTGATAATCGTGGCTCGAATGCCGGTTGGCAGTTACAGCTTAAACAAGATGCACAATTCCAAGCAAATGGTTCTACACTTGAAGGCGCTAAATTAACGCTTGATAATCCAACGTTAAAGTCTACACAAAAGGGCGCAGCATTTGCTCCGCTAGGTAGAAAAGTAGCGCTTGAGCCTGGCGGTCCAGCTGTCACAGTCGTTAATGCATCTGCAGGTAAAGGAATGGGGACTTGGCACTATACATTAGGCGATACGGATGAACAAGCAGCGAAAAGTGTTTCCTTGACTATCCCTGGTGATACTGCAAAACTAACAAATGCTGCCTATAAAACCGTGTTGACATGGACATTAGTAGATGCTCCAGAAAAATCATCAGATACTCCAGAAGTGACACCTTAAAGTCAGAAAATAACAAAAGCATAAACAACGATATTAAAAATAGAAAAGAGGAAATTAATTATGAAAAAGACAACAACAATCGCTTCTGCGCTATTGATTAGTACATTTATTTTAGGGGCAGCTTCACCAGCCTTCGCTGAGCAAGTTGCAGCACCGACAACTGATGCAACTGTAAAGTTCAAATCAGAAGCACAAGATGCTGATAATGGAGGAAACACAATCGATCCAACTAATCCAGGTGGTGATGGAGTGAAACCAGATACAGGTGAAGGGTCAACAGGAACGAAAGGGCCATTAAGGGTTGATTTTGCGCCAAACTTTAAGTTTGGTACAGTGACAATGTCAGGTAATGCTGCGAAGTATCATCCGGTGTATCCCAAAGTTAATTTACTAGATAAAACTGGGAAATTGACAGAACCTCTTCAAAGTAAATACGTACCTCATTATGTACAAGTAACAGACAACAGAGGAACGAATGAAGGCTGGCAGTTAACAGCATCAGCTACTGCATTTCAAGGTACAAAAGATCCAAAAGCAGATTTAAAAGCTACTTTAACACTAGGTCATTCAGAATTTTCTACGGCTGTTATAGGTGAAACCCTTAAGCCTGGGACGCTTAATACAAATATAACATTAAATTCGATACCCCAAACGTTTATCCAAGCAGAAGTAAATCAAGGGATGGGTTCTTGGGCTGCTGTATTTAGCAAAGACAAAACAACTGAGTTTTCAAATCTAGATACAAATCCTAATATTACGCTTAGTGTGCCTGCTGATTCCAAGAAAGATGCTACGGAAGAATACAAATCAACAATCACTTGGACTCTTTCATCAACACCAACAGCACCTTAAGTGTAACTAAACAGATCAATTGAATCAATCATTGTAGCAATGATTGATTCTTACATAAGCAATAATGTAAGAACATACATTCAAACATATGCAAGTTGGGAGAAATTAGTAATGAATAAACGAATAGTATCACTTTTACTTTTGATCATCATGATAGGACTGGCTCCACTAAAAGCTTCAGCACAAGATGGAACCATGAATTTTTCTGTAACAGCGGTCATTCCTGAGAATCAAATAGATAAAACAAAAACTTATTTTGATTTGAAGATGAAGCCTGGTCAAGTTCAGGAATTAGAAGTTTTGATGAATAATCCTTTAGACAAAGAAGTCACCGTGGAAAATTATGCGAATACAGCAATTACCAATGATAATGGCATCGTTGATTATAGCAATTCAGATCCTACATTGGATAAAACACTAAAAGCACCTTTTTCCATCATTAGTGAAGTAGAAAAAGAAAGCACGATTCCAGCCAAAAGCTCAAAAACGTTAAAAGTAAAGGTGACAATGCCTGATGAAGAATTGGATGGTGTCATTTTAGGTGGTCTTCATTTTACTGAAAAAGAAGACAAAACAAAAGAAAATAAAGATAACTCAGGCGTGCAGATTAAAAATCGCTTTGCTTTTGCAATTGGTGTATTGATTAGAGAAAATGACAATGTTATTAAACCAGATTTGCTGCTAGGTAAAATACAACCATCTCAGGTCAACTATAGAAATGTTTTGAAGGCGAATATTCAAAATACACAGCCCGTGATTATCCAAAAGCTGGAAGTTGATGCTCGAGTAACTAAAAAAGGTAGCAAAGAAACATTATTCGAACAAAAAAAGCCTGGCATTCGGATGGCACCAAATTCTAACTTTAACTTTGGAACGAGTTGGGAGAATGAAGAATTTAAAGCAGGAAAATATACATTACACATGAATGTGTCTAATGGGTCTGAAAAATGGAAATGGTCTAAAGATTTTGAAATAAGCCAAAAAGACGCAAAAAAACTGAATGAACAAGCAGTTGAATTAAAGGTTGATCCTACAAATTGGTATATTTTTGGGGGAGTAGCCGCAGCTGTACTGTTGATGATTATTACATTTGCGTTTAGTCAATACATCAGTAAAAAGAAACAGCAAAAAAGAAAAAAATTAAGAGCTAATGCAGCAAAAAGAAAAAAATCAAAGAATAGACAAAAAAATAATACTAAAAATAAAAGAGATAGCTAATTTTAAAGGGTTATTAATTGAGTATTAACAAATTTAATATATAGGGGAAATGTAATATGTATAATATAGGTTATTTTTCATTAAGAAGACCTCAAAATAACTACTATAAAATATTGGACATAGACCAACAATGTTCACTTGAGCTAATTGAAGAACTTTGTTTAGATGATTTAGCTATATTAGATGTTCTTATAATAGAAGAAAGTGTCGAACTCAATTTTACCAACATATGTGAATCGTTATTAGAAATTCGAAAAAAATCTAATATCTACGTCCTGATCCTCTCAGACAAAGAGCAAACCGTTTTTACTTCTCAAATGGTTTATTTAAAACTTGGAGCAGATGGCGTTTTTTCTGAAGATGCTGATGTACTAGATTTAATTGTAAAAAATATTTTAAAAAGAATTAGGAAAGAAACTGTTGAGAAAAAAGATCAGGGCTCCTCGTTTGAGATGATTCCGAAAAAATCGTGCGTGCTAATCAATAAAAATCAAGAAATTAATTTAACCAGACAAGAATTTTTAGCTTTAACTATTTTATATAAAAAAAGGAACGAAACAGTCACCTATGAAGATATTTATCAAGGTGTGTGGGGGAAAGGACCGGAGGAGTTACAGAAGAATCGGGTCTGCAACCTTGTTTCTCACGTCAGAAAGAAGTTTTCTGACGTGAAGAATTCACCTGTTCAAGTAAAAACGATTCGCTCTATTGGGTATATTTTAGATACCGATAGCTATGAAAAAGAATTCCAGTATTAACATCGTTTATTTACTGTAATCAAAATTAAAACCATTCAAACCTGGCTATAGATTTGAACAGTTCTAAGTATAGTCAAGCGACCTTGGCTGAAGTTAGAGACTTTAATAAGGAGCGCAATGGTTGGCTAGTTTCAACGCTAAATTGATAAGAACGATAACGAAATAAATGATTCAAAATAACGAAAGTTGCAACTTCAATAGCTAAAAAAACGTTTAAAGAATCGATTGAAAGACAAAGCAAAGAGATTGCCAAAAACAAAATAATGAAGAGTGCGAATAATTGCTGAAGATGATTGCTGTTTGTGATCGAAACCTCTTTGATGTCAGGTGTTACGATGATTTTTTGAGAAAAACGGAAAATCCCTTCTCTAAATTCAAGTGTATCGCCTGTCTTAACTTCTAACTCAGTTGGGATATTGTTAAATAATTTGCCTTGTTGGATGCCGTTTTTATAAACTGTAAAGTGTCTCACACAGCCCCATGTTGTTTGTCGTTGTAATTTGATTTTCATGATAGATCACCTCTTTAAACTATTTTCCCATGAAAGCCAGAAAAATGAATCAAACAAAAGGCTGATTTATTGTTCCCTTTTTCTCGTGCTAAAGTCGTATTTCATGTTACATCGAACGTATTTAAATTTGAAATTCATAGTTCATACTTGAATCTTTTTTATTAACTTAAGATCGATAGGTTGTTGGGCAGACTAATTATTATAGGCATTAATATGAGGAGTGGAAAAATGATAAAAAGAAAAAAAATCATAACTTTAACACTAATTATCTGCTTAATGGGTATTTTTTATAGTGTAAAAGAATTAAAAAATAAGAGTTATGAAATACAAGCTGCCGATTCAAGTAATCTAAGAGCGGTCAATTTATTAACAACGAATTGGAAACCTTACTATAATAATGGCTCGGGAGGTATTGTAGAGTCGAATACTGTGATTACAGATCAATGGACAGATATAAGTGTAGCGTGGGGGAGCGGCGCTATAGGTGCAGCTAAAGTTACTGCGGATTCAGTATCTTTGCGGATAAACTCAGGTTACTTAATTTTAAAACAAAATGCTATTCAAGTTAAAAGCGAAAAGTATTATCAGTTTCGCGGTGTATTACAAGCAATTACAACGGTTAAAGGTGCGTCAAGCGAATATCAATTTAAAATAAAAGACGACTGGGATAGAGAAGTAAAAAGTGATCGATTTTATTTATCGGACGGTTACTCCAAAGAAGTTGTTTATAGTTTTAAAGCAAACAGGGGGATAGTAAATTTAGAATTTACTAATTATGGTATTCCTTATGGGGCTGCTTCTAACTCAGCAACTGGCGAGCTAAAGAATCCGTCTTTGATAGATATTACCGATGAAGTGAATGGCATTACAGCTTCTGTTGATGCATTATTTACCGACAAAAGTCAAACCGCGCTCAAATTGAGTGTGACCCAGAAAAAAATAACTGAAACTAAAAAAATTGTGAATGAAATCAAAGAACTGTTAGATGTAAAAGTGGTGACTGCTCTAGAGACAAAACTAACGAAAGCCCAAAGTTTATTAGACACAGTAAATACCCAGCTGACGATCGAAAACTTGGTGGATAACCTGCAGGATGCCCATAGTAGTACAATTATTGGTGTTACTTACCCGAATGCCTTTTTAAACTTCTCTGGACGAAATGACATCCCAAAAGGAACCTTAAATTCTGAGGTTGAGGGGGATATTAGAACATATCAAATTAGAGCAGATGGAACAGGGAAATTCAGCTACTCACTGCCCAAGGACAGTCATTTTCAATATCTTGAAAAAATCACTGTAGTCAGTATGCTTCATGGTAAATCAACAGTACAAACAAAAACGGTCTTAGATACAACGCCTCCTGCTCAGCCTACTTTAGAACATTTAAAAGATACTGATACAGTCTTTTCAGGAACAGGGGAAAAAAGTTCAGTTATCAAAGTCTATGACGCTAGTAAGAATATCTTATTCTTAGAAGGAACAGCGACAACAAATGGCACCTATTCATTAGCGATACCAGCTAATAAGCAGCCACTGGTTCCCTATGCTAATTATTATGTCACAGCAACTGATAGTTCCGGAAATATTAGTGAGAAGTCTGTATCTCAAGAAATAAAAGATACAACAGCCCCTGTGGCAGATCCTGTAAAACAAGTGTTGACTCTTGGAGAAGCATTACCCTCATTGGATAAATTGTTAACCAACATTTATGATAATGCTGGCAGTCAGCATGTGAATGTTTCGTTGACAAAAGCACCAGATCTCACAAAAGTTGGTTTTTCCACAGCAGAACTTACGCTAATGGATAAAGCCAAGAATACGTTGAAAATCATTGTACCGATTTTCGTTAAAGACCAAGAAACAATCGATGACGGCGAGCATATGTTGTATACAGCTGATTTTACAAGTTTGGCCATTGATTTTCCAGATAAAAGTGAAGAACAAATCCAGTTTTTGCTAAAAAATAGCCAGGCTGGAGTCTGGCAAACAACTACTGGTGAGAATAAAACAGATCAGCTCGCGGTCAATCATTCAAGCATGCGTAAAAGTCCGGGAAGTTATCAGGTAACATTTAGTTTAGGTGAGTTGAAAAAAACGATAACTGTGACACTTTCTGCTGGAAAGTTAGATTTTGATCAAGTTGCAGCACCTATCTCCTTCGGTGTGCCAACAATTAAATCTGAAATTCAAGAAATTTATCCGCAAAAAAGTATTGATTTTCTAATCGATGATAGTCGTTTTCTTATAAAAGATTGGCGCTTAATGGCTAAATTGTCACAACCGCTACAGACTAAGAGTGGCAAAAAGACTAAAAGTACTATAAACTTACGTAAACTTGACGCAAACAATCAACTGATTGAACAACCGCTAAGTGATCAAATGACGACGGAACTATATTCAGATAGAAATGGACGGAATGGAAAAATCCCATTGAAGTTTAATCAATTAGAGCAACAAGCGATATACTTGAATGTCTTGCCAGGAACGGTTCGTTCTAATGAAGAGTATGGAACTCAAATAGTTTGGACGCTGGAAAATGGACCATAAATACAATGAAACCTCAACAAAGTTACTAGTACTTTTTGTTGAGGTTTTTCTGTATGATCTGTTTATTCTGTCTCCAGAGGTGGTAAATACGTATATTCAGCAATAGCTGCCGCATGGGTTCCGGCAACATGTCCAGTAACAAAAGCAGCCGTCACGTTATAACCGCCCGTGTAACCATTAATGTCCAATAACTCACCTGCGAAAAACAAACCGTTGACCAATTTGCTTTCCATTGTTTTTGGTTGGATTTCTTTTAAGGAGATGCCGCCACCGGTTACAAAAGACTTTTCAATCGGTAGCGTCTTGTCAGCTTTGATGTAAAAAGACTTTAAGTGTTGAACGAGTTGATCTAGTTGTTTCTCCGAGACTTGTTTGGCTTGGCTGTCAGAAAGACCGAGCTCGCTTAAGACGAAATCTAATAGACGCTCAGGAGCTAAGTTTTTCAAGGCGTTTTTTAATGATTTTTCGGATTGCTCTAAAAGTCTTTTTTTGATTTCGCCGCTCAATTCCTGTACGCTTTTTTGTGGGAAAATATCTAGTCGTAATGTGACTGGTTGTTGGTCGGTTTTAGCCAATTCTTGATTAATAAAGCTAGAACATCTCAAAGCAGCTGGGCCAGAGATACCAAAATGAGTAAATAAAAGATCCATTTGATGTTCAACGAGGACTTTTCCTTGACTGTCTAAAACAGAAAGTGAAACGTCTTGTAAGGAAAGACCTTGTAACGTTTTATCTTGAATAAAAGGCTCATTAGATAGGATAGGTGATTCCGTTGCGTACAACGGACTAATTGTATGACCTAATCGTTTTGCAAGCTTATAGCCATCACCTGTTGACCCTGTGGACGGGTAGGTTCTGCCGCCAGTTGTTAGAATGACGCAAGGAGCATAGAGTTTCTCGTGTTCTATAGCGACGCCAATCACTTGTTTGTCTTTATGCAGAATCTTTTCAACTTTTGCTTCAGTGTAGATGGTAACGCCAAGTTGCTCTAATTGGTTAAATAATGTTTCGACAATCGTTTTTGAGCGATCTGTGATGGGAAACATCCGACCATGGTCTTCCTCTTTTAAATGGGTTCCGTTTGATTCGAAGAACTCCATAATATCGTAATTGTTAAATTGTGAAAAAGCACTATATAAAAACTTTCCATTTCCAGGAATATGGGCAATAATTTCTTCTGCTGGTCGATTGTTGGTCACGTTACAACGACCACCACCAGTCAATAAGAGTTTTTTCCCAACACGTTTGTTTTTTTCTATTAATAAAGTATTACTGCCGGCTTTAGCTGCTGCGATAGCGGCCATCATACCGCTAGTACCTGCCCCGACAACAATCACGTCGAATGATTTCATAAATTCTCCTCCATTTCAATGGTATTTTAACACAATTTTCAAAACTTTTTCTATTTTTTTTGCAATTCATAGTAAAAAATTGTGGAAATTTTCAGAATTTAGGTTAAAATAGGATTATAACGATGAGAGGGTGATTAAATGGAAGCAAAACAGTACGTGGAAGAAATTCAAAAAAAGATTCATGAAAACGATCGAGGGCAAGTAGAATACTTGCAAGCAGTTGACGAATTTTTACCAACGGTTGAGGTATTTTTAAAAGAAAATCCAGCCTTCATTGAAGCCAATATTTTAGGTGTCTTGATCGAACCAGAGAGAATTTTACAGTTTAGAGTTCCTTGGCAAGATGATCAAGGCAATTGGCAAGTCAACCGTGGCTACCGTGTCCAGTATAATTCTGCGATTGGTCCTTACAAAGGTGGCTTACGTTTTCACCCCAGCGTGAATTTAAGTGTGATGAAATTTTTAGCATTTGAACAAATCTTTAAAAACAGCTTGACAGGTTTGCCGATTGGTGGGGGCAAAGGCGGTAGTGACTTTGATCCTAAAGGGAAATCAGATGCTGAAGTCATGCGTTTTTGTCAAAGTTTCATGACAGAATTACAAAAACATATTGGACCGAGCACAGATGTACCCGCAGGTGATATTGGTGTTGGTGCAAGAGAGATCGGTTACTTATTCGGTATGTATAAGCGTTTGAGAAATTATGATGCAGGTGTTCTAACTGGTAAACCTTTAGGCTATTGGGGGAGTGAAGCGAGAACTGAAGCTACAGGATATGGTTGTGTTTACTTTGTTAAACATCTATTGAGTGACTCAAATGACTCATTTAAAGGAAAAAAAGTTGTTGTTTCAGGAAGCGGAAATGTATCAATTTACGCAATGGAAAAAGCCAAAGAACTAGGTGCAACGGTACTGACATGTTCTGATTCAAGCGGGTTTGTTTATGATCCAAATGGAATCGATGTTGAATTAGTCAAAGAATTAAAAGAGAAAAATCGTGAACGTATTGCTAAATATGTCGAGACACATTCAGATGCTACGTATTATGATGGTCAATCAGTTTGGGACTTTGAAGTAGCTTACGATATTGCTTTACCATGTGCGACGCAAAATGAAATCAATGAGCAACAAGCTGAAATTTTAGTCAAAAATGGTGGAAAAGTCGTAGCTGAAGGTGCGAATATGCCATGTACGCTAGAGGCTGTTGCAGTACTTGATAAAGCAGGTGTCTTGTATTGCCCTGGTAAAGCCGCAAATGCTGGTGGGGTAGCTGTTTCTGCATTAGAAATGAGTCAAAACTCAGAACGCTTATCTTGGTCATTTGAAAAAGTTGATGGCATGCTAGATGATATTATGAAAAATATTTACGAAACATGCCGTGATACAGCGAATAAATATGACGCTGCAAATAATTTTGTCTTAGGAGCAAACGTTGCAGGGTTTGAAAAAGTAGCACAAGCGATGTTAAGTCAAGGGTTAGTTTAGCTTAAAGAAATGAAGAATGAGAGTGATGCGTTTGGTCATGATCATTCTTTATTTTTTCGGATGGACGTTAATGTTGTATAGACCAATTCGGATTAAAAGATGTTTGGATTTGTGTTATAAATGAGGCTTTTTAACTGATTTAAAATAAAATTGGTACAGACAGTCATAATTTGCTTGAAAAAAGCATAAAAAGAACGTAAAGTAGTGAGTGTATTAAGTTTAATTTCAAGGAGGAGACGGAATGTCACACATTCAATTTGATTATTCCAATTTGACGCCATTTGTTGCTGATCATGAATTGGAGTATATGCAGACACAAGTGACTGCAGTAGACAAAGCATTAAGAGAAGGAACTGGAGCTGGGAGTGATTTTACTGGTTGGATCGATCTACCAGAAAATTATGATAAAGATGAATTTGATCGCATCAAAAAAGCGGCTGAAAAAATCCAATCCGATTCAGAAGTTTTAGTTGTAATTGGTATTGGTGGTTCTTACTTAGGTGCAAGAGCAGCGATTGAATTTTTACATCATTCATTTAACAATTTACTACCCGCAGTCGAAAGAAAAGCACCGCAAGTTTTCTTTGCTGGAAATAGTATTAGTTCAACTTATTTAGCTGATTTGATCAATGTTATTGGTGATCGTGACTTCTCAGTAAATGTGATTTCTAAATCAGGTACAACGACAGAGCCTGCTATCGCATTTAGAGTATTCAAAGAATTATTGATCAAAAAATATGGTAAAGAAGAAGCAAATAAACGTATCTATGCCACAACTGACCGTGCTAAAGGCGCTGTTAAAGTTGAAGCGGATGCGCAGGGTTGGGAAACATTCGTGATTCCTGATGATGTTGGTGGACGTTTCACTGTATTAACGCCAGTTGGTTTATTACCAATTGCAGTTAGTGGTGGCGATATCGATGCCTTGATGACGGGGGCTAATGATGCGCGTAAAGAATATGCATCAACAACTGATTTAAGCAAAAATCAAGCATACCAATATGCTGCGTTAAGAAATATCTTATATCGTAAAGGGAAAACAACTGAAATGTTGATCAACTACGAACCAGGAATGCACTACTTCTCTGAATGGTGGAAACAACTTTTCGGTGAATCAGAAGGTAAAGATCAAAAAGGCATTTTCCCAGCAGCGGCGGACTTTTCTACTGATTTGCACTCAATGGGTCAATATGTTCAAGATGGTATGCGTAACTTATTTGAAACGGTTGTTAAAGTTGATACACCGCGTCATGTTATCTCTATTCCTGAACTTACAGAAGATTTAGATGGTCTTGGTTATTTACAAGGAAAAGAAATCGACTTTGTAAATACAAAAGCTTTCGAAGGAACACTACTTGCTCATACAGATGGCGGAGTGCCAAATATGATTGTTAAAATTCCTGCAATGGATGCTTATTCATTAGGTTATGTTATGTACTTCTTTGAAATTGCTGTTGGCATTTCAGGCTATTTAAATGGTGTAAATCCATTTGACCAAGAAGGTGTAGAAGCATACAAAAAAAATATGTTCGCTCTACTTGGTAAACCAGGTTTTGAAGACCTAGCAAAAGAATTGAACGCACGTCTGTAAGATAAGTTTATTAAAAAATTACCGAGGTCAAGACATAACTCTACAAGTTATGTCTTGACCTCGGTATTTTTGAATTTATTCAGGTTTAAATAAAAACGCTTGAATGCACGAAAATAACTCAAACTAAGTTGGTTCCTTGTATATGTTTGACACATAGAAAAACTTTAGATTGCTTGTAGTTATTCTGAGTTCAAAACAGTTTGTGATTATCAGATCAGCCTGTTCAATAGTATCCTAAAAATAGAATGTTTTAGGGTTGAAAATAGTATTCAATCTATTTTTTATGTAAACTGTACCTAAGTTATTTCTTGAATATTGAATGTAAACAGAGACAGATTGGACTAAAAGGTTTCTGTTAAAACAGTTAACAAGATCTTCATTCCAAAATTAAATGAAGTGGGAATAGTAATGTCCAGATTATTTTCTCGGAATGACGTATAGAATCGTTGAACTTTTGAGTTTACTTTAATTGACAACGAATTTTGAGATTCGTAAGTAAACGAAGCTCTAAAAAATTGAAATGAACTTATTGAAAAGTAAGTCGCTTGAATTAGTCCAAGAAGTGAATAGTAGAAGGCGATGGCTTTTTGTTCTTTTCCCATAGTTAAATTAGGATAAAAGAATTTTTCATATTCCTCAATTAATAAATCACAGTCTTTGATCAAAGGCTGTGATCTTGGAAACGAATCATAAAGCCTAACTTGGTCCTGTAGAGTATCTATTTCAGAAATATAACATCTAACTCATCAAAATAACGCTTTAATGTACTCAAAGAGACATTTAGGAAATACTGTAAATAAGAAAAAGATATTTCTTCGTCATCTCTATATAGTAATTCAGTAAAGAGCTCTATTTTCTTTTTACTTTTTTCGTTTAGAAGAAAGTCCATTTCATCAATCCTTTTTCTCTAGTGTTCCCAAATTATAGAAATAGAATGTTTTAAAGTCAAATCATTTGGTCAGTATCACATAATACAGCAATTGTTTATTTTTATAATTTCAATTTTTCGATTTTATACTATAAAAACCGTGCAAACTCAATTGTGAGTTTGCACGGTTTTTACCTATTTGAAGTCATCATCTTTTGGGTAAGGAAGAACATGTAATGAGTAATCGTCCTCAATAGGTTCTTCTGAATCTGACTCTTGGTAATAATGATTCTCTGTGTCAAGTTCTTGCCTAAAATCGTCATGGTAATTCGATTCATTCTGATGTAAGTTATTTGATTGTTGTGACATAGTACTATCGTTCTGAGCTAACCGCTCTTTAGCAGCTTCTTCTGCTTGAAGAATGTTTTTACGACGTGCTTTTTTATTACCGCCTGTAAATGTCAAATAAATAATCAATACAATCATAATGATCGTTAATATAATTAAACCAATAAACATGCCAAATGAGATAAACATGATGGTGATCCTCCTTTATAATCCTATTCTTATTCAGTTTATCAAATGTTACGTATACAGTCATCTATTTTTCTTGTATATTAGTAATTAAGTTTGATTATAATCAAACTCAAACCATATATTTGGAAAAAATGGAGGAGAACGTATGAATACATTGGACGCAATGAATTGTTTGAAAGAAAAGAAGTGGATTGACTTAAGTCATGCAATACATGATAAAATTCCGCGTTTTAGTGCTTTTAACGCATCACGGGAAAAAACATTGTTTAAGATCAATGAAGACGGTTTTTTTGCCAAAGAGTACACTTTTCCAACGCAATATAGCACACACATTGATGCACCCATTCATTTTGCACAGGGGAAACGTTATCTACATGAGTTAGCATTAAAAGAGCTAGTCTTACCACTATATGTTATCCATAAGGAAAAAGAAGTCAATGAAAATCATGACTATTGCATTTCACTCCAAGATATTTTAGCTTTTGAAGCAGAGTTTGGCTCACTTCCTGAAGAAGCCTTTGTGGCCTTTGCAAGCGGCTGGTCTAATCGTTGGGGTTCTACAGAAGAGTATTATAATGTTGATTCAGATGGCAATGCTCATACACCAGGTTGGAGTCTGGAAGCTTTGAAGTATCTTAGTGAGGTCCGTAATGTTACAGCGATTGGTCATGAGACGTTAGATACAGACAGTGCGGTAGATTTTAGAAAAAATAATGGTTTATTGGCTGAATATTATTGGTTAAAACAAAATAAATATCAAGTTGAAGTAATGTGTAATTTAGAACAGGTTCCACCTGTTGGTAGTATTATTCTAACCAGTTTTCCCAATGTAGTGAATGCACCAGGATTTCCTGTTCGTTCGTTTGCAATCGTGCCAGATTAAGTAAAATAAAAGTATGCGAAAAAGCATACAGAAATTGATTGCTAAACAGTCCTATCATTGCTAGAATTATTATTGTGCAATAATTATTACAAAATGATTTTGATTCTAAGTTGTATGATAACGGGACGAGTGATCGTTTTTACTTAGGTAAAGGCGGATGTATATGCCAATGTTATTTTTGACTATATAGATAACTGATTTGCCCTTTTCGTACAACTTTACGAGGAGGGCATTTTTTTGAAAGTTAGTATTTTTTCTACATGTGTTGTTGATTTACTATTTCCAAATGTAGGACAGGCGATGGTTGAGGTTTTGGAGCGTTTAGGCTGTGAAACTTCGCTACCTGATAATCAAACCTGTTGTGGTCAGCCAACGTATAATAGCGGCTATGTTGAAGAAAGTTATGCCACGTTAAAAAATCAAATCGATTGCTTTGAGGAGGCAGAATATGTTGTTGGACCGGCGGGCTCTTGTGTAGGGATGTTGAGAGAGTATCAACATTTCTTAAAAGACGATCCGATCTATGGTCCAAAAGCTAAAGCGTTAGCTGCAAAGTCGTTTGAGTTCAGTCAATTTCTCTATCGTGTGTTAGGTGTGACCGATGTTGGAGCTTCATTAAAGGCTAAAGCGACCTACCATCGTTCGTGCCATATGACGAGAATTTTGAAAGAACGGGAAGCACCATTTATTTTATTAGATCATGTTGAGGGATTAGAAATGGTGCCATTAAACCATATTGAAAACTGTTGTGGGTTTGGTGGGACATTTTCCGTAAAAATGCCGGAAATATCTGAACAAATGGTTACAGAAAAAATGAATGACGTGATTGATACTGGAGCAGAGATTTTAATCAGCGCAGATATGGGTTGTTTGATGAATATCGGTGGTAAATTTAATCGAGACGGTAAACTGATCAAAATCATGCATATTGCAGAAGTGCTAAATCAACAAGTGAACAACGAACGCTGTGACCAGCCAAAACGAATGACAGTTATCTAGGAGGAAAAATCGTGGGATTAACAACCAGCTCAAAACCATTTAAAGAACGATTAGAGGATAGTAAAAAAGATGTTTTCATGCAAAAAGCTGTAGCCAAAGCGCAAGATGATCAATGGATCAAACGTGAAGGTGCTAGAGAGGAACTTGGTCATTGGGAACAGTGGCGAGCCTTAGGCGAACAGATTAGACAACATACTATTTCTTATTTACCAGACTATTTAGAACAGTTTAGTGACAAGGTAGCGGAACAAGGTGGAAAAGTCTTTTTTGCTCAAAGTGCAGAAGAAGCAAGTGAATATGTCAAACAAGTCGTGTTAGCTAAAAACGCTAAAAAAGTTGTTAAATCAAAATCAATGGTGACCACAGAAGTTGATATTGATCCAATGTTATTGGCGTTGGATGGTGTAAGCGTCATGGAAACTGATTTGGCTGAATTTATTTTGCAGATGGATGATTGGGATGAACCATCCCATATTGTTTTCCCTAGTATTCATAAAAATCGTGAGCAGATTCGTCAAGTGTTTGAGGAAAAACTAGGTTATAAAGGGGATAATGATCCGGTCAATTTAGCGAGATGTGCCAGAGAAGTTATGCGGAAATTTTTCTTAGAAGCAGAAGTTGGTATTACAGGGTGCAACTTTGCGATTGCTGACAGCGGGATGATCAATTTAAATACGAATGAAGGGAACGCAGATTTAACAATCAGTATTCCTAAGACACAAATTGTTTTAATGGGGATGGAGCGTATCGTTCCTAGTATGAAGGAAGCAGAAGTATTAGACAATCTATTGGCGCGAAGCGCAGTTGGTCAAAGTTTGACAACTTATGTAACGTTTGCTGGAATCAAAAATGAAGATGAGTCTGATGGACCAGAAGAGTTTCATGTTGTGATCTTAGATAATGGTCGTTCCAACGCATTAGGAACGGCTTTCCAACCTATATTGCAATGCATTCGTTGTGGTTCTTGTTTAAATGTTTGTCCAGTGTATCGTCATATCGGTGGTCATGGTTACGGTTCGATTTACCCTGGCCCGATTGGCGCTGTTTTATCACCTGTTTTGGGCGGCTATCAACAATTTGGGGAATTACCTTATGCTTCTAGTCTTTGTGGTGCGTGTACAGATACTTGTCCAGTGAAAATACCATTACATGAACTGTTGATCGAACATCGAAGAGTCATGACAGATGAATTGAAGATGCAGCATGGGTTTGATGATTTCCAAATGAGAGTTGTAGGAAAAGCGACTGCGACGCCAAGTTTATTTAAAATGGCTATGAAGGTCGATCATGTAGGTTTAGCACCGTTAAGTAAGAAAAAAGAGATCACAGTCGACAATATGTTTCAATATGGTGGATATATAGCGAAAGGCCCTGGACTTGTTAAAGGTTGGACCGATGTTAGAGATTTGCCGCGGCCACCAAAAAGTTCTGAGAATTTTAGAAGTTGGTATAAAAAGCATAAAGCAGGTGAAAAAGATGACTAATGCTAATATACAAAATAGAGCTGCTTTTTTTAAGAATTTGAATGAAAAATTGGGTACAGAACGACAAAGTGTCAAAGCACATCCATTTCATCCAATCAATGATCTGCCAGAGACGACCTTGGCAGATAAATCACCTGAAGAATTGCTGGAGGTTGCTAAAAAACGTGTAGAAAAGATCAATACGAAGCTGATAGAAACAACCAAAGATCAATTGGCGGTTACAATCAATCAGATAATCGAAGAATTTGGACAAGGAAAAATTTTATTGCCGATCGATGAGCGTTTTTCAACTTACGGGTTAGACAGATTTACTCAAAAAGGAGCTTTTGGGGAGGAAAATGAACAATTAAAGTTTTGGCAAAAAGGTTCAGAACACAGAGAGACGAATATAGACAATGCACAACGCGCAAATATTGCTATAGCCTTTGCCGAATTTTTATTAGCTGAATCAGGATCAGTGGTCGTTGAAACAAACGCTGGTCAAGGTCGTTCATTACATTTCTTACCACAACACTATATTTCAATTATTCCGATGAGCAAAATTGTTCCTCGTTCTACCCAAGCAGCAGCTTACTATGCACAAAAACAAGCAAAAGGTGGAAAAGTTGGATCAGCGATTCATTTTATTTCGGGACCTTCTAACTCAGGGGACATTGAAATGCAATTAGTAGTGGGACTACATGGTCCACTCGCTGTGTATTATGTTGTTGTAAAAGATATGTAAGTTGGTCGAAACTGAGTTGAAATACTCAGCTATGACGCTCAGTTTTGATTTTTAATTTATGGTACAATCAGAAATTGAACCAATTATTAAGAGAAGAGTTAAAAGTTTCCTCAAAAAGAAAAGAATCCTGTAGGAATTTGCTTGTTTGTGGTAAACTAGAGAAAGCAAGTTTTTGGAGGAATGGAATTTGAAGTCTAAAGAGTTAATACATACAATCTTATTTTTTGTTGGTTTAGCGGCACTATTATTTTTATTAAGACAATTCGTGTTTACACCAGTTGTTGTTAAAGGTCATTCGATGGATCCTACATTAGCTGATGGTGAACGAGTGATTGCACTAAAGAATACGGAAATCAAACGCTTTGATATCGTAACATTTCCAGCACCAGATGAGCCGAAAAAGAATTATATCAAACGAGTGATTGGTTTACCAGGTGATACGATTGAGTACAAAGATGATATTTTATATATCAATGATAAAGAAGTAAAAGAACCTTATCTTGATGAATTTAAAGCTGAAGTGACTGATGGGTTACCATTGACCATTGATTTCACTTTAAGTGAAGTAACCGGTGAGAAAAAAGTTCCCGATGGTGAATATTTTGTGATGGGTGATAACCGCCGAAATTCAAAAGATGGACGAATGATCGGATTTATCAGTAAGGACAAAATAATGGGCGATGTTAAATTTGTTTTATGGCCATTGGATCGTTTTGGTACGATTTAAAATGGTCTAAGCCACACGAATAAACAGAAAAGTTCTCTTTTAACTAAGAGGCTTTTTTTGTTAGGGACTAAAAGCCGTTTTTAAGACCGATTTATGATAAACTAAAGTCAAGAAACATTTATAAAGGATGTGACAGAATGAGTCTACAATTTATCCGCGGAACTGCTGAAATGGACCTAGAAGAGGCGCTTTTACAGGCATCTGTTAAGTGGCTATCTGAAGATGAGACGCATGAAGTTTTTTATATAGTACCCAATCACATGAAGTTTGAACAAGAGATCAATGCGCTCAAGCGAATCAAAACTATTCAAGGAAATCACAGTGACTCGATCGCCACAATGCGTTTTCAAGTGTTTAGTTTCTATCGTTTGGCTTGGTATTATTTGCAACACACGCAGTATTACAGCTCAGAGATTCTTTCAGAAGCAGGAGCTGCAATGGTTTTTAGAAAGATATTATCGGAAAATGAAGAAATACTGAAGGTTTTTCGAGGAGAAGTCAATAAATCGGGGTTTATTCAACAGCTTTTTGAATTATATCAGGAAATCAAAGAAGGCAATATTGATTTAGAAGATTTATTTGGTCACTTAACTGGGTCTGGTTCAGACAGCAAAGAACAAGACTTGCAACTAAAAATTCAAGATATTAAGTTCGTTTTTTCAAAATTTGAAGAAACGATGAACCAATATGGCATCAAATCAGCAGAGATTATCCAGTATTTAACTGATTATTTAGAGACAAAAGATCTTAGCAACGTTTTATTTGTGATCAATGGCTATCATCATTTCTCAGCGAGGGAATTAAAATTGATTGATACCTTAATGCGTCGCAGCGGGGAAGTCAAAATTTCGTTGGCGCTGGATAAAATGTATCCCAATGAATTACCGTCGATGATGAATCTGTTTTATGAAACAGGCACAACGTATCACAAGCTTTATCAACTAGCTAGACAGTCAAAGGTGGCTATACTACCTGATTACGTAGAAAAGAACAATGTTTTGGTCTTAGATGAGACTCTTCAAAACCTTGAAAAATATTGGGTGCAAGCTCAGGAAAATCATCCGCAAAAGAAAAAGAGACAAGTCGTGGGGAATCATCTGCAATTTTGGTGTGCAGAAAATCTCAAAGAAGAAATCAACCAGATTGCAAAAGAAATCCGTAGATTGGTTGTTGAAGAAAATTATCGCTATAAAGATATTCAATTGCTTACACGAGAACTGGACAGTTACGAAACCTTGATCGAGCCGTTATTTTCGATGCATGAGATACCCGTTTATCTAGATCGGGATATGGCGATGGAGCAACATCCGTTAGTAGAATTTATTCAGTCATTGTTTGCGATCAACAGCTACCATTATCGGTATCGTGATGTATTGCGTTTCTTAAGAACAGAATTATTTTTTCCGATTGAAGATCAACTCTCAGTTGAACAATGGCTAACTGAACGAAATGAATGGCGTCGTAAGATCGATGTAACTGAAAATGTGGTTCTTGCGTATGGATACGAGGGATATCATTGGGAAAAGGCTAAAGATTGGCATTTTATCCGTTATGATTTTGAAGCAGAGCAACAAGATGATACTGAGTTGATTGAAAAAGACTCAAATGCTGTTAGAAATCAAATTCAAAAAACAATACCAGTATTTTTTAAAACACTTCAAAAAGTGAATTCTGGCATCGAAGCTGCTGATTATTTTTATCGCTTTTTGGTGGATAATGGCGTAGAGAAGCAATTAATGATGTGGCGTAATCAAGCTATTCAAAACGGCCAATTAGAAGCTGCTAGAAATCACGAACAAACCTGGGAAGCTCTAATGACCTTGTTGGATGAGTATGTAACGATTTATGGCAATGAACCATTTGATTTAGTGTTATTTGAAGAACTATTCTCCAGTGGGTTAGAAGGACTACGCTATAACAAAGTACCAACAGCAATCGACCAAGTACAAGTCCGTGCAATCGACTTAGCTCGACCAGGACAGGCTAAAGTTGTTTTTGCAATTGGCTTGACGGATCAAGTTTTGCCACAAAAATTTGAGAATAAAACGTTACTTTCGGATGAAGAACGTCAATTTGTCAATGATCATTTAGAGGATGGACAATTTTTGCTGAATGACACCAGAAAAAGCATTGCTAAAGAACCATTTAATGCTTATATCATGTTCGCATCAGCAACTGAGCGCCTATATTTATCTTACCCAAGTGTGAAAGATACAGCAAAAGATGTCAAACCTTCCACTTATTTAACGAATATTCAAAACGATTTAGGCTTAAAAGTACAGCAGAGAAATATACTTACCATATTAGATGATGAACAGGTCTGCTTAGAACACGTCGGAACCTATCGAACATTGATCAGTGATTTGACAAATTTAAAGCGTCAGAAAAAAGAAACCCAAGTTGGGCTATCAGCATTTTGGTTAGAACTGGAACGTGCATTAATGAAAGACGCTCAAGCGCCATTAGCCCAGCATATTTTTGAAAGTCTAGGCCATCAAAACTTGCCGGAAAATTTAAACGAACACTTAGCAGATGAATTATACAGTAAACAGATTTACACGTCTGTTTCAAGAATGGAAAGCTTTTATCGTTGCCAGTATCAATACTTCTCTCGTTTTGGTTTAGGCTTAAAAGAACGCGATGTTTTTGGGCTGTCACCCGCTGCAACAGGTGATTTTTTCCATGAGGCGTTAGATCAGTTCTTTAAATTATTGATCACCCAAAATAAACAATTATCTGAGTTAACCGATCGAGATGTCAGTGAGTTTACGGAGCAAATATTGAACGCTGTTTTTGGCGAAATCAAGTTTTCAATCTTAGATTCATCCAGCCGCATGAACTATATTCGCTATCAGTTGGGTCAAACAATCAAAAAAGTCAGCTGGGCGTTAAAACGTCAAAGTGAACGTAGTGGGATGACTACTGTTCAAACGGAAGTTTTATTTGGGCAGATTGCTAGCCAAAAAGGGATCAAAGGCCTAGAATTACCTTTGAAAAATGGCGGAAATATCAGCGTTAGAGGGAAAATCGATCGTTTGGATCAATTAGTGACACCAGATTCTTTATATTTAGGTGTTGTTGATTATAAATCCAGCCATAAAAAATTTAATATTACTGAGGCTTATTATGGATTAGCCATGCAAATGTTGACATACTTAGATGTTGCATTAATGGATGCAGTAAATCTAGTTGGCCGCACGGCGAAACCCGCAGGCTCATTTTATCTCCACGTTCACAACCCGATTTTATCGTATGAAACAGAAGATAAAAAAGAGCAGCAGCTTTTAAAAAAATTTCAATTTGACGGATTGCTATTGAATGATCCTGTTTTACTTGAAAATTTAGATAAGAGTTTGCAAGCTAAACAAAGCTCATTGATTTACCCAATTGAAGAATCTGCTAAAGAAATTATTAAACCTGGGCGCCGTCAAGAAGATAAATTTGTGACAGAGCCGGAATTAGATGCTTTATTGACCCATAACCGCAGTAAATTTATCGAAGCGGGCAACAAGGTTACAAGTGGTGAAATCGAATTGAATCCTGCCTATCAAGGCAAAGAACGAATTGCTTGTCGTTTTTGTCCCTTTAGGAGTGTTTGTAATTTTGATGTGATGTTAAAAGAAAATAACTACAATAGGATTGAGACCTTATCCAAAAATGAAGTGATGGATCGACTGATCGAAAACGAGCAAAAAGGAGGAGCGAGTGATGAGTAAGACGATTCCTTTACGTCCAGAAAACGAACAATTTACTGATAATCAGTGGCAAGCTGTTTTCGATGGAGATGAAAATATTTTGGTTTCTGCCTCAGCGGGTTCTGGAAAGACCACAGTTCTGGTACGCCGAGTAATTGAAAAACTCAAAAGTGGTGTGGACATTGATCGTTTATTGATTGTGACCTATACAGAAGCCGCTGCTAAAGAAATGAAGGAAAGAATCCAAAGTGCTTTACAAAAGGCGATTTCAAATGAGAGCGAACAAGAGCGCAAGCAGCATTTTATCAGACAATTATCACTACTCCCTACGGCTAATATTAGTACACTGCATGCTTTTTGTTTAACTGTGATTCGTCGTTTTTATTATTTGATTGAAATGGATCCAGTGTTTCGTTTATTGACGGATGAAACTGAAATGCTGCTTTTAAAAGAGGATGTTTGGGATGAGCTTAGAGAACAATTTTACGCAGAAGACCAAGAATCTTTCTATCAATTGACAAGTAATTTCTCAAATGATCGCAGTGATGATGGACTGACTCGACTAATTTTTTCTCTTTATGAATTTGCCCGTGCAAATCCTGATCCAGATGAATGGCTGTTACATCTAGCTGATAGCTATCGTGTAACAGGACAGTTAGGTGATTCAATGTTATTTCAGGAATACTTAAAGCCGCAGCTCATGGAAAGTTTACTCCGTTGTGTAGCTCGTTACGAAGAAATGATCCGCCTGACCGAAGGAGAAGAGAAACTAGAAAAAATCGCTATTCTTGCTAGAAATGAAAAGGAATTTGTTGAAAATTTCAGTAGTCAACTGGCAGATAATGATTTGGAATCTGGATTTGAAATTTCAAAAACGGTGACCTTTGAACGTTATCCCACAGTTCGTGTCGAGGATTTAAAAGAAACTGCGGCTCAAGCAAAAAATCTACGCGAACAAAATAAGAAAGCGATAAATGATATTATAACGAACTTATTTACTTTATCACCGCAGGAAATGAAAGATATCTTAGCGCAATCCTTACCAGTAGTAGAAGAAATGGCCAGAGTCGGGAAAGCTTTCATTGAACGTTACAGCGAACAAAAGCTTAGAAAGGGATTAGTTGACTTCAACGATTTAGAGCACTTCACGCTAGCGATCCTAGCTCATAAAGAAGCTGGGAAGTGGTTTGCCACAGAAGCGTCCAAGTATTACCGCGATAAATTTGATGAAGTGTTAGTTGATGAATATCAAGACATCAATCGCTTGCAAGAAACGATCCTTTATTGGCTTAGAAGACCATCAGCTGAAGAGGGAAATTTATTTATGGTGGGGGATGTTAAACAATCTATTTATTCCTTCCGTTTAGCTGATCCAACGTTGTTTATTGAAAAATACAATCAATATGGGCAAAATAAAGAAGGAAAACGAATCGTTTTAGCTGAGAATTTCCGCTCTAGAAAAAATGTCTTAGATTTTACCAATTTAGTTTTTGAGCAGCTGATGGATGAACGGGTGGGACAAATCGATTATGATGAAGCGGCTCAACTGGTTCATGGATTTGATCAATTTGCTGAGGCTGAAAATTATGATACAGAACTGCTGATCTATGAAAAAAAATCAGAGCAGCTGGAAGAAACACTTAAAACAGATGATTCTCAACTGATCTTAGAAGATAAAACTGAAGGCGAACTGCATATGACAGCGTTGAAGATCAGGGAACTGATCGATCAGCAGTTTTTGATTTACGACAAGTCTACGAAAGAAAATCGTCCGCTGACTTATAAAGATATTGTTTTATTGACACCGACTAAGAAAAATAATTTGACCATTCTGGAAATATTCAAATTAGCTGGAATTCCGATTCAAGTCAATGATGCGCAAAATTATTTCCAAGCAACAGAGGTTCAGACCATGGTGGCGCTTTTGCAAATCATCGATAACCCTTATCAGGATATTCCACTTGCAGCTGTGTTACGTTCGCCGATCGTGGGTTTGAAAGAAAACGAATTGGTTATGATCCGTTTAGCTGCTAAAAAAAGTTCTTATTATGAAGCTTTTTTGCAGTTCAATCAAAATGATGCTACAACAAAAGAGCAGCAAACAGTACAAGAAAAAACGACACAGTTTGCGAAAAAACTAGACCAATGGCGGGAACTGGCTAGACGGAATCAATTAGCCACGTTAATTTGGCAAATTTACCAAGATACTGCGTATTTAGATTATGTGGGGGGCATGCCGGCTGGTAAACAAAGACAGGCGAATTTATTCGCGCTTGTGGACCGAGCAGCCAATTATGAGCAAACTAGCTTCCGCGGATTATTTCAGTTTGTGCGTTTTATTGAAAAAATGCAGGAAAAAGATAAGGATTTAGCGGAACCAGTTATTTTAAGTGATGAAAATGCAGTTCGGGTAATGACGATTCATGCTAGTAAAGGCCTAGAATTTCCAGTAGTATTCGTGTTGGATATGACAAAAGAATTCAATCTTGGTGATTTGAATGACCGCTATATATTTGATGACCGCCTAGGCGTGGGAATTCGTTATCTTGACCAAGGGGACCGGATGTTATATGAGACATTACCTTTTTTAGCGATAAAGCAAGCAAAATTAAAAAAATTACTTTCTGAAGAAATGCGGAAACTATATGTTGCTTTGACTCGGGCAGAACAAAAACTTTATTTAATTGGCTCTTACAATAATCAAGAAGCAACTTGGAAAGAGTGGCTAAAAGTCAGCGATGTTCAAACAAAAGTGTTACCTAGCGAAAATCGGCTGCAAGGCAAAAGCAGCTTGATGAACTGGGTCGGAATGAGTTTGATCCGTCATCACAAAATGTCAGAATTTCAAACAGAACATATCACAGAGAGAATTGCAGGAATCACACAACATCCTGCAGGGTTTGGCATCAGTTTTATGGCTGAAAAAGAGATCCAAGAACAGTTTGCTGCACTTCAATTTATTGAGACAAGCTCTGTAAATGAGGAAAGTTTTGGAAGTAATGATCCAAAGTTAACCAAGCGAGGACTTGAACGCTTAAACTATGTGTATCCATATCAGCTTTCAACAATAACGACCAATTACCAATCTGTATCTGAAATTAAGCGGATTTTTGAAGATCCAGACAATAAGGAAATCGCTAAAATCGAGCTTGATGATAAAAATACAATTCAGCCAACACCGATGATCATTCACCGAATGAGTGAAGGAGAATTAGGCAAACCAAGATTCATTGAAACCATTCGCAAACCATCGGCATTAGAAATTGGAACAGCAACACATTATCTATTACAGCTTTTGGACCTAACTATAGAACCGACAAAAGACAATATTCTTCAATTGATCGATGAGCTGATCCAAACAAAAATCATCAAGGAAAATGTAGCGAAGCAGATCAAGATTGAACAGGTTCTTTCTTTTTATCAAACTAGCCTAGGTCAGCAACTATTGACTAAATCTGCTCAAGTTGTCCGCGAACAACCATTTTCGATGTTATTAAAGGCAGAAGAGCTCATTAAAGATTACCCTAGAGAGACAGAAGACGATCTATTGATTCACGGAATGATTGATGGCTATATCGAGCAAGAGGAGAACTGTATTCTCTATGATTACAAAACAGATTTCGTTCAAGATATTGAGAACGATCAAGAGATCAAGAAAATCATCCAACGCTATAGAGGCCAACTTAATTTGTACCGGAAAGCGTTGGTTCAGGCTACTGGCAAGCAAGTAACTCAGGTCTTGTTGGTGTTATTATCTGCAGGAATCATTATTGATATGGATGCTGGGCAAATTATAGAAAAAATGAAAAAATGAAAGCAGATATACTTACAAATTGTAAGTTGTGTGCTATACTCAGTTCACGAGGTGAGGTAAATGGAGCAAGTAAAAACAACCGAATTTTCACTATGCCCTAAATTCGAAAAAGCTTTTGCGATTTTAGGGAAAAAATGGAATGGTTTGATTATTGATGTCTTGTTGGAAAGTGGTCCTCAACGATTTGGTGAGTTAAGACAAAAAATCCCGGAACTAAGCGATCGAGTGTTAGTCGAACGTTTGAAAGAACTTGAAGCAGAAGGGATCATTTCAAAAGCAGTTCGCTGTGATGAGAGCAGTCGTCTAGAATATTTCCTCACTAATAAGGGAAAAGACTTACAACAAGCAATGGAACAAATCCAAGAATGGGCAGAAAAATGGGTCACCGCTGAAGAATGCAGTTGACCTAAGACTTAATTTCTTGTAAACTGTAATCAATTGAATAACAATAAACGTTGATGAAAAAGAGTAATTTGGTTGATGCGAAAAGGGAAAACCTGTCTTAGACTGGAAACAGGTTACGTTATCGAAAAATGAAGTTCACTTTCGGAGTTTGTTTGTTCTAAAAAGAGCAGACCGGTGAAAGCCGTTATAAGAATTGAGTGCATGATTTTTGATCATGAAGTAGGATGGTAACACGATAGCTCGTTCCTTGATAAAGGAATGGGCTATCGTTTTTTTATTTTAGCTAGTTGTTCAGAAAAAAGAGATTGTTCAGCTTATACCATGCATTATCGAGCTTATCAGGCTAGTCCTTCGGAAAAAAGATAAAATATGTCCGTGACCAAAAGTGTCACAACTATATTTTCCTATTTTTCTGTCAGAGCTGAATGAGCCAGTTCAGCTTTTATTTAATACCAAGCGAAAGAAAGGAATAGAAAAATGACATTAAAAGCTCAATTAGAAGCGTTAAGAGACGAAACATTGGTGAATATTCAAAATGTGGCTGATCTTAATAGCTTAAATCAAATCAGAGTAGAAACACTAGGGAAAAAAGGACCTATCACGGAAGTGCTGCGAGGCATGAAGGATTTATCTGCACAAGAGCGTCCAGTAGTGGGAAGCTTTGCCAATGAAATTCGTGATTTACTGACAGAAGCGATTGAAATACGCAAAGAAGTGCTAGAAGCCGCCGCTTTAAATGCAGCGTTAGAGCAGGAAACAATCGATGTAACATTACCAGGCAAACAAATGACTCATGGGACGCGTCATGTATTATCACAAGTGATGGAAGAAATCGAAGATATCTTTGTCGGAATGGGCTACCAGGTCGTTGAAGGCTACGAAGTAGAATCTGACCAATATAACTTTGAACGCATGAACTTGCCAAAAGATCATCCAGCTCGTGATATGCAAGATACATTTTATATTTCTGATGAAATACTGATTCGCACACATACATCACCTGTTCAAGCAAGAACAATGGAAAAACATGATTTTTCAAAAGGTGCATTGCGCATGATTTCTCCTGGAAAAGTTTTTCGTAGAGATACAGACGATGCTACACACAGTCATCAATTCCATCAAATTGAAGGATTGGTTATTGATAAAAACATTACAATGGGAGATCTTAAAGGCACCCTTGAAGTTGTCATGAAAAAAATGTTTGGGGAAGACCGTAAGATTCGTTTACGTCCAAGCTATTTCCCGTTTACTGAACCTTCAGTTGAAGTGGATGTTAGTTGTTTCAAGTGCGGTGGAGCAGGTTGTAATGTTTGTAAACAAACAGGTTGGATCGAAATTTTAGGTGCTGGTATGGTTCATCCAGACGTCTTATCAATGTCAGGAATCGACCCGAATGAATATACAGGATTTGCTTTTGGCTTAGGACCAGATCGTGTAGCAATGTTGCGATATGGAGTCAACGACATTCGGAATTTCTATCAAAATGATTTACGTTTCTTAAATCAGTTCAAGGTAAAGGAGTAATCGACGATGTTAGTTTCTTATAAATGGTTAAGTGAGTATTTAGATCTTTCAAAAATATCTGCAAGAGAGTTATCGGATCAAATGTCTTTGACGGGTATTGAGGTTGAAGGAGTTGAAGTCCCTGAAGATGGCTTGAAAAAAATTGTCGTTGGTGAGGTCAAAGAATGTGTTCCTCATCCGAATTCAGATCATTTATCGATTTGCCAAGTGGATATCGGTGAGGCAGAATTATCACAAATTGTTTGCGGTGCACCTAATGTCAAAGCGGGGATCAAAGTCATTGTAGCGTTACCAGGATCTCGTATCAGTGGGAATCAAAAAATTAAAAAAGGCAAAATGCGTGGCGAAGTCTCAAATGGTATGATTTGTTCGTTACAAGAATTAGGTTACTCAGATAGCGTAATTCCTAAAGCATATTCTGAGGGAATCTACTATATGCCACAAGATGCTGTGAATGGTGATGACGTTTTTAGTTATTTAGATATGGACGATTCTATTATTGAATTATCGATCACACCAAACCGTGCAGATGCCTTAAGCATGCGTGGTGTTGCTTATGAAGTGGGAGCCATTTACCGCCAAACACCTACATTTGATGATGAACCTTTAGCAGAAGATACAAGAGAAGCCATTGAAAAGTATATTTCTGTAGAAGTGGAAGACGAAAAAGATGCGCCTGCTTATCAAATCAGAATCATTAAAGATGTGAAAATAGCAGAAAGCCCGTTGTGGCTGCAAACCCGTTTAATGAATGAAGGAATCCGCCCAATCAATAATGTAGTAGATGTAACGAACTATATCCTTTTGTTATTTGGACAACCATTACATGCATTTGACTATCAAAAATTGAATAGCAATAAAATTCTAGTGAGACGTGGAAAAACTGGAGAAGAAATCGTTACTTTGGATGGCGAGACTCGCAAGCTATCTAATGAAAATATCGTCATTACAAATGGACAAAACCCAGTAGCTTTAGCTGGTGTAATGGGTGGCGCAGATTCAGAAATCACTGAAGAAACAACGACAGTAGCTTTGGAATCAGCATTATTTGATTCATTATCGATTCGTAGAACGTCAAAAGAATTCAATCTGCGCAGTGAATCTTCTAGTCGATTTGAAAAAGGCATTAATCACGCAACTATTGGTGAAGCGGGTGATGTTGCTGCGGCAATGATCGCTAAATTAGCGGGTGGTACAGTTGTCTCTGGAAAAGCTGTAGGCTCACAACTAGTACTTGAAGAGGTGGTTGTCAGTGTAACCATTTCGCGAATCAACGAATATTTGGGGACTGAAATGGATCAAGCCACGGTTAGCGAAATTTTCGATACATTAGGCTTCGCTTACAAGCTTGATCAAGAAAAATATAGTGTAACAGTGCCACCTAGACGTTGGGATATTACGATCGAAGCAGATTTGATTGAAGAAGTTGCACGTATTTATGGGTATGATAACTTACCGTCAACATTACCAAAAGGTGAAACTGTAGCTGGAAGTTTAACAAGCGGACAATTGTTGGTTCGTAAAATTAAGAGTTTGTTAGAAGGCCTTGGGGCTAGCGAAGCAATCAGCTATGCTTTGACGACAGAAGAAAAATCACGTCAATTTATGATGAGAGAAAGTCTAACAACCAGTTTACAGTGGCCGATGAGCGAAGAACGTTCTGTGTTGAGAATGAACTTAATTTCTGGCTTACTTGATGACGTAGCTTATAATGTTGCACGTAAAAATAACAATGTCGCTCTGTATGAAATCGGGCGCGTCTTTTATCAAGAGAATGATCCTCAAAAAGAATTACCATATGAAGAAAATCATTTAGGGATCGTGTTATCAGGTAATCAGGTGGTAAAAGATTGGCAGACAAAAGAAACGCCTGTTGATTTTTATACAATCAAAGGAATGTTAGAGGGATTATTTGATTCTGTGGGAATTGCAGATAAAATATCTTATGAAGCGACGAATGAAAAAACAGACTTACATCCAGGAAGAACAACGTTAGTAAAATTAAATGATTTAGTTATCGGTTTTATTGGACAAGTTCATCCAACAGTTGCAAAAGAATATGAGATTCCAGAAACGTACGCTGCTGAATTAAATCTTCATGCGATTATTGAAGCTGAAAATGAGGCTTTGGTTTATCAGCCAATCTCGAAATTTCCAGCAATCTCAAGAGATATTGCATTGTTAGTTGATGAAACAGTGACAAATCAAGAATTGGTTGAAACAATCTCTAAACATGCTGGAAAGTTCTTGCAATCAGTTCATTTATTTGATGTTTATCAAGGAGCAAATATCACTGAAGGTAAAAAATCAATGGCTTACAGTTTAACGTTTGTGAATGCTGAAGCAACTTTGGTTGATGAAGAAATTAATCAATCAATGGAAAAAGTAGAAAAAGCTTTAGTTGAGTTGTTTAATGTGACAATTCGATAAAAAAATAAAAGTGTAGCAAAACTAAATTCCAGTTTTGCTGCACTTTTATTTATGAATAAGTTTTTACTCAACTATATTTATGCCCAGTTTCTAGATAACCATCGAGAAAATTGAGAAATTGAAAAATTGATGACAAAATACATCAAAGCGACCAAGCCATAAATAGCGAAAACCTGTCCAGTTTGTGCGTAGCGTCCCATTAAGATATAGGATTTCCCAAATAATTCTTGCAAAGCAATAACCGAATATAAAAAACTAGTATCTTTGATAACCGTCACAAATTGAGAAACAATGGCTGGTAATACATTTCGGATTGCTTGGGGTAAGACAATATAAATAAGAACTTGAAAATTGCTAAATCCCTGTGAACGTGCAGCTTCTTTTTGCCCTTTATCAACACCGTTCAAACCACCACGGATGATTTCAGCTAAAGCAGCAGTTGTAAAGACTGTAAAGCTGACAATTCCTGCTGGTGTTGATTTTATTTTGAAAATCAAAAAAATGACATAAATCCACAATAAATTGGGAATATTTCGAACGATCTCGATATATAAACTGGCTAAAAACTTTAAAGGACCTGATTTTTGGTTTCTTAAAACTGCTAGAACTGTTCCAAAAATAGTGCTCAAAACAATTGCTATAAATGAGATATAAAGAGTAAGCTTTAGACCATCGAATAAAAAGCGCAAATTATTACCTGTCAAAAGTTGACTCATTTGTTCTGAAAATGACATTGTTGCAACCTCCTATCTGGTATAAGCTTTCTTGTTGTTTTCTTCTAAATTCCGAGCTAATTTGGCTAGCGGGAAGCATAGGATAAAGTACAGCAAACCTGCCATAGTAAACGCTGGAATATAATTTAAATTGATGGAGGACCAATTGTTGGCTGTAAACATCACGTCAGCACCTGAAATAATCGCAACAGTTGAAGTATTTTTAATTAAATTAACAACTTGATTTGTTAGTGGAGGCAACATAATTCGCCAAGCTTGAGGCAATACTACATGTCGCATTGTCTTACCATAAGAAAAACCTTGTGAATAAGCTGCTTCAAATTGACCTTTAGGAACAGCACCGATTCCAGAACGAACAACTTCTGAAATATAAGCGCCGTGATAAAAACCAACACAAATAATAGCGATTGTCGTTGTTGAAAAAGTCAGTATAGGACTAATCAGTGGAAAGCCATAGTAGACTACAATAAATTGAATCAACAAAGGTGTATTTTGAAAGAACTCAACATAAATCCGGCTGATTATATTTAATGGCTTATTCTGCATCGCTGATAGACTGCCGAAAAAGATACCCAATAACATTGCAACAATTAGCGAACCGATAGCCAATAAAATGGTATAGAGGAAAGCATCACCAAAAAGCCTCCAGTCTTTAAATAATGCTTCCCACCGATAGAGTGCAAAAGGACTTGCATTTGCTATAATGAACATCTAATTTCCTCCCAAATTATGACAAAATTGGATAGAATCAGGAGTGTCAATCTAGATTCCATGTTTTGTAAATTTTTTCTAAAGTACCATCTTTTTCCCATTTTTCAATAGATTTATTTAAAGTGTCATTTAATTCAGTATTAGCTTTTTTCGTAGCTATGCCATATTCTTGTGGTGAAAAACCAGCTTTAAGAATTTCTGTGTTGTCATCAACATAGCCTGTCAAAATAGATTTATCAACGGAAAAAGCATCGATTCTTTTTGCAGTCAAAGCTGTTTTTAATTCTGGATAAGAACCAAGTTCTTGATATTTAAACGATACACCTAGCTCTTTTGCTTGTTTTTCGATAGCTTCTTTCGTTGTTGAAGATTGAACAACACCAATCGTTTTTCCATCTAAACTTGCAGTATCGGTGAATTTATCTGCTTTTCTCACTAAGAAACCAACTTCATCTTTATAATAAGGTGTCGTGAAATTGTATGTTTCTTTTCGCTCATCTGTAATCGTAAAAGTAGCGATTACCATATCTAATTCACCATTATCCAATAATGGTCCTCGTGTTTTGGCAGTAACGCCGACGAACTCTACATTATCTTCGCTACCAGTTAATTCTTTAGCAATCAAGCGAGCGATATCTGGTTCCATTCCTTCGTTTTTATTTGTGTCGGGATTCATATATCCGAAATTTGGAACGTCTTCTTTAACACCGACTTTGATAACACCTGCATCTTTAATTTTTTGGATATCTGTTGTTCCTTTAGAACCAGAATCTGCAGATTTATCGCCATCTCCGCTGCCGCAACCTACAATTAATCCTAGCAGTAGAGCAAGTGATAATGCACCTAATAATTTTTTTGTCTTTTTCATTAAATTTTCCTCCTCGTAAATTGCTTGATAGTTGTGCTTTTAATTATGAATGATTTTGCTTAAAAATTCTTTAGCGCGTTCGTTTTGCGTACTCGTAAAGAAGTGTTCTGGTGTTCCTGTCTCAATGATTTGCCCATCATCCATAAAAATAACTTTATCAGCCACTTGGCGTGCAAAGCCCATTTCGTGAGTAACGCAAATCATGGTGATATTTTGTTTAGATAAATCAACCATAACATCCAATACTTCTTGGATCATTTCTGGGTCTAAAGCTGAAGTTGGTTCATCAAATAAAATAATCTCTGGGTGCATGTTTAAGGCTCTAGCGATTGCGACCCTTTGTTGTTGTCCGCCGGAAAGTTGAGCTGGATATGCATTGGCTTTATCAGCTAAGCCGACTCTTTCCAAGTACTCCATGCCAGTTTTGGTGGCTTCTTCTTTGCTGATACCTTTGACTTTAATTGGTGCCAATGTCAGATTTTGGATAATTGTTTTGTGGGCATATAAGTTAAAGCTTTGAAAAACCATCGCAACTTTTTGCCGTACCTGTTGAACAGGAGCTTTTGGTTCTGTGATATCGATACCGCCTACTAGTATTTGACCGTCACTAACCTTTTCTAAACGATTGATACAACGAATTAAGGTGCTTTTTCCGGAACCGGAAGGTCCGATGATTACGATTTTTTCGCCTTCAGCAACGGTTAAGGAAACATCTTTCAACACATGATGATTCCCAAAAAATTTATTTACATGTTCCAATGAAATCATGCTCATTCTCCTTTATGTATAAAATTATCACATCACTTTTAGTGAATATTGATTGACAAGTAAATAGATAGAAATAGATAGAAACATAAAAAAGCATTATTTTTATAAACTAAGAATATGGCAAGAGGGACGATTGAGCGTATGTTTATTTTCACTATAGGTTTTCAAAGAATAATTCGCACAAAAAATGTTTTTTGTTTATAAAAATTGTTTTCGCTTATCTTTAATCTTTTCATCATAAATCTATTCGTTTGTTAATGTTAGAAATTATAACATATGAAAAATAAGATTACCAGTTTTTTTTCTAGAGTCGACAAAAAAATACACTTAACAAACAAAAAGCAAATGAAACCTTGATGAAAAAAATGATATAATAAGAACGTGACTGGCATTAAAACTTGAAAAAAAGTGTCAAAAAGTAGAGAATAAGGTTGATGAAAAAATACTGTAAAGGTTTGATTGACTTGAATAACCATGAAGCAATAGGATTTATAGATTCCGGAGTCGGTGGACTTACGGTAGTAAAAGAAGCAATGAGACAACTCCCAAATGAACGATTGATCTATCTAGGAGATACAGCACGATGTCCATATGGACCAAGACCTGCTGAGCAAGTCGTGCAATTTACTTGGGAAATGACTAATTTTCTTTTAGAAAAGAATATCAAAATGTTAGTAATCGCATGTAATACAGCGACAGCTGTTGCATTAGAAGAAATCAAAGCGCACTTAGATATACCTGTAGTCGGAGTGATTCTGCCAGGAACTAGAGCTGCTTTGAAGGCGACAAAAAACAATCGTATTGGCATTATCGGTACCGCTGGAACGATTAAAAGTAGTGCCTATGAAAAGGCATTAAAGAGTAAGGTACCAAATACATTTGTTGCCAGCTTGGCGTGTCCAAAGTTTGTTCCTCTTGTTGAAAGTAATGAGTTTCATTCTTCTGTGGCAAAAAAAGTTGTATCAGAAACGTTAAATCCGCTACAATTGAAAAAATTGGACACCTTGATTTTGGGCTGTACGCATTATCCCTTATTACGTCCTTTGATTCAAAACGTGATGGGTAGTCAAGTAAAATTGATTGACTCGGGTGCTGAAACGGTGAGTGAGGTTAGTATGCTACTAGACTATTTTGATATAGCCAATACTCCGAAATACAAAAATGAAGCAAATGAATTTTATACGACTGGATCAGCTAAAATGTTTAAAGCTATTGCTGGTGATTGGTTAAATTTAGAAAAATTAAAAGTTGAACAAGTTCGATTATCTAGCTATAGAAGCTAATTTTGTTATTCAAGTTCAACTATTTTGGGAGGAATAAACTTTGATCAGACATGATGGAAGACAAGCAAAAGAATTAAGAAAAGTGACTATTGAGACCAACGTTTATAAACATCCGGAAGGCTCAGTAGTGATTTCTTTTGGCGATACTAAGGTAATCTGCTCTGCAACCGTGGAAGAAAAGGTGCCACCATTTTTAAAAGGTGAAGGAACAGGCTGGGTGACGGCAGAATATAGTATGCTCCCAAGAGCCACAAATACAAGGAATATCCGCGAGAGCGCCAAAGGAAAGCTGACTGGTCGAACAATGGAGATTCAACGTTTAATTGGACGTTCATTGCGTGCAGTTATCGATTTAAAGAAATTGGGAGAAAGAAGTATCATCGTTGATTGTGATGTCGTTCAAGCGGATGGCGGAACTCGAACAGCTAGTATTACGGGCGCTTTTGTTGCAATGAAAATAGCAGTAGATAAAATGCTCAAAAAAGGAGAGCTCCAAGAAAATCCGATCAAAGAGTACTTAGCTGCGGTTAGTGCTGGGATTTTAAGCGATGGAAATTGTGTTCTTGATTTGGACTATGTGGAAGATTCTGCCGCAGCTGTTGATATGAATTTGGTAATGACTGAATCGGGTAATTTCGTTGAGCTACAAGGAACAGGAGAAGAGGCTACTTTTTCAGGTGATGAGCTGAACTCATTATTATTCTATGGCAAAACAGGGATTGAGCATTTGATTGCCTATCAAAAAGAAGCCTTTATGACTGAACTAAGTGAAAAATCTTTTCCAGCAGAAGCTAAAACGATCGTGATCGCTACGAGAAATCCAGGGAAAGCTAAAGAGTTCAAGAAAATATTTGCTGAAAAAGGGTATCATGTCAAAACGTTATTAGACTACCCAGAGTTACCAGACGTTGAGGAAACTGGGAAAACTTTTGAAGAAAATGCTCGCTTAAAAGCAGAAACGATTGCAGATATCTTAAAACAACCGGTTTTAGCAGATGATTCAGGGTTGATTGTTGATGCATTAGATGGCAGACCGGGAGTATTTTCAGCACGTTTTGCTGGAGAACCGACTAATAATGCTGCCAACAACGCAAAATTATTGCATGAACTAACTGGAGTTCCAAAAGAAAAACGAACGGCAACATTTCACTGTACGCTTGTTTTTGCAGCTCCTGATAAAGAGAGCTTAGTTGTCGAAGGTGATTGGTCAGGAGCAATCGGAACAATTCCACGTGGCGATCATGGTTTTGGCTATGATCCACTATTCTTTGTACCAGAAGAACAAAAAACTGCAGCTGAGCTGTCAGATGAACGTAAAAATGAAATCAGTCATCGAGGAAAAGCTGTTGCAAAACTAAGAAATCAATGGGAAAATTGGTTAAAAAACTAGGAGGTTGTACATGAAATATCTAGTAGTGAGCGACAATCACGGCGATCGTGAGGTGTTAGTTGATTTAGCAGATACGTATCGGGGAAAAGTGGATAAAATGTTTCATTGTGGTGATTCTGAATTAGAACCTACAGATTTATTATGGAATGATTTTATTGTGGTCAAGGGAAATTGCGATTATGATCCTGAATTTCCCAATACAATTGTAGAAAAAAGTGATACAGACACTATTTTTATGACACATGGACATCTAGCCAATGTTCGTATGGGTCTAACGACTCTTGCTTTACAGGCGGATCAAGCAAAAGCAACTATTGTGTTATTTGGTCATACTCATGAAATTGGTTGTGAAGTTCGGGCAAAGGTTCTTTATTTAAATCCTGGAAGTATCAGCCAGCCTAGAGGGCCAATTCAACTGAAATCATACGTGATCATTGAAAGTACAGCAGATCAATTCATTATTCAATATTATGGACGAGATCATCAACCATTTAAAAAACTGCATTTTGTTTTTAATAAATAATCAATTAGAATAAGGTTGGGATAGACTGCTCTCACCGTTTATTCGGATTTCTTGATGAGCCTGAGACAAAAGCAACTCCTTCTAATTTCTCGGAGCTAAACGTTTTTGTCTCGGCCTCATCGAATTTTTAGTTTTTCATCAAAACGAAAAAATGAAGAAATTAAGATCAAACCTTAATTTTTTTTAAGAGTTATGAAAAAAGTTTGAATTTAAAGACATTTGCATCCGTTTTCTGTACAATGATAGTTGTGGCAAAGAAAATGAAATGGAGGCACTCCAATGATTGGAACTGCTGTAAAAGAATTATTATTAGAAAAACAAGAAACCTTTTTGATTCCTGCGGAGAACGTTGCAAATGTAATGTGCTTAAATCCGTTAAGTCATGCTTTATTGGTTTTATCTCAAGTGAAATATTCAAAAATCCCCGTTTTAGATAAAGGCGATCGTTTTGTAGGATTGATCAGCTTATCAGATGTTGTGGATAAAATGTTCGATATCACATCTGTTGATTTTGATAAATTAAAAGATTTTACTGTCGCAGATGTCATGGAAGTAAATGTTCCAGTGATCGGTGAAAAATGGGAACTAGAAGACGTTCTTCATTTATTAGTTGATGCAGCATTTCTTCCAGTTGTAGATGATAATCAGTGCTTTAAGGGGATTATCACTCGCAAAGAATTGCTGAAAGCAATCAATCATATGGCCCATGAATTGGAAAGGAAAAATATCATACTTCCAAAATCAGGTGAAGGATCTATGGAGATGAAAGTTATTTGATGTTTAGCTTTTTCAGTCATACTAAGCGGTAAAAAACAGCTGTATTTCTAGGATATCGGTAAATCTGTTGTTTAATTTGAAGGGAGTTATGTGGATGGATGCATATGAAATTATTAACTATATCGGGAACGCTGAAAAAAAGACACCAGTAAAAGTTACATTAAAAGGGAAACTTAAAGAAGTAACCTTTCCTGATGAGATTCAAGCATTTACTAACTGTAAAACAGGAACTTTATTTGGAGAATGGAGAATAATTAAAGAGTTTTTAGAGAAAAATAAAGAACTTATCATAGATTATGTGGTAGAAAATGATTCTAGAAATTCAGCCATCCCAATGCTAGATATTAAAGAGATTAACGCCCGTATTGAACCAGGAGCAATCATCAGAGATCAGGTTGAAATTGGCGACAATGCTGTGATCATGATGGGTGCTGTAATCAATATCGGTGCTGTGATCGGTGAAGGGTCAATGATTGACATGGGTGCCATTTTAGGCGGACGCGCTACTGTTGGCAAAAATTGCCATATTGGTGCTGGGACTGTTCTAGCAGGTGTAATTGAGCCACCGAGTGCAGAGCCTGTTGTTATTGAAGACAACGTGTTGATTGGTGCGAATGCTGTTGTTTTGGAAGGGATTCGAGTAGGCGAGGGTGCTGTGGTTGCTGCTGGAGCAATTGTTGTTGACGATGTTGCATCTTATACTGTGGTCGCCGGAGTACCAGCTAAAAAGATAAAAGATATCGATGCAAAAACCAAAAGTAAAACAAACATGATGGAAGAACTACGTAAATTATAATCAGGGACACTAATACAATTACTTTTAGAAAACGGATTAAAACTGCTATTCAGTTTTAGTCCATTTTTTTTATGTTATATTAAGCTTGCAAATATGTAAGGAAAATGTTCGTCTATTCAATTCTTTATAAGATTATAACTGATTATAATCAGTTATATAAGATAAAGTAGGAGGAACGAGTATTATGAAAAATAAGAAAATGAAATTAATTATCGGTGGTATTTTAATCGGAGTATGTGTGGGAAGTTATTTTTTATTTTTTTCCTCCTCAAAAAAAGTTGAGCCTAGCTATAATGTATTCACTCTAAGTCGACTAGATCCACTTCTCTTGAAAGGAGAAGTTAAACCTGCTCAAACAGAAGATATTTTCTACGATCAAACATTAGGAACAATTGCTGATATTCCAGTAAAAAATGAACAAGAAGTGAAAAATGGCGATGTTGTTCTCAATTATTTAAATGGTGAGGCTCAGACTCGTGTGGACCAACAACAGCGAACTGTAAACAAAAGTAGTCTATCAGCCCAGCAAGCGGCTCAAAATTTAAGTCGCGCACAAGCTCGTTACAATGAAGCGCAAGCAAGTTTGAACCAAGCTAATGCTGATCATGACCGAGAAACAGATCCTGAGAAAAAAGAGGAACTAAAAGGAAAAGTGGAACAACAAAAAACAGAAGTAACTAGCACTAACAATGAAGTGTTCCAAGCACAACAAGCATTAGACTTAGCTAATACAGAAGTAAATGATGAATCTGCTGCACTGGAATCAGAACAAGGAAAAGTTACATCAACAGTTAAATCGCCGATTGATGGTGTAGCGATGGTCAATGAAGCTGGCAAGAAATCATTGGATCAGCCTCTAATTCAAGTTTTAAGTAAGACGAAGCAGATTAAAGGAATCGTCACAGAGTATGACCTAAATAAACTAAAAATTGGGCAAGAAGTCAGTGTAACTTCAATTGGTTCTAATCAAACTGCTCAAGGGAAAATAACTAACATTAACCAACTTCCTCAATCAAAAAACGGCAATGATTCAGAAATTCCTACCTATGAATTTATCGTAGAGGGAGATTTCCCATGGGCGTATGGTTCTTCTACACAAGTTTCACTGCCACAGCCCCAATTAGTGTTACCTGAAAAATCAGTTCTAAAAAAAGAGAACAAGACGTTTGTTTTTGTTTATAAAAATGGACGAGCAGTGAAAACAGATGTCAAAATTACAGACGTAAATGGTGCAAAAAATGTCGAGTCGGGCGTTTCAAATGGGGCTAAAATTATCGGAAACCCAGATGATGAATTAAAAGATAATACAGAAGTGCAGGTGGTTGAAAATGATTAAACTGGAACAAATCAACAAATTCTACTCTCTGGAAGAAGAAAAACTGCATGTTTTGAAGAACGTTAATTTTGAGATCAAAGAAAAAGAATTTGTAGCTGTGATGGGGCCCTCTGGTTCTGGAAAATCAACCTTGATCAATCTAATCGGTTTTATCGACAAAAAATTCGAAGGGAAATACTTGTTTGAAGGAAAAGAAATTACGGATTTTTCTGACAAAGAACTCTCTGAAATCAGAAATAAATCAGTAGGATTTGTCTTTCAAAATTTTAGCTTAATTGAAAATAATACTGTTTTTGAAAATATCGAACTGCCGTTGTTATACAACGGTTCAGCTTACACAAATACCAAAGCAAGAGTACAAGAAGTATTAGAAAAAGTTGGTTTAGGAGATAAAGGGAATAAATATCCAAAGCAACTTTCTGGTGGTCAACAACAGCGTGTGGCGATTGCAAGAGCGATTGTGAACTCACCCAGATTTATCATAGCCGATGAACCGACAGGCGCTTTAGATTCAAAAACATCGGATGATATTATGCAGTTATTTCAAGATTTGAATAAAGAAGAAGGCGTAACAATCATTTTAGTAACTCATAATCCAGATATGGTTTCTTATTGCGGTCGCTTGATTCGTGTTAAAGATGGCGTCATTGTTGAAGAGGAGTTGATTAAATGAAAAATTTTGTCATTTGGAAGACAGCATTAAAATCAATTCTAAAAAATAAAAAACGTAGTTTTTTAACGATGTTTGGTATCATTATTGGGATTGCATCAGTGATCACGATCGTTTCTATCGGTAACGGTTTTAAACGAGATATGATCGATAAAATTTCAATGACGAATACAAACGAAAATGTTAGTAATATCACGTTTAACTATTATGATGTAGCTAATGCGGTCAGCGAAAATGAAGTGTTTAAAAAAAGTGACCTTGATTTGATCAAGAATATAAAAGGTGTCAGAAACGTTGATTTTTATAAACCAAAACAAAAAATGACTGAACGTCAAGTAGAGATTAATATTCGAGGCAAAAAACTGACCAAAAAAGTAGAACGGGTTGAAAAGACATCCGAAAGCTTATTGGTAGGGCGACAAATTGAATCTAAAGACAACGAAACATTAAATAAAGTGGCTGTAATCAGTGAAGTTTTAGCTCAAAAGCTATTTGGTGATCCTGAAAAGGCGATTGGAAAAGGGTTCGAATTAATGAATGAATTATTTACTGTTGTTGGCGTTGTGGCCAGTGGTGATGGGACCTTATCAATGGAAAATCAAGCCCCGCTTGTTTATTTTCCAATAAAAAGTTATGATCACTATTTCAAAAATATTGAAAGTCAATCCATTTTAAATTTAGAAACAGATGTTGAAGGAAATAAAGCTGATGTGACCAAAGAGGTTTTAAAACAACTTAATTTTAATGGTAGCATGAGAAATGTTGGTGAGTATGAAACATACAATCCAAAATCAGATATTGACCAAATGGGCAGTATTTTGGATAATCTTACACTATTCATTTCAGCTGTAGCAGGGATTTCGTTATTTATTGCTGGAGTGGGTGTCATGAATATGATGTATATTTCTGTTTCAGAGCGAACAAAAGAAATAGGAATTCGGCGGGCTCTAGGTGCAACCGAAAAAGATATCAGAAAACAATTTTTAGCTGAAGGACTAACATTAACATTGCTCGGCGGTTTAATTGGCTATCTATTAGGAATGATCCTAGGATTAGTTTCTTCTATGTTTTTACCTTTTGAAGTTCGGCCAGACTTATTTACGATCGGTTTGGCTGTAGGAATTTCAGTATTGATAGGTGTTGTTTTTAGTTATATGCCGGCATCAGCTGCTTCTAAAAAAGATTTGATCGATATTATGAAGTAATAAAAGAGCCAACTAATGTTTAATTAGTTGGTTTTTTTAGATAAACTATTTAGTTTGTAATTGATCATCCAATACAGAAACAGCTTTTGTTAAAAATTGGTTAATCATTTCTAACTCTTTTTCTGAATAATCTTGTGCTAATTTTTTCATCGCAGTATCAAGTGGCTGATAAGCTTTTTTTATTTCTTCTCTATCATCGTAAGTTGGCACAATAATGACTCTCCGGCGATCATTAGGATCTTTTTCCCGACGGGCGTAGCCAATTTTTTCCAAGCGATCGATCAATGCCGTGATCGTTCCAGTGGACAATCCCGTTTTTTCTGCTAATTCTCCAGCTGTAAGGGGGCCTAGCTCATTCAATAAGTCAATTGAAATGTAGTCATTCGCTGGGATTCCTAGAGAGTGAACGATTGCTTGTTGGTGTAAGATAGAACGTGAGCCGAATCCCCGTAATAAAGTAGTAAGTTGATCTATAGATACGTTTGCTGTTGAGCGTTGATTATTTGACAAATGCTCTCCCTCGCTTTATGCTTAATATATCTCGTTTGACGAGATTCTTTTTCATCAAAATATAATTGAATAAATATATCATAACAAGCTTAATGTTATCTGTAAAGCAAAGAAAGAATCGAGGCTGAAAAAAATGAAAACGTTGATCGTTTATGGAACAAAGTCTGGGGCATCAAAAGAATGTGCAGAAATTTTAGGAGAAAAATTAAGTAATTCTACTATTATTGATATTGATCAGGAGAAACCAGTTCTAGAGGGATTTACTCATATTATTGTAGGTGCAGGTGTTCGCAATGATAAGATGTATAAACCAATCAGAGACTTTTTGAAAAAAAGTCAAACGGATTTACTATCTAAAACTATAGCTTGTTACTTATGCAACTCCAAACCAAAGACAACGCAAGAGGTGATTATTGCCAGTATTCCAGAAGCAATCAGAGAGCAAGCCGTTGAAATTGTTTCTTTTGGGGGCTACAAACCTTCTTGGGTACCGATAAGCACGGATAACAAGTTAAAGGGAATCGATTTGGATAAAATCAGTGAGTTTGCTCAAAACTATTTAAAGCACTCATAAAATCTATACGATATTTGAACGAGTAAATGTTGGGATTTTTCTCTTAACGAAGGATTGACAGACGCATCTTTTTATTCAACAATAAGGTATAGAGAAATAGAAAAGAGGCAGATGAATGGTGATTCAAGAACAGTTGATTGAGATTCGTAGACAGCTACACCAAATACCAGAAATTGGATTAGAAGAAGAAAAAACACAAAAATACTTACTTGAAATTATTAGATCGATCGACAAAGAATTTATAGAATTTAAAATTTGGCGAACTGGGATTTTAGTTTTGGTTCACGGTAAAGCTCCCAAAAAAACGATTGGTTGGCGTGCTGATATTGATGGTCTACCAATAAAAGAAGAAGTTATTTCTGATTTTCAGTCTACACACAATGGTTATATGCATGCATGTGGGCATGACTTTCATATGACGATTGGCTTAGGATTGCTGGAGCAAATGACTTTAGAGCAGCCTGAAAATAACTATCTATTTCTTTTTCAGCCTGCTGAAGAAAATGAAGCTGGCGGTATGCTGATGTATGAAGCAGGGGCTTTTGGTTCGTGGCTACCAGATGAATTTTATGGACTTCATGTCAATCCTGAGCTACCCGTTGGGAAAATCACAACAAAAGTCGGTACACTTTTCGCAGCAACATGTGAAGTTCAAATCACTTTAACAGGTAAAGGAGGACACGCAGCATTTCCTCATACTTCAAATGATATGATCATAGCTGGGATGAGTCTTGTACAACAAGCGCAAACGATTGTTAGTCGAAATGTGAATCCCGTTGAAGGTGCAGTAGTCACTTTCGGTACATTCAATGCTGGTACTGCAACGAATGTAATTGCAGGTGAAGCCACGATTTCAGGTACGATTCGAACCTTGACAGAAGAGATGAATCAATTGACACAAATCAGAATCAGAGAAATTGGTGAAGGAATTGCGAAGTCGTTCAATTGTGAAGTAGATGTGTTCTTAGATCAAAAAGGGTATGTTCCTGTTATTAATGATAAGGAAAAGACAGAAAATTTCATGTCATTTATGGAACACGAATCAGGTGTTTTATTTGAAGAGGCAGAAGTAGCGATGACAGGTGAAGATTTTGGTTATTTGTTATCTAAAGTTCCTGGAACAATGTTTTGGCTAGGGGTTGATAGTGTCTATGGCCTGCATTCTGCTAAATTTGAACCTAAAGAAGCAGCCATTCCTTTTGCTGTAGAACATGTCAGCAACTTTTTAAAATCATTAGATAAATAAAAAAACGACGAGGTTGTGGTAGAAGTCTTTAACTCTGAGAAACATGAGGAGTTAAACCCTTCTGCCACAATCGTTTATCTAGTCAGATCGTTTTTTTATTTTATTGTGATTGGTGTATTCGGAATCGTAAAATTTGCTTCAGATAATTTTTTCACATATTGAGCTAAAAATTCTTCTCTGATCGGTGCTTGTTTGCCATTTAATACATACATCGTTGTACGTATAGCAAAATTCCCATTGCCAAGATCAACCATGCCGAAAATAGTCGGCCCTGTTTGGATGCTTTCAGTGTATTTTTCTTTTAATTCTTGATTGACTTGGTCAATAATTGCTATGATTTGATCGTATCCTTCATCTGGCATGATTCGAACATCAATCAAAACTTGCATATTAGACCGGGAGAGATTGCTTATTGTAGTGATATTTCGATTAGGGATAAAGTGAACGGTACCATCTAAAGCTTTCATTTGCGTTGTTCTAAGACCAACGGCTGTAACAGTCCCTTCAATTCCTAGCGCTGTTAAGCGAACATAATCACCAACATCCATTTGTTGCTCTAAAATGATAAAGAATCCCGTGATGATATCATTCATGAAACCTTGAGCGCCTAATCCAATCGCCACACCAGCAATACCAGCTCCAGCGAGGAGTGAGCCTACAGGAACACCAATGACAGTCAGCAAGGAGTAAATAAAAAAGAAGAATAATGTATATTGAAATGCATTATTGATCAGTGTATGTAATGTCTTCAAACGGCTTTCACTAAAAGACTGTTTTTTACTGTAATTACCGTATGTTTTATCAATCAGTGTTTTGCCTATACGATTAAGCAGCCCGAAAAGCAGAATTAGAAATAGTAGATAAATGGCTTTTTCAATTAGTGTTGCAAGAATTTCATCCCAATTGATGCCATTCCAAAAACGTTGAAACGCATTGACTTTGTTTTCAGTGACAGCTTTGATATCAAGAGCAGAATCCATGGTACTTTCAACTGTAGTGCTAGATACTGATTGTCCAAGAATAAACAAGGAAATCCCAACTTTCTTTTTTATCAATAATTATCTCTTATTATACTTGAATTTGAAAAAAGATGTCATTATTTCTGTAAAAAGCTTAACAAAATCATTGGAAATGTGTTACAATATTCTGAAAATAAGGAGTGATCGTATGACAATTGATTGGGATAACTTAGGCTTTGAGTATATAAAAACGCCATTTCGCTACATTTCTAAATGGAAAGATGGTCAGTGGGATGAAGGCAAACTTACTGAAGATAGCACCTTACAAATTCACGAAAGTTCAGCGGCACTACACTACGGACAACAGTGTTTTGAAGGTTTAAAAGCATATCGTTGCAAAGATGGATCAATTAATTTATTTAGAGTAGATGAAAATTCTAAGCGAATGAATCGAAGTGCTAAGCGTTTAATGATGGCAGAAGTGCCGGAAGCTAAATTTATTCAGGCAGTGGAAGCTGTGGTAAAAGCCAATGAAGCGTTTGTTCCTCCTTATGGGAGTGGTGGGACATTATATATTCGACCACTTTTAATCGGTGTTGGAGAGGGAATCGGGGTAAAACCAGCACCAGAGTATCTTTTTACGGTGTTCTGTATGCCTGTAGGTGCATATTTCAAAGGTGGCTTAACGCCGACGAACTTTATCTTTTCTGATTATGATCGTGCGGCGCCGCAAGGAACTGGAGCTATTAAAGTTGGTGGGAACTACGCAGCTAGTTTCATGCCTGGAGAAGAAGCTAAGGAACAGCATTTTTCAGACTGTATCTATCTTGATCCGAAAACTCACACAAAAATCGAAGAAGTCGGTTCTGCTAATTTCTTTGGAATTACAAAAGATGATCGCTTTATCACGCCATTATCACCATCGATTTTACCGAGCATCACAAAGTATTCTCTGCTTTATTTAGCGGAGCATAATCTAGGGATGGAAGCTGTCGAAGAAGATGTCTATATTGATTCTTTAGACCAGTTTAAAGAAGCTGGAGCTTGTGGAACGGCAGCAGTCATTTCACCAATTGGCGGCATCCAAACGTATGATGATTTCCACGTCTTTTATAGTGAGACAGAAGTTGGACCAGTAACACAAAGACTGTACGATGAGCTGACGGGTATTCAATTTGGAGATATTCCAGCGCCAGAAGGCTGGATCAGAAACATAAAAATATAGAAAAATAAGTAAGAAGTCAAAATTGTGAGCGATTTGGCTTCTTTTTTATTCGATAAAAGTATTCAGAAAAGTGCTCGTATTTTGAATATAGGTTTAGTATAATGAGTTTTAGAGAATAGTCACACTAAATAATAGAAGAATTTGGGGAGTTAAGATGAAAAAGTTTGTTTTGGTATGTGCGTTACTATTTACATTGGCTGGCTGCAATAAGCCGCTAACTAAAGAAGCTGCACTCAAGCGTATGGATGCACAGGAAAGTAAAGTGGATAGTTATTCACTAGATATGGATCTTAGTGTGAAGGTTAGTGCCTTAGGTCAAAAAGATAATTCAAGAGTTGAAATGAGTTCCGAAGTCGATCGTAAAAATAATGGCTACAGTGTTGACCTGACGAAAGCCGATGGTGAAGAGCTTGAAGTGATTATAAAAGAGGGCAAAGCTTATTTAGAAGACCGACCAGGGGTTTGGAAGAAAACAGCCAAAGTCGATGCGAAAGAGTTCAGCAAGCAAGTTGATTACAGTGTGCCTTTAGAATTACTCGGGTTCGTTTCAGAAGATGTCGGTTTCGAGACGACGGATGATGAATATCACTTTATGTATGACGGGTATGATAAAAAATTATATAAAACACTGAAAAAATATTATAATATTTCTTTTACTGGTTTTGATACGGATGAGGATTTATCGATTCAGATGAACATGATTGTAGATAAAAAATCATTTAATGTAAAAGAAATGAAGATTAACGTTTTTGCTGAAAATAAAAAAGGGAAAGTAGTTGTCAGCATAGATTCGGAATTTGATAATTTTAATGCAATTGAAAAAATAGAGTTACCAGAAGAAGATTGATTTTTATAATGAACAGCAAAGAAAATGACGAAGCCGATTTGTTGTTTTCTTTTTTGCCCTCAATTAAGAAAAATCGAGTGATCAAAAATGAAAAGCAATGTATGACTATTCTAAGAAGAATAAACAAGAATCTTTAGAAGACTATACATTGTTTTATAATCCAGTTATTTTCCATCTAGCAGTTAAAAGAGTATACTAAAATAAGAGTCACTTTTTCAATGGAAGGAATGAAAAAACATGTCTTTTAAGAAAACAAAAGAGTTAGCGAATGGTTCAATTATCCCGCGTTTAGGTTTAGGGGTATGGCAAGTGAAAGATGGTGCTGAGGCTGTTGATTCTGTAAAATGGGCTTTACAAGCAGGTTATCGCTTAATAGATACTGCTGCCGCTTATAAAAATGAAGTCAGTGTCGGTGAAGGGATTCGTGCATCAGGTGTTCCTCGGGAAGAAATTTTTGTTACAACAAAATTATGGAATGCGGATCAAGGATACGATTCAACGTTAAAAGCATTTGATGAGAGTTTAAATAAACTTGGGCTAGATTACATTGATCTATATTTGATTCATTGGCCGGTCGAAGGGAAATATAAGGATTCCTGGCGTGCGATGGAAGAGATCTATCGAAGTGGACGAGCTAAAGCAATTGGTGTTTCTAATTTTCATGAACATCATATTGAGGATTTGCTTAAAGAAGCGACCATTGTCCCAACGGTCGATCAAATTGAACTCCATCCAACCTTGACACAAGAGCCGCTACGCAAATTCCTAGCAGATAATCAAATTGCGGTTGAAGCATGGTCTCCGTTAGGGCAAGGTAAAATTCTAGAAAATCCTACACTAGTTGAGATTGGTAAAAAATACCATAAAACCGCAGCGCAAGTGATCATTCGCTGGCATTTACAAAGCGATATCATCGTCATTCCAAAATCAGTTCACCAAGATCGTATCAAACAAAATTTTGATGTTTTTGATTTTGAATTAACTGAGGCAGACATTAAGCGGATTAATGAACTAAATACAAATGAACGTTTAGGACCAGACCCAGATAATTTTGATTTTTAAGATTGAATAAATAAGGTGGCACACATCAAAAGCATTTTTTACTTTTGATGTGTGCCACCTTATTTTATAATTGGTTTACAAAATACTCGAATAACTTAAATTCTTTTGCAGCTGTATCAAAACGAAGCTCAGGATGCCATTGTACACCTAATAAACGTTGATTTGCATCGATCGATTCAATTGCTTCTGCGATACCATCGGAAGATCTTGCAGTAATTTTTAATGAGGAGGCTAAGTCATTGATTGCTTGATGATGATAAGAATTGACCCGATATTCGGCTCCAAATACCTGATAAAGAGCACTGTCTTTTTCGATTTTAATCCCATGTGTAGCAAATTGGGGTTGCGTCGGCTGTTGTCCGTGTTTGACTGACCATTCGGAGTAGAGAGAAAGGTCCTGATATAAGGTGCCGCCTAATGCAACGTTTATCAATTGCATGCCGCGGCAAACCGCAAAAATGGGTTTATTTTGTTTAATCGCTTCTTTGATCAAGGCTAATTCAAAGAGATCACGATTTCGATTTGTTTCTTCCAGTTTAGGGTGAGGTTCTTCACCGAAGAAATCAGGGGAAATGTCTTGTCCGCCAGCTAACAGTAATTTATCGATCTTTGAAATATAAGATGCAGCAACTTCTTCATTTCCAATTGGCAAAACCATTGGTAATCCTCCTGCTTTTTGAACAGCTGTTACAAATCCCTGAGGTGTATATGTTACATGGTTCCCGTTGAACACATCAACGGATTGAATAATTTGATTGCCGGCTATGCCGATAGTTGTTGTCATTTGATCACGTCCTCAATTAATATGTAGAATAACAGTGTAGCACTTTTTTTTATGAAATGGGGATATTTAAGTTTGGCCGAAGTGAGACAGGCTGAAAAAAACAGCTAATCACAGATTAGGCAGGATGTTGAGAGAGCCTAATGTATGATCAACTGTTTTTTTAGTACTAACGAGTGCGGATCACTTCGATTTTATAACCATCTGGATCAGTAATAAAATAATAAGATGGAGGAGTACCAGGCAAGGCTTTCATATCAGTCACGGTGAAGCCAGCATTTTTTTGTTCTTCATGTAATTTTTCGAGTTCATCTGTGCTGATGGCAATATGACCGTAGCCGTCTCCTAAATCATATGCTTCATGGTCATAATTATACGTTAGTTCTAGTTCATAACCATCACCAGGTAATGTTAGGTAAACTAAAGTAAATTTATGTTCTGGAAAATCACGTCTGCGACTTTCTTCAAAATTAAATGCTTTTTGATAAAATTCTAATGAGGCTTCTAAATCTTTGACACGAACACAAGTGTGAGCCATTTTCATATAGGTTATCTTCCTTTCGTGAATGGGGTATTGTTCAGCTTGAATCAAATAAAAGCTGATGTTTTTATAGTAGCATAGACTGCGTTGGATTTGTGAGTGAAAGGTTAGGTTAACACTTGTTCATGAGAAAATTCTAATGTAAAATTAGAGTAAACTAAAATGGGAGCTGTTCTTATGAAAACACCGTCGTTTGGTGAAAAATCAGAAACATTGGTATATAAAAAAAGACTAGGCGCATATATTATTGTCTCAAGAAATAATGAAACGGAAATTGTTTTGATTCAAGCGCCAAATGGAGCTTATTTTTTACCAGGCGGAGAAATTGAGTCTGGTGAGACAAAGGAAACAGCAATCCATCGGGAAATGCTAGAAGAATTAGGGATCGAAGTAACAATTGGTGAGTATTTAGGACAAGCGGATGAATATTTTCATTCAAGACATCGAATGACAGACTATTATAATCCAGGGTATTTCTTTGTGGCAATAAAATGGCAACAGGTTTGCGCTCCTTTGGAGAAAACCAATAGAATTTGTTGGGTTTCTGTTGAAAAAGGCATTCATTTATTAAAACGTGGTAGTCATAAATGGGCGGTTAAAAAATGGCAAGCGAATCAATCATAAATCATTATGGTAAAAAGAAATTGAAATATGAGTATTGAATTTTGAGAAGTATACTGAATAGTTGTCACTATTTAATTGGATTTAGAGCGTAGGATAAAACTTGATGTTTAGTTTTATTCTACGTTTTTTTTGTTATGAAAAAGACGAATGGGAAAATCATGAAATAATTCACTTAAATTTTTATAGTCAGCATGTTTAGTTCAGCTTTTGTTTGCTGATTAAGCATTGGTTGGGATCAAAAGTAAGCAAAGTACTATGAATGGCGTGAATAATTTACATTTGATGTCTCGTTTTTGCCAGATAGCTATTTTTGTTGAACGCACTTGGTTTTAGGGACCAGATTTTGTTGTAATAGCCTACAAAATAAGTAATCAAAAGAGATTGAAACCCTCTCATAAACAGATTATATTGAAAAGGAACCAATAAGTCGTACGCTTGGTGAAATTCAAAAGGGGTGTTGCATATTGTTAAGTGAGATGATAAAAGAAGAATTTATTCAGCTAAATCTTGAAGTAGCAGATTGGGAAGAAGCAATCCGCAGATCCGCAGAACCACTACTTTATGGAGGTAAGATCACAGCAGAATATATTGAAAAAATTATTGAAACAAGCCAAACGTTGGGACCCTATATTGTGGTCACAAAACATGTTGCATTGCCTCATGCACCAGCACAATTTGGTGCATTGGATTTAGCAATGGGTATCACAACGTTAAAAACACCAGTGAAATCAGGAAATAAAGCGAATGACCCAGTCAAATATCTTTTTTGTATGAGTGCTAAAGATAGCGAGACGCACTTAGAATCAATGGCTGAGTTGGTCAATTTATTAAGTGATCACTATTTTTACCAAATTTTAGATACTGCACAAAGTCCAATGGATATTTTAGAGTATATCATTGAAAAAGAATAGGAGATGGAGTATATGCATAAAGCCCTTGTTGCTTGTAGAGCAGGAGTAGGTTCAAGCTTAATGTTAAAAATAAAAACGGAACAAGTCATCAAAGAAAATGGTTTTCCAATTCAAGTCGAGCACGCATCGTTAGATGCAGTACCAGGTTTTGATGGCGATTTATTGATAACACTGGCTGATGTTGCTAAGGAGTTGGAATCACAAGGATTAAAGCAAACAATTATTGGTATCAATAATATTGTCGACAAAAATGAAATTCAAAGCAAACTAGCTGGATTTCTGAATAGTTGATTTTGTATCAAGGTAAAGATAAGGAGATGAAAAAGAGTGGATTTTATTATTAGCTTTTTAAGTACACCAGCAATTTTACTTGGGATCGTCGCATTTGTCGGATTAGTGGCTCAAAAAAAATCAGGTACTGAAGTTCTAACCGGAACGTTTAAAACAATCATTGGTTTTATGGTCTTTAGTGCTGGCGGAGCTTTGATGACAGGAGCTTTGCAGAATTTTAATAAATTATTTCAAACAGGCTTTAATATTGTCGGCGTTGTCGCTTCACCAGAAGCTGCAACAGCAATGGCTCAAGAGCAGTATGCATTAGTGACATCATGCACGTTGATCCTAGGGTTTTTAATGAATCTAGTTTTTGCTCGAATCACACCAATGAAAAATATCTTCTTTACAACAGGGCACAGTTTATTTTTTGCTTGTGTTCTTTCATTGATCATCAAGTCTCACGGTATTTCAGATATTGCTGCAATTATTTTAGGTGGAACGATTCTAGGATTTTGTTCAGCTGCACTACCGCAATTATGTCAGCCGTTCATGCGGAAAATTACTGGAAGTGACGATGTTGCGATTGGTCACTTTAACATGATTGGGTATTCCTTGTCTGGATATATTGGTAAATTATTTAGCAAACATGAAGACAAAAGTACAGAGCATATTAATTTTCCAAAATGGCTATCATTTTTTAGGGACTTTTTGATGGGTGTGGCAGTGATCATGCTGATTCTCTTTTATGTATCCGCTTTAAAAGCGGGTAAAGAAGCAACTCAAGAATTGGCTGGAACGACTCATTGGTTAGTCTTCCCTATGATCCAAGCCTTTACATTTACAGCTGGCATGTCGATTTTAATGACAGGTGTACGGATGTTCTTAGCAGAAATCACGGCTGCTTTTGTATCCATTTCAGAAAAATTTATTCCAAATTCTCGTCCAGCACTAGATGTTCCAACGGTCTTTCCTTATGCACCAACAGCTGTAATCGTTGGCTTTTTATCTGCATATGCTGCAGGTCTAGTTGGAGTCGCTATCATGGTTATTTTTAAATTTCCGATTGTGATTATTCCTGCGGCTCATATTTGCTTTTTCTCTGGAGGAACAGCAGGTGTGTTTGGTAACTCAACTGGCGGCTGGCGTGGAGCGGTGGCTGGTTCATTCATTGTTGGCCTATTGCTAGCTTTTTTACCGATAATTCTTTATCCAGTATATGGCAGCATGGGGTTAGAAGGTTCGACGTTCCCAAATATTGATTACAATGTTATCGGCATTTTTGTTGAGAAAATATTAAGTCTTTTTTCTTGATAGAAGCACTCTAATATAAATAGTTGAACTTAAAATAGAGCCAAAAAATGATGGGAGGTAAAATGGATCATATGAAACAAGAACTAGATCGAGCATTAGTTAATTTTTTTGAAAATACATCTGAAGAATTAAATAAGTTTATTCAAGAAATATCGGTAGAACAATTGATGATTGCAAAAGAGCTGATTTTAACTTCGGAAGAAAGTGGCGGGCGTGTTCATGTGACAGGGATTGGAAAACCTGGGCATGTGGCTGAATATATTGCTTCATTATTTTCCTCAACAGGAACTCCAGCCTATTTTTTAGACGGAACAGAAGCTATTCACGGATCGTCAGGGCAAGTGAGGTCAGGTGATATTGTCTTATCAATTTCGAATAGTGGGGAAACAGAAGAATTGAAAAAGACCGTTGAAACGCTAAAAAAAAACGGTGCTAGCATTATTTCTGTCACTGGTAAAAAGCACTCGTGGTTGGCCCAAAATAGTGATTGCTTACTTTTCGCTGGCGTGGAAAATGAGGGCGATTCCTTGAACAAGCCCCCTCGTGCCTCTATTTTAGTGGAGGTTTTACTACTCCAATCTTTGAGTATTTTACTACAAGAAGAAAAGGGGATAACTAACAAAGAATATGTGAAATGGCATCCAGGAGGTAAGTTGGGTCAAAGTATTTCAGCATGCGAGTAAGGAAGGGAGGAGATAAAATGAAACCAGAAGGACTCATTACAGCAATGGTCACACCTCTAGATAAAGCGAATCAAATCGATGTAAATGCGACAAAACAACTAGTGAATCATTTAATTGAAAAAAAGGTCAATGGTCTGTTTATTCTTGGCACAAATGGTGAATTTCATGTTTTAAGTGACTATGAGAAACTAAAATTTGCTCAAAGTGTTATTACAGAGACGAATGGGCGTGTACCAGTATATGTTGGAACTGGTGGAAATAGTACGGATCAAGTTATTGCTTTATCAAAAGAAATGACAGCACTAGGAGCAGATGCATTATCTGTGATCACCCCGTACTTTGTTCCGCCAACTGAAAAGGAATTGATTACCCATTATCTAACACTTGCTGAAGCAAACACAGCGCCTATTTTGCTCTATAATATACCTAAAAACACCGGAGTAACGATTAGCTCCAGCATGATTGGGAAAATAGCTGGACATCAAAATATTATTGGTATTAAAGATAGCAGCGGTGATCTTGAAAATATAAAAGGCTATATCCAAGCAGCAAAAAATGAAGCATTTGCTGTCTTATCAGGGTCTGATTCATTGATTCTAGATGCGTTAAAAGCGGGTGCTGCAGGAGCAGTTGCAGCTACGTCAAATGTTCTAACCGAAATCGATGTCGCTATTTATCGTTATTGGATAGAAGGAAACATGGAAAAAGCCCAATCAATGCAGAATAGTATTGAAGAATTTCGGCGTATTTTAAAACTCGGAACAATTCCTTCTGTATTAAAGGCTGCTATTAATTATCAGGGAATTACAGTTGGAAATCCCCGGTTGCCTGTTCAGCCAGTTAGTGAAAAAGTGTTATTGGAAGTGGCAAAAACAATGGATTATTACCTAGAAAACAGTGAGTCTTTTTAAAGGAGGAAAAAACATGTTTCGAACAACTATACTAAATAGAATAGAAGAAACAACAATTATGGCGATTGTTCGGGTCGAAACAATCGAACGGGCTGTTGAAATTGCGGAGGGCTGTTTAGCAGGTGGAGTGGATTGTCTAGAAATAAGTTATACTTTACCCAACGCAGGAGCAATTATTCAGCAACTAAGCGAACGGTATGGAACTAAACTATTAATCGGTGCTGGAACCGTTTTGGATAGCGAAACTGCTCGTCTAGCGATCTTGACTGGAGCAAGTTTTATCATCGCTCCAAATTATGATGCGGCTGTTTGTAAAATGTGTAACCGTTATCAAATTCCATATATGCCAGGCTGCACTAGTATGACAGAAATGATCACAGCACTAGAAGCAGGAGCAGCAATGGTTAAAGCATTTCCGATTTCGAGCTATTATGGTCCCACTCTGATTACAACATTGAAAACACCAACACCGTATCTGCCGATCATGTCCTCAGGTGGTGTTAATTTAGAGAATATTGATGAGTGGTTATCGAGTGGAGTAGATTGCGTGGGGGTCGGGAGTCTTTTGACAACAGGCACTAAAGAAGAAATTGCTGAAAATGCTAAGCAGTTGAAGTTAGCAGTTGTTAAACATAGCAGTCGAAATAAAAGCTTGTAAAAGTGTGCATCGAAACTGTTTTTGGAGGAGGGGATTTAATGACAGATGAACGTTCTAGAAAAGTAATGAAACGGCTAGTTGAGCGCTCAATACATGACGTAAACGAATTGGCAGCTCAAACTGGTTTAACCAAACGACAATTAGAATATTCAGTAGAAAAAATCAATGAATTTGTAACAATTGACATTGGATCAAAATTAGTGATTGAAAACAATCGGATCATCTTAACGAACCAACTCCGAGAACAGTTTATTGCGCTACTTTCAGATAAAATTTATGCAAAAGAATATTTAATGAATGCCTTTGAGCGCTCGAAGTATCTATATTTAATCTTATTTTACTATGCGGATGACTACCTTTCGATTAATCATTTCATTGAAGAACTTGGCGTTGGGAAAACGACCATTATTAATGACTTAAAAAACTTAACAATTGAATTGGAAAAAGAAAATATTCAGTTGCTTTACACTAGAAAAACAGGCTATCGATTATCTGGAAGTGAGGAGCACATCCGTTATCATTTAATGAAAATGATTATTTGGGATTCAACAGAGTATAATACAGCCTTCATTTATGATCAGTTTTTAGAGAATCATCATATTGAAACGCTTGAATCAACGAAACGATTGATTGAAAAATACACACTGGAATATGGCATAACCTTTGTTGAAAATCGGTTGACCGAATTTTTATATACCTTCATCTTCTTAAAAAAACGGCTGCATATTTTACCAGCGGTTTTCCATGATAAATATCAGTTACCTGCTTTGATTGCAATGAAAGAATATCAATTTTCAAAAAGCATTCTCGCCCACTTTGGAATTGAAGATGAGGCAGCTTATAGATATTTATGTGCATGGATTTTAGGTTTATCAATTGGTCGGGCAAGTGAGTCGACGAAAGACTACGAAACAATTATGGAGCTAGTTAAACGAATTATTTTACGTTTTGAAGCAATCTCAGGAATTCGTTTTAGCAATCAAGAATTAGTTGTGCATCAGTTGTATTCTCATCTTAGACCAGCTTATTATCGTTTATATTTTAAATTGCCTATTGTAAATCCGCTTCACAATAAAATCAAAAATGAATATGGCGAGTTGTTCAATATTGTTGAAGAAACATTAAAGCCATTTTCTTCGTTATTTGAACATCGGATTCCAGAGGATGAAAGTGCATTTTTGACGATGCATTTTGCGGCATTGTGTTCCAATTTTGATGAATATACAACGATACAAAAAGTCGCTTTGATCGTTTGTCCTAACGGAATTGGTAGCTCGTCTATTGTATATACCGAGTTAAAAGCCCTCTTTCCAGAGTTATCGTTTTTAGGTCCGGTCGAAACCAATGACATTGAACGACTAACTGATTCTTATGATTTAATTTTTTCTACGGTGCCTAATATTCGTTTGTTTTATACAAAAAAACCGGTCTATATTGTTAGTCCAATCATGAATACCAGAGAAAAGTACCGCTTGATCAGCGACGTATACACTCAAATTGGCAATTTCAATTTCAAATTACCTAGTGTTGGCAAAATCATGGAAATCATTAAACGACATGCAGCAATTTCTGAAGGGTCGAGCTTGGAAAATGAGTTATATGAATACTTAATTAATCAAGAAGAGCCGAACAAAACTGAAAATGATGGCCCAAGTTTACAGGAAATCACTGCACCTGAATTGATCCAACTAGAGATGAGCGCTAAAAATTGGGAAGAAGCAATTCGTTTATCCGCAGCATCATTGTTGAAGACAGGCCGAATTACGCGGAATTACATCGATACGATTATTGAAACTGCTAAAAGGGAAGGGGCATATATGGTAATCTCTAAAAACGTTGCATTACCTCATGCAAGACCAATTGATGGCGTTATGCAATTAGGTATGAGTATCAGCGTGTTAAAAGAGCCGATTGTCTTTGGGAACAAAGATAATGATCCAGTAAAGTATATATTTTGCCTAGCTGCTACTGAAAATAATCGCCATTTAAATGCAATGGTCGAATTAGTCAAATTATTGGATGACCCAGACTTTTATTCTTTGCTAGATACGAGTGATGACCCCAATGAGGTGTATCATTATCTGTCACAAGAAGAAGTTTTAACAATGGAGAATTAATGGAGTGGAAAACAACTAAAGAGGAAAACAAAAGTAAAATTTACTTTGTCTTCCTCTTTAGAATCAAATAAATAGGGTGTAAAAATCTATTTTTTCAGGTTAAATGAACATCCATAGTACAGCTTTTAAATATATTTAAGCAAAATTTCAGCAACACCATCTTCATCGTTGCTTGTTGTTTGAACATCGGCTGCACGCTTTACACTCTCGGTTGCGTTGCCCATAGCGACACCAATGCCAGCATATTCTATCATAGATAGATCATTTTCATTATCACCAATGGCCATTGTCTCTGCTTGAGAAATTCCTAAATGTTCCGCAAGTTTGGCTAAAGCATTTCCTTTGCTCGCTTCTTTATTTAATATTTCATAATAAAAATCGGTACTTTTAACAGTCGTGTACTTGTTAGTAAATTCCTCTGGTAACTGACTGATGGCATTATCTAAAATTTCTGGCTCATCAATCATCATCATCTTAATAATCGACATGTCAGGAGTCATTTCATCAACTGCACGATACCTAAGTGGCATGTCCACTAAATATGCTTCATGAACGGTATATTTTCCAATGTCACGATTTGCTGTATAAATCGCACGATCATCGATCGTGTGTAAATGAGCACCGACTTTTCGTGACATCAGTTCGATTTCTAAAAAGTCATCATAACTTAACGTATATTGGGAAATGATTTCATTGGATTTAGTTGCTTGAACCAAAGAACCATTGTAAGTAATTACATAATCATTATCGCCATATAAATCTAATTCGGCTAACTGTTCTTTGACCCCTGGTAAAGGCCGTCCTGTACATAAAACGATATACATGCCGCTATCATTGGCTTTTTTTAGTGTTGCCTTTACTTTCGGGCTGATTTTTCTATTTGAATCAAGCAATGTTCCATCAATATCTATTGCAACTAATTTGACTGTCATAACTTCCTCCTGTATACATCTTCTTTTAATTTTTTCCTTCAATCAATGCACCATTGTGAATATAAGCCGCAAATTCGCGGTAGGTGTCATCAAATAAATCATAGTGCTGCTGTCTTTTGGGATCGATCATTTCTTTTGGGAAATAAAAACGTTCATCGATTTGTGTTTGACCTGCGAGAGCAGCAACTAAGTGACTGATTTTAGAGAGTTCAATCAAAGTGCCGTCTTTTTGCATGATTTCGATCTGAGTCCGATGGCTGTTTTTTTCTGGACGATAAAAATCATAAGGCAAGTCATAACTAGAATTGATGGCGGTATAATATTTTGGATTATAGCCAACTTTTTCAATCAAAGCTTGCAGATGACGAATCGTTACGGAATCCCGTTTACCAGAAAAGGTAACTGATTTAAGCGGTCGACGAATTAAAAAGCGATTGGCTAAATCGTTAAGAATCGGATCAGGCAGCGAAGTCCACTGAGTAAAATAGGTATTTAAAACGCCGTCATCGAGTTTTAAATATTCCTGTAATGAAAAAGTTCCTTTGAAAAAAGGGACTAATAGCTGAGAATGCAGTTGGTAATCTTCAGGTGCTTGCTCATATAATTCTCGTGCGCGATGAAGTAAATGATCCAAAATAACTTCCATACCGCGAGAAACTGGATGAAAATAGACTTGGACGTACATTTGGTAGCGGCTAACGATATAATCCTCTACAGCATGCATACCATTCATAGCAAAAGCTAAACCATCTTTATATGGCCGAATTACGCGTAAAATCCTAGTCAAATCAAAGGTGCCATACTCTGTCCCAGTAAAGTAGGCATCTCGGAGTAAATAATCCATTCGATCAGCATCAATTTGACTGGAAATCATTTGAACAACCTGGGGATTATGATATTCTTTTGTGATCACACTGGCAACCTTATCTGGAAAGTCAGCGGAAACCCGATTTAAGATTTGAAACACTTCTGTTTCAGGTGACGTGATAATCTCAACGGTGATCACTTCATGATCCGTATTGAAAATGTGTTCAAATGTATGAGAGTACGGTCCATGACCGACATCGTGAAGTAAAGCGGCACAAAGGGCCACTAGACGTTCATTGTCATCCCAGCCATCATCACCTAGGCGTTCAGCTGAGTAATTGCGTTGAAAGATATCACAAATACGCCGAGTAATTTCATAAACTCCTAAAGAGTGCGCGAATCGGCTGTGTTCCGCACCATGAAAAGTAAAAGAAGAGGTGCCTAATTGCTTGATTCTGCGTAAACGTTGGACTTCTGCTGAATTGATCAAGTCTAATATAACCTGATGTTGCACATGGATATAGTTATGGACGGGATCTCTAAAGACTTTTTCAATGGGTAAAATTTGTTGCTTATAAGGTGTAGGCATCGTTTCACTCCTTTTTTAGTCGATTGTTATTGTACTATTAGCTCAGTAATTGGTTTCTTTGCTGCATTTTGCTGATTTGCTTATCATTTTCAGTTTTAAACCAGTCAGATTGTATTAAGCGTGGCAATGTTTGATCATCAAGTGTAACAGATGTGTTATCTAATAATACACTAATCAATCGTTTTTTCACTTCATCGATCGTTAATTTTTTATTGAGTAACTCTTCTAGGTTAGCCATTACGGCAGGATCAACTGGGGGATAGCCATGTTGACCAAAGGTTTCCTGTAAACTTGCTTCGTAAAACCGCCGTACACTTTCACCACGTTTTTGTTGATCACCATTGACACTTAAATAAATCATGACAGCAGTCCCGTCTTTCACCCGACGTTGTGCGATGCCAGCAAACTTTTTACCATTGATACTTAAATCAAATGTGCCTGGGCAATAAGACTCAGCAATTTCAAAAGCTGCTATCAGATGCTCGGAATCTTCAAAAGCTACTCTAATCCAGTTCCACATGTAGGTATAAGCTTCATCAATACTAATTTTTTTATTTCCTGGATTGGGTATAATCAATGAAACATTTAAAATTCCAGCGTCAGCAATGACTCCTAGTCCTCCAGCGTTGCGAATCACAATTCGATAGCCATCTTGTTTTAAAGAAGCTAATCCACTTTTTAAGTCCGTCACGCGAGTATCTTTCATCCCAAGAATCATAGCTTGATCAAGTTGCCAAAAGTGGATGATCGTTTGTTGGTTGATTCCGGAAAAAGTTGTAAAGGTATCAGTTAAAGCAAAAGGGAGAAAGTAATCTTTTTCAGTCAAACAATGTTGATCATATAAAAACACTTTATCGTTTGTAAGTAAGTGGTTTAATTTAGTCATCTTGGTCTTCATCCTGTTTTACGCGTGAAACGTAGTCCTTCACTTCTTTATTCATTTGATTATATTCAGTCGTAAAACGCATTGGTTTACTGATAATCCTCATTGGCATGGTGGCTAAAAATTTACTGAAATCTTGTCTGGCTTCTTCTGTTAAACGGCCAGGTTTAGAAACTAAGCGCTCGTAAAGATAATGATAAAATTGGTTCATTGCATCGATATCGATACTCAGTTGATTATGACACTCAGTGCATTCAATGCTGGAAATGATTTCGTTCATATATTGAATATCGTGGAGTGTTTCTTTTTGGCAATGCATACAAAATAACATCGCAGCTTCATCATGAAATAACATTTGTTTCCACCTCCGTATTCTATTATAAACGATTTAAACAAAAAATCATGCTTATCTGTATAGAAATAACAGGAAAATGGCGAAATTTTAAAGAAATCAAAAAAATGAAGAGATAATCTTGCTATCAGCTACACAAAACGATAAAATATTTACATATGATTCGTTATAGAACAAATGTAAAAGGAGTGAAAAAATGAACCAAGCAGGAAACCAAACCCAACAGATAAACCTAATTGATGAGTTAACAGCGCTGAAAATAATGTGGAAAATTCGCATTTTTGAAGAAACAATCCAAGAACTTTTTGATGCTGGGGAATTATATGGCACAATGCATCTTTGTACTGGACAAGAAGCTACGGCTGTTGGTGGTGCTGGTATTTTAAACAAAAGTGATTGGATTGTATCCACACATAGAAATCATGGACATTGTATCGCAAAAGGAACGGATATTCGCAGTATGTTCGCTGAAATGTTAGGTAAAAAGACTGGAACAAACGAAGGTAAAGGTGGCAGCATGCACATTGCGGATTTAGATGTTGGAAATTTAGGCTCGAATGGTATTGTTGGAGCAGGCTTTCCAATTGCCGCAGGAGCAGCTTTAAGTGCTCAAATGCAAAAGACCGATCAAGTTGTTCTGTGTTATGCAGGTGACGGGGCAACAAATGAAGGTAGCTTCCACGAGGCTTTGAATTTGGCTTCTATTTGGCAATTACCAGTCATCTATTTTATTGAAAATAATCAATATGGCATGAGTAGTTCTATTGAACAGATGGTCAATATCGATAAGCTTTCTGAACGAGGCAAGAGTTACGGGATTGAAGGGTTCACGATCGATGGAAATGATCTAGCTAGTGTGACTTCAACTGTTTCACAAGCTGTGGCAAAAGCCAGAAACGGTGGAGGACCAACTCTGATTGAAGCACTAACCTATCGCCATAAAGGTCATTCTAAATCTGATAAGCTGATGTATCGTTCGCAAGAAGAATGTCGGCAATGGCAGGAAAACAATGACCCTATTGTCCGTTTGGAACAAAAGTTAATCCAAACAGCTAGAATAGAAGAAGCCGCAATCAGACAGTTAGAGATGACCATACGGCAAGAAATGGCTGAACTAGTTGCTTCTGTGAAACTAGATAGTGAGCCGACAGTTGCTGATTTGTGGACGCACGTTTATGCGGAGGATGAGGTATGAGAACAATTACTTATTTACAAGCAATCAATGAAGCATTAGATGAAGCGTTGGCTCAAGATGATCGTGTATTTATTTTAGGCGAAGATATTGGTACTTATGGCGGCGGATTTGGGGCAACCAAAGGACTTCAGGAAAAATATGGCAAACAGCGAGTACGTGATACGCCTATTTCGGAAAGTGCAATTGCCGGAGCCGCAGTCGGAGCCGCAATGACTGGTATGCGTCCGATAATCGAGCTACAGTTTTCAGATTTTATTACTGTTGCGATGGATCAGTTGGTCAATCAAGCCGCAAAAATTCATTATATGTATAGCGGAAAGGCAAAAGTTCCCTTGGTGATGCGGACGGCTGCTGGCTCAGGAACTGGCGCTGGCGCTCAACATTCGCAAAGTTTGGAAAACTGGATGGCTCATATACCTGGATTAAAAGTCATTCAGCCTGCTAATGCGTATGATGCAAAAGGATTACTACATGCGGCCATTCAAGATAATAATCCAGTTATGTTTTACGAACATAAGCTTTTATACGCAACAACTGGAGTTGTTCCTGATGCTGCTTATACTGTACCAATCGGCATTGCAGAGATTAAACGCGCTGGAGAAGACGTCACAATTATTGCAACAGGAGTTATGGTCAATAAAGCGTTAGAAGCAGCAGAAATTGCAAACGAGCAAGGCATTTCAGTTGAAGTCATCGATCCAAGGACCTTAGTCCCCCTTGATAAAGAAACTATTCTAGCCTCTGTTGCTAAAACAAAACGAGTGATCGTCGCAACAGAAGCTGTAAAAAATAGTGGCTTTAGCGCAGAGCTTACTGCGATTATTGCTGAGTCTAGCGCTGCTATGAAATTGAAAACATCCATCGTTCGATTAGGCGGTGAATTCGTACCAATGCCGGCACAAAAAGTCTTAGAAGCTAAAGCAATACCACAAGTTGATTCAGTGTTAAATGCCTTGGATCAAGTCATGTCTGAAATTGAGGTTTCTAATGAAAATCAGTGAAGATTACCGGAAAATGTTGAAAATTGTTACAATGTATTATGAACAAGGCTTAACCCAAGCTGTTATTGCTCAAAAAATGGGTATTTCCCGACCTGTTATTTCAAAGATTTTACAACAGGCGAAGGAGACAGGGGTCGTTTCAATTTCAATCAAAGATGAATCTGCACATGTCGTTGAACTAGCGTTACGCGTAGAAGAAAAATATCAGCTGGCTGATGTGATTGTAATTCCTGCTAATGAGCAAAAACAGGTTGAGGCAGTGAAAAAGGAAGTTAGTCTAGCCGCGGCTGCGTGTCTTAAAGAACGTTTAAAAGCTGGAATGAGTGTTGGATTATCATGGGGAACGACGCTAGCAGATATGATCGATGAGATGCCTTATTACTCATTTCCAACGATTAATGTATGTCCTTTAGTAGGTGGTGTTTCCAGTGAGCATCTCTATTTCGATACAAATCACTTGGTTTTCAGATTAGCTGAAAAACTCAACAGTCGCTGTCAGTACTTTTATGCGCCTGCACTAGCTGAGAGTATCAAACTAGCAGATGTGCTAAATAAGACACAATTACTTGGAAAGGCATTGAATCAAGCTCGAAATGTCGACTTAGCAATTATTGGAGTAGGCAATCCGAATAAAAGCTCTACGTGGAAACGTCTTGGTTATATCGAAGCAGAAGAATTAAAAATGATCAAAGAAACAGGTGTTAAAGGAGACGCGGTAGCGTCCTTATTTGACAAAAATGGTCAAACAGTGAACAATGAAATAAGCAAACGAATGCTAGGCATTAAAGTGGAAGACTTAGTAACGATACCTGATGTGATGATTATTGGCTGCGGTAAGGAAAAAGCTGAAAGTATCAAGTCGTTGCTATTAGGTAAATGCTGTACTATTTTAGTTATTGATCAGACGATTGCGGAAGCTTTAGTTTGAACTTGACTGATTTGTCAAAAGAAAGCTAAAATATGACTGTAACTAATACGCCATTCACAGATTTCCTTACTTTTCAGATGAGCTATCTGTGGCTGTTCAGTTTTTGATGGATCTAACTACAGAAGTAGAGAAGTGTCGATTTAAGTGTCAGACTTAGGAAAAAACTAGGCCAAGTCCGTTGTGTTTTTATATTAAGGAGAGTGTTTTTTATGGATTTATCACAAGGAACACCAGTATCTATTCAACTAAAGACAGTTGTGGATCAGGCTGGTGAGAAGAAAAATTTTTATTTTGATTTGGAAGGCCAAATAGTAAAAATTGGCGATACGCTATATATTCGTTACAAAGAAGAGCAAGAGGAAGGGGAAGCTGTTCCAGTTACGATCAAAGTTGAACCAGATGGGAAAATCCAATTGATTCGTGCGGGCGGTCTTAGAATGCGGTTGAAATTTGCCTATCAAGAACGCTTAGAGACTAGCTATAAAACACCCTACGGCTTATTTCAAATTACTACTTTTACCCGTAATTTGCGGTTTAGTCTGAAAGATCAGCCTGTTGCAGGAACGATTCTGATCGACTATGATTTGTATTCTCAAGCCGAAAAAATCGGTGAATATCATTTAGAACTAGAATTTACTGCTTAATTATGCAATAATCAATTGATTTTTTCTTCATGTTTTTGTATGATAAGGAGTAGACTGTGAAAGGACGTGTACCGTTTGGAAATTAATGTATTTGACGGGTTGAACAAAGATGAATTATCCATGATCGAAGTTGCGCACGCAATTTTAGAACAACGTGAAGATGTGATGGACTTCTCTGATTTAGTAAACCAAATTCAAAACTATCTTGGAAAATCTGACAGCGAAATTCGTGACTCTTTAGCACAATTTTATACTGACTTAAATATTGATGGCAGTTTTATCTCTCTTGGAGATAACCGTTGGGGCTTGCGCTCATGGTATCCACTTGATTCTATCAACGAAGAAGTAACACACGGCTTAGATGAAGATGAAGAAGACAAACCACGCCGTAGAAAACGTAAGAAAGTCAATGCCTTTATTAGTGGCGCTAACGATGAAGATGTGATCGACTATAACGATGACGATCCGGAAGATGCTGAATTAACAGATGACGCTGACGACGATATACTTTACGATGACGACGATGATGATGAAGAGATCAAAGCATATAACTCTGATCTTCAAGAAATCGGCGCAGATTCGGATGATGAAGAAGAAGTCTTACCAGGAATTGAAGAAGATCTTACCATTATTGATGAAGATGATGTAGACGATGACTTTGATGACGAAGATGAATATGCGACTCCTGAAGAAGAAGCATAGCGTTTAATAATATGAGTGTTCTCAACGCGAGAACACTCATATTTTGATTCATCAGATCGTGAATGACCAGATTTTTAGTTTAGTATAAAAAAATAGATCAAAATGATTGACAAATGGTCTATATCTTTGTAAACTATCACTGTTAACAAAAATGAATAGCGTTTTCATGTGACTAGATAATACTAGGCATGGAAGAATTTCAAAAAAATATGATATACTCATATTTTGACGGGATTGTTCTATGCTTTTTTTGTTGTCTTGATACATGTTAGCGGACAATCTACTTCTGCAGAAGAGGAATGTTTATGAAAATTAAAAAGGTACTTAATCAAAATGCTGTGCTCGTTGTTGATGCTGGGCAGGAAAAAGTGGCAGTTGGTAAGGGCGTGGGTTTTAACAAAAAGAAAAATGATTTGTTACCCCCACAACAAGTGGAACGAATGTTTGTAATGGAACCAGAAGGCTTGAAAAAGCTCCAAGTTTTATTATCACAAATCGATGAAAAGTATTTTTTTGTCACGGAAGAAATCATTGCCCATGCGGAGACGATTTTGGGTGAAAAATTGAATGAACATATCAATATTGGTTTGAGTGATCATATTGCATTTGCCGCAGAGAATATCCAAAATAATATCATTGTGCGAAATAAACTTTTGAATGAAATCGAAATTCTCTATACTGAAGAGTTTTCAATTGCGCAATGGGCAGTGGATTATTTGACGCAAACGTTAGGCATTCCATTTAGTTATGATGAAGCAGGCTATATCGCAATCCATATTCACAGTGCTCGCAGTGGACGTACGGATAATAGCAAAAGTATTCGTGAGGTCACAATTGTTTCAGAAATTATTCATTTGATCGAGCAAGAATTAGACATCAATATTCATGATGAAAAGATGAGCTTATGCTATTCACGACTAGTCAATCATTTACGTTTGTTTATTCACCGTTTTCAACAAAGTCAGTATGCAGTGTTGGATGATGAAATTTTGGACGTTGTGCGTAAAAAATACGCAGAAAGTTACGAGATATCCAAAAAAGTACAAGTTTTGTTAATGAGAAATTTTCACTATCAAGTACCAAATGAAGAATTAGGTTATCTGGCTATTCATATCGAACGGCTGAAGATGATCAAATAACAGACAAGGGGAGATACAAAAATGAAAGCATATATGCAAAGAATGGGACGCTCGTTGATGCTTCCTGTAGCGGTATTGCCGGCTGCTTCTCTATTAGTAGGGATTGCAAACTGGATCGTAGGGACAGTAGGACCTAGTGCGGCGACAACATTTTTAATGAATGGCGGATTAGCTATTCTTGATAACTTAGCTTTGTTATTCGCTGTAGGTTTGGCATTGGGTATGTCAAAAGATAAAGATGGATCTGCGGCACTTGCAGGTTTAGTCGCTTATCTAGTACCTAAAGCAGTATTGAGTACAGCTTCTGTACAAGCACTTATGGGATTGAAAGATATCGCAGACGTAAGTCCAGCTTTCAACAGCATGGGAAATAACGTATTTGTAGGGATTGTGGCTGGTTTGACAGCTGCTGCAATGTACAACAAATTCCATAACGTGAAATTGCCAATGGCACTTTCATTCTTTAGTGGTAAAAGACTAGTTCCAATTATGTCAGCTATTGCTATGTTAGCAATTTCATTTGTTTTATTATTTATTTGGCCAGTTGTTTATAACGGCTTAGTATCATTTGGTGAAGCTATTTCTAGTTTAGGTTTTGTTGGAGCTGGTTTATACGGATTCTTCAACCGTTTATTAATTCCAACAGGCTTACACCATGCATTGAATTCAGTTTTCTGGTTTGACGTTGCAAATATCAATGATATCGGTAACTTCTTAGCTGGACAACAAGCATTAGACTCAGGTAAAGCAATTATTGGTCAAACAGGTATGTATCAAGCTGGTTTCTTCCCAGTAATGATGTTTGGTTTACCAGCAGGAGCCTTTGCAATTTATCAATGTGCTCGTCCAGAGAAGAAAAAAGTAACTGCTTCATTGATGTTAGCAGCAGGTTTTGCTGCATTCTTTACAGGTGTAACTGAACCTTTAGAATTTTCATTCATGTTTGTGGCATGGCCTTTATACGTAGTACATGCTGTACTTACAGGTCTATCTTTAGCGTTTGCAGCATTTATGCATTGGACTGCCGGGTTTGCGTTTAGTGCAGGTTTTGTTGACTTCTTCTTAAGTCTGAAAAATCCAGTTGCAAATCATCCAATGATGTTAGTCGTTCAAGGTTTGGTAGTTGCGGTAATTTATTACTTTGCATTCCGTTTTGCAATCACTAAATTTAATTTAATGACTCCAGGACGCGAAGAAGGCGACGGCGAAGAAACACCGGATTTAGATACTACTGGTGACAATAAATTTGCTGTGTTAGCAAACAAAATCTACCAAGGTTTAGGTGCAAATGCGAACGTTACGTCAATCGATAATTGTACAACTCGTTTACGTTTAACTGTTAACGACACAAGTAAAGTCGATCAAGCAAAAATCAAAGCAACTGGTGTACCAGGTGTGAAAGTGATTGATGATAAGAATATTCAAGTGATTGTGGGAACCGAAGTCCAATTTGTAGCGGATGAAATGACTAAGCTTCATAATGGTGGGGCACCAGTTACTTCAGGTGAACCTGTAAAAAAGCCTGAAGTGAAAACTGTAACACCAAAAGCGACGGCTAAAGAAACTGAATTATACGCTGTTGCAAATGGTAAAGCTATTCCAATCTCTGAAGTACAAGATGATGTTTTTTCATCGAAAATGATGGGTGACGGTTTTGCAGTTATCCCAACCGATGGTGACGTTTCTACACCTGTAGCAGGTAAAATCACAAGTATCTTCCCAACAAAACATGCGTTAGGAATTCAAACAGATTCTGGTATTGAAGTATTGTTACACATGGGCTTAGATACAGTTGAGCTAAAAGGAGCACCTTTTACTTTACATGTTGAAGAAGGTCAAGTGTTAAAACAAGGTGATAAAATAGCAACAATCGATCTAGCAGCATTAGAAGCTGCTGGTAAAAAATCTGATTTGATCGTTGTTTTCACAAATCAAGATGTTGTTGAAAACTATGATTTAACAAAAACAAATCAAACAGTTTCTGCTAATGAATTAATTGGTAAAGTGACTGTAAAATAAGTGGACACTAGCTGCCTGAGAATATTCTTAGGTAGCTTTCTTTCTTCTATTGCATTATTTTTTTTCTATGATATGGTTAAAGTGTACTTGTTTTATGCTATTTAGCTTCAAGAGCTAGCCTCTCGGTAAAAAGATAAAGAAAAAATGAGGCAAAAAAGCGCCTCTGTCATTTTTTCTATTTTCCTATCGAGGCCAAACGAGCTCTTTCAGCTTTTGATTTAGGAGGAGATTATCTTGCATGAATAACGCTGGACACAAAGAAGTGCCAGTTGATGATCATACGGTTTCTTTGTGTCATATTGGGTAAATATGATAAAGATGAAGGAGCAGAATTACATGATTATTATTAAAGGGAATAATTCTAGGAAAATTAACAAAATTTGGGAACTAGTAAAAAAAGATCACACAGGGAAAAAAGTTGCAATTATCGGCTATCCTGGAGGTATTCCTTATAATTTTATTCGAGCAAAACAAATGCCTGCCTATGAAACAATGACAAAACACAATACACTTGACGATTTAACAGTTTTTTTAAAAGAGACAAAAGATCGATTTGAAGCAATCATTCTTTATATTGATTGTGAATCTCATTTGATAGAGTCAATAAAGGATGTAACAAAGTCTTATAAAGAACACTTCATCTTAACGGTTTATGATGAAAAGGTATATGAGCAAGTGGTTGATGGAGAATAAGGGTGGTAATGGTATGAACGACAATACAGAAAAATTATTAGGTTTGATTGAAAAATTAAAGACGGAGGAGCTTTCCTTGAACGACGCAATCGAACTTCGCAGACTATCAGCAGAATTCGCAAATGTTTGCGGTGAAGCTGTTGAAAAGAAGATGGATCAATTTTATAAAAAATAAACACTAACACGACTAGGAAGAGCAGAGATATTTCTGTTCTTCTTTTTTAATCATGCTTACTTTTTACGACACTTATAAAAAGTAAGCAAATAACTTGTACAATCTTTTAAAAGGTATATAATAACACTATAAAGGTCAGAGATGGTCAATTTTAAATTGATGTTCTACTACACCTTTAACCAAAATAGGAGGTTTGTAAATTATGGCAAAACAACATTATGACAGAAGTAAACCACATGTAAATATCGGTACGATTGGACATGTCGATCACGGAAAGACGACATTGACCGCTGCGATCACAACAGTATTAGGGAAAAAAGGCCTAGCAAACCCGCAAGACTATGCTAGTATTGACGCAGCGCCAGAAGAACGTGAACGTGGTATTACAATCAACACATCACATGTAGAATATGAAACTGAAGCTCGGCATTATGCTCATATCGATGCACCAGGACACGCAGACTATGTGAAAAATATGATCACAGGTGCTGCCCAAATGGATGGTGCGATCTTAGTAGTATCAGCAACAGATGGACCAATGCCGCAAACTAGAGAACATATCCTATTATCTCGTCAAGTAGGCGTAAAATATTTGATTGTTTTTCTTAATAAAACTGATTTAGTTGATGATGAAGAATTGATCGATCTTGTTGAAATGGAAGTGCGTGAGTTACTAAATGAATATAATTTCCCAGGAGATGATACACCAATCATCAAAGGCTCAGCTTTGAAGGCTTTACAAGGTGACCCGACTGCTGAAGGTGCAATTATGGAATTAATGGACACAGTGGATGAGTATATTCCTACACCGGAAAGAGATACCGACAAACCATTGTTACTACCAGTGGAAGATGTCTTTTCAATTACGGGTCGAGGAACCGTTGCTTCTGGACGTATCGATCGAGGTAAAGTAAGTGTCGGGGATGAAATCGAAATTGTCGGAATTAAACCTGATACGCAAAAAGCTATAGTAACGGGAATTGAAATGTTCCGCAAAACATTAGATTATGGGGAAGCAGGAGACAATGTCGGTGTTCTTTTAAGAGGAATCACTCGAGATGAAATCGAACGTGGCCAAGTAATCGCAAAACCTGGCTCAATTACTCCGCATACGAAATTTATTGCAGAAGTTTACGTTTTAACAAAAGAAGAAGGCGGACGACATACACCATTCTTTACGAATTATCGTCCGCAATTTTACTTCCGAACTACTGACGTAACTGGAGTCGTTGAGTTGCCAACAGGTGTTGAAATGGTTATGCCAGGAGATAACGTCACGATCGATGTTGAATTGATTCATCCAATTGCGGTGGAACAAGGAACAACATTTTCAATTCGCGAAGGCGGACGAACTGTTGGATCAGGCATTGTTACTGAAATAGAAAAATAATGAGAGAAGAATCTTTGATGGATCTAATCAGAGATTCTTCTTTTTTCAGTTAATAGGATTCATACAAGCTACTTTTATGTTATACTATTTGTCAAAAAAGAAGGAGAGTTAGAAGCGATGAAATGTACAGTTTTAAGAGTGGATGCCTTTACTACTAGCGCAGGTCAAGGGAATCCTGCAGGTGTTGTATTGGCTGGAGATAATTATACTACAGAAGAAATGCAAAAAATCGCAAAAAGAGTTGGTTTTAACGAAACTGTTTTTGTGTGCTCAAGCGAGACCGCGGATGTTAAATTAAGATACTTTACACCTGGACACGAGACACCACTTTGTGGACACGCAACAATTGGTGCGATTTTCGCGCTTTTTAATGCTACAGGCGATCAGGTGCTGCAAATTGAAACTGGGGCTGGAATATTGCCAATTGTGTATGAAGAAAAATCGCAAAGAATCACCATGAAGCAGGCAGAGCCTAAGTTTATTGGCTTTAAGGGGGATCAGGCAGCACTTTGTCGAAGCCTAGGTATCGTACCTTCAGACCTTCATCCAGATTTACCTATACAATATGGTAATACAGGTTCATGGACGTTAATTGTGCCTGTGGTTGATGCCACAATTTTAGATGAAATGAAGCCGATACAGAAGGATTTTCCAGCAATTTTAAAAGAGATGCCTAGATCATCGATCCATCCTTTTGCAATACTTGATGAACAAGCAGGAATATTTACAGCTCGCCACTTTTCCTCGCCATTTTCTGGAACAACAGAAGACTCAGTTACAGGGACCGCTTCTGGTGTGATGGGAGCATATGCACTAAACCACATTTATCGCCATGAAGAATCCAAAGAAATCACTGTTTTTCAAGGTAAACATGTCCAAATGGAAGGCGTTGTTTTAGTGTATGTCGTAAAAGATGGCCAAGGGGTACATAAGGTTAAAATCTCTGGAACAGCCTGCCTGAATGAAGAATTTGAAGTTGAGATAACATAAGGAGCCTGAAACAAAACTAAAAATCAGTTTTATCTCAGGCTCTAAATTTAACGTTGATATCTATTTCTAAGAATTCGACGAACACCATGAATTTTCTTTTGTTTCTCAATCGGCGCATTATCGATGATCAATAAGGCGATCATAACATAGGCGATGAAACTATCCCGTGAGTATAATGTGTATCTAGGTACCCATTTAGCTGCGTATTTTTCTTTATAATCACGGAGGCCTCTAAATGAGTAGAAACGGGAACCGAATTCGTAAACTAGATAAGCGATTCGTTCTTGAAGAAAACTTTTTTTAGACGTTCCAACATTTGATAAAGGTGCCATACCTAAATTAAAGTAAGCGAATCCTTCGTCGTTCATATAGTTGAATAGAGAAATAAACAGGTAATCCATCACGCCAGAAGGGGCTTTCTTGCTGTAGCGCATCAAGTCGATCGTACCTTCTTCTTTGGTGTAGGTTGGCATAATATTTGCAAAAGCCACAATTTGGTCTTCTTGATTTTTGGCAACAGCTATTTTTCCTCGTTGCAGATAACTTTCAGAGAAAAAACCTAACGAGAAGCCTTTTTCTTTGCGACTACCTAACCATTCATCAGATACTTGTTTCAACTCCTGTATTAGTTCGCTAGAAAACGGTGGCGACAGTACTTCAAACCGATAATTTTCTTTTGTAAAACGATTCATAACAGCTCGCTCGCTTTTCATTTTTTTACCAGATAACGTGAAGGTTGGAAGGTCTACGTGGGCTTCTTCTCCCATTTTGATGAAATCGTAGCCGAACTCGTGTAAAAACATCACTACTTCCTCAGACGCTTCATAGAAAACAGGAAGATAGCCCCATTGATCTGCTTCATTAATGAACTGTTCAACAGCTACTGAAAAATCTTCTTTTTTACCAGAAGGATCCCCCATGACAATGCACTTATTATTTAACGTTTTAAACTGTAATAGCACTGTATCTTCATTGTTTTGATCTGTGTAGAAATACATCTCTTTGTCTCTGAGAAAAATCAACTGGCTATCTGTATTTCCACCATAGGTAGTTAAAAGAGTAAGTGCACGTTCTTCATCTAATGCGGAGCCCATTTTATAGCGGCTGCCTTCTAGATAACGGATGAATAAATAACTAAAGAGTGTGACTAACAAAATTCCGATAAACCCAGAAAACCAAATTTTTTCTGAGGGAAAGAACAAGAACGAAATAAAGTGACGTTTATGATGTGGAAAAGTTGGCAAATTGTATACGCCGATCACGATATATAAGATAGTCAGCGCTAGAAAAATTAGACCATCAACCGTGATCATCTCCCAAGAATAGACTAATTGTTCTCTGAACAGTTCTCTTTTTGAGAAAATAACGATTACAAGCAAAAGACAAAGAAAAATTAGAATGCCCCAGCTGAAATCTTTTACGAACGTATACCCCAAGGTAACCAGGATTAAACCAATTGTTGGCAGGTAGGCACGTTTGACCCTAGCAGCAATTCCTCGACCTGTGATCAGTAATAAAAATCCTAGTAAAATAGCAGGAAGCTGCGTGATAAGGTGGAACGAAAGTGGATTTAACTTCCTCAACCAGTTAATTTGACTAAATGCTTCTGGGATCGTTGCAGAAAGCACGATCATAATCCCAGAAAAATACATAAGAAAAACAACAAATTTATGCGCTAATTCTGTTGCCAAATCTCTTGGAATCCCAGAGTAACGTGTATTTAAGCTATGACTTAAATTTTTCACAAAAAAGAGGGCACCTATCATGAATGGTATAATGTAATAGAATAGACGATAAAGTAAAATCCAAGCAATTACAACTTCTCGATTGATTCCTAGAGCGGATAATCCCACGATCATCATAATATCAAAACTACCAAGTTCACCTGGGATCATCGACACGATCCCAATCACTGAAGCAGCGATAAAAAGAGGGATGATTTGAAGTGGATTCATTTTAACCCCCATCAACATACCAATTAGAATAAAACTGCCTAAAACGCCAGTCCATTCTAAAAACGAAGTCAAAATAAGCCCTGCTCGTGTCTGATTATCGATATCTCCAATATATTCATCTTTTCTGATCAAGCTTGCGATCAAAACAACTGGAAAATACAGACCACCGCCAATCAACCAAATCCAATATTGTTGTAAGTAATCATTGGTATGACCGAATAAAACTAGGAAAAAGGCTATCAAACTATAAATAGAAAGTCCAGACATTAGAAAAATCAGAATTTTTGAAAGAGCTTGAACAACTTTTTTGCCATCTTTCTCTTTTCCGTAAAACTCTGAACGTAAACCAATGCTGACTAAACCGCCAAATCCAGCGATATTATTGATTGTATTGATCATCCAACTACTTTCTATGAGAAAGACTTTTTTGGGTTTTTGTTTCAATATTTTATTAAGGATGATATCGTAGCCAATCATTGGGGAAACAGCAACAAGACCAATCAGCAACATCAAAGCAATTTTCCAAATAGCAAGATCTTGAAAAATGTCTGACAGTTGCTCAAATGAAATAGTTTTGCTGATCGAAAGTAATTCACGAAAGACGATGATTACGACTGAAAAAATAAATATACTTTTAAAATAACTAAGATGGTCTTTAAACCATTGAAGCATTTTTTTCATTATTAGCACCTACTTTTCTTGTAAGAATGTTAAAATTTCTCGATTGAATGTTTGGGGATCTTTTTTAGCAAAAGAATGTCCTTGTTTTGGAACTAAGACAAATGATGCATGTGGGATTTCTTTTGCTAGATAAATTGAATGTGATCGCTTGATGATATCGTATTTACCAACGATTACTAAAGTTTTAGCTGTGAACTGTTGTAAATCGACGTTGGAAACGCCAATATCATGTGTCATTAAACGAACAGTGAGAAGCTGTTTCTTCGCTTTTTTACTGAACTTAGCCAGAAATTGTAACAAAACATATTCTATAGCAGTAAAAATCCTTATAGGAAAACGGACTCCTTGAATCACCGTGTTTCCAGCGTTCAAAACGAGGCGGTGTACCATTTCAGGGTATTTTTTTGTGAAAACCATTGCAAGATTTGCCCCATCACTAAAACCTACGATATTAGCCTGAGTAACCTGTTCTTGCTTCATGATCTGGTATAAATCTTCTGCCATTTCGTCAAACGTGAGCGAGTTACGCGTGTTCGTTGAACGAGCATGACCGCGGCTATCCACTGTAAAGACAGTAAAATAACGACTAAATTCAGGCACTTGTTTTTCAAAATACTTACCACTGCCACCGTTACCATGAAGGAGAAACAAAGGAAATCCTTGACCTGATACTTCATAATAAATCGAACTATTGTCTACCGTTAATAGTACTTTTTTTTGTTTATCCATATTGTTACCACCCATCTTTCTTAGTATATCGGTTTTTACGTAGATTTCAAACTGAAATGAGGCAAGAGCCTGTCAATTTTTTATTAAAGAATCATAAAGAATCAACCTTTTTTTAGATTTTTTTTGAATAATAAAGTATGATAAAAACTACTCACAAAAAGTTTGGATGATAAGATGGGCAAATTGATGAAAATCGTAAAAAAATTATTGCTTTTGTTTTTTCTAGTGTTGATTATTGGTGTAGGTTACTTAGGCTACCAAATTCGCCAAAATGTTCAGCACGTAATGAACTACGAAGCTGAGGTAGAACAAGCGGTCACAGAAAATAATATTCCTGAATACAAAAATTTGGTTTTAGCAATTATTTATACTGAATCCAAGGGGCGTACAGAAGATCTGATGCAAAGCAGTGAAAGTGCTTATGGCAAACGGCAGATGATTGGAACTACGAAAGAAAGTATCGATGCAGGTGTAGCGTTTTTAGCACAGGCCATCGAAAAGACTAATGATGCAGGCTGTGATATCTGGACTGCTGTTCAAGCGTATAATTTCGGATTGGATTATATTCAGTTTATAAAAGAGCGTGGCGGGAAAAATTCGATTCGACTAGCAGAAGAATATTCAAAAGAGGTGCTATCGCCGTTATTGGGAAATAATGATCAAAAAACATACCGTTATTATCGGCCGCAGGCGCTTATCTACAACGGCGGATTTTTGTACAGCAATGGTGGGAATATGTTTTATGCTGATTTAGTGAAGATGAATGAGCAGTTTATTAAGTGGTTAAAATAATCGAATGAGCAAAAATATCGATCCTTAAGAATATCGTCTGTTAAAAAGTACGAATTCTTAAGGATTTTCTTGAAGTTCTTTCTATTAACAAGTAAACTAAAGAGGATGCATTTTTAACAAGGAGAAAGTAGGGAACTAAATCCATGACTAATAAGTTTGACCTGAAACAAGGATTGACTCAATCAGAGGTTGAGGAACGAAAAAAACAAGGTTTACAAAATGACTACGAGGAAAACGTGGCTAAATCTACAAAAGATATTATTTATGATAACGTAATGACGCTGTTTAACTTTTTAAACTTTGGAATTGCGCTGTGTCTACTTTTTGTTGGGGCATATTCCAACCTAGCATTTTTAGCAATTATATTAGTAAATATGGGGATGGGCATCTACCAAGAGATTCATGCAAGAAACCTCGTGCAAAAATTATCGATTGTCGCTAAAGAAAGTGTTCATGTCATTCGAGATGGCAAAGAGATAGAAATCGATACAAAAGAATTAGTGATGGATGATATCGTGCTAATTTCAGCTGGGGAACAGGTACCTTCTGATTTAGAAGTTTTAGACGGAAAAGCAGAAGCAAATGAAGCCTTATTAACTGGTGAATCAGATTTGATTGAGAAGACAGAAGGGGCGGTTTTGTTATCTGGTAGTTTTCTAGCGAGTGGTCAAGTATACGGAAAAGTGATCCACGTGGGGGCTGACAACTATGCCGTTAAGATCACTGCAGAAGCCAAGGTGCACAAACCGATCCAGTCTGAATTAGTGAATTCAATTCGTAAAGTATCAAAATTTACGAGTTTAGTGATCATTCCACTAGGGATCATTTTGTTTATAGAAGGTTTTATGATTCGTGATTCTGGGTTAGAAGCTTCTGTGGTTGCTTCAGCTGCGGCGTTACTGGGAATGTTACCAAAAGGGTTAGTTCTTTTGATTAGTATTACCTTAACAGCAGGTGTTGTAAAACTGGCTAAAAAGCGAATTCTTGTTCAAGATATGTATTCAATTGAAACACTAGCTCATGTTGATACACTTTGTTTAGATAAGACTGGAACAATTACTGAAGGAAAAATGAAAGTCCAAAAAGTGGACGTTTTACATGCTGATTTTCATGAGAATTTCCCGCAAATTATCGGTAGTTACTTGGCTGAAAGTACCGATAATAACATCACGATGCAAGCAATTAGAGAGTACTTTGAACTTTCTAATCGCTATGGAGCGGTAAAAAGCTTGCCATTTTCTTCTGAAAGAAAATGGGGGGCAATCGAATTTAACGAATTAGGGACCGTTTATCTTGGTGCACCAGAAAGATTATTTGTAGAGAGTCGTTTACCTAAAGAAGTGATCGAAGCACAAGAAAATGGTTATCGTGTATTAATGTTGGGTATTGCTGAAAATACGCCGTTAGATGAAGAAAAGATGCCTTATTTAGAACCTTTGGCTATTTTAGAAATTGATGATCCGATTCGTCAAAATGCAAAGAAAACGTTGGCTTATCTCCGTGAAGAAGGCATCGATCTTAAGGTGATCTCTGGCGACAATCCAATAACCGTGTCTAATATTGCTCGTCGCGCTGGCTTATTTGGGTATGAATCGTATGTTGACCTTTCGACCATGGAGACAGAAGCAGAAGTCCGCAAAGCAGTGCATGAATATACTGTTTTCGGTCGTGTCTCACCTCAACAAAAACGGACGATCGTCCGTGAATTAAAAGACAATGATCATGTTGTGGCCATGACTGGTGATGGCGTTAATGATGTTTTAGCCTTAAGAGAAGCAGACTGTAGTATTGCGATGGCAGAAGGCGACGGTGCAACAAGACAGATTTCTAATTTAGTGTTGTTGGATTCTGATTTCACAACATTACCAGATGTCTTATTTGAAGGTCGACGTGTCGTGAATAATGTAACGAAAGTTGCGAGTGTGTTTTTTATCAAAACGATTTATTCATTTATTCTATCAATGATTTGTGTATTTACGACCATTGCATTTCCTTTTATACCGATCCAAATCACGTTGATTGATTTGGCGATCGAAGGCTATCCTGCGTTTTTCTTGTCATTTGAAAGTGATAAACGAAAAGTACGAGGGAAATTCCTACCAACAGCTTTACGAAATGCTTCAGTGAATGCGGTGTTGGTCGTGTTAAATATCGTTACAATCTATTTGTTGGGACAAAATCAAGGATTTACGCAAATCGATACGACAACCTTGATGTATTATTTATTGATTGGTATTAGTTGCATGGCAGTTGTTCGTGCTTGTTTACCATTTAATCCATTACGAATTTTCTTAGCCGTTACAACAGTAGGCGGAATTTATGTTGCTGCTATGTTATTCCATAGTATTTTAGAAGTAGGCTTTTTAACTCAGCAAACGTTACCGATTTTTGTGGTAATGATGCTAATCAATATTATTGTTCGAATCATGATCGGCCTTGTCCAATTGAAACGAGCGGGTAAAACAATCAAAGATCTTTAAAATGGAGTAACAAAGTGTGAAAAACAGGGAGAGATATTTATGAGCGGAGAGTATCAAATGCGCAAAACTATCGGGAAGTGTTTTCGGTCTGCAACAGATAATTTTAATGGAGTGGTTCGGATTTACGGTAGTCCGTACATGTATCGTGTAATAAATGGTATCCCTGAGAAAGGGGCGATGCTGGAAGTCGTAGATTTTTCCAGTACCGAATTATTTGTATCTGTAAATAACTATTTATTCGAAAGTGATGTGAATTATCTTGATAATCCTTAATATTCTAATTTTTATCATTGTTCTTGTGTTAATTTTGGTGCTAATCTCGAAAATGGTGATCATTGTTCAACAGGGAGAGGTAAAAATCGTTGAAAGTTTTGGGAAATATGTGAAAACGATCGACCCAGGTCTTCATTTCTTGATTCCAGTGTTGTACAAAGTAAGAGGTCGTGTTTCTTTAAAACAAACCCCTTTAGAGATTGAATCTCAAAGCGTGATTACTCGCGATAACGTAATCGTAGAAGTCGATGAAGCCATTAAATATCATGTGACAGATGTTCGGGCATTTGTGTATGATAATGAAGACTCTGTAACATCGATGATACAAGATTGTCAGTCAAATTTACGTGGAATCATTGGCAAAATGGATCTGAATGAAGTTCTTAATGGTACCGAAGAGATCAACGTGAGCTTATTTGAAAGTGTCAAAGACATTACAGCTGGGTATGGTTTGTCGATTGATCGAATCAATATTGGAGAAATCTCTGTTTCAGATGAAATCGTTAATTCAATGAATAAGCTAATCACTGCAAGCCGAGATAAAGAATCAACGATCACGATTTCAGAAGGTAGAAAACAATCGATTATTTTAGATTCAGAGGCCAATGCCTCACAAATGCAAATTGACGCTGAAGCGAGAGCCAAACAAACGAAAATCGATGCTGAGGCTCGTGCAGAGCGTACAAAAATCGACGCAGATGCTGAAGCAGAAAGAATCCGTATTACGACAGAAGCAGAAAGACAACGGATTTTATCTTTGAATCAAGCAATCAAAGATAGCGACCTAAATGAACAAGCTTTAGCCTATTTAGGGATAGAAGCATTTAAACAAGTTGTTAGAAGTAAAACAAATACTGTTATCTTGCCAAGCAACATGACAGAGCTTGGAAACATTCCTGTAGTCAAAGAGTTGTGGACAGCCCAAGATACTAAAAATCAAACCAATCATTCCCATAAGGGAGAATAACGATTAAATAAACGAAGAAAACAGTTAGTTGTTTTCTTCGTTTATTTATTTCAACATAGGTTACCGTAATAATGTTATGTAAATTAAAAATGATGAAATCCATCATTCATGAAAATTAAGGTGCAATTTACTTGAAAATTATGTTTAGTGTGATACAATGAAGCATGTGTAATTGTGTCTTTTGAAAATCGCGCTGAAGATTTCAGTGCTTTTTTACTGACTGATCACGTGAATTAGCGTTTCGCTATTTTTAGGAGGTGAGAACAGTGGCACAAAGAATTCCTCAAGAAGTGATAGAGGAAGTAAGGCAACGTACGAACATCGTTGATGTTGTTGGACAATATGTTCAATTGAAAAAATCCGGTAAGAATTATATGGGTTTATGTCCGTTTCATGAAGAACGTTCCCCTTCATTTTCAGTAGCAGAAGACAAACAAATTTTTCATTGTTTTGGCTGCGGAAAAGGCGGAACTGTTTTTAATTTTCTGCAAGAAATAGAAGGAATTAATTTTCCTGAATCCGTAAGAAGAGTGGCTGAATTAGAACAGATCCCAGTAAATATCGACTGGGTCAATACAACGGAGTCTGACTCAACGGAAAACTTGCAAAATCGTAAATTGATCGAACTGCATAAAAAGGCAGCAGATTTATATCATCATGTGTTGATGAATACTCAAATCGGTGAACCAGCGTTGAACTATTTGCTGGAGCGCGGCTTAACAAAAGAGCTTATTGAGACATTTAAAATCGGATTCGCTCCGCAAAAACGCGACTTTTTGAGTCAAGTGTTCCAAAATGAAGAAATCGCTGAAGAGTTATTTAAAGAGTCTGGTCTCTTTATTCAAAGAGACAACGGTGAATTTTTAGATCGGTTTTACCAGCGTGTGATGTTTCCAATCAATGATGATCGTGGAAATGTGATTGCTTTTTCAGGAAGATTACTCAAAACGGCAGATTTTCCGGGTGATGATATGCCGAAATATTTGAATAGCCCGGAAACAGTCTTGTTTAATAAAAGAGACACATTATTTAACTTCGATAAAGCTCGTAAAGAAATCCGAAAAGAAAATACCGTGTTTTTATTTGAAGGTTTTATGGATGTAATCGCTGCTTGGCAGGCAGGTATTACCAGTGGTGTTGCCTCTATGGGTACTAGTTTGACAAATGAACAGATTCGTAAGCTTGAACGAGTAGCAAAAGAGCTTGTGGTTTGTTATGACGGTGATAATGCTGGTGTTGAAGCCACAAATCGAGCGATTTCATTACTAGGTGAACATAGTCGTTTTCAGTTAAGTATTGTTAGCATTCCAGAAAAATTGGATCCAGACGAATATTTAAGAAAATATGGGAATGAATCATTTCGTGAATTAGCGTTGCATGGTCGAGAAACGGTTTTTAGTTTTAAAATGCAGTATCATCGCTTAACCCGAAATATGAACAATGAAAAAGAACAGCTTGACTACGTGAATGAGCTGCTTCAAGAATTAAGTTTGGTACAATCGCCATTAGAACGTGACCGTTACCTCAATCAGTTGGCTAAAGAATTTCAGTTATCTTTTCAATCTTTAGAAGAGCAGTTAAAACAGCTTGAAACACAGCAACGCTCTGCTAAACGACGAGAAAGGCAGCCAGCATCACCTCCGCCTCAAGCCTATGAAATCGATCATATGCAAGAACCACCGGAGCTGCAAGAACCACCTGCTGTGCCATCTATTCAAAACAAATTGCCATTGACTCAAGTAGAAAAAGCAGAACGGACATTATTGTATCGTTTGATGAATGAACAAAGCGTTCGTAATCAAGTGATTCAGTTACCTGAATTCAGTTTTGCTCATGACCAATATCAAGAACTCTATTTGTTGTTGGATAGTTACATGAGTATCCATTCTGATTTTCTGCTTGCCGATTTTATCGATTATCTAAAAGATGATGTCATCAAAAAATTATCAATCGATATTTCTTTACAGACAATATCAGAGGAAAGTTCTGAACGGGAAATTGCAGATGTGATAAGGGTGATCCAAAATTCCAGTTTGGAAGATCAGCTCAAGGAAAAACAATTGCAAAAAAAAGAAGCAGAACGTCTTGGCAATAAACAGTTGGTTGATGAATTAGCTATTGAAGTTGTTAATTTAGTAAAACAATTGCAAAAAAGTCGGACAGCGTCCTAAAAGAAATCTTTAGACACTGTACTAGACTATTATTTATATATTTAATTGAATGGAAAAATGAAGGGGGCCTTCTTTCATGGAAAAAGAAACAGAAAAAAAATATGCAGCTGCATTGGCAGCCTTTATCAAAGAGAGCAAACCGAAAGGCAATGTTCTTTATGATGATCTAACAAACAAATTAGCAACGCCATTTACATTGAATGCTGATGAAATGGAAAAATTGATCCAAAAAGTCGAAGATGCTGGTATCAGCGTTGTTGATGAAAATGGTGATCCAAGTGAACATAGCCTTAAAAAAGATGTAAAAGTTGCTGAAAAAGCCCAAATGGAAGATTTATCAGCCCCGACTGGTGTTAAAATCAATGATCCTGTTCGTATGTACTTAAAAGAAATCGGACGCGTTCAATTATTAACTGCAGCAGAAGAAGTCGAATTAGCCCTAAAAATTGAAGAAGGCGACCAAGAAGCAAAACAACGGTTAGCAGAAGCTAACTTACGTTTGGTTGTTTCCATTGCGAAACGCTACGTAGGACGTGGTATGCAATTCCTTGATTTGATTCAAGAAGGAAATATGGGTCTAATGAAAGCTGTTGAGAAATTTGATTATCGTAAAGGATTTAAATTTTCAACGTACGCAACATGGTGGATTCGCCAAGCAATTACACGTGCAATCGCTGACCAAGCTCGAACAATTCGAATTCCAGTGCATATGGTTGAAACAATCAACAAGTTGATTCGGATACAACGTCAATTATTGCAAGATTTAGGGCGGGAACCAACGCCAGAAGAAATCGGTGCAGAAATGGACTTGCCAACTGAAAAAGTACGTGAAATCTTAAAAATTGCGCAAGAGCCTGTGTCTTTAGAAACACCAATTGGTGAAGAAGATGATTCTCATCTTGGTGACTTTATTGAAGATCAAGATGCAACAAGCCCTGCTGAACATGCTGCTTATGAGTTGTTGAAAGAACAATTGGAAGATGTGCTTGATACATTAACTGACCGTGAAGAAAATGTTTTACGTTTACGCTTTGGTCTAGATGATGGACGTACCCGTACATTGGAAGAAGTTGGGAAAGTATTTGGTGTAACCCGCGAACGTATTCGTCAAATCGAAGCTAAAGCATTACGCAAATTACGCCATCCTTCTCGTTCTAAACAATTAAAAGATTTTCTAGAATAAGAAGTTTTTCTTAACATTTTGAACAGCTCTTTTCGATTTCTTTCGGAAAGAGCTGTTTTTAACAATCGTAACAAAAAAGTCACAGACTACATATTGGAAGAAACACGATTTTATGGTAGATTAGATTTATGAATGAGTAGATTGTGAGGCGGAATGAATGACGAAACAATGTCCGAATTGCGGAACTGAAATAGAGAATGAAAAAGAAAAATGTCCAAAATGTGGCTACACTTTAAAAAAAGAGCTTAACGAAGAGGAAACAACTCACAAAGAAGCTAGTAAAAAGAATGAGAGTAGTGAAAAAGCAGAGACGACTTCCAACTTCTTAAATAAGGATCAAAACGAAAATATTGAATGGTCTGAACTAAAAGATATGAGTATTGGCCATGTCATGACGATGTTTAATGAGCAACAACCCGAAGAAAAAATAACTGAAGAACCAAAGCAAAATGAAAAAAAACAAACAGATCCCAAAGTAGCGTCAGAATCTAAAAAAAATGAACAGCTTAAAGCAGACCCAGCTTCATCAACTGAAAAGGCCGATGAGTTAGCGAATACTGCTGCGTTAGATCAATATATCAATGAACATAAAAACGATAAACTAAGCTCAGATGAACCAACTCAAGCTGAAAAAGAAACAATAGACTCGGCTCAAGCAACTGATGGAAAATCAAAAAATACTGAGCAACCTTCAAGTACTGATAATCATTCAGAATCGACAGATAAAGGACACGATGAAGTGAAATCCGATGAATCAGAGGATCATTCAATAGAACCGACGAAGAATGATCTAAATCAAGAGGAAAAAAGGCAACAAACAGAAGAGATTACAAGATTTACGAAGCCTGAAGAGCCAGATGAAGAAGTCAAAACGATAGGACCTAAGGCACTGCCAATAAATACAACATCAGAAATCCCATCTAAAAGTAAAAAACCTAATGAAATCGAAATGGATGCTGCACCTATTTTCTTTAAAGAAGGTGAAGAAGAGAAGGCATCGACAGATCCATTTGAAAAAACAAGTACAAAACAGGCGGCTCAAAAAGGCTCAAACGACGAAACTCCCGTTAAGCAACCTGCAGGTAAAAATTATAAAAAAATGTCACTCATATTAGCCGCGGTCGTCGTGCTTGCCGGCGGTTCTTGGTATGCTTACAGTCAGACGCAAAGTAAAACTGCAACTGGTGGACAAGTAACGCAAAAACAGGAAGAATTAGCTGAACAAACAGAAAAAGAGCTGAACAGTTACTTTACAGATGATAAACAATTATTTCTTAAACCGGAAATGGTGAGTGTTAGTCCCAAAAAAATCAAAGAAAATCTAGATACACTTGAAGATGATTCAAATTACAAAAAGTTAGAGTCTGTTTATAAAAAAGTGGTAGATAAGCAAACTTCAATCTCAAAAGTAAACGAATTATTCGTTCAACCGATTGTTGATGGGAATAAATTGAAAGATGTTGCGATCAAGGCAGATAAAAAAATTGATCTTGTAAAACGTGAAGAAAAAGATGATTTTGATAAATTATTGAATCAGGCAACTGATCAAGCAATTAGTCAATATGATCAATTGCAAAAAGCAAAAGCTGCAGTCGATGTTTTTTATAAGGATAATGAATTGACTGAAGCCCTAACGAGAGAAAGTTATACAGCAGCAAAAACAGAAGTTGACCCAGTCAAAAATGACTCTTTACGTAAACCGTTAAATGACGTCTTAGTCAAAGCTGATAAATCGTTAACTGAAGCTGAAGCAGTTGCAGCGTCGCAACAAGCTGATATAGTTCAAATACCAGTCCAACCAAATGAAAACCAGGCAACTGCTGATCAAGGGAGCAATACTCAAGGAACTAATGGCGTACAACCAGATTCCAATACGTTTTCTGCACCAAACGCACAAGGGGTTTATACAGCGCCAGTCTATTCCGTTGATGAAAATGATGTTACCGATATGAGCAATCCTGCGTGGAGCTGGGTGCCAGGTATTCAAGAGAAAGTCATCGCAACCTGTATTGAACGTGGATACATTAAAGATGGCGGGTATTCATTGCAACCAGCGAGAATTATAAATGGTGAAGGGTATTACAATCTATACGGAGCAGACAATCAGTATCTTGTGACGATCAACGCCAAAACCGGTTGGTTTAAAGGAAATGCATCAAGAAACGCCGGAAGATGAGTTCATTTAGTTGAAAATAAAAAAATGAAGGTATCGATTCGCTTGAGTAAGAATGTTTTAATCTCAAGAAATGAGGTGGAGTAGCTTTTGCTCCAGCTGTTTATTCAAATTATAGGAGAGTGGGATATGACTTGTGCAAAGTTATGTTCCACTCTCAGTCACCTTAAATACAAGTAACATCAGAAGGAAGTGTCCAAGCAAAACGATCAATGACGATTGATTTGGCACAAGGAGAATAAAGTATGGAAAAAAGAGAATATTTAACCTTTAGAGAAGGTGTTAATGCATGTATTCCGACGATTTTAGGCTATTTGGGCATTGGGATCGCTGCCGGTGTCGTTGGTAAAAATGTTGGTTTATCGGTAGTAGAGATCGCTTTAATGTCGATATTGGTCTATGCTGGTGGAGCACAATTTATTATTTGCGGTATGTTGGCGATTCACTCGCCGATCTCGGCTATTATTTTTACGACATTTTTAGTTAATTTACGACACTTTTTAATGAGTATGTCGGTTGCTTCATATTTTAAAAAGGAACCATTGATTACGAGCATCGGCATAGGAACTCTTTTGACAGACGAATCCTATGGTGTGCTCATGACCGTTTTGAATAATGACAATCGAGTTAGTTCAGCGTGGACTCACGGATTGAATATCACGGCCTACTTAACTTGGATCCTATCGACGATTGTCGGTGGGGTACTAGGTGCGTGGATTCCGGACCCGTATGTACTAGGCTTAGATTTTGCTTTAGTTGCAATGTTTGCAGGATTATTTATTTTACAGGTAGATATACCAATTAAAAAACGAACCAAAGAAACATTGATCGTTTTAGGTGTTGTCTGTTTGTCACTTTATTGTTTTATGGGCTTTTTTTCACCAGAACTTTCGGTTTTATTTGCAACTCTTTTAGGCTGTGCAGTTGGGATGGTGAATCATCATGAGTAACAATTACGTATTATTGACAATTTTAGGCTGTTCATTAGTCACGTGGATTCCTAGGATAATTCCATTTGTAATTTCAAAACGAGTTGATTTTCCAGACTGGTTTCTCCGTTTTTTATCTTATATTCCAATTTGTATCTTGACGGCACTCTTATTTCAGAGTATTTTAGAAGTTCAGGCGACAGGCTTTCCTAAAGTGAAAACGTTAGAAGCGTTAAGTTGTATACCTACTTTACTTGTTGCTATTCGTACAAAGGATTTAATGAAAACAGTTTTAGTAGGAATTGTTACGATTGCATTATTACGTATTTTTTTAGGCTAAGTGCCAGAAGGAGAAAATTATGAACGAACTATTAGCAAAAATATTTACAGCACTAGTGATCGATGAAAATGAAAATTATTACTTTTTACAAAAAAATGGGATTACTTTGCGTTTATCCAAAGAAGAAGGTAGTCATGAAATCGGGGAAGCCGTAGAGGGCTTTGGTTATATGAACCAAAAACAAGAACCAGAGATGACTACAATTATTCCAACGGCTCGCATGGGTCAGTTTGCTTTTGGAACTGTGACGGGTACTAGACGCGATTTAGGCGCTTTTGTAGACATTGGTCTAAAGGATAAGGATGTTGTCGTTTCTTTAGACGAACTACCTGTAATGCGTGAATTATGGCCGAAAAAAAGTGATCAACTAATGGTCTCATTAAAGGTTGATAACAAAGAACGAATCTGGGGCGAACTAGCAGATGAGAAAATATTTAAAGCGATGGCTAAACCAGGAACAGAAGAATTAAAAAATGAAAATATCAGCGGAATCGTCTATCGTTTGAAGATGATTGGCTCATTCGTTTTGACTGATGACTTTTATATTGCATTTATTCATCCTTCAGAGCGTTACCAAGAGCCTCGTTTAGGCGAAAGAGTCAACGGACGGGTGATTGGTGTACGTCCAGACGGCATACTTAATATTTCATTAAAACCACGTGCTCACGAAGCGATCGGAGATGACGCATCTATGCTACTGACCTTTTTAGAGCGAGCTGCGGATCATCAAATTCCATTTACTGATAAATCAAATCCTGAAGAAATCAAACAGACATTTGGTATTAGTAAAGCTCAATTTAAGCGTGCGATAGGCAATTTATTGAAGCAAGGAAAGATCATTCAAAAAGATGGCTTTACGTTGTTAAAAGAGGAAGATCAGGAAAAATAATTGTTTTCTGATTTCTAATTGAGAATCACTTGCAAATATTTCTGAGTTAATTTATACTTATTATAATTTGTTACTGCAAACTATAGTTCTAGATTAAAATAATTATAAATAAGGGGCTGCTTTTATGGATTCTACTGCTGCTTTAAAAAAAACCAAACAACAATTGCATGAATCTGGTTTCAAACTGACGCCTCAACGAGAAGCAACAGTCTTGGTATTACTGGAAAACGAGAAGGACCATTTATCGGCAGAAGAAATTTATTTTTTAGTTAAACAAAAAAGTCCGGAGATTGGTCTTGCAACAGTTTATCGTACATTAGAAATTTTAACTGACTTAAAAGTCGTAGACAAGGTAAGCTTCAATGACGGATTAGCCCGTTATGACTTACGAAAAGAAGGCGCAAAGCACTTTCATCATCACCTTCTATGCTTAGAATGCGGTAATATTGAAGAAGTAGAAGAGGATTTATTAGGTGAAGTAGAGCAAGTAATTGAACAGCGCTATCAATTTGTGGTAAAAGATCATCGCTTGACATTCCACGGTATTTGCCAAGAATGTCAACAAAAAAAGAAAAATCACTCAAGCCAAGAGATTAAAACAGAGCTTTCGCATTCTGAGTAAAATAATCCGAAGCTAAATGCTTCTATTTTAGCCTTTAATCAATTCTTAGAGTGAGTTCTATTTTTGATTTCTCTCTGAAAAAGATTGACAATTCTGAAAGAATCTCTTACAATGACTTCAATAAACAATAAAAGTTTTGATAAGAACCAGTAAGATAATAAGGGTGGACAGAAAGTAGCCGGTTGTTGAGAGGCGCACGAACCTAATGTATCCGAATTCCTCTTTGAACTTCACACCGAATGAAGTAGGCTGTGACGGTTAAGCGCACCCGTTATTGTGCCAGGGTATAAATTTGTACCTGTCAAGGCAATGAGTGTGAACTAATTGTAAACAAAGGTGGTAACACGAGTCTTTCGGTCTCGTCCTTTTCAGTAATGAAAAGGACGGGGCTTTTTTATTGTTTGAATATAAGAAAAAAGAAGGGGAGTCATCATATGAGTTTCAAAGCATTAAGCGATCCAATCGATTTTGAGCAAGTCAAATCATTATCCAAGTTAACGCCAGAACAAAAGCAACTAAAAGCCATTCGGGATCAGGAACTAAAAGAGATTATTGAAGGAAAAAGCGAAAAAATCTTATTATTGATCGGACCTTGTTCCGCCCATAATGAAGAAGCTGTGATGGAATATGTGACTCGTTTGGCGAAGTTGCAAGAGAAAGTTCAAGATAAAATTTTTATGGTACCGCGCGTCTATACAAATAAACCCAGAACGAATGGTGACGGTTATAAAGGCTTGCTTCATCAGCAAAATCCAGAAGGTAAAAGTAATTTAATTAAAGGAATTGCTGCTGTTCGTAGCCTGCATAATCGTGTTATTAGCGAGACTGGCTTAACAACAGCAGACGAAATGCTCTATCCTGAAAATCTAGAATTTGTTCAAGATTTAGTCAGCTATATTGCAGTTGGCGCTCGTTCTGTTGAAGATCAACAGCATCGTTTTGTTGCTAGTGGAATCGATCAGCCGACAGGAATGAAAAACCCAACTAGTGGTAATTTGAATGTCTTATTTAATTCATTATACGCCGCTCAACAAAAGCAAGAATTTATTTTTAATGGACTTGAGGTAGAATCTAGTTCAAATCCTCTCGCTCATGTTGTCTTAAGAGGCGGCTTGAATGAATATGGTGAGAATAATCCCAATTATCACTATGAAGATTTACTGAAAGTTGTCAATCTTTATAAAGCAGGCAATTATAATAATCCGTTTATTGTCATTGATACGAACCATGATAATTCTGGTAAGCAATACAAAGAACAAATCAGGATTGTCAAAGAAACCCTGATTAATCGCTCATGGAATACTGATATGAAAAAATGGGTTCGTGGCTTTATGATTGAGAGCTTTCTTGAAAGCGGTCGCCAAGAAGCAGATGGCAAAGTCTTTGGTCAGTCAATTACAGATCCTTGTTTAGGGTGGGATGAGACAGAAGAATTAGTCAACTATATCGCTGAACATGTTTGATTTTTGAGTAACTAAAAAAAACAAGTTTCTCATGAATGTTCATGAAAAACTTGTTTTTTTCGGATTGTAAATGTCTAAAGTATACTGTTTTTTATACGTTTGCAAATTTTTCCAATAAACGAATCATTTGGCAAGTAAAACCATATTCGTTGTCATACCATGCAACAGTTTTCACTAGTTGGAAATCACCGGATGTTGTCACTTCTGTTTGAGTTGGATCAAAAATGGAACCCTCAGTTGTACCAATCACATCACCAGATACGATTTCACGATCGTCATAACCGAAAGAAGGATTATCGATGGTCTGTTTTTTGATGGCTTCATTTACTTGATCAGCCGTCACTTTTGTTTTTAAAATAGACACTAATTCAGTTAAAGAACCATCGACGACTGGGACACGCTGTGCATGACCTTGGAGTTTTCCATTTAGTTCTGGAATCACTAAACCAATGGCTTTAGCCGCTCCTGTTGAATGAGGAATGGTGTTATCTGCAGCTGAACGAGCAGCACGCAAATTGCCGCCTTTCACAGGACCGTCTAGGAGCATTTGGGTGGAGGTATAAGCATGAACTGTAGTCATTGTGCCAACTTCAATCCCAAATTCATTATTTAAGAAATAGGCCATGGGTGCTAAACAGTTGGTTGTACAAGAACCAGCTGAAATGATCTTGTCTTCTGGTGTTAAAGTATCATCATTAACATTATAAACAATCGTTTTCATATCACCAGCTGGAGCTGAAATCACAACTCGTTTTGCCCCTGCATCTAAGTGAGCCTTGGCTTTAGCTTCTGAAGTGTAAAAACCAGTACATTCTAAAACGATATCAACGCCATTTTCTTCTACCCATTTTAATTTGCTGGCATCCGCTTCCGCATATACTTTTGTTTTTTCGCCATCAACTTCGATTGAATCCTCTGTGGCTGTGACTTTCCCTGGATATGTTCCATGAGTTGAGTCAAATTGGAGTAATTGCGCTAACATAGTCGGACTTGTCAAATCATTGATTGCTACAACTTCAATATCATCAGAAACTTCTTTGATGCGACGAAATGCAAGACGGCCAATACGCCCAAAACCATTGATTCCTACTTTTACTGTCATACTAAATTTCCTCCTTAAAATTAAATGCGTAACGAGCTCATCTACCTTTGACAACGTATCATGCTAGACAACATTCAAATAAGTAGCATCATACAATCACTTATTTAAAAAGACGATAATGTACGCTATACTTGTAGCATGGACGCTTTTCAGTTTTTTGTCAAAAATCTTGTCTTTTAAACGCTAAAGGGAGTGAAATAAAATGAATAGAAAGCAAGTTGTTGCGTTACTTCAAAAAAACTATCAAGAAATCAAAGTAGGTAAAGGAAAATGGTTTGACAAACAGTCAGCCTATACGATCGCCAGAGCATTTACGACCAACTCACGCCATTTCTCAGATGACGAATATCGTCATCTTGAACAAATTCTTCAAGATGAGTTGGGGGTCTTTAACGTGTTAGGTCAGCCGCTTAGAGGTATTTTACTAGGCCTGTTATCTGCAAATGGAAAAAATAGAGAGTTAGACATTCATATCTTGATCACAGACTATCAACGATTACGTGATATTGGTTTTCAGACATCATCATATTCTTATTTTTCAGCCTATTTGCTTCAGTTTACTGAGAATGCTGAAAAAGAGTTTATTGCTCGTAGAGGAAAAAGTATCTATGATGAAATCAAAAGCCATCATTATTTTCTGACTGGTGCTGAAGACGGTATGATTGCGATCATGCTAGCCCAGCAAGAAACATTGGAAGCATTGACGACAAATCAAATCGGTATGCTGGTGGAAGAGTATTATCAGGCATTAAATGATCATGGTTTCTATAAATCAAACGAACTACAATTTGCTGCAGCAACAGCCGTAATGCTTACTGGTTCTTTTTCTCAGGAATTGGTTGAAGCGCTAGATCATACACTAGAAATGTTGAAATCATTTGGGCTTCGTTTGAAACCAGAATTTTATAATACTATTGTCACACTGACGTTTTTGACGACTTTAAAGAAATTTAATTTCCAAGCATTAGGGGAGTATCTAGAACTTCTTGAAGAAAAAACAAGTTTACGTTTTTATAAAAACTTTCGTCATTCTCTTGCATTAGGCTTACTGATCCATGAAGAGATGGCTCTATTATCTAACGATAACTTGAATATATCCGCTTTAACAATCACGATGATGTTAGTGCAAGAAGCAAGTGTAGCAGCTGCGGCTATTGCCATATCTGTGACAGCCTCTAATTCTAGTTCGTAAAAACGAGTTTGGCTAGACAAATTCTCGTTTAACCTTTACAATAAGAAAGGCTTTCAAACAGAATTTGTTATGGAAAAAGCGAAGTAAAAACGAATAACTAGATTTGTAAAAAAGCAAACCCAAAGGAATATCAGGGAAAGGTCGCCTCTTTTATTTAGAGTGATGAAGACCTTTAACCTAATTTCTTTAAGATAGGAGGACAAAAATATGTCCATGTTTTTAGATCAGGTAACAATTGATGTCAAGGCTGGTAAAGGCGGAGACGGAATGGTTGCCTTTCGTAGAGAGAAATACGTACCAGATGGCGGACCAGCCGGAGGTGATGGTGGTCAAGGAGGAGATGTGATTCTTGTTGTAGAAGAAGGACTCCGAACCTTGATGGATTTTCGTTTTAACCGTCATTTTAAAGCTCAACCTGGTGAAAATGGAATGAGCAAAGGGATGCATGGTCGTGGCTCAGAAAATACATTTGTTAAAGTTCCACCAGGTACCACAGTTCGTGATGCGGACACTGGTGTCTTGATCGGAGATTTAATTGAAAATGGTCAAACTTTGACTGTAGCCAAAGGCGGACGAGGTGGACGAGGTAATATCCGTTTCGCTTCTGCAAAAAATCCTGCACCAGAAATCGCTGAAAATGGTGAGCCAGGGCAAGAAAGAAAAATTGAGCTGGAATTGAAAGTTTTAGCAGATGTCGGTTTAGTTGGTTTCCCATCTGTGGGCAAATCTACATTACTGTCTGTCATTTCATCTGCACGACCTAAAATCGGTGCGTATCATTTTACTACCTTAGTTCCTAACCTTGGAATGGTGTCAACGAGTGATGGACGAAGCTTTGCAGCAGCTGACTTGCCTGGTCTGATAGAGGGTGCATCTCAAGGAGTTGGACTTGGTACTCAATTTTTACGTCATATCGAACGTACCAGAGTTATTTTGCACGTGATCGACATGAGTGGGATGGAAGGTCGCGATCCTTATGAGGATTATCTAGCGATCAATAAAGAATTAGCATCACATAATATGCGTTTAATGGAACGTCCGCAAATTATTGTAGCAAATAAAATGGATATGCCGGAAGCGGAAGAGAATCTGAAAAAATTCAAAAAACAGATTGAAAAAGAACGAACAGATGAATATGCTGATCATCTACCTATTTTTCCGATTTCAGGTGTTTCACGCAAAGGAATCGAGCCTTTGCTTAACGCAACAGCAGATTTAATCGATGTAACGCCTGAGTTCCCATTATATGAAGAAGAAATAGTAGAAGATACTGTTCACTATGGCTTCCAACCAGAAGGACCAGAATTTACGATCGACCGTGATTCAGATGCTACATGGATTTTATCAGGAGAATCATTGGAAAGATTATTTGAAATGACAAACTTTGAACATGATGAAAGTGTTATGCGCTTTGCACGTCAGTTACGTGGAATGGGTGTGGATGAAGCATTACGTGCTCGTGGAGCAAAAGATGGAGACATTGTCCGAATTGCTGAGTATGAATTTGAATTTGTCGATTAAAAGAAGAATGAATATAGAAGAGAGCTGATGATCTATCGGCTCTTTTTTTTGCCGAGAATAGTGATGATATTCACAAGTGTGAGGTGACAAATAACAAGAGTAGTAAATAGTATTTTTTTCATTTAGATTAATTTTCAGTGTTAAGGTAGAATTGATTCTCTACGGCCGTTTCTAGAACAATCGAACTTTTGACATGGGCAAACTGCATCCACTTTGCTAGCAAGTTTTTCATTTCAGTCGTAGTAGTTACTGTTGCCTTTACTAGATAGTTAACATCACCACTAACAATATGTACTTCATTTATGCAGGGCGTATTTTTTAATAAAGCCAACGTTTTCTCAACAGAAAGGGTTACTTGACTTAACTCAGTGAAGAAGGTGATGGTTTGTTCGATTTGCTCCATAGAAACTTGGATCGTAAAGTTTTTGATGATTCCTTGTTCAACTAGCTTATTGATTCTTTCTTTCACACTAGGTCGACTTAAATTGATTTTTTGAGACAATTCAACGATTGAGATACGTGAGTTTTCATGCAGAATTTTTAATAGTTTACGGTCCGTTTTATCCAATGGTCTACCTCCTTATTCATTGTTCCAACAGTAACATTTTGTCTATTAATTATAGAGGATAATCAGTTTCTTTACCAGATAAAATTAACTTTGTAAGGTTTTCTTTTATTTTATGTCTAAGTGTTATCAGTTATAAAAAGAATGATTTCAGATTGTAAAAATAATTGGCACACTTTTTTAAATTCGAAAAGAAAACGGTTACATATAGTTCATATATTTATATACAAGAAGCCTAAAAGTTCGATATGATTAATTTATCTTAAGATGATTCGTATTTTACTAGTAATTGTATTGTTTCTTCAATAAAAGACAAACCAAAAAGGAGTATTCTTTATGGTGAGAAACAGATGGTTAAAATTTTTGTTGTTGTATGCAGGTGGCGTGATCGTTTCGTTAAGTCAATTGAAGTTGGTGCCGATCCAAAATGAATTGGGTCAGGATTTAAGCGTAAGTCTTTCACTTGTATCTTGGTTAATGTCGATTTTCACTGTTTCTGGGATTTTTTTAGCAATTCCAGGAGGTGCATTAGTCACACGATTTGGTCCAAAAAAATTATTAGTTGGCTTGATGGGTTGTTTAGCAATCGGAAATATCTGGGGCGCTTTTTCTAGTAGTTTTTGGTCCTTGTTAATTTCAAGAGCGATTGAAGGAATTTCTTTTTCAATGATTATCATGGTGGGGATCGTTTTGATTAACTTTTGGTTTAAAGATAGCAGTAGTGGAATTGCGACGGGACTTTGGGGAACTTTTTCTGCTTTGGGTTCGATGTTGGCAATGAATTTGTTTAAACCTTTAGCCGCAGCTTATGGCTTACGTTCTCTTTGGCTGATCATCGCAGGTTTATCTATACTGTTGCTGTGTCTGTATCTTTTTTTGCTGGATGAACCAACTAGCCGTACGATTGCTGGGCAAAAAGAAAACAATGGATTGATCGCAAAAGCGATAAAAAATAAGTCGATTTGGCTGTTAGCCTTTGCTCAAGGGTGTATGGCATTTATACTCTTTGCTTTTATCAATCTATACCCGCAGATGTATACCCAGCAGTATGGCTTATCAGAGACATTGGCGAATAGTTATACAGGCTATTTTGGACTATTTGGAATCCCTTTTGGTGCTTTGGCAGGGTATTTGATCGACAAAACTAAAAAAGGGCAGATGATTATTTTCTGTTCATTTATACTGATGCTTGGAGCAACGTTTTGGATGGGCCACCTAGCAAGCAGTGGGACTTTTATTGCACAGCTTTTTGCACTCTCGGCAGGTGCTAGTTTGTCTTCTTCTTGCGTAATGATTTTAGCACCTAAAGTTGTGACACAAGAGCGCTTGATCGGTGCTAGTATTTCATTTATCAATTTGTTTTATTATATAGGCATCTTTATTGGAACACCGATTGTTACAAAAATTAGTGAGTCTAGCCAATCTTGGACAGCAGCTATATACGTCCTTAGTGGTGTAGGCGTTGCCGCACTGTTGGCAGTTTTGGGATTTGTTAAACTAAATAAAAAGAGTATGTTGTCATAATTTATCTTGTTCAAAAAAGTATTTTCATTTTATTAGAGATGCTTTTTAAATAAAAAACTTGGAAGGTGACGAATAATGGAAAGAGTATTTCAAACAGACCGTGCTTTTGCAAAAGAAATGGATCAGAAAGATCCACTAAAAAGTATCAGAGACCGATTTTATGTGCAACCTGGTGAAATTTACATGGACGGTAATTCACTAGGACTGGCGTCAAAAGATGCTGAAAAAGCGTTACTGAATATGATGGATATCTGGAAAAAAGAAGGAATCAAACTGTGGGATGGTTTGTTCCATTATGCTGGGAAATTAGGTGAGATGTCGGCCCCGCTAATTAATGCTCATCCAGATGAGGTCGTTATTACAGGCAGCACAACAATCAACATCCACCAATGTATCAGTACATTATACAAACCAACAAAAGATCGATATAAAATTTTAGTGGATGATTTAAACTTCCCAACAGATCGTTATGCGATCGACAGCCAAGTTCGTTTAAAAGGATATGACCCTAAAGAGGCTGTAAAAGTTGTGAAAAGTGCTGATGGGCGTTTGATTGACGAATCAGCTGTTATTGAAGCCATGACAGATGACGTTGCGATCATCTTGTTGCCGACCGTTTTATACCGCAGTTCTCAGGTATTGGATATGAAACGAGTAACGGCGGCCGCACATCAAAGAGGAATTTTGATTGGCTGGGACCTATGTCATGCAATTGGTGCAATACCAATGGATTTCAAAGAGGTGGATCCTGATTTTGCTATTTGGTGTACGTATAAATATTTATCCGCAGGACCAGGTTCGATCGCTGGGCTATATATGAATCAGAAACACTTTAAAGAAACACCAGGATTAGCAGGCTGGTGGGGAAATAAAGATGATACGCAATTTGAACTGAAACATGAGTTTGAGCACCAACGTGATGCAAGCGGCTGGCAAATTGGTTCTCCTAGTTTCTTAGCTATGGCACCATTAGAAGGAACTTTGACTATCTTTAATGAGGTCGGTATGGATAAAATTCGCGAAAAATCATTATTGATCACAGCATATTTGATGTATCTAATCGATGAAAAACTTGCCAAATATGGTTATGCTGTTGGCAATCCTCGTGAAGATAGTAAGCGTGGTGGGCACGTTTGTTTAGAACATGAAGAAGCCTATAGGATTTGTAAAGCATTAAAAGAAGTTAATATTATTCCTGATTTCAGGGAACCAAATGTTGTTCGTTTAGCCCCAATTGCTTTGTATAACACCTATGAAGAAGTTTACATTTTAGTTGAAATGTTAGAAGATATTGCTGTAAATAAAAAGTATGAACATTTTAGTAATGAACGGTCATTAGTGGTTTAAATAAATGAGTGAGGTGAAAATCATGCGTATAGGTATTCCAAAGGAAATCAAAAATAATGAAAATAGAATTGCTATTACTCCTGCTGGTGTAGTTAGTCTGATCAATAATGGTCATCAAGTAGTCATTGAAAGCGAAGCAGGACTGGGCTCTGGTTTTACCAATCAAGAATTTCAAGAGGTCGGCGCCGAAATTGAACCAAATGTTGCGGCTGTGTGGCAATCTGATATGGTCATTAAAGTCAAAGAACCATTAAAAGAAGAGTTTCAATATTTTCACGAGGATTTGATTTTATTCACCTATCTACATTTGGCGCCAGAACCTGAATTAACAGACTCATTGATCGAAAATAGTGTGACAGCTGTAGCTTATGAAACAATGACTCTGAACCATACCTTACCATTATTAACCCCGATGAGTGAAGTAGCAGGTAGAATGTCTGTTCAAGTCGGTGCACAATTTTTGGAAAAACCTAAAGGTGGAGAAGGGATTTTACTGTTTGGTGTTCCAGGTGTTGAAAGAGGAGAAGTTGTGATTATCGGTGGTGGCGTCGCAGGAACTAACGCTGCCAAAATCGCGATTGGTTTAGGGGCAAAGGTTACAATTCTAGATGTTAATCCTAATCGTTTGGCAGAATTGGATGATCTTTTCGGCAATAATGTTCAAACCCTGATTTCTAATGCGTATCATATTGAAAAGAAAGTACAAGAAGCGGATGTAGTGATTGGTGCTGTTCTGATTCCAGGAGCAAAAGCACCCAAACTAGTGACTGAGCAAATGGTCAAGCAAATGAAACCTGGTGCGGTAATTGTTGATATTGCAATCGACCAAGGCGGAATTTTTGAAACGACTGATCAAATCACGACTCATGATAATCCAACCTATGTCAAACATGGCGTTGTACATTATGCTGTAGCCAATATGCCGGGGGCAGTTCCTAGAACTTCAACATTTGCTTTAACTAACGCCACGATCCCATATGCCATTACGATTGCCAACAAAGGAATCGTTCAAGCAGCGAAAGATAATACTACGGTTTCGACAGGAATCAATACGTACAAAAAACATTTAACAATGGAAGCCGTAGCAAAGGATCAAAATAAAGAATACACACCAGTATGTGAGCTATTAACATAAAAGAGCCTTTTTAGATGAAACAAAACTGATTTTTGGTTTTGTTTCATCCTTTTTGCTCTTTAAGCTTGGTTTATGTTTCCTCTTATACAATGAGTTTAGTCAAAGGAGGAGATAAAATGGTGAAACTAAAGAATAGCTTTCAACGGAAAGAAAAAAAATACCCACTGACAAAGGAAAAGTATTATCTATTAAGGGAAAAGCTACAGCCTTTTATGCGAGAAGACGAATACGGATTACATACAATTATTTCAGTGTATTTTGACACAGAAGATTATGAGATGATTCGTCACTCTATCGCAAAACCAATGTATAAGGAAAAATTTCGGATTCGCAGTTACGGAATCCCAAATGAGAACTCAACTGTTTTTCTTGAAATTAAAAAGAAAGTCAGCGGTGTGGTTTATAAAAGAAGGGTTGCACTTCCGTATCAATCCGGCAAAGAGTATCTCCAGCATCCGCATTCATTCAAGTTTGAACAAACCAAAGATCAGCAAATTAAACAGGAAATCGACTGGTTAATCGCTAGAAAAAGACTTGAGCCTAAGGTCATGATTGCTTATGATCGACGAGCGCTTTTTGATTCAGAAAACGAAGACTTTCGAATTACGTTTGATTTCAATATTCGTTATCGAAAAGAACAGTTAAGCCAAGTGTTAGATGATAAAGGAGAACGAGTAGCGTCAGAAATTGATGTGTTGATGGAGGTTAAAGCATTAGGCGCTTATCCGCTTTGGTTTTCAGAACTGTTAGCAGAACTTGAAATCTACCCAACCTCATTTTCAAAATATGCTCAAACGTATCAGAGATATTTATATTGCAAGGAGGATTTTTTAAATGTTGTCTAGTTTATTAGTAGAAAGTGCTGTAGCTCTTTCAATCAAACAGCTTTTACTTTGTATTGTTACTTCTATCATGCTTGGACTTTTAGTTGCGTGCATCCATATGTATAGAAATGTTTATAGTAAAAACTTTGTAATCACTCTGGCTGTTTTACCTGTATTAGTTCAGTTAGTAATCATGTTAGTCAATGGAAATCTAGGAACCGGTGTGGCGGTTTTAGGTGCATTCAGCTTGATTAGATTCCGCTCGGTAGCTGGTGGTGCAAGAGAGATCACCAGTATCTTTTGGTCAATGGGAATTGGTTTAGCCACAGGTATGGGGTATGTTAGTTATATTGCCATTTTTTCCGTAATTATTGCCTGCTTTTTAGTATTCTTGAATACGATTCATTTTGGTGAAAAACAAAAAGTGGCGGAACGGGAAATTAAGGTCACTATTCCAGAAGATTTAGATTATCCTGATTTGTTTGATGATCTATTTCAGCAATATGCTTACACATCTAGTTTAGATTCAGTAAAAACAACCAACATGGGCAGTTTATACGAACTTCGCTATCGAATAACCTTAAAAGATAGCCAAACGGAAAAAGAATTGATGGATGCTATGCGTGTTAGAAATGGTAATTTAACAATTATTTCAGGCAAAGTTTCGACAAATAGAGAAGAATTGTAGGTGAGCATAATGAAAAAAACAAAATTTGGTTTAATGGTATTAGCAACCGTGCTGATCCTACTAACGGGATGTACCAAAGAAGCTGCCCAAAACACAACTACGTCAACTTCAAAAAGTCAGAAACAAGTTGTTGCAGTTCAAGAGGCCGCCAAATCAACTGAAAATAAATACGGCGATTATTCTGAAGAAGATTTTAATGAAAGCTATGATGAAAAAACAGCGACTAAAATTGAACTAAAAGACTCTGGAAGCAAAATCGATGGGACCGGTGCTTCAGAAAAAGATCAGACGATCACGATCACTGCTGGTGGTACCTATATCATATCAGGTAGCTACAACGGGCAGTTAAAAATCAATGCGAATGAAGAGACCGTTCATCTGGCTTTAAACGACGCATCAATAACTAGCAAATCATCTTCAGCAATTTATGTAGAGCAAGCCAAAAAAGTAATCACGACTTTAGCACAAGACTCAAAAAACAGACTTTCAGATGGTTCCAAGTACACATTTGCTATAGAGGGCGAAACAGAACCAGATGCTGCTTTTTTCAGTAAAGATGATTTAACAATCAACGGTGCTGGAACGTTAGAAGTTACAGGTAACTATAGTAACGGCATTCGGAGTAAAGATGACTTGGTTATTACAAATGGAACGATCAATGTTACCGCTAAAAACAACGCGATCAAAGGAAAAGACTCTGTATCGATTGCAAGTGGAACATTTTCTTTGAACACAACAGAAGGCGATGGGATTCAAGCAAATAATAGTACGGACGCAAATAAAGGTTGGATCGCAATAGATGGCGGGACGTTTACGATTCAATCTGGCAATGATGGTATTCAGGCGGAAACAAATTTATCTATCGCAAAATCTGATATCAAGATCCAAACAGCAGATGGTTACGATGCTCAATCAATTGATACCACAGCTAGTTACAAAGGCTTGAAAGCGTCAGGAAATATCATTGTAGATGATGGAACGTTTGATTTAAATACAGCTGATGATGCAATCCATTCCAATGCAGCGGTTACGATCAATAATGGTACCTTTTCATTAGCAAGTGGCGATGACGGTATCCATGCAGATACTGATTTGCTGATCAATAACGGAAAGATTACAGTTAATCACTCTTACGAAGGATTAGAAGGGGCAACGGTAATGATTAACGACGCCGAGATTTCTGTTAAGGCATCCGATGATGGTATCAATGCCGCTGGCGGTAGCTCTGGCGAAGAAGAGCAAGGAGGACAATTCGGTGCAGATTCATTTGGTGAACCCGGTGGAGGACAGCCAGGCGGCGGTGGAGATAGCACTAAATTTATAGAAATAAACGGTGGAACAACTTATGTAAATGCTGATGGTGACGGAATCGATAGTAACGGTGATATTCGAATGACTGCTGGCACGCTAATCGTAAATGGTCCAACTGATGATGGCAATGGCGCACTTGATTATGATGGAACCTTTACAATAGATGGCGGTGTATTTGTTGCAAGCGGCAGTTCCGGGATGGCAATGAGCGCTAGTGACGCTTCTTCTCAAGCAGCACTGAGTCTTTACTTTGATGATATTCAAAAAGCAGGGACCTTGGTCAATCTAAAAAATGCTACTGGAGAAACGATTATTTCATTTGCGCCGGAAAAAGATTTCTCTCATATCGCAATTAGTTCACCTGATCTAAAAGTTGGTGAAACGGTAACCTTATCGACTGGTGGCAAAGATACTGGAGTAGCGAAAAATGGTTTATACAGCAACGGCAGTTATTCAACTGGAACAGAACTAGCAAAAATTTCAATCAATGACGTATTGACATCAGTTGATCAATCTGGCTCAGAAGTCACTGGCAATCAAATGGGCGGAGGGCCTGGCGGTCAACCACCGAGATAATTGATTTTCATTGCGTTACTAGCTACTTTATTGATAGAATAAGGATATCAAAGAGAACGAGGTGTTTATATGTCTAAACGAGTTATTATTATGCATTTTGAAGTAGAAAGCCAGGCTTACCAAGCATTTTCAGAAATAAAGAAATTGTATGTTGAGAAAAAAATCAAAGGGGAACAAATGGCTGTAGTAACCCATGTAAATGATGGTGTTCATCAGTTTAAGATCGATGATTTCTTAGACTTTACAGGGAATAATCATACTGCAAAGAATAGTATGATCGGGATGCTGATTGGTATTCTAGGAGGTCCCTTAGGTATTTTACTTGGTTGGTTTGCGGGAAGTTTATTTGGAGCTTCTCAGGATGCAAAGGAAATCCAAGGCGCTCAGACGGTTTTTGAACATGTAACCAAACAAATCGGCGAAGGTGAAACAGGTTTGATTCTGATTGCTGAGGAAGATGACAATCGTCCATTAAACCAATTGATTATGAATGAGCTAGGCGGCGAAATCACCCGTTTAGATTTTGAAGATGTTGAAAAAGAAATAACAGATGCGAAGGCTGTTGAAAAGGAAACAAAAGATTCAGCAGAAAAATCTTGGCAGGATAAAAAACAAGACTCAACTGAAAAAAAAGAAGATTAAAAGCTTTTAAGGAAGAGGATGGAACAGAAGTGTTTAACCCCGAGAAATAAGAGGGAATTTACGAAAATTGTTCTTCAAATTTTTGTGAATTTCTGCTTATTTCCGAAGGGGATGCTTCTGCTTCCACCGTTCATCCGGATTCTAAGTGATTGGGTCGTAACTCGTAGATTTATGTTCCCATCACTTCCTATACATTAAAAATGAATAAAGACGAAGATAGAGGACGTGACAAAGAAATGATTCCCACGCGTCTTCTTTTTTGATTATAAGGATGTGAAAACAAATGCTGAAAATACTATTAGTAGAAGATGATGAAATTTTATCAGATAGCATTTTAGAAATTTTAAGTGAAATAGGTGATATCGTACAAGTATACGACGGAGAAGAAGCCTTGTATGAAGGGGAGCGGGGAATTTATGACTTGATCGTATTGGACTTGATGTTGCCGCTATTGTCTGGCGAACAGGTTTTAACAGGTTTGAGAAAGAAAAATATTTACACACCTGTTTTGATTCTAACAGCTAAAGATGGGCTGAAGGATAAAGTTAATGGGTTTAAAAATGGTGGAGATGACTATTTAACTAAACCTTTCCATCGAGAAGAGTTATTACTGCGTGTTCAAGCACTCGCTCGCCGCTCCTTAGGGATGAATGGGAAAAACGAATTAGTGGTTAGTTTTTTATGCTTAGACATGGATAACCGCCAGGCTAGTTTTAAGGGAAACGACTTGATTCTTCAAGGAAAAGAATTTGATTTATTGCATTATCTTGTGCAAAACAAGGGCCGAATCATCACGAAAGACCAATTATTCGACCGAATTTGGGGATTTCAATCTGACACGACTTTGACGGTCGTTGAAGTCTATATGAGTAATTTGAGAAAAAATTTAAAACCATTTGGTATCGATCAATGGATCAAAACTTTGCGGAATGTCGGATATCTTTTTGAAATACCTGAGGAGCTGAAACATGAACAAACAACTGAGTAAAAAGCAAAGAATCAATTATTTTGTGATCAATCTGATTTCATTTGCCAGCATTTTTCTCATTTTAGGTTTGATTGTCTTTCAGCTTGTTCAAACGTCGATTTACCAGTCCGTTGACCATGATTTAAAGCGTCTTTCTGAGGATGAAAAATTTTTACAGCACCAACTTATACAAGGTGAACAGCTGCAAGAAATGCCGGTGCAACCTGATAAATTTAATACGCCACCACCCAATAATTTTCAACAACAAGTAATTCTTTGGTCTAAAGAGGGAAAAATCCTCAATGAAGCAGAACTAGGTTCACGTTTTTACGATTTTCAAAATTTAAAATTATCGACTGAGAATTTACATAAGATCAGCAGTGTTCAAACAAAAGATAGTAACGATCGCTCTTTACAATTCCGTTCAATTACACTTCCTGTTAAAAATCAGCAGGAAGTAGTATATCTGCAACTCTTAGTCAATACTGACCCAATCAAAGGAACTGTTGATCAGTTCAAACAGATCCTGATTATTTGCATGATTATTTTCGGATTACTATCGATTGCTTTGAGTTATTTTCTATCTAAATGGTTTATGAAACCTATCTTGACTTCATGGAAAAAGCAACAGGAGTTTGTCGAAAATGCTTCTCATGAGCTAAGAACGCCATTAACTATTATTCAAGCCAAACTAGAAAAATTATTTACCAAACCAAATCATACAATCTTAGAAGAATCAGAAACAATCGCATTATCATTGGAAGAAGTTCAACGTTTAAGTCAATTAACAAGTGATTTGCTCTTGTTGGCTCGCTCGGACTCTGATGCACTGACCTTGGAGAAGGAACCAGTCAGAATCAATCGTTTTTTAAATACAGTTCTTTTACCTTATCAAGAATTAGCAGCAGCAGAAGAGAAAGAATTTATCATTGAGCTTGGGCAAGAGCAGCAAGTCTTTTTTGATAAAAAGCGAATTCATCAATTATTGATTATTTTGCTGGACAATGCACTAAAATATACTAACCCTGATGAGAAAATAATTGTTTGTTCAAGTGTGAAAAATAATGAATGGCTCATAAAAATCCGTGATACAGGCAGCGGAATCCCAGATGAGAAAAAATCAGCTGTTTTTGAACGTTTTTATCGTGGAGAACAGTCTAGAAATCGAAAAACAGGAGGCTACGGAATCGGTCTTGCCATCGCCAAGTGGATTGTAGATGAACATCAAGGGAAAATTGAATTAACCGATAACTTACCAAAAGGTACAATTGTATTAGTACGTTTTCCTATAAAATAAAAATTATTTGCTAAAGTGGCGACTTTCTTCTAAAATAAAGAAGAAGTTTAAGGAAAGTTAGGTAGCCAATGGAATTACAATTTTTAGGTACAGGAGCTGGAGTACCAGCAAAACATCGAAATGTGAGTAGTATCGCATTAAAATTATTAGATGAAAGAAATGCCGTATGGTTATTTGACTGCGGTGAAGGAACACAATTACAGATTTTAAAAAGCAATATTCGCCCAAGAAAGATTGAAAAAATCTTTATTACTCATTTGCACGGAGATCATATCTTTGGCCTGCCTGGTTTATTGAGTAGTCGTTCATTTCAAGGCGGTAATGAACGATTGGAGATTTATGGACCACCTGGCGTTGCAGAATTTGTGCGAACTGCGTTAAAAGTATCACAAACGAAACTCTCTTATGAACTGAAGTTTATTGAAATCAAAGAAGAAGGAATCATTTTTTCAGATAAACAATTTACTGTGTCTTGTTTACCGTTAGAGCATGGAATTCTCAGCTTCGGTTATCGTATCGTGGAAGCAGATCATGAAGGTGAGCTTCAAGTAGACAAATTAGCAGCTTTAAATATTCCGTCTGGTCCAGTTTATGGAAAAATCAAACGAGGTGAAACCGTAACTTTGCCTGATGGGCAAACAATCAATGGGAAAGACTTCGTCGGTGAAAAAAAATCTGGGCGAATCGTCACAATCTTAGGAGATACTAGAAAGACCATTAATAGTGTTCAACTTGCTGAAAACGCTGATCTGCTTGTACATGAAAGTACGTTTAATAAAGATGAAGAAAAAATGGCAAGAGCGTATTTCCATTCAACTAGTCATCAAGCAGCGCAAGTTGCATTGAAAGCTAATGTAGCGAAACTAGTACTAACACATATCAGTGCGCGTTATTTAACAGGTGATATTATTCAGTTAGAAAATGAAGCCAAGGAGATTTTTCCTAGAACAAAAATTGTGAAAGATATGGAAATTGTAGAAGTACCTTTTAAAGATGAGTAAGGGGGAATTAACATGCATCATAGTCAGGATTTAACAGATAAGGTAGTTGTAGTTACAGGAGGCTCAGCTGGATTAGGCGAGCAAATCTGTTATGAGGCTGCTAAAAAAGGAGCGATCGTGGTTGTTTGCGCCAGACGGATCAATTTGATCGGCAAAGTAAAAGAAACTTGTGAAGAATTAAGCGGAAAATCAGCCTTCTCATTTCAATTAGATATTGCGGATCCTGAAAATGTAGAAACTGTTTTTGAAAAAATCGCAGCAGAAGTAGGACCCATCGATGTGTTAGTAAATAATGCTGGCTTTGGCATTTTCGAAAACTTTGTAGATATTGATTTAGCCGTTGCTAGAAATATGTTTGAAGTCAATGTATTAGGGATGATGGTCTTTACTCAAAAAGCGGCGATTCAAATGGCCGAAAGAGGCACAGGCCAGATTATCAATATCGCTTCTATGGCTGGCAAAATAGCAACAGCAAAATCAACTGCTTACTCTGCTACAAAATTTGCGGTTTTAGGTTTTTCAAATGCCTTACGTCTGGAATTAAAACCATTAGGTGTCTCAGTGACAACCGTTAATCCAGGACCAATCAAAACTGAGTTTTTTGATAAAGCTGACCCTTCAGGGGACTATTTAGCCTCAGTTGATTTACTTGTTTTAGAACCGAATAAACTAGCTAAAGAAATTGTCAGTGCGATGGGAACTTGTAAACGTGAAATTAATCGTCCTCGTGTCATGGAAGGCGCTTATCGCCTATATACCCTATTCCCACACATAGGCGATCTATTGGCTGGTGGATTGTTAAATAAAAAATAAGGAGGAAACTAATATGAAAAATCAGTGGCGTGTGGTTATGGGCCTTGTTTTGGTTCTGATCGTTGTGATTTTTGCTGTATTAAATAATCAGACAGTACCTGTCAATTTTGGATTTACTAAAATCTCTGGTCCATTGATCCTCATTATTTTGGGCTCTGCCATCGTTGGAGCTTTGATCGGTCTATTGACGTCAACAACCACCATGTGGAAACAGAAAAAACAAGTAAAAGAATTAAAAAAAGATATCGAGTTATACAAAAATGATGCTGATCAATTGGCTCAAGAAGAAGTTGAAAAAGTAAAACGAACGTATGAAAATCAGCTAGCTGAATTACAAGCAAAGTATGATGCTACTAAAGCTCAAGTACCAATAGAACCCGTGATAGATACAGAGCCTGTAGGTAGTCGGGTCGATCATTTTACCAAGCCAAGAAATAATGAAGAATAAATATACAACAGTAAAAGCAAAGATAAAGCAGTATTATTTTATCTTTGCTTTTTAATTTGTCGTTCTTTTTAGGATACTTTCTTTAGTTTTTCGATTCTATTTGATATAATTACTTGGTTAGGAGTGACGTCGTGAAAAAAGCAAAATATACATGGCAATTACGGGAAAAAACAGAGTTGCCAGAAGAATTTTCAAATATATTAGTAAATGAACAAATCAATCCATTACTTGGACAAATTTTATGGCATCGAGACATTCGGTCAAAGGAGAGCTTAGATCTTTTTTTGCATCCTACAGTAGAAAATTTGTATGATCCATTTTTAATGTACGATATGGAAAAAACGGTCACTAGGCTGCAAGAAGCTGTAGCACAAGGCGAAAAAATCCTAGTGTATGGAGATTATGATGCGGATGGTATCACAAGTACAACTGTCATGAAAGAAGCAATTGAACTGATTGGTGGAGAAGTAGATTATTTCTTGCCAAACCGCTTCATTCATGGCTATGGACCTAATTTAGCTGTCTTTAAAGAACAAATTGAAAACGGGGTCCAACTGATTATTACCGTCGATAATGGTGTTGCAGGTCATGAAGCGATCCATTATGCCAAAGAACAAGGGATCGATGTCATTGTTACAGACCATCATGAACTGCCTCCAGAGTTGCCTGATGCCTATGCAATCATCCATCCAAAGCATCCGCAAGGGCACTATCCTTTTGGAGATCTAGCTGGTGTAGGAGTTGCATTTAAAGTAGCAACAGCCTTATTGGGCGAACTGCCTACTGAATTTCTTGATTTAGTTGCAATCGGCACAATAGCAGACTTAGTCTCCTTAACAGATGAAAATCGCGTTCTGGTTAAAATGGGATTAGAGATGATTCGAACGGGCGAAAGAATCGGTCTTGATATTTTGATCCATTTAGCAGAACTTAAAAAAGAAGCAATCAGTGAAGAGAGCATTGGTTTTACGATTGCTCCGCGTTTAAATGCTTTAGGTCGCTTAGGTGATGCAGCACCTGGGGTAGAATTAATGACGACTTTTGATGAAGAGGAAGCTGAGCGAATTGCAATGTTTATCAATAGTCAAAATGATGAGCGTAAAGAAATTGTTACAAGAATCACAAATGAAGCTTTTGAACTGATTGACCCGACTGATCCAATTCATATCGTGGCAAAGCCAGGCTGGCATGAAGGCGTTCTGGGGATTGTTGCTGGAAGAATTATGCAAGATACTGGAAAACCAGCGATCGTGTTGACGATTGATGAAAATAATGAAACCGCTAAAGGTTCAGGACGTAGCGTTTCTGCTTTGAACTTATTTGACGCGCTAAGTGAGATTCGTGACGTGTTTACCCATTTTGGCGGTCATCATATGGCTGCTGGGATGACCTTGCCTGTCATGAACATCGAGAGAATGAAAGAACATCTGATTAGCTATCTAAAAGAAAATCAGATAGACCTTTCTCAAGGTCAAGAATTATTGATCGATGAAACGCTTAAAGTGGAAGAAGCCACAATTCCATTTATTCAACAACTTAAAATTCTTGGTCCGTTTGGGACAGATAATCCCGTACCTAATTTTTTGTTTGAAGATATAACAGTCGAACAATGTCGACAAATTGGAGCAGATAAGAGTCACCTTAAATTCCAACTGAGTCAAGCAGGTACTACATTAGATGCTATTGCTTTTCAGATGGGTAATCAAGCAGAAGAATTCGGGCAGGGGACGACGAATATCACTGGTCAGCTGTCAATCAATGAGTGGAACGGCAATAAAAAACCGCAACTGATGGTCAGTGATTTTTCAGTGGACGGCGTTCAATTGTTTGACCTTCGAGGGAAAAACGGCCGACAAAAGGAAATTCCTGTTTTAAATACAATGTATATATTTTTCAATTCTGATAGCCAAAAATTAATTGATCATCAAACAAGTCATCAACAGTTTTTTACGACCGTTGAGGAGACTGTTGAGCAAATCAAAATAACCAATAGCCAGCAACTAGTCTTTGTTGATTGTCCAGATGATATTGATTGGTTAAAACAAATTACTCAAGCTGGAAAAATAGAGCGTGTGTATCTGATGGGTATTTCATCAGAAGAAGCGTATCTAAATGGAACTGGGACAAGAGAGCAGTATGCTCAACTTTATAAATTTGTTAGACAACAAGAACAAGTCGATGTTCGTTACAAATTAAATGTTGTAGCGCAGCACTTAAAAATCCAAGAAAAACTATTAATTTTTATGATACAGGTGTTTTTTGATCTAGGATTTGTTACAATAGAAAACGGTGTTTTAAGAAAAGTTGAGAACCCTGAAAATCATGCACTTACGGAAAGTCAGGTTTATCAAACTCGCTTAAAAAGAATCAAAACAGAAGAGTTTTTGTTATACAGCGATCGTGAGACATTACAACAATGGCTGTGGAATGAGGAGGAAGTATAAAAAATGGATTTAAAAGATTATATTGCTAGTATTCCAGATTATCCGGAAAAAGGAGTGATCTTTAGAGATATCTCCCCGTTGATGGCCAATGGAGAGGCGTATCGTGAAGCAACAAAACAAATCGTTGATTATGCCAAAGAAAAAAGAATCGATATGGTTGTTGGACCTGAAGCACGTGGTTTTATCGTGGGCTGCCCAGTTGCCTACGAATTAGGCGTTGGTTTTGCTCCTGTTCGTAAAAAAGGCAAATTACCTCGTGAAACGATTGAAGTAACCTATGATTTAGAATATGGTACTGACACGTTAACACTTCATAAAGATGCTATAAAACCTGGTCAACGAGTATTGATTTGTGATGATCTATTGGCAACTGGCGGTACGATCAAAGCTACCATCGAACTAATTGAAGCATTAGGCGGCATTGTTGTCGGTTGTGCCTTTTTAATTGAGTTGATGGACCTGCATGGAAGAGATAAAATTACTGGTTATGAAATTGTTACATTGATGGAATATTAAAAAATTAGCGGAATTTAAAGGCTCTTTGTCAACTAATGTTGGTAAAGAAAAACCAAAGAATTAAATCGATTAGTATGATTCCTAGAGGAACTTTCCTCTAGGTTTTTTGATTCTAAAGGATATCAGGGTGTCTTTTCTATTATTTTGCATTAAAAAAGATGCCGGTGATTTCTCACCAACATCAGAAAGTATAGAGCCAATTTAAAAGCCTGTAGCTCCAGAAATCCAAGGAACTACAGGCTTTTTATCGTTTTTTTCGTTTAGAATAAGGGTGTGCAGTAAAGCTGAACTTCAATTTTATTGCACATCTATTTTGTTGCTATAAATCAATCACACTTTAATCTACGGATATTTACGGTAAATATAGTGTTGATGTTCATTCTTTTTTCTTGTATGAGAATACCGTTTCTCATCCCATAACATAAACCATATAATAAACAGAGGGCTAACAATAAGCAAAGCTGAGCGTAACCCTAATGTACCTAAGAAAATACCAATAATCAATACTACAAATAATAACCCGCCACGACGAACTGCTTTCATTCTTAATCACCTCATAATTTTTATCGAACAAACGTTTGTATAGTTATTATACGAATGTTTGTTCGCTTTGTAAAGAGATAAATACAAAAAAAGGCATTTCTTTTTTTGATTAATCAAAAAGAAATGCCATAAACCTTTTAAACAAAGGAATCTATAAAATTTAAGTATAAAGTAAAATCGAAAAGAACATGAAACCGGCACCTAACATAACGAACAAGTGCCAAACTACGTGCATGAAACGAACACTTTTTAAGCTATAAAATGCAGCACCTAATGTATAAGAGACACCGCCGGCTACCAGCAGCGCAACCCCTGTGAAGCCCAAAGAATCATACAATGGTTTGGCAGCAACAACGCAAAGCCAGCCCATAATAATATAGATTACAGTAGAAATATTTTTTACCGTCTCTTGTTTATGCAAGGTTAAAGATTTATAGACAACACCACTAAGGGCCATGAGCCAAATAAGAACGAACAATAGCCAACCCAGCCAACCATCAATACTCAATAAACAAAATGGCGTATAGCTACCGGCTATCAATAAAAAGATCGAACTATGGTCAAAAACTTGAAATACTTTTTTAGCTTTAGTAAAAATTAAGCTATGAAATAGGGTGGAAGATAAAAATAAAAGTATCAGCGTAGAACCATAAATGGCGTAAGAAACTATATGAACAGGAGAACCCATCCGTGTCCCTTTGACTAACAAGATGATCAATCCTACAATACTCAAGCCAACCCCAATCCCATGAGTGACGGCATTAAGTACTTCATTTAAAATCATATATTTTCTGGAGAATTTTACTTTTTCCAAGAAATCAACTTCCTTCATTTTAATTTGGTGAAAAATAATTCTTTGTCTGTTATAATAAAAACAGACATTCAAGCCTCAAAAGTATTTTACCACGAATTGAGGTTTTTTTTAAAGAAAGAGTGATAAAATTATGACAAATGTTAAAATTGTGACGGATTCTTCTTGTACTATGCTTAAAAGTGTACGCGACGAGTTAGCTATTCACATGATTCCTTTATCAGTGATGATCGATGGTGTAGTATATGCCGATGATGACCATTTAGAAGGTGAACACTTTATGGAACTAATGAGCACCTCAAAAGCATTGCCTAAAACAAGTCAACCGCCGATTGGTGAGTTTGTCGAGTTGTATGATCGTTTAGGTGCTGACGGCAGTGAGGTTGTTTCAATCCATATGACAAAAGGGCTAAGCGGTACAGTAGAAGCGGCTAGACAAGCTGGGAATCTTAGTTCTGCGAATGTAACTGTGATTGATAGTGATTTTACAGATCAAGGCTTATCCTTTCAAGTAATTCAAGCTGCTAAACTTGCTAAAAATGGAGCAAGTGTTCCAGAAATTTTAGCAGAAATCAATCATGTTAAAGAAAATACGAAGCTTTTCATTGGAATCTCTACATTGGATAATTTAGTTAAAGGCGGCCGTATCAGTCGCGCGACAGGGCTTTTATCCAGTATTTTTAATATGAAAGTAGTAATGGATTTTGATCATACCGAACTGATTCCAGTTGCCAAAGGTAGGGGATTAAAAACATTCAATAAATGGTTTGAAGAGCTTAAAACTGAGTTGAGCACTTTGTCAAATGTACGACAAATCGGAATTTCTTATGCAGATGGATTAGAGCTTGCGAACGGTTTTAAAGAAGGATTACAAGCGTTGTTTCCAGACATGGATATTCCTGTATTGCATACAAATCCTGTAATTGCTACGCATACAGGCAAAGGTGCATTTGCAATTATGTACTACACAGACTAAGTTTTGACTATTGGAAGAGACATGTTTGATTCCAAAGCAGTTACTTCTGATCTTACCGTTTATACGGATTTTTCAAGAGTGGGATATGACTCGTAGAGTTATGACCCCACTCTATTTTTATAAATTTCACTGTACAAATCGACCAAAAATAGAGATAATTTAATGTGTAAGACTAAAAAATATAATTATCGTAAATTAGTAAAATCACCATGTTTTTTTTACGATTTACAGCAAAGAAAGGGATAGAATGAAGAATTTTTTCAAAAATAATTGGGCAAGTTTTGCACTTTTTTTTACGACGATCATCAGTATTTTTTTACTTTTGATTCTAATTGCACCAAAAGCAAAACCAATTTTAGGAACCGGAGCGCAACAAATAGCCAAAAGCGAAACAAAAGAAGTTATCCACTACGTTGCAATTGGCGACTCTTTAACAGAAGGAATCGGCGATTTAACAAACTCAGGAGGTTTTGTACCGCTAGTTGCCAAAGATTTACAAGAGCAGTATCAGTTAAACGGTGTTCAAACTGATAATTTTGGGAAAAATGGCGATCGTAGCGACCAAATCCTTAAACGGATCAAAAAAAATGAAGCGATTCAAGATGGTCTAGCCACAGCAGATGTCATCACCTTGACTGTAGGCGGAAATGATTTAATGAAAGTCATAAAAGGCGATATTTTCCGCTTAACAAAAGAGTCATTCAAAAGGCCACTGAAAAATTATCAAAAAGAAGTAGATAAGCTACTGACAGAAATTCGCAAATACAATACCGATGCACCAATTTATGTCTTAGGAATATATAATCCGTTTTATTTGTATTTTCCTGATATCACTGAAATGCAGGAAATTGTTGATAATTGGAATGCTGGGACAGAGGAAATCGTCCAAGCAGAAAAAAATGCCTATTTTATTCCTATTAATGACTTGCTTTATAAAGGTGTTGGGGATGAAGTCGGAATCGTTAGCAGTGAAAATACAATGACCTCAAGTGGAGAGGTCGATATCAAAAATAATGCACTGTACGAAGAAGACCATTTCCATCCTAATAATCTAGGGTATCAAATCATGGCAAGTACTGTTCGTGATAAAATGGTAAAAACACAAGATAAATGGCTCAAAAAGGGAAGTGAGTGATACAAATGTCAAATGAACCAGAAGATAAGAAAGTTGCACCAAAAACATCTAAACGAAGAAAAAACATGCCGCAAGTCAAAAAGACGATCAATCGCTGGAAAGTAGCTTTTATAATTTTGATTGGTATTATCATTGGGAGTCTTGCTTTTATTTTTGTAAGAGTTACCCAAGTTCGGGAGCCTAATTATAAGCCTGTTCCTGAATTAGTAGAAAAAGACGGCACACCCGTTATTGCGATTCAATCAAATAAAAAACAAGTAAATGCGTTGATCGATTTTTATCTGAAAGATTTCCAAAAAGGCTCTGATATTACCTATAAATTTTATTTAGAGAATGAAGCAATGTTGAATGGTACATTTGAAGTGTTGGGACACCCAATCCAGTTTTACCTTTATTTTGATCCTTACGTGATGGATAATGGTAACGTTCAATTAAAAGCAAAAAGTTTATCTATCGGAACACTGGGATTACCAATGAAAGAAATTTTGAAATTTGTGCAAAGAGATTATAAATTGCCAAATTGGGTAGAAGTAAACCCAGAAGATAGTACAGTGTTATTACGTTTGGATCAATTCAGAATGCAAAATGGCTTGTTTATCCGTGCAGAAAAAATAAACTTAGTGGATGATGATATTCGCATGAATATTTACTTGCCAAAAGATAGTGCTGATACAACTAAAGAGGAGAAGGAGGGAACCAATTGAGTGAAAAAGCCATTTTTGCCGGAGGCTGTTTTTGGTGTATGATCCAGCCTTTTGATACCCAACCTGGCATCCATTCTGTAACGTCTGGATATACGGGAGGGCACGTTGAAAACCCAACATATGAACAAGTGTTGAGCCATACCACGGGCCATACTGAAGCAGTTGAGATTGAATTTGATCCGACCATCATGCCTTATGAAAAATTAGTAGAAATTTACTGGCAACAAACCGATCCAACAGATGTTTTAGGTCAGTTTGAAGATCGTGGAGATAACTATCGTCCGGTCATTTTTTATACAAGCGAACACCAAAAAGGAATCGCTGAAAAAAGCCGACAAGCTTTACAAGAAAGTGGTCGTTTTAGTGAACCAATCGTCACAACAATCGAGCCTGCAGTCACTTTTTATCCCGCTGAAGATTATCATCAGGATTTTTATCAAAAAGAGCCTGAACGTTATGAAAATGCCCATATGAATCGAGCAAATTTTATAGAAGAGAATTGGTGAATTATATGAGAAGAAGCTTCTATCATTATTTAATGACATTGAGAGCACCGAAAAAAACTGAAGAAAGTCAATTTGCAAACGATGCTGCAAAAGATATTCAGTTTCCAAAACAATCTGAGGATTATCATGAATTATCAAGTTATTTAGAGATGGATGCCGATTACTTGACTAATATGCATATTTTTGATGAGCTATGGGAAAAATACGTAGAAAACAATAAATAAAAAAGGTAGGAAAGGCAAAGAAAGCTTTTCCTTCCTTTTTTTTCATGGTAAACTGGAAAACATGCAATGATAATTTTACGGAAAGAGATGACTATATGAAAAATAAACAACAAGTGCCTTTTCATCAATACATTATTTCGCTTGCCTGTGTTGCTTTTTTGGCTGGCGGTGGCGGTTATATCTATTTCGATTCTCAATATAAAAAACAACTTGCCAACAGTCCAGCTCAAAGTGGCGAGCTAAAAAAAGTGGATGATCTATATAACGAAATCGTCAATAATTATGTAGGGAAAGTTGATGAAAAAAAGTTGGTTGATGGTGCTTTAAAAGGCATGACAGAGGCTTTAGATGATCCGTATTCTAGCTATTTAAATGAACCAGAAGCAGATGAATTAGACCAAAGTCTTGCCGGTAGTTTTGAAGGGATTGGTGCGACCATGACCATGACAGACGAGTTGCCTACCGTTGCTCAAGCTCCTATCGAAGGCTCACCCGCAGCTAAAGCAGGGATGAAGACAAATGATACGATTTTAAAAGTCGATGATGAAAACACACAAGGCAAGACACTTTCTCAAGTCGTCAGTAAAATTCGTGGAAAAAAAGGCACGGAAGTCCGTTTAACAATTAAGCGTGGCGAGGAAACCTTTGAATTGAAATTAAAGAGAGACACGATTCCAATCGAAACAGTCAAAGGCGAATTAGATAAAAAGGACGATTCAGTTGGCTCAATCAAAATCATTTCATTTGGGGAAAATACGTATAAAGAGCTTCAAGAAAGCATCAAGACGTTAAGAAAAGCCGGAGCCACATCTTTTGTGATTGATTTACGTCAAAATCCAGGTGGACTGCTTGATCAAGTAGAAAAAATGGCCAGCATGTTCCTCAAAGACGGTAAAACGATTCTTAAATTTGAAGATAAGGCTGGTAACACCAGTGAAGAAGTTGCTTCTAGCCAATTAGATGGTGGCTTTAAAGTGACAGAACCGACTGTTGTTTTAGTTGATGAAGGCAGCGCTAGCGCATCTGAGATTTTTGCAGCAGCCTTAAAAGAATCCGGCAACAAAGAGATCATCGGAACAAAAACTTTTGGGAAGGGAACCGTTCAAACGGTTAAAAATCTGAATGATAAGAGCGAAATCAAGTTAACTGTCTTAAAATGGTTGACACCAAAAGGGGAGTGGATCCATGAAAAAGGATTAGAACCCACGATTAAGGCTGATTATCCTGATTATGCTTACCTTTCACCAATCTCTAGAGATAAAACACTCAAATTAGGTGATTCTTCTCCAGTTGTCAAAAATATCAATGCCCTATTAAAAGCACTTGGCCACGATGTCAATGCGGAAGCTAGTGATTTTTCTGAGCAAACGAAAACCGCTGTCAGTGCTATACAGGCTGATAATAATCTTCCAGTTACCGGAGAAGTGGATAATGAAACAGCAGCTCAAATTGAAACTGAGGTAGGGAAGAAAATCAAAGAAAATGATCAAGCATATGATACTGGCATCAAAGAACTTCAAAAAAAAGTAAGAAAGAATAAAGGAGAATAGGTGGGGAAAACTGGCTGTATGTGAAAAAAAGCCCTTTTTCGCACCTATTCCATCTTTTATTTAATTATGCCACAATTTTTACTTTAAATTAGTCGCTTTTTCTAGTGTTTTTCCTTTATAATAGAACCAGCAAGCAAAAGGGAGAGAGTAATAGTGGAAAAACGAAAATCGTATATTGGCTCCTTTATTTTTTTCATGAAACTGCTCATTCCTTCTTTACTGTTGTTATTTATACTAAGAGGTTTTATTCTAATCCCTGTTCCTGTAGACGGAAATTCCATGGAAAAAACGTTGAGTCAAGGGGACATGATTGCCATGGAAAAATTTACGTCGATTAAGCGCTTTGACGTAGTCGTATTCAAGTTGCCAAACGGAGCAATTTATATTAAACGCGTGATTGGACTACCTGGAGATGCTGTTCGCTACGAGGATGATCAACTATATATTAATGAGAAACCTGTTGAAGAACCATTCTTAGAAAAAAATATCAAAAAAGATCATGAGACGGCTCCTTACACAACTAATTTTAATTTAAGTGATCTTATCACAACAGATGTATTACCCAAAGATAGTTATTTTGTATTAGGAGATAACCGGAGAATGTCAAAAGACAGTCGTTCTTTTGGTGCAGTCGAGAGTAAGTATATTTTAGGAAAAGCTCAGTTTGTGTATTACCCCATAACACATATGAAATTCATACCAAGATAGGTGATAAAATGACAATACAATGGTTTCCAGGACACATGGCAAAAGCCAGAAGAGAAGTATCTGAAAAAATAAAATATGTGGATATTGTTTTTGAATTGATTGATGCTAGACTTCCGCTCTCATCAAGAAATCCGATGATGGATCAAATCGTCCAACAAAAGCCACGATTGATTTTATTGAATAAAGGGGATTTAGCTGATAAGGAGCAGAATCAAAAGTGGCAGCATTATTTTCAAGAAAAAGGCTATCATACTTTGATCATCAATGCGCAACAAAACAAAGGCATCAATAAGATTGTACCAGAAGCAAAAAAAGCGTTGAAAGAAAAACTGGATCGAGAACGATCAAAAGGAGTAAAACCGCGAGCAATTCGTGCCATGTGTATCGGTATTCCTAACGTTGGCAAATCAACTCTGATGAATCGCTTAGTTGGAAAGAAAATCGCACAGACAGGAAATAAACCGGGTGTGACAAAAGGGCAGCAGTGGCTGCGTTCCGGTACAGATTTAGAGCTACTTGATACACCAGGGATCTTGTGGCCTAGGTTTGAAGACCAAGAAATCGGAAAAAAACTGGCACTGACAGGTGCTATCAAAGATCAATTACTACATTTAGATGATCTTGCGATATATGGATTATCATTTTTTTCACGATTTTACCCTCAGCGTTTGGTTGAACGCTATAATTTAACAGAAGCAGATACGTTGTTACCCGCTGCCGAACTTTTGATGTTGATCAGTCAAAAACGCGGCTATCGTGATGATTATGATCGAGCAAGTGAAATGATCATTCAGGAAATCCGCAGCAGCAAATTAGGACCATATACTTTAGATCGTTGGGAAGAATTAGGAGCACTAAAAGATGAAAACTGAATCAATTCAGCAAATTAAAGCAGCCTTAGCTACGATTGAGACAAGAGATGACGAACGAATCGACCAATGGAAAAAGGATGAACGTAGCGGTGTTCAACAGGCTTTGGCTCAGTGGGATCGACGAATCCAACGCCATGAAAAGGAATTGGCGCTATTTGCAGAAATGCAAGAGTTTGAAAACAAAGCTCACGCTCAAGGTCATCGTTTAATTGTTGGGATCGATGAAGTAGGCCGTGGACCTTTAGCAGGTCCTGTTGTTGCCGCAGCAGTAATCCTTCCAGAAGGATTCAACTTGCTTGGAGTAAATGATTCTAAAAAGTTATCTGCGAAAAAAAGAGATGAACTTTATAATGAGATTCAAAATCAAGCCATTTCAATTGGAATCGGCATGGTGGACCATAATAAGATTGATGAAATTAACATCTACCAGGCTTCAAAACTAGCGATGGGGATAGCCCTTGAAGATTTGTGTTTTATTCCAGATTATTTATTAATTGATGCAATGAAGTTAGATGTTAACATTCCACAAGAAAGTATTATTAAAGGGGATGCTCGTTCTATATCGATCGCTTCTGCAAGTATTGTAGCTAAAGTTGTTCGTGATCGCTTGATGGAAGACTATGCTAAGATGTATCCAGGATATGGCTTTGAACATAATGCAGGCTACGGAACAAAAGAACATTTACTAGGAATCCAACAGCAAGGAATCTGTGCGATTCACAGAAAAACCTTTGCTCCAATTAAAAACCTGTGTTAAAAAAATGAAAAGCGCCTTTTTTTGCGGATACTTACTATAACAAGTATTTGTGAAAGAAGGTTTTTTTATGGAAGACACACAACGAAATTTATTATTTAAACTAGCAGTTTGTAATGGTATTGGCAATTTAGGAATACTAAAAGTATTAGACTTCTCAATGAAATATAATAACTGTACCAATTTTTCAAAGGAAGAAATCATCCAAATCGCTGGTATCACAACGTATCAGAAATTATTTTCAGAGTCATGGGATCATTGGACAAAAGAATCTGATAAGTTAACTAAGTACCAATTAGAACACACATTTATCACTATTTTAGACCCGTTTTATCCTTATTACTTAAAACAAATCTATAACTGTCCGGTTCTATTATTTTATAAAGGAAACATAGAACTTTTAAAAAATAATTGTCTGTCTTTTATTGGAGCAAGAGCAGCTTCAGTTTATGGAATAAATGTTGTCCGCGAGTTGATTCCTGATATGATCAGAAATGATTTTACAATCGTCAGTGGATTGGCCAAAGGAATTGATAGTGTTAGTCATCAAGTCTCAATGCAACATGGTGGAAATACGATTGGTATTATCGGAACAGGTTTAGATATTTGCTACCCAAAAGAAACTGCCCATATTCAACGAAAAATGATGACAGACCAGTTAGTCATCAGTGAATATCCGAACGGTACAGGTCCTAGAAAATATCATTTCCCCATGCGCAACCGAATTATCGCTGGTATAAGTTTAGGAACTTGCGTGATCGAAGCACGAAAAAAAAGCGGTTCTTTGATTACAGCACAAGCGGCTTTAGAGTATGGTCGTGAAGTTTTTGCTGTACCAGGTAATCTATTTGAAGCCCAATCTGACGGCTGTCATGGCTTGATTCAAGAGGGGGCAAAATGCACTACTTGCTCTCAAGACATCCTAGAAGAAATTCACCTTTTTTCAATTTAACTGCATCAATCCTTGACAAACCTTTAACGAATAGATATGATGAAGTACGATTTGTGAGTTCTCTACATTTTGATATATATAATAGAAGAAACACAAAAACCGAAAGGAGCCACACGTTGAATGGCGTATAAATATCTAGTTATTGTAGAATCACCAGCTAAAGCCAAAACGATTGAAAAATATTTAGGAAAAAACTATAAGGTTGTGGCCAGTGTTGGGCATATTCGAGATTTACCAAAAAGCAAAATGGGTGTTGATACTGAAAATAATTATGAACCGCACTATATCTCGATCCGAGGTAAAGGCGATGTCATCAAAAGTTTAAAAGCTGCTGCTAAAAAAGCTGAAAAAGTTTATCTCGCAGCCGATCCAGACCGAGAAGGAGAGGCCATTGCTTGGCATTTGTCTTTCCTTCTTGGCTTAGATTTGAAAGATAAAAACCGTGTCGTATTTAACGAAATTACTAAAGAAGCTGTAAAATCTGCTTTTAAAGAGCCACGTACGATAGATTTAGATTTGGTTGATGCTCAGCAAGCGCGTCGTATTTTAGACCGTTTAGTTGGTTATTCACTGAGCCCAATTCTTTGGCGTAAAGTCAAAAAAGGCTTGAGTGCCGGCCGAGTTCAATCTGTTGCACTTAAAATCATCATCGATCGTGAGAATGATATTCGCAAATTTATTCCTGAAGAATATTGGAGTATTGATGGTAATTTTCAAAAAGCTAAGAAGAAGTTTAAAGCAAATTTCTGGGGCCTAGATGGCAAAAAGAAAAAATTACCAAATGCTGAAGCAGTAAAAGAAGTGACTACTCGAATCAAAGGTAAAGAGTATGATGTAACAAAAGTTGAGAAAAAAGAACGTAAGCGTAATCCGGCGTTGCCTTTTACAACTAGTAGTTTACAACAAGAAGCAGCCAGAAAATTAAATTTCAGAACACGAAAAACCATGATGGTCGCACAACAGTTGTATGAAGGAATTGCCTTAGGAAAACAAGGCACTGTAGGATTGATTACTTATATGCGTACCGATTCTACGCGGATAGCTGATTCAGCAAAGGGAGAAGCCGCAGAATATATTGAAAAAACATATGGCAGTGAATTCTCTGCTCACGGTGGACGTAAAGCCAAAAATGCTCAAGGTGCTCAAGATGCCCACGAAGCAATTCGTCCGTCAAGCGTATTACGAGCTCCAAATGAAATAAAACAATATTTAGATAAAGATCAATTAAAGCTTTATACATTGATTTGGTCACGTTTTGTTGCTAGCCAAATGACCCCAGCTGTATTGGACACGATGAAAGTCACTTTAGAGCAAAATAGCGTTATTTTTATCGCAAATGGTGCTAAAGTGAAATTCAAAGGATTTATGCAAGTCTATGTTGAAGGCCGTGATGATGGGAAAGAAGATAAAGAAAATATTCTACCTGATTTAATCGAAGGGGACAAAGTTAATGCTCTTGATATCGAGCCTAAACAGCATTTCACACAGCCACCAGCAAGATTCAGTGAAGCAACCTTGATTCGTGCATTAGAAGAAAACGGTGTAGGACGTCCATCGACCTATGCGCCAACCTTGGAAACAATCCAAAGACGTTACTATGTTAAACTAACAAATAAACGTTTTGAACCGACTGAATTAGGTGAAATCGTTAATTCATTAATCGTTGAATTCTTCCCGCAAATCGTCGATGTTCACTTTACGGCCTCAATGGAAGGCGATTTAGATAAAATTGGTGTAGGTAAAGAAAAATGGGTCGAAGTTGTTGATCGTTTCTATCGTCCATTTGAAAAAGAATTGACCAATGCAGAAGAAAAAATCGAAAAAATCCAAATTAAAGATGAACCAGCTGGATTTGATTGTGACCTTTGTGGCCATCCAATGGTAATCAAATTAGGTCGCTACGGTAAATTTTTCGCTTGTAGCAATTTCCCAGAATGTCGAAATACTAAAGCAATCGTCAAAGAAATCGGTGTGACTTGTCCTGTTTGTAATGAAGGTCAAGTGATCGAGCGTAAATCTAAAAAGAATCGATTATTCTATGGCTGTAGTCGATATCCAGATTGTGAGTTTACTTCTTGGGACAAACCAATCGGACGACCATGTCCAAAATGTGGACAGTATCTCGTCGAGAAAAAAGTCAAAGGCGGCAAGCAAGTCGTATGTATTAATGGCGATTACGAGGAAAACGTTCAAAAATAAATACTGAAAAAAAGAAGCTTAAAAACCAGCATAATTTTGTTGGTTTTTTAAAGAAAAGAGGAAATATATGACTACTGCTGTAACAGTTATCGGCGCAGGTCTAGCTGGCAGTGAAGCCGCTTGGCAAGTTGCGCAAGCCGGAGTACCTGTAACACTCTATGAAATGCGTCCTGTAAAAAATACTCCCGCTCATCAGACAGAAAATTTTGCTGAGTTAGTGTGCTCAAACTCACTTAGAGGCAACAATTTAACCAATGCTGTCGGGGTATTAAAAGAAGAGATGCGTCGCTTAGATTCCATCATTATCACTAGTGCGGATAAAACTGCAGTACCTGCTGGTGGAGCTTTAGCAGTGGATCGTGATACTTTTTCACAAGAGATCACTGATAGAATCAAAAACCATCCGTTAATTACAGTAAAAAATGAAGAAATCACGGCAATACCAGAAGGCATCGTCATTATCGCAACAGGTCCATTAACATCAGAAGCTTTGGCTGATCAAATCAAAGAGTTTAACGGCTCAGACGGTTTTTACTTCTATGATGCTGCGGCACCAATCGTGGATAAAGCGACTATCGATATGGATAAAGTTTATTTGAAATCGCGATACAATAAAGGTGAAGCGGCGTACTTAAATTGTCCTATGACAGAGGAAGAGTTTAAAGCATTTTATGAAGCGTTGATTTCTGCAGAAGTTGCACCGTTAAAGTCGTTTGAAAAGGAGAAATTCTTTGAAGGCTGTATGCCGATTGAGGTAATGGCCAAACGCGGAATCAAGACGATGCTATTTGGTCCTTTGAAACCTGTGGGCTTAGAAGATCCGAAGACCGGCAAACGTCCGTATGCGGTGATTCAATTGCGTCAAGATAATGCCGCAGCTTCATTATACAATCTTGTTGGCTTCCAAACGCATTTAAAATGGGGCGAGCAAAAACGCGTTTTCCAAATGATTCCAGGTTTAGAAAATGCTGAGTTTGTCCGTTATGGTGTTATGCACCGGAATAGTTTTATGAATTCACCAGAACTATTAAAACCAACCTATCAAGCTCAAAAAAGAGAGGATCTATTCTTCGCCGGACAGATGACGGGTGTTGAGGGGTATGTAGAAAGTGCGGCTAGTGGCTTGTTGGCCGGTATGAATGCTGCCCGTTTAGCCAAAGGTGAAGAACCAGTTGTCTTTCCAAGAGAAACTACATTAGGAAGCATGGCTTATTATATCACTCACGCAGAAGGCAAACATTTTCAACCAATGAATGCTAATTTCGGTCTATTCCCTGAATTGCCTGAAAGAATTCGCGATAAAAAGGAACGCTATGAAGCGATTGCTGATAGAGCGTTAACAACATTAGCAAAAGTGACAGAAGAAATGAACCTTGTAGAACAAACAAAATAAAATAACAAGAAGACCAAAACAGAGGCGCCAACTTCAAAAACTTAGAATTTTTGGAGTTAGCATATGTTTCGGTCTTTTTATTTGTCTACGACAAGCGAACACTAAATTAAATTATGCTTATAATTTATGAGTAATTAAAGTCAAATATGAATAAATTGTTACCAAATTTGAAAATATTGATTAAATTCTGACAATTCGTTTGTTTTTTCAAAATGGTTATGCTAAAGTTACTTTGTAATTTAATGGAGGAAGGTATATGCAAGAGAAAAACTGGTCAGAGCTGTTTTTAAATTATTTGATTGTTGAACGCGGTTATTCTGAAAAAACCAAGATTGCTTATGAAGAAGATATGCTCAATTTTTTTGATTTTTTGAAGAGTTCTGGAGAAGCTGATTATTTAAGTGTTGATCATTTGGATATTCGTACCTATCTCAGTGTTCTTTATGACAAAGAATATAGTCGAAATTCTATCAGCAGAAAAATTGCCAGCTTACGCTCATTTTATCAGTTCTTACTTAAAAATGAAGTCATCAAAGAAAATCCTTTTTCATATGTACACATGAAGAAAAAGCAATTACGACTTCCTCGCTTCTTCTATGAAAAAGAGATGGATGCTTTATTTGAGAGTGCTAGGGGGGCAAAACCTTTAGACTTAAGGAACCAAGCATTATTAGAAATTCTTTATGGTACTGGCATCCGAGTGAGTGAATGTACTAACCTAACCTTGCAGGCAATTGATTTTTCTGCAAACGTCTTATTGATTCACGGAAAAGGTAACAAGGATCGATATGTGTCTTTTGGTTCTTTTGCCGAAGATGCCTTAAAGGAGTATTTGGAAAACGGGCGCGCTATTTTGATGGAAAAATATCATCAAGAACATGCGTTTGTCTTTGTTAACCATCATGGTGAACAAATCACGCCAACAGGAATTGAATATGTTTTGAATCAGCTGATCAAAAAAAGTACTTTAAATAGCGATATTCATCCTCATATGTTGCGTCATACGTTTGCAACGCATTTGTTGAATAATGGAGCTGATATGCGGACTGTCCAAGAATTATTGGGGCACTCTGATTTATCAACGACACAAATTTATGCTCATGTAACAAAAGAAAGCTTACAACAAAATTATCGAACATTTCATCCGCGTGCATAACGGGTGGTATTTTGACTAGCTTCGCAGGCTAATCGCCCGAAAAAAAGATAAAATATGATTGTGGTAAAAAGCGCCACCTCATATTTCCCTATTTTTCTGTCGAGGCTGAACGAGCCTGCTACGCTTTTAAATTAGGAGGAACTATAATGGTTGAATCACAATTTCATTCAACAACGATTTGTGCTGTTGAAAAAGACGGAAAATTTGCAATGGCCGGTGATGGTCAAGTAACAATGGGCGAATCAGTTGTCATGAAAGGAACTGCAAAAAAAGTTCGTAGAATCTATAACGATGAAGTAGTTGTCGGTTTTGCTGGAAGTGTTGCAGATGCTTTTACATTAGAAGAAAAATTTGAAGGTAAACTAAATGAATATAATGGTAATTTAACTAGAGCAGCAGTGGAATTAGCACAAGAATGGCGTACGCAACAATCAATGCAAAAATTAGAAGCCATGTTGATCGTGATGAATGAGAAAGAGATGCTGCTGGTTTCTGGTACAGGTGAGGTCATTACCCCAGATGATGGTATCTTAGCAATCGGATCTGGTGGTAACTTTGCACTATCTGCAGCTCGTGCTATGAAACACTACGGCGATAAAGAAATGTCTGCCAAAGAAATCGCTAAAAACGCACTGAATATCGCAGCAGATATTTGCGTGTTTACAAATCACAATATCATTGTAGAAGAAATATAATGGGGGACAACGACCATGAACGAATTAAATAAAACACCAAGAGAAATCGTAACAGAACTAGATGAATATATCATTGGACAAGAAACAGCTAAAAAATCCGTTGCAGTTGCTTTAAGAAATAGATACCGCCGTTTACAACTTGAAGAGAAAATGCAGCAAGATGTAACACCTAAAAATATGTTGATGATCGGACCTACAGGTGTCGGAAAAACAGAAATTGCTAGACGCTTGGCGAAAATTGTCAATGCACCTTTTATCAAAGTAGAAGCGACTAAATTTACAGAAGTTGGCTACGTTGGGCGAGATGTCGAATCAATGGTTCGTGATCTAGTTGAAAATGCGATTCAAATCGTTGAAAAACAACAATATAGCAGAGTGTACTCTCAGGCCCTAAAAAAAGCGAATAATCGTTTAGTCAAAGTTCTAGTACCTGGAATCAAAAAAGAGCAAAAGCAAACATCAAATAATCAGTTTGAACAAATGATGCAAATGTTCAATAGTGCGCAACAACCCCAAGAATCTCAAGAAGAAGTAACCGAAGAGATCAAAGTGAATCGCAAAACGATTTTGGAACAACTAGAAAAAGGATTACTGAACAATCGTGAAGTAACTATCGAGATCGAGGAACCTAAAAAAACGATGCCTGCAATGAATAACGGGATGGAACAAATGGGGATCGACCTAAACGAAACCTTAGGAGCTTTATCACCTAAGAAAAAAGTGGAACGCACTGTCACTGTGAAAGAAGCACAAGAATTATTAGTAAAAGAGGAATCTGCTAAAATCGTCAAAGAAGCCGATATTCATAGTGAAGCGATTCGTTTAGCTGAAAGTAGCGGCATCATTTTTATTGATGAATTTGATAAAATCACTTCAAAAAGCCAACAAAACTCAGGTGAAGTATCCCGAGAAGGCGTGCAACGCGATATTTTACCCATTGTTGAAGGTTCACAAGTCAACACAAAATACGGTGCGATCCAGACAGACCACATTTTATTTATTGCTTCTGGCGCATTTCATTTGTCTAAGCCAAGTGATTTAATCCCTGAATTACAAGGTCGTTTCCCAATTCGAGTTGAATTAGATGACCTTAGTGCTGAGGACTTCGTCCGAATCTTAACAGAGCCGAATAACGCTTTGATTAAACAATATATTGCCTTAATTGGTACTGAAAATGTCACAGTGATCTTTACAAAGGAAGCTATTGAGCGAATCGCTAATATTGCTTTTAACGTAAATCGTGACACCGATAATATCGGAGCTCGCCGTCTGCATACGATTCTGGAGCGCTTATTGGAAGACCTATTATTCGAAGCGCCAGATATGCAAATGGGTGAGATTACAATAACAGAAGCTTATGTAAATGAAAAATTGAACAGTATTGTTCAAAATGAAGATCTAAGCCGTTACATTCTGTAGGATTGTCTGGATTTATGGCTGAACGAGCTCTTTCAGCTTTTAAATTTAGCTAGCTATATGGGCTAGTCTCTCGGAAAAAAGATAAATTATGACTGAGGCAAAAAACACCTCAGTCATAATTTCCTATTTTTCAGTCGAGAAATGGCCAAGCCCAGTTCGCTTTTAAAATTAGGAGGAGTAAAAATGACTACTTTATTAGAGAAAACCCGTCAGATCAACAAGCTTTTACAACAGAAAAACACTTTTGATCAAAAAGCCGATTTGCCTTATGACAAGATGGCGGTAATTTTAGGTGATGTGCTGGAAAGTAATGCCTACATTATAAGTAACGAAGGCGTTTTGTTAGGGTACAACGAAAAACTAGATGTGAATAATGCACGAGTGAAGCATATGTTTGAAGAAAAACGGTTTCCGCAAAGCTATACAGATGCTGCTGACAACTTAATCAAAACAGAAGCGAACATTTCAATCACAAGTGACTTAACCGCATTTCCGGTTGAACTTCGTGAAAAATATCCTTTTGGGCTAACAACGATTGTACCCATGTTTGGTGCGGGTGAACGTTTAGGAACAATTATTTTAGCTAGAGTAGAACAATCATTTGATGATGAAGATCTAGTCTTAGCTGAATATAGTGCAACAGTTGTTGGGATGCAGATCCTTTACCAACAATCAAGAAACATCGAAGCCAATGTCCGTAGCGCAACTGCTGTACAAATGGCAATCAATACGTTATCTTACAGTGAATTAAAAGCTGTCCAAGCGATTTTCAAAGCTTTAGATGGTGAAGAGGGTAGACTGACAGCGTCTAGTATTGCTGATGAAATCGGAATCACACGTTCAGTGATTGTCAACGCCTTACGAAAATTGGAGTCTGCAGGAATCATCGAATCAAGATCTCTAGGAATGAAAGGGACTTATCTGAAAGTATTAAACAAACAGTTTATCAAAGAACTGGAAAAAGATAACAAATAGGAGGCAATGGACATGACTGTACAAATTGAAAATGAATTTTTAATCGCAACCATTGCAGAAGATGGGGCAGAATTAATCAGTTTAAAGTCAAAGAAAAATAATATCGAGTATATTTGGCAGGGTGATCCAACTTTTTGGGGGCGTCATGCTCCGGTCTTATTTCCAGTAGTTGGGCGTTTAAAAGACGATCGATATACTTATGACAATAAAACATATCCTATGAGTCAGCACGGATTTGCTAGAGATAGCCTTTTTGAAGTTATCGAGCATGGAGCTGAACTTGTTTCATTATCGCTAAGAAGTAGTAAAAAAACGAAGGAAGTCTATCCTTTTGATTTTGAATTGATTCTTTCTTATACACTAGAAGCCGATAACTTAGTGGTTAATTACCAAGTTGAAAATACAGGAAATGCCGATATGTATTTTTCAATAGGTGGTCACCCTGCGTTCAATGTTCCTTTAGAACAAGGCTTAACATTTGATGATTACTATTTAAGTTTTTCTCCTAAGAAATCTCGCACTCAAATTCCTTTAGTAGGACCTTTTGCAGATTTTGAACATAAAACATTGGGACAAACGAATACTAGTCTTGATATTCGCAGAGAACTATTCAAAGATGATGCGATTATTTTTGAAACCAAGGGCGCTAACACTTTTACGATCGAATCAGATGAAGGCCCGCATAGCATTAGTTTAAGTTACACAGATATGCCTTATGTGGGAATTTGGTCTCCTTATCCACAAGAAGCGCCATTCGTTTGTATTGAACCATGGTGCGGTATAGCTGACGAAATAAATGCAACTGGAAAACTTGTTGACAAAAAAGGAATCAACAAATTACCTGCATCAGATGTCTTTAAGACACAATACACACTTACTGCTAAATGAAAAACTAGGACATGAAGTATCCTAAACTTCATGTCCTAGTTTTTAGTTTTCTTTTTTTACGCCTAATCCAAAAGGGACACGACTTTCAGTGCCGTCTTTGATTCGCTTTATGTTATCCTTGTGACGGATGAAAATAAAAATCGTTAAAGCTAGTGCAATTAATGTCAATAACCAGTCAAACCGAGGCAATATGGCCGGAATCGCAAATGGGAGAATCACTGTTGAAAGAGTAATCAATACAGCGCTGATCATACTAGTTAAACTCACCATGCTGGTAATATATAACATAATAATAAAAATTAAAGCAGAATAGACAAAAAATGCTGGATTGTAAGCCAAAAGCATCCCTGCGCTTGTTGCAACAGCTTTTCCTCCTTTAAAATTTGCAAAAACTGGAAACGTATGACCCAGAACTGCCGCAACCCCAAACACTAAAGGATTAACGTTTAAAGAAAACAGCAGTGGTAAACTAGTGGCTAATGTTCCTTTTAAAATATCCATTAGCAAAACCGCTATGCCAGCTTTTTTACCTAACACTCTAAAGGTATTTGTCGTTCCTGTATTGCCACTGCCAAATTGACGAAGGTCCTTTTTAAAAAAGAGTTTTCCCACCCAAACACCAGAAGGAATAGAACCGAGTAGATAAGCTATAATCAATAGCACGAAAAATTTCATTGAGCAACCTCTTTCTGTTCAAACTAGCATTTATTTTATCATGAATAGAAACAGCTAACAATAATTAAATATTCGTTGTATAATGAAATTGAGAGAAATGAGAAAGGATGACTAAAATGTCTGTCGAAAACCCATCACAAGAACAAATAATCCAATACCTACAAGAAGCTAAGCGGATTGCAATTGTTGGATTAAGTGCAAAAGAGGAACGAACAAGTTATAAAATAGCAAAATTACTGCAAGAATATGGCTATGAGATCATTCCGGTAAACCCAATACTTGCAGGACAAGAAATTCTTGGTGCAAAAGTTTACGAAAAATTGCAAGATGTTCCTGGGCAAATCGATATCGTTGACATCTTTCGCCGCAGCGAATTTTTACCAGACGTTGCGAAAGAGTTCATTGAGACAGATGCAAAAGTCTTTTGGGCCCAATTAGGTCTGGAAAGTGAAGAAGCTGCTGAAATGTTGAAAAAAGCAGGAAGAAGTGCTATTATAATGAATCGCTGCATTAAAATTGAATTAGCTGAAATGCCGAAATAGATGTAAATAATCTTAAGAAAGAGTGGCCGTTTAGGAAAGCTCTTTTTTTTTGAGAGCTTTTAGAGTATTATTGTAATGATGTGGCCTTTGGCCCTATAATTCAAGAATAAGGAGTTTTTTCTTTGGCGAAAAAAGTAAACAATGAATACAATGACGCCTCCATCCAAGTTTTAGAAGGATTGGAAGCTGTACGAAAAAGACCAGGAATGTATATCGGCTCCACAGACAGCCGTGGATTACATCATTTAGTTTATGAAATCGTTGATAACGCAGTGGATGAAGCATTGTCCGGTTACGGAAATGAAATCAGCGTGACGATCCAAAAAGACAATAGTATCAAAATCACTGACTCTGGACGCGGCATGCCTGTCGGGATGCACGCATCTGGCATTCCAACTGTAGAAGTAATCTTTACAGTTCTGCATGCTGGTGGGAAATTTGGGCAAGGTGGTTACAAAACTTCCGGCGGATTACATGGTGTCGGTGCCAGTGTAGTGAATGCTCTATCTAGTTGGTTAGAAGTGCGCATTGTTCGTGACGGTGTTGAATACATGGAACGATTTGAAAACGGTGGAAAACCTGTTGGAACTTTAAAAAAAGTTGGAAAAACGAATAAAAAGAATGGAACTTCCGTGATTTTTCTTCCTGATGACACCATTTTTTCTACCATCCATTTTTCATACGATACATTAGCAGAGCGTTTAAGAGAATCTGCATTTCTATTAAAGGGTGTAAAAATCTCTCTAACAGATCTTAGAGGAGAAGAACCAAAAGAAGAAATCTTCCATTATGATGAAGGAATCAAAGAATTTGTGGCCTATCTTAACGAAGAAAAAGACACATTAACACCTGTCGTCTACTTTTCAGGTGAAAAAGATGGGATCGAAGTGGAGCTTTCTTATCAATATAATGATGGCTATTCAGAAAATGTTCTTTCATTTGTAAATAACGTACGGACAAAAGATGGTGGGACTCATGAAGTAGGGATGAAATCATCCATGACGAAAGCCTATAATGAATACGCAAGAAAAGTCGGTTTGCTAAAAGAAAAAGATAAAAATCTTGAAGGCAGTGACTTCCGCGAAGGATTGGCAGCAGTATTGTCGATCCGTGTTCCAGAAAACTTATTGCAATTTGAAGGGCAAACCAAAGAAAAACTCGGTACACCAACAGCACGTAATGCAGTTGATAACGTGGTCGGGGAGCAAATGGGCTTTTATCTACAAGAAAACAGTGAAATGAGCCAACAATTGATTCGTAAAGCAATCAAAGCTCGTGAAGCCCGTGAAGCAGCACGTAAAGCTCGTGAAGAAAGCCGAAATGGCAAAAAACGGAAAAAAGGGGAATCTCTTTTATCGGGTAAACTAACACCAGCACAATCACGTAATCCTAAGAGAAATGAATTGTATTTAGTCGAAGGAGACTCTGCCGGTGGCTCAGCAAAACAGGGGCGTGACAGAAAGTTCCAAGCGATTTTACCGTTGCGAGGGAAAGTGTTAAATACTGAAAAAGCGAAGATGCAGGATATTTTGAAAAATGAAGAAATCAATACAATGATCTACACGATCGGAGCAGGTGTTGGTCCAGAATTTTCAATAGAAGACTGTAATTACGATAAAGTTATCATCATGACCGATGCGGATACCGATGGTGCGCACATCCAAGTTTTACTGTTAACATTCTTTTATCGTTATATGAAACCGCTGATCGAAGCAGGTAAAATCTATATTGCATTACCGCCACTTTATAAAGTATCAAAAGGAATCGGCAAAAAAGCAGTAACAGAATATGCTTGGACAGATGAAGAATTATCTAACGTGACGGAACAAGTTGGCAAAGGCTATATGCTTCAGCGGTACAAAGGTTTAGGGGAAATGAACGCAGATCAGCTGTGGGAGACTACAATGGACCCTGAGACACGTACGTTGATTCGAGTTAGAATAGATGATGCTGCCCAAGCAGAACGCCGTGTAACGACGCTTATGGGTGATAAAGTGGAGCCAAGAAGAAAATGGATCGAACGCCACGTACAATTCACATTAGAAGAAGATGGCAGCATTTTAGATAGAAAAGATGGCGAAACGGAGATTTCTCCATCAATATCAAATGAAGTACTAGATGAAGAAAAAAAAGAAGAGACTGAACGTAAAAATGCAGAGACAGAAGCAGCAGATGAAATCAGTTTATTCGATTTAGAGTAGGGAGTGACGAATTTGGAAAAACGCCAAGATATTCAAGAATTAACTCTTGAAGAAGTAATGGGCGATCGTTTTGGAAGATATTCCAAATATATCATTCAAGAACGGGCCCTACCTGATATTCGTGATGGGCTAAAACCCGTACAACGTAGAATTTTGTTTTCTATGAACAAAGATGGCAATACCTTCGAGAAAAGTTTTAGAAAATCCGCAAAATCTGTCGGAAATATTATGGGGAATTACCATCCTCATGGTGATAGTAGTATTTACGAAGCAATGGTTCGGTTAAGCCAAGATTGGAAACTTCGCGAAGTTCTGATCGAAATGCACGGAAACAACGGGAGTATGGATGGGGATCCACCAGCGGCAATGCGATATACTGAGGCTCGGTTGTCTGAACTTAGTGGTGAACTGTTAAGAGATATCGAAAAAGAAACAGTCGATTTTGTTTGGAACTTTGATGATACCGAAAAAGAACCGACTGTTTTACCCGCAAAATACCCTAATTTATTAGTGAACGGTTCAACCGGGATTTCAGCAGGTTATGCAACAGAGATTCCTACGCACAATTTAGCTGAGATCATTGATGGTACAATTTATTTGATCGATCATCCAAATGCGACATTAGATAAATTGATGGAATTCATTCCAGGTCCTGATTTCCCAACTGGTGGAATTCTACAAGGAAAAGAAGAAATCAAAAAAGCCTACGAAACAGGACGCGGAAAAGTGATTCTTCGCTCTAAAACTAGAATTGAACCTTTAAAAGGTGGCAAACAGCAAATCATTGTTACCGAGATCCCTTATGAAGTCAACAAAGCAACACTAGTTAAGAAGATGGACGAAGTACGCTTAAATAAAAAAATCGACGGCATTGCCGAAGTTCGTGATGAAAGTGACCGAACGGGCTTGCAAATTGCGATCGAGCTAAAAAAAGATACAAATGCTGAAGGGATTTTAAACTACCTTTTCAAAAATACTGAATTACAAATCAACTATAACTTCAACATGGTCGCAATCGATAACATGACACCGCAACAAGTCGGTCTAAAACGCATTTTAGATAGTTATATTGCCCATCGTAAACAAGTCATCACCAATCGTAGTCAATTTGAACTGAATAAGGCTAAAAAGCGTCAACACATCGTTGCTGGTTTGATCAAAGCTTTATCGATCCTAGATAAAGTGATCGAAACCATCCGTGGCAGTAAAGATAAAAAAGATGCTAAGATGAATTTAGTCAAAGCCTATGCCTTTACTGAAGAACAAGCAGAAGCTATCGTTACTTTGCAATTATATCGTTTAACAAACACAGATATCACTCAGCTTGAAAAAGAAGCGGAAGAGTTAAATCAGCTTGTTACTGAATTGACGAAAATATTGAGTGATGAAAAAGAATTGTTTAACGTAATGAAAAAAGAATTACGCGAAGTCAAAAAACAATACGGCAATCCGCGTTTAACACAAATCGAAGACGAAATCCAAGAAATCAAGATCGATACAACTGTCTTGATTGCTCAAGAAGATGTAGTTGTGACGGTTACACATGAAGGTTATATCAAACGCAGTAGTGTACGCTCATACAGTGCATCAAAACCAGAAGAGGTAGGAATGAAAGATGGTGACTTCTTACTCTATACAGGTGAAGTCAATACGCTTGATCATATTTTACTAATTACAAACAAAGCAAATGTGATCTATCGACCCGTTCATGAACTGCCAGATTTACGCTGGAAAGAAATAGGTGAACATATTTCACAAGCTATTTTGAATCTTTCAGTCGACGAGTCGATCATTGCTGTTTATACCTATAAAGAGCTTTCCCCAACGAAAACTTTTGTTTTCATGACAAAAGAAGGGATGATCAAACAAAGTAAAATGACTGACTTCGAACCTTGGCGAACGTATAAGACTCGTCCGACAAACTGTATGAAGCTAAAATCTGAAACAGATGAAATCGTAAATGTCTATTTAACGAATGAACAAAAGATTTTAGATGTCTTTCTAGTTAGTCATCGAGGATTTGGTTTACGCTATCCGTTAGAAGAAGTCCCGGTTGTAGGAGCTAAAGCTGCTGGTGTTAAAGCCATGAACTTGAAAGAAGAAGACTATGTCGTTAACGGCTTGCTAGTTCATGAAGGTGGCGATACACCGGTTGTCTTATTAACACAACGAGGAAGCATTAAACGAATGCTTGCACAAGAATTACCGCAACTCGGCCGTGCTAAGCGAGGATTGATGGTTCTTAGAGAATTGAAAAAAAATCCTCACCGTGTAACATTTATGTCTGAAAGCAGTCCGTTAGAGCTGTTAGTAACCACGCAAAATGGTAAACAGTATACAATTGATTCTCAAAAGCATCCAATCAACGATCGAACTTCTAATGGTTCCTTTATGCTTGATGAGAAACAAGATGGAGAAATTTTAGAAGTACATGAAATGCACACAGCAGAGTTAGAGCCAAAAACGGAAACAGAATGACAAGAATAATTTCCTCTGTTCTATAGAATTAGCAAAAACAGTAATCTGTACTAGTACAGATTACTGTTTTTTTATAACAGATTTCTTACTTATTAAAGAAGATAGAAATAAGTTAGTTAAAATAATCACAAATTAAAAACGTTGATACTAAAGGATTACGATTGTATTTTAATCGAAAAAAAGATAATTCGTTCAAAATATAGTAAGGAAAGGCTTGCATAAAAAATGTGATGTGTTATACTAATCACATAAAGCTGTTACAATAGATTTCAGCATACTAAGGAGGCCCCAAAATGGAGCAATGGAAAGGCTTTAAAGGCGACAAATGGCAAACATCAGTAGACACACGTGACTTTATCCAAAGAAACTACACTGAATACACAGGTGATGATTCTTTCCTAGAGCCAATCGCACCAAGTACTGATAAACTATGGACGAAATTACAGGAACTATTTGAAGTACAGCATGAAAAAAATGGTGTATATGACATGGACACAAATATTCCTGCAACAGTTACTTCTCATGAACCTGGATACTTAATCAAAGAAGAAGAAACAATCGTTGGTTTACAAACTGATGTACCTTTGAAACAAGCATTCATGCCATTTGGTGGTATCAACATGGCGAATAATTCTTTAACTTCAAATGGCTATGAAGTAGATGCAGAAATGTCTAAAATCTTCACAGAATGGAGAAAAACTCATAACCAAGGTGTTTTCGATGCTTATACACCAGAAATGAGATCTGCTCGTAAAAATAAAATCATTACAGGTCTTCCTGATGCCTATGGCCGCGGTCGTATTATTGGTGACTATCGTCGTATTGCTTTATACGGTATGGACTTCTTGATTGCTGAGAAGAAAAAAGATTTAAGTAACACTGGTAACAAAGTCATGACAGATGACGTAATTCGTTTAAGAGAAGAAATTTCTGAACAAATCAGAGCAATGGCTGACCTTAAAGAAATGGCATCAACTTACGGTTTTGATATTTCTAAACCCGCAGCAAATGCTAAAGAAGCAATCCAATGGTTATACTTTGGTTACTTAGGTGCCATCAAATCACAAAATGGTGCAGCTATGTCTATCGGACGTATTTCTGCATTCTTAGATATCTATATTCAACGTGATTTAGAAGCTGGTGTGATCACTGAATTTGACGCACAAGAAATGATCGACCACTTGATCATGAAATTACGTATGGTTAAATTTGCTCGTACGCCTGAATATAACCAATTATTCTCTGGTTACCCAATCTGGGCAACATTATCAATCGCTGGTATGGGCTTAGATGGACGTTCATTAGTAACAAAGAGTGATTTCCGTATTTTACACACATTAACAAACATGGGACCATCACCTGAACCAAACCTAACTGTGTTATATTCTTCACATCTACCAGTTGGATTTAGAACTTTTGCTTCTAAAATTGCAAAACAAAGTTCATCTATCCAATTTGAAAATGATGACTTATTACGCGCTAACTGGGGATCTGACGACTGTGCGATCGCATGTTGTGTGTCTGCAACAGTGATGGGTAAAGATATGCAATTCTTCGGCGCTCGTGCGAACTTAGCAAAAGCTGTTCTTTATGCAATCAACGGCGGAGTAGACGAAAAAACTAAAATGCAAGTAGCTCCTAAATTCCGTCCAATGACTGGCGATACTTTAGACTACAATGAATTTATCGACCGTTACAAAGACATCATGGATTGGCTAGCTGAATTGTATGTAAATACTTTAAACGTTATTCATTACATGCATGATAAATATTCTTACGAAGCAGCTCAATTAGCCTTCATGGAAAGCAACTTACAACGTACATTCGCAACTGGTATTGCAGGGATTTCACATGCTGCTGACTCAGTAATGGCGATCAAACATGGTAATGTACAAGTAATCCGTGATGAAGATGGTTTAGCAATTGATTATGTTCCTCAAAATGAGTTCCCAACTTATGGTAACGATAATGAAGAAGCAGATGCAATGGCTAACTGGATTCTTGAGTATTTCATGACTCAAATCAGACGTCAACACACATACCGCAATGCGAAACCAACAACATCACTATTAACAATCACTTCAAACGTTGTTTATGGTAAAGCAACAGGTAATACACCTGACGGACGTCGTGCAGGTAAACCGTTAGCACCAGGTGCTAACCCAAGTTATCAAGACGGTAAATTCTTAGGTGAGAAAAATGGTCTTTTAGCATCACTTAACTCAACTGCTAGATTAGAGTATACAAGTGCGTTAGACGGAATCTCTAATACACAAACAATCAATCCTAATGGATTAGGTAAAGATGATGATACAAGAATTGACAACTTACGTAATGTAATGGACGGCTACTTTGATAAAGGTGGCTATCACTTGAACGTTAACGTGTTTACAAATGAATTATTATTAGACGCACAAGCTCATCCAGAAAAATACCCTAACTTAACAATCCGTGTTTCTGGATATGCCGTGAAATTCCGTGACTTAACGCCTGAACAACAAGCAGATGTTATCTCAAGAACTTCACACGATAGACTATAATAGACAAACAATTGAAGGGGTGGCCTCGTGTCATCCCTTTTTTTAAAAGAAATGGGGAACAAACAATGACAACTCCTGTTATCGGTAGAATTCACTCTACAGAAAATTTTGGCACCGTTGACGGACCCGGCGTTCGTTTCATCGTATTTACACAAGGTTGTCGCATGCGCTGCCAATTTTGTCATAATCCTGACACTTGGAAAATCGGGTCTGGTGGGCGTGAAGTCACTACTGATGAAGTTTTAGACGAAGCAATCAAATATCGTTCATATTGGGGCGAAAAAGGCGGAATCACTGTCAGTGGGGGCGAACCTTTACTTCAATTAGAATTTTTAACTGACTTGTTTAAAAAAGCCAAGGAAAAAGGAATACATACAACAATCGATACTTGTGGTAAACCATTCACAAGAGAAGAACCTTTTTTCAGTGAATTTCAAGAACTGATGAACTATACGGATCTGTTGTTATTCGATATCAAACATATTGATAACGAACAACATAAATTACTTACTTCATTAGGCAATGAAAATATTCTAGAAATGGCTCAATATCTTTCTGAGATTGGTAAACCTGTTTGGATTCGTCACGTTTTAGTTCCAGAACGTAGTGATTACGATGAATATTTAATTCGTTTAGATTCTTTTATTAAAACATTGAACAATGTGGATAAAGTTGAAGTATTACCGTATCACACGATGGGAAAATACAAATGGGATGAATTAGGTTTAGCGTATCCACTAGAGGGGATCGAACCACCTAAAGAAGACCGCGTAGCAAATGCTAAAAAGTTGCTGCATGTCAATGACTATCAAAGATACGCGACAAGATAGTTTATAAAAATAGAAAAGAGCGACATTTATTGTTGTTTCTTTTCTATTTTTTGTTATTATTAGTAATGAAGAATAAAGAAGGAGTGAATTATTTTTATGTCAAAAATACTCGTTTTTGGACACCAAAATCCTGATACAGATGCAATCGGAGCAGCAATTAGTTTTGCTTATTTACAAAAAGAATTAGGGAAAGATACAGAGCCTGTTGCGTTGGGTACACCCAGCGAAGAAACGCAATATGCTTTGGATTATTTTAATGTAGACGCACCCAGAGTTGTACAAAGCGCAGCAGGTGAAACAAATCAAGTGATGCTTGTCGATCATAATGAATTCCAACAAAGTATTTCTGATATTGCACAATTAAATATACTTGCCGTAGTTGATCATCACCGTATTGCGAATTTTGAAACACCAGATCCGTTATATTATCGTGCAGAACCTGTTGGCTGTACAAGTACGATTGTCCTAAAATTATTTAAAGAAAATAATGTGACTATTCCTAAGCAAATCGCAGGGATGATGGTATCAGCAATTATCTCAGATACATTGCTATTTAAATCACCAACATGCACACAAGAAGATATCGATGCAGCAAATGAATTAGCAGATATTGCTGAAATTAATTTAAATGGTTACGGTTTAGATATGTTAAAAGCCGGCACGAACCTTAGTGATAAAACAGCTGAAACTTTATTAGATTTGGATGCTAAAAGCTTCCCAATGGGGGATAAAAACGTTCGAATCGCTCAAGTCAATACAGTTGATCTAAATGAAGTACTAGATCGTCAAGAAGAGCTTGAAGCTGCAATGAAAAATGCAAACTCTACAAACAACTATGATTTATTCGTATTGATTATCACAAACATTTTAAATAGCGATTCTGAGCTCTTAGTCATTGGAGAATCACTGGATAAAGTAGAAGCAGCCTTTAATGTAAAATTAGACAATAACCGTGCTTTCTTAAACGGTGTTGTTTCTCGGAAAAAACAAGTTGTCCCTCAGTTAACTGAAGCATTTAGCTAAAATCACACATCTGATTGATCAACTTAATAAACTACAGGTGGCGTTTTAACTGCTCCAGCTGTAGTTTTTATTTTTATCTAGGTTAAAGAAAGAGTGATCACACTGTGGAAAATACAAGTTATTATTTTGCATCAAACAAAAACGAAAAAAAATTAGAAAACGTAATTTCTGATCCTTTGTTCAAAAAAGTAGTAAATTATCTTTCGGATTATAAAAACCAAGAAGTGATTTTACGTCAAATAAAAGCAACTATTTCAACAGATCATAATTTAGAATTATATTTGGATAAATTAATTAAGCATGGGCTAGTTGAACGGAAAAACAGAAGATATTCTTTAACTTTTCCCGTTTATTCCACTGAAGAAAAACTGCAGGTCCCTGACTCAGTAACAAATCTATTACAAAGTCTTATTCAAGTAAATTCTTCACAACTCAATTACTCCATAGTTGGGGAATGGCTATGGTCTTTATTTTTTGAAGAAGAACAAAGTAGCTATTTTTTTGGTGTTCAGTATTCTTCAAAAAAGCTACCGCTCTTTCGCAAAAAGGTAGCAGGGAATGACGCGTTACAGTTTGTATCTATTTATCAGGATGGAGTGATCCCTCTAGACTTAGCAAATTATTTCAACTTACTTTCAAAAAGGCAAGCATTGCCTGAACAGTTTAAATCGTTACAAACAGTCATTGGCGATGTTGATATCAATTATTTTATAGGACAAGTTCAAAAAGTACTTCGATCTGTCAAACGAAATACGTCGAGAGTCAAAAAACAAAATATTTTTGAAAAAGCTTTGTTAGCAACAAACGATCTGACAAGAAATACTGAAGGACAATTGTCCCTTGTAACAATGTGTTTAGACGATAGCGAACCATCCAGAGAAAGGAAAATGGCGTTGAATCAACTTAAAACCGAATTAGCGTCATTATGGGGAGCAATCGAAGACGATAATCAACGCGTATTCTTTAAAATGCAACTATACAGTGTTTTATTTACTAGCTATTTTCCAAACAAAAAATTTATTCATTATTTCAAGAGTTAAGTTACTATAATCATGTTATGTAAACTTTATTTTTTAAAAAAACGAGCGCGGGTCAAAACTAAAGATCAGTTTTGTTTCGCGCTCTAAATCTGAATATACACTCTTATCCAGATCTCATTTGCTCAATTATTTCTTTTACGAACCTTCTTAGTCCAAAAACCTCCGGATATAAACTTCGGTTCATAGGAAATGATAAACGCTCGAGGCTCTTGTTCATTGATTAGTTTATAGAGACTACGTTCATTTTTACGTGGCGATAAAATTTCTAAAATCATTCGTTCCCCTTCACGGCCAGCACCAAAACTTTGTGTAACGCCATAGCCATGATCTCTCAGTATTTCTGGTAGATTCAGCTGCTCGGTGGAAGAGGGGAGGATTGCCGTTACCATAATATAGCCTAATGCTAAATAATCCTCAATTTTGATTCCAACACTAATCCCTACTGCATAGCCCAGTGCATACACAACTAGGTTTAACGGATTGTCTAAGCGGTTTAGCACCATGCTGAGACCTAGCACATAAATCGTTATCTCCGCCATACTAACTAAGGGAGCGATCAAACGGTAGCCTTTCATTGTCAGCATAAAACGGATCGTATTCAATGTGATATAAGAAAAATTGACCACAAAGATTGTAAGTAGCATTTTGATGTCCATTTTTAATAATTCCTCTTTTCAATTAACGATATCAGCATATTATAGTACAACATTATGAGAATTAAAATAGGGAAGACACAAATATAAAAATAATTTTGTTTTAGGCGATATGGATAACTAATATTTTTTAAGCAGTGTTATTTCTTGGATGAATCTGTGGTTTTTGCTATAATCACTATATTACGTATTTTAAGGGAGAAATGAAATCGGATGAGAATTTTTATCATCATACTTGTTCTGTTAGTGTTATTAAATACAACAGCAGCACTTATTACTGTTTTTAGGAAGCCAAGGAGTATTTCAAGTGTTTTAGCTTGGATCATGACCTTAGTATTTTTACCAGGAATCGGGTTTATTATTTACCTCTTTTGCGGTAGAGGGATCAATGGTCAAAAAGTATTTAAGCTGACGACACATGATAAAGAAAAAATTACTAAGATCAAGCACAAGGTTGATGAGGATAATCTAAAATCAAATGAGAAATTAGATATCAATTTACTGACTGATGCACGTGTATTGAATAAATACTTTAGAAACATGGATTCTTCACCATTAAGCAAACGAAATAGTTTAAAAATCTACACAGACGGGAAAGAAAAATTTGAGGCCTTATTTGAGGACATCCGTCAGGCGAAAGAAACTGTCCATGTCGAATATTATTCTTTTTTTAACGATCGTATCGGAAATCAGTTTTTAGATTTACTAGGGGAGAAAGTAAAAGAAGGGGTCGAAGTCCATCTGATTTATGATCCTTGGGGATCTCCTGGAGCTAACAAAAAGTTTTTTGCAACATTTGTTGCTTTAGGAGGCAAGGTCGCGCCCTTCATTACTTCTAAAAATATGATCAGTAAAACTCGCTTAAACTATCACTTACATCGCAAAATTGTCGTAATTGATGGAAAAATAGGGTGGACTGGCGGATTTAATGTAGGCGATCAATATTTAGGTGAAAGTAAGAAGTTTGGTTACTGGAGAGATACCCATATTCGTATAATTGGAACGTCTGTTTTCTCATTACAAGAAATATTTATTATGGATTGGAATGCGTCGGTTCAGCAAGATGCCCATAAAATGGAATACTCAGAAAACTATTTTCAAATCGCTGAAGACAATGAGCTCGGTGATTTAGCATTACAAGTCGTTTCAGACGGACCTGATTCTGAAGAAGAAATCCTAAAAAGCGGTTTTATCAAAATGATTTTATCTGCAGAAAAATCTGTCTGGATCCAAACACCATATTTGATCCCAGATGACAGTATGATCAACGCTATTTTGATTGCGGTCAGATCTGGCATCGATGTTCGAATTATGATTCCTTGTATGCCGGACCATCCGTTTATTTATCGCGCTACTCAATACTACGCGAATTATTTGCATAAACGCGGTGTGAAGATCTACATGTATCAAAATGGCTTTTTACATGCGAAAACCATGATTATCGATAATGAAATCTGCATGGTCGGGACAACAAATCAAGACATTAGAAGCTATGCATTGAATTTTGAAGTTAGTACATTCATCTATGATACACGAATTTCATGGAAACTTACTCAAACCTTTGAATCTGATATGGATAGCAGTATCTTATTAACAGACGACATGATTAAAAAGCAATCCCACTGGTTGCGCTTTAAACAAAATTTTTCACGGTTACTATCACCAATATTATAACATTCAAAGAACTATCTAAGCGAAAGCAGCAAGTCCTTTTTTACGAAGGATTCGCTGTTTTCGCTTCTTGTTCCTCTAAAGGTTAGATTATTCCTTCTTGACCATCTTGACCATAGGGAGCCTTATAGCTTAAAATCTTTATAGAGGTTGTAGGAACTAAAAATATCTAGCTATTTCAAAATACACAATCTTATTGAGGAAGAATGAAGCTTTAAATATGTAGCAAAACGTTTATCCTGTAGAAAGAAGTGGCACGAAAGCCAAAAGAGGAGGCAGATTCTCTTTTAAACTTTTTATCCATATTTTAGTTAACATAATATACATTATACAAAGTAGATTGTGAGACTGTAGCAATCAAGCTGTTTTATTAACTCGTCTATATCTTCATGTGTTTAGGTTTAACTAGCTAAAAAAATGTTGGATTTCTGCAATCACTTTCTGACGTTCATCTAATTGTAAATTATGACCCGCGTTTTCAATTAAAATAAACTCACTGTTTAAAAATTGATGTTGATGTTCTAAAGTATCTTCATATCCAACAACAACATCTTGCTTACCTAAAAGAATCAAGCTGTCACACACGATCGGATTAACAAAAAGACTTTTTTCGAAATCGAATGCATAGCCAGTTTTTTGGAAAGTCTTTTGGAAAACTCGATCTCCTACAGAAAGTCCTGAAGAGATTTCTCTAATATAATGTTCATAACCATTTTTAGTGACATTCACGGCGGAAGCTTTATATTGTTTGAAAAGACTTTCTTCTTCAACTTCAAAAATCTCTACTTTTCGCTCGATTATTTTGGGTAATTTTCTTTGTTCGCTTGCTGTCTTTATAACTGGTGCCAATAAAACCAATTTTTTTATTCTTTCAGATATTAGTTTTACTATTCCTAAAGCTAAATAACCACCATAAGAGTATCCTAAAACGGAAAAAGTTTCTTTTCCAATAACAGCGTCTATAAATTTAAGCAGATTGTTTAATAGCCCGTTTGCGTTAACTGGATTACTCGGTGCTGGAGATTTTCCCATACCAGGTAGATCAATATAAATCCGTTTGTACATGCTAGATTGCAAAGACTCTTCAACTATCCCTTTTATACCTCTATGATCGATAGCAAAACCGTGAATAATAAGTAGCGGTTCCCCTTCCCCAGTAATATTATAGTAAATTTTTACATCTTCATTAGAATAATACAATGTTTTACCACTCCTTCCTTACTAAATTAGCTTATTAGCGAAAAAAACTTTTTATTTTTGGTGTCTAGTGAAGTAGTTTTTAATCTCGTTTAGCATAAAATTTTCAATCAGTTTTACTTGATGAATAGTAGCGCCTTGTTCCAGTACAGTCCTGCATTTAATGAAAGACCAGTCTGCTAGTGAACCCCTGAATCTTGGATCATTTGCATAAACAATTCCATCAATACCACTCCAAATAGCTGTTGATGAACACAATGGACAAGGTTCAAACGTTGAATATAACCAATAACCTGCCGGTAAAGTATCCGTTTGTAAGAGTTTGCATGCAGATCTGATTGCATTGACTTCAGCATGTGCCGTTGGATCATTGGTTTGGGAAACGGTTGTTCTGCCGACAGAAATGATCTCTGTTTTTTCATTTACAACTGCAGCGAAAATGGAATGTTCTGTCCATTGTTTTTGGATTAATTCTGTCATAATTTTTGAACTGGGATGTTGCTTCATATGGCCCTCCTTTTATGTTTAAATCTTTTCACTTTATTTGTTTTGACATACTAATATCTGTTGCTTTAAAACCTGTTTGTTCATATAAATGAATCGCACCTTTATTATGCGCAAATACATGCAAGTCAATCTGTGATACATTAATTCCTTTTGCATTTTCGGTAAGACAAGCAATTGTTTGCCTCCCATAACCTACATTTCTAAATTCTTCAAATATAATAAAATCATAAATAAACAGTTTGGAGTCATAAGGTGTTTTATTTAAATGAACCCATAAGAATCCGACACTTTTATCTAACAAATCTTCTTTAATTGAATAGAGATATTCATATTTTGTATCTTTGCCTTCTGGTAAAAGTTCGTTAAAACTTTTTGCTGCTAACTGGATCGCTTCGTCCTCATTCCAAGTTCCAGCCATAATTTTATCTTTAGCATAATCTTTGATTGCGAAGGAAAGATAATTATTGCAATCGGTTATTGTCATTTTTTCTAACGTAATTGTCATCGCTTTTTCCACCAATTCTAGTTATTTATTCAAATCATACCATTTTTACTGTATAAAAAAAAGACTACAGAAATGTTACTGTAGTCTTTTCACCTTCAGATTATTGTTCGTTCTTCATGGCCGCTAATGCTGCTGTATTGATAATATTCCAAGGCTTATCAAATGATGGTTGGAAGAAAAAGTCAGCATAAGCCAAATCTTCAATTGTCATTTTAGCCTTGATTGCTAGTGAAATAGCATTGATATTTGCTGTAAGATCTGCTTTAGACATCAACTGAGCGCCTAAAATTTGTGTCGTTTCAGGATCATAAACCAGTTTGAACCAAGCTTTTTGTTTATCAGGATTAAAGTCCATCAAGTAATCTTCAACAACTGTTGCTGATTTTGTTTCCTTATTCAACTTTTTAGCCATCTCTTCGTTGATACCAGTCGAGGCAAATTTATAATCGAAAACAGCTAAACCTGATGATCCTTGGATGCCAGGGAAAGGTTTTACTGGTCCATTCAAGTTTTTCACTGCAAAACGTCCTTGTTTTCTTGCATTTGTTGCAAGAGCAATATTTACTTCTGTTTCACCTGGATTATATTTGATTAAGGTAGCATCTCCGACAGCAAACACATCCTTAGCACTTGTCTGCATATATTCATCCGTCTTGATCAACCCATTAGGATGTAGTTCCAAGGTATCTTTTAACCACTCTGTATTCGGCCGAACTCCAACCGCTACTACCACTAAATCAGCAGCATATTCACCTTTATCAGTAACAATAGCTTGAACAACTCCGTCGCCTTTGTAGCTTTGAACCGTTTCGTTTGTTACGATGTTAATGTTATTATCTTGCATTTCTTCAGTCAAAACATCCGTAAATTCTTTATCTAAATACACAGCTAAAGGTCGATCTAAGATATCGATGACCGTTACATTTTTACCAGCTTTAGCAAATGATTCTGCAGCTTCAATTCCGATATAGCCGCTACCAATCACAACGACGTTATTAACGTCAGGATCAACTGTCTTTTGTTTTAATTTAATCGCCCATTTTCTACCACGCATTAAATAAATATTTTCAAGGTCTTTACCAGGAACATTTAATTCAAAAGGAACTGCTCCTGGACTAATGATTAGTTTGTCATACTCTTCCGTACGCTCTGTATCTGTCAATAAATCCTTAACAACCACTTTATGCTCTTCTGGCTTGATTGCAGTGATCTCTGTGTTGGAGAATACATTGACTCCTCTGCTCTCCATTTTTTCGCCCGTCATATATCTGACAGAATTAACGTCTTTTACTTTACCTTCCAGATATAGCTGCATGCCGCAAGAAAGAAAAGAAATAAAATCTCCTTTTTCGTACCATTGGATTTCTGCATCAGGATGAAGAATCAATAATTCCTCAATAGCTTCATAGCCTCCATGTGATGAACCTAAAACAATTACTTTCATTTCAGTTACCTCCAATATTATTTATTATATGATAAAGAGTATCATATAATCGCATGAAAAAACAAGTGTTTCACCACAACATTCTCAATTAAATTAATTAATTGAGAATGTTGTGGTGAAGTTTTTTATAAGATATATATAAAGTTTACATAATAATATTACGATCAACTTTATTCAACACATTAAAATAAACAGCCAGCAATTTACAGCTGGCTGCCTTCTTATTTAAAGATTGTCACTTCTTTTTTTACTTCAACTGTAATCTTCCCATTCTTAATCACATAGTTTCTTTCTGGAATGTCAATGATTGCGTTAGCTTTAACTTTAGTATCTAATAAAACTAAATCAGCATTACTTCCAATTTCAATGCCATAATGAGCTAATCCCAGCGCCTTAGCAGGGTTAGCTGTAATCATCGGCAAAACAGTGGGTAAATCATCTGCACCGCCCAAATGAGCAACAGGAATGGCTAGCATTGCAATCTGCATCAAGTCACCATTTCCATAAGGAGTAAAGGCATTTCTGATATTATTAGTTGCTAAGCAAACGTTAACACCAGCATCACGTAGTTTTCTGATTGGCGTTACGGCACGTCGAACATTATACACATCGTTTCTAGCCCCTAAATGAAGATCTGTTGCTGGTAACGCCATCACACTGATTTGTGCTTCAGCCATCAATCCCAAAATTTCATTTAAGCGTTCAGGTTCTAAGGCATGGAGAGCAGTTAAATGTCCCACAGAAACTCTTCCATGATAATTTTCTGCAATCGTCTTTTTACATAGATATTCTATTGAAATATCTGTTGCTTCATCGCTAAAATCTTGATGGAGATCAATATCCTTATCATATTTTTTAGCAATTTCAAAAACCAAATCGATATGCTTATCAGCTGGCGCATCATTATAAGGAATTCCGCCAACGACGTCAGCGCCCATGTCCATTGCTTCGTACATCATTTTTTCGGTTCCAGGTGCTTTAAAAATTCCTTCTTGTGGAAATGCTACAATTTGCATATCAATCAAGTCGCGATACTCATCTTTTAGCTTCATAATTGTATTAAAGCCAGAAAAACCTTGCGCTGGATCAAATTCTGCATGCGTTCTAACAGTTGTTACGCCGTGAGCAATAATCATTTCTAGTGCCTGTTTGGCTCTTTTGTAGATATCTTCTTCTGTAAATGTCGGTTTTAACTCAGCAGTCACTTTGATCGCTTCTTGTAACGTACCTGATTTATTTGGTTTTCTATCTGCAATCAAGGCCTTATCTAAATGAATATGACTTTCCACTAAACCTGGAATCAAGACCCGTCCTTGAGCTTCGATTACTGTTACAGCTTTATCGGTCAAATTTTCAGAAATTGCAACAATCTTCCCATCCTTAATACCTACGTCCTGCAATGCCTCATCATCATTTAATCGTGCTTGCTTAATTAATATATCCATTCTTTTCACCCTTTCTATTTAATCTAAATAAAGAAACCGATTGCAATCAATACTACAGAAGCTAGGCTGATCCACTTTACGTTTCCTTTTACAACATCCAAAATTGGAATTTGGAAACCAGACGACAAAGCTTGCATCGTGATATTAACGAAACTCATCTGACTACCCAAACCTACTCCGACTGCAACTAAACCTAGTTCAATTGAAGAAAAACCTAATGAGACAGCGACTGGTAAAACGAGAGTCAGGACAGAGCCTACATATGCACCAGCCGGTACTCCGATTAAAATACCAGTCAAAATCGCAACTGGAACCATGATCATAGTTGGTGCAGCACTAGCAATACCAGCGATAACAGCAAAAGTTCCTGTTTGAGCAATAATATTAATGAATGCTAGAAAAATCCCTACTTGGAATAATCGTGTCAAAATATATGTCGAACCATCGACCATCGCCTCAACAGATTGATTCAAAGTGAAGTCGGAACAAAGAAAAATCAAAGCTAATGTGAAGACCATGTAAACTAATGGTGTTAACAGCGGAAAACCAACAAGCTCATTTACTACTGGACCGAAAATGACAGCAAATAATAGAAAAATTGCTGGTAAAGTCAGCTTAAATAATGTCTTGTTGCTCATTTTTGCGTAGTCATCATCGTTATTTTCTTTAAAACCGATGTTCCGTCGTTTGGTTCCCCAAAAAGCTAATATAATAGCTAAAGCGCAAAAAAGTAACCAAATCGGACGCATATCCGAGACGTATTTAGCTACACTGAAATCGCCCAACTTAGAGACGATACTGGATTCTAATGAGGCTGGTGAGGTTGTAAACGAAACAGCTGCAGCGAGAGACATTGCGGCGATTAGTTCTGGAACTACACCCACTGCTACAAATGCTAATGGTGCAATAACCATTGCACTGCCACCGCCAATTCCAGACATATAGGTTGCCGCCGCCAACAAAATAACGATAAAAGCTGAAACATATTCAACTTTTCCTTTTGTTCCTCGTTTTGCCAACGTTAATGCTGCTGAATAACCACCTGATTTAAAAACAGCCATTGCCACGGCTGAGTTGATGATCGGAACAGTGATGCCGAGCATCATTGGTATGGTTTCAAGTAACTGTTTATTTGCTTGTTCCAATCCAATTCCGCCAATGATCATTGCCAAGACGCCACCGACAAATCCTGCAATGATCATATCTACTTTCATAAACAATAACACTAAAACTAAAATCAATGGAATGATCACGATGACAGCTTTTATTCCTGTAGGTGCAATAATTGCATCAATTTCTTGCGCAAAGGCTGGGACAAACGAAAAAAGAAATAGCAGTGAAAGTAACAGCCCACTTAAAAATCTTTTAGGTATTTTCATAATTATTCCTCCAACTATGGTTGATTTAAAAAAGCTAATTTGGGACCATTTCTAAGGTTTGACTACTTCGTACTATTTTCTATTCAAATAAATAACTGATTGAAAAAAATAATAATGCATTTGTGTTGTTTATCTCAGTCTATCTCAATTATTATAACTGTAATTGCCCTCCTTCCTTCTTCCTATAATACGTTGATTTTTATAAAAATGGAACAAGAATGCATCTGAAAAAAATAATAATATTATCGTAAAAGTAGTCCGTTTGTCTTAGCTTATTTTTCAACTATTTATCTGATTTCAGCAAATCAGATAAATCATAAGGTGTGTTTTGGTAAACCGCATAATTCAGCCAATTAGAAAATAACAACGATGCTGCCATATGCCAACGTAATTGCGGTATTTTATCTAGATTATCATCAGGAAAATAGTGCTGTGGCAGATTAGGCTGAATTCCTTTCGATTGATCTCGTTCAAACTCTCTTTGCAAGGTTTCTCGATCATATTCTAAGTGACCCATTGCGTAAAATGCCCGATTATTTTTATTCCCAACCAAAAAAAGACCCGCTTCTTTTGATTCAGCTAAAATTTCCAGCTCTTCGGTCTCATTTATATCTTTTCGATCAACACCTGTATAGCGGGAATGCGGTGCAAAAAAGACATCGTCAAATCCCTTTAGAATACTCCATGTTGGTTTCAATACGTCGTGATTATAGATACCTGTTAGTTTTTGATTCAATAGATGCTTATCAATTTTATAATGGTAGTACAGCCCAGCTTGTGCTCCCCAGCAAATATGAAAAGTTGAAAACACATGTGTTCGGCTCCATTTAAAAATGTTCTGTAACTCTTCCCAATAATCAACCTTTTCAAAAGGAAGATGTTCAATCGGTGCCCCTGTAATGATCAATCCATCATAAAATTTTTCTTTGAGTTCATTAAATTGGTGATAAAAACGTTTTAAATGATCACTTGAAGTGTTTTTTGCTTCGTGAGTACTCATATGTAAAAACTCAACATTGATTTGCAACGGTGTGTTGCTTAATAAGCGCAAAAGTTGAACTTCAGTTTCATCTTTTTTAGGCATTAAATTTAAGATCAAAATTTCTAAAGGGCGAATGTCTTGATGCATGGCGCGATCTTCGTCCATCACAAAAATTTTCTCTTTTTCTAGTACTTTAATCGCTGGAAGCTCTTTTGGAACACGAATCGGCATGTGTAAATCCTCCCTTTCTTTTTGTCTAATTTCATTTTACGATAAAAAGATCTAGAAAGAAAGTTTCTTTCAATGAAAATCTGTCATAATTCTTCAGTTATAGCTGTTATTATAAAAAAACATGAGATAGGACAAATGCCCCACCTCATGTTTTATCCCTTATAGAAAGTTCATGTGTTATTTTTTTACTTTATTCTTCTTCTTTTTTATTTGTACGTTTAAAGGTGAAGAATCCTAGGACACCTAGAAGTAACGCACCTACCAATCCCCAATTACTGATGATTTCACCATTGTTTGGAAGATTTTTTTGTGTAGCACTTAGGTTTTTCAAGCCAGAGCTTCCATTATTACCTAAGTTGCCAACATTACCAGTTCCATTACCGTTGCCAGCTCCATTGCCATCGCTGTCGCCTGGATCAGCAGGAAGCTTAAAGTTCGCTGGTTCACTTTGATTCCCATCACTATCTTTGGCGATTGCTGAAACTAGTTCTTTTGGCTCCGCAAAACCAATTGGGATTTCGATAACAAAGCCGCCAGTCTCACTTGCCGTTGCCGCACCTAGAATTTCTCCAGCAGTATTTTGAAGCTCTACATCATTTCCAGGTGTTGCAATTCCTTTGATTGTATAGCCTGTCATTGAATTGCCACTTACACTGCTAATAATTGGTGTTGCAACTTTGACTGTTGGATCGGCTGGTGTCATGAATGGAGTTGCCGTGCTGACCTCGCCAATATTATTTTCAGCTGTCGCTGTCAACGCTTCATTTTCAGTTGCTGAGCCTTTTGGTAAAGCAATGGCAAATTCACCATCTAGTGCAAGTGGGGCTCTGAATATAAATGTTCCATTCGAATCAGCTAGACCTAATCCGATGACTCTTCCAGCAACATTGCGAATTTTGACTTTGTTGCCTGCTGTCGCTTTACCGATTACGATATAGCCAGATTTCGACGTTCCTGTAACACTGCTGATCGTTGGAGCTTCAATAGTTGAAGATGGATCAGCTGGGATTGTAAATAGTGTTGGTAAACTAGTGTTAAGTGCATCATCAATTGCGACTGCATTTAATTGTTGTAACGGGTCTACATCTTGAGAATCTAATTCAATTGAGAACTTACCTGCACCATCAACTTCTCCGGCTCCTACTTCGTCACCAGAAAGGCTTCTAAGTGATATAGAGTCACTGGCAGTTGCTGTCCCTTTGACTGTGTATCCAGTTTGAGAATCGCCTACTACACTAGTTATGATTGGTTTTGCTACTACTACAGAATCCGCTGGTGTAGTAAACGGTGTTGCTGGACTTTGATTACCTGCACTATCAGAATCTATTGCTCTCAATTGTTCTAGCGGGCTAGCTGAACCTGATGGAAGGACTACTGAGTAATTGCCGCTACCATCTACTTGAGCTGAACCAATCATCGTTCCGTTTAATTTTTTGATTGACAAGGTATCCCCGGCAACCGCAGTACCAACTACTGTGTAACCAGTACCTGAATTTCCTGTTACGCTAGTAACAACTGGCGCTTGAATTGATACTGGATCAGCTGGTGTTGTAAAGACTGTTCCAGGACTTGTATTGCCATCTGCGTCCTTGGCTGTTGCAGTTAATTGTTCACTTGGTGTTGCAGATCCTGCTGGAATCGTAACCGTGTAATTACCGCTACCATCTGCTACACCTGTTCCAATTATTTCCCCACCTGTGTTTTTAATTTCTACAGTACTTCCTGCTGGTGCTGTTCCTGTTACTGTATAACCTGTTGAAGAATTACCTGTTACATTATCAACTGTTGGCGCTTGAACCACTACTGGATCAGCCGGTGTTGTAAATGGTGTTGCTGGGCTTTGATTATTATCTCCATCTACAGCTACAGCTGAAAGTTGTTGAAGGGGTTGCGCTAAGCCTACTGGAATTGTAATTGTGTAATTACCACTGCCATCTGCAATCGCACTTCCAAGGATTGTTCCACCTGTGTTTTTAATATCCACTCTGTTACCTGATGTTGCCGTTCCAGTTACTGTATAGCCTGTCGTTGATGTACCTGTTACAGTATCAACTGTTGGAGCCTGAACGACTACTGGATCTGCTGGCGTTGTGAATGGTGTCGCTGGACTTTGATTACCGTCTATGTCTTTCGCCACTGCCGTTAATTGTTGATTTGGAGTAGCTACTCCAGTTGGAATCACAACTGTATAGTTACCACTTGGATCAGCAGTCCCTGTTCCGATCACTGTGCCACCTGTATTTTTAATATCCACTGTGTTTCCAGCAGTTGCTGTTCCAGTCACTGTATAACCCGTTGCTCCTGTCCCGGTTACAGTATCAACTGTTGGGGCTGTGACTACCACTGGGTCAGCTGGTGTTGTAAATGGTGTTGCTGGACTTTGGTTACCATCTGCGTCTTTGGCTACTGCGGATAATTGTTGGTTTGGTGTTGCTAAACCAACTGGAATCGTAACTGTATAGTTGCCGCTTGAATCCGCAATCGTAGTTCCAATAATTGTTCCACCTGTATTTTTAATTTCTACTGTATTGCCGGTAGTTGCTGTTCCTGTTACTGTATAGCCAGTTGCTCCTGTTCCTGCCACAGTATCAACTGTTGGAGCACTTACCGCCACTGGATCCGCTGGTGTTGTAAACGTTGTTCCAGGACTTGTATTGCCATCTGCATCTTTAGCTGTTGCAGTTAATTGTTCACTTGGTGTTGCTGAACCGGCTGGAATCGTAATTGTGTAATTTCCGCTACCATCTGCTACACCTGTTCCAATTACTGTACCACCTGTGTTTTTAATTTCTACTGTACTTCCTGCCGGTGCTGTTCCTGTTACTGTATAACCCGTTGTTGAACTTCCGGTTACAGTATCAACTGTTGGTGCTTGAACAACCACTGGGTCAGCTGGTGTTATAAATGGTGTTGCCGAACTTTGATTATTATCGCCATCCACAGCTATAGCAGAAAGTTGTTGAAGCGGTTGTGCTAATCCTATTGGAATTGTGATTGTGTAATTACCACTGCCATCTGCCATAGCACTGCCAATAATTGTTCCGCCTGTGTTTTTAATATCCACTCTGTTACCTGCTGTTGCCGTTCCATTTACTGTATAGCCTGTCGTTGATGTACCTGTTACAGTTTCCACAGTTGGCGCTTGAACCACTACTGGGTCCGCTGGTGTTGTGAATGATGTTCCAGGACTTGTATTGCCGTCCGCGTCTTTGGCTGTTGCAGTTAATTGTTCACTCGGCGTTGCTGAACCAGCTGGAATCGTAACGGTGTAATTTCCGCTGCCATCGGCTGCTCCTGTTCCAATCACTGTCCCGCCTGTATTTTTGATTTCTACTGTACTTCCTGCTGGCGCTGTTCCTGTTACTGTATAACCTGTTGATGAATTACCTGTTACACTATCAACAGTTGGCGCTTGAACCACTACCGGATCTGCCGGTGTAGTAAATGGTGTTGTCGGACTTTGGTTACCATCTGCGTCTTTGGCTACTGCGGATAATTGTTGACTTGGTGTTGCAGCTCCGATTGGAATTATCACTGAATAGTTGCCACTTGGGTCTGCTACTGCAGCTCCAATAATTGTGCCACCTGTATTTTTGATTTCTACTGTATTACCAGCAGTTGCTGTACCCGTTACTGTATAGCCAGTCGCTGACGTACCAGTCACATTATTTACTGTTGGTGCTGTGACCACTACTGGATCTGCTGGTGTTGTGAAGGTTGTTCCAGGACTAGTGTTCCCATCTGTATCTTTAGCTGTTGCAGTTAATTGTTCACTCGGCGTTGCTGAACCGGCTGGAATCGTCACTGTGTAATTTCCGCTGCCATCGGCCGCTCCTGTTCCAATTACTGTGCCACCTGTATTTTTGATTTCTACTGTACTTCCTACTGGCGCTGTTCCTGTTACTGTATAACCTGTTGATGAATTACCTGTTACGCTATCGACAGTTGGCGCTTGAACTACCACTGGGTCAGCTGGTGTAGTAAATGGTGTTGCTGGACTTTGGTTACCGTCTGCATCTTTAGCTACCGCCGATAATTGTTGGTTTGGTGTTGCTAAACCAACTGGAATCACAACTGTAAAGTTACCACTTGGATCTGCAATCGCTGTTCCAATCACTGTTCCACCTGTATTTTTTACTTCTACAGTGTTTCCAGCTGTTGCTGTACCCGTTACTGTATAGCCAGTCGCTGACGTACCAGTCACATTATTTACTGTTGGCGCTGTGACTACTACTGGATCTGCTGGTGTATTGAATGATGTTGCTGGGCTTTGATTTCCATCGGCATCTTTAGCTACTGCTGATAATTGTTGACTTGGCGTTGCTAAACCGACTGGAATCGTAACTGTATAGTTGCCACTTGGGTCCGCAATCGCTGTTCCGATCACTGTTCCACCTGTATTTTTTACTTCTACAGTGTTTCCAGCTGTCGCTGTCCCGGTCACAGTATAGCCAGTTGCGCCTGTTCCTGTTACATTATCAACGGTTGGTGCACTAACCGCCACTGGATCTGCTGGTGTTGTAAATGACGTAGCTGGACTCTGGTTGCCATCCGCATCTTTAGCTACTGCAGATAGTTGTTCGTTTGGTGTGGCAGATCCAGTTGGGATTGTAACTGTATAGTTGCCACTCGGATCAACAAAAGCCGTTCCAATCACTGTGCCTCCTGTATTTTTTACTTCTACAGTGTTTCCAGCTGTCGCTGTCCCGGTCACTGTGTATCCTGTTGTCGATGTGCCTGATACATTATCAACCGTTGGTGCATTGACGTTTACTGGATCTGCTGGTGTTGTAAATGGAGTAGCTGCACTTTCGTTCACTCCTATTTTTGCAACTGCTGTCAAAGACTCACTAGCAGTTGTCAATCCTTGGGGAATCGCAATAGTAAAATTACCGCTACCATCAGCAATACCAGTTGCTATTGTAGTGCCACCTACATTACGAATATCCACTGAGTTACCCGCTGTCGCTGTTCCTGTGACCGTGTGTCCAGTTGCAGAAGTTCCTGTTGTGTTTGTTACAACTGGCGGTGCTACAACAATTGGATCTGCTGGTGTTGTAAATGGTGTAGCCGTACTTTCATCTGATCCGGATTTTGCAATAGCATTTAAAGACTCGCTTGCTGTTGCTTGACCTTGCGGAATAGTAATACTGAAGTTTCCAGTTCCATCTACTGTACTTGTTCCGATTGTGGTGCCACTTGCATTACGAATATCCACAGTATTTCCAGTTGTGGCTGTACCTGTTACTATATAACCTGTTGCAGAAGTTCCTGTTGTACTTGTTACGACTGGCGGTGCTACTATCACTGCATCCGCTGGTGTCGTAAATGAAGTTGGTGTACTGTTATTCGTACCATCAGAAGCAGTTGCTGTTAATGGTTCGTTTTGAGTTGCGGCTCCTTGTGGAATAGTAATACTGAAGTTTCCGCCGGTTGCCGGTCCTGATGCGATTGTTGTCCCACCCGCATTTTTAATTATAACTGTATTTCCGGCTGTCGCTGTACCTGTCACAGTATAACCTGTTGCAGAAGTTCCTGTTGTACTTGTTACGACTGGTGGTGCTACTATCACTGCATCCGCTGGTGTCGTAAAGGAGGTTGGTGTACTATCATTACCGCCGTTGGATGCTGTCGCTGTCAATGCCTCATTAGCTGTTGCGGAACCTTGTGGAATACTGATTTCAAAATTCCCGCCAGTTGCCGGTCCGGATGCAATTGTTGTTCCACTTGCATTTTTAATCGTAATCGTATCCCCTGCTGTCGCTGTACCAAATACAGTGTATCCGGTTGTAGAGCTACCTGTTGTATTCGTTACGACTGGTGGTGCTACAACTACTGCATTACCAGCGTAATAGATATCAGATATTCCATTAGCTGTATTGATCAAGCTAATATCAATGGCATCTGCTTTTATAACAGTGCCAACAAATCTAGCGTCTAAATTTTGCGTTAAGCTTGTAGGACTTACAACAGTTGTTGGGATATTGATCGTTGTAGCACCCAATACTGAAGCATCAGCTAATTGATTGACCCCAGCCCCTCCAATTCCTACTAGTGGTAAGGCGAGGTTAATCGCTGTATCTACAGTCCCTTTGACAGGAAGTAACGCGGCGTTGATAGCTGCTGCAACTACGTTACTAGTAATTCCACTACCAGACGCTTGTAAAGCATCAACTGCTGCTTTTAAATCTTGTAAAAGTGATGATACATTCTGTGCTAAAACTAAACCTAATCCATCATCAATACCCGCTTGAATATATTTACCATCAGGAGAAAGAACAGCATTCGAACTAAACTGTGCGCTACCAAAATTTTCAAGATTATTTAGAGCGTCTATTTTTTGATTAACTGCTGTTAAATTCAAGGTAACACCCGTTAAACTCCCTAGTGAACCATCAACAATATTAGTTAACAAATTCGATAAATTATTAACGGCATTCAATGTTCCAGTCAAAAACGTTAAGTCGCCGACCGTTAATGTCACATTTGTATTGATTTGTGCTACTCCGTTTGGAGAAACGCGTCCGTTTAATTCAGTTGGAATTGATAAAACAGCTTGCTTTGTTCCGCTCGTGATAACAGATCCCCCAACTAACTCACTTCCAGTTATAGAAAAGTTCACATTTTTTGATGTTCCATCAGCAGACCATCGAGTTCCCGCCGATGTACCGCTATCATTTGAAGTAGTGATATTTGAGAGAATTTCTGCATCTAAAATTGCAGCCGAAGCAGTAATTCCTCCTGGTAAATAAAATGATAATGGAATCGTCAACGGGGCAATAACTAAACTACTTGTCAACACTAATGATAATGCACGATACTTATTCTGTTTTTTTGAATTGGTAGTGCTTTTCTTTTTTTTCTTATCATCTTTCATGATTATCCTCCTCTTACGTTAAACTGATACCACATAACGAACAACTAGAAGCTTGTTAAAACCAATTGACACTCTCCTTTCATAACACGTGAGCAACACAAAAATTTATTTAAGCTTCTACCTTTGGATTTTATAACCTTTATAATATTTTTGGAAATGATACGAATCGAAAAAATTAATTTTATTTTAATTAACAAAGAAATAAAATTAATATAGACAAAAAAAAGAACATGAAACGTTGCATTATAAACATTTCTCGTTCTTGTATATACTAATGTTTTTTTAATCAAAATAATATTACACGCATCAAGAAAATTATACATATAATATACGTTTAGATACCGAAACGAAGGAAGCGTTATCATTTTATTCGGGAAAATATTTTAGAATAAAATAGATTTCAAGAACAAAGAATTTCGCCCGCTTTGTTCCTGAAATCTATTTAATAACCAACCGTTCTTTTATTTTGTGATGCTTTTTTCAATTAGCGGCTCACAAATTTTCTTATTCCAAAAGTCAATGAATGGACCTGTGAAAAAAGCGTTAATTACAGTACCAATACCAACGGGACCTCCAAAACAAAAGGCTATTATCACAAAAATAATATCTTGGATCACTCTCACTAAACGATACTGAGCTCCCGTACGTTCCACTATGATAGGAGCAATTGCATCATAAGGAGCGTTACCTACCTTAGCCGACATATAAAAAGATGCCCCAAAAGTAAAAATCAATACACCAAAGATAAGTAGTAGACTTTGGGAAAATAAATTGATTTTAATAGTGAAAAAACTTGTATAAACCCATGTATAAAAATCAATGAAAAAACCTGTAAGCACCATATTGATCACAGTTCCGATGCCTATATATTGTTTTCCAAAAATAAAAACCAAACCTAAAATAACCAGATTGATAATTAATTGATAAACACCTAGTGAAAGGTTTAACACAGAACCAATACCAATATTTGCGGCAGTATATGGATCCAAACCTACCTGACCTATCCTTAATGTCGCAGCGCCAAAAGCTAAAATTGCAACGCCAATCAAAGCATATAAGGAACGAATAATAAGCTCCCTTATTTTTATATTTCCTTTCATCCTATAACCTCTCATTCATGTTACTGACTAAAGCATCTCAAAAAAATGGCTAAAAGGCAAAGCTTTTCACTTTTCACAACAAAAAAACTATGACATAGCAAAACTAGAAACCAATTTTGCCATGTCATAGTTTAAATCTTAACTAACTTTTTTTGTCTCAGTTAAGTTTTTATTTTCCAGCGATATCTTTTAAAGCAGCTTGAGCTAATAAATTCAAGTAATTCCAAGGACGATCAAAGTGTGGTTGGAAGAAGAAATCTGACAACGCAAGATCTTCAACAGTCATTTCATTTTGAACAGCCAAAGATAACGTATTAGCGGATTGGGTAATATCATATTTAGACATCAATTGTCCGCCGACAATACGGTTTGTCCCTTTTTCATAAACTAATTCCATCATCACATTTTCAGTTGTTGGCATAAATTCTGGACGGTAATTGTCTTCAAATTGTGTCGCTTCAACCTCTAAGTTGTTCATTTTCGCACTTTCTAGCGTAACACCTGTTGAACCGATTTTCCAACCAAATAAATATAATCCAGAAGTTCCTTGTGTCCCACGATATGCTAGTTTTTCTTCTGTTAAATTGTAACCTACCAACAGGCCTTGGCGAACAGCATTTGTTGCTAACGGAATATAATTGGTTGTGTTACTTGGATTATAGTGTACAACTGCACTATCACCTGCGGCAAGAATGTCAGGGGTGCTTGATCTCATGAATTTATCCACGACAATGGCACCATTTGGCAACATGTCTACCTTATCTTTAAGCAATACTGTATTTGGACTGAAACCAACACACATGATAACCATATCCGCTTCAAATTCCTGACTAGGAGTAATTACTTTATTCACATGTCCACTTGCATCAGCTTTGAATTCTTGAACATTCTCACCTAGCGCTAACGTTACACCACGATCAACAAGCTCTTTTTCTAAAACATCTGTAAATGGTTTATCTAAATATTTGTTTAAAATACGATCCAAACCATCAATCAAAGTCACTTCTTTCCCTGACTCTACAAAAGCTTCAACTAATTCGATACCGATATAGCCACCGCCAACAACGACAACTTTTTTCGCATCTTTTGCGCGTTCGATAATCACATTCGCTTGGTTAAAGTTTTTACATAATAAAATATTTTCAGCTTCGATTCCTTTGATTGGAGGAACAATTGGCCAAGAGCCAGTTGTCATTACTAATTTATCATATTCTTTTGTTTCAACTTTACCCGTGTTTAAATCTTTTGCAGTTACTGTTTTATGATTAACATCGATTGTTTCGACTTCATGTTCCATTTTAACTGTAGCACCTAGTGACGCTAGTTCTTCAGGACTTGAGTAGAATAAACTGTCAGCCTCCTTTACTACTCCTCCAACATATAGAGCAATTCCGCATGATAAAAATGATACATTATCATTTCGTTCATAAACGGTTACCTCCGCGTTTGGGTGATTTGTTAAAATACTTTTGACTGCAGCTGTTCCTGCATGCGTACATCCTACGACTACGACTTTCATTTTGTAAATCCCTTCTTTCAAGTTAAATTTTTCACCAATGAAACTATAATAACTCTATTGGTATACTAAAAATATAACAAAGTGAGAAAGCATATTCGAGTTCTTTGCTTGTGAATCACAAACTTATTTTTTCACAAACTTTTCTATTTTTAACGTATTTTTCATTTTAAAATGCATATACCTAATTATAAACACTGTTTTTACAACAAAAAAAGCTGAGAAACTAACATTTCTCAGCTTGTGAAATTAAAAGTCTACTCATTTATTGCAGCAATAATTTCGATCTCAATTAAAACATCCTTAGGTAAGCGGGCTACTTCTACCGCAGAGCGAGCTGGTAATTGACTCGTGAATGCTGTCGCATAAACCTCATTGAAAGACGTAAAATCATTCATATCTTTCAAGAAACAAGTCGTTTTGACAACATGATCAAAATCACTTCCTGCTTCTTTTAGAATCGCTGCAATATTTTCCAAGACTTGTTTTGCTTGTTCTTCTATTGTAGTACCAACAACTTCTCCAGTTTCAGGGCTTAAAGGGACTTGTCCTGAGGCAAATAATAAGCCATTCACAATATTTCCTTGTACATAAGGTCCAATTGCCTTCGGAGCATTATCTGTATGAATTGATCTCATCTTCTCACTCATTTCATTCATTTTCTTTTTTTTGACAGTCTGGACACAGACCGTATAGTTCTAATCGATGTTCATTAATTTCAAAACCTGTCAATTTGCTTGCCGCCATCTCTACATCTTCCAGTCCTGGATAATGGAAATCAACGATTTTACCACAATTTTGACAAATTGCATGATAATGTTTTTTAGAGCTGAAATCAAAACGACTTGATGCATCACCATAATTCATTTCTTGAACAAAACCGATATCAGTAAATAAACGTAAGTTATTATATACAGTTGCGACACTCATATTAGGAAAATGATCTTCTAACGAACGATAAATTTCATCAGCAGTAGGATGGCTATGATTCTCAATTAGATATTCTAGTATCGCATATCTTTGAGGAGTAATACGAATATTGGCTTCTTTTAATTCTTCAAGTGCATTCTTTACCAATATGTTGTCCATTTGGTTCCCCTCCCAGTCTTCTTTCTTAAATGATACTATTTCTAAACTATCTTGACAAGAATAATTGCATAAATAGTATGGGAAATCTCTTGTTTATCTCTAATTTATGAGGATCTCTAATTTATTACATACTTTTTGTGTGATTAGATAAGCTGGTGCTTTTCTCACCGGCAAAAAAGCTAAGCAAGTTACGCTTAGCTTTCAACGGTTCAGACTTATGGATTTATTAAACTCCTAAAAAGCAGGTCAAAAGTTGCGCCTTAGCTATTCAGAAAAATTGTACAATGCTGTTGATAAATAGCGTTCGCCATTATCAGGGATCACGGTCAGTACTTTTTTACCAGCACCTAATTCTTTTGCGACTTCAATAGCGGCAAAAACTGCAGCACCAGCTGATATCCCTACTAACAGACCTTCTTTAGCTGCTAATTGACGAGCTGTTTCCATGGCAATTTCACTAGGGACTGCAATAACTTTTCCATAGATTTCAATATCTAAAACTTTTGGAATAAAACCTGCCCCAATTCCTTGGATTTTGTGAGGACCTGGCTGGCCACCTTCTAAAACAGGAGATTCCGTTGGTTCCACCGCGACAATCGATATTCTAGGGTAGACTCGTTTCAGTTCCTTGCCAACACCAGTTATGGTACCACCAGTACCAACACCAGCAACAAAGGCATCTAACCCGGCTGGCCCAAAAACATCTTGAATTTCTTTACCAGTTGTTTTTTCATGTGTTTCAGGGTTAGCAGGGTTATCAAATTGCATGGGCATAAAATAGCCATCTTTATCAGCAAGTTCTGTTGCTTTTGCAATAGCGCCCTTCATTCCTTCAGCTCCTGGGGTTAACAACAATTCAGCGCCATATGCCTGCATCAATTTTCGACGTTCGATGCTCATTGTATCCGGCATAACAATCACAACTTTATATCCTTTAGCAGCACCAACCATGGCCAGACCGATCCCAGTGTTTCCACTAGTCGGCTCTACAATGGTATCTCCTGTTTTAAGTAGTCCGCTTTTTTCTGCTTTGTCAATCATACTTAAGGCAATTCGATCTTTTACACTGCCACCTGGGTTGAAAAATTCGAGTTTCACAAAAACATCTGCTGCTCCCTCGGGGACAATACGTCCTAATTTTACAATGGGTGTCTTACCTATCAATTCGGTAACTGAATTAAAAATTTGAGTCATTCGTCATTCCTCCATCTTAATATTCGTGCAAGCAAAAACGTTCTTCTGTTTATAATAGCTTATATCAGCTCATCTGGCTATCATTTTGCAATTTAATCAGCTGTTGTTTCCATAAAAAAATGACTCTTGCTTATGATATAATAACGTTTGTAAAGAAGTTAAAGGAAAACTGTTGTTCATTTCATACAAATAAATCGGCTATGTACTAAATGTTAATTTGAGACACTTTTGTGATTGTTTTATAAATGCTCAAAGTATATATAGCTATAATTAACATTGTTATAACAACGTTTAATACCCCTTAACACAAACTTAATAAAAGTATTGTATAGTAAATAGGACTTTAAAATTTAGTAAGTAGGAGTTAATTCAATTATGAAAATTGTAAATATTAGCCCCCGTGGCTATTGTTATGGTGTTGTTGACGCGATGGTTATTGCTAGAAATGCTTCACTCGATGAAAGTTTACCTCGCCCTATCTATATCTTAGGGATGATCGTTCATAATAAACATGTGACAGATGCTTTTGAAAGTATCGGGGTTCATACATTAGATGGAGAAAAACGTGAAGATATTTTAGCACAGATAGATCAGGGAACTGTTATTTTTACCGCCCACGGAACTTCGCCAAAAGTAAAAGCATTAGCTCTCCAGAAAGGTTTGACTGTTATTGATGCAACCTGCCCTGATGTTATGATCACACATGAATTAATTGCAGAAAAAGTGGCTAAAGGATATGAGATTATTTATATCGGTAAGAAAAATCATCCTGAACCTGAAGGAGCAGTTGGCGTATCGCCTGATCATGTTCATTTAGTTTCAAATCAGTCGGATATTTCAGCACTAGCTTTAACTGCAGAGGCTATTTTTGTGACCAATCAAACAACGATGAGTCAATGGGATGTTGGCAACTTGATGGATTTGATCAAAGCTAAATATCCCCATGTACATATCCATAAAGATATTTGTAAAGCTACACAAGTTCGTCAAGAAGCTGTTGTTGAGCAAGCAAAGGGCTGTGACTTGACGATTGTTGTGGGTGATCCGAAAAGTAATAATAGCAATCGCTTAGCTCAGGTTTCCATCGAACAAGCAGGAGTCCCAGCTCATCGGATTTCTGATGTTTCTCAAATCAATCCTCAATGGCTGTTAAATGTAGATCAGGTTGCTGTTACAGCCGGAGCTTCCACCCCTACTCAAATTGTTCGCGAAGTCATCGACTATTTAAAACATTTTGATATTAATGACCCTACAACGCATCAGAAAAAATCAACCACAACCTCTGATGCAATTTTGCCTAGGCCACGAATCAAGGACTTGACGAAGAATCGGCAACGGCGTTTAGAAGAATTACGTTTAGGAAAAAGATAAAAAAACTGCCAACAAACCGTCAGTAAACGACAGTTGTTGGCAGTTTTTTATGCGACTTGTAAGACTTGTCCGACCGTGATCAATTCAGCAGATAGGCCATTTGAAGCCATAAGCTGATCAACTGATAGCCCGAATCTTTCAGCAATGCCCCAAAGAGTATCGCCAGAAGCAACAGTATAAGATTGAGTAGTGAGTGTGGCAATACTTTGCCCAACAGCTGATTGAGCTACTGGCGCTTCACCAGTTACTGAGGTTTCAACGGTTCCCCAATCATATGCTGTTAAACCATAAGTTGCAATCAACCAATTTAATTTACTTGCATAACCTGGATCCGTTGCATAACGTCCAGCCAAGGCTGCTGTAGCATCCATGTAGCTAGATGTGTTACTTTTCCAGACACCAGAGTAATGGTAGTCTCCGCTTGATGCTAAAGTTGTTTTAAGAACATTGGCATGATCTTGAAATGACTCAGCATATGACGAATAACTTCTAAATGGTTCTGTCATCGTAACCCACTGTCCATTCAAATATTCTGAGGTAGGCATATAAACTGTTTGTCCATTATAGCTTCCCTTTACACCAAATAAATTATAGTTTGGCGCTGCTGCTAATCCGGATGTACCATAACTACTTTCTAGCAATGCCTGGGCAATCATTACAGATGCGTATAGGTCATTTGCGTCAGCTACAGACGCAGCTGAATATCCAATAGAATCAATAAATGCTTGTTGTGAAACATCTCCTTGCGCTTCAACTTCGTTTGCATGAACACTTAGAGGGAGTAAACTCCCTGCAATCGGAAGAAAAACTAATGAAGTTCCTATTACAGATGCTAATCGTTTATTACTAGTTTTAGGCTCTTTTTGATGATGTCTGCTACTTCTTGTCTTAATCTCGTCCATTCATTTGTTCCTCCTCAATAGAACATCGTAACACCATTTTACTCGGAGAATTTTTTATAAACAATTATTTGCTCTTGAAACTTGAAGTTTTAAAGTCAGTGTAGTCAGGCTGAAATTTTTGTTTTATTGTTCTGAGTATATTTGTTTTATTCAGTTTACATGATTGTATATTATTCGAACGTTTTTTTTATGTAAATACCTTTATTATACAATTATTAAGTTTTTTTTAATAAACAAAAAAAGATTGCAATATATTTCGTTTGCACTACAACTTTTACAAAAAGATTGCGAAATGTTTTAATCGGAGTGCGTAAAATGAAAAAAATGTCGTTATGGTTATCGTTAAGTGGTCTGCAGAACCAAGTGTTACCGTAATAGCTGATAATAATGGCAACTTTTCTATATCCATGTATTTGTTACTGGACAAAAAGAAGCAGCTATTCACAAATGTGAATAGCTGCTTTTTTATTTAAAATTGTTTACTTTACAAATTATTGTATTTTGATACTACATTTTCAACTGTAAAGCCGAATTCTTTCAAGACTAGATCACCAGGAGCTGAAGCCCCAAAATGATTGATTGTCACAGTTGTACCAGCCGTACCAACGTAACGCTCCCATCCAAATGGTGAAGCTGCTTCGATTGCTACACGCTTAGTCACATCTTTAGGAAGTACAGACTCTTTGTATTCTGCCGTTTGTTTTTCAAACAAATCAAAGCTTGGTAATGAAACAACGGAAACATCTTGACCTTGTTCTGCTAAGGCTTTTTGTGCTTCAATCGCTAAGTTGACTTCTGAACCAGTTGCAATCAAGATTCCTTCAGGTTTTTCACCCTTTTGTTTAGAAATAACATAAGCACCTTTTTGTACAAATTCATTTGCATGCTCCTGAGTTCCATCGATAACAGGTAAATTTTGACGACTTAAAACTAATACAGTTGGAGCGTCTTTCGTTGTCATGGCAATCTTCCATGCAGCAACTGTTTCATTACCATCAGCTGGACGGATTACTTGAACACCTGGCATACAGCGAATACTTGCTAATTGCTCAACAGGTTCGTGAGTTGGACCATCTTCTCCTACTGCCACAGAATCGTGGGTCAAGACATACGTCACAGGCGTATGTTGAAGAGCTGCTAAACGTAATGCAGGACGTAAATAATCGGTAAATACAAAGAATGTTCCGCCATAGACACGGCTTCCTCCATGTAATTGAATTCCGTTCATGGCAGCAGCCATCGCAAATTCGCGAACGCCAAACCAAATGTTGCGACCATCATATTGACCTGGCTCAAAATCTTTTTCTGCTGCAACCATCGTATTATTTGATGCAGACAAATCAGCAGAACCGCCCCAGAAACCTGGTACAGTCTTAGAAATCGCTTGAATTGTTTCTTTGCTTGTAACTCGGCTAGCCGCGCTTGATCCAACTTCATATGTTGGTAGTTCACTATCCCAATTTTCAGGAAGTTCATCAGCAAAAGCTTGTTTAAATTGTTTCGCTAACTCAGGATGCTCTTTCGTATAGTTTGCAAACATATTGTTCCATTTATCTTCGGCTTTTTCGCCTTCATCAATCATTGTTTCCTTGAAACGAGCAGCAACCTCGTCGGGCACTGTGAAATCAGGATATTCCCAACCGTAAACAGCCTTAGCAACAGTAATTCCTTCTGCGCCAATCGGTGCACCATGAACTGACGATGTACCTTCTTTTGGTGCTCCATAACCAATAACTGTTTTAACTTCGATCAATGTTGGTTTATCTGTTTCAGCTTTAGCTGCTTCGATTGCTTTGGAAATTTCTTCTAGATCATTCCCATCTTTTACTAAAATATGTTGCCAACCATAAGCTTCATAACGAGCGCCAACATTTTCAGTGAAAGCTTTTGATGTAGGACCGTCTAATGAGATGTCATTTGAATCGTATAACACAATCAATTTGCCTAACTTCATGTGTCCTGCCATAGAACTTGCTTCTTGTGAGACACCTTCCATCAAGTCACCATCACCACATAGTGCATACGTATAATGATCGATCACAGGGAAACTATCACGATTATATGTCGCAGCTGTGTGGGCTTCAGCCATTGCCATACCAACAGCCATCGCAATTCCTTGACCTAAAGGACCAGTCGTTGCTTCAACACCATCTGTATGATGCACTTCAGGATGTCCAGGTGTTTTACTTCCCCATTGACGGAAGTTCTTCAAATCATCCATTGATACACCGTAGCCTGCTAAGTGAAGTAAACTATAAAGCATTGCAGAGCCATGACCTGCAGAAAGAATAAAACGGTCTCTATCTGCCCAGTTTCTTGATGTTTTAGGATTTACTTTCAAGTGTTTTGTCCAAAGTGCGTATGCCATCGGTGCAGCACCCATCGGTAATCCAGGATGTCCTGAATTTGCCTTTTGTACTGCTTCGATACTTAATGTACGAATTGTATTGACGCCTAACTGATCAGTGTTGTCGAACAAAAAAATCATCTCCTATTTAGGTTTTTTTTACCTTTATTAACTATATTTTAGCCTATTTCCTTTATGAAAGCAATTACTTTTAGTAAAAAAAACCAAAATTATTTTCTATTGTGTAATCCTTTGTCTTTTTGGATTTTTTTTAGTTTATCTGGTGTAACATCATTTCCTTTAGGATCGACAACTTTCATCCCTTCGATATGATGACGCATCCCTCCACGGAAAGCAGCTAAATATTCTTGACGAAGCACTTTTTGTTCTTCTTTTTCACTCTCGGATAACGTGCTTTCCTTTGCCTTTTTCGCAAGCTCATTAATTCGATCCATTTTTTCAGATGATAACATGATTCTGCCTCCTTATTTTTAAAGCTGAGCAGGCTCGTCCAGTCTTGACAGAAAAATAGGAAAATATGGATGTAGTGCTTTTTACTACAATCATATTTTATCTTTTTTCCGAAAGACTAGCCTGTAAAGCTAGACAACATTAAAAGCTGAGCAGGCTCGTTCAGTCTTGACAGAAAAATAGGAAAATATGAATGTAGTGCTTTTTACTACAAACATATTTTATCTTTTTTCCGAAAGACTAGCCTGTAAAGCTAGACAAGTTTACTTTCCATGTCTATCTTATAAGATGAGCCGGAAAAATACAACTATATTCATGATAAAAATGAGGAACGACAGCCTTTATTGACAGAATGTACTATTAGACACGACTATTTTTTATCAATAATTAGCGTTCATAAGTATTTTCCAAAAAAACACGAACGCTTGTTTGATTCCTGTATAAAACTATGGTACACTAACATTATAAATTGAAAGAAGGTGCGGGTTGTGGTGAAACGTACAGACACAAGGCAAATCGAAGTATTAAAATATATATATGAGCAAGTCGAGCTTAAAGGCTATCCACCGACTGTACGGGAGATTGGAAAAGCAGTAGATCTTTCTTCAACCTCTACTGTTCACGGACATTTAGCTCGTTTAGAAAAAAAGGGCTTGATTTTACGCGACCCTACAAAGCCAAGAGCGATTGAGTTGACAGCTGATGGTTTGGAAAGGATCGGTGTCAAACCATCAGTCATTCCAATGCTTGGTGTTGTTACCGCTGGTGAACCTATCTTAGCTGTAGAAGAAGCCTCTGACTTTTTCCCTCTCCCTCCTGATCTAGTAGCAGAAGAAAATGCTTTATTCATGCTAACTATTAGAGGAGAAAGTATGATCAATGCAGGAATATTAGATGGCGATCAAGTCATTGTACGTAAACAAAGTGCTGCTTCTAATGGTGATATCGTTATTGCGATGACCGATGAAGACGAAGCGACTTGCAAGCGATTCTTTAAAGAGACAGATCATATTCGTTTACAACCAGAAAATGATGCATTAGATCCAATTATTTTAAATAACGTGAGTATTTTGGGAAAAGTTGTTGGATTATACCGCAATCATATTTAGATAAACTAAAAAAGCAGACTAAATTGGGTCTGCTTTTTTAGTTTATCTTTGTTTTATTTATAATGATAGGAATAACAGCTTAGCCTAAAAAGAGCTTTATATGAATTATTAACTAACTCAACGCTGTTTTAGTAGATTAACCGTTTCTCTCTTCATAAGCTTAAATTTAGTTTATTCTGTTGCTACTTTACGTTGGTATGTTTCAAATTGATAAGCATAGGTATTTTCTTCGTCCTGGACCCCTTCACTCAAATTGATCAATGTCCAATTCTCCCAAGAAACATCTGGAAATTTTGTATCTCCATCAAAAGTGTGATGGAGAACAGTCCGATACAAAACATCACAATAAGGTAGAAAGTCCTTATATATAGCTGAACCACCTGCAATAAAAGTAATCCCAGAAAAAGTTTTTGCATAATCAAGTACCTCAGCTACAGTATGCGCTACATTGACTCCTTCAGCCTGATACCCTTTGTCTTTAGTCATAACGATTGTTTGTCGGTTAGGTAGCGGACGACTTCCCATGCCCTCAAAGGTTTTTCTCCCCATAACGATTGTGTTATCTTCAGTCATTTGTTTAAAAAATTTCAAGTCATTCGGCAGATGCCAAGGTAGCCGATTTTCTTTGCCTATTGTCCCTTGCTCATCCTGAGCCCATATAGCTGCTAACATTGAAGAACTCCTTTCAAATTAAACGGCGATTGGCGCCTTGATTGCCGGATGCGGCTCATATCCTTCAATAGCAATATCTTCCATTTCAAAATCAAACACTGATTTTTTATTTTGATTTAATTTCAGTGTAGGAAACGAGCGGATTTCTCTAGAAAGTTGTTCGTTCATTTGATCAATATGATTCGTATACAAATGAGCATCCCCTAAAGTATGCACAAAATCCCCCACTTCTAAACCAGTTTCATGGGCAATTAAATGGGTCAATAACGCATAACTGGCAATGTTAAATGGTACACCAAGAAAAACATCACCACTGCGTTGGTACAACTGACAGCTCAACTTTCCATCATTTACATAAAATTGAAACATTGTATGACAAGGTGGTAAAGCCATTGACGGAATGTCTTCTGGATTCCACGCTGACACAATCAGACGTCTTGAATCAGGTGTTTTTTTGATCATTTCAATAACATTTTTCAGCTGGTCAATAAACTGTCCATTTTTCGTTTCCCAATGACGCCACTGGGCGCCATAGATATTGCCCAGTTCTCCATACTTAGCAGCAAAAACATCATCTGTTAAGATTTTATCACAAAATTCTTTGTGCTCTTTTTGATACATCTCTTTAAAAGTATCATCAGTCAACACTCGGTGACCAAAATCCGTCATATCCGGTCCGTGATAATCATCACTTTTAATATAACGCTCAAACGCCCATTCATCCCAAATATGATTATTATGCTCTAGGAGATAACGAATATTTGTGTCACCGTTTAAAAACCACAGCAACTCGCTTTTGATCAAGCCAAACGGCACTCTTTTAGTAGTGAGTAAAGGGAAACCTTTTGATAAATCAAAGCGCATTTGATGACCAAAAATACTCCGTGTCCCTGTCCCAGTCCGGTCTTCTTTTAAGTGACCTTCTTCTAAAATTTTACGACCTAATGCTAAGTATGCCTCTTCCATCAATACTGCCTCCTAATTATCTGCAAATTCACTTAAATATTCCCAACGTTCCATTTTTTCTTCAAGTGTCTGTTCTAGTGATGACAATTCTGCTTGCAGTTCCTGAAGCTTCGTAAAATCATCACCTTGGTGATTCATTTCTTCTGTCAGTTGAGCAGTTCGTTCTTCTAGAGAACCAATATCTATTTCGATTGTAGCCCATTCTTTTTGTTCCATGTAAGTCAATTTCTTTTTTTCTTTCTTTTCAACTTCTTTAGCTGCTTTTGTATCAATTTTAACTATTTTTTTTGACTCTTCTTTACTTGTTGCCAGATATTCACTCATCGATCCAAAGTAAGTAGTGATTTGACCTTCGCCTTGGAAAACTAGTAATTTATCCATCGTTTTATCTAGAAAATAACGATCATGGGAGACTGCTATTACGGCACCTTTAAATGTTTGGATATAGTCCTCTAAAATTGTTAAAGTGTCGATATCCAAATCATTTGTCGGTTCGTCCAATAATAACACATTTGGCTGGCCAATTAATAGTTTTAACAAATACAAGCGACGTTTTTCTCCACCTGAAAGTTTACCGATAATTGTGCCGTGCATAAATCGTGGGAATAAAAAACGTTCTAATAATTCAGCAACACCAATATTAGTTCCGTCGCTTCGCTGTACTTGTTCTGCCGCTTCTTGTAGATAAGAAATCATACGTTGGTTAGGATCCATCGCCTCATTTTGCTGTGTATAATAAGCCAAATGTACGGTTTCACCAATTGAGTAGGCTCCACTATCTAAGGATAAACGCCCAGCAAGAATATTTAATAACGTCGATTTACCAGCACCATTTTTCCCAGTAATCCCCACTCGATCTCTAGCTTGAATAAGCAAGTCAAATTCCTTGAGTATTGTTTTTTGTTCGATCTGGTAATTTCCCTCTTTGATTTCCAAGACTTTTTTACCCAATCTTTGTGTGGCCATATCTATTTCTAACTGGCCCTTTTGATTGACTTGATGAAGGTTTTCTTTCAGATCATGGAAACGATCCTGCCGTGCCTGTTGCTTTGTTCCTCGCGCTTTCACGCCAGCACGCATCCATTCTAGTTCCTGCTTGTATAGTTGTTTTCGTTTTTCTTCTTGCTCGACACCAACACGCTCACGCTCTGCTTTGGCGATGATATATGCTTCATAATTGCCTTTATACTCAAATAATTTTCCAAAAGATAGTTCAAAGATGCGATTCGTTACCCGATCCAAAAAATAACGATCATGAGTAACCATTAAAATAGCGCCACGATAACCATTTAAAAAACTTTCCAGCCAATTGATTGCTTCATAATCTAAATGATTGGTTGGCTCATCCAGTAAAAGTAAATCTGGTGATTCGATCAAAACTTGTGCTAAACTGACCCTTTTCTTTTGCCCACCAGATAATTCACCCATTTTTTTATGCAGCGTTTCAATTCCAAGTTTTTGTAAAATAATTTTAGCATCTGTATCGGCTGTCCAAGCATCTTCTTTGTTCATTCGTTCTTCCGCCTGGGCATATTGTTTTTGAACTGCATCATTAAGACCATCATTTGCCAAAGCCAATAAAGCCAATTCATAATTTTTTACAGCTTGAATAATTGGCGTCTCGCCTTGAAACACCGCTTCTACAACTGTTAAATCAGGATCGAAAACTTGATCTTGTGACAAGTAACCAATTTGATAATCATTTGGTTGCTGAATAGCACTGACATCTCCGTCTCCGCTATCTTTACCCGCTAATATATTTAACAAACTAGTTTTGCCAGTTCCGTTTGTACCAATCAAACCAATTCGGTCTTTATTGTGAATATGGAAAGAAATGTGATCAAATAGTGTCTTCTCTCCGTATGTTTTGGTTAATTCGTTTACTTTTAACTCGTTCATATGTTCACGCCCTTTTCATCTTGCTTATTGTATCAAAAAATAGTAAAAAAAAGAAGCTAGTTTTCTTCCTCTGCTTCTTTTTTTAATTCTCTTGTCAATTTTCTAAGTGGAATAGTACCAGAAATATCATTAATCGAATAAGATTCTAACAAATTAACATTTTTTCGGTATTCATTTGCTTCAAATGAAGAGATTTTTTCGGTTGTTTCATATTCATCGATCACTTTTCTCTCTTCCTGATAGCCGATTAAAAGTTCTTTAACATAATTAGATTGAGAACGAACGATAAATGAATCAATAAAGGTGCCATCTTCTAACCTTTGCGCCAATTGCAAGCGGCCCTCAATAAAGAAGCGAATAATTTCATCGTCATAAACCCCTTTTAAATTATCCAAACTTTTCAAAATAACTTCAGTATTTTGTAAGAAAACCTGACGAACATTTTCTAATTCTTCCTTCTTAAACTCTCGTCGATTTTCCTCATCTTTTCTAGCAAATAACATTTTTGGATGAACAAAGAAGGCAATAATTTGGCGCACAAAAAGTAACCAAAAACCAATGATTGATAATAATTGTCTTGCTATAGAACGTTCCATTCTAGAAATCAAGCGTTCATATAAACGATAGCCCTCGATCCCAATTTCCTTTTGACGAAAACTCTCTTCCAACCCATCTCGCTCAATCGAAACAACTAATGCTCTTAATTCTTGCACTTCTTGCCGTTGGTCAGATGGTAATTGCTCTGTGTAAAGCTCTTTGACGCGATCCTGATAATTTTCTATGACAACGTTCATTTCAACGTGGGGATCATCTTGGTTTATCTGTTTAAGTCTCTCAATCACTTCTTGTAGTAAAATAATTCCTTGAATATTTGAACTTTCTACTTCATCAGATTCTGTTAAAAATGGCAGAACTAAAATCCCCCCCACCAAAGTGACTAAAATCACACAAGCAGTAATAAATAAAAGCAACGAACGCTCTGGAAAATCCTGACCATTTATGGTTAATGGCAAAATAAAAATCGTTGCCAAACTAACAGTTCCTTTGACTCCGCCAAAGGTTAAAATCAGCATCTCATTCATCGACTGCCAAATATTTTTCAGACCATTTTTCACACTATAAATCAGTACGATAGAAAGAAAACGAGCTGCAAACAACGTAATGCTTAAAATTAAAATAACGACCATCAAAAAGCTATTGGAATAGGTTTCACTATTCCAAATAGGTGAAAAAACTTGTGATAATTCAATGCCTAGAAATAGAAAAACCAGTGCGTTCAACGTAAACGTTATGGTTCCCCACGTGCTTTCTGAGACACTTGAAAGTTCTGCTTCAAACAATGAAACCTTCTTAAAGCTTGCGGCTTGCATGACTCCTGCAACAACTGCTGCAATAATTCCAGAAACATGGAAAAGTTCAGCAACCATATAGGCTAAAAATGGCAATAGTAACTCTAATAACAAATACCCCGTTACATCCCTCGCTGAAGCTTTTTCTAAGATCATCACGACTTGGCGTTTGATCATAACTAGAACAGCACCGACGATGGCGCCACCAATACTAGACACAATCAAAGTGATGCCAGCATCTGTTGCTGAAAAACTACCCGTTAATAACGCTGCTAAAGCAAATTGAAAAGCAGTAACGCCCGAAGCATCGTTGATTAGTCCTTCGCCTTCTAAAATATGCATGGCTTTTGGCGGTATCTGAATTTTTCCAGATAAAGAACCTACAGCCACTGCATCTGTAGGTCCAAGTGCTGCACCTAAAGCAAAACAGGCTGCGATCGGCAAAGCAGGAATAATTATATGTAAAGCCCAACCCACACTGACTAACGTAATTAAAACTCCGATAAAGGCTAAAAATAAAATCACACTAAAGTTTTTCATAGTGGCAGATATATCATTTCGTTCCCCTTCCCTAAACAGCAACGGGGCAATGATCATCACTAAAAATATTTCCGGTTCAAATGTAATTTCGCGACCTATATCTGTCAATCCAATTAAAACACCTACAATTATTTGCATGATCGGCAAAGGAATGATTGGAAAGATTCGATTGAAGACATTTGAAAATGTTATAGCAAATACAAATACAATAATTAAATAAACAAACTCCATCTCGTATCCCCCTTATTTATTATTGATTGAGTTGTTTTCCTAAATACCGTAATAATTTTTCTTTTTTACAGGTAATTTTTTTCTCTATTAAACCCAGTTCTTTTTCTCTATCACATAATTCTAACTGCGCCCGGCGTGCTTCTAATCGCAGTAGTTCTGATTTGATCAATTCGATTTTTTTATAATTCAAAAAGTTTCTTTTTTTGATATGATGTTCCCATTCAGCTTTTTTCTCTGGGGGTAATGCTTTGTATTTTTCACGTAACTCAGCTATTCGTTGCTCTATTTCTTTATTCACAACAATACTTCCTTTCAGAATTTCTCTGCACATTATAGCAAACAGTTTAAGAAATACCTACTAAAATTGACTATTCTTTAAAAAAAATCTTATGAATACGATTTATGACGCACTATTCATTTACCTACCACTCATTGGTCCTCTTCAACTAAGATACTGATTTCAGTTTCTTCATTCAGACGTCCAGAAAGAAAGGCCAACAAATCTTCTAGTGGTATAGAGAATTTCATCATGGGCCCACGTCGACCGTCTTTGAAATAATTTAACCGGATTTCTTTTTTCTTTAATAATAATGCCATCTTGTCAATATCCTGATACATCACACCATTCTTGTCAAATGGTCCTAGAATAAGCCGGTCATCTGCAAGACCTTTTGAGTCTAATAAAAAACTCATAACAAGTAAAATCGATAATCCACCACGAATTATTTGGTCAGTGGTTTGATCAGAGCTAGTAATAGTAATCAAAATCAGCAAACTTAAACCGCCGATTATACCGTAAATCGCTCTTCTTTTAACGCTCTTGATCAGGATGCTTTTTCTTACTAAAATTAAATAAATATACAAAATCACAACAAAAGCTGTGAGTAACACTGTAAAAAAATCGATTATCACAACGGGCTCCTTTTATAACTGAAATTTTCTATTTTGGGACGTATGGACACTTAAGTTAACAGACTGCACTCTATACTAGTCCTTTTTATTCAGCTCTGTTAATTGTTGATTGATCTTTTTTATTTTATCTTTACAAGCTAATATATCACGAATCATCTGATCTCTCTTAACACCAAGGGGCAGACGATTCACTACTTGATAATATGCTGCGAGTAGTTGAACTTGTTTCATTTTTTCTTTTTGTAAGCGTTCTTCTGCTAGACTCACCCACTCGCCCTCCTTTTTTCTTTAAGTATACCTTACTTTTAAAGGGAAATGACTATCGAATTGTTATTTTTTATCAAATTTAGATAAAAAGCTATGATTTATTTGTTATTGTAACACACTATTTCTTTTAAGTTGAACTATACGAAGATCTTTAATTTTTCAAAAGCTCTGTACCATAAATCGTATAATCACATCTATAAATAAATAAGTTTTTCCCATCGCTCAACAGTCCAATGCTTTTTGGTACATTTAGACCTTTTCACTTGCATAGGTGGCTAATGGAGTACCATTCTGACTACAAATTAAGATAACTTTTTCTTTCCAGTGATTGAGTTTTCTAAAGCATTGACCATACTATTGACAAACGGAAGACCACAATCGAAATTTTCAATATCCGTAGACTTGGCATACGCTTCAAAGTTATTGTCCAATCCAACTATTGAAGAGCCAACATGATGCATCTCATGTTTTACAATGGTTAGCAGAATGACATCTCCTTGTTTTTGTAGCATATCAGATTCTGATATTCAAAGCTACCTATATAAAGGATGAAATAAAAGATGAAACAAAAACTGAAAAACAGCTTTGTTTCATCTTTATGTCGATCATTGCGCTGAAATACAAAGAGCAATGGCTTTTTCACCTAAATGAGTACCAATAACAGGATTAAAATGACCAATTTCAATAATTGCTTCTGGGTATTTCGCTTGGAGCTTAGCCTTTTCTTCTTCAGCAACCACTAAATTATTTGCATGGATCACATATAATTTAACTGGAAGACCGATTTCTTTATCTCGTTTGCCTATGATTTCTTCTGCACGGGCAAAAGCTTTTTTCGTTGAGCGAATTTTTTCAAATAGAACAATCTTACCATCTTCAAAGGTCAAAATCGGTTTGATCTTCAACAAACCAGCAATTAAAGCTGCGCCATTTGTTAGTCGTCCACCGCGCACTAAATTGTTTAAATCTTCAACAATTAGATAAGCATAGGTATTATCTCTGATGACATCTAACTTAGCAAAAATATCTTCTAGGCTAGCATTTTCGTTCACCAGATCCAAAGCAGCCTCAACCATATGTCCCATTGGAACACTTGTGATTTTAGAATCATAGGGATACAGTGTTACTCCGTCGATCGAATCTGTCAATGAGAATAATGTATTCACAAAACCAGAAATTCCAGACGAAAGATGGATGCTAATAATTGTATCATATCCCTTAGCTTTGATTTCTTTATACAGTTCGATGACTTCACCTAAGGCAGGTTGAGAAGTTGTCGGAAACTCATTACTACTATTCAACAAGCTGTAATATTGGTCAGCTTCAATATCGATTCCTTCGTTATATATCCTACCATCTAAAATAACTGGGATAGGAATAACAAACAGATTAGGCGCGTTCTTGATTCGATCAGGTAAATATGCCGTACTATCTGTTACAATAGCAATTTTCATTTTGTAACCTCGTTTCACTAAATTTACACGATATTATAAATATAGCATAAGTCTGTACAAATTTAAATAAAATACTTATTGATCAAGAAAATTTTGAACTGCTGATCGATTCATATCTAAATCAATTTCAAGGATACTACCAGCATAAGCTGATTCTCCATTACTCCAAGAGCCTTCTACTGGAACGGTCAAGCGTTCAATTCCGCTGCTGCCTTTCAGCATTAAAGAAGGACCGTTACTCAACATAAAGGTTGTCGGAACGTCTGTAGACATATATCCAACTAAACGGCCCAAAGATTCTGGTGTCCGAAGCAATGCTAACGGATTTTTCAATTGACCCATAACGGCCGTCATTACTTGTTGCTGACGACGAACACGACCAAAATCGCCTTCTTCATCCATTCTAAAACGGGAATATTGTAAAAGCGTATGCCCATCCATTTTTTGACTGCCTTTTGCAATATCGACCCCATCAAGATTCAAATCTTTTTCAGCATCGATCTTAACACCACTTGGAAACATAGAGTCAACAATTTTTTCGAACGATTGAAAATCGACTTTAGCGTAATATCTACATTGAATATTAAAATTTTCAGCCAAGGTTTGGCGCACTAAATCTGCTCCACCCAATGCATAAGCTGAGTTGATTTTATTTGCATCATAACCCGGAATATCAACAAAAGTATCCCGCATAAATGAGATTAGTTTAGGTTTCTTCGAAGGACCGTCCAATTGCAGAACCATAATTGTATCTGCCCGACCAGCATCGTCTCCTCTGGTATCGCTACCTAAAATCAAAATATTATTAGCCCCATTGGCACTCTTCACGCCATTAAATGTTTCAAGCGCTTCTTTAGGTAATGAGTTATCATTTTCCGCATAAAATTTCCCTTTAAAAAAGAAGCCAACTGCTAACACCAACAATAAAACAATAAATAAAATAATTCTTTTAGGCCAACTAAATCGTCTCTTTTTTCTGGGCTTCTTGGGTTGCTTTTCTTTTTTCAAAAATTGTTTAGGTTTTTGGTCAGGCTCAGACTGATTAACAGTGGAATTACTCTCTAGTGTTGGTTCTTTTTCGGTTTGCCATTCTTGTTCTTGATAATAGCTATTATCTGGTTCTGTAGAATGATTTTTTTCTTTTCTCGGATTAAAGCCTTTTTTTTCTTCTACTGGTTTTGCTTTGTCATGTATATGTTTATAACGATCCACTCGGCTCATTATTTCCACCTCACTCTAAATTAACAACAGCTATAAGCATACCTTATTTTACGAAAAAATCCTATTATATAGCTGAAATTTAACAAAAAATAAAAAGACCTTTTCAGATCTTTATACTCCGCTGATTGGATGGACCGCATAATTTCCGAATATTTTAACTGCCCCACCCATTAAACGTATTTCTTCTAATGCGTTTTCTATTAGTTGCTGCGGTTTTTGACCATTGATATCGATCAAAAAAAAGTATTCTCCTAAAGTTGTTTTTAACGGCCGTGATTCGATTTTGCTTAAATCAATTTCTCGCCAACTAAATGCAGATAAGGCTTTATGCAAAGCACCCGGCATATTATCAGGCATCGTCAAAGCGATTGTCAGCTTTTGATCATTGGCTATAATCGGTAAATCGACTTTGTCAGCCCCTAACACCCAAAAACGCGTTTGATTGATCGCTACATCTTGAATATCTTTTCCAACAATTTCAAGATTATATGTCTTTGCTGATAACTTTGGTGCAATCGCTGCGATTTTTTGCTCTGGATGATTAGCGACAAAACTTGCTGCATACGCAGTTGAAGGTGTTGCTTCAAGTTCTGCCATTGGAAAATGTTGGCGAATAAATTCTTGAGACTGGGCTAAGGCTTGTGGATGCGATAAAATTTTTGTTGTTGCCAACCAAGTTTCTTTGTTGTTTTGTGCTACCATTAATTGTTGATAGATTGGTAGAACGATTTCTGCCCCTACTGGAATCGATGTTTGATGGAAAAGATAATCGACAGTTGTATTGACGGAACCTTCAATCGTGTTTTCAATCGGAACGACCCCTAAATCAACCTCTCCAAATTCAACAGCTTTGATACAGGCTGGAATTGAATGGTAAGGAATCAATTCTTCATTTGGAAAAGCTGTTCTTGCGGCATTATGCGTGAAAGAAGCTTCTGGTCCTAAAAAACCGACTTTCATTGACTCACCTACTTAATATTCTCTAAGATTTCATTTACGATCTCCTCGGGTGTCCGATCGTCTGTTTCCACAATTAAACTGGCACTTTCCTCGTAAAATGGAATGCGCGGCTCAAAAACCTGCTGGATTTCTTCTGGAGATTTTGAAACAACTAATGGTCTAACTGTTGTATGATCATGTTTCAGTCTTGGGATAAAGACTTCTGGTTTCGTTTGTAAATATACAACAGGTGCCATTTGTTTTAAAAGTGCTCTATTTTCTGCTCGCATTACAATACCACCACCAGTTGAGACAACTTGGTTATGGTTTAGATAGCGTTTCAAGACGTTTGTTTCTCGTTCTCTAAATGCTTCTTCTCCGTGCAAATCAAAGTATTCTTGAATCGTCATGCCGATTTCTTCAACTATTTTATCATCAAAATCAATATGTTCCATGCCAGTTTGCTCTGAAATTAGCTTTCCAACTGTTGTTTTCCCTGCTCCCATAAAACCAATTAAAATAATTCCCTTCATCTTTGTTCCTCCATTTATTGATATAATTTATTTAAATCATTAAAGAAGCTTGGATATGAAACTGAAATGGCCTCTGCTTTGTCTAATTCAACTGCTCCATCTTTCACTAAAAGAGCAGCGATTTGAAGCATCATACCAATACGATGATCTCCATAACTGGTAACTTTTGCATGATGTAGCGGTGTTTTACCATGGATGATCAATCCATCATCAGTAGGCTGGATATCAGCACCCATTTTATTTAATTCTGTAGCAACGGCATCGATTCGATTGGTTTCTTTCACTTTTAATTCTTCAGCATCGCGGATGGTCGTGGCTCCTTCAGCTTGTGTTGCTAATAAAGCGATAATCGGCAGTTCATCGATCAACCTTGGAATAATCTCACCACTGATTTCGATTCCCTTTAATTCACTTGTTTCAACAATCAGCGATCCAGCTTTATTCATTGCATTGCCTGTTTCTTGAATCGCTAAATTTCCACCCATTTGCTGAATAACATCAATAATACCCGTCCGAGTCGGGTTTAAGCCAACATTATTTAATGTGATTCGACTATCCGGAATAATCAGTCCTGCCACAAGGAAAAAAGCCGCTGAAGAGATATCACCAGGTACAACCACATCTTGCCCGACTAGATTCTGTGGTCCATTAATCCGGATTTCTTTACCTGAAACAGTAATGTCACCACCAAATTGACGAATCATATCTTCCGTATGGTCACGTGTTTTTTCTTTTTCTACAATAACTGATTCTCCGTGAGCTTGTAAAGCAGCAAACAAAATAGCTGACTTCACTTGTGCACTTGCAACTGGCATTTGGTACTGTATAGGTCTTAAATTCGTTGTCCCTTTGACTGTTAGTGGTGGAAACTCTGTCCCATCATGCCCAGTACATTCAGCCCCCATTTGATTGATTGGCAACATCACTCGATTCATTGGACGTTTGGCAATCGAATGATCTCCAAATAATTGGGATGTAAAAGAAGTTCCAGCTAAAATCCCCATAATCAAACGAATCGTTGTTCCTGAATTTCCAACATCAATTGCTTGTTTGGCTTGTTTTAATCCTGAAAAACCAGTTCCTTGAACCGTAATCACTTCACCGTCATCCTCAATGTTAACCCCTAAATCCTGGAAAGCTTTTAAAGTACTTAAACAGTCATCGCCTCTTAAAAAGTTTTTAATTGTCGTTTTCCCTTGCGCAATCGCACCAAACATAATACTTCTATGTGAAATTGATTTATCACTTGGAACATCGATTATTCCATTTAAGCCAATTTTATTGGTTACTAAATCCAAAGTATCCCTCCTAATCTTAAAAGCGTAGTACAAATCTGTTAACGACATTTCGCTTTGCTTCAGCTTGTGCTTCTCGTCATCAGTTCGTCTCATTCGCCCAATTTCATTGTAAAAAGGCATCGAATGAAACAACCTCGACTATAATTCATAGCCTTTGATCTAAACAACTAGCTCACAAAATTTATTTTTCATAACACAAATAATCTGTCTCTTTTTCGATTGTTTCTTTTGCCTGTTCTAAGTCTTCCTGACGCTTAAAAGTCAACTGTAAAATACCATAAATATCTTCTCTTGTTTCAAGAATTTTCAAATTAATCAACGAAAGCTTTGCTTTACCTAATAAACCTGTAATCTCTGCAATCACACCAGGAACATCAGGAACATCGACGAATAAATCATGAAACGCTGGTATTGCGCCTTCTTTGTGTACTGGCATTTGGTTTCTTGTTTCCTTTGCTTCATAAAAAAATTGAAAAATTGCTTCTTTATTTTCGTTTTGAAGCCATTTTGAAACTTGATTCATTTCTGCTTGCCACGCATTCATTAATTCTAATAATGCTTCTTTATTACTTAGCAAAATATCGGTCCACATTTGCGGGTCAGACGAAGCGATACGTGTAATATCACGAAAACCTCCAGCGGCTAATTGACGTGAACGAGGATGCTCTTCATTGAACTCTTTACTTTGATTAACTAAACCTGCTGCAATAATATGAGGCAAATGACTGAGCATTCCTGTAATTTGATCATGTTCTTCAGCTGTAAGAACCACAAATTTTGCTCTAGTTCCTTGTAATAATTGCTGCAGCTCATTTACTTGCCGTTGTTTTTCTGGCTCTGATGAAGTTAAAATATAGTAAGCATTCTCAAATAAGTTTTCATCGGCTGCAGTCACACCTGATTTATGCGAGCCTGCCATTGGATGTCCGCCGATAAAGGTTTCTAAGTCAGCTTTTTGAGCTGTTGCCATGATTTCAAGTTTGGTACTGCCCACGTCAGAAATAATGACATCTTTTTTTAAGGGCAATGTCCCTAATAATATCAATTGCTTCAACATACTCTTAACAGGTGTACATAAGAAAATGACATCTGCCTGAACTGCTGCAGCCTCTATGGACGACCCTTTTTGATCAATCATTTGGCGTTTTAGTGCAAAATCTTCAGATGTTTCTTGCTGATCGACCCCAATAATCGTCACGGATGGATGTTGTTTTTTTATGCACAATGCTAACGAGCTGCCGATCAAACCTAGACCGATAATCAAAACCTGCTTATTCATTTCACTTCACTCTCCATTTTTAGTTTGCATTAAAACGTTTGAGTATAGCGACGATACGATTCAACTTCTGCTTTCATTTGTGCAAAAGCATCACTGCCGAATTTTTCCAACATCGCTTTGGCAACTTCTGTTGCTACAACGGCTTCACAAACGACGCTTGCAGCTGGCACAGCTGTGCTATCAGAACGCTCGACACTTGCTTTATACGGTTCTTTTGTATCGATGTTGACGCTTTGTAACGGCTTATATAAGGTCGGAATAGGCTTCATCACTCCTCTAACAATAATTGGCATGCCATTTGTCATACCACCTTCAAAACCACCTAGATTATTTGATGTTCTTGTATAGCCCGTCTTTTTATCCCAAACAATCTCATCCATGACTTGGCTGCCAGGTTTAAAGCCCATTTCAAAACCGATCCCAAATTCAACGCCCTTAAATGCATTGATACTTGTTACAGCTTGAGCGATTTTTGCATCTAACTTGCGATCCCACTGAACATAGCTGCCTAGACCTATTGGCACACCGCCCACAACAACTTCGACTACGCCGCCGATCGTGTCACCATTTTTCTTTGTCTGATCAATTAAATCACGAATGTCTTGTTCAACTGAAGGGTCAAGTACACGAACATCTGAATTTTCCGAACGTTCTTGAATGTCCTTAACGGTTAAATTATCAGGAATTTCCGCTTTGATCCCACCTAGTATTGCAACATGACCTGCGACTTCGATATCTAGTTCCTTTAATAGTTTTTTAGCAACAGCGCCAATAGCCACACGCATCGTTGTTTCTCTCGCTGAGGAACGTTCTAATACATTTCTAAGATCATCATGCTGGTATTTGATCCCACCGACAAGATCCGCATGTCCTGGACGTGGTTTATTGACCCGGCGGATTTTCTTTTCTTTCTCTGTAACTTCTTCAATCGACATAACAGATGTCCAGTTTTTCCAATCTTTATTCTCAACGACAAGTGTGACTGGTGACCCCAATGTTTTTCCGTGACGTATACCAGAAGTGATTCTTACTTGATCTTTTTCAATCAACATTCTACCACCACGCCCATAGCCGCCTTGTCTTCTAGCTAACTCCAAATTAATATCCTCTGGTGACAATGGCAACCCTGCTGGTAATCCTTCTATAATTGCTGTTAATTCTGGCCCGTGTGATTCTCCGGCTGTAATAAAACGCATATGATTTCCTCCTAATTTTAAAAGTTGAAAGAGCTTGGTCAGCCTTGACAGGAAAATAGGAAAATCAAAGGGTGGCGTTTTTTGCCACAATCAGATTTTGTCTTTTTACCGAAAGGCTAGCTCTTGAAGCTAGCTAATCTAAATAACTTTTCATTTCTTCAATTGGAATACGAACGATCTTTGCTGCGCCAATCGATTCTAACAAAATAATATTAATTTTTCCGCCGCGTGCTTTTTTATCATGAGTCAAGGCAGTGTATAACTGCTCTTGATTCCACTGATTTGATCTGATTGGTAAATGAAATTTTTGAATCATTTTATTTAATTGCTCGGTCGTACCAATTGGCGTCAGCTGTTTGCTTTCGGCTACTCTAGTGATTTGACTCATCCCGATTGCGACACCTTCACCGTGAGTTAAATTACCATAGCCTGCAGTATTTTCTAAGGCATGACCGATTGTATGACCAAAGTTGAGGAGTAAACGAACCCCATTGTCTAGTTCATCTTCTTCTACAACTTTCCGCTTTATCTTACAACAAGCAGCAATGATCTCTGTTGCATGCACGATCAAATCCTGTTCATCAACCAGTTCGTCAAGTTCTTGCCATAAGTCTTTATCTGCAATTGCAGCAGATTTGATGATTTCAGCGATTCCTTCTCTGATGCGTCTCACCTCTAATGTGTTCAACGTTTCAGGATCAATCAAAACCCCATCTGGCTGTGCAAATGTACCTACCAAATTTTTAGCTTTAGTAGTATTAACAGCTGTCTTACCGCCGATGCTACTATCAACTTGCGCCAATAAGGTTGTTGGGACTTGTAAAAAATGAAGTCCACGCATATAGGTTGAAGCAACGAAACCTGCTAAATCACCAACCACTCCACCACCTAGAGCGATGATTCCATCACTTCTAGTCATACCTTCATCTGCCAAAAAATCATAGATTTCAGCCGCTACAGTCAAACTTTTACTTTGCTCACCTGCATCGATCACAAAAGTTGACACTTCAAAATTTGCTTCTTTCAAACTTTTGAAAACTTGATCACCATACAAAGGATGAACATTTGTATCTGTTATGATCACGATCTTTTGCGGTGACCATAACTCTTTCGCCCAAGAACCAATACTTTTCAATAAGCCTGCTTCAATGCTCAAATCATAAGAATGGTTTGGTAGATTTACTGTGAGTTTCATTTATTTCAACTCCTTTTTTGTTAAAGAGAACCCACTGACTAACTATTTTAATGATTCTATTAGCCTAATGCGTTGATTTCTTTCATTGCTTTTTCTATAATATGAACTTCTTCCATCATGCGCATGTATGTTTTTTCATTTAGTGATTGTGGTCCATCAGACCAAGCGTTGACTGGATCTGGATGAATTTCAACAATCAAGCCATCCGCGCCAGAGGCAACACCTGCTCGTGCCATTGGAGGAACAAGATCCCAAATTCCGACACCGTGACTCGGATCAACGATGATTGGGAAATGACTTAATTTTTTAATCAATGGAACAGCACTTAAATCCAGCGTGTTACGTGTTGCCGTTTCATACGTACGAATACCACGTTCAATAAAAACCACATTGAAATTACCTTGTGCTGCGATATATTCTGCAGCATTTAGCCACTCATCAATTGTACCAGAAATACCTCGTTTTAAGCCAATTGGTTTACCAGTTTTGCCAACTGCTTGTAGCAATTTAAAATTTTGCATATTTCTAGCACCGATTTGTAAAATATCACTGTACTCAGCAATCATATCGATGTGCCCTTCGTCCATAACCTCTGTAATGACCTTCATATCAAATTCATCTGCTGCTTGACGAATATATTTTAAGCCTTCTTCTTCTAAGCCTTGGAAAGCGTAGGGAGAGGTTCTTGGTTTAAAAGCACCTCCTCGTAAAACCGTTGCCCCGCCTGCTTTCGCGATTCTGGCGCATTCACGGATCTGATCTAAACTTTCGATTGAACAAGGTCCTGCCATCATTGTCATACTGCCATCACCAATTTTCACACCAGCGACATCAACAATTGTGTTTTCTGGATGAAACTCACGACTTGTTAGTTTGTATGTCAAAGATATTCTGACTGCATTTTCAACACCATCGTAACTATTAAATGCCACATCCTGCATTTTTCTTGTGTCACCAACCAAGCCAATGATTGTTTGTTCCTTACCCTCACTTAGATGAACTTCTAGTCCTTCTTTTTTCACTCGTTCGATCACTGATTTGATTTGCGCTTTCGTTGCTTCTGATTTCATAATTACGATCATTATTGTTCTCTCCTTCAGTCAATTCTAATTTAGTTGTTTTCGATAATTGGTTTTACGATTTCTATTGGCATTTCTTGTCCAGTCCACTTTTCAAATGCTGCGGCACCTTGGTAAAGCAGCATGCCTAAACCGTTATTGGTTTTAGCCCCACGTAAACGAGCTTGTTTGAGAAATTCTGTTTCTCTAGGTGTATAGATAACGTCACAAACAGCCAAGTCTGGACGAATGATAGAAAAATCTTGAATCGGTGTTTGCTCTTGCAATGGTTTCATTCCAACACCCGTTGCATTTAATAATAACGCACTTTCAGCTACATCTTTCGCTAAGCTAGTTTCATCAGATAAATCGTTTAAAGTAATCGTACAGTTTGTATTTTCTGAAATATAAGCGAGTTTCTCTTTGATTTTGTCATAGAAATCATCTTTTCGGTTATAAACAGTAATTTCCTTGACACCATCTAAAGCTGCTTGAACAATGATCGCTGTAGCCGCACCACCTGCACCGATGATCGTCATTTTTTTACCGATGATATCAACCTCAATATCTTTCAGACTTCTCATAAATCCAGTTCCGTCTGTGTTATGCCCAGTTAGTTTCCCCTGATCATTGGTAATTGTGTTGACCGCTCCTATCAAGCGAGCAGCCTCGCTTAATTCATCCATGTACTCTACTGCTAAAATTTTATTTGGCATAGATAAGTTTGCGCCCATCATGTCCAAATTCTTAATTGAATCAATCGCTTGCTCTAACCCAGCTGTTCCAACTTCGAAAGCAAGATACACCGCATCGATTCCTAACGCTTGAAACGCTGTATTATGGATCATTGGTGAAACACTGTGACGAATCGGTGTAGCAAATAACGCAACCAATCGAGTGTGGCCTGTAATCTTGTTTTCCATCTTGTTTCCTCCTAAAAGCAATTTTTCTCAAACAAAAAAGGTGTTCACGTAAATTTTCAGAAAAAAATCTACAGCGAACACCTCACAAAAAATAGGTAATATAAAAGCCACTATAGATTTTCTCATCTACGCGGCTGAAAGTCATCTCAAAATCCCCTAGCCATCATAGATACAAACTTGCTAGTCTGCATCCATAATGTTATGAATACAAACTCATCTAAAATAGCTAAAGTAATAATTATTCAGTTGTAATTGGTTATGCTTCATGGTTGTCATATGAATCACTCCGTAACTGATTTATTTAAGAATTGTTCTCAGTATATACCTACTAAAACTCAGTGTCAACATTTTTTCTTGTTAAATTTAAAAATACTGGCTTATTTTCTTGCATTCATACTTATTAGTTACTTACTTTTAAAATAATTTTCCCTTTATTTTTGTTGCTAGCCATGTATTGTTGCGCCTCTTCTGCCTTTTCAAGTTCAAATACAGCGTCGATGATTGGCCTTAGTTTACTTACTGCAAATAACTCGCTCGTCTTTGCAACAAACTCCTTAGTCAACTCAGCTTTATAAGCATCGCTCCGTGGAGTAAGCAATGTCCCGCTAACGGTAATCCGTTTTTGCAATAAAGTCATCAGATTAACATCTTGAACAATTGTTCCACCTAAAATACCAATCAAAATCAAGTGACCATCAGTCCCAATGCTAGCTAGATTTTTTTCCCAATAAGAAGCTCCGATAAAATCTAGAATCACGTTCACACCTTGGCCTAAAGTCTCTTGAATAATCCTTTGGCTAAAATCCTCTTCATGATAATTAATAAGAACATCCACTCCCAATGACTGACATAACTCGAGCTTAGCCGACGAGCTCGCAGTAACGAATATTTTAGCAGACGTTAGTTGTTTAGCTAACTGAATCGCAGCCGTTCCTACGCCACTAGCACCAGCATGAATCAACACTGACTCTGTAGCCTGCAATTTTCCTAGCCAAAATAGCGTTTGATACGCTGTAAGAAAAACCTCTGGAATTGCAGCTCCTTCTTCAAATGTCAATTGTTCAGATAAGGGCATGGCATTTCCAACATTCATCACGGCGTATTCAGCATAGCCACCACCATTTACAAGTCCCATAACACGCGTACCACAAGGAAATCGTGCCGATTCACTCGCAACGACTGTTCCAGAAACTTCAACGCCTAAAATAGGGTTTCCTTTAGGTAAATTCCCCGTTTCTTTAGCGACTAAATCTGTCCGATTGACCGCTGCTGCTTGGACCTGGATCAGTAACTGACCTTTTTTTCTAACTGGTACTGCTGCTGTGTCATTTATCTTTAAGCCCGCTTGATTCCCATCAAATGATAACTCAATGGCTCTCATTCAGAACACCTCCAAGGATGATTAACGGAAAAACCGTAGAATCTTTTAAAAAGAAATCTACGGTTATCGCATTTATTTATTAAAGTTCTTCACCATATACGTCATCAACCGTTTGTGTTGGATCAATCACGATATACAAGCTTTTTGTTTTTTCACTGACTTTAGTAGATTGGTAGACATTATCTAAACCTTCGTCTGTTTTGTCTTTGTATGGGAAGTAAACCAAATCTGGTGTACCAGTTTTGTATAAAATTTCCATACGTTCAATATCTTCATATTTCAACGCACGGGCAAACATCCCAAGTTCTAGTCCGCCAAGGTTAATATCATGTGTTTGAACGTGATCGCCTTCTTGGAAGATTTCGATTTTAAAACCTTCACACGGATGAATTTCCATAAATTCACTTCCGTGGATACGGCCAAAGCTAGTTGTGATTTGTTTGATCCATAGATCACCGATAAAACGGCGGCCAATTGTCCAAGTTTCACCATTTCTAAAATAAAATTTCAATCCTGTCATTTCTCTACTCATAATATAAGTCTCCTTATTCTAAAATAATTACTACAAATTTAAGTTTAGCATAACTTTCATCTCAGGTCACACCATTCGCTTCATTACTTAGTGTTCGCTAATTTATTTAAAAAAACATCTGTTAAGATAACAGCTCTTTGATGTGTTCCTGTAGCCACGGTTTGATCATTATCTAAAACCTCAAAAGAAAAATTAATCTTTGTTTTTTCTTGCGAATCAACCTTCACTTTAACATTGATTGTCGCTCCAACTTTAGAGGGGCGCAAATGTTTCGCTTCGATTACTGTCCCTACACTTGTTTCTTCTGGTGCTAAATGTTTGTGCAAATACTCTTTTGCTGTATTTTCCACCATTGCAATCAGTACAGGTGTAGCTAGGACATCTAAATCCCCAGAACCAATTTCTTTGGCAGTGTCTTTTGCCTCAACAACAAACCCTTTTGAGAATTCTTCCACGGCTTTCACTCCTTATCGATTATATTTTTAGCATATGCAATCAGTAATTCTTTGTTATTTGTGATTTGACCATTCACGACAGCAATTTCCAAGATTTCAATCATATCTCCTAACCATTTTCCAGGTTTCTCATCAAAATAGTCTAACAAATCATTACCAGTAATCGCAAGTTGCTTTCTATTATGGATCGGCAAACGCAAATATCGTTCTTTTACTTCTTCAATTTTACTCTTTTGATCATAATAATACAATAGATTTTCTATTGATAGTACAGCATCTAGGCCTAAATTAAATAAATCCATCACTTGCCAATCACCTGAAAGACGTTTATTTAATCCGAAAATCAGTAATTGTACCTCTTGAATCATTTGATTAGATTGTTTCCAAGTTTTTAAAAAGTTACGAATGTCAGTTTCTTTTAGACCTATCGTATGGATCAATAACGTCCAAGCTTGGTTTTCAGCATCAATCGGTCTATTTGAAAGATCTGAAAAATTAAACAATGCTTCACCATGTTTTTTTAGTCCTGGGCAATACTGATAGCATTCGGTTTCGATAAAGGGTAACAAGGCTGCTCGTCGATTTTTTCCTAATAATAGTTTAATAAACTCTACGGCAATTCGCTCTACAGAAATTTTTCCTAACAATGGATGGAATTCCTCAATAGCAGATAATGTATTCGTTTCAATCGTAAAATCTAACTGGCTAGCAAATCGTAAACCACGCATCATACGAAGCGCATCTTCATGAAAACGTTCTTTAGGATTTCCTACCGCACGAATGATTTTTTGCTCCAGATCGAGTATGCCGTCAAACAAATCAATGATTTTACCATCAACGTCCATCGCTAATGCATTGATCGTGAAATCTCGGCGCTTTAAATCTTCTTTTAAAGAACGGACAAAGGTCACTGTATCTGGGCGTCTAAAATCCTGATAGGTTGATTCAGTTCTAAATGTTGTAATCTCATATTGCTCTTCACCAACTAAAACAAGCACAGTTCCATGATCGATTCCTACATCAATCGTGCGGTGAAAAATTTGTTTGATTTCTTCCGGGTATGCGCTAGTCGCAATATCCACATCGTGAATCGGTTTGTTTAGTAATGCATCACGCACACTTCCACCGACAAAATAGGCTTCAAATCCATGTGCCTGAATTTCTTGCAGTACGCTAGCCGCTTTTGTAAATTCATCTGGTATTATCTCTAGTTTCATAATAGATTTTCCAATCCATAAACTAATTTATCTAAATTGACAACTTTTTCACAGCCTAAAGCCACACCTGTCATAAATGAACTTCGGTCATATGAATCATGTCTAATTGTCAAACCTTCACCAATGCCGCCAAATTGCACTTGCTGATGAGCGATCATCCCTGGCAAACGAACGCTGTGGATTTTCATTCCGTCAAAATCTGCACCACGTGCTCCTTCGATCAATTCTTTTTCTTCCGGATGCCCCTGCATTTTTTTTGTACGAACTTCACTCATCATTTCAGCCGTTTTAATCGCCGTCCCGCTTGGAGCGTCCAATTTGTTGTCATGATGTAGCTCGATAATTTCGACATCCGGGAAATATTCAGCCGCTTTTTGAGCAAACTGCATCATTAAAACCGCACCCACAGCAAAGTTAGGTGCAATCACCCCGCCAACGTTCGATGTCTTAGAACGATCAGTTAATTCAGTTAATTGTTCATCTGTTAAACCAGTCGTTCCTACAACTGGTGAAATTTTGTGCTCTATAGCAAAACGTGTATTTTCATAGGCAACTTTTGGAATGGTAAAATCGATCCAAACATCTGGCTGAACAGAAAGAACGTCATCTTTCGTTTTAAAAATCGGCACATCGACCGCTGGGTATTCTGCTAATTCTTTAAGATTATTTTTTTCTTCAAAGGGATCAAGTACTCCGACTAATTCAAAACCTTCATGATTTAAAACCATCTTTGTTGCAGTTGCACCCATTTTCCCTTTAAAGCCAGCGACTAAAATTTTAATCATTTGTTTGTCCATCCTTTCGTTCAAAACGATATTTATCCCGTTGATTGAATTTATCCATATTGTTTTGAAATGCCTCTGTTAAATCTATATCTAATGAATTAGCCATAATCATCGTGACAAATAACACATCACCTAGCTCTTCAGAAACAGTTTTCGGTTTTTCATCTATTTTTTTAGACTTCTCACCATAATAGTGATTGATTTCCCTTGCTAATTCACCTACTTCTTCTGTTAATCGTGCCATCTGGCTTAATGGAGAAAAATAACCCGTTTTAAATTGTTGGATATACGTATCCACTTCTTCTTGCATAGAATGCAAAGATTGATTTTCGTCTTTCATTTTACCCCAACCTTTCTACTACTCATCTTATCAAAAACTACGCCATCTGAAAAGGTTCTACTTGTTGTTTTATAATGAGAATGATAAAGTGAGTACTGGATAAGGCTTTTGGGGTATGGAGTTTAACAGAATCTGTTCAATAAGTGTTAGGAGTGGTCATTATGATTGAAGAAAAAAAGTTCTATGTTAAAGACGTTTTGCTGATTTTAGCTGGCACATGTCTTTATGCGTTTGGGTTAGTTACATTTAATATTGCAAATGATTTAGCAGAAGGTGGAGTAACTGGGATTACCTTGATTTTACGTGCACTTTTTTATATTGATCCAGCTTATTCGACCTTGATCATCAATATACCGTTGATTTTGATCGGCGGAAAAATTTTAGGGAAACATTCATTTTATTATACAATCCTAGGAACTGTGTCCTTATCAGTTTTCTTATGGTTGTGGCAACGATTTCCAATAGAGGTCAATTTAGATCATGATCTACTGATTGCTTCTTTACTTGCAGGACTTGCTGCAGGCATCGGCAGTGGCTTAGTTTATCGCGTGGGCGGAACAACTGGTGGGACCGATGTTATTGCGCGGATTTTAGAAAAAAATTATGGCATCAGTATGGGACGGTCATTATTGATTTTTGATATTTTAGTTTTAATTCTTTCTTTGAGTTACATTGATGTAAAACGGATGATGTACACGTTGATTGTGTCTTTTGTTTTCAGTAAAGTTGTTGATTCGGTCTTGGACGGTGCTTATGCAGCCAAAGGTATCTTAGTGATTTCAGATCATTCTGAGGATATCGGTGAAGTGATCATGGCGCTATTAGAACGTGGCGTAACTTATTTAGATGGTCAGGGCGGCTATTCTCAAGTTGATAAAAAAGTCCTTTATGTCGTTGTCAGTCCAAGTGAAATCATAGAAATCAAACGAATTGTTCATGAACTAGATGAAAAAGCGTTTATCTCGGTCATCAACGTTCATGAAGCAATCGGTGAAGGCTTCACCTATTCTAGACCAGTAAGAATGCTTTTTAAACGAAAAAAACAATTGAATTAACAGAAAGAGAAAAGGTGAAATAGACGTTCTTTACGCTATCTCACCTTTTCTTATTTTTTCAAACGGTTCAATTCATCTGTTAATTCTAAAAAAGCTTCATAATTATTATCTTCTAAAGCTAAATCAATTTGACCATACAATAAATTTAACTTTGCTTGTTTTTCTTCATGAGCGAAAAATTCATTAATACTTTCAATCACATCTTCACTTACCTGCTCATTCCAGCGAGCATATGGATTATCCTCTAAAATAGACAAATACTGGCTATTTTGCCAAGATCCATCAAAAATACATTCCACATAGAGTGCTTCTTTCCAATTCATTCTGATTTCATGAAAGATTTGATCTGTATCCGTAAATTCTTTTCCTGACAAAAACAAACGGATTGGATCATCCTCGATTTCTTTTGATGTGACTTTTAAGCCACGAATCGCTTTATCTGCCTGCTCAATAAAATGAACATTATTTAAAATAGCTTCATGATTGATCAAGTAATTTAAAATCCATAACACTTCTCTTTGACTAAATGAAATATTATTAACTAGCCAAACTAAAAACTCTTTTTTTTCTGCGACATTGACAAACATTTTATCACCTATCTTTCTTCAATATCATCTAACAGGGATTGTGCTTCATTATCCCCTGGCTCGTGTTGAAGATAGTGTTGCAACAGCTCTTTGGCCTTTTCTAATTGTCCTTCTTCACGAAGAAAAACGGCATATTCCTTCAAAAATTCAGGTTCGTGAGAAAGCTCTTGGTAAGCTTGTTCATAATGGACTTTTGCTAAATCAAACTCTTCCAATTCATTATAGGCATGAGCTAGATTCCATTCTCCGTATGGGTGGCCTTGCTCTTCCATTTTTTGTACAACCTCGATTACTTCATCGAACCTGTTTTCATTCAAATACAGATTACTTAATGTAAGTCGTGTTTCATCAGTCTTTTCGCCAAGCTCTAGTGCTTGCTTCAATAAAGCTTCTGCTTGTTCTATATCGTGCAATCGGTAAGCATTCTCAGATGCTAACTGATATAGATCCACTTGAAATGGGTTTTCTTTGATCCCTTGAGCTAAAACGGTTCGGGCTTCCTCTAATTGTTCTTCTTCTTGTAGCGCTTCGCCCAAAGATAAATAAACGGATTGATAATGTGGGTTCAATGCTCTTAATTGCTGCAACAATGCAATTGCTTTTTGATTTTCATGTAGTTGTAAGTATGTGAATGCTAATTGGAATAAACGATCATCTGTCTGTCCTTCGTCTAGAGCCTTCTCCAAAAATGGGATGGCCTCTTCAAAATCACCTGACATGCTATAACTACTTCCTAAACGTTCGTTAATCGAAGTGCTAGAAATTTCTGTCACTTGCTCTTCAAGCAACTCATGATAAGCAGCAGAAGCTTCTTGGAACTGTCCATTAGAAAAATACAACTCACCTAAAGCAAATAAAATTAATGGTTCATCAGGCATTAATCGTTGTGCTTCTTTTAATTTTGCTTCACTTACTTCTGGGATGCCGATCACTTGATACAAATCAGCCGTTACAAGCAAGCTTTGCACATAACTATCACTGTCTTTCCCCACTTTTTCTAAGTAGACAAACGCATCATCAATCAAATTATTTTCAATTGCTATTTCTGCTAAGGGAATATTCAAGCCATCTGCATCAGGAAAAACCGTCAGTAAGTGGTCAAAAACTAATTTTGCTTCTTCTAAAAAACCAAGCGACAATAATTCTTCGCCTAAATCAGCAAGTGTATCATCATCGTCTTTTCTAATCGCTTCTGCCAACATCAATTGTGCTTGAGCCAAGTCTTCTTCATGTAATGCTTGCAACATTTTTTCACTATAAGTTGTCATCTTTTATCCTCTAATCTCTTTTAAAATAGTTTTGTATTTTTCTATTGTTGCTAGTAAGTCTTCTGTTTTAGGTTGTTGCATAGAATCAAGCTTCCCTACTTCTTTCAAAAGAGCCGCTGTTTCACCACGATCTACACATGTTAACACACCTTCCACATAATCACTGATTAAAATTTGTTCAGGAAAATCCACGGGAAACCCTAACCGAATCAGCCAGATCATAAAATTCTTATAATGAAATGAAAATTGGTTGATCTCTTGAGACCAAAGCAACTGCAATAAACAGCCTAAAAATCGTTTCATATGACCCGAAAGCAAATGACCATTTGTTGTTTCTAAAAAACCATGTTCAAACAATTGACCAAATTGGTCGATCGTTTGACCCTGTTTTTCATAGTAACGAATCATTTCATCCAACATACCATTAAATGATTGTTGATTTAAACGTGTTGTATCGCTATAGTTTTTAAACAGCATTCGTAAAAAATCATGGCTACAAACCAATCCGCAGCGAATAAAAACAAGAAAATCAACTAATTTCCCCTCTCCATAATCTGTGGTTAAGGTATGGTCATAGATGATTTTTTCTGCAAGTACTGAACGTTTTAACACAGGATGATTCTTTAATTCTATTTGAGACTCAGCAATTAAGCTCTTACTTAACGACCGGATCGATAGCGGCAAGAGCCAACAATTAGATGTTAGTACAGATGTTTCATGCAGGAAATTCGTTAGTTGAACAACGCCTTCATTGCCAACACCTAAAAAAAGAAATTGCTGCTGCTGATCAAAATCTGCTAAAAAAGTTACTATATTTTCCAGCTCATTCAGATTGTTACAATGAGCGTCGTTCTTACAAATATACCAATCTAATTCCTGTTTGTCATCAAAAAGCTGGATCAGTTTCTCCGAAAATAAATCATAATAGCGTTGGTTGGTGATCAAAAAAAGATGCTTCGTCCCAAATGAAGCTGATTTGATCTGTGAGGCAAATGTTTCACCATAGATAATTAACGTCTGCATCTGACTTTTCTTATAACCTAGTTCCATTCATAGCACCCCTCTCCTTTATTTTACCATTAGTTATCATAAAACAGAAAGAGGGATGATTTTTATTTTTTTGAAAACACAATGATCTTTGATTAAAGACATCTGTTCTTTTAATTTTCTTAAAGAACAGGCATTATTGATTCATACTTATCTCTATATATTCTACTATTTTTATGTAAAAAAATCTTATTTGTGGTTTATACTAATCTTGTTTCGAAAAATAGTCTACTTCTAAGAAAAATAGCGCAATTCTTACATGGTTACTGTTTTGAAGAAACAGAGTGATTCAGTCGAAATTTGAATAATTAGCACACAACAACGTTCATAGTTACATGCTATTTGTTTTTTTAACATAGCTAATTATTCTTGATCCGTTAAACCAATCCTGAGTGATTGGTTTTTTTATGCCCACTTTTATAAAAAGTGAAATTGACACTTTTCAAGAGTGGTAACAGCTACGACAAAGCATCAGCAAAAAAAGAAAGAACCCTTGAATAATCAAGGGTTCTAAGAACTGTCTTATTTAACAGCATCTTTCAAGGCTTTACCTGGTTTGAACGCAGGTACTTTACTTGCAGCGATTTGAATTTCTTTACCAGTTTGTGGGTTACGTCCTTTACGAGCCGCACGTTCGCGTACTTCAAAGTTACCAAAACCGATTAATTGAACTTTTTCACCTTTAGCAAGAGATTCTTGGATTGTTGAAAATACAGCATCCACTGCTGCAGTTGCGTCTTTTTTAGTTAAACCAGTTGAAGATGCAACGTTTTCGATTAATTCTGCTTTATTTGCCATGGATTATTTCACCTCCTCCACAAGGGATAGGATATCTAAAAGATATCTAATTTACGTTTATTTTTGAGTGGTCCAAAAATGACGTACAAATATTGAATTGGATCAATATTCTGTTATCACGATATCATAGGAAGCTTGTAATAGCAAGGTTTTTGATGCGTTTTAACCAGTTTTTTCTAAAACTATCATTTTTTTTTATAACTCAATGAATTTATTTGTACATTTGAAAAAAGTGTGGTAAAATGCTCTACTTCCGTCTTCTTGGGATGATTTTGATTGGTGTTCCTTCAAAAGTGAAAGCCTTGCGAATTTGGTTTTCCAAGAATCGAGCATATGAAAAGTGCATCAATTCTTCTTCATTAACAAAAATAACAAATGTTGGCGGTTTGATCGCTACTTGCGTTCCGTAGAAAACTTTCAAACGTTTGCCCTTATCTGTTGGTGTTGGATTAATGGCAATCGCATCCATCACTACATCATTCAATAAGGCTGACGGAATGCGTAGGTTTTGATTCATACTAACTAATTCGATCAATTCCGGCAATTTATTCAAGCGTTGTTTTGTTAATGCCGATACAAAGATGATTGGCGCATAATCAAGATAACGGAATTCTTCACGTATCTCTTCTTCGAAGTCACGCATCGTATTGGTTTCTTTTTCAACGGTGTCCCATTTGTTCACAACGATAATAATGCCACGACCTGCTTCGTGAGCATATCCAGCGACTTTCTTATCTTGCTCCCGAATCCCTTCTTCAGCGTTTAGAACCATTAAAACAATGTCTGAGCGTTCAATTGCGCGCATTGCACGCATGACACTGTATTTTTCTGTGGACTCATATACTTTGCCTCGCTTACGCATACCAGCCGTATCAATCATCAAGAATTTTTGGCCATCTTCTGATTCAAAATGGGTGTCAATCGCATCACGGGTCGTTCCTTCAATTTCAGAAACGATTACGCGCTCTTCACCAAGGATCGCATTGATCAATGATGATTTACCCACATTTGGACGTCCAATCAAACTAAATTTGATCGTATCTTCATCTTCATCTTCGATCTCAGTAGAAAAATGTTTGACAGCTTCATCCAAAACGTCTCCGATCCCTAAACCATGGCTTCCAGAAATTGGAAATGGATCGCCTAAGCCTAAAGAATAAAACTCATAAATATCATTTCTCATTTCAGGATTGTCGACTTTATTGACAGCTAAAATGACTGGTTTATTACTACGATATAAAATTTTTGCTACTAATTCATCTGCATCAGTAACACCTTCTCGGCCACTTGCAACAAAAACGATGACATCTGCTTCTTCAATGGCGATCTCTGCTTGATGCTTGATTTGATCCATAAATGGTTCGTCACTTAGATCGATACCACCTGTATCAATAATACTAAATTCACGTCCCAGCCACTCTCCTGTGGCATAAATACGGTCTCTTGTTACACCTGGTGTATCTTCTACAATAGAAATTCTCTCACCAGCTATACGGTTAAAAATCGTCGATTTCCCAACGTTTGGGCGCCCGACAATTGCAATTGTTGGATTTGCCATTCAAATTACCTCCTTGACAAGTTTTCAATCTTTACTAGTTTACCTAAAGCTTGTCTAAGATGCAAGAAAAACTAGTGAAATAAGTAAATTAAAGCAAGTGAATACAAAAATATCCTGTAATTGTCACTTAATAAGCTTGACAATTACAGGACACTTCAATTATTTGAGCCGTTTCCTACTTATTCAACACCATAAGCAATACGTTTTACATTCATCAAATGATGAGCTGTTACATTATCAGTCGTGCTGCTTCCACCCATTGCACCACAGCCCAATGTCATTGAAGGCGCTAATTTTGTTGTTGCGCCAATTGCTCCTAAGGCACCCAATGTATTGACTAAGATACGTGAAGCCCTCATTTCCAAACCAAATATTTCTGCATTAGCATCTTTTGTTGTATGAATCACTGCAGTATGACCCGTTCCTTCATTTGCAAGTAAAGCCTTACAAGTTTCTACACCTGCTTCAAAAGAATCAACTGTAAATAATCCTAAGATCGGTGTTAATTTTTCTCTTGAGTATGGATTATGAGTCCCAATCTCTGACTGCTCTGAAATTAAAATTGAAGTTGCATCTGGCACAGAAATTCCTACTAAATTTGCAACATCCGAAGCACTCTTACCAACGATATCAGGATTCAGTGTTCCTGTCTCTCTTAAAATAAATTGACTGACTTTCGCTGATTCTTCTTCATTCATAAAGTAGGCTTTCTTAGCTTTTAATTGTTCGATCACTGCGTCTTTTACAGATTTATCTACAACAAGTGCTTGCTCTGAAGCACAGATGATTCCATTGTCAAATGTTTTGCTACTAACCACACAATCAATCGCATGTGCAATATCAGCAGTTTTATCGATCAATACAGGAACATTGCCAGGTCCTACCCCAATTGCCGGGTTCCCAGAACTGTATGCAGCTTGCACCATTGCCTTACCACCTGTAGCTAGGATCAATGAAACATTCTCATGTTTCATCAATGCGCTTGTTGCGTCTAGTGTAGGTTCTTTAATCACCTGAACTAATCCAGCTGGCGCTCCAGCTTCAACTGCAGCTTGCTCAATTATCTCTACGGCCATTAGAATCGATTTTAACGCTTTGGGATGTGGAGAAAAAACAATCGCATTTCTAGTTTTTAATGCAATCAGTGATTTGAAGATAACTGTTGCTGTTGGGTTTGTTGAAGGAATCAGACCAGCGACCACACCTAGCGGAATGCCGATTTCAATAATTTTTTCTTCTTTTCTGCGATTAATCACACCAACTGTCGGTAGGTCTTTGATGCTTTCATAAACTTGCTCGCTTGCAAAAGTATTTTTGATTACTTTATCAGAAACTTTTCCAAATCCAGTTTCCTGATTTGCTGAAATAGCTAATTTTTCTGCATTATCCAGTGTTTTTTGATAGACGTTTTTTACAACCGCATCTACCTGTTCTTGTGTAAAGCTCTCATATTCAGCTTGAGCCTTCTTTGCTGTTTCGACTAATGTTTCAATTTCTTGTACTTTGATTTCTTCAGTCATGTCATACACTCCTTTTTTATGATTCAACTTTCACTACTGTTGGTCCGTTTATTTCTAACAATAGTGATGTTTTCTATTTGTTAAACGCTTACAAATTCATTTTAATCTATTTAAGCCAATTTGTTAGGGAATATTTTAAGAAGATTATGGACAAAATTTACCTTTTAACGTATTTTTTTCACAAACAATTGCACTTGAAAGCTGAATTTATTCAGGGTATTATAGAGTAGTAAGGTGAATTTCACAAACTGAAGGACTATTATCTCATCAAAGAAAAGAGGGTTTACTTATGTGCCGATTATTGATTGTCAGTAACGATGTAAACGAACAGCAAACACTTCAACAATCTATCAACGATTCCTTTATGAATATAAAAGTTTTACCTCCTGCTACGACAGAGCAAGAAGCTTTAGCTATTTCTGAAAAGCTCCTTCCAGAAATTCTTTTGATTGCAATCGACCACTTAGATATCGACGGTTTTATCGTCAAACGTAAAATAGTTCAACAATTGCCAAATATTAAAGTTATTATACTGACTGAACGGGATAATTTTCAAAGCATTCACCAAGCTTTACGTTGCGGTGTGATCGATTATTTATTAACACCTGTTGATTTTAATGAGCTTAAATTCGCTATTGATCGTTGCGTTAAGTCTCTCAATCAAGTTTCATTGATGGATGTCTTAAACAATAAACCTACCGTCTTGGCTAAAGAACAAATCAACACAATTCTGGATTATATTCATGACCATTATAATGAGGAAATAAATTTGACTACCTTAGCTGATATCATGCACTTAAATCGTCACTATGTCAGTCGCTTCTTTAAAGAGGCAGTCGGTATGAATTTTATTGATTATTTAACAACCTATCGTATCGAAAAGGCAAAACAATTATTAATGAAAACAGAAGAGTCAATCACTGAAATTGCTGGAACTGTCGGTTATATCGATGCTACATACTTCAGTAAATTGTTTAAGAAAAAAGTAGGTCAATCACCACATCAATTCCGTAAACAGTATCGTGGCGAACATACGCCCGCAGATTTACGAGTAATTTATAATTAATAGGTTACTAAAAATGAGTGTTGGGCAGACATGTTTATCTGGGCAGCAAAAGACTAGTACAATAACGTGAATCTCCACGTTGTTGTACTAGTCTTTTTTACGGTTCTATAATATATTGTGTTGGTGGAAATCAAAAAAGATTTTCTACCAGCACTTTTTTAAGCATTTAAACACAAAAAGGAACAACTAACTGATAAAATGAAATCGACAAAAACCACAAATCATCAGAAAGGTTGTTCCCTATGGATAAGAATACCAGATTATTGCTCGGACTTACAGACAAAAACCTCCGGTTTGAAGAAAATTGGTTGGAACAAAGACCAGTAAAAGGAGTGCAAGCTCAAGTGATTAAAGCCAAACTGACTTATTCACCTACTCACTGCGAAAAATGCGGGAGCCTCAATCATGGACAAATCATCAAAAATGGCAGTCATACAACAACAGCTCAATTGCCTGTTTTTAATGAGCGCTTCACTCTATTAGAACTAAAACGGACACGTTTTCTTTGTCATGCATGTGGTGCTACTTTTCACGCTCATACAGAGCTGATTGAAGAACATCATCACTTATCTAAACAGCTTCAATACCAAATTATGCTTGACTTAAAAAAGAATGTTTCAAGAAAAATGATTGCTCAAAAACACTTTGTTTCAGACATAACAGTCCTTAGAATGATGGAGAGACTATCAAAAAATTATCGAATAAACTGGAACTTCCTCCCTAAAATTCTATGTATCGATGAATTTAAATCCATGAAATCTTGCCAAGGAAGTATGAGCTTTATTTGTGTAGATGGGGAACGGAATCAGTTGTTAGAAGTGCTGGAAGATAGACGACTACACAAATTGACCGCTCATTTCATGCGCTTTACACGTGAAGCTCGGCTACATGTAGCGTATCTCGTAACCGATATGAACGCTAGTTACCATCAACTTCTTCGAACGGTCTTTCCGAATGCTCAATTAGTGACGGATCGCTTTCATATCGTCCAACAAATGAATCGTACGTTGAACCAACTGCGAATTCAAACGATGAACCGTTTGAAAAGTTCTGAACCAAAACAATACCGTCGTTTAAAACGCTATTGGAAGCTACTATTGAAAGATTCCGATAAATTAGATATAGCATACGGCTTTCGTAACTTTTACAATTTCAAATTGAGAATTTCTTTATGTTTTGGTACGATTCTTTTTCAAGAAAACAAAAAACCTAGAGGAAAGTTCCTCTAGGAATCATACTAATCGATTTAATTCTTTGGTTTTTCTTTACCAACATTAGTTGACAAAGAGCCATTAAAAATTATTCTGAATCAGTATCTTGTGCTTTTAGAGCATCACCTAAGATATCACCCATTGTGAAGCCAGTATTTTCTTCTGGTAACTCATATTCTTGAACATCTTTGGGTTCTTCTTGAGATTCTGGTTTTGCTTCTAAAGCTTTAATACTTAATGCAATACGGTGTTCATCAGGATTAACTTCCAATACTTTCACTTGAATTGCATCACCTTCTTGTAGGACTTCATGAGGTGTTGCAATATGTTTGTGTGAAATTTGAGAAATGTGAACTAACCCTTCAACACCTGGGAATACTTCAACAAATGCTCCAAAACTAGTTAAACGTTTGACTGTTCCATCAAGAACAGATCCAACGGCTGCTTTGTTTTCGATATCCTCCCATGGTCCAGCTAAAGTTTCTTTGATTGATAGAGAAACACGTTCTTCGTCAGGATTGATTGAAAGAATTTTGACTTTTACGTCATCCCCTACTGTCAACACGTCACTTGGTTTCCCAACATGTTGATGTGCAATTTCAGAAACGTGGACTAATCCATCAATACCACCTAGATCAATAAATGCTCCAAAATCAGTTAGACGAGCGACTTTTCCTTCTACGATATCGCCATCATGAAGAGTTGCTAAGATATCTTTTTTCTTCGAGTTTTTCTCTGCAGCTACAACAGCTTTATGAGATAAAATCAAACGGTTTTCTGAAGGTTCAATCTCAATAATCTTAAATGTTAATGTTTGTCCTTTGTATTCTGAAAAATCAGCAACAAAATGGTCTTCTACCATTGATGCCGGAACAAATCCACGCACACCAACATCAACAACTAAACCGCCTTTTACAACATTTGTAACGGGGGCTTCGATGATTTTACCAGCTTGGAAATCTGCTTCGATTTCTTCCCAAACTTTTTTAGCATCCAAACGACGTTTAGAAAGTAAATAACTGCCATTTTCTTTATCTTTACCAATTGATGTAATGACAACTAAATCTAAGATGTCACCAACTTTTACTAATTCGTTGATATCTTCTACTTGTGTAGTTGATAATTCTTTTGCTGGTACAACCCCTTCAATGCCTGCACCTTCAATACCAACAACAACTTGTTTGTCCTCAATTGCAAGTACTTCACCTTTAACGATGTCGCCAACACTTACTTCTTGGACACTATTCATTGCATCTTCCATTGTTTCGTTGCTGATTTCCACTTTTTTGTCTTCTGTCATGAAATTATCCTCCTATGCCACCAAAAAATTCGTAAAAAACTGACCTACTCCTTTAATAGTACGGGATTTTGGTCAAAAAATAAAGCGATTTCTCTCATTTTCTTTTTTTTCTTTGAAATAAGAAGTTATTTTCTTGCTTTAAGACAAAGAAAGTATCACTTTCACTCAGTCATACTTTCTTTGCAGCTATTTTATTACAACATATAAACCTTTAACTTTTTGCTGCGATGACTTCTTCGATCGCTAGTACAACCTCTTCTATGTTCATTCCAGTTGTATCGATTTTCACAGCATCTGCTGCTTGTTTTAAAGGCGATACTTCTCTAGTTGAATCGAGATAATCCCGATGTTCGATTTCTTTTTTCAAGGTGTCAAAGTCAGTCGTAATTCCTTTTTCTTGATTTTCCTTAAAGCGTCGTTCAGCGCGTTCTTCTACACTGGCAACTAGAAAAATCTTAACCTGTGCATCAGGCAATACTGCTGTGCCAATATCTCGACCATCCATAACGACTCCGCCTAAACGTCCGATTTCTTGCTGTATTTCCACCATTTTATTTCGAACAGCCGCATGTTTTGCAACAATAGAAACTGCATTTGTCACATTTGGTTGTCTAATCGCTTCCGTCACTTCGATTCCATCAATAAAAACGAGCTGCTCTTTTTCCGCTTGCTTGAACGAAATCGTATGTTCAAGACATAGTGTTGCTAATTCTTGTTCATTTTCAAAATCGACGTTTTGTTGGATTGCCAGATAGGTTAGTGCGCGATACATCGCCCCTGTATCACAATAAATGTAATGCATTTTTTTTGCTAAAATCTTAGCTACTGTACTTTTACCAGAAGATGCTGGCCCATCGATGGCAATACTGATCTTTTTCATAACGAACTCCTTTGTTTATCACATAGTAAAAGAGTCTGGTACAAAACATCGAGTGTTTTGCTTCAGACCCTTAAAAGGAAAGACTGAGCGAAAAATTGGTACCGTCTCACTCTTTACTTAATTTGCTATTTAATACGCAATGATTGTCCGGGTTGTAACATTGAATCCATGCTTAACCCATTCAATTGTAATAATTCTTCTGTTGTGATACCATTTCTTGCTGCAACTTGATTTGGTCCTTCTCCATTCAGAACTTCTGTGTAAGCTTCAGCTACTTCACTTGTTGGCGTTGTTTCTTGTATTACACTGCTTTGTCCCTCAGCTACAGATTCTGACGACGCTGATGTTGATGCTTGTGATGATGGTTGCGTTGAACTGTTTTTTGTTGATGATTGTACCACGACAGATGATGATGGCTTACTTGTTTCTTTGTTGTCGTTAGGTTTGTCTCTCATCACATAAAGATACGTTCCCACGGGTAAGGTGATGATCAATAGTAATAAGATAACTAAAATTGTCAGAAAAACCGTATTGCCTTTTTTTTGTTGACGTTTTTCTGAACGGGAACCTCCACTGTTCTTATCCGTATCATAAATTGATTGCTCCCAAGGTTCACGAGCTCCTGATGGCTTTTTCTTATCTTTTTTACTCACGTATCGTTCCTCCTAAAATTCTCTCGTTTGCTATTATACCACAGCTTTTTGTCAACTGCAGTCTAAAAAAAGATTATTTTCATTCTTTAAATAATCTTATCAAAATGTCCTCCCATTGTTCGGAGATTTCGTTTTCTTCTGGTGATTGTACTATTTGCTCTTTGTAATTGTCAAAGGATAAGCCGCATCGATCACAACAATTTTCTTGTTTAGTTTGATCTATTTTTTCTGAAAAATACTGCTGAATGAATGTACGACGGCACTTTTCTTCGTTAATATAGTTTAACATAACGCTTAACTGCTGCTGACGTTCTTTCTCTTTTCTTAATAATCTCTGTTCCAACTCTTCGATTGTGTATTCTTTTTCTAAGTATCCTTGTAGCCATTTTTGTTGAATTTCATTTAATTCAGGTAATAAATTTTCGTGTTTTTGCAAATTGTTGACATTCAGCTCATTTAAAAGTTCTCGATCCAAACGACTTTCTGATTGAAAGTAGTAATGGATGGATTCATCCCCTTTTTGATAAAGCAAAATCGCTAAACTTGCTTGCCCATCGCGCCCTGCACGACCAATTTCTTGAACATAGTTTTCTAGACTATCAGGGCAATCATAGTGAAGCACAAAACGTACATCTGGTTTATCGATCCCCATACCAAAAGCATTTGTTGCGCATAAAACATCTAATTGATTCGAGACAAATTGCTGTTGTAAAAGACTGCGTTCATTTGCTGTTAAACCGCCATGGTAAAATGCCGATTTTACATTTGTCGTATCTTTGATTAATCGATGGATCTTCTCAGCTGTTTTTCTTGTTGCGCAATAAATGATGCCTTTATTGCGTAGTTGTGTCAGATAAGAAATCAACCTATCATCTTTTTCCGCGATTTGTTCCACAATCAAACCAATATTCGGCCGATCGACTGAGAAAATCACTTCAGAAATTTCCTTACGCTGCGTAAATACTTGCTGAAGTATCTCTTTTTTTACGGCGGGCGTCGCGGTTGCTGTCAATGCCAGAGTCAATGGATAACCGCATTCTTCTTGTATTCCAGCCAACTTGGTATATTCTGGTCTAAAATCGACGCCCCATTGGGACACACAATGAGCTTCATCTATTACAAACAAAGCAATTTTCAAGCTGGCGATTTTATGTCTGACCTCTTTTTGTGTCAAGGTTTCTGGACTAATTAAAACAAACTTATACTCGCTTAAATGAGCTAATACATATTGCTTTTCTAAAAAAGACAGGCTACTATTTAATGCGATTACTCGTGTCTCACCCTTTTTTTGTAGTTGAGTCACTTGGTCTTCCATTAATGATAATAATGGGGAAACAATCAGCACAGTTCCTTCGATCATTTGACCAACAAATTGATAACATAAAGATTTTCCCGTTCCTGTAGGCAAAACCGCTAGTGTGTCTTGCTTTTTTAACAGATGCTCGATGACAGCTTTTTGACCTGGCTTAAATGTGTGAAAACCAAAATTTTCAAATAGTCGTTGCTCTAAATCCATCTTCATCGGTTCGCTTCTCTTTCTTCTCTCAGTTTTTGGATTTGATATAAACGAAACTCAAAATAATCTAGTGCAGGATTGAGTTGTTTTAACGATCGATAGGACCAGTCTTGATAAGGAGGTGAACATTCTAATAAAAAATCAGAGGTCTTTGTTGTTATAAAAGAGTCAAAAGGAAAGTCACCTGTTAACGCTAGTTCCATCAGATGATCTTTGATCGTGCTGACTTTTATTTTTCTCTGTTCAGCTAGCTTTTCTACTGAATCTAGCCGCTCTAGATACGCTTTTGTTTCGTTCATACTTTTATTTTCATTTTGCTTAATCATTTGTAGGATTAATGCTTTTAAAAAACTACCATCTGGCATCTGTTCGATTGTAGACAATAAATGATGTAGTTTTTCTTTTGAAAACATAAATCGGTCAAACGGATTCCCCTGATCATCAGCTAATTGAAACGCTGTTTTGCCGATTTGTTGATAACCAGAGAATTGCTTTACAAAATAATTTGCTTCTTCATCAGATAAACAAGAAAAAATTTGAGTCCATTCTTGCTTGACCGTTTTAATCAATTCGACTTTTGGCATTGATTTTATATACATTTTTACTTGTTTTTGGTACAATGGCGATTGCTCAAGAGGGATATAGTTTTTATTTGTATAGGATAAATGAGAGACGACTTGTACCGTAAATTGTAGCAATCGCCAAATCATTTCGTCTGTCTTACCAAAATGATAATTGTTGATCCAAGAAAAATTGGTTAGATACCGATGCGTGTCTAGCTGCCCTTTGGTTGTGATTTGAACTTCGCCATCGACCGTTTGTCGCAATAATTTTTGCTTAATCAGGTCAGCGATTATATTATTGAATTGCACTTCTGATAACGCTGGAAAAAGCTGAAAAAAATGTAAATTTTCATATAAAAAACCATATAGTAACACTGAACTAGTCCGTTTGCCTTTTAAAAGATGATACAATGTTGAGGTTCGTGCCTTGTATCCGTGCTGAAATAACGCTAAAATAAAGAAAGGTTCCATATTTCCACCTCTTTCAATGATAGAATAGGATGTGCTCATATGTTATGTAAAATAATTCCTGAAAAATGTATTGCTTGTGGTCTGTGCCAAGTATATGCACCAGAAATTTTCGATTATAATGATGATGGAATCGTCATTTTAAAAAATGATAACGAAGCTTATCAGGAGTTTGTTCCTGAAAGTGAAAGAAACAATGCCTTAACAGCGTACCGCAAATGTCCTGTTCGTGCAATAGAGATTACAGAAAAATAATGAAAATCAGCTTGTTTCTTAACTCAATAGTAAAAGGAGAAAATACTTATCGAAAGACTTTATTTTCTCCTTTTATTGTTTTATTTGATCGTTTTTAGCCATTCAATCAACAGATTGGCGACTTCTTGTTGTTGCTCGTCGTTATTAATCTGAGCTGGCTTGTCGCCTTTTTGTTCACCGTAACTGCCGAATCCAGCATGGTTTCCACCTTTGATTTCTTCAAAAATAGTTTGTTCAGGTAAGTCTTTTTTTGCCTGATCATAGGATTGCCAATTCAAAACACCATCAACAGAACCTGTCACTGACAGTACTTGTCCTTTAAACTTTGTAAGACTGCCTTTTTCGTCAGGATAACTTGCTAGGAAAAATACACCTTTTAATGCATTATTGTCTTGCTCAGCAGCAAAGCGACTAGCCATAACACCACCTAGTGAATGTCCGCCAATCACGTAACTGGTTAGATGATTAGAGCGAATAACTTCTTCTGCTTTATTTTGGCCTAAAACAGCTAGATTCAACGGTTCTTTTACTAGGTAGACTGAAAATCCGGCCTCTGCTACCTTTTCAGCCCAAATGCTATAACTGGCACTTTCAACCAAAGCTCCCTGATAAAAAATCAGAGCGGGTTTCTCTTTATCCCCTTTGAAAAATAGTGTACCATTTTCATTGCTTGCTTTTTGAGATGCTTCTACAGCCATTGTCGTAGGTGTATAGGTAATGGTTTTTATGTAGAATAATCCCACCAAAATCACTAATACAAATACTCCTAAAAACCAAAGTAGTCGTTTTTGCCATTTTTTCATTTTATTTCTCCTTTCGTTTTTGATTCATTTATTTTATCAGAAATTTTTCTATAACTAGAATTTTTTGTTTTGACAATAAAAAAACATAGCGCAAAACAAATCGTTCTACTCTATGTTTATTCAGTTTATATGCATGTTCTATTTCGTTATTGTCTTTTTATTACTCAGCTGATATTGTTTTCTGGAAAGCCAAGGTAAAAGCTTTGCATGCAGGACTAAGAAAACAGCACTCACAATTGCACCTTTGATCAGGTTAAAAGGAACAATGCCAATCGTAACATATTTTGCTAACGACATTCCTAAGAATTGACCTGCTGATACGCCAAACAGTTTTAAATAAAGAGGTGTGATCACAAAATAATTTGCGACACCCATGAAAACAGTTAAAGCGATTATTCCTGTAGCGATACCTAAAATTTTATTTGAAAGCTTGTCGCTTCCTCGTCTGAAAAAATAATACATTGGTAATGTGAAGACAATCGTTGCAAAAAAGCTAGCGGTGTCCCCTACTAAATTTTGTGGTGATGCTCCAGTTGTAAATAGATGCAGTGCAGATCTTATAAAAGCCGTACTGATTCCAGCTAATGGCCCAAATAAGAACATACTGATCATAACGGGAATGTCGCTAAAATCAATTTTCAAAAAACTTAACGACGGTATGATCGGAAACGCTACAAACTGTAATACCACACCGATTGCTGCTAACATTGCTACACTTACCATTTTTTGTACCTTGTTGTTTCGCATATGAAATCCTCCTGTTTAAGGACCCATCTTCAAACGAACTTCTCTAAATTGACTTTTCAGTGATTGCTCTTGATTTGCTGTGAGATGTTGCTTGGTCGAACGATATGATTTGTATCGCTATAGATTGCAAAGCTATTCCCAATTTTATTGGTAAGTGCTTAACAGTTATTGAACGTACGACAACTCACCCATATTTAGTTTTAGTTAAGTATGGTGTGTCAATACGAAGGAAACTTCTCTCACGTTGTACGCCTTGTACTGTTCAACATCTGCTCTGTCCTTTGGTCAATCGCGGTCCTTCAATTCTTAGAGCTTTAGCTCTTAGAGATTGATGAGATCGAAACGAAGTGCAGTGTTTCAGTATGAAGGTGACTTCTCTCGCTTTGCTCGCCAAGTACTGTTCAACATCTGCTCTGTCCTTTGGTCAATCGCAGTGTTTCACAGCAAAAACTCTATTTTCCAGCAGGGAAAATAGAGTAGAGTTATCTTATCTGAAAAATGCCAATTCAAATAAGCCCTATCTTCTTTATCCAGACTTTACTGTCGGTATTGGAATTTCACCAATTCAGCCACTTCAAATGAAGTAGGTCGTGGACTATAACCACCGGTCGGGAATTGCACCCTGCCCCTGAAGACGAACCTTTATTAAATTTTTGTACAACTCAAGTATACAACCTTTTTAGAAAAAAGCAATATTTATGTTCAGAACGTCACATGTAAATGATCTGTACTCGCTGTTTTTATTGCAAAAAAGAGTACGTTAAAACGAACCTATCGTCTTAACGCACTCTAAAAAATTATTTTGATTGATTCATTAAAACACTGATTTCTTTTTTATTTAGATTACGGTATTCACCTGGACGTAATCCTTTTAACGTTAGATCGCCATATTTTTCTCTCTTTAATTTTTGAACTGGGTAACCCACAGCCTGTAGCATTTTTTTCACTTGATGGTTACGCCCTTCATGAATTGTCAATTCCACTATGCTTGTGTTTGTTTTAAGGTCAACGGATATGATCTCAAAAGCCGCTGGCGCAGTTTTATACCCTTCGATTTTCATGCCCTTAGTCAGCGGAAGTAAATCATGTTTCTTAGCTAATCCTTTAACTTTTGCTACATACACTTTATCGATTTCGTGACTTGGATGCGTCAATTTTTGAGAAAATTCACCATCATTCGTTAGTAATAACAATCCTGAAGTATCATAATCCAATCTACCAACAGGATAAATCCGTTCTTTAATGTGAGAGAAAAAGTCCGTAACAACTTTCCTACCCTTATCATCAGAGACAGCCGAAATAACCCCTTTAGGTTTATAGAATAAATAATAACCATACTCTTCCTTATAAATCGGTACATCGTCTACTTCAACCTTGTCGTTTTTTCCGACTTGAGTTCCTAATTCACGAATGATTTTCCCGTTTACTTTTACACGTCCATTGACAATATACTCTTCTGCTTTTCTACGTGATGCAATTCCTGCATGCGCAATTACTTTTTGAAGTCTTTCCATTTAGTTTTCTTCCTCCGCTTCCTTTGTATCCGTTGTTGGTTCTTCTTTATTTAATTCTTTGTAACGGTCGAAAAAGAGGTCTAAAGGTAACTCTTCTGCGATTTCTTCTTCCATTTGATGGATGTCCGGCAACTCTTCTAAAGATTTCAAGCCAAAATAATCCATAAAATAAGGTGTTGTTCCATATAAAATAGCTCTGCCGGGACCATCTACTCGCCCCTTTTCTTCAATCAATTGACGAGCAACTAATTTTTGCATGGAGCCAGCTGACTGTACTCCCCTGATTTCATCTACTTCTACTCTTGAAATTGGTTGCTTATAGGCAACAATCGACAAGGTCTCAAGAGCTGCTTGAGATAGAGAATTAGAAATCGGTGATTGCGCATATTTTTTCAACAATGGTGCAAATACCTTTTTAGTAGATAGGACAAAATGATTGCCAACTTCTAAAATATTTAATGCTGCTTGTTTATCTGATGCATAGCGTTCTTTTAAAGCGGTCAAGGCTTCATATGTTTTGGCAGTGGATAATTCTAGTAAATAAGATAACTCTTCTAAACCGATTCCTTCTTCACCAACAACAAATAAAATCGCTTCGATTTGACTGATTGTGGTCACGCTGTTTCCTCCGTACTTGATTCAATTTCTTCAGACGTATTGTATAATAAAATAGTACCGTAATTGTCCTCTTGCTCTACGTGAATAACTCCTTTTTTCATCAATTCCAACAAAGCCATAAAAGTAGTAACAACCTCTTGCTTAGAATATGAAGTGAAAAATGATTCAAAATTTATTGGTGTATCACGAGCAATTTGTCGCATTTTTTGTGAAATTACTGTAATTTTTTCTTCAATCGATACATCATCACCCGCAACTGTTGTCTCAACTGGTTGTCGGCTTTTTTTCTTTTCCAACATTGCATGAAACGCTAAGAATAAGTCAATCGTATTTAATTGATTCGGCGTAAGTAAAGGATTGTCGTCCTTATACTCATCAATATCCATTGGTTCTTTTGTATAATACAGACTTCTTTCCGATTCTTTTTCATGTAAAAGGCCCGCTGCATATTTGAATTTACGATACTCTAATAACTGGGCAACCAAAGCATCCCGTGGGTCTTCGCCATCAAAGATTTCATCGTCTTCTGTCATTTCCAACTCTTGTTTGGGCAAAAGCATCTTACTTTTAATGGCCATCAAGGTTGCTGCCATTACGATATATTCTCCAGCAATCTCTAGCTCCAACGTTTTCATCGTATGGATATAGTTCATATACTGTTCCGTCACTGCAGCAATCGGGATATCGTAAATATCTATCTCCAATTTTTGGATTAAATGCAAAAGAAGATCCAGCGGTCCTTCGAATACATCTAATTTTACATTAATTTCCTGCAAGTTCATCCAACTTTCTTTTTCAGCTCTTTAGTTTACCATAAAATTCATGACTTGTGTTCTTTCCACTTAGATAAATAAGCAGATGTGGCTAAGGTCCCGTAAATTTTCATTTCTGGGTACAGTTCTACCACTTCATTTAATAAATCAAAGCCCACCTTTTCACCTCTAAAAGAAGGATTGATCGATATATCATGTATAATCATTGCTTCAGACGTTTCTACTTCAATTCCCACAATCCCCTGAATATTTTGTTCGCCCGCAGGTATCCAAAAAAGCAAATGCAAATCAGCTTCTGTTTCATACATATCTATTTCTTTCAACTGTGACTGATATTCAGTCAGTTTTTGATGGAAGCTTAATAATCCCATTGCAATTTTTCGTTGCTCTTTTCGATAATACGTTAACATGATCTCACCTTCTTTCTTCCAATTTTTACAAGTTAGGCTCTTGGAAAGTGCTGTTTATACACGTCAGCCATTCGCTGTTTGGTAATATGCGTGTAGATTTGAGTTGTAGATATATCAGCATGGCCCAAAAGCTCCTGAACAATTCTCAAATCAGCACCATTTTCCAATAGGTGTGTGGCAAAGCTATGCCGTAACGTATGCGGTGTAATATTCTTATTGATTCCAGCCGCTTGAACGATTTGTTTCAAATTTTTCCAAACCCCTTGACGAGACAAAGGTTTGCCGTGGTGATTGACAAATAAATGCGTTTCATTTTGATTTTTTTTAATTAAAAAAGGGCGTGCTTCCTCCAAGTACTTTTCGATCCACTGAATGGCATAATCACCTAAAGGAATGATACGTTCTTTATCGCCCTTGCCGATTGTTTGAAGTAACCCCATTGCTAAATGCAGGTCACCAATTTTCAAGTCTACCAATTCAGTCACTCGCAAACCAGTTGCGTACATGACTTCTAAAATCGTTCGGTTTCTTACCCCTAAAGGTTTTGTGGTATCAGGTGTTTCGATCAATAAAGTAACTTCTTCAACTGAAAGTGTACTTGGAAGCTTTTGAGCTTTTTTTGGTGAATCAATATGCTGCATCGGATCGTGATCCGTGATTTGTTCTTGTCGTAAAAATTGATGAAAACCTCTTAAACTGGAAATCATACGGATGATTGTTGCCGACGAGTTATTCTCATTATGTAGTATCTGCAGGTATTCCATAATAATATAGCGATCAATCAGTTGCCAAGAGTCGATTTTTTGCTCTATAAGAAAAGCTATATATTTATATAAGTCCCGTTCATAGCTTTTTCTTGTATTAAGAGAAAGCCCGCGTTCTATTTGTAAGTAATGCAGATAGTCAATCACTTGTTCTTCCATCTATTTTACCTCATTTCTTTTTATTATCATATCAAAGAATTCTAACAAATGTATAGTAAAATCAGTGAGAATATTTTTTAAATAAAATTTTCTTTCTAAAACAATTAAACTTCTCTGCTTGAAAAAATCGCCACCAGCTGTTTAAACTGTGTGACGATAATGGTTAATCTACATATTGTGTTAAAAAGCTCTCAACTTTCGCTTTATACGCTTTTGGATCAACGGTATAGGCTTTTGCATGAGCAGCACCTTTTACAACCAATTTTTCTTTTGGTACATCTGTAGCATTATAGACTTCATCCAACATTTCAAATGGCACAAACTTATCTGCATCACCATGGATAAATAGCATTGGAACTTTATTTTTTTTCAGTTGCGCAACTGAGCTTGCTTCCCCGAAGAAATAACCAGCACGAATTTTAGTGATCAAACTTGTAACAGGAACTAATGGAAATGAGGGAAGATTAAACATATCTTTTAATTGATAAGCTAATTCCTCATTTACGCTAGAATAGCCACAATCTTCAACGATTGCTTTGACATTTTTCGGCAACTTCTCGCCACTTGTCATCATCACTGTGGCACCACCCATACTAATACCGTACAAAGTAATTTGTGCATCATTACCGTTTTCAGTTAGCACTTGATCGATCCACTGAAGGTAGTCTTTTCGCTCTGGCCAACCAAAACCAATATAATCTCCTTCACTTTCTCCATGTCCTCTAGCATCCGGCACTAAAACATTATAGCCCCAATCATGGTACATTTTAGCAAAACTGGCCATTGTTTCAGCACTACCCATATAGCCATGAGCCATAATAACATTTTTATCTGTTTTTTTATCAGCTGGTAAATAGATTGCTTTTAGCTTTAAATCGTCTTTGGATGTCATTGTCCAATAGGTTCGATTATTTTTGTCTTTAAACCATTTTTCCTGTGGTGTTTTCGCTTCAACATCTGTTCCAGGAGTACCACCTGCTAGAAAATCTTTTTCTGATGGAACAACTGCGTAATTGTAGAAATACATCCCAGCTCCCGTCAACACAATTACAACCAATACGACTATAGCTATCAAAATTTTTACGATTCGATTCATCCCACTGCTCCCTATTTAATAGTATTATTTGATCAAATGGGCTTAGTCTAACTCAAACACCATAAATAATACTAACTTTTTTCAAATTCTTAAATAGTATAATGTTTTATTGGGATTTTCGCAATATTAATCACAAATTATGGTCTTTTTCTCGTTTTGATAATCAGCAAAAATCATTTCAAAATTGTCAATGATATTTCGATGTTTAGAAAGAGAAAGCAAATAAATTTCTTGTAGTGAAAAGTACCCCACATCATTGGTCTCGACACCTGTGGCTAATAGTTCATTTTGAGGTTCACATCGAATGAAAAACTTATAAGTATACGTCAGTGCTGGCGGAAAGTCATGTTTTGATTTATCCAATACAGCAATGAGCCTCTTCGCCTTAACCGTTAAACCCGCTTCTTCTAAGGTCTCCTTTTCAGCAATCTCGCTTGGTGAATAACCAATATCAGCCCAGCCGCCTGGCAAAGACCAAGCGTTATCACTTTTTTCTTTTACTAATAATAATTTTCCTTCTTGATTGAAGACAACTGCTCGAATATCTACTTTTGGCGTAGCGTACCCTTCATCTTGATCAACAAGAATTGCTAAATCCTGATTTGATAGATTAAGATACAATATACTCATTAGTTCTTTGGTTACTTGAGATAGTTCTTCGTAGCGTTCTTGATCAAAAATATCTTTTCCATACTTTTTACCTGTTTGTGCAATACCTTGAAGCTTTGCTACTAGCAGACTTAATTCTTTTTCCATCGATACACCTCGTTTTCTTCTATTTTAGCGATAGAGTAATTATTTAAAATAGTTTAGGAAAAATCTTAAGAAAGAAAAAAGAGATTAAGTAAAAGGATTAGCTCCTTTCACTCAATCTCAAACTTACTTTATTATTTATTTTCAATCAATTTAAAACTAGACCAAGGTTTTAAGAAGTCTAATAAGAATAACTCATCTTCAGAGATACGACCCACAACATTCACTCGTCCGTCATTTTTCATTTCCTTTAACGCGATTTGGGTTTCGCCTTTATATTGACCATAATCAACATTATCAATCAATACGTCTCCTTTTGTCATATCATTTGTATTATGAGCTGGAAATGCACGATCTTTAAAATGAATCCTTGTCATAGTAGAACGTAAAATATATTCTGAACGATCACCACGATAAGAATGAAGACTTGTGAACAAGACTTCTCTTTCGTCGGCTGTAATGTCTTGTGCAACATCGACTTTTACAGATGGGTATTCCGCATTAAATGCCTCTGCCATTGCCTTAAGTTCTGCTTCTGATGCATAAGCATTTCCAACTAAGATATCATCGATTAAACCTGTCAATACTAAATGTTTCACTTGAGTAGCGATTTCTAGATCACGATGGTCTTCTAATGAACATAATCCATCTTGTGTTGGCCAAGGACCAAAAGTTGCATCATGAGAGTTCACAAAAGCCATAGTATTCAAGTTATATTTCCTGAATTTTTCAGAACAAAAAACAAAATGATCGTAGCCTAAACCAGAATAACGATGCGGATAAAAATTGTGCGAACCTAATAAATTATCCGTATTCGGTGAATAGCTCATAATATTATCAACATAGCTTGTTCCTGTACTCATGTTAATTTCGATTTTAATGCCAAAAGGATTACGTGTCATTTTTGCTTCTTCGGCGCCAGTAAAGCCAACATCCAAACGTACGCCGTAAGCGCCCATCTCGTCAAAAAATGATAAGTCATCATAAGAGATTTCTAATTGTTCAAATAAGGCAGGATTGATATCAACCATGACTTCCATTCCAAGACTATTGGCATAATCAACAACTTTTTTAAACTCTGCTAATACCTTTTCTTTGTCTTCTGTAATTTGAAGTAAACTTGTAAAGACACGTTTAAAACCATATTTATGTGCTAAGTCTAGATAAGCTTTGTCCTTTTCAAAAGTTGAACGTTCTGGATAAATAGAAATACCTAATTTTCCCATTATTACTGCCTCCTAAGATTTGTATTGATTATAATGTATCCATTTTCATTATAGCAGAATAAGAAAAAGTGGTCTACACCTTTTATGAATCTTAAAAATTTCCCATTTTGGCTGGCAGTTCGATAGATGATTTGTTATTATGAGATGTAACTATTTTTGAAAGGAAGACTTAACTTTATGAAAACAAAAAAATTCATTGCTGCAACAGCTCTTTTAGCAACATTAGTATTATTTGCAGCTTGTGGACCTAACAAGGAAAAAGCAGCAGATTCTTCTGCTACCTCTTCAACTGAAACAAAATCATCTGAATCGGTTGATTTGAATTCCCTAGAATTACCACAACTATCAGATACTGTTAACGAAGATGAAGATTTAGTTGAGATGGTCACGACTGAAGGAACTATTGAAATCAAACTATTTCCTAAACAAGCACCGAAAACCGTTGAAAACTTTATGACACATGCCAAAGATGGTTATTATGACAATGTTCTTTTCCATCGTGTTATCGAGAATTTTATGATTCAAGGTGGCGATCCTAAGGGGGATGGAACTGGTGGAGAGAGCATTTGGAATGGTTCGTTTGATGATGAAATCTCAAATCAACTTTATAATATCCGTGGTGCATTATCAATGGCCAATGCTGGTAAAGATGAAAAAGGAAATGGTACGAATGGCAGTCAATTCTTTATTGTACAAAATACTGATGACATGTCCGATGGCTTACTAAAAGATGATTATCCAGAAAAAATCATTGATGCTTACAAAAAAGGTGGTACACCCCACTTAGATGGTAAACACACTGTTTTTGGTCAAGTAACAAAAGGGATGGACGTTGTAGATAAAATCGCTTCAGCTGAAACTGCTGATCAAGACAAACCTAAAAAAGACATCCGAATCGAAAAAATCAATATTTTACAAGAAGCAAAAAAATAGAGTAATAAGTAGCTAGAACAAAAGCATTTATTCGGATATAGAGCCCTGGACAAAACTGACGTTTAGTTTTATTCAGGGCTTTTTCTTTAAAGTATGGAGGAAAGCTATGAAAAAAATCTTGATCGCTGGACCTGTTGGCAGTGGTAAAACAAGCTTTGCCAAACAACTATCGACAGAAAAAAAGATTACCTACTATGAATTGGATAATCTTATTTGGAATCGTCAGCCAACTGGAGATAAACCTTACTCAGAATTAGAGTCTACCAAACAGCTGCAGACTATTTTGGCGAAAGAAAGTTGGATCATCGAAGGGACGGCAACGAAAGAGTGGATCAAACCGGCGATAGATGATGCAGATATTGTTTTATTATTGCTACCACCTTATTTCACTCGAGTTTACCGAATCTTCAGTCGCTTCATCAAACAAATAACGAATAAAGAAGTAGCTCATTATAAGCCTACACTTAATTTATTGAGAATGATGTTTGTTTGGAATCACCATTTTGAAACAAAAAATATTTTTGAATTAAAAAAATTGGCCGACCTATCGGATAAAAAATTGACCATTTTAAGAGACTCTGATGCCTATTCTTGCTATAAACGTGAGATTCTTAAAACAAATGAATTGTGAAATTTTTTCTTTCCATATCTTCATATATCACTGAAATGCTATCCATTCTGATGATAACGTGGTACTGTTAACAAAAGAGGTGAAAGCTAGTGACGTTTAATCCACAAATTGAAACGCTCATTCTTGAGGCTTCCAATCGGAAATCCCCTCACTTTGTAGCAAACGTAATCAATTTCCAGCAATTTGACCAAGAAGACGTAAAAGACACTGCACAAAAATTAATTGATGATGGACGAATTCAAGCTACAATCCATTTTCATTATAATGATTTATGTACAATTGACTTTATACCTCAGGCTATTTGAACAAATTGATTGCAAAAAAAAGACTGCCCATTTATATTCCGACAAAACAAGTTCGGATTGTAAGTGGGCAGTCTTTTCGTTTATTTATTCAATTGTTGTAGTGCCTTTTTAGGAATAGTCTCTTCAGTAACTTCCTCATAGGTTTCTACGTGTGCACCTTTATTGTAAATTTTCAAATAGCGATCCGTTGTTAGTTCATGATCTGCAGTAAAGGTCAGCTCTTTACTATTGCCATTCTTGTCAACTGTTTGTTGTGTGTAAGTTGTAATCCCATATTTATTGATACTATCAGCTCTTTTGGTTTTGACATAAACTTCTCCATTTGTGACTAAAGGGTTTAATTGATCGATGGTGCCTGAAAGCTCATCTGATTTATTTTGCGTGTATAGTTTAGCTCCAAAAAGAGCAGCACCAGAAAGTATAGCTAGTACAACGATTGCTTTGATTATTTTCAAGTTATTTCCTCCAAAATTCATTTAATAAACTTATTTTAGCAACAAAATAACTAAAACAAATCAGTCAAATATACGAACTCTTCTTAATACTTTTGGCATAGAAAATTATCGGTCGCTGTATATAGAATGTAGTTATATCAATGATTTCCGTCCTACATTGTATCTGCTAAACACCTCATGCTCTGCTCTTAACACTAACATATCTTCTCACTCAACAGCCTCAAATGCTGAAATCAATTGCTCTTTTGATAACGTTAATATGCCTGAAATACTAAGTGAGGCCATTCCAGTTGCTACAATCCATAACTTCATATGAAGCTTCTCCAACAGTTCTTTGGATGTTGCAGCATACTTCTCATCTGCTTGAATGAGTCTCTGAAATGAATCAAACGATAATTTTTGTAATTCCTGTCCATAAGAATGATGGTCGACAAATAAAAATAGATATAAATTGGTATTTGTTTGTGCAAAGTCAATATAGTTCAATCCAAAATTTGCTAAGTTATTTGAGGTTTGCTTTTTAGAAAAGAATTCAGTGTCTAAAAACTCATGTATGTTTTCCAATAACGTCAACTTCAACTCTTCCATGTTTTTAAATTCAAGATAAATAGGTTGCGTCGAGATTCCCATATGCTCTGCTACGTTTCGCGCTGTGATCGCTGAAAAACCTTTTTCTGTTAATAATTCTTGTGCAGACGCTAAAATGTGCTGTTTTTTATATACTTTTTTTCTTACCAAAATAAACCCTCCTTTTTATTTAAAACCTAAACGAGCTTTGCTATCCTTTCGGAGAAATTGAGCATACGTTATGTCACGAAACCAATGTTCATTTTTCCAGAGATCAGCTGGTAAAGCTAAACAATGATTTTTAATTTTGTATTTATTCTTTCATTTTACACTCTTTTAGTAGTTCGTTTTCTCAATAATTATGTGTATCTGTAAAAAACATGATAATTTGTCAAACTTCATCGGAATTTTATTGACCAATGCTTGTTTCACGGGCTATAGTTATATTATTGATAGAAAACGGGGGTATTTTTATGGCTAAAAATAACAGCCAAAGACTTTTATTACATACTGACAAAAAACAGTTGGAAATAATGGATACGAATAAAAATTATTTTTTACTGATAGGATATTGTTTTATTTTAATTATTATTGGGCTTCTTAGTGAACCTATCTCAACTTTATTAGCTGGTATGGTTCGAATTTTAACTTCGCCTAGTAATTTATTGACTGATTATATTGAACTTGGCACATTTGGCAGTGCATTTTTAAATAGCGGTCTACTTACACTCATCAGTGTTCTGCTGGCAAAAAAAGAAAAAATTCCGATCAACGGCCCTATGATCGCCGCTTTATTTACTGTATCTGGCTGTTCTTTTTTTGGGAAAAACTTGTATAATTCAATTCCAATTATTATTGGTGGACTATGCTATGCAAGAATTGTGAAAAAACCATTTTCACAATTTATCGTCGTTAGCCTGTTTGGTAGTGCTCTCTCCCCTATTATCAGCTATCTCACCTTTGGTCTTTCTTTGCCCTTAGTTCTTTCGTTTCCTTTAGGCTGTTTCGTTGGTATTTTCATTGGCATGATTTTACCACCTTTGGCCTCACATGTTCTGACTTTTCATCAGGGCTTCTCATTGTATAATGTTGGCTTCACTTCTGGCCTTATTGCAATGATGTTTACAGGGATTTTAAGAATGTTTGGTTGGAAAATCGAAGGTAAGAACTTAGTTTCAGTTGATTATCATTCAAAACTGCTTATTTTTCTATTATTTTTGTTTTTATTACTGTTTTTCGTTGGTTTTTTGGTCAATCATTTTTCACTGAAAGGCTTAAAAGAAATCAGCAAAACTTCTGGGAAATTAATCACTGACTTTATTTCTATCGCAGGTGTTGGAGCCACTATGATGAATATGGCGCTGATGGGGTTGTTACTTGTTGGTTATACGCAGATTAGTCACTCGACACTCAACGGACCGATCGTAGGTGCCATTTTATCTGCAGTTGGCTTCAGTGCTTTCGGTAATCATCTTTTAAATAGCTTACCATTATTGGTGAGTGTCTTTTTAACGGCCCAGTTGTCTTCTGTTTTCGAAGTAGATCAAACGACTGTCGTACTTGCAGGAATCTTTGGTACAGGTCTAGCCCCGATTGCTGGATATTATGGTATTACTTTTGGTTTGCTTGCAGGATTTTTACATATGTCGCTGGTCACAAATGTTAGCTATCTCCACGGTGGACTGAATCTTTATAATAATGGGTTTTCTACTGGTTTTGTGGCGGCTGTCATGGTACCATTACTTGATAATATTTTACAGATTAGAAAGGTGAAACAACATGCAAGAAAGAGAAAAGGCTAAACGAATTGTAGACGAATTATTGACTTACTTTTTTTCGAATGATATAACCAAGATTCAGATTGGACTGGATTTTACTTCTGAAGGTTTTCGTATCAAAATTAAAGGTAAAACTGAAGAAGAACCAGAGAATGTCCTACATTTATTAGAGTTATTAAATACACCCAGAGATCTAAGTATTGAGTGTTATTATGATGAATTACTCGGTATTACCCATCATGAAGAAGAAGATTATCACCTGCTAGGTTTAATGATTGACGAAGCAGAAATTAGTTTTGATTCACCTGATTTTGAAATTAACGTATTTAGAAAAAAATAACCATTGAATAAAAAAAGACGAGATAACCTGTGAATGGATCGGCTATCTCGTCTTTTTTCATTCGTAAACCGCACGAGTGCCGCCAATTAATTTAGGCCGTGTGCGTAAATAAGTAGTATGAGCTCCACCTATTTCTTTGATTGAAGTGCGGACTGGCACTTGGACATGTTGGATATGCATACCGATCGAGGTGTCTCCAATATCTATGCCACCTTGCGCCGTGACTTTTTCTATAACGACAGGATTTTGGAATAGTTTAAACGCGGCAACTGCCGCAGCTCCTCCTGCGTGAAGAGCAGGTACAACCGAAACGATCTCAAACTGATGGCGTTTGGTGATTTCCTTTTCAACAACGAGCGAACGATTGATATGCTCGCAACCTTGCACTGCGAAATGAATCCCTTTTTCATCTAAAATATCTTTGATTATTGAAACAATCATTTTGCCGATCTCCAAATTAGAGTTTTTACCAATCATGCCTCCAGCAACTTCACTGCTGCTACAACCAAGTACAAAAATGTCACCTGTTTCTAATTCTGTTTGTGCAAAATATTCCTCAAGACCTTGTAATAGTTGTTCTTGATAGCTTTTTAAGTCACTCACTTACTTTTCCTCCATTCTGTCCTCTATTTTAATCTATAGTAGCTGATATTTAACAATTCGTCAAAATGGATAAAAAAACACCCAAAAAATTTGGGTGTTTTACTTTGTGCTATTTACCATCGACGATATTCAAACGAACTTTTTTCGGCCCATCCACACGTACACTGTATACAATCGTACGAATTGCTTTTGCAACACGTCCTTGTTTGCCAATGATACGACCAATATCTTCAGGTGATACAGTCAAATTATACTCTAGAAAAACATCAGATTCTTCTATTTCTAATTTAACTAGCTCAGGTTGACTGACTAATGGGCGAACGATAGTTAAGACTAACTCTTTCACATCTGTCATCATCGGTCACCTTATTTCTTTTCAAGTTTAGCTTCGTGGTGTTTTTTCATAACGCCTTCTTTTGAAAGGATGTTACGAACAGTATCTGAAGGTTGAGCACCTTTAGACAACCAGTCTAAAACTAAATCTTCTTTTAAAACTACTTCTGCAGGATCTTTTAAAGGATTGTAAGTTCCAACAGTTTCGATGAAACGTCCATCACGAGGAGAACGAGAATCTGCGACTACAATACGGTAAAAAGGACTCTTTTTAGAACCCATGCGTTTTAAACGAATTTTTACTGACATTTTATATATTACACCTCCATTAACTTAATCACAAATGTTAGTTTACCAGATTTAAAGCAAGCTGTAAAGAGTTTTTTCTTTACACCCTAAAAAAAGCATTAAACCGCTGAATTTTGGCACTTTAAGCTAAATATGCTATACTTATTTTACCTTGGCAGGGGCAATCAACAGTTGCTTAACAAAAATAAGCTATGAACAATATTGAAGTTTTTTTTCTCTAGTTCATAGCTTATTTTTTATCCGTTCTTATTTGATAGCTCATAGACATAATAATCAAATAACGTCTGCTCCTCAAAACCTATGGAGCGATAGAGATGAAATGCTACTTCATTCGTTGATTCAACTTCTAACTAACTGTTGTTGCTTGTTCTTTTTTAGCCGCTATTTTTTTATTAGGGGAATCGATTAATTCATTTAAATCGCACTGTCTACCTCATCGGTTTTATCTATGTTAATATCGAATAATTGGTTTGTAATACAGCCGTTAGCGTAATTTTTAAACTCCCCTCTTTTGATCACTTTGTACCATCCTCGTCTAAAATATGGGTGCTATTTTCATATCTAAAGCAACTCGTCACATGATCATTGATGACCCCAACCGCTTCCAAAAAAGCATAGATAATCGTGCTGCCAACAAACTTAAAGCCTCTTTTCTTTAAATCTCCCGTGATTCTATCAGATAAATCATTCGTTGTTGGAATATCTATTTGGTCATGATAAGAATTTTTTAAAACACTATGATTATTGAACGCCCATAAATAGTTGGAAAAAGTCTCAAATTCATTTTGGATTTCAATAACTTTTTGAGCATTATGGATTGTTGCTTCGATTTTTCTGCGATTACGGATGATTCCTGGGTTATCCAACAATTCCTCAACCTTTTTTTCATCGTAAGCAGCAACTTTTTTTATGTCAAAATAATCAAAAGCTTCATCAAAATGACCTTCTTTATTTAAAATAGTTTGCCAGCTTAGTCCAGCTTGGTGAATATCTAAGATTAGTTTTCTAAATAAACGCTGGTCGTTATGTATTGGAACGCCCCAAACTGTATCATGATAGTGTTTCATTTCGTCGTTAGCTTCTGCCCAAGAACATCTTTGTTTCACCATTTCCCCTCCAACCATTCAGCCTCAATTTTTTATGCTACTTCTTTATTTTAACAAAATTTCTGAAATAATGTTTACAACCTCAACTGTACTATGTATACTAGTACACAACAAACACACTTTTTTTAGAAAGGAGACATTTATGGTTTCTATTGATAAAACAAGTAGTAAACCTTATTATGAGCAACTCATGCTAGGTATCAAAGAAGACATTTTAAGTGGAATACTTCAGTCTGGTGACCGCCTACCTTCTGTCAGAGAAATGGCCCGCCAACTCATGATGAATCCTAATACAGTCAGCAAAGCTTATAAATTATTAGAAACACAAGAAGTGATCGTTACTGTCAAAGGTAAAGGAACTTACGTGAAAAAAATCGATACCGAGCTCCGCGATGACTATCAGATTCAAAAAATAAAAAAGAAATTTAATGAGTTGATTATTGAAGCAAATTATTTAAACGTTTCTAAACATGAACTAAGTCAATGGTTGGATGAAAGTGATCAGCACTTGAAGGGGGAGTAAATATGAAAATAGAGAATTTAGAAAAAAGAATTGATCAAAAAGTTATTTTGAAAGAGCTCAACTTGACATTCAATAAAGGAGAAATCACTGGCTTGATTGGTCGAAACGGTTCTGGTAAAACCACTTTTTTTAGATCCGTTGCAGGACATTATGAATTGGATCACGGGAAGATTCTTATTGACCAGGAAGACATTCAAGAAAATAAATTACTCAAGCAAAAAATTTTTTATATTGATGAACAATACAATTTTCTTTCAGGCTATACATTGAACAAATTGCTGCTATTTTACCAAAATGCCTATGCTGGTTTTAATAAAGAAAAATATTTAACTTTAACTAAAAAAAATAATCTGAATCCTCGTTTTAAGTATCGTTCGATGTCTAAAGGGATGCAAGGACTTTATAAGATGATTTTAGCTATCTGTTCTAATGCAGATTACTTGTTACTAGACGAGCCTTTGGATGGATTAGATATTATTGTTAAAAAGAAGGTTTTAGGCATTCTTTTAGATGATGTCAGTGAAAATAGTCGTTCAATCATTATCTCTTCTCATAATTTAAATGAGCTGGAAAGTATTATTGATCGTGCGCTAATTTTGAAAAGAAACCACATCCAACTTGATTATCACTTAGAAGTTCTAAGAGAACATGCTCGCAAAATACAAATGGTCTTTAAAACAAAGAAAGTGCCTCAACTTGTTAAAGAAAATAGCCGCCTGCTTCACTTTCAAGGACGGGTCGTTACAGCGATCTTTGAAAACTATACCCACGAATTAAAAACGTTGATTCAAGCAGAACAACCGATTTTATTCGAAGAACTGCCTTTAACCTTAGAAGACGTCTTTGAAGCGAACCTTGCCAATGAAGAAACCGACTACTCTTTACAAGGAGAAACGTTATGAATAAACAATTAATGACTATTTTGAAAAAACGTTATGGACTGGTTCTAATGATTACAAGTCTTTCAATTATTTTGTTTTATACCTATATGGGTGTCAGTGATCTTAATCATTGGAAGGATACGAACACTTATTATAACTCCGAGCAATACTTAGATGATTTGAGAGGCATGTCAGAAGATGATAATCCAAGATATACTGGACTATCGCTTAAAGAGCGCCAAGAGTTAGATAAAAAAGAAGGATTGAATTTATTTTATCAAGTAGATTCGTATGATGAACAGGGAAAACTAGAGACTACTTCTCCAAACGATGATTCTTACTTTACAATGTACTTCAATGAAAATCCGCTTCTTTTGCTAGCGATTGTTGTAGCTGCAGGATTTTTTGTATTTTTTGTTGATTTAAGAACATCCTTCAATGAATTTCTTTTTTCACTAGGTGTCTCCAAACGTAGAATCTATTTCTCAAAGTTTGCCTTGATCTCACTACCGCTATTAGGCAGCATACTTCTAGCTAAGATTTTGTTTGTTAGTATTATTACAACAGGAATTCCAGCTGAGTATGTCAATATAAGTATGATGGATTTGTTAGCGAATGTTTTAGCTAGTTGGACGACATACATTCTTTACTTCTTTATCGCGGCATTTATCGGTTTGGTAACAGGCAATCTGATTTTAGGTCCTCTTACTGCTCTTGGCTTCTGTTTATCATTAGAATTTTTCATTACAGCTGTCATCAATGCATGGTATTATTTTACCAAGACAACAACGGATCTCTATGTAACGAATAAATTCTTTGTATATACTGTAGAAAAGGCCCCTATATCGATATTGCCAGTTATTGTGGCTATTGTCTTGCCATTGTTGGTACTCGCTGTTGGTTCATATCTGTTTCCTACGCTTACTTTGGAGAAAAAAGGAAACTATTTGCTGTTTGACACGCTTAAAATCCCAGTTGTTATTGCTATGGTCATTTATGTTCCTATTGTTCTTGTATTTAACCACGGATACTATAGCTATGAAAATGGCGCTTCCCCAATTCCTGGTTTGTTGATTTACGGAATAATTACTGCTTTAATCGGAAGCTACCTTGTTTTTAGGAAAGAAATCCACGGATCAATCAATCGGAGAAGACAGGTGAAAAATAGCAGTAACGTTAAATCATAGCGTTACAGTCACATTCATAAAAAAGTTGAGCAAAGTCATTAGACTTTGCTCAACTTTTTTGTATTATTTTTTCTTCTTTTTCTTCTTCTTGTTTTTCTTCACCATACGATTCATGGCCATTTTTCCTAATTTACCTTTGATACCGCCACCAAGCATTTGATCCATACCAGGGATATCCATATTCCCTTTAGACATTTGCTGCATCATTTTTTTAGATTCTTTAAATTGTTTGATCATCCGATTGACTTCAACAACATTATTACCAGAACCAGCAGCAATTCGACGACGGCGACTTGGATTCAAAAGATCCGGATTTTCTCTTTCAGCTGGCGTCATTGAAAGAACCATCGCTTTTTTACGAGCCACATCTTTTGGATCGACTTTGACATTTTCTAAACCAGGCATATTATTCATACCAGGAATCATCTTCAAGAGATCTTCGATTGGTCCCATGCCCATTACTTGATCGAGTTGTTCAATAAAATCATTAAAGTCAAAGCTGTTTTCTTTCATTTTTACTGCAAGTTCTTCAGCTTTTTTCTCATCATAATCTTGTTGGGCTTTTTCAATCAATGTCAGCATATCGCCCATGCCTAAGATTCGGCTAGACATACGATCTGGATGGAAAATTTCTAAATCTGTTAGTTTTTCACCAGAACCGATAAATTTGATTGGTGCACCCGTCACAGAGCGAATAGAAAGTGCCGCACCGCCTCGAGTATCCCCATCAAGTTTTGTGATTACAACCCCTGTAATCCCTAATTGTTGATTAAAACTATCTGCAACGTTGACCGCATCTTGCCCTGTCATTGCATCAACAACAAGTAAAATATCATCTGGTTGTGCTACTTCTTTAATTTGTTTTAATTCATCCATCAATGCCTCATCGACATGCAGACGCCCTGCCGTATCAATCAAAACATAATCATTTTTCTTTTCTTTAGCTAGTGCCATTCCTTGACGAACTATTTCAACTGGACTAACATCAGTACCCATATCAAAAACAGGTACATCTAATTGTTGTCCTAACACCTTTAACTGATCGATCGCCGCTGGACGGTATACATCGGCTGCAATCATCAGTGGACGGGCATTTTCAGTTTTAATCAAATGGTTCGCTAATTTACCACCAAAGGTCGTTTTACCAGCCCCTTGCAAACCAACCATCATGATCACGGTCGGAATCCGTTCAGACTTGTTCAACCCAACAGTTTCGGTACCCAATGTCGCTGTTAATTCTTCATCGACGATTTTAACGATTTGTTGCGCTGGTGAGAGGCTCTCTAGCACTTCCACCCCTATTGCACGTTCACGTACACGTTTAGTAAAATCTTTGACTACTTGTAAATTTACATCGGCTTCTAATAAAGCCAAACGTATCTCTCTCATCATTTCTTTTACGTCAGCTTCAGATACTTTTCCTTTACGACGTAATTTGCTCATTGCCTGTTGCAGGCGATCTGTTAAACTTTCAAAAGCCATAATCTCATTCCTCTACTTCTTGTATTTGTTCTATATAACGGGCAATCGTTGTATCTTTCGGATAGGTTTCGTTTACGTAGCTTTTTAATGTCTCTAGTAATTCTCCGCGTACGATATAGTCGGAAAATAAATGAAGTTTTTTTTCATACTCTTCCAAAATTTTTTCTGTCCGTTTAATATTATCATAAACCGCTTGGCGACTGATATCATATTCTTCAGCAATCTCACCTAAAGAGAAATCATCCGCATAATACATCTCCATATAATTCATTTGTTTTTCTGTCAACAAAGTGGAGTAAAATTCAAATAATGCGTTCATTCGATTGGTTTTTTCAATTTCCATAGTTGTTGCTCCTATCTTCAATCCCTTTTAGGTTACCGATTTCAGAGTGATTAGTCAATAGTTCTTATTTGATTTTCAAGGATTTTTTCAAAAGATTCGATCAATCGATCATAATAACTTTGCGCATTTACGCAAAAATCTTTTTTAGAGAAGTGTTCTGTTATGATTTTTTGCTGTTTATTTTCCTGAGTATAGCCTGTCAAAGTAGCTTCAGCGCTTGGATCAGTGAACAATTTCTTTAAAAGCGTTAAAGAGATCGGAAATAAACTTGCTACTTCCTCTTCCTGAAGTTTAAATTCTCCTAATAAAATTTCTCGTTCTACCAAATAAACATTCGTAAATTCATTATCAATAAAATTCTCCAAATGGATTTCTACAGGGAAAATACCTAAAAAATGAGCCTGATCACTCGAAATATCCATTCCTAATTCTTCTTGTACTTCTCTAAAACCATCAATCACAGTTTCTTGCGCTAATAAGTGTCCAGCAGCTGTAATGTCCAATTGATTGGGAAAATCTTTCTTTACGGATGAACGTTTTTGAAAATAGATAATCAGCTCATTTTCTTTCATTGTATAAAACCAACAATGAAAGGTTTCGTGCCAAAGGCCTTGGGCATGAGTCTCTTGCCGTGTTGCCGTGCCGATTAGCTGATAATTTCTGTCAAAAATTTTTAGTACTTCACTTTCTGACATCCTTATTCCTCACGATCAATCACAGATTGCCAATCATTTTCTGAAATCACTTCAAGTCCTTGGGAGACAAAATAAGCCGTAGCAACACCTATCCCATCACGATGATTTCCTGAAAAGGTACCATCATAAATACTCTTACTGCCACAGGACGGACTGTTTTCTTTTAAAATAATTGTTGTGATATTGTATTCAACCAGTTTTTGATAGGCAATGATCGCTCCTTGTTTGAATGATTGGGTCATATCTTCCCCTGTTTTAGTGAGGACTACGGCTTTATCATTCCAGACATCAAACCCATCTCCCCCTTTGATTTCAGCAGGTTCTCTAGGAATTGGTAAACCACCTAGAACTTCAGGACAGACGCTGATTGCTTGACCGTTCGCTATTAATTGTTTTAAGGCAGTGATTTCTTTTGCTTGTCCATCATAGCGGCAGCAAACCCCACCAAGACATGCACTGATTCCTATCATTTGCTTCCCTCATTTCAATCTTTATTATTATACCATTTCTTTGGCTTTGAAAGTAGTTTTAGAAACATTCCATAAAGTTTTTGATACCTGTGAATCTGTGCTAAAATAACCTTGTGTTTATTTCGTATTTAAAGGAGCTAAATAGATGAAGAAAGTACTAGTCGTTGATGACGAACCGTCAATTGTCACGCTATTGACATTTAACTTAGAAAAAGACGGCTATGAAGTAATGACAGCTGTTGATGGAGCAGTCGGTTATGAGTTGGCTTTGTCTAACCAATTTGATTTTATTATTTTAGATGTTATGCTGCCGAATATGGATGGCTTAGAAATCACGAAATCACTGCGCAGAGAAAAAATCGATACACCCATTTTGATTTTGACTGCTAAAGATGATCAAGTTGATAAAATCATTGGACTAGAAATCGGTGCGGATGACTATCTAACCAAACCATTTAGTCCCAGAGAAGTTTTAGCCCGAATGAAGGCTATTTTCCGAAGATTAAAACCTGTTTCAAATAAATCTGAAGAAATGACGGAAGCCACTAAAGCACCACTGGTCTTAGGTGAAATCAGTGTAGACGAACAAAATTACGAAGTGACAGTCCGAGGTCAAAAAATCGAGCTGACGCCAAAGGAATTTGAATTACTTGTCTACTTTATCAAACGGAAAGATCGTGTGATCGATCGTGATACTTTGCTAGACCGAATTTGGAATTATGATTTTGCAGGTCAAAGCCGCATTGTTGATGTGCATGTCAGTCATTTAAGAGATAAAATAGAAATCGATCCAAAGCGTCCGGCTTACTTGACCACAGTTAGAGGATTTGGCTATCGTTTTCAGGAGCCTAAAAAATGAAAAAACGGCAACGTTTTGAATATTGGATCGTCGGAATCGTGATGTTTGGCCTGTTTGTCGGCAGTATTTTTTTAACAAATTATTTTTTCAAAAAAGAATTATTATCACAGCAAGAAGAGTACTTACAAAAAAAGGGAACCTTGATTCTCGATCAGCTCTCACCCGACTTGTTTTTAACGCAACACTTTTCAGAGCAAGAAAAAAAGCTCATTGAGCATTATTCAACAGACAAAAATGAGCGGTTGACGTTAATGAACGGGAAAGGAACGATTTTCTATGATAGTATCGATCCAACACTGCATGACTCAAGAAATAACAGACCTGAAATAAAAGCGATTCTTTCAGGGGCTGATTTTGGTTCTGCTTTGAGAAAAAGTACGACTTTAAAAGAAGAATTGCTCTATTTAGCTTTGCCAGTTGATAAAGACGGACAACTGGTCGGTATCTTACGCATGTCAGAAGAAACAACACAGTTTTCCAATAGTATCCAATCATTCAAACGATATATTTTATTCACTCTCGGGCTGTTATTTTTGATTATTACAGCATTTGTTTTTCTACTGCTGCATCAAAAAAACGAACCGCTCGTGACTGTCCTACCCGTATTAAAAAAAATCGTGAAATATCCGGATGAAGCCCGCTCGATCATTCAAGATTCTCCTGAATGGAACGAACTGTATCAAACAGTCAATCTTTTGAGCCAGCAAATGAGTCAAACGTATTTAGCTTATACCTCCACTGAAGAGCAATTTCATGCTTTATTGGATGAATTGATGATCGGTGTGTTTATTATTGATGTGGACGGCAAATTGCAACTGATCAATCCTAAAATGGTGGATATTTTAATGATCGCTGAAAAGGATGCTGGTAAAGAGTATTTTGAGGTGATTAATGAACCCGCTCTGATCCATTTGATTCATCAAGTCATCACTGAAAAAAGTTCGATACATCAAGAAATCAAGTTGACTGATTCATTGAATGAAACTATTTTAGATATGTCTTTAAGATTTATAGAAGAAGATGGCAATGACTATCAAGTTCTTGGAATCGCTTATGACTTGACTCGTGTCAGACAGTTGGAAAAAATGCAAAAAGATTTTGTTAGTAACGTTTCGCATGAATTAAAAACACCTGTTACCTCTCTGTTAGGCTTTACGGAAACTTTATTAGATGGAGCGAAAGATGACCCTGAAACACTATCGCAATTTCTAGAAATCATGCAAAAAGATGCGTTGCGTCTGCAACAACTGATTCAAGAAATTTTGCAGCTTTCTCGGGATGGCAAAAATATCTCTTATGATGATCAAGAAGTTGTTTTACTTCCTTTTACACAAGAGCTGCTACGCTCGTATCGCAAGACAATCAAAGAAAAACAGCTCACGATCAAAATTCTTGGCGATGAAACAACAACTTATACGACCAAATATGAACTGTTCTATCCAATCGTTAAAAATTTGATTGAAAATGCGATTCAATATTCTAAATCAGATGGAATAATTACAATCGATTTTGGTTATGCTGAGACCTTCTTTTTTGAAGTGAAAGATTTAGGCATCGGTATTAGCTTAGAAGACCAGGAACGGATTTTTGAACGCTTCTATCGGGTTGATAAAGCGCGTAGTCGTCATTCTGGTGGGACTGGTTTGGGCTTATCGATCGTACACAATTATACGGAATTATTAGGTGGAACGGTAACGATCGATAGTCATTTAGGTCTCGGATCAACTTTTACAGTGAAGCTACCAAAAAATTAGTAAACAAAAAAAGGCTGACGTTATTTACGTTTAGCCTCTTTTTGACTCTTTAGGGGAAGAATTTATTTTTTAGTGATTGTTCCAGAAACGTCTCTTTCAACTTTCATCGCGGTCATTGGTAAGTAACCCAACTCTTTCACAACGCCTTCTTGTACATCATCTGTCAGCATAAAATCTAAAAACGCTTTAACATCATCATCCGGTTGTCCTTTGGTATACATGTGTTCGTAAGACCAAATTTTCCAAGAATTATCTGCAACATTTTCCTCAGTTGGTTTTACATCATCAATGCTTAAGGCTACTGTTGAATCATCCATATATGAAAAAGCAAGATAACTGATTGCTCCAGGTGTTTGTGCAACGATTTGGCGCACTGTTCCTGAAGAGTCCTGCTCCTGTGATTGGATAGCTGTTGCCCCATCTAGACCCCATTTTTCGAAGGTTGCTCGTGTACCACTTCCGCTAGGACGATTGATCACAGCAATCTCTTGATCTTTACCACCTAAGTCTTGCCAATTTTTGGTCTTTCCAGTAAAAATGTCGATCAATTCTTGTTTGGTAATATTTTTCACACCGATGTCTTTGTTGACAACAGGCCCCATACCAACTACTGCCACACGATGGTCAACCAGTTTCGCCGCATCGACACCTGATTTTTCTTCGGCAAAAACATCAGAATTACCAATTGTTACAGCGCCATCGGAGACTTGAGAAAGTCCTGTTCCGCTGCCGCCACCTTGTACTGAAATCGTATAATTTGGATGATCCGCTGTAAATTGATCTTTCGCTGCATCCACTAATGGCTGTACTGCCGTTGAGCCTACCGCTACGATTTTAACAGGTTGAGTGCTATTGGCACCACTATCTTTTGATTTATTACTACTATCACTAGTCGCGGCTCCTTGATTGCCGCATCCTGCGACTAAAAGTCCTACACTTAATACAATTGCTGATAATAAACGTTTCTTCATCTTTACACGTCCTTTTCAATTAGTTACAAGATCAGTTTAACAGCGGTGTGTTAATTCTGTTTCAACGTTCTGTAAATAATGAGTAAAGGAATGTAAAGGTTATGTTGAGAAAGAAAACAGTCAAACGACTGCTCGTTTAACTGTTTTCTTTGATATAATAACCGATTCGTTTCATCGCTTCTTTTAAAGTAGCTAAATCTGCCGCATAGCTGATACGGACATATCCTTCCGCTTCTTTCCCGAATGCCACTCCTGGAATAATTGCAACTGCTTGTTCATGCGCAAGCGCCACACAAAACTTCATTGAATCTTGTTCATAACCTTTAGGAATTTTAGCAAAAATATAAAATGCGCCATTCGGTCGAGCGACTTCAAAGCCAAAAGAAGTCATTTGTTCATAAACAAAATCTCGGCGCTCACGATATTCTTCTTTCATCACAGCCGCATCGTTCATCCCCTCAACTAATGCCCTAACGGCAGCTTTTTGAGAAATGGTGGACGCTGCTGTCACTAAATATTGATGTACTTTGATTATTTCAGCAATCAATTTTTCAGGACCAAAGATAAATCCAATCCGCCAACCAGTCATCGCGTGTGATTTTGATAAACCATTGATCAAAATCGTTTGTTCTGGAATAAACTCCGCAATTGATACGTGCTGATCTTCATAGGTCAATTCACTGTATATCTCATCACTGATTACGAAAATCGGATAATTTTTCAGTACAGCTGCAATTGCTTTCACTTCTTCACGATTATACGTCACCCCAGTTGGATTACTTGGATAATTTAGAATGATTGCTTTAACTTGATCACCATGCTCCAACATTGCCGCTTCAATCATCGCAGGGGTCAAAACAAAATGGTTTGAAGTAGTGTCAATATAAATAGGTTCTGCTTGAGCTAACGTTATTACCGGTTCGTACCCCGGGTATATTGGTGCCGGCATCAAGACTTTATCACCTGGTTCCAAAATAGCTAATAAACTTGCTGAAATTGCCTCGGTTGCACCTACTGTTACTAAGACTTCAGAAGCTGGTTGATAGCTAACACCATATTTTTCTTTCATAAAAAATGTGGCTGCTTCGCGAACATCAGTCAAACCTGACATACCAGAATAATGTGAAAAATTAGCTTTAATTGCATCATGAGCAGCTGTTTTTACATGTTCCGGGGTGTTAAAATCTGGCTCTCCTAACGTTAATTTTATGATTCCTTCGATATCTGTTACTTGCTCGTCGAATTGGCGAATCATCGAAACAGCGATTTTATCTACTCGTTTGTTAAATCTTTTTGTTAAATCCATCAAACCATCCCCTCTTATCTAATCGAATCATTGTGTTCCAATGTTATTTTTCTTAATGGAATTATAATAGCATAATTCCGCTTAAAATGAAATTTGTATTTCAATTCCCTGTTTTTTCTTTCTAAATTCACATTTTACTCTTGCGAAAGCCTCTCCTCTTCTTTATAGTTAAGTGAAATGAAGGGAGAGAGCCAGATGAAAGGTATTCGAAAGATTACACCTTATGTTCCGGGAGAACAGCCAAATTATTCGGATATGATCAAGTTAAATACTAATGAAAATCCCTATCCACCGTCCCAAAAAGTCGCCGAGGTATTAAGAAATTTCGATGTTGGGCAATTAAAACGTTACAGCTCCATTGATACCCTCTCTTTAAAAAAAGCTTTAGGAGTGAAGCACAACTTATCTCCTGATCATTTCTTAATCGGTAACGGTTCAGATGAAGTCTTAGCTTTTTGTTTCCTCGCTTTTTTCAATAGTCCTGATCCAATTTTATTTCCAGATATTACGTATGGATTTTATAAAGTTTGGGCTGATTTATTTCAAATTCCATTTAAAGAGATACCGTTAAACAATCAGTTCGAACTAGTTGAAGAAGACTACAAACAGCTAAACGGCGGTATAATCATAGCTAATCCCAATGCACCTACAGGTTTATTCAAACCTCTTGCAGAAATCGAACGTATACTAAAAGAAAATCAAGAAGTTATTGTAATCATCGATGAAGCTTATATTGATTTTGCCGATCAATCTGCTGTCACACTTTTAGATAGTTACCCAAACCTGATCATTATACGAACATTTTCAAAATCAAATTCTTTAGCAGGTTTAAGAGTTGGTTATGCCATTGGCAATCCACCCTATATTCAAATTGCAGCAAGTATTAAGTCATCCTTCAATCCCTATTCTGTTGATAGGTTGGCTGAAAAATTAGCGACTGCTGCCGTTGAAGATGAAGAGTATTACGTAGGAATCACTAGAAAAATTTGTGAAACAAGAGAATGGTTTGCAAAAAAAATTGAGAACTCAGGTTTTTCTTCATTGTTTTCAAAAACAAATTTTGTATTGATGACCCATCCAGATTTAAAAATCAAAAAGCTGTATGATTATTTAGAAACACAGAATGTCTTTGTCCGTTATTTTCCAGAAATCCAACGTTTGAACAATTACTTACGCATTTCGATCGGGACACAAGAAGAAATGGAACAGGTGTATCAATTGCTAAGTAGCTATTTAGACAGGAATAAAGCGTAATTGAAATAACTCCAAGAAACCGGATATCTTGGAGTTATTATTTTAATTAAACATAGTCAAACTTATTTCATTCTTAGTTATATTACTGTTCCTTTAAAACAACTGTTTCAGTTCTTTTATGAAAAATTGGCCAATCATACTGATCGTCTTATTTTTTTGATAGAGGACACAGATTTTATTATTCGTACTATCTGCCAATGGAACCAAACGAATTTCTTTTTTAGTAAAACCTGTCACAACACCTGAGCCTGAAGCATAGGCATCTGTCTCTACCAGTAAATTCATCAAAGTTCCTCGATCATTTGTATAGATCACTGTTTCTTGTTCTTGATTTTCAATCAGATCTTCTGAAAAATAGGCAAAGTTACTCCCTTCTTGGGTAAACCGAACTTGAGGATAACAACAGAGCTGTTCTAATTCAATTTCCTTTTGCTTAGCTAAAGGATGATTTTTACCAAGAAAGATATGTGTTTTGAAGCTTCCAATAACTTCGTAGGTTAAGTTCGCTTGCTCTAAATAGCGTTCGATTCCAGATTGATTCTGACTATTTAAATAGATAATACCTAGTTCGCTATGATAACTTTTCACATCTTCAATCACTTTTAGTGTGGTTGTTTCAAATACGCGAAAATTTTTATATTGGTCTTTGAATTGCTGAATCACTTTTCCTATGACCTCACCCAAGAAATCATAATGTTGAGAAGAAATCGAAAAACGCTCACTTTTCGTCACTTCTTGATAACGATTTTCAATCATTTCCATTTGGGTCAATATTTTTTCTGCGTGCTCTAAAAAGGTCAATCCTTCTTCTGTCAGAGAAGCACCTTTATTCGTACGTATAAATAACGTTACCCCAATTTCCTCTTCTAATTCACGAATCCCATTAGAAAGACTTGGTTGGGTGATAAAAAGTTTCTTCGCTGCTTCCCGAAAACTACCATTGTTCGCAACAGCTACCACATATTTCATCTGTTGAATATTCATCGATATCCTCCGTTTTATTCAGAAAAATAAATTTTACGCCCATTTAATGCTTGGACAGGACGATTATTGAATGACAACATCCCTTCGTCGATTCGTTCGAAGAAGTCACGGTCCATTTGTTGAATAGAATCAAATACAAACCAATGAACAGGTCCTTTTGTCGGCGGCGTAGTGAGTGAGCCCAAATAATGAAAATGTGATTTTTGCTCAGGTAAAAAAATCGAAGGATTAAACCATTGCTGATGGGTTTCTGCGTTCCATTCAAGGGTAGTCTGATTTTTTGAAAATTTATTTTCCTGTGCTGTAATCGTAAACAGGCACCCAACAACCAAATTATCACCAGAATTATTCATATGAACAAGATGAAATTCCAAAGGTGAATGTTCTCCATCAAACGTATGCTCGCTTGGTGTATGAAAGTGAATATCAGTCAAATAATACTTTTCATCTTCAAAAACGATATAGCTTTCCGTATTCGGTGGAACAAAGTGAAACGTATTTTTAAATTCTTTTTCTGTAAATTCTTCCGTTTTATAACAAAAATCAATTGCTCTATTCGTGGCATCGCCATTGATTAAATTTTTTGATAGATTGACGGGTGATTGGTACGGGTACTTAGCTCCAAGTGAAAACCAGTCACAAAGTGTATGCCAATGTTCTGGTCCACGCTCTCCTTCGTATCCCCATTCCACGTCCATATTTCGAATATTTTTCATCAAACCCCACCTTCTGATTTTATCGTTTGAATAACTGTATACTAATTATTATTAACAGTCAATTTTCAATAACTGCTTTGTTCTTTTTTACTTCAAATTATAACATATCTGAATAAATCGAGCGATCAAGAAAAAAGCATAACTTTTGAATCAACGATCAAAAATTATACTTTTTATAGTACGTACTATTTATTTAACCAATTTTCAGGATCTTGTTTCCACTCTTTTAATAGTGCGACATCTTTCTCTTCAATATAGTTCGATTCTAACGCTGCATCGATCAATGTTGAATAGTTCGTCAAGGTAATCAAATCCATCTTGTGCTCTTCAAATTGGGCTTTCCCTTTTGGCAATTCATAAGTAAAGATCGCTGCCACACCAAGAACATCAGCACCCTCACGTTGTGCTGCAGCAGAGGCTTCTAATACACTGCCTCCAGTCGAAATCAAGTCTTCGATCACAACCATTTTTTGGCCTTTAAAAATACGCCCTTCAATTTGATTACCTTTCCCATGTTCTTTCGCTTTACTGCGAATATAAACCATTGGTAAATCTAAAATATCTGCTACCCAAGCGGCATGAGGAATCCCAGCTGTTGCTGTTCCTGCAATGACTTGCACATCTGGATAAGTGGCTTTGATTTTCTCTGCTAAACCTTTAGCAATGTCTTTACGTACAACCGGGTAACTCATGGTAATTCGGTTATCACAATAAATTGGACTCTTGATGCCGCTCGCCCATGTAAATGGTTCATTTGGGCTTAAAAAGACGGCTTCGATTTCCAATAAATCTTTGGCAATTTTTTTTGCTGATTCTGTCATTTGTTTGCTCCATTCCACTCATTTTTTATTTGTCGGTATGCTTTATAAGGTTCCTTAGCTTGTGTGATTGGTCGGCCAACTACAATATATGTTGAACCGATTTTTCTAGCATCAGTTGGCGTCACAACACGTTGTTGATCCCCAACTTCACTGCCACTTTGACGGATTCCTGGAGTTAAACACACAAATGCATCACTTGTCGCCTTGTGAATGTCAGAGGCTTCTAATGCAGAACAAACGACACCGTCCAGCCCTGCTTTTTCGGTACATTTCGCATAGTGGATCACGCTTTCCTTTAAAGGCACCTCAATCAATTGATCTTGTTGCATCTCTTTTTCACTTGTTGACGTAAGTTGGGTCACAGCAATTAAAATAGGTGTTTTGGCTCCAGTTTGTGTTCCTTTTGCTAGACCTTTCTTTGCCGCTTGCATCATCGTGATGCCGCCAGCCGCATGGACATTCGTGATATCGACACCAAGTTTAGCCAGACCGATCATTGATTTTTCAACTGTATTTGGAATATCATGTAATTTTAGATCAAGAAAAACAGCATGACCTAATCCTTTCAACCAACGGACGATCTCTGGTCCTTCTTGATAAAACAGTTCCATTCCTACTTTAACAAATAAGGATTCTTCTTTAGGGAATTTAGCTAAAAAATCTTCTACTTCTATTTTTGAAGGAAAATCTAAAGCGATGATTGGTCGTTGACTCATAGATTTTTTTCCTCCCGAACGTCTTTGATTAGTTGTTCCAGTGATTCGATGCCCAGTTCTGCCATTCTTTTAGGTAACTCATCAATTAATTTAGGGCAAATATACGGATCTGTAAAATTAGCCGTTCCAACAGCCACCGCACTCGCTCCAGCCATAAACATCTCTAAAACATCATCTACTGTTTGAACACCACCCATACCGATAATCGGCAAGTTAGAAATGTGAGAAACCTGATGAATCAAGCGAATGGCAACTGGCTTGATTGCAGGACCTGACAAGCCACCTGTTTGATTAGCTAAAATCGGACGACGAGTTTTTAAATCAATTCGCATCCCTAACAATGTGTTGATCATCGAAAAACCATCTGCGCCACCTGCTTCAATTGCTTGAGCAACTGGCACGATGTCCGTCACATTTGGAGAGAGTTTCACATAAATTGGCACTTTTGCCACTTTTTTCACTGCTTGCGTTAATTGAAAAGCCACATCTGGATCTGTTCCAAAAGCAATACCACCATGTTTTACATTTGGACACGAAATATTTAGCTCGATTGCCTTAACATTCGGGGCATCCCCAATTTTACTGCAGACTTCAACATAATCTTCTTCACAGGCTCCGGCAACATTAGCAATAATCGGTACATCGTATGCTTCTAAAGCAGGGAGTTTTGTATTCATGACTACATCCAAACCTGGATTTTGTAAGCCAATCGCATTTAGCATGCCACTCGGTGTTTCTGCCACTCTTGGTGTTGCGTTACCAAAACGTGCTTGCGGCGTCGTTGCTTTGATCATGATCGAACCAAGTTTTCCTAGATCATAATATTTAGCATATTCCTCACCAAACCCAAAACAACCACTAGCAGGCATAATCGGATTTTTTAATTCTAAACCAGGTATACTGATTGCTAACGGATTTTTCATCATAATACCACCTCGCTGGCTCTAAAAATCGGCCCTTCATCACATACTTTGACACTTTTTGTGCCAGTTTCGTCATCTGGCACATGACACACGCAAGCGTAGCACGCGCCCATGCCGCAGGCCATTCGTTGCTCTAGAGAAAGAAAAACATTGGGGTTGTCAGAAAATACTTGTGCGACCATTTTTAACATTCCATTGGCTCCACAAGCATATACTGCATCAGGCTGCTCTTTTTGAACCGCATCCAATAAAAGATTACCAACATTTCCTTCAACGCCAAATGAACCATCGTCAGTCGCAAAACGCGTATCCCCTAAAGCGATAAATTCATCTTGAAAATAGACGACTTCTTTAGAAGCATAGCCAAGAAAATGAACAACTTCGATTCCTTTTTGCTTTAATTGCTTGGACAGCTCGTACATTGGCGGAATCCCAATCCCACCACCAATCACATAGGCTTTTTGTCCAGCAGTCAAACAATCAACGTCAAAACCATTGCCTAATGGCCCCATAACATCTAATGTATCACCTGTTGAAAGTTCGGCAAAAACTTTGGTTCCATCACCTTCTGTTCGATAAATGATCGTACAGGTCTTTGCTTCTTTATTTATTTGATTAATACTGATTGGTCTTCTTAAAAGCATATCTGCCCTAGGAACTTTTATATGGATAAACTGACCAGGTTTTTCCATTTCATTGACTAAATCACCTGTCAAAGTCATTTGGAATATTCTAGGCGCTAATTGTTGTTGAGAGATGATCGTCATTATTTCCTGTTTCATTCATTCCACTCCTTTACAACATGTGGTTGAGAAAAAAGCCTCTATCTTCTCTTACGTCCCAAAAGGTCTGCTTTTTTCTCACTGTTTATTTAAATTTAGATAGACTCAGTTGAAAATGCTCGTGATTCAAGTACTTTCAGGATCGCTTCAGCTGTGTCTAATGAAGTAAACAATGGAACGCCATGTTCTACAGCTTCACGACGAATCATAAATCCATCTTGATTTAGATCTGAACGATTTTTATCCATTGTATTCACAACAACTTGAGCTTCACCGTGGCGAATCAGGTCTAGAACCGTTTCCCCGCCTTGATTTATTTTAAGAACGGTTTTCACTGACAATCCATTTTGTGCTAGGAAATCTGCTGTACCTTTTGTTGCAACCAAGCTATAACCGATTTTGTTGAAGCGTTTTGCTAAAGTTAGCGCTTCTTCCTTCGTTTCATCAGCTATAGTGAACAAGACTGCGCCGAAACTTGGCACGTGTAATCCTGAAGCTTCGAAAGCTTTATATAATGCTTTTTCTAGACTATAGTCAGAACCCATTACTTCACCTGTTGATTTCATTTCAGGACCTAAGTATGTGTCGACTTTTTGGAGTTTAGTGAATGAGAAGACTGGCGCCTTGATGTGTACTTGTTTGCTTTCAGGATATAGCCCATCTTGATAGCCTAAATCTGTCAGTTTTTTACCAAGAATGGCTTTTGTTGCTATTTGAGCCATTGGAATTCCTGTGATTTTACTTAAAAATGGCACTGTTCGACTTGCTCGAGGATTGACCTCGATCACATAAACTTTTTCCTCGTGAATAACAAATTGAATATTCATCATACCGATACAATTTAAACCAATTGCCAGTTTTCTTGTATAATCAGCAATCGTTTGTTGAATCTCTTTCGCTAAAGTTTGTGGTGGATAAACGGCCATTGAATCTCCTGAATGGACTCCTGCACGTTCAATATGTTCCATAATACCTGGAATCAAGACTGTCTGACCATCACAAATTGCATCAACTTCACATTCCTTACCTAATAAGTAGCTATCAACTAATACTGGATGTTCAGGTGAAGCTTTTACGGCGTTACGCATATAATCTTCTAGGTCTTTTTGATTCTCAACAATTTCCATTGCTCGTCCGCCAAGGACATAGCTAGGACGAACTAAGACAGGATAACCGATTTTATTGGCTACTGCCACCGCTTCTTTGGCGCTCGTTGCAGTATCTCCTGGCGGCTGAGGAATATCTAGTGCCTGCAATGCTTGCTCAAATAAATCACGATTTTCAGCTCGATCTAAATCTTCAATCGATGTCCCTAAAATTTTCACACCCTGTTTCACTAATGGCTCAGCTAAATTAATGGCCGTTTGACCACCAAATTGAACGATCACTCCAGTTGGTTGTTCTAATTCGATCACATTCATCACGTCTTCTAATGTTAATGGTTCAAAATAAAGTTTATCTGAAATCGAGAAGTCTGTTGACACTGTTTCAGGATTACTATTCATAATGATTGCTTCATAGCCTGCTTCTTGGATTGCTTTTACTGAGTGAACTGTTGCATAGTCAAATTCCACACCTTGCCCAATTCTGATTGGTCCTGAACCCAGAACTAGTACAGATGGTTTCTCCGAGCGAATACTTTCGTTTTCATATTCATAAGTGCTGTAAAAATACGGTGTTTGAGATTCAAACTCTGCAGCACAGGTATCAACCATTTTATAAACAGGAAGAATTTTTTGTTCGTGACGATAGTCTGCAACGGCTTGCTCGTTCAACTGCCATAGTTCAGCAATTTTTCTATCGGTAAACCCGTTTTGTTTGGCTTCTTTTAAAAGTTCGACATCTTTGATGTTATTTGCTAATGCGGTTTCCAACTCAAAAATGTGAAGTAGTTTATCTAGGAAGAATAAATCAATTTTGGTAAGCATGGCTAAATCTTCGATTGTGAAACCTCGACGAATCGCTTCTGATAGATAAAATAATCGATCATCTTGAGCTTTCACGATTTTTTCAGTCAATAACTCATCACTGACCTCTTGTATTTCTTTCAGTTCATTGTGATAGGCACCGATTTCAAGAGAACGCACTGCTTTTAATAGCGACTCCTCAATGTTACGACCGATTGCCATGACCTCGCCAGTGGCTTTCATTTGAGTCCCTAAACGGCGTTCACCTTTTTCAAACTTATCAAATGGCCAGCGCGGGATTTTTGCAACAACATAATCCAATGCTGGCTCAAACTCTGCATAAGTCGTTTCTGTGACTGGATTTTTCATTTCATCAAGCGTTAGACCTACAGCAATTTTTGCAGCCAATTTAGCGATTGGATAGCCTGTTGCTTTACTCGCTAATGCTGAGGAGCGGGAAACACGTGGATTGACTTCAATCACGTAATAATTGAAACTATGCGGATCTAAAGCTAATTGAACATTACAGCCGCCCTCTATTTTTAACGCTCTAATGATTTTTAAAGAAGCATCGCGAAGCATTTGATATTCATGATCAGATAGCGTTTGACTTGGTGCAAATACTATCGAGTCACCTGTATGAATTCCAACTGGATCGAAATTTTCCATGTTACAAACAACGATTGCATTATCAGCAGAATCACGCATCACTTCATATTCGATTTCTTTAAATCCGGCGATACTTTTTTCAATCAAGCACTGAGTAGCAGGAGATAATTTCAGACCGTTTTCAGCGATGATTCGCAGTTCTTCTTCATTATCGCACATGCCACCGCCTGTACCACCTAAGGTAAATGCAGGACGTACAATGATTGGATAACCAATTGTATTGGCAAACGCTACGGCTTGCTCAACAGTATTGACGATTTCACTTTCAGGAATTGGCTGATCTAAGTCCTCCATTAATTTCTTGAATAAGTCACGATCCTCTGCTTGATCGATCGCGTCTAATTTTGTTCCTAACAATTCCACTTTCAACTCATCTAAAATACCAGAAGCTGCTAATTCCATTGCCATATTCAGTCCTGTTTGGCCACCTAATGTCGGCAATAATGCATCTGGACGTTCTTTTCGTAAAATACGAGAAACAAATTCTAGCGTGATGGGTTCAATATACACTTGATCTGCAATTTCTTTATCTGTCATTATCGTTGCTGGATTTGAGTTGACCAAAACAACTTCATATCCTTCTTCTCTTAAAGCAAGACAAGCCTGTGTACCGGCATAGTCAAATTCTGCGGCTTGTCCAATAATGATTGGACCTGAACCGATAACCATGATTTTTTTGATATCTGTTCTTTTTGGCATTAGTCTTGCTCCTTCCATGCATCCATTAATTCCATAAATTCATCAAACAAATGAAGTCCATCGTGCGGACCTGGCGCCGCATCAGGATGATATTGCACTGTAAAAGCTGGGTATTGACGATGTCTTACGCCTTCAACAGAACCATCATTTACTTCCACGTGGGTCACTAATAACTTTTCAGGATCGACCGTTGTTTCATCGACAGCATAGCCATGATTTTGTGAAGTAAAATCGATTCTTCCTGTTGCAATTTCTCTAACAGGATGATTTAATCCCCGATGACCAAACTTCATTTTGTAGGTATCTGCTCCATTCGCTAAAGCAAATAGTTGATGCCCAAGACAAATTCCGAAAATTGGTACTTTTCCTTGAATAGCTTGAATCATTTCAATTGCTTCTGGCACATCTTTAGGATCTCCTGGTCCATTTGTTAACATCACGCCATCTGGCGAAAGCTCTAAAATCATTTCAGCCGTTGTGTTGTATGGTAAAACAGTCAAGTTACAATGACGTTTTGATAACTCCCTTAAAATACTATGCTTCAAACCGAAATCAACCACAACTACATTACGGCCGATGCCTGGACTTGGGTATGGTTTTGTTGTTGATACTTGAGCTACTTGATTTTTAGGCAAAACCGTTGCTTTTAGCTGATCAAATTCATGAGTTAAATCATCATCTGCATCAACAAAAGCAGCTTTCATTGTTCCAACGGAGCGCAGTTTTCTTGTTAGCGCACGCGTGTCAATTCCTGAAATGCCTGGAATTCCTTTTCTTTTCAAGAATTCATCCAATGTCATTTGAGCACGCCAGTTTGAAGCAAGTCGGGCATGTTCTTTGACAACTACACCTTTACACGTTGGGGAGATTGACTCATAATCATCGCGATTGACACCATAATTACCAACCATTGGATAGGTAAATGTAATAATTTGACCATTGAAACTTTGATCAGTGATTGTTTCTTGATAGCCTGTCATGCTAGTTGTAAAGACAACTTCTCCAACAACATTAACATCTGCCCCAAGCGCTTTTCCTTCAAAAACGGTTCCGTCTTCTAGTATCAATAGTCGCTTCAAAATTATGCATCTCCCTTAGACCAAGCTGATTGCCCATCAACAAACGTCATTAATGTATTTCCCTTAACTTTCCAGCCAACAAATGGGGTGTTGACGCCCATTGATTCAAAGTCTTTGTCATTAATGGCCTCTTCCAACTCTAAATCAAAAACTGCGATGTCTGCTTGAGCACCGATTGTCAGTGTCCCAGCATCTAAACCAAAAATCTCAGCAGGTTTTGTTGCCATCCAATTGATTACTTGCTCTAATGTAAATTTTCCTGTTTCAACAAAGTGTGTATAAATCAATTGGAATGCCGTCTCGCTTCCTACAATTCCGAATGGTGCTTTTAAGAAAGTTTGATTTTTTTCTTCTAAGTCATGAGGCGCGTGATCTGTTGCGATACAATCAATCGTGCCATCCATTAGCCCTTCGATCAAGGCATCACGATCAGATACTGCTCTAAGTGGCGGATTCATTTTCCAAAAACCATTATCTTCTGGGATATCTTCATCGATCAAAATCAAGTGATGCGGCGCAACTTCGGCTGTCACATGAATTCCAGCACGTTTTGCATCACGAATCACACGGACACTTTCTTTTGTTGAAACGTGGCAGACATGGTAATGTACGCCTGTTTCACCGGCTAAAACAACATCTCGAGCGATTTGTGAAGCTTCCGTAGAACTTAAAATTCCTGGTAAGCCTAATTTTTCCGAAATCTCTCCTTCATGCATCACTCCGCCAAAAAGGAGTGACTCATCTTCTGTATGAGCCACGATCGCCATGCCATTTGCTGCAGCTTCTTTCATGGCAAGATACATTGTACCTGCAGTTTGTACACCTACACCATCATTTGTAAATGCAAAAGCGCCAACTTCTTTTAAGGCTTTTTGATCGGTTAATGTTTCACTTCGTAGTTCTTCTGTGATTGGCGCATATTGTAGCACTTTTACCACAGCGTTTTTTTCAATGATTTCATAAACCTCTTTTAATTTTTCTGCAGTATCAGGTACAGGATTTAGGTTAGGCATCGCGCAAACAGTTGTATATCCGCCTCTTGCAGCTGATTTACTCCCCGTTTCGATCGTTTCTTTATAAGTAAAGCCCGGTTCTCTTAGATGAACATGCACGTCAACTAATCCTGGCGCTATCAGTTGTCCTTTAGCATCATAGACTTTTTCAAAGGTACTTTCTTCAAAAAATTCTCCGATTGCTCTGATCTTGCCATCTTCAATCCAAATTTCTGCTGGTATCAATTGATTGTCTTTTTTTATGATTTTGCCATTTTTGATAAGTGTTTTCATGTTGTTCACCTATGCCTTTCCATGTAATACTGCTTCTAAAATTGCCATTCTCATATACACGCCGTTACTCATCTGTTGGATAATTCTGGATTGAATTCCTTCAACTAAAGAATCTGCCAGTTCAACATCACGATTGACAGGCGCTGGATGCATAATGACCGCATGCTTTTGAAGTCGTTTGGCTCGCTCAACAGTTAAACCGTATTGCTGATGGTACTCTTCTTTTGAAAACATTTCAGATCCATCATGACGTTCATGCTGCACTCTAAGCAGCATCATCACATCGACTGTTTCAACTACTTCATCTAAAGGCATATAATGTCCATACGCTTCAAATTGCTTGTCGTACCACTCTTCTGGTCCTGAGAAAAAGATCGTCGCACCTAGCCTTTTTAGCATCTGCATGTTTGATTTGGCGACTCTAGAATGCGTAATATCACCAACGATCGCAATTTTTAATCCCTCAAAGTGTTTAAATTCTTCATAGATTGTCATCAAATCTAGTAGACATTGGGTGGGATGTTGACCACTACCATCTCCACCGTTAATGATTGAACATTGAATCGTTTTACTTTGGATCAGTTCATCATAATAATTTTCTTCTCCATGCCGAATGACGGCCACATCAACTCCGATTGCTGACATTGTCAGCACTGTATCATAAAGCGTCTCACCTTTTTTTACCGAGCTCATACTCTCTTCAAACTCGATCACTTCGATCCCTAATTTTTTTTCGGCAACATCAAAGCTCTTATGCGTTCGCGTACTGTTTTCAAAGAACAAGTTTGTTGCAAAGTATTGTTTCTTCTCAGGCTGCCAGGTCGCTCCTTGTTTAAACTCTTGCGCACGATGGATCAAACCCATAACTTCTTGATCGCTTAATGCTTCGACAGTTAAAAGATGTTTTAAACTGATACGTTCAGATGTGATGATCATTCGTTTTCCTCCTTATATATAGGTAACAACGTTCCGCTTCGCTTCACCTTGTACTTTTCAACATCAGTTCATTTTATTCACTGTGTTTCAAAGCAAATACTGAGCAGGCTCGTTCAACTCCGACTGAAAAATAGGAAAATCAGAAGGTGGCGCATTTCGCCACAATCGGATTTTATCTTTTTTTCGAGGAGTTAGCCTGCGAAGCTAGATAACAATAGTAACAACGTTCCGCTTCGCTAGTTAGACTTTTCTTCACTACGTGCAGTTTCAGGTAAAATCAGGTTTAGAATAATTCCTAAGACTGTGGCTAATGCCATTGATGATAATTCAAAGGTATCTAATTTAAAGACTAAACCGCCAATTCCGATAACTAGGATCACAGAGGCAATCAGTAAATTCTTTTTCTTATCAAAGTTGATTTGATTGTCAATCAGGATTTTCAACCCGCTGGCTGCAATTACCCCGAATAAGACGAAGCTGATACCTGAGATAACTGGACCAGGGATACTTAAAATGATGGCACTTAATTTCCCAACAAAACCAAGTCCAACAGCGAAGACTGCTGCTCCTGCAATAACGAAGACACTGTGTACTCGTGTAATTGCTAGAACACCGATATTTTCACCATAACTTGTAACAGGAGGTCCACCGACTAAGCCAGCTACGATTTGCGCAGCACCGTCACCCATCAATGTTTTTGATAAACCTGGGTCTTGGAAGAAGTTTCGCTTCGTTAATTTATTTAAAACCATCAAGTGTCCGATATGCTCAGTCATTGTTACAAATGCGATTGGTGCCATTGTTGTGATAGCATTTAAATGTAGCTTTGGTTGGTATTGAACAAAAGGTATTTCAAAGTTTGGCATAGCAAACCAAGCCGCATTTTTGATTGGTTCGATGTCTACGATGCCAAATAACAACGCAACGAGATACCCACTGACGATTCCCAGTAAAATTGGAATCAAGCCGAGAAATCCTTTGAAAAACATGTTATAAAAGATTGTTAATCCAAGTGTAATTAAAGCAACTGCGATGAATTTAAAGTCATACTCTCCGTTGTTGAACATAGCATTATTAGCAGCATTGGAAGCAAGCCCTAATCCAATAACCATGACTACCGGTCCTACTACGATTGGTGGTAAGATTTTATCTAACCAAGCTGAACCGATTTTACTTATGATGATCGACACGATCACGTAAACCAAACCTGTTGTGATTGCACCTTGAGCGATTGCCGGATAGCCATCACTTTTCATCAACATCTGCATCGCTGCGATAAATGCGAAGCTACTTCCAAGATAAGCTGGAATTTTTCCTTTCGTTACGAATAAGTAGACGATCGTTCCAAGCCCCGAACTGACTAAGGCAATTCCTGGATCGATTCCTACTAAAATTGGCACTAAAACTGTGGCACCGAACATTGTAAATAAATGCTGTAAACTTAAACCGATCCAATGTGCTGTCTTTGGTCTATCGTGAATATCTAGCACTGCTTCTTCATTGCGAAATTCTTTTTCTGTCATCTCAACCTACCCTATCTTTGCTATTGTATTTGACTACTCTTCTGTACTTGCGATCAAAATCCGATCTGCGCCATCTTTTTCTTCCACTTCAACAATGATTTCTTCTGCCATTGAAGTCGGAATATTTTTCCCAACATAATCCGCTCTAATCGGAAGTTCTCTATGTCCTCTATCCACCAAGACTGCTAATGAAATTTTTCTAGGTCGACCAAGATCCATTACGGCATCCATTGCTGCTCGGATCGTTCGTCCTGTAAAAAGAACGTCATCGATCAAAATCACTTCTTTGCCTTCTAATGAAACGGGGATATCAGACGAGTGTAGTTCTGGTTCTTCTAATGAACGTTCTTTCATTGATTGTCCGTCCATATCGTCGCGGTACAACGTAATATCCAACTCACCTACTGGGACTTCAATATTTTCCAGTTGTTTTAAACGTTCAGCGATTCGCTGAGCGATGTAGATTCCACGGGTTTTGATCCCTACCAAAACGATATCTTGGATTCCTTTATTTCTTTCAATGATTTCATACGTAATTCTTGTTAATGCGCGTTTCATTGTGACTGCATCAACGACTTCTTTTCTTTGCATTTTTATCTCCTCCTGAAAATGTAATTTTTGCTAAAGCCTTATGAACAACCTTTTTCAGTTTCAAGGCGTTACATTTGTTCTTTTTCATGTATACCTGTTTTTCCTAATTATAAGTAGTTGAGCCTTTTTTGGGGCCACTAGTAAGATTGCTTCTCTCACTTCGTTGGCCAAGTATTTTTCATTATCTGCTCGGTCAGCTTCTTAGCCAGTCACAATGATGAAAAACAAAAATCCTCCTACCCGTGTTCGGATAGGAGGATTGAATTTATCTATACAAAGATACCATTCAGTTCACACAGATTTTTTCTAAGCGCACCTAGATAGTATTCTGCATGTTTCCTTCTTAGCCTCACAGGACTACTCTTAAAGGATTGCTTATTTAATTTTCTTTCTAAAACAGTGTACCTTTTCTGATAGAATAAATCAATCATTATTTCTTAATTGCTCTAAAGTTTTTTCAAAAAGATCTGGTAAAGGGGCTTCAAAAACCATCATTTGGCCAGTTGTAGGATGTTTAAAGCCCAGTACTTCAGCATGTAAAAATTGACCATTGCCTTTTAATGTTTTTCTTGGTCCATACAGTGGATCGCCTGCAACTGGAAATCCAATATATTTCATGTGAACACGAATTTGGTGAGTACGTCCTGTTTCTAACTGCAGCTGAACAAGCGTATAACCTTCAAATCGTTCTAACACTTCAAAGTGAGTCACTGCTGGCTTGCCACCTTCGATTACAGCTTGCATTTTCCGATCATTTTTTGAACGACCGATCGGTGCATTGATTTCACCTTTATCATGAGAGATTTCGCCATGGACTAAAGCAACATACTTTCTAAGTGAGGTTTTATCTTTCAATTGTTCAGCTAAAGCAATATGTGCTTTATCATTTTTAGCGACCATCAATAAGCCTGATGTGTCTTTATCAATACGATGCACAATGCCTGGACGAATGATGCCATTAATCGAGGATAAGTCCTTTATATGATATAACAGCGCATTAACTAGCGTTCCATGCTGATGTCCTGCAGATGGATGAACTACCATACCTTGAGGTTTATTGACAACTAAAACATCGTCATCTTCATACACGATTTCAATTGGAATATCTTCTGCCAGAACATCAAGTTCTTCTGGTTCAGGTACATTGATACTTATTTCATCATTTTCTTTGACTTTATAATTTGGGCGGGTAATTTCACCGTTGACTGTAATATTTTGATCTTTTAACCATTGTTGAATTTGTGAACGGGAATGATTTTTCAATAAATCGCTTAAAACTTTATCAATCCGGCCCTTTTCTTGTTTTATTTTTACATTAATTTGCTCCATTTTTTCCATCCTTCGCTGCTTTTTCGTCTAAAATTAAATAAATAAAGATACATATCACACCAATAACTAGCACAGAGTCCGCGACGTTGAATATAGGAAAGCTAATAAATTCTGTTTGGAACATATCAACAACATAACCTAGACGAATACGATCGATAAAATTTCCGACTGCTCCAGCTAAGACTAAGCTCAAACCAACTGTAAACCACTTACTTCCATTGATATTTTTAACTAAAATATACAACACTACAGCAACTACGATCACTGTGACGATATAAAAGAACCACATTTTTCCTTCTAAAAGACTCCAAGCGGCCCCAGTGTTACGAAGATTCGTAAATGACATAAATCCAGGTATAAACTCCTTTGTTTCTCCTAATTGAATATTGGTCACCGTTAAATATTTGACCCACTGATCTAAACCGACCAGAACTGCACTGATAATTAGATAAACTGCTAGCAACGGCTTTCATTCCTTCTCTAAATTATTATATAAATCTCTTGGACGGATAATGCCCAGTAAACTGCCATTTGGATTCCCATCTTTTGTGATCAGGATTGCCTCTAGTCTGACTTGGGTCACAAACATCTCTTCAACTTGAAACACAGTCGTCTCTTTACTGACAAATTGATAGTTACTCTGCTTATAATTACTCAACAAAAGTTCAGAAGCTTTTCTTCCTTCTAATTGAATGTCTCCTTTTGAACTTTCGACCGCTAACCAAATTCCTAAGCCGCGAACAGTAATCAAGCCTTTAAAAATGCCATCATCATAAATTGGAAATTGTGAATACTGCTTACGAGCAACAATCGATAAGATTTCTTTGATTGAAATATTTATATCAAATCCTGTCACTTTCTTCGCAAAACGCGGGAGAACTTTTTCTGGACTGATCAATGCTTGTTCGATTTCCAACATTCGGGTGACTGCCCACGCGTTGGGTTCTGCTATCACAAAATCGGTTGAAATCCGTTCATGAACAATCGCATTTCTTAATTGAGCCATTTGCAGTAGGTCATCTTGAAAAAGCGAGATTTGGCTGTCTTTTTTTCTAGATAGTCGGCGAACCATTTCACTAAAACCCATATTCGTTGGGTTATTTAATTGTTCACGAAACCATTTCTCAATACGATTGAAACTGCTTAAAAATTCTTCCGCTCTTTCACCCATCACATTTTCTCCTTAATGACATACGCTTTGTTTAACATAGAAAACACAAAAATAAAATAAATAACGAGTAACAACATAATTCCAACAATATTCAAATGCAATACAGGAATTAAAAACATTCCAACAAAGAGTATAACATAAACTAAGATCAATGTTGGATTCATTGTTATTTCTAAATCAAGCGTGTGTCCCTGATCGTTCACCACAAAAGGTGCACTCTTTAAGAAGAAAAACTTCACTTGTATTGTACACTTTGATTCCTTTATTTCGACTTGTTTCGTTTCATTTTGGTTCAAATAAAACCATTTTTCCTCATTTTTTCTGACCTCGATCGGACTACCCATTCCATAAAATCCGGTATTTCTAGTACAACGAATATTCATGCTGATCCCTCCTCGAGCTTTAGTTTAAAGTATATAACAAAAACTACCAGACTGGAAGAAAGAAGTTGACTGGAATAAAAATAAGTGACATAAAAAAACAAACAGCGATTAAAAATAGCCGTTTGTTTTTTATTATAGATTAAAATAACCCGATTGCGTTACCATCTTTATCAACATCCATATTCAGTGCAGCAGGTTTCTTGGGCAAACCTGGCATCGTCATGACATCTCCTGTCAGCGCTACGATAAAACCTGCACCAATTTTAGGTACCAACTCACGAATCGTGATCGTAAATCCTACTGGGCGTCCTAGTTTTTGCGGATCATCCGATAGAGAGTATTGGGTTTTCGCCATACACACAGGTAGGCGATCCCAGCCATATTTTTCAAAAGTGGCAAGTTGATTTCGTGCTTTTTTGGAGAATACTACATGATTTCCGCCATATATTTTCGTCACGATCGTTTTAATTTTATCTTCTAAATTCATACCATTTTGATAAATCGTTTTAAAATCAGCAGTCTGCTCTTCTATCACTTGAGTAACACGTTTTGCTAATGCTACGCCACCTTGCGCACCTTTTTCCCAAACACTCGTCAATTCAACTGGCACGTCTATTGATTGGCATAATTCACGTAAGGCAACAATTTCGTTTTCACTATCATTGATAAACTCGTTTATAGCAACTACGACTGGCAATCCGTAACTTTTTATGTTCTCAATATGCTTTTGTAAATTTGAAAACCCTTTGGCCATAGCCGAAACATCTTCTGTATTTAACTCTTTTTTATCCACCCCACCATGCATTTTTAGCGCACGAATCGTCGCGACGATTACAACTGCATCTGGTGCTTTTTTTAAGTTAGGTACTTTAATATCTAAGAATTTCTCTCCACCTAAATCAGCACCAAAACCAGCTTCAGTCACAACATAATCCCCAAGTTTCAATGCCGTTTTCGTTGCTATTATACTATTGCAGCCATGAGCAATATTTGCAAATGGTCCGCCATGAATAAATGCTGCCGTGCCATATATAGTTTGGACTAGGTTAGGTTTGATCGCCTCTTTCAATAGCAAGGTCAACGCTCCTTGAACGCCTAAGTCGCTAACAGACACAGGTTCACGATCAAACGTATAGCCGATAACGATATTTCCCAGTCTAAACTTCAAATCTTCTAAATCTGCTGCTAAGCATAATATCGCCATAATCTCACTAGCAACGGTAATATCAAAGCCATCTTCACGTGGCATCCCTTGAGTTGGACCGCCTAAGCCTACATTGACATGACGCAACGCGCGATCATTTAAATCTACAACCCTTTTCCAAATAATTCTTCTCACATCAATGCCCAGTTCATTTCCTTGTTGAATGTGGTTATCCAACAGTGCTGAAAGTGCATTGTTGGCAGTTGTAATGGCATGCATATCCCCTGTAAAATGCAAGTTAATCTCTTCCATTGGTAATAATTGAGCGTATCCTCCACCTGTCGCTCCGCCTTTGATGCCCATAACAGGTCCTAATGAAGGCTCCCGTAATGCAATCACAGTCTTCTTACCGATCAAATTCAGCGCATCACCTAACCCGATTGTGACAGTTGATTTTCCTTCGCCTGCTGGTGTGGGATTGATAGATGTGACTAAAATCAGTTTTCCTTCTTGATTTTTTGACAAGCGCTGGATCGTCGAAAAATCGATTTTGGCTTTGTATTTTCCAAATAATTCTAGATCATTGTTTGTTAAATCAATGCTTTGCGCTACCTTTTTGATAGGTAATAAGTCAATCGCTTGAGAAATTTCTATATCTGTCTTCATAAAACACCCTCTTTTCCCGAACTATAATTATATATAATTCGAATTCGTTCAGCTATTTCTTATTATACCGTTAAGTACTACTCATTTCCATCAGAATAATAGCTTTTTTACAAAAGATTGACGAGCTCCTTTTTTCACTTTATAATGATGCTAGACTTTAGAAAATAAAGGAGCGTGATTTGAATGGAAAAAGGGTTCGTCAAGTGGTTCGATAATAGAAAAGGTTACGGCTTTATTGGTTACAATGAAGACGAGGAGATCTTTGTTCATTTCACAGCAATCGAAGAAGATGGCTTTAAGTCATTAGAAGAAAATCAAGCCGTAGAATTTGAAGTAATGGAAGGTACACGTGGTTTACAAGCCGCTCATGTGAAAAAAATATAGAAAACATACAAGATTAGAGGGTAAACTTATCGACGGATGAGTTTACCCTCTATTTGCCTATTTTTAGGTTTATAGTAAGGAGTGAAAGGAAGATCGACCATAACCTCTTGGACTTCGAGTCCCTACAAAAAAACGGTCTCCTTCACTGTCATTTTAAACTCTGGTTTAAGTATGTTGGGCTTCGAGCTCGTGTAAAGGAAATTAGGAACGAAATGAAACAGTGAAGAACCTTTCAAAAAAAGAAAGAAGATGAAAACATGGCTTATGTACTTGCATTGGATGTTTCTATGGGCAAAAGTTATAAAGTGCTTTATAAAGAGGAGCTTTGTCTCTCCCAAGGAGAGATTACTCATACCAGATCTGGTTTTGACTACTTGCTTCAAGAAATTCAACAGTTACCCGAAACACCCAGTATCGTCTTTGAATCAACAGGCGTTTACTCAAGAGTAATTGAAACTTTTTGTCAAAATAATCACTTACCCTATTGTCTATTGAATCCCTTAGAGGCAAAAAAACAGCTTGATAGTGGGTTGCGTGTTCTTAAAACAGATAAGCAAGACGCTCATCGTCTTGCACAAACTCACGGTCAATATGAACGGAAGATCAAACAACACCAACCAGTTATTTATGAAGAATCCCATGATTTAGCTCGCTTTTATCAAGAGGTAGAAACAGAAATCAAGCGACTAAGAATGTACTTACACACAGCTCTTCAGCTTACTTTTCCAGAACTAGAAATCCTTTTTTCGAGCCGCTTATCAAAACTATCTCTAAATCTTATTGAACTGTTTCCTCATCCAGAATACTTAGCTGGATTGAGTCAAACGCAGGTGAAAAATATCTTGAAAAAGAGCACAGACAAACGACTCTCTGATAAAAAAGTGTTAGAAAAAGCGCAACAGCTCCTTTCATTGGCTTCTAATTCCTATCCAACGACCACAAAAACGAGTATTCAAGTGCAGAAGGTTCAGTATTATGCCCATCAGTTAAAAGAGCTTATCCAATCAAAGGAAACATTGTCTAAGCAGCTTATTGAACAAACCAAACCATTATCTGAGTTCGAACTTTATCAAAGTGTTCCAGGCATCGGTGAAGTATCTGCCGCTTTACTTATTGGTGAAATTGGAGATATTCGCCGATTTGAAGCCCATAAGAAAGTCAATGCTTTTGTTGGGATAGATACCCGTAGGTATCAATCAGGGAAATACCTTGCCCAAGACCATATCAATAAACGTGGAAACCCGAAAGCTCGGAAAATTCTTTATTTCACTGTAAAAAATATGATCCGCCAACAAGCTGCCGCTTCGAATCATATTGTAGATTACTATTACAAATTAAAAACGCAACCTCTACCCAAAAAGGATAAGGTTGCGACCGTAGCCTGTATGAACAAACTACTGAAGTGTCTCTATTCCATGATTAAGAACGAGACAAAGTACGACTATGCGTACACGGCCTCTAAGGACCAATAAGGCAAAGCCTTATAAAATAGAGTATAACACCCTGATTGAAAAAAATACAGACTCGTCAGGGTTATTTATTACGGAGTTTAGTCTAAAATACTTCCTTCGTTTACAAACGTTTAAACGATTTTTCCTTATTTCCTTATTTTCTACTTGACTAATCGTAGGAAGAGGTTGGGACAGAAGCGTCTAATCCCGAGAAATAAGAAGGAATTTACGAAAATTGCTCTTCAAATTTTTGTGAATTTCAGCTTATTTCCGAAGGGATTGCTTCTGCTTCCACCGTTTATTCGGATAAAAAGAGCCTGAGGTATAACTTGAAAATGTAGCGACCCCAAAAAGTTAGACTTTTTATAGAGTGGATTTTTCCACTCTATTTTTTATGCAGTTTTTTGATTGAACTGTCGAAACTCTACTGGACTTTTCCAGTTAAGTTTTTCTTTGATTCGATGATTATTATGTGAGGCTATAAATGCTGTTTTATTTTTCTTCGTCATAATAAACATTTGTGTGTTTTCTTTAAACCCTGTTGATGTCATTTCAATACATTTAGGTCCGACTCGAATCATTTCGATTGTTGATAATGTTATTTTTTTACGTCGTATCGGCAGTAACGCGTGTACGATCAAATGCTCGTCATCAATAATAAAATAACGATTATGTCCCAGTAATACAAAGAAAAAGAAAATGCCTAATACGATATTACTAATCAAATAAGGACGAGTATGTTCCAATGTCAATATCAAACTTAAAAATAAAATGCCAAATGTACAGGACCAATAAATTATCGCTGTTGATAATTCTGGTTGCCAATGATAGACTCTTTTCTTCATGTAGCGACCCCTTAATAAAAATTCAATATGTTATAATAGTACCACACTTCAACTTTTAACGAAAAGAAAATAAGGAGATTTTTATGTTACGAATATATGTCGATGCTGCAACAAAAGGAAATCCTGGGCCAAGTGCTGGCGGTATCGTTCTTGTAGGTGATAGACTTCACGAACAAATCCACGTACAACTTGGGGAGTGTTCCAATCATGAAGCTGAGTTTAAAGTGTTTATTAAAGCTCTACAATTGGTTATTGAAAAAGACTTAAATGAGCAAACTGTCTTAATCCATTCTGATAGTAAAATCGTTGTTCAAACAATTGAAAAAAGGCATGCCAAAAACCCTATATTCCAACCTTACCTCTATACCTTTCAGCAATTAGAAAGTAGTTTTCAACTATTATTGGTAAAATGGGTTCCTGAAAGTCAGAATAAAGGTGCAGATACTTTGGCTAGACAGGCATTACATAAATATCAGTAGCGATTGAGACCAGAACGATAATTTCTGCTTTACATTGTTAAGTCTACTATGCTCCCATTCGTTACTTGAAGAATCGACAAGGGGGATAACTCAATCTGCATCCCTCTTTTACCTGCGGAAATAATGATTGTATCAAAGATATTCGCTTCTTCTCCAATATATGTTGGAAACAGTTTTTTCATTCCGATTGGGGAACAGCCGCCTCTAATATAGCCAGTCGTTTCTTCTAAATCTTTCAAATGAAGCATATCAACTTTTTTATTACCACTTGCAATTGCTAATTTCTTTAGGTCTAATTCTTTATTACCTGGAATAACTGCAACAACGGGACCAGTCTTATTTCCAACAGTCACCAAAGTCTTAAAGGTTTTCCCATCTTCGATCCCTAATTTTTCAGCAACACTACCTGCACTTAAGTGGTCTTCACTCCATTCAAATTCATATTCTTTATATATGATTTTATGTTGTTCAACAATTCGCATTGCGTTTGTTTTTTGTATTTTCTTTTTTTTCGCCATTTTTATTCACCTCATGATTAAGTTTATCAAAGAAATCAACGGATGCAAGAAAAATAGACTAGTTCGAAATGAGTTGTCTCGTTTCAAACTAGTCTATTGATTACAATGCTAAAGTGTTAAGAACTTCGCGTAGCTCGCCTACTGGAACTTGGCCTGGAGCTGATGCCTTTTTAGCGGCACCAAAAGTCATGGCTGAACCAAACACTTCTCCGCACATCCGGCTAACCATTCCTAGTTGTCCCATTGACATTGTAACGATTGGTCGATCCGCATGTACCGTCTTCATTTCATTCGTAGCTTCCAAAAGTGTTAACACATCATCTGAATTTTGCGGCATTACAGCAATTTTACAGATATCAGCATTTTTTTCCTGCATACGGCATAATCTTGAAACAATTTCTTCTTTGTTGGGTGTTTTATCAAAATCATGGTTACACATCACAATTTTGATTTCATTTTCATGTGCTGCTTGAATGGTTTGTTGAACAAGAGCATCATCCATAAACAATTCAACATCCAATAAATCGATTGTACCATTTTCGATGACTGCTTTGTACAAACCAAAGTATTGTTCATCTGAAAACGCAATTTCGCCGCCTTCTTGTTTCGTACGAAACGTGAACAGAACTGGTTTATCGTTTAAGATTTCTGCAATCTTTTTTGACATTTCAGCAGCTGCGTGAAAATCAGCTACTTGATCAAAAAAATCAACACGCCATTCCACTAGATCACAATCGATCGTTAATAAATGTTTAGCTTCTGCTATTAATTCTGCTTCATCTTTACCTACTAGAGGAACAATAATTTTAGGACTCCCACTGCCGAGAGTCACGTTTTTAACTGTGACTGTATTCATTTTTTTCTCCTTTTTATTTAGATGTATCGATCGTTTGGCGATAGCGAATAAAAATGATGACCGCTAAAACAAAACCGATTCCTGCAATGATCGTATCAAATAACATGATACCTCGTACATTGGTTTTGGCGATTTGAGCCGCTGCCACTGGAATCACAAATGAAGCGATACTCCCAAATGTATAATAAATCCCTGTAATTGTCCCTTTACCTGCTGGGAACATTTCGCCCATAACTGTTAATCCCAATTGTAACACGCCACCCGCTGCAAAGAAACCAACTAAGGCCGCTCCAATCATACAAACAAGCGGTGTTGGGAATAACCACATAATAGCGATCGTCAAAAATGAAACGAATGTATAAATAACAACTAGATACACTGAACGAACTTTAGAAGCCATAATTGCTGTGAATGCTACACATAATAATGAACCAATAGAATAATAAGAAACTAAGACACCTGCATCTGTTTGAGCCATACCAGCAACTTGTTCACCGTATGTTCCAATAAATTGACTGATCAAATAAAAAGTCGCTTGTGCGATAAAACCATAGATAACAAAAGCAACACCTTCGATCGCCATCTTAGGTTTTGATTTAAATTTAACAGTTGGTGCTTGCTCAACTGCTTCTTCCGTTTCTTCAGCTAGTTTTGCATCTGCATCTGGAAATGGTTGTTTCCATAAGTAAATCGCATTGACACCAAGTAAAATTGCAGCGATCATAAATGACCAACCAAACCATAAGTGATTAGAAGCTAGGAATTTAATCAGCAATGGCAAAGCGAATTGACCACCTTGAATAAAAGCTTTTAATAAAACCGTTGCAGTTCCTGCTGTTTTTGGAAATGATTCCATCAAGGCAGGATACGTTCCAGAATCTAGGAATGAATTAGAAATTCCGGCAATTACTGCAAAAAACATCGCTAACTCAACACTTGGACTATACAGTATGCCAAAGAAATAAGCTGCATATGTCACCATTCCTAAATAAATAAATGGCTTCCGTCCAAACTTATCAGATAAACGCCCTGAAATCATGATTGCGATCAAACGTCCGATCCCTAACATCGAAATAACTTTGGCGATCCCCATCAAATCTGTATCCCATTGTGTCATCAAAGAGTTTTGATTTTGTGAAATAATAATAACGCCCATCCCATGGACAATGTAGTTAATATATAGACCTATGGCGGTCGGTGTGTATTTATTTTTCATCATTTTCTCCTAACTGTTAGTCCTTAAATAGTAGTTCTTTAATATAGTCAACCGGCATATCTTCCCCAGTAAATTGTTTGAATGCTTCTGCTCCTTGATAAAGCATCATACCAAGTCCGTTGATTGTTTTCTTCGCCCCATGTTCACGAGCAAATTTTAATAATTTTGTTTCTTTTGGAATGTAGACAACATCAAAGACAACTAAATCTGGACGGATCACTTCTGGATCATTGATTAGACTTTCTTCTTGTAGAGGTTTCATTCCTACGCCCGTTGCGTCAATATAGATACTACTTTCACTAATTGACTGTTTAAATGCTACTTGATTAGATAAATCAGTTAGTGTTGCTGTACATTCAGTATTATCGTTGATTTTTTTTACTGTTGCTTCAGCATTTTTATAATGTTGATCGTTGATATTAAAAATCCGTAATTCCTTAGCACCATCCAATGCTGCTTGGATGGCAATTGCAGTTCCTGCACCACCGGCACCAGTCATTGTAACGATTTGATCTTTGACCTCTACGCCTTCTTCTTTTAGCGCACGCATTGCCCCAGTTCCATCTGTTACATGCCCTACTAAGTGTCCTTTTCCATCTTTATTTGTCACAGTATTAACCGCACCAACTAATTTTGCAGCTGGTGAAAGCTCGTCTAAATAAGGAATAATTGCTTGTTTATTTGGCATAGAAACATTAGAACCGCGAATCCCTAAGGCACGAATCCCTTGAACTGCATCGCTCAATTCATCGTTTCCCACTTCAAAGGCCATATATGCATAATCTAAACCTAATTTAGCAAAAGCCTCATTATGCATGGTTGGAGATAAACTATGGCGAATCGGTGTTGCAATCAAACTAATTAATAATGTGTGTCCGTCAATTCTTTCTGTCATTTTAAATTCCCTCGCTTTATATAGTTTGTGTTGCTTTTTGTAGATTTTTTGCTTGTTCAAATAACATTTTTTGCGTTCGAGTATTTTCTAACACTTCAATTGTTTTTAAAATGTCCCGAGCTTCTCTGGTACCTTCCATGATTCGTCTAGCAACTTTGCTGTCTCCCATATTTAAAAGTACAGCACCGTTATTTCTAGCATACTGATCCAATTCACGAATCATCGGTGCCTCAGCACGCATGCCCAAACAGACAAAACCTAAGTCAAATGGCAATTCGATCATTTCGCCATCTTTTTCAACTAAGAAGCTGCTTGCTCTAACTTCTGCTAATTTTGTTTCAACATGAACTTCTACGCCAAATTTTTCTACGATCTCCATCATGGCAAGTTTAGTGATCAAATCTAAATCTTTCCCAATTTCACCTTGCATTTCTACGATGCTAACTTTTTTAGCACCACGTTCAGCGTAATATTCTACAACGTCCAAACCTACAGCACCGCCACCGATCACAATGATTTCTTTGCCTTCAAATTCTTGGAATTTTGACATATCATCCAAAATATCAAAAATAGAAAAGATTTTTCTGTTTGGATTGTCTAATTGTTCTTTTAGACCATTGATTGGTGGTAATAAAGGTTTAGCCCCAGTAGCGTTCACAATAATGTCTGGACCGATTGCTTCAATATCCGACAATGTTGCTGCTTGATTTAGATGGATTGCTAAGTTATCTAATTCTTTACAACGGTTGATTTCATAAGTAATAAAATCATCGATTCTTTTCTTATCTGGGAAGCGAGCAATTTCATGCCCTAAGCCGCCTAGATAATCTTTTTGTTCAAATAGCTCAACATTCACACCCACTTCAGCTGCTGTTGCAGCGGCTTCAAGTCCTGTAGTACCGCCACCAATTACAACCATCTTAGTTGGATGTAAAACGGGTTTCATTTTGTAGTCATCTTCATAATGTAGATCTGGATTAACCGTACAACGCATTGGACGAGCTTTAGCAATTCGATGATCAGCGCAGCCAATGTTGCAGGAAATACATTTTCTTAGTAAATCTTCTTGTCCGTTAGCCACTTTGTTGACCCAATTAGGTTCGGCAATCAAGCCTCGGCCCATTGCTAGTAGATCTGCATCCCCAGATTCTAGTATTTCAGTTGCACGTTTGGGACTACGAATATTACCAGAAGTTACTGTCACTTTATCAGGGAAACGCTCTTTGACAGCTTTTGACATATACGCACGCCAGCCATCCGCTAAATTCATTTTGTCGATTTGATACTGTAAACTATCATTCAATGCAGCAGAAACATTTAGAATATCTACTTCATCTGCAAAATACTGTAAAATCTCAATTGTATCTTCTAAAGTATTACCGCCTTCTAACAATTCGTCAGCACTGAAGCGCAGCGAGATCGGGAAAAATGGACCAACAGCTTTCCTAACAGCTTCAACCACTAGTTTAGTCAAACGAGCACGATTTTCTGGACTTCCGCCAAATTTATCTGTACGCTTATTGTATAAAGGAGATAAAAATTGACTTAAAAGATAAGAATGTCCTGCGTGAATTTCTACACAATCAAAGCCAGCACGTTGCGCTCTTAAAGCACCATCTGCATAGCGATCAACAATTCCATAAATTTCTTCTTCAGTCAATGGACGGGGAATCGGATTGCCCTTCTTAGAAGGAATATTCGATGCTGAAACAGGTTGCTCTCCTTCTAAACGTAGTCCATAAGCTGAAGCTCCCGCATGGTTGATTTGAACCGAAGTACAGGCACCGTAGGCATGCATTTTTTCATTAAAATGCCATAGCCCTGAGATATATTGATCATTATCCATTCTTAATTGGCGGGCACCATTTGTCCCCATCGGATAATCAATACAGACATTTTCTAATGTAATTAAACCTGTTCCACCTTTAGCACGTTGTTCATAATACGACACATGTTGCATACTGAACGTGCCATCCATATTGGCGAAATTCGTTCCCATTGGTGGCATAACAACACGATTTTTTAAGGTCATACGTTTTACAGTTAAAGGTTCAAAGATTGCTTGATAATTATTCATGATAACCTCCTATTTTTAAAAGCGGAACACATCGGTTAATCCCTAGGAAAATAGAAACTTATGACTGAGGTGCTTTTTGTCACATGCCATTTTTCTAGCAGATTCGCTCACCAAAATGTTACTTCATCTTGTTACTTTTTTCACAATTGCTATGAATTTATTCTAATTCATCAAACCAATAAATTCCAATGAATGTTTTTTATATTTTTCATAAATAATATTCATATATATATAACTTAGCTCATTTTCTCTTTATTTAATGCATAATTCTACATTTATTGATAAACTGTACTTATAGATGAACGACTGATAAGGAGTATTACTTATGAATTTGCGACAACTAGAATTTTTTAGAATGCTGGCGGATACTCAACACATGACACATGCAGCCAAATTATTAAATACCACACAGCCCAATTTAAGCCACTCTATGTCAGAATTAGAAAAGGAATTGGATGCAAAGCTATTTGAAAAAAAAGGAAGAAATATTCAATTAACAAAATACGGAAAATTTTTCTATACATATGTTTCAACGGCTTTAGAAGAATTAGCCAAAGGTGAACGTGCCTTGAAAGAATTAGTTAGTCCAGAAAAAGGGTTGATTGATTTTGGTTTTATTTATACTGCAGGTTCTTTTTTAGCTCCAATGCTAATGAAAGAATTTTCAACCTATCCTGGTAATGAACAAATCCGCTTTAATTTATTTCAAGGCAATTCATCAGATATGACGGACTTACTCATAAAAGAAGATGTAGATATTGCGATTACGTCCAAGCTAAAAGAAGATGAACAACTTAATTACGAGATCTTAACGGAACAAGAAATTGTTTTGGTTGTACCGTTAAACCATCCTTTAGCTGCATATGACAGTATTTCGTTGAAACAAATAAGTGAGTACCCTTTTGTTTATTTTAATGAACGAAGTGGCTTGCGGCCTTATCTTGATAAAATGTTGACTGCCGCTTCCATCACACCAGCTATCGTTTGTGAAGTAGAAGAAGATCACACTATGCTTGGATTTGTAGCCTATGGTTATGGAATTGCACTGATGCCTAAAATCCCATCAATTTCCGCCTATGCTGTTAAAACTTTGACTCTTGAGGACAATTTTTATCCGCGCTATATTTATCTAGCTACCAAAAAAGATCATTTTCTTTCACCGGCTGCTTTACGCTTTAAAGAATTTATTGTTCCATTTGCACAAAGCTTGTTTTATCAATAGAAAAAAGTGATTGGGAGATAACTCTTCGAGTCATATCTCAATCACATGGATTCCGGATGAACGGTGGAAGCAGAAGCAACCCCTTCGGAAATAAGGTTAAACACTTCTGCCCCATCTTCTTTCTATTTCTTTATTTCTATGAAAAAGACTTTCAAATAATTGCCTTCTTCGAAATGTTTATTCGTTTTAAAGTCACTTGGTAATTGATATGTTTCCTTGAATTGATAACGAACTTGTTTTTCTTCCAATGCGTCGACAATCATTTTTTTGTATTTTTCCAAAGAAATATTTGCAGCATTTGTCGAAGCAATCAGCAACCCTCGATCTTTTAAAATAGTCACAGAGTCCTTGACTAAGTCCCCATAATTTTTAGCCACTGAAAATACTTTTTTCTTATTTCGAGCAAAACTTGGCGGATCTAAAATGATCACATCATAGCTTAACTGCTTACGAACAGCATATTTAAAATACTCAAAAACATCCATGACAATAATTTTCTGATCCTCTACTGCTAAGTGATTCATGTCAAACTGCTCTTTCGTCTTTGGTAAACTACGCTTAGCTAAATCCACACTTGTTGTTGTACTCGAACCACCCATTGCACTAGCAACCGAAAAAGCGCCTGTATAACTAAACATGTTTAACACAGTTTTACCTGCCGCAACACCTTCTACTAAGCGCCCTCGCACTTCTTTTTGATCTAGAAAAATACCTGTCATTAAACCATCATTTAAATATGTTGCGTAGGCAACACCATTTTCATAAACCAACAACGGAACAGGTGCATCTAAGCCAAATAATTTTTGAGACTCTGGCAATGACTTAGTAGCAAAACGGATTTTTTCATAAGCTCCTTTAATTTCTGGAAAACTTACTCTAAAGGCCTGGATGATTTCTTCTTTCATGCAATATAGCGTTTCGTTATACCAAGAAAACACTGCAAAATCATCATAACGGTCAATGATTAAACCACCGAGTCCATCTCCTTCTCCGTTAAACAAGCGATAAGCGGATGTCGAGTCATCTTGCTCAAATACCATTCGATGACCTTTAGCGTTTATAAATAATCCTTCTAAAAAAAGTGAATCCACACTTCCTTGCCAATTAACTAGCCACCCAATCCCCTTGTTCTGCTCACCAAGATAGCCAGTTGCGATAAATTGACCTTTACTGTCGACAAATTTGACCCATTCCTGTGAAAATGACTGTGGCACATCGAATAAATCTTCCTTTTGAATAAGAGGATATCCGCCTTTAAATTTTTTTTCAGATTTTTTTGTTACTATTATATTCATTTTTCATTACATCCTTTAGACAAATTTGAATTTTTTAATAGACAAGCTGGGTTTGCTCGTGTCCTTATCATCCGCTAGTATATCAAATAATAACGTTTCTGTCGTTAACTATATCGACTTTACTTTCGTTCAACATATTAAGAAAAGTAAAATTTTATTAACTTTTCCACCTCAAAAACCTGATTTAAATTGACATAAAATTAGAGAGAGAGTAGAATTAGAACAGTATATTGAAAGCCTTTGAAATTTTTCACGGCTTTCTTTTAGATTTGACTTTGGAAAGGATACGTTTACTTTGAATATTATCAAAAAAATGCATATGCCTAAATTTTTAAATACCCGGTTGGGACTGTTTGGGTTTGTTGCTTTGTTAATCTGGCTGAAAAACATTTTTGCTTATACAGTTGATTTTCACTTAAGAATCGAGAATGCCTTTGAGTACTTCATTCTTTTCATTAATCCAATAGCTTCTACCTTTTTCTTATTAGCTATTGCATTATATGTGAGAAGAAAAAAAGCTTCATATATTACTATGATGATCATTTATTTCTTGATGTCTTTATTGTTATTCTCAAACGTGGTGTATTATAGAGAATTTACTGACTTCATTACAGTTAATACCATGCTTGGTGCTGGTAAGGTTGCCAGCGGTCTTGGCGAAAGTGCTCTCCGTTTATTCAGACCTTACGATGTGCTTTATTGGCTTGATTTTATTATTGTTGGCATTTTGTTGCTTACTAAAAAAATCAAGACAGATGAACGTCCAGTTAGAGCTCGGGTAGCTGTTTCGATCAGTATGTTGTCGGCTTTATTCTTTGTAGCAAATTTAACGTTAGCTGAAACTGCACGCCCACAATTATTAGGACGTCAATTTTCTCGTGACTACATTGTTAAATTTTTAGGATTGAATGCCTTCACGGTTTATGATGGCGTAACAACTTATCAAACAAACCAAGTGCGAGCAGAAGCTAGCGAGAACGACATGGATGCTGTTTCTGATTATGTCAAAGGTCATTATGCTGCACCAAATTCTGATACATTTGGTATGGCTAAAGGCAAAAATGTTATTTATATCCACTTAGAAAGTTTCCAACAATTTTTGATTGATTATAAATTAAAAGACGAAAAGGGTGCTGAACATGTTGTTACACCTTTTATCAACAGTCTCTATCACAGTAACAGTACCTATAGTTTTGATAACTTCTTCCATCAAGTGGGACAAGGCAAAACAAGTGACGCTGAAACTATGTTTGAAAATTCATTATTTGGTTTAGATCAAGGTTCTCTATTTACTCAAGTAGGTGGAAAAAATACCTTTGAAGCGGCCCCTGCTATTCTAGGTCAAGAAGCGGGCTATACAAGTGCTGTCTTCCATGGTAATGCTGGAAACTTCTGGAATCGTAATGAAACATACAAACATTTAGGCTATAATTACTTCTTTGATGCAAATTACTATGATGTCAATGAAGATAACTCATTCCAATATGGCTTGCATGACAAACCATTTTTCCAACAGTCTGCACAATACTTGGAACATTTACAACAACCGTTTTACTCTAAGTTCATTGCTGTTTCTAATCACTATCCATATTCTCAATTTACAAATGATGAAGCTGGATTTCCGATTGCTCAAACATCTGATGAAACCATCAATGGATATTTTGCTACAGCCAACTATCTTGATAAATCAGTTGAAGAATTCTTTAATTATTTAAAAGCTTCTGGATTGTATGATAACTCTGTCATAGTCCTTTACGGGGATCATTACGGTATTTCAACTTCTAGAAATGATAACTTGGCTGAATTAGTTGGAAAAACCAAATCGACTTGGAATGACTTTGATAATTCAACAATGCAACGTGTTCCTTATATGATTCATGTTCCAGGTCAAACAAACGGCGGTATCAACCACACTTACGGTGGTCAAATTGATGCTTTACCTACCCTATTACATTTAATGGGTATTGATACTAAGAACTATATTCAAATGGGACAAGACTTGTTCTCTAAAGAAAATGCTCAACTGGTTGCCTTTAGAAATGGTAACTACGTTTCACCTAAATATACGATGTTAGGTTCTAGTATTTATGAAACTGCAACTGGCCGTTTGTTAGAAGAGCCAACTGAACAAGAGAAACAAGAAGCGAAAGAATTGAAAGACAAAGCCAACTTACAGCTTCAAATGTCCGACCAAACAACCAATGGTGACCTATTACGTTTTTACACAAATAGTGGATTAACTCCAGTAAATCCGGATGATTATAATTACAAAGATCAATTGAAACAATTAGAAAAAATCGAAGAGGACAAAGGGACAAAATCAACTAGTGTTTACAGTAAAAATAATAGTACCTCAACAGTTGATAAATACCATACTGAATCTTTCCAAGATTATCTGAAATCTGGAAAATAACACAAAACAATCATAAAAGCTTGAGTAAATTACTCAAGCTTTTTTATATCTTATTCATAATTAATTCATATTCTTCTTTTATACTTAGTTTAGTGAGGTGAACAGATTTGAAAAGCATACGTTACGCTTTCGCTAGCGTTTCTTACCATAAAAAAATTTCCTTTGGCATTGGTGTCTGCTCTGCTTTTTTTCTTTTTATATTAACCAGTATTTTAAATCTTATCGATATTGAAAAATCTTTTTATAATCAGATAAGCAATCTGCTTAACGTTACTGACTATCACACCAATTATCAAAAAACCATTCAGTTTTATTCTTCATTGTATCTAATTACTTTGTTTGTGTGGGGACTATTGTTCACTATGTTACTTTTCATCTCGTTAAAAATAAAAAAGCAAGATATGATGAAATGGCGCATTATGGGATTTTCCAATCGATTTGTCATTAAACAATCTATATTAGAAAGTATTATTCCCATATTAGCCGGAATAATCACAATGGCACTGTTTCTTATTGTCTGTCAGCATACATATGAATATATTTTAATACAAGTCAGACCATTGCTTGCAAAAAGCCTAGGCGTCAAGCCCGTTGCTTTTTTCTCATCAAAAGTATTAATAGAAAGCACACCCAATCATTTAGCAAATACAGCAAGCGATACACATTTTTTATCTATGAGCATTAGCAATTTACCGATTCTCACAATTTTTAAAGCTTTTTCAAGAAACTGTCTACTATTATTATCTGTGGGATCTAGCATCACCCTGTTTTTAACCTATTTTCTTTCATTCAATTCAAAAAAAGTATTTAGGACGTGAGTAAATGAATTTTCCTTTAGCAAAAAATTGGACCGAAGATAGTTTTAATGAGCTATTTCAACAGCAACATATGACTGTACTTTTAGAGGATCAAAGCAGCATTCAAGCAGATTTTTACTTTCTTATCGATAAAACATTCGATATGAAGCAGTCAATGGCGATCGGTTTTATTTTATCTGAAAATACCTTTTTACCTTACCTTTCCATTAGAGATAACCTCTTTGTCGGATCCAACATCAAAGAAAAAGATAAAAAGAAGTTGCTCAATGAATTATTCGATTATGTCGCTCTTAATCCAAGCGTATTGGTCAAATCAGAAGATACTCTGACCTCTTTTGAACAAATCAAACTGCAGTTAGTTCAATTACTTCTTATTGATAAAGATATCATCATTATCGATGATATCTTTCAAAAACTCTCTGTTGCCCAACGCCAAGAACTATTACCATTGCTTCAAAAAATAGCCAAAGAAAAAAAGAAAGCTATTTTAGTTCTAACCAATGATATTCAAATTGCTGAAAGTCCGTATATGGATAAAATTATCAAAACAGCTTAAAAAAGATCTAGTTAAACGTTTTTGTTTAACTAGATCTTTTTTATTTAGTCTTCATCTTCTATTTCTACATCAGGAAATGAAATAGTAAAGCTTGTCCCCTTACCTGCTTCACTTTCTACACTGATCTTTCCTTTGTGTAAACGAACCAGCTGTTGAACAATTGATAGACCTAAGCCAGATTCACCATATTTAGTGTTTTTTCTAGATGGATCTACTTTGTAGTAACGATCCCAAATATTATGAACCTGTTCTTCTGTCATTCCAATACCAGTATCAGAAATTGTGATAATCGTTTCTAAGTAGCCTTTTTGCAAATGAACACGAATCTCGCCATCTTGGGTAAACTGTATCGCATTTTGAATAATGTTAACCATGATCTGAACAAAGCGATCATAATCTGCATAAACATCAATTGCTTCATCAGCTTCTAAAATAAGCTTGTCATTCGCCGTAGCAGCTTTTCCTTCTAATTGCGTTAAGATATTCTTTAATGTTTCAGTTGCATCAAATTTTTTCACTACAATACTAATTTGATTCGTTCTGATCTTTTCATAATCTAAGTTTTCATTCACTAATCGAATTAAGCGCGACGTTTCATTTTGCATAAGCTTGATGGCATTTTCTCTTTGCGTCTCTGGTATTGCATTATACTGCAGGCCTTCCAACAATCCATTGATGGTCGTCAAAGGTGTTCTCATCTCATGAGAGGCATCTGCCATAAATTGGCGCCGTCGATCTTCCTGACGATCAATTTCTTCTCTAGATTCTTTTAGCGATCTTGCCATTTTATTAAAATCTTCTGCTAAATCATCAAACTCATCCTTGTCATGAGTTACAAGTTTGATATCAAAATTACCGCTAGTTATCTCTTTGGTAGCTTTTCTCATACGATTGATCCGCTTCACTTGGAAACTAGCGAAGAAATAACTCAAGATCAAGCTGACAATACTTGATATGATAAAACCTTTGAATAAATTGGCTGTGATTGCATCAACACTGTCTGACACATTCTTAGCAGGTTGAGTAATCACTAATGCACCAATGATCGTATTTTCCTTTGACTGAATATTGGTTTGAGTCACTGGTAACATCACATAAGATGACATTTGCTTATTTCCATAAATATCTTTATCGATAGTCGTATACTCTTGTTGACCTGCCATCAAATTATCCCACTTACTTTCGATCAACGAGTAATCTAATTTTTTTTCTGTATTGACTGGGTATTGAATCGCCATTTCTCGATCAATAAAAACAAACTGCACATCTTGCTTACTTAACACGCTCTCAGACAACGTAAACGACATATTTAGTAACTCTTGATCAGACATTCCAGGATAGCGATTGATTGAGTCTTTTGTCTTCCAAGCTGACTGCGCATAGCCACGCAGCTGCTCATAATTTGTATCCTGCATTGTTTTTTTGGTCAGTTGCGTAAACGAGGTGCCAACAATCAAAATAATCAGAATGATCACACCCCAAAAGGCTAGCAATTGTTGATATAAATATTTCATCTAAGCGACTCCAGAATCATCAAATTTATACCCAACGCCCCAAACCGTTTGAATGACTTGCGGTCCTACTTTTTCAATTTTTTGACGTAATTTTTTAATATGCGCATCTACCGTACGCTCATCTCCAAAATATTGATAATCCCAAACCATTTCAAGTAATTGTTCTCGTGAAAATACTTGCCTTGGTTTTTTCGCTAATGTATACAACAAATCAAATTCTTTTGGCGTTAACCCATCAATCTGTTTATTATCAAGATACGCTTCTCTTGTCTTAGTGTTCATTTTAAAATGGTCCGTCTCTACATCAAATTGATCATCAGAACGGTTTGTACCATCCGGTGCATGTTCACCGATCTCCGAACGACGATGCAAGGCTTTTATCCGTGCAATTAGCGTTAGCGGACTAAACGGTTTTGTAACGTAGTCATCCGCTCCCATCTCCAATCCTATTACTTGATCGCTTTCAGAATCTCTAGCTGTCAACATAATGATCGGAACAGTGTTGGAAACTTTGCGAACCTCACGACACACCGCCATACCATCCATCGTTGGTAAGTTCAAATCTAGTGTGATCATATCCCATTTTTCCGGATTTTCTAAAAAAGCATCCAATCCTTCTTTTCCATCATATTTAAATGTAGCTTCCCAGCCCTCATTTAAGAAAAACATTTGCATCATTTCTGAAACTGATTCGTTATCTTCTATCATTAATACGTTCATTAGTTACTCGCCTCTTCCCTTCAAGTTTAACGTCATTTATATTATACTCTAAAAACAAGCCAGCTCCAATAACTTCTACCTTTCTTCAAAAAAGCTTTGTCTTTTATTCAATCTTTGATACTATTAAAGATGAAAGGACGTTGAAAATTCATGGAAAATATACAAGCAGTTGCTTTTTTTGATTTAGATGGAACACTGTTGAATGATAAGTCACAAATTACCTCAGAAATAACAAAGGCTATCAGCTCTTTGAAAGCCAACAATGTCTTACCGATGATCGCCACTGGTCGGACAGTTGTAGAAATCGAACATATTATGAAAGACAGCGGTATTGATTCAGCAATTGTTATGAATGGCCAGTTTATTCAAGTGGAAGGCAAAAAAGTTTATTCAGATGAGTTTACCTATGATGAATGTCTGAAAATGTATGAGCACGTCAAAAGTTTGGGACATGAAATTTCATATTATAATGACCAACAAATTTGGTGTTCTGGTCACAGCGAGATATTAGCGAACGCCTATGCGTTTATCCATTCAGATGTCCCAGTAATCGATCACTCCAGCTTAAAAGATAAGACCATTAACATGATGTTAGTCCTATCTGAAGATGGTGACGAGCATTATTTAAAGCATTTTCCTGAAATGACTTTTTATCGTAATGGTCCGTATTCTATCGATACTGTTCGAAAAGGAGTTTCTAAAGGATCAGGTGTCAAAAATCTCTTCAAAGCCTTAGATTTACCAACTGTTCCAACTTTTGCATTTGGTGATGGAATCAATGATCTGGCTCTTTTTGAAGCTTGCGATAATAAAATTGCGATGGGCAATGCACGGAACGAATTAAAGGAACGTGCTAGTTTTATCACTAAGAAAAATACAGATGGCGGAATCGTTCATGCCTTAAAGCACTTTGATCTGATGTAAAGAGCGTATTAAAAAATCCCACTTCTTATTTAGAAGATGGGATTTCTTTTTTATGTCTTTTTTGATGAACACAGATAACGGTTCCTGTCACTTGAATCAGTAAGAGAAAAAGCAAAATTGCGCTTAATCCTAAATGTCCTTGATCGATGGTTCTTTTTAACAATACAAGTAAAATCAGACTGCTTACTGAATAAAGTGACCATTGTTTATCCATAATATCTAGACCCCTTTGGTTTGTTATCTATAAGGATAGGACTTTTAAGTATAAAATGCAAGGATCTTTTAGGTATCTGTGAAGTTTCCAACAATTTTTTAGTATTTTTTTATAATTTTAAGGAAAATCTAACCCTATTACTCACACTTTTCTTCATGCTTTTTCCGTCTAAAAATGCTCTATCCATTTCAAACGGTTCAAAAAAATGATACACTGATTTTACTGCAAATTTTACCGTAAGGAGTCTTTGATTTATGAAAGTGCAAAAACACTCAAATTTACAACTTATTTTAGATACCTGTTTAATGGCAGGAAAAATCATGACAGAAAGTGGATCTGAAGTTTATCGTGTAGAAGATACGATGAATCGAATTGCCGAAAATGCTGGTCAAAAGGAAAGTGTTAGCTATGTTACTGCAACAGGTCTGTTCATGGGATTTCGTTCAAGTAATTACACTCAATTAGAAAATGTAACTGAGCGAAGTATTAATTTAGAAAAAGTAGCGATTGTTAATAGTCTTTCACGAAAATTTGCTGACAAGGAAATTTCTTTGGAGGAACTTCATCTAAAACTGACAAATATCAATCATGAAGCACCAACCTATTCTGTTCCCTTACAAATTTTTGCAGCAGGGATCGTTAGCTGCACATTGATGTATATTTTTGGTGGAAATTGGCACGATTTTTTAGCGACTTTCTTCGTTGGAATGATTGGTTTTAGTGTTGCTTATTTTACTAAACAATGGCTGAATATCAAATTTTTAGATGATTTTTTGGCCGCTTTTACGGTTGGCCTATTGGCCTATTTAGCAGTGAGATTCCACTTAGCAGGCAATATTGACAATATTATTATCGGGGCGGTTATGCCACTTGTACCAGGGGTTGCTATCACAAATTCATTCCGAGATATTTTAGCAGGGCATTTATTAAGTGGCACGGCACGCGCAACGGAAGCGATATTTATTGCCGGATCGATCGGCATTGGAATTGCGATTGTATTTAAACTATTTATGTAAGGAGAAAAGAATGTGGAAGTTGTGATTCATTGTTTATTTAGCTATCTCAGTACGGTTACTTTTGGGCTAGTAACAAATGTTCCCAGAAAAGCATTAAACGCATGTGGTATTACGGGAACTGTTGGGTGGATGATTTATTGGTCTACTAAAAATCTTGAGGCTGGCGGGATTTTTGCTAATTTTCTAGGTGCAATTGGCATCGGTCTGTTAAGTATTTATTTTTCGCGTAGAAAAAAAATGCCGATGACTATTTTTAACATTCCTAGCCTTGTTCCTCTAGTCCCTGGTGGTCCAGCCTATCAAGCAGTCAGAAGTGTTGTTTTAGGGGATTATGTTGGTGGGGCACATTTCATTATTAAAGTGATCATGACTGCCGGTGCGATTGCTGCTGGTTTTATGGTAACTGGTATTGCGGAACGTTTATTGAAAAATATATTAGATAAAAATAAACCTACTATCAAAAATCAATAAAAAAATCATTCAAGTAGCCCTATAAGTACTTGAATGATTTTTTATTTAGTCAATCGAGATCTCTTGCGCCTCTTCTTCAAAGAACAATAGTAAATCTTGTAATGTCAATTTTTCTTTTTCCTCTTTCTTTAAATCCTTGATGATTTGTCCTTTTTGTAAAACGATCAAACGATTTCCATAATTCAAAGCATCCTCCATACGATGAGTGATCATTAAACATGTCAACTGTCCTTCTTTGATCCGTTGATCTGTCAGTTGCATCAATTGTTTCGATGTCTTAGGATCTAAAGCTGCGGTGTGTTCATCCAAAAGTAACAGTTCCGGCTTAGTCAATGTTGCCATCAATAGACTTAAGGCTTGTCTTTGTCCACCAGAAAGATTCCCAGTCGGTGTATCTAAATGATTTTCCAGCCCGTTTCCAACTTCACTGCAAATTTTAGTAAAAAAAGTTCTTTCCTCATTCAATTTGCGCAATCGAAAACCACGTCTTTTGCCTCGATGCAGCGCTAGTAGTAAGTTCTCAGCAACAGTCATTCTTGGTGCTGTACCCATTTTGGGATCTTGGAAAACCCGCGAGAGAAATTGGGCACGCTTTTCTTCAGAATAAGAAGTGATATTCTGATTGTTGATAAACAAGTCTCCTTCACTTAATGATAGTGTTCCTGCAATACTATTAAATAATGTACTCTTGCCAGCCCCATTGCCGCCTAGTACTGTCACAAATTCTCCTTGAGAGATTGTCAGGTTCACATGATTTAAAATCGTTTTTGTTTCATTCAGTCCATTGTCAATATTTTTTGTTGCATTCTTTAGTTCTAAAACGACACTCATTTGTCTCCCTCCTTTTGTGGTAAGAAATGCAGATTCAAGGCTTTTTTCAGCTGCGGAATCATTAAGCAAGCAGCTAATATTACGGCAGAGAAGATTTTTAGATAGGTTGTATCAAAGCCAAGTTTGATAACAAATAAAATCAATAATTGATAAATAATACTGCCTACAACGACAGCCACTAAACGTTCAGCAAAAGTTAATTCACCAAAAAGTACTTCTCCTATGATGATTGATGCGAGTCCGATAACGATCACACCGGTTCCTTTATTTACATCTGCATACCCATCATTTTGAGCAATAAGCGCTCCAGATAACGCAATCACACCATTTGATAACGTTAATCCTAGTATCTTCATAGAATCTGTTTTTATACCGATCGAACGAGCCATATGCTCGTTATCGCCCGTTGCGATGTATGCTTGTCCTAAGTTTGTATTGAAGAAAAACAATAGTAAACTAATGATGATTGTCAAAACAATCACGCCCAAAAAGATTATGTCATAATAATTGGGTAAATTTAGTTGCAAAAAGAAATCCTGAATTTTTGGTTGATTCAATAAAGATAAATTTGGTGTCTGCATCACATAAAGAATGACCGAATTCAAACCCGACATTACTAAAATACCAGCTAAAATAACTGGAATCTTTCCTTTTGTAAATAGTAAGCCTGTCACCAAACCAGCGCACATACCTGCCAAAACGCCCAATAGTGTTGCTAAAATCGGATGAATTCCAGATGTGATCGCTGTAACACAAACTGCTCCCCCTAGCGGAAACGAACCTTCTGTCGTCATATCTGGAAAATTTAAAATACGATAGGTCATGAAAATTCCTAATCCTAGTATTGCCCATAACATTCCTTGTCCAATTGCTGAAACAATCATTTGATCCTCTCCTTATGTTTATTATGTTTATTCTATAATGGTTGCTTTTGATTTAATTTTTTCTGAGATTGAAATACCTAATTTCTCTGCTTGCTTTTGGTTGATGATGATATCTCCTGTTTTAAAAGTATAAATTGGCGTTGTTGCAGGTTTGGTTTGTCCTGATAAAATAGCTGCTGCCATTTTCCCTGTTTGAACCCCTAAATCAAATTGATTAATCCCAACTGTAGCAAGGCCACCTTGTTCAACCATTGTATCAACAGATGGAATAATCGGTGTTTTGGTTTTATTGGCTTCATTGACAACCGTTTGCATCGCATTGGCTATCGTATTATCAGTAGGAATATAGATAGTATCAACTTCACTTGTCATGACCTGAACAGTTTGTGCGATTTCATTACTGGATGGAACCACATATGTTTTTACAATCAAGCCTTTCTTCTCAGCAGCTTTTTTTGCTTCTTCTACTTGAAATTTAGAATTTTCTTCAGATGATGCATAGAGAATACCAATTTTTTTACTTTTGGGTAATATTTCCGTTAATAAATCAAATTGAGCAGCTACTGGCGACTTATCGCTTACCCCGGTAATATTTCCTCCTGGGACTTGATTATCTTTTACTAAGCCTGCACTCACTGGATCTGTAATGGCACCCAGAACGATTGGTATTTCTGTCGTCGTATTTGCCAGTGCTTGCGCCGCTGGTGTGGCAATTCCAATCAACACATCTGCCTTTTTTTCTTGTATTAATTGCTGGCTCATGGTCGCTAATTTACTTTGATCGGCCTGACCATTTTGAAAGGCAATCGTCATATTTTTCCCATCTTCATAGCCTTCTTCTTCCAACCCAGCTTGAATCCCCTTGTATATTTTATCCAAAGCAGGATGACTAACAAATTGCAACACTCCAACTGTTGGTAATTTTTCAGGAGTAGCTTCCTTCTTTTCAACAAAAAATGATCCGATTAAAAAAATGACAATGATTGCTACAACGATCGATAAACGATTTTTTTTCATATATTCTCCTCCTAATTTAAAAGCTGAACAGGCTCATTTAATTTTTATCTTTTTCTCGAAAAGTTAGCCTATAAAGCTAGATAATGTGAAACTGATTCATTCCATTAAATGAAATAAATTTAGACAAAAAAACAACGACAAACCCTAAAAAAGGAGTGGTCGTTGTTTTTATAACAAAAACCACATAGATCAATCATCTACGTGGTCGAAATTCATCTTGAACAAACCGACATAGATACAAATTTTAGAATTTGTCTTCTAAAGTTGCATCTATGAGAGTATCATACATACAACTATCTACGCCAGTTTTGCCATGAATTATTCAATTCGCTGATTGGTTTTGATAGTCGGTTCATGTAATCACTCCTCTAGTTTTTCTGTTAACGTAAGTTTACACTAAAGAGAATTTGTTCGTCAAGCCTAAAAATAGGCTAATTTAAGATTATTTTGAATTTTTCTTCTCAATTTGGGCTTTTTTTAGCCGTCTGCGGTAGCTCCAGCTGTCTTTATTTTCTTTAAAAGGATAAAAGCCTAAGTTTGTAAACATTTTCTGAGAGGTTTTATTCCAATTGAAAATTTCGCTTACCGTAATAAAATCACGGTTCATTTTTTTTGATTTATAAATAAAATATTTTGTGACCATCCGGCCTATCCGACGATTGCGAAAAGCTTGATCGATCACAATAGCATAATCATCTTCTGCCAGCCAGACATCCCCAATGATTTGACAATGGCTACCATGATTGTATTCAATATAATAAAGTAGCCCGTGTTGATTTTGCCATTCATACATTTGCTGAATTTGTTCTTTGCTGTATATGGTTTTTATTCCGACGATATTGCGCATACTCTCTGGATCTTGGTACCATTTCAGTGACTCTTTACGCATTTTATCAAAAGGAATTAAGCGAACTTTCTCATTTAGTCGGACTTTTTTTGCTGGCTTACGATTGAAAGAGGACTCAGTGTTTCCCTGAGTCCTCTTTTTTAATAAATCAGTTGCCAAAGTCCGCCATTTAATACTTGTCACGTCGTTCACTTCTCACATAGACTCGCTGTAATCTAGGTTTTCTTATAAAAAGTCCCAATAAAATGAATTGAATAAATTCTTTCATATTAAGCCCTTCTTTCTAAAATTTGATTTATTGTGCCGGCTCAACTTCTGCAGACTGTTCGACTATTTGTCCATCCTCTGCGGTTGTTTGAGTCGTGTCTGCTGTTTCTACTGTTGATTCGGGTGTCGAAGAAGCTGGTGGCTGAACATTTGGTTCTACACTAGACAACGGCAACTGATTTAAAGCAGGAATAAGCATCGTATTGACGTCAAAACTTCCATCAATGGGAATCCGATTCTTTTCCTTCCCATTTTCAAAGAACACGATCGTCACTTCATCCTTTTTGATAGCATATTTTTTTTCGATCCTCCCTGTATCATACACAATAGGATACAAAAATATACTATGGTTAAATTCTTTCATTTTTTTAGAATCTTTTAAAACTTTGATCGCTTGATTGTATATTTTTCCGCTTGGTACTGAAAACAAAACAGTCATAGCAGTCTTTTCACTAATTTCTTTATCAGCTGTTTGAGCATCTAAATAACTTGCTTTCTTCACTAATTTTTCTTGACTCACCAGGGACTTAATTTCGGACGAACGAATATTAGCCTGTACTCGAGGCACTACTATAAATAAACTTATAATCAATAATACGATCACGGCTATAATAATTGCAGTAAGTTTTTTCTGTTTGTTTAAAGAAGCTACAAAATCATCTTTAACATCAATAAAATTTTTTTTCATTTATTCTCTCCTCTATAACTTATATTCTTATTATACTAGTAGTTCATTCCTTTGCCTAGTATAACAAATAATGCTTGATTTATTTTTACCAAAAATTAGAATATTCCCAATTTCAAAATAGATAAATATTAAAAAAGACAATATAAAAAAGAGCTTGTCAGCTGTTGACAAAACAAAGTACGTAGCCTATACTTTCATTAATGATGAATATATTAAAATACGATGAAAAGAAGAGTACTATTTTTAGATAATTTATGAGAGAGTCTCGGCTGCTGAAAAGAGATAATTTGAAAAATAGGAAGATGGTCTTTTCGTAAATATTGGTCAACACTTGGACAGCCATTATTGGGAGCGCCCATTACAGCGCCACGGTATTGATTATAATGATCTGTACCTACAGAGAAAAATCTTGTGAGAGATTTTTGAATCAAAGGTGGTAACACGATTAGTCGTCCTTTACTTTTACAAAAGTATTGGGCTTTTTTTGTGTTCTTTAATAAATCAAACAACTATGGAGGAATCATTATGCTTAACAGTAACAAAGAAATCCCTTTTCGCTATGATATCGTCGGAAGTTTTTTACGTCCAGATTCTTTGAAAAAGGCTCGTAGTGCTTTTGCAAATGGTCGTATTTCCAAAGAAGAATTAACAACCATTGAAGATCAAGAAATCATTGACTTAATTGAAAAACAAAAAGCAGCTGGGCTTCACGCAGTAACCGATGGTGAATTTCGTCGTCGTTGGTGGCATTTAGACTTTATTGCAGGTTTAAATGGAATCACTGTTTATGACTTTCAAACAACTGCCTTTGGCATCACAACTGAAGCGCAAGGAAGCTATGTCAGCGGACCGCTATCTTTTTCAAATGACCATCCATTTCTTGATCATTTTCGGTTCACCCAAAAACATGCGTCACCTACTTTAGCGAAACAAACAATCCCTGGACCGAATATGATTTTCTTGGATTCACTGATTTTGTCAAAACAATACAATGAACAACCGATTTATGACTCTTTAGAACTATTCAAAAAGGACTTGATCACAACCTACCAAGATGCAATCCAAGCTTTTTACAACGCTGGCTGTCGCTACTTGCAATTGGATGATACAAGTTGGGGCGGATTATTCGATGACAGATTCCGCGAGATGATCAAAACAAATGGCTTGGATGCCGATCAGCTCCTAGAAGACTTTCAAGAAGTGACAGAAAAAGCTTTAGCAAATAAACCAGATGATCTTGCTGTGACCTTCCATTTCTGTAAAGGCAACTTTCAGTCTCACTGGCTGTACAATGGTTCCTATGAAAAAATCGCCAAAAATTTGTTTTCGATTAAAGCCTTCGATGGCTTCTTCTTAGAATATGATGATGAACGTTCTGGCGGCTTTGAACCACTCAAGGAATTAAAGGATCAACGAATTGTTCTGGGATTAGTGACAACTAAACACGGTCATCTAGAAGATATCTCTGACATTAAAATCCGCATCAATGAAGCTAGCAAATTCATTCCATTGGATCAAATTTGCCTATCTCCTCAATGCGGATTTGCTTCAACCCATGAGGGCAATCACTTAACAGAAGCGGAACAATGGGAAAAAATCGAACTTGTAAAAACGATTGCTGAAGCAATTTGGCAAGACGCTTAAAATAAAAAGGAGGCAACATTATGACTATTATTAAAGAAATTCCATTTCGCTACGATCAAGTAGGCAGCTTTTTACGACCGGATTTGTTAAAAAAGGCCAGAGTAGATTTTCAAAATCAAACGATTTCGGCTGCTGAATTAAAAGCAGTTGAAGATGCTGCAATTATTGACTTGATCAACAAGCAAGTTGAAAATGGCTTAAAAGCCATAACGGATGGTGAGTTTCGCCGTAGTTGGTGGCATTTAGATTTTCTTTGGGGACTAAACGGTGTGGAACAAACTACTCCTGAACATGGGTATCAGTTTAACCAAGTAGAAACGAGAGCCGCATCTTATCAAATAACAGATAAAGTCACGTTTAACCCAGAACACCCATTCTTTGACGCCTTTACATTCTTAAAGGAGCACACACCAGAAGGAGCTATTCCAAAAGCGACAATTCCTTCTCCTACACTACTTTTTAATCGCAAAAGTGATACATTTACTTATGCAAGTTATACAGATGAAGCTGTTTTTATTGATGATTTAGCTAAAGCCTATCATCAAACCATCCTAAAATTTTATGAGTTAGGCTGCCGCTATCTCCAATTAGATGACACTTCTTGGGGGATGTATACAGGTTTTATTGAAAATGCTAAGACACAAGATGAAATCAATCACTGGCAACAGCAATGCGAAGCAGGCGTAGCCGTTGTTAATAAGTTACTTGAAGGTTTACCTGAGGATCTAACGATTACAATGCATGTTTGCCGTGGAAATTATAAATCTGACTGGGCAATTGCAGGACCCTACGATCACGTTACCACTTATTTAGCACAATTAAATATTGATGGCTACTTCTTAGAGTATGACGATGACCGCTCTGGTGGCTTTGAACCGTTAGCCCAAATCTACAAAAATGGACCAGCAAAAAAGGTCGTTCTTGGCTTAGTAACGTCTAAATTCGCCGCACTGGAATCTGCGGCTAATTTAACAAGTCGAATCAACGAAGCATCCTCGTACATTCCACTTGAAAATCTTTGCCTTTCTCCTCAATGCGGTTTTGCTTCTACAGAAGAAGGAAATCATTTAACAGAGGATGAACAATGGGCCAAAGTTCGACTAGTTGTTGATACAGCTAAAGAGGTTTGGCAAGATGCTTAAATCAAAAAATGAGAAATGGCTAGCGAGCAGCCATTTCTCATTTTTTAATTTTATCGATTGACTGAACGAGCCATTCGATTGATTGTATGGCGCATTCCTCGAATCGCAACAGACATTTCATAAATATTTTCCACAGGAGCTAATCCACCATAACCTGCATCGCCAATATGCTGAATGTCTACTCCACAAATTTTATTGGTTAAGGCAATTTGGCGAATCGTCTCTTTACTTGCACTTTCTTGGCTTGTGCCAATTGCAGACATGGTTAATAAATCGTATTTTTTTGCAATTGCTACAGCTGCTTTCATATCATCTTCAGTAAAACCCTGAACGGTTCCAACAGCAGGTAATAATAAAATATCCGCGCCCGCTTTGGCATATGCTTCTACTGCTTCAGTTGATACAACAGGTTCATCGGAGCCAGCACTGTGCATTTTTCCAGCAATGATCAAGCCAGAGAAATTTTCTTTGGCGACTTTGACTGCTTTGGCAATTTCCAAATTAGTCACACCGGTCTCAGGATTTCCCGTTAAACAAATAAAATCCACACCCATTTTTTCCGCTTTTTGAATCGTTTCTTTTGAACTTGTCCGGCCATTACTGATTGTTAGCTTTTCGCTAAACATTGCTGAAGATTCATCTACTGGTTCTAAATTCACACCGATTGGACGACCTACAAGCTTCTTTAAAATAGGAATTGGGTTGATGTTATTTTTTTCTGGATGCTGCCAATAGGTCATAACTTCTTCTAAGGACATTCCGGGGATTCCTTGTACCACTGGATTAAAACAGTCAAACACATTCAATAAAATCAAATCCGCTCCAAAAGCGGCAGCCACTTCTGCATTGCTGATGTCTCCTGCTTGTGGTGAAGCCACGACTACATTTTCGGACAAAATCGTCCGCCCTTCACTCGCCTTGATCGACTGTTTTAATTCTTCTGCTGTCATTTTTGCTACTTCACTGTAGCTCGCACTGATTAATCTTTTTACCATGATATTCCTCCTCATATATTCTATAGAAACAAGTTTCTTCCTCTGTATATTCACTGTGCTACAGGCTTATTTCCCTTTATTTAAAGCACACAATAAATAACACTCTATTAATTATACTAAAAACCATGGGAAAGCGCAGTCATTTAGTCATTAACTTAATCAATTTCACATTCTAGCACTTTTATTTTCCAGTTCCTTTATAATTAAAAAGAACTCCGTTATAATGATACTATTATGTATATAGAATTGAGGGATGTTTATGTCATTTGATGGCGTATTTACTCATGGAATGGTCTCAGAACTATCTGAAACCTTAGTCAGCGGCCGAATTTCAAAAATTCACCAGCCTTATGAAAATGAAATCATATTAGTTATCCGTACAAAAGGGAAAAATCATAAATTGCTCTTGTCAGCTCATCCAAGTTATACCCGAGTGCAACTGACGGAAATTGCCTATGCTAATCCTGAAACACCACCAAATTTTGTGATGATGCTACGCAAGTTTCTTGAAGGAGCAATTTTAGAGCAAATTCATCAAGTAAACAATGACCGCGTAATCCATTTTACTTTTACTAAAAGAGATGAATTAGGCGACTTACAAAATATTGTGCTGATCGTTGAATTGATGGGCAGACATAGTACGATCGTTTTAATAAACAAAGAAAATGGTAAAATTTTAGATGCTATCAAACATATTGGCAGTTCTCAAAACAGTTACCGTTCTTTACTACCAGGTGCTGAATATATTGACCCACCAAAACAAGAGCAAGAAAATCCTTTTTCAGCCAATAATGAAAAGGTTTTTGAGCTCCTTTCAAAAGCTATAGAACTGAACGGAAGCTATTTACAAAAGAACTTTCAAGGTCTAGGTAAAGATACTGCTGATGAATTGGCCTTCCAATTAAATGAGCGACCAAATGAGAAAATGCTGGTGTGGCAGTCTTTTTGGACTGCAATTGAAGCAAAGACCAATCCAACACTAACCATTACAGAGAAAAAAGAATATTTCACTCCACTCCCCTTTGCTTCTCTTGAAGGAAAACAAGAACACTTTGAGTCACTCAGTCAATTATTAGATGCCTTTTATGGTGGAAAAGCCGAAAAAGACCGTGTGAAACAGCAAGGAGGGGAATTGATTCATAAAATCGAAAATGAATTAAAACGAAACCAAAGCAAAGTTGTAAAACTTCAACAAACTTTAGCTGACACCGAGCATGCAGAAAACTACCGCCGTGATGGTGAGTTGCTCACTACTTTTATGACTCAGGTTCCAAAAGGAGCTGAATTTGTTGAGTTACCAAATTATTATGAAGAAGATCAGCTGCTAAAAATAAAATTAAACCCAGCACTGACTCCCAATCAAAATGCTCAAAAGTATTTCCAGAAGTATCAAAAGCTTAAAAATGCAGTCAAGGTTGTTCATGGCCAGATTGAACAAGCAAACCAGGAGATCAGCTACTTAGAATCGGTTTTAGCTCAGCTAGAAATTGCTGGTCCTATGGATATTGAAATGATTCGTGAGGAATTAATTGAACAAGAATATGTCAAAAAGCGAGGTCCTAAAAAGCAAAAACAACCGAAAAAAAGCAAACCAGAAGAATTTTATTCTAGCGATGGCAGCTTGATTCTTGTCGGGCGTAATAACTTGCAAAATGACCAACTCACTCTTAGAACAGCGAAAAAAACAGATATCTGGCTACATGCAAAAGATATCCCCGGTTCTCATGTGATTATCAAAGATACCGATCCATCTGACAATACCTTACGAGAAGCAGCAAATCTTGCAGCTTATTATTCTAAATATCGATTATCCGCACAAGTCCCTGTTGATTACGTGCAAGTAAAGCATGTCCATAAACCAAATGGGGCAAAACCTGGCTACGTTATTTATGAAAATCAAAAAACGATTTATGTTACACCCGATGAACAATTATTGGAAACCTTAAAAAGAGGCCGAGACAAAAGCGTTTAGCTCCGAGAAATAAGAGGGAATTCACGAAAATTGCTTTTCAAATTTTTGTGAATTTCAGCTTATTTCCGAAGGAGCTGCTTTTTTCTCGCCGTTTATTCGGATTTAGAGCGCGAAACAAAACTGATCTTTAGTTTTGTCCCACGCTCTTTTTATGTTCATCCTTCGGCTACCATAGCCCGTTGAACAAGTTTATTAGATACTTCAGAGATAATCGTATTTGCTGAAACGCCTTCTAATGCTGGTTTTTTGAGCGTCATGTAAAAAATATATTTTGGATCTTCCGTTGGCGTGATCGTCACGACCGAATGTAAGTATTCCTGTTTTTGATAACTGCCATTTTCGAAAAATTCAGCTGTCCCAGTTTTAGCAGAAACATTTAATCCTTCTATCGCATACTCTTTTCCCATGCCATACTTTGGATCAATCGTAACATCTTTCATGTATTCGAGTACTTTTCCTGCAGTATCCGCAGAAATCGGTGTTCCTACAACTTCTGGTTGAATTGTCTTTTCTTCTCCATTTGCTGAAATAATTTTACTAACGATAGTAGGTTTCAGCATTTTCCCGCCATTAGCAATCGCAGTGTACGCCTGAAGCATTTGTAAATGCGTGACAGAAATCCCTTGTCCATAAGACGTCATCGCTCTATCCACCGTGGTCTTATTTTGGATCTCTCCCGAAGCTTCACCAGCTAAGCCAATATTGGTGCTTTTACCGAAGCCAAATTTAGTAAGATACTCTTGCCATAATTCTGGCATTTGTTCCTGAAGTGTAACCATTCCTACATTACTTGACCAAGCTAATCCTTGTCTAAACGTCATATTACCTTCTCCAACACCATTATTCCAATCGCTGATTGTGGTATCATCGACTTTGATACTCCCTGAAGTAAATTGTTCACTTTCGTTAAACTTATTTTCTTGAAGGGCGCTAGCCACCGTCATACTTTTCATAGTCGATCCTGGTTCATAGACATCTTCTACAAGAATATTGCGCCAACTATTGTCCGCTTCACCCAACCCCTTTTTAGTATCCAATGCAAATGTTGGGCGTTGAGAAGTCGCAACTATATTTCCCGTTTTGGCCTCCATCAAGGTAGCTGTGATATGCTCTGGGCGATATTTTTCCTCAGCCTCATCTAATAATTCTTCTAGATAAAACTGTAAATTGCTATCTAGTGTGGTGTAGACATCACTGCCATCAACGCGCTTATGCTCTTTAACACTGCCAGGCTTTACATCACCCAATGCAGAGTTTTTTTCATAGCTACGAGAACCATTCTTACCAGATAGTGTATCATTGTATGCTTCTTCGATGCCCATTACGCCTTGTTCCTTACCTTTATCATCTTGCTGAGTATAACCAATAAAATAAGAGGCAAACTTTCCAACTTGATACGCTCGTTTTTTTTCTTCTCTAAAATAGATCCCTGAAATTTTTTTCTGATCTAATTCTTCTTGAATGCTACGTTTTGTTTCAAAGTTTAAATTTTTCCCGTTCGTGCCAAATTCAACTGTGGTTACTAGCTCTCCATCTTCATTTACACTTGGCTTTAATTGCTTTAATGTGATATTTTCATCTATTTTGACATATTTCTTAAAAATCTCAGCAATCGCTGCCCAGTCTTTTTCTTGTACGTATAATTTCTTACCATCTAAAGCAGTGTAGTTTTTATCTAAAATCGCATAGAGTGAAAATGCACTCGAATCTTCAACTAATATATTGCCATTTTTATCAAAAATCGATCCTCGTTTTGCCTCTAAGGTCTCATGCACCTCATAAAGCTCTTTCGATTTTTCAGACAAAGAAGTACCAGCAACTTTACCAGTGATCAATATGGAAGAAAGGCGAATTGTAAACAATAAGAAAATCAGAATGGTCAAAAATAAGACAATAATGCCCACTCGTTTTCGGTTTTTAGTTGTTGTAAGATTACGACTATTAATGATCTCTTTAAATTTTTTCATTCTAATGTATCTCCAAATTGTATTTTAATGTGTCACTCTTGAAATAACTATTTATAAGCAGAATTTTTACTACTTTCGCTTCTTCATTCTACCTCTTCCACCTGTTGATTTTTGACTCTTGATTTGTTTCTTAAACAAAAATTAGAGTATTGTAACAATAAAAATACATTTAATGATTTATCTTGGGATTTCTGTGATCGATCCCTGCTTCTAAAACTAATTCTTCATAATACTGTTCTTTTTCTTCTAAGATTTGAATTTTTTTCTTGAGCTTGATTAATTCTTTTTCTGCATTTTCTCGTTGCTCAGTAATTAGACGTGAACGTTCATTGATCGTTGTATTTCCAAGTTCACAAAGATCTATGTATCGTTTTACCTCGGCCAAGCTCATTCCTGTTGTCCTTAATGTTTGCACGATTTGTACCCAGTCTAAGTCTTCAATTGAAAATTGGCGGACATTGTACTGGTTTCTACTTACATGAGGAAATAGTCCTTGATTTTCGTAAAAGCGTAACGTATGAGGCGAAATATCCATTTTTAGTGCTACTTCGTGGACTGTATACAACTTTTTCATCTTCTTTCTGTTTGACTGAGAGTTACTCTCAAGGTTTATAGTTTCATTGTACCATGATAACGCAACTTTAAACGTTGCCCTATGACAAAAGTATTAGGAGGAAAAAAATGTCAAACAGTGAAAAGGTTTGGTTTATAACAGGAGCCTCAACAGGCTTTGGAAAGGCACTTACGTTAAATTTATTAGAGCATCATTATCGAGTAGTTGCTACGGCACGAAATCCCCAAGATATTGAACGTTATTTAACAAATGAAACTGATGTATTGGTTTTACCTTTGGATGTTACCGATAAAGGACAAGTCGAGCATGCTGTGAAGCGTACGATTGAGTATTTTGGTCAAATCGATATTCTTGTAAACAATGCAGGGATCGGCTATTTTTCTTCAATTGAAGAAGCCGATGAGCAGGAGGTTTGGAAATTGTTTGACGTTAACTTCTTTGGCTTAGCCAACGTAACGAATGAAATTTTACCTATAATGAGGAATGCGCAGGCAGGTCATATCTTAAACATCTCATCCGTTGGTGGTCTTGTCGCTTTCCCTGGATTTGGCTATTATCATGCCAGCAAATTCGCACTTGAAGGCTACTCAGAAGCACTTTATCAAGAGGTAGGACCTCTTGGGATAAATGTTACGTTAATCGAACCTGGTGATTTTACCACTGATTTTGCTGGTCGCTCTGCCAAAGAAAATAAAAGGAAGATTGCTGATTATGACGAAACTGCTGGAAAAAATATTCGCGGTCTTCGTCAGTTGAGCGGACACCAACCAGGGAATCCAACCTTGGCAGCGGAAGCAATGATAAAAATGACTGAAAGTTCGATGGCGCCACCCTTGCGACTATTATTAGGAAGCGATGCGTATAAGCATGCAACCGAAAAAAATAACGCCGCCCAAATAGCGATTGAAACATGGAAAGAGTTGACACTAACAACCGATTATTGAAAGAAGTTGCTTCAGTGTAAAAAAGTACGTAACTCAGTTAGCCTCTGAGTTACGTACTTTTTTAGATTATTTTTTTCTAGCAACATGAACTTTCAATTGCTTGCCTTTGATCGTTCGTTCTTTCATTGCTTGAATGACAAGTTGACCTTTTCCATTTAAAATATCGATATAGGTCACGTTCTCTTGTATGGTGATGATCCCGATGTCCTCTGAAGCGACACCGTCGATTTTGGAAATAGTTCCAACAAAATCAAGCGCTCGTAATTTCTTTTTCTTACCGCCATTGAAGTAAACTTTTGTGATTTCTTCATTTAATCGTTTAGCTTTTTGGTGTTTTGGTTTTTGTCTTGTTGTTATTTTTGCCTCAAATGCTGACTTACTTCTCGCAACTAGTTTGGCATTTGGCAATGTGATTCGCGTCATGCTCAGATCGGCAAAATGTTCGATTTCTTTTTTTAGCGTTTCTTCTTTCGGTGTGACAAATGTTAGAGCAAACCCTTCTTTTCCAGCTCGACCTGTTCGACCTACACGATGGATGTAGCTTTCTTTTTCAAACGGAACATCTAAATTGATGACGTGCGTGATATTTTCAATATCGATACCACGAGCTGCTACGTCTGTTGCTACAAGATAGCGAAACTTTCCTTTTCTAAAAGCGTCCATTACTTCAAAACGATCTTCTTGCATCATCCCACCATGCAATTTGCCAACAGGATAACCTGCTTCAACCAAGAAATCATACGTATCATTGACTTTTTCTTGTGTATTCCCAAAAATAATGCAAGTGTCCGGATTTTCAACAATCGTCACCGCTTCTAAAGCAGCCATTTTATTAGTTTCAGTGACATCTAAAAAAGCATGTTGAATTTTTGGCGTTGTTTTTTCTGTAGCTGCGATTTTTATTACTGTTGGTTCATGCAAATACGAGCGACTCATTTGCTCAATAACTTTTGGCATCGTCGCAGAGAATAACAAGGTATTCTTATTTTTGGGTAGAGCTGCGATAATTTCTTTTACTTGATCGATAAAACCCATATTTAGCATTTCATCTGCTTCATCAATCACTAAACAATTGATTTTTTCAAGAGGAAGACTCCCTTTGATGACATGATCCAGTACTCGCCCTGGTGTCCCTACTACTATGTGGCTTTTTTGTTTTAATTCTGATTTTTGTTTGATATACGATGCTTTTCCATACACTGCAGTTGCCTTGATTCGTTTATAGCGCCCAATATTAATCAAATCTTCTTGGACTTGTTGTGCTAGTTCTCTGGTAGGTTCTAATACAAGAACTTGCGGCTTATTTTCAGTCCATTCTACTTTTTCACAAAGTGGGATACCAAAACTAGCAGTTTTTCCACTACCAGTCTGAGACTGAACTAAAACATCTTTTCCATCTAAGACAGCTGGAATAACTGCCTGTTGAACTGCAGTCGGTGTATCATACCCTAAATCCGCTACAGCCTTTATGATTACGTCACTTAACCTATTATCAACAAAATCTCTTTTATCCATATTTCCCTCATTCTTCTATTTATTGGATTAATTTTTTAACACTGATACTTACTTGATAAAAATAGAAATTGGAAAAGAGAATTCATCCCTGATAAACAGCAGTGGTGCAATAGCTCTTTCTTTTTAAATTTATCACTCAATTGCTTATTATCTATGAAAATTGATTGAACTGCAAGTTTTCACGAATTTTTTTTCTACGTTTTTATCTTTTCTTCGTTTATTTGTCGATTGTTTGCTCCATATTTGAGGGAAATCGCTCACCGTATACTTTGATTTCAGAGAGTTTGTTCATCTCAGTGACAGACAATCGCAGCTTTGATGCAGAAGTATTCTCTACTAAGTAATCGATATGCCTCGTTCCAGGAATCGGAATCAAATTCTTATTTTTAGTTAAAAGCCATGCTAAGGCAACAACGGCGGGCTTACATTTATGCTCCTTAGCGATTGTAGTAATCACGTCAACAATATTTCTGTTTTTAATTAACGTTTCCTCTTTAAATCGTGGAAAGTTGTTGCGCCAATCTTCTGCTGACAAATCATTGGTTTGTTGAATCGTTCCCGTTAAATACCCTCTTCCTAAAGGTGCAAAAGGAACTAAGGTGATAGCCAATTCATTACATAGTGGAATAATTTCTTTTTCTAATTCTCGATACCAAATTGAATATTCTGACTGTAGCGCCGTTATCGGATGGATGCTATTAGCTCTTTTGATTGTCTTGGCCGAAGCTTCGCTTAGTCCGAGATATCTTACTTTCCCCTCTTTGACAAGTTCTGCCATTGCATAGATTGTTTCTTCAATCGGCACTAAAGGATCTACTCGATGAAGATAGTATAAATCTACATAATCTGTCTTTAGACGCTTTAAACTACGCTCAATACTATTTTTTATATATTCAGGTGATCCATCAAGCCGCTTTTGCCCGCTTGAATCCGTGGATAACACTTGATCATAAACGTTTCCAACTTTCGTTGCCAAGAAAACATGTTTCCGATTGTTCTTCAAGGCTTTTGCTAGTAATTCTTCATTTTTTCCAGCACTATAAAAGTCTGCAGTATCCCAAAAATTACAGCCGATTTCAAGCGCTTTTGCCAATACATTTAAATTTTCGTTTTCATCCGACGGACCATAAGCATGTGTCATTCCCATACAACCTAATCCTATCTCGCCCATGAAATCATTTCCGATCTTTCTTTTTTGCATTGTTTAACACTCCCTCAATTGATTTACGTACAATAGAAGCATATACTAATCTAAATCCAGAAAATAGCCGTCCGTTTATCCTAGGATAAATTGTGATAGAAAAGAGTGAGCCTCAATGGAAAATTACACTAAAAACAAGGAACTTGGTCATTTTTTGAAAAGTCGCAGACAGATGATTTCACCCGTTCAAGTTGGCATACCTGATAGCAAGCGCCGCCGAGCTTCTGGGCTAAGGAGAGAGGAAGTTGCTTGGCTTTCCAATGTTAGTATTAGTTGGTATACACGGCTCGAACAAGGAAAGGAAATACAGGTTTCATCCCAAGTACTACTAAGTGTCGCTAAGACATTACACTTAAACGCGGATGAAACAATTTATAGCCTAAATCTTGCTGGGTTTAGTTCAGGACTGTATGAAAACATTCCTCTTGAAAAAGTGTCTCACATGGTTCAGCATGTTTTAGATAGTTTTGTGACCGCTCCTGCGATAGTACTTGATATTTATTGGAATATTATTGCTTGGAATAGTATCTCCTGTTCGCTCTTTTATGATTTTGAGCAACTAGAGCCATGTGACTGTAACTTGCTTAAATTACTCTTTTTAAATTCTGATTTCAAAAAACTATACCAACAACCGACTTGGGAAATGAAAGCAAAAATAACGTTGGCAAATTTCCGGCGTTCTTTTATTCAAACAATCAATGATGAGCAATTTCTATCGTTGATAGAGCAATTAAGTATACTCAGTCCTGAATTTAATACTTGGTGGTCAGATCACAACATTGCATCCGAACATGAATTGACTAAAACAATTGTTCATCCCCAGTTAGGTGAATTGATCTTTGAACATACTAGTTATCCCCTTTCTGACAAAGACAATCTCAAAATGTATGTTAACTTACCTAAAAAAGACAGTACTACAGAAAAAAAGATTACACATTTTATTAGTTAAAACGAGCCTGTCCCTAGAAAAAGATAAAGTCAAAATCTTAGCTAAAATCTGCTTTAAAAGCTAAAATTATATTACAATAAAATTAACGATGAAATATAAAGAAGGTTTTTTAATGACAATTCTAAAGAGATATGGTTTTTTTATTATGATTTTAGTTATTTTAAGTGAGCTTATTGTACCTTTTGTTTTGATTGCTTTTTATCCTCATTATAATCCAATCACGATGCTAATCAGTGATTTTGGTGAAGATGGTAGCCCAACAAAAATGGTTTTTAAAATGTGGCAGTTAGTTGATGGTAGTCTATTTCTTTTGGCTGTTCCAAGTTTTTATGAACGATTCAAAAGAACCTCCAAGTCATTAGCTATCTGGCTTAGTGTTATGATATCTACTTTTGCGATAGGCGATTGCCTTGTTACTGGGATATTTGACCGCTCACCTAGTGTAACAACTATTGATATTGAAGCTATGATCCATGATTATGCATCAGGTGCTGGTTTTGTAGCGCTACTTATTGCGATCTTTCTTTTAATCAAGCTCTACATTTTGGAAGAAAATCAGTTGGCTATTCGTGGACTTTTCATTGTTTTTATCCTTTCAGCTTGTTTTATGTTTCTATTTGCGGAACCAAAAATTCCTATTGTGAGAGAGCTTCAGATTCCTTATCGTGGACTTTGGCAACGAGCCAATTTATTATTTCTTTATCTGCCATTTTTCTTTGTAGCTTGTGGGAATTTAGATTTCAGAAAATAGCAACAAGAAACTGGGAGTGAAACAAAAGTAAACATCACTTTTGTTTCACGCTCAGTTTCTACGCAAAATTATAAATAAGGTTTGGTAATCAAGTCATTTGAAGTTGCTAATTCTTTTGGTGTACCGCTAAACATTAATTTGCGACCTTTATTACCACCTTCTGTTTCCCAATCCGCTTGTTTGATCATACTTAGATGATGTATAAAAAAATTAGATTACTTCCTTCATCTATCATTTGATTAAACTGTTGCAACAATTGATCAATATCCACTAAATGTAAGCCATCGGTCGGTTCATCCAACAAATAAATCGTCCCCTTCTTAAGAAGCTGGTTCGCTAATTTCAAGCGCTACAGTTCGCCCCCGGAAAGTGTTGTTAACGATTGATTCAAACGCAGATAGCCTAAGCCTACTTCTATCAAAGTTGATAATTTTTTTGACAAACTGATCAGCAAAAAATTGACAACTCTCATTAACAGTCATTGCTAAAACATCCACAATTGTTTTGCCTTTATAAGTGTATTGTAAAATCCCAGGATCATAACGCGTGCCATGACAAATTTCACAAGGGAGCACAATATTTTCCGTAAAAGCAATATCGGAAACAATCATACCTTTGAGTTTACACGAAAAGACTTTTAACACGATTCAAAATTTCAGCGTTTGATATTAAAAGTCTTTTCATTATTCTATTTTTTCTAGCTCTTTTTTTAAGACTTTTAGGATTCTGTTAACGTCCAGTGCGCAGTTTCTCTGATTCTGGGTATCGATCTCCTACAATTTTAATTTCTTGTAAAGCTTTTGCAATAATCGCCTTTTCCTCTGACGTAAACTTTACATCCAACGCTTTGATATTCTCTAAAATACGTTCCTTTTTAGTTGTACCTGGAATCGGAACGATCCAAGGTTTTTGATCAAGTATCCATGCAATCGCAATTTGTGCGGTTGTAACACTCTTGCTCTCTGCAACTTTCTGCATAAAATCAAGCAAAACTTGATTCGCCTTCATTGCTTCTTGAGTAAATCTCGGTAACTCTCCCCGATTGTCATTTTGATCAAAAGTAGTATTCTGATCTAACTTACCAGTAAGATACCCTCTACCAAGAGGACTATAAGAAACAAAGCCGATACCCAGTTCATCTAAAACTGGAAAAATTTGTTTTTCAGGTTCACGCCACCAAATAGAATATTCACTTTCTACAGCCGTTAAAGATTCAACTCTATGAGCTTTTCGAATTGTGTCAGCACTAGCTTCTGAAAGACCCCAATGTAAAATTTTACCTTCTTGCTTAAGTTTTTGAATCGTAAGTGCAACTTCTTCAATCGGAGTATTAGGATCGATGCGATGGATATAATATAAATCGATATAATCTGTTTTTAAACGTTTTAGCGAACCTTCTACGGAGGAAATGATCGATCGTGGACTACTATCAGGTTGATTGTTTAAACCATCTATTTTAAATCCTCCTTTTGTTGCGATTTGTACCTGTTTTCTTTTTCCAGCTAAGGCTTCTCCAACCAATTCTTCATTAGTATACGGACCATATACTTCAGCCGTATCAAACATTTTGATTCCTGCATCAACAGCTGCATGAACGACTTCGATCATTTTATTTTTATCTTGTGCAGGTCCGCGATGATAATTTAACCCCATACAGCCAAAACCAATTGTTGACGTCTTTATGCCATTTTTACCAAGTTGTCTTTGTTTCATCTTGTATCCCATCCTTTCAAAATCATTCATTTTTAAATCAAATTTTATTCTATATAATTGATTTTACTTGTTAGAGTCCACTATAAGTCAAGTAGAATCGGTTCTAAAAATGGAGACAAAATAAAAAAACAAGACAAATTTTAACGTTTTGCCTTGTTTTTATCAACTCATATTGAGCCTAGCGAACAAAAGCCTTCATCGTTTTAATTGTTTCGCCTAGGCTTACGCCATAAGGCTCAATATCATACGATTCAATTGTGGCTGGGATAATAAAAGTTTGTGCGTATTGAATTCGATAAGGGTCAAATTCTCCTGTCGGGCTGGTCACTAATGCTTCTTTTCCTTCAACTAAATTTAATACATTGACACTTCCGTGATTTTCATGACGTACTTTTCGATTAAATGTATGACGTCTTGTTTCGATAAATTCTGTTTCATGAAGACCCGTTTTTTCTTCCAGCCACCCTTCACCCTTTGCGATTGTGCTAAAAGGATTAATTAGTTCTTTTTCAACCCATTGCTGGTCTTTGTAGATATCAATATTCGCTTCTCCATGATCAATATTGACGGGTCTAGGTAGTCCATCAAAATCCACACGATCCCAATCCCATAATTTAAACGTAAAGCGATTTGGCGTTGCACTAATTTCTAAAATAACAGAGTCTTTCCCACTAGAATGAATCGTACCTGAAGGAATCGAGTAATGATCGTGCTTTTTCATTTGATAACGATAGATATATTTTTGATCATCGAAACTAACGTCCCCTTTTTCTGCTTCTTTCAGCGCACTGATCAAGGCATCTTTCTCAACACCATTATTTACACCTAGATAAACAACTGCATCATTTTTGGCCTCTAACACATAATAACTTTCATCTTGAGTATAATTAACACCAAATTTTTCTTGTGCATAATCAACTTTTGGATGAACTTGTAAACTCAAATTTTGACCATCCATCGTATCTAAAAAATTAAAACGGATCGGAAACTCATGCCCAAAACGACCGAAAGTTCGAGTGCCTAACAATTCTTCACCAAAGTTAAAGATCAAATTATTAGCTGGTATTTCAATTCTTGTTCCAGAGAAATTCAAAAGCAAACTATTTTCCTCAGGCACTCCATTAAAACTCCAAGCCAAATTCTTTTCTTTTCGACCAACATCAAATGTTTTTTGCATCCAAGTGCCACCCCAAATTCCTGGATCAAAAAACGGGACTAATGAAAATGGCTGCGCGACTACTTCTTTTAGACCACCTATATAATCACTATACTTGATTAATTTAGGGTTTGCTTCATCATGAATGTCCAATAGATAGTCAATGTTATTTGCGATTTTCCGTTTGTAACGGTCGGCAAGCGGCCACTCAAAAAAGTAACCACGCTTGATCATTCTCAACGAATCTTCCCCTGTATTCGCTCCTTGCCAGTTACTATATTCACCTGAACGATAGCGTTTTTGGATTTCCCAACGGGCTAAATCCACATAAATGATTAGATCAATATTCTCAACCAATGAAGCACCTACACCGTAAATAATGGAGAATTTACCTTGGCTTCGCTTTTCATTTAACTCATCAGATACTAATTTGAACTGTTTTTCGTCAATAAAATCCTCAAAAACGTGATGACTCATCAATCCAAAGATTCGATCATCCGTTAAAATGTCTTTGATTTTTTCATTTAATTCAGTTGAATTGATAAATAGTTCCTTACTACTAATAATCAACTCAGGGTTTAACGGGGTAATGATTTCTTCTAAAATAAGGGTCTCATTTGTAACTGGGTAACATTCTATTGCGATCGTATAGGCTTCATCTTTCCCCTTTTGTGCTAATAAGGTTCTAACAATCTCTTCATAAGATGTACTTACGTTTGCTGGATGTTGAATCTTTATCTCAGGTCGTACAATGGCTGACTTCAATTGTTTTCTCTCCTTTTTTAAATACTCTAACCGGAAAATGGCAGTTAACGTAATCGTGTCCAGATTCACTTAACCAACACGCACCAACGGATAGTTTTTCAGTACCTGTATTAATCAAACGATGACTTGTGTTTCCTGGAATATAATGGATAGAGCCTTCTGTGACGTCTTCAAGTTTATAGGTGTTATCTTTAAAAACGATTAACAACAGGCCTTTTCCTTTCATTCCCCAATAATATTCACCCGTATCTTTTTCCCGATGAATATGTCCTTTTGTCATATAAAATTCATTTCCTACGGTTCCAGGCATTACATGAGATATTCCTAAAAATAGACCACCCTTGCACCCTTCAACTAAGCCATTATCATGATACTCAACCTCATAAATAATTTTAGTCAGGTCAGGTTCTTGGTTCCCATGCAGATAATGATCAACATAACTTTCAAGTCTAGTTTGACTAGATTTAACTGCCACTCCTTCAAGTTTAGGTATGATTGGGTTAAAATGAATTATTTTTTCTCTCATCATTCGCGATTTTCTCCTTTCTATGGTCGAAAATCATTCCAAAGACTTTGATAGCTTAATGGATCTGTGACGAATTCAAATTGCGACGGATTTTCTTCGTATTGCCTATATAAATTTTGTTTTGATAAGCCAAATTCTGGGTATTCTCTCGCCTGTTTTACTTCCATACCTTCAGGTGAATAATTAGGATTTTCGATCCAGTTTATTTCACCATCCGTTACAACTGGATAATAGGCTAAACCTTGACGAGCTCTGATTTCTTGATACTCAAATGCGTAGTCACGAATACACCATGCACCGAATAACATTTTTTGATGTTGAGAAGCGTTCACTGTATAGTGAGCCCATTTTGGCGGCACAATCACAATATCTCCTGGTTTAGCTAGTATTGCAGCACATCGGCCTGGTCGCTCGGAAACAAACTCTTGCATGTAAATGTAAGCTTCCCCTTGCCAAATTTCATAAACCTCTGGTGTAGAGGAATTACATGAAGGCGATATTGCATGAATATGCCCTTGACTGCGAACCAATTCACTTCCGATTAAACCAGCATTATAAGCAACTACCCCATATAATAGATTACGAGTTATCAAATCATCTGCATGTTGCTTTTTCCCAACATCCATTGCGATTGAATACAAAACATCAGGTCCTTTTGCTTCACTGTCTAATAAACTATGACGAACATCATTCAAATATCTTTGTTCTACTTTTTCAGGATGAAAAACATCCAAGCCAAAATTCAAAGCTAGATCTGCTTCATTCAAATAGACATCTAAGACTTTATTAAAAGTCATCTTCTGTCTCTCCAGTTGAATGGATCGTATACTCTTGAATTGTTTCTTTTGCTGCAGTGATTGCATCAGGTATTAATTGTTCTGTTGGTTTTATTGCACTTGATAAAACCAAATCCAGTACTAAAGGAAGATTCATTCCGCTTAATAGCCGGACATCCCCACTTTCAGCAAAATAGCTATAAGCTGTTGCACCCGGTGAGCCTGAAGGTATATCACTCACAAGGATTGTACTATCACATTGGCCATCATTTGGTAACAGGGTAAGTTTCTTTTTGAAATGTTCGATTCCAGCTTCATCGAGTTCTACGGCATGAAGTTGAGACTGCTCTCCGACGATAAATTCCAGCGCCTTTTTCATGCCTGTAGCTAAACCTAAATGGCTGACTAAAATGATTCGATCATTCATTTTATTCATTCTCCTTTTTGAAATGTCGTTCTATTATTCCTACAATTTTTTAAAATAAGTATGCTAATCCCACACCAGCAAATGCAACCACAAAATAGATCATAATTAATTTAACGGGTGAGACATTCTTTTTAGCCATCAAATACCAAGAAAAGAAAATTACCATGAGTGGTGCCAATTTAGGAAAAATCCCATCTAAAATGGCTTGAATGTCGATCTCTGTTCCAGTTAAGGCAAATTTTGCAGGTATTTCAAGTTTTACGTAAGATGCCGCAACACCTCCAATTACTGTCATCCCCAATACCGTAATTGCTTTTGTGATTTGTTGCGCTTTTTCTCCTGTAAAAACATCAACAGATTCTGCTCCAAGTTCATACCCTTTAAAAAATAGGTAGCGAGAACCAAAATACATAATACAGTTATAGGCAACAATGTAGAAAAGAACGCCTAAAATACTGCCGTTTGACGATAAGCCCATTCCGATTGAAAGTAAAATTGGAATCAACATGCCTGGTACCATCGAATCACCGATTCCAGCTAAAGGACCCATTAAACCAATCTTCAAACTATTGATTAATTCACCTGTAATTCCAGTGTTTCCCAGAGCCTTTTGTTCTTCCAAGCCAGCAGAAATTCCGTTTATCAAAGCTCCAACCTGTGGTTCGGTATTATAAAAGGCCGTGTGACGCTCCATCATTTCTTTTTTCTTTTCCGGTTCATCGCTATACAATTTATCTGCTATGGGCTCCATTGAAAGAGCAAAACCCATTGCTTCTAAAAACTCAAAACTCATAGCAACTAAGTTATACATCATCCACTTATGATACGATTTCGTTAATGTTTTTTTATCTAGTATTTTTTCAGCCATCGTTAAAATTCCTCCTCGTCATCTTCTTCATCTATCACACCATTTGACATAACAACACTCTTTTTGCTTGAACCTGTATAATATAGATAAGCAATCACAGCCGCTATAATTGTTAGCGCAATCATATTTAAATTCAAAAAGACAATACAGACAAATCCTAATAAGAAGAAAAGAAATAATGAGTTCTCTTTAACAACAGCTGTCAATAACATTGCAATTCCAATTGCTGGTAAAACGCCACCTAAATAGCTCATGACATCGATCAAATATTGTGGCATTGAATCTAGCATAGATTTGGCAAAACCTGAGCCGAAATAGACTACTAAAAATGAAGGGACAAATCGAGAAATAAAGTTTGTTGCTTGCGGTCCTGCAATTGCATTTAATCGAAACTTACGGTAATCACCTTCTTGAATCGCAGCGACTGCCCGATGATTCCAAAAAGAGTTAACAACCTGATATAGATTAAATACGATGGTACCAAGAACACCAATGGTTGTCGCAAGTGTGACAGCAACTTCAGTACTTGCATTGGACAACATGGCTAAAGCAATTGCCGGAAAGGCCACAAAGTTCAAATCAGCTGGCATTTGTCCACCAGGGGTTACCATTGCTATATAGACGGTCTGAATTGCGACCCCTATCAATATTCCTTGTTTTAAATCACCTAAAATAAGTCCTACAATCATTCCCGAAACAAGTGGTCTAGTGATCGTATACCAACCACCTGTTAGTCCTAACAGCCAAGGTGTCGATAACGCACCAAGGTAGCAAAAGACCGAAATTGCAATGGCCTGTAATAACAATGTCCCATCCATTAACTTTCTCCTCCTTCAGCTTTAAGCTCCGTCCAGGTTTTCTTTTTAGAATCAGGCACTAACTGAAACGAGACCGTCATCCCATTTTTTTGCAACGTATCAAAGGCCACTTCTTCTGTTGGAATCATACTTAGATTTTTCCCATATTTTTTTGCACCATCTCTCACACTCATCGGTCCGACATTTAACTCCTGATGCTCAGAAATAAAATCGACACCGCTTTCAAAAATTCTGACTAAAGTTTCGGGTGAGCGAGCAATCAGAAAATAGTGTCGTTTACTTTCAACAATTTTTGGCCACTTTCTAATTAGTTCTTCCTCTGTTAAAACAAATCCTTTTAACGGTGAAGGGACTGCTGATTTCAACATTTTTGCAAGTACTGGGTTATTTGCTGACGGATCGTCCACCGCTACTACACCATCACATTTTCGTTCGCTCATCCATCGTGTCACTACTTGGCCATGAATAATTCGATCATCGATCCTAATAAATGAAATTGCCATTTTTCTTCCTCCTCATATTGACATATTGTCATTACATTATATTATAAAGAAAATATATTCCTGTTTTCAGAAATACACTTTCATTTAATCAAATTTAGCCTTCTACATAATAACGATACTCGCTACCAATGTAAAAACACTCAGAATACTCGTGAAACACTTTCCCTAACTGTTGCGTAATTCTTACTCGTTTTAAAATTGGTGTATGCTCATTGATCTTTAACGCCTCGACTAATTGCTCACTTGGCTCGATCGCTTCCACATATTCTTTGATCGAATCGACAACAATGTCAAAGGTTTTCAAATACTCGTAAAAAGAACCATAATACTCTTCGGCATCTGTTGAAAAATCTGGATCATACGTAAAATATGTATCAAAAAATGCAAATGCTAGATCCTCTGTTCCGAAAACTCGCTGTAAGTTTAGAACTGGATCCCCTTCTTTAATATTTAGAAAATTAGCGATCTTAGCAGAAGCAGTCTTTTTTTCTATATGAGCTTTTAACGTGTGTACTTTCCGACCGAGATCATTCATTTCTTGAGTAAAACTTTTTACTGTTATCTCTTTAACTTCAGGCTCTTTTGATTGGACAAAAGTCCCTACTGCACGTTTTCGGTATAGAAGACCTTCGTTGACGAGTTGGTCAATTGCTTTTCGAATGGTAATACGACTGACATCATAAATATTGCACAACTCAAACTCTGTTGGAATCTGATCTTCAACTTCCCACTCTCCAGAATGAATCTTAAATTTTAAATCGCTAGCGATTTGAATATATAAGGGTAGTCTGTTGTCATTCATTGTTTCACCTTCCGTTCACATCTCATTGTCATAACAATAGCACATCACCATATTTATTACAAGACATTTTATATCTGAAATTTATTTCAAATCGATTATTTTTATAAAAAAAGCTATATGCTTGCGTTTTAAATCGAATTACCACTAATTCTTGACACTCTTTTTTTAGTATAACAATAGCGAACATTGTTATACATCTTATAATCAAAAAAGAGAACAACAAAACGAATTTTCGTTTTGTTGTTCTCTAAGTTCAATACACGTTCATAAAAGTAGCTTAAAGCAACAAGGTGAGCATAATTGCGTTGCCCGTTAATCCTACATAGCCTTCCCTCTATAACTATTTATTCCCCTATTATCATCAACTGACATTTTCGATTTCGTTTACGATTTTGATCAAAGTCTATAAAATAGATATAACCAACTGATCCGATTTGAAGCGCCGTTTCTTTGATAATAAAGGTTTCACTTGAGCCAAATAAAGAAGCACGAATATGAGCATCTCCATTTAGAATCGTACCAGGATCACTTGGATAATTTGGATCATCCAAGCTCATTAGAAAGTCAAGATGCTTAGGACCTGGATAACGATAATTTGTTTCTTCTGACAACTCCCTAGGAATGATCTTGTCTAGAATTCGATTTAAATCCACTTGTAAAAATTCATCTCCATTGAAATCTAAATCGTGAACAAATTCTTCAAAAATTACTGAACAGGTCGTATGAGGGGACTGAACTACGCATATTCCGTTTGCTATCTCACTTTCCTTAACAGCTTGTTTCACCACTTCAGTGATATTATGATAACTCACACGTTGTCCATTAGAGGTTAAACTTAAATCCTTCGTATATGTCTTCATTCTTTATTGCTCCTTTGACTCTGCTCTGACTTTAGCAACTGCTTCCACCATATCACGCAATGTTTGAAGAGGATCTTTCGCACACACGATCCCGCTTGTCCCGCCCGTGCCATCTGCCCCGGATTCTATCGCTTGCCGAACATCTTCAATGGTGCTGATACCTGCGGCTTGAAGTACAAATGTTTTAGGTGAAACAGATTTTACGGCTTCATTCGTTTGTTTCATATATGAACTATCACTAGTATTCCCAGTTCCAATCAATGCTGTTGGCTCACAAACCATTACATCAGGTTTGAGTGTCGCAATGGCTTGTGCTTCTACAATTGAATCTGCACAGGCAATCACTAAGACTCCTAGCTCTTTCGCTCGTTTCATGATAGTGACTAGTTGATTGATTCCAACAGGATGTTCAGCATGGTTCAAAAATGTTGCTTGCACACCTGCCTCTACAAGCCCTTCTGGTAAAATGTAGCCCATACCTGGTCCCACGGTTAACCCATCCATATGTTGCACCGTAATGATCAAGTGTTTTGTTGCTTGGGCAATGCGATAGGCATCAACATACTGAACCGTGAAAAAAATATCTATATCATATTTTTCGGCAAGTTCATCTGCCTCTTTCGCTAATTTTAAAGCTGCATCCCCATATAAATATGCTTTGGGATTCACACAGAAAAATGGCGCTCGAACTGTTCTTTTTTTCAAAATGATCACCTCTTTTATTTAGTTGAAAATACTGTAAAGTAATGTTCCAATGTTTTTTCCATTGCCTGATTGGCCTCTTTTTTTAATTGAAAATAATCGGTAGGATTCTCTTCTTCGATCGTTTTCATTGCTGCCGTAATAAAGTCAGTAAATATATTGATTTTACTGATTCCTTCTGTGGCACATCGATGTAAGTTATCATCGCCTGAAGAAGAACCTCCATGTAATACGAGCGGTATTTTTACAGCCTTTTGAAGTTCTGCCAAGCGTTCAAAACTAATTTTGGGTGTTCCTTTATAAAACCCGTGAGCTGTTCCAATCGAAACAGCTAAAGAATCTACATTGGTCTCTTCAACAAAGCGCATCGCATCTTTTACCTCGGTGTATATGGAATCGCTGTGGTCGTGATTTTCATAATTCACACCAGAACCGACAAACCCGATTTCTGCTTCAACAACGACGCCTCTTTCATGAGCATAATCTGTAATTGCTTTGGAACGACGAACGTTTTCTGCAAATGGATCAAGGGACGCATCGATCATGACGGATGAAAATCCTAATTCTATGGCTTGTTTTATAATCGCTTCATTTTGTCCATGATCTAAATGTAAGACCACCGGTACTTTTGCTTTTTTTGCTAAATAGTTTCCAATCAAAGCGGCCTCTTCTAATGACATCATATCCATATGTGCCTGTGCAAAAGCAAGAATTAAAGGCTTATTCATACGTTCAGCCACGCTCACATATGCTCGTGCTGAATCTAAGTCAAAAAAATTAGTAGCGGGAATAGCAAATTGTTCTTTTTGAGCCTGTTCAAATAATTCTTTAGATGTAACTAACAAAGCAATCCCTCCTATTCTTTGATTTTAGCTTCAATTTCTTGATACATTTCCTCAGTTCCCATTCCTGTTAATAGCGGTAAGCCCATGATGATTTTATCTTTGATTTTATCTGGAACGACCGTTGTACTAACAATAATGTCATAATCATCAATTCGGTTCATCTCATCAGCGACTTTTGATTGATATAATCGTACATCATTTTCGTACCCTTTTGCTTTCAACCATTCTTTCACTTTGTTTGTTACGATTGTAGAAGTAGCTACACCAGTACCACACATGATCAACATTTTTTTCATCGTCTATACTTCCTCTCATTTCGTTTATTTGTTTACTTGTCTTTTGGGTAAAATTTTATTCACATAAATCATTCCACATAGTACAACTACTCCTATGATGGCTAAACCGCCCCAGCTTAATAGTTTGGTCAGACCAACGTACATCCATGTCGTCCATAAGCCACCTTCAGCAAGTGCTGTAATACTTGAATTTCCTTGTAGATCAAAGTTTGCTGCCTTAGCTGACATCGTAACAAGTGGAGCGACCCAAGACGTGATATAAAGAATACTTACCATATAGATTGAACCTGCGATTACCGTTCGAACGATGTTTCCAGCGAAAACAGCAGCCATTAAACAAACTAAGAAAGGAATCGTTGCAAGATCTCCAAACGGCAAGGTTGTATTTCCTGGCAAAATAACTGCTAATAAAATTGTGATTGGTACTAATAACAGGGAAGAAGACAGAACGGCTGGATGTCCTACTGATAATGCAGCATCCATCCCAATATATAATTCTCTTCCAGGAAAACGCTTCTTGACAAATTCATTAGCTGCTTCTGAAATTGGCGTCAATCCTTCCATCAAAAGTGCAACCATTTTCGGCATCAACACCATCACAGCACCTGTTTTAACGGCTAGTTGTAAAACTCCAGCAACATCATATCCTGCAAAAAGACCAATCACTAAGCCGATCAGAAAGCCCATCACCGTCGAATCGCCGAAAATACCAAAACGTTTTTGGATCGTTTCAGGATCTGCCTTCCAATTTTTGATGCCTGGAATACGATCAAATAGCCAATTCATCGGTATTGCAAAGATAAAGCCTGGTGCCGCAGTGCCATGCGGAAATGTAATATTAGGAAAACCATAGAATTTTTTTACAACTGGGCCTAGAATATCGCCAAACAATAAAATCATCATCATGTAAACAACTGTTGCTGCGATTCCAATCGCAAAATTTCCGGTTAATGCGTAAACTAAAGAAGCAATAAACGCACCATGCCAAAAATTCCAAATATCAACATTCAAGGTCTTCGTTAACCCCAAAATAATCAATCCCACATTTAGTAACACGCCAATAGGAATGGCCAAACTTCCTAAAACAGTTCCATATGAAATTGCGGCAGCCGCCGGCCAGCCCACATCGATAGTTGTCAAATTTAGACCAAAACGCTCAACCATCGCTTGTGCCGCGGGCCCTAAACTACTGCTCAATAAATCAATCACCAAATTCAACCCTACAAACCCTACACCGACTGTCAAAGCAGATGTAAAAGCTTTAGCCGGTTTTGTTCCAAGAATCATACCAAACACAAAAATCAAGATTGGTAAAACGACGATTGCACCCAAGTCAACAAACCACTGTAACGCATCTAACATATTATTTCCTCCATTTCTTTACGCTAAGCCAGCATCATGAATAATTTGAATGAATTCTGGTTTTGATTGACAATGATATAGCTTTCCCATTATTTCCGGCTGTTGAATCATCCCAATCAGCTTTTGCAACATTTCCAATTGTTCATGCGGTTCTTTTAACGCCAGCATGAAAATCATATGAACATCAACTGGTTTATCAGCAGTACCCATTTCAAAAAATGTGATGGGTTCTTTCAAAGACATAAAAGCAATTTGCGATTTTTTTACATAGTCACTGTCAGTGTGCGGAATTGCAACACCAATATTCGTAACAGGAAGTCCTGTTGGAAAACGCTCCTCTCTTTCAATAATCTGTTCAAGAAAATCATCTGTAATAAACTGTTTTTCTCTTAATTCTTTCGCTAACCGTTGAAATGCTTCATTTCTATCCTTAACTTCTACTTGAAATTCAGCGATCTCACTATTAAAATACATCTTCAACATTCCCTCCTTTTCAAAAAAGCTATCAGTTCTTCCACGCTTTGACTTTGACTGATCTGCTCAACACGCTCTTTTGAATCGATTCTGTCATATAAAGCCGACACCAAATCTTTGGCTATAACCATATCTTTTTCTGCAATTGCGATTGTAACAATTAGACGTACTTGATTTATTCCCCATTGAATAGGTTGTTTCGTTGTTATAAAAGATAACTTAGTTTCTTTGACTGTGTCTGGTGCACTGTGCGGAATCGCTACTCCGCTAACAATACTGGTGTTACCCAGCTCTTCTCTTTGAATTATTGACTCTTCAAACCCCTCATTTACCAACCCTAATGCTTGATATTGTTGAATTAAATACGCTAAAACATCTTCCTTCCGATGAAAACTTTGGTCTAAGAAAATTAATTCTTTTTGGATAAATGGAAGCAAAGAAATCGTGCTATTTTCTTTTGAATACGTAAATGTTTTTTCATTTTCACTGATGTTGGATAAATAAGTTGCAATCATTGCCACTTCTTCTGCAGTAGGTAAAGCGGATACGTGAAGAACAGGAATTTGCTCTATTTCAAGTGGAATCGCTGCAATGATTAAGTCAATATCATCCACTGGATTGTCCAAAAGCTGTTTTTCTGTTCCAATTTCAACCACGACACTTGCTGGCAAGTTTTGTTTGATGCGATTAAAAATCAATTCAGATGTCGCCAATCCATTACCACAGACAATTAGAACATGTTTCGTTAATTGAATTTTTTCGAATGCTACTTGAAAGTGAATTGTCAAAAATGATACTTCATCTTCATTTAAAAAAAGTGAATAGTATTTTTCAAAAACAGCAGAGGCAAATTGTGTTAATGTAAACATCGTAGTATATTGCTTCTTGATGCTATCCTTAAGCGGATTTCGTACGAAAATATCATTTTTTAATCGGTGGAGCATTGGCATAATATGGGCAATCAATGAATGATATAATTGCTCATCTTTATCGACTTTTACATCGAGTAGATGTGTCATATCTTTGATCAAGGCATCAGTTACATCATTCAATTTTTGGTCAACAGGTAAATCTGATATTCCCGGCACAACACTATGAGCGAATAATAGTGAACACATATATTGCATATCATTCTTAGAAAAAATACAATTTAGTTCTTGATTGATTTCTTCTGAGAAGTTTAGAGCAACCATATACAGTTGCATTTTCTGCAAATCCTTAAAAATAAATTCATTTTGCTTTTCCATGTGATGCCCCGTTTTAAGTCTAGTTAGAAAAATAATCAGTGACAATTTTAAAGAGTACACAAAATAATCATTTAGTATTTTTCCCGTATGAATCATTATTTTTTCAATAAACTCGTTCACCAATTGAATGATCAGGGCTTCAATAATTTCAGAAAGAAAATCTAAACTGTCGCTTTGACTCTTTTCAGCATGTGGATGGTATCTTTTACTGTACCGTACTAAATATTTTTTATAGACCTTTTGAATCGTACTTTCTTTTTCAAAAGCATTGATTCTACGCTCATTAAGCTCAAGAAGCTCCGTCTTTTTTAAATAATGCAACACTTCATCCATATCTTTTTTGATCGATTGCTTACTGACCAAAAATCGTTGCGCGTAATCGTCATATGTTATTTTTTCATCGTCAAGTAAAATAGATGAAAACATGATCAATTGTCGATAAGCTGGTGAAAATTCCTCATCTTCTAAAACAAGGACCCGATCCTGTTGAATCATTCCTTTTAAGCGTTCTTTTGCTTCTTTCGTTCCAATTAAATAAATGCCTTTTCTTGGAACGCGATCAATCATTAATCCATTTTCACTAAGGTAAGCTTCTATACTTTTTAAGTCTGTATACGTCGTCTTATTTGATACAGAGAGCTTCTTACTGAAATAATTGGTTGCTTGGTACTCTTTTTGATGTAGCAGTAAACGAATCAACTCATTTTCTCGTTTTGTTCGTTTTTCCATTTATCACACCTCCGGAAAGCGCTTTCCATAATTAGAGTATACGAATAGTTTAATAGATAGTAAATCATCTTCTATTTCCACATTAATGTGGACATCGTTAGCAAGATCGTTATTTTATGCATTAAGACAGAAAAATAAAAAAACAGTATCAGGAAATAATTCCCATACTGTTTAGTCATTCGACATTTTATCATTTTAAAATCAGACGTAAAATAAAGGATAAGCCAAACCAGCCAATCAAACTAATACCGATCGCAATCACCCAACCTAAAATATTATGTTCCAATGGTAACGGCATATTCATCCCAAAAAAACCAGTTACAATCGTTGGAATGGTTAATAAAATAGAAAGAACGGTCAAAATTTTCATCGTATCATTCAAATTATTATTTAAAATATTATTATACGTACCAGATAATTGCTGCAAAACTTGTGCCGTTAATTGCGCCATTTCAACTAATTGTCTTGCCTCAATCAGTGTATCTTCCCACTGTTCTTTTTCAACTTCATTCAATGATTGGTAAATTGCATTGGTTTTGATCTGTTCTAATAAAACAGCATTTTGTTTTGTCGCAGATATAAAATAAGCAACGCCTGTTTCTACATCTGATAACGCCAGCAAGTTCTTCTTAGTTGTTTTTTCTTTCAACATATTATTAATATGATTTCGCTCACGATTCATCTCTTCTATCACTGGGAAAAATTTATCTGTAATCAAGAATAAGCTGGAAAATAAGAACTTAAAAACGGAAATTTCTGAATTGTTTTGTAAATATTTTTCCATATATTGAATGATATAGGCATTCTCATTATTCGTTATTGTCAATAATTGTTTATTTTTAATTAGAAATGTCATTGGTACCGCTTCATAGTGATTGTTGCTCTTTTTATTTTGTGGGACGTTGTAAATCAAAATAAACGCATCAAGCTCATTATCATATTCAATACGAGCACGTTCATTTTTATCTAATGCATAAGAGATGATCTCACTATCAATACCATATTGTTTATATAAATCCGAGTCAGTTGCAATCTGATCAGAATCAATGTTGATCCAAACATTTTCACCAGTACCAAATTTCTTTTCCATCATCATATGAAAACCTCCTAATTTTAAACTTTCCTAAAAGGCCTCAGCCAGTTCCTCTACGACAAAAAAATCTTCCTAATTCGCTTCAAAGTTCTTTTGGGCTTTAGTTAGATTGATTTCCAGTTGTTCTTGTTCTTCTTTGGTCAAACCATTACGAACTTTCTGATCTAACTGTTCAAAAATCAAATTTACTTGAGCAACCAACTGCTCACCTTCAGCAGTCAGAAAGATATTTTTCTGTCGCTCGTTGTCTTTAGGTATTTCACGATAAACAAGTTTTCGTTCTTCCAAACCCTTTAAAACATTTGTGACTGTTGCCTGTTTTTTACCCAAATAATCTGCTATTTCTCGTTGAATAGTTCCTGGATGAAGAAAAATATAACTAAGACTGCGGGCTTGTAAACTGTTTAATTGTAACATCTTTAATCTCACTACTACATATTTTTGTTGCTGCATACCAAGCAAATAAACTTTTTCTGCTAAACCGTCTCGATTCGATATCATTCTCATCACCCCTTTTTTTAATAGTTTAAACTAAAATACTTTATTTTACAACTATTTAAAAAACATCTATCATACAATAATAGGATATGATTTGTTATATACACATAAAAAAGCCTTTAACTAAATAAATTACTTAGCTAAAGACTCTTGTGTGACACGATACAATGACATTCGATTTTTTCTGCTGTAGATCTATGCTTGATTTAATGCTGAAAAATAAGCGAGAACGCGTTGTATTACTTGGTTCCAAAAGTCCCAAGTATGACCACCTGCATGTTCTTCATAAGAATAGTGCGCAAGCGTCTGTGCTGCTTTGCTTCGAAAAGTCTGGTTGTCCTGATAAAGAAAATCCTCTGTTCCACAAATTTGTAGAAAATACGGCGCTGACGCTTCCCCCAATTGTGTAGAAAATAATTGAAAAAGATTATCAGAACTTTTTGATAACCGTACCTTATTTCCAAAAGCAAGGCCAAAGACCTTATTTCTGCTCGCATCCCGCTTCCATAAAGACAAAACATCTAGCGCACCAGACAACGAAGCCACTGCTCTTACTTGCTCTGGAAAAGACATTCCCCATTTAAAAGCACCGTAACCACCCATTGATATGCCTGCAACAAACGTGTTATTTGCCGGTGACGCTAATCCAAACCATTCATGAATCTTCTTAGGTAACTCTTGTGTTAAATACTCCCAATAATCGGAGCCCGACACCATATCTGTATAGTAGCTGAGCTCCACTTGAGGCATTATGATCACAAAGGGATAGTCCTCAGCAAAGCGTGCTAAAGATGTTCTATCTAGCCATGTATTGCAATCATCTGAATAACCATGCAACAAATAGATCACGGGAGAATGACGTGTCATATTTTCAGGTAAATAAATCGTTATACTAGTCGCTTTATCCAATGAATGTGAGCGGAAATTCATACGAGCAATCGTCATTTTTATTAAGTCCTTTCAGAAAAAGAATCACCATCGATAAAGCTTGTATAAATATGTTCATCTTCTGTTTTTTCGCCAGCAATCAATTGAATGATTTTTTCAGCAGCCAACATACCCCAGCGGTGTTTAGAATAAGAAATCGTGGCCAATCTCGGTTGTACAAAAGCGCTAATATCAATATTGTCGAAACCAATCAAACGAATATCTCGACCTATTTTGTAATTCGTTTCTTTAGCATATTTGTAGATACCGATCGCCATTTCATCATTCAATGCAAAAATATCGACTGGTAATGTTGGCTGTTTCCCCATGATTTCTTTAGCCGCTCGATAGCCTGACGGTGCTGTAAAGTCTCCTGAGATAACTTCATAATCAACACCGAAGCGTGCTAATTCTTTGATACTTGCCTCTAAACGTTCTTGCCCGTCATAACTTTTTTTGGGGCCTGAAACGATAAACATCTTTTTTGTTTGGTTAGCTACAGCTTTTTCAATTGCTAAAGTAGCACCGCCTTTATTATCCAGTAAGACCTTACGAACATTTTTGTGAGTGATCACACGGTCTAAAATCACAAGAAAATGTCCGCGATCAGCAAATTGCTCGATTTCTTTGTTTTTAAACGTCCAATCCAATACAATCGCGCCATCAATCATCCGTTCTGGAATAAATAAATGCGATTTATTCCCGCTACAGACAATCATTTCAAAATTATGAGCTTCCAAACCTTTTTTGATGCCATCAAGCAATTCACCATAAAAACTACCGCCATAATCAGCGAGGTACACACCAATAATATTCGTTTGCTGCCTTTTCAGCGTACGAGCGGCCATGTTAGGAACATAGTCCAATTCCTCTGCAATCGCTTGGATTCTTGCTCTAGTTGCTTCAGTGACTTTTGGACTACCATTTAACGCATAAGAAACAGTTGAAATTGACACCCCTGCTTTTTTTGCAATTTCCTTGATTCCTACCATGTACGCTCATCTCCTAACAATAAATATCTAGTTGATTTTCCTTTTGATGTAAATATGTTTTTAATTCAGCGATCGAAACAACTAAGCCACCTTGACGATATGGATTGGGTTCCCTTATTGTTGCTAGTTCCTGTCCGTTTACCAAAATAGTTCCTTTTTGGCTACCCAGATGGAAAATAATGTTTACCGCTTTACCTGCTAATTGATAAATCATTTCTAAACCGTCTAGTTCAATTGGCAATATTGGATCGAGAACCAGTTGCTCTTTATCTTCTCTGATTCCTAAAACATTCGACAATAGTTGATTCATATAAATACCTGGTCCGCTGGAATAAATCCGCCAACCACCTTTAACACCGACATGGCCAGCTTTTAGTTGATTGAAATGATCTTGTGCCTCATATCTAGTCTTAAAATCGCCGTCAGAGCTACTAAAGTAAGCATTAGCTTGGCGTATTTCGGCATTTTTCACATGAATTTTGATTTGAATCGGATTGATGATGTTTAATGCTTGCCATGTTTCATCAACATGCCCTAACTTAGCCATTGCCTCGACATAACGAATGTGGGCATGTACATACTGTAAACCGATTTCCCGACCAAAATTTGCTGCTTGCTCTGCTCGTTTGAAGTTTGTACTTACACCGCCGCGATAAGTTGCCGGTTGATTCATCAAACGTACGCCATCTGGAAATTGTAAATACTCTTTTATAATACCATAATGGTGTTCAGCTTGTTCAACAGTTAACAATTCAGCAATCATACTGCGAGTCATTGGCAATAACCGATACTGGATGCCAGTTTTTTGATCGCTTGGATGGATCATCAATTCAACATGATCTGGATCTTCCATATAAACAAAGCCCGGGATCGTTTCAGTCGATAACATATATTTTTCAAAATCAGCTTTAATATTTGTCGCTAATTCGTGTAAATGCTTACCATAGTTACTATCGATCTCTACTAGTAAACGAGATAATTTTTCTACTACTTGATAGGTCAAGGCAACAGTCCAACTGCTTGCCATGTATTTTTTCAATTTATTATCATATGGCTGCAGCGTATCATCCCAATCCCCATCGCTGTAACATGATAGATAGGTTCCTTGTAAGAAATGATCTTCAGTGAATTGAATTTCTTTTTTCACATGATCGAGTAAAGCATATGCTTCAGTCGTTTTTGTAAAGGTTGTGCGATCAGTGTACGGGATTTTTTGATTTAAAATCTCAAAATCTTTTGTTTTAGCCAAATAATCAGCTACGATTTTCATCGGCCAGACGATGATATCGCCATGGCTTTCATCAGCTTTTTGCTTTTCATAGCGATCGAACATAAACCACTGCGGCCAATTTCCATCATCTGCAAATTGATTAGCATAAACATTTTTGATGATTGATCCTACCACTTCTGGTCGATTGACAGCAAAAAAATACTCTGTAGGTCCTTGAGAAACATCTCTAGTTCCCCAAGCAGCACCGCCATATTGTTCCAACCCATGAGGAGAAAGATAGTGCACAAGCATATTATGTGTATACCATCGAGATAAAACATTCATTGATTCTACGGCTTCTGTTTCATGTTTTAATTGAAAATTATTCAATAATCCATTAATAAAGGTCAGATACTGAGAATTTTCCTGTTCTGGTGTTGTCTTTATTGTTTGAAATGTGGAGCCTGTTAAACTGCCTTGAATCCGCATTGAAAAACCTTGACACGCTTCAATGACAAAAGTCGTCAGAACCTCTTCAGACTGACCAGATAAAAACAATCGTTCGTCCGTCAATTCAAATGGTTGATCCAATGAAATATAATATGTTAAATCTGGATACTCTTCATGAATCACTGAGTTTGCTGAAGCTTTCACCGTAACTAGTTGACTTGTTTTTACTATTTCATATGCAGGTTCTTCCTCATCGTCATTCATCACCAACTGATTCGTTACAGCAAACGTACGCTTTATTCCTTTCAGACTCATCACTTCTGTGCGAACTTCTCTTGTCTCACATACAGTAAACGTTCTCACTGTGATTATATCATCCTCTAATTTATAATGCCATGTCGCGTTGTTCAATCCCATCTCAAATGCAGATGGCATCGTTAGTATACGCCACTTCTCACCGTCTCTGATATAGATTCTTTGCCCTGATTGCTTCATGATATTTAAAGAATTACGGCTATTGCTCATTAATTTATTCATCGACGTATTACCCAAAACGATTTGAGAATTGAATAAACCATACATGTAAACCGTTGTACTCATTATAGGTTGTTCCACGCTTAATTCCGTTCCACTTAAAAGAATATGTCCATGCGCTCTTTCCATCGCTGTTTCCTTTTCTTTCAAAACAACATGGTGATAATCTTCGGTAAAAAATGAAGCAAGATTACCATTGATTCGTTCAACTAACTCTTGATGCGGAAACAGCTCATTCAGTTCTTCTTCAGTAAATGTTTTTCCTGTCAGTGGTGCGCCTACTTTTTTTTCTACGGTCGCGCCTTGCCCGTCAAGCGTTGCTATTTTTAATGAGTCATAACTTTTTTGAATCTCTTCTCTTGAAACTATAGGTTGCTTAATCACCGTTTCTTGATTCTTTAGAGGAGCACCATAAAAGACAATTGTTGTTTCTTGTTCTGTTACATTGTATTGTTCTGTTTGCAAAGCAATATAAGCAAACTCATATTGGTAAACTTCATTTGCTAAAAAGGCTTGACTCAAGGCCATTGCTTGGTTGGTTTCCTTATAGTCACGTCCAAAAAATTGATACCCATCTGTCGAAAAGCCGACGATTGGATTCAAACTGCCCTGCTCAACAACGGGGAAATTCCCGTCTTGTGGTTGGTTTTGTCTAGATGAAATGACAATACTATCATTTTCTTTTGTAACATGGTGATCCACATATTGCGACATGTAGGCTTCATTTGAACGAACCGCACCTTTTGTTGCATTGCCGATATCTTGGCCATAGACGACATCGACTTTTTGTCCAGTTCCCGTTAATCTCACTTGCCAAAACCAAATGCCTGATTCGGCTACTTGAAAATCAACCTGATATGTTACAGCTAAAAAATTTCCTAGCCAAGATAGCTGCTCTTTGCCGACATAGAGTTGACTGGCCGCATTAGAGCCAATCATCGGCACTGACTGTATCCCTTTTTCATCATAAACTCTTAAATACAGTTGATTTAAACTACCATCTAACGCATTGCCATTTAATTGGTTGATCATGATATTTTCATGCAGAATTTCAAAAAGATCACCATTTTCTAAGAAGGAGACCGTTGTTCCATTATGCTCAAATCGTTGTTTTTTATGCGTCATAGCTCTCTTCCTATCTACTTTAATAATTTGAACGTTTGTGTTAATACGTCCTTACTGCTTGAACCGATCATTACATCAAATAATCCTGGATCACTGGTATTATTTTGATCGCTATGGACATAACGTAACAGTTGCTCAGTGATTGTAAATTCTACTGTCCTTTTATCATGTGCGGGAATCATTACCTTTTCAAACCCTTTTAATTCTTTCACCGGGCGGACAACTTGACCGATTTGATCTCGAATATACAATTGAACCGTTTCTTCACCAACAATATCTGACTGATTTTCAATAGTAATGGTTGCTGTAATGGCTTCACCTGGGATTAACTCCGTCGTATTTAGATGCAAATCAGAATAAACAAACGTGCTGTAGCTTAAGCCAAAACCAAAGGGATATTTTGCAAAATTGGAAACATCCAAATATTTTGTCTCGTATTTCTCCTGTGAACCAGGTTTATAGGGTCTCCCTGTATTATCATAATTGTAATAGACTGGAACTTGTCCTACAGTTTCAGGAAATGACATGCTTAAACGCCCACTAGGATTGTATTTACCATATAAAATATCAGCTAAAGCAGCACCGCCTTCTGTCCCTGGAAACCAAGCTTCTACGATTGCTTTTGCAGAATCAATCCCTTGAAGATCAAGTGGTCGACCATTATAAAGGGTCACAATGACATTCTCATTTATTGCTTGTATTGTTTTGAATAGATCCAATTGCGCCTGAGGCAAGCGAATATCACTACGACTTGAGGCTTCACCACTCATCCAATCTTCTTCCCCAAGAGCTAAGACGACTTTATCGGCTTTTTTGGCAAGAGAAACTGCTTCATCAATCGCTGCTTGAGTTGGTTCAAAATAATCAAAAGCTTCTTTTCCAATCACATAGTCTGCGCCAAGCTGAGCTACACCTTGTGCCAAAGAAACTGCTTCTGCTTTTTTCCCTTGCCAAGACCAAACACCTAAAACATCATTTGATGCTGCCGCTGGTCCCACAATAGCTACGGTCTCTTGTGTAGATAACGGTAAACTATTTTCATTTTTTAACAAAACAATCGACCTTCTAGCAACTTCTCTAGCTGCTGCACGATGTTCTTTGGATAAGACAACTTCCTCTTCTAACGCAACATTTGCTCCCCGATGAGGATTTTCAAACAGTCCTAGGTCATTTTTCAATGTCAAGATACGTAAAACAGCTTCATCCAATAAAGCTTCGTCCACACTATTTTCTTTTATCAGTTCTTTTAAATTTTCTGTATAGCAGGTCGTCATCATCTCGATATCCACACCTGCTTCAATCGCAAGTTCCGCTGCTTGTTTTTTGTCTTGCGCCACGCCATGAGGAATCAGCTCGATCACAGCTCCCCAATCGGAAATGACAACGCCGTCAAAGCCAAACTCTTTTCGTAATACATCCCTAAACAGCCATTTATTTCCTGTTGCCGGCACTCCGTCAACTATATTAAAGGACGTCATGACTAATTTAGCTCCTGCATCAAGAGCCGCTTGATAACCTGGTAAGTAACTATCCCTTAGTTGTCTTTCAGACATATTTACAGTGTTGTAATCCCGCCCCCCAATAGCAGCACCATATGCCGCAAAATGTTTGACACAGGCAGCGACACGAAAGAAATCATTTTTTAAATCTTCTCCTTGATAGCCCTTAACAAACGCTTCCGCAAAACGACTATTTAAAAAAGGATCTTCACCTGTGGATTCCATAACACGTCCCCAACGAGGATCACGAACCAAGTCAACCATCGGGGAAAATGTTACATGCAAACCAGATACTGCTGCTTCTTTCGCTGAAATTTCCGCAACTTTTTTAGCTGCATCTAAATCCCATGAGCTGCCTAAACCAAGTGGGATTGGAAAAATTGTACGGAAGCCATGAATGATATCAGCCATTAGAATCATTGGAATTCCTAATCGATTGTTTTCCATATAGGCTTTTTGTACCCGAATCGCTTCTTTTGCCCCTGAAATACCCAGTGTTGTTCCTGCATTGTTGATGTCATCCTGGGTTAAACCAAGATTGGTCATGGGCCCGGTTTTTTCCTCTGCTTTTTCAGAATAAAACTCTGCTGCTAATTGCAAGAGTTGTCCTACTTTTTCATCTAATGTCATTTGCTCCAATAATTCAGTCAGTTGCTTGTGCTCCATATTTATTCACCTTTTCTTTTTTTATTTGGGAAACGTTCCTATTTTTAACCTTAGTCACTATTTAATTCCTGAAACGTTGAACCCTTGTAAAATATATTTTTGAAAAATCGAAAATACTATCAAAATTGGAATAACCATAAATGTCGCACCAGCCATCTGCAAAGCATAGTTTGTCCCATGTTGCCCTTGTAACAGCTGCAGACCAACAGATAACGTATAGTATTTCTCATCGTTAGCAATGATCAATGGCCATAAGAACGAATTCCAGCCGCCAATAAAGGTCAAAATACCCTGAACAGCTAAAATCGGACGACTTACTGGTAAAATGATTTTAAAGAAGATGTACCATTCACTCGCGCCGTCTAGTCGAGCAGCTTCAAGCATTTCGTTTGAAATGGTATTCATAAATTGCCTAAATAAAAAGATACCAAAAGCGCCTGCTAGCCCAGGTAAAACAATCCCGATCAAAGTATTTGTAAGACCAACTGAATTTAACAGTAGATAAACTGGAATCATTGTCACTTGTCCAGGAATCATCATCGTAGCTAAAACCATCATGAACAGCCAATTTTTCCCTTTAAAATCAAACTTAGCAAAGCCGTATCCCGCCATGGCGTTTAATAACAAGCCTAAAAAAGAACAGGCAGTAATAATCAGTGTATTTTTAAGATAGGTACCAAAGTTTAATCTGAAAAATAGTTCTTTAAAATTATCGAATGTTGCTTCTTTTGGTAATAAACTAGGAACGATCTGATTGATTTCTGCATTGGTTTTAAATGAAGAAAAAATCATCCACAGAAAAGGGAAAAAGGTCATAACACCCAGAACACCTAAGAGGATACCTATAAAAAGCTTAAAACTCATTTGAGCATTTTTATGTGACTGCATATCGTTCTCTCCTTTTATCCTTCATTTTCTTTTTGCTTCGTTTGAATTTTCATTTGGATGCCCGTCACGATAATGATCGCAATAAATAAAATCACTGATCCTGCTGCGGCATAGCCAAATTTATTATATTGAAAGCCTCTTTGATAAATGAATAACGCCACGGATAAGGTACTATCTAGCGGACCACCTTTAGTCATAACGAATGGTTCATCGAAGAATTGGAACCAGCCAATCAATGTTGTTACAGTGACAAAGAAAATCGAGAATTTCAGTAAGGGAATAGTGATTTTTAGAATCTGCTGCCACTTATTAGCACCATCGATTTCTGCCGCTTCATAATATTCTTTTGGAATCCCTTGGATCGCTGCTAAAAAAATCAACATATTTAAGCCAATCGCTTTCCAAACAGCTATGATGATCAATGAAAGTTTCGATGTACTAGGATCTGTCAGCCACATGATAGGCCCAACATTTACATAAGATAATAAATGATTTAATAACCCGATCGTTGGATTGTATAAGTACATCCAAACAACAGATACTGCCACTGTATTTGTGATCGACGGACTATAAAATACTAAGCGCATAAAAGAGAAAAATTTATTTTCTCCAAAATTGATCATAATAGCTAAGGCTAAGGATGCAATAATCACCAGTGGCACACCGATAATGACATAGTAAGCAGTGTTGAACATTGCTTGACCAAAAACCTTGTCATTAAATATGTTCAAATAATTATCCAAACCAACAAAATTGATTCGAGAAAAATCAGCTAAACCTGCCAAACTCATATCAGTAAAGCTAATGGTTACTGCAATAAAAATCGGTATAATTGAAAAAATAAGTAATAAAGCAATAGCTGGAGCTATAAAAAAATAAGGTGATTTTGATTTTTTCATTTTGTCCTTTCCTCCTTATGAATGAGTCAAAGGAATAAAAACGAGCGTCTTGGCTATTGCTCATCTATTTAGAATAAACAACTTATTCTGAATTTTTATTCCTTTTGACTCATGACTATTACTTGATCAACGTCTCTGTTTGCTCATTTAATTCGTCCATTGCGTCTTGAAGATTCTTGCCACTAACAACGACTTGTTCCCATTGCTTCATGAAGTTTTGAGAAATTTCATCCCATTGTTTTAACAAAGGCATTGGTTGTGAGTCATTTAGTTGTTTTCCGAATACTGAAATCAATGGATCGCTCTTGAAGACCTCAGCCTCCCAGGATTTTTTGTTCGTTGGAAGTGAATTGGTACTTTCAAAGAATTTTGTTTGATTTTCTGGTTTTGAAAGGTATTCGATCAATTTCAGTGCATCCGCTTTTTTCTTAGAGCTGTTAAACACAGCTAAGTTTGCTCCACCAGTAACAGACATATTATTCACAGGCCCTTTTGGTAGTTCAGCTACACCCCATTTTCCATCAATATCAGGAGCAGAATCTTTGATACTATTGATCATCCAAGGGCCACTGATAAACATTGGAACAACACCTTCGCCACCAAAGCTTTGACCGATTTCTAAACCTAAATCTGTTTTAGGCGCTGAGCCATCTTGAACTAGTTTGTCTAAAAATTTTAAAGCATCTACCATTTCTGATTCATTGAAAAGCGGCTTATCATTCTTATCAAATAATTCCGAACCATTTTGGCGAGCAAACATGAAACCAAAAGTCGGTTCTTTCAACTCTACACCAAACCCATATTTATTATCTCCACGTGCTGCTAGTTTTTTGGCCGCATCTGCTAATTCATCCCAAGTTTTTGGCGCTTCTTGATAACCAACACTTTCTAATAAATCTTTTCTGTAATATAATCCGCGAGTTTCTGTATACCATGGAACTGCATATGTTTGTCCACTGAATTCAGTTGTTGCGACAGAACCATCGAAGAAGTTATCTGATTTCATGCTATCGCTTTTCTTTACATCCTCGGTTATATCCATCAATGCGCCTGCATCAACAAACTCGCTCATATAGGTTGTCCCCATTTGAACGACATCAGGTCCTTCTTTAGAAGCAACTGCTGTGAGTAACTTATCTCTTGACGTAGCCCAAGGAATACTTTGAATTTTGACTTTGATCCCTGATTCTTTCGTGAATTCATCTACGATCGGCTTGATTCCTTGATCACCATCACCCATATACCAAAATGTCAGTTCATCTGAAGCGCTTTCTTTATTTCCTGAAGAACAGGCTGCCATCAGACCTACAGTTGCAAATAAAGTTGTTCCTAATAAGCAAAGCTTTTTCCATGATTTCATACTTCCACTCCCTTAATAATATTTAGTGAAACGTTTCTACAAAAATGATTATATTCCCTATAATAAATAAAAGCAAGCGTTTTCTTTTATTGTTAACAGGATTTACATTAAAATAATTGCTGTTTTTAAAAATGAAAATAGAAACGTTTCACCTACGAGGACTATATATAAAAAACAGATTATTTAACAGAGATAAATATAATTTCACATAACATAATCCCTTAACAGATTGACTATTTTATAAGAAAAGAGCAATTTGGATATCCGTCATTTGACTGGCATCCGAATTGCTCTTTTAAGGGTATCGTTCTATATTTTTAATCTCTCAGCCGTGTCATAACTCTAAATTTATTTTTGCTATTTATTGAAAGTCAGATAACACTACTTTTCCAATAGAATTACCTGATTCAATCAAAGCATGTGCCTTTTTCATGTTTTCAACATTGATTGGTGAGAACTCTTTTTTTAAAGTGGGCGTTAATTGATTTGTTTCAATTAATTGGGCAATTCCATTTAAAATTTCATGCTGTCTTACCATATCAGGTGTTTCGTATTTTGCCCTAGTAAACATCAATTCCCAATGGAAAGAAACACTTTTGTCCATTAATGCACCTAAATTTACTGGTTTGTTTAATCGAGTGATCGACGTCATGTGTCCTTCTGGATTAATGATCTTACACATTTCATCCCAATTTTTTTCTGTACTATACAAATTCAAAATATAGTCTGTCCCAGCTAATCCAAGTTCAGCTAACTGTTTAGATAAAGAAAAATGATGATTAATAACTTCATCTGCTCCTAGAGATTTTATCCATTCAATGCTTTCATCTCTTGATGCTGTTGCAATGACCTTTAACCCACTCATTTTAGCTAATTGTATAGCAACTGATCCAACGCCACCTGCACCGTTGATAATCAAAATCGTTTTCCCTGCATCTTTAGATTTATCAATGTTCATACGATCATACAGTGATTCCCAAGCAGTTAAAGATGTTAAAGGTAAGGCAGCAGCATTAGCAAAATCCATATTTTTAGGTTTTCTTCCTACAATTCTTTCATCTACAACATGATATTGCGCATTGGTTCCGCTACGTTCTAGAGCACCAGCATAAAAAACTTCATCACCAATTTTAAATAAGGAACAATTTTCTCCCACTTCTGTTACAATGCCCGAAGCATCCCATCCTAAAATACGATAATCCTTTATAGTACTGTCTTTGGGGCTTCTGGCACCGATATCCACTGGGTTAACAGAGACTGCTTTGACTTCCACTAAAAGATCTCTTGCTTTTAGTTCATGAGGTTTCTCAATTTCTAAATCCAGAAAACTATTTTCAGCGTCTATCGGTAGATATTCTTTTAAACCAACTGCTTTCATCATAATCATAAGATCATCCCTTTCTTCTTCGTTTATTGTACACCTCTCGTATTCTTAATGTAAGAACGCACATTTTTGCGCCTTAAGCCATACTATTATTAACATTGTATCTCGCTCAAATGAATCATGTTGATTGGTTTGTCAGCATTTCTTGGATAAAGTGCAAATATTGTTTGTATTCATTTGGTAGTCTATCTCCCTCAAGGTTTGCATTTGATTCAAAAATGTAAAATGAATCTACATAATCTGTTCGAACCGTCCGAAACATTTCATAAAAGCCATACATATAATTTTCAATATTTCGAGAATTAGAGTGGTTGTATTGATAGGTTGCTTCGGTTCCTCCAGCAGTCATTATTAAGACAATTTTTTTACCAGTTAAGGCAAAATTAGCACCATAAGCCCAATCTTTCTCTAGCATCACTTCTAACCAGTTTCTTAGGCTGTGTGGGGCGTTATACCAAAAGATTGGAAATTGAAACATAATTAAGTCCGCAGACATCAGCATTTCCTTTTCTGCTGCGACATCTATTTCACCAGTCGGGTATAGTTGATCAATATGGTGAATTTCCAAATTTAAGTGTTCCTTTTTTAATTCCTCAATTAAATAGCTATTCATTGTTGATTGTTCCAGATTTGGATGTGCTAAAATTAAAATCGTTTTTCCCATAATATTGTTCCTCCATTTTCAGTTATTGCAAAAAGAAATACACATTATTTTCCACTTGATTTCTTCTCTAAAACAAGCATACAACAAGAAAAAAATAATGGAAGTACGCACTTTTTCTATATATGATATACTTTAGTGATACTCAGTATAAAAAAGATACTTCAAATGAAGGAGGAAAATAGATGATTGATAACTGTCCTGTAAAGAAAACGGTGAACTTGATAAGCGGAAAATGGAAACCAATTATTTTATTTCGTCTACTTTCTGGAAAAATGAGATTTGGTGAATTAAAAAAAGGATTGGGTAATATCACAAATAAATCATTAACAGACCAATTAAGACAACTTGAAAATGACGGTCTAATTTCTAGGAAGGTTTATCCAGTAGTTCCACCAAAAGTAGAATATCAATTGACTGATAAAGGTCGTTCAATGGAAAGTATCTTACAGTCCATGTCTATTTGGGGTGATCAATATTAAATTGCTAGCTACTTACTCTTATTTCAAGATAAGAAGCATAACAGAGAAGGCAATAGTCCTTCTCCCAAAAAAACAAGTTCGATTTTGATGATTGCTCAAAATCGAACTTGTTTTTCCTGTTATACGCACTTTTCTCTCCATGTGCTTACCTGATTTCCTTAAAATTAATGTAAGTAACCAGTTTAAGCTTGTTTCGTTGGCAAGATCGTCATTTCAGTAATATTAACTGAATAGTGAAACGTTTCTAAAAAAATGATTGTATTCCCTATAATAAATAAAAGCGAACGTTTTCTTTCTTTTTTTAGCTAAAAATTTAAACTATCTTATAAAAAAAACGAGATATGAATAAAAAATGTTTCACTTGACATGCAGATAAATACGCTCTGTTGGCTCAATCCTTTTACAAATAAGCTATAGTAAAAAGCTTATTGTATTTTTTTCAATTTAGTCAACGAGGTTTTTATCTAATTCAATGATTACTAGAAAGATTGAAGATTAGCACAGGATAAATCTTTTTATATCTTCTACCGCAAGGTTTTTGTTTTTTCCTAGAAAGAGCTGATGTCTTCCATTCTCATATATTTTCAAAGAAACTGTTGCATTACTTGCTTTTGCTAGATAGTACGCGCTTTTATAATAGGTAGTTTCATCTTGTCTATTTTGTAAAATAAGCATTTTTTTATTCATTGTTGCTTGACTAGTTTTCTTCATTTTGATCTTGGTTTTTCTTAATAACGATAAAAACTGAAAACAGGATCGAATAGATGACGTTTGGGCAGAACGAAAATAATAATCCAATTTTTCTTGATTTTTAAATAATAAACTTTCGACGATATCTTGCATAATAATTTTCATATTATAAAGATAGATCGGTGTACTGCATAAAACTAGTTGATCTACTGATTCTCTTTCTGATACTTGAATCGTCAATAATCCTCCCATTGAAAAACCAATGCAAGTAATGTTTGTATAGTTTTGTTCAAGCTCATCTAATTTATTCTTAACATCCGCTAACCATTGATCAGCTGTTGCTTTTGAAAAGTTTTCCTTATTTCCACCATGGCCAGTTAATCGAATCCAAAATGAATCAAGCTTGCTTTGTTTTAAGTAATCGTGTAAATAGAGGATTTCTTTCTCATCTCCCCCAAAGCCATGGATGATCAGTATTGCTCTTTTTTTCATTATGCCTCACTTTCTTTTGAATAAATGAAATTATTGCTTAAATCATCCCTTCAAAAGCCATTTGATTTTATGTACTTTAACATTCTACCTTACTCCTTCTGTTCATTCTGCCCTTTTTAATTAAATTTAATAAAATATTGGTATACAGTCAATTCAAAATGTTTAACAAGCAGAAAAGTATGAAACAAAACTAAAAATCAGTTTTGCTCCATACTTTAAATCTGAATAATTGATGATAATATTAATAGAGACTCTACTTTAACGGATCAACGAAACAATATCTTTTTTAGCAGCACTTTTAGCAGGTAACCAACTAAAGACAATGCCGATCACAATTGAAAGAACTAGTGCTAACATAGCAGTAAATAAATCTGGAGCAATCGTAAACGGTGTAACCATCCCAACGATATAGCCAATCAGCATACCGAAAATGTACCCAATTGCACCGCCAATCAATGTTAACGTAATTCCTTCTAGTAAAAACTGCAACATAATATTATTTCGAGTGCCACCCATTGCCCGTCGAACGCCAATTTCTTTCGTTCGTTCAGAAACAGAGATGTAAATCATATTCATAACACCTATACCTGAAATAAACAATGAAATACCACCAATGATTGAAACAATTGCCGTAATACCAGTCAAAATCATCCTAAGTTGGTTGACTTGCCCTGCAAGATCCTGACTCTTATAAGCTCCCATATTTCTAAGTGAACCATATTTATCCAATGTTTTGGTTATCTCTTTGGTCACTGCTTTAGGATCAGCAGTTGCTTCCAGCTTAATCAAAAGCGAGTCTTTGGGATTTTCAAAGTACTCTTCATAGCTTGCCCCAGGTACCTCAACGCCAACATAATCTTCTTGAGTTGTGATAAATCCTGAGTTGTTACGGTCTTCCATAATACCGACAACTTCAAATAGTTGCCCTTTGATTGTTAAACTTTTACCAATCAGCGATTCTGGATTTTCTTTTTTGATTGCCTTAGCAATTGTTTCATTAATCACCATCACTTTATTGCGATTAATGCTATCCGAAGTTTTTATTCCTCTTCCATAAATCGTTTCTGTCCCATTTGAGGATAATAGTTTAAAAGAGCCTTGCGCAGAAGCATTACTTGCTTCTGCAATTTGCTGTGAATAGTATTTTGCGCCTTTTTCCTCATTATCATAATATTCCACTGCTTTGACACCATCTATATTTTCGATTCGTTCAAAATCAGTTTCAGAGAATGAAGCTAAGTTGGTATCATAGAAAGCTTCATCATTTGGGGCAAAATTAAAAAAGATACTCGAATCATAATTATCCAACCCAATAAAATCAGCAGCATACCGTTCGAAACCGCGTCCTATAGAAAAAATCGTGATTACAGAGGAAACCCCAATAATCAGGCCGATCATCGTAAGAAAACTACGCCGTTTATTTTTTAAAATAGATTTTAAAGATGTTTTCCAAATTTCACTAAACCGCATAATCAGCGCCTCCTTCAATGATCTCCCCATCTCGAACAGTAATGACTCGTTTACAATATTGAGCAGCTTCACTATCGTGAGTTACCATCAAAATCGTTACTTTTTCTTTGTCATTTAATTGTTGAAATAATTCCATAATATCTGCTGATGTATGTGTGTCAAGCGCTCCAGTTGGTTCATCGGCTATAATGAAACTGGGATTACCGACAAGCGCTCGAGCAATTGCGACTCTTTGTTGTTGCCCTCCAGACAATTGTTTTGGTAGTTTATTGTATTTATCGGGAATTCCAACTTTTTCTAAAGCATTCATTACCAACTCTTTAGTATTTCGATACTTCATTCCTCCGTATAATAAAGGCAATGCTACATTTTCAAATACTGTATTGTTCTCAATTAGTTGAAACGATTGAAAAACAAATCCTACCGATTGATTACGGATTCGCGATAATTTATTGTCATTATAATGATACGCATCTTCATTTTTAAACAAGTAACTGCCTTCAAAATTACCGTCCAAAAAGCTGATTGTGTTCATTAAGGTAGATTTCCCTGAGCCTGATGGTCCCATAATAGCAACAAATTCATGTTCTTGTATGTTCAAATTGATATCTTTTAGAACATGAATTTTTTCTTGATCCAATGAATAATACTTATTAACATGTTCTAATTTGATCATTGTACTGCCACTTCCGTTCCTTTAGTGATTCCTTTCACATTCTTGATTATTTTTATTCCTTCATCTACACCGCTTTCTAAGATATAAAAGCCTTCCGCTTCTTTGACGGTTACTTCTTTTTGTTCTGCCTTGTTATCTTTAACTAAGTATGCATAAAATTTCCCATCCTTTTCCTGCACACTTTTCGTTGGTAAATGAATTTCATTTCTAGGAATCAGAATTTCTACACTATAGCCCAACGGAATATTTTCATTTGGCTGAGCAGTAAAATCATAATTGACAATACTAGTTGAACTTGTACTAGCTGATGCTGAATTAGCTTCTGGAACTGTATTGATTTCGGCAATTTCAGTTATTTTTCCAGGCACTGATTTATTTTGATTGACATAATCAATTGTAACATCCATGTCTTTACTTAATTTTTCTTTATCGTATTCTGTGACCGTTCCTCTAATTTCATTTTCGATACTTTTCAGCACCATCAAGGGTTTTGAAGGATCGTTTTTTGCATCTGGATTCAAAGTCGCAATAATGCTATCTCTTTCTGCTTTGATTTTTTCGCCCCACTCATACGTTACTAATACGGCATCTTTTACAACATGATCCCCTAAATTATAATGAATCGTTTTTACTGGACCTTTATCCGTACTTAACAATACGGACTGGGTCAATTTCGCTTGTACTTGTCCTTTTAAATGGAGAGGCGTTTGTTTTTCTACCTCGTATAAATTGACACTTTTAGCAGTCTCTGTTTCTTTCGGCTGCGAATTTTGATAGATAAAAAAACCCACTCCTAAAACAATAATCGCGCCTGCCCCAATCAACAATTTTTTTTTCATTTTCTAATCCTCAACTTTCGTTATTTTTGTTTACTTAATTATTATAAATAACAATCGTTTCATTTTCTTCCTACTATAGTCTTATTTTTTTCTAAGCTTTAGTTGGAATCAATGCTAGATTTGAAAATAAAAAAATGATATGTATTATTACTTTTTTTAAGTATACACTCAGTAAAAAAAATTGACTCCCAGTACAAATCAGATCTGCCTATTTTTTGTCAACTTGGCATGTGAAATAGTAGTACATCCATTTCCAAATTCCAGATGAGGTACCTGTAACGACTACATCGTTATCTTTTATGTTATTATTTCTAAATTCAATTTAGTCTTTATTATTCACGCTATATCTCAACCACAAGGTATCTTCTTCGATGATATCGACTGATTTTAATTTAAACCCAACTGGTGCTATTTCGGGCAGGTTATCTGCTCTTTCAAAAATTGTATTGGTATCTGTTCGTCCATCAGTTACTGGTGTCATCACAATACTCACTTCATCAATCAATCCCTCTTGTAAAAATGACCAATTGATATAACCACCACCTGATACCATTAATGTTTTGATCCCAAATAAATTCAATAATTTTTCTGAAGCGAGGGTACAATCAATCAATTCTTGTCCAGCAAAAATATAAGAGATTTGTCGCTCTCGAAGGTAAGCGACATACTCATCACTAGCTTTATCCGTTAAAATTTCAATAACGTGGGCTTCGGGACGATTTTCGTATTGAACGTTGTTTTCAATCCAGCCAACTTTACCAGCAGGATCAGCTGAAACAATATACATTTGAGCGTTTGCTTGTGCAACATAATCCGTTCTAGGATAAGGTGTTTCTATTTCTTTCAACTTAGGTTTATGGAAATGAGTAAAATTCTTTTCCATCGTAACTCTTCCACATAACCACGCTTGGCTAAGGTAGCTGTCATTGGTTGTTTCATAGGCTTTGCCACCAACAATGGCATATTTTGAACTCATATAATCACCACTAATTTTGCCATTGATAGAAGTTAGCATATGGCAAATAATTTTTGGTCTTTTCATCATTGTTACTTTCCCCCATTGATTTTTTGTTTTTTCGTTATGGTGCTGATTACAGTACAAAAAGCCAAGAGCATCATGATCATACCTTCTGCCATAAATAGGTCCGTATTTTCTTTAGAAGGAAGGATATTTCCTAATAGTGAAATCGAAATTGGGGCAAAAGCTGCGCCAATATTGAAACCTATCAATAACAAAGATGTACTCTTTTCTGAATTGCCATTGCTATCTTGATTCACCTCATTAAACAAATATGGGATAAAGGTGCGGAAAGAAAAACCGCACAATACTACAGCAATTGAAATTGACACTAAATTTCGAGAAAAGGCAATCATAAACATTGATAAACTTAAGACAAAAAAGGATAGTGGTAATGTCCATTTTTTTGTTATTGTAACGATTGACCCAAATAATGCACCAGCAGTCATAGCACCTAAACCTACCAAGGCAACCAAATTACTGCCATCTGTTGCATTTCCAAAACCTTCTTCAAGCAATAAGGAGGTGATTTTCACTGTCACTGACATATAAATAGTGACAACTAGTATCAATAAAGCAATATAGCCATACGTTGAAGGATTGATTGCCTGATTCTTTGTTTTGCTCTGATTCTCCTCGGTCTCAAGTGAAACATCTGGGACAAACCATGTAAATAAAAGAAAAATCGGTAAAGCAAATAAATAAGCTAAAAATGAACTACGCCAATTCATTATCAGCAGTTGACCTACGGTAAACGTAATGATCATACCGCCAATTCCTTCGAATGCACTTTGAAAGCCAATCATAGATGAAAGTTCTTTTCCTTGATACATTTTTCCGGCTAGAGAAAAGAGTAGTGGGTTAAATAGTCCAATGCCAATACCAAATAATATTCTGCTGAAAAATAAAAGCCAAAAAGAGTGCGCAAACACTGGTATAATCCCTGCGCCTAATACAATACCAATACCAAGCTGTACAGATAGCTTGTAACCAAATTTTCTAGCGAAGGTATGGCTAAATGGCACGGTTAAGATTATAAACAAAGAAGGAATTGTGGTAATTAATTCTACTAAAATAGGATTAATAGTCGGATAAGTTGCCATAATCGCAGGAATATTTGCAGCAATTGCGCCACCTGATACCACAAGTAATGACACAGATAATAACGAAAGTTTGGTTAGTTTATTCACTGAGTTGTCTCCTTTAAGATACGCAAAAGATAGTCCATATTTTTTATTCGCCAAAGATTTCTTTTGCTAGAGCAAATGCTGACCAAGCTTTTGGCCATCCTGTATAAAAAGCTAAATGAGTGATCAATTCCACCATTTCCTCTTTTGTCAACCCATTTTGTTTGGCGATGTTCATATGCGCTTCTAATTGTGGTACGCCTTGTGTTAATAAGCTTGAACAAGTAATCAAGCTACGGTCACGTGGTGAAAGTTGTTCTTCTCGCGACCAAACTTCACCAAATAATACATCATCATTTAATTCTGCAAATTTTGGTGCAAATGCACCTAATTGATCTCTGCCTGCTGTTTGTTTTTTCATTAGGTAGGACTCCCATCTTTTATTCATTTTTATAATTGATTGTATAATTCATCTGAAACAGGTTCTAACCATTCTGGCGTACCAGCTGTAATTGCTAAATGTTCAAACCAACTATCTTTTGCCGCACCATGCCAATGTTTCACACCATCATGAGTAACAATCACAGCTCCAGCAGTTAAAAATTGCGCAGCCTTACCCTCTTCTTGATACCAGCCTTCACCGCCAGTGACTAATAACAGTTGAAACCCATCATGATGAATATGCCAATTATTACGGCAACCAGGTTCAAAGGTGACATTTCCTACACCTACATTGACCTTGGGATCTGCAATTAAATTGTTTAAATAGCTTTGACCGATAAAATATTGCGCATAGGCCTCATTTTTTTCTCCCACAGGAAAAATCACACCATTCTTTACTTCTTCAAATTTTGCCATTTTTTATTCCTCCAATTGATTTATTTTTGATTGGTCATGTTGTAACCAATTTTTGATTGCGATATCTGCTTTTTCAACTCTGGACCCACGTATGGGTAACCCGATATGAATCGTTGCATCAGGGCATAATTCCTGTAGATCGTTGATGCTATTGCCCATTCCACTGCCTTCATGTGTGCAAAAAGGATAAATATTTTTTCCTGATAAATCATTTTCCTCTAAAAAAGTTGCAACGATCATTGGAAACGTGCCCCACCAATTTGGATAGCCTAGATAAACCGTTTGATGTTTTGCTAAGTTAAACAAAAGTGGTTGATATTTAGGTCGCTCGTTTATCATTTTTTCCTGTTCCGCTTGAGTCACCACTGCTTGATACGCTTTTGGATAGGTTATTTCTGGAATGAGCGCAAAAGCATCAACATCGAGTATCTCGGCAATTTTTTGTGCCACAACTTTTGTATTTCCAACAGACAAATATTCCTTCTTTCCACCAATCAAATTTTCAAAAGGTCGAGAAAAATATACGATAGCCGTCATTTGATCACCTTCTTTATCCTTTACTTATGCAAAAACAGGCTGCACCACCTACTTACAAGTAAATGATACAACCTGTTTCTCTAAACGTCTAATGCCTAAACCATCCAGTTGCTATGCCTTGAAAGCATCGTTAAATCGTTGGATAAATTCCTTGACAGCTGGTGTTTGCAGTCGATTTTTCTTCCAAACAAGGACACAATTTGTTTTAACTTCTGGGGCTAATGGAACAAATGTCAATCCGCCATGTTCGCCATTGGTTGTTGCTCCTTCAATCGTTAAAGCCGAACCAACACGATTTTCTACTAAAGAAAAAACATTGAAAATCAAATTAAACGTACCTACCACATTTAAATTATTTAACGGTTTCGCAAGCCAGCCTTCAAGCATTAGCTGGACCTCTGAACGATTTGAACTTAATAGTGGAATCCCTTCTAAATCTTCAGGCTGAATGGTTGCTTTTTGTGCAAGAAAAGAATCATTTGATACTAACAATCCCCATTTTTCTTCTCTTGGTAAAATAATTTTTTCAAAATTTGTTGTAGCTATCGGTTCTAATAAAATTGCTAAATCCAAAATTCCCTTTTCCAATTTATCACTAATATCATCGCTAGTTCCCGAAACAATATTAAAGGTCACTTGAGGATAGTCGCTCACCAATTCCTCCAACATCATGGCCATCGTATCTGAATTATCGGCTTCAACACACCCGATTGAAAAATGTCCGCTTAAAAAGCCTTTACTTTGCTCTTCAAATTCACGCTCTGTTTGTTCAGCTAACGTTAATATTTCAGCAGCACGCTCTTTTAGAAAATATCCCTCTTCTGTTAAGGTCAATTGCCTATTTTCTCGGATAAAAAGCGGTGTACCTAATTTTTCTTCAAATTCTTTGATTTGTCGACTTAAAGTTGGTTGCGTAATATGCAAAATTTTTGCTGCTTTAGAAAAATTCCTTTCTTCTGCAACAGTCCAAAAATAACGTAGTTCTCTTAATTCCATCATGGTTCTCCTTTTTAAGTTCACATGCTTATTTTACAATAAAACAGAACGAATTTCTAAAAGAACCGTTTTATAAAGTCTCTATCTCAATCACAAAACGATATTTAACAACGTTATTTGATTCACGTTCATATGCAACTGGTACATGACCTACCGCGATCATTTTAATTTTAAGCAATACTTTATTTTCAGCTGCAAAGTTGATCAATTCTTGGAACATTGGTATTCCACCAACATTGGGCTTGGTTTCCAAATACGCTTCTCACATGGAATAACTGTGCTTTTATTCTTTTTAAACTTATTTTACCACTATTCGTCTTTGAAGCTCATATTTTGCTGCTTCTAGTCGGTTGATTTGTGCTTGCAATTCAATTTTTTGTTCACTCAGCAGCTCTGTTCTAGCTTGGACTGTTTTTTCTGGTTGAACAGATAAAGCCACATATTCAATCAATCCTTCGATGGAAAGATTGACTTCTCTCATTTGCTTAATAAAACAAATCCAATCAGCGTCTTCTCCATTAAACTCACGTAGCCCATCACAATTTCTCTTTACCTGTGGAATCAAGCCAATTCGTTCAAAGTAACGAATGGTGTTGATTGGTGTATTGGTTTGCTTACTAATTTCTTTACTATTCATAGACTGAACCTCCCTTAATAAAAAGAGGGTTTTGCCCAATCAGTATCGGGTTCGCTTACACCTAGGCTAGTTTTAGCGTATTTATCTGAATCATGAATAATCGTCGTAATCAATCTAGCTACAGCTTCTCTTGTTACTTGAGCACCAACAAAAGATTCTCCTTTTTCTGTCAATACGTAATCTTCATTGCCTGTTTGATTGTATAACCAAGTTAATCTTAAAATAACATAATCCAACGAAGACTGTTCCACTACTTCGGCTGCTTTCAAATATTTCTGTGTAGCTGTCGAGCCAACCATACTAGTGTTCCATTCACCAAATGCCCCCGCAACTTCATTGTAAATACCTAAAACATTCGCTCCTATTAGGTAATTTACACCAGATTCTTCCATTGCTTCAACGATTGCTTGTGTCGCATCTGGAGAGCTCATATCATTTAAATACGCAATATCCACTCCAATTAAGGCTTGTTTTAATTTGTCTTGATCATTAAAATCACCTTCAATGATGACTTCTCTCGTTGGATCTTTCACGGAAATTCGACTTGAAAGATTACGACCATACAAAACAAGCTCGTGATCTGTTTCTGTTAAAATCAACTCTGTAACCATTTTTGAAATTTGCCCTGCTGCACCTAAAATTAGCATTTTCATATTAAATCCTTCTTTCACGTTTTGACTGACCTCTTATTTATGACCAACAATAGCATGAGGAACATAAGGTTCTTCTAAAAACTGCACTTCTTCTTCAGTCAAAATTAAATCTAAAGCAGGAATCGCATTCGTCAAATGACTTTCTTTTGTTGCCCCAATAATCGCTGCCACAACTGGCTCTTTTTGAAGCAACCACGCTAATGCAACTTGTACACGTTCCACCCCACGTTTTTCAGCAATTTCTGCAACTCTTTCAACGATGATACGATCTTGTTCAGCCGTTTTATCATATTTTGACATCGCTGTTTTGTCCGTTTCAAAACGTTTAGTTTGCGCGCTCCAATCACGAGTTAAGCGACCTGAAGCTAATGGACTATAAGGTGTCACTGCAATTTTTTGATCTTCACATAACGGTAACATTTCTCTTTCTTCTTCACGATATAGCAAATTCAAATGATCTTGCATCGACACAAATTTTGTCCAACCATTTTTTTCAGCTACTGCTTGTGCTTTAGCAAACTGCCACGCAAACATCGCTGAAGCACCAATATAACGGGCTTTCCCAGATTTCACGACATCATGTAAAGCTTCCATGGTTTCTTCAATTGGGGTGTTGTAATCCCAGCGGTGAATAATATATAAATCAACATAATCCATGCCTAAACGTTCTAAACTCGCATCAATTTGATGGAAGATTTCTTTTCTTGAAAGACCTCCACTGTTGGGAACATCTTTTTTCATGGTAGTAAATAATTTGGTTGCCACTACAATTTCATCACGATTCGCATATTCATTCAGTGCTTTCCCAAGAATTCGTTCACTAGCACCATATGAATAGACATTGGCTGTATCAAAGAAATTAATCCCTAAATCTAACGCTTTTTTGATGACTTTTTTACTTTCTTCCTCTTCTAGAACCCACTCGTGAAAGCCACTATTCGGATCACCAAACCCCATTGCTCCTAAACAAATTCTTGAAACTTCCATTCCTGTATTGCCAAATTTTACATAGTTCATTGTATTTCCTCCTCTATTTTATTTTTCGTTTTCTTCTGGTAAGACTTCATTGATACAATTTAATGTGATTAATGTTCTTGGATAGCCGATAAATGGTAGTAAAACCGTAATCGTCTCAATCAATTGTTGCTTATCATTATTACTATATCAATGAATGTTTTTTCTTACTAACAACAACAGTCTAGCTCTTGAAGTTCACTCCAAGTCAAGGGATTTGTTAAAATAAATAAAAAAACTTCTAAATCAGCCTTCCTCTAAAAAAATTTAGAAGAAAGATACGATTTAGAAGCGATTCATTTTCTATTATCTATTCATATTAAAATCTCTTAATGCATTTTCAGCTGGAATCATATGCTCATCATAATTGGCTAGTTTAAACTCTAACCGTTCAATTGCTGTATTTAATTCCGAAGCTTTTTCTTTTAATTCCAAAATTTGATCTGCAATGATTTCTTTACGGGCCGGTACTGTTTCATTCCCCAATTGAAACAAAGTTAAATATTCCACTAACGATTCAATAGATAGACCTGCATTTCTCATCTGTCTACTAAAAACGATCCAACGCAAATCTTCTTCATCAAAATTACGAATCCCATTATCATTACGTTTCACAGGTGGAATCAAACCTATTCGTTCATAATACCTGATTGTATCTGCAGAAACCCCACTTAATTCACTTACTTTTTTTATATTCATGCCCTAATTCTCCTCTGCACATTCCTTAACAAGTCTCTTTCTTTTTCATTATAAAACAATCTTGTTCTCATTTACAAATTTTCTTATTGACCTAGAGTTCACTTCAAGAGGTGAACCAGCCTCACAATGAACATTTGGAGGAATGACAGATGAAAAAAAACAAACTTGGAATCACCGGTGTCAGTAGTGGATTTGGTTTAGAATTGACGAAGCAACTAGTAGCAAAAGGACAGACCGTGATTGGAACTGTGCGTAAGGATAAAAATGTACAAGACTTAATGACTCAGTATTCAGAAACTTTTGATCAATAGCTTTTGGATGTAACAGATACAGATGGAATTAAGGTATTAGTAAATAAAGTCTATCAAAAATAGGGCACAATCGATGGGCTGGTAAACGATACGAACTATGGCTTATTTGGAGCCTCGGAAGAATTCACAGATCAAGATGTTGATAAAATTATCGCAACTAATTTAACCGGTGCTATTCAAATGATCCATGCTGAGATTCCATTTATGCGTGAACAGCAAGTTGGGGGTATTATTCAAATTTCTTCATATGGTAGGCAAGTCGTTGAATTGATGCACGAATATGGCAATAACCCATCTTATCCCTCTTGGCTATGTTAGATCTGGCAAATGGTTTAGCCACTTCGACTGATTTTTAATGGTTTATTGTAAAAGAATGATCCATTGATGGAAGGATTGCGTATTTTTATAGTGTAGAAAAGTAAAAAGGATGGTGGCTAACTCTCTAATAAAGGGGTGATGCCTATGGTTTTCGGCTTTATCCCTAGAAAGGAATAAGCATGTCCGTTTTTGAAGCACTGACACTAATGATTGCCTTTGCAACCTTAGTTGTGCTGATAATAGATAAAAACAAACCAAAAAAATAACCATCTAACCTTTACTTTGGACAGTAATTAGATGGTCAAAACATTTAACTATAGCCACCGTCTTTTAAACGGGTCTACAAGAGAGACGGGGTTTCCTGTCTCTTTTCATTTATTATCGTAACACAATTATATTTTAATGTCACTACTTCTAAAAAAAACGTTTACTATTTGTATTACATGATATCTAACTGTTGTTCTACTTACACTAAACAATATATGAAATTGTTTAGTCAAAAAAATTGGTTTAATAGTTTAAAAAAGTCAGAAACAGCTTTTCCAATAATTTTTCATTATCCCCTCCATGCCAACAAAACACGTCATTCTCTTCCCCATTCCACTAAGGCATCTGCCTATATAAGTGTCATGATTCATCCTAAATAGGGTCTAGCGCTAAGTAATGAATATTCAAATTGCAATTATGTACGTCCATTCTTCTACTCCTTTATGATGATATTTTTTGTCCAAATTAGAGATTTTGATTATCTTCTTCCAAATAAATGATTTCCTTAACTGGCAAATCTCTTCTTTTAGCGTGTGCTTCACCAAGTTCACATAGCTGATACAATAACGGTACAAATTGTTTGCCATACTTAGTCAAAGAATACTCTACTTTAACAGGAACCTCCTCTGGAAAAACAATCCGTTCAACTAAACCATCTTGCTTTAATTGTTTTAGTTGCTCATTCAATACTTTCGTAGAAATGCCATGACACAAGCTTAATAAATCTTTTGGCCGTTTACTGCCAGCATTCATATGTTGTAGCAAAGAACTTTTCCATTTTCCCTTAATAACATCTTGCAATAAAAAAAAGCCTTCTTTGGGTATTTTGGACATGTAATTATTTCCTCCTTACTTTAAAGTAAGTCACGCACAAAAAAGTGCGATATTTTCTTTTACTTTGACTGATGATACGATGATTATAGCAAAAAAATGATAGGACACCAAGCCAAAACGAATAAAGAAATCATCATTTTTCAACATTTTTTTGCAAAAATATCTAAATGAAAGTAGGTCATTCTATATGAAAAAAAGCTTTGAACAAATTAACATAACGCCAGATCCTTATGCCCCATTTAATCTCTCTCAAGGTATATCCTTGGAGAAATTACTTTTTATTTCAGGTCAAACAAGTATCAATGAATTAGGCGAGCTACTCCATCCTGGAGATTTTACAGCGCAAGCTGAGCAGACTTTTATTAATTTAAGAAAAGTTTTAAATGCAGGTGGTTCTTCTCTTGATAATGTGTTGAAAGTTACGATATTTTTAACCGATATGAGTCACTTTCAAACAATCGTTGCCTTGCGAGAAAAATATTTTTCAAAACCATTCCCAGCTGATACAATTGTAGAAATTAATGGATTGTTCCATCCAGATGCATTAATTGAAATTGAAGCAATTGCTGTCAAAAATTAATGTTATACTGAACTGTTAAATAATCGCATTTCTACAAATAAAAAATTGGATTTTATCCATAAAAATCATGGGTAGGTAGCTATTTTGTGCCCCGAAGAACTGTATCACGAAACTTGATAGTTAATACGAATAGCTTGAAAAATTTAGTTGATTTACCCTCTAATTAGGTTATCGTTATAGCCGGCATCTTAAAAATATACTCAGTATCTTCAGGAATTTAATGCATATCTAGCTTTTTTTCATGTATAACTTTTGATTTATCAGGGGTTTACGAAGAAGATTTTCAACAGGGATATAAAGTGATCTCTCTAATTTGTACAAAAAATCGATAGTGTAGCGTATTAAACTGCTTTAAAAAGCACTTTAATACGCCACACTATCAATTTAATTTTAGCCAAAATAGGTTAATCTTCCTTATAAAACCTCACTGTATTTGAAACAGAGGCAATACTATATAACAGCTGATCCTCGTAATCCTGATCTAGATTACTATCTAACTGGTCATTGAACATTTCTTCATACTCTGAGATCGACAAGACTTGTCGTTCCTCTAACTGTTTTTGATGAAGATCGGTTAGTAAATATTCTTGATAATTCTCAACAAGTTTACCACTGAAAAATTCAGCGACAGCACCTGATCCATAGCTGAATAAACCAATTTGATTTCCTGCATTCAACTGACCATTTTCTAACAATGAAATCAACCCAAGATATAATGAACCAGTATAAAGATTACCGACTTGACGACTATAAATAATACTTGCTTCATATTTGGTTAGAATACGTTCTTGCTCTTCTGTCGATTCAGCTTCCATTGCAGCTAATAAAGCTTTCTTTCCCATTTTTGTATAAGGAATATGAAAAGCTAATGCATCAAAATCCGCTACCGTCTTTTTATGTCGTTCTTGATATTCATCCCAAACCTTTTGAAAAGCTTGAATATACGTTTCATTCGACAATTGTCCGTCGACCATTGGATAATCATGTCCCACAGGCCGCCAAAAATCATAAATATCTTGCGTTAACGTCACGCTATCGTCATTCATCTCCAAAATTCTTGGATTAGTTGATACTAACATCGCAACTGCCCCAGCACCTTGCGTTGGTTCACCACCTGAAGCTAAGCCATATTTAGCAATATCAGAAGCCACTACTAACACTTTACTTTCTGGATGACTTTGAATATGCGCAACCGCATACTGTAAAGCCGCAGTTCCTGCATAACACGCTTCTTTTATCTCAAAAGCACGGGCAAATGGCTGAATTCCTAACAAACGATGTAAAACGACCGCTGAAGCTTTTGATTCATCGATGCCAGACTCCGTTCCTACAATCACCATATCAATTTGTGCTTGATCTTCCTCTGTTAAAATATTTTTTGCAGCATTTGCAGCAAAAGTGACAATATCCTGTGTTTTCTTATTGACAGCCATCTTGTCTTGTCCAATACCAATATGAAATTTATTTGGATCTACCCCTCTTGCCAAAGCTAAATCAGTCATATCTACATAGTACGGTGGAACAAAGAAACTAATTTTATCTATACCAATATTCATTGTTTATCTCCTCTATCATTATTCTCAATTCATTACCTACTATAATTTATCATAAATTCGAACAAGATTGGTAGAAAAAAGAACAATTTAAAATTTGTTAAAGAATTTCAGAAGTTTTTTTATTATGATTTATAGAGTATTCTTTTTTCACAAACCATGGTATATTTCATAGTGGAGGTGACGTCGTGGAAATCGTAATTATCGACGCCTTGAGAACCCCTATCGGCAAGTATCGAGGACAATTAAAATCATTATCTGCAGTTGAGCTGGGAACAGCTGTTACAAAAGAGCTACTTAAGAGGAATACAAAGGCAGCAGAACATATAAAGCAAGTCGTTTTTGGAAATGTATTACAAGCTGGAAATGGACAAAATCCTGCACGTCAAATTGCAATCAACAGTGGATTGCAATTTGAAGTTCCAGCTTTTACCGTAAACGAAGTGTGCGGATCAGGTATGAAAGCAATTAGTTTAGCAAAGCAAGCTATTCAATTAGGTCAGGCTGATGTTATTTTAGCTGGTGGAACAGAAAGTATGACAAATGCCCCTGCTATCACTTACAAAGAAGAAGACACCTATTCAAAACCTGCTCCAACTATGATAGTGGATGGTTTGACCGATGCTTTTAGTGGTAAAGCAATGGGACTGACGGCAGAAAATGTTGCTGAACAATTTAACATTACACGTGAAATGCAAGATATTTTTGCTGTTCATTCCCAAATGAAAGCGGCCAAAGCACAAGTTGAAGGAAAGTTTGTGAAGGAAATCGTGCCTATTTCCATCGACGGTACTATTTTAGAACACGATGAAGGCGTTCGAAAAGATACCATTTTAGAAAAACTAAGCATGTTAAAAACAGTCTTCAAAGAAGATGGCTCTGTCACAGCAGGTAACGCATCAACGATCAACGATGCAGCCTCAGCAATGATCTTAGCTTCAAAGTCATTTGCAGAAAAACATCAGATTCCTTACCTTGCTATTGTGAAAGACGTTACTGAAATTGGGATTGATCCAAGCATTATGGGCATCTCACCAATTAAAGCCATTCAAACCTTATTACAACGCAACGATCTGGCTGTGGAAGACATTGACTTATTTGAAATCAATGAAGCTTTTGCTGCATCATCGATTGTCGTTCAAAATGAATTGAAGATTCCTAAAGAAAAACTCAACATTTGGGGCGGTGGCATTAGTTTAGGCCATCCGATTGGGGCTTCTGGCACTCGAATCATAGCGACTTTAGCGCACCAATTAGAAGACACAACTGGTCGATACGGAGTGGCTTCTCTATGTGTTGGCGGTGGTCTTGGACTTGCTATGCTGATTGAGCGCCCACAAAAAACAACAACAGATAAAAAATTTTATCAGCTATCAAAAAATGAGCGCTTAACATTTTTACAGGAAACTGCTAATCTTTCTGTAGAAAACAGACAAGAGTTAGAAAACATGTCCTTAGATGCGGACACTGCTAATCATTTGATTGAAAATCAAATCAGTGAAATGGCCTTACCCATGGGTATTGTTCCAGATATTTTAGTCAACAATAAGAGCTATCAAGTACCTATGGCAACTGAAGAACCATCCGTAATAGCTGCATGTAGTAACGGGGCTAAAATGATTCAAAAATCTGGCAGCATTCACAGTGAATTAGCAGAAGGTCTTTTAAGAGGCCAAATTGTTTTTATGAATGTTGCAGAGCCAAACTCAATAGAAGAAAAAATCAACCAGTTCTCAGAAGAAATATTTATTCAAGCTGAAAAAAGTTACCCTTCTATCGTGAAACGAGGCGGTGGCTTAAACAGAATTCAAATTCGTCATTTTCCTGAAGACAGCAGCTATTTGTCTGTGGATTTACTTGTTGATACTAAAGATGCTATGGGCGCAAATATTCTTAATTCTATTTTAGAAGGTGTCACAGATCTATTCCGTCAATGGTTTGATGATGAAATATTATTTAGCATCCTAAGTAATTTCGCAACTGAATCTATCGTAACAGCAACTTGTGAGGTTTCATTTGCTGCTTTAAGTAAAACTGGCGATTTGGATACTGGAAAATTAGTTGCAGAAAAAATTGCAGCAGCTTCCAAACTTGCTCAACTAGATCCGTATCGTGCTGCCACGCACAATAAAGGGATTATGAATGGGATAGAAGCTGTCGTTTTAGCAACAGGTAATGATACTCGTGCTGTTGCAGCTGCCGCCCACGCTTACGCAGCTAAAGGAGGTATTTATCACGGTTTGAGTTGCTGGAAACTAACTGGCAATGGCTTAAAGGGTACAATAGAGCTACCGTTGGCTATTGGAACTGTTGGCGGTGCCATCAGTGTTTTACCTAAAGCTCAGGCTGCTTTAGAAATTGTAAATGTAGCCGATGCAAAAGAATTGGCAGAAGTCATTGCAGCTGTTGGTTTAGCGCAAAATTTAGCCGCTTTACGTGCCTTAGTTTCAGAAGGCATTCAACAAGGTCATATGTCCTTACAAGCTCGCTCTTTAGCTATGTCTGTTGGTGCAAAAGGAACCGAAATCGAAGTCCTTGCAGGAAAACTAAAAACTGGCTTGATGAATCAAGAACAAGCTTTGGCATTTTTAATAAAATTGAGACAATAGCAACACACAAAAAATGAATCTAGAGGAATATTCCTCTAGATTCATTTTTTATTCATGCATTAAAAGATTTTGGTTCTACGTCAAATTGTGTTGGTAAGCCAAATAACTGAATAGAAATCTAGGTCTGGTAAGGATAGAACATTCTTATCAGACTTTTTTTATTGTTGTGAAAAAATAAGACCTTGAATAATATAAATACGTGAACGAAAATGATAAAAGTTTTGATAGCCATAGGCTACTCGTTTGATTACCTTAAGTTTATTGTTTAACCCTTCAGTGACACCATTAGAATAAGGGAAGCGAAAAGAATTTTTAATGCCTTCTTTATATTTGTTAAAGAAGAGTAATTTCTTTTTGAACCAGTGTGGTAGCTGATTATCTAGCTGTTGAAGATACTCAAAAAAGAGTGTATGTTCTCGATGAGAAAAGGCATATTTTAAGTATTGGACCGTGTCATAGCCTGTCCGTAGGACATCATCATAGTGCAACAGTTCATCGACAATATCTTGTTGACTTAATGGTCGTTTAAATAAGGGGTGATAAGCTCGACAGTTTATATCTAATTTATCGGAATCTTTCAATAGTAGCTTCCAATAGCGTTTTAAACGACGGTATTGTTTTGGTTCAGAACTTTTCAAACGGTTCATCGTTTGAATTCGCAGTTGGTTCAACGTACGATTCATTTGTTGGACGATATGAAAGCGATCCGTCACTAATTGAGCATTCGGAAAGACCGTTCGAAGAAGTTGATGGTAACTAGCGTTCATATCGGTTACGAGATACGCTACATGTAGCCGAGCTTAGTTGTTCCTTTTTGTGTTTAAATGCTTAAAAAAGTGCTGGTAGAAAATCTTTTTTGATTTCCACCAACACAATATATTATAGAACCAAGATTTTTTAAGAAATAGTTGAGTGAACACTGGATAAACGGTGATTGCCATACACTTCGATCACATCAATTTCCAAGTGCTAAAACACTAAGATTTGAAGGCTTTGGAAATTAAAAACTTTTGCCCCAACCTCATTGTTTACTTAAAATTAGAAACAAATTGGCTGAATTTTTCTCCAGCGCCTGCTAAAAATTCTTTTGTGCCATCATTATTTGGTTCAAGATTTTCATTAAATAATTTATCAGATTGACCAATATATAACTCAGGTTGTTGCATAGTTGGCATATCTAAAAATACCAATGATTGACGTAGTACATGATTCGCTAAGACCCCTGAAATACCAGAAATCGATTGAGATGCAACTAATGCAGGTTTACCTGCCCAGACATTTTCACCCCAAGGACGAGATGCAACATCTAATGCATTTTTTAATGCTGCTGAAATGCTTCTATTGTGTTCAGGTGTAACAAAAATGAAAGCGTCTTGCTCTGCAACGGCTTTTCTAAAAGTCGTATATTCCTCTGGAGAATTCGCATCATAATCCTGATTGTACAACGGTAAATCTTTAATGTTTAAAAACGTTACATCTGAATCTGCTGGTAAACCTTTTACAATTGCTTTTGCAACCGCTTCTGAATAAGAATTTTTTCTTGTAGATCCTACAATTACACCATATTTTGTCATAAGTATATACTCCCTTCCACTTACTTTTAGTAAGTTAATATGAATTTATCTTACCACACGTAATCAGATAAAGCAACTAAAAAAATACGTGTGAACATTAAACACTATCAAATCCAGTCTATCACTTATGTAAAAATTGTATAAGTGAGCTTCTCTATTCACAAAAGTGAAGGCAATTAAAAATCCTCAGTGCAAAAAAACAACCGCTTCCCACAATTAGCATGTAGAAACCAGTTGGAAGTGAATTATTTTTTTATTATACATGATGGTGTGGCGGCACAATGACTGATTAGGTTTGCCTCCTATACTACACTTTCAAATAGCTCATAGACAGGTATACCTCGTACAGAATTAACATTAGCAACTAATTCACTAATTTTCCCTTTAAATAAGCAATTACTAGCTTCCAAATTTGCATAATCTATTGGTCGTATTAACTCTGCTGGTTTTGGTAACACAACTGCCTGGCTCTTTTCTAATATTTCTGCTACAAATTGAGAGCAAAAATAATAGTTTTCACGTTGATACTGAATGGAGAATTTACAGCAAACTAATCCGATGATATTGTATCGATACTGCTGCTTTTCCATTACCATCTGCTGCACTTCAGACATTGCTTGTGCAAAGACCGATTTCGATACTTTCAGCTCATATAAGGCACAAGGCATCTCTTTATGATAGTCAAAAAAACAATTGGTCAAGCTCTCTTGAATAAGTCCTGCTGGTAAAGGAAAATGTGGATGTTTACGTCCAAAGCTATAAAATTGTGACAACGTCCCATCAAAAGCAATGGAAACATGTGTATAATCATCTGCCGTAGCCATTTGAATCAATTTTGAAATATATGTTTTAGAACGAGTTAAAAGAATATAAATACTTTTCATTATAACTTACCTCCCTTATTAGTTAATCATTTACCTGCTGTACCACTCATCTGATACAGAGGTGATATTCTTATTTTATTAAATAGAATTGTTTTATGTTATACCATGGATATAACGTGCAGAAGCAGTAATGTGTTTACAGTGACAAATATAGTAAAGCACATGTCTCTCATAACACTCTCCTTAATAAGAACTGAATTCATATAACAGTTGATTTCTTTCTCGAATATAACGATCAACTAACTGATTAACAGCAGTTCTGACCCCTACTTGTTTTAAATTTTTTAGTTCATTCACATACGCCTTAAATTCAAATTTAGTTCGATTGGTTGCTTACAAATGAACCCTGTTCTCAGAGAATTCTTTTGTTAAAGATAAAGTAAAAAGACAGCACTTTTTTGTAGTTCATTCCCCTTTTTTTACCCCCTTTTGTATTAAAAAAAGGTTATTTTGTACTCATTGATTTTTTTTGCAAAACAAACAAAAAAATAAAACCCCTTGAAAATCAAGGGGTTCATTGTTAATCAATAACAAGTTTTTAACGACGGATTTCTTTAATACGAGCTGCTTTACCATGTAATGCACGTAAGTAATAAAGTTTCGCACGACGAACTTTACCATAGCGTACTACTTCGATTTGAGCAACACGTGGTGTGTGTAATGGGAATGTACGTTCCACACCAACACCGTTAGAAATTTTACGTACTGTATAAGTTTCGCTGATACCAGTGCCGCGGCGTCCGATAACAACTCCTTCAAATAATTGGATACGTTCGCGCGTTCCTTCAACTACTTTCGCATGAACGCGAACAGTGTCTCCAGGACGAAACGCAGGAATATCCGTACGTAATTGTTCTTGTGTTAATTCTTGAATTAATGGATTCATTCTTTTTTCTCCTCATTCCAAACATTCATATGACTTTTGTCACAGCGGAATATCGTAATAGTTGAGCGCTTTGCACTCACTGAAATAGTTTAACATAGCTCTTCTAAGCTGTAAAGGGATTTTTCTTTAAAGATCGTTCAGTTTCTATTTACTTGCGGACTTTTCTTCTTCAATAATCTCGGCCAATAATTTTTTCATTTCATCATCCAGCTCAAGAGTTTCCAGCATATCTGGACGTCTTAAATAGGTTCTACGTAGGGATTCTTTCAACTGCCATTCAGCTATCAATTTATGATTGCCATTCGTTAAGACTTCCGGTACATTCATCCCATTAAATTCAGCTGGGCGCGTATATTGCGGATGTTCCAACAACCCCGTTGAATGAGAATCCGTTTGCGCAGATAGTTTATTTCCTAACACATCAGGTAGCAGACGAACCGTGGCATCGATCATAACCATTGCACCTAATTCGCCGCCAGTCATAACGTAATCTCCTAGTGAAACTTCATCCGTAACCAAAGAGCGAATCCGCTCATCATAGCCTTCATAATGACCACAGATAAAAACTAGATGCTCTTCTGCAGAAAATTCTTCCGCCATTTTTTGATCAAACTGTTTACCAGCCGGATCTAGCAAGATCACACGTTTTTTAGTTTCCGGTGATGCTTCTTCAATTTTTCGTAAATTATCATAGATTGGCTGAACTTTTAAAAGCATCCCAGCGCCACCACCATAAGGATAATCATCAACTGACTGATGCTTATTATCTGAATGATCACGAAAATTAGAAACATTGATTTCCAGTAAATTTTTCTCTACAGCTTTTCCAATGATCGATTCTCCCATTGGCCCTTCAAACATTCTTGGGAAAAGCGTCAACACATCAATTTTCATCGTCGATCAAACCTTCTGGAATCTCTACACGAACAATGCCTGCTTCTAAATCAATCGACTTAACAACAGACTCGATATAAGGAATCAAGGCATCTTTTTTCTTAGGTCTTTGAACAACCCAGACATCATTTGCTCCTGGCGAAAGAATCTCTTTGATCTTACCAAGTTCTTCATTATTTTCATCGATGACCGTCAAGCCAATGATTTCATGATAATAAAATTCATCTCCTGGTAAATCCTTTAAGCCATCTTTTGATACTTTCAAAATGCCATCACGGTATTTTTCAACATCATTGATTGAAAAATGATCTTCAAACGTGACAATATCAAAATTTTTATGTTTGCGATGCGTTTTAATCGTTAATTCGATTGGCGTTTTTTTTTCTTGAAATAATGTCAAAACTGATCCTTTTTTATAGCGTAGCTCTGGAAAATCTGTTTGAGAAATTATTCGTACTTCGCCTTTTAAGCCTTGAGTATTGACGATTTTTCCAACATTTAAATATTCAGTCACTTAAAACCCTCATTTCAAAATTTTAGTCTTTTTCATTCTACCATTTCTATAGATTGAATTCTATATATACATAAAAAGAAAGCCATTCAATGAAGAATCGCTTTCTTTTTAACTTTCTACGCGTTAACACCAGTTAATGTGCCGTAAATCAAGAATAAATTCAACGCCGTCAAGACAATTGCGATGATCCAAGCTAGAACTTTTACCCACATTGGATTAGCAAATTTGCCCATGATTTTTTTATCACTCGTATACATCGTCAACGGAATAATTGAAATTGGCAAGGCAATACTTAAGAATACTTGCGTGTATAGTAGCAAATCTTCAACTGCTGATTCTCTGCCGCCGTAAATAATCACACAAATGATTACTGGAACGATCGCAATCAGACGCGTTACGACCCTACGCATCCATAGCGGCATTTTCAAATGAATAAACCCTTCCATAACAATTTGTCCTGAAAGTGTTCCGGTGATCGTTGAGTTCTGTCCAGAAGCAAGTAATGCAACAGCAAATAAAATACTTAGCACTGGGCTAGCAATATTTCCTACAATATCAGGATTTTTCAATGCATCAAACAAATCAACAAACTTCCCTAAATCACTATTCGTTCCATAAAATAGAGCACCACCCAAAATCAACAATAAACAATTCACGATAAAAGCCACCGTTAATTGAATATTTGAATCCCAAATTGTAAAACGAATCGCTTTAGCCTTTTCTTTGTCATCATTACGATCGAACTTTCTTGCTTGAGCAATAGAGGAATGTAAATATAAATTATGAGGCATAACAGTAGCACCCACAATCCCTAACGCTAAAAACAACATTGATTTATCGCTAGCAATCCGGGTATCTGGAATGAAGCCTCGCAATACTTCTCCAATATTTGGATCAGCAAGAGCAACCTCGTAAGCAAAAACAAAAAAGATAACAGCAATCAAACAAGCTACGATCGCTTCGATTTTCCTAAAGCCTAATTTTGTCAACAACAACAATAATAAAACATCAAATGTTGTAATCAACACACCAAGCAATAATGGAAAGCCAAACAGTAATTGCAAAGCCACGGCCCCACCAATCACTTCAGCAATATCGGTTGCCATGATCGCAAGCTCTGTAATGATCCATAAAACAAAACCCGTTTTTTTACTTGTATGCTCTCTAGTTGCTTGAGCTAAATCTCTACCTGTCACGATCCCTAATTTGGCTGCCATACTTTGAAGCAGCATTGCAATCAAGCTTGATAATAAGATGACACTCAACAATGCATACTTATATTCTGCACCACCTGCAATCGATGTAATCCAATTACCAGGATCCATATAGCCAACTGCTACAAGTGCCCCTGGTCCACTATAGGCCATCAGTGTTCGCCAGAAACTAGCATTTTTAGGGACATCAACGGTATTGTTGATTTCTTCTAAACTAGGACCATTTGCATACTCCAACAACTTTTCTGCTTCATTTTTCTCTTCTTTCATGTTTATCCTTCTTCCAACTATAAATCATCAGGTTTATATTATTATATTTTTAGGCACCCCTTAATCCTTAAAACAATTATAATCCTCTCATTGTTGCTTGTAAATAGGAAACACTCGGTTATTTTTTTCATTTAGGGCTAAAGTAGGATGTTTTTAACGATTCTTCTTTGTATAATACTTGTATCAGGTTCGTTCTTACAACTTTGTTCGTAAAAAATGATAAATAACAATGGTAAAATAATAAGAAGACTTTTATACTAAGAGTAGTTACTTTAAGGAGATGATACACATGAGCATCGCGCTTTCAAGAAAAATTATTAACTGCATTTCAATCATAGGAATTATCGCAACGATTGCTGTAACGATCTATTTTATGCGATTAGGTGTTTTTAAGGATGTAGACGCTTTGAGAGGGTTAGTCGGTGACTCGGTCATCTTAGGGCCTGTGCTGTTTATCTTAGTACAGATCGTTCAAGTTGTTATTCCAATCATTCCAGGAGGCATCAGTTGTGCTGCAGGTGTTTTGATTTTTGGACCTTTGGCTGGATTCATTTATAATTATGTTGGTATTGCGATTGGTTCTGTAATCATATTCCTGTTAGGACGTCAATATGGTAAACCATTTATCTTAAGTTTAGTCAGTGATAAGACGTATAATAAATACATTAGTTGGTTAGATAACGAAAAACGCTTTGAGCGCCTATTCGCCTTAGCAATTTTCCTTCCGATAGCACCAGACGATGCGCTATGTTTAATGGCTGGCTTAACCAAGATGTCACTAAAGAAATTTACTTTGATCATCATTTTAGCAAAACCTGCTTCAATTTTCTTATATAGTTTAGCCTTGATCTATGGCGGAACCTATTTAAACGGTTTGCTAGGATTTTAAAATAAAACATTATATAATAAAGACTTGAATAGGATGCAATCGTGTCCTATTTTCTTTTGTTAATTTACATAAGGGTGGAATAATTCATGAAATACTTGAAAAATAGTGTTAAAAATATGATTGATTTTTTTGCAGGCACCTCAGCCTATCTTCGGGATGTCTTATTGATGCATGGCTTTATGCTTTTTGTTTTGCTTCCGCTGCTAGCTAGCTCTACCCGTTTTATTTTAAAGCAGGGAAAGATCAATTATCTATCGTATGATACACTGCCAATAATTTTTGCAAAACATCCTGGAGTGCTGATTGCATTGATCATCGTTTTGGTGGCAATTGTGATCTGTGTATTCTTTGAATTTACTTTTTTATTATTAAGTATTTTTTTCATAAAAAAAAGGCAGTCTATTTCTCTAACAAATCTGCTAAGAGGAACGTTGCTTCAGCTTAAAAAAATCCGTTTTAGCACAATCTTATTCTTCTTATTTTATTTTTTCTTGGTTTTGCCACTTAGTGGTCTAGGATTTAATTCAGATTTACTTGCAAAAATAAAAATTCCAGCTTTTATTATGGATTTCATTTTTGCTAATCGCGTAACCATTATTGCTTTAGTTGCTTTAAGCTACTTGCTCTTTTTCTACCTTTCTATTCGATTAATTTTTGCATTGCCCGAAATGATTTTAAGAGATGTTCCCTTTCGCCAAGCGGTCAAAGAAAGTTGGCGCTCAACCAAAAATCACTTCTTCAGGATTCTTGGGCAGTTTATTGTGATTGGTGGCAGTATTCTTCTATTTTTTATTTTTAGCACCACGGTGATTCTTAGTGCTCAAGCAATTATTGAAACAACATTTCCTAACTATGCTCTAGCCAGTGCAGTAATCGGAATGACACTGTTACAATTTATTTTGCTTCTTAATATTGTCTTTTCCACTGTAGGGATTTTCTATATTACGATCGATTATATGGACGATGAGGGCTTTTTACCTGACTTGCCTCAATGGTTTTTCGATCAGCCTAAACAGCAGAAAAAAGAATGGACTGCTTTAAAGGTTAGCGGATTTGCTTTCGTTGCAGTGATTTTTGGAATCGGTGTCGGTACTTACAATACTGAATTTTTAAGTAAGCCTTCTGTGACAGAACCACTAACTCTGTCTCACAGAGGTGTTGATGCAAATAACGGTGTACAAAACACATTGCCAGCTCTTGTAAAAACTAGCTTAGAGCATCCTAATTATATAGAAATGGATGTTCAAGAAACCAAAGATAAGCAATTTGTAGTCATGCACGATTTTAATTTGAAAAAGCTTACTGGTGTAGATAAAAGACCTAATCAATTGACCCTAGCTGAATTGACCAAATTAACTGCCAAAGAAAATGGTATGGAGGCAAAAGTTTGCTCTTTTGATGAATATTTAGCCAAAGCCAAAGAGTTAAAGCAAAAATTATTGATTGAGATCAAAACCACGCCGCAAGATAGCCCTGATTTAGTTGATCATTTCATCGATAAATATCGTTCGATCATTTTATCTGAAAAGCATATTATTCAAACCCTAACGTTTAACACCGCGACAGAACTCAAAGAAAAAGAGCCTGACTTTTACGTCGGCTATATCCTTCCCTTTAATATTGTAGGCCCGCCTGTTTCAAATGTGGACTTCTTTACGATGGAGTATACAACTTTAAATCAAAATTTTATCAGTGCAGCACATAACGATGGTAAAAAAGTGTATGCTTGGACGATTAATGATGAGGATACAATGACACGGATGATGTTTTATGGTGTAGATGGTATTGTTACAGATGAGTTAAAATTGCTCAATGAAACAATCAAAACTGATTTAGATGAACTGATTTATTCAGATAAATTGATCCATTTTGTTATAGGGATCGGTTAAAAATAGTAATAGAGTGACGTAAACTATAAATTGTCTACGTCACTCTATTTATTTTGCATTCATTCGTGTTTTACCTTCTTGACACATATAAAGAAGTGGACAGATATCACATTTAGGACTTCGAGCTAAACAGTGATAACGCCCGAAAAAAATCATTGTATGATGAGTTTTCACCCATAATTCTTTAGGAATTTTTCGCATCAACGTTTGTTCAACTTCCATGACACTGGCATCTAATTTGCAGATTCGTAACCGTTTTGACACCCGTTCAACGTGAGTATCAACTGCAATAGCTGGTTCGCCAAAAGCATCTCCCATCACCACATTAGCCGTTTTACGACCAACACCTGGTAAAGAAACTAGTTCTTCTCGAGTTTCAGGGACTTTTCCATCAAACTGATCGATTAATTGTGCCGCACATGCTTTAATATTCTTGGCTTTATTTCGATACAAGCCAATCGTTTTGATTTTTTGAATGATATCCTCTATGGGAGCCGCCGCAAGTGCCTCAGGAGTTGAGTATGCAGCAAATAATGCAGGTGTTGCTTTGTTCACAGAAACATCCGTTGCTTGAGCACTTAAAATAACAGCAATCAATAGTTGAAATGGACTTTTATGCGTAAGTTCACATGCAGCTTCCGGGAACATATCATACATAATTTCTATCGCTTCCATTGTCTTTTCTTTGGAAAGCATTTACCTACCTCCTACTCACTATCTTCTGGATTAAGCCAATTGTGAAGAGTAACTTTGGGAATTGGCTCATTTTGGACACCTTGTTGTTCGATTTCTTTTTGGATCAGCGCCTGTTTTCGACGTTTTTGATCTTCCGCTACTTGCTCTTTTGTCGTAATATTTTTACGCTCCCAAGCAAGCAAGATTCGATCGATATATTTTAAGCTATAGGCTTGATTTAACACAGCTTCTCTTAAGGCCAATCGAATAAGTTCAGGTTGATAATGATCAGTTTCTAACCACTGACCGATCATCTCAAGCTCGATTGGAGATAATTGGCGACCAAACTCTTTTTCAAACCCTTGATAAAGCTGTTTGATTGTTTCCTCTGATGTCACTTCTTTTTGTTTTTCTGTCAGCTTTTGTTGTAACAGATCAATTTTTTCAAAAATTGGTAATAGATCATACGTATCCATCATTTGACCTTGTTCATTTTGTTTTGTTTCAATGACCAAAAAGCCACGTGAAACGAGCTGATTCATCAATTTATAGATAACATCGATTGGTTTTCCCATCATTTGGCTGATTTCAGCTAAATCTGGAAATAAATCACCTTTTGCTTGGGAACGGAACAACTGTAGCCAAAATAAAAATTCTTCGTCTGTTAACCCAATTTTTTGATAGTTCTCAATGACCAAATTGGAGACAGTCGTTTCACCAGCTTTCAGGTATTCATTGATTGATAACATAACTGCTCCCTCATTTCTGTTGCTAGATAAAAATTATTATTCTTTGATTTTGTAGACATCATAATAAATAGATTTCATATAATCAATCAAATATTGCGGATTCAACGCTTCACCTGTTGCATCTAAGATCAATTGATTTGGTTTTCTTGATGCCCCATATTGGTGGATATGATCCGTTAACCAGTTTTTGATTGAGGAATAATCATCACCTGCTAAAACTGCATCTACATCGATTTCTTTGCCCATTGCATGACGTAATTGAGCCGCATACATGTAGCCCAAAGCATAAGAAGGGAAATAACCGAAGCTTCCGCCAGACCAATGAACATCTTGGACGATTCCTTCCAAATCATTCTCTGGTCGAACCCCTAAATATTCCTCGTACTTATCATTCCAAATTTGAGGTAGTTCATCGATCGAAACGTTCTCGTTAAAAATCATTTTTTCAATCTCGTAGCGAATAATGATATGCAGTGGATACGTTAAACTATCGGCTTCAATTCGTACCAAACTCGCTTTTGTTTCTTTTAATGAATCATAAAAAGTATCAAACTCAATATCGTCAAAGGTACCTTCTGTGCATTCTTTAAAAAATGGGAATTGTTTTTGCCAAAACTGTTTATTACTGCCAATAATAATTTCATTAAATAACGACTGAGACTCATGGATCCCCATAGAAGCACCTGTTGAAAGCGGCGTATAATCATATTTAGGATCAATACTTTGCTCATAGATTCCGTGACCTGCTTCATGAATGACGCCAAACGTTGCCATCGAAAAATTCGTTTCATCCCAACGGGTTGTGATTCGTGCATCATTCCGATTTAAATCCAACATAAACGGATGAACTGTATCGTCTAAACGACCTCTGGAAAAATCATAGCCTAGTTGTTCTGCAACACCTGTTACAAATTTTCTTTGTTGCTCTTTCGTTACACGTCTAGATAAAAAGTCTGTACGAGGGACTGTCCCTTTTTCAGCAATTGTTTCTCTGATTGCCATGATTCCTGTTTTTACTTGATCAAAAATCTGATCTAATTTTTCAACCGTCAAGCCAGGTTCATATTGGTTAAGCAACACATCGTAATTTGTCGCTTCCTCTTTTTTCCAGTAAGGAATAAATTCCTTTAAGAAATCGATGATCGTTTGGATTTCGTTTTTCATTTTAGCGAAATCTTTCGCTTTTCTCGCTTGCAGCCATGCGGTATGAGCATTTGTCAATGCAGTGTTATACACCTGCATCCGCTCAGCAGGAATGCTATGATTTAACTCGTATTCTTCTTTAATTTTCTTATAAATAGCTAAACCGACTTCTGATAGCTCACTAGTATGCGTGTCAAAATAAGCAAGAGCTTCTTGAACTTTGGGTCCTACGCTACGCTCAAATGACATTCCTGACAAATAGCCAACTGCTTCGCCTCGAAATCCACTGCTGGCTTCTGGCATACCTGTTTGGCTATCCCATTCTAATAAACCTAAAGCTTGGTTTAACAACTCGATCTCTTTGATTTCTTGTAAAAATTCTTGTTCTTTCATATTTTTACACCTACTCTTCTCTTGGTTTTCTCGGCGGTCTTTCTCCCCAATATTGGAACAAGTCAGTACGTAATGCACCATTGTATAATTTTCTCTTTTTCGTAGCTCTTGCACCATAATATTGTTCAAACGTTAAATCACTCGTTAAAATATATTTGCTCCAGGTTTTCAGAGGACGGAAAACTTCGCCCATTTCTTTATATAATTTACGCACAGATTCTTCCTCACCTAAACGTTCTCCGTAAGGTGGATTTGCAACCATCACGCCATATTCCTTTTCAGTAGTAAAGTCACGCAACGCCAATTGTTTGAATGTGATAGAATCACCTAAACCAATTTCTTCTGCATTTGCTTTAGCGATTTCGATCATTTTTCCGTTGATATCAGATCCCATAATGTCTAATTTGATATCATAATCTGCTTTCTCATCTGCTTCTTTGCGAACTTTTTCAAAAACAGCTGAATCAAACCAATCCCACGTTTCACAGACAAACTCACGGTTAAAACCTGGTGCAATATTATGACCGATCAAAGCGGCTTCAATACAAATCGTTCCAGACCCACACACTGGATCATAAAACGGACGGTCTTTACGCCAATTTGTCAACGCTACTAATGCCGCTGCCATATTTTCTTTTAATGGCGCTCCACCTTTTTCAATACGATAGCCGCGTTTAAATAGACTAGGGCCAGTCGTATCGATCGTTACCGTCACATGGTCTTTTAAAAGAGCAACTTCCAATTGGAAAAATGCACCTGTTTCAGCTAGAGGCACCGTCGCTGGGCGATGATAGACTTCTCTTAAGCGGTTGACGATGGCTTTTTTAGTAATCGATTGACAGTCCGGTGTGCTGTATAATTTGGATTTGATTGATTTTCCAGCTACCGGAAATTCTGCATCCATCGGCAAATAATCTTCCCAAGGCAACGCTTTAACTTTTTCAAATAACTCGTCAAAACTAAAGGCATCAAATTCACCAACAATAATCTTGATACGATCCGCTGTACGTAACCATAAGTTGGCTGTAGCAATTGTTTCCATAGTCCCTTCAAATAATGCTTTCCCATTCTCTACTTCGCAAGAAATCCCTAAATCACGTAATTCTTTTCCCACTAATGCTTCTAAACCGCTCGCTGCGGTAGCAACAAGTTTAAATGTTTTTTCTTTTGTCATTATATCTCCTCTTGTTCTTGTTATCGTTAAGAACTGCTCATTACTCTATCTATAATAAAACTTTGTTTATCCCTTACTTTAAAAAAAGCCTTCACAACAAAGTTGGAAGGTCTTCCTGAATACTTGTAATTTTCTGTAAGCCATGTTCTGTATCGAATGCCTCTCAGGGAAAGACACTCGACGGTCATCATCTATCTGCAGAAATAATTCTGCCTCTTCTACTCGTTCATTTCCTTTAGAAGAGCGCCCCTACCATTGTTTGGGTTGCTCGCTCGAGGGGTTTACCGCGTTCCACCAATTCCGTTTCCAAAATTGCTTCGTCACTGTGGCACTTTCAAGGGTACTTTGACATAGCCGAAACCTTAGTCATTTTTCCTGCCGTTACTTTTTCAAGCACCTTAGCTTATGATTTCGCTAAGCACGAACACTACAGACATCTCAGTCTGTGCGAGCATGGACTTTCCTCAGCCTGAATAAATTCAAACCGCGATCACCCGAAAATTACAAAATAATTGTTTCGATCAATTAAAATTGACGTGTTTCTGAATTGTCTATCTCACGTTCATATGGATTGTGCAAGTTACTTTCATATGGATTAGAATGGCTCATACCTGAAATTGGATTCGAAGCAGGCGTGTCATCTAATTTTTTGCCAAAGACTTCGCGTTCTAAATTAGACAAACGTTTTAGAATATCGAAGTTTGTAACGGCTGCACTTTTAGGCATTTCTTGTCCGCCGCGTGGTGGCATTGCTTGTTGCACTTTAGAAGCTTGATCAAGTTTTGCTAACAAACGGTTATTTTCTTCTTGTAAAGTTAAAAGTTCTTTGTTGTACGCTTCATAATCTTTGATTACGTTATCTAAAAACTCATCAACTTCAACTGGATCATAACCGCGCATTTTTGTTTTAAATTCTTTTTGTAAAATATCTTTGGGACTGTATACTAAATTTGCCATACTTACACCTCATTATTTTCTTTGATTAGGATAAAAGTTCATAGTTCAACAGCATTATTGTATCGGAAAATCGACAGAAAATCAAACAGATTATCACGAATCCATCGAGTTTTGTAAATCATCCATCGTAATTAGGCGGATTTCATAAGGAAATTTTTCGGAAAAAAGCTCCGCTTCCTTTAGAAAATACTGCGTCTTTCCTGGATATTCCTTATCATAAACAAGTAAACTTGCCCCAGAATGTTCCAATAAAAAGCGCGTATGCATTTTTAATTGTGCTGGCGATTTATACGGTTGATGACTCACTGCGTCCACGAAATCTGCTAACACTTCAATTTTTTCCAAATTCCCACGATTTTTTTCATTCCAATTATTTCCAAAATCTTTAAAAGGATAAATAATTCCTAATTTCAATTCTGGATAATCATTCTTCAATTCTGCTACTACTTCTGCTGCCCAAATTTCTGTTCCAAGATTGCCTGAAACCAAAACCCACTCCAATCCGGTGTCTAAATAGCCCATAATTTCCTTTTTTAATACATTTTTAATAACTGTAATTTTAGGGTCATTGTCTTGAAAAGCCCCGATTTCAAAGCTTTTATAACCAGTCACATAAAGTGTTTTTACGTTTTCCATAGACATTCCTTTTCTTTCATAAAGATTTTTTGTTATAATGTTGGCTAGGAGTGTGATAGAAATGGCTTTTCATTATCCTAATGGTACTCCCTATAATAATCATGAAGCACCCAAATCAAAAAAACAAGTAAAAAAACAAAAATCAATTCAATTTGGTAAACGAGGCATGGATTTTGAAGAAGAAATCAACAAAAGCAATGCTTATTATCTGATGCACAGCAAAGCTGTCGTTCATAAAAAGCCCACTCCCGTTCAAATTGTCAAAGTTGATTATCCCAGCCGTAGTGCCGCTGTCATCAAAGAAGCTTACTTTAGACAAGCTTCCACTACTGATTACAATGGCGTCTATAAAGGATATTATCTGGATTTTGAAGCAAAGGAAACCAAGAACAAAACCTCTTTTCCTTTTAAAAACTTTCATCAACACCAGATCGACCATATCCAGCAATGTTTGGCGCAAAATGGAATTTGCTTTGTTCTATTGTGGTTCTCTTCATTGAATAGATGTTTCTTTTTTAGCGGAGAAGAATTAGTAACTTGTTGGTCAAAACAAGAAAAAACTGGAAAAAAATCGTTGCCTTTATCTATTATTGAAAAAAATGGAATAGAGATCCAAATTGGAATTGCACCTCGAGTTCCCTACTTGGATGCAGTTGAGCAACATATTCAATCAAACAAAGGAGTTGCGATTAATGACAACTGATGAAATAAGTTCACGTGCAGCTAGACACGGACATACTACTACTTCTAACGGTACTGTCAATATGCCGTCAAATGGTGGTAAAAAACCAAAGAAAAAACGAATCTTTCTAAAAGTATTTATAGGATTGGTTATTCTTGGAATCGTCGGTCTTCTGGCAGGTGTCGGTCTTTTCTGGTCCTATGCTAAAGATGCCCCTAAAATAGAAGACGACAAACTAAGTGCTACAGTCTCTTCAAAATTATACGATGCAAATAATGAAGTTTTTGAAGAACTTGGTGCTGAAAAACGAGAAATGATCAAACCAACTGATGTACCTCAATTGCTTAAAGATGCAGTCGTATCGGTTGAAGACAAGCGTTTTTACAAGCATAGCGGTGTTGATCCGATCCGAATATTAGGTTCTGCTTTCTCAAACTTTAGAACAGGCGGCCTACAAGGTGGTAGTACACTGACGCAACAATTGATCAAACTTTCTTATTTTTCTACCAAAGAAAAAGATCAAAACCTTAAACGAAAAGCCCAAGAAGCTTGGATGGCCATACAGCTTGAAAAAGAAAAATCAAAAGAAGAGATTCTAACGTATTATATCAATAAAGTCTATATGGCAAATGGTTTATACGGTATGGAAACTGCTGCTCAATCCTATTTTGGAAAACCATTAGCTGAGCTGTCGCTTCCTCAAACCGCGCTTTTAGCTGGAATGCCGCAAGCACCCAACGACTATGATCCATATGTAAAACCTGATATGGCGAAAGAACGTCGTGACGTTGTTTTATTCACAATGAAAGAAAATGATAAGATCACACAAAAAGAATATGATGACGCAAAAGCAACACCTATCGATGATGGTTTACAGCCGTTAAAACAGTCAAATGAAAATCGTAAAATCGTCGATAACTACATCAGAGAAGTTATCGCTGAGGTAGAAAGTATGGGTAAAAATCCTTATACAGATGGTTTGGATATTCATACAAACCTTGATATGGACGCACAAAAACGTCTATATGATATTATCAACAGCGACACCTATGTAGAATACCCTGATCCAGATTTTCAAGTTGCTTCAACTGTGATCGATGTCAAAACAGGTCAAGTCAAAGCACAAATTGGCGGTCGGCATATTCCTGATGATGTCCAATTAGGTACAAATACAGCAATCGAAACTGATCGAGATGTTGGTTCAACTATGAAACCAATCGCAGATTATGGTCCTGCTATTGAAAACTTAAACTATTCAACAGGCCGTATTATGATGGATCAACCGACCACGTATGAAGGAACCAATATTCCTGTTACGAATGCAGATATGCAATATTATGGCGCTCTTACAATGCGTAAAGCGATTATGTATTCTCGTAACACAACAGCGATTCGAACTTTTGATGCTGTGGGTAGTGATAAATCAGCTGCATTTCTTAAAGATTTGGGCATTGAGTTTAAAAATATCGTTGCTGCAAATGCAATCTCTAGTAATACTAGTGAATTAGGCGGCAACAAATACGGCGTCTCTTCCCTAAAATTAGCAGCGGCCTATGCTGCGTTTGCTAATATGGGTGTATACAATAAGCCTTACTACGTTAACAAAGTTGTCTATCAAGACGGCTCAGAAGATGTAACTGAAACTGAAAGTAAACGTGCGATGAAAGATTCAACCGCTTATATGATGACTGATATGCTTAAAGACGTTATTACTGGCGGTACAGCCTTTAATGCTGGGGTTCCTGGGTTAATTCAAGCCGGCAAAACTGGAACGGCCAATTATACTGATGATGATCTTGCTAAAATGGGTGCCTCTGAGTCGTCCAGTATTGCTCCTGACAGCACGTTTGTCGGCTATACACCTCATTATGCAGTTTCTGTATGGACGGGCTATAAACAACGTTTAACGCCTATTCCTTATGAATATTGGGGAACTGCTTCCGATGTTTATCGAGAAATGATGACTTACCTATCTGAGGGAGTGTCCAATGATGATTGGATCATGCCTGATAGTGTTATTCGTTCAGGTAGTGAACTATATGTAAAAGGTGCTTATGAAGAACAACTCTTACCTTCAAACACTGGCTATGAGTCCTCTGCTTCTTGGGAAAATCCAATTAGTTCTGAACCAGCAACAACAAGTAGTTCTACTGCTGCTTCACAAACAGAACCGTCATCAACACAAGCTAGTATTCCGGCAGTTTCTTCTACTCAACAGACAGAACAACCGACATCAACAGCTCCAACAGAGCCACCGACAAGCAGTGATCCACCAGAACAACCATCGAGCACGCCTCCTGAACAAAATAATGCAGCTGGAGGATGATCATTTTCCAGCTAATGTATCAGCTAAAAAGGTACGATGTCCTATACAGACATCGTACCTTTTTATTATTGATTATTTAAAGCTGCCTCAACAAATCCTTTAAACAAATGTTGCGGTCTATTTGGTCTAGAAATCAATTCTGGATGGAATTGGCAACCCACAAAGAATTTTTTCTCAGGTAATTCAACGATTTCAACTAAGCGATTGTCTGGTGAAACGCCAGAGAATACTAAGCCGTTTTCTTCAAATAATTGACGGTATTTATTATTGAACTCATAGCGATGACGATGACGTTCTTGAACCACTTCTTGTCCTTCATACGCTGCAGCTGTAACACTACCTTTTTTAAGTTTACATGGGTATAAACCTAACCGTAATGTTCCACCAAGATTTTCAACATTTTCTTGATCTGCCATCAAATCAATGATGTTATTAAGAATCTCTGGATTATTTTCAGCAGAACCCGCATCTTCTAATTTTACAACATTGCGAGCAAATTCAACACAGGCCATTTGCATTCCTAAACAAATCCCTAAAAACGGCACGTCCTTTTCACGGGCAAAACGAATCGCTTCGATCTTGCCTTCTACACCACGATCGCCAAATCCACCTGGTACTAAGATTCCGTCAGCATCTTTTAACGTCTCTGCAACGTTTTCTTCCGTCAGCTCTTGTGAATCGATCCAATCGATTACAATATCAGAGTCAAAAGCAAAACCAGCATGTTTTAAGGCTTCTACTACTGAAAGATAGGCATCAGGGAGTTCCACATACTTACCAACTAAAGCAATTCTAGTTGTTTTCTTTAAGCCTAATACTTTTTCTTCCAATGCACGCCATTCAGTCATGTCTGCTGCTGGCACATCTAGTTTTAAATGATCACAAACAATTTGATCCATGTTTTGAGCTTGTAGCGCTAACGGTATTGAGTATAGCGTTTCAACATCACGTGATTCGATAACAGCTTCCGGCGCTACGTCACAAAATTGAGCTAATTTATTTTTTGTTCCTTGAGAAACTGGTAATTCGGTACGAACGACTAAAATATTCGGTTGAATCCCTAAACTGCGTAATTCTTTTACACTATGTTGTGTTGGCTTAGTTTTCATTTCGCCGGCCGCTTTAAGGTATGGAATCAGCGTTGTGTGGATATACATCACATTATCGCTACCAACGTCTGCTTTCATTTGACGTAATGCTTCTAAAAACGGTAATGATTCAATATCACCAACTGTTCCGCCAACCTCTGTAATAATGATATCCGCATCGGTCATAGTGGCTGCGCGCATGATTTTATCTTTGATTTCATTTGTGATATGAGGAATAACTTGCACAGTTGCCCCTAAATATTCACCCTTACGTTCTTTTCTCAATACCTCCGAATAAATCTTACCCGTGGTCACATTTGAATATTTATTTAAGTTGATATCAATAAAACGTTCATAGTGACCTAAGTCTAAGTCTGTTTCGGCACCATCATCTGTGACAAAAACTTCTCCATGTTGGTAAGGACTCATTGTTCCTGGATCCACGTTGATATATGGATCAAATTTTTGAATCGTTACTTTCAAGCCGCGATTTTTTAATAAACGCCCTAAAGATGCTGCGACAATTCCCTTCCCAATTGAAGAAACTACGCCGCCTGTAACAAAGATATATTTTGTCATAATTATAAAAAACCCTTTCTGAAAATAGATTTGTAGAGATAAGCAAACAACAAATTACTTTTTTACTCATGATAAAAGCAAAAGCTCCCTATCCAAAATGAATAGGGAGCTGAAATTTGTTGTAAACTTCTGACCTTCTCAAAGGTGCCCAAGTAGTATATTACAAGCAAATTAGTTTGAGGTCAAGTTTTTCTATTGGATGATTTTTGTTTTTTTAGTAAAGTTTTAACGCTTTGTTCATTTATTCTTTAATGTAAGCATTTTTATATGTGCTGGTTGCGCCAAAGTTATGATATTCGATTCCTTCAACTCCTGAGCGGACTAGCTGTCCTCTAGCTTGTTGATACAACGGAATCAGCGCTACATCTTCTTCTACTAAGACTTTTTCAGCTTCAATCAATGCTTTCCAACGTTTTTCTGGTTCATTAGCATATTTATTTGATGCGTCATCGATCAGCTGATCGTATTTTTCACTGCGGTAGCTTGTTTTATTTTTCGTACTAACCGAACTTTCTAAGAAGGTCATCGGATCTTGGTAATCTGGACCCCACATACTGACAGAAAGTTCATAGTCACCTTTTTTCATTAGCTCGATCGAATTATTCAATGGAACAGTTTTGACATTGACTTTTAAACCTGGCAAGGTTTTTTCGAGTTGCCCTTGAATGAATTCAGCAACTTTTTTGTCGCCATCACCATCTTTAGAGAGTAATTCGATTGTTACATCACCGTTCAATTCTTTTTTCGCTTTGTCTAGATACTCATTTGCTCGTTTTTCATCTGTTTTAACTAAGTCCCCTGCTTCTTTTCTGAAATCTTCTCCTGTTTCAGGATTGGCAACGAAATCTTTAGGGATATAGCCATAAATGTCTTTAGAACCATCGGCTAAGATATTTTCTACTAAACTTTTCTTGTCAAGTGCGTACGCAACGGCTTTACGTACATTTTCGTTGGCAAAAATTGATGGTTTGTCATTTCTTTTTTGGTTCATTCTTAATGAATAGACTTTTGAGCGTTGAATCGCTTCGTAATCAGGATTGTCTTTATTTTGTTTTGCAAAATCTCCTGTTAAAATAGCTACATCCAGCTCACCAGATTCATAAAGATTAAACACAGTATTCGTTTCTTTTAACACTTCAAAATGGATTTTTTCTGATTTCACTTTGTCTACATCATAATAGTTTGGATTGGCAATTAAGTCCCAAGACATTGATGCCTGATCCCAATTTTCCATTAAGAATGGTCCATTAGAAACGATATTTTCACTAGATGTGCCGTATTCTTTGCCCTTTTCCGTCACAAATTTTTCATTTTGCGGGAAGAATGGTGAAAATGCCAGTAATGAGGTGAAATAAGTGACGGGTTTAGCCATTTTGATTTCCAGCGTATAATCATCCAATGCTTTTACGCCTAATTCGTCAGCTGATTTTTCTTCATTTACGATCTCTGTCCCGTTAAGAATCGTACCATCCATCAAGAAAAAGTAATTCGCTTGATTTTTAGGATCGGCCATTTTTTTCCAAGCAAAAACAAAATCATTCGCTGTTACTTTGTCTCCATTTGACCATTTTGCATCTTCTCTTAATTTTATTTTGTAGGTTTTACCATCTTCAGAGATTTCTGGCATGTCTTTGGCTACTGCTGGAACAACGTTATCTTTTTCGTCTAATTGATAAAGCCCTTCAAAAACATTTGATTGCGCATTAACGCTTGGCTCATCTTGCGTAAAAATCGTGTCCATCGAGCCCACTTCAGAGGCTTCCATTAAATTTAATACTTTCGCTGATTTTTCACCCGTTGTTGTTTTGTCTGTACTATCTGCTGATTTATCGCTCGTATTGCCCCCGCAAGCTGAAAGTAGCAGTAGAGTTGTGATCAATGTGATACTTTGTTTTAACCCCTTTTTCATACGTTCCCACCTATTCCTTCTCTTTTTTATTTATTACACAAGTTCCTCCATTGCTATCAATTCTTGTTTTACATCTAAGTATGCATAAGGAAGTCCTTGGTCTTCATATTCAAATTCTCCCCGCTGATTGTCGATCGGATCAGCTCGTAAAAACTGTTTTGGCGGATTGAAGTCTGTTTGGATCTCACTATTTGCAGGCATTCTGAAGATATCTAAATTTCCAAAATAATAATTCCAACGATCTAAATCACCATTTCTACGTGCACCACCGCCAAAAGATAGATCAGCGAATACCCAGCCATAAGGTGCTACATAAAATTGTGTCCAATCATGACAGCCAGTATAGTATTGCGACACATATAGCCCTGACTGCCATTTTGCCGGGATTTTAGCCATGCGGCACAATGTTATAAACAAGATTGCTTGGACGCCGCAGTCTCCCTTTAAATTAACTGCAGCATACTCTGAGATGTTATCGATCGTAAAATATTCCCGCATAAATGAATAGTTGACTTTTGTCGTGATAAAATCATAGATCTTTCGGGCTTTTCTAATTGGATTGGTCTCCCCAGCCAAAATCTCAGCGAGTAACAGTTCCAAATAGGGTGTAAAACGAATATGAGGTAACGCTTCATTCAAGTCAAATTCTGGTTGAAGCTCAGACGCTTTTTCTGGATCTAGCTCAACATAATCGACTTGATTGATATAACTATATTCCACTGAAAATACTTGATCTTTTTCCAAAGTCGTTTCAAAATAAACGGTACGTTGGTCTTCACTCTCAGGTGCAATAAAGGTCGCTTCAGGTATCGTCTTCAAAATCTGAATATCAGACACTTGTTTACATTCCTTAGGCAAAGGCAGATATACTTTGACTATTTCTCCTGGGCGTTCGTATTCTTTTTTCACTTGAATACTGGTTTTTAAATGGATTTTTACTTTTCTTCTCCCATGTTCTTTCATCAATTGAACATTTTGGGTCAACTCTTGTTTTCGCAAACGATCAACTTCGTTATCTTCTTTTACGATCAATCTCGCTTCATAATCTGCTTGCGTTTTAATCAAATTCAACAAAAAGCGACGTTGGAAATGACTCTTTCCGTCAATATAAAGCCAATCTACTTTCCCAGTTTCTTTCAAAATAGTTAGTTCATGCTCTTGATATTCTTTGAACGTTTCTTTCATCATTTCGTTAGCTTTAGCAAAATCAAATGGATATTCGTTAATACCGACAATCCGAATAATATCTTGTTCAATTTCTAGACGTTTTCGCAATGCTTCTGGTATATCATTAGCGAGTAGGTGTTGGATCAACTTATCTGCACCTTCAAAATCACCGTAGTTTTTTAGTTTAATCACGTCTTCTGGTAAAGGTACACTCATATAGTTTAAATCATAGTACATTTGATACTCACTCTCCTTATTTGCTCAAGCCTAAACCGGCTTTATCCGATAATGTGATCAAACTAGTCGGCACAAGTCCAACGCCCCCTGGAATTGCTACCTCATTCAGTCCGAACGTTGCATCTAAATCAGCTCTTGTGATATTTTTCGTTGCTGCAGCAAGATGGGCTGCGGCTGTCACACCAATGTTAGTCTCTTCAACCATACATCCAATCATGCATTCAACACCTGCGGCTTCACAAATATTGTTGATTTTCAGCGCTTCATGGATGCCACCGCATTTCATCAGCTTGATATTCACAAAATCAACAGCATGTGCCTTGATCAAACGTAAGGCATCTTTGGAGTCAAAACAACTTTCATCTGACATGATCGGTGTCGCCACATTTGCCGTAACGAATGCTAAACCTTCGATATCATAATAAGCCACAGGCTGTTCCACTAATTCAATACCATATTCCGCTAAGTGATTGATCGTGTTTACTGCTTCTTTAGGTTTCCAGCCTTGATTGGCATCTAAACGCAAGTTTATTTGGCTGCCAACTGCTTCTCTGATGGTTTTGATCCTAGCAACATCAGCAGCAAAACCTGTTCCAACTTTGATTTTCAAGGTATCAAATCCTTGCGAAACCGCTAGTCTTGCTTTTTCAGCCATCACCTCAGGTAGATCAATCCCAATCGTCATATCTGTTTTAACTTTTGAATCAAAACCGCCTAGAAGTTTGTAAACTGGTAAATTTGCCTTTTTTCCAAATAAATCATAGCAAGCAATATCAATCGCAGTTTTTGCTGATGGTGCTTTGGCTGCAGTAGAATTCATAATACTGTGGATTTTTTCAAGGTCTAGAGGATCAACACCCACTAGTTGTTTTTCAAATAATTGAATACATTCAGTTGTGCCTTTTAATGTTTCACCTGTGATCAAGATGCCCGGTGAGCCTTCACCATAACCAATAATTCCTTCATCAGTTTCAATTTCAACGACTGCACTCATTGAATGCTCAATTGTTCCTAATGAAATCGTGATTGGTTCTTTTAATCTAACTGCTTTTGGTGCGACATTAATTTTGGTTATTTTCACTTCATTTCCCCCAATAATCTGCGTTTTAAAAGAATCAATTCCATACTTCACACACGAATGTAAATATAGCTAAATGATACAATAAACATGCTTTTTTTAATTTTGAATTAAATTATTATATTTTTTTGAATTATTAGTTACAATTTTAAGTTTACTCTATGGAAATGTCAACATATTAATGAGATTTTGATGTGTTTTTCTTCATAAAAATTCAAGTGCTTGTAATTTTGTAACGAATTCGAGATAATATGAATGAAAAAAGGACTCTAAACAAAGGACGGCTGCAAATGGAATTTAGAAAAATCAAGACCTTAAGGAAAGAAAAGAAAATCACTTTAACTGAACTTGGAGAAAAAACTGGCTATTCTGCTAGTTTCCTATCACAAATCGAACGTGGTACTAACCGCCCTTCACTTGAGGCACTAAGAAAAATCGCTGACTCACTTGGCGTCACCGTAGCGTACTTATTAGCTAATGAAGCACCACAAGTGATACAAGATGATGAAACCACAGAAAATGGTTATAAAGTAATTCGTAACTCTTCAGGAACGGTTTATAATCCTTGGCAGACAAACTCTACCTACTATGATACGCTGTTTAATTTACCTGTACATACAAATAATATGGTGATTTCTAAAATTTATATCGATGCTCAATCTTCATCTAGCGGGCGAAAAATTGCTCATAATCTTTGTGAAATTAATTACGTTTTAAAAGGTGAAGCAACGATTGAGCTAAAAGACGAAATACTTGTCTTACAAGAAGGTGATGCGATTTTTTTAGAAGCTTTTACCCCACATAATATTCTGAATGCTACTGAAAACGAGCTGATGCTCTTTACTCTGCAGTTTTAGTTTGACCATTGAACATCGTTTTTTTCTGTTTTCAACACAGCTTCATTGAAAAAGATTCTCATTTACAAAGTATTTAAAAAAAGGTATCATATGGAAAGAACGAACTGTAAAGGAGTGGATACAATGACTGAAACAAATCAAGAATGGTCTGCTGAAGAGATTGAAGATATCAAGGAACAAATTTTAACTGCTCTAGAAACTGTGATTGATCCTGAACTTGGCATAGATATCGTAAATCTAGGATTAATCTATGAAGTTGAATTTGCACAAAATGGTGACACCGTCATCAAAATGACCCTAACAACAATGGGCTGCCCATTAGCTGATGTTTTAACTGAGCAAATCCATGAAGCCTTAAAAGAAATTCCTGAAGTAAAAAATCCAGAAGTGAAACTTGTCTGGTATCCAGCTTGGACGACTGATAAAATGTCACGGTATGCTCGAATTGCTTTAGGTATCAGATAAAACTACTGCAAGAACGATTCTACCTCTGAGTTATCATTCATATCAACAAAATCGAATAGGTCTCCTAACTGTTTCAATTATGACGGTTAGGGGGCTTTTTCTTTTGTGGATGTCTTCAATACCTGTTTTTCATCCCTATGCAGATCAAAAAACTACTATCTTCACCTATACTGCACCTAAAATATTACTATTCGCTTAAAGTTAATTATACACAACATTAAATAGTAAGTAAATTCCATTTATTAAAATTAAAATAACAGCTAGTTCTTAAGAAAAAAAAGTGTTCACTTAAAGCAAACACTTTTTTAAACCAAACAATGTAAGTATTTCAAAAAAATCAGATGTCTTTGATACTTGTCATTCACCATTTTTATCTGCTTTCGCTGATTCTACGCACCAGGTTCCATCTGTTTTAATTGCTATGAGATAGTTATCTGCGTCTTTAGGAATTTGGGCAACAACTTTTCCAGAATAGCTTCCTACTTTATCCACTAAAGTTGCTACCGTCTTGCCATCGCTATCCAGAAGTTTAACTATAAAGGCGTCATTTCCTGCATGTGTGAGTGCAATAATCACTGGACCTTTTTTAAACGCTAAATTCGTGATCACTTCATCACCAGTCCCCGTTTTTGAAAGTCGTGTACCGCTGGTTTTATCATCACCGCTACTAGCACTACTATAGCTACTACTAGCACCTACACCATAGTTATCATCTCTGGCACTTTGGGGACTATTGTATTCTATTTTACAACCTGTCAACATAAATAAGCAAAAAAGCAATAACAGTATACTTCTTTTCATATCCTTCCCTCCTCACATTCGTACAATGACACATCCTGATAAAAGTACGAGCATCAGGACCAAAAAGAACACGCATTTCACAGTTTTATTCATACTATCGCCTCCCTCATAGTTACGCTTTTTGTTTATTATATAAGATTATCTTCAATGCCAACGTTCAAAAATCACCCAACTTTCTTGTCTACGCAAAAAAAGCATTATTGTAAGTATTCATACAAGAACACTTACAATAATGCTTCATTGACTTTACTTATTTTTCTTTGCTTTCAGTACTGCATTTAGCATAATGATTCCGGTAATAATCGTTGTTACAGCCTGTATCAATTTGATTTTATCGAGCTTTTTTGATTTGTCAGACATCGTAATCCCTCCTGGTAGTTATGCCTCTATCATACAACTAGAATTAGTTCATTACCACTAACAAGCACGTGTTGTTGTCAGACTTTTTAAGACTAATTAAACTCGCCAAATATTTTACTGACTAATAATAAATACACCGACGATGATCAAGATGACTGCCAAAACTTTTCTAATGCTCAACTTTTCTTTAAAGATAAAATATGAAATAATCACTGTCCAAACATATGTTAAAGAAGTCATTGGAAATGCGATAGAATAGTCTAAAAATTTTAATAAAACAATGTTGGTTATTGCACTTAAAATATATAAAAACGAACCTAAATAAATCCAACCATTTGTCAGAACAAGCTTCAGACTTAATCGTGGAAGATCATTCATCCCTTTTTTTAATGCCAATGCTCCTGCACTTCCAGAAAACGTCGTAATGACTAGAATCGTCAAAATTGCTGCATAGTTGATCATACGGTTTCCTCATTTCCTTCGATCCCTAAAAGAATTGATCCTGCGATAATAAATCCTGTGCCTAATAGCTTATACCAGGTAATATTCTCATTTAAAAATAACGCTCCTAAAACAATCGACAATGCAAAACCTAAACTCATCATCGGCTGCAAAATAGAAACTTCTCCATAGCGAAAGGCTGCCATCATAAAAAACATCCCAGCCCCTGCCGCTATAAAACCCACTGCATATAAAATAATTGCATAACTACCGGTCCCATCTGCACCAAATTTCCATGCCAATTGGCCTAAACTACTTAGTACTGCAGCAATCAAGATCAATAAAATACCTAAGCTTAGCTTTTGTTGCTTATTTTTTGCGTCCATAGTAGTTCTCCTTTCTTAACAATAACGAGCAATGAATTCAAAAACTGTCTCAAAATAATGCGCTGGTTCATAGATAAACGAAGATAAGTGAGGTGCCTTTTCAATGATCAAACTTTCCTTCACCCCATTGGTTGCCTCCATGTTTTCATAAAGCATTTGATGGGGAACAAATTTATCACCTGTACCATGTATAAACAACGTAGGTAGTTCATTTTTGGCTAATTGAGCGACTGAAGAAGCTTCTTTAAGAGAATAACCAACTTTCTTTTTGGCCCAACGATTAGCAATAGTCAAGATGGGAAATCCTGGTAATTTGAAAGCCGAACGTAGCATTGCACCAAACTCACTGTAAACAGAGGAGTAACCACAATCAACAATCAATCCCTTCACATTCTTAGGCAATGTTTCGCCACTTACCATCATCACTGTCGCAGCTCCCATTGAGCCACCAAACAAAACAATTTCAGCTTGTGGTTCAATTGCTAGGACTTCATCGATCCATTGTAATAAATCCAAACGATCTAGCCAGCCCATGCCAATAATATTCCCAGTACTTTGACCATGGGCTCTTAGGTCAGGGATCAACATATTATACTGTTGCTCAGAAAACTTAGTGGCTACGAAAGCCATATCACGCTGACCAAATGAACGATAACCGTGAACACAGATTACCCATTTTTTACTTTCAGGATGTGGGATGATCAAACGACTATAAAGCTTTTCTCCTCCAATCTTTAGCCAATGATCTTGAGCAAACGACTCCTGCCAAAAAGCAGCCCCCAGTTTATTTTGTTCTTCTTCAACAAGATCATATTGAGATTTTCCTTTATTAAAATTATCAGGATTCATCATTTTATGACCTGTTTGGTCATACCATTTATTGTTTCTAAAAAGTGCTACATTCAAGAAAAAATTTGCTGCATAAACTGAAACAGCAATCAGTACAATAACTAAAATAACCAACACTACTACCAGCCACTTCAAAAACAACACCTCACCTCTAAGATTTAAGTCCTAATTCAAGTATACTCCTATTTAGGGAAAAAAGTATGGCTGGACTCAAACAATCAATTTTTGAAAGTAAAAGAGCATGAGTAAAACTAAAAAATAGTTTCAACTCACACTCAAATTTTAAATACATAAAAAAGTAGTTACTGCACTTTGTTACTAGTCACAATCCAATGAAATCAAATCTTCATAGGTCTCACGGCGGATTGCTAGCTTATCTTGCCCATTTTCTACAAAAACAACAGCGGGTTTAGGGTTTCGATTATAGTTATTAGCCATTGAATAACCATATGCACCTGTACTTGTAATAGCCAATAAATCTCCTGCTTCCATAGGGGGTAACTCGATATTTTTGATCAAAACATCTCCAGATTCGCAATATTTACCCACAATTCTCAGCTCTTCTGGCAATTCCGAGCTAATCCGATTAGCTAAAAAGCCATCATATACTGCATCATATAAAGCTGGACGAATATTATCTCCCATACCACCATCTACCGAAACGTAGTGACGAACTTCTGGAATCACCTTTTGTGAGCCTACCGTATAAATCGTCGTTCCGGCTTCAGCAATAATACTGCGGCCAGGTTCTATCCAAATTTCCGGAAATGCATAATCAAGCAATTCACATTGACCTTTTACACCATTTACGATTGCCTTGACAAAGGCTTCAGGTTCTAGCGGATCATCCGCTTCGGTATATTGTACGCCAAAGCCACCGCCCATATTTAAAATATCCACTGTATACCCCATTGTTTGTTTCCACTCGTTTAAAATCAACAGCATCTTCTCAACAGCCGCTAAAAAACCTTCGGCAGAAAAAATTTGTGACCCAATATGACAATGTGCTCCTTTTAAAACAAAGTGCTCATTAGCCAAAAGCTTTTCTAACGCTTGTGTCGCTTGCCCACTATTTACATCAAAGCCAAATTTAGAATCTACTTGTCCAGTTAAAATATACTCATGGGTTTCAGCGTCTACTCCTGGTGTAATTCGAAACATGACATTTTGCTTTTTGCCTTTTTCTTTTAAAACAGCACTTAATAACTCGATCTCATAAAAATTATCGATAATAATCGTGCCTACACCTTGCTCGACAGCATAGGCCAATTCTTCTTTGGTTTTATTGTTTCCATGAAATTCGATATTCTCAGGTGACATACCACCTTTGATTGCTGTATAAATTTCTCCTGCTGAAACCACGTCACAGCCTAACTCTTCTTCTTCTAAAAGCTTATACATCGCTAAACAGCAGAATGCTTTGCTCGCATAGATCACCTTATTTTTTACTCCTAAAGAGTTGAACGTTTGTTTAAATCCTCTGGCACGCTCTCGAATATGAGCAACATCATAAACAAATAATGGTGTTCCATATTTTTCAGCTAATTGCACCGTATCGCAACCACCGATCGTTAAATGCTCTTGTTCGTTAAATTCTGCAGTTCCAAATAATAGTGGCATCTCTTCACCTTCTTCAATTGATTTATTAAAAATAATAGCATAAAAATGAAAAACTTCCTATCTATTTTTCATCAGTTTCACAAACAGTCACTCAGATTTTTAGTAATTGATCATATAGTCTCTCACTCAACGCCTGCATCCCGTCATTAGTCGGTTGATTCGCAAAAAGAATCACTAAATTTTGATTATCTTGCCCACCATAAATGACAGTATCATATCCGCCTAAAGTGCCTTCTGAGTATTTCAACTCATCAAAATAAACCATTCCTGCCTGATACCCTCCCTTTTTCACATCTGCAAGTTGCTCATACTCCGCTTGCTCAAACAGCTTTCCATCAGCTAAGCTTTTAATAAACAGCCAGAAATCCTCAGTCGACATATACATATTCCCAGCGCCTAACAAACTGGAAAACAGCTTTTCACTTGCTGGAAACGGATCTGCTTGATAGTCTTCACCTATATAAAAATATGGCTTTGGAATTGTTTCACCTTTAGGTAAATCATCCCAAAAATAAGTGTTGGTCAATGCTAACTTATTGATCACTCTTTCTTTAATAACTTCTTCGTAAGGTTGACCTGTTAGCTTCGAGATAATCCCTGCTAGTAGCGTATAATTACTATTCGTATAATTAAAGTCCTTATTTGCTACAACCGCTACAGTCTTTAAGACATTATCTAGCTGGCTTTCCTGATTTGTCAAAAGCTGGTCTGGCTCTTCTTCGGCCATCAAGATACCAGAACTATGGTTAAGCAATTCTTGGATTGTAATTGTCTTGCTAAATTTGATATCTGGATAAAAAATATCTAACGTTGTGTCTGATGTCAGTTTCTTTTCTTTAATTAGTTCAAAAATAATCGCACTCGTGATCATTTTTTGTAAAGAGGCAATTGGAAAAATGCCATTTACTTTATTTAGCCGCTTGTTTTTCTCATCGGCATAACCATAACTGTGATGATAAAAAATCTGATCTGCATGAATCAACAATGCGTCTCCTTGAAAGTGACTATCTTTGATCTGCTGATCGATCGTGTCCTTCACACCTGATTCGGTACTGATCTGCTGGTTTTGTTTTTTTCCTGACACTGGTTCTATCACTAGTTCGTTTCCTTTATTGAAAAACCAATTGCTGAACAACAAAGACAGTATACAGACAGCACCTATCCAAACAAGCCATTTCCAGCGCTTATTCATTTAGTTCACTTCTTTCTTAAAATCCTTCTGTCATAGATTATACCATTTATGAAACGAAAAACAGACTACTAAGAAAAAGATAGACTAACACAGTGCCTTACAAAGGCCTGCATTAGTCTATCACTTGTTTATCCCTCTTGAGCAATTGTTAAAATTGCCGCTGGAATGCGATATGGCGAGCATGAGATGTAATCTACACCGATTTTTTTCAAGAAACGAATAGACTGTGGATCGCCTCCAACTTCACCGCATACGCCAATTTTGATCGACGGATCGAAATTTCTTATTTGATCCACAGCAATTTTCATCAAAGTACCGACCCCTTCCTCATCAATATGCTGAAATGGATCTTCTTTTAATAATTTTTTGTCCTGATAAGCTCCAATAAATTTTCCAGAATCATCTCGTGAAAAACCATACGTCAACTGCGTTAAATCGTTTGTTCCAAAACTAAAAAAGTCGGCAACTTCTGCGATTTTTTCAGCAGTCAAACAAGCTCTAGGAATTTCCAGCATTGTTCCTATTTTGTATGGGATTTCTTGGCCAGTGTTATCAAAAACTTTTTGAATTGACTGTACTAAGCGTTCTCTTAACCACTGCATCTCTTCTTGACTCCCAATCAAAGGAATCATGATTTCGGGAACATTCGTATTAGCAGTATCTTTTTGAGCAACTTCTATCGCACTTTCAATTATAGCCGCTACCTGCATTTCGTAAATTTGTGGTGTTGTAACGGCTAGTCGGCAGCCACGATGCCCAAGCATGGGGTTTTGCTCATGTAGCTCTTCAATACGATACTTGATCTCAGCAGGAGTTCGCTGTGTTTCCTTTGCAAGATGAGTGATTTCTTCTTCTGTTTGCGGTAAAAACTCATGCAGCGGCGGATCTAGCAAACGAATAGTACAAGGCTTTCCCTTTAATAAAGTAAACATCGTTCGAAAATCTTCTTTTTGAAACTCTTTTAATTTATTCAAAGGAATCATTAAGGCTTCCTCATGTTGGGCAAGAATCATTTTGCGCATTTCAACTATTCTCTCCTCACCGAAAAACATATGCTCGGTTCTAGCTAAGCCAATTCCTTGTGCACCTAGTTTCAGTGCAGTTTTAATATCTGCAGGCGTTTCAGCGTTCGCTTTAACACCAATGCTGGCTTCTTCTTTAGCCCAGTCTGTGATTGTTTCCAGTAGTTGCCATTCATCCCCTTCAACATAAGGAATACTTCCTCTATAAATGGTTCCCGTTGTCCCGTCTACAGAAATTGTTTCCCCCTGGTGTAACGTAACATTGCCCGCTGTTGCCTGCTCCAAAAATTCATCCACATAAATTTCTTCACAACCCGCAACACAACAAACGCCCATTCCTCTGGCAACAACAGCCGCATGAGAGGTCATCCCACCTCTAGATGTGACAATCGCTTCGCTTACTACCATACCTTCAATGTCTTCTGGCGAGGTTTCTTGACGAATCAAAATAACCTTTTCTCCCTGTTCGCTCGCTTTTTTTGCTCGTTCAGCCGTAAAATAGATATTTCCGTTGGCGGCACCTGGACTCGCCGGTAACCCTGTGGCAAAAACTTGAGCATTTTTTAAGTGGTCGGGTTCGAAAACCGGATGTAGCAATTGTGTCACCATTGTTGGATTGATCCGTTGAATGGCTTCTTTCTTTGAAATAATTCCTTCTTCAACCAATTGGATGCACACTTTAAAAGCAGATTTTGCTGTTCGTTTGCCATCCCTAGTTTGCAAAAGATATAGTTTGCCATTTTCTATTGTAAATTCAATATCCTGCATGTCTCGATAATGGCTTTCCAGCAGAGAACTCAGTGTCAAAAACTCCTGATAAACCTGTGGTAGTAATAACTTAAGCTCACTGATTGGTTGAGGCGTCCGAATGCCTGCGACGACATCTTCTCCCTGAGCATTCAATAAGAATTCACCGAAGATCCCCTTCTCACCTGTTGCCGGATTTCTTGTAAAGGCTACACCAGTTCCGCTAGCCGTGCCAAAGTTTCCGAAAACCATTTCTTGGATATTGACTGCCGTGCCTAATGAATCTGGAATGTCATGTAACCGACGGTAGGTAATCGCTCTACGATTATTCCATGAATGAAAGACAGCTTCCACCGCTAAGGTTAACTGTTCATAAGGGTCTTGAGGAAACGGTCGATGAGTCACTTCTAGAAAAATGTCTTTATAAACCGCTACCAATTCTTGCCAATCTTCCGCCTGCATTTCAATATCTGAACAATATTTTTTCTTTGATTTATAAAAATCCAACTGTTCTTCAAAGCGGTTCTTATCAATGCCACAAACGACGTCACCAAACATTTGCAGCAGTCTTCTATAACAATCATATGCAAACCGAGCGTCGTCCGTTTTTTGAATTAAACCAATAACAGTTTCGTCATTTAAACCTAAATTTAAAATTGTATCCATCATTCCAGGCATTGAAAATTTCGAGCCGCTTCTAACTGAAACTAAAAGTGGATCAGAAGTAGCACCAAAGCGTTTTTTTGTTCTACGTTCCATACTTTCAATATGTTGTCGAATCTCTGTGTCAAGTTCAGCAGAAATCTCATCTTTCTTTTCCAAATAGTCTAAACACGCCTCTGTTGTAATCGTAAATCCAGTAGGTACAGGTAGCTTCAATTTTGTCATTTCAGCCAAATTTGCCCCTTTTCCACCTAGTAAATCTTTCTGTTCTTTACTTCCTTTTGAAAAATCAATCACATATTTCACGAGCAAACTCTCCTTCTCTTTCGAATAGTGTATCACATTAACTCAATTACGATTATATTGTGTATCACATTGGTTGTCAACAAGAATTAGTGTATCTTATTTTTATTGTTGCTTTATTTTTATAAGAAATATATAATTATTAGTGTGTCACATTTAGAAAGTAGGTTGATAAAATGAAACTTACCTCAAGACAATTAGAAATCATCAAAATCGTCAAGGAAAATGAGCCGATCAGCGGTGAGAGTATCGCAAAAATACTTGGTTTAAGCCGCGCAACCTTGCGAAGTGATTTAGCTATTTTGACGATGACTGGTTTACTTGATGCAAGACCAAAAGTTGGCTACTTTTATACAGGTCAAACGATTGAACCTTTGCTCTATGAAAAACTGTATAAAAAAACGGTCAAAGATATCATGCTGCCGCCCATCCTTATTCATCAAAGTACGACAGTTTATGATGCTGTAACCAATTTGTTTATGTACGATGTTGGTTCTTTATATGTAAAAAATGATCATGATGAATTAAATGGTGTCTTATCTCGTAAGGATCTGTTACGGGCAGCTATTAGTAACCCAAATACTGAGAAAACGCCGGTTGCTATGATTATGAGTCGTATGCCAAACATTGTCACAATCACTAGCGATCGAACAATTTTGGAAGCTGGCGGATTATTGTTACAACATAGCATCGACACATTACCCGTTGTTGAAGTCGATCAACCGAAAAAAGTGATCGGTAAAGTAACAAAAACTCGTCTGATGGCTTATTTTATCAATGCTGGTAATGATATTGAAAAAGAAAATTACTAGACAATTAGATCCTTAAAACGATTGGCTAGCATAGTACAACAAAATTGATTCTGTGACGAGTAACCACGGAAAAAGGAGAGTATCTTCATGCAAACAGACAAAATCAAAATTTATTTAGTATCAGATTCAGTTGGGGAAACAGCCCAAAAAATCATTTCAGCCGTTTCAGCTCAATACCCAAGTATCGATATGAGCGATATTCAACGCTTCCCTTTTATTACAGATGAAGAATTACTTCAACCTATTTTAAGAGATGCTTTACATGACAAGGCGATCGTTGTGACAACATTGGTAAATAAAAAACTGGTTGCCATGGTCAAAGATTTCGCCAACCGAACTAGCTTACAGTATGTCGATTATATGAGTCCTTTAAGCGACATCATTGAGGGAACATTTGGCGTTCAGCCCTTACAGGAGCCTGGTGCGATCCATAAATTGAATGAACAATACTTTAGTCGCGTTTCTGCTATTGAATTCGCGGTTAGATATGATGATGGAAAAGATTCAAAAGGCTTCCTAGAGGCCGATTATGTATTATTAGGAGTCTCCCGCACATCAAAAACACCTTTGAGCATGTATATGGCCAATAGAAATCATAAGGTTGCTAATCTGCCTTTAATTCCAGAGGTCTCTTTACCTGCTGAATTAGATCAAATCGATCCTAAAAAAATCATTGGCCTAACAGCTAGCATTGACAGTTTAATGGATATTCGTAAATCTCGCTTACATTCTTTGGGATTGAAAGAAGATTCCGCTTATACAAATGCAGACCGTATTCAAGAAGAATTAGTTTATGCTAATAGTGTGTTTGAAAAATATAATGCACTTGTCATCAATGTAGATAAAAAATCTATTGAAGAAACCTCAACGATCATCGAAGACTTAGTTCAAAACAAACAGTAAGGGGTTCTTTAGATGAGTAACTTTCAATCCAATGAGCTGATTGCCGAAATCATAAATTTAGAAGCGATTTTAAATTTACCTAAAGGGACTGAACATTTTATCAGCGATCTCCACGGAGAATTTGATGCGTTCAACCATATTTTAAGAAACGGTTCAGGTAGCATTCGCGACAAGGTCTATACCTTATTCAACCAAGAGCTTTCTGCACAACAGATGAACGAACTTTGTTTTTTAATTTATTATCCTGAAGAAAAGCTCCATTCGTTAAAAAAACAGCAATCGTTAACTCAAAATTGGTGGTTTGAAACAATCGAACATTTATTGATCATTGTACGCTTCTCATCAAGTAAGTACACTCGCTCTAAAGTTCGTAAGGCACTGCCTAAAACTTACTCCTATATTCTAGAAGAATTGATTTATCAATATGATGAAACAACCGATAAAAAAGCCTATTACCACCAAATAATCAACGTAATTATTGAACTTGGTGAGGCAGAACGTTTTATAGAGGATCTTGCTTACTTAATCCAACGCTTTGTGATCGATCATCTACATGTAATTGGGGATATATACGATCGAGGACCACATCCTGATAAAATAATGGATTCCTTGATCAACTATCACTCCCTCGATATCCAATGGGGAAATCACGACATCATATGGTTAGGTGCTGTTAGTGGATCGAAAGCTTGCTTAGCTAATGTCTTGCGGATTTGTGCTCGTTATGGAAATCTTGACCTTTTAGAAGATGCTTATGGAATTGATTTAAGTCTACTGAAAGCATATAGCCGTAATATATATCATGATAACCAGCAATTTTTACCTAAGAAAAATCCTTATAGAAAGCTTACGCAAACAGAAATAACAGATGCTATGAAGATTCAGCAAGCTATGGCCATCATTCAAGAAAAGCTTGAAGGTCAACTCATCAAGCGTCGACCTGACTTTCAAATGGATCATCGTTTATTGTTAGATAAAATTTATGAGAATCAGCTTGTGATCAACGATCAGCCCTACAAATTGGTCAACACCTGTTTTCAAACCATTGATTGGCATGATCCTTATCGATTATCACCTGAGGAAGATTCAATCATCACTGATTTGTTGGCTCAATTTCAGCATTCGGAAAAATTGAACCAACACATGGCTTTTCTAATACAAAAAGGCTCTCTTTATCTGTCTTATAATCATAATTTATTGATTCACGGCTGCATTCCTCTTAATATGGATGGTTCTTTTCAGTCTATATCCTTTAATGGGAATACTTATGCAGGTAAAAAATTACTTGATTTCTTTGAAACAACTATTAAACAAGCCTTTGCTAAGCCCTGGCAAACTGAAGATTTTTCAACGGACATCGTCTGGTATCTTTGGTGTGGCGAAAGCTCTTCTCTTTTCGGAAAAAAAGCAATGAAAACCTTTGAACGTTACTTTATCAATGAAAGTGGCACTCATGTAGAGGAAAAAAATGCTTATTATGCGTTAAGAAATAGCGCTAGTATCTGTAAACAGATCCTAAATGCATTTGGTCTTAGTGAAGTGGATGCTCATATTATCAATGGGCACACACCTGTAAAACTGATCAAAGGAGAATCACCAATTAAAGCGGACGGTAAGATGATCGTCATTGATGGCGGTTTTTCACGCGCTTATCAAAAAGTAACTGGAATCGGTGGTTACACGCTTTTGTACAATTCTTTTGGTATGCAGTTAGCAGCACATAAACCTTTTTCCGATAAGAACACTGCAATCGAAAAAAATGATGATATTATTTCTACACGTCAAATTGTGGATCGACAAATAAAACGCTTAAAAGTCAAAGATACTACCATTGGCTCGGCGTTAATCAAAGATACAGAACAGTTAAAACAACAATTAAAGCAGAACAACTAATTTGATAATTGTAACCAACGCCAAAAAGAGGCTAAGATAAAACTCGCAGAGGGACATCTTAGCCTTTTCTTAGGTTTTATTTGATCACATCAACCATTTTTTTAATTCATAGACTTTATCGCATACATTGGCTACTTCTTGCTCATGAGTCACAACAAAAATACATTTTTACTGTTCATGCGCTACCTTCTGAAAAAGTTGAACAATTTCTTTTGAGGTATTTTCATCTAAATTTCCTGTCGGCTCATCAGCTATGATCAGTTCAGGGGCGCAACATAGTGCACTTATGAGTGTAACACGCTGCTGTCACCTCTCGAACCACCTTGCTTTTGCTCTCCCCTATCTTTTTCTGGAGATTGCTCTCGATTATTCTCTGTTTGCTGAACAATTTCGATTTGTTGATTGATCATTCTTTAAGTATCGCTTGGATTACACTTAAGCCCAGTGTTTATGAACAAGCATCACTTTAGTCCATCTACCTTAAATCGGAACCTGTGTTTTTTCTGACCTTGCAAATCCATCGGAAAAATGATTAAATAGTTGTGTTCGTATTTTTAGTTGAATTGTACTATTAATTTTTGTTATGATTGTAATAACCTATTTTTGAAAGGAACGAAAGTTGTTTGGAAAAAAAGAAAATGACTCTATATGGGATGATTTTCTCTATTTGTTTCTTTTTGATTGTGTCGTTCTTTTTTTCACCTCATACAGTAGACTACGCAAATGAAACAGAATCGAGTGAAAAAATTCGTATTCCAGTTAAAAAAACGGCTGCCTCTGTCGTTGAGAATACAAAGGCTCCTGAACAAGAATCTCCTGAAATGACAGCTTTTTACCATAAAGTCGAGCAAACGATGACCAATGGTGCTAAGAGTTTTAATGGAGACGTCGGGATGACATACGTAGATTTAGCAACAGGCAAACAAATTTCAGTCAATGGCACGACAGAATTTTACAGCGCCAGTACAATCAAGGTTCCCTTAGCTATGATGATTGCTGACAAAGTACAGTCTGGTAGTTTAAAATGGGATGATCAGCTTATTTTTAACGAAAAAGAAGACTATGAAGATGGCACTGGAATTATCATTAATGACATTCAGCCAAAGTATTCACTAAGAACATTGCAAGAATACAGCATCACTTATTCTGACAATATTGCTAAAAATATGTTGTATGATACATTTGGCGGAGATGTTGAAGCGAAAAAAGCGCTCTATGCTCATTTCTTGCAAAAAGAAACAGAGTGGGACGATGCCAAATTTACTTCTGAAGATGCAGCCAAAATCCTCAAGATCCTCTATAAAGAGAAAGCAACTAATCCAGAGTATCAAACAATTTATGACTACATGAAAAATACAGTCTTTCATGAACGAATGGATACACCAACAACTTCAGGTAAAGTTGCACACAAGATTGGTTCATATGCAGGTTTTCTACATGATATCGGCATTTTGGAAACGGAACAGCCTTTTATTTTAACCGTCTTTACCAATGGACAAACGGACGCTGGTATTCCATTTATTGCTTCAGTTACAGATCAATTGTGGAGCGTTCAAAGTAACGACTATCCAAAAAAATAAAGCTACGATATGGATCATTCCATTATCGTAGCTTTATTTTTTTATCAGGCATTGCTGCCCATATTTTTGATTTTAATCAAGCGGGTGATCTCACTACGCTCATTTTCTTCCAACTTCATTTGAATATAATAAATTGTTTCTTCTAATTGAGGAATCGTCATGTATTCTAAGGCATTTACACGTCGCCGTGTCTTCTCGATTTCTTTCGACATCAACTGACAAGTCTTCTCCACTTCAGCCAGTTCCAATAATTTCGGCAAAATAGTTGAAATTTTATCAAAAACGCCATCCAGCTCTGCATTTGAGTTTAGATAACCGTAATTCAATGGCGCTTCTGTCACCGCCTCATTATAGTGAAAGTTCATGATTGGTACGGTCACGCTCATAATATTTTTTTCAATCACATCCAGCGTGATATCATCAGCTGGTACAGCTACCAATTCTTCGATAAAGGCTTCGTTCAGTGTTGCATTAGCTAATACAAAATTAGACAAGGCTGTTGTCAATTCATGCTCTACATCGATCCGTAGCTGGTTATTTTTTTTGACGAGTAAAATAAAACGGCGCATCAATTCATCTTGTTTATCTTTTAATAGTTTGTGCCCTCGACTTGCTGTGCCAAGTTGTTTTTTTAAGCGAGAGAGTTCCATTCTTGTAGGATTCACATTTAACCGAGCCACTTTTGATCACTCTCCTTCAGTCAAATATTCGTCCAACATATCGTCTTTGATTCGTTTTAATTCGGTTCTTGGCAACATTGACAATAACTCCCAGCCCAGATCCAACGTTTCATCGATCGAGCGATTCGTATAAAACCCTTGATTTACGTATTCTTTTTCGAATCGATCCGCAAATTTTGCATAGATTTTATCAACATCAGACAAGGCAGACTCTCCAAGTACAACAGCTAACTCTTTGGCTTGTTTTCCTTGAGCATAGGCTGCAAACAGCTGATTCATGGTCGGAGCATGATCGATCCGAGTCTTCCCTTCCCCAGTTCCTTTATCTTTTAAGCGGGATAATGAAGGCAACACATCGATCGGCGGCTGGATGCCACTCTTATATAAGTCTCTAGATAAAATGATTTGCCCTTCAGTAATATAGCCAGTTAAATCAGGAATTGGATGCGTCTTATCATCTTCTGGCATCGTTAGAATCGGAATCTGAGTTACAGACCCTTTTAAGCCGCGAATACGGCCTGCACGTTCATAAAGTGTTGCTAAATTGGTGTAAAGATAGCCTGGATAGCCACGTCGACCTGGCACTTCGCGACGAGCAGCAGAGATCTCTCGTAATGCTTCACAGTAATTAGTCATGTCAGTCATGATCACAAGAACATGCATCCCTTTTTCATAGGCTAAATATTCCGCTGCGGTTAGTGCCATTCTTGGTGTAGCGATTCGTTCGATGGCAGGATCATTGGCTAGATTCATAAACATCACCGAGCGATCGATGGCTCCTGTTTGGCGAAAGTCTTCCATGAAAAATTCAGCTTCTTCAAAGGTGATTCCGATTGCCGCAAAGACAACCGCAAACTCTTCATCGCTATTTAGGACATTTGCTTGACGAGCAATTTGCGCTGCGAGTTCTTTATGTGGTAAACCTGAACCTGAAAATACTGGTAATTTTTGCCCACGAACTAGCGTATTTAAATGATCAATTGCTGAAATTCCTGTTTGAATAAACTCATCCGGGTAATCTCTGGCGACAGGATTGATGACTTCACCATTGATATCAAGCATTTTTTCAGGTAAAATTTCAGGTCCATTATCTTTGGGACGACCTAATCCGTCAAAAATTCGACCTACCATATCTTCTGAAACACCTAATTCTAGAGGATGACCTAAAAAACGAACTTTTGAATCACGAAGATTGATACCGCTGGTTCCTTCAAAAATCTGAACCATCGCTTTGTCACCATTGATCTCAAGCACTTGTCCACGTCGGATTTCGCCGTTTTGCATCCGTACCTCAATCAATTCTTCATATTTTACGCCTTCGACTTTTTCAACAATCATCAAGGGACCAACAACTTCATTAATCGTACGATATTCTTTAATCATTCGTCATCCCTCCATCTGCAACAATTTGTTTCAATCTTTGCTTAATGTCATCTACTAGTCCATCTAATTGATCAATATTTTCTTCTGGTAAGTATTTACTTCTGGCAATTTGATCTCTTATACTAACTGTTCCAGTCATGATCTCTGATAAGTAAGCACCTAAAGTCAAAGCCGTTTGCCCTTCTTTGTAGAAAGTTAAAATCAAATGCAACATTTTATATTGTTTTTCTCTTGAAGTAAATGTATCCACCTCATCAAAAGCATTTTGCTGTAAATAATCTTCACGAATCGATTTTGCAACTTCTAAAGTCAAACGATCTTTATCCGACAATGAATCGATCCCGACTAAACGAACAATTTCATCTAACTGGGATTCTTCTTGTAAAATGCGCATACCTTCTTGAACCATTTCAGACCAACCTACCTGTAACTGCTGATCCAAATATTTACCGACTTCTGAGTCATATAAAGAATAGCTTTGTAACCAATTGATCGATGGAAAATGCCGTTTTTGTGCTAGAGTAGCATCCAACCCCCAAAAAACTTTTACTACACGCAACGTATTTTGAGTAACAGGCTCAGAAATGTCCCCGCCAGAAGGAGAAACAGCACTAATTGCGGTAATGCTTCCTTCACGATGATCCTGACCTAAGGCAACAACTTGTCCAGCCCGTTCATAATATTCAGCTAAACGGCTACCTAAATACGCAGGATAGCCCTCATCACCAGGCATTTCTTCTAGGCGTCCGCTCATTTCACGTAAGGCTTCAGCCCAACGTGAAGTCGAATCTGCCATGATCGCCACAGAATAGCCCATATCACGGAAGTATTCGGCAATAGTGATTCCTGTGTAAATGGACGCTTCACGAGCCGCTACTGGCATATTAGATGTGTTTGCAATCAAGACAGTTCGCTCCATTACAGACTCGCCTGTACTTGGATCGATCAACTCAGGAAATTCGTTCAATACATCCGTCATTTCGTTACCACGTTCACCACAGCCAACATAGACAACTAAATCAACATCCGCCCATTTCGCAATTTGATGTTGAACAACTGTTTTCCCTGCACCAAATGGACCTGGGACAGCGGCTGCTCCTCCTTTAGTTACTGGAAAAAAGGTGTCGATGACCCGTTGACCTGTAAGAAGTGGTACATCTGGATTTAGCTTTTCTAAGATTGGACGACTGCGACGAACTGGCCATTTTTGCATCATTGTAAATTCTTGTTCACCAGCCACAGTTTCAATAACATAGACAGTTTCTTCGATCGTAAACTCACCTTGTCTGACTTCTTTTACGATTCCACTGATCCCAAATGGAACCATGATTTTATGCGGAATTACTTTTGTTTCTTGAACAAATCCAATAATATCTCCTGTAGTAACCTCGTCTCCTATAGAAACTGTTGGTTCAAATAACCATTTTTTGCTTCTGTCTAACGCTGGAATTTGCACACCTCTACTTAAAAAGTTACTTTTAGTTACTTCTGCAAAGGTATCCAACGGACGTTGAATCCCGTCAAACATTTCCGAAATCAAGCCTGGCGCTAGTTCAACTGACAAAGCTTCACCAGTTGTTACAACTGGTTCACCAGGCCCAATTCCTGTAGTTTCTTCATATACTTGAATAGATGCGACATCTCCCCGCATCTCAATAATTTCTCCAATAACACCCAAATCTCCTACATGACAAATATCCTGAATACTTGCATCAGACATATTCTCCGCCATGACTAAAGGTCCGGATACTTTAACAATTCTACCAGTTTGCAAAATCATTCCTCCTATTCAGTAAAGCTGAGCAGGCTCATTCAGCCTTGACAGGAAAATAGGAAAATATGACTGAGGTGCTCTTTGCCTCTTTCATATTTTATCTTTTTCCCGAAAGGCTAGCCTGTAAAGCTAGATCAAAAGTAAAGCTGAGCAAGCCGTTTAGCTTTCGAGCAAATTAGGAAAATGATTTAATGATGTTTTTTATCATTGAAGCATTTTATCTATTTGTTGAAGAAGCTGGCTTGCAAAACCGGGACACATATGGTTGAACAAAACGCTCCAACCTTCTACAAAATATTCTGACCAACAGCTCTTTCAACATTATCCTGAATTTCCTTCAAGCCAATGCCTTTGGTTCCATTGTGACTTGGAATCAGTATGATTGCCGGCGTGACCTCACTTTTATAGCGTTGAATCGTTTCAGCTGCTAATTCAGAAGCATCTTCTGTCACAAAGATCACACCAAAATTATTCTTCGCCATTGATTCGATCGTCTCCCTAACCTGATTTGATGAAACTGCATAAACAACCTCAAAGCCAAAAAGTTTAAAGGGCATTACAGAATCTCTATCACCGATTACACCGATTTTATGCACCATCTGTTACACGCATCCTTTCTCTAATGACTTCGATTGGAAAGTTACTTCGTTTACTAACTAAAATCAACCGTAGATTTTTCCATTCCACTTCCTTAGCATTTAAAAAAGCCAGCAGTGGCAACGGACCAAACGCCATGATCTTTGCTCTATCATACAAACTTGTCAAATAATTGTCTTTAACTTTTTCAAATGCAACCAAATCTAATTCTTTTGTTTCAACAGAAACAATCGGCGCTAACAAGTCGCCATAACGCGTCCCTAAAACGAATTCTGTGAACGCACTTAACGTTTGTTCTGTAAATTCTAAAAAACGCTCTTTTGGAATATTGCCTGAGCTAGATAAAACGGTCGATAAGAAATTTTCATGCTGCCCTTGAATGATCCCTCTAGCCATTGTAGAAATATTCGTCAAATCAATAAAAGCTGTAACTTCCGCAAGGATGTCTTGATCACCTATTTTTTCTGCTAATTGACGTTGAAACGTTAAAAAATTTCGATCGTAAATAATATCGATTGCCTGTAACGTAGACGATTCTTGAAAATAATCCAATACTTCAAGAATGGCGGTCATCAAAGCTTCTGGTAATTCTGTAGATAGACGTGTGCGGATTGCACTTTTTAAGGTCTCAATAGAATAACGTCCATCATCGATAAACAGGTAATCCAACTCTTTTCCCGTTAGTTCAGCTTTGGTCAAAACTTTTAAATTATGAAACGTGATTCTGGAAGTATAGATTGTTATAACCTCTGGTTCTGGCGCCATTTCGTACAGCCATTCATATAATTTGCCCTTCTCTTTTGAATAAATATATTCAAATCTTTCAGCAAAGTCAGCCGCCATGTATGCGCCATACACAGTATTTCTTAAAACATCCTTTAGTTCTTCTGTATTTTTGGCATTCAATAATTGTTCATATTGAGCATTACTCAATAATTCTGTTTCTTTAAGACGAATCAAAGGATTGATTTGATTATATGCAGTCTCTTTCATCATGATCCTCCTAAACTTAAAACTGAAAACAGGAAATTATGACTGAAACGCTCTTTGCCTCATTCAAAAATTCACCTTTTTTCGAGATATTCACCAAGTAGCTAGTGCTTCAAAATAATCCATGGAGCTCTTGTTCTTGAGCATTTGAAACCAAGGGGTACTATTGAAACAACCGTTCTGCTATTTTAAAACTGTCGATTTTCTTGATTTCCTGAACAAGAGTAGCAAATAAAAAGTTATATTCGATCCCATCTTTGGCAATGATAAATCCACCAACAGCCGGAATTACTTCGCTTTCTAATCTCAAAGTCAATTGATCCGTAGAATGCGCTAGTAACCATTCATCTGACAGCTTTCCTTTTGAGAACGCACCTAATTGTACTAAACATTCACCTTCAATCGGCATTTGAGCCAAAATTTGTTCAGCAAATGTTTGAAATTCACTTTCTGACCACTGATTCATTCGCTCGACTGATTCTGTAAATAGTTGCTCCAAGTAACCTTGTTTTTGATTCAATGTTGCTTGTTTGATTTCCAACTGTTGTCGGTTTTGTTTTTGCTTAAATGCTTTTTTGGTTTGTTCTTCATTTTTTTCGATTATTTTACTTTCTTGTAAGCTCAAAGCTTCTTCTTGTTCTTGATATTCTCGGTCGATCCGCTTCATTTCTGTTGCTTTCAATTCTGACACTTCGGTTTGACCTTTTTCTAGAATTTGCTCGACGATCTTTTCGATTGCATCCATGTTTTTCCTCCTGTTACTTCACATTTAGTACAAGTAAGAATGAGATAACAAACCCAAGAATGGCATATGTTTCAACCATGGCCGCGTAAATGATCCCTTTTGTTGCATGCTCAGGTTTCTTCGCTAAAATTTGAATACCTGCTGCAGCAACACGGCCTTGCGCAATCCCAGAAAATAAGCCGGCAAAGGCAATCGGCAATGATGCTACAAAATAGTCTAAGCCTTGAACCATTGTCATATCATTGTTTAAATTAATAAAAATCAAGAAAGCAATAACAAACCCATATAATCCTTGCGTACCTGGCAAGAGTTGTAAAATCAAGGCCTGCCCAAATTTTTCTGGTTGCTCTGTTGTCAACGCTGCTGCCGCTTCACCAGTAAAACCAACGCCTTTAGCCGAACCAATTCCTGCAAAAATCGTTGCCATTGCCATTCCTAAAACTGCAAAAAGAATGCCACCGTTGTTATTAATTAAGTAATCTATCATATTATTATTCCTCCACTATTCTTTGACTTTTGATTTTTTTTCAATGTTCATATATTTTTCTTCTGTTTTTAACGGCTTAAAGGCACGGCCACCGCCGGCATAAAACTTCCCGAAAAACTCTACATATTGTAATCGCGCACCATGTACATAGGCACTTAATAAGCTTAAAAAGAGATTCAATGCATGTAACGCGATGATCAATAATATCCCGACTGTAAATCTTGCTATAGGCGGCATAAATTCAACCAACATATTAAACGCCGCAGCGATACTACCACCAGAAATTCCTAAAGCCATCAATCGAGTGTAACTGACTAGATCACCAATATAACCGGTCAAGCCATACAAACCATACAAACCTTTAGCTAAGCCTTTGACTTTTGATTTTGTTTGAATGATCGGCACAATCACAATGGATAAAGCGGAGATAACCGCCACAACAATTCCTGCTGTCACTAACCCATCATTACTGAATATCAGCATCCCTAACACAATAATCAAAATACCTACGAGTAACCCTTGCCATGCAAAACTTTCGCTGATGCTATCCAAATATCGTTTACGCTTGGTCAGTTCGATCCCATTAACCATTAACCCAGTCAATAACTGAATAAACCCGAAAATAACCGATAAAATCAAAATCGTATTTACATCTTCTGTCGTCGATAAAATTGGAAATGGCAGTTGAAGGCCAAACAATACTTTCGGCAAAGCCACACCAAAAAATGACCCATAAATAAAACCCCAGATAATTGTTGGAAACGATAATATTAAGAAGAAATCAGCAAATCGCTTCATCCCTCGAGGTAAAACTAGCAACTTCAGTGCAAATAATGCACCAAAAAGCATTATCAAACCATAGCCGATATCTGCCACCATCATTCCAAAAAATACCATATAAAATGGGGTCATGATCGGTGTTGGATCGATTTCATCATATTTTGGTAAGCTGTACATTTCTGTAAGCATCTCAAACGGCGCTACGAGAGAATTATTTTTTAGCTTTACTGGGATGTCTGTTTGAATTTCCATATCTGTCGGCTGATCAAATGTAATATACACCTCATCTTTTGGTAACGCATCTTGTAATGCAGTGGTTAATTCTCGTTTTTCATCTACAGGAATCCAACCTTGCATAATAAAAAAATAAGTTGTATTCAGCAGATGCTTTTTCGCTTCTTCACGATGAATATACGCATAAGTCATCTCTTCAGCAAGGTACAATTCCTCCAAATGAGCTCGATAGGAAGACAAGCTATTCTTCAGATGCTTCTCCTGCTCAACTAACAGTGCTAATTGTTCCTTATTCTGCTGGTAGGCTTCTTTAGGTAACATATCATATGGGTAATTAAATTCATTAAAGCTATAACGCTCAGTGATTTTTGCTACCTCTGCTAATTGACTCTTTAAGTAAACCAAGCTGTAATAGACATGATTTTGACTATGATAAATTTCTTCAACATAAACTGAGCTGAGACTTTCTATATCTGCTAAAAATAACGCATGATTCGCTGAACTGATTGATCCTAGTATAATATCTGTATTTTCAAATGAATTTTTTTGAGGCACAATATCTAAATATTGCCAGCGAGCAAGCCATTTTTCCTTGGTCAATAACTCTTTTCTCGTAGAATCAATTCTTGCCAATTCTCTCTTTAGCTCAGCTATCTCCTTTAAATAACCACTGATTTTTTTATCATCGAAACTCTCCTCCAAAGAAATCAGTGTCCGAACTTGTCTTTTTAATGGTTTCTTTTTTGATGAATTTTCTGAAAAACGTTCGATAAAGGTTAGTGAATCTTGAATGTCCGTCAGCATTGTTTGAAAACGTTTCTTTTGACTATCGTCTTCTGTCAACAATGTCGAGGCGAAGTTTTTTTCTATATAAGAACTATCTACACTTGAATGAAAAAAATCTTTGATTTCGATTGCCTGCATACCTTGAATTGCTTGAAGAATTGCTTCTTCTCTTTCGGAGGCAGCGATGATCGTCATTTTTTCCATTTTATTGACTGCCATAGATTTTTTTCACCCTTTCTATTACATAATCAATAATAGATGCTTTATTCTTTTCGTATTTTTCTCTAAAATCTTGATTTTGTTCTTTCGCTTCACTAAGCAAAATATCTTTTTCTTTCTGAAGCTCCGCATTTTTTTGTGTCTCTAATTCCTGAAGTAATACGGTGATTTTCTCCTGACTTGCTACTTGTTTTTGCTTAAATTTCTCTGCCTTTTTTTGCTCATACAAACTCAGTTCTGTCTTGACCGTTTGTCTCATTCTTTCAACATCTGCTTCTGCTTCACGAATTCTATCTAGTGCTTCTAAAACCATTTTTTCACCCCTAGCATCGGATTATTTTGTCTTCATCCTTATTATTAAATGTCTGCCCTTTTTTTACAATCAAAAAGAGAATAACTCTTGCCTTTATTTAAACGCAAAACGTATTCCCTTAAAAATTTTGATTGAAAAATAAAAAAAGGGCGTAAGTTCAAAAAACCATTCTTCTCACCCCTTGAAGAACCTGATCCTTGAAGCTTGCGCCCAACCATTTTTATTCATATGACTGTATCTTAGCAAAAAATAACTAAAAATACAACTAATTTTCGTGTAAACTTTATTTAACTTATTAAAAAGAGCCCACCTTCATTTGAAGATGGACAAGGAGTCTTACTCATGAGAGTAAATGAAAAAAAGTTTATTGTTAGGATAAATTTATCTTACTATCATGCCAATGTTTTTACAAATAATATGCACAGCAATTTCTATCTCTAAAAAAAGAACACTTCTAAAGCATACGGCGAACGACTAACTCGCTCAATAATGGTTTCTTTCCAGACATCGGTAAACCAATCATACTGCATTTGATTGATAATACTTTTTTTCAATTCACTCATTAATGTTTCCTCATTGATATCATCTTCATAAAATGAGCCCATCAAGGTCATCAGTTTCGTGTTATTATGTTGCTGGAATCGATAAATACGTCCTTTTTCTATGTAATAAAACCAATGATTAATAATGATTGCAAAACGATCTTCTCTATTTTCCAACAAGATACTAAACTGTTCAAGTGTGATTTTTTTCATAACTGTACTCCTTTTATTCTTCACTACTATTGGTTAACAAGAATTACTTTAGCTTAAATAAGCAAACAAAAATAGGAAGGCCTATTTTCTAGCCTTAACTTTTGTTGAGCTAACGCTCTGACAAAATCCTCGTTTATCATATCAAATATTTAAAATATAGACAATCTTAGATAGAAAAAATCCTCTTTTGTACTTTTCAGATTACGATAATTTGATTCAATTCTTAAAAAAATAAATAGAAAGTTCTAAGTTAATTGATTTTATTTTGCTTTTTTATCCAAAATTACGTGCTATTTGATATAATAAAAGAAAGAATATGTATTACAGTAACGGGAGGAGAAACAATGGAACAAAATTTGATCAAGATTACAACAACTTTCCATAATACTTGGTTAGTCTCTCAGAAAAAAGATACTTTTTCTGAAGAAAATGATATTCTTTTTGGCGATACATTGCGACTTTCTATTTCTAAAAATGATTCTTACTTTTTTTCAGAAGCAATTGCTTTAACCTATAATAAGGAAATTCTATCCAGAGAAATGCCAACTGATAGTGAAATTGAATTTTTTGATTATATGAAAATGGCTGAAGAAAAAATGTTTTCAAAAAGTCTAGCCGCTAAGTATGGTGTACAAGCCTATGTCACTCCTGGACCTACAGCGGACTAACTAAGATAAGATGATTAAAGACAAATCAAATAATAGCCTCTGATTTACTTCATTCAACAGGAAAAGTAAATCAGAAGCTACTATTTTGCACTTTTTTTGTTACGCACTTTTTATTTATACATTTAGTTTTTTTAGTTAAATTCTTTGTTTACAAAAATTTTTTTTGATTACTTTAAACAAGATATAGTTTAATACGTTTTAGACTCCTCCTGTAATTACATATACAGAAATAACACTTGCTACAGCAGCTATTAATGAAATCATCAACACACCTCCTACTCATTTTTTAGAAATCAACGTTTGCAAACAAATAATTTTCCTTAGGTAAAGAATAGCAAACAAGTCAAAAAAAATAAAGTATTAAATTCAAAAAGTGCGAAATTGGCATAAAAATCAAATAAAATATTCACTTTTTTATTAAAAATAGGAATTTCCTAATCATTTCATGCTATAATCGCATAAGAAGGGAGAGAAACTCTTGAATATCATAGAAACATTACGTTTTTTTAGACTTAAATTGAAGTTACCTCAAAGAGAAATGATGTCCGAATTCACTGATCCGTCCACCTATTCAAAAATTGAAAGTGGTAAACGCGCTCTTAAGGTAAATGAATTAGAAGAAATATTGAACCAAACATCTATTAGCGTTGACGAATTCTTTAGTTTTACAACATTCGATAAACAGCAACAAGATTTCAGAGAAACTTTTTATTACTGCGGTGCGCATTTAGAAAATAAGAGTACAAAACAAAAACTACTGAACTATTATTATTCATTGAAAGATAAAGATAAAAAGACATTACGAGAATTATCAAATTATATTGGCATTAAAAATTTTTTCAATGCTCATTGGGAGGAAGTTGATCCAGTGACTTTTGAAGAAATAACCGATATTTTTCAAGATTTAATGAATAAATCTTTCTATATTCAATATGACTACATTATTACCGCAAATTTAACTCGGTTTTTTAATACAAAGCAAGCGGATTTAGTACTTGCAAGAATGTTTCCAATAAAATATGAAGAACAACGTGATTTTACGACTAAAAAATTTGCGTATAATATACTTATCAATTTAATTTCGAAACGATTGTATGAAAAGGATTATGAAAGTGCCAAAAAATATATAAAACTTGCTAAAAAACAAGATAAGCAAAATGAAAACTACAGTTTTAAGTTAAACCTTCAATATCTAACCAATCTGCTGAACTATATTATTGAAGGCGAACTTGTTTATATAGAGCGTGTCTATGATTTTATACATTTGTTAGAAAACACTGGTGATACTTTACAAGCAGAACAGGTAAAAAAAGAAGTAAAGATCTTAATCCACGAAAAAGATAGCGAAAAAATGCTACAAAGTTATGCAGTTGGTTTATTAAAAGAATCTTAGTTTAGCTTAAAACCAAGAATATCCCACCTCTTTCAAGGTGGGATAAGGAGTATTACTCGGATTGAGTAAAATGAAAATACTGTTAGGGTACATTTATAATACTACATTGTGTTACAAATATCAACCCTTTGGTTAATAAATATTTTTTATTTGTCATTTTACTGTTTTTCCATTTTAAATACTCTAAATTAATTTTTCAAAAGCTGATTTATTCATTATTCTGATCTGCTTTTTTAACTTCGAAAATTAGTAACACATTCATATCACCAAGATAATACTCTCCCTTAATAGTAATTATTTTATATTTTTATTCATTATTCTGTTAAAATAAAGAAAATTAGATAAAGCAGGCGAACACATTTGAATATAAAATATAACAAAGCAAACATTATCATTTTATTACTTTTATTATGGATCAGTATTCTTTCGATCTTTCCCTATTTTTTTAATAACTACATTTTTAGTCAAGACGATCTAATCTTCCACAGAACAAGATTAGAAAGCTATTCTCAAGCCGTCAGACACTTTGATTTTTTCCCTCGCGTTTTCCCAACAATGGGCTTAAATTTTGGTTATGGTGCCGATCTATTCTATCCTTCTATCTTATTATTGCCTTTTGCTCTTTTTAGAATAATCGGACTCTCTTTTGTCCCCTCCTACTATTTATATCAACTATTGATCAGTTTTGTTACTGCGATTACTTCTTATTATTTTCTATATTCTATAAAAAAAGCAAAAAAACAAGCACTTTTGTTTGCTTGCTTTTATACACTTTCTACCTATCGACTAATTGATCAATCAGTCCGTGCAGCGCTTGGAGAAACTTTAGCTTTTGCCTTCTTGCCATTGTTTGTTCTCGGAGTCTATTCAATTTTTTACAGCGATAAACATCGATGGCAATTATTGGGCATTGGAATGAGTTTATTGATTGCCAGTCATTTGATTACTGCTTTCTATTCTTTTGTCCTATTGTTGATCTTCCTATTGATCAATTGGAAAAAATGTAAGCAACCGCAAATCAAAAGCCTGATTCAATCTGGTTTATTATCGCTTGGATTATCTGCATGGTTTTTATTTCCTTATCTTGAACAAATAGATCATTTAACGTTTAACTTTAGCAACACAACACTTTGGACAAGCGGTTTAAATTTTAGTTTAGGTAAGTTGTTTATAAATAGTCTTTCCAATTTGAGTGCGCCATTCACTGAATTAAAACCTAATATTGGTCTATTGCTCTTAGGTGCTATAATTGTTGCTGCTATTCGCTTTCGAACACTAACGCCTACAAATAAACGCCTTGCATTAGCGGCTATTTTTACGCTCTTATTAGCTACAAATATCTTCCCATGGGGTCTTTTTAAAGTCTCTGTTTTAGCAACAATTCAGTTTCCCTGGAGATTATTATTATTTGCATCCTTCTTTACAAGTTTGCTTGCGGTTTGTTTGATTGACCAATTTCAGTTTCTTTCCAACAAAAATATAATTTTATTTATTGCTCTATGTAGCTTTTTAACACTCAGCTTTAACGTGAACAACCTAATGCAGAGTAGCATTCAAAATAACGTGACTGTGACCAATGAAAACTATACTAACTTTTATGAATCTGAAATTGGTCATGGAAAAGAGTATCTCATCAAAGATACTGATTTCAAAAGTTATTTTGCTGCTCCGGGTCTAATCATCGATGGCATTCCTTATGCTAATTCGTCTAACCAAATGAGTAACAAATACAGCTATAGTAGCTATACGTTTCAAACAAATGGCATTCAAGAAGTTCAACTGCCTAAATTTTATTACAAAGGCTATGAGGTAATGGATGGTTCTAAAGTAGTCAAATCCTATAATAAAGCTGGTTTAGTCACAGTCAAACTTGATTCAGGCGATCACAAACTTACGGTCTCATATAAAAAAACGATTATACAAAAAGTGTCAGTTACTCTTTCTATTGTAGTGATTGGCATGATGCTTTTGTTCAAGAAAAAAACCGCTATTCGATGATAATGCAGTATTGTGGACCACAAAAAACTATCATTTTAACACTTTTTATTCAAATATAGAACCCATAAGTAGTTTGGAACTTTTCCATGTAATTTATTAGAACATTCCCATTTCTATAGATAAAAAAAGGGAGAATCCAAGTACAAATGTTTTAAAAACAATTAATACCCATACCAGATTCAATATAACATAACTTATTATTTCGATTGATTTTACTTTGACATTTCGTTCATCAAATTTCCAAAAATAGTTTATGGGTATAATTAATAACAATAATATCACTAGGATATAAATAGTTGTCTGCACAATAGATGTATCGGAAAATCTGAATCCAACAGCTAACTGTATACATACAAAAATACCCGCGGTTAACAAGCAAAATACTCTTGAATGAAATTTTTTTATTCCGAAGAATAAAGCTAAGAACAAAGTCACTAGCGGAAATATTGGAAATAATAATACGGACATTCTTTCACCTACTACTATTTTTTTTAATTTAATCGTTTGTTGTAAAACTCAGCTGTAACGTTATCTTTTTCGAATTATTTTTGTTATAAACTTATTTTCTGTCAGACTTTATACTAGTAATGACACAAAAAAGAAGAATCATTACTCCTACTCCTAAACACCAATATACTGTAGAATTCTATAAAATCAATACAAATAATAGATAGCAATATATTCATATAAATCCTTTGATAGTTATCATACTCCCCTAATCCATACTGTTCAAAATAGTATTTAAAAGTATTAAAGGTTCCATCTTTGTTCAACGTTACTTGTAGTCACCCATATCACCACTTCTTCAATGTTCCCATTATTGATAATTATAGCTAAACTAAAAATGAGCATTCCATTAAAAAAATTGACAGTATAAAAGTTGATGTACAGAGGTTTGTACATTATCTTTTATACTGTCTGCCTCCATAGGCGGAATGAACTTGAACAACGAAATAGAGTTTATAAATCTCTATATACATCATTACCTTAAATTAAACTGAATTTGTTTAGCATTTTACCCTATTTGAAAATAAATCATGGTAAATAACTAACATTTGTATCTATTCTAAATTACTTTTTTTATTATCTTATAAACCTAACACTTACTTCCCCACATTCAAATTTTTACTAGAAAGATTTTCCCCATTTGTCTCAATTACCTGCTGATACCAATAAAAAGATTTCTTTTTAGAACGCTCTAAGGTTCCGTTTCCTTCGTCATCACGATCCACATAAATAAACCCATAACGCTTACTCATTTGTCCTGTACTAGCAGCAACTAAATCAATACAGCCCCAAGTTGTATATCCAAGTAATTCTACGCCATCAATTTCTACGGCATCTTTAAATGCTTGAATATGTTTTCGTAAATAATCAATGCGGTACTCATCTTCTACATACCCATTATCATCTGGCCTATCAATTGCCCCCAAGCCATTTTCAACAATAAATAAAGGCTTTTGATAGCGATCATATAGTTGATTTAAGGAGTTTCTTAAACCTAATGGATCAATCTGCCAACCCCATTCAGTTGAAGGTAAGTTTTTATTTTTTATTGAAGCAAAAATATTGCCAGTTGATTGCTCATAATCTTCTGAATGTGCACTAACCGTTCGTGAACAATAATAAGAAAAGGTCACAAAATCAACTGGTGATGCTGCAAGGATTTCCTCATCTCCTGCTTCCATTACAATATTTAAACCTTCTCGTGCTAATTTTTTTAAGGCATAATTTGGGTATTTTCCCCGTGCCTGGACATCAATAAAGAAATAGCCTTCGCGATCACGATTAATTGCTTCTTGATAGTCTTCTGGGCGACACGTATAGGGGTAATGGCTACCACCTGCCAACATACAACCAACCTGATTTTTTGAATCAACTTCATGGGCAATTTTAGTTGCTAAAGCACTTGCTACTAGTTGATGATGCGCAGCTTGATATTTAATTTCTTCTTGATTTTCACCTTCTTTAAAGATAATGCCTCCACCAACAAAAGGCTGATGTAGTAGGATGTTGATTTCATTAATTGTTAACCAATACTTAACTAAGCCTTTATACCGTTTTAAAACTGTTTCAGCATACCGTGTATAAAATTCAATCAACTGACGGTTCTTCCAACCACCATAAGCTTTAATCAAATGAATGGGTACGTCAAAGTGAGCAATCGTTACTAATGGTTCAATTTGATGCTTTCTTAATTCTTTAAAAATACCTTCATAGAATGCAAGACCTTCCTCATTTGGTTCAGCATCATCTCCATTAGGGAAAATACGAGACCATGACAATGACATTCGATAAACTTTAAACCCCATTTCCGCAAATAATTGAATATCTTCCATATAACGATGGTACATATCAATTGCCTCTTTTGCAGGGTAATAATAGCCGTCCTGCCAATCTAACATTTCCAACTCACCTAAAGCTACTTTCTTACGATCTTCACCACATGGTAATACATCAATATTAGAAAGCTTTCTGCCACTTTCTAATACACCGCCTTCTGCTTGGTTTGCAGCTGTTGCCCCACCCCACAAGAAATTTTTATCTAAAGTCATATTCTACAGCTCCTATTCTTTTTTTCAAAACTATCAATCTTAATTATTATCCATTTAGATGGTCATTCTATTATCTTTACACTTTAACGATTAATACTTCTTCGTTATTTGCTAATTGTCCTTTAGTTGTTAGTTCAATTGAAGAATATTGAGGGGTATTGGTTATCACAACTGGCACTTGCATTTCATAGCCAGCTTCTCTTATTTTTTCCAAATCAAAGTTTAGGATTACCTGTCCTTTTTTTACTGTTTGCCCCGACTCTACTAAGGTATCAAAATATTGACCTTTTAACTCTACAGTATTTAAACCTACATGAATTAACAGTTCTATTCCTGTATCCGACACAAGTCCAATCGCATGTTTTGTTGGAAAAATAGCTTCAATTTTTCCATTAAATGGTGCAATCACTTTTCCTTCTATTGGCTCAATAGCAAATCCTTTACCAAGAGCCCCTGATGCAAAAGCACCATCTTGTACTTCACTCAAAGGAATAACATTCCCTTTAATAGGATTAGTTACTGTTGTATCTTCTAAAATAACTTCTTTAACTGATGGGATTTCCACTTCTTTTTCAAATTTAAAACTTAAAATATAGGTTAATACGGCTGATACGACTGCTGAAATGATCAAAGCAATCACAATATTCCAGAAAAAAGCCATCGAATTATCACCAATATAAAGTAAAATTGCAGGCAAACCTGATGATCCAGTTGCAAAGCGGTGTGTATTCGTTAATCCAGCATATAAACCACCAGCTCCACCACCAATCATAGCAGCAATCAACGGATATTTTTTAGGTAAATTCACACCATATAATGTTGGTTCAGTAATCCCCATGTATGCAGTAATTGAACCCGATACTGCTAGTTGCTTCAATTTTTTATCTTTTGTTCTGAACGCAACTACTGCAGAAGCAGTGGCTTGAGCGATATTTGAACAAACACAACCAGGACCAAAAATACTATCATAACCAAGTTCTGCCATTTGCATCACACCTAAAGGAGCCACACCATTATGCAGGCCAAACATCACCATAATTGGTAAAAAACCACCGATTAAAACAGCTGGTACCCAACTTGCGTTCACACTTAAAAATGTAAAGAATGCTGCCAGATAACCACCAATAATACTACCAATCGGACCTAATACTGAAAACGCCAAAGTTCCCATAATTAGGAAAGTCAACATTGGTACAAAAACCAATTCAACTGATTTTGGTATCACACGATTGAGGAATTTCTCCACATAAGATTGAACCAAAATAATTAAAAGAATCGGAATAACAGATCCAGTATAAGTAGCTAAGTTAAAAGGAATAATATCAAAAAATTTAACTGGCTCCCCAGCTGTAACTAATGCACCCCAATTTGGATGCATCATCATTGCTGCAACAGATGCTGCCAAGATAGGATTACATCTCAACTTTTGAGCAACTGTAAAGGCTAACATCATCGGTAGGAAGAAAAATACACCATCTGCAAATAAGTTCAATAAATAATACGTTTGTGATTCAACAGAAACAACCTTAAAAACAACTAACAAGGCTAGAACAGCCTTCACCATTCCAGCTCCAGATAAGGCAGGAATAATTGGCTGGAATGTACCAGTTACAAATTCAATAATGACATTAAATATGCTTTTTTTCTCTGTTGGTGGCTCATTTTTTGCAGTCACATCAACTTTTTTATCAATTTCCTCAAAGACATCTTTCACATGTGTCCCTATAACAACCTGATGAACACCTGCATTTACCAAGTAAGTCGCTATTCCCTCTAGCTCACCAAGGCCTTCCTTATCTACTTTTTGCTCATCTACTAATTTAAAACGAAGACGTGTTTGACAATGATAGGCATCTGTTATATTTTCTTTTCCACCTAACTTCTCAACAATGTCTTGAGCCAACTTTTCATACTTTTTACTCATGGATTTCTCCCTTCAATATAACAAGATCCTATTTTGAATGAACCGGTTATTCAACTCTTGTTTCTAATCGAACTTTACCACTTATTGATAGCGTTACCAATAGTTTCAAAACATCTCGAAACATATTCCGAAAAAAACAAAAACAAGCCGCTGTTAATGAAATTCATTTTATGATTTTGCCTATTTAAGCATGTAATTTACAGAAAAAAGAGCATTCAGAAGAATTTACTCTTCTAAATGCTTTAAATTCCTAAAATTTTTCAGATAACTCTTTAAAGGTAGCTTGTCTTTTAGACTCTAATAACTTTGAATTTGAAATTTTGTTCTTTTTATTGACTTCATAATCAAGTGAAAATATTTTTGCAAATAGAGTATCGAGAATAAATAGAATGGATTCCTGTGTCGCAAAATTGGCTATCTTGGAATATAATTTTTCTTTACTAGAAATATTAAGTACCACATCTGAATAATCCCTTAAATAGTTTTCGCCGCCACTTGTAATACTAATAATTGGTACAGAATTTTTCATTAATGATTTTACATTACTGGTTGGATTGTCGTCAAAGCTACTCCCTGAATAAGAAATCATAATTGCACAATCTTTATTATTCAATGTTTGTGTGATGATACCACTTTCACCAGAATTAGCCATGATTGCTTTCTTTTGAATCGATAACAAATTTCTTTTGATGAGTTCACCGTAATAATAATTTGGACTCGTCCCATAAATCACAACACTATTAGCATGGTAAATAAGTGCTGCTGCTTTATTAAGATCCTCTGTCGAAATCAAAGAAACAGTATCTTTGATACTCTGAATTTTTAAAGTCGCAATACTTCCGATGATTTCTAACGTATCGTGTTGAGCTAAAAATGGAAAGTTAGGATCAACATCTACGTAAGCATTATCGTCATGATAAGCCACTTCATGAGTAAAAGCATACATAAATTCTTTCCAACCAGAATAGCCAAAATATTTCGCAAATCGAACTAAGGTTGGCTTAGACGTAAAGGTTTTCTTGGCAATCTCTTCCATCGAGTAAGATTTTAGTTGGTCACGATTTTCAAGAATAAATTCACCAATCATTCGTCGGGCATCATTTTGCTTAAAGACTGCTTCTTCAATTCTTTGAAAAAGATACATTTTCATTTCCCTCCAGTTTAAACTAGCCTAGTTCTTTTTCTGTAATTATTTCTTCCTCATATTTTTTTATTTTAACATCATAATTCGCGATTTTTTTTCTAATTTAGCAACAGTTCCATTAATTAATGCCTGTTTCTTTAAAAGTTTTTGATATTCATCCACCAAAATTTCTTTTCTTTCCATTAGTGTTTGATCACCAATTTGATATAACTCTGAATATTTTGAAAGAGAATGAATAGACAATCCTGAATCTCTCATACATTTAATGAATTCAACCCAATTTAAATCCTCTTCTTGAAAATCTCTAGTTCCTGATTGGTTACGAGTAATAGTAGGTATTAACCCTTGACTTTCATAGTAGCGTATCGTAGCAGGTGTCATATCATATTTTGCTGCAACTTCTGAAATATTCATAATCATTAATTCCTCTTCTGTTATTTAAGTATTTGTTCATTCTATCTTACCAGTATTTCCACTTGATTTAAAGTACACTTTAAGGTGTATACTTTAAACAGATGTAAAATTAGGAGGTTATCAATTATGACAAAAATTACAGCAGGACGTGACCAACTTGGTGAATTTGCACCAAAATTTGCTGAACTAAATGATGATGTTTTATTTGGTCAAGTTTGGTCAAGAGAAGAGGAATTGAATCCACGTGATCGCTCAATTGTTACAATTACAGCTTTAATTTTTGGTGGTAATTTTGAACAGTTAGTCTTTCATATGGGAAAAGCAAAAGAAAATGGGATTACTCAAGAAGAAATGGCAGAAATCATTACTCATCTTGCCTTTTATATTGGATGGCCTAAAGCTTGGTCAGCTTTTACAATTGCTAAAGATGTTTATAAAAAATAATGTTCTTGAGAAGGAGAAAATAATGAACGAACTACCACAAGCAACACCACCAAAAACCATTTCCTTTGGCGCAGAAGCCTTTCAAGAAAGTCATCATACTGAAATCCGCTGGCTAGGAAATTCAGGTATATTTTTAAATAGCAGAGGCTATTGCATGATGGTTGATCCAGTTTTAGAAGGATTTGATTTGCCTTTGTTAATTGAAATGCCAATCAAAACGGATCAAGTACTACATCTGGATAGTATTCTTATCACCCATGCTGACAATGATCATTTTAGTATAGCAACCTTAACAAAATTGCTACCGCTGACAAATGCTCTCCATGCACCTGAATATGTAGCTGGATTAGTTAAAGAACAAATGATGTTTGAAGCATTTGGTCATGAAATACACGCTTCTTTTAACGAAGGTCCATTAAAAATAACGTTAACACCTGCTGATCATTTATGGCAAAATGAAAGTAAAAAATACAATCGTGTCTTTAAATTAGAGGACTTTTGTGGATTTTGGATTGAAACACCAGATGGAACCTTATGGATTCCTGGCGACTCCAAGTTATTACCATCCCATTTAGAAATGCCTGAACCCGATGCAATTCTCTTTGATTTTTCTGATAATGAATGGCATATTGGCTTAGATAATGCAATTAAACTTGCTAACACTTATCCAAATACTGCTTTACTTTTGTCTCATTGGGGAACAGTTGATGCTCCTCATATGAATGTTTTCAATGGAAATCCAGCTGATCTGATTCATAGAGTAACCAATCCTGAAAGAATCCAGATAATGGCTGCTGGAGATCGTTTTATTTTAGGAAAATAACAAAAATGAGCGTGGGACAAAACTAAAAAAAAGTTTTGTTTCGCGCTCTAAATCCGAATAAACGGCGAGAAAAAAGCAGCTACTACGTTATACTTCGATCACATCAAATTCTAAGTGCTAAAGCACTAAGATTTGAAGGCTTCGGAAATAAGCTGAAATTCACAAAAATTTGAAAAGCAATTTTCGTGAATTCCCTCTTATTTCTCGGAGCTAAACGCTTTTGTCTCGGCCTTATTTTTTTAAACGTGTCCTACTACTTTATGCGGAATATAAGGTTCTTCTAAATAAAGAACATCTGCTTGGCTTAATTTGAAATCTACAGCGCCTACTGCTGTTTCAATATGATTCATTTTCGTTGCGCCAATAACAGGTGCAACTACTGGATTTTTTTGTAGTAACCATCCTAAGGCAATATTCACTTTATTCGTCTCATATTTGGCAGCCAATTCAGCAACGCGATCTATAATTATCTGATCTTTAGCAGCTGTTTCATCATATTTAGCTTTTTGTGCAACATCTGTGGTGCTTCGTTTGGTTGCTTCTGTAACATTTCGAATTAATCGTCCTGATGCCATTGGACTATACGGTGTAAGTGCAATTTTCTCAGACTGACAATAGGGAATCATTTCACGTTCTTCTTCACGATAAATCAAATTTAAGTGGTTTTGCATAGAAACAAATTTCGTCCAACCATTTTTTTCTGCTATATTGTTTGCTTGCTGAAATTGATAAGCATACATTGCAGAAGCACCAATATATCTTGCTTTACCAGCTTTAACAACGTCATTTAATGCTTCCATAGTTTCTTCAATCGGTGTATAGGGATCCCAACGGTGAATGATATATAAATCAACATAATCTGTTTGCAAACGTTTCAAACTCTGATCAATTTGAGACATGATGGCTTTTCTTGATAATCCTTGTCCATTTGGGCCATCAAACATTTTTTGGTGAACTTTTGTCGCTAGTACAATTTCATCTCGGTTTGCGTAGTCCTTCAACGCTTTGCCTAAAATTTCTTCACTTCTACCTAAAGAATAAACATTAGCAGTATCAAAAAAGTTTATACCTAGTTCTAGGGCTCTTTTGATTAGCGGTCGGCTCTCTTCTTCTTCAAGTACCCATTTATGAATCCAATTTTTAGGGTCTCCAAAGCTCATTGCACCTAAACAAATCCTTGAAACATCTAGTCCAGTATTGCCTAATTTTGCATACTCCATTTTTATCATCCTCTCAGTCTTGTACTTGTTCTAACATTTATTATACAACTTAAAGTGTACTTTAACACAAGGTTTAAATTTTAATCTAACTATTTTTTTACTAGAACAAGTTCACATTACCATGGCTGACTAGTTGGCCCTACAGTAAATTCATTGATATTCACATCTTCCGGCTGATTGATTGCATACGCAACAATACTCGCTACACGCTCTGGCGCAATACCATATTTATCATACAAACTAGTCATCCCATCAGCAGTTTTTGAATCTGTAATTGTATCAAGTAACTCTGTATTAATTGCAGCCGGATAAATTGTTGCGGTACGGATATTAGTTCCTTCTTGCGCTGATTCCATTCGTAAGACTTCCATCAAATCACGAATCGCCCATTTCGTTGCCCCATAAACAGCACCTCCTGGGTAAGCTTTGAGTCCAGCTACGGATGATGTTGTCAGAACATGTCCGGATTTTTGCTCAATAAAGTAGGGTAAGATGGCTGCCAGACCATTCAGTACTCCTTTGATATTGATATCAATCATTTGGTCCCACTCATCTTCTTTGAGTGCAGATAATGGCGAATTGGGCATAATACCAGCATTTAAAAAGATAACGTCTACCCTTCCGTATGTTGCAATAGCAAAATCTACCAAGTTTTGATTATCCATTCGCTTGGTTACATCGGTTACTAAATAAACTGCCTCGCCAGAATTCCCTTTAATTTTTTCAACAATCGCTTGCAATTGTTCCTCTCTGCGTGCTGCTAATACTAATTTTGCTCCTTTTTCAGCTAATAGCATGGCTGTTGCTTCTCCTATTCCTGATGAGGCTCCTGTAATAATCACTACTTTATCCTTAATCGCCATTTGTCTCTCTCCTTTGTTATTTTTATGGTGTCAATACGACGTTGATTGCTTCTAGTTCTGATATGAAATCAAGTTGATCTGCTTCTTTTACTTTGCCTATTTTAGTATATGAATAATTAGTAGAGAACGTTTGATAAAACAAGACAAGGCAATCTGAACCAAAAAGCATGACATCTCCTTTTTCAATTTCATTTACTTGTTCTATCTCTGTCGGTAATGTTTCTAATAAATAAGCATATTTTTCGTTCCCATGTAAATCATTCATTTTTAGATTCAGTGGAAGTCGAGCTATCAATTTTTTCGTGGCTTGATTAGATTCCAATTCAATTTGAAATGGTTTCTTTTCAATCATTATATTCATAACAGCTACTTCTCCATTTTCTTCTAGCGAGTGTTTGCCTGAATTACTATTTTTCATTGTTGAACTGTTTAATGCTGGGTCTTTTGTGGCGGAACTTGCTGTGCAACCAGAACAAATCATTATGCTTAGAAATAAAAGAAATAGAAACCCACTCTTTCTTTTATGTTGCATCTTCTTCAATTTTCCGAACCACTTTAGCTGGACTTCCTACTACAATTACATTATCAGGGACATCTTTTGTTACTGTGGAGTCCGCCGCAACAATCGAATTTTCTCCAATTGTAATACCAGGTAAAACAGTCACATTGGCCCCAAGCCACGCATTTTTCTTAATGAGAATCGGCTCTACTTTGATACCACGTCTTTTTTTAGGAGCAATCAAGTGATTGACTGTGATTAAGCTAGAGCCTGGTCCAATTAATACTTGATCTTCAATTGTAATACCACCTAAATCCACAAATGTCACATTTTGATTAATAAAAATATCTTTGCCAAATGTGATATGCTTCCCGAAATCACTATAGAAAGGCTGCGATATTTTTACGGATGAATCAATCGTTTGTCCAGTAATTTTCTCTAAAAGCTGTAAAATCTCTTCATTAGAATAATATTGTGCATTCAACAACATTAACAATCGCTCATTATGCTGTTTTACCAAATGGATTTCTTCAAATAAAGGTGAATCCTTTACTATTTCTTTACCTACAATTTTCTGTTGTAACCTTATGTTTGGCATTTCCTTTCCCTCCCCTTACGTATTCATTAAGTTTTCACTATCCAAATTATACCTGAATCGTTTATACTTAACTAATACCAATAAAGCATGCATAACTATTCTTTTTAGTTATGGGAAGGAATGTTAAATGGAACTTCGTGTGTTAACTTATTTTTTAACCGTTGCAAGAGAAAAAACAATTAGTAAAGCTGCTGAAGTCTTACATCTGTCTCAGCCGACTCTTTCAAAACAATTAAAAGAATTAGAAGAAGAGTTAGGTGTTACATTATTTATTAGGGGAAATCGATGTATCACATTGACGGAAGATGGGATCTATTTAATGAATAGAGGAAAAGAAATTCTATCTTTAGTTGAGTCAACAACAACAAATCTTATTAAAAATGAAGTCATTAGCGGACAAATAACGATTGGCGGTGGAGAAACCAAAGCTTTTGAGTTTCTTGCTCGTATTTTGCATGAACTTAGGGACAACTATCCAGAAATTAACATCCACCTTTATAGTGGGAATGCAGATGATGTATTGGAAAAAATTGATAAGGGACTATTAGATTTTGGACTCGTTATCGACCCAGTAGAAAAGCAGAAATACGAATATATACGGCTGCCTTTAGTTGATAATTGGGGGATTTTAGTCAATAACTCGCATCCGTTAGCGAACCAAAAAACAGTCCAACCAAAAGATATTCAACATACCCCTTTACTCATTTCAAATCAATCATTCGTTGATAATCAGCTGTCGGAATGGTTTGGAGGAAATATAGAACATCTAAATGTCGTTGGCACATATAACCTGCTTTATAATGCCTCGTTATTGGCAAAAGAAGGTGTCGCAAGCGTCCTTTGCATTGATGGTATTGTGAATACGGCTAATACAAACCTAACTTTTATTCCCTTTTCACCACCATTAACCGCAAATATCAACATTGTTTGGAAGAAAGATCAAATCTTTTCAAGTGCTTCAAAAGAATTTTTACGCTTGCTGAAGTTGGTTTAATTGAATCTACTTATTAAATAATCAGTTCAATACTTTAACACATTTTTTTGCTTACATGAATTTAATTTTGAGAATGTAAAATAAATACAAAAAATATATCACTCTCTTTTCTATAAGAATGAAAAACAGTTATAACTACCCTTTTTAAAGGATTTTATAACTGTTTTTTACTTTTACTAAAAATAGAGAAGGAACGTTTAAAGGATTTTCATTACCTTCTATTTAATTTGAAGTACTTTAACTAGTACTGTAATTATCGTAGTGTTGTAAACACATCTTTTTTCACTACGGAATTAGCTGTTGCAAAACTGAGAATCAGACCTAGTGTGCCTACTATCCTCATTGCCAAACAGACCGTAAAAAATCAGATTGAACTATGAATGGCAACGTCAAATAAATGAAAAGAGCAATAAAAAAATCACATACCCGATAACTTTTCCACTATAATGACTATCTTAGAGGTTAGGCTATCTTATTCTCAGTATTTGTAAGATTTTTATTTGCTGGATCTAATATAGCTTTTGGTAACTTTGCTTCACGAGCAGCCGTTTTCCATAATTCATTGTTCACCTCGATCTTACAATTAATTTCAGCTATTATTTCCGAAGTATATTTTTTTATAATGATTGAATAGTTTTTCACATGATGGGTCAAATTCAAATAATTATCACTATCTTCTTTATAATCAATCACCATTTCACAAATAACAGAAGACATTCATCAACTTATATAATTGGTAAAAACATTCCCATAGGAAGTTCTTCAAAATTCTCTTTATCCTCAATAACCTTGTTTCTAATATCTTCAACTGTAAGATTATCATAGATTTTTCTGTATTCTATCGGAATTTCCAGTTTGAGATTATTTTTTTTATAAAATTTTTCTAACTCTGAAACACAAGCTATGGAGTCACATATAAATATATACTTATATGAATTATTAATAACCTCGTACATAGTATAGACTACTGTTGAAGGAACTCCACCTGTTCCTAACACTAAATAGCGAACTAAATGGACTTTAGCTACTACATCAGAATCAAAAGGGATATAAAAAGATTCTTCAGCAGCTTTCAAAAAATGCTTTTGTTGATATACTTTCAACCCAGCTCTTGTTAACTCCACTATATTCACTTTTTCAAAGTCGGTTGATTCTGGGTAAACAATATCTTCTATTTTTAACTTTACAAATATTGGTGATCCATTGCGTAATGCTTTTTCTATATTTAAAATAGAATCTAAAAACTGTTTTCCTCTTTTATTATTCTGCATTTCGGATTTCATCAACTTAGATTCCCATTTTCCCTCCATACATATCCACCTTTCTAATTCAAAAAGAAAAATAAAGCGCTTACGATGATGTTAACACATCACACTTATTCTTACAATAAGAATAAATTTTTCAATTCATTTTTGGAATAGATATTTACTTTTCATTAAAGGAAGTACGACTTAAAGAGGTAGCTCCATCTATTTGTCATTTTATAATTAATCGTGGTCAGTCCTCTTGGTCAACCAAAAAACAGGTGCTAAAAACGTCTTATGATCCTCTACAGATCAACGTTTCTAGCACCTATTTTAAAAAATAAATGGAGACGGCGGGAGTAAAAAGACTAATACGAACTAGTGTGAATACGCACTAACGTATACCTTTTTCGTTCCTTTTTGATTTTCTCAATATGAAGCAATCTGAATAAATGAAAACCGGATGGCATTTAAAATGGCATTTAATGCAAAAAAATAGACAGTAGAAACGCTGTACAAACCTCTGTACATCAACGTTTCTACTGTCTGTCTCCATAAAATAAATGGAGACGGCGGGAGTCGAACCCGCGTCCAAACACATTGCCACTTAAACTTCTACGTTCATAGTCATACTATTTTAAGGCTTCGCTGAAGTTCATGCCGCATAACTGGCCCAAACTCTCGCTAGTCTGATGATCTCTTCTACATTTTACAGACGGAAAAATCTAGCGTATCCCACTTAATTTGAGACCCTTACCCGAGCACATGGGCGATGCCGGGAGGATCTTCACCCGCTGTTTTTACGCAGCTAGAGCGAAAGTATTGTTTGTGTTTTTAGCAGTTATATTTAACTGTAACGTTTTTACGTAGACGTAACCTACGAAACGCGATTCAAGCTCAACTATGCCTGTCGAATCCGTAACGTCCCCGTTAAGATTAAATAGCATAATATACGCTTTTGTTAGTATAACATATTTATCTTAGTTTTTAAAGGCTCAAGTGTTGATTAACCACCTTTCCTTTGCAACTGGATAACACTTTTTAAACAAGTTTTCAGATCAAAAGAATTAATGTCCAGTTCCAAACGTATTAACCAAAATCGTACCAATCACAATAAAACCAATACCGATCACGGTTGGGGTATTGATTTGTTCTTTCCAATAAACAACTGAAAAAATTGTGATTAAGATGATTCCAACTGCTCCCCAAAGTGCATACGCTACATTTAATGGCATATATTTGATTGCCTTAGATAAGCTATAAAAACAAACAACGTACGCAATCAAGCATTCCACGGATGGCAATAGCTTACTGAAACCGTCAGTTGCTTTTAACAAATTTGTCGCGATGACCTCGCTTATTATGGCGATAAAAAGATATAAATACCCGATCAAACTTTTTCCCTCCTCGTATAATACCTAAATCATTATAGCAAAATTTCAACTAAATTAAACGTAGTTTTTTTAACCAATTTACAGAATTTTTTAAATAAAAAAACATCAACAGATTTAATTGTTCAAAATCCATTGATGATTTATCTTTATTTTATTAATTTTTTCAAAATCAAGGTTCAACGTAGCAATTAAGCATCCAATTGATACCAAATTTATCAACGACCATCCCATATTTTTTTGACCAGAATGTTTCTCCAAGCGGCATGGTTACTTTTCCCTCTTCAGCCAGTCGATTGAAAATCCGATCAATTTTAGCTTCATCTTCTGTGCTTATTACTAAGGATACATTATTTCCTTCAATAAATGTTAATCCCATTCCATCTGGCACATCAGAGAACATAACAGGTACACCTTCGATTGTCATTGACGCATTGATAATCAAATCTTTCCACGCCTCAGGTGTTGGGTGTTCAGGATCTTCTGGTGCATCCGCAAAAGTCATGATTCCATCGTTTTTCACCTCGAACACAGTTTCATAAAAAGCAATTGCAGTAGCCGCTTCGTTTTTAAAATTTAAATAGACTTCTAACATGATCGTCATCCTCTCAAGCTATTTTGATTAATTATCTCACGACAAAATAGATTAAGCGAAAGGAATGCTCATATTTCAATCAAAGATTGTATTTTTCAACAGGGTCGCAACAAGTTTTTCCAAATACATTTGATCCACCTCATCATAGCCATCTGTTACTGAACTATCTAGATCTAAAACACCTAATAACTGCCCATCTTTAATCATAGGCACAACAATCTCAGAACGAGCTGCCGAATCACAAGAGATATAGTTTTTATGTTTTTTTACATCTTCAACGATTAATGTTTCACGTTTCTCGGCTGATTCACCACAGACACCTTTTCCCATTGTGATGCGAGTACAAGAAACCTTTCCTTGAAATGGACCTAAAACTAATTCTTTACCATCAAATAAATAATAACCAGCAAAAACAGTATTAGCTAATGCATCAGCTAACAAAGCCGATGAATTGGCAAGATTAGCAATTTTATCATGTTCGATTTCAATAATAGCTGCTTGTTGCTGTATCAACAGCTGATATGCAGCTGACTTTTCCTCTTTCGTATTCCACATTGTTTAGTCACCCTCTTTTCTATAGTTAAAAATAGCCAATTTAGTTCATATTTTTTTATTATAGCATACCTTATTTAAAACCAGTTTTTTCAAATTTACAGTTACGCAACCTTGTTCTCTTGAACAAGAATGTCTCCTTGGCTTATCTGCTTACAAGCCCACTTTCCTGTAGTCCTGTTATTTCTCTTCAAAAAATAATGACAGTAAGCTTATTATTTTGTCAATGCTTTGTTTTTTAATTAAGAAAGATATTCATACTCTTCATAACAAGTTCAAACGATTTCACATTTTCTTCAACCTTTTTTATGTTTGATTTAATCTATTAAGGTTATAGTTTAATCATAGTAAACAACCAATATATTTTGTGGATGAACGTGGTGTTAAAACTCTTTGAGGACTAACGGATGTTTATTCTCGACCCGATGAGGTGTAGGTTCGAATCCTACCGTCCACGTACGTGCAGTTTTTGCACTTGATCATACAATTATTGACTAAGAAAGGACAGATGTTTCATGACAAAATTTTTAGTTACAGGTGCAACGTTATCGGCGATTACTCTAGCTGCGTATTCTTTTTTAAAGTATATGCCAAAACATCAACATGATTATGGCAAACTATAACAAAAAAGTTGTCTTGAACTGAGAATGTTCAAGACAACTTTTTTGTTATACAATTTGATGGTTTCCTTACAAGACTTAGCGACTCAATTTATTTAAACACCAAATGGTATTCTCCTTCTTCTGCATTATCTAAATATTGATATAAAATCAGTTCCATAATTGCTAACATTGAAATATGCGAAGTAATTTCCATTTTATTCAAAAAAAGTTCGTCTGTAAATATATAAAAATTAACATCACTCATATTTTGAACGACATTATTATCTGCTCCTGTGATCGAAACTAGTAGAGGGTGTGTCGTATTCTTTAAACGCTGAATCAATTGAATCCACTCTTCGTCTTTTCCTTGATAGGTCAAAATCAACACCAGGTCTTCGGTCTTGATTTGCTTTTGAACAACAGCCCGCATCGCTTGATCTTCCGGAAAGACAACTAAAAAGCCAGCAGCAACAAATAAATACTTCACATACTGCATTAGTTGCTTATTCATGCCTTTAGCAAATAGATAGATTATTGGTTTTCCCTTTAAATATTCCCCAACTTTGACTAAACTATTTTTGTCGATCACCCGAACTGATTCATTAATATTTTTTAAATACTCTTCTCGGTAATCTTTTTGAGAAACAACAAAAGGACTGACTTTTTCCTCTTTTTTTTGATTTAAAAGCGTATATTTGACAACCGTTGTAAATTCACTATATCCTGAAAAACCAATTTTTCTAACAAATCGAAGAAAGGTAGTGGTGGAGACAAAACAGTCATCCGCCACTTCACGAATACTTTTATTTTTAATTTCATTTAGGTTTTTCACAACATAGTCAAACAGTAGGTGCTCATTTTTCGTTAACTCTGAAACGTGAGGGTTCACTACTTCAAAAAAGTCCATCTTCTTCCCTCCTAGCTGTTTTTAGGAATACTTTGCGCAATACAATGAATATTTCCACCACCTAGTAGGATTTCACGGGCAGGAACACCAATAATTTTGCGATTTGGGTATATTTTTTCTAATAATATTTTTGCGGCTTGATCATTTTTGTCATTAAATAACGGATAAATTATACCCCCATTTGCTGTGTAATAACTAACATACGTCGCAGTCAGTCGGTCTCCTGGAAAACGCGGCAGCATACCATTAACTGGATCCACTCCTTGGCTTTCTTCTGTCGTGATATACATCGGTTCTGGCATCAGCATTTTATGAATGATCAGCGTTCTACCTTTGGCATCCGTTTCCTTTTGTAATTGCTCATAAGCAGTTTTTGAAATTTCGTATTGAGGATCGTTACGATCATTTGTCCATGTTAGGACGATTTCACCAGGTCGAACAATATTTAGCATATTATCGATATCGCCATTCGTTTCATCCAAAAAAAAGCCTTGCTTTAGCCAAATGATTTTTTCTACATTGCAGTATTTCCTTAGAACTTCTTCGATTTCCTCTTTAGAAAGTTTACCATTTCTACCTTCTGAAAGTAAAACTTCTTCTGTTGTATACAATGTTCCATCACCATCAAAATGAACAGAGCAACCTTCTAAAATAAAATCCTTCAAAGAATAGTAGTCCATGCGATTAAATTCGCACAGTTTTTCGGCAACCAAATCATCTTGATCCCAAGGAAAATATAGTCCGTCTAATAAGCCACCCCAAGCATTAAAGCGCCAATCTACTCCACGCACTTCGCCGTTTTTATTTGTTACATAAATTGGTCCATAATCTTTGATCCAAGCATCATTATTACTCATTTCCATCACTCGAATCGATTCTGGCAAGGATTGACGTGCATTTTTGTACTGCTTTTCGGAGACCAACATGGTTACTGGTTCAAATAGCGCGATTGCTTGCGCAACTTTCGCATAGGCTGCTTGCGCTGGTTTGCCGCCATTACGCCAATTATCCGCTCGTTCAGGCCAAATCATATAGGTTTCTTCATGTAACCCAAATTCTCCTGGTACAAAAAAACCGTCCGCTTTAGGATTGCTAGATGTTAATTTCATGTATACCGTACTCCTTTTTTTGCTTATTGGTCTGTTATCCGTTATTTCTACGTCTGCTTCGCTTCCTAAAATAGAGATGATCTTCAACTCTATTGAAATAGTTTTTTTGTTTCTGTATGTAAGCGATATATTTTTAATATATCAGAAAGAAAGAGCAGAAACTAGCTTTTGCCTCTACTCTTTCTTTCAAACTAATCAGTAATAATCGTACCGGTCTCTTTTGATAATAAGTTTTTGATGTTTTCTAAGGAGGTAATTACTGCTTTGCCCTTTGGATTTTCTTTAATGAAGGATATTGCTGCTTGAACTTTAGGCAACATGCTGCCTGGTGCAAATTGATCTTCTTGAATGTATTTTTCCATATCAGCAACTGAGACATTGGTTAAATCGGATTGATTTGGTTGATTGAAGTTGATACTAACATGAGCTACACCTGTCAAAATCACTAACATATCTGCTTGAACTAGCGCTGCTATTTTCTCAGAGGCAAAATCCTTGTCTATCACAGCTTCTACCCCTTGATACGTACCATTTTTCAAAATAACTGGAATCCCTCCTCCGCCACCTGCAATTGTTACAATACCATTTTCTACTAGTTGTTGAATGACTGGATATTCAACAATATCAATTGGTTTTGGTGAAGGGACGACTTTACGAAAACCACGACCGGCATCTTCTATATAGGTTGCAGATGTTTGTTTTTTTTCAGCTTCCATTTCTTGTTTACTTAAAAAGGGACCAATAGGTTTACTTGGTGCTTGAAATGACGGATCTGTTTCACTGACAACAACTTGGGTTAACAGTGTCGCTGCATTTTTTGAAATATGTCTTTTTTTCAGCTCGTCTACTAAAGCATTTTCCAACCAGTAGCCAATACTTCCTTGGGTCATCGCGACTGCTGTATCAATAGGCATTGCTGGATTTTTTGCAGTTGCTCCTAATTGCTGCTGTAATAATAAATTGCCAACTTGTGGTCCATTTCCGTGCGTGATGATCAGTTCATGCCCTGCTTCAATAAAATCAGCTAAATAATAAGCTGTTTGAGCTAACGCTTTTTGTTGGCCTTTGGCACTCGGATCTGTTGTGAGGATGGCATTTCCTCCCAAAGCCACTACAATACGTTTTTTCATCTATTCCACCTCATTTTGGTACTTGTTGGGTAATGCAGTGAATATTACCGCCGCCTAAAAGAATCTCCCTTGCAGGCACACCAATAACTTTTCTATCAGGATATAATTTTTGCAATAGATCAATGGCTTTCTCATCGTTTGGATCATCAAATAAAGGCAAAACGATTCCGCCATTCGCTGTATAATAATTTGCGTAACTAGCAGCTAAACGGTCGCCATTTTCTCTAGGTAACGTTCCAGCTACTGCATCCACACCTAAGCTTTCTTCTTCTGTAATCAAGATTGGTTTAGGCACATATAATTTATGGACAACTAACTTGCGACCATGAGCATCCGTTTCATTTTCTAAAATGTCTAAACATTCTTTAGAAATTTCATATTGCGGATCATTCTTATCATCTGTCCACGCCAGCACAACTTCTCCTGGTTTGACAAAATTAACGATATTATCGACATGTCCATTTGTTTCATCTAAATAAATGCCGCGTTTTAGCCAAATGATTTTTTCTAGTGAAAGATATTCTTTTAGCACTTGTTCGATTTGTTCTTTGGAAAGTTGTGCATTACGGCCTTCTGAAAGTAAACATTCTTCTGTTGTGATCAATGTTCCTTCACCATCAACATGGATCGATCCGCCTTCTAAGACAAAATCATTTAAGCGATAACGGTCAAACCACTCCACTTCACAAATTTTTTGAGCCACTTGATCATCTTTATCCCAAGGAAAATATAAACCGTCTACCAAGCCTCCCCACGAATTAAAGGTCCAGTCTACCCCACGAATTTCGCCTGCGTCATTTTTGACAAAGGTCGGACCACAGTCTCTGACCCAAGCATCATCATTGGCGATTTCAACGACGCGGACATTTTCTGGCAGCATATGACGTGCATTATCATATTGTTCTGCCGATACGCCTACGGTTACGGGTTCGAACTCACTGATGGCAACGGCTACATCTACAAATGTTTTTTGTGCAGGTTTGCCACCATTGCGCCAATTATCTGGACGTTCCGGCCATAAAATATAGACGCCTTGATGAGCTTCAAATTCTCCTGGCATGCGAAAACCGTCTTTTTTAGGTGAACTATCGATTGTTTTCATGTTCAAAACTCCTTTTATCTGGATTATTTTCTAGTTACTTTTTTGCATATTCTTTGTCCCCAAGGCGAATACAGATTTCGCCAATGATCGTTGCAGCAAGTGTTCCAATCAAAATCGGTATTTTCTCTGTAAACTCTGCACTTGATAATGGAACAATTGAGAAAAATAAAGTAATCACTAATAACGCTAATGGAATATACGCAATAATTTTTAATAAAACTGGTCCTCCAGGTACTTTAAACGGTCTTTCTTTATCAGGATCGATTTTACGTAATTTCAAGAAAGCTGGAAACATCATAATGTAGGAAAGCAATAATGCCACCACATTTAAGGCAAAGAAAGCCCAAAAGATATTTTCATTTGGAATAAACGGTGCCGCAACTACTAGCACCGAAGCAACTATTCCGTTGACAATGGACGCACCGATGGGCATTTCATTTTTAGGATTTTCTTTTGCAAATACTTTTGGCATATCGTGATTTTTAGCAGCGTAAAAAGCGACATAGTTCACGCCGAGTGCCCAAGAAATCAGATTTGCGGCTAATGTATACATAAACAGTAAACCAATAATAATCACAAATGGATTGATACCACCAACTAATAAGATAAAACTATCGATCAAGCCACCTGATGTCGACAATTGATCTGCGGGTACTGCTGCTCCCATGCCAAATGCAGCAAATAAATAGAAGAACGCAATTAATACACCGCCCCAAATGATTGCTTGAGGAATTTGTTTTTTGGGATTTTCCATATCACTCGCTAAGGTTGTCACTACTTCAAAGCCTAAAAAGTTGAATAAAATCACTGAAATGAAACTTAAACTTTCCAAATCAAAAGTAGGTAATAAGGCTTTACCAGAAAAATCATTGGCCATCCCTTTCGTCACTGCATGATAGATACCTAGTACACCCAAACAAACCATGATTGCAACTTTAGCAAAAGCAGCAATATTCAAAATCCATTTACTATCGCTCACAGGATAACAACTAATAAGTGTAACAGCCCAAATAAAGACTAATTGACCTACAATTAGTAGAGGCGTTCCTACTGTTAAGTCAAAAATCTGTGTCATCACTTCTGTAAAAAGAACGGCTAAACTGGCCATCCAAATTGGAAAATTGATCCAATAAAACCAAGCTACCCGAGCACCCCAACGACGCCCAAAGGCCATCTTTACCCAGTCATAAATACCACCATCTCCAGTGTAAGTCGTTCCAAGCTCAGCTGAGATCAAACCATAAGGCAAGAAGAAGAGAATGAGTAAGATTCCCCACCAAAAAAATTGTGATGAACCGATTGCAGCGGCAGGAGCAGCAGATTCCACAACAAGTATGACAACGACTGCCATCAGAACTGCGTCAAACAACCGAAATTTCTTTTTTTCTTTCATGTTTTGTATGCACCTTTCATTAAAGAAATGGAAATAGAAGCAGAAACCTTTCACTATTGCTATATTCTACTTCTATTCCACCCTTTATCCAAAATCACTTAGCGACTACAGCGTTTCTTAACATCAATTCAAATTCTGCATCATAATACTCACCAACTGCTTCACTTGCATAATCTAAATATGGATTCATGAAATAAACCAATAAAGAACGCATCGCCGTTAACCGATTTTCAGCTTCATCTAAAACGACTGAATAAGGAGCATCTAACACTTCATCCGTCACTTCTTCGCCTCTCGTTGCAGGTAAGCAATGTAAGAATTTAACATGAGGTGCCGCCATATCGATCAAGGCTTGATTTACTTGATATTTTGGATAGAAAGTCGCCATTCGTTCTTCCTCTGATAGTTCAGCTTCATATAAACCGTACCAAACATCAGTATAAATAAAATCAGCATCTTTCAGCGCTTCTTCAGCATTTTCAGTGATCAACACACTACCGCCAGAAAGTTCGGCATTTTTTTGTCCGATGGCTAACGTTTCATCTTTGATTTGGAAACCTTTTGGCCCGAATTGAACAAAATCCATCCCCATTTTTGTTGCCATAAACATTGTAGAAACACAGACTTGAGTTGCATCTCCAACAAAGACAATTTTACAATCACTTAGTGTTTTCCCTGCTGGTAAGTGTTCGGTCATTGTAATGATATCGCCCAATTCTTGTGTAGGATGGTTATAATCACTCATACCATTAATAACTGGAATCGTCGCATCTTTCGCTAGCTCAACAATTGTTTGATGACGTTCGACACGGGCCATTAAAATATCTACTAAACGAGATAACACCCGAGCAGTGTCCCCTAATGATTCATGACCACCTAATTGAATTTGTCCTGGCGCTAGATATTGCGCATGCCCACCTAATTGGGTCATGGCTGTTTCAAATGATACTCTGGTACGAGTTGACGATTGTTCAAAGATCATTCCTAAGGTTTTATCTTTTAAAAGTGGCGGATAGTAGCCATTTTTAATTGATTCTTTTAATTTTAAAGCCAGTTGGATCATAAAATCGATTTCCGCTTTCGTAAAATCATTTGTATCGACAAAGTCTCTTTTTTTCATCATTTCTTCCACCAATCCATTTTGATTTTTTATTGTCGGATTCCTCGAGTTTTCCTTTTGACGAGTTAAGCATACATCGAAGTTCGTTCTTTTTGAAGCGGTTTTCAAACTCTTGATGAAGAGAAAAGCAGCTTGTATTTTGTTCCATTTTGCGTAACAGGTTACGAACATTTCAAAAAAGCTGAAATCGCACCAAAGGGTACAATTCCAGCTTTTCAACAATTTTAATTTATTCTGTTGTCTTTCTTTCTCGAATAAAACTACTTGAACCAACCATTAAACAGATTAATCCGACAATTAATGAAGCTAAACCATTTGATAAAAAATGATCAAAATAATCATTTAGATTAGAATAAATTCCCGTAAGTAAACCTGTTAAATAGCTGCCAAACATTGAAAGAAAAGCTACTAAAGAAAATGCAAGAAAATTATTTAACTTACAGATAGTAGCAGTAACAATAACGAACCAAATAATTACTAACCAAATAATTGCTAACGGGATACCGCGATCAATAAGCCAGTGAGTTTGGTTCATTTGCGAATAATAAAGTGAATATTGAATACTTGCTAGTAAGGGAATCAATAACAAACTTAAAGAGATAAAAGCCTTTAATAGTTTTCTTTCCGTTGATTTATACAAAGTAATGCCAGCAGCCGATACATAGATCAAACTGCTTGTTACAATTAGCGACCAAGATAAGCGACCAGAAACGAGCAGATCAATTAACAAACAAATCCCCGCACTGGCTACACTTAGAATAGCTAAAGTCGTATATACATATTGATATACTCTATTTTTCCTTAATTCTATCATTACATTTTTATCTCCTTTCAATAGATTATCCAAAGAAATTTCATAAATAGTACTCAATGCAATGATGTTTTCTATATCAGGATAGCTTTTACCTGTTTCCCAATTCGAGATAGCTTGTCTCGATATAAAAAGTTTTTTTGCAACCTCTTCTTGAGTCATGTTCAATTCTTTCCGTCGTAATTGTAGTTGCTCACCAATGTTCATATTTTCCTCCTTCTGAATACAGACTAATGCTCTTTCTATCATTGTACCAGAAAGTATTACTTGTAAAAGACTAAGTTAGGGATGCAATAAACTGTTGCATCCTTGATTTAATAGGCTTTGATGAGAAAAAAAAAACGACTAGTTTTCTAGTCGTTTCTTTTCGTATACTTTTAAACAGAAATTCTTAGTTCGTCAAATCTTCCCCATTTGTCGCAATAACTTTTTTATACCAGTCAAATGATTTTTTCTTCGAACGTTTTAATGTTCCATTGCCATCATTATCACGATCAACGTAGATAAAGCCGTAACGTTTTTTCATTTCACCTGTTCCTGCTGAAACAAGATCGATACAGCCCCATGTTGTGTAACCGAGTAAATCTACGCCATCAAGCTCTACCGCATCTTTCATCGCTTGAATATGCGCTGCTAGGTATTCAATACGGTAATCATCGATCACATTGCCGTTTTCGTCTGGTGTATCCACTGCGCCTAAGCCGTTTTCCACGATAAACAATGGTTTTTGGTAACGATCGTATAAATCGTTCATTGTTGTACGTAGGCCTAGTGGATCGATTTGCCAGCCCCATTCACTTGCTTCTAAATATGGGTTCTTAACTGAAGCAAAGATATTTCCAGCCGTTTGTTCATTGATCGCTGGATCTGTTGATTGAACGCGTGATGAGTAATAAGAGAATGAGATAAAGTCTACTGTGTGTGCTTTTAATAATTCTAAATCGCCATCTTCAATTGGTAATTCAATGCCTTCGCGTTCTAATTCTTTCAACGCGTATGCTGGATACTCTCCACGAGATTGCACATCAATAAAGAAGAAATTCTCACGATCGGCTTTGCGTGCTGCCCAAACATCTTCTGGTTTACACGTATAGGCATAGTTTGTGCCAGCCGCTAACATACAGCCGACTTGGTTTTCTGGATCAACTTCGTGGGCGATTTTTGTAGCGATTGCACTGGCCAATAATTCGTGATGTGCCGCTTGGTATTTGACTTGTTCTTTGTTTTCACCTTCTTCAAAATAAAGACCGGCACCCATAAATGGTGCGTGTAGAATCATATTGATTTCGTTGAACGTTAACCAATATTTTACCAAGCCTTTATAACGGTTGAAGATTACATTACATAAATTCTCATAAAACCCAACCATTTCTCGACTACGCCATGCCCCATATTTTTCCACTAAGTGCATTGGACAATCAAAGTGAGTGATTGTTACAAGGGGCTCTATATTGTGTTTGCGGCATTCTTTGAACAAATCTTCATAGAACTTCAAGCCTTCTTCATTTGGCTCTGTTTCGTCTCCTAGAGGGAAAATACGGCTCCAGGCAATTGATAAACGGTACGTTTTAAAGCCCATTTCGCCAAATAAGGCGATGTCTTCTTTATAACGGTGGTACATGTCGATCGCATTTTGGGCAGGGTAAAAATGTTCCTCATCAAACGCGAACATCTTTTTCTCGCCTGTGATCACTGGAAAACGATCTGGTCCAACAGGTGCTAGATCCACATTCGCTAAACCACGACCGCCTTCGTTATGGCCGCCTTCACATTGATTGGCTGCAGTTGCGCCGCCCCATAAAAAGTCTTTTCTAAATGCCATGTCAAATCATCCTCCAATTTATTAGAATAAAGGGATTCTTGTTATCGAATAACCTTCATTACTTGCTCACCTGGTTCAGACAATGCTTTGGTCAACGTAATAATATCACCAAAATCTGCTGAATTTGTTACAACAACGGGTGTAATTATATTATAGCCTTTTTCAGCAATTTTATCTAAGTCAAATTCAATTAATTTATCACCAATTTTAATATTTTGACCTTTTTCAACAAAATACTCATATCCATCACCATTTAATTGAACCGTATCGATCCCAATATGAATCAATAATTCCACTCCTGAATCACTAGTTAAACCAATTGCATGCTTAGAATCAAAAAGTGCTGTTACAGTTCCTGAAACTGGTGCGTAAACAATGCCTTCAACTGGTTTGACAGCAAAACCTTTCCCTAAAATTTCTTCAGAAAACATCCCATCTTCAACGGCGGATAAAGCGACTATTTCGCCCTTGATCGGTGTAGCAACTTCTGTGATAGAACTTACGTCAGCTGAATGAATCTCTGTACTTTTTTCAGCTGTTGTCTTTATAGTTTCCACCACAGGATCTTTATATAAAATATATGAAATCACAAAAGAAATCACAATACTGATCACAGCTCCGATACAAGCCATATATAAATGCGTCAACGTATCATCACCAATATAACTTGGTAGTGTTAACAAACCTGGAGAGCCACCGGTAAAGTTTTTTACTCGAGTGATTCCCATAAATAAACCACCGATTCCTCCACCGATCATTGCCGCATATAAAGGTGTTTTATATTTCAAGTTAACTCCGTATAGAGCAGGCTCAGTAATCCCAAACAAACCAGTTAAACCAGCAGAAGCCGCTACTTGTTTGATCGAAGAATCTTTACTTTTAACACCAACGGCTAATGAAGCAGCCCCTTGCCCAAGGTTTGATGCTAGCATCCCTGGATAAATTACACTATCGTAACCTGTTGTCATACGATTGTTGATCCCAATCGGCACTAAACCATAATGTGTCCCTGTCGCTACAAACAATGGTGTCAATGCCCCAATAATCGTTGGAACTAACCAAGGACTAAAGTTTTCCAATGCCTTGATTCCGTTTGAGATACCATCACTAATCAAATAGCCAACGGGTCCAATCACCACTAAAGAAACTGTCCCAACAATTGCAATGGTAATCAATGGTTTACTGAAAAACTTGATTGCTTTAGGTGATACTTTATCGGCAATCGGTTCAACATAAGACATAAACCACACAGCTAAAATAATTGGAATAACAGATGATCCATAAGTTACAGCAGAAATTGGTAACCCAAATAAATGGATACCACCTTCTCCAGCTTCTTTGACTGCATTAACCATGCCAACAAAGTTTGGATGCAGTAAGATTCCCCCGACCATCATCGCTAGATACATATTGGTTTTAAATTTTTGTGCAGATGATGCTGCTAGTAAAATCGGTAAAAAGTAAAAGGCAGAATCTGCCATAAAATCAATAATAATATACGTTTGCCCAGTTTTGTCGATTGCATTAAAGACAACCAAAAGCGACAAAACAGCTTTTAACATCCCCGCAGCTGTAATCGCTGGTAAAATCGGTGTAAAAATGCCAGTAATCGTATCGATAATTTTCGAAGCAGTCCCACGGTCATCGTTTTCATTTGATTCGGTTTGTTCTCCATCTAAAGAAGGTACTTCTTTTACAATCTCTTTGTAAACACTGCCCACATCACTACCAATAATTACTTGATATTGACCACCTTTTGAAACAACACCCATCACGCCAGCTGTATTTTTCAGCTCATCTGTTTGTGCCATTTTTTCATCTTTTAAATTGAAACGTAATCTTGTAGCACAGTGAGTCAAACCAGAGATATTCTGTTTGCCACCGATTTTTTCAATGATTGTTTGTGCTAATTCTTGATAATTCATGATTCATCCCCCAAATTTTAAACATTAAATCGTACAGTCTGATAATATAAAAAATACCTAAGAAACCTCTTATTTCAAAGAGATTTTCTTAGGTATAGCCTGCTCTAACGCAGTAACAATCCTTAGTTGTTGGTTATTCTTCTGATATGAATAGTGAGATAGATCATCTCATCTTCTTGTAAATCACGACCAAATTCTTTGCTGATATACTCACGAATCTTCAATGCACAAAGGTATTCTTCTTGATATTTTTCCTTTAACATAAACAAGAAGCCTTCATCTTTGTCTTTATCCAGCTCTATGCCACTAAATAGGCGTTGAACAAAGAATTTCAAGTGGGTAATAAATCGCTCATAATTTAACGTATATTCATCTAAATCAGTTTTATAATGATACTTAACAATATTGATGATTTTTTGAATGACTTTAGTCATTTCAGAAACTTGGCTGACTTGAGATAAATCTAGTTCTGCATTGACAATATGCAATGCAATAAAACCTGCTTCATCTTCAGGCAACACGATATCCAGACGATTGGAAATCATATTCAACGCTTCTTTTCCAATCAAGTATTCATGATTGTAAAAACGTTTGATTTCCCACAGAAGTGCATTTCTAACAGGTAACCCATTATTATGACGCTCGATCGCATAATCAATATGATCGGTCAATGTAAGGTAGATATTTTCGTTTAACTTTTTCCCTAAAGAAACTTTAGCAAAACCAATAATTTCATTTGCAACCTGGAGATGTTCTAAACGAACATTTGATAGTAATTGGGTGAGCTTATTGGTGCTTAAATCGGCATTACTTGTATAAACTTTTTCGATGAGGCTATCATCAATAAGATCACCGACATTTTTTTTAAAGCCAATCCCTTTACCCATCACTAGCACTTCATGACCGTCAGCATTCAGAGACTTTACAATATTATTATTGATTACTTTTTTTACTTCCATAGTATCTCCTCAATGAGATTAGATCAGCTAGCTAATAAAATGTTAATAAAAGAAATAAAGTATAGCCTGAAAATTCAGTAACAATCTTAATTTCTCTTGTTATTAAAACATGAAAGTAAAGCGTTGTCAACAAAGGAAAAACAGTCTTGGACTAAGATAAACTTACTCAAGCTTAATTTTTACTCGTCGACAAACAACGAGACAGAACCTATTGGTCTATCTCGTTGTTTTTATTACCTTCTATTAGATTTTAGGCCATTCTGCTTAGTACAAGTATTTGTGTCTGAGTATTTCTAACTTAGTATCATCAACATCTAAAACGGCTTTCAAATACTGTTGGATCGTGCCATAACTTTCTTCAATAATATTATACGCGCCATCCAAATAATCTTTTCTCGTTTGTTGTAATGAGGCTAAAAAAGCTAGGACATCTTCATCGTTAGTATATTTTTTATAGATCGCCATTCTTTTCGCATTTCTAGGGGCATTCATTTGATCTGTTAATAAATAATCTTGATAAATTTGCTCTTTATCAACACCTAAAGCGCCTAAATATAGAGCTGCCGCCCAGCCTGTGCGGTCCTTGCCGCCTTGACAGTGAAAAATAAGCGGTGTTACTTCTTCTTGTAACAGCATTTCAAAGAATTGTTTGTATGCTTTGACGGCATTTTGGCCTACTACTAATTGCTCCATCTGTTTGATCATTGCATTACGATTTTTATTTAATTGAGCTCGTCCTTCTTCTGTCTGAACCATTATTTCTAGCTGAGCGATTTTCTCTTCATCTTTTTTTGAAACAGATTGTGTACTTGCTTGCTGAGCAACATCAGCATGAGGATTAAAATTAAAGGTTTCACTATCCGAAATGGGTTTATTTGGATCTTTCATTATTTCTTCTGGTGAACGAAAATCAATGATTCGCTTAACCTTCATTCGTTCAATATACGCTCGTCCTTGTTCATCTAACTGGTGCAGAGCATCTGAGCGAAATACTTTCCCCCAACTTGTCATACGGCCATCATTTGTTGCATAGCCCCCCATATCACGACAATTATATAAATTTGCCAAAGGTAAGCGACGTTCCGCTCCGATAAAAGTATCTGAAGCTGTTTTTAAGTGAAAGTAAAAACGTTCTTTACTATTTGGATCAGCAAAACTTTGCCAACCTTTTTTAGTACATTCAAGATAGTTGACCGTTTCTAATTTAGAACTGTCTGTTCCATAAAATACTTTTACAGGTAGCTCTGCCGTATCAGGAATTTTAACGGCTAACGTTCCATTTTCTCTCTTGACTTGAAGTGCTTGCATCATTTCACGCTCCTATTGATTTTCAAGATTTGCTTTTTCTTCTGCGACACCTTGACTATCCAATTTTTTCATAAATGGTAGATACAATAATAATACCACAACAAATTGAATCAGTTGAACCACTAATCCTTGCCAACCAGCGGCCATAAAGCCAGATAAAAACGTTGGTAGATTTTTAGGTACATTAACACTAATTACAGGGAGAAATCCAATAATTGTCGCAATATAAGCAATCCCCACACAAATGGCAGCTGAAAGAGTCAACGGAATAAAAATAACAGCATTCATAATCATTGGTATCCCAAATTTCATTGGTTCAGTGATTCCAAAAATACTTGGCACTAACGAAATTTTTCCAATTGATTTGAATTTTTCACTACGGCTCATCCACACTAGAATAACGGCTAAAGCCAATGCTCTAGGTCCTTTGAAGGCATCCAAGAAAAATGAATTGATAATATTCGTCGCTACTTCTCCAGCAGCTACTGCTTCCATGTTTGCATAGGCTTGTGTTGTAAACAAAACAGCAATAACAGATCCCACAACCATGCTTCCATGGATCCCAAAGAACCATAATAATTCTGATAAAAACATAATGAACAACGCTGACCAAATCGAACCTCCTAAAGATTCAAGCGGTGTTTGAAGATTTGTATAGATAAAATCATGGACATTCCCAAATTTAGTTTCAGCAAATCCGGTACTAATCATAATCATGATAATAAAAATAATAGCAGCAGGAACGATTGCTTCAAAAGTTTTAGCAATAGCCGTTGGGACACTCTCTGGCATTCTAAACGTAATACGTTTTTCCACCATTTTAGCGAAAACCCAAGTGACAACTAAAGCCACAATCATCCCAACAAAGATTCCTTTTGAACCTAGATAGGTCAATTCAAAAGCCATAGCTGGTTTTTCCTTGCCAATATCAAAAGCTGTTATTGGTGTCAAAACAAAGAAAGACGCTAATGAGAGAATGATAGAAGAAATGATATCCCCTTTTTTCTCCCTTGCCATTGCACTTGAAATACCAATAATCACATAAATCGTAATAAGGTTACTTGAAATTGAAGTCCCTAAAGAACAAGCCTTCACAACAATTTCAGGTAAGCCAGGAATCATTCCGATAATCGTTGTTAAACTCCCTACGATCGTGATCGGTAAGGTCATCATCATCCCATTGGCAATACTCTTAACAAACGTATTATTTGAAAACTTATTGACAAATACATTCAACCCATTAGTAAATGAACTTTTTTTCGTTTCAGACATTTGTACTCCTCCTTTTAACGCTCCTTATTTTGCAGCAATAACTTCTTGTGCTTTTTTAAAGACTTTTTCTCCATTCATCATGCCGTAATCCATCATTTCAATCACTAAAACTGGAATATCTGGATACTCTTTTTTTACGTCATCTTGTTGATAGCCAACTTGTGGTCCTAATAAAATAATATCTGACCCAGTCACTCTTTCTTCCAATTCACTGAGCCCACATGCTGAGATATCTGCTTCGATCCCTTGTGAGCTGGCATATTCCTCCATTTTTTTAACTAACATTCCTGTTGACATCCCGCCGGCACATGCTAATGTAATTTTCATCCTAATCACCTTTTCTTTCTTGTTTTTTATGCGTTTCCTTTAATTAAGTTACGTAGTTCTTGCAGCTCTTCGTGTAAATCAATAAATTCTTTTGTAAAATCTGTTGCGGTAATTGCCGCCATCATATGATCTTGTGCATGGGTCAAAAACATTGTTGCTGGTTCATCTGGATTACTTGCAAATTTCTGTAGTATATCCGTATGTTGCTGGTGGGCAATCTTTAAATTTCCTTTACTCTCCTCTAATCCTTTTTTAGCACTTGCAATATCTCCAGCTTTAGCTTCTTTGATTGCATTCATAGCAAGTGACTTTGCATTCCCAGCATAAACAATGATCTGCATCACATCTGTCTCTGAAATCATTTGATTTTCTCCCTTCAAACACTAATTATGTTGTCATAGTTATATAAGCAATAAGCGTGCCAAACAATTAGAAGGCTGATAGGATCACATTTCACCACAATGTGTTTCGTCTTCACGGCAAATAAAACACATTTCTTCCAAGCAGTAAAACACATTATTGAAAATAAAACACATGACTTTGACTATTTCACTATGCAACATTATACTTAGTCCATAGAACACAAAACACACTATCCATCAAAGGTCGGGAGAATAATGAAAAGAATTGATAAAGTTGCAAAATTACTCAGCCAATATTCTGAAAAACAACCTATCACTGCCAGCGAACTTGCTAAGCAATTGAATGTCACTCGAGCAAATATCAGTAGTGACTTAAATCAGTTGGTTAAACTAGGGAAAGCCGAAAAAAATGGCACCAAGCCCGTTTATTTCTACTCCACTGCTCCAAAAGAACAAACCAGCGGAAATATTCTGGATGAATTTATAAAAAAAAGCCCCAGTCTTTTTCACTGCGGTGAACAAGCGAAAGCCGCTGTTTTATATCCGCCAAATGGCATGCATATCTTATTAACTGGAGAAACTGGTGTTGGGAAAAGTATGTTTGCTGAATTGATTTATACGTATGCAAAATCACAGCACAAAGTGAAAGCGGATTCTAATTTTATTACCTTTAACTGCGCAGATTACGCAAATAATCCGCAATTACTGGTAGGTTCTATTTTCGGCATTCAAAAAGGTGCTTATACTGGCGCAGACAATGATCGAGTAGGCTTGTTGGAAAATGCCAATGGCGGTATCCTTTTCCTTGATGAAATCCATCGCCTGCCACCTGAAGGTCAAGAAATGCTGTTTACTTTTATTGATCGAGGCATTTACCGCAGACTTGGTGAGACTAGCAGTGAACGGCACGCTCAGGTACTACTCGTTTGTGCAACGACGGAAGATACCTCATCAGCTTTACTACAAACATTTATTCGTCGAATTCCAATGAGAATCGAAATTCCTAATTTAACCGATCGCGGGCTAGAAGAACGCCTAAGCTTGATTTCAACTTTTTTCCAAACAGAAACGAAGAAATTAGGTACACCGATCGAAGTTTCGACTAATACGATTCGAGCATTGCTAGGATATCATTGCCCTAATAACGTAGGACAGTTAAAAGCAGACATTCAACTGCTTTGCGCAAAGTCGTACTCGCAATTTATTGCCAGACAGGAAGAAACCATTAAAATTGGTAGCTATGAGTTGCCTCATTATATTCGGGAAGGTCTCTATAATAACGAAGACCGCAACAAAATCTGGCTTCTTCTACCGAATATGAATGCTCGCTTCTTCCTGTTCACCGAAGAAGAGACTACGCTTTTTTTACCAAACGATGTAAAAGGAACAGACATCTATCAAATCATCGAACAAAAAATGAGTGATATGGAGCGGATCGGTCTTGATATTTCCCAAACTTCTGAAATAATTGATACAACAATTACGAATTATTATCATTCATATAATACTGATTCGGCTGTTGATCTAACGAATTTAGAACAGATTGTCGGTTCGGAAATCGTTGCAACGGCTAATAAAGTCTGTGAAAAAGCGTCCCGTTTATTAACTGTTTATCTATCTGATAATGTCCGTTACGGACTAGCACTACATTTATACAATACGATCCAACGGGTAAAAAGAGGGCAAACGATCATTAACCCACGAATCAATGAAATAAAACAAGAGCATCCTCACCTTTTTGAAACGGCTGAACACTGCCTTTCCGTGATCGAAGCAGATTTTAGTGTGCAACTGCCTGAGGATGAAGCCGGCTTTCTTGCCCTCTTTTTTACAGCAGATGAAAATAAAAGCAAGAAAAGCGCCACAGTCGAAGTTATCGTTGTTGCTCATGGTGAGTCAACCGCTACCAGTATGGCAAATGTTGTTAACAAACTTTTGGGCGAACAAATCGCGGTAGGTTTTGACATGAGCCTAGAAGAAAAACCACTCATAACGTTGACTAATATCCATAATTATCTTTCCGCTAAAGATCAGCAAAAAGATGTTCTTCTGCTAGTAGATATGGGTTCTTTAATCAATTTTAGTGATGAATTGGAAAAAAAATTAAAGATTCACATCCGTTGTATTGAGCTCGTCAGTACACTTCATGTTTTAGAAGCTAGCAGAAAAGCTTCATTAGGTCATGGACTAAATGAAGTATTTGAGTCTACAAAGAATATCAGAGGTCTTTCTAGTTATCAGAAAAATAACGAGGAACCAAAAAGCTTAAAATTATACATTCTCACCTTATGCACCACAGGTGAAGGTTCCGCTCAATTAATCAAAAAAATGTTAAGCAGTCGTTTAAATTTGCGAGGTGAGGCATGTGAAATCGTCTCCTTGCAAATTACTGATCAAAAGTTATTAGAACAAACAATGGCAAATTTAAAGCAAACAGGAAAAATCATCTGCACGATCGGTACTTTTCAGTTTCCTTTCTCTGCGCCACATTTTTCGATCACTGACGCATTAGATGAAACAAAGACAGAAAAAATCCAATCACTTATTGATTACGAAATTGCTTTTGAAGGTATGCGGACAAATATTGCAAACATGTTAGTGTATAAAGAGGGAGAACAATTGATTACCTCGATTCGTGAATGGGTAGAAACGATGGCCGCAGAAATCAATCCTACTGTTTCTTATGAAATAAAAGTCGGCTTGGCTTGTCATGTTGTTTGCATGATTGATCGCTTGAAACAAGGAAAAAATGTTAGCAGTTTCCCAAAAACTTCAGCCTTTCAAGTGAAATATACAACTGAAATCGATCGTGTTCAAAAAAACTGTCAATTTTTAGAAACGTACTATGCCGTAACCATACCAAAAGATGAGGTTTTTTATATTACGGCCTTTTTCATGAATGAATCACTTATGTAAAAAAATGATTGGGACATAACTCTTTGAGTCACATCCCAATCACATGATATCCTTATAAGCTGAGGGAGCAAAAACGGCTCCCTCCTATTTCTAAAAGCTAAACACTTTTGTACCAACTTTTTGATTCATCTAAGCTTCCTCGTATTCTTCTTTTGTCGCAAAATACTGATTGTGGATTATCACAAAAGCTAAGCCAATCAATACCATAAATGCTGCAAAATAAAAAGTGATACTAGAGTTCCAAATTTCTGCTAGTTTTCCTGCCACGAAAGGTGCAATTGCTCCACCGAAGAAACGGATAAAACTATAAGAAGACGATGCTACACTTCTTTCAATATCTGGTATTTCCATCGCAATCGTGGTTAAGAGTGTATTGATCAGCCCTTGAAATAGCCCAGCCATGATCACACCTACAGCGACTAATTCTGGTGTTTTTGCGTTAAATCCAATAAAGCTCAAACAAGCCAAGAAAAAGAATAGCGCCAGTAAAATAGTTCGGTACGTATTGATTCGTTTTTCTAAGATTGGTGCAATAAATACTGAAGCCACAGCTAATAATGCGCCCCAACCAAAAAAAACAAATCCAACTTGCATTTCCGTAAATCCTTCAAGTAAAAATGGTGCGTAAGCCAATAATGTAAAAAAGCCAAAGTTATAAAGTAATGCGATGATTCCAATTGAACGTAATTTATGATTGCTCAAAGCTTTGATTCCAGCAAATAAAGCAATTTTTTTCTTAGGTTTAGCAATCGGTGTCAACAGAAAAGCAATGGCGAAGGTTGCAATCAGCATCAATGTGGCTACACCAAAAAACGGCATCCGCCAAGACATGCTACCTAACACACCACCAAGTAAAGGACCAATGGCCATACCTAACCCCATAGATGCTTCATACATAATAATCGCTTTCTCTGTTTGTCCAGCTAAAACACCCACAATAGCTGATAAAGCTGTTGAGATAAATAAAGCATTACCTAATCCCCAACCTGCTCGTAAATAGATCAGCCCTTCAATCGTTTCTGAAAAACCAGCTAAACATGAAAATCCAATAATAATAACTAATCCATAAATCAAAGTTTTTTTCGCGCCGATTCGACTAGAAATAAAACCGGTAAATAACATCATGACACCCGTTACTAGCATATAGCTTGTAAATAACAGCGTCGTTTGCGCAGGTGTCGCATCCAACTGCTTTGCGATCGTTTTTAAAATGGGGTCAACTAACCCAATTCCCATAAATGCGATCATACAAGTAAAGGCCACCGCATAGGCTGAGCGTAAGCCACTCTTCTCCACTTTGACTACTTCTAAATGTTCTTCTAAATAGTTTGATTCTTCCACTTTATTACCTTCTCTCTGTATAAAAAAATACTACAAAAATAAATACATGTCAATATTTACATGTATTTATTTATAATATTTTCATTTATTTTATGATATAATAAAAAATAAGCGGATTCAAAAAGAGAAGGAGAATCGTCGGGATGAATACTCTTAGTTATATTTTGCTTTGTATGTTAGTTAGAAAACCCTGTACTGGCTATGAGCTGAAGCAATATCTTGCGCTTTTTTGGGAAGCTCATCATAGTCAGATCTACACTTCCTTAGGGAAACTGTTAAAAGAAGAATATGTTTCAGTTGAAAATGACGAAAAACATTCACAGAAAAAAATCTATCATTTAACTAAAAAGGGCGAAAATATCGTCAATACTTGGATTCAAGAAGAAACGAAAGAACCTTCACAAAAAGATGAATTTCTTGCAAAGATTTATGTTGCATCGATTCTAGATAAAGATACTGTAAAGGGACTACTTTTCGAAAGAAAACAGCATCAATTAAAACTATTGAAACAAAATCAAACTAAACAAGCTCAAATTGATCAATTATCAGATCCAGAAGAACAACAAAAAAACTTTGGACGATTTCTTGTTATCCAAAGAAAAATACGTATATGTGAAGAAGAACTGCGCTGGTGTCAATGGGCTGAAGAACAAGTTGAACAGTTATTTTCAAGTAAATAGAAACAAAACTAAGAGGATGGAAAATTCCATATCATCCTCTTAGTTTTGTGTTGTAAACTATCGTTTTCTAGAATAAATATTTACGATTTTATGAACTTCATTTTTTTCCAAAATAATATCACTTTGGCTTTTTTCTGGTAAAATATTTTCATAATAGTTGATCAAATTGACTTCATTCCAATTATGATCCATGACCTTTTTAAGCCTATTTTCGGGATATTTTTCATATTTTTTCAAAATTGAATCGGGTTTTGCTAATGAAATATTTTTGATGAAACGACGACGGTACCATTTTCCTATATTTTCAATTTTAGCATCTAAAAATAATGATAAATCGATCCAGTTTGAATACTCTTTTGATTTAAACCCAATTCCTTCAATGATATAAATATCTGCCGCTTCAATAAACTGATACTCTTCCACTATATTATATGCAGCATGAGAATATTGAGGAACAATAATTGGGACATCCCCCATTGCTATTTGCTTTAAGACACTTCTTATTTTTGCTTGTTGATACGTTACTGGAAATCCCTTTTTATCCATCAAATTTCTTTCAGCCAGCTCTTTATTTGAAAGTAGAAAACTATCTGTATGAATAACCTGTACTGATTTGTGTTTCTCTAAAAAATAGGCTTTTAACTGCTCTGTGAAGGTTGTTTTTCCAGCCGCAACGCTTCCATTTACGGAAATAATCTTGACTTTCTTATCATTTGTTGTTTCAACTAAATGATCCAGTCTAGCAGTAAATGCATCGATCGAAATTGACTCAAATGCTGCTTCACTATTCATTTTAGTTTTATTTACACACGTCAAAATAGCTCACCCCAACCTACTATACAATTCCGAAGAGCGTTAAAATTCCAGCAAATAATGACATCCCTGTCTCTAATACAACTGTTAACATAAAATAATTCTTATACGCTTGTTTATGTGTCAATCTAGTTATGTTTAATGTGTTAAAGATGGCCCCGCTGTGCGGTAAAGAATCCAAGCCATTTGAAGACATGACACCTACACGATGAATCACTTGCGGAGATAATCCTAAGTCCGTAAAATGATCCCCTAACGTTGAAAACGCGATCGATGCTCCGCCACTGGATGAACCAGTTACAGCTGAAATCACATTAAACGATAGTACTAATTGTAAAATTGCGGGTCCTGGAATACTATCTAGACTATTAATGACTAGCTGATACCCTGGTACAGAAGCAACCACACTACCAAATCCTACCGCCGCACAAATAGAAACAATTGCGGACATAGCATTCTCTCCACCCATTTTAAATACTTCAGCTAAATTCGGAAACAACTCTTTATAAAACAATACAATCTTAACGAAGCAAGCAGCCGTCAACGCTATTACAGCAGAAGCACTAAAGACATTCAACACAAGAATCAACACAATCGATGGGATCAAACACTTTACTAAAGGCTGTTCAGCAAATGTAACTTTTTCAAGTGCCGCTTCTTTTATTTTTTGACCAGTAGGATAGAATCCTTCCTGATTTTTAGTGTTTTTCTTCGTTTCCAACAGAATGTATAGTGAACCTAACAGGAATGTAACTACAGCACAAATCATTCCTAAAAGGGGCGCTGCCATTGTATTTGTACCTAAATAATTCGTCGGAATTATATTAATGATCGCAGGATTTCCAGGTACCATCGTACTTGTAAAAGAAGATGATCCTAACACACCGCAAGTATACATCTTCCAAGGAACATCAAACTCCTCGAATAACTCTTTCGCAATTTCGACAACTGTAAAAACAACAACAAAAAGACTGACACCACCTAAAGTTAAAACCATATTGATGATGACCAAAGACATCACGACAAGAAATTTATGGTTCTTTTCATTGCTTTTTTTCCTAATTAAACGTGAGGTTTTATATGCGATCGATTGAGCAGCTCCTGTTTTCCCCATCATTCTGCCAAAAATCGAGCTCAGTAGAAAAATGAAAAAATAATTACTAATATACTCTGAGAAAGAATCCATGTAAGTCCCCAATAATGCATCTAGCACATTCATACCAGAAAAAAGCAATACAATCACGGAAGCTACACTTCCTATTACAAAAATCGGATAGCCTCGAAAGGCTAAAAATATCAACGTACAAACCCCCAGCAGAATTCCAGCCAAACTGATTAATTCAACACTCATTTCACTTCCTCCAACTTAAATTGTTTGCTTTTACATTAGACCCAGCAAATGCCAAAATGGAATACTGGCCAAAATAGCGATCATTTCAACCCCTAGAACGACAAAGTTAAACTTACTTACATAATTCCAGCCAATCGTGTCATCACCATTTGCCGCAGCAAATGCACCAACAGTTGTTGGACTTTGATATTTAAAGAAAAATTGATGGCAAAACGTGTAAATTACAATCGAGCCAATCCAAGGATTGATCCCAGCTGCAAGACACAATGGAATCACAATAATATTCAACAACGTCATTGTTGCAGTAACGCTTGCAATAACGATTCTTGTCAAAATAGTGATCACTGCAATCGTCATGATAAACAACAACTTGTTTGAGGTTACACCACTCATGATCGGTTCAAGAATGCTGCCAATCCATTTATCTACGCCTACCTTACTAAGCACAGAAGCCAAGCTAACTGCCCCACCTACGAATGTTAAAAAAGACCAATTGATCTTCGTATTAAAATCTTGAGGCGTTACGATTCCCGTTGCTAAAAGGACCGAAAATCCCATGACTGATGTGACTGACGCACTGATTCCAAGTGTTCTTTCCAACATCCAGAAAACTAAACAAACTAAAATAACAGCTAACACAGATTTTTCTTGTTTATTGATTGGCCCCATTTCTTTTAGCATCATTGCAATATCCGTTTTATCAAGTTTTTGTGATTCCTTTGGTTTATATAACAGATTGATTGCGACAAACCCAAGTACATACATTACAATTCCCCATACAAGCATGGAAATAATCCATTTTGGATACGTAAACTCTGCACTGATTTCTTTTGGCAAAAAACTTAGTGTGACATAGCCTAAAAATGAACTACTGATAAAAAATGGCGCCATTTGATTGAAAGCAAAATACATGGCACTCCAGATTCCAAACATCCCTTTAGACTTTTTTTCATACCCTAGCTTTTCACCAATTGAAATCGTCATTGGGGCTAGTATTGCAACTTTCGCTGATGTAGAAGGAATCAATGGACCAACAAAAATACTTGAGATAAACATCGCCAAGGTTTGACCAAAAAAGGTTGGCGGCATTATTTTCATGCAGTATAAAGATAGTCGAGTGATCAATCCGCTTTTCACAATACCGCACCCTAAACCTAACGCTCCCAGTAACAACCAATAAGTTGTTCCAGAAAAAGCACTAAAAGCAATTTCAAAGGGTACGACTTTAAAGATCACAAAAGCACAGCACATGATCATCACGACAATAAAATCATTCATCGTATTCAAAATCCAATTTAAAACAGCCCAGATCAAAATCGCCAAAGCCAGCATCCCATTTTTATCCAAACCATCTGGAATCGGAAGATTAGCAATAATTAGCGCTGCGATAATCGAAATAAGTTCAAAAATAATTTTCTTTATTGTCTTTTTATCAAACATTCTTCAAACTTCTCCTTTATTATTATTTAGCAAAAAGGATCTGGAATCTCACTTCTTTCTCGTTTTATTCCAGATCCAAAATCAGTGTCTTTATACTGATTTAGTCACACATTTCCAATACTGCTGCAGCACCCATACCGCCGCCAATACACATTGTTACCAAACCGTATTTGCCCTGTATTCTTTCCAATTGATTCAACGCTTTACTGACAAGAATACTGCCCGTTGCACCTAACGGATGGCCTAAAGCTATGGCTCCACCATTTGGATTTACTTTTTCCTTATCAAAATTCAATTCTTTTATACAAGGCAATGCTTGTGCTGCAAAAGCTTCATTCAATTCGATAACATCCATTTCGTCAACAGTTAAACCAGTTTGTTTCAAAACTCTAGGTACCGCATAAATAGGTCCGATCCCCATCAATGATGGATCAACACCTGCTACAGAAAATCCTTTAAAAACAGCGATCGGTTTGATGCCAAGATTTCCAGCTTTTTCTCTAGTCATCAATACGACAAAGGACGCACCATTGCTTGTTTGTGAAGCAGTTCCTGCGGTAACTTTGCCATCTTCTTTAAACACAGTGGGTAATTTTCCAAGACTTTCCATACTGCTATTTTTGCGTATGCCTTGATCTTGATCAAAAATGATTGGCTGACCTGCTTCATCGATTCCAGAAACTGGTATAATTTCCTTATTGAAAACACCTGATTCTTGTGCAACAGTAGCTTTTAAGTGACTTTCAACCGCAAAGGCATCCATCGCTTCTCTTGAAATATTATATTTTTCTGCTACGTTTTCAGCAGTAAGTCCCATTGGCATATAGGCACCTTTTTCATGTTCTGCGACCCATGGATTCCATGTTTTTGGATCACTCCCCATCGGAATAGCAGACATTGATTCTACCCCTCCTGCAACGATTACTTCCGCTTGACCAACAGCAATTGCATTGGCACCAATAGAAATTGTTTGCAGTCCGGAGGAACAAAAACGATTTACCGTTTGCCCAGCAACACTCCACGGTAAACCAGCTCTTAGGCCGATGATACGAGCAACATTGTACCCTTGAACATATTCTGGTTTAGCGCAACCCACAATCAAATCATCAATCGCTTCGGTTTCTAACTCAGGTATTTTTGCCAAAACACCCTTTAATACTTCACCAGCAAAATCAACTGGATTCGCCTCTCTGAGCGCTCCTTTTTTCCCAGTTTTGCTAATAGCGCTTCTTCCATATGCCACGATTACTACATCTCTAACATTTTTACTCATAAGATATCTCCTTCGTCATTTTGCCCTGTGATTATTTTTTAGGATACTCATACCAGCCTTTGCCAGTCTTTCTGCCCCATTCATTTGCTTCATATTTCTTTTTAAGAAGATCAAAGCCCGCTCGCTTTTCTCCCGTTTCATCGTACACTCGTTTTAAATTGAAATAGCTTAGATCGACACCTGTCAAATCCATTAATTTGAAAGGTCCCATCGGATAATTCAAGCCTTTTTCTGCTGCAATATCGATTTCTTCTGGCGTTGCGACTCCTTCTTCTACTAAATAAAGTGCTTCATTAGCGACTGCCCGTAGGATACGATTAGCGATAAAGCCTTCTATTTCCTTTTTAACCCAAACTGGATCTTTCCCTGTTTTCCTGGAAAAATCGAGGAGAAATTGTACTGTTTCATCACTTGTCTGAGGTCCTTGCACAACTTCTGTCAGCTTCATGACTAACGCAGGGTTAAAGAAATGTAAATTAGCTAATCGGGTAGGATTATCAACACAGTCTTCAAACATAGAGGAATATAAAAAGCTGGAATTGGTTGCAATGATGGTATCTTTTCTAACAAGTTTGTTTAAATTAGTAAAAAATTCTTGCTTGATTTCTTTATTTTCGATAATTGCTTCAATAACTAAATCTGCATCGGTTACTGCTTCCTCGATTGAATTTGCAATATGAAAATGTTGTTTTGTTGTTGCTACTTGTTCTGCAGTTAATTTTCCTTTGTTGATTCGACCTTCTAAATAGGTTTCCTCCCATTCCTTGATAACGGGTAAAATCTCTGGGTTTGCATCAGCAACATAGGTATCAACACCATATATTGCTGTATTTAAGGCGATTTGACGCCCCATCAAGCCACCACCGATGACAGCTACTTTTTTCAGATCATTGATTTTCATTTTACTTCCTCCATATTATTTATTATTTTCCAGTAAAATTCGGTTTTCTCTTTTCTAAAAAAGCATAAACCGCTTCTTGGTGGTCTTTTGTTTTGCCACATTCCACCATATATTGCGCTTCTCTTTCGTTGAACTGTTCTAAATCAGAGAAGAAAAATTCGTAATTCAAGGCTTTTTGTTTAGCGATCGCCTGTGTCGGTTTTTGCAGTAACTTTTCAATTAATTCAGTTGTTGTTGTATCAAGCTCGCCTTCTTTTCCAAGTTTAGTGGTCAACCCCAAAGCATGTGCTTCTTGGGCTTTGACTGGTTCTGCAAGTACTAACATTTCAGTGGTTTTTGCTGTTCCTACCATTCGATTCAAAAAATAAATCCCACCTGTATCACCGCTAAAACCCATATTAATAAAGGCCATCGCCAATTTACTTTTTTCATCCATCACTCTAAAATCACAAGCTAACGCTAATGAACAACCGGCACCTGCTGCCACTCCATTGATTTTGGCAACAACAGGCTTTGGACACAATTTTACAGCTCGAGTCATCGCACCGGCTGCAATCACTCCTTCTGGCGGTAAAAATTCTTCTGTTTCAATTAACGTCTTAAAGCGATTGACATCTCCACCTGCTGAAAAATTTTTTCCGCTTCCTGTAATCACGACTGCACGAACCTCTGCATCTTTTCCTGAAAGCTCTAAGGCTATTTTGACCTCTGAATACGTTTTGAGCGAAAAAGCATTACTAACATCTGGACGATTGATTGTAATTGTTGCTACGTTATTTTTCACTTCATAGATAATCGTTTCATACATATACATTCCTCCTGTTTTAACAGCTGAAAGAGCTTAAGTAGCTGATTATTTATTTTTAAAATCTGCTTGACGCTTCTCAAAGAATGCTGCAATTCCTTCTTTTTTATCTTCACTAGACATTAAAATAGCAAACGATTGGTTTTCAAGTGCAAGCCCACTGTTTTCGTCGATTGATAAAGCCTGCCGCACACATTTTTTTGCATAGCTGATAGCCAAGGGAGCTTTTTTATTAATCGTATCTGCTAGCTCATTGGCCTCTTTTAGCAGTTGGCCCAAGGGAACACATTTCATTGCTAAACCATAATTGACTGCCTGTTCCCCAGTTAAAATGCGCCCTCCAAGAATCATTTCATTGGCCACACCGATTCCGACGATTCTTGGAAGTCGCTGTGTGCCACCCGCGCCTGGAATCAACCCCAAACCCGTTTCCGGTAAACCAAAGCGAGCATTTTCAGAGGCAAGGCGTAAATCACATGCTAAACTTAATTCACAGCCTCCACCAAATGCATAACCATTGACCGCTGCAATAAATACTTTGGAGCTATTGGTAATTGCTTTTAACGCACTCATTGAGTTTGAATTTACTGCAGAAACACTATTTAGCTCTGAGACTGACTTTAAATCAGCTCCAGCAACAAAAGCTTTCTCACCCGCTCCTGTAATAATGACTGTTTTGACGCTTGCTTCTTGATCGACCCAAGTTACAAACTCTAATATTTCCTTCCAACATGCTTGATTTAAAGCATTTCGAACTTCTGGACGATTAATTGTCAACACTGCTGTTGCACCTGTGACTTCGCATATAAAATGATCAAATGTTGGCATATTTACTCTCCTTTTTCAATAGAATCTTAAACGGTTCCATCTTGCTTATTTGATGGCTTTTTTCTCTACCAATTCAGCAAATTCTGCTTCTGAATAGCCTAATTTTTGTAAAATTTCTAGTGAGTCTCTTCCAACTTTTCCAGAAGGAATGTACTTAGTTACCTCATATTCTGAAAACTGAATTGGTACCGTTGGTAAAATTGCTGTATTATTATTTGGAAAGGTAACTTCTGTTAAGAAATTATTTTCCCAAGCTTGAGGATCTTTAGTAACCTCACTCATATGAGCTAATTTTTCGTAAACGATATCCGCTTGATCAAACAATTGACACCACTCTTCACGATCTTTTTTCAAGAAGGCATGATTGATAATTTTAATGAATTCATCCATATTTTCCCGAACCGCCAGAATCGTATTAAAGCGCTCATCATTAAGATACTCACTAAAGCCAAGCATCGTAACCATTTTCTCCCAGCTGTTATTGTAATCAAGAACGGTAATAATCACGTATTCTTCATCCTTGCATTTATAAATATGAGAAAAAGGATTTACTGGTTGATTTTTATCTTTAGGGTAAACGTTTCCATATTTCTCCTGCGTAGAAACAATTCCGGTTGAATTGTACCAAATTGCACTTGAATATAATGAACTAGTTAAAAAGGTTCCTTTACCTGACTGGGTTCTTGCATACAATGCAGCTAAGATTCCAGAGCAGATATTCGCACTAACAGTAGCATCTCCGAAACCACCTGGCGGTTTGATTGGATAGTCCCCTTTACTGACCCAATCACTCATAGCACCAGATCTTGCCCAATAAGCAGCCATATCGAATCCTGGTCGATTTCTATCTGGTCCTTCATACCCAAAGCCAGTAAAATGACAATAAATAATTTGCGGATTTAATGGTTTGACCGCCTCATAATCTAACTTCATTTTCTTCAATGAATTTAAGCGAACATTACTGATAAATATATCTGCTTCACGAATTAGTTTTTTCATTATTTCCATTCCATCTGGATTTTTTAAATCAATTGCGATAAATTCTTTATTCGCATTTTGAACAGTAAAAATGGGATTCTCATCATCCGCAACAGGTGTATAGTAAGAATTTCCAATGACACGCCATTCTTCTCCACGTACCCCTTCTACCTTAATCACCTCTGCTCCCCAATCTGCCATGAATCGAGTAGCATTTGGAACAGCTACGTGAGTACCTAATTCAACAACTTTGATTCCTTCTAGAGGAAGTTTTCTCTCCATCATTTTCAAATCCTTTCTTTTTTAGTTTCAAAACAATAAAAGCAAAAGCCATGCCAATTATTACAAATAAGCAAAAATTGACCTCTTCCGCCTTCCTGTATGATTTCTAGCTGGATTTATAAACTGTTTTGTTTTATTTTTGTACATTTTTAGTACAAGGTAGCTTTTTTGTTGTGAAAGAATATTCACATTTTTTCACAATAACTCGATCAAATTTGTATAAAACGCTTAAAAAAGCGCTCCTAGCTCTAGCTTGAATAAATTGGTATCTAAATTGCTTAATAAATAACTATAAGATAGATCGTTTGCTTATTAAGCTTCTGTTCACGTACACAAAGAAAGGGGAATTTATAATGAACGTGTGTTTCAAGCCCTAAAATAAACTAAAGGCAATGAAAACAGAATAGTAGCTACACCCCAATCAACGATGTATGTTTTCTATATATGAGGTTTCATCTTATCTGAACATTTATCTTATACAACAAATACAAAGGAGTAGATCATTTTATGAATGTAACAAAAATGTTAGGCATTGACTATCCAATTTTCCAAGGCGCAATGGCACAAATATCCCGTGAACCGCTAATATCTGCTGTCTCAAATGCTGGTGGATTAGGTATCTTAGCTGCTGGTGGTAGAACACCTGCTGAAATCGAAGCCGAAATCAAACTGATCCAAGCAAATACAAGCAGACCATTTGCAGTAAATATTATGCTTATGGATCAAAATTCTGAGGCAATCTCCGAACTTGTAATCAAGTATAATGTTCCAATTGTCACTACTGGAGCTGGCTCACCCAAAAAATTTATTGAAAAGTGGAAAGCAGCTGGTATAATAGTGATTCCAGTTATACCAAATGTAAAAATAGCAAAAAAAATGGAAGCACTTGGTGCAGATGCTGTGGTAGCGGAAGGAATGGAAGCTGGTGGGCATATTGGCTCACTTAGCTCGCTTCCGCTTTGGCCTCAGGTCGTAGATGCAGTCTCAATTCCTGTAATTGCAGCTGGTGGCATCGGTGACGGCAGAGGTGTTTTAGCAGCATTTGCGCTCGGTGCTTCTGGTGTTCAAGTTGGTACGCGTTTTTTACTTGCCAAAGAATGTCCTGTACGTGAAAAGTTTAAACAATTAGTACTTGAGGCGACTGACACTTCGACTCTGATTACTGGAAGTTCACATGGTGCCCCAGTTAGAACAATTGCCAATCCTCTCTCTACAAAATATGCAGAACTTGAAAAGCAAAATGCTACTGACGAAGAGTTGAATTCGATTAGCCAAGGTGCCTTAAAAAAAGCCGTTTTTGAAGATGACGTTATCAACGGTTCTGTTATGGCTGGAGAAATTTCAGGTATGTTAAACAAAGAAGAGTCTGTTTCTGATATGATTAAAGAAATGTTTAACGAAGCAGAAAACTTGAAAAACAAACTATCTGCTGTTGATTTTACCTTTTCAAACGCACCCCACCACGGATAAAAATAATCAGTTTTGTGCATATCAGCGAAGTTAATTCTCTGGTATGCACATTTACATATTAGTCTTATCTTGGCTAAAAAATGAAAACGAGGGAATACTTATGGATATTACACAACTAGTCTACTTCATCAAAATAGTAGAATGTGACTTTAACTTGACGCTGGCAGCTGAAAAAGTACATATTACGCAATCAGCATTAAGCCAAGTCGTTTCAAACTTTGAAAATGGTGAGGGGATTTTGTTATTCACTAGAAAAAATGGCCGGCTTAACGAATTGACGCCCGCAGGTCATGTTTTATATAGATACGCTTTAGAGATCGTTCAAAAGCATCAAGAAATGCTCAAAGCCATCAAAAACGAAGCGAATAAATTGGTTGGCAGTGTCCGTATTGGTATTCCGCCTACCTTACTCAGAAGCTATTTTATACCCTTTCTACCAGAATTTATTTCCCATCATAAGAATATAGGTATAGAAATCATTGAGCAAAGTGCCAATGAATTAAAAGCATTATTACTAGACAATGCTCTAGATATCGCTGTGTTAGTACAGCCTGCAGCTCTTAATAAAAATCAGTTCGAAGAGTATTCTATTCGCCTAGGCGAATACGCTGCTTATATGAGTATTCACCACGATTTGGCTGAACTGGATAAAATCGATTGGTCTGATTTAAAAGGTTACCCTGTAGGGACGTTTCAAAAAAGTTTAACATCTTACCATATTGTTCTAAAAAAACTGAAGCACGCGTTTCCTAAAGCAAAAATTCAATTTACTTCAACTTCATGGGAGTATTTATTAGAAACGACTAAAGATTCTAATAAGATCGTTATCATGCCTATAATGCCTAAAAAATCTGCTAAGCAAAACTACTTTTTACAAAAAAAATTCAAAGAGTCTCTTTCTTTTGATATTGGTCTTTATAGACCTCTAAAAAGTTTTTATAATCCAGCTGAAATCATTTTACATGGCGCACTCATCGATTTTTTTAATAGTGGGATCATGAAATGAATACAATTATCCTTTGCTACTCACTTTGAGCCTTCTTACGATTTAGACAATAGATTATATTTTTTAAGTTTATATTGAAGGGATCGCCTAGTGATACCTAAATAATTTGCTGTTTTTTCTCTATGTCCATCAAACTTCTCTAATGACTCCAAAATCGTTATAATTTCTTGATTTTTGATCGATTGTTTAAAATAATTTTCTTGGCTATTACTGGCTTGTATCGCTTTTTTTGCAATATTGATTGGCAAATCGGTCTCTTTAAGTGTTCGTCCATCACATAACGCAACCGAGCTTTCGATTGCGTTCTCTAATTCTCGAATATTCCCTGGCCATTCATATTTTTGTAAACATTCTAGAAAATATGGCGCAATGATAAGTTCATCGTGATTCATCGACAAGGAAAATTCTTCTATAAATTTTTCTGCCAAGTGCGGAATATCCTCTTTTCGTAAACGTAGCGGAGGAATTTCTATTCTAATCACATTTAAGCGATAAAAAAGATCTTCTCTAAATAGTCCTGTTTCAACATTCTTTTCAATATTTTCATTTGTTGCCGCGATTACTCGAGCATGCATGGAAATACTTTCAACACCGCCGATGCGATAGAATTGTTTATCTTGTAATACTGTAAGCAATTTGGATTGCAAATTTAGTGGAAGTGTCCCGACCTCATCTAAAAATATGATTCCATTTTTTGCAATTTCAAATTTTCCTTGCTTTAGAGAATTTGCTCCGGTAAATGCACCTTTTTCATAGCCAAATAGTTCACTTTCAATCAAGTTTTGAGACAAAGAAGCGCAATCAACATGAATAAACGGCAGCTCTTTAAACTTTCCTAACGAATGTAGCTCTCTAGCAACTACCCCTTTTCCCGTCCCACTCTCACCGGTGATCAAAACGGTTGTTGTTAACTCCTTAACTTTTTCTAGCGTTGATTGGATTTTTTTCATCAAAGGACTTTCACCAATCAAATTACTATTTTTAGTTACTTTAATTTTATGATCTTTAGACTTTTGTAAGCGAATCTGAAGTAACTGCGCTATTTTTTGTAATAACTGAGAAAGATCATATGGTTTATCCAGGTAATCCTCCGCACCTAATTTAATCGCATCTACTGCATTTTCAATCGACGCATAGGCCGTTACTAATAAAATGATTGTATTAGTTGATTTTTTTTTGATTTCTTTCACTAATTCAAAACCATTTTTGTATGGCATATAAACATCCAATATGACAATGTCAAAATGTTGATCTTGGATAAGCTGGCTGGCTGCTTTTCCATCATTTGCTGTATAAACATCGTAACCCGCATCGGATAATTCTCTTTCTAGAACCAATAGAGCTACCTTTTCATCATCAGCCACAAGAATTTTGTACATATTGCTCCTCCTGTACCCTAACTATCAACGACCACCTGTTCACGCTTAAATACACGAAAAATAAATACAACAGGTCGTTCCTTTTTCTACGATCGATTGAATATCCAACTTGGCATCATATTTTCTTGCAATACGCTTGGCTGTATATAATCCTAACCCAGTTCCACGTGGCTTTGTCGTATAATAAGGCGTTCCTATATTATCAAGTTCTTCTTTTAACATCCCTTTACCCGTGTCAGAAATAGAAATCTCAATTTGATCATGCTCTTTTAGAAAACGACTTTTAATCGTTATCACTCCATGATCTTCAATAGACTGCATGGCGTTTAGCATAATATTTAAAAATAGCTGCTGCATATCACTTTTTTGCCCTTCAAATGGCGGAAGATATTCTTCTAGATCACCCTTAATTTCTATTTGCTTAAATAATTTTTGTCTTTCAATAATATGTTTGCAGTTCAATAAAATTTTATTCAAATCTAAAAACTTAAAATCACTCTCTTTAGAAATCACATTAAAAGACATCATCTCTTCTATTATTTGATTGATTCGGTCGACTTCTTGTTGAATAATGGAAACCAATTCAACTCTTTGAATCGCTTCTATATTAGGTTTTCCGACTAGATGAGCACAGCTTCGAATATTTGAAAGAGGGTTTTTTACATCATGAGATAGTCCTAAAGCGATTTGACCCATCAAACCATAGTTACTTAGTTGTTCAAGTTCATGATTTATCATCTGCAGTTTGGTTATATCTGATCCTACTGCAACAACACCTACAACTTGCTCCTTACTATTTTTAAACGGCGATAAGGAAAATGAATACTTCCTCTTTTGCTTTCCTTTCGTGACATTCACAGAGCCCAGAGAAACCTTCTCATCTCTACTCAATACCTGATTTAAACTATCTTCAAATTCTTTTTCATTTTCTAAGTTAATTGTTGAAAGTGATAACGTATCCTGTTGTTCATACAATTTATTTAAATCGCCTAAAGCTTTATTGTGTGTTACAATATTCAACTGACTATCAAAAACCAAAATCAACGAATCTGTACTGTCAAATACATTAGAAATATAATTATTACTTTGGATCAATTCGTTATTTGTCAGCACTAAATCATATGATTTTTCAATATAAAGCTGTGCCCATTTCAATTCTTTTGCTTCAAAACTATTGTTTTCCCTACAAAATAAATAGAAAACCTCATAACGTTCTGTTTTGCGAATATGTAACTTCGCAAAAAAATACCCCTTATACTCGAATACATTGAAGTTTGAATTCTCTAATAGTAAGTCAGCTTTTTTTTCCTCAATAAATTTTAACCCCAGTTCATCACCAATTCCTTTAAAATCTAACGTTCCATCTACTTTTACTTTAGAATTTCTTCCCAACGATACTAAACCCAACCAATCGAGTGCCAACATATCATAAAATCCAGTAATTTTTCCTCGTTCTAAAGTATTATTTGCCACGCAGCTTAAATCTTGAAATAACACAGAGCCACTCCCTAACCATATTAATATTTTGATTCCATCCTTGCCTACTTTTAATGCATTAAGTAAGCGCTTATAATCCAATCTTAGCTCTATGTAATCTAGATTAAAACTTAATGTTACTAATAGAGCTATTAGTAACATTAATACGAAATAAAAAAGTAAGAGTAGAAACATCGATAAGGCTATAGCTAAAAAATACAGGTAAACCTATGACAAAAAAACAAGCTCGATTTTGACAAAGAACGTCAAAATCAAGCTTGTTTTTTTAAGAAAAATTATTGTTCAAACCTTATTCCTTATCGTACTGCCACAGTAGTATTCATGATGAAAAGGTAATTTCTTCTAAAAACTCCAAGACAATCAAAGAATGTTTAATTATACATTCTACTTTTTAGTTCGATTAGCGTGGCGACGTCCTACTCTCACAAAGGGAAACCCTTCACTACAATCGGCGCTAAGAAGCTTAACTTCTGTGTTCGGCATGGGAACAGGTGTATCCTTCTCGCTATCGCCACCACACTGGGTGTTGTAACTATTTAGTTGAGTGATTATTCACTCAAAACTGGATTGAAGTAGTAATCAAACATTCCGAAATACTTTTTTATTTCGTTTCTTTGGTTAAGTCCTCGACCGATTAGTATTGGTCCGCTCCGTACATCACTGCACTTCCACTTCCAACCTATCTACCTCATCATCTCTGAGGGGTCTTACTTTCTTAAAGAAATGGGAAATCTCATCTTGAGGTGGGCTTCACACTTAGATGCTTTCAGCGTTTATCCCTTCCCTACATAGCTACCCAGCAATGCCCTTGGCAGAACAACTGGTACACCAGCGGTAAGTCCATCCCGGTCCTCTCGTACTAAGGACAGCTCCTCTCAAATTTCCAACGCCCGCGACGGATAGGGACCGAACTGTCTCACGACGTTCTGAACCCAGCTCGCGTGCCGCTTTAATGGGCGAACAGCCCAACCCTTGGGACCGACTACAGCCCCAGGATGCGACGAGCCGACATCGAGGTGCCAAACCTCCCCGTCGATGTGGACTCTTGGGGGAGATAAGCCTGTTATCCCCAGGGTAGCTTTTATCCGTTGAGCGATGGCCCTTCCATGCGGAACCACCGGATCACTAAGCCCGACTTTCGTCCCTGCTCGACTTGTAAGTCTCGCAGTCAAGCTCCCTTCTGCCTTTACACTCTGCGAATGATTTCCAACCATTCTGAGGGAACCTTTGGGCGCCTCCGTTACTCTTTAGGAGGCGACCGCCCCAGTCAAACTGCCCACCTGACACTGTCTCCCACCACGATAAGTGGTGCGGGTTAGAGGGTTCATAACACAAGGGTAGTATCCCACCAGCGCCTCCACCGAAACTAGCGTTCCGGGTTCATCGGCTCCTACCTATCCTGTACATGTGGTACAAACACTCAATATCAAGCTACAGTAAAGCTCCATGGGGTCTTTCCGTCCTGTCGCGGGTAACCTGCATCTTCACAGGTACTAAAATTTCACCGAGTCTCTCGTTGAGACAGTGCCCAAATCGTTACGCCTTTCGTGCGGGTCGGAACTTACCCGACAAGGAATTTCGCTACCTTAGGACCGTTATAGTTACGGCCGCCGTTTACTGGGGCTTCAATTCTGAGCTTCGCCGAAGCTAACCCATCCTCTTAACCTTCCAGCACCGGGCAGGCGTCAGCCCCTATACTTCATCTTTCGATTTTGCAGAGACCTGTGTTTTTGATAAACAGTCGCTTGGGCCTATTCACTGCGGCTGACCGAAGTCAGCACCCCTTCTCCCGAAGTTACGGGGTCATTTTGCCGAGTTCCTTAACGAGAGTTCGCTCGCTCACCTTAGGATACTCTCCTCGACTACCTGTGTCGGTTTACGGTACGGGCAGTTGTTTTCTCACTAGAAGCTTTTCTTGACAGTGTGACATCAGAAACTTCGGTACTATTATTTCCCTCCCCATCACAGCTTGTCCGTACAGAGTAAAGCATTTGACTCTACTCAAGACTTACTGCTTGGACATGCACTTCCAGTCGCATGCATTTCTTAGCCTCCTGCGTCCCTCCATTGCTCAAACAAAAACAACTGGTACAGGAATATCAACCTGTTGTCCATCGCCTACGCCTATCGGCCTCGGCTTAGGTCCCGACTAACCCTGGGCGGACGAGCCTTCCCCAGGAAACCTTAGTCATACGGTGGACGGGATTCTCACCCGTCTTTCGCTACTCATACCGGCATTCTCACTTCTAAGCGCTCCAGCCGTCCTCACGATCGACCTTCAACGCCCTTAGAACGCTCTCCTACCATCACACCAGAGGTGTGATCCACAGCTTCGGTAAACTATTTAGCCCCGGTACATTTTCGGCGCAGGGTCACTCGACTAGTGAGCTATTACGCACTCTTTAAATGGTGGCTGCTTCTGAGCCAACATCCTAGTTGTCTGTGCAACCCCACATCCTTTTCCACTTAATAGTTATTTTGGGACCTTAGCTGGTGGTCTGGGCTGTTTCCCTTTCGACTACGGATCTTATCACTCGCAGTCTGACTGCCGAATATGAATGAATGGCATTCGGAGTTTATCTGAATTCGGTAACCCGAGATGGGCCCCTAGTCCAAACAGTGCTCTACCTCCATCATTCTTAACTTCGACGCTAGCCCTAAAGCTATTTCGGAGAGAACCAGCTATCTCCAAGTTCGTTTGGAATTTCTCCGCTACCCACAGCTCATCCCCGCACTTTTCAACGTACGTGGGTTCGGTCCTCCAGTGCGTTTTACCACACCTTCAACCTGGCCATGGGTAGATCACATGGTTTCGGGTCTACGACTACATACTCATTCGCCCTATTCAGACTCGCTTTCGCTGCGGCTCCGGCTCTTCACCTTAACCTCGCATGCAATCGTAACTCGCCGGTTCATTCTACAAAAGGCACGCCATTACCCATTAACGGGCTTTGACTTGTTGTAGGCACACGGTTTCAGGATCTATTTCACTCCCCTTCCGGGGTGCTTTTCACCTTTCCCTCACGGTACTGGTTCACTATCGGTCATTAGGGAGTATTTAGCCTTGCGGGATGGTCCCCGCGGATTCCGACGGAATTTCTCGTGTTCCGCCGTACTCAGGATCCTCCTAGGTGTTGCCAACATTTCGTCTACGGGGCTATTACCCACTTTGGCGAACCTTTCCAGGTTCTTCGACTATCTTGACAGACTACCACAACGGAGTCCTACAACCCCAACAAGCAAGCTTGTTGGTTTGGGCTCTTCCCGTTTCGCTCGCCGCTACTCAGGGAATCGAATTTTCTTTCTCTTCCTGCAGGTACTAAGATGTTTCAGTTCTCTGCGTCTACCTCTAACCAGCTATGTATTCACTGGCAAGTAACATCCTATAAAAGATGTTGGGTTTCCCCATTCGGAAATCTCTGGATCATAGCTCACTTACAGCTCCCCAAAGCATATCGGTGTTAGTCCCGTCCTTCATCGGCTCCTAATGCCAAGGCATCCACCGTGCGCCCTTATTCACTTAACCTGATGACCTTACGGTCAAATTGTTTGGTTCGTTTCTCTAGCGATAGAGGCGTCACCAATAAAATAAGCTTCGAACTATTTTAATTAAAAAACTCATTCAACGCGGTGTTCTCGGTTTGTTTTGATTACTTTTTTACTTCAATATCCAGTTTTCAATGAACAATTCGTTTGAGAGAATCATATAAGAAGAAAGAAAATCAATTGATTCACTTCTATTTATAAGAGTAAACCTCTCAAAACTGAACAAAGTATCGACGAATGTGTAAGTTTCCGTAATATTCCTTAGAAAGGAGGTGATCCAGCCGCACCTTCCGATACGGCTACCTTGTTACGACTTCACCCCAATCATCTATCCCACCTTAGGCGGCTGGCTCCACAAGGGTTACCTCACCGACTTCGGGTGTTACAAACTTTCGTGGTGTGACGGGCGGTGTGTACAAGGCCCGGGAACGTATTCACCGCGGCGTGCTGATCCGCGATTACTAGCGATTCCGGCTTCATGTAGGCGAGTTGCAGCCTACAATCCGAACTGAGAGAAGCTTTAAGAGATTTGCATGACCTCGCGGCCTAGCGACTCGTTGTACTTCCCATTGTAGCACGTGTGTAGCCCAGGTCATAAGGGGCATGATGATTTGACGTCATCCCCACCTTCCTCCGGTTTGTCACCGGCAGTCTCGCTAGAGTGCCCAACTGAATGATGGCAACTAACAATAAGGGTTGCGCTCGTTGCGGGACTTAACCCAACATCTCACGACACGAGCTGACGACAACCATGCACCACCTGTCACTTTGTCCCCGAAGGGAAAGCTCGATCTCTCGAGTGGTCAAAGGATGTCAAGACCTGGTAAGGTTCTTCGCGTTGCTTCGAATTAAACCACATGCTCCACCGCTTGTGCGGGCCCCCGTCAATTCCTTTGAGTTTCAACCTTGCGGTCGTACTCCCCAGGCGGAGTGCTTAATGCGTTAGCTGCAGCACTGAAGGGCGGAAACCCTCCAACACTTAGCACTCATCGTTTACGGCGTGGACTACCAGGGTATCTAATCCTGTTTGCTCCCCACGCTTTCGAGCCTCAGCGTCAGTTACAGACCAGAGAGTCGCCTTCGCCACTGGTGTTCCTCCATATATCTACGCATTTCACCGCTACACATGGAATTCCACTCTCCTCTTCTGCACTCAAGTCTCCCAGTTTCCAATGACCCTCCCCGGTTGAGCCGGGGGCTTTCACATCAGACTTAAGAAACCGCCTGCGCTCGCTTTACGCCCAATAAATCCGGACAACGCTTGCCACCTACGTATTACCGCGGCTGCTGGCACGTAGTTAGCCGTGGCTTTCTGGTTAGATACCGTCAAGGTAAGAGCAGTTACTCTCCTACTTGTTCTTCTCTAACAACAGAGTTTTACGATCCGAAAACCTTCTTCACTCACGCGGCGTTGCTCGGTCAGACTTTCGTCCATTGCCGAAGATTCCCTACTGCTGCCTCCCGTAGGAGTCTGGGCCGTGTCTCAGTCCCAGTGTGGCCGATCACCCTCTCAGGTCGGCTATGCATCATGGCCTTGGTGAGCCGTTACCTCACCAACTAGCTAATGCACCGCGGGTCCATCCATCAGTGACACCCGAAAGCGTCTTTCAAATCAACACCATGCGGTGTCGACTATTATGCGGTATTAGCACCTGTTTCCAAGTGTTATCCCCCTCTGATGGGTAGGTTACCCACGTGTTACTCACCCGTCCGCCACTCCTCTTTTCAAATGAGTGCAAGCACTCGGTAGAAAAGAAGCGTTCGACTTGCATGTATTAGGCACGCCGCCAGCGTTCGTCCTGAGCCAGGATCAAACTCTCATAATAAAAGTTGAACACAATCCGAAGATTGTTAAGCTCATTTGGTTGCTAGCATATTGCTTGCTTGTTAAAAATTGTTGTTTGTTTTTACCGTTGTAAAAACAACCTACACATTTGGTTCGTCTTACTTTGTTCAGTTTTCAAAGGTCTACTGTGTTACCTCGCAGCAACTTTTATATCATATCAAATCTTCGATTTGATGTCAACACTTTTTTAAAAAAAGTTTCAAAGTTTTTTTCTGCTTGATGTTATCGAATGTTTCGCGACAACTTCATTAGTTTATCAGGTTGTTTGTTATTTGTCAACAACTTTCTTCCTGATTTTTCAAGTTTTTTCAGCTGTTTCTTACTTAACAACTTTGTTATTCTATCATGAATGTCTAACACTCGTCAAGAGGAAAAAAATATTTTTTTCTGTCTGTTTTCAAGTGACGAACACTCAGTAGAACATGTATAAATATAACAATACTTATCATAAAAAGCAACTAGAAAATATCTATTTTTGTTTGTTTTTTTCGTTGACGAACAAATCCTCTGATACTCACCCAAGCATTCGCTTTTTCTGTAGCGTTAACTCGACAAAACAACTCTATCATTCGTCATTTATAAAAAAAAGAAGTAGGAGCTTCAGCTCCTACTCTACTGTTTCACCTTTATCTACTATCGGAATGTAAATTCTAAAGATGGTTCCTTGATGAACAACACTTTCAGCATCTATTCTTCCTTTATAGTTTTCTACTAACTGTCTGGCAATTGATAGACCTAGTCCGTTACCGCCTTTATTACGTGCTCGAGCTTTATCTACTCGATAGAAACGATTAAATATTTTATCCAGATCTTCTTCTGGGACCCCTTCACCGAAATCTTGAATAGCAATTTCAAATTCACTCAATGTTTTAGAAATAGAAATATGAACTTCTTTGCGCGTTGTTGAATATTTCACGGCATTATCCAAGATAATGATCAAAAGCTGTTCAAAATGATTACGATAGATTCCTAAAGTCACCTCATGTAATAGGTCATCATCTAATGTAATAACAAAATCTGGATATAGAATTTTGAAATTATTAAACACTTGATAAACGACTTGTTTAGCATTTGATGTATGATTTGAGTATTGAACATCGACTTGCTCTGCACGTGACAGATCTAGCATTTCTTGAACCAAACTCTTCATACGAACAATTTCTTGCAGACTGGCTTCTAAGGATTCATCTAAAACTTCCGGGTCCTCTTTCCCCCAGCGATTCAATAAGTTCAAATGCCCTTCAATTATTGCAACCGGTGTACGTAATTCGTGAGAAACATCTTCTACAAATTGCTCCTGCTGTTCAATATAACGTCGCATACGATCCAGCATCTCATTAAAGATCTCCGCCAGATCTGCTAGCTCATCGTTAGAATGAATATCTGGCATATGAATATCAGACTGCGGGTCCTTTCTGATTGTATCCATCGTATCTCTTAGCACTTTTAGCGGCTTCAGGAAGTATGAAGACAAAATAAAGCCAAGAATACTGCTTAAAATCAATGAAATAATTTCCAAAGCAACCAACGTTAGTAATAACCGATTTCTGATATCATAAAATGAAGAGAGTTCATAAAACGCCTGAATGTACCCAATTTGTTCTCTATTTTCTTTAGAATGAATTGGTTGGATGATCAAAAAGCCCGTTTTATCCTCCAAGGTTTTAATTTCAGCTGCTTGTTTTTCTTTTTTCAGGAGTCGGCTTTTTACTTTCTGCGTTTCGAATACAAGTGTTCCATTTGTATCATAAACAGATAAGAACAAAGATGGTTGCCCTAACTCTGAAAGCATAGTATCCATTTCCATCAAAGATCCTTCTACAGAAACTTTCTTGTTATTCAAATCATTTTCATCAACACTAGGTGTTTTTAACTTTTCATAGACTTCAGATATGGTTAAATTTTCTTTTGCATTTGCCAAACGATTGCCAACTTCAGCAACTGTTCTTTCTACATTTTCACGTTCTTTTTCAACAATAAGATTCACAGAAGATTTATAGGTAATCACTGCGAAGATAGTGAATACAACGAATATGAAGAAAGAACTTGCAGAAGCCCACTTGATTGTCAAAGAAGGCCCCTTCAGTTCTTTTTTTGCTGCTTTTTTCATTTTTATTGATTTCACGAGCGCATCACATAACCTGTTCCACGAACAGTTTGGATATAACTCTCCTCGCCAGGAACATCTATTTTGTTACGTAGATAGCGAATATAAACATCAACAACATTCGTTTCCACTTCTGTTTCATAGCCCCAGACTTTATTTAATAGGACGTCGCGAGCTAATACAACATTTACATTTTCCATTAAAGTTAATAATAATTCATACTCACGTTTTGTTAATTCGATCATTTCAGAGTTGCGGCGTACAACACGATTTTCTTTTTCGATCGTTAAGTCACGATAAGTAATCGTTGTTTGTTTAGCCACGTTTTTGTCACCTTCAATATCAATACGGCGAAGTAATGCACGCAAACGCGCTAATAATTCTTCTATAGCAAAAGGTTTTACAATATAGTCGTCCGCTCCATGATCTAAACCAGATACTCGATCAATCACAGAGTCTCTTGCCGTCATCATGATGATCGGCGTATTTTTCACTTGGCGTATACGGCGACAAACTTCAAGCCCGTTCAATTCAGGCAACATCAAATCTAAAAGGATAGCATCCCAATCATTATTTAAAGCCGCTTCTAAACCAGTACGTCCGTTGTAGTGAACTTCTGCAGTATAACCCTCATGTTTCAGCTCCAGTTCTACAAAACGTGCTAAGTTTTTTTCATCTTCAATAATTAGAATATTACTCATTGGTTATTTGTCCTTTCTCTTTAAAAGCTATCTTAAAGCTTACCCATTATACCCACTTTTGTCTTAAAAAGCTAGCAACAACCCATATTTTCCACACAACAGAGAGAAAACCATGAGAACTTTTTGAATCCCATGGTTTCCAACATATTATTCTTCGTTATACCAACTATAGTGGTAAGTGCCTTCTTTATCAACGCGTTGATACGTATGTGCACCAAAATAATCTCTTTGTGCTTGGATAAGATTTGCTGGTAAACGTTCTGAACGATAAGAATCATAATACGCAATTGCTGAAGCAAATGTTGGAACAGGTACACCCGCTTGAACAGCGATTGATACAACATCACGAACAGATTGTTGATATTTTTTTGTAATATCAATAAAGTACTCATCTAATAGTAAGTTTTCGATCGTTGGATTTTTGTCATATGCATCCGTGATTTTTTGTAAGAACTGAGCACGGATGATACAACCTGCACGCCAGATTTTAGCGATATCACCGAATGGTAAGTCCCACTCATAATCTTCTGAAGCGACACGTAATTGAGCAAAACCTTGTGCGTAACTCATGATTTTACTGAAGTAAAGAGCTTCGCGAATTTTTTCGATCAATTCTTTTTTATCCCCTTGATAAGCAGGCGCTTCTGGTTTTGATAAGACTTTACTTGCTTTTACACGTTCATCTTTATAAGCAGAAATGAAACGAGCGAAAACAGATTCAGTAATCAACGGCAATGGAACACCTAGGTCTAAAGCACTTTGGCTTGTCCATTTTCCAGTTCCTTTATTACCAGCAGCATCCATGATGACATCAACGATTGGTTTACCCGTTCCTTCATCGTCTTTACGTGTTAAAATATCTGCTGTGATTTCTACAAGGTAACTATCTAACTCCCCTTGATTCCACTCTTTAAAGATCTCAGCCATTTCATCCACAGAAACACCAAGAATATTTTTCATTAGGTCGTAAGATTCAGCAATCAATTGCATATCACCATACTCGATTCCGTTATGGACCATTTTAACATAGTGACCCGCACCATTTGGACCAATGTATGTTACACATGGTTCGCCATCTTCTGCTTTAGCAGAAATCTTTTCTAAAATTGGAGCAACTAATTCATAGGCTTCTTTTTGTCCACCTGGCATGATTGAAGGGCCTTTTAACGCACCTTCTTCTCCACCAGAAACACCTGTTCCAATAAAGTTAATACCAGAATTAGCCAATTCTTCATTTCTACGGATTGTATCTTTGAAGAACGTATTCCCTCCGTCAATCAAAATATCTCCTTTATCTAAATGAGGCAGCAACTCTTGAATCGTTGCATCTGTTGCAAAACCTGCTTGAACCATCAACATAATACGGCGCGGTTTTTCAATAGAGTCTACAAACTCTTCGATTGTATACGTCGCTTTAAAATTTTTATCTGGATGTTCCTCAACGACATCTGTTGTTTTTGAACCTGTACGATTAAATAGAGCGACTGTATATCCTCTACTTTCGATATTCAAGGCTAAATTTTTTCCCATTACGGCCATTCCGACTACGCCAAATTGTTGTTTTGTCATCTTGTATCCTCCCACTATCTTTGAAAAGAACTTCATTAGAACTTTCTTATAATCTACATCATTATAACGTAGAATGCTTGATATGAAAACAAAATAGTTCGATTAATTTAATTTAATCCGCTTTATTGTTTGGAAATCGGACAATTGAAGAGAATTGTCCGACCACTCGATTATTTTTGCTCAAAATAAATCCCCTAGGCTCCATGGTTAGCCTAGGGGATTTTAACATTTTCAAAAAAATGTTTTATGCTTCTTTAGAGATTACGTCTTTTCCATCGTAATGACCACATGCTGGACATACGTGATGGCTTTTTCTCATTTCACCACAGTTTGAACATGCATTCAAACCTTTAATAGTTAATTTGTAATGAGTACGGCGTTTGCCCTTTTTAGCTTTTGAAGTTCTTCTAGCTGGTACTGCCATTGGTGTTCCACCTCCTTGTAAAGATGTGTGCATAAAATGCACGATATATTCCAATCCTACTGCTTATCGTCCTCATCAGATGTTTCACTGAACAATTCGGATAATTTAGCAAGACGAGGATCCATTGTTTGTTGTGCTTCTTCTTGTCTTTTCTGTGCGTACTCTTCTTCTGAAAGAACTTCCCAGTCATTGCCCTTTGGCATCTCTTGGCTTACTTGTTCTTCTTCTGATAATACTTGAATTGGAATAGACAAAAGAATGTTATCTTCGACTGACTCATCTAAATCGATCGTTGGTTTTTCCAACAAAATGATTTCTTCATCTGCCAAACGTTCATCTCTTTGCTGATACTGCTCTGGGGTCATAAAGACCTCATCCACATCAATCGCAAGTGTAAGAGGAACAGGTGTTAAAGAACGTGAAGATGGAACTGTTACAATAACATCAATTCTATAATGAAGCAAATACTCTTCTTTTCCTACTGCCAAGATCCCGGTTGCTTTAACAGGACTAACATCAAGAATTAGACTATCTCTTTTCATCAGGGACGCTTTTAAATCTAGTGTCTCTGAAAATTCACATGGCTTGTCTTTGTATTTGTTTAGTTCTAGTAAAGACCATTTCATATTCATCACCTCATAACGCAACAAAAGCAATTATACAAGGGTTTGAAAGCTTTGTCAATGAAATTTTCTTGACAGTGTTTTCTTCTTTCAACTTTTTTCATATACCGCTGTTCTATCCTCCTTCTTTAATGGTAAAATAAAACAAAGGAGGAGTTAGTATGAAAGCATTTGAGTTTAAAAATGTATCTTTTATTCGGGATAAAAAGATACTGTTAAATAACGTGAATTGGACAGTTCAAGCATCGGAAAACTGGGCAATCCTCGGATTGAATGGCGCTGGTAAAACACTGCTTTTACAATTGATTTGCGGGTATCTCTGGCCTTCTAAAGGACGGCTAGAAGTTTTAACCCAAGTATTTGGTCACGCCTCGATACCTGAGTTACAACGCCGAATTGGCTGGGTCAGCACAGCTCTACAGTATCGTATGAAAGATGGAGAAACTGCTGAAAAAATTGTTCTATCTGGGAAATTCGCTAGCATCGGGATTTATCAACACTATACCCCTGAAGAACTTGAGCAGGCAAAAACTATTTTGAGCAATGCAGGCGGTGAATCGCTTATCGGGAAAAAATACACTGTTCTTTCTCAAGGTGAACGACAGTTAGTCTTGATCTCCAGAGCTTTGATGACTGAACCGGAGTTATTGATTTTAGATGAACCGTGCAATGGCTTGGATTTATTTGCTAGAGAAAAACTCTTGTCTCAAATCCAGCAGATCGCTGAGCAAAAGAATCATCCGACGCTTCTGTATGTTACTCACCATACAGAAGAAATTCTGCCTTGTTTTAATCACTTGATGTTGCTCAAAGCCGGAAACATTTTTGCAAAAGGAACACAAGCCGAACTATTCAATGAAGAAACATTCACAGATTTTTACGCCGAACCAATCCAAATCATTCCGTTAAAAGATGAACGATTGGCTGTTTATCCTAAATAAAGGTTAATACAAAAAAGTTAGAGTCTTCCTCTAACTTTTTTGTTAATCAATGCTAAGCGCCCGCTAGTTACTAGCATCTTTTTCTTCTGATTGTTTAAATAGTTCAATTGCTGCCAAGAATTTCTCGCCATATTTGTCTAATTTATTTTGTCCTACACCTTTTACCTGCAATAATTGAATTGAATTTTTAGGGAGTTTTTCACACATCTCTTTCAAGGTACTATCTGAGAAAATCAGATATGGCGGTACACCTGCTTCTTGTGCTAAGTCCATCCGTAATTCTCTTAATGTTTCGAAGAGGCCGTCATTGACTACAACTTTCCGAACACGCTGATCTTCTTTTCTAAATACTGTTTGCTGGCCTAAAAGAACTTGAACCCCTGTTGGCGAAACCGACAATAATGGATATTGACCATCTGATGGGTTTAAATATCTTTCAGCTGTCAAATAATCTATTAGTTGATTGACTTCTTTTTGCGTTCGATCTTTCATCAATCCATAGGTAGGTAGACGATTAAAATGCCACTGATCGATTTTTTGATCTTTTGAACCTGTCAAAACTTTTCCAACTAGCCCCTTACCAAATTTTTCTCCCATGCGTTTTACACAAGATAAAACTTTTTGAACATCTACAGTGATATCCACTAATTCCCTTTCATCTAAACAATTGGAACAGCGCCCACAATCATGTCCTTTCTCTCCAAAGTAGCGCAAAATAAACTTTTGTAGACACATTTGAGCATTTGCATATTGGGACATTTCTCTTAATTTCATATATTCTTTTTGTTTATAATCGATCGTCATTTCGGATTGGTCGATAAAAAATTGCTGGATTTGAAGATCTTGTGGTGCATATAGTAAAACAGCATCACTAGGAAGTCCATCACGTCCAGCGCGCCCAGCTTCTTGGTAATAAGACTCGATATTCCCAGGGATCTGGGCATGGATAACAAAACGAACATTACTTTTATTGATTCCCATACCAAATGCATTCGTTGCAACCATCACTTGTAACTTATCGAATAAAAACTGCTCTTGGTTATGATTTCTTTCTTTTTCATTCATCCCACCGTGATACATGCCAACGGTTATTTTCTTACTTTGAAGCAAATGATAGATTCGTTCTACTTCTTTTCTTGTACTGGCATAAACAATACCTGATTGTCCCTGATTCAGCTTTAGATATTCTAAAAGGAAAACATCTCGATTTTGATCCTTGACCACTTGGAATGATAGATTCTCACGAGCAAAGCCAGTTTGCACATGGTTCTCTTTTGGAATATGTAATTGTTGCAGGATATCTTCTGCCACTTGGGGTGTTGCTGTAGCAGTTAATGCAATCACCGCTGGCTGTTGCTGGAATTGTTCGATAATTTCAGCTAGGCGCAGATAACTAGGACGAAAATCGTGCCCCCATTGCGAGATACAATGTGCCTCATCGACTGCTAATAAATCAATTGGCACATGTAATAATAATTGTTGAAAATCAAAGGATTCTAAACGCTCAGGTGCCACATATAATAGCTTGACCTCGCGGTTAACTGCCATTTGAACGCGTGTGTTCATCTCTTGTTGGGAAATAGTGCTGTTGATAAATGTCGCTGGGATTCCCATCATATTTAGTGCATCAACTTGGTCTTTCATCAAAGAGATTAACGGCGAAATAACCAAAGTAAGATTCTCCAGCATAAGTGCGGGTAATTGATAACAAATTGATTTACCGCCCCCTGTAGGCATGATTCCTAAAACATTTTCTTTATGTAAAACATGATTGATAATTTCTTCTTGTCCATGACGAAATTCGTCGTATCCAAATTTTTCTTTTAGTAAGTCTTTGATGTCAATCATGAAATTCTCTCCGTTCTTTGTGTCTGGTTGTTATTTTAGCATGCGTTATAGTGCAATTCAAGAGAGGATTAAGCCGGCGTGAAACAATTCGCCTTTTGTGAAACACTAGTATTTTTTGTAAAAAAACAAATCCCTTATTTATCAAGGTTTCTATAACTAAGGTACGCAGTTTTTTTAATTATCCATCAAAGTTATCCACAAAAAAAGATGGAACAAAACTTTTTAAGTCTCGTTCCACCTACTTAGCTTCTTTTTTATTCAGCTACTTTTTTCTTTTTACTAGCTTTTTCACGTTCGTTTTTATTAAGAATTTGTTTTCTTAAACGAATGCTTTCTGGTGTTACTTCACAATACTCATCTTCATTCAAGAATTCTAACGACTCTTCTAATGTAAGGATTTTTGCTTTTTTGATTACTGATGTTTGGTCTTTGTTGGCTGAACGAACATTTGTCATTTGTTTTGCTCTTGTGATGTTTACAGTCAAGTCATTGTCACGGTTGTTTTCACCGATGATCATTCCTTCATAAACGTCAGTTGTAGGCTCTACAAAGACTGTTCCACGTTCTTCAATACTCATGATACTATAAGTCGTTGCTTTACCTGTATCGATTGAAACAAGTGCTCCTTGACGGCGTCCGCCAATTGTTCCTTGAATCATTGGTAGATATTGATCAAACGTGTGATGCATAATACCATAGCCACGGGTCATTGATAAGAATTCAGTTGTATAACCGATCAGACCACGAGCTGGTGCTAAGAAGATCAAACGAATTTGACCATTACCAGTGTGGATCATATCTTGCATTTCACCTTTACGCAGGCTTAATGATTCGATAACACTACCCATGTATTCTTCAGGAGTATCGATTTGAACGCGTTCAAACGGTTCACATTTTACGCCTTCAATTTCACGTTCGATAACTTCAGGACGTGAAACTTGTAATTCGTAGCCTTCACGACGCATATTTTCAATCAAGATTGATAAATGCAACTCACCACGACCAGATACAGTCCAAGAATCGGGACCAATTGGTTCTACAAGTAAGGATACATCTGTTTGTAGTTCTGCCATTAAGCGCTCTTCAATTTTACGAGAAGTGACGTATTTACCTTCACGACCAGCAAATGGAGAGTTATTTACTAAGAATGTCATTTGTAATGTTGGTTCATCAATGTGTAGAATTGGCAAAGCTTCTTGGTGTGCTACGTCAGCAACAGTTTCACCAACGAAGATATCTTCCATACCTGAAACGGCAATCAAATCGCCTGCTTTTGCTTCATTGATTTCAACACGTTGAAGTCCAAAGAAACCAAAGATTTTAGTTACACGGAAGTTTTTCACGCTACCATCCAATTTCATCAAGGCAACTTGGTCGCCAACTTTCATTGTCCCACGGAACACACGGCCGATACCGATACGTCCAACGTAATCATTGTAGTCTAATAATGATACTTGGAATTGTAATGGTTCATCTGAATTATCCACTGGTGCTGGCACGTGTTCAATAATTTGGTCAAAGATTGGTGCCATTGTTGGTTCTTGGTCTTCTGGATTATCAGAGTTGCTTGATGTTCCATTTAGAGCTGATGCATAAATAACTGGGAAATCCAATTGATCATCATCGGCACCTAATTCGATAAATAATTCTAAGACTTCATCAACAACGTGTTCAGGACGCGCTGAGGGTTTGTCAATTTTATTAACAACAACGATTGGTGTTACTTTTTGTTCCAATGCTTTTTTCAATACGAAACGCGTTTGAGGCATCGTTCCTTCATAAGCATCAACAACTAAAACGACACCATCGACCATTTTCATGATACGCTCAACTTCACCACCGAAGTCCGCGTGTCCAGGTGTATCCAAAATGTTAATACGAGTGCCTTTGTAATCAACCGCTGTATTTTTAGCTAAGATCGTGATTCCACGTTCGCTTTCAATAGCGTTTGAATCCATCGCGCGTTCTTGTAATTGCGTGTGGCCATCTAAAGTATCTGATTGTTTTAATAGTTCATCTACTAATGTTGTTTTACCGTGATCGACGTGGGCGATGATTGCCACGTTTCTAATATCTTCTCTGTATTTCAATGTAATTGCTCCTTATCCTTTTGCCTTACGTCACTTGTTCATTAAATCCGACTTTTTATTATACCAAATTTTTTTCATGAAATATAGTCTAAAGCTTTCAAAAGTTGTGAAAACTTCATATTTTATTGCCTTTTTTTGAAAAATAACACATTTCCTGAAAAAAAGCAATGTTTTCTTTCAAGGTAGCATTACTGATTTCAACATCTATTTAATTGTTTTTCCATGTGTATCAAGGAAACGGTCACTATTTCTGAATAAAATTTTCCTGAATTTCTGTATAAGTTGTAGGTGTTGCTGCTAAAAAATATTCACGTTTAGCAAATGCTAATGGTTTTCCTTCTATATTAGAGTACTTAAATCCAAACTCATCTAACAAAACCAAACCAGCTGCATAATCCCATGGACTTAGATTAGAAATATAACCAATATGATTCCCTTTTAGCATAGCGATCAACTCGACTCCTGCACATCCGCTAACTCTGATGCCCATACTTGCGTGACCAATTTCTCCAGCAGAATAAATATTTTTACCATACATATATGCATTCATACCTAACAAGCCTTCTGATAAAGAGGTATCTTTTGGCTGTAATAATTTTTGATCATTCAAAAAAACGCCGTACCCTTTGCCGCCCCAGTATAATTCATCTTTCATCACATCATAGATAAAGCCTAGTTGCCCGATTCCTTCTTCAAACACAGCGATCATGATACAAAAATTCTCTTGTTCCATCACAAAATTCATCGTGCCATCGATCGGATCAATGATCCAAACTCGTCCAGCTAAAGAATCGAGCGTGTCAAAACCTTTTTCCTCAGCCAAAATCCGATCATCGGGATAGTATTGATTTATTCTTTTAATCAAAAAGGTTTGCGTTTCTTCATCAATATTTGTAACCAGATCTGTTCTGCCAGACTTTTGTGAAACACTCAATTCATCGGTTAAGCTAACACGAATGTACCCTGCCGCTTCTTTTAACCATTCTTTGATTTCAATGATCATTTTTTCTTTTGTCATTTTAATCAGCTCCTAGTTTCAATCTGCCTGACTCTTGTTTTTTTGCTTGTTGTAGTGTTCGATACAAAGAGTAACCAGATGCTTTTTGAAATTCATTGCCTAAACGTTTTTCTTCACCAATACTTTTAACAACAGTCTTAAATTCTTTATACGTATTCAAAAAAACATTGGTATCAATTCCAGTTTCATTTGCTTGTTCTACTGCCGACCACAAATTGGTAACAATTACCATTTCAGCAGTTGTCCAGTCTAAATCTAAAGGGTATTGATAGTCTTTCATGCTTTCACCTCATTTCCTAGTTTATCATAGGCTAAGAATATTTTTCTATAATATGCTAATTTCTCTTTTTATTTGTCCAGTTCGTCACCAGCGGTAAAAATAAAACCCCTTTTTCTACTTCCACTTTTTGAGCCGAATAAATCCCAGTATTCCCTGAACACATGTAGCTGATCAAACAAATCATAAAGAAAAATAAGGCTGCTTCGCCTCCAAATAGTTCAATCCCCATAATAAAACAAGCAATTGGTGTATTCGTCGCTCCTGAAAAAACACCAATAAATCCTAGTCCCGCTAAAAAGGGAATCGATAAATGAAGAATCACGGCTAAACTACTACCTAATGTTGCACCAATTTCAAATAAAGGTGTCACCTCGCCACCTTGATAGCCGGCACCTAATGAAAGAGCTGTGAAAAAGAGTTTCCCCAGAAAATCGAACCAGTGATTATCCCCATTAAACGCATCTTTTAATAAAGGTAAACTTAGTCCCAGATAACGTTGAGTCTGTAAAATAAAAACAGCTGCCACCACAATGACTCCACCGATAAAATTCCGTAAAACGACATTTCCAACCCAGTTAGCATAGACTTTTTTGATTAAGACGATCGAACGACTGAATAACCAGCCCACTAAACCAAAACAAATCCCGGCAATCATTATTTTGAAAAACAAGAGTACAGACCAATCCGGTATTGGCCCCATCCCATAATGTGTATGCGTTATGCCAAAGGACTCTGTCACGACGTTTGCAAAAAAAGCGGCAAAAAAACTTGGAAAAAGACCATCAGATCTCAAACGACCGATCATTAAGACTTCCAAACCAAAAATTGTTCCCGCCAATGGAGTTCCGAAAACAGAACTAAACCCGGCGCTGATTCCACAGATAATCACGATTTCTCGTTCAATTTTATCAAGTCGAAACATGCGCCCCACAGCATTAGCTACTGTTCCTCCCATTTGAACAGCGGTCCCTTCACGACCAACTGAACCGCCAAATAAATGGGTAGTGATTGTCCCAAATAAGGTCAGTGGAATAAGTCGCAATGGAATATTCTCTCGTTCACCATTCGCTTGATCGATGACAAGATTATTTCCTCTGATAGCATTTCCACCATACTTTTTATATAAGAAGGCAAAAACACCACCGCTGATCGGCAGAATAAATAAAAGCCACGGGTTATCCATTCTAATTTGCGTTACTAAATCTAAACTTTTCAGAAAAAAAGCAGACAACGTCCCCATTATTAACCCAATCAACAAAGTAATGCTGAACCACTTGACCATATAGATGCTGATTTTTATTGGCCTACTTAATTCATTTTCCACGCAGTCATCTCCTTAAAAATACATCAACTATTCTATGATACCACTTCTTAAATCTAAGCTGATCAATTATAGCAATTTTTATTGAAAGAAACGAGAAATAAATAAAAGCCCAATTATTTTATAGAAAGAATCCTCATTTAAATTAAAAATAAATTCGGCTTAATAAAGCACTTGCAAAAGCTTAATATTGTGCTACTATAAATAGGAAATTTTCAATTATTTTACGGTATTTATTACATCTTATTTGACTGTTATTTTCATTGAAATTGTAGAGGTAATTTCCCACAAATTATGTACTTGGAATGAAAGGATGTTTTCATTGAAAGAATTAACACATGGCAATCCTGCAAAATTGATTTTTCTCTTTACGATTCCTTTATTGATTGGCAATATTTTCCAACAGTTCTATAATATGGCTGATATGATTATCGTTGGACAAACTCTCGGAAAAGATGCTCTAGCAGCAGTTGGTTCGACTGGCAGTATTACTTTTTTGATTATTGGTTTTGCTCAAGGCTTAACAGCAGGTCTATCCATTCTGACGTCACAGCGCTTCGGCGGACAAGATTATCGCGGTGTGAAAAAAAGTTTTGCTACAGGAATCATCATTAGCGCAGTTGTGACAATTGTCTTGACTGTTTTAAGTTTGATTTTTGTTCGTCCTATGTTACAACTCATGCAGACGCCTAAAGAAATAATTGAAGATGCACAAACATTCATCTCCATTATTTTTGTGGGAATTTTTGCGGCAATGGCCTTTAATCTACTCTCAAATATAATTCGGGCCTTAGGAGATAGCAGAACGCCTCTTTTATTTTTGATCATTGCCAGTATCATCAATGTTGTGCTTGATTTAGTGTTGATCATCAATTTCCATATGGGCGTTGCTGGAGCTGGAATTGCAACTGTTACTGCCCAACTAGTATCTAGTCTTTTATGTGTGATTTATATTCGTCGGAAAATCCCTAATCTACAGTTACGTAAAAAAGACTTTTCGATCGATAAGCGTGAGTTTCGTGCTCATTTGAATATTGCTTTACCGATGGCCTTTCAATCATCGATCATTGCAATCGGCGCGATTATTTTACAAGCAGCTTTAAACAGTTTAGGCACAGATGTTGTCGCAGCTCAGGCAGCTTCTGGTAAGATCGAACAATTTGCGACCCAACCAATGATGTCTTTTGGTATTGCAATGGCAACCTTCACTGCTCAAAATTACGGTGCAAAAAAATATAAACGGATTTTGCAAGGCGTCAATCAATGTCTACTAATGAGTATTGGTTTCAGCCTTTTAGCTGGTGGTATTGTGATTTTGTTTGGGCAAAATCTGGTAATGCTGTTTGTCAGCGGAAAAGAAACAGAAGTCCTCAACCTTTCTCAAACTTATTTTAATGTCAACGGCAGTATGTACTGGCTGCTCGCAATCTTATTCATCCTCCGCTACACGCTGCAAGGCTTAGGTCAAAGCGTGATTCCTACTTTAGCTGGGATCATGGAGTTGATCATGCGCTCGTTTGCCGCCATTATTTTAACAGCATCCTTAGGTTTTGTTGGTGCAGCTCTCGCTTCTCCACTTGCTTGGGCGGGTTCTGTAATGGTCTTGCTTGCTTCCTACTTCAAAGCAATTAAACGCTTGAAAAAGTTAGATCAGGAACAAACATATGAAGCTCAATCAGCACGATAATATCAAAAAACAACCGATTCTCAAAAGAAAATCGGTTGTTTTTTTATTGTACAGATTCTTTTCTGCCGAAATATTGGCGCCATTTTGCTTTTACCGAGTTCGTCATCGGTTCAGAGGCTTCTTTCACTGCACAATATTTATCTACCATTGTAACAATATAGCTTTCTTTATATTTTGGCGGAGCAATTGTCGCTCCCCACATGTGCTTAATGATGATATCTCGTTCTAAATCTGAAAGCTCTGTTAGCTTCTCAGCATTTTTCACAGCGATTCTAGGATGCATATACGCATGCGTTCCTTCATCAAATTTTGTTGTACGCCAATCATAGTAGAATAAATCATGTAGCAGTCCAGCACGAGCCGTTGCTCTGGCATCACCATTCCATTTTTTAGCTAGTTTATAACTATTGTACGAAACACTGATTGAATGATCTAAACGAGTTGAGTGAACATGCTGCGTGTAATTACCTAAACGCTGTACTTCTTCCGTTTCCAACAAATCTTCCACATAAGACATATATTCTTGATCTTCACGCCATTTTTCAGTCATTAATTCTGGTTCCACCTTTTTAGAGATTTAAAGTTTCTATTTATTCTGATTTTAAGAAAAAGTCTTTTTTGAACTTGATGAAAGTATAGCACCTCGTATTTCTAAATACTAGGATTTTTGAATTCCGTAACTAAACTTTAATATTTGCTTTATATTTAGACTAGCCAAGGAAATCCGACAGATCAGTTCATCAATGAAACAATTCGAGTTAAGCATATTTATACAAATAATACCCAAGCAATAAAAATCCATACAATTAATCAAAGACCAAAAAAAACAGTTGCTTAGTCTAACATAAAATGAGTTACCAAAAATGAATGAGATTCAAGAAAGTTTATTTTTCCTATTCGGTATGGGCTTCTTCCTAAACGTAGCCTTCTATCTTATGAATAAAAAACATGACTGATCTTTAGCAAACCGATAAAAAGCCTGAGAAATCGGTTGATTTTATCAGGCTTTTAACTAGTCTTCGCTCAAGCTTATTTTTCAATTTGATGTTTTGCAAATTCAGCTTTGATTTCTATAAATGATTGAAATACTTGTAAAAATTGAAATAATTGAGCTCTATTTTCAAATTCTTCTCTTGTTTTCGGCAATTCTTTTTTACGATACGCTTCGTATACCTGATCGATGCGATCTAAAATTTCTTGCCCATCATTATTTTCCGCAAAGGTTTCAGCAGTATAAAGCAACAGTTCTTGAATATTCCCTACTTGTTCGGGTTCGACCGTGATCTTTTCGAGAGTCCGTAACATGTCTTTCAAGTTATTGCTTTGAAGCCGTCTCATTGTAAAATATTCAATGTAATAATGATTGGAAGAAATCAGCTGATTCTCTGCATGATTTTTTGCCCAATTTTCACCCGTTCGTATAAACGCTTTTAAGTCATTACATTTTTCAAATAGGTCTCGTTCTTTAACATGTTGGTTCAGATAAGCCGCCATATTATTCAGGATTTTACGGAACATCGTTTCAATGGTTTCTTGATCTTCTTTTAAACGTTTTTCAGTATCCGGCATATAGAGATTCATCAGTAACGCAAAACCAACACCGATGGTCATCAATAAAAATTCATTGCCGATAATCGTCCAAGATAAGTCTTGCTCAACTAAATACTGCGTCACCAAAACTGAACTAACGACGATCCCATCTGAAAGCTTAAAGTAAACTGCTCCTGGAATAAATAAGAGTAAATAGACCCCGAATGCAATTGCATTGAATCCTAAAATAGAAAAACACAGGTAAGCAATAGCCGTAGCTAACGCTAAAGAAAGGAGTCGGTAAAGTCCAGTTAATAATGAGGTTTTCTTCGTGTTGGTGACACTCAATACCGAGATGATTCCAGCAGACGCTGGATATAATAACCCTAAACTTCCTGCAACGATCATCGATAACGTCGCACTTACGGCAGTTTTGATCGTTCGTAATCCAATTTTCATTTGACAGCTCCTCACAAAATGATTAATCTTTTGTTTTAATACTAGTAATTTTACCTCTATTTCGGTTATCATTAAATAGAAAACTGATTAAATGTTGATTATAGGAGAGAAAGCTCATGGAAATCGGTCCTTTTCGTTTAGGTATGCGCACATTAAAAACGGCCTTAGCTGTTATGTTGTGTATTATTTTATTTAAAGTATTCGATCGAGGTGCACCGATGATTGCGGCTTTAGCTGCCGTTTTTTCATTGCGGCAGGATTTAACGACCAGTCTTACTTTCGGGAAATCCAGAATTCTTGGGAACACTTTAGGCGGCGGTTTGGCGATTGTATATTTTTTAGTGAAAGATCTTTTTTCCAATGATTTCTTAGTTGAATTATTTTTACTGCCTTTGCTAGTGATGATTGTAATCGTGATTTCTGATGGCATGAATAATAATTCTGGGATCATCTCAGCCATTGCCACATTATTACTGATTTCATTGAGTATCCCTCAGGGAGAGTCGTTTTATTTTGCTTTATCTAGAGTGATTGATACGTTTATTGGAACGTTTATTGGAATCGGGCTGAATTTCTTTTTCAAACCAAAACCAATTGAGGAAAAGCATGAAATTGAGGAAGACTTAGCTGAGCTAGCAAAGAAAGAAAAAGAACTGGAAGAACTGAAGCTGAAAGTACAAAAACGTGTTGAAGCTGAAAACAATCGTGATGATGAAATCAAAAAATAGAAATAGCGGCTAAAATCTTACTTGATTTTAGCCGCTACTTTATTACTCGTTGTCGCTAGATTGTTCTTCTCCATAGAAATTCACATTACTGTTGGTGCCTTTTTTAGAGAAGTTTTCAATCAATTCTTTGACATCTAATCCGGTTGTTTCTTTTAATGTTTCTTGTGTTCCTGCTAATAAATTCGTCGCATAGTTGGTAATACGGTTAGCGCCAGCATTTTCACCACCGCCGCCTGTATCGACAACAGAGATTTTATCAATGTTGCTAAGGGGTTGAGCCGCTTCTTTCATTAATTGCGGTAACATTTCTATTACCATGCTTAAGACAGCAGCTTCGCCATATTCCTTGAAAGCATCGGCGATTTTTTGTTTTGCTTCGGCTTCGGCAGCTCCACGAGCTAAAATAGATTCAGCTTCGGCTTGACCTGCAAGACGTGTTTGATTAGCTTCAGCTTCAGCTAAAGATTCTACACGGAAACGTTCTGCTTCGGCTTCGGCCACTTCACGTGCTTTTTGTGCTAAAGCTTCTTGTTCTTTAGCATAACGATCAGCATCTGCTTTTTTCTTCACTTCTGAATCGTATTGTTTTTCTCGACGAACGATTTCTTTTTCTTCTAACTCGATTTGTTTTTGACGCTCAATAACTTTAACTTCCATCTCTTGAGCAATAACTTCTTGTTGAGCTTTGGCTGTTTCCAAATTGTAGGCTTGGTCAGCTTTGGCTTTTGCAATATCTTGCGCTTCTTTATACGTTGCAAGTTTCAATTCTTTTTCTTTTGAGGCTTCAGCAATTTCTGTTTGACGTTGTAGTTCTGCTTGTTGCGATTCTTTTTCAGCTTCAGCTTTTTTGATACGTGTTTCTTTCCACGCTTCGGCTTCTGCGATATCTGCATCACGTTTTACTTGGGCAATTCTTGGCTTACCTAAAGAATCTAAGTAGCCATTTTTGTCGCGAACTTCTTTAATTGTGAATGATACGATGATCAAACCCATTTTTGCTAAATCCACACTGGCAACTTCTTGCACACTTTGGCTGAATTTATCACGATTTTGATAGATTTCTTCGACTGTCATTGAGCCTAAGATCGAACGTAGATGTCCCTCTAACACTTCTCGCGCTTCATTTTCAAGCTCTTCACGGGTTTTACCTAAGAATTGCTCTGCAGCTGTGGCAATTTCTTCGACAGATGAGCCGATTTTGATGATCGACGTTCCATCACACATTACTGGAACCCCTTGTTCTGTATAAACTTCTGGAGTCGATACATCTAGTTTACTTGATAATAAACTGATTCTGTTTGAGCGTTGGAATACAGGCAGAACAAATGCACCTCCGCCGCGAACGATTTTTATTTTATTACCGCTTTCATCAGCATGTACATTTTTACTTCCTAAGTAACTCCCACTAATAATCAATGCTTCATCTGGTTTAGCTGTTTGATATTTTGAAATAAACACGATCAACATCATCAACAAAATAAACACAACCAGAACAATCGGTCCTAAAATCCCTAAATCCATTTTCTTCTACCCCTTCTCTTTTATAATTGTAAACTTCCTTCATAAGGAACCACATAACAGACACGTTCTCTGATCTCAATGATCAGCACTTGTGCTCCTCGTTCGATTGTTTGCTCTTGAGGCGCATAGAAAGCAGCTGGTCGGCTGATAGATCCTGTGACACTTTTCAACTGTATTTCACCCATCCCACCGACTGGAATCGGCGTCACAACGGTTGCGGTGTTTCCTTCCATATCCTTTTCAGAGATTGAAATGGTTGATTCTGCGTTTTTCATTGGCATCAATACATAAAAATTCAGCAAAAAAACAAGAATCGAAGCAATTGCTCCACTGACTAGAAACAGCATCAGATGATTCCAGCCTAGCAAACGCTCTCCCAAATAACCGAATAATGAAGTAAAAGCCAACCACGGAACCGCCAACATAGGATCGATTGGTCCATCAAAATCAAAAACATCACCAAAAATCACCAGTAAAACGGCAATCCCCGCACAAACAATCAATGTATATAGATAAATCGTTTCAAGTGGAATACCTTGTATCACGTTCTCACATCCTTTCTCCTACCTAAGAATCTTAAAACTCCCTACTGTCCCAATGTTTAAGCAACGATCCATTCTCATTCGACGTTCTCCCGAAGATACTTATATTTTACCAATATTTTGTACAAAAGGATAGCTAATCTTGAAAAATCATCATTAAAGTGTATGCGTTAAAAAAATGAAACGAATAAATCTTAACAAAAAGATCATTCGTTTCATTCATTCTATTCATTTGATTTTAAAGCTTCGATCATATCAACTTTTTTCAATTTTCTGTGCATGAAAAACATGACCAGTAAAGTAAAGAATAAGGTGATCAGCGCTGAATATAAGTAACTCAACCAATGGATGGTCGGCGAGAACATCAGCATATCAACCTCGACTGTTGTCAATACATAACTATGAACGAGTTTTCCAAAGAAGCAACCAAAGAAAATACCGATAAACGTTAAAATAATATTTTCCCGATACACATACATCGTGACTTCTTTGTCGTAGAATCCTAATACTTTTATGGTTGAGAGCTCTCTGATTCGTTCTGAAATATTGATATTCGTCAAATTATATAAAACGATAAACGCCAATAAACCAGAAACGGTAATCAAGACCCACACTACGATATTCAAACTATGAATCGTATCATCTAAGGCATCACTTGAAATCGACAAGAAAGAAACATTTAATACGTTTTGATTTTCCATTAATTCTTTACCGATCGTAGCCTCTACTTTTTCACTTAGTGCCTTATTAAAGAGTAAAAATTCTGTATTATAGAGCGGTGCTTTTTGGGTTATTTTTTTATAATACGTTGGTGACATATACGCAAAATGACCAGTATAATTTTCAGCGATTGCACTGATTTTGAATTTGTATTCTTGATTATCACTATTTTTCAAAACAAGTGTGTCTCCTGCTTTGTAGTGGAATAGATTGGCTAACTTTTCATTGATGATCACACCATCATCTGTTAGCTGATATTTTTTACCAGATTGTCGATCATTAAACAGAATAAACTGATCGATTGCTTTTGGTTTTTCAGGAACATAGACTGAAACATCTTGTTTAGCATTCGACTCTTTCGTCGTTTTTAACGTTTCTACATACAGCGGCATCGTTTCTTTCAAGTCAGCAACTTTGTCCAACACTGCTTGATAGTTCTGTGCCTCTTCTTTAGATGGATCCTCTTTGAAAGTGACCACTGCTTGATAGTGCCAGATTTTATTGAACTGCACTTCTACGATATCCGAAATCGAATCTTTTAAGCCAAATCCTGTAATGATCAACGCCATACAGCCAGCAATTCCCAAAACAGTCATCAACATGCGTTGTTTGTAACGGAATAAATTTCGTGCTGTGACTTTTTGAATAAAGCTTAATCGATTCCAAATTGGTTTTATCCGCTCCAGCCAAATTCTTTGGCCTGCTTTAGGTGCTTTGGGACGCAAAAGACTTGACGGTGTACTAAATAAATCGATTCGTAAAACCACCATAGCAGCCCCTGCCGTACATAGTACAGCTACTAATAGCCCAATCAAGCTGTAGCTTAAGTACCAAGGTGTAACAAAATTAGGAATATTGTATAACTGCCCATACGCATCAAAGATAATTGTTGGGAATAAGTAATAGCCCACGAATAAGCCTAAAACTGCCCCACAGACACTGGCAATCGCCGCATACACTAAAAATTTAAAGGCAATCTCACCGTTTCGATAACCTAATGCTTTTAGACTGCCGATTTCCATACGTTTTTCCTCAACCATACGCGTCATCGTCGTTAAACTCACTAAGGCCGCGATTAAGAAAAAGAAGATTGGAAAAACGGTTGAAAGAGAAGAAATCCGATTGGCATTGTCTTCATATTCTGAATAACCAGGATTGTCATCTCGTGTGAAGTAATAATAATCCGCCGCTTTTAGATCTGCTAATTCATTTTGTTTCTTTTCTAATTGTTGTTTAGCATCATTCAGTTCAGGGATTGTTTCTGTTTTTTTCTTTTGAAATTCAGCTAAGCCTTGATCGTAGGCGGCTTGACCTTCATCAATTTTCGCCTGAGCTTCGTTTAACTTCGCTTGCCCTTCTAGTCTTGACTGCTCCAATTGTGCTTGACCCGCCGCTAGTTGCTCTTTTCCAGAAGTTAATTGAGCTTCTGCTTGCACAATTTGAGCCTCAGCTTGGGCTAATTGTTGTTGTCCTTGTGTATATTGTGCAATCGACTGATTGATTGTACCGATCGTTTGGTCAAGTGTTTGTAACCCTTGTGCAATTTCAGCTTGTTGCGCTGATAAATTAGTTAAAGCGCCGTTGATTGCACCCATAACGACCCCAATATTTCCTCGTTCCGGTTGAGCAATCAATTGATCAACCGCAGCCGAAACCTCGGCAGGAGCGCCTAATGATTGAATGCTAGCCTGCAGTTGAGGCGCAGCCTCTGCAATACTTTCTGCTAATGATTCGTCTGGTACACGATCTAAAATAGCAACTGAAGAACCTAAGCTTTGGTAACCATTCACTAATTGACTCAGTGATTCGTTTGACGCAGCTAGTTCGTTTCGTTGTTGTTGTAAACCAGGTAAGGCATTTTGTCCCTCAGTCACTTGATTTGCTGCTTGTGCTAATTCGTTTTGCTTTGTTGCAAGGAGATTTTTTTGCGCTATAAGCTCATCTTCGCTGTTTGTAATTGTCGTTTGATTCACTACAAGCTCGTTTTCTGCAGCGTTGATTTGCTGTGTATAGTCAGCTTGTGCTTGAGCTAATTCTTGCTTACCTGATGCTAATTCCTGCTCACTTGTTTGTAGTTTTGCTTCAGCATCTTTTAACGCATTTTCACCGTCTGTAATCTCTTTTTGCGCTTTTTCAAAAGCTGCTTTTGATTCTGCACGGATTTCTTCCACACGTTGTTCAGGTCGTTTTTTCATTCCTTTTTTGACCGACGCAACAGCTTTTTCACGTTTGTCTTTGTATTCTGTTGAATAGCTATCAATTTTGCTTAGACCTTTAAAGGATACTAGAATTTCTGTATACGTCGAAAGCTCCATATCTTCTTTAGGAACGACCGCAAAAAAATCTAATGAGCCTTTGCCAATCGTCGTATTCCCTCTTGACGTGTTCTCAATATATTCAGGCGACTGAACAAAACCGACGATTTTAAACTGCTCTTTTTTCAACGCGTCATCTTTGTTATCTTCTTTTGAAACAGTCAGTGTTTCTCCCAATTTATAGTGACCTCGTAATTGTGCAAGATCATCTAAAACAATTTCGCCACTTTTTTCAGGCATACGGCCGTTCACTATTTTATAATCAATTAATGGTTGTTGTTGTTTCAAATCATAACTGATAAATTTTACCGCGACATTGCGCTGACTGATTGCCAAATCTTTTGTATATCTTGGGAAAACTGTTTTTACATCTTTTACTTGTTTGACCGTATCAAGATCTTTATCTGTTAATCCTAAGGTGGAAACAATTCGGGCATCTGGTAATTTTTGTTTTTGATAATAGTTGGATGCTGTCTGAGTCATATCAGGTCCTGTAGCTTTTAAACCAACAAATACCATGACTCCAAGAAAAATAATGCCCATGATCGATATAAACCGTGTTTTCGACTGCTTGATTTCGCGAAAACTTGTTTTAATTAAGGCTGATTTTTTCACCACTACCACCTACCATTCTATCTCTGATACAGGTTTTGGTTCCTCGTTAATCACCACACTACGAACCTTGGCATCGTTAATCCGAATCACACGATCAGCCATTGGCGCAATCGCAGAATTGTGCGTAATGATGATCACAGTCGTACCCGTATTACGAGCTGTTTCTTGCAAGATCGTTAGTATTTGTTTTCCTGTTTCATAATCTAGTGCACCTGTAGGTTCATCACATAACAATAATTTAGGGCGTTTAGCAATCGCTCTAGCAATCGTTACACGTTGCTGTTCGCCTCCGGATAATTGTGCTGGAAAATTGTCCAAACGCTCCCCTAAGCCAACAGATTTTAAGACTTCTTCTGGATTTAAAGCATCTGAAACAATTTGAGAAGCCAACTCGACGTTTTCTTTTGTCGTTAAATTAGGTACTAAATTATAAAATTGAAAAACAAACCCTACATCATTTCTACGATAGGTCGTTAATTGTTTTTCATTGAATGTTGCAATATCAGTTCCGTCGATGACGATTTGCCCTTCATCACAAGAATCCATTCCACCTAAAATATTGAGCACCGTCGATTTCCCTGCACCACTTGGACCTAAAATAACCGCAACTTCCCCTTGCTCTACAGAAAAAGTAATCCCATCATTTGCAGCAATTGTTGTATCTCCCATATGATATCTTTTATATTCATTAATTACATCGATATAAGCCATGACTTTTCAATCCCCTCTCAAAAGAATTTTATCATAAGAAGGCAAACAAGTCCTCTCGCAACTCAAAAAGCTTTTTGATTTTTTGATTTTTTTTCGTATAATAGAAAGATGACTTATAAAGAATTCTCTATAAAAGTCAGCTTTATTTAAGTTAGGAGAAAAAACATGGCAAGAAAAAAACAAAAACCGCCTTTCAGTCCTGCAGTTATGCTTGTGGCCGTTTTAATTATTTTAGTTTTAGGCGTCTTTGGCGTTCAAGTTCCAGATAACATTCAAGAAATGTTTGGACTTCACACACAACAACAAACCAAGCCAAGTACAACCAAACCTGTCAGTTCGACAAATACCGGACCTAAGGAATTAGGTGCTGCGACTTTTTTATCGGATGAATTAGCGGATAGTAAAAAGGGCTGGATTGATTATCACACATTGGATTCACTTAGCCGTGCAACGGGAGCAGATGCCTTATTAAAACCAGCTATGGTCAATACTGGTACCTCTGCTAACAAAGATATTCGTCCTCCCGGCTTTGTTTCTGGCTTAGAGCCGACACTTCATTCCAGAGGTCATTTGATTGGGCGCCAACTCGGTGGTTCAGGTGATGATCCTCGAAATCTCACTACACTGTATCAAACACCTGTCAACACGCCTTATATGACTAAATATGAAAACCAGGTTCGACAAGCACTAGATAACGGTGAAACCATCCGTTATCGCGTAATTCCTGTTTATGAAGGAACTGCATTGTTATGTAAGCAAATTGACATTGAGGCAAAAGGACTAAATAAACACACAACCGTTGATTTTCGTGTTACGATTTTAAATGAACGATAAACTCTTACGGCATTATTTTGCAATCAGCTGAGCAGGTAGTTAATTAAGATCGAATAAGCTCACTTAGCTTTTAAATCAGGAGGTGTATATATGGATTTTCAAAAAATCAAAGAAGAACTGATCGAAACTGATCCACAAAGCTTTTTAACAGCTGTCTTAGCATATGAACAAGCCGAAGACAGTATGATTATTTTCAGTCAATCGCTTGAAGAACAATTTGAACAAACGATTCAGTACCTTACATCTGATGATACGATTTCCTTAAATGACCTTTCGAGTTGGAAAAATCACGGGTTTCTAGTCGTAGCTCAAACGATTGATGGCGACTATATTGCGGGGACAGCTGAGCAAACATTTGTGATTCCTGTTTCACTCTACAAAACAGATATTGAAACCTATCACCTGTCTTTACCAGACTTTTTTATTGCCTACACAAACCATACAATTGTCTCATCAATTTTACCTAAAAATCCATAAATAAAAAAACAGATTTTGGCGCTTAAATCAGCCAAAATCTGTTTTTTTATTTATGCACGGTAACGTTCTACTCCGTCAAGATACGTTGCTTCTAATTCCATGCTAGGGTTCAATACGATAAAGTCAGCATCACGTCCGTTTGCGATCATACCGCATTTATCTTCGATTTTACAACTAACAGCTGGAACTAAAGTTGCCATCATAATAGCTTGTTCTGGTGTCGCGATTTCCCAGTCAACAACATTTTTGATTGCTTCTTTTAATTTCAAGATACTGCCAGCTAAATTACCAGACTCTAAGCGAGCCGTTCCATCTTTTACGACAACTGGGAATTCACCTAAGTTGTAATTTCCGTCCGGCATGCCGCCGGCCATCATACAGTCAGTAATCAATGCTACATGATCATGTCCAGCTTTTTCCATTAAAATATCTGCAGCATTTGGATGTACATGATGACCATCACAAATCAATTCAGAGAACACATGGTTTAATGACATCAATGCACCAACCATCCCAGGTTCACGGTGGTTAAGTCCGCGCATGCCGTTGTATGCATGAACAAAAACACTCGCCCCGGCTTCTACTGCATCTGTCGCTTGTTCTAGCGTTGCATCACTATGCCCTAAAGCCACAACCACACCTTCATCCGTAACAGCTTTGACAAAGTCTTTAACTCCTTTACGCTCTGGAGCTAAGGCAATTTTTTTGATCAAACCACCTGAAGCTTCCTGCCATTCATTGAATGTCGCAAGATCTGGATCGCTGAAATAACTTGGATTTTGAGCACCTTTATGTTCTTCCGTGAAAAATGGTCCTTCAAAGTAAATCCCTTGCACTTTAGCACCTGGAACTTCTTGATATACCTCACCGATTGTTTTTGCAACATCTTTTAAGCGCTCTTTACTTGAAGTCAATGTTGTAGGTAAAAATGATGTAACACCGCAAGATAACAAGCCTTCTGACATAACTTTCAAGCCTTCTGCATCACTATCCATCACATCATGGTTCATATAGCCATGAATATGAGTATCTACCAAGCCCGGCGCAATCCATTTTCCTTCTTCATTAATCACTTTAGCATCACTTGCTGGTACTTCTTTATAAAAGTCTCCAAATAAGCCATCTGTAATTTCTAAATATCCCGGTCCTTTTACATCGCTTTTTAAAAAGAACTTTTCTGCAAAGATAAACGTTCTCATCTTCATCCTTCTTTCTTTAATTTTCTACTTTAAACCTACTCTTAAAATCAGTTAAAGTCAAGAATGGTGTAGACCTTTTCTAAAAAATATTTACTGAACTTTCTTTAAATTTTAATCGTTTCGATACGCTGGATTTGTTCAGATAAAATTAGATATTCAGCAGCTTTCTCTGAACATCCTTTGACGACCAACAATTGACTCTTCAATTGAAATAATTCACTTAGATAATAATAGCTATTTCTATGTCTTGACCAAACAATCCCTTGGTCAATATAGATTTGCGCTTCTTCCAGCCGTTTTTGATCCGTCAAAAATTTAGAATAATTATAAAAAATCTTTGTTAACTCAGCAGTGACGCGTTCATTGGGTAATTTATGAAAATAATGAATACTTAATTTCAGATATTTCTCCGCTTCGACAATTTTCCCAATACTACTATAGGTACTACCGATACAACTGATGACTTGTATTTCAAAGTCAGATAAGTTCTCTTTATTTGCCTGATAAGTATAGGAAAGCCCCTTTTTCAAGTCAAGTATTGCCTGTTCATAATCACTACATAAATAAAATTTACAACTACCTAGATAATAATAATAGCGCTGCCAATCCGTATCCAAATGTAATCGTTCTTCAATTTGGGTATCTCTCATGTAATGCATTATTTTAAGATATTCTTTATGGCGAAAGTAATCAGCTATTTTTTCAAATATTTGAGTGATCAGACGGACTTCTTCTGACTTAAACTGCATGATTTGATCCATCGTTACGCCTAAACGCTGACAAATTTGCTGCATCACTACCACATTGGGCAACTCTTCATTGTTTTCGATCCTACTCAAGACACTTTGTGAGCAGATATCTTCTGATAACATTTTTTGTGTTAATTTTCTATTCTTACGAATTTCTTTAATAACCGCTCCAAAAGAATCCATGCCTTCACTCCTAAGCCTATTTCAATAATCTATTAAAAATGATTTTTATTTTATAAACAACTCAAAATATGCGAATTCGCATTATGCATTTATTGTACTTTATTGCATAATATACTGCAAGAACATTACCTATTACTAAACCGAGACGATTGAAAATAATTTTGCTTTGCAAATAAGGGGTGTTATTCATGACACAGGAGAAACGAATTAGTTTTAGTTGGGACAAAAGTAGTTATAGCGGCTACGTTGAAAAAGAATATGAAAATGCTTATTTAGTAGTTGTTTCGGATCCAAGTCCGGACATGGAAGAAAAATATACAAATCGTATGGTAATTAGTAAAAAAGATTGTCAAGCCTCAGAATAATTTCTGACGCTACTTTCTTAAAATGAGAGTGACCCAAAACTTTTTCGTTTTGAGTCACTCTTTTTATTTAAAAGTGCTTTGCTTATTTTTGTTTGTAGGTACTTAAAAATTGGCGCATTTTTTCAGTGGTAAATTTCAAGTCTTCCATTTTAGGCAGATAAACGATTCTAAAATGATCCGGTTGTGTCCAATTAAAGCCGCCACCGTGGACAAGTAATATATGATGCTCATGCAAGAAATCTAAAACGAATTTTTCATCATCGTAGATATTAAAACGCGCGGTATCGATTTTAGGAAATATATAAAAAGCCGCTTTAGGCTTAACAGCTGAAAGTCCAGGAATATCATTGATTGCATTGTAAATATATTCCCGTTGCTCATAGATTCTTCCGCCTGGCAATAATAAATCATCAACACTTTGATAACCGCCTAAAGCTGTTTGGATAATTTGTTGTGATAAGACGTTTGAACATAAACGCATGGATGCCAGCATATTCAATCCTTCAATGTAGCCTTTCACATGTTTTTTGTTTCCACTAAGCACCATCCAACCGCAACGGAATCCTGCAACTCTATGTGATTTAGATAATCCGTTTAAAGTGACAACAAACAAATCTGGTGCCAGAGTGGCAATTGGAATATGGGTTAATCCGTCCATAACCAGACGATCATAGATTTCATCAGAGAAGATGATCAAATCGTTTTGTCTTGCTATTTCAACGATCTGTTCAAGAATTTCCTTTGGATACAACGCTCCTGTCGGATTATTCGGATTGATCAATACAATCGCTTTTGTATTCGTTGTTACTTTCGCTTTGATATCATCAATGTCTGGATACCATTCTGCTTGTTCATCACAAATATAATGAACAGGATTTCCACCAGCCAATGAAATTGAGGCTGTCCATAATGGATAATCCGGCATTGGTACTAAAACTTCATCACCATTATTCAATAATCCTTGCATGCACATTGAAATCAGTTCACTGACGCCATTACCAGTGTAAATATCATTGATCGTCACATTAGGAAAGCCTTTGACTTGGCAGTATTGTTCAATTGCTTTTCGAGCTGAAAAAATACCTTTTGAATCAGAATAACCTTCTGAATTACGAACATTCATGATCATATCGCGAACAACTTCATTCGGGGCATCAAAACCAAAGGGAGCGGGATTGCCAGTATTAAGTTTCAAAATACGAATGCCTTCTTCATGCATTCTGTCGGCTTCTTCTAAGACTGGGCCGCGCACGTCATAACTTACACCATCAAGCTTGCTAGATTTCTCAAAATTTCTCATACTGTATCCCTCATTTTCAAAATTTATATCTTTAAAGTTACGCCACCTAGAAAAAAAAAGCAATGAAAAGTTGGCAATTTCCGAAAAAAAACAAAAAATTCTTACTATTCTTATTTTATAGGTGCGTACCTGCTGGACTAAAACAAGAGAGCTGTGACAAACATCCGCGGGAACCGCCCACGATGACTGTTTATCACGCCCTCATACTGCCTGTATTATTTATTTTTGTACTGATAGACTCTAGCCTCATAGGGAGCAAAAATCGTGTGTTGGTGGATAACATGATTATTCAGATTACAAACTTTTAAGTCCCAGTCCTCGATCTGAACATTTTCTGGTAAATCTGCAGAAGCAAACTCTTTTGATAGGTTGATGATAATGACAAATCGTTTTTCGCCTAAACGCCGTCCATATACAAATAACTGAGGATGCTCAGGTAAGTATAGCTTATAGCTCCCATAAATCAATGCCTCATTTTCATTTCTCAATTGAATAACCGCTTTGTAGAAGTTCAACACAGAGTCTGGATCAGCTAGTTCATCTAGCACATTGATTCTCCTTTTATTAGGATTAATCACCATCCAAGGTTTCTTTCTTGAAAAACCAGCATATTCTTCTGCGGTCCACTGCATCGGTGTTCTTGAATTATCTCTAGCTGTTCGGCGAATCACATCCATCGCTTTTTCCGGGGCAAGTCCAGTATTAAGCATTTCATAGTAAAAATTTTTAGTATCCACTGCATCAATCTCAGCAATCGAGGCAAATGGCATATTGGTCATCCCAATCTCTTGTCCCTGATAGATAAAAGGAGTACCTTGCAATAAGAGAAATGTTAACGCCAAAGCCTTAGCAGATGCTTGCCAAAAAACGATCTCTTCACTACCAAAACTAGAGACTGAACGAGGCAGGTCGTGATTCTCCATATAAAGAGCATTCCAGCCTTTGCCTTCTGCTAAAGCCTCCTGCCATATAGTGATTGCCTGTTTAAATTGAACAACATCGAACCCTTCTTGCTCGCCCTTATTCCACAAAGCAATATGGTCAAACTCAAACAACATATTGAAATAGCCTTCTGTTTCTCCAACCCACTGATCTGCTTCAGCTGCACTGACACCATTGGCTTCGCCAACAGTCAAAATATCCCGCTTTTTAAAGATATCCCTCAACTCTTCCAAATGAGCCTCAATTCCTGGAACATTTTTAAATGAAGCAAACGGATCATTGATTGAGGAAGTTTCTAACGGTGCTTTTTTTATATGAGAAATAGCATCCACACGAAAACCATCGATTCCTTTATCAAGCCACCAATCGATCATTGAAAAAAGTGCCCGCTTTACCTGCGGATTTTCCCAATTTAGATCTGGCTGCTCCTTGGCAAAAACATGAAGATAATATTGATCCGTCAATTCATCGTATTCCCAAGCAGAGCCACCAAAAATAGATACCCAGTCATTGGGCGGTCCATCGATCGAACCATCTGCCCAAATATAGTAGTCTCTAAAATCGTCTTTTACAGATGACCTAGATTCAATAAACCAAGGATGCTGATTTGATGTATGATTGATCACTAAATCCATAATTATTTTAATGCCATACTCATGCGCTTCTTTCAATAGTAAATCAAATTCTTCCATCGTTCCAAACGTTGCTAAGATGTTTTGATAGTCACTGATATCGTACCCATTATCAACATTAGGCGACTCATAAATTGGCGTGATCCAGATGAAACCGATCCCTAGCTCTTTGAGATAATGAAGTTTTGAGCGGATACCATTGATATCTCCAATGCCATCGCTATTTGTATCCATGAAACTAGCTGGATAGATCTGATAACCAACTGCCTCTTTCCACCAAGCTCTCTTAATGACCATATGCCCACCCCTTAAAGTATCTTTTTTCCTATTATATAAGATACAAGCAAAAAGCGTATCTAAAACGCATGTATCCTCCTCGGCTTTAGATAAATTTAAATGGCTAAGAAAAAAAGTAACGATCATACATTAAATGATCGACCTACAAACACTTCGGTCATCTCTAGTATGACGGAAATAGCATGTAAGTCGATCACTTTCATTTTCATATTATTAGGCAAGCGCGCCAACTTTAATGGGTGTTTGATTTATCGCCATTGAATTCAATCAAATTGATAAACAAAACATTACGCTAAAATCCCCCCATCAGCAATAAATTCACTTCCTGTCGAATACGATGAATCATCAGACGCTAAAAATAAAACTAATTTTGAAATTTCCTTTGGCTCTGCCATTCGTTTCATTGGGATCGTTTGTTGGAATTGTTCAATCGCAGCTTTTTGTTCACCTGTTGCCTCTGTTACCATCGGTGTAACAACACCACCTGGATGTACTGAATTCACACGTATATTTTTATCGGCAAATTCTAAAGCAGCACACTTAGTCAAACCTCTGACTGCAAATTTGGAACTGACATAGCCATAGCCACCAATACTTCCTTCAAATCCTTCAATCGAAGAAATATTGATAATTGAGGCTGCATCACTTTTTTCCATCAATGGCACCGAGGCTTTCATTCCTAAGAAAACAGATAGCTGATTAATTTCGATGGTTTTCATAAACTCTTCCTGGCTAGTATTAATTAGACTATTAAACATACTGATCCCTGCATTATTGACCAATACATCCAAGCTTCCACTTTCCTTAGCAATTTGTTCAATCGCCGCTTGCCATTGGTCCTCATTGGTCACGTCTAAATGGATAAAGTGAGCTTTGTCTCCCAGATCATCTGCTGTCTCCTGCCCTTTGGCATCATTGATATCAGCAATATATACCGTTGCACCTTCTTTGATAAATAAAGAGGCATGTTCTTTGCCCATCCCCATTGAAGCACCAGTAATTAATGCGATTTTTCCTGCTAATCTCATACATAATTCCTCCACTCTTAAATTAGAATAAAACTAAAAACGTCATAAAACGCTTACAATCATTATAGCGCTTTATTTTGTTTTGTAAATGATCCCTACGCAAAAGAATACAAAATAAAAAGCCTTAAAAAAATGAGCTTGTTTCACTCGATTACTTCTCTATAAAAAAAGACACCTCATAAAGCTGTGTCAATTTTTGTTCGATATTTTATATTCTCATCGTTTCTCTTCAGTTCATTTTGTAGCCACTGTGTAATGTTGTTTTTTAAAGGTAGGAATCCCATTTTGGCGGCTATCATCTTGATATTGGACTAATTCAAGTTCATGAATTCCTTCTGTGACTGCACTAGGGACTTTTTGTAAACCGATTATTTCTGTAGAATCAGTTAAATCTAGTTGATCGATCAATTGTCCGTCCGCGTAGATATATGAAGTCATCTCACCGTTTATTCCTTTAGTTTCAACCTTTAGGGGAGTTGTTTTGTTATTCTTATTATACCTAATCACAACCTCAGTATTATTCGCTGAATTTCCTTGCTCACTTGAGATATTAAATGTCCCTTCTCCTAAATTAGACATAGTAGAAAATATATTATAGACACTTTCTTCAGTTACTTCGCTATTTTTTGAACTACTTTTATTTTCTGGTTCGTTAGCTGAATGACATCCAACTACAATATTGTACCTAAAACTATCGGGAAAATTTTTCTGGTTGGATTAACGATATTTTTACTCACCATAATCTCCTTTCAATTTTATGACTAAATGATCGCCATTATTTCAATATACCAATTGTTAGCCTCTATTTTTTATCTCACTTTTTTGTTAATTTAAACCATTATTCATATATAACTTTAAATGTTTCAAATACTACTAGAGACTCCCAATCAAATTTAATATCCTGTCTGCCTTTGTACGCCTCTGTAAAAAAAGTGATGTGTGCATTGCGCCAGTAGTCTAATGTTTTATCCCCTTCTCCCTCAGTTCGAGCATGATGTTCTGTGATATCTTTAAATTTTAATACTTCTACAACTGTATTTTTAATAATTGATGTCGGATTTCCACGACCATCTAAAACAACACTCATATCATCGACTTCGGGAATCTCTACATTTTCTAACTTATATAATTGATATAAGCTGGTCGTTCCACACTTCTCTCCCATAACAACAAGCCTAGCGAGTTCGCTAGCCATTGCCTCTCCTCCACCAAATGCAAACGCTTGAATATCTTTATTCGTGTATTCTGGATGTTCATTTTTAAATTTTTTTATGTAAAACTCTACTTGATTCATTCTTTTTGCTCCTTTGTTTAATAATATAATTATATCAGTAAAAGTTTGGACATTAAATAAGAGAAAATGACTCATTCTCCTGTATCAGAACTTTTATAAACAAAAAAACCTAAACCTATAGATACCAAGGTTTAGGGTTGAATTATGCGGCCAAGAAGACTCGAACTTCCACGGGGTTGCCCCCACCAGCCCCTCAAGCTGGCGCGTCTGCCATTCCGCCATGACCGCATTTCAGTGAAAAATACCACTCAATCTATCATAAAATACGCTGTTATTTTTGTCAATATTTCATTTTTTCATAGCAAGCACTCCGTCTTGTTCAGCGCTTTTGCTGATACTCATATAATTGAGATAGCTTTTCATAAGACTGCTCTACAGATTCTGGAATATTCACGGTACCAATATAATTGCTTCCATTAGGACCATAACCATTTTTATCATCTCTAAGGCGTGGAATTTCACCTAACACTAAAGAGAGAAAATACTCTTTATCCCACAATCCATTCAGTTGACTATTTTCAAATAAAACCGATTCACCAACAGCTTTAACAAAAGGGATCCTTGGTACATAATTTGTAAAAACGGTATCTGTTTCTTGCCATTCCTTTTCAAAAGTTGCTTTGATTCTTCTTTGCAATATTGGGTCTTCTAATAATAACACCTTTTTAGGCGCTAGGCCCGCTGCTTCAACTACTTTTAGTGAGAATCGTGCATTTTCACCAGAATTTGTTGACGTATTCTCAGTGATGAAGCGTTCTTTGTCCAAACCATACTTTAATTTAAAATAGTCCAGATACATGTCAGTTTCACTCTTATAATGGACATCGACGCCCATCTTTTTGAAGTTTCTTTGTAAAAATACCGTAGCGTGACCGATACCACCCACTAACATAAATTGCGATACTACACCTTGTTCGTACAAACGGATCAATTCATCAGCTAGATACGGAAGGCTGTTGCCAGCTAATATAGCTAAATCATAGGTTCCATCTATTTGCTCCTTTGCAGCTAAAAACTCGATAACTGTGTTCCAATCCTGAATCATCCTATTCCTCTTTTCTTTTACATTAATTACTTCGATCTTTAATACATGAATACGGGACAAAACTTTTTAGGTCTTGTCCCGTATTTTACTTCTGAAAATATACTTAAATCAGAAATTATTCACGCCGACTACTTTTTGCAGACTCTTTTTACAAACTCATTTCTGACCCTATTACTTACCGGGGGCACATTCCACTAACTTTCCGTGACATTTTCCGCAAACATAACGTTGTGTATTAATTCTACGTTTTCGCAAAATCAAGGTTTGGCATTTTTCGCATTGATATTGATGATACGACTGAGGCTTTTGTTCCACTAAAGGCCGAACATAGCGGCTGCCTCCTGTTTGCTTCAACAAGGATTTAAATTCCGCATCTTTATGCTGATAGCCTTTATCTTCTAGATGAAGATGATAGTGACACAGCTCATGTTTAATTACATTGATTAATTCTTTTTCACCATATAACTCAGATACTTTGGGATTAAAATCAATATTATGAGAACCTAAATGGTAGCGTCCTCCAGTTGTTTTTAGGCGCCGATTGAAGAATGCTTTGTGTCGAAATCTCTTTGCAAAAAAAGTCAGTGAAATGTCTTCCACCATTGTTTGTAGCTGGTCATCCGTTAATTCTTGCTTTATTGGTTTTCCTTCTTTAGAAAAAGGACTCAAGACTATTCTTTCCTTTCAGCTTGCGGCAGCATCGTTAAACTGATGCGCCCTTTCTTCGTATCAACATCTTCCACCCAAACGGTCACAACGTCTCCTACTGCTACGATATCAGTAGGATGTTTCACAAATTTTGAGCTGAGTTTTGAAATATGCACTAAACCATCTTGCTTGACACCGATATCAACGAATGCACCGAAATCAATCACGTTACGGACTGTTCCTTGTAGCTCCATCCCAGATTTTAAGTCTTCCATTGATAACACATCTTTTCTTAAAAGAGGTGCAGGCATTTCATCACGCATATCTCTACCTGGTTGAACTAACGCTGCGATAATATCTTTTAACGTTTCACTTCCAACTGCCAAATCTGTTTCTAATTGTGTCAATGCTAGTCCTTTAATCCGTTGCGCCGCATCTGGTGTGCCCAGTTCTGCTAATTTTACATTGGCTTGTTCTAAAATGGCTTTGGCAACATCATAACTTTCTGGATGGATACCTGTATTATCCAAAATATTTTTTCCATTTGGAATTCGTAAGAAACCAATGGCTTGTTCATACGCTTTTGGTCCTAAGCGAGGAACTTTTTTCACTTGATTTCTAGCAGTGAAGGCACCATTTTCATCGCGGTAGGCCATTAAATTTTGAGCTGTTGTTTTATTTAAACCTGAAATATGTTGTAACAGTTGCGGGCTGGCTGTATTCACATTAACACCGACTTGGTTAACAGCGGTTTCTACAACAAAGTCCAATTGTTCTGCTAAACGTTTTTGTGAAACATCATGTTGGTATTGTCCCACACCGACTGCTTTCGGATCGATTTTTACCAATTCAGCTAAAGGATCTTGCAAACGGCGTGCAATGCTGACTGCACTTCTTTCTTCTACTTGCAAGTCTGGAAATTCAGTTCTAGCTACATCACTGGCAGAATAAACAGAGGCTCCTGCTTCATTAACAATTACATAAAAAACATCTCTTTTGATTTGTTTTAATTGTTCCGCCACAAATAATTCTGATTCACGGCTAGCTGTTCCATTACCAATTGCCACCATTTCAACCTGATGCTCTTCAATCAACTTGTTAAACGCAGGTCCTGCGGCCGCTCTTTTTTCCCCAGAAGCAGGTTTATGCGGATAAATCACTTGGATCGCTAAGACTTTTCCGGTTGCGTCGACGATTGCCAATTTACACCCCGTACGGTAAGCCGGGTCAAAACCTAACACAACTTTGCCTTTCAATGGCGGCTGTAATAACAAATTACGAAGGTTTTCACCAAAAATGTTAATTGCTTGTTCGTCTGCTTTTTCAGTGAGTTCGTTGCGGATCTCCCGCTCGATTGCAGGACCAATAAATCGTTTGTAGCTGTCCAAATAAGCTGTTTCAACATAGCTAGCGGTTGATGACTGCTTGTTGTTGCCGATCAATTGACGGTCTAAATATGCAGCAATTTTATCTTCTTCAACTAGCAGTGTCACTTTTAGGATATCTTCTTTTTCTCCACGATTTGTCGCTAACACTCTATGGGAGACCATTTTGCTCAGAGGTTCTGAAAAATCATAGTACATTTCATACACTGATTTTTCATCTTTTTCCTTGTCTTTGACCGTGCTGACATATTGCCCATGTTTAAAGGTAAAATCACGAATCCACGTTCGGAACTTAGGTTCATCACTCACTCGTTCAGCGATGATTTCATGTGCTCCAAGTAAAGCTGTTTCAGCAGAATCAACTTCTTTTTCCACATCTACGAATGTTTCAGCTTCTGCCATAACATCTGCTTGGGCTGGGAAACTCAACAGCCATTCTGCCAAAGGTTCTAGCCCTTTTTCTTTGGCGATCGTCGCTTTAGTTCGGCGTTTTTGTTTATAAGGGCGATACAAATCTTCTACTTGCTGCATTTTTGTCGCTTTTTGAATAGACTTGGCTAGCGCTTCTGTCAGTTTGCCCTGTTCTTCGATTAAGCGTAAGACTTCTTCTTTACGTTTTTCCAAATTACCTAAGTAAGTATACCGTTCTTCGATTTCACGGATTTGAACTTCGTCTAAGCTACCAGTCATTTCTTTACGGTAGCGAGCAATAAAAGGAACAGTGTTGCCTTCACTCAATAAAGTCAGCACTGTCGTTAGTTGTTTTGAACGATATTCTGTCAATTCTTTCTGAAGTAAATCAACTACGTCTTGGTTATAAGTTTCTGCCATATTTACATACCTCTTTTCATTAACATACTGTTTCATTCTAGCATATTTTCCACTTGAAATATAGAAAGAGGACAAAGCTTAAAAAAGAGTTTAGCGATCCTTTCAAAAATAAAAGACAGCTTTCCTAAAAATCTGGTTGCCAGGGTCCTTTTAAATTTTGATATTCAATATCCTGGACGATCCCCTTGGAATCAAAAATCACCCCGTGAACAGAACCGCCAAAAACGGCACCGCCATCGATCCCAATTTTATGATCCGAACACCATAAATCAGTCGTTTCCATGTCACCATGAAGCATCGGCGTAATCGTATGACCGAAGACAATCGTTTTCCCCGTCTTATTCTGCCCTGTATGAAAGGCCTCTCTAATCCAGATAAAATCATGAGGACTGGTTTCGTGCCAATCCTTTTGAGTTAAGTCGACACCCGCATGGACAAAGATATAGTTGTTCCATTCAAAATATAATGGACGTTTCATTAAAAATTCAATCAACTCTTTATAACGACTACGGATCATCATTGCGATTTCTGTAGGAGAATATTCTTCTGTCGCTCCCTTATGGAGTAAACTTTCCATAGTTTCTTTACCGCCATTACGCACATAGCTAGTAAACCAATCTTCTGGACTGTTTAAAAACTGCAAAAAATACTCTTCATGATTTCCTCTTAGGTAAATTCCATCATATTTCTCGACTAATTTTTTTCCAAGCAAAAAGCTCTCTTTGGTTTTAGGTCCACGATCATTTAGATCACCAATCAATACCAATTGATGCATCGTCGGATCATAGTATTGAATCAACTCTTTAAACAATTCATATTCTCCATGGATATCACTGATTGCATAGACAAATTTTTTCATTGAACCAAACCCTCCTAAACATTCTTTTCCTTTATTATAACGCAAGAAACAAAATAGAATTCAAATGACTAATCAAAAAGAACCCAAACTTCCGTTTATTTAGTAATCATTTAAAAATTGAAATAAATCTTAGACTTTTCATGAAAAAGAGAGTAAACTTACATAAATGACACTATGTCATAAAAATAAGTAGAAAAGAGCTGAAATCTATGAAAAAGAAAACTATTTTCGGGATTCTTGCCGTGTTAGTGATTGCGATTGTTATTTTCTTATTTGTTCGAGGGAATTCAAGAACATCCGAGGCTGTCACTGTTCGAACAGGTGAAGTCAAAAAAGAAACGATCGTCGAAAAACTTTCGACAACCGGTACTTTGATTCCAAATCAAACCCAATCGCTTATGGGTACTGGAAATGTGGTTGATGTGTCCGTTAAGATTGGCGACAAGGTAACAAAAGATAAAGTTTTAGCAACGTACGATAATGGTTTACAATTAGTGGCTGGTTTCGATGCTACAGTGACTCAAGTCAATATCAAAGCCAAGCAAGCCGACACAAATGCTCAACAAGGAAAACCATCGATTCAATTAGATGATCTTTCCACCTTGAAAGTCCAACTAGAATTATCTAATTCTGAAGCATCTGCCGTTAAAGTTGATCAACAAGCTGAAATTACAAGTGGTAATCAAACCTTCCTTGGAAAAGTAGCTGAAAAAGATCCAGTCGCACAAAGTACTCAATCAACAACTGGCACAACAGCAAGTTTAGCCGCAATCGTAACCTTTGATCACGCACCAGAAAATCTTTTTGCTGGTTTTGATGTCGATGTTGAGATCAAAACAAATACTGTTGAAAATGTTCTGGCCTTACCAATTGAAGCGCTAACCTATAACGATAAAAATGAACCGATTGTTTATGTTGTCAACAAGGGGATTGCCAAAGAAACAAAAATTGCAATTGGCATTCAGTCAGATAAATTGATTGAAGTAAAAAGTGGCTTAAGTGAAAATGCGACAGTGATTCTTTCTCCAAGCTCTGATATAAAAAACAACGTTGCAGTAACCAAAGAATAGAAGGTGAAATAATTGATCGATTTAAAAGATGTCGTAAAAATCTATCGGACTGGCGGTGAAGCATTAGCAGCCTTAAAGCATGTTTCTCTTCATATCGCAGAAGGAGAATTCACTTCAATTATGGGCCCAAGTGGATCAGGAAAGTCAACCATGATGAACATCCTTGGTTTATTGGATCGTTTTGATGAAGGAACCTATCATTTGAATGGACAAGATGTATCCAATTTAACAAGTAATGAAAGTGCACATGTTCGCAACAAAGAAATCGGCTTTGTCTTCCAATCCTTCAATTTGATGCCGCGCATGTCTCTTTTAGATAATGTCGCCCTTCCCATGGTTTACTCTGGTATTTCGGCAAAAGAACGAAAAGAACGCGCTTTAGAAGCATTAAGAAAAGTTGGTTTAGCCGATCGAGTATCACATAGACCCAATGCCATCTCAGGCGGGCAAAAACAACGCGTAGCAATTGCCCGGGCGATCGTCAATGATCCAGCAGTTTTAATGGCTGATGAACCTACAGGAAATTTAGACTCAAAAACAACACTGGAAATCATGAAAATCTTTCAGGATCTAAACGACGCTGGGACAACCGTAGTCATGGTCACTCATGAACCAGATGTAGCACAATACACAAAACGAATCGTGTCTTTTCGAGATGGTGAAATCATTGATGATCAGCCTGTGCTTGAGCGAAAAACACTATAGAAAGGAGCCGTTCCTATGGGAATTATTGAAAGTTTCAAAATGGCGATCGATAGTATTTTAGCAAATAAAATGCGCTCGTTTTTGACTATGCTGGGGATTATCATCGGGATTGCAGCGGTTATTGCGATTTTAGCTGTTGGCAATGGCGCAACGAGTCAGATCACTGGCACCTTCAGCGATTTGGGTGCTTCTACGATTTCTGTTTCCACTAATCGCGATGCCACAGAGAGTCAAAAAATCACGAGTAAAGATATCAAGGCGTTAAAAGATGGAATTCCACAAATCGATCATGTTTCTCCTGCCGTATCAATTCAAGCAGTCGGGGCAGAAAATGACAAATCAAAAGCCACCTTGATCATGGCTGGGACTCCTGACTTACAATATACGAATCAAACAATGGATAAAGAGATTATCTATGGTCGTTATTTCAATACCACTGAATATTCAGAAGGCAGTAAAGTCGCTGTGATCAGTGCTGATACCGCCCGCTATTTTTTCAATGGACGAGAAAATGTAGTTGGCGAAAAAATCAACTTACGTGGGCAAAAAGGACAAATTAGCCCCCGAATCATTGGTGTAACCAAAAGTACTGTAGAAAAAATGGTCGGCTCATTTGATGAAGAAGAAATGATGGGGTATATTTCAATCCCTCTAACAACAGCTAATAACTTAAATCCTGACGCAACTAAAATCACTAGTTTGACGGTTATTGCTAAATCAAAAGATGATATCGATGCGGTGTCGAAACAAATCGTAAACATTCTTTCAGTCCGTCACAATGCAGTCGGTGACAAAGTCTATACTGCAACCAACTTTTTACAAGCACTTGATCAAGTCAATAATGTTTTAGGGTTATTTATTAACTTTATTGCAGCTGTTGCAGCAATCGCCTTACTTGTAGGTGGCATCGGTGTAATGAATATCATGCTCGTTTCAGTAACCGAGCGAACAAGAGAAATTGGAACTAGAAAAGCCTTAGGTGCAACCGACAGTAATATTCTATTCCAATTTTTAACGGAATCAGTGATTTTATGTTTGATTGGCGGATTGATCGGTCTGACGTTAGGCGCAATCTTGGCCGTTACAGTTGCCAGTGCTTTAGATATCACGGCACAGTTTACGTTGACATCCATTGTAGCCGTCTTAGTCTTTTCAAGTGCTATCGGGATTTTCTTTGGTGTTTATCCAGCCAGAAAAGCTGCGAAACTTGATCCAATTGAAGCATTACGCTACGAGTAATTATTCGAAATGGAAGATTAAAAAATCAGGACGAGAAGAATGCTTTTCTGTCCTGATTTTTTATTTATTACGCTCTTTTCATTCCAGAAACGATAAAATCAAATAGCTCTTCCGGAATTTGAAAATGGCCAAATCTCAATCGTGATCGATATTCCTGCCATAGTCGAAACTGAGCAACTGCTTGTAATGGCACTGGTTGAATCTTTTTTAAGAAGTCAATATTTTTTCTAAAGGGAACAAAGCCTGGAGCCATTTCAAACGAATACGTTTCCCCAGGTAACACTTGTCCCAGTGCAATAAACTCCTGACACGGTTCTTTGATTTTCAAACTCTGCTTCGGTGCATAGTAAATCAACCAATCGCCTGCTTTCATTTTATTCAACGGTGCTGATTTACCATGACATAATTGGCAGAAGCCTCCTGCTACACCTAGCGCTACGTGATCTTTAGAAGCAACCCCGATCCAATAATTCATATTATTCTCTCCCTTCCAGTCTTACAATACAATGGTTTCTCTACTATCCATTCCTAAAATCACAATTGCTTTGGTAAAATGAATTTCGTATAATTCTAGCATTTTACCTGCCTGTTTGATGTTTTCTTCATAGCTAGGGATTTTTTGAATCCATTGTTGGGCTACATCATAAACAGTCAGCTCACTCTTTGTTACTTGTGCCTCATGCACCCGGACATGATTTGTTTGTTCACTTGGAATCGTTGTAAAGGCGACATTGGGATTTTTTTGGAACTCAGCGATTTTTTCATTTCCTTGAAAAGTCGAGAAAAATAAACATTTTTTCGTTTCATCATAAAAGAAATTGACGATTCGGACATTGGGTATTCCCTCAACACTTGTTGCTAAGGCGATTTCTGTTTGTTCATTCATTATTTTTTTAAACGCTTCTGCTGTTGTCATAAATTTTTTGCTCCTTTATTTTTCACTTATCTGACTGACAAGTTCATTCTAACAAACAAACCCTGACAACTGATTGTCAGGGTTTGTTAAATGTTTTTCAGAAGCTGATTTATTCTATAATTTATTCAATGTCCAAGTAACTGTATCACCATCTTTTAGAAAATATTCAACGGCTCCTACATCGGGTTGTTTCCCATTAACATCGTACATCCAGTATTTACTAGATTTTTCATCTTGCACACGACCATCAATTCCACTAATAAAATCTTTCGACATTTCTACTTTATAATTTGTTTCCATAACCGTTTGAAGTGACTCGTCTTTTTTAATGTTCAATTCTTTTTTATCAAACTCTTTGCCATCTTCTTTCAAGACGATCGTAATACTAAGTGCGTTTTCACTTGCTTTCGTTGTATCTTTTTTATCCGTTGCTTGACCACAAGCACCAAGTATGAAGATCATCATCATGATCATCGCTGCATTTATAATTTTTTTCATTTTTAGTTCCACCTTTATTTTAATTATTTTATATCATATTTGACTAAAATTCGTTGAAGCTTTGTTTGTATGGTTCGAAACAGGAAGCATGAGAAAAAGGCATTTGAAAAACAATAAGACATTGTATAGGGTACAGCACTTAATAATAATGCTAGATATCTTTGCCAAGAAAAAGACCGATCAATTGAAAAGACCGTCCATAGATCCATAAAAAAGGAAAAGAAAAAACCGGCTAATATCCCATAGAGTGCTAAAAACCAATAACTTTTTTTAAGCCTTTTCTGCAACCAAGGCAATCCAGCTACCAGACCAATCATGCCCCAAGAAAACATTTGAAAAGGTGTCCACGGGCCTTGTCCAAATAATATATTTGATGTAACAGCTGATAGCGACCCGACTAAAAACCCAACTTCAGCCCCTAAGCAAATGCCTGAAATTATGATGATTGCTGTCATTGGAGTGATGGCTGGAATCATATAAAACAAAAATCTACCTAACACAGCAACAGCCGTTAATACCGCAATCAAAACTAGCTCTTTTATATTAATCTGTTTTCTTTCATAACGATAATAAATTGGAAAACAAGCGGCAATCACTAACAGCATAGATATTATCTGGTATTGACTCGCTTGAAGCAGCACCGCTCCGACAATAAACAAAAAGAGGATGCACAATGATTTGATCAATACGCGATTAACAGCTCTATTATTCATCATACTACTCCTTTTACAGCTTGACAGGCTTCAATTACTTGCTCTGTCGTAACTAAAGCATGAAAATTATCTCGCGATATGCGACTGGCTGCTGTTGTATAAAATGTATGATGACTAAAAAAAATTTTTGGTTTGGCTGTAGTCAATACCTTATTTTGGAAAAATAACCCGCAACGATCAGATAATTCTGCAGCAAAATCCAGATCATGGGTCACTACTAAGATTGTTTTGCCTTGTTTAGATAATTCTTTTACTATTTTGATCAACTGCTTTTTCCCATAATTATCGACACCTTTAGTCGGTTCATCTAATAATAAAATGTTAAAATCAGTCAAAAGTAATTTCCCTAATGCAGCTCTTTGACATTCACCACCGCTTAGATCAAGAGGGTGCTGCTGCATAACCTCATTTAGATCAAGCAAGGTTACGACACTTTTTATCCGTTCCATTTGCTTTGTTTCATTCATTTTTTTGCTCTCTAAATAGTGCTTGTAATCCTCTAAGACTGAATCTTTAATAAACAACATCTGAGGTTCTTGTGGTAAATAACCGATTGTTTCTTTATTTTTTTTGATTGATTGATTTAAAATCGAAATTTTGCCACGGTAACAGTCATAGATGCCAGCAATTGTTTTCAATAATGTTGTTTTTCCCGTTCCATTCCCTCCAACTAAAGAAAAGATTTCTCCTTCATAAACTTCAAAATCAACACCCGCTAAAATATCCCGACTATTCTTTTCATAGCGAAACCAGCAGTTTTTTAACTGGATACTTATTGTCGTTTTCTTTTTGATAGGTGACGTCTGTTGCTCCTGTAAAACCATGTCTGCTGAAAAATGCCGAGCCAAAAAACGTTTGCCTTCAATTACTGTGACCGGACACTCATCCTTTAGCCCACTTCCAAGGAAAATTTGTACCGCACTGGGCAAACTGACTATAAAGCGGCCGAGATCACTTCTATTCTTCTTGATTTCAGTTGAAATGGCTCTTGGGGCATCTTCAAAAATCAGCTGTCCATGGTCCAAAATTATCAGCTTATCAACTAATGCAAAAACTGATTCCACACTGTGTTCTACTAATAAAATGGTTACCCCCATTTCTCTATTTAGTCGCACTAATATATCGACAAAGTTTTGAGAGGCAATCGGATCAAGCTGAGTTGTGGGTTCGTCTAAAATCAAGATATCTGGTTTCATTACCAAAACAGAAGCTAAATTCAACAACTGCTTTTGTCCCCCAGATAATTCACTGGTTTTAAATTCCAGTAGTTCTTGAATACCAAGAAAATTAGCCATTTCAGCAATTCGACTCTTAATTTCAGCTGTAGGGATTCCTATATTTTCTAAACCAAAAGCTAATTCGGGCCAAACGCCATCTGTCACAATTTGATTTTCAGGATTTTGCATGACATAGCCGATTTTACTAGCTGAAAAATGTTCTGGAAGGGCGGTTATCTCTTCATTATTTAAGTAAATAGAGCCTGTTTGTTTGCCGGCTGGCGTCAATTGAGGCTTAAGTAGTTTTAATAAGGTTGATTTTCCACTCCCAGTTGCACCAGAAATCAAAACAAACTCACCTTTTTCGATAGATAATGATACCTCTTTCAAAACAGGTCTGTCACTTCCAGCATATTGAAAAGTTAAATTTTTGATTTCAAGATACGCCATACCATTACCTCCTTTAATCGTTTTAATAACGGTATAAATGCTAAAACGCCTATAAAAATATAATACGGCCGGTTTTGTTGGATTAGTCGATAACTATTATTGAGATATGGATAGAAATTGAATTGATAGTGACCATTCATCAATCCTAAAATAAAAAAACTACCAGAGAAGATGATTAGTATCAACCAGAGCGTATCCGTTTTTCTCCAGCTATAACTTAAATGACTGCTTCTAGTCCCAATACCGTAGCCACGGGCTTTCATTGAATCTGCCGTATCCATGGCATTTTCCAATGACCAAGAAAATAAATTTCCAAATAAATCAAACCCATAGGCTGCACGTTCCTTAAAATTTTTGTTTTGTGTTCGTTGAACTGTTTTTTGCGTTTGATTCAGCTCTTGAAAAAAATGCTCAAGCAATGGTATGAACCGAAAAACCAATGTTAAAATCAAGACAGACTTAGGAAATCGTTTCCCAAAAAGATAAAAAAATTGCTCCGATTCAACGGATAGCTGAAAATTTTGAAACAAATAGATAACCGTAGCAATCATGATCCCCATAAAAAAACCATATACAAAGGCTTCCATGGTAATCGGTTTATTAAATAAAAAAAATAGAATCGTTGCTCCTCGATGGACAAATAAAGGGTTTGTTATCGTAATAATCAGACAAAAAATCAAAGGATATAGCACTGATTTCTTCGATTTCCCTTTCAAATTAAGCAACAGCAATAACAAACTTCCAACAAAAGAAGAACTAATGATCACTGGATTCGTTGAACTCATTACTAGCAATAGCATCACTAGATAATAGCAGGAAATAACTAGCGGATGGTTTTGCCTAAAAAGAGACTTATTCATATTAGACTTCCTTTCTCAACTAGTTTTTAGACATAAAATAACGCCTAGCATCGTTGGATAATCTTGCGCAGAACAGACTAAAATCTTTGTAAAACATTATCAAAAAAACTCGAATATTCAACTCGTCTCTTTAAACAACAGTAACATTATATAAATCCAAATTACTAAAGTCAATCGTTCATAAGTATCAGCTGCTCGACTAACAATCTGATTAACTCAAAAAAAATTATCTTTTTTCACAAAATGACCTAATTTTTGGTTATAATAAGGTAGCTGACTCATTATGTAAACTAAAGAAGGTGCCACATGAAAACAGAACGACTACTAGCGATCACGATGATATTATTAGAAAAGAAACAAGTAAGTGCTTCTAAACTAGCGGAAATGCTAGAAGTGTCCGTACGAACCATATACAGAGATATTAATTCTCTTAGTGAAGCTGGTATTCCAGTAACCTCTTCTCCTGGTGTAAATGGCGGTATCCAAATCATGGAGAATTATAAAGTGGACAAACAGTTCTTCACGTCAACCGATATTACATCACTGTTGATTGCATTGGAAAGCTTATCGAATAATGTTTCACCCCTTCGAATAAACCAAACTTTTGAAAAAATAAAAACACTCGTTCCAGCTAATTTTCTCGATGAAGTCGAATTTAAAACAAACCAAATCGCAATCGATTTAACACCTTGGACGAGCAATCACACCTTGCAGCCATCTTTAGAAATCGTTAAATCCGGCATGGATCAAGCGCGTTTACTACGGTTTAATTATGAAGATAATCAAGGCAGAAAAACGGCCAGAATCGTTGAACCTTATCGACTTGTTCTAAAAGAAATAAGCTGGTATCTACAAGCCTTTTGTACAGAAAAAGCCGATTTCCGTACATTTAAAATTTCTAGAATGATCGATCTAGAGCTCTTGCCGACACCCTTTGCTTCTAGAGACTTTCATCCTAAACCTTTAGGAAAAGAACCGTTTTACGGGAAAGACTTTACGCTTACTACGCTGAAAGTAACACATAAAATCAAAGATCAACTAGTAGATAAATTTGGGCAATTAACCATTTCTCCTTCAGACGAACCTGAAAAATGGATCGTTGAGTTCCCATTTATGGAAGATGAATTTGGCTATAACTTACTCTTGGGTTTTGGAAATCAATGTGAATGCCTTACTCCACCACACGTTAGAACTGAATTAAAACGACGTATCGAAACTGTATTAGAGCTCTATCAAAACTCCTAATACAAAAAAGCTTCTCAACATGACTTAAATAGTACATGCTGAGAAGCTTTCTATTTATTTCTTTTTCTTACCGCCAAAAGCATCCTTCATCTTATCAAAGAAGCCTTCTTCTTGCTGTTCACTTACAGTTTGACCGCCAGCTTTAGCAAATGTGCGTAATGCTTCTTTTTGTTCATCATTCAAGTTTTTCGGTGTAATGATTTTAACTTTCACGTGCTGATCGCCATTGGCTCCGCCACGTAAGCGTGGTGCGCCTTTGCCGCGTAAACGGAAATTGGTTTCTGTTTGTGTACCTGCTGGGATTTTTAATTTTACATCCCCGTGCACAGTTGGTACTTTGATTTCGTCACCAAGAGCTGCTTGAACAAAACTCAATGGTAAATCATAATAAATCTCTGAACCTTCGCGATCAAAGATATCACTTTCTTCGACACTAAACACAACATATAAATCACCATATGGTCCGCCGTTCATACCAGCTTCCCCTTGGTTTGATAAACGCATTTGTTGTCCGTCTTCTACTCCAGCGGGAACATTGACTTTGACTTTATGCGCTTTCTTCTCATGTCCTGTACCGTGACAAGTTGGACATGGTTCTTTGATTTCTTTCCCTGTACCATGACAAACATCACAGGTTTGACGACTCATTACACGACCAAGTGGTGTTTGACGTTCCACATTGATCGAACCAGAGCCATGACATTTGTGGCAAGTTTCTGGATGAGTACCAGGTTTTGCTCCATTACCGCCACAAGTTTCACAGTTATCTTCACGATTGTACTTGATTTCTTTTTCAACACCAAAAATCGCTTCTTCAAACTTCAGATTGACCGTATACTGTAAATCAGCCCCTTGTCTTGGAGCCGTCGGATCGACACTACGTGAGCCGCCACCAAAGAATGAATCGAAAATATCTTCAAAGCCGCCAAAACCGCTGCTTGAAAATCCGCCGCCGCCAAAGCCACCGAAACCACCAGCACCGCCGCCGTAGTTTGGATCAGTACCTGCATGACCATATTGATCATAAGCTGCTTTTTTCTGTGGATCGCTCAAGACTTCATAGGCTTCAGATACTTCTTTGAATTTGTCTTCTGCATCTGCTTCTTTATTGATATCTGGGTGATATTGCTTAGAAAGCTTACGGTAAGCTTTTTTTATTTCATCATCTGAAGCACCTTTGGCAAGGCCCAGCACTTCATAATAATCTCTTTTCGTAGCCATTAGTTCCCCTCCAACTATTATTCCATTTATTCTTAAAAAGGATCGACGCTAACTTATTTGTATAAAAACATCGTTGTAATCATACCACATATTAGCTAAAAGAAAAACCGCTTCACTTAATTTTTCCTGCAAATAAAGATAGGCAAAGACCAAAGCGATGACTTTGGTCTTTGCCAGCTTGTTAATGATCAAGGATTATTTGTCGTCGCCTTCTACTTCTTCAAAGTCAGCATCTACAACATCATCAGCTCCACCTTGTGCAGCTTCTGGATTTTCTTCTGCCTGTTGTTGCGCTGCTTGTTCATAAAGTTTTACAGTTAAGTTTTGAACGATTTCGTTTAATGAATCACGTTTTTCTTTCATTTGTTCGATATCGTTGGCTTCAACAGCTGCTTTTAACTCATCACGAGCATCTTCGGCTTTTTTCACTTCATCTGCGTCAACTTTGCCTTCTAATTCTTTCAATGTTTTATCAACAGTGAATAATAAAGCATCTACATCATTACGTAAGTCAACTTCTTCTTTACGTGCTTTATCTGCTTCAGCATTAGATTCAGCATCTTTCACCATACGTTCGATTTCGTCATCTGACAAACCTGATGAAGATTTGATTGTGATTGTTTGCTCTTTTTGTGTTCCTAAATCTTTCGCACGTACGTTTACGATACCATTTTTATCAATATCAAAACTTACTTCGATTTGAGGCACACCACGAGGAGCAGCTGGAATATCTGTTAATTGGAAACGACCTAATGTTTTGTTATCTGCTGACATTGGACGTTCACCTTGTAATACGTGAATATCTACGGCTGGTTGATTATCAGCGGCAGTTGAGAAGACTTGTGATTTACTTGTTGGGATCGTTGTATTACGATCGATCAATTTAGTAAATACGCCACCCATTGTTTCGATACCTAATGATAATGGTGTTACGTCTAATAATACAACATCTTTAACATCACCTGTGATAACGCCACCTTGAATGGCAGCACCCATTGCTACTACTTCATCCGGGTTAACAGATTTGTTTGGTTCTTTGTTTGTTTCTTTACGGACAGCTTCTACAACAGCTGGAATACGTGTAGATCCACCGACTAAGATTACTTCATCGATTTCAGATGGGTTCAAACCAGCATCTTTCAAAGCTTGACGTACAGGTGTTTTTGTACGTTCTACTAAATCGCTAGTTAATTCATCAAATTTCGCACGAGTTAAGTTCATTTCTAAGTGCAATGGACCAGCGTCTCCTGCTGTGATAAACGGTAAGCTGATTTGTGTTGAAGTCACACCAGATAAATCTTTTTTCGCTTTTTCAGCCGCATCTTTCAAACGTTGAACAGCCATTTTGTCTTTAGATAGATCAACACCGTTTTCTTTTTTGAATTCCGCTACCATGTAGTCGATGATTTTGTTATCAAAGTCATCTCCACCTAGTTCGTTATCGCCGGCAGTTGATAATACATCGAATACACCATCACCTAATTCAAGGATCGATACGTCAAATGTACCACCACCAAGGTCAAATACTAATACTTTTTCGTCTTTATCTGTTTTATCTAAACCATAAGCTAATGCTGCAGCCGTTGGTTCGTTAACAATACGTTCAACTTCCAAACCAGCGATTTTACCAGCGTCTTTTGTTGCTTGACGTTGTGCATCGTTGAAGTAAGCTGGAACAGTGATTACTGCTTTATCAACTTTTTCACCTAGATATTCTTCTGCAAAGCCTTTTAAGTATTGTAAAATCATCGCAGAAATTTCTTGTGGTGTATATGATTTGCCGTCTGCTTCTACTTTGAAGCCTGCTTCGCCCATATGACGTTTGATTGACGCAATTGTGTGCGGGTTTGTTACTGCTTGACGTTTTGCAACTTCACCAACTTGGATTTCTCCATTTTTAAATGAAACAACTGAAGGGGTTGTACGGTTACCTTCTGGATTCGCAATGATTTTTGCTTCTCCGCCTTCTAATACTGCAACTGCTGAGTTTGTTGTTCCTAAGTCAATACCAATAATTTTACTCATAATTAATGATCTCCTATCTTCTATTTTAATTTTTTTCAATTTATATTATGCAAACATTCCTTGCTGTTACTGTGCAACAACAACCATGCTTGCTCGTAAAACGCGGTCATGTAATTTGTAGCCTTTTTGTAATACTTCAACGATCGTATCCGCAGGTGTTTCGTCACTTGCAGGAATCGTTTGAACTGCCTGGTGTAAATTAGGATCAAATACTTCGCCCATTGTTGGGATTTCTTCGATGCCTTCTTCTTTCAGTGCAGCTTGTAAACTTTCAAGAACCATTGAGATCCCTTTTTTCAAGCTCGTTCCTTGTTCATCATCGACTTCGATTGCCATCGCTCGTTCTAAATTGTCGATCGAAGGTAATAATTTTTTACCTAAGTCTTGTGAACGATAACGAACCAGTAACTCACGCTCATTCTTGAAACGGTTACTCATATTTGCAATCTCTGCACGAGCTCTTAAAAACTTATCTTCCATTTCGGAAAAATCAGCTTTAGCATTTTCAAGCTCTGTCATTTCTGTTTCTGAAACGCCTGACGCATCAATTGCCTCTGACAATTCTTCTTGTTCTTCTGTCTGTTGATCCTGTAATTCTTCATTCTCATCTGTTTTGCTCACTCTTGCAACTTCCCTTCTCTATTTCGTAGAATCGTTAAATTTCTATATTTAAACTTTTTACTTATTCATCAAGAAAGCGATAATAAGCGCCAAGTTTTGAAGCTAACTCATGGCGAAATACATCTACTAAACCGAACATTTTTGAATAAGGCATACTTGTTGGTCCTAGTAAAGCAATCGTTCCTTTGCCATGTCCTGTTACCTCATAGGTTGCAGTAATCATGCTCATATTGTCTAATAGTTCATTACCTATCTCAGAGCCGATCCGAATCGCAATCGGTGAATCAGCTTCTGCCGTTAACAGATGTGTAATGGCATCTGTATTTTGCATAAATGAATACACTGATTTTAATTGATCGATGTCTTGTTTCACACCAAAATCCAGCACATTCATACGGCCGCTGACGAACAATTTCTCTTCAAATGCATGACCTAGCATGGCATCGAATAGACTCATCATACCGTCTGGTGTTTGGAAATAACGATGTAAAATCATCGGAATCTCAGTTCTCAAGCGATGATAAACAGTCAATAAAGGCTGCCCTACAAGCTTGTCATTAATGATTTGCGTCATTTTTTCTAAATCTTGACTGGAAACGGAAGCTGGAATTGCAAACACTTGGCTTTCTACATTTCCTTTGTCTGTCACAATAACCGCTATGATTTGTCGGTCATTTAAAGGCACGATTCGAAAACCTGTTAGTCGCCGTTCTTTCACCTCAGGACCTAATGAAAAAGCAGTGTAGCTGGTCAAATTAGAAAGAATTTTCGCTGATTGTTCAATGATGTCGTTGATTTCATGAAACTCTTTGCCAAAGGAATGGCGAATTATTTCTAAATCATCTCGCTCAACTTCAGCCGGACTTAGTAAATGATCCACATAATAGCGATAACCATCCATTGAAGGAATTCTGCCGGAAGACGAGTGTGTCTTCAACAGTAAGCCATGCTCTTCCAAGGCCTTCATATCGTTTCTAATTGTTGCTGAACTAGACTGGATACCTTCTTCCATCAGCTTCTTTGACCCTACAGGATTGCCTGTATTCGTGTATTCTTGGATGATAAGTCGCAAAATATTCTTTTGTCTTTCCGTTATCATAGTTACCACCCTTCATTAGCACTCATGATATTCAAGTGCTAATACAATTATTAATATAGCAAGTTCAGTTAAAATTGTCAAGAGAAAAACACACTTTTTTAGCACTCTTTATCACCGAGTGCTAAAATAATAAAAAAGAACGAAAAAAGAGCTCTTACAACGCTCATTTCGTTCCTAGAATCGTTACTTTTCCTTATCGATCAAAAATGCTTCAAAAACATCGTTTCCAACAAACAGTCCCTGTTCAGTTAATTGGATATACTCTTCACTTTCAAGAAGCAGGCCTTTTTGAATCAATTCTACGATGGTTTTTTGATATACTTGATTTAAAGTCAAACCAAATTTTTCTTGGAATCGCCCTTTTGAAACCCCCATCTTTTTACGTAAACCTAAGAATAATTCTTCTTCCATTTGATTATTCAAAGTCAGAATCTCAGTTTCAAGTGTTGGTAATTGGTTTTCACGCAATGGTTTTAAATAATGCTGGATCGGACCATGATTTTTATAGCGGGTATGTCCTAAATAACCACTAGCTCCAGCACCAAATCCATAATAATGGTCATTGTTCCAATACACTAAATTATGCTGACTTTCTTGTCCCTTTAAGGCAAAATTACTTACCTCATATTGATGACGTCCGGCCTTTTCCATTGCAATGATTGTTTCTTCAAACATTTGAGCTTCCACATCTTGATCGGGTAACTGCAGACGCCCTTGGCGCACCCAGTTCATAAACATCGTTTTATTTTCCAAAATCAAAGAATACAGTGAATAATGAGGCAAATCGAGTTCAATTGCTCTTTTTAATGTATCTCTGAATCCTTCTAAGGTCTGACCTGGCAAGGCATAAATCAAATCGATACTGACATTTAGAAAACCTTCTTTTTCCAAAAATTTCATTGTTTCATACACATCTTCTGCCGTATGTTTACGTCCAATCTTTTTCAACAATTGATTATCGAATGTCTGAACGCCCATAGATAAACGATTTACACCATATTCTTTCATTACCTGTAACTTTTCTTGCGTTAAATCACCTGGATTGGCTTCGATTGTAAATTCATTTGCCGCATCAATCGGTAGTAATTCACGGACACCTTTTAGCAATACATCTAGCTGTTTAGCAGATAAAGAAGTTGGCGTACCACCTCCTATGTAAATTGTTTCGGTCGTCTTGCTTGGGTATTGCTCTTTGGTCAGACGAATCTCCTTCAAAAGACTTTGGATATATTCATCGACTGGTTGACCTTCTAAAAAAACTTTATTAAAGTCACAGTAAAAGCAGATATGTTCACAAAACGGGATATGTATGTAAGCGGAAATATTTGTATTTTTGTTTTCCAATTTTTTATTCCTCCAATTTAGGCGACTTCTAATTTTTAGACTATTCTATAGAAGACGTCTCTTATCTTACCATATTCAGCCATAAAATGTTTTAAATTGAATCAAGAAATTTTTCTTGTAACGATTCATAAAAATGAGTCTCTGCGCATACATTAAAAATTTATTAACCAAATGATTCGCTGCAGTTTGCTTAACATGCCCTATTCTGTATACTAACCATAGCTATTTTCATTCACTCTGTGCAATAAAATAAGAAAGGGTTATCTTCACCACGTTCTAGCAGTAGTAACTAAACGAGAAATCACAAAAATTTTAATAATTTTTTTACCAAGCTATCTTGTTTTTTGTTAAGGATTATTCCTAATGTCAAGTCTTATCTATAGTAGTTTTCCCCATTTTATGCAATTACTTGCTGATACCAATCAAACGATTTTTCCTTTTTAAGCACCAAACTCCCTTTGCCTTCATTGTCACAATCGACATAGACAAAGCCATAGCGTTTTTTTCATTTTCCCCGTCCCAGCAGAGATCAAATTAATACAGCCCCGCATGGTGCCAATAAGATTTACATCATGATTAATGGCCTCTTTTATAACCATCAATGCGATAATTACCCATCACATGACCAGCTTCATCTGTTTAATCAGTAGCACCTAGTCCATCTTCCACAACCATTAAATGTGATTCGTTAATGAAATATCGATCCCTTCCCTTAGCTTCTTTCCTAATTTCAATTTACTATTCGCAATAATTTGTTAGAACTTTCCAGATAACTCTTGACTTTGAAGAACAAATTTTTTATTTACTAGAGAATCTGCGATTGTCTCTCCTATTTTCTTTTGATAGGCAATCCCTTTTCCAAGACCAATGATTTCATTTTCTGGATTGTCCAAGCACACCACAATCTAAAAAGACCTGATTGCAAATTGATATCTTTGAATCGTTAAGTCTGTTTTATTTCAGAACAAACTACACTATTTCAAAAGAATCTGTTATTCATTTTATGCATATCACATATATTTTTTGTAACAAGTATCCAAAATTACAATTTTACTTCCCAAATAACGCCTTGTATAATTTGAGATGCTTAAGAGCTCAATCTTATGATGAAATTGGAGGGAATATAAATGACAACAAAAATAACAGAAAAAATGTGCTTTAGCCCATCATTTGACTATATTGATAATGGTATCGAACATGGCGTGCTTAGCCCATTTGAAACAAAAGAAATCATCTTAGAAAAAGGACAACAAATTGCTGAAGGTTTTAAACCCTTAACCAATGCGATTAAAATGCTGAAAGATGTCCCAGTAAAATTACGAGATGGTGTGACAATTTACACAGATATCTACTTACCAGTAACTGCAGAAAAGGTACCTGTTCTCATCGCGTGGAGTCCTTATGGTAAAAGTGCTGGAACCGCCCCGCGGTATAAAAATCTTTTCAATATGCTTGGTATGGGCAATCACTGGAACTCAGGCTTAACAAAATTTGAAGCCCCTGATCCTGATTATTGGTGTGCACATGGCTATGCTGTATGTAATCCTGATATGCGTGGCATCGCTCATAGTGAAGGTGATACAACAATGATTGGTTCGCAAGAAGCACAGGATGGGTATGATTTAATCGAATGGTTAGCTTCTCAAGCTTGGTCCAATGGCAAAACAGCACTTACAGGAACGTCTTATCTCGCTTTTTCACAATGGTATATCGCAGCTGAACAGCCTCCTCACTTAACCTGTATCAATCCAACAGAAGGACTCGCAGATGGTTACCGTGATTTAGCTTTTATTGGTGGGATTCCTGATGAAAACTTCATTGATCGTTTACAAGTGAATCATGTCAGTGCAAAAGGTGCTAAGCGTGAAGACTTGGTAAAAGAAATGAAAGCATATCCTTTGGCTAACGCAACAGTTTGGCAAGATAAAATTGCTGATCCAAGTAAAATTACGGTTCCTGCCTTTGTTATCGCAAGCTACTCAAACACGTTACACACGATGGGAACCTTTCGTTCTTGGCGCACATTAGGTTCATCAGAAAAATGGCTTCGCATCCACGATCGTCAAGAATGGCCCTATTATTATGATGAAAAGAATACAGAAGAGTTACGCAAATTCTTTGATTACTATTTACTTGGAAAAGACAACAGCTGGACAGATACACCAACTGTTCGCTATTCTCTTATTGATTTCCAAGGAGGCAATAAAACAGATATCCCATCTGAAACTTTTCCGCCTTTAGCTAGTGAAAACAAGCGCTACTACATGAATGGACTATTCCGCACTTTACAAGAAAAGCCTGAATCAGAAGATTTAACAGTAAAATATGCTGCAGACAGTCTACCAGGACGCAGCTCTTTCCAAATGACTTTCGCTAAAGATACAGATTTCGTAGGGTATCCAAAAGCAAAATTATTCATGGAAGTTGATGGTTACGAGGATATGGATGTTTTTGTTTGGATCCAAAAATTAGATAAATTTGGGAATATCTTAAGTGAATTTGTTGTACCAAATCACGGTGCTGCGCTTCAAGATTTCACGCAAGAAGGTGCCTCTGCCCTGCGTTATAAAGGTGCTTGGGGACGTCTTCGAGCTTCTATGCGTCATCTTGACAGCGAACGCGCAACAGACGAAATCCCGGCTTATAACTTTGACCATGTTCAAAAACTATCAAAAGGTGAAATTGTTGAACTGGATATCGTATTAAGTCCACTTGGCCTATCGTATAAAGCTGGTGAAACATTACGCATGGTCGTCAGTACAAAAGATGAACTTGGTTCAGTAATGCCTGGTACACCAGGCTGCACGCCAGATAATCAAGGGACTCACATTCTCCATACTGGTGGCGAGTATGCTTCATATCTTCAATTACCATTGATAAACAAACCTTAACAAAAACTTGTTAAATAAATGTGTTAACTTTATACTAAAGCTACTATTAAATATATTTAGTTGAAATGGAGCTACAATGAAGTTAACGACCTTAAATTATTTTGTTGCAGTTGCTGCTGAGGGTAGCTTTACAAAAGCGTCTGAAAAATTGTATATTTCCCAACCAACCTTAAGTCGACGAATACAAGAATTGGAAACTGAATTAGGCGTAGAATTATTTATTCGCCATAGTCATGGACTTACATTATCAAATGCTGGTGAACAATTCTTAACAGCAGTCAGTGAAGTCTTAAAACGAGTTGATCATTTATCCCATATGTTCGATTCGCATGTAAATTCTGATAAAACAGTACAAATTTTAAAAATTGGGTACTTACAGAATTTCAATATGGGTAGAATGTATGAGCTACTTGAGTGTTTTAAACGCAAGCATCCCAATATTCAATTTTTAATGAAGCAAGATACACCCATGAATTTAGCTAATGGACTTTCTACTAATCAATATGATTTAGTCTTTAATTTATCAACTTATTTTCAACCGGATCAGACTGTTGAAAAAACGGTATTCATGAAAAATTATTTACAAATTGCAGTACCTTTTGATCATGTATTGAGTCATAAGAAAGAATTGGATTTTGCTGATTTAGGTCAGGAAACGTTTATCTTGCTTGAAAGACAACATTCGCCTGTCATTGTTGATTATGTAATCAGTCAAGGGATTAAAAATGGATTTAATTTGAAAGTGGATTTTTATGTGAACGATCTTGATGAAGGTCTTTCTATGGTTTCACTTGGTAAAGGATTGGCCTTTTTATATTCAAGAATGGATGACGGAACATTAGAAGGTAGATATCATATTAAAATTCTAAACTTACAAGGCAATAGTAAAGAGCAAGATATTGTCGTAGCTTTTGATAGAAATAATCAGAACTATTTTCTCCGAGAGTTATTTACTTTTGTAAAAAAGAACGTCGAGGAATTATAAGATTTAACCCTACCTAAATAGCAAGTATTCTTCCCATCCGTACCACGCAACTATGCATCTGTGAGTCATTTAATCAGTATCGGAATAGTAGCAAAATATATCTACTCGTATTAAAAAAAGGAGGATAATCATTAAGAAATATGATCGTCCTCCTTTTTCCGATTCTATGGTTTACAAAAAATACTTACAATATTCCCCTACAAATATCGACAACAAATTTTTCTAGGACAAGATTTCTACATAGTCTAATGATAATTCTTCAAAAACTTCTTGATTTGCTGCTAGCTTATCTTCATTATCAATTTCTTTATCAAGTAACATAAGATTATATCTTGACTCTCTTTCATAGTAATTATTTAAACTCATCAACTATTCTTACTTACATTTTACAGAGCATATTAAAAAGCCTACTAATTTTTTGTACCAATTTCGCTGAAATAACATTTGCCTGCTTTGAATACAATAAAGAACTGGATAAACAGCCATAAAGTTCAGCTGCTTATCCAGTTCTTTTAACTAAAAAAGCAAAGGTAAGGCAGAGCGGATCAAAATATTCTCGTAAAAAATACTACGCTACTAATTCTTTTTCTCAGAAAAATAATCTGCCGTATCTTGTTCATCTTGTTTAAGTTGTACAATCAAGCCCTCAGCTCCATCAAATTTAACTTGATCACGTAAATAATGATTCCAGCGAACCGTCACTTGTTCACCATAAATGTCTTGATGGAAATCTAATATATACACTTCCACTGTAAGATCACGCCCATCACCAAACGTATCATTATGCCCGATTGACCCCATACCAAGATACCAGTTGTCTCCAACTTGAATTTTCACAGCATAGACACCGATTCGAGGTAAACGCACCGTACTTTTCACCTTGATATTGGCAGTCGGGAAACCTAACAAACGACCTCTAGCATCCCCATGAACAACTGTTCCATCCGTCTCATAGACATAACCTAGTAATTCAGTAACCTCTTCCATCTTTCCATGTTCCATTAATTCACGAATCCGCGTAGAACTGATTTTTGCACCATCTAACTCTTCTTTGCTCACTGTAGTGATCTCAAAACGCTCTTTAGCATATCCTGGTAAATGAGCAACATCAGCGATATCTTTAGGTCCATAAGTGTAATCAAAGCCTGAAACAGCAAATTTTGCATGTAACCCAACAATATATTGATCCACAAATTCCTGTGGCGCTAAATGGGCAAAAGCTGAAGTAAATTCAATCACATATAAAATATCTACTCCTAGGCTTTCCATCAATCGCTCTTTTTGATCTAAACTATTCAAGTATTTCATATTTTCAGGCAGAACTTTTTGGAAAACGATCGAAGGATGCTGGTTAAATGTCATTACAGCTAGCTTTAAGCCTTTTTCTTTGGCAATTTGTTTTCCGGTCTCAATTACTTTTTGATGTCCACGGTGAACACCATCAAAAAATCCTAATACCATTACGACCTCATCTTTTGGGATTTGTTCCAGGGTGTATGGATGTCGAATTGAAATAATTTGCATGATCAAACTTCTTTCTATTAATTATTTCTTAGCACTTTGCTAGGTTTTAATACATTGGCTTTCGTAGGATGAGCCATATACAAACTCACAACCTCATCTTGATAAAATAAAGCTAGTAAGTCTTGCGGCATCTCTTTTAAAGCAAGTTCTGCTGGACTCAATCGAACACCGTTTTTGACTCTTTGATAAAGTTCCGTAGATAAATCAATCCGTTGGAATCGCTCAATTGCGGTTTCAATCGGTAATAACGTTTCATTGATTGCATTTTGTTCCATTTTTTCGGCTACTTGTTCCAAGGTCAAACTTTGCTCAGCCGTTAAGCCTCCACTTGCTGTTCGTGTTAAATCAGACATATGGGCCGGCACGCCTAAAACAAGGCCTGTGTCTACCGATAACGTTCTAACATAAGTTCCCTTACCACAGACAACCTTAAAGCGCCAGCTCTGTGTTGCGTTGACTGGATCAAATTTAGGCTCGCTGGTGCGTTCAAATGAGTAAATCGTTGCTTTTCTCATCGGTCGTTCGACCTCTTCGCCATTTCTTGCGTATTCATAAAGACGTTTGCCGTTGACTTTGACTGCTGAAAACATCGGTGGAATTTGTGTAATAACCCCCGTCATCTTGTTCATCGCAGCATCAATTTCTTCAATTGAAAACGGCGTTTTAAGAGCGATTTTTTCAACCACTTCACCGCTAACGTCTTCCGTTGTCGTTGAAAAACCAAGTGTGATCTCTCCTTCATACGTCTTCCCTGAATCAACCATATATTCAATTACTTTCGTTCCTTTTCCAATACAAATAGGTAAAACGCCAGACACGTCAGGATCAAGTGTACCGCCGTGACCGATTTTTTTCGTATGTAAAATTTTCCTCAGTTTGAAAACACAGTCATGGCTTGTCATGCCGCGTTCTTTCCATAAAGGTAAAATACCGTCCATTGTTTTCCTCCAATTAGATTGTTAACTTATTTATTATAGCATAGAAAATAAAAGAAATTCAGTTTTAATAATAGCTTTTCAGGCAAATATCTATTCCAATCAAACACAATCATCATAAAAAAGCGTAAAACAAAACTAGATTAACAGCTTTGTTTTACGCTCACCATTTACTAAAGCATTAAATCGTATCTCTTTTTGACTTATCCGTTATTATTAGGCAGAATGCCCTACGATTACATCACCAGCATACCCAAACCCAACACGCGTCATACTAGGATTCATCTCCCAATCACGGTGCCCTGTTCCAGACGGAGATACCATGTTTGTTTCATTATACCAAGCCATGATCACAGAGTTTCCTGGAGCAAACATAAAAGCGATCACTTCATCGCCTCTATTCCAATGATCCGATGGTATTTGGTAATCTTGCATCATTGAAGCTCTACCACCAGCTGAAGCAGCCAGTCCAGCATCCCAACTGACTGGATTTAATCCATTAGCTGTACGTAATGCATTTAAGGCTTGGAACGTTGCATCAGCTGAGGTAACTGGCGGATCTACTGGTTCATCAGGCGTTTTAGGTACTTCAACATTGCCTTGATTATCCGAATTATTTTCATTATTATTTACCTCAGGCGTGCTTGGGTTTGCCTCTTTAGACTCATTCGTCTCTGCAGGCGGTGCTGTTGTTGTGGTTGTTTCTTTCTTAGTCTCACTCGTATTTTCACTTTGAGCAGACTGTTTTTCTGGTTTATTTGACGTCTCAGCTTTTTTTGTCTCTTTCTTTTTCGCTTCATTTACTAGCTGAACTTTTAAGGCTTCTTGTTGTTCTTTTAATAATTTATTTTTTGAACTTTCTGCACCAGAAGTTTCAGAGTCTACTTCTGCTTTTAAAACGTTCAAATCTGCCTGTTTAGCTACAAGGTTTTCTTTCTCTTTTTCCAGTTGAGTCGTTGCTTCTTCTACTGCAACCAGATTGTTTTGAATAGTTGTTTTTTTCGTTTCAACAAGTGCTTTGTCTTCTTTTTGTTGTTTAATTAAATCATTATTAGCTGTCAAAATGGAAGAAATTGCATGAACTCGACCAACAGCATCTGTAATTGATTCTGAGTTTAAGATAATATCCAGAATTTGAGTTCCTTGTCCATTGACCTGAACATTTCTCCCTTGCTTTTGGATCGCTTCTGTTCGTTTATTGATACGTACATCTAGTGCATCAATATCTTTTTCTAGCTGTTCAGATTCTTTTGTTAATTCTGTTCTTTGTTTATTCAATTCAATACCTTCGTCAACTATTGAAGCAATGTCTTCTTCTAATGACGCAATCTGGGTCGTTACCCCTTGTTGTTTTTCTTTTAGGACTGAAATTTCTTTGTCTTGTTGTTCTATTTTTTTATCAGCTGTTTCTGCCAGCGAACTCATTGGTATCACTGTTCCTGCAACTGTAACCATGCCAACTATTAATAATGTCAAATGCTTTTTCTTCACTATTAACCCTCCATTTTCTTCAACAGTGTCTTCAATAAGACTTGTATTATAAATAATAGCATAAATTTATTTTAGTTGATCGTTAAAAATATTACAGTTCCTTTCAATATAGTTACAAAAAATAAGTGTATTACAAAAAATAAATAAAAAAGCCGAAAAGGAATACTCCTCTTCGACTTTTTAGTTGATTAATTTTTTATTCGCCTTGATTCAACTTACGAATCAATTCGTCAATATGATTCCCATATTGAACGGACTCATCTTTTTCAAAAATTAGCTCTGGCGTTTTATACAATGTCAAACGTTGTCCTAATTCTTTACGAATCAATCCTTTAGCTTTATCTAATCCTTGTTGCGCTTTTTGGTGATCAGAAGCTAGATCAGATAACAAACTGTAATAAATCGTCGCTTGCTGCAGATCGCCAGTTACTCGAACGTCTGTAATTGTAATATCTTGCACACGTGGGTCTCTGACACGTTTTCTCAATATATCATTGATTTCACGCATGATTTCTTGACCCACTCGGCGGTCACGATAATTTGCCATACTGTTTCTCCTTCTCTCTACTTTATTTTTTATATTATTGTTTGATTTCTTCCATAACGAAGCCTTCGATTACGTCGTCCACTTTAAGATCGTTGAAGTTTTCAACCATTGCACCACATTCAAAGCCAAGTTTGACTTCTTTGGCGTCATCTTTGAAGCGTTTCAAGCTGGCTAATTTGCCTTCGAAGATCACGATTCCGTCACGAATCACACGAACGCCGCCATCACGACGGATAGAGCCTTCTGTTACGTAACAACCTGCAATCGTTCCAACTTTAGATACTTTGTAAAGTTCACGAACCGTCATTTGACCAGTGATTTTTTCCTCAAATTCAGGATCAAGCATCCCTTTCATTGCTGTTTCGATTTCTTCGATTGCTTTGTAGATGATACGGTGTAAACGGATGTCTACTTCTTCTTGATCTGATTGTTGTTTTGCTTGTGGTGTTGGGCGAACGTTAAAGCCAATGATGATCGCATTACTTGCTGCGGCAAGTGTCACGTCACTTTCATTAATTGCACCAACAGCCGAGTGAACGATTTTCACACGAACGCCAGCAACTTCGATTTTTTGTAAGCTAGCCGCAAGTGCTTCAGCTGTACCTTGCACATCTGCTTTAATAATCACGTTAACATCTTTCAATTCGCCTTCTTTTAGACTTTCGAACAAGTTGTCTAATGTTACACGATTATTTGATGAACGTTGTTCAAGTTGTGCGCGTTTGCCACGCTCTTCACCTGCTTGACGAGCTGTTTTTTCGTCTTCAAAGACTACAAAACGATCGCCGGCTTGTGGTACATCATTCAACCCAGTGATTTCAACTGGTGTTGCAGGTCCGACAGCTTTATCGCGACGACCAAGATCATTGGTCATAACACGAACACGTCCAAAAGTATTCCCAACAACGATTGGGTCTCCAACACGTAATGAACCTTGTTGAACCAGTAATGTAGCCACAGGTCCTTTTCCTTTATCTAAACGAGCTTCGATCACTGTACCGATTGCACGTTGCGTTGGATCAGCTTTCAAGTCTTCTACTTCGGCGATCAAAAGAATATTTTCTAGTAATTCATCGATGTTTTGGTTGAATTTCGCTGAAATATTTACGAAGATCGTATCTCCGCCCCATTCTTCTGGAATCAACCCATGTTCACTTAATTCTTGTTTCACGTGATCAGGATTAGCACCAGGTTTATCAACCTTATTAACAGCTACGATAATTGGCACTTCAGCTGCTTTAGCATGGTTGATCGCTTCAACTGTTTGTGGCATAACACCATCATCAGCTGCAACGACTAAGATCGTAATATCTGTGATACCTGCTCCACGAGCACGCATGCTTGTAAATGCCGCATGTCCTGGTGTATCCAAGAAAGTGATTGGTTTGCCATCGATATCGATTTGGTAGGCACCAATATGTTGCGTGATACCACCGGCTTCACCAGAAGTTACGCGTGAATTGCGCAATGTATCAAGCAAGGTTGTTTTACCATGGTCAACGTGTCCCATGATTGTTACAACTGGCGGACGTGTTACTAGATTTTCTTCAACTAATGCTTCTGGTTCGAAGAATTTATCGATATCCGCTACGTCGACTTGAATTTTTTCTTGTGGCTCCATACCATAGTCCACTGCCAACAATTCAATTGTTTCTTTATCTAATGATTGGTTTTGGTTGACCATAACACCCATCATAAATAGTTTTTTGATGATTTCAGCTGGCTCGCGATGGATTTTCTTCGCGATATCCGCTACATTCATGCCTTCTGTATATTCTAATACATCTGGCAATTCACGGAATTTACGTGCAGGCACTGCTGGTTTTGTTGATTCTTGGTATTTCCCTTTTTTGCCTTTTTTGTTGAATCTGTTGCGGTTTTGGTTGTTGTAGCCATTACGGTTACGATTTTGACCGCCGCCTCCGCCGAAACTAGTGTTGCGGTTTCCAGTATTCGTATTGTTACGGTTTTGGTTTCCTTGAGAGTTATTGCTAGTTTGTCCTTGTTGTGGACGGTTTTGTTGTCCTGTTTGTGTAGCTGGACGATTTTGATTTGTATTTTGAGTATTACTTTGTGTATTACGGTTTTGGTTGGTACTTGGCGTACTACCTTGTGTATTGCGATTTTGGTTATTGTTACGGTTTTGGTTATTTTGTTGTCCTGCTTGTGCTGGACGGTTTTGATTTTGATTATTTTGCTGCGGACGGTTTTGCTGTCCTTGGTTTGAACGGTTTTGAGTCATATTTTGGCTGCTTCCTTGCATGTTTCGATTTTGGTTGTTGCGGTTTTGATTATTTTGTTGTCCTTGTTGTGCTGGACGATTTTGATTTTGGTTGTTTTGTTGTGGACGATTTTGTTGACCATTTTGTTGCGGTCTATTTTGATTTTGGTTTGGTCTATTTCCATTTTGGTTAGCTGGTTTTGGATTTGCTGGTTTTGTTTGCCCTTGACCACTTTGTGCTGCTTGTGGTTTCGGTGCTGGTTTTTGTTGTGTATTGGCAGGCTTATTTCCTCCAAATGAGTTGCGAAGTTTTGATTCGTCCTCAGAAGAAATTGCGCCCATGTGATTTTTCACATCCATACCTAAAGCATGTGCTTTTTCGACAACATCTTTACTTGATTGATTGATCTCTTTTGCTAATTCGTAAATTCTTTTTTTCCCCATGCAATCACCTTCCTAACCTTTGATTAGTTCCTTGAATTTCTTTGCAAAGCCTTGATCATTGATGCCGATTACCATACGCGTTTTACCGATCGCATGACTTAACTCTGCTTGAAAAAACGACTCATCGCAAGGAACGTTGTAATAAGAACATTTGTCCTTGATTTTTTTTCTTGTATTATCACTAGCATCCGCTGCAACAAAAACAAATTTCGCTTTATTACTGCGGATATCACCGATCGTTAATTCTTCACCAGTTACTAGTTTTCCAGCTCTCATAGCCAAACCTAAAAAATTTAGTATCTTCTCTTTATCCATTGCCAAACAACTCATTCCGTGCTTTTTGGTGTTCAACATAGTTTAATAATTCTTGGTAAAACTCATCCGTCAACGTCGTTTCCAACACACGATCTAAAATATGTTTATCCCATGCTTCTTGGACTTCTTTTGGTTCAAGAGCGACATAGGCACCTCGTCCTGGCATTTTCCCAGTAGGATCAATGGCAACTTCGCCTTCTTTAGAGCGTGCGATTCGAACTAATTCTTTTTTCGGTTTCATTTCACCTGAAACAACAGATTTGCGCATCGGGATTTTTCTTTTTTTCATTTTATTCCCTCCAAATCGTTAGACTTGTTCTTCGTCTTCAGTTGTTTTTTCTTCAAACTCAACGTTTTCGTAATCATCAGCAGTCATAGCAGATTCTACGATTGCTTCATCGTGCACTTCTTCTTCAGGAGTTTCTTGATTTTCTGCAAGTTGTGCATAATAATCTTCCATTTCTGATTCTGGTTTAATATCGATTTTAAAACCAGTCAATTTAGCGGCTAAACGAGCATTTTGTCCTCTTTTACCGATAGCAAGTGATAACTGATAATCAGGAACGACTACTGTACAAGCTTTATTATTATTTGGATCAAAAATAACATCGACCACTTGTGCTGGATTCAATGCGTTGCTGATGAAAACTGCTGGGTCTTCACTCCATTCAACGATATCCATATTTTCGCCTTTTAATTCATTCACGATTGCTTGGACACGTTGTCCTTTTGGACCTACACAGGTTCCAACTGGATCGATATTTGAATCCGTTGAGCGAACTGAAACTTTTGAACGATCCCCTGCTTCACGAGCAATGCTGACGATTTCTACAATCCCATCATACACTTCTGGGATTTCTTGTTCAAATAATCGCTTCAGTAAATCAGGATGACTACGGCTAACAAAAACTTGCGGGCCTTTTGATGTATTTTCAACTTTTGAAACGTAGACTTTGATACGATCATGAGGTTGATAAAATTCATTTGGCATTTGATCTTGTTTTGATAACACAGCTTCGATCTTTCCTAAGTTTACATAAATATAACGGCGATCTTGTCTTTCAACAATCCCTTGCATGATATCATTTTCGTAAGCACTGAATTCGTTATAAATGATATTTCTTTCTGCTTCGCGAACACGTTGCAAAATAACCTGTTTAGCCGTTTGTGCTGCAATACGACCAAAGTCTTTTGGCGTTACTTCAAAACGGATCTTGTCACCCATTTCATAAGCTTTGTTGACTTCCATTGCTTCTTTCAATGATACTTCAAGCTGCGAGTCAAATACTTCTTCTGTTACTTCTTTAACGGCATAAACATGGATGTTGCCTTTCTTTCCGTCAAATTCTACTTCAACGTTTTGGGCTTGACCATAATGTCTTTTATATGCGGAAACTAATGCTGCTTCCAGTGCATCAATCACAATCTCTTTAGAAATACCTTTTTCAGCTTCTAATGCATCTAGTGCATTTAACATTTCTTTGCTCATTTTTTTATCATTTCCTCCTACTGTCTAAATGAAAGGTAAACGGAGCTGAACAACCTTTTATAGGTTAATTTCTGCATCCTGTGATAAGCAAAAACCGGAAAGTTCTGCTTTATATTTTATTTTTTAAAACTGAATTGCTAAACGAGCTTTGGCAATGTTTTTCCGTTCAAATGTATAATCTTTGACTCTTGTTTTGATTTTGACGGTTAAGGTCAACTGATCTTTATCAACTGTTTTTAAAACACCTTCAAATTGTTTTTCACCATCGATTGTTTGATAAAGTGAAACATGGATATATTCTCCAACTGCGTTTTCATAGTCGCTTTCTTTCTTCAACGGACGTTCAGCTCCCGGAGAGGACACTTCCAGAAAATATGCTTGGGGAATCGGATCAGGATCCATAGCATCAAGCTTTTCATCTAGCTGCTCACTTACAAGTGCACAGTCTAAGATGTCAATACCGCCTTCTTTATCAATAAAGACACGGAGAAACCAGTCTCTTCCTTCCTTAACAAACTCTACTTCTACAAGTTCAAAATTTTGTTTTTCTAAGATTGGCGTGACTAACTCGGTAACAGTTTCCACAACACTACTCAAAATTTTCGCCTCCTTCGAGATTTATGTAACGTACTAGATTTTTAGAAAAGCGGAGTGAACTGTTTAGTACTGTCAGAAAAATAGGAGTTATTGATTTCGGTGCTTTTTACCGATAGCAATAATTATCTTTTTTCCGAAGTACTAGTTCATGCAGCTAGACAATGAAAAGCGGAACAAATCAACGTTTCATCGTATTTTTCTCCTATGTTACTCCATTAAAAAGAGTGAGCAGAAATCCGCTCACTCAAACTAGTATCATTACTTATAATATATTCTACCATAGATTTTCTGAAAACTCAAATTTACGTTATTAGAAGGGCTTTTGTTTTCGATAAAGTTTTCATTTTTCTAAAAAGAAACATACTTCACTTTTTAACTTTTTTGTTTTACTATAGATAAGAAGATTTGAAAGGAGTTCTATCATGTCCCAAACTCACGTAATCAAAGTAACCAAAGATACGATGAAAAAAATGCATAGCTTTTATGAAAAAAATCGCTTGAATAAAAATGTCCCCTATACAGACTTTGTTGCTAAAGTAGGAAATACAACGATTACAGCCTATACTTCTGGTAAGGTTGTGTTTCAAGGGCCAGATGCTGAAACAACAGCGACTAAATGGGGAAGCACACTCCAAAGTAAGGGTACAAAAAACTCTTCCGTTCAAAAAACGGCCGCTTTACCCAAAAATTTCAGCCAGCTTTCTGTTTTAGGTAGTGATGAAGTGGGCAACGGCAGTTATTTCGGTCCAGTCACAGTTTGTGCCGCTTACGTCGATAAAACAATGGTGGCAAAATTAAAAGCTCTTGGCGTAAGAGATTCCAAAGAATTGACTGATCCGCAAATCATTCAACTATCTGCTGTAATCAAAGAATTAGTCCCTTACAAATTATTAATTGTCGAGCCAGAAAAATACAATCAAATCCAGCCAAAATACAATGCTGTTCACATGAAAGTCGCATTGCATAATCAAGCGATCCACTTGTTGTTGAACGAAATTGCGCCGATTAAACCAGAAGCGATTTTGATTGATCAGTTTACACCAGAAGCAAATTACAAAAAATATGTGCGCAGTGAACAAAATCAAGTCAGCGAAAAGTTATACTTCATTACCAAAGGCGAACAATATCACGTAGCGGTTGCTGCCGCTTCGATCATTAGTCGAGCAGCTTTTTTAGAAGAATTAGAGAAAGAGTCAAAAGAATTAGGGATGAAAGTGCCTTCTGGTGCCGGAGCTGTTTCTGATAAAGTTGCAGCTAAAGTGTTGGCAAAAGGCGGCATGGAATTACTAAGTAAGTATGTAAAACTTCATTTTGCAAATACAGAAAAAGCAAAAAAAATTGCTTCAAAATAACAAAATGCCTAAGACATTATCAAAATCTGTCTTAGGCATTTTGTTATTCTGCTTCTTGAATCTCTTTATCTAAGTCAGCATAATCGATTGCCGTATGAATAAAGGTTTCATCATTTTTAGGAAAATGCTGCAATAAAGAATCCATTGGTTCGATCTCAATTGTGCCAGACTCTAATACAAAATCCATTAAATGTCCGCCAAACGTTTGCTCATCGTCGATAAAATGCAAATGAAGATCGGCTGCGGCAACACCTTGAAACAATTCAGGTGTAAAAAAACCAACGATGGTGCCAGTAACATCTTCTTTTATAAACTCAGGCTGTTCTTTAGATACTTCGACTAAGCGTTTATATGGTTTTTGTTGTTTCGGCATTACGCGAATATGAACTTCTTTGAATTCTCCATGAATTTTAATAGCATGAAAAAGATTTTCGCTCTTCAATTGTTCACGGATCAATGTGTTGATTTTTAAATTATCTACAGGACCGTCCACTGAAAAAGTGATTGTCGGTTTAAATGTCGTCACAGCAGCGTACGGTGTTTCCTGTTTTTCATCGAGTGCAATCAACGCGCCATCTTCACGGCCTTGATAGGCTTTCCCCTCTAAAATAATCAGTTCTCCATCTAGACCAGATAATGTTCCAATCCCAAAGTCCCCTTTTTTTAAGATATTAGCGATTGTTTCAGTGCCATCCATTAAACCAGCCATTAGCGCACCTAAAGTACCGTGTTGATATAAAATTGTTTCTTTTGTCATTATACTCACCTTTCTAATAAAACTGATCTGGTAAAATTGTTTCGCCAAGTTTTTCATTGTCTCGATAATCAATTGGAATATCAATCACTACAGGCCCCTCTGTGTCGATCCCAGTTAAAATCGCCTCTTTCAGTTCTTGAGCACTTTCAGCTCTTAAACCTGTTGCACCAAAAGCTTCAGCGTATTTCACAAAATCAACAGGTCCAAAATCAACCCCCGAAATTCGATGGTATTTTAGTTGTTCTTGAAATTCTACCATGTTATAGCGGCCATCATTCCAAATCAAATGAATGATTTTCAGTTGCTTGCGAACGGCAGTTTCAAGATCTTGAGCTGAAAATAGGAAGCCACCATCACCCGAAATGGATATAATTTGTGTATTTGGTCGAACCAACGCAGCTGAAATTGCCCAAGGAAGCGCCACACCTAATGTCTGCATACCGTTACTAAACAGCAAATGTCTGGGCTCATAGCTTCTAAAATGACGTGCCATCCAAATATAATGACTACCCACATCAACAGTAACGGTCATTTCATCGGTTACAATGCTTTGAAGTGTGTCGATAACTTCTAAAGGATGGATCAAGCCAGTTGTAGTTGGCTTTTTGACACTATCCCGCTGAATCAATTTTTCATGCAGTGAATGCAAATATTTTGTAGCGTTTTCTGGCAAGACTTTTGCTTCAATACTTGGTAGCAAAACCGTCAACGTTTCGCCAATATCACCGACCAGTTCTCGTTCTGGCTGAAAATATTGATCAATCTCAGCAGGCGTATCATCGATCACGATGATTTTAGACTCTCCTTCTGCATTCCAATTTCTAGCTTCATACTCGATCGGATCGTAGCCAACAGCAATCACTAAATCACTACGTTTTAATAGCATATCACCTGGTTGATTGCGAAATAAACCAATCCGTCCGAAGAAATGCTCTTCCAATTTTCTAGAAATCACTCCTGCAGCTTGGAACGTTTCAACAACCGGGATCTTGGTTTTCTCAACGATTTCGCGAAGCGCATTTGCTTCCTTTTCAGTAGAAGCTCTCATTCCTACCAACAAAACAGGCAATTCTGCTGCTTGGATTTGCTCGGAAAGATATTTGATATCTTCAGTTGAAGCAGAACCGATTTTCGGATCATTCAATGGTTTGATATCAGGTGATTCGACCGTTCCATCCACAACATCCTGAGGAATACTAATGAAGCTGGCGCCTTTTTTTGACGATTTCGCCAAACGATAGGCATTTGCTAGAACTTCTGAAATGGTCTCGGGGTCTTGAATTTCTGCACTATATTTAGTAATTGGTTCAAATAAGGCAGCATTATTCATACTTTGATGCGTTAATTTTAGTAAGTCTCTGCGTTTCACTTGGCCACCAATTGCCAGCACGGGGTCACCTTCTGCTGTAGCTGTAACTAATCCTGTTGCCAAATTACTTGCACCTGGACCACTTGTAGCAACTACTACACCTGGATTTCCAGTCAAGCGCCCAACTGCCGCTGCCATAAATGCTGCGTTTTGTTCATGTCGTGTGACAATCAATTCAGGTCCATCATCGACTAAGGAATTAAATAGACCATCGATTTTTGCCCCTGGAATTCCAAAGACATAATCGACTTGATGATTCTTTAAACTTTCTACAATCACTTCAGCACCGTTTCTGCTTTTTCTGACCATCTGTTACACTCCTTTTATATAGATGTTACATTGCAATAAAAACCAATGATAAATGTAAAAATATTAATAAAATAATTCAAAACTTATATTTTATGATACAGATTCATAACCTGTAACACTTTTACATTATAGCACTCAAACTATTTTTTGTTTAATCATTTGTTTGACAAAAAAACAGCAACGAAATGGTTAGATTTCATCGCTGCTTCTAGTCATTCTATTTTCGATAGTGCAACCGCTCATCTTCAATTTGATGTTCAAAGTCCATCCCATAGCCAAAATCATACACATGCCCTAATTCATCTTTATGACAAATCAGATCCAATGGAACATCTTCTTTTTGTTGTTCAACGGTTTCCATATCGGCGGGCATTTGAAATGGTAACAATCCAGACGGCATATATTCGCCGCTCAAAACACTCAATATCGCTTGTGTTTGGACACCAAAATCGGCAATAATGCTCTCCACAGCCCATTCAAATTCTTTAACGATTGTTGGATTTTTCATCGTGAGAGAAACGATGATCGGCAAATCGGGAAATTCTTTTTTGAGTGACAAAATCGTTGCAAGATCTCCGCTATTGGCTGCTGTATTGCTTTTATTGACATACGATCGATTTTCTCCAGCTAAGCTTTCTTCACGAGCAAGTTTGGCAGTATACGGCTGATACTGTAAGCTGATCGGTAAATAGCCATTTCCTTCAGCTTCACTTGAATAGCCAACTGTTTTAGGCGACGCTAAAAATACTAAAGCAACTTCAGCTTTTTCTGGTGAGTCGACTAGTTGAAAATACTTTTCTACAAAGTCTGGGTTGATCGGGTTCTTTTCACACGCTGGTTGAATATTGCCAAACCAATCTGCCGACTCGCCGATTTTCTGTTTTGGTACGTAAATTTTCGTTTGTTTTCGTAATGGCAATACATGCTGTTTATTTTTCAATAAGACCAACGATTTTTGCTGTGCTTTATAACCAATTTCCATAAAATCAGGATTTCCAACCACTTTTTCTGAATGTTCTGGGATCAAATATGGATTTTCAAAAAGACCCGTTTGAAAAATGTTTTTCAATAGGCGACGGGCAGAAATTCGGAACCTTTCTTTCATCACCTGTGCTCCCTGTTCTGCAACGCCTAACTCATAAGCCGCCAATACAGGCGCAATGTCATTATTCCCACCAAATTGATCAACACCTGCCGTTAAAGCTTTATAATGACGCTGTTCAACCGTTAAGGCTTCTACTCCCCAGCTTTTCCCACCAATAAATTGATCAAGCTTGACAGCATCCGCTGTAATTGACCAGTCTGTACAAACAACTCCGTCATACTCATATTTTTTACGCAATAAATCATTAATAATATACTCACTAAAGCCATTGCCAACATTTTCTTGATTTTTTTGATCTTGATCATAAGAAATAGTGTAGTAAGGCATCACGGCTGATGCTTTATCAGTTCCATCCCCCAAGGCAAAAGCTCCCTTAAGAAACGGTTGTAAATGTTCCTCGAAATTATGCCCTGGATAAACCGCATATTTCCCATAACCATAATGACCATCACGCCCCGCTTCGCCACTGCCTCCACCTGGCCAATGTTTGACCATCGCATTTACACTTTCTAGTCCCCAGCCGCCTTTTTCATGGTGAGTCGTTTGAAATCCGTCACAATAAGCTTTAGCTAATGCTGTCACTAATTTCACCCCTTCGCCAAAGGTTCCTGAAAAACGCATCCAGCGCGGTTCTGTCGCTAAATCAATTTGTGGTGATAAGGCTGTCGTAATCCCTAACGCTCGATACTCCTTACTAGCAATTTCTCCAAATTGCCTAACCAATTCAGGATCAAACGCCGCAGCCAAGCCTAATTGTTCTGGCCATTTTGAAATATCCCCGCCAGCACCTGCATTAAACTCTGTATCTGCATTTGTGCTGTGTCTCGGATCAGAACTAACATTTACCGGTATACCTAAATCTAAGCTTTCTGCCATGGCTTGTAAATTATTGGTCCATTCCGCAGCGATTTTGGGAGAGTCGACTATTGTTAATAACACATGACGGATATGATCCTCTTTTAAAAACTCTTTTTGCTGATCCGTCAACTTGGCAAGCGAACCATTGTATTCGTCTAACGTTTTTCCGTTATATGTTCCAGAAAACATCTTAACAAAATGATTTTGCTTTTTAGAAACAGTTTGGTGCCTGCTGTACAGCATTAAACCTGCAATTTGTTCAACAGATAATTTCATTACTAGGTCTTCTATTCTTTCTTCAAGCGGTAAACGCCAATCTTCATATGGATCTAACACCCCATTTTGATTCAAATCCTTAAACGCAAAACCATCTTTTTCAATCAGAGAAACACCAGAATTTTCAGCATAGCCAAGGGTTGCCCCATTTTCATTTTCAACAAGTATCCAATTTCCTTGAGACGTTTTTTTATAGCTCATTTCATTTCCTCCCATTTCTGCGTTAAAGTAAACGCATACTTTTCCTCTTCTATCTTACAATGTTTTGCAACTAGAAGCGATAGTCATTTTTGATTTAGAGATTTTTTACTTACTTAAGAAAGGGTAAAGAAAATTTCCCGTGCTATTTGTTTAATAAATTGGCGATTCTTGGTAGAAGCCTCTAGCAGATAGATGCCTTCCATTAAAATAGCACTGATTCTTTATTTCGAGCAGTTATATTATAAAAAAATTAACATTTATCGCATTGACTTAAATGCAGTTATTCACTATATTTAAGGCGATCTGAATAACTTGTTAGGTGAGGCTCCTATGGAAACACAGGCTACTGCTCAAAAATGTCGAAAGACAGGAATGGGTAGGACAGGAATTGTCGAATTAAGGCTTTTCACAAAGTAGCTAAAAGCTCTGCTTTTTACGTTTCATAGTGCTAAAACTCAACGATGAGAATGATGAAAAGCTCTATTTGTGCTGAATTCAATCCCCCTTCGCTGAGTTATTTAGGCGAAGTTTTTTTGTATTGATCAATAATGTTGTCAGCTTTAACTATCTAGGAGGTGAAAAAAATAGAAACAAAGAAATCTTACCGGAGAGACGCTGATTTTCTTTGTCGTTATGAAGCTTACTTCATCATTAGCCCAAGCAAAAAGAACTTTTTATACCACTATCAAAGTCGATTCCTAATGCAAACTTTATTTGATGATCAATTAAAATGATTAGCGAGGAAGAGAACATGAAGCACCCAAAAAAATTATCTAAACTACACTATTTAGACTTTTATATTTTGATTCCTTATTTGATTCTTTGTATCGTGGGTATTTTAATGGTCTATAGCTCTAGCTCTTACCATTTACTTGATAGTGAGCTTGGAACTGCCAGTAAAGCGATCAAGCAAACGACCTATTTTGCTTTCAGTCTAGTCTGTATGAGTTTTGTTTACCGAATCAATCTCACTATTTTTCGTAAACCAAAAATAATGCATTTTATACTTATCTTGACCTTTCTTACGCTTATCGCGTTGCCGTTAATTGGGACAAGTGTTGGAGGTGCAAAACGTTGGATCAACCTAGGTGTGCTTTTATTTCAACCATCTGAATTAGTTCCTCTTGTGCTAGTGCTTTATCTAGCTGCAAACTTAGCTAAAAATGACACGTTAGTACCCTTTTCTTTTAAACATCATAGGAACTCACTATTAATTTCAGTCTTCTTTATGTTTTTGGTCGCGCTTCAACCGAACATCGCTGGAGCATCAATGATTTTTATTTTGGTTTTCGTATTATTTTTATCAAGCGGACTCTCTCCTTGGTTTATGTCATTAGCCTTGATTGGCTTTGTTGTCATAAAACGATTGGGTACGATGCTATTATTGTCACTTCCAACTAACTGGATGCCGCAAAAGTTTAGTTATCTAGTCACGCGGTTTGAAGTCATGCAAAACCCCTTTATTGATCCAACCGGTAAAGGATTCCAAACCTCAAATGCCTATTATGCAATGCATAACGGTGGATTTTTCGGCCGTGGTTTAGGCAACAGTATTCAGAAAAAAGGATTTTTACCAGCAGCAGATACAGATTTTATTTTTGCCATTTGCATTGAGGAATTAGGGTTGCTTTTTTCTTTAGGTATTTTATTTTTGGTCTTTTCGATTGTCGGACGCCTATTTTTATTGGCAATAAAATCAAAATCACTCTATTACTCTTATCTTTACATCGGTTGCGGAATGTTGCTTTGTCTGCAAGTCGCTGTAAATGTCGGTAGCCTCTTAGGTTATATTCCCATGACAGGCTTAACGTTTCCATTTATTAGTTACGGTGGCTCTAGTTTATTAATACTAAGTGTCACGCTTGGTATTGCCTTGAATGCTCGCGGCACCGAAATAAGAGAAAGCGTTTGGCTAGGAGGGATGGTATGAGAAAAAGCGTTATTTCAAAAAATGAAGCAGTGAATTATGCTCTACTCTTACCTGTTTTCCTGTTGATACTCGTTGGATTCATCGCTCAATATGGTGCATTTAATGCGGATCCGGCAGTTGAGTCAATTACACCTTTATTGAAAAAACAGCTTTTGTGGGCTCTTTTAGGAATCGGTGCAATGTTTGCTACGATGGTCATTCCAATAAAATATTTATGGAAAGCAACACCTGTACTTTACGGCTTATCCCTGTTTTTGATGGGATTACTTGTGAAATTCCACGATCCTGTTATGGCAGCAGCAACTGGAACAAAGCGTTGGCTTCGTTTAGGACCGTTTTCCTTTCAGCCTTCAGAATTTATGAAGCTTGGCTATATTTTAATGTTAGCTTATATCGTAACGAGAAGAAGACAAAAATCTTCAATCGCTTCGACTTTAAAAGAGGATTTTCGATTGTTGGGTGAATTATCTCTTGTCAGTCTACCTGTTCTAGCGTTAATGTTTTATCAAAAAGATTTTGGAACAAGTTTAGTCTTTATTTCAATTTTCCTAGGTATAGTACTGGTTTCAGGTTGTTCTTGGAAAATTTTAGCCGTCGGTTTTAGCCTTTTAGGTGTGCTTGGCGTGAGTGGTATTTTATTAGTTTTAACTGAACAAGGGCAAAAAATCCTTTCCTTTTTTCATTTCCAACCTTATCAATTTAATCGAATCCACGCGTGGCTTAACCCTTTTGAATATGCAGATTCAATCTCCTTTCAACAGGTACGTGGCTTAACGGCTATCGGATCTGGTGAGATGCTAGGAAAAGGTCTGACAAATTTGCGGACATACGTGCCTGTTAGAGAATCTGATATGATTTTTACTGTGATTGGAGAAGCCTATGGGTTTGTAGGAACGTGTTCGTTGATCCTACTGTTCTTCTATCTGATTTATCAAATGTTGATCTGTACGCTAAATGCCAAACGTGAATTTTACGCGTATATCACAACTGGTGTTATTATGTATTTCTTGTTCCATATCCTTGAAAATATTGGTTCGAATATTGGTTTGCTGCCTTTGACGGGAATTCCTTTGCCTTTTATTAGCCAAGGTGGTACAGCTTATTTGGCTAATTTTATTGGGATCGGATTGATTCTTTCGATGTATTATCAGAAGGAGAAAAGTGAAGTCGAGAAGTGAATATAAAACAAAGAGCTAAGACTCTATACAGAATTTTAGCTCTTTGTTTTATATGGAGACAGGCTTACACAACCACTTACTCCTGATTTAATTGGTTGTTTTTCAATGTCTCAATCAATTCTCTTGCCTCTTTAAGTGTTGTAGCTCTAGGGTCAGTAGATGGATTGTCTTCCCGAATTGTATTGCCGCTTTCATCTTGAACAACCGCTGCAGGTTCTCCATTATCAGGCCCACTAATAAAACTATACCCATCACTTTCTTGAATCGCTAATACTTTAAAATTATCATCCTCAAAATCTGGTTCTTTTTTGAACATCTCAAAGTTTCCAGTTTTTTCTATTTCTTCTTTTATTACTTGTAAAGTAAAATTGGCTTCTCCTTTATCAGTTGTTGGTTTTTCAGCAGTAGTAGTTTTTATTTTTTTATATTCCATCGGCTTACTTTCACCTGTCATTTCAGCATTAGTGGTTCCTCGATTAAGGATGATCATTCCGTCTGCTTTTAAATCGATCATGTAGGCCATTTCATTATTTTTATTTTCAAATCTAAAATAGATGCTATTTTTTTCTGATTTTTTTTCGATAAATTTTGTCGCGGTCTCCTCTTCACCAGCGTATTGAATCGTTAATCCATCATCGTTTTGTTTGATAGATACTTCGTCACCTTTGCCTGCCTCATCTAAACATTCCCACAGTCCTACAAGAGCGGTGTATTCCTTTTGGGAAATACTTACTTGTTCTTGTTCAGAAGTAGTCCTTGTATCATTGGAGGGATCGATGGACGAATTATTCTTTTTAGCCAAAGAACAACCTGTCAGTGCAATTGCTAGTAATGTACTGCATAAAATAATCATTTTTTTCATAGCTAAACTCCTTTTTATGGTGCATCGAGCACTTGATAAAACCATTGTTTCGATTTTACAATCTTTTACTTAATAGTAACAATTTCGACTCGTTCAGCTAAAATCCAGCCGTTTAATCCATAAGACGAAGTGAGTACTTGGTAATGTAGGTTTGAATCTTTTATTTTTGCTGCAAGCTCTTGCAATGAATCGTACATTATTGGCCATACATAATTTTTCGTTTGGATCAACAACTCTTTATTCTCAGTATAGAAACTTTCTATTGGTCTTTCTTCCAGATCAAAGATGATACTGTATGGCATTTCTTCATAAAATCTATAGCAAAAAACATCATAAAATATAATTTGTTTTTTGTATTGATTAGAAGAGACATTCATTATTAGCATATTCTTTTTGAAATCAACACTATAACTATCTATTTCGTAATCATGAATTGAGCTCATTTGTTTCTTCACCACCTTAATTTCAAATTCAATCACACTTATTATTTCAACAGCAACATTGAGTCTATGTATTATATAATGGTTTATTTTTAAGTGATCACATAAACTTCGATCACTCTTTTTGCTCAGATTTTTAAACTCTATTTTCTGCCCCTTAAGTTTAGCACATGCTAGATAAAATATAAATATGAGAAAACGATTAAAGGTAATTATAATTGTCTGTATGATCAATCCTGCGAAGTTCTTCATTTATGCTATTAGGTAAAATAAGAGAGCTGAGTCCTATAAATCGTGGACTCAGCTCTCAATTAAATTCTATTCCTCTTCCGCCATGAATGACGATAGCGTTTCATAACGTTTTATCTATCGTCATTTGGTGACTTTTAAAAAGAAAATATTCATAGTCAATCACCGAATATCATTAACCATTTTCTTAATGGCATTCATTTTGGCATTCACTAATTCTCATTAGCGTGGTGCGCTATACATAAAAACAGACACAAAACCACACCATCAATAGGTGCTTTTTATCCTTAATTATTGAATCATCATACTTTTCCAGTTATATATAAAATCAAAATTTTAGTAGCCGTTGGAATACTTATGTAAAGATATTTATTATCTTCAGAAGGATGAATATTCAAGTGTCCACCATTAACTAGCTCTGCCATACCTAGCCTATAACCATTAAAGTTATCTTTATTTTGATATGGTTGAATAAATCTACTGAATACGCCATCTTCTGATCCAGAAAAGTTCCCGTCTTCTGTTTTGTATTGTATTTTTTGTAGGATCCCATTTCTTCCTCTTATATCCTTTAGTATCTTCATAGAATAAGGAGATAATATACGAGTATAATGCAATAGGTTAATAAAATCATAGTAATCTTGACTTGGTGATTCTATTTTCTTTGAACAAATTCTATCTATAATTCCCGCAATATTAGATGTTCTTAATTCATCATAAGGTTTTTCATCAAAAATTTTTATGCTCTCTTGAATTAGCATGTAATTATATGGTAAAGAAATACATTCTTTAATTTTCTCTAACTTTTTTTCATGATTATTATTCTTTGTTATATAAGTAGAAATCAAGTTTTCTATTTTTCTTTTTCGAATTTCTTCATTAAGTTCATTTTCCGCCTCGAATACACATAGAAAAGTGTCTATAAGTCCCCCGGTTAAGTTTGAAATAGCAGATTTCCCAACTGATTTTACAGTTGATTTACTATTTTTTATTATAAGCTCTTTCTCTTCTTCTTCACTAAGATCGACCAAATGTTTATCCAATTCATTCTTCATTCAATTCTCTCCTTATTATTTAAATAAATTATACTAACAAATAGACATAAATAAAATATTCAGTTCCCAATATTATAAGCATAAAAAAAATAAACTTATGACGTCAAATAGCTATAAGCTCATTTTCTATTTTTCCGTTGAATTTCACTAAAATTTTCATTAGCCTAGGCGCTATACATAGTTCTAAATATCATTATCTTTTTTATCAAAATGCAATAAAAAATGATATCTTACATCATAAAGTACTCCTAAAACTTGTTTTCGTATAAATGATACCGTTGAAAACAGTAGATAACCTATCGCTATCGGAAACACAAATAATAAAAGAAGGTTTCCAGCATTACCAAAAATAATTTCAAATATAGAGGATCCCGAATTATTATATTCTTTAACAAACATATCTGATATCATTTTTATATCTTCATCTTTCAGGATTTTTAGAGCTATATCAATAAATTTAAAAATAGCATTGCCCATCAGCGTACTTATTAAAACAAGTAATGTTGTCAATACTCCAACCGCCCATTGAGACACAGTTTTCAAACTACTCAAATTTTTTTCTAGCTCATCAATTAAAGCATCAATTGAATTGATATTTAATATATCGTCTTCAGAAAATCCTTTTGTTTTTAGCCATCTTTCTTTTGCTATCTTATTCCTCCAATACTTTGATCCAAAATAGCTCGCTGCTCCTAATATTATATAAGTCAATCCCATTGTCTCGCTTTGATTATAGCTTTGAGATTCATTAAAAAAGCCGATTGCTGATATGAACCCAATGATCATAATGAAATAGTAAAGAACTTTATCTACCCAGCTTAATAGTCCGTAAGCTTTCGATGTTTCTTTCACTAAATAATAATAGTTGCTCATCTAATTCTCCTTTTTACACAATCATACCAAGAGTAAGAAAAAATAGCTATATAGATTTACTGTGAGATATCTCTTTTCCGAAATCTACTTTTAAAAAAATCCGTCTACTATCACTCATAGTATGTAATAACTTTGGCCAGATGAATTGAACACGCTTAACAAGCCAAATCTCCGCTGGTTGATGGCGCACTTTTGCGCTCTCATCATATCATCCGTTTCATATAGTATGAACATAAGTAGTTTTTTAGTTTTTAGATACCAACCCAGATGGGACAGTATCTAAGAGCGAATGTTTCGTTCTCGCTTGCCGTTGGGTTCCAACGATGAAAAGTCGTGTTTCGCTACATTAGAACAAAGATGGTGGTGGATCACACCCCTGTACCTAAAGGTACACCCTACTATCTGCAGCAGAACGGTGCAACTCTTCCCTTATAAAATTACCGCTTTTCAACTTTTCTCTTTTTTGAGTATTGTAAACCTCATTTAGTCACCTTATTACTGATATAATAGCATTCAAACCAACAAGCAATCTAGTAGAACCAATCAAAGATAAATCCCTATTATAGCAAGATGGTTAACGTAAACGGCTTACAATATTCATTAAACAATAGTCTAAATATTAATTAACTATTGTACCATTACTTTCTTTGTGTTAAATTTTAATTACAAATGATAAGGAGTGATTTATTTTATGAAAAAGAAAAGTTTGTTAGTCGCAAGTTGTATGGTAGCAGTCGGGGTGTTCGTTGGAACTAAGACAGCAAATGCTGATGAATCAGTTATGAGACCAACTACAAGAGCAACAATCGTTAGGCACAAACTAGTCCTAAGCCCATTAGAAAGCCGAGTTTTTTACTTAGAAAGTACAAATCAAACTAAATTTGCTACAAAAGTACTTTTTAAGGTAAAACCAAACAACAAGAATAATGATTACTATAATTTAGAGCATTATGGAAGTTACGGAAACGAAATTTTTCAAAAAGAAGATTTAATGTTAAATGATGACAAAGAAATTACACTTAAATCGTCTCCTGCTACCGATGATGCACTGAAAGACGTAATAACTAAAGGTAGAGAAAATTATCGTATAACTAATTATTCTCCCGTTACAATGTATTATAATATAGCCTATACTTCGGGATTACATTTTAAAACAAACGGCTGCGTAGATTATAGCGATATAGATTTTAATTTAGAATAAAAAACAAGGAGACAGCTTAACGGCTATCTCCTTTTCTTGTACTTTAATTTTTCCGCGGCTTGGTAAAAGTTCTCTACCTAGTTCAGTAACTAAGTATCATTTAGATACCTTGTTAGCTGCGTTACTTTGAGTAACCTAGCTCATTCTTAATTACTCCGAAAATATCGGTTAAGTAGTGATGCATCATCCGTCATATCTGAACAATACTTATTCAGTTTTCCGGACGATCCCTATATAAACATCTGTCCAATTCTGGACAGATCCTCTTAAATTAGGCGTTATGCTTACCATCACACTTTTGTGAGCGTTACACATTACCAGCGCGATTTCCCCACTGGTTAATTATTATGACCTAACAATTCATTAGGTGATCTAAGTCTAACTTACTCATATACAATAAATTATCACATTTTTGTGATTAACTCTGTTAGGTCAGGGAACTTTTCCCCTCAGCTATTTTAGGACTAACTAATTTTGGCGACTCTTCAAGCTATAGGTCAAAATTATCCGACACTGATAGTAAAGGAAGTTTTGAACATTATTGTTCATATCCGACAAAACGGCGTACATGAAACGAACTAGAAAATACCTAGTCTATCATCTTGAGGTGGCCTAATTTACGACCGGCCACTTTACATATAGCGTTGAAAAAGAAAGATGCAGCGATCTACTACAATTTACTACAAGTATGAACTGTTTAAATATGAAACCAAAAAATACCCACTCATTAGGGTTGAGTGGGAAAAAGGAATTAAAGATGAGAAAGTGTTTTTTTAGTTGAAAGGGTTGTTGTCTTTGATTCAAATTCAATCTTTTCTTAAGTAAAATAACTTTCAAGAATAAAGGCTTTTCTTTCTATTTTCCTTTTTTGGCTAAGTCCCATTCAATTTTAATGTACAATCGCATTATATTGCCCAACGTCTTAGTCAGTATATAAATTTGATACGTACGAAAATTGACTGGTCTTTTTTCCTCTTCAGCTTTTTTTACTTACCTCTCAAATAATTTTGGATCATACATTACCGATAGAATTATTATATTTATAAGACCAACTATTATTTCGTTCTTACCTTTATTTGTCTCCTTTTCTCTCAACTTATCTATTAATTCCTTCATTTTTGACTCGTTTTGATAGGAATTTGTACCTATAGTGAATAATTCTAGTTGCTCCCATTGCCCCCTCATAATCAGCCCGTACTCATCTTCTAAAATTTCACCATTTTCCGGTCCAAACATTAATTTTAATTTATATAGCTGTGTTGTTATACTATTACTTACCTCAAAGATATCCACATTTAACTTTTCTATCTCTTTTATTTCTACATCAGAATAGTCACCCATTTTATATAGATTTTCTAATTTGTATGTATATGCTTGTCTTCTACCAGATAAGCTCAAAAGCTCAGAAGTTTCCTTTCTCACATTGTTTATCCATTCAAGACGAGCCTTTGATTTTAAGTTAGCATCAATATTCTGTTGATTAATCTCCTTCTGAATTTTGTTATTTCTAAATGTTCCCCAGATTGAGATACCAGCGGCTATCAAACTTATACCTGCTGCAATGCTTGCCCATTGGAAAGATCCTTCAGCATCAAAAAATAGATTCACTAGGTTAGTAAACATAATCACTCGACTCCTTTTTATTTTAGTTTACCAAAACTACACGTAATCGTACTAAGTTGATTATATTAGACAATAATAAAAAAACGTCATAACTACGACGGTTTTAAATATAACTATACTCCTCTTTTACCCATCTCGCTATCTAAAGCATTTAAAAAGTCCGTGCTAAATTGATAACTAAGTAAACTGTATGTGTCTGGATAAGAACGGCCTATTGTATGATCAATAATAGCCACTTGTCACAAGAATCAAAAGAAAAAACAGTTGAAAAACTAGTAAATCACTTAAATTTTTAACTAATGGCATTCACTGAATTAACAGAAAAAGCTAAGTCCTTATGTATCAAGGGCTTAGCTCACTTTTTAGCTCTATTCTTCTTCTTCCGCCATGAATGTATTGAACACTTCTTCAATCATGTCCCATTCAGCGTCTGTTTCGATTTGTTGTAATTCGCCTTCTGTTCCTTCGTTGTTTTCGATGTAAGCATAGGCTTGTAATTCAACATCTTCTTCTTCTGGAACACCAGCTGGATAAAGGAGAACGTAATTTTTACCAAATTCTTCTTGTCCGTCAACGGTTAAAAGAATTTCATATAATGTTTCGTTTCCTTGTTCATCTACTAAAGTAATGTGTTCATGTCCTTCGTGATCATGTTCGTGGTTATGCTCTTCTGCCATTATTATGCTCTCCTTTTATCTGACACTTGTTTTCTAACAAGTCATTTAAATTTTATTGCCAGCGCCATCTAGATAATTTTGTAAAATCATGACAGCAGCTACTTTATCAATCACTTTTTTTCTCTTCGCTCTAGAAGTGTTCGCTTGCTCAACTAACATTCGTTCTGCTTGAACTGTCGTCAAACGTTCATCTTGGTAGGTAACAGGTATTTGGAACAGATCTTCTATCTGCTTGCCATAAGCCATTGATGCTTCTGCTCTTGGTCCAATCGAATTATTCATGTTTTTCGGCAATCCCACAACAAAGCGGGTCACTTCATATTCCTTGACTAATTCAGCTAACCGTTCAAAGCCAAATTCTTCCTGCTCTTCATTGATCCGAATAATCTCAATGCCTTGTGCAGTCCAGCCAAACGGATCACTGACGGCGATTCCCACAGTCTTTGAGCCGACATCAAGTCCCATTACTCTCATCGAATAGTGATTCCATGATCAGATAAGTAATATTTAACCAGCTCTTCCATGATCTCATCCCGTTCGTGACGACGAATCAAATTTCGAGCGTCTTGGTAACGAGGAATGTAGGCCGGGTCTCCAGAAAGTAAATAGCCCACAATCTGATTGATCGGATTATATCCCTTTTCCTCTAAAGCCTTGTATACAGTAGCCAGAGTCTCACTTACTTCCTTCTTACGGCTGTCATCAAAATCAAAACGTACAGTTTCATCTGTAAAACCCATTTATCTACACCTCACTTATATTCTATTCATACAGTACCATTCTACTAAAAACAAGCCAAAACTACAAACAAAACTTAACACTTTCTACTATATATTAAAGATTTCCTTTAATTTTACCAGAATAGACGGATTATCGGACGAATAAATTCATTTTAGCCCAAAATTCGAAAAAAATTTCTCACTATTTTTTCTAACACCTATTTTTTTAATGTATACTAACTTAGAAGGTTTGAGTATAGAGTAAAGGAGTTTTTTTATGTTAATTTGGATCATCTGTTGTATTTTCCTGTTATTGATTTGTTTGTTTTTGATTTTACTAAAACAATCAAAAACGCCAACTGGATATATTGGTATTTTGATGATGCGACTTTGGAATCGTGTGTACCTTCCCTTAGTAAAATGGACGATGACAAAAGTTGCTTTAAGTGATCAAATGACGATTCTGGATATTGGTGTAGGTAATGGTGTTTCTAGCCGATATCTTTTAGATCAAGCAAACGCATTATCTGTAACAGGTATAGACATTTCCAAAGACGCCATCACACAAGCAAAAAAGTATGTTCAAAATAAAAATCTTAACTTTGAAACAATGGATGTCCATAGCTTAGGTTTTGCTCCTGAAACATTCGATTTTGTGACCGCTTTTCAAACACATTTCCATTGGAATGACTTGGATAAAGCCTTATCTGAAATAAATCGGGTTCTAAAACATAAAGGGATAGTTGTTTTTTCCTGTGAAACTGCAAAAATCAATTACTTTTTACCCAAGTTTAAAAAACCGGCTGATTTCAACGCTTATCTATCTGACCATAACTTCTTATTGTATGCTCATCATACAACGAATCAATGGTCTATGTATGCTTTTCAAAAAGAATAGAATGACACGAAACGAAAATATCGTTTCGTGTCATTCTAATGTATTATAAGTTGGTCATGAGTTTCACAAGCAACGCTTTTTGTGCATGAAGACGATTACCAGCTTCTTGATAAATGGCAGAATGCGTTCCATCAATAATATCTGCTGAGACTTCTTCTCCTCTATGGGCAGGTAGACAGTGCAAAAACAGATAATCTTTTTTTGCTTGAACTGCTAGTCGATTATTGATTTGAAATGATTTAAATACTGTCTCCCGCTCTTTTTGTTCAGATTCATCTCCCATACTGGCCCAAACATCGGTTACTAAAACGTCAGCATCTTTCACTGCTTGCTCTGGATCGTTAGTGATTTGGATTTTGCTGCCACTTGCTTTTGCATTCCTTTTAGCGCTTTCAACAAACTCTGCTTTGGGTTCGTATCCAACAGGTGTTGCGATACTAATATCCATTCCCACCAAACTGCCGCCGATCAAAAATGAATGAGCCATATTATTTCCATCCCCGATGTAGGCCAATTTGATTCCTTCTAGTTTTCCTTTTTGTTCATAAATCGTTTGAAAATCTGCTAGTATTTGGCATGGATGATGATGGTCTGTTAACCCATTGATCACAGGGACGGATGCTTCCTCAGCTAATTTAGCAACCATTTGATCTGAGTAGGTACGGATCATGATAGCATCCACATAGCTAGACATAACTTTTGCAGTATCTTTGATAGGTTCTCCGCGCCCCATTTGAGTGCTTTTAGAATCTAAAACAATTGCTTGTCCCCCAAGTTGGATGATACCAGCCTCAAATGAAACACGAGTTCGAGTACTATTTTTTTCAAAAATCATCGCTAAAATTTTTCCTGCCAAAACACCACGATAGTCCTCAGGTTTAGCTTTCATTGTAATAGCCAGTTCAATGATCGATAGAAATTCTTCCTTTGATAGCTCCGTTAAATTTAAAACACTTTTACCATACATCGAATTTGTCATTTGTCCTTCTCCTTTTTAAAGATCCGCCTGTGATAAACTGTTGAAGACTTTTTCAACTATTTCCAGACCTTGATCCACTTCCTCTTCCGTGATCGTTAACGGTGGTAACAGTCGTAAGACATTTTGCCCCGCTTTTAATACAAGTAGCCCTTCAGCTTCTAATTGATCCATCATAGACTTCACTGTATCTTGATCAACTAGCTCGATCCCCAGCATTAGTCCTTTACCGCGAACAGATCTAATCAGTGGATTATTTTCTGCTATTTGTTTTAAACCTGTGTATAGTTGGTGCCCTTTGTTTTGAACATCTTGCAAAAAGTTTTCTTGATCGATACGCTCAACCACTTTACATGCAACACTCATAGCCAATTTATTACCGCCAAAAGTCGAGCCATGGCTGCCTGGGCCAAAACTTTCTGCCAGACAAGCTTTTCCAAGCATTGCCCCAACAGGTATGCCATTGCCCAGCCCTTTCGCTAAAGTAAAAATATCTGGTTCAACTTGATAATTTTCATAAACATAAAAAGTCCCTGTCCGCCCAATTCCTGTTTGAATTTCATCGATGATCAATAAAGCTCCAAACTCGTGGCAAAGCGACTGAACCGCTTGAACCCATTGCTCATCTGCTAGTACAACACCGCCTTCACCTTGAATCAACTCCAACATGACGGCCGCTGTTTGTTGATCGACTACGGCCTTTAACGGCTCAAGTTCATTAAATGGGACATAAGTAAAGTCTGGTACTAACGGTTCAAACCCTTGATGGATACTATTTTGTCCCGTCGCACTCATCGCGCCATATGTTCGACCATGGAAAGAATTAGTAAAGGTAATGATTTTACTTCTACCTGTTGCTTTACGGGCTAATTTTATCGCTGCTTCGTTGGCTTCTGCACCACTATTACAAAAATAGCTGACATACTCTTTTCCCTTTGCTAGCTTTTCAGCGGTTTGCTCTTGCAAATGATTTTCATATAAATTAGGTGTATGCCATAATCGTTTGGACTGATCTTGTAAGACTTGATTTAACTCAGGATCATTATAACCTAAGTTCATTACGCCAATGCCGCTAGTAAAATCAAGATAGTGTTTCCCATTTTGATCGATTAATGTATTTTGGAAACCTTCCATCATTTCTAATTCTTTTCTTTGATAATTAGGAAATAAGTAGCTCATACAAAAACCTCCTTCGCGTTGATAATGGTGCCAGCATGTTGAAGTTGATTGGTAATGTGAACTTCTTTGACACCGCCTTTGATCGCTGCAACAGCACTTTCCAATTTCGGCAACATTCCGCCTTTAATGATTTTTTCTTTTTTTAGTTTAGGAATTTCACTAGTAGAGAGTTCTTTTAGCCACTGATTTTCTTTTTTTACACCCGGAACATCGGTTAACAGGTAAAGCTTTTCAGCTTTCAGTTCTTCCGCTACTTTGCAGGCAACATGATCAGCATTGATATTCAACCATTCACCTGTTTTCGTTAATCCAAGTGGTGCAATGATCGGGATATGCTTGGTTTTAAGTAAATGCTCTAACAATTCGGTATCCACTTGATTGACCTCACCAACTGCGCCTAATGTATTCTTATCCAGAAAAGAACCTGTAATAATCTGGCCACAAGACGCATTTAGCCCTACGACTGAGAACCCTTCCTGTTGAAAATGAGCTGTGATCATTGGTTGTACTTGCCCAATCAAAACCATTTGAGTGATCTTTAATGTTTCAGCAGTTGTTACACGCAATCCATCTTGGATGACCACTGGTACATTTAAACGTTGCATCATCTCAGAAATGTAATGTCCGCCGCCATGAACAATAACAACTTTTTTCCCTTCTTTTTGCCAATGACTGATCTGTTTAAAAAAAGCTTCTGTTAAATTGTCACTAGCTACTCCACCCATTTTTATAACGATAACCTTCTTCATGTTTGTCGCTCCCTTTATTTTTTATCATGCCATTATTCAATTTATTTAATTATCACTTATTTTATGGATAGATCGGTAAATAATCTAATCCTGATCGTTCATCAAATCCGGCAAAGATATTTAGATTTTGAACGGCTTGGCCTGCAGCTCCTTTGCCTAAATTATCGATCACTGTGACCACGGTGACTATATTCGTCTGTGTATTATAAGCCAGTCCAATATCACAATAATTTGAGCCAATCACTTGTTTAAGCACAGGATAACAGCCGACTTCTTGAATCCTTACGAAGGGGCTATTTTCAAAATGGGCTCGGTACAGCTGAACTAATTTCTCGTCAGAAATTGGTTGTTTTAATTTGGCATAGGCTGTTAAAAAAATTCCTCTTGTTACTGGAATCAAAGATGTAGAGAATTGTATTGCTTTAAGAGCTGGCGTCCATTTTTTTAATTGCTGGACGATTTCAGGAATATGTTGATGACTATTCATTTTGTACAGCGTCATATTGTCATGTGTTTCAGAAAAATGAGTGCTGTGAGATAATCCTTTACCTGCACCAGAAACACCTGACTTGGCATCAATGATGATAGAATCTAATACTAGTTTATCTTCCTTCAATAAAGGGGCTAAAGATAATTCTGCCGCACTCGCATAGCAGCCCGGGTTAGCGATCCATTTTGATCGGGGTTTTTCTCGATATTCTGCTAGACCATAATCGAACTTTTGAATTATATTCATTGGAGCAGCAGACTGGCCATACCAGGTCTCGTATTCACCAATTTCTTTTAGGCGAAAGTCTCCCGATAAATCGATGACAGGAAAATCCGCTTCCACAAATGGTAAAGCTAACTCTTTAGAAATCCCTGAAGGTGTTGCAAGAAAAACTAGGTCGCTTTTTTTCATGATTGATTTTGGATCGATTTGTTCAAGAGGCAAAGAAATGAGCTGCCGCAAATGCGGATTGATTGTTTCCAGTGATTTTTTATTCATCGAAGAACTATGGATCGAAACGACTTCGACGAATGGATGCTGTCTAAGGTATCGTAAAAGTTCTAACCCGCTATAACCTGTTACACCAACAATTGAGACCTTCATTTGCTTCACTTCTCTTCTTTTTATTTTTTTCAAACGAGTGTTGTTTTTCATATTATAAGTTCTCTCCCCAAACAAGTCAACGGTTTTTTATTAATTTATAGTCAAATAATAAATATTTATTCATTACACACAACTATATTCATCATATTTTGAATAAAAATAGCCTGTAGAAAAACTTATTTGCGTTTTTCTACAGGCTATTTAAATTCTTTACATTCTCAATCACTATACAGAAAGATAAATCGTCACCGTTCCATCCTCTTTATAATGTTCCACATCTGTCAAATAAGTACGTTTTTTTTCTAATGCTTCATCTTTCCAAATCTTCTGCCAAGCTTCTCCCACACCTTCAGGGCTGCCAACGGCTACTGGAATTTCAACATACTGCCCTGCCCGAATAACGGAACTCTCTAGAAAATCAGCTTGTTCATTCCCTACTAATAAGTCGTAATTTCCTTTAAAATTACTTTCATAGTTCGAATAAACCGCGAAAAATTCACCCGCCAAATCCATTTGAGGAACACTGCTCCACAATGCAATAATTTCGTCTAAACGGTTATTATTCGTGCGAATTTTTTTACCTTTGATTGTTTTTTCTATTAACTGAATCGTCAATTCGATCACACCTTTCTCTTTATGAAATAATCTTAACATTAAAATAGTGACAACTGTCTGTCATCATTTGATTTAATTTCGCAAAAATTCTTGTTTGTTACAGATAAAATTGTAGTGTAATAATTCCAATCAATAGTATAATTCCTGGTAAATAATTAGACACTCTGATTTTGGTAAGCCCCATTATATTCAAACCGATAGCTAAAATCATCAAACCACCAATAGAACTAATTTCTCCCATCAGTAAGTCTAATAACTCATTAGGAATATAACGCATCAAAACACTAGCAAGTAACGCGATACCCCCCTGATACAGAAACACAGGCACGGCTGAAAAAAGCACTCCAACACCTAATGTTGCGCTCAACATGATCGACATAAAACCATCCATTACAGCTTTTGTAAATAGTGTTTGATGATTATTTGCAACACCACTTTCAATCGCCCCGATGATTCCCATCGATCCAATCAAAAAAATCAGTGAAGCTGTTACAAATCCTTCTGCAAAATTACTGTCTGGTTTCGCAAATCGTTTTTCTAGCTTTATGCCAAATCGATTCATTCTATCTTCAATTCTCAGAAGCTCTCCAAACATCGCACCTAAACACAAACTGATCAGGATCACTATAAAAGAAGATGTTTTAAAAGCCATTTGAATCCCTAATACTAGTACCCCTAAACCAATGCCTTTTGTGACAGTATCTTTCATTTGTTCTGAAATATTGCGCAAAACTGCGCCTAATAAACTGCCAAAGATAATTGCTAACCCATTAATCAATGAACCCAATAAAATCATCCTATTCCTCCCAATCATTCTATCATTTCATACTTTTTTTATTATACGATAAGAAATCAGAAAGGGATAATTTATTTTTCCACTATTCATCAAAAACAAAAAGCACTTGAATAATCATTGTTTTGTGCAATTTGATCACTCTGGTTTGATATTTTTACAACTCTACGCTATTTTTTCCAACCAGAATCAACTATACTTATCATAGATAAATGATTGAACGAAAAAGTGAGGAAAATAAATGGCAACTATTGATATCGAAAAAGTCTTAGAAACCTGCTTGTTAGCAGGAAAGATCATGCTGGAAAGTGATGCCGAAATGTATCGGGTGGAAGATACCATGAGCCGAATTGCTTTGGCCTCGGGAGATTATCGCTTGGTCAGTTATGTCACCCAAACAGGGCTCTTCGTAGGACTAGACGGCACTTCAACCATTCGTATGGTGCAAATTTTAAATCGTTCGATCAATTTAGAAAAAGTCTCAAGGATCAATCAGCTTTCCAGAGAATATGTAACTGGATTATATACATTAGACGAACTCTTAGAGCAGCTTAAAGACTTAGAGCAAGAGCGAAAATTTTTCCCCTTATGGCTGAGATTTATCAGTGCAGCTGTTGTCAGCGGAACAATCATGATTTTATTTGGCGGTGTTTGGTCAGATTTGTTTTTGACCTGTCTGATCGGAGGCTTCGGCTATATTCTTTATTATTCAAGTTTAAAAATTTTGCGCATCAAGTTTCTTTCTGAATTTTTAGCTGCTTTTTTTATCGGCTGTGCAGCTCTTTTAAGCAGTCAGATTGGATTAGGCGTTAATCAAGATATGATAATTATCGGTTGTGTGATGCCGCTAGTTCCAGGCGTTCAGATCACTAATGCATTACGTGACTTACTAGCGGGGCATTATCTTTCTGGTGTTTCCAGAGGAACTGAAGCAATGATGACTGCTTCAATGATCGGCTTTGCAATAGCTTTTGTGTTCCAATTATTTTATTAAGAATTAGCTTTAGGGATTTAATCCCTCCCATTTATAAGAATTTGGAGGTGTCATATGGTCAATCTACTCGTTCAATTTTCATTCAGTTTTTTAGCATCAGCAGCCTATGCTATCATTACGAACGTGCCTAGACGTTCATTAGCCGCTTGTGGTTTGTCTGGCGCTTCTGGCTGGATGCTTTATTGGTTAGCCGTTCAACTAGGTGCAAACGCAGCACTAGGCTCCTTATTAGGTGCTTTGGGTGTGGCTGCAGTCAGTTTTGGCTTTTCCAAAACTCTGAAACTCCCTGTTACCATTTTCAATATTCCTGGAATGGTCCCTTTAGTCCCAGGTGGTCTAGCCTACCAAGCCGTTCGAAATTTAGTGATCGGTCAATACGAAACCGCTATTTATTCTACTGTCCAAGCCATTATGATTGCCGGCGCAATTGCTTTAGGTCTAGTCTTATCGGAGGTCTTGAATCATAACATTCGCAATTTTAGAGAAAAGCGGGACATAGTGAGTTTGATTCGAAAAAAAGAAGAAAAGTAACAGTTTAGAAACTAAGCAAGGAGGTGGCTTGATGAGTGCATTAGCTATTCTTTCATAAACTCAATCAGAAAGGATATCAACGATGATAAAAAAAATGGAAAACCTAACAACTAAAGAATTAGAGGAAATCTTATCGATTTGGCTGAACGCAAATAAAGAAGCGCATTCTTTTATTCCTGCCTCCTATTGGCAAGAAAATCTTGCATTCGTAAGAGAGCAACTGCCTCAAGCGGTTCTTTACACCTATAGTCAAGAAGGGAAGATCCTTGCCTTTCTTGGTATTACTGGAACCTATATTGCTGGAATATTTGTCATCAGTGAACACCGCCAACAAGGCATTGGCAAAAAACTTTTAAATGAAGTCAAATCTAAATATAATACGTTAAACCTTTCCGTCTATGCTAAAAACCAAAAAGCTCTCGATTTCTACTTAAAACAAGACTTTCAACAAGTCGCTGAACAAGTAGATAACACTGGTGAACTAGAGTATCAATTGGTTTGGGAAAAGTAAGTAGCTTACACTTTTAGAATCAATCGTTAAAATAGTAGGTCCTGACACATGATGTATAACTCTTTGCATCATGTGTCAGGACCTATATAGTTTTACGATGATTTCTTTATACAGCTAACGCTTATCAGACAATCATTCATGAATTTTTTAGTCCGAGCTTCTATTTAAAATGAACGATAAACATATTGATTTTTTGGTTCTTCAACTTTTTTTACCTTCGTAACATCTACCATCGGAATTTCTCGCTTAAACGGTGCATAATAACCTGAATGAATCGTTCCCGTCAATTCCACCCAGTCATTATTTTTAAAGTTCTGTCCCTCAGGCATATGTGTCAATAATCCAAAGACTCCAGAATCCGCCACACAATGAATAATCCCAAAACGGAAAACAAATATAGTTGTTTCTTCATTTTGTGAAGAATTAAAAGCAAACCCTTTATACGTAATCGTTTTTCCAATAAACTCACTTGGATAATTATAGATCAGTTCCATTACTTCTAAATAATTTTCGTCTGTAACAGTCACTTTGTCATCTTTAATATATTGTGTTAGTGCTTGTTTCATTTGTTTCTCATAATCAGTTTTATCAAAATAAATACTAGTATCTGGTTTTAAATATTGAGTTTCTACGTCAGGGTCACCAACAGACTCTTTACTTAGCGGAAAATTAAACCCTTTGGCTTCAACAATCGAAGTATCCAAACTGACCGTTGGAAACATAAAACCGACAACTAAAGGCAAAGCCAATAAAATATAGGCAATCCCTCTTTGATACGGCTTATTTAAGCCATGATCATGCTCCTGTTCATGACGATGGTGTTCAGATGTCTTTTTATCCGCTTCTTTATTCCAAAGAATCAACTGAACCATCGCCAAGACAAAAGAAAGGATCATCGATAAAATAGCTAAATAGCGGTAATGAACATTTATATATTGGTTTAGTCTACCCGATACTTGTAAAAACATCATCAACATCGTATAACCAATTAAAATCAAAAATCGAAGCATCAACTTTTCCCTCCTTAGATTGCCAACGCATACAGACTGACAACTACTGTTACAATACCGACAAATTTTAACATAAACGATGTTTTAAAGTAACGTTTCATCATCAATAAATTTTTGATATCCACCATAGGTCCAAAAACGAGAAATCCCACAACAGGTCCATTCCCGAATAAACTCAATAACGACGAGCCGATAAAAGCATCTGCCTCTGAACATAATGACAATGTAGCCGCTAAAACGAGCATCACAAGAATCGCTAAAAGCTTTGTATGCCCTAACTGTAGCATCGCTCCTGTTGGTAAATAAGTCTGCATCGCTGCAGCTAGCAATGAACCGAAAATCAAATAACGCCCTGTATCAAAAAACTCCTCGATTCCATGTGTCAAAACAGACCAAGTTTTATGCCAAAACGTTGCTTTGTCCTGTTGCTGCTCTTTTTCCTCTATAGCACAGGTATGATCATATGCAGATTGCTGTAAGATAGGTTCTTTATTGATATATGCTAACCACACACCTACGACTAGTGCCACCAGCAGACTGCCAAGCACACGCCAAATAACAAATTTCACAGAATTTCCAAAAGCAATATAGGTTGAAAAAAGAACAATCGGATTAATGATCGGTGCTGTAATCATAAAGGCAAACGCCGTATAAGTAGGCACATCTTTTTTCACAAATTGATGCACGATCGGTACGATGCCACATTCACAAGAAGGAAAAAAGAAGCCTAAAATACTGCCCACAAGGATTGATAATAATTTATTTTTTGGGAGTATCCTTTTAACGCGTTCTGGCGTTAAAAATACGTGTAAAGCACCTGAGATTATGCACCCAAGCATCACGAACGGTAACGCTTCAATCACAATTGATAGAAAAATAGTGCCCATTTGCAACACTGAATGAGGTAAAAACTGAAACATCTAATTCCTCCTACTGCTAAAAATAACATCCGTAATCGTATCTTCTACAGATGCTTTTTTTAACATTCCAAAATATAACTAACTATACTGCACCAATCAAAAAAAAACAAGACAAGCCAGCCTATATTAAAGGATCTATAAGATTTCCATTGCATAACAAAAAAAGAGTAAAACAAAACTGATAAACAATTTTGCCTTACCCAAATGTATCAAATCGCAAATAATTCTGATGCCGAATCAGGATCGGTATCATAAACATTAAAATCAAAATTCACACCTAAACCTTTTTCAGCTAAAATTGATTCCATCGCCATTCTAGCATGCTCTTTAGTGTTATTTTCTTTACTTAAATGTCCTAGATAGATCCGCTTCGTACGATCTCCGATTACATCAGCCATCGTCAATGCGCCGTCGTCATTTGATAAATGACCTTTATCCCCTAAAATTCGTTGCTTTAAACTCCACGGATAAGGACCCATTCGTAAAATTTCTAACTCATGATTACTTTCGATCAGATAAGCATCTGCATCTTTGATCGTTCCCCGAAGATGATCGCTACAATAACCCGTATCGGTCAACATCACAAATGAGCGGTTATCTTTAAAGAAACGATAAAACTGAGGAGCAGCTGCATCATGAGACACACCATAACTTTCTATATCCATATCACCAAATGTCAGCACTTTACCCATATCAAAGATATGCTTTTGCTCAACAGCTACATTTCCAATCAAAGGGTCCATCGCTGCCCACGTTTTTTCATTCGCATAGACATCTAATTTATATTTTCTAGCCAGAACGCCTACTCCATGAATATGATCACGATGTTCATGGGTCACCAAGATAGCATCCAAATCTTCTGGTTTACGGTCAACTTCTGCCAGTAATGATGTAATTTTTTTCCCGCTTAATCCTGCATCTATAAGCAGCTTTTTGTTCTCCGTTTCAATAAAAAGGGAATTACCTGTACTGCCGCTGGCAAGAATGCTGATATTAAAAGCTTTTTCTTGACTCATTTTTCTACTCGCTCCCCTTCATTAGTCTACAGCTACTTATTATACATCCAACACTACTGATTTTCCACCTTTGGCACAGTATTGTTTGTAATAATCGTATTGCTCATGGCATTGACTTGTTCAATCTGCAAGTTGCTTCCACTTGCCTTGATCCCGACAAACCAGACTGGTACGTAGACATTTTTTTCACGGATTTTATAGATTCTCGTATAAGCCAACTCCATAAATGAGATCTTTGCATTACTTGGAATCTTATTATTTATATACAGTGTTTCGATTGCATCACGTTCAGAGAATAAATCCATCTTATCTCGTAACTCTTCGATCGCTTGTATATGTGTTTGGGTATACTTATAAATTTTGTGAATACCGTCAGACTCATCTGATTTTTCTAATTTTAATGAAATTTGGGCTGTATCATCTTTAAAAGGAATATCTTTGTACCCTTGAGAAACAATCACCTCTGGAAATTCTCCATCTAAACTGGAAAAATCAGGTAAATAACGATATTGATCGCCAAACAATACACTATCTTTATCATTTAAAAAAGCTTCTAATGATTTTCCAACATTTTTTTCATCAATAAAATAACTGGTTTGAGCAGAGTTCATCTGCGGATAAACAGTGACAGAATTATCGATCAATTCGCTACTATTTTTAAAAAAATTCCGGTCTCTCGTTTCCCGCTCATGTTGAATAGCATCATAAAAATTCGTTTGCTCCCCACTTAGATAGTAGCCTTCTTTTTTCTCGCTGGAAAGAGTTCCTTTGTACTTGATACCATCTTTAGCCAAGCGCTTTTCAATGCTATCAGTCTGATCAGAAAAAGAGACATTATTCTCTTCTTTTAACCCTTCCTGATAAATACCAAATAGAAATAAATTCAAGCCCAGAAACGCTAAGAAAAAAATCCACTCAATTCGTTTGAAATCCATTATTCCACCTCCATATTCGCCAATTGCTCCAGTAATTCACGTTCTGGATACCATTTGTCATCGTAGCGAATATACCATTCGGGGGTCAGATCGACAACTTGAGTTATTTCTTCAATTTTATGCCAGGTGTAACCAATGACAGTTGAACTGATTTTATCTGGATCAGCACCATTTAAAGTCAACTGCTCCAGCAAGTTTTCAGTACTTTCTAGAACAACTTCCTCCTCAGAAGGAATCGGGACTTGAATCGTATCCACACTTGTTTCGATCATAACACTGGATTTTTCAGCTTTGTCATTGCCAATCGTCACTCGTACTTGACCTTTGTCATTTTCACTAAAAACGGGAAAACCCTCTACAAATGTTCGATAATTAATTTCAGCATTGGTTCGATCAAAATAACGAATGTTCCCCATGCTTGTCCCTAGCTTCTTTATATAATTAAAGCTGTCAGAATAAATAGTATCTTTCGCATTTCTAGCTTCTAGATTTCCGTTAAAATGGATCGTGCCTAGTTGTTCATCTGCCGTCAAACGCTCGCTACCACTAGTATAAGACAAATCGTTACTATCTTCATTCGTTTGAATATCATCAGTATTGGTGAAAAAGGCACTCCGAAATTTAGTCACAGGCTGAGAAGCTAAAATGTAACTATATTTTTTCATTTTTAAATCTTCAGACAGATAGTAATGTTTGCCCGCTATCGCCTGCTGTTCTAAAATTTGATTGTATTGTACACCAACCTTGTTCATTAAATTTAACACTTTATCACTATCAATCGTGATCGGGGCTTCATAAATATCTTTGCGGTTAAAATCCAAGAAACGAATCTTATTTTGCGCTAAATCAATTTGGATACAAGTAAAGAAAATTTCATCTTCGCTAAACTCGGCCAATTTAAGGTCTAAGTCATAGACAGAAACATATTCACTTAGCAAAAAAGGCCCTTCATAAAGCAATTCTAGCCCTTGATCCATCGATAGATATTTTTCGAATTGCTGCGAGTCACCACGAGTGATTTGAGTTAGTTTTCCATATGTGCTGTGCTTGATTTCATTTTGAATATTCGTGATCAAATTTTCACTATTATTCATTTCTGATTTGCCATCTTGCATACGAATCAAACGCAACGGTAAAAAAACATCCGTATCGAGCCGTTCATTAACGACCGTTGCTGCAAGTTGGGCCTCATTTTTGATCGGTTGTTCTTTTTTAGAGGAGCTGAGCCAGATACTGACTGAAAAATATATACTAAGCAGGACTAAGAAAATCAAACCAATCCTTACAACTTTTTCTGCTATTTTCATTCCCACCAATCCTCCTCATAAGGTTCATAAGGCAAGGATATATAAAAGGTAGAACCTTGACCTTCCTGACTCTCCACCCAAATTGCACCATTGTGCGCCTTGATTACTTCTCTTGAGATCGCTAATCCAAGCCCTGTACCTCCTTGTTCGCGTGCACGTGCTTTATCTACTCGATAGAAACGTTCAAATACTTTATTGACATCTTTTTTAGGAATACCGAGACCTTGATCCGTTACACTAAAGATAACATTGTTATGGGTTTCAAGCAGGCGACAGGTGATTTCTCCACCGTCAGGAGAATATTTGATTGCATTGTTTAAAATGTTATCTAAGACTTGAATTATTTTATCTGTATCCAATTCTACCCATAAATCACGTTTTGTGAATTCACGATGAATCGAATAGTTTTTATCGTTTGCTTCAACCATCATATCAAAACGATCTAAAACAAAATTGATCAATTCATTAAAATTAACGTATTCCAGCTGTAATTCGCCATTACCAGAATCCATTCTTGAAAGATTCAACAAATCATTGATCATCCGAATCATCCGATCGGTTTCTTCTAAAGTAACTTTCAAGAAATTAGGTGCGATTTCAGGATTTTCCCAAGCGCCTTCACTTAGCGCTTCAATGTAACTTCTCATACTGGTTAGAGGCGTCCGTAGCTCATGAGACACATTGGAAACAAATTCTCTGCGTTCACGCTCATTTTTCTCTTGCTCCGTTACATCATGAAGCACACAAACAAGTCCCGTAATAAAGCCAGATTCTCGACGAATCATCGCAAAGTCAACCCGAATGATCATTTGATCATCTTCCATTGTAGATAAGGAACGGTCGATCAAAATTTCTTCTGGCTCTTCCAACAGTTTCCGTAAAGTATAATCTGTTTCTATATCCAACAATTCCAGTAAAGAAGAACCAATCACGTCTTCATCTTTCACATTTAATAAAGACAGGGCCATTTCATTGATTGTAATCACTTTACCTCGGCGATCAGTGGCAATAACCCCATCTGTCATATGAGCCAGTACGCTATCTAAACGATTGCGCTCTGCTTCCATCGTCTCTTGGGCTTCTTCGATCCGTTCAGAAAGTTGATTGAATGTTTCTGCCAGCTGACCTAACTCATCTTTTCCATAGACTTGGACTTTTCCAGTGTAATCGCCTTTGGCAATCCGCAGCGCTTGTTCTCGCATTTCACCGATTGGTTGTGTGATCGAGCGGGCAATCAAAAGAGTCACGATAATCGAAATTGCTCCCGCTATAATTGAAGCTGTAAAGAAAATCCGAGCCGTATCTGTAATTTCCTTGTACTTGCCTTCGATATTACTTTTAACATAAAGAACCCCGATGACTGTGTCGCCAGTCGGGGATTGGATAGGCTGAACATTGATGTATACTCGTCTATCATTATCCATTGCTGGATATTTTTTCACGCTAAAATCATCCAGATCACGATAATCATTTTTCTTTCCAACAGTTCCTTGTCGATTTAAATCGCTCGTTGCTCTCACAATTCCTTTATCATCAACGACACGAGCTTCCAGCGTTTCAGAAGCTGAGAAATCACTTAATGTTTTTTTCAGATTCGCATCGATCTCGGTACGATCTCGATTTTTTTCACCTAACTTTGCACTTAATGTACTTGCTAGTTGGGTTACCTGCAAATCAACATTCTTTTTATAATCATTGATCGTTGTCGATTCCAGTTCACGAATAAAGTAGCCTCCGATAATTTGGATCGCAATCAACAATAATAAAATAAATGATAAGGCAATCTTAAAATTGACCGATTGAAAAAAGTGAACTTTTTTCTTCATAAATCACTACTCCTGTTCAGGGTTTCGAAGATAATAACCGACACCACGACGCGTCACTAAATACGTTGGATGACTTGGGCTGTCTTCGATCTTCTCTCTTAAACGGCGAACTGTCACATCTACAGTTCGAACGTCGCCAAAATAATCATACCCCCAAACCGTTTGCAGTAAATGTTCACGAGTCATGACCTGGCCAAGATGCTTAGCTAGGTAATACAATAATTCAAACTCACGATGAGTCAGTTCGATTTTGCTTCCTCGTTTTGAGACCATATACGCATCTGGATGAATCGTCAAATCTCCAATCGTTAATTCAGACTGAGTTGTTGATTCCGCTTCTTTGGCATTGGTTGCACCGCGGCGTAGATTCGCTTTTACTCTAGCCACAAGCTCTCGATTAGAAAATGGTTTTGTGACATAATCATCTGCTCCTAGTTCAAGACCTAAGACTTTATCAATTTCAGAATCTTTTGCGGTGACCATAATAATCGGCATGTCATACGTTTTACGAACTTCTCTGGCTACTTCCAGACCATCCATTTTCGGCAGCATCAGGTCAAGGATAATCAAATCTGGTTCTACTTCTTTGACCTTTTCAACAGCTTCTTCACCATCGTATGCCGTGAAAACTTCGTATCCTTCTTTAGTAAGGTTGTATTTCACAATCTCCGAAATCGGTTTTTCATCATCTACAACTAATATTTTTTTCATATAAGAGGCACCTCTTTTTTCTTTTGTCTTTTAATTGTCTAAGCATATTCTCTATCATTATACCTTATTTTGTCCACTGTTTCATCTTTGACAAGGCAGTCGTTACTCTTTCTTATCTACATCTTGCAAAAATAAAGGTTTTCTGACTATAATTAGGAATAAGTTTTTTTGAAGGAAGCGATAAAATGAAAGCACCACGATTACATGCTGGGGATGAAATTCGAGTCATTGCCCCGTCCAATAGTTTTTCTCGTTTAAGTGATTACGGCATTCAATCAGCTGAGAAAAGATTGAAGGATCTAGGCTTCAAAGTCACGTTCTCTGAACATACAAACGAACAAGATGTCCTTGGCTCTTCTTCGATTATGAGCCGAGTTAAAGATTTACATGAAGCTTTTTCTGACGAAAATGTAAAAGGGATTTTAACTGCAATCGGCGGATTCAACAGTAACGAATTACTGCCTTATCTTGATTTTGAGTTGATCAAACGGCATCCTAAAATTTTTTGTGGCTATAGCGACATCACGGCTTTATGCAATGCTATCACGACAAAAACCAAGTTACTTACTTATGTTGGTCCGCATTTTTCAAGTTTTCAAATGGATGAACTTCAGGCTTATCAGACACAAGCATTTTTACAGGCAACCACAGCAGAAGCGGCTTTTGTAGTATCTGCTTCTAAATCTTGGAGTCAGGATGAATGGTATTTACCTGAACCTACACGTACACTGCATACCAATGAATGGAAAGTCTATAATCAAGCACTCCCTGTTACTGGCATTTGCTATGGCGGCAATTTAAGTACCTTTCAGCTACTTTTTGGCACCCGCTTTTTACCGAACTTAGAACAGGCAATTTTATTTGTGGAAACTTCCGAAGAAGATGATTACCACGATTTTGCCCGCGGTCTGGCCGCTTTACTGCAGGTTGTCAAGCATCCGAAAGCGCTGCTGATTGGGCGTTTCCCTAAAGAAACCGAAATGACAGAAGAACGACTTTTAGCTATTTTATCAAAATATCCTCTATTACGAGAAATTCCAGTGATTTATGATATGAATTTTGGCCATACTCAACCTATTTTTACCATTCCAATCGGAGATAAAGCAACAGTCGATACGTCACAAAAAACGATTACCTTTTTTTAAAATGAATAATCCCCAAATGCCATTCATTGCTTATTGAATGCTGCAGTTGAGGATTTTTTGTTGTACTCTTTTTCAAGCTGATCATATAGCGTAATTTTATCATCTAACAATTCAAGATGTCCTTTGACCTTTTCATATTCAGCTAGAATTTTTTGACGATGGTTCAATAATAAATTTTTACGCTTTGTGAGTGTTGCATCACCGATTTTTCTCAAGTGGGTATATTGTTTGATTTCTTTTAAAGAAATCCCTGTATTTTTGAGCTTTATCACAAAATTGGCCCAATCAAGATCCTCTTTCTGATACACTCGGTAGTTATGTTCATCTCTTAAGGGCTCGATTAAGCCTTCTTTTTCATAATACCTCAACGTATGTTCACTAATCCCGATTTTTTTTGCAAATTCACTGATTGTATACATTTTTCTCACACCCTTTTAAATTTTCTCTTGCTTTAGAGTCGACTCTAAACCGTATACTTCGATTGTACCACTCAGTTTACTTTTTAGCATTATCTTGTTTTATGAGCTAGATTGGCACAGCATATCTTATTTAGCGTTGAAACACCATAAAGAAAACGAACTGATTTTGCAAGGTAACAGGTGAGGCGAAGTGGACCGTTATCACCATATATTATCTAGCTTCAAGAGCTAGCCTCTCGGTAAAAAGATAAAAAATGAATGAGACAAAGAACGTCACAGTCATTTTTTCCTATTTTCCAGTCGAGACTGACCGAGCTCTTTCAGCTTTTAAATTAGGAGGAATATTATGAAGTACACCGTAATCACAGGCGCAAGTTCAGGAATTGGTTTAGAAGCAGCGAAAGCATTTGCCAAACTAGGAAAAAATTTGATTCTAATTGCACGAAGGAAAGATCGACTTGATCATTTGAAGGAGGAAATTTTATCGGACTATCCGACCCTTGAGATCGTGAATAAAACTGTCGACCTAGCTCAAAATGAAAATGTGTTTGATTTGTATCATGATTTAAAGATTTATGACATCGAAACATGGGTCAATAATGCTGGTTTTGGCTACTATCATGCAGTGGCTGATCAGGATTTAGAAAAGGTTAGTCAAATGTTGCATTTGAATATCGAAGCCCTAACTTTACTATCCTCTCTTTATGTCACAGATTATAAGAACAAAGAAAATACCCAGTTAATTAACGTTTCTTCTGCTGGCGGATACAAAAATGTTCCGAATGCTGCGACGTATTGTGCAACAAAATTTTATGTAAGTGCCTTTACTGAGGCGATTGCCTTGGAGCTTGAGGCCAAAGGTTCTCCTCTTAAAGCAAAAGTTTTAGCTCCAGCTGCTACTGAAACAGAATTTGCTCAAGTTGCTAATGGTTCAAACTCTTATGACTACACTAAAGGTTTTACAACCTTTCACACCGCAAAAGAGATGGCTCAATTTCTCATAGAACTTTATCAAAGTCAAGAAGTCGTTGGTCTTGTTGATCGTAATACATTTACGTTTGATTTGTCTGGCCCACTTTTTGATCATTACCAAACTGGAATTAAAAATATGTAATGAGCTCATATAAAAAAAGATGCCTGATAGAATGACTCTATCAAGCATCTTTTATCGTTTTACTCTTCAGTATCAAGTAAATATTTGCTAACTAAAGCTGCAAGTACGCCACCGATCAGCGGCGCTACGATAAATACCCAAACTTGAGATAATGCTTCTCCTCCTGCAAAAATTGCTGGCCCTAAGCTTCTAGCTGGGTTGACAGATGTACCAGTTAGCGGAATTCCCACTAAGTGGATCATCGTTAAGGTCAAACCAATCACGATTCCTGCAAGTTTCGCATTGCCTTTTTTCGCACTTGTGACAGTCATGATCACCAAAACAAAAATAAATGTTAAAATAATTTCCACAGTTAATGCACCAAATGCGCTAAAGTCACCAAAACCATTTTGACCTAGGTTCGTTGTTTCTCTTCCTGATGCATTTAAAATTGACAGCAGAGCTAAAGAAGCAATCAAACCACCAATGATTTGACCCACGATATAATAAATCAAATCCATTGTTGAGATTCGTTTATTGACCCACATTCCCAATGAAACTGCTGGGTTTAAATGAGCTCCAGAGATCGTACCAATGCTATATGCTGCCGCAATGATCGTCAAACCAAAGGCCAAAGCGATACCAGTTGTACCAATACCGTCCATCCCGCCTCCTAAAACAGCTGTCGCTGTACCAAAGAAAACTAAGATAAATGTGCCAAGACATTCTGCAATTGCTTTTTTCATAGATTTCCCTCCCTTCACTTTTATTCTTAAATAGATTATCACATTCATGAAAATTTTCGTGATAATTTCAACTAAAATTGAGAGAAATTTCAATGAGTAATATCTCAATATGATTGATATGTATAATCATATGAGGAAACTTAAAAAAATACCAACAAAAAGCATCTGATTAAATGCTCCTTTGTTGGTATTTGACATCAATCTAACAGTTGGATTCCGATCCCTAAAAGACCAGGTCCTGTATGGACAACTAAAGCTGGGCTGATCGTACCAAAGTAAATTTTTTCTGCTTGAGGAAACTGTTCCTTCAGCTTTTCGTAAAAACTTTCTGCCTCTTCTACCGCTTGACCTTGGGCAACTGCTAACACAAATTTCTTATGATCCCCAACAAAAGCTTTTACTAATTCAAAGGTTTTATCTAAGCTTTTTTTTCTGCCGCGCGCTTTAGCAACGGTATGATAAACACCTTCACCATTACAAGAAATGATCGGATTTAGTTTTAACGCATTTCCTAAAATTGAAGCAACTAAACCGATTCGACCACCTTTTTGTAAATATTCTAGCGTTGCAACATTAAAAAAGACTTTAGCGTTGGCTACATTATTCGTTAATTTCGTTTTGATTTCGTTCCACGCAAAACCTGCTTCAAGTAATTTAGCTGCTTCAATTGCTTGAAGACCACTGCCTATTCCGATATTTTTTGTATCTAAAACAAATGTTTCTAATCCTTCAAATTCTTCTGCAATCAAACGAACCACATTAAAGGTTCCACTCAATCCGCTTGAAATCGTCACAGCCAATACTTTTTCATAGCCATCTGCTTTAATTTTTTCGAAAATTTTTGTGATTGTTTCTCCATCTGGCAATGATGTACTCGGAATTTCTACAGCTAAACGCTTATAAACTTCTTCTGGCGTGATATCTACTTTATCGGTATAAATACGGTCTTTATAAATAATTTGCAGCGGAATCATATACATTCCATATTGTTCAACTAATTCTTGCGGCACATCCGTCCCCGAATCCACTAATAATGCAATTTTTTCTTTATTCATCCACTTGTTCTCCATCTTCTTCTAAGTTTTTTTGTGCTAATTCAATGACCTTTTCAGTAAATAATTTGGTGGCAAATGATAACGTCGCACCTTTTACAATTAAAAATTCCACTGGTATTGATTGATCAAAAGCTGCAACTGGTTCATTTCCTAAAGCTTGAGCCACAACGACTGATAGGGCTGCTTCTTGCTCCTCGCAAAAAAGATTATACGCTTCACGAATACCAACCGCTGCACCTTGATACAGAATACCTTGTTTGATTTCCGGTATAGTTAGAACTTGCTTTAATAGCGTAATTGCTATTAAGAAAGCTAAATGCTTTTGGTTGTAACGTTTTTTATTTGGTGCTGGAATCAGTCCTAATTTCACATAATTATTGACCATCGATGAGGTTAGCAAGGTATGTTTTTCCTTTAAAATAACTGGTGACAAGTATCGTTCAACAAGTGTGATTACTTGATCCATATACAATTCTAATTCGGGTAATTCATGCCAACGCGGCAAGTGGACGTCCACTAGTTCTTTTCCCCAAACTGCTAAAGAGGATTTTATTTCATTCACAAGATCCCTCCTTCTATTTACTAAAACATTTTAACATTATTTTAAAAAACATTCAATCTAGTTTTTAAAACCAGATTGAAATTAGTAATAAAAAACAAGCTTTCCCATTTAAGAAAGCTTGTTTTAGCTTATTTAATCACCGTTTATTAAAAATCATTAAACCCATCATCGTCTTCAGTAGTCCGTTTGAACGAATCAAAGCCAAATTTTCCTCTTTTCGGAAAATCAGGCGATCCAAACATGTCACGAGGATCAAAGTCTGGGTCCATTTTGCCAGGACCTCCACCAAAACCACGGCCGAATCCTCCATGTTTGCCACGCATATGAGAACCTCTAAAGTCACGCTCTTCTTCAGGGATTTCAGCTTCAAGCGCTTCGAGTAATTTACCCATGATGATTTTGAATGATTCTTGTTCTGATTCTGATAAAGCATCAAAAATCGTTGCTTCTTCTTGCTTACTATTATCAGCTGCAGCCATTCCAGCTTCCGTTAAACGGATCACCATCACTCGGCGGTCACTTTCAAGTGGTTCTCGGCTGATATAACCATTTTTCTCCAATTTACCTAATAGCTCACCTAAAGATTGGGGACGCATATCTAACAAGTAAGATAACTCTTTTTGAGTTGTTTCAGGTTTCAGTTTTAACAAATTTAAAACTCTGCCTTGCCCTCTATGCGGATTACCGAAAGGTCCATATTCTCTGCGACGTTTCATAAAATATCTTTGCATCATTACTTGCAAATTTAGAAACTGTTCCATCAATGTTTGTTCTTCCATAATAGATTCCTCCATAATATATAATATAAATCAGGTACCTGTTCTATATTATAAAGGTACCTGCATTAAATGTCAACCCACTAATATTATATCAAATTTCCACTTAAATAATTATTAAAAAGCTACCTGTATAATAAAAATAGTAATCAAAACCCTTACAATACAAAACCAATTTTTGATTATAGGTTCTCACAAACTTTAACTATTGATACCGCATTCCTATAATTCTTTGATGAAGACCAAGAGATTTCGTTACTTTTTGTCAGCTGCAATTAGCCCGATTTGGATGATCATTTGATTTAACAAAAAAACTCGTACGAACCCATCACTTAAGAATGGACTTCATACGAGCACTTAAGACAGCACTAACAGTTAATTTAAAGCTTAATGACCTCTTTTTTTCTGAAGTTTTTTTTCTTGCTTTAACAAAAACTGCTCTCTTTTCATCTGCTCTTTTCGTTCTTTAGAATTCTTCCTTTTGATCAGCTTAAATTGTTCTTGAGCTTCTTTCATGGATTGCTGCGCTGCAGTAGATAAAATGGGTTGCTTTTTTTGTCTATTAATTTCGCGCTGCATTTTCTTAGGATTCATTTTTTTCTCTTTTTTGATGCTGATTTGATTAGAAGATTTTTTCAACTTTTGATCATTAAGATAGATCATATGATCTATTTGATTTACGATGAACGCTTCAACTTCTGACGTTTTAGGTTCTACACCAAATAGATATTTACAAGCTCGGTAATCTTCTTCTACGCCTTCGTATTCAATCAAACCATACCAATAACTACCATCGAAATAAATCGTTAACTTCATGACGATGCCCTCCTTTTAATTAATACAGGAAATGGACAACCCGGAGGGGCAGGATACTAATATGAATTGCTTCATATTTATGGACTACCAACCATAATGTGATTTTATTCCTATAATCATTTTAACTTAAATTTTGACGTTAGTAAATATTTATAGACTATAGCACCAAATAAAAAAGCCACTAGAATCAGCTTCATTGAGACAGTTTCCAGTGACTTAAAATATGTTTTATACTTTTTTCAACTCTCGCTTTCCAGCAACAATTCCGATAAAGAAGAACAGTTCCAGCAAGACAAAAAACAAAATAAAGCTATGCATAAAATATTCTTCTGGTAAGACATTGATGATTGGATCCGCAGCCGGATCAAATAACCAGTCATCATTATTAAAAAATACGCCATGAAATGCCACAAAAAATTGATCGAATCCAATAGCCATTAAAGCGCCCAAAAATACTGGTATAATCATTCCCCATTGAAAGGGACGAATCAAACGCCATACGCGTTTTTCCTTGATCAAACGGAAAATAAAAAAACCGCTTGGAATCACCGTCACAAGTAATACACCATAACAAAGTAAAAACAGGCGTTTTACTTCATAAAAATGAAATGCACCACTTTTAGAGGATGGAAAATCAGATAATTTTAACGTGTCAATAAATGGGTTATTTAAATAAGCCATCAACTGATCAAAGTTTTTTAGCAATGTAGGCTTGTCCATCTCTACATAGTCTAAAATATTTAATGAATCGATATCCCAAACATATAACAGACGAAAGTTAATGGTAATCGCAATACTTAAAGAAATAATAGTTAAAATCAAACACACGATTCCAGCTCGTTCACGCCAAATCCAACTTTTTTCTTTCATATCAAAAAGTCCATTCATCTAAAGAATCGACAATATATGTAGGCTGTTTAGGTAAAGTCGGAACGGCCGATTTCGCTGTAAATCCGGATAAAACAAGTAAGCTATCAATCCCATTTTGAAGACCAGACTGAATATCTGTTTCATAATTATCACCAACCATGATTACTTCGTCTTTATTCAATTGCATGACTTTTAGTGCTTCATTCATGATGATTGCATTTGGTTTTCCGATCATGATTGGATCTGTCTGCGTCGCTGTTTGCACCAAAGCAATAAATGAACCTGCTCCTGGCAACAAGCCTCGTTCTGTTGGGATGCTCTTATCTGGATTTGTGCCAATAAAAGTTGCACCCTTTCTAATACAAAGCGCAGCTGTGGCAAATTTTTCATAGTTAATATCAGTATCTAGTCCGACGATAACAAAATCTGGTGTCTCTTCATCCCACTCGAAGCCAGCAGCTAAAATCAAATCAACCAGCCCCGATTCACCAATCACGTAGACCTTGTTTCCTTTGCCTTGCTCTTTCATGTAATCAATTGTCGCAAGGCTTGCTGTATAAACAGTCTTCGCTGAAACGTGGATATCAAATTCCTGAGCGAGTCGATCAGCAACCGCTGCTGGTGTTTTCGTTGTATTATTGGTCACAAATAGAAATGGTAGCTTTCGTTCCTCCAGTTGCTCAACAAAACGTTTTCCTGCTGGAATCACTTCCTTACCTAAATAAATCGTACCGTCTAAATCAATTAAATATCCTTGATAGTGTTTCTTCACAGCTTGTTACTCCTCACGTTGACGAATTGTAAATGAGCGTTTGCTAGCATCAGTTACTTGTTTACCAATGATTGGTTTTTTTGATTCATTTTCTTTACGATTCTTGATCACTGGCTTCGTTTTATTAGTATTGACAGGCACTCGTTTTTCTTCCGTATGTGCTTGATTCTGATGAATTGGTTTTTTATTTGGTTTCTTGCGGCGTGCTTGTTGTTTTTCACGTTTTCCGCCGACACGCTCGATTACGAAATAAGCACAACCAAAATTGCAGTATTCATATAGATAGTCTTCTAGCGTATCGATTCTTTGTTCAGGTGCAGCTTTACGATTGCTTTCATTGAAAAAGCCTTTTAAGCGGAGCTGATCATAGCCCCAGTCCCCAACGATATAATCATATCTGGATAAGACATCGCTAAAACGTTCGCCTAAACGCTCTGCATCAAAAGCCTCCCGATGGTTTTTCACCAACAGATATTGCCGTTCGCCGATCGTCACATGGATATCATCAATCAGTGTGACAACCTCGCCTTTTTTCTTTTCTTTGACAGGTTCTTCTTTTATCTCTTCAAGAACCGTTGTGATCTCTTCTGTTAAGGTCGTAGCCGATTCTTGTTTATGTTTGATTGGTTTATTTGATTTATATGGTTTCTTTACTTTTTCTGTCATTTCTTCACCGCCTAGATTTTATTATACCTTGTTTTTATAGGATTGGGTAGTGCTCGTTCAAGTAGTTGGCTAAAACAGTTCGGATGAATTCTGGAAAAAGAAACTCTACCTCCCCAGCTAATTCGATCGTCGGGAAAAACGGGATGAACATAAAGTGATCGACTGTTGTAAAGGTGTAAGTTCGTTTTAGCTCAACGGGCTGGCTTTTCCATAATACTTGCCTTTTTTGTTTGTCATAAGCTAACCCGTCATAATACAGCTCACCAAAAACTTTACCGCGAAATCCCATTCCTGTAATTGGAAACTTCCGTAAATAGTGCCGATTTTTTTCCATTTCTCTGACCATTCGGATCAGTTCAGAACCCGTCAACGTCACACGAATCAAATGCATTGGATGAGGCAATGTCTCATGTAGTTGATCTTCGTTTACGATTCCTTTTGGAATATCAGATAAGAATAAGCCATTGTTTAAAATAGCGACCTCCGTTTGACCTTTTTCCTTTAAGGCTTTTAATGTTGTTACGATCAATGGTTGTTCTGCATTCAAATCGATCAGTAAAGGCTTAGTGATTTGAGCAACTTTTTTTGCTTGCAACAATTCATGACCTAAAGCCAGATAGTCAGCACTTTCTCTTTGATCTGTCGCAAGTGCTGGAAGCTCAGCTGTCGGAATGGCTTTGGCCTCACTATGGATAATTTGATGATGATCAATGGTTAAGTGAACTTCGCCAATATAGTAGCCGAATTTACCAGCAGCGGACAGCTGTGTACGATTGATCTTTTCACCATGCTTGAATAAATGATGTGTATGTGAGCCAAGTAAGACATCAATTTCGGGATAGCTATTGGCTATCTTTATATCTTCGTCAATCCCTAAATGGCTCATTAAGATTAAACTGTCACATTTAGGCTGAACTTCCCTGATTAGTAATGGCAAAGTCTCATTTATTGACTGAATATCCCAGCCATTAGGCTCATAGGTTAAAGGAAAAGGTGCCGTTAATGCAATCAGACCGATGTTAGTATTTTCCTTGGTTTCGATGATTTTATAGGGCTTTGCCCAAATCGGCGCCTTTCTCGTCTTTAAATCAACTAAATTTCCCAGTAAAACATCAAAGTTTCCATTGTCATATAAGTGGTTCAGCTGCTCTTTAGAATTTCCAACCCCTTCATTATTTCCGATTGTGGCTGCATCATAGCCTATTTCATTCATCAGCTCAATATTCGCTTGACCATCAGTTGCTTCTGTCAACGGATGCCAGCGATCAATAAAATCACCTAAGTCGAGTGTTAAAACCGTTTTCCCTGATTGTTCATAGGCTCTTTTTTGGCTGAGGAGATATCTTCTTATTTTGGGCCAATTTTCTAAATGTGAATGTAAATCATTCGTGTGAAAGATGACAATCTCTTCCATTCTGTCGCCCCCGATTTCAGTATATAAAAATATAGTACCATACTTGCCGAAGAAATAAATACTAGTTCCCTTCAATAAAACAATCGCAACAACTCTTTTTACTCATGTTGCTTTGAGCGTTCACATATCTTTTAAACACGTCCTCTCACCGTTTGCTTTTTAAGATGGAGGATAGAATTGATACTTAAAGTGATTGACCGATGGTTTTGTTTCGTTTATCATAAAATTTTTCCCAAATAAAACAATTATGACGTATAATAAAGAAATCAATTAAATAAAGGAGAATAAGATGAAAATTAGTGTGCCTTTTGGTTTTATTTGGTTAGATGCTGATAATGAAGGGCTAACGGCCGTTTCTTTTTTTGAGATTATCGAGCATCGAACAAATACTTATACCGAACAAGCAGCAACAGAGCTCACAGAATATTTTTCAGGTAAACGAACATCCTTTACCGTCCCTTTATCCATTCACTGCGGTACTATTTTTCAACGAAAAGTCTGGGAAGCTTTATACCAGATCCCTTACGGCGAAACGCGCAGCTATCTAGCTATCGCTCAAGCGGTCGATTCACCTAAAGCCGTTCGTGCAATTGGTCAAGCAAATAGTAAAAATCCGATGCCCATCATTATTCCTTGTCATCGAGTAATTGGTAAAAACGGAAAATTAACGGGCTATCTAGGTAGCTCTGAACAAGATGGACTTACGATTAAAAAATTTTTACTCCAGCTTGAAAATGTATCAGTCTAAACGATTGATTACTTTTTCGGTCAAAACAGAAAAATAACAGGAAGCAAAACAACATTGGTTTTGCTTCCTGTTATTTTATTGTTGTATAATAGAATGAAAAATATACTGAAAAAGATTAGTTATTGCCTTTGCTTTCATCGTTGTCTTTGCCACGATATTTTTCTAAATATTGTTCTTTTGTCATCACATCATCAACGCTCATATTGAATTCAACTAGATCTAAACCTGTCATATGTGTGATTGCTTCTTTGACTTTTTCAACGGTTTGGTCGAAAACTTGAGAAATATTGACATCGTATTTGCAAATTACCGATACATCAACAGCTACTTGTTTTGTCCCGACTTCTACACCGATGCCTTTCGTAACATCTTCATTGTCCCTAAAACGATCCGCAAAATCTGTAAAAAGATTGCCGCTAAGTCCTAAAATTCCATCAACATCCGAAATAACAACACCTACGATTTTTTTGATCACGACATCACTAAATGTCAATTTTGCTTTTAATCCACCTGTGTTGTTTTCTACTGCTTCTGCCATTTGCATTCACTCCTTCAAATTAGTTTATTAAATTCCTATCATAGATCTGACTGAATCTATCAAGGAATAAATATCTAAATCTTCATCCCGCATTTTTCCGATGATGTATCCTACCGCAGCAAAAATTAGTAAGACCAGGGTTTTTCCAAATCCGATCAATAGCAACAACAGTGCTAAAAGGAAAAACAAGGTTGTCCAAATAATTCGGAAACGATAGGGTTTAAATTGTTTCATCCAGCGTTCTTTATTCTCTTGTTTCATAGCTTCTCCTCCTAATTCAAAAGCGCAGCGGGCTCTTTCAACCTCGAAAGAATAATCCATATTGCTTCTCTTTTTCTGAGAGAATGCCCCATAAGTTGGCTAAATCACCCGTGATTGTTTTTTGCTGAAAGCAGAGGATTCTGTTGGTTCTTTTTCTCTCAATTGAACAGTTACGTGGCTATCAATTGATTCTAACGCTATACTTAATGCATTTTGGATCGTTTCTTTCATTTCCTCTGCTAACGGCTGATAGCGTTCCTTGCTTCTAACGTCAACTCTTAGTTTTACCGTTACTTTTTCTTTGCCTTTAATTTTTACTTTCATTTTGGTCTTATCTGGATGAATGATCGTGCTGTAGGCATCTTGTACTATTTGTTCCACTGTACTTTTAGGTATTTCAATTCGATTCTTCGCCTCTTTGACAATCAAGCGTCTTCTTTGTCCAGAAACGGAAAAAACAACAATCAAACTGAGTAACAAGAGTCCACCTAAAATAAGCAAGGTCCATTCAAAGAAGGTGAACAACCAAGGGTAATAATAAAGCAGACCGTCTACTTCATAAGATAGCCAAGGTATGTCGATCAACTGACTAAGTAAGCCTAGTGTTCCGACAAACAATAGGAGTATGATCAATGCAAAAATAATTTTCAGCAATCGTTTCATATACTTCCCTCCTTTTAGACTAATTGTTTTGCTGTTGATTAAATTGTAACGCCTAAAAAAAAGTATTACAAAAGATACGAATTTCTTTTTTGCTTCTGTCCTTTTCTACATCATAAAAAAAAGCGATCAAACCTCAATACAGCAGCAAATAATCTACTGTTTTTGACGTTCAATCGCTGCTTCTAATTATTCATCTAAATACTCTTCTTTTGAAAATTCAGTATCCTCATATTCACCACTATCTCCATAAAATTGATTATAACGTTGTTTAAATTTACGAAAAATATACGTAACTAAAACTTTGGCAATCGCATAAATTGGAATACCAAATATCAAGCCAAACATACCTAATAAATCACCCATTACTAACAATACGATTACAATCGTCAATGGATGTACAACTAATTTTTTCCCCATTACTTGAGGAGAAATCAAATGACCATTTAACATTTGGACGATCATCCAGACAATCGACATTTTAATAAACATACCAAATGAAACCATTAATGCTACGATTGCAGCGGGAATGAACGCGATCACAGGTCCAATGTAAGGAATCACCGCTGTCACCCCAACAATGATCGATAAGGTTCCTGAATAAGGCACTTTGATCAACCAAAAACCAATAAACGTTAAAATCCCAATCGAAATTGATACTAATATTTGTCCTTTTAGATAAGCTCCGACCTGACTACTCATCGTGGCTCCGATTTCTCTTGCGTCACTTCTAAAGCGTGGTGGAATAATTTTTAAAACAAATGAGAAAAATTTTTGATCATCCTTTAATAGGAAAAAAGTAATAATTGGCGCTGTAACCATCACTAGTGCAAAACCAGTCAAAGTAGAAAAAACTGTAGAAGCACCTTCTACGGCCTTAGTAAAATAACTTCCTATGCCATCCGATACATTGTCAAACCAACGTTGAATTCCATCTAGGGCATTTGCTAAGGGTTTTTCCAAAGCTGAATTATGGAAAAAATCGGTGACCATTTTATTCAAATCAGCCATATATTGCGGAAAGCTTTTAATCAGACCATCCACTTGCTTTTGTAAAATTGGAACGACTAGAATAATACCAATAACAATCAATGCAATCAAAATAATAAAAATAGCCGAAACACCATAAACTCGTTTCACCTTATGCTTTTCTAACCAATTGACAACTGGATTGAATAAATAATATAAAATCAAGGCTAAAATCGTTGGGCCAATGATTGTTTTGAAAACCACACCGATCGGTCCAAAAATAAAACCAACCTGATGAAAAATGAAAATGACAGCCCCTAATAACAATAAGGCAACCAATGTAAATAATAAATTTTTTCCACCAAGAAATTTAATCCAACGCGTTTCTTGTTTCTTTTCCATTTTCTTCCCTCCTAAATTTAAAAGCTGAACGAGCTCTTTCAGCCTCGACTGAAAAATTGACTGTGGCGCTCTTTGTCACAGGCATATTTTATCTTTTTTCCGAGACCTTCAATCCTTGAGCTTTAGCTCTTAGGAATTGATGAGATCGAAGCAAAGCACAGTGTCTAGCCCATTAAACTAGACACCTTAAAAGTCCAATCCGCTTATAAACATTACTTCTGTATTGTAGCGAAAAAATCAGTATCTGTAAAAAAATAGTCTCTTCATCAATTATACAAAAAATCACTCAGCCATTAAATAACTGACTGAGTGATCTTATTTATTAATTCGCTGCTTTACGTCCTTTGCGTTGTGTCGCTTCCATAATTACTGGTAAGATCACAGGACGTCGTTTTGTTTGTTCAAACAGGTAACGGCTTAATTGTTCACGAATATCTTGTTTTAATTTGCTCCACTCAAAATCGCTACTTTCAAGATGTTTTTCAACAATTTCGGTCACGATATTACTGCTTTCTTTCATCAGATCTTTACTGGTTTTCACATAGACAAACCCTCTCGATGTGATTTTAGCAGGTGAAACAATCCGTTTTTCGCGGCGATTGATCGTCACAACTGCGACGAAAATACCATCTTCAGATAAAATACGGCGATCACGAAGTACGATATTGCCGATATCCCCAACACCGATTCCATCAATCATGATATTGTCCGCCGTTGTACTGCCGGCAACATTCATTTTTTGTTTACTGTATTCAAGGATATCTCCACGACCAGTAATAAAAATATTTTTATACGGAATGCCCAACTCATGAGCTAGATCAGCATGTGCAGCTAATTGACGATACTCCCCTTGAATCGGAACAAAGTATTTAGGTTTAATCAAATTCAGCATCAATTGCAGATCATTTGGATTTGCGTGCCCTGAAACACGCATATTATCAGAGATTTGTTTGACTACTCCACCTGCACGATAGACGATATCTTCTGTTTTGGCGACAGCTGTTTCCATCGCAGTTGTCGGCGTTGTAGTGATATATACCAAATCGCCTTCTTTGATTTTAATAACACGATGAGTCCCATTCGCCATTTTTTGCAATGACTTGATTGGTTCACCCATTGTTCCCGTCTCTAAAATCACTAATTGATCATCTTGATATTTTTTCATATCTTTAACATTGATGATTAAATCTTCACTTGGTAGTTTTAATTTGTCTAGTTTGATTGCTGTATTGATAATTCGTTGGAAATCTTGGCCCGTCAATACGATTTTACGGTCAGAACGTTGTGCCGCATCTAATATTTGTTGGACACGTTGTAAATTACTGGCCACACAAGCGACAATGATACGGCCTTCCCAATAGCGGATCGTATCGAAGACTTCATCAGCTATTTGAAGTTCAGACACAACTTGTGCTGGGTTCTCAGCATTAGAAGAATCACTTAATAATGCCAAAACTCCTTCATTACCGATCTCAGCTAAACGACCAAAATCTGTTTGATACATCGGGATCGCACTTTGGTCAAACTTGAAATCTCCTGTGTAAACGATATTGCCTTCTTTGGTCTTCAAATTGATTCCGATAGAATCAGGAATCGTGTGTGTTGTCCGGAAGAAACTAATTGTAGCATGCGCAAAATCGATTTCCGTATGGGCATCGACTACGTGAAAATCATTAAAGTCTTTAGAATCCGCATGATCTCCTACGTTTAATTTTGCTAACTCAATTGTTAATTCCGTACCGAATACTGGTACATGAACTTTAGATAAAAGATACGGTAATGCTCCGATTGCATCGGCATGGCCATGTGTTAAGAAAATTCCTGCAACACGGTCGATATTTTCCACCAAATACGTAAAATCGGGAATCACCACATCAATACCTAATAGTTCATTTTCTGGATATTTTAATCCACAATCCAGTACAAAAATTTCATCTTCCACTTCTGCGATGTACATATTTTTACCATTTTCACGAACGCCGCCTAAGGGAACGATTTTTATTGTACTCACTCATTTCACCTCTCTATATTCTCATACTGAATCAAAGATCCAGTATGCTTAAAATTTTCGCTTTTTCTTCAGTTGTACATGATACAAGAGGTAAACGCAAATCACCTACGGAAATCCCCATTTGATTCAAGACTGCTTTCACAGGTGCAGGGGATGGAACTGAGAACAAGGCATTCATCTTAGGTAATAATTGACGCTGAATGCTTGCAGCTTTTTTTAGTTCTCCATGGTCTAGCGCTTGGAACATATCATACATTTCAGTGCCAAATACATGACTGGCAACTGAAATCACCCCTTGTCCACCTAATGCTTTTATTGAAAAAGCTAAGGAGTCTTCTCCAGTATACACTAAAAAGTCATTTGGCGCCTTTTCTACTAACTCAGTCAGCGCATCTAGACCAAAACATTCTTTGATTGCAATGATATTATCCAATTCAGCTAAGCGTAAAGTTGTTGCTACATCAAGGCTAGCCACCGTTCTTCCTGGAACATTATATAAAATGATCGGTAAATCACTCGCCTCAGCAATTGCTTTAAAATGTTGATACAATCCCTCTTGATTCGGTTTATTATAATAAGGAACCACCGCCAAACCAGCATCGATTCCTCTAATCGCAGAGATTTCTTGCACAAATTCAACAGAATCCCGCGTATCATTGGTTCCCACACCGCAGATGATCGGCACTTGTCCATCAACTAAACGAATCACTTCATTAAATAAATCAATTTCTTCATCATGTGTTAACGTCGGTGATTCTCCTGTTGTTCCTGCTAAAATAATTCCTTCTGTATGATTATCAAGCAAATGGTTCACCAATTGAGGCAACTTAGCAAAATCAATCGCACCACTTTCGTCAAAAGGTGTAACCATTGCTGTAATGATCGTTGCATTTTTTAAATCCATACTTACTACCTCCTAATTTAAAAGCGTAGCGGGCTCGTTTAGTCTTGACTGAAAAATAGGAAAATATGATTGTGACGCTTTTTGTCACAGGCAGATTTTATCTTTTTTCCGAGAGACTAGCCCACGAAGCTAGATAATATTTAAAAGCGTAGCGGGCTCGTTTAGCTCTGACAGGAAAATAGGAAATTATGACTGAGGCGCTTTTTGTCTCATTCATAATTTATCTTTTTCCCGAGAGACTAGCCCACGAAGCTAGATAATATTTAAAAGCGTAGCGAGCTCGTTTAGCTCTGACAGGAAAATAGGAAATTATGACTGAGGCGCTTTTTGTCTCATTCATAATTTATCTTTTTCCCGAAGAGCTAGCCCGCGAAGCTAGATAACACATGGTAACAACGTTCCGCTTCGCTTCACCTTGTACTTTTCAACATCAGTTCATTTTATTCACTGTATTTCAAAGCAAGAGCTCGTTCAGCCTTAAAGCTAGATACTATCTAAACTCTCACCAAATCCATCTCATGCAAAGTCTCCGCAATCTGAACTGAATTCCAAGCAGCCCCTTTTAATAAATTATCAGAAACGACCCACATATGATAGCCTTTATCAATATCAATATCTTGACGAATTCTTCCTACAAAGGTTTCTTTACGGTCGATACTCGTTAAAGCTTGCGGATAGATTTGCTGACTTGGCTCATCTTGTAAAACGGCCCCAGGCGCTTTTGCAATCAAGTCTTTGATTTTACTCACATCAGAACCCTCTTCTTTGACTTCAATATAAATCGATTCAGAATGACCCGATAAGACAGGGATTCGCACACATGTCGCAACGACTTTGATGCTATCATCTTCCATGATTTTCTTCGTCTCATTGATCATTTTCCACTCTTCATACGTATAATCAGCCTCTGCAAAGACATCAATTTGAGGCAATGCATTAAAAGCAATCGGATAGTGCTTTTTATCGCCACCAGACGGTAGAATAGTCGCTTCTAATTTGTCAGCTGGCGTGCCGTTGATATACGCCAAAGCTTGTGATTTTAACTCTTCCATTGCATTGATTCCTGCTCCACTGACTGCCTGATAGGTTGAAACGATCAAACGGTCCAAACCATATGCTTGTCTAATCGGCTCAAGTGCAACCATCATTTGAATTGTTGAACAATTGGGATTAGCAATGATTCCTTTATGGCGTTTTAACGCTTTTGGATTGACTTCTGGCACTACTAAAGGTACTTCTGGATCCATTCTGTAGTGACTTGTATTATCAATAACAACCGCCCCACGCATAACAGCTTCTGGTGCAAATTGTTTTGAAATACCGCCTCCTGCACTGAACAATGCGATATCCACGTCTGTAAATGATTCAGGTACTAACTCTTCGATTACAAGGGTTTGCCCCTTAAACGTTACTTCTTTTCCCGCAGAACGTTTTGAAGCTAAAAGTTTTACCTGATTCATGGGTAATGATGTTTCTTCCAACATTTCAAGCATTTTTGTGCCAACAGCACCTGTCGCGCCTACCACGGCAACATTATACATTTTTTTCATACTTATTAGACTCCTCTCAAATTCCTGAAGAAAGTTGCTTTTCCTATTTTACCATAATATTGCCTTTTACTACATAGCAAGTAAAGTGATTTTGTTTTATTTTCTGAAAAAATTAGATAATACATTTCAAATTGTTCTTTAATGGCTTTCTTATGATCCATGCAACATAGTCGACTAATTTTTTTTGCAGATTTATACTGTTTTAGCAAGCTATTTTTGAGAGGATGATTAGATGTATACTGTAGCAGATTACCTGTTAGATCGTTTAAAAGAAATAGGAATCGATGAAATATTTGGCGTTCCAGGTGATTATAATTTACAATTTTTAGACCATATCACTGCAAGAGAAGATCTTGAATGGATTGGTAACGCTAATGAGCTAAATGCTGCTTATATGGCAGATGGTTATGCTAGAACAAAAGGAATCTCAGCATTTGTTACAACTTTTGGCGTAGGAGAATTAAGTGCTATCAATGGTTTAGCGGGAAGCTTTGCGGAAAACGTGCCTGTAATTGAAATTGTCGGCTCCCCAACAACAACCGTTCAAAAAAATAAAAAACTTGTCCACCATACATTAGGCGATGGGAACTTTCTACACTTTGAAAAAATGCATGAAGAAATAACTGCCGCCATTGCTCACTTAACAGCAGAAAATGCTCTATCTGAGATTGATCGTGTACTGACTATTGCTTTGAGTGAAAAACGCCCTGTTTATATTAATTTACCGATCGACGTTGCTGAATTCGAAGCCAATCGTCCACTCAAGCCTTTAAGTCAGACATCAGAAAAACTAACGGCTGTTGAAACAGCTATTTTAAATAAAGTTGAAAAAGCCTTATCTCAAGCAAATAATCCCGTCGTTATTGCTGGTCATGAGATTTTAAGTTATCATATCGAACAGGAATTAGATGAATTTATCCAAAAATTTAATCTGCCAATTACCACTTTACCACTTGGAAAAAGTGCATTTAATGAAGAAGATCCTCACTATTTAGGCACTTACTCTGGTTCTACAACGGAAGAACCGCTAAAAAGTCGTGTTGATACAGCAGATTTAGTTTTATTATTAGGGGCTAAGTTGACAGATTCTGCTACGGCTGGATTTAGTTTTGGCTTTACAGACAAACAAATCATCTCAATCGGCAGCACAGAAGTCTTATTCTATGGAGAAAAGTCTGAAGCTATTCCGTTAGATCGTTTTGTTTCTGCTTTGGCTACCCTCTCTTTTTCAAGGTATGCAGATGAAATACTGCCAGTAAAACGAATCTCAGACCAAGAAATCAACGATGAAAAATTAACACAAAAACAGTTTTGGAAAATGGTCGAAACCTTTCTTATTCCAGGTGATACTGTGATCGGCGAACAAGGCACCTCTTTCTTTGGCTTAACGAGTGTTGCCTTAAAAAAAGAGATGCATTTTATTGGACAGCCTTTATGGGGCTCGATCGGTTACACATTTCCCTCTGCTTTAGGGAGTCAACTTGCGAATAAAGCGAGCCGACATCTTTTGTTTATTGGAGATGGCTCACTGCAATTGACCGTACAAGAATTAGGGACTGCGTTAAGAGAAAAATTGACGCCCATTGTTTTTGTGATCAACAACAATGGTTATACAGTTGAACGAGAAATCCATGGCGCAACGGAACAATACAATGACATCCCTATGTGGGATTATCAAAAATTGCCACTAGTCTTTGGCGGCACTAGTCAAACCGTCGCAACCTATAAAGTCACTACAACGATTGAGTTGGATGAAGTGATGAAAACGGCTAGAAAAGATACGCAACGATTACAATGGATCGAAGTTGTAATGGACCAAGAAGATGCACCTGAGTTATTGAAAAAACTAGCGAAGATTTTTGCAAAGCAAAATTCTTAAAGTAACCGTTGATAAGACGGAATCTATTGACTTTCTGTGCTATTTTGTTATAGTTAAAAGCGACATTTACTTAATTTGAAGGAGTGAATAATATGGCACGTGTTGAAAGTTTTGAATTAGATCATAATACTGTTAAAGCCCCTTATGTTCGTTTAGCGGGTACTGAAACAAATGGGGAAGCATTGATTGAAAAATATGATCTACGTTTCTTACAACCAAATGAAGACGAATTACCAACAGCTGCAGTTCATACATTAGAACATTTATTAGCAGTCAATTTGCGCGATCACTTAGAAGGAATCATCGATATTTCCCCAATGGGTTGTCGAACTGGTTTTTACATGATCATGTGGAATCAACATTCTCCACAAGAAATTCGTGATGCTTTGGTCAAAGTATTGAACTTGATCGTTGAAACAGATTTTGTTCCTGCAGTTTCTGCTAAAGAGTGCGGCAATTACAAAGACCATTCTTTATTTTCTGCACAAGAATATGCAAAGATCGTTTTAGAAAAAGGAATCAGTTTAGATCCTTTTGAGCGCATTTTATAAAAAATACAAAAACGTCAAACCACTGATATTCAGGTTTGACGTTTTTATTTATCCTAAAGCTACATCTAAAATCATCATAATAATAAAGCCTAGCATCACACCAAAGACTGCAAAATGACGCTTACTCGTCACCGTTTGCTGCGCTTCTGGAATCAACTCTTCCACTACTACATAAATCATTGCACCAGCTGCAAATGCTAATGCATAAGGTAACAACAACGTTACTTTCGTCACTAAAACAGCACCGATGATCCCTGCTATTGGTTCAACGATCCCTGAAGCTTGGCCATAAAGAAAGGCTTTCTTGCGGCTCAAGTTTTCTTGTCTTAGCGGTATCGAAACCGCTGCACCTTCTGGAAAGTTTTGGATACCGATCCCCAATGCCACCGAAATTGCAGCTAATACTGCTTTTTGGGGGTCATCTGCTGAATTTGCCGCACCAAATGCTACACCTACTGCTAACCCTTCTGGAATATTATGCAAGGTAATAGAAAATACCAACAAAATCGTACGTTTTAAATGACTAGGCAACCCTTCTTTCTCATGATTCGGTCCAAAATGCATATGAGGTAGCGTTTTATCTGCAACATATAAAAATACCCCCCCAAATCCAAAACCAAAGCTCACCACAAGCCAAGCAATACTGCCATTTTCTTCGGCCTGTTTGATTGCCGGATCTAGCAAAGACCAAAAACTTGCAGCAATCATCACACCAGCTGCAAAGCCCAGCATCATATTCAAAATATCTTTTTTGATTTCCTTGAAAAAGAAAACCAACCCAGCTCCCAAAGCTGTCATAAAATAAGTAAAACCCGTCCCAACTAATGCTTGCTGCCAAGCCTCTAAAGATAACAGCCAATCAATTATTATGAACACCCCATCTTTCCCATTTCTTTTCTTAGCTTAACTTTATCATATCAATGATTTTATGACCACGTTTAAAGTAAAAAATGCTTTCACTTGGTACAAAAAACGAGAACGAGTATACTTTAGATAGAAGTAAATAGAGAAATGGAGTGAGCAAAATGACAGAAACGATTAATGCAGCTGTTGCGATGATCAAAGTTTTAGAGAGTTGGGACATTGATCATATTTATGGAATCCCAGGTGGTTCCTTCAACTCCACTATGGATGCCTTATATCAAGAAAAAGAGAAGATCAACTATATTCAAGTCCGTCACGAAGAAGTCGGCGCACTAGCGGCGGCCGCTGATGCGAAGCTAACTGGAAAAATCGGTGTGGCTTTTGGTTCAGCAGGTCCTGGTGCGACACATTTGATCAATGGTTTATATGATGCGCAAATGGATCATGTTCCTGTTTTGGCTTTATTAGGTCAAGTTGCTACAAATTCTATGAACTACAATTCCTTCCAAGAATTAAACGAAAATCCGATGTTTGCAGATGTAAGTGTGTATAATCGAACGGTTATGACTCCAGAAAGTCTGCCTCATGTCGTCGATGAAGCGATCAAAGCAGCGTACAAAAATAAAGGTGTTGCCGTTGTCACGATCCCAGTTGATTTTGGAACAAAAGAAATTCCCTTACAAGAAGTTTCAACCGCCAAAAATCATCGGACTGGCTTGGTTATGCCACATTATAATGATTTAAAAAAGGCTATCCCTTTAATTGAAGCTGCCGAAAAGCCAATTCTTTATATTGGACAAGGAACTCGTGGGGCTTGGCCTGAAATCAGAGCGTTTTCCGAACACTTTTCAATGCCTGTGATTTCAGCTGTGTTAGGTAAAGGCATTGTTCCTGATGCGTATGAAAACTTCCTTGGATTTGCTGCGCGTGTGGCAACCAAACCTGCTAATGAAGCGTTAGCCGAAACGGATTTGATTGTGTTTGCTGGCAGTGATTTTCCATTTGCCGCTTATTTCTTTAACCCTGATGCCAAATTTATTCAAATCGACATTGATTCAACTAAGTTAGGCCGACGACATAAAACGGATGTAGCGATTTTAGGCGACGCCAAAGAAGCGTTAAAACGAATGGTTGAATTGGGCGAGTCACGACCAAATGACCGTTGGCTAAAAGCAAATCGACAAAACAAAGAAAATTGGGTTGCTTGGCTAAGCAGTTTTGATGACAAGGAAGATAAACCACTTCGTGTCGAACCTGTTTTTAAAGAAATCCGCCGAATTGCTGACAAGGAAGCAATTTTTGTAACAGATGTTGGTAATACAACAGTTCATGCTATTCGACTTTTAGATATGAATGGCAAACAAAAATTCACGACTTCTGGTTGGTTTGCCACAATGGGCAATGGTGTACCTGGAGGGATTGCGGCTCAACTTAGCTATCCTGACCGTCAAGTATTCACTTTAAGCGGCGATGGCGCCTTTGCTATGGTCATGCAGGATATCATCACCCAAGTAAAATACAAACTGCCAATTATCAATGTTGTTTTTTCAAACGATTCCTTTGGTTTTATTGAAGCCGAGCAAGAAGATAGCGAACAAAAGAAATTTGGCGTCTTTTTAGAAGGTGCTGATTTCGGAAAAATTGGTGAAGCAATGGGTGCTGAAAGCTTTACCATTACAGAGTATAGTCAATTGAAACCAGCTTTTGAAGCCGCTAGAAAAAGTAACCGTCCAGTTGTGATCGATGTCAAAATCAGAAATACTCGTCCTTTACCTGTTGAAGAATTAGTGTTAGATCCTGACAAATTTAGTGAGTCAGAAATCAACGCTTTTAAGGAAAAATACGAAGTTCACGATATGCCTGTATTGAATCAATTATTAAAATTATAACCCAATCAAAAAGCCCCAACTGCTAATTTTTTTAGGAATTGGGGGCTTTTTGCTTGTTTTGACTACAACACTATTTTATTCTGCTTTACGTTTGTGTAGGTATTTTCCAAAAAATGCGACGATCAAACTTAGCAAACCAATACTTACTACATCAGCATGGCTGCTTTCTCCTGTATTTGGGAGTTTATGTTTAGCTTGCGTAGTTGTTGCCTTACTACCTGGGTAATTAGGTTTGTTCGTGTTAGTTAAAGAACCTGTTTCTGGTACTTTGGTTGTTAATGGTATTACTTTTCCATCACCTGGATCTGACGTAACACCCGTTAATGGATCTAAAGTGACCGCTGTTACTTTATCCCCTTTTTTCAATTCTACACCTTCTGGAACTGCTGCTGTCCAATTACCATCTTTATCGACATCTACAGTTACTTGAGCGCCATTTGGAAATGTAACGACTACTTGAGAGTTTGGCATACCTGCTCCTGAAACTTCTTTTGCCCCCTCTAATGAATCATTAACTGTCGGTGCTTCGATTTTTTTGTAAACGTAAGTCACTTCTGTCGGATCAACATCTTGTTTGCCTGAAGCATTGCTTGGGACAGCGGTTAAAATATAACCCGGAATCGCTTTTGGTTTAGTATCATACGGATCATCAAACAATCCATTGATCAAATCATCATTGGCTAATGGTTGACCCTTTTCATCGACATAATTGACTGTTACTTTTGTTTTTTTCTTTTTATAAACATATTTCACCGTTTGGTTTTTATCAGTGTGTGTACCATCAGCATTAGCTGGAACTGTTACTAACTCATATCCTGGAATTTCCTTGGGTGTTGACTTATAGTCATCGCCATATTCTCCAGGAATTAGTTCATTTGACGAAATAGGATTCCCATTCTCATCAACGTATTCAACGTTGATGTCTGTTTTGATTTTTGTATAGACATACGTCACTTCTGTTGGCTCCACTGTATGTTTGCCTGAGGCATTAGCTGGCACAGTTTTGACCGTATAGCCTGGGATTTCCTTGGGTGTTGTATTGTATGGATCATCAAATAATCCATTGATTAAATCATTGTCAGCTAATGGGTTCCCTTGTTCATCAACATAATTGACTGTTACTTTTGTTTCTTTCTTTTTGTATACGTAGCTGACTGTTTGATCTGCTTCTGTATGAAGTCCAGTCGCATTGTCTGGTGTAGCTACCAAGTCATATCCTGGAATGTCTTTCGGTGTTGTTTTATATGGATCTTCGTATTCGCCAGTAATCTTATCATTCGGTTTCAATGGATTACCATCTGTATCTACATATTCAACATTGATATCCGTAATTATTTTTTTATAATAGTATTTAACTGTCTGATCTGCAGCAGTGTATTTTCCATCTTTATTATTCGGTATTTTTTCTTGCACAAGCTCATATCCCGGAATGTCGATAGGGCTTGTTGTATAATCCGTTCCGATTTTACCATTGTAAGTAGTGTTATCTGTACTATGGATTTTGACTTCATTTCCATCTTTATCTAACAAGATGTGCTCAACAATAACTTTTCCAGCTGTTATTTTGAATGCCCCTTGAGTGGTGTCAGTGATAGGTTTTGTTGAAACATAGCCTGCTGGTAGCTTTTCAGTTACCGTGTTAGTAATAATGTAGTCCCCAGTGGGTAAATTATTAATTTCTTCTTGAGTCGGTTGTCTATCCTTCCCTTTGATTTCAATGGGGTTGCCATCTTTATCTGTACCAGAAATCACCCAACTGTATTCTTCAATTTCGCCATAAGTATCTTTTGCATCTCTTCCAACTGTAATAGATGACGGATTATCTACAACATTCCCAGGGGAATTGATTACTCCGTCAATGTTTACAAATGAAGCTGTTCTTTGAATATTATTGTAAAAGAAACCTGTATCTATGTCTTCTCCAGTTGTTAGGCCTCTCATAGACACTTTATAAATTCCCTCTTCGGTGTAGTCAGCTAAATTCACAGAGCGACCACTTATATAACCATGTATTGGAACATCATTATACGCTAATGAATATTGGTATTCATGTGAAAACTCATCAGCTAATGCCCTTTCAAATACTAAACTTGAGATGTTTGTATAGAAATAATTTTTTTGAACCGGTAGTTCAACACCGTCTACACTAACTTTAAAATCATCTGTTCTTCTAGGAGAAACTTTCAATCGCTCTTGTTGTTGAACATTTTTTACTTCCTGCAGATCACTTTCTTGTGTTTCACTTTGTACATCAGATTCTTCTGATTCTTCTGTATTCACTGCCAGCTTATCAGTCTCATCCAGTGAAATCGCTTCTGATTCAATTGTACTTTCAGTTACGGCTCCTGACGGTTCAGTTGCAGCTTCTTCTTTTTCAGCAGTTGCTTGCTCTGCTGTATCCTCAGCATTCGCTTGAATAGATGAGTTTATAGCGCTATATGGTAGTGCCCCTAAAACCATCGTTGAGACTAATAGTGTGTGTGTCCACTTTTTCATATTTACCCTTCCTTTTTTGAAATTTTTATTATTATAGTTTTTCAATAGTAATTATATCGCATTTATAGATTTTATTTTCTCTTGTTTTTCGTAAAATATCTAAAAAAAAGAAAATCACCTCCAAGTAAAGAATATCATCAGATTAGTTTATCGTATTCTCTAAAATGAAAACCTTGATTTACCCACTATAAATACTATATCTGTGCATTTTTTTCTTTGATATATGGCTAATAGTTACTGGTAACTTTCTATAAAAATACTCTTGATATTATAGAAAAAAATTAATGAGGCAAAACTCAATTGAGTTTTGCCTCATTAATTTAAAATAAACACTAATAACTTAAAAAGTGATTGAGACATAACTCTTTGGGTCATATCTCAATCACATGGAATCCGTATAAACGGTAGGAGCAGGGACAACACCTGTCCCAAACTCTTTCCATTTTATTACTAATTTCTCTTATTATTTATCATCATGTTTATGGAATTTTTCTTTGATATCTTCAAAGCCTTCTTTGATTTTGTCGCCTAGTTTTTCAGCGCCATCTTTGATATCGTCACCGGCATCACGAGCCTTGTCTTTTACATCGCCAAAAGCTGATTGCGCTTTGCCTTCAAGTTCTTTACCTTTATCATCTGTTACTTTACCTTGAACTTCTTTAGCTGTTCCTTCAACTTTGTCTTTTGCATCATTTACGCGTCCATTTAAATCTGCCATGTGAAAATCCCTCCTAATTAATTTATATTACATAATTAGCATAGCATCATTTTTGACTTGCTACAAATGATTCGCTTTGTTTTTTTATAGCCACACCATTTAGCGTTCATTCAACCATTTTTTGGTCTGATTGATTTCGTTCATGGTTATTTGATGACCCGAATTAGTAGTTGCAATGGTCACGGACGCTTGGCGATTTTTTAATTGTTGAATCAGCTGGTTGGAAGCTTCTTCTGAAACAATCGGATCATTTTCGCTCACCGACAACCAGAGCTCCTTATCGGAAAGCAAAAAATCTTGGGTATCCACGCCCAAAGACATTGGATGAAGTAAAATTGCTTGTTTAATAGCCAAATGACGTTCTAATAAAATATGCGCCGCAATATTGGCCCCATTTGAATAGCCAACAATCACCCATTCTTCTATCGGTATGCCCTTTTCTTCACTAACAGCTATAATCGATTGGAGCAAGCGGTCACTTTCTTCTTCTAAACTAACTAAATCAAATTGATTCAACCCATCCCGCTTAAAAAAACGATTCATCCCAGATTCTTGAACTGTTCCGCGAAAAGAAAGTAGGGTTGCCTCTTCATCTAAGAAACGAGCAATCTCGAGCAAAGATGTTTCGTCGCCTCCGGTACCGTGAAGCAATAATAATTTCTTCCCATTAGGCGTACCTTTTTCAAATAGGTAATGCATTTTTTCTCATCCCTTTCCCATTATGTTTGAGACCATAAATTATCAGCTAGAAACTTACTTTTTGTAAGTGAATTCCATTTTAACATCTTTTATGTTATTTGTCACTTTTACAAAACGCTATAACTGATGCCAATAATCAGCAAGAAACAACGCTCTTTTTGACAGCCTTTCTTTTAATTGAATCGGCTCTATTTGTCTAATGGATGTTCCAAATCGCAGCAAGTAATCTGTCATAAATTCTTCTTCGGTTATCTGATAATAACCGTTAATCAGATAATCTTCTTCTGACGCTTGAATTGACATTGAGGGGTAGTTTTCCTTAGTGAAAATATCTTTGCCTTTTTCATCGACTTTGATTGAAAATGATATTCGCTGCTCATTTTGATAAAAGGTTTCAACTTTTTTTAGCAACGTTTCAAGCGGCAATGATTCTTGGGATTTTTCTTCTTCGAGTAACTCGATTTTATCGCAACGAATGACACGAATTTGTTGTGTTTCATGATTCCAAATTCTAGCATACCATTGCCCAAACTTAGAAGAAAGTTGCACAAATTGAGCCTTGAGCGAAACTATTTCTTGTTTTTTTGCATATCGAACGTTAAAGACTTTTTCACGAAGTATTCCTTGAACAATTTCTTTTAGATACTGACTAGTATTGCTGTGATTGACTTGCTCAAGGGTGATGATTTTATGCATTAATAAAAGCTCTTTTTGCAATTTTTCTGGCAGAACCTGACTATATTTTAATTCAAGGGTGCTGCTTTCCATATTAAAAGGCGTAGATTGATAACCTTTTAACGTTAACAAAGCAAAATAAAGAGCATAGATTTCACCTTCTGTAAATAAACCCGGAGCGACTATCCGTGTGTCCAATAATTGATATTTACCATGTCTTCCAAGTTCAGAGTAAATCGGTAGTCCTATTGCTTCAAGCGACTGTATATCTCGTAGCGCTGTACTTTTTGAAATGCTATATCGTTCTATCAGTTCTTTTAAATTAAAGCTATTTTTACCGGCTAAAAAAAGAATCATATCATTGATGCGTTCTACTTTTTTCATAGCTCCTCCTAAAAGTATCATGTTTTGACACCTTTATACAGTATACTAAAGGTAGAAAGAAAATAAAAGAAATGAGGAATTCATATGACCTTAGAAATTGCAGTATTTTTATCTATGAATGGACGTGCTGGAGAGGCTTTAGCTTTTTATAAAAAGCATTTAGGTGCTGAAGAATTACTCGTCGTAACGTATGAGGATATGGCAAAAAGAGATAAGAGTTTTCAATTAACTGATAAAAATAAACAGTTCATTTCCCATTCGGTATTGAAAGTTGGCCAAACTAAAATCATGATTGCCGAAGATTCAATGGATCCTACTCAGGCATTTAAAGTTGGTAATAATTTTTCTCTATGTATTCAAAGTGCAGATTTAGCCGAGATTCAAACTTTTTATTCTAATCTAACATCTGATGACAGGGTTAAGATCATTGTACCGTTGAATCAAAATATTTTCAGCGAGGCTTACGGGATTGTAGAAGATCCTTTTGGGGTGCATATTCAATTGATGCATGATAAACGTCTAAAATAGTCCTGAATAATTTGGAACTTCTAAACAAAGATAACCTAGCTTAATCAAAAATAAGCAATCCGGACCGTTTTCAGATCCTAATTGCTTATTTTTTTACGAATCTTTAAGCTCTTTTTTAGCTAAGGCCAGACAACCGATTGTTCCTGGATCATCTTCTAATTTCGGTGTTACAATATATTGTTCTAGTGGTGGTGTTTTGACATAGCCATTGATCAGTTGCTTAAATTCATGATGAACTTTTTCTAACATATGACGCTGCTTCATTACGCCACCGCCAAATATAATGACCTCTGGTGAAAGCATCAATGTAGTATTATAAGCTGCTTGCGCAATATAGTAGGCTTCAATAGCCCAAATTGGATCTTCTTCTGCTAATTCTTGCCCCTTTTTTCCAGCTCTTTTTTCAATTGCAGGACCTGCTGCCATTCCTTCTAAACAATCACTGTGAAACGGACAACTTCCTTCAAATTGATCCTCCGAATGACGTTTCACGATCATATGCCCCATTTCTGGATGGCTAAACCCTTCGATAAAACGCCCATTTTGAATAGCTCCAGCTCCCACACCTGTGCCGATCGTATAATAGACGCAACTAGACAGGTCTTTCCCACTCCCAGCGACATACTCGCCATAAGCCGCGGCATTTACATCCGTCGTAAAAGCAATTGGTACATCAAATTCTTTTTTCATCGCCCCCACAAAATCATATTCTTGCCAAGCTAATTTGGGTGTAGAGGTAATGTGTCCGTAGGTAGCTGATTCTTTATGGATATCGATTGGACCAAATGAACCGATCCCGATTGCTTTTACATTATATTTTTTGAAAAAACCTATCACTAACGCCATGGTTTCCTCAGGTGTCGTGGTGGGGAAACTTACTCTTTCAATAATCTCAAGTTTGTCATTACCGATCCCACATACAAATTTTGTGCCGCCTGCTTCGATACTACCTAAAAATTTTTCTGTCATTTTTGCCACTCCTAAATGTCTTTTCTAGATCACTAGCATAAAATATAATTATTTTGCATCAATTGATTTTATAGACTGTTCGGCTTTTATATCGCGTTTCGGGATAAAGAATGATATCACCAAATCCATCAAATTCAATGGCGCCAGGACTGACCTGAGTCTCTAAAGTAAGTCCACCATGATTAACTAATTTTTTACCTCTAACTTCAGGAGCTGTTTCACCAAACTGTGCTGTAAAAATGACCACTGCCGGTCGATCAGTATACATTTCAACAGAAAGATCTTGTTTTGGTGCAGTGATGATTGCTTGCGGTTTATTAAAACCTATCTGATTCAACAGAAATGGATGATCCAACCCGTTGACCAAAGTGTTTTGTTCATAACTAGTCTCAAATACTTGATTCATGCTCTTTGATTCTCTAAAATCGAAAGGAGTTTCTTCAACAGAGTGCAATTCTCCTGTAACCGTTGTGTCACTGTCAACCACTGCAAATCGGTCAGCGTCTACAATTAATTCATGCTCACTAACTGATTGTGTCACATCTCCTGTCAAATTAAAATAGACATGATTTGTTGGATTGTATAACGTTGGTTGATCTGTTTCAGCTTGATAATCGATGATCCATTCATTATTGTTCGTTAATGAATACGTGACATGAGCTTTTAATTCTCCTGGAAAACCATTTTCTCCATTAGGACTCACATAAGAAAATAGTATAGCAACCTGATCGTTTTTCTCTTGCACTTCAACATCCCAAATTTTTGCCTCAAAACTTTCGGCCCCACCATGTAATGTATGACCATTTTCAGAAGAAACTGGTAGTTGATAGTTTTGATCACCAATCGAAAATGAGCCATGTTTGATTCTTCCAGCAACACGTCCGATCGTTGCGCCAAAATACATATCTTTTGTTCGATATTCTTCTTCAGATCCAAATCCTAAAACAATATTACGCTCTTCTCCATTAACGGGTACGATCAAATCAACGATCCTTGCACCTAAGTTCGTGACATTCATCGTCAGACCGTTATCATTCGTAAGCGAATACAAAATTGCTGTTTCGCCAAACTTTCTTTTGCTGACCTTCAAGCATTCCATCTCCTTTAATTGTTCAACTAAAACTATTCTATCATTTTTTAATTCATTTAGAGCCTTATTTTTCAATTAAAACTACTTTTGTTTACTTTTACAAAAATTCTGTCACGTTGCACGTAAAACAAAAAAATAAGACCCCGCTCATAAATGAGTTGGGTCTTATAACCATTGCTGTTTGAATTAAGCTTCTGGATTGGCGTTGGCATCTTTGATACCATACTTTTTGTTGAAACGGTCCACACGTCCGTCTGCTTGTGTAAATTTTTGACGTCCAGTGTAAAATGGATGAGAGTCAGATGTAACTTCGACACGGATTACTGGATAAGTCTTTCCGTCTTCCCATTCAACTGTTTCATCAGAGTGCTTAGTAGAACCTGATAAAAATTTAAAACCAGTTGTTGAGTCCATAAAGATAACTGGGTGATATTCTGGATGGATATCTTGTTTCATAGTCTTTTCGCTCCTTTGCCCTGATCCATTTGCTGTATCAGAGTTATTTTGTCGGTATACAACAGTACTATAATAGCATGATTTGTTTATCGATGCAATTATCTTTTAGCATTTTTTTTCGCTTGTCTACCAAATGAAACGTCGTGAAATTCTTCAAAGAATTTCTGATTGTTTTTAGTTTTACGTAAAAATTTGACGAATTGTTCTGTATATTCTAAAGAATCACCCGTCATATGATTACGTAGCTTCCACGTTTCTTCTAGCTGCTCAGCAGACATTAGCAAGTCTTCTTTACGCGTACCTGATTTTTTGATATCAATTGCAGGGAAAATACGACGGTCTGCCAAATCACGAGACAAGTGCAGCTCCATATTACCTGTTCCTTTAAATTCTTCAAAAATAACATCGTCCATTCGACTACCTGTATCTACTAAGGCTGTGGCCAGAATCGTTAAACTACCACCCTCTTCAATATTTCTAGCAGCACCAAAGAAACGCTTTGGTTTATAGAAAGCAGCTGGATCAATTCCTCCACTTAACGTACGGCCGCTTGCTGGAATCACAAGATTATACGCACGAGCTAAACGTGTAATACTATCCATCAAGATCACAACATCACGTTTGTCTTCAACTAAACGCATCGCACGTTCTAAGACTAATTCAGAAACACGTGTATGATTTTGTGGTTGCTGATCAAATGTTGAAGAAACCACATCCCCTTTTACACTACGCTCTAAGTCTGTGACTTCTTCTGGTCGCTCATCGATTAAAAGAAGAATCAATTCTACATCAGGATAATTTTCTGAAATGCCGTTGGCAATTTCTTTCAACACACTTGTTTTACCTGCTTTTGGTGGTGCAACGATCAGGCCACGTTGGCCAAAACCAACAGGCGAAAAAATATCGATCATGCGCGTTGATAATCTACCGGGAGTTGTTTCTAGTTTGATTTGTTTTTCGGGGTAAAGCGGTGTTAAGGCTGGGAAATGTGGGCGTTCTTTTGCTTCTTCTGGATCTTTCCCATTGACACTTTCAACATGCATCAAGCCGTAATAACGTTCTGATTCTTTTGGAGGACGCGCCTTTCCTGCAACTTTGTCACCGTTTCGGAGACCAAATCGGCGAATTTGAGAAGACGATATATAGATATCTTCTGCACTAGGTCCGTAATTGATTGGACGCAAAAAACCATAGCCGTCCTGAGAAACAATATCCAAAATTCCTTCCATGAAGAAAAATCCTTGTTTCTCAGCCTGTGCTCTGATGACAGCTAAAGAGAGCTCTTTCTTATTCATTTGACTATAATAAGGGATCTTGAATTCTTTCGCATAAGAATAAATATCTTTTAACGTACTATTTTCAAGCTCCGCCATCGTTAAATAGTCACTCATTTAGCCACCTCGATTTCTTCTTCTGTTTCGATCATTTGGATATCAGCACCAAGTGCCGTTAATTTTTCAATAATGTGGTCATAACCACGTAAAATATATTCTACATTATAAATTGTTGTTGTACCAGTCGCCATCAACCCAGCTATTACTAAACAAGCACCAGCTCTAAGGTCTGAGGCAACAACTTCAGCCCCGTGTAATTGCGTTGGTCCGTTGATCACGATCATGTTGCCTTCGATTGATGCATCGGCACCCATGCGCACAAGTTCTGGGATATGTTTTGTTCTTTGCGCATAAATACTATCAATAACCTCACCTGTTCCTTTGGCTTTTAGCATCAACGGTGTAATTGGTTGCTGTAAATCTGTTGCAAAACCTGGATAAGGATATGTTTTGACTGTAGTCATTTTTAAGTCATGAGACGGATGAACTTCGATCATATCTTCTTCGATCGTCATTTTTACGCCCATTTCTTGTAATTTAGCAATAAAACTTTCTAGATGTTCATAAATTACATTACGAACTTTTACACCTTCACCCATCGCTGCAGCTAAGGCCAAGTATGTTCCCGCTTCAATTCGGTCAGGAATGATCGAATGACGGCAGCCGTGTAACTTTTCAACACCTTCGATTCTAATAATATCCGTCCCTGCTCCACGAATATTTGCTCCCATATTATTCAATAAAGTGGCAACATCAATAATCTCTGGTTCACGAGCGGCATTTTCGATAATCGTTTTGCCTTCTGCTTTAACAGCGGCTAACATGACATTGATCGTAGCACCGATTGAAACCATATCCATAAAAATCCTTGTTCCGTGCAGTCCATCTTTCGTTCTTAAGTACATTGCACCGTGCTCATTTGTCACATCAGCGCCTAGCGCTTCAAACCCTTTGATATGCAAATCAATTGGACGCGGACCTAAATAACAGCCTCCAGGCAATCCTACAACGCCTTCACCAAACTTACCTAATAATGAACCCATAAAATAATAGGAAGCACGTAGGCTATTGATTTTGCCTTTAGGCATTGGAACAGAAACGATCTCTGTTGGATCGATGACTAGTGTATTGTCAGTAAAGGTTGTTTTAGCACCCATGATTTCTAAAATTTCAATTAATGAATGTACATCTTGAATATCAGGGACACCATCTAATGTTACTGGTGAATCAGCCAAAATAGCTGCTGGAATCAGTGCAACTGCACTATTTTTGGCGCCGCTGATACATACTTCTCCCGTTAAAGGACGATTACCATTGATTACGATTTTTTTCATTTATTATTCTCACCTATCTATGTAAAACAAATAGTTTTATTTTTTTGTAATATACCCAAACTATTCTAACACATTAAAGGACAATAAAAAAGCCAACAGCCATTCGCTTTCAACTATTTTTCATTTTTTACTTGTTTTTATGTCATTTTTGAATTCAATTGGATCTAACTTACCGAAAAAAGGAGTAAAAAAGTTATTATCAGCTGACTATTTTATTTGTTACGTATAAAAAAGTGTAGAACGAACTGAACTAAAAATCAGTCTATCCTACACTTTTTTGAATAAGAGGCTTTTTTCTCAGCCGCTTACATTTATTATGCTTTGTTAGCAGAACCGAACCATTCGATACGTTGTTCAACTAATTCAGTCACAGCTTTTGTTCCTGGTGCTAATAATTTACGAGGGTCAAAACCTTTACCTTCAAGGTCTTTACCTTCTTCGATGTATTTACGAGTTGCTGCTGCAAACACTTCTTGACACTCTGTATTCACGTTGATTTTAGAAACGCCCATAGAGATTGCTTTTTGAACTTGTTCTAAAGGAATACCTGATCCACCGTGTAATACTAATGGAATGTCACCAACAGCGTCAGCGATTTCTTGTAAGTGGTCAAATGCTAATCCAGTCCAGTTGTCTGGGTATGAACCGTGGATGTTACCGATTCCGCAAGCTAGGTAATCAATACCAGTTGCTACCATTTGTACACATTCTTGTACGTCAGCTAATTCGCCAGAACCGATGATTCCGTCTTCTTCGCCGCCGATTGAACCAACTTCACATTCTACAGAAACGCCTTTAGCGTGTGCTTTAGCAACAACATCTTTCGCTTTTTCGATGTTTTCTTCGAATGGTAAGTGAGATCCGTCAAACATAACTGAAGTATAGCCGATTTCGATACATTCTAATGCATCTTCATATTCACCGTGGTCTAAGTGAAGAGCTACTGGTACAGTGATACCCATTGAATCGATCAAGTCTTTTACTAAATCGTAACATACTTGGTATCCACCCATGTATTTAGCCGCACCCATAGAAGTTTGGATCAAAACTGGCGCTTTTTTAGCTTCTGCAGCTTCAAGAATCGCTTTTGTCCATTCTAGGTTGTTTGTGTTGAATCCTCCGACACCGTAGCCGCCTTTGCGAGCTGCTTTAAGAAATTCTGTTCCTGATACTAATGGCATAATAAAATTCCTCCTAAGTTTTAAAAAAACTTTATTTGTTAAGGATATCCTTAACCAACAGTTACATTTTAGCAGACTTTTTAGTACTTTTCTACTAAAATTGACTTTTTCAGAAAACTTTTGTCCAGACTTTCACAAAACTGTAGACACTTGCCACTTTTTGTCCAAAAAAAGAGTGAAACAGTCGTAATTTCTGCCTCCACTCCTCTAAATATTATAATGATAAACGAATCCAAACAATCAGGATCGACAGTAAACCTACAAAACCCATCAGTCCATAAATCGTCCACTGCCCTTGTTTCGATAAACTAGTGTCCTCTTTGGCATTCAATAAGCTTCGATAAAATAAGAGGCACAGAAGAAATCCTGGAATATTAAATGAACATAATTGCTGAATTAGACTGAACTTTAAATAAGTACCTAATAACGAGTGACGGCAATCGCTTGAATCACCAAGGATATACAGTCCAAACAATTGGAAAAACAGCAACAAAACAACAATACTCGTTAGTGTCAAACTAGAGATACTCTTAAAAATAGTTCCTACTGAAACATTTTGGACAGCCGCCAAAATCAAACTATATACACCAAATAGTAACGGAATAGCTAACCAATAACCAAATAAAAAACGCTTTATTTTAGTTGGATGTAACAGGACTGCCATCACCTTTCCTCCTCAAATTGTTTGTTTAAATACGTAACGTACTTTCTATAAATCAAATCAACCAACACACTTAACCCCACTAAGGACTGGGCAATGTGCTCTTTTCCAGAAACCGTAAAGGGAGTTGAATAATAAAAATAAGCATATTGAGCATGTTCTGCAAAAAAGTTATGCGAGAACGCAGTGATTGCTGCAACAGGAATCTGTCGTGCATTTAAAGAGAGAATATTTTCTTTAACATCATCTGTTTCTCCACTTAAAGAGACAAATAACACGATATCTTCTTTTGTAATCATCGACATACTGATATCTAGTTCTGTTTTGACTGGAATGATGATCGAGCGTTTATCACAAATCATCAACATCTTAGAAAATTCTTCAATGACTTTGCGTTGTGAGTAACCTGTCGCATAACAATAAACCGTACTCGCATTTTGAATCGCCCGACTTAATGAAGTGAAATCTGTCTGTTGGGCCAGCTTAACCGTATTCTCAATATCCTTTGTTTGCAGATCAATCAAGTCTGTTTCTGTCGTCCCTATATTATTTTGTTTTGCTTGTCGCATAAAATACTTAAATTCTGAATAGCCGGAAAAGCCTAACTTTTTAGTCAAACGTAAAATCGATGATTTAGAACTATGAACTTTTTCCCCTAATTCAACAATACTAAGCTGCATAATCTCTTGTTCATTTTCTAAAACGTACCCTAAAATAGCCCAATCCAGCTCACTTAAACTTTTTTGGTGTTTTTGCATCAGTGTCTCTAAATTCATATCTGGCCCCTCATTTCCTTAGCGTTCTTCCCTTAGTATAAAGGATGAAAAATCAAAACGATACTAAGGGAATTTTCTAAGGAAAACTACAGCGAACGATTTCTATGACAGCTTAGGCCAAAACCCTTTATTGGCTTCTACTAAATCATCTAGAATTTCTTGAGCGATCCGAGCATTCGGAACAATTCTCGATAACATTAGCGCTTGCCATAATTTTTGGTATGACCCTTCTGTCCACGCTTCAACCACTAATTTTTCAACTGCTACTTGTTGCTCCATCAATCCTTTTTGGAAACATGGGATTTTCCCTTGAACAATTGGTTCTGGTCCATTACTTCCAACAATACATGGGACTTCTACCATCGCCGTTTCATCAAAGTTAGCAACAGCACCTTGGTTTTCAACGATCAATAACATTCTTTCATGTGTGTTATAAGCAATGGCCCTTGCTAGATCAACAATATAAGATGCATGTTCATCCACTTCCAGTGTTGTTCCTTTAGCTGTTCCTGCTTTGGTAATTCGATTGCATTCCCCGAAAACATGTTTTTCACGTCCGGCCATCACTTCGTTTGCTCGTGTATATTCTGGGTTAGCATGTGCTACCTCATCTTGAGGGTAAAAATAATATTTTAAATACGTATTTGGCAAAGTAGTTGGATCGACCGCATAGACTTCTTTCGCTTTAGCAAAAGTATGCATCCAGCTGGCATCGGTATGTTGAGATTCTTCCATTTCTTCTTTTAATGAATAGCCGTACTCTTTCACGTGCTCTTTAATTTTCGGCATCAAGTCATTGCCGTCTTTATCTCTGATATCTGTCCACCAACCAAAATGATTCAAGCCATAATAACGAACAACCATATCTTTTCTAGAACTTAAGCCTACAGCTTTCGCCATTCTTTCTTCAATTCCAACTGGCATATCACAAATATTGATAATTTTGCTCTCAGGTCGTAACTTCCGAGTTGCTTCCGCCACGATTGCCGCAGGATTTGAATAATTCAGCATCCATGCATCTGGCGAGTATTTTTCCATATAATCGATCAACTCCAGCACACCGCCAATCGAGCGCATCCCATAAGCAATTCCACCAGGTCCACACGTTTCTTGTCCGATGACACCATATTTCAATGGAATTTTTTCATCATTTTCCCGCATCGCATATAAGCCTACACGAATATGAGCCATCACAAAGTCAACATCTGTAAAAGCCTCTTGAGGATCTGTTGTTGCTAAAAATTTAATTTCTGGTGCTTGTTCTTTGATGATGATTTCACAGGCATCTGCGATTTGTTTTTGTCTTTCTGAATTATTATCATAAAACTTGATTTGTCTAATCGGTAATTTTTCTAAGTTATCCAATAACATTAATACAATTCCTGGGGTAAACGTACTTCCCCCACCCGCAATGACGATCGAAAATTTTTTCATTTTTTTCCAGCTCCTTCATTTTTATTCATTTATTTGATGTTCATTTCCTAATGCTAATAAATTTTCAAATTGCTCTCTTACCTGTGGTACGTCTAAACCGACAATTACTTGAAAGGCCGTCCCACTTCTCACAACACCATGTGCTCCACCTTCTTTAAAGGCACTGTCAGGGGAAACGATTCCTTCATCTTTTACAGTAATTCTCAAGCGAGTTGCGCAATTATTGACCTTCTCGATATTCTCACTGCCGCCGAAAGCTTCTAAATAGATGGCTGCTTGCTCTGTATACTGATTTGCACCAGCAATGGCCATGTCACCTAGCGCTCCAGCTTTTTTCGCTTCTTTATATTCCTTTTTACTGTATAATTTAACTTCCTTATCTTCTTCTTCCCTTCCCGGAGTAGCAAAGTTGAACTTCAAGATCAATGCACGAAAGACAACGAAATAAATCAAGGTGAAAGACAAACCAATAATCAACTGAGTGAAAATCATCCCTTTATGGTTTGCAAAAAGCGGAATCCAGTTTTTCGCCAATAAATCAATGAACCCGCCGCCCATATCACCAACGACGCCAAAGAAATACATCGTGGCAGCCATTGAAGCAGCTAACAGAGCATGTAAAACAAATAGTGGCGGTGCAACAAATAGAAATGTAAATTCCAATGGTTCTGTAATACCAGCTAACACAGCAGTCAAGGTTACAGGAATCAAAATAGCCAACACCTTTTTTCGTTTATCAGCTTTCGCCGTAAAGTAAAAGGCAGCAGCGATTCCTGGTGAAGCAAAGATTTTTGAGTTTCCATGTAAGGCAAAACCACCTTGTGGAAACAGCTGTTTGATCGGTGTTGTTGTTTGCGCATATTCATTTAAATGAGCCATCCAATATTTCGTGATGCCGTTTTCAACAACTGCCGGTCCAAAAACAAACGGTGTGTAAATGAAATGATGTAATCCTGTAGGAATCAAAATCCTTTCTAAAAACGTATACAACCAAACCCCAAAGGTTCCAGCACTTGCCAAGAAGGTCTGCATAGAACCGATACCCATTTGAATTTTCGGCCAAATCAGACAAATCAGAAAAGCAAGCGGCAACATCGCGAAAAATCCTAAAATCGCAATCAACGATGATCCTTGGAAAATCCCTAAAAAATCTGGCAACTTAGTATCAAAATAACGATTATGCAACCAAACTACGATTGCAGAAATAAAAATAGCACCAATAATACCTGTATCTAATGTTTTGATCCCTGCAATCAGTTTAATCCCACTGTCGCCACCGACTTCTTGGGCAAAATCAACCCCAAAGAACGGACCAAAATATTCTAGCATGCTGCTAATAAAATAATTACAGGTCAGATAAATCACAAAAGCTTCCATTGCTGCTCGAGCATTGGCTTTTTTTGCCAACCCGATCGGTAACCCAATGACAAATAATAATTCCATTTGATTAAAAACAGTCCAAGCGCCACTTTCCAAAACAGACCAGATACCATACCAAACGGTTCCCTCATTGGCAATACTTCCAACAATCATTGGATTTTTAAAAATAATCGCAAGCGCTACCATAATTCCCGAAAATGAAAATAATAAGACCGGGGTAAACATTGCTCCTCCAAACCGCTGCACTTTCTCCATCACTAGTGAAACACCCTCCTTCTATTTAGTTGTTTTACACATTAGTTATACCATCGGATGAATGCGCTATCAATACTTTAAAGACCTTCTGGGAAGTCTGTTTACAACAAGAGAAAAAGTGTCAATGTCTGGGAAATTTACCAAAAAATAGTGAATAACTTCAAATCAAAAAAGTTCCATAAAATGTCTGAATAGTGCAAGACATTTTATAGAACTTGAAGTCTGTTTATTTCTTCTTATGCTTTTTCATCTCAGGAAAGCTCCCTGTACTTTTAAAGATTCGCTGCTCATCTTCATTGGCAAAACGCCCCAACACAGAATGTGTAGGAATGATATTCATAAACGCATTCTCATCCACTTCATAAACGATCTGCTCCAAATCATATAATTCATAACGTGTGATTACCATCATGATCATCCGTCCTTCGACACCAGAATAACCACCCATTGACGGCAGCAGCGTCATCCCTCGAATCATTTGTTTTGAAATTGCTTGCGTCACGATTTCTGGTTGAACTGTTACGATCATTGCTGTTATCTTTTGATGACTTGTATGAATTGTATCGACAACTTGAGTCATACAATAAATAGAAATAATCGTATATAACGCGCTTTCCCAATCAAAAACAAATCCTGCAATTGCCACAATAATTCCATTTAGCATAAACATATAATTTCCAACTGTTTTCCCAGTTGTTTTTGACAGAACCAATGAAATAACATCCATTCCGCCAGTTGTAAAGCCCATCTTAAGTGACAGCCCTGCTCCGATCCCAATCAATACACCTCCAGCAATGGCATTCATCAAAGGATTGGTCGTAATCACTTCGATCGGAATCAAGATCGTTGTTAAAGAAACCCAAGCAACATTTAAAAAGCTGTAAATCGTTGATTCTTTGCCAAGTTTCATAAAACCTAAAATAAAAATAGGAATGTTTAATAATAAAATAAAAAGACCTGTATCCATTGTAATCCCAAGATGCGTATACAATAACGTTGCAATGACTTGCGCAACACCATTCATTCCAGCTGAAAAAACTTTTGCCGGAATCAAAAAAAAGTTCAAGCTGATTGCTACTAAAATTCCAGTAACAAAAATGACAGCAAACTTTTTCAATGTTTCACTTTTTTTATATGAAATAACCCATTTGCTCATCCGAAACCTCCCAATCTTCTGGAAAGCCATAACTATTCTTTCCAGCTCCTATGTTTTATTATCTACCATAGAATCCCTCGCATTAGAATAACAGGTCACTTAAAAAAAGAAAAGAAAAAAAGCCGCAAATGAGGATTATTTTATTCTACTATTTTGACCGTACAAACAATCTGATGATTCAAGTGCAACGCTCTTTTTTCAAATTATTTTTATACTTGTTTCTTCCCAATTTAATGGTACTATGAAAGTAAGAAATAATGAGAGGAGATTAGCAAATGGCAGCAAAAGAAGCAAGCTTTGATGTAACATCTGAAATGAATATGGAAGAAGTCAAAAACTCGATCCAGATTGCCCTAAAAGAAATCAAGAATCGCTTTGACTTTAAAGGATCGATCGCAGATATAAAAGTAGAAAACAATAAATTAGTGGTGGTCGCAGAAGATGATTACAAGATCGAGCAAGTAAAGGATGTCTTGTTCAGCAAGCTAGTCAAACGAGCAGTTCCTATCAAAAATATCCACTTTTCAACAAGTGAAAAAGCACTTGGCGGTTCTGCCCGTCAATATGGCGATTTGATCAGTGGCATCGACAAAGATAACGCTAAAAAAATCAACGTTGCCATCAAAAACTCTGGGATCAAAGTGAAATCACAGATTCAAGAAGATCAAATCAGAGTAACCGGAAAAAGTCGTGATGATTTACAAAAAGTAATTACCTTACTTAGAAATTTAGATTTACCTGTTGAATTACAATTCACGAATTTCCGTTAATAAAAAGTATAACTAGTCGAAAAAATTGCTTTCTCAACTAGTTATACTTTTTTTATTCACTTAAAAAATTGACCAATTCTTGCTGATTTTTCCCACTATTTAACCCTACAATCAATCTAATTCGAGCTTTAGGTCCATTTAACCCTCTAGAAAAAACAATACCCATTTTCTTTAAATTAACGCCGCCGCCTTCATAGTCATAAATATCCTCAGCGATCCCATTAGAACAGCGGGAAACTAAAACAATAGGCATCTTTCTGGCTAAAAGTTTCTCTAATGCAGGTAATGTCTCTGGTGGAAGATTTCCAGCGCCTAATGCTTCGATTACAATACCATCTGTCCGATCATTGTCGACTAAATCAAATAAACTACCGTCCATACCAGCGTAGGCTTTGATTACATAAACCTCCCCCGCTACTTTTTGAATATCACAGACTTCCTGAGGACAAACTTCACTTGCAAAAAAAGTTCGTTCTTTGGCAATCATGCCGATTGGGCCGAAAGTCGGTGTGCGGAACGTTGCAACATTTGTCGTATGAGTTTTCGTCACATAACGAGCTGTATGAATTTCATCATTCATCACAACAAGTACACCTTTACCATATGATTCATCTGAACAAGCAGTCCAGACTGCACTAATAAAATTATATAAGCCATCTGTTCCGATTTCATTACTTGACCGCATTGCACCAGTTAAAACGATAGGAATGTTATTTTCTAACGTAATATCTAAAAAGTAGGCTGTTTCTTCCAATGTATCTGTTCCATGAGTGATGACTACACCATCAATATCTTCAGTATAGGCTTTTTGGATACGTTGCTTTAATGCTAGCATTCGTTCTAACGTCATATGAGGAGAAGGAATGTTGAAAATTGGTTCAACGATTAAATTTACTTTTCCTGCTAATAATTCTTCTTGGTTCAACAATGGATTCAAGTGATTCGTTGTTACATTCCCATCTGCTTCTTTTGACATCGAAATCGTGCCGCCCGTATGTAACACTAGGATTGTTTTCATTTTTAGTCTCCTATCATTTCTTATTCAGATAATTTTATTGCTATTTCCGCTCAAAAAAGAGCCGATAAACAAAACGTCGGCTTTTTTTAATCATTCTATTCACTTAAAAACATACTAATCACTACTTGTTCTAGTATACCAGTAAGAACTGTTTTTTCCTATCAACATCTTTTTCAGTTTCATTGCCAAAATTGCTGCAATAGCCGTTTTGTTTGTTCCGTTGAATAAGCAGTTTGAACCTGATTCCAATGCGGCGGAAAAATACGCTGAACTGGTCTCGATGAAAAACGTTGATCTAACAGCAAGACTATTCCCTTATCATCTGTGTCTCTAATAACTCTTCCTGCTGCTTGTAAGACTTTATTCATTCCAGGAATTTGGTAAGCAAATTGAAAGCCTTGCTGATTTTCTTGATCATAATAGCCTTTGATCAGTTCTTGTTCATGATTGATTTGCGGCAACCCTACGCCAACAATTGCGGTACCGATTAAGCGGCTGCCTTTTAAATCAATCCCTTCTGAAAAAATCCCACCTAAGACACAAAAACCAACCAATGTTTCTGACGGTTCCAAGACAAAGTCTGCTAAAAAAGCTTCCCTTTCTGCTTCATTCATCATACTTGCTTGGATCTTCGTTTTCACCTGAGGATTCCTTTGCCGAAACAGATCATAAATAATATCCATATAAGAATAGGAAGGAAAAAACACAAAATAATTACCAGCTTTTTGCTGGACCATATTCGTCAGACTTTCAATAATTTTTTCATAACTATTTTCACGTTCTTTGTAAGTTGTCTGAATATATTTTTCAATCACTAATAATTGATTTTCTTTTGGGAAAGGACTCGGGATACGATAACGTAAACTTTCCTCTCCCCCACCTAAAATTTTTTGATAATAATCCAGTGGTGTCAAACTTGCCGAAAATAAAATACTAGCCTTCCCCTTATCTAACTTTTGTTGCAAAAGATAGCTCGGGTCGATGCAAAATTGTTTGACTGTAATATCATGATTCTGACAATTCACATAGGTACAATAATGATCATCGTACCCTTCACTAATTTTAGTATAATTCAATAAATCAAAATAAACTGCCAAGATTTGATTTATTTCAGTATGCTCCTGATTTTCCGGAAGCCATTCTTTGATTTTTTCAGCCAAGGAATACGCTACTTTAACCAAAGAATCAATTGGTGCATTCTGATGGATAAATTCTTTCCCTTCCTCATCGCAAACTTGTTTGATTTTGTCAAATTCTTTTTCGATTTTGTTAAGTGCCCGAATCAATTTTGTCTGCTTTTTATCAAGGGCTTTTTTTAAAGATGATACTTTACTTTTAGACAAAACAGCAGAATACATTTCTCGCGATCGATTTACTAAATTATGGACTTCATCTACTAAAAATATATTCTCTTTAACTTCTGTCTGCTCCTCAAAAAAGCGTCTTAAATAAACAACAGGATCAAATAAGTAATTATAGTCACAAATCACTAAATCACACCATAAGCTCACATCTAAAGATAGTTCAAAAGGGCATAAGGTATGCTTACGTGCGTAGCGTTCGATAACTTCGCGAGTAAATTGATTTTCATTATTTAACAAATCCCAGAGACCTTCATTCAGCCGATCATAATAACCATTGGCAAAGGGACATGCTTCTGGCGTACAATTTCGTTCTGTTAGGAAACATATTTTATCTTTGGCCGTTAAGGTAACACTTTTCAGCTGCAGTTCTTTTTGTTTCATTGCTTCCACGGCATCTTCCGCTACTTGACGAGTGATTGTTTTGGCAGTTAAATAGAAGGCTCTTTCTGCTTGCTCTTCACCGATTGCCTTTAATGTTGGAAATAACGTCGAAATCGTTTTACCTGTTCCCGTCGGTGCTTCGACAAATAATTTTTGATCACTTACTATCGTTTTATAGACTGCAACAGCCAATTCCCTTTGGCCAGTTCGATAATCACCATAGGGAAAAGGTAATTTTTGCAATGATCGATTCCGAATCTGACGCCAATTGGCTTTAAAAATCAGCCATTGTTCATACTTTTGAGTCAGATCATCAAAAAATTCTTTTAGCTCTTTTTTGGTAAATTCCTTTTCTTTTCGGGTAATTTCTTCGGTCGTTGTTTGATAATAGGTCAATTGTAATGTGATTTCTTCCAACTCTTCCTGTTGGCAATAAATATGTCCATAGCACATCACTTGATACCAATACATGTCTATTTGTTCTTCTAACAACTCTGAAAAAGCTGGCTCAGATGTTTTGATTTCATCGATTACTGTCCGTTTTTGGTCATCAATAAAAATGCCATCTGCTCGACCTTCGATTATGTATGTTTGTTGATTCAATTCTATGTCAATGGCTAATTTAATCTCTTTTTGATAATTCTCACCAGCTGTTTTTTGTAGCTTCCGATGAATTTTAGCACCTTCCAACGCAGTATGCTCACTACCTGTATAACGGGCATCAATGCTGCCTCTGCGTAAAATAAACTCCACTAATCTGCGGACTGCGATTCTTTGCGTGCTTTGCATGTTCAATCCCACCTATCATGTTTCTATTATAGAACATACATTCGTAAATTGAAAGTAGTGAGAACAACATAACATAAACTAAACAGATCTAACTCTTCTGTGACAATACCCAAATTCAAAAAATGAAATCTAATCAAGGTAAAAAGACTCTTGATCAGATTTCATCTTTTTATATGCTTTTTAGCCTATAAGATATAGACATATCACGTCGAATAATCACTATTTATTTTGACATACTCGTAACTTAGATCACAACCGATCACTTCAAAGTTTTCTGAACCTTGATGCAAATCTACGGTTAGATAGATATCTTCACTTTGTTCGATGTATTCACTGATTTGGCTAACATTTTGTTTTTCTTCTTTATTATTTGAAAAAATCGGATACATTCCATAATAAATTTCTACTTTATTCTGATCAAAAACCAAGCCGTCTGTTTTACCAAGAGCCATTGCAATTCGCCCCCAATTAGGGTCGTTACCAAATAATGCTGTTTTCACTAAAGGCGAGTTAATGATCGATTTTCCAGCTTGCTTTGCTTGTTTCTTTGTTTCAGCATTTTTAACTGTAACGAACATTGTTTTTGTCGCACCCTCTGCGTCTTTTACCACGTCTATTGCTAATTCTCTACAGAGTTGATTCAGTGCTTCTTGTACTTGTTCTTTTTCGACCTCATAATGACCACTGGCTAAAAATGCCACAGTATCGCTTGTACTTGTATCCGTATCGATGCTGATTGTGTTGAAAGATTGGTCGACAGTTTCTCTCAACATAGAGTAAATGTCTTCTTTCTCAACCTTTGCATCTGTCAAAACATAAGCCAACATTGTCGCCATATTCGGTTCGATCATTCCTGAGCCTTTGACGATTCCTAAAAGAGTTGCATCCCCAATTTTTAAACTACGAACTTTGATTCGCTGATCCGTAGTTAAAATAGCCTGTGCAAAATCAGTATAGGTTTCGTTCAGCTCGATCGGTTCCGTTTTTAAAAATCCCTCAATGACATCGATCGGTAATTGCGGCCCGATCATCCCTGTAGAAGAAGGTAGGATATCTTCCTTTTTGATCGTCAATTTATCTGATAAAGATTCTAAAATTCTATATTCATTTTCTCTACCTATCCTCCCAGTTGCAACATTAGCAATACCACTCGTCACTACAACTGCTTGCAATTCAGCATTTTTTACATGATCTTTTCCGATTGGTATGCATTCACCACAAAATGTATTCTTCGTGAAAACGGCTGCTGCATGACAAACTTCTTCAGCCACGATCAAACCAAAATCTTTTCTTTTTTTCTTGATACCAACATGTGTCCCGTAAAATTTAAATCCCTTTGGCACATCTTCATACTTCACCATCAATAACACCTTCCTATAGATAATTAACTTACCTTCAATAAAGAACTTGGTTTCCCGATTTTATAAAAGTATAAAGCAAAGGACGAAGTTAGTCAATGGATTTTATATCAAAAACAAGCATTAAAAAGGTTTTTTATACAAAATAAAAGACTTTTTCCGTATAATAACGCATTTTAATATTATTTTTATACAAAAAAAAACCCAGATTTCTCTGGGTGCTTTATACTCGATCAATTGATTAATTATTTTTACCAAAGATACGTAAGAACGCTAAGAATAAGTTAATAAAATCAAGGTACAATTGTAATGCAAAGAAAACGGCAATTCCAGTTCCAGCTTGTCCACCCGTTTCATTGTACACTTGGCGGATTCTTTGATTATCATAGGCTGTGATTCCTGCAAAAATCAACACCATCAAAATTGAAATGAAAAATGAAACTGCACCACTACGTAGGAAAAAGAAATTAATCACCATTGCAATAATAATTCCGATCAATGCGCTATACGCCGCATGTCCCATTGCTGATAGATCTTTCTTCGTAAACATTCCAACGAGTGACATCGCCCCAAACGTTGCAGCAGCACTGACAAACGCGCTTACCACAGTTGCTTGAGCGTACATTAGCAAGGTTGCAGATATTGTCACACCATTTAAAATGGAATAAACTAAAAATCCACTAACAGCTAAACTTGGATTCTTTTGAGCTTTTAGTCCTAAGAATAAAACTAAGCCAATTTGTAGAATCCATAATCCGAAAAATAACGCTGTTGAATGTAATAAGGTAACCAAAACGATCGGGTAAACTGTTAGAATCAGGTATGACACTAGCGCACTAACGCCAATTCCCATCGCTAAAAACGCATAAATTTTTGAATAAAACTTATTCAAGCCAACATTTACTACTGCTCCATTATTCATCTATATCTCCTTCTTTCTCCTCTAGTTCTGCTAAGGTCACTTGAGGGGGTTGCACCATTACGACTGCATCAAGTACTCGATCTTCTTCTTCATTCACAACTTCAATCGAAATCGTCACAACATCTTTCATCTTATCTACCTTGATCACTTCAAATTGAAACGTCAGTGTTTCATAATGAAAAACAGGTTCCACGAAGTTTACTGAAAAATTGACCACATGAGAGCCTGGTCCTGGTAAATGTTTTGAAATTGCACTGGTGATGATCCCCATCAACATGATCGAGGGAACGATCGGTTTGCTGTATTCTGTTTTTTGGGCATAATCATGTTGGATATATAAGGGATTGGCATCGTTGGTTAAGCCCAAATAAAGAAGTAAATCTTTATCTTCGATCGATTCGGTTAAAGACAGCGAATCGCCTTCCTCAATATCTTCGATGGTTTTGCCTAATTTTCTCGGTTTTCCGATATTCAAATTAGTACACCTCCACTAATGATAAGATAATTGTACCAAAATGACGACAAAAGGCAAGTTAAAAAGAAGAGGCTTCAACAAATCCTAAAAATAGATTGTTGAGGCTTCTTCTTCAAGTTTATTAATTGCTAGTATGTTTATTTATAAAACACTTCTTGTTGTATTACTTAACAACGTTTCATAAGCTTGTTCAAATTTTTGAACATCACCAGCACCCATAAAGACCATTACAGCATTTTCGTGATCTAATAGTGGAGAGACATTCTCTTCTTTGATAACTTGTCCGCCTTTTTGGATTTTATTGCCTAAATCTTCGATTTTAACATCGCCTTGTTGTTCTCTTGCAGAACCAAAGATATCACAAAGATAAACCGCATCCGCTAAATCCAACGCTTCAGCAAAGTCATCCATCAACGCAATCGTACGTGTAAAAGTATGTGGTTGGAAAACTGCGATGATTTCTTTATCTGGATACTTTTGACGGGCACCATCAATCGTAGCAATAATTTCTGTTGGGTGGTGTGCATAATCATCTACAATGATCATATCTGAAACTTTTTTCTCAGTAAAACGGCGTTTCACACCTTCAAAAGTCAACATTTCTTCTGCTACTTTTTTCATATCCAACTTTTCAAAGTAAGCAACAGCAATCACACCTAATGCATTCATAATATTGTGTTGGCCAAAGGCAGGTAACACAAAGTGTCCCACAAATGTATCCTGATGATAGACATCAAAAGAAGAACCTTGTGTTGTCCGTTTGATATTTTTAGCTTGAATATCATCATCATCTGCTAAACCATAATAATAAACGGGTACATCCGTTTTTAGCTGACGCAGATATTTATCATCACCATAGGCAAAAATTCCTTTTTTGACTTGTTTCGCCATTGTTTGGAACGCGGAAAAAACATCTTCAATACTCTTAAAATAATCAGGATGATCAAAATCGATATTCGTCATGATCGCATAATCTGGAGAATAAGCTAGAAAATGGCGACGATATTCACAAGCCTCGAAAGCAAAAAACTCAGCGTTGGGATCACCATGGCCTGTGCCATCACCGATCAAATAACTTGTTGGCGCGATGCCAGTCAATACATGAGAAAGTAATCCTGTTGTACTTGTCTTTCCATGAGAGCCAGTTACAGCAACGCTTGTATATGGTTGAATAAAACGTCCAATAAAATCGTGATATCGAATGATTTCAGCACCTAATTCTTTCGCGCGTACCAATTCTTCATGTGTGTCAGGAAAAGCATTTCCTGCAATAACGATCATATCTTTTGTAATATTATCAGCATTAAAAGGTAAGATAGTGATACCAGCTTTTTCTAAATCACGTTGAGTGAAAAAATATTCATCTACATCTGAGCCTTGCACATGATATCCTTTTTCAAATAATACAAGCGCCAACGAGCTCATTCCTGAACCTTTGATTCCAACAAAATGATGTAATTTACTTTCTTGATTGCTCATTTTAATCCTCTTCTCTTATATCCTATATAAAAAATAATGTTCTACTTCGTTCATTCGTACGTTCCTCATTATCATATAAAAATTGAAAATAATCAACCCATAATGACCCTGCTTTAAAGAGATCCTATAAATCTTTCTTGTGTGTACAAAGTAAGAAGCGAAGTAAAATTTATTTTTTGTTTTATTTCTTCTATTTCTATCTACTAAATACTGTTGTATAGACATTCACAACGTTATGGTATCGACGTAAAACCTACGCTCTGTTAGAAAAAATCAACGCTCTTTTTTCTAATGAAATCCCCTTATTATTTTAATCTTTCTAAAAAGATAACATTTCAGCGCTGTCTATACCACTTTTTAGCAAGGCCAGTGAAGGCCCGATTATTTAACGCATTTCCATGAAGATTTTAGGCGAAAAAAACAGTAAGTATTTTAAGAAAAATACTTACTGTTCTCAAGTTCCATACTAGAATCTTCAATAATTCCGCTTAGCGGCTTATCAAGGATGCTTTTCTTTTTTTCTTGCTCAGCTTCTGCTACTTTTTGACCGTAGGCCGTTTGAGTCTTCGCATTTTGTTTCGCAGTTTTCAATTCTTTTCTAGAGCGAGGTAACGTGTGACTGATATCCTCTTCTTTTCCGAAACGCTCCATATCAGGCTTAATCTGTTGATATTGACGTCTTGTTACAGGAATCTCTGGTGAGTCTTTTGGGATGTTAAACTTTTTAACGGTTGGATCTTCGTTCCCTTTTACTTGAAAAGCAGCTGGTTCATCATCAAAAAGTAAGTATGAACTTTTTTCCTTTTTCATCGCCGTTGCTAATTCTTGCTCTGTCAAAGCAGGCGTCGTGGTTTCTGGAATGACAGAAGCCGGAATATATTTCGGCACAAAATAGGAACGAGTATCATACGTAAAATCTTTTGAGAATGCTGCTTTATTTTGTTTAGAAGCCTGATTAGAACCAAATCCGTAAGCACTTCTTTTTGGCATATCGCCAAATAAATTATTTTTTTGCTTTGGGGACGTTGGTTTATTATGCGTCATCATATAATTTGGCAGATTAGATTTATGACGCGCTAACTCTGCCATCTGTTCTTGACTATGAGAAACGTGTTGGCTATTTGTTTGTGTGGGTTGTTTTTTCAGCACTGGTTGAACCGTGATTGGATCTATGACTGGCGCACTCTGTTGTACTTGTGTTCCTGATTTAGTGATCATCGGGTCTTCTTGAAACAGTGTTCGTTTATTTTCAGGAGTTAATTTCACACCTAAATCATCGTCATAAGCTGGAAAACGAAAATGTTTTCTTTTGATTTGAGTTGGGTTTTCCATTCGAGTCATTCCTTTATTCTACTTTCTGTCAATTCTACCATAAATCTGTGGAATTCTAAACAAATTACCTTACTTTTTCTGTTTTCTTGATACAATTTTAGGTAAACATTTCGTTTTCTGTAAAAATGAGCCGTTGAAACAAAGTTACTGCTTCGTTTCAACGGCTCATAACATGCTTATTTCTAAGGGTAAATACGATTTAATAGACGTGGGAATGGACTTGCTTCACGAACATGTTCGATTCCAGCCAACCAAGTCACCGTACGTTCTAAACCTAAACCAAAACCTGAATGAGGAACAGAACCATAACGACGTAGATCTAAATACCAAGAATATTCTTTTTCATCTAGATTATGGTTACGAATTTGCTCTAACAAGTAATCATGGTCAATGGCTCTTTCAGAACCGCCGATGATTTCGCCATAGCCTTCTGGCGCGATCATATCCGCACAAATCACGACATCGTCACGAGTTGGATGTGGTTTCATGTAGAACGCTTTGATTGCTTTTGGATAATTTAAAATAAAGACTGGACGGTCAAATGAATTGGCAATAAATGTTTCATGTGGTGAGCCAAAATCATCGCCCCACTCAATATCATCAAACCCGTTTTTCTTCAATAACTCAACTGCTTCATCATAAGAAATACGTGGGAATGGTAGTTGTGTATATTTTTTCAAGACTTCTCTATTTCGTTCTAACACATCTAAAGCATGGTCGCAATTGTCCAATACACTTTGAACTAAGAAAGCCACGTATTGTTCTTGCACCTCTAAACTTTCTTCTTGGTGCATAAAAGCCATTTCTGGTTCGATCATCCAAAACTCGATCAAGTGACGACGTGTTTTAGATTTTTCTGCTCTAAAGGTTGGGCCGAATGAGAACACTTTACCAAAAGCTAACGCTGCCGCTTCCATATATAATTGTCCACTTTGAGATAGATAAGCTTTTTGATCAAAATAGTTTGTCTCAAATAAATCAGTCGTGCCTTCAGCTGTGCTTGCAGTTAAGATTGGTGGATCGATTTTAACAAAATTATTGTTGTTGAAAAACTCGTACGTTGCACGAATAATTTCGTTACGGATTTGCATGATTGCATGTTGACGTGAAGAACGTAACCATAAATGACGGTGATCCATCAAAAAGTCAGTTCCGTGTTCTTTTGGTGTAATTGGGTAGTCATGACTTTCACCAATCACTTCAATCCCTGTTACACCAATTTCATAACCGAATTTTGAACGGCTGTCTTCTCTAATTTCACCTGTGATCCAAACAGAGGTTTCTTGTGTTAGGCTTTTCGCTAATTGGAAGACTTCTTCCGGTACTTCACTTTTCACTACAATTCCTTGAAAATAAGCTGTTCCATCACGTAATTGTAAAAAAGCAATCTTTCCGCTTGAACGTTTATTGGCGATCCAAGCCCCTATTTTGACTGTTTCCCCTACATGATTTTTTGAATCAATAATTTGAATTTGTTCCACGATTGTCTCTCCATTCATCTATTCTTTTACCTATCCCGAATTAAGTCATTTATTTAGTTGATTTGCTTTCGATAAATGCGGCAATCCGCTTGACTGCTTCTTTTAATGTGTCTAAATCAGTTGCATAGCTGATCCGCACATTTTCTGGAGCCCCAAAACCAGCACCTGTTACCAGTGCGACTTGTGCTTCTGCTAATAAATCATCTACCCATTTAGTCACGTCGGTATAGCCGCACATCGTTAACGTTTCTTTGATATTAGGAAACAGATAAAATGCGCCATGCGGTTTTTCCATTTTGAATCCTGGCAATGCGGCAAATAAAGGATAGATTTCATTTAAACGGGCTTCAAATGCCTGTCTCATGATCTCAACCGTGTCTTGTCCGCCTACTAAAGCTTCGATTGCCGCATATTGACTAACTGCGGTTGGATTACTTGTCGATTGTGACGCAATATCATTCATCGCAGAAATAATCGTTTCATCTCCGACGGCATAGCCGATTCGCCAGCCTGTCATTGCATAGCTTTTAGAAACACCATTAATAATAATTGTATGCTTTCTGATTGCCTCAGATAATGTTGCCATCGGTGTAAAGGTCGCGCCATTGTAGATAAGTCGACCGTAAATATCATCTGATACGATCAAAATATCATTTGCGACGGCCCACTCACCAATTTTGCGTAATTCATCTTCAGAATAGATCATTCCTGTAGGATTGGAAGGAGAATTTAAAATCAATAATTTCGTCTTAGCCGTTTTTGCTTCTTCCAATTGTTCCACAGTCACTTTAAACTCTTTTTCCTGAGCACATGAGATAAAGACAGGCACGCCTTCAGCTAACTTGACTTGTTCCCCATAGCTCACCCAATAAGGAACTGGAATGATCACTTCATCATTGGGATTCAATACTGCTTGAAAAAGAAGATACAACGCAAATTTAGCCCCATCTGTAACAATCACATTGTTTGCTTGATAGTTTAATTGATAATACGTTTCAATATATTTTACAACAGCTTCACGAAGTTCCTTGATACCAGCTGAAGGCGTATAATAGCTGGCCTTGCCACTTTCGATGGCTTGGATTGCTGCTTGCTGGATATTTTTAGGCGTCGTAAAATCCGGTTCACCTACAGTTAAACTCAACACATCTTTCCCTGCCGCTTTTAATGCATTAGCCTTCGCCGATGCTGCAAGGGTGACTGAGGGTTCTAATTTTTGTGCACGTCTTGATATGTTCATACTCTCACTCCTCATTTTTTATCAGATACTAGGACAAGCGTATTTAACTCCTAGTAATTCAACGGAGTAACGTCCTTTCCTGACCCTATTTATCCTTGTTTCATCAAGTAACTAAACATCAGTATGATTATTTTTATAAGTCTGTCTCGTCAGACATTCTTAATGATCATGATTTCCTCAGCCTTTTCAAATGATAACAGATAATAATTCAGTGAACTATCTTCGTTTTTAGTAACGACTTCCCATGTTGGTTTATCGTTATATAGACCTAAGCTGATTTTTTGAATATTTGACTCTTTATAATCGGTTTCAATAATCTGACGAATATGCCCTTCTTCCACACCATCCTTTTGATTCAGGACTGTCACCTTTTCTCCTGCTTTCGGGATGATTACAGCTAGCTCTTCTCCTTTATCGTTTTTACCAGTTACGCTAAAATAGGTTTCTTTTCTAGTAAACCAATAAAAGTTGTCAACCGACTCTAGCTGTGCATATTCTTTCGCGATTTCTGTGGCTTCTTTCTTCGCTTGTGTTCTTGGCTGCGTGGAGCGAATATAGAAAATAGTCATCACTACAATGATCACTAATAAAGCCGCAATGACACCTATTAGGATCTTAGTATTTCTTGTTTCCTTTTGGTCTTCTTGTTCTTGCAATCGCCTCGCCCTTTCCAAACTTACTGGCTACCATTATAGCAGAAAATCACTTTAATTTAATAGATAGTAGATAAATTTATTTATTTAAAAATTCTTTTAGCTCTAAAGCTATTGCCTCTAATGACTCTTCTTTCACAGATAACTCTTTTGGCAATGCTTTTAACATACGTTTTCCATATTTTGCAGTTACTAGTCGTCTGTCTAAAACAATCAGTGCACCTTTATCACTGTCAGAGCGAATCAAGCGACCTAACGCTTGGCGTAAACGTAAAGCTGCTTTAGGCAGTGCTTCATGAGTAAATGGGTTGACACCTTTTTCTTCAAGATAGTCGTAGCGAGCTTTGACAAAAGGACGTTTAGGATTTTCAAATGGCAAGCGTGTCACGATCAAAAGCGACAGCGCTTCTCCTGGTAAATCGACCCCTTCCCAAAAACTGTCAGCGCCTAGCAAAATACTATTTTTTGAATGAGCAAAGCGTTTTAAGATTTTTTCCCGACTCCCACTGATTCCCTGTGCTAACAGTTCTCTACCAGCGTTTAGAAATTGCGGATGTAAACGATAATAAACACTGGATAAAATATCATGTGAGGTAAATAAAACCAACATCGAACGATCTTGCTGTTGTGATAATTCTTGGATTACAGCTGCGATATACGCAGCAAATTCTGCAGCATCAGCCTGACTGATTGCAATGGCTTCAGTTGGTATATATAAGCGCGCGTTTTCCTCATAGTTATATGGGTCAGGTAATGTTTTAAACGAAACGTTCGTCAACCCAAGTTTATTTGGCAAATACTTTTTATCATTACCGAATTTCAATGTTCCACCCGTATACAAAATCCGCTGATAACGGTCATACCAAGTGGTCTCAGATAAAATACTTGCCTCTAGATCGTTGATTGCAAGCAAGCCATATCCTTGAGGCGTAGTACTATATTCTTTGATCCACCTTGGCTCCCATCTATTGACGTAAATATCAAAACATTCATAAAGGAATGCGATCCGTTCAAAAAATTGTAGTAAACTAACGAATATAATCCGCTCAGATGCTGTATACTTTTCCAATTCAGCAACAATCGACAGTTGCAATCTGGTTTGGATTTCCTGCATCTCTGTCAAAAGAATTTCGATCTTTTGAATCGAAGTTTCTCCATTTAACGACAAATGATCAAAAACTGGCTTCGTTAGCAGCATTGCTTCTAAATGTGATCGCTTCTCATCTTTGAACAACTGATTTATTTCATAAAACAAATCGCTAAACTCCTCAATCAAATCATTTAAAGCATTAGAATAAATCCGTAACAGCCGCTGTTCTTGCGTTTTAGTGTCAAAAATTTGATTGATTTGATCAAAGAGCTGATCTTCTTCCAAATAAAGCGCTGCTTGTTTTTTAAATGACACATAATTGAACTGACGATTGGCAATTTTCCCAGCGATCTCAGGCAAATGATGGGCTTCATCAATAATCAAATAGGAGCTCTTAGGCAAGAGCGGAATTTCTCTAAGGGTTTCTTGTGCTAAAAAAGCATGATTGACGATCAATACATTACTTTGTCGAACCTTTTTATAGAGAAAACGGACAAAATCTTCTTGGTACAAAGAATCTTGATCAGACAAAAAATCAATCCCACGATGCGCGACATCACGCCAAAAAATATGGTTAAAGTTCGTTAATTGTAATTCATCAAGATCCCCTGTCTCCGTTTCCACTAACCAAACTAAAACACCCATCTGGTACAAGGCATATTGTTTTTGCTGTACCGGATTTTTCAATGTAGCTTTAAACCGCTGCAGATCGATATAATGGCGATGACTTTTAATAATTACAGCGTTGATTGGCTTAGGACTAATTTGATTCGCTAACGGAATATCTTTTTCGGTCAATTGATTTTGCAAGACGATAGACACTGTGCTAATGATAACTGGATTGTCAGGCGTGGCTAAATAGCTAAGTGGAAATAAATAGCCTAAAGTTTTTCCAGTTCCAGTCGCCGCCTCAATAAATAAATTTTTATGTTCATCATTTGTGAAATGATCATACACTAAATTCATCATCCGGCTTTGTTCTGACCGGTAACCGATCACATCAGCAAAAACTTTTTCTTTGGCCTTTTTCTTTTGTGGAAAAACTGGGTTCCCATATAATTTTTCTTCAAATAGCGGAACTTCTTTTTTTCTTAAGGCTATTCCTGAAACAACATGCTGCTCTTTTGCCAAAGGCTGGATATCTTGCTTCATTTCTTCATATATGTGATGGATATAAGAGCTTGTATCCATTCCAGTTTGCTGACTCAATCGATCAATCGACTCCATTGTGATCAGCGGTAAGCGACGCATTTTAGCTTCAATCAGCAATAAAAGTTCTGCCGTTACTTGTGCATCACTATCAGCCTGGTGAGGATTATCATGGATCAACCCTAAGCTTTCAGCTAAGTCGCCTAAACGGAAACTTTTTTCTGTCGGCAGGAAAATCTGAGCTAACTCCACCGTATCAATGCCGGGAATCTTTAATTTAGGTGTGCCGCACCGCAGCAATTCCTGTGTTAAAAAGGAATAATCAAAATAGATATTATGAGCAACGAATATGGTATCAGCTAATAGGTTATAAATCGTTAAGGCCACATCTTCAAAATAAGGTGCTTTATGCACACGAGAATTACTAATACCTGTAAGTTGCTGTATCTGCTTAGAGATGGCCTGATTCGGATTGATATCAGTCGCAAAACGGGAAATGATTTTTCCTTCTTGGATCAATACACAGCCGAATTGAATAATCCGGTCAACCGTTGGATCGGTCCCAGTTGTTTCTAGATCAACTACTGCGTAGGTCTGTTTTTTCCTCATGGGCTTCCCGCCTTTCCTCTATCCTTGAAAATTATACTACAAAACCGAAGTTTTTTTTAGTCTTAGTTTGAAAGCCTGTCAGGTAGAGGTAATTTTGTTGTTGTTTTGACATACTCTTGTTCTTTTTAGGTGCGAATGCGAACTGCCTTTTCTACTCAATAAAAAAGGAGTCATTCTCTATTGTTTAGCAGAATAATTCCTTTAATTTGTATAGTCGGTTATTCTTATGAACAACGCTCAAACTATTTATTTGTCGATATTCTAATTCAAACGATTCCTCATTCTAAGCTACTGAACTTATCTTGTTATGAGATTTCTTCAAAACTCATATTCCTAACTCTTTCTGATCGTTTGTAAGAGAAGCTTACTCCTCTGTATTGAACAACACTCTTATTAATTCGTCGTACTTCTTAGGTTGATCATTACTACCATAAATCGACTTCGCCTCGCCATCTTTATATTTAATAGTTAACGACCATTGGTAGCCATCCATTATATCCTTATTAACATACTTTTCTTTCCAATTAGAAATCCTCATTTTGTTAATTTTCCCCTCAAATTTCCTTATATCACTGATTCTGTAAATTTCGAAATCACTCTCTGGAATATTCTCGATTTTATTCGGTACTCCACTTCTACTATAATCATTATTAATAAATATTTTTTTGGTAGCGTCTTCTATGTTTACTTCAACCGCTTTGGATAGTACACCAAAACTTGAAGTCATATATGAAATTTCTTTGATTTCTTTCCTTTCTTCCCTATTAGTACACCCTGAAAACAGCACAATAACTGCTAACATCACTATATACCTATACTTTTTCATTATTCCTCCCTTTTAGATGTTAGTTCTTCTGCTATATCAATACCTATACTTTTGAGCTTAGATTCCATTTCTTCCCCTAAATTTGGCAATGTTATTAGTGCAGTCATCTTCTAATCTTCTCCTTAAATCAACGAAAGAACGTTTAATTTATTACTTACTATTTTTCTTTTTCAATACTGTCTATTGGTACAGTAAATTCAATATAGTTAAACGGTCCAGATCCACCGCCATTAAATTCTAAATCATAATTATATCGAATAGTAATACTATCACCAATTTCAATCAATTCTCCGATGGTAAAGCTGCTCTTATAATACCCTTTTTCTCCTTTTGAAGCTGGTTTAGATTCGATTCCCCCTTGGCCTTGTTTGAAGTTTTTATTTTTACTATTGACCATCCAAATCTCCCCACCTTGCATATCAAAGGCTTCTGGAAAGTTCCTATTTTCAAATTCAAACTCTATTGTAATATAATTATATTTATTTTTAGAATTAGCATATAACTCTCCTTTTGCTCTTTTAGCAGAAATCTCGATCATTGGAGTAGCATTTTCTAAAATAACAGCTTTTTCATTTTCTTTGTACTGCTCTTTTTTGACAGTGTATTTTATTTCTCGCTTATTTTCTTTTTGCATACTAACGAACGTGCGCCCTTCTTCTACCAGTTTTCTTGCCTTTGATTCTTCTGTTGAGTAATCCTGTTTAGCACATGAAGTCACTAATAACGATGAGCTTAGGAAAAGAAAACAATAAATTTTTTTCTTCATAGTCTCTCCTTAGTTAAAAATTGATTATTTTTTATCTGTAACATTCCTTCTTTTATTAATCCATTTCTGATAAATCTTTCGTAATCATCGCTTTTCCTCCAACAAAAACTTGTCTAATTTCTCTGTCCTCAGCACTTATTTCAACGATTATCCGACCAGTCTGATCTGGACGTAGTCTTCCTTGTCTAAAGTGATACGTTTTGTCCCCGATGCTTTTATTTTCTTGGAATAGATAGCAGACCAGTGCTCCATTAGAAGTTCCTGTCGCGTATTCCTCTTCAATTCCCACAAAAGGAGCGAAGTTGCGGCAACTAATTGTCGTCTTATCTGGAACAAAGACATGATATCCAATAATATCTAATTGTTTTGAAATTGCTTCTATTTCACTTGAATTAGGCTTAATTGCCTGCAAAATAGTTGTATCTTTCACTGGAATCATTAAATCCTTCAGCCCTGTTGATACAATCTTCAATGGTAACTCTTCTGAAAAATCAGTAACAGCGATTCCTAAAGAACTAGCAATTTTTGCATAATCTAGTTTCTCTATGAAAAAAACTGGTAATGTTTGTTCCATAAAAACAGTGTCATCCTCTACTATTAAAATGGCTAATCTCCCAGCTTGTGTCTGGATCGTGTATTCTCCCACAGTCAGTTTGCCTAATTTCTTTAACAAGCTAAATGCGGCAATAGTTGCATGCCCACATAACGGAACTTCAGTCTGAGGCGTAAAATAGCGCACTTCAAATTCGTTAGCAGCTACGGGATGAACAAATGCAGTTTCAGCATATCCTAGTTTTTTTGCAAGCAGTTGCATTTGATCCGTCGACAAATGTTCGTCAGGTTTTAATAATTTTACACCAGCTAAATTTCCGCCCTTATCTTGATATGTAAAGCTGCTGAGCTCAAATAATGATTCTTTATTTCCCATTTTATCGTTCCTCCACCTAATTCTTATACTATTACTTTTTTAAACTCAATTTGAGCATTAACTGATGGGCAAATTTTTTAACCTAGCTGATTCGATAGAATAATATCTTATGCTTTTATTATTTTTTCTCGCATATTCAATTTCTTTTCTAGTACTCTCTCCAATGTAGCCATCAACATCAATCACAAAAACTTCATCTGCTATTTCGATTTTTTTATAATGTATCATGCCAAATAATTGCGCGTTTTCTTCTGTCATTTCAATGTTTTCATTTTGCTCAAAAAAACACGGGGTGATTACAGCTAAGCCTTCTTGAGTTAAAGTTGCTTCAACTTCTTTAAATTCTTTCATAAATTTTATCGAACCACACAATGTTACTACGGCTATATTATTCATAACTTTTCTTCTTCCTGAGCTCTTTTAAGAGTATCCAATTCATTTTCTATTAAACGATTTTTCTTATTATAGAAATAAAACGATAGTAAAAAAAATAAAAATGCAAACGGTAATATCAACACTCCCCACAAAGGAAATATCCATCCTACTTGATCAAATGCACTTCCTGGGAAAAACCTTACAATGACCAACGGTATGATGATGATTGATACATCAAAACCTAATACTGCTACACTTACCTTGAATAGTGTTTTTATCAATTAATGCCCTTCTTTCTGCTTGATTTAAGTAACTTAATGCGGCTTTTTATTAATCCTTAATCTAAAAAAACCATGCAGTATAAATGAAAGTCAGCAACAAAATTGATATTTTGTGTCATTACTTACAATATACTGGAAAATCTCACATTGCACTCAGATACAATAAACTTGTTAAATCTAAACTGAATTTAACAATGGTCAAAATATTCTTTACCATGCCAATTTTCTATATCTATTTTTATATTTTCAATTTATCAATCCTTTGTAGAATAATTATGCCAAAACAGATTTATTTATCATTATTGATATACATACTTGATGTTATTGTATAGACTCCAATTTTCTTTAATCTTTTATTCCAGATATTTTTTAACGGCTTAATTACGGAATCATGTGCATCTTCTACTAGTGTCACAGAATACCCTTGCTCCAATGCACCTTTACATGTTTTTTGAATACAAGCATTACTCATTAATCCTACAACCACAAATGAATCTAGTTTAAGATCATTCACTACTTTATTAAAGTTAGGAGATGTAAATGCATTCCCTTCTTTTTTATCTACGACAAAATCATCACTTAGTCGACTTAAAGAATTAGATAACTCTCCACAGCCTTCTTGTTCGATGAATATAACGGGTAGATTTTTCTCATGAAAAAAATCTATCATCCTATTTATTCTTCTCAAAAATTTTTCTTTACCATACAGTGGTCCAATTGTTTTACTTTGAATATCGATTACTAATAATGCTTTTCTCAAATTACTTTTCCTCCTATAACTCCTTGTTAGAAAGCTACTAAATCGTTCATATTATAAATCTCAATATAATTCTCCTTACCACGTTCTATCCAATTTATCTGAATAATACAAAATTGCTTTTTGGTAAGCTCTAACCTCATTATCTTCTGAAGTAGTAGCAATTAAATGCAACAACACTTCCATACCTTCTGAGTATTGTCCTAAGTTGTACAAGACCATTGAATAAAATACTTTAAAAGCATTATTTGTTTGAAATTTGTCTAAGCCACTCTTTAACGTTTTTTTGGCTAAATCGTATTTACCCAGAGTTCTATATGTACTGCCTAAACCAAGATAAGCTCCCTCTAAGTTTACACCTTCTAAACCATTTTGAATTGATTTTTCGTAATAATATACTGCTTCCGCCTCTCTTTCTATTATATCGAAACTCCAAGCAGTCTGATAATTTAAGTAAGGATCATCAATTTTATTTTCCAATAGTTCCAATAACAGCTGGTTAGACCCTTCTAAGTTACCTTCTTTCCTTAATCGTAAAGCGTTATTTATGTTCTTCTCCACTAATAATCCTTCTTTCTATTCTTTTTGAAAATCCCAATCGATTTTAGATTTGATTCAGCTACAAATTCATTTTTAACAAGGGGGTGTCGTTACTAATTAAAACATAGTAAACGAATAAAACAGTATTATAAGGATAGCGGAAAGAGAGATATGCGCTAACATACCTCTCTTATGTGAAACCGTTTAAAGCGGTAGCAAATTTTTCGTTATTTTTAAGCATGTCCACAATCAATTACTCAAAACTTATGAACTGATATTAAACTATATAAAATCACTATTCTACATTGATTAGTATATCATACTTGAGTTTTTTTAATTCATTTTTTTCTGAGGAGTTTTGATATATCTTATCTCTGCATAATCAATATACTAGTGGCAAAGCAACAATACATCGAAATCCATAAGTACATAAAAAGCTAGCATACTTTCTACTCCTATAATTTGGATTGAAGTATCCCCTAGAAAAGTTAATTGTCACAATTGAATTATACTTTAAAACATCATACCGAAAACACGAGTGCTGTCGATGTGTTACAATTGACATCTCATTTAAGTTAATTTTTAAATTAATTACTTTAAAAGGAGCTGAATAAATTTTTGTTAGAGAAATTTTTTTACAGTATATCTATTGTTAGTAATATTACTTTTGCTTTCTTTTCTTTCTTCGTCTTTGGTCCAACTAGTTTATTTATCTTTTTTACCATGATTTTATATTATTATTCCTTGCACTCCTATAAAAAAATATTATTAGCTATTTCATCCGTCATGATTTTCCTTATCTCGATTCCTGCTTTATTTTTTGGTGGACTTATATATATGTTTAAATTTTCTCCATCTGACGGAACGTTTCTAATTGGAAATGCTATTCTTGGAGTAGCTTTAATAGTCTATTCAATTGGAAATCCTATCTTAACTATGTTTTTAAACATTAAAGCAGCAAAAAAACGATTTAAAATTTAGTATACACTTTCTAGTATATCAAAATGAGGCAGAGGCATAACTCAAGGAGTTACATCTCTGCCTCTTAAAATCTGAATAAACGATGGTAAAAAAACTCCTTCTTATTTCTCGGAGATAAACACTTTTGAGCAGCTCGATTGAACATGCTCTACAAAAATAAAACACCTAAAAACTGGAATCTTATTTTTATTATGGAAGATCAAACTAGCGTCATTATTAACACTTAATTTGATTTTCTCCAATAATAGCGGTTGCACTGCGAAGTTCATGATTTTCTACCTCAATCTTTTTTAGAGAATGGAGAAGCCTTCTTCCTCAAAGACTGTCTCGAAAAAACGTTTATATTCGTCCACTCATTGGATGGTCTTCATTAAACTGTACTAAATCCCATAAATTACCATAAAGATCTTTAAATACGGCTACAGTCCCATAATCAGCCACTTTAGGCTCTCTAACAAATTCGATTTTATTTGCAATCATATTAGTATAATCTCTATAAAAATCGTCCGTACCTAAAAATAGAAATACTCGGCCGCCTGCTTGGTTGCCAATAAAGTCACGTTGAATCGGTTTCGAAGCTTTTGCTAATAAAATAGTTGTTCCTTTTGAATTCGGAGGTGATACCACAACCCATCTTTTCTCTTGTACTGGTTGATATGTATCTTGTATCAAAGTAAAATTAAGGCTTTGAGTATAAAACGCGATTGCTTCATCATAATCATCTACTACTAATGCGATGTGAACTATAGATTGCTTCATATAAAGAACTCCTTTTTTGAGCTTAGCGCCTTTGAATTTTTCAGTTTGAGCCTAGGCTTTTGTTGAAACGATCAATACGTTCCTTCTTCTCCTTGTGAGGTTAAAATCACAGGGCCGTCTTTTGTAATCGCTAGGCTATGCTCATACTGACAACTTAAACTCCCGTCTTTTGTTTTAGCAGTCCAACCATTTGGCTCCATACCCATTCTCCATGAACCAGCGTTGACCATCGGCTCTATCGTTATCGTCATGCCTTCTTTTAATCGTAACCCCTTACCATTTTCTCCATAATGAGCAAAAAACGGTTCCTCGTGGATCGTAGGTCCAATTCCGTGAGCGATAAAATCACGCACAACACTATATCCTTGTGCCTCAACATAGCTTTGAATTGCGTGACCAATGTCCCCAACACGCTTGCCAATTTGCGCTTGCTCAATCCCCAAATATAAGGCTTTTTTAGTCACTTCCATTAATTTTTGTGTTTCCTCTGTTGTGTTTCCTACTGCATACGACCAGCAAGAATCTGAAATCGCCCCATTTAAATCAATGCACATATCAACTTTGATCAAATCACCATCTTGAAGCACTTTTTTTCTCGGGAACCCATGACAAATTTCATCATTAATACTGCAGCACGTTGCATATTCATACTCCTCAAACCCAATCTGAGCAGCAATTCCACCATGGCTCTCAATATAATCTCGAACAAAGACTTCAATATCCCAGCTAGTAATCCCTGGTTTAATAAACGTTCGTAGTTGTTTATGCACATCCGCAAGTAAAGCACCCGATTCAGCCATTTTCTCTATTTCTCTTTTTGATTTTAATGTAATCAACTATCTTCCTCTTTTCTTTGGATTATGCATGTTCTTTTCATTTATTCTTTACGTTCTACTTGATATCCATTCCACTATTTCTATTTATTTTGGCAATCCAAAGTAGCTAGACAAACTCGATAAAACGTTCATAATAAGCATCATATTGCTTCTTTCTAACATTAAAATATCCCACCAGCTAATCCACCAATGCCAATCAATAAATTTAAAACCAACAAAAGTAGTTTCATTTCCTGACCTCTTTCAGTTGATTCTAGATTGCAACGATTCGTGCTGCGTCCTCAGCTTGCCTTTACAAGCACATTTTTGATATATTTTTAAAGTATCACAGCAAGTTAAAAGAAAAACTTGTTGGGAAAAGCACGTTATTATTGACTACCTTTTATTCGAACCTATACTCTACTTCGATTTTTTATTGGAATTTTGTACTGCTTTAAACAATGTTTGAAATTGCCCCTTAAATGTCATCGTTTGTTCGAAGATATCTTCTCCATCGTTTAACATTTTTACAGTCACCCAACCTAGCGTTTCTGTAATTGTACTTGCAACTGTGGCGTTAATGGCAGCACCTGTAACAGTGCCTACAGCTGGAATTAGTTTGATTATATTTCCGACGGCACTTTTGCCCAAGCCTACAACAACAATTTCTTTGCCTAAACTTTTGCCCATACTTTCGGACCAGGATTGCCCAAAAATTTTATGTAAACGAGCCATCATCGTTAATTGAACTGGAACAAGTAAAAATGCATCCGAAAAAGGGATTGGTGAACAACCTATAATTGCAGCAGTCAAAGAAGCCGCATGAATCGTTTTATGACATTTTTTACGGGTATCCTCATCCACACCTTGTAAAAATTCATCAAAAATACTATCAAACTGATTTTTGCTTTTAGCTAGGATTTGTTCAGCACGTTCTTTCGATTTTCCATAACTATTCAGAATAATGGAAGAAGTTTTTTCAGGAAATTTTTTGATTACTTCTGAAAAAAAAGAATCAAATTCTTTTTCATCTGGAGTCACACTATTCTGCTCTTTTTTCGTGCTCTCTTTTGACGCTTTTTTTGAACTTCTCTTCTTTTCATCTGTCGTCTTTTTCTTAAAAATGTTCTTCATGCAATAACCTCCATTACGATTAATCTTATAGCTTGAGTAAAACTTACTTTATATTCTCTATCATACATTAGAAACATTATTTAACCAAAAGACATCACTTTTCACTTTATAGCAACTCAGTCGATAAATCAGCATAAAAAATAGGGTGTAATTCATTATTATCTATCAAAATCGATCTATGATATTTTGACATGTAGCTATGTAAGCTATTTAAAAAGAAGACAAAAAACAGACTAGATCAAAACTATACAGTTCCATCTAATCTGTTAAAAACGATTCACTTTCTCGATACTGCTAGCTATTTCTCAACCGGCATCAAACTTAGATTCTGCATATATTGATCCATTAAAATATATCCTTCTAAGCGACGGAGTAAATCCACCGAGCAGCGGACCTTTTTGCCAAACAATGAACGACTATATGCGATTTCCCGCATTTCCTGCAAAAAGTCATCAAGAGAAGAAACTAATCCACCACAACTAAGACGCCCGCAGATCAAAACATCTTCTTTTCGTTGTCTTAAAACTTGTCCCCAAGAATAATTTAAATATTCCGCTTGGCTAATTTGAGCGAGTAATTCAGAACGAAGAATACTTTTTTTCTGTGGATTGCTTTTCTTTGCTCCTAAACGCATCCGCTTGTTCATGAAACACAAATAGATTTCATCTTCCAAATTTTCCATCTCACTCTTAGAGAAATTAGGAATCTTCGTTGGTGCTTCAAGTAGTTTGCTTGCTTTTAGGTGTTTAGAAAAACGCGGCCAATTGCTTGGTGTTACTTTTTTTACTTTTCCTTTTTTCAATACTAATAACTTTAAGTCTAACGGTGTTCTTTCCAGACCTTCTTGTTCTGCTTGATCTTTCGTATCGGTTTCAACAGGTTGTTTCGCTTGCTCCATTTGTTTGCGTTTTAATTTGATTGAAGTACGTTCTTTTTTTACAGGAGCAACCTGATCTGCTTGTTCCTTACTTTTTGCTTCTTGCGTTTGGTAAGTTGTAGGTTCGTCTATGACTTGGAAATCTTCTTCCATTGGTTTTTCCGCCAATTCGGGCGCCGACTTTTTTTCCGCGACTTCCTCTACTTCTTCCTTTGGCTCTGTCACTTGCTCAACCGGAGTTGGTATTTCAATTGTTTCAATAGTTGATTCCCCAACTGACGCCACCTTCACATTGACAGATTCGTCTGGAGTAGCGATTTCCTCTTGTGCTTGGTTTTCTTCGATCACTAAAGGTTGCGCTCTTTTAAGATGAATCGTTTGAATGCTTCTAGAAATGATTGGATCACTTTTCGCTGCATACATTTCGATTTTCCCATGATTGATCGTGTCAGTTAAATCCGTAATCATTTTACGCAGACGAAAAATCTCATTTGAGGTTTCAAGCATTTGTTTCATCATTCCCTGTATTTCACCAGAGTTCAATGTCGGCTCACCTTTATAGACTAGAGAACGGTCTTGTTTTTCAAGCGAGATTTCTTCGAACCATTGTTTCAGATTCATTCGCAGCTCTCTTCTGGTCGGCTCAAAACTTCCCATAAATAATGTATAATACATGGTCTCAGTTTCAACATACATATAAATCTTTTTAACTACTAGTTCTTCAAACTCTTCTGTTGCATCCCAGCTATCACAGATTGCGTCAAAAAAAGCTTCGCCTTCAGCTAAATTTTGATAATCTTTTGCTAGAGTTAACTTTCTAACTAAATAAAATGAATAAGGCGTATCTACATTATCAGCATAGACTTCACGGCCTAAATAATCGGGATCTACCTCTTTACAAAGATAAGTTGATCGTTCTTCTTTTTCTGATTGGCGTTGTCGCTTACTAATCGTTCTCACTTCCTCAATTTTTTTCCTTTATAAATCGTATCATTTTTTTAGAAAAAAGAACAGACTTCCCTTTCATTATACCGATAAAAACGGAAAAATGTTCTCATTTTTTTATAAATATGTGAAATTAAAAGAAAAACAATGGTTTTTATCTTGTTATAAAGAATATAAAGCAGGATTATTTGAATTAAAATTCATTCCATCATTTATCGAGATAAAAGAAAAGAGAGAGAAACACACGATTGCATGTTTCTCTCTACTATAGAGTTATTTAAGCTTTCTTTTTATCACGACGAGCAAGGGCTGGTAAAATCATTCCCAATAAAATCAACACAATCGGCGTGATGACATTCGACGCTAATTGGAAGAACCAAGCCTTGGGATCAGTATTAAAATCGATTTTTGGTACCATCCCTAAAATACAAGCAAATGCTGTAAACAAGAAGCACCATAAACCAAAGGCGAAAGCAATTTTTGGATTTTTAATAAACTTGTACTCTGACGTATAATTTTTATACGCTTTATTCAACATCATATAAGCAAAGAATACCCATAGATAACGCATTGGCATCACAACAGAATTTAAGTTAGTCAACCATTTGACTAATTCTTTGATATTATCGATACCAAACATTGGCAACACAATAATAATGCTAACCAAAATACCTGTTAATAGGTAGCCATTGACCAAAGTTCCTTTTTTACTTCTCTTGCGTAACGCTGCGGGCACGTAATCAGGATCTGCATCAGCTAAAAGAATTTGTAGTGGCGCATCTATTGAAAACGCTAGCGCTGAAATTTGTCCAATACCATTTGTGATGGCATAAATAATCATTAATAAATTCCCAACACCATAATACTCACCTAACAATTGGAAAGCTGTATAGGCACCATTAGCCATTAAATCTTCCGGAATATTATTACTTGCAAAAAGCATACCCATCGCAAATGAACCTAGTACCGCAGAAACTCCAACCATTGCAGCTAAGAAAATCATGCCTTTGGGAAATTCTTTTGCTGGGTTTCTCATTGAGTTTACGTATGGTGAAATTTTCTCAGCTCCACCAACGGCAAATACCAGCATGGAGACGGTCGTAAAGTAACTAAAATCAAATTTAGGTATGTACGTACTGATCTTATCCATGTGTGGTGTAGCAAATTCAACTGTTGAATTCATCATTGGTGCACCAACGGCTAATAAAATGAACAGCATAGACATTACAAAAATCGCTGTTCCTGCCATTCCTCCAATAACTTTTAAAGTCATCAAGCCTTTTGTCGATAGCAATAAGAATACTAGAAAAATAGCTAACGAAATCAATGTGATTCCAACCACAGAGAAATTATTTACAATGTCCCCGTTCCCTTGGATCGCCCAACCGAAAGCAATCAGAACTAATTGAGGCTTTTGAGCTAGATACGGGATGTGTACAACCCAATACGTCCACGCTGCATAATAAGCCAAGCGTTTCGTACTAGTATTTTGTACCCACGAACTAACGCCTCCGCTACTGTCTTTAAACGTTGAACCAAGTTGTCCTACGATCAATGCATAGGGAATAAAGTATAAGACCAAAATCAAAACCCAAGATGTCACAACAGAAATCCCTTGTTGCGCATAGTTATTCACGACATTACCTAAGCCCCAAACCATGTTGAAAGCGATCAGACCAACAGTAAACCATCGCAATTGCTTTTGTTCCATCAAAACACTCCTAATCATAATTAAGTATAAAATATCTTTTTAATCATAATCATTTTTATACATTTAAACAAGCTTTGTTCTGCATAATTATTGATTTTATCAGCAATTTATTAGATTAATCAGAAAACACTTATTTTTTCTAATAATCTAGTTTGATCATTCTGTTCACAAAACCTAAAAAAGTTGAAAAACACTATCATTATAGCGTTCTCAACTTTTTTATTTTAGTATTAATTTAAAAAGATACTTTCTAATTTTCACCGTTATTTAGTTTGATCCCCTATGTTTTGATACGAAATGTTTTTGGTGCTTTTTTATAGATAACAATGAAACCTACCAACACATAAACTAGACAACACAAGACAACGATTGTCACATAAAAATACCCTACTGAATGTAATTGGATATTCATATAAGAAATCCAGTAAAATACTCCTGAAATAATTTTATATAATGGACTCACAACTTCCATATCTCCTGTAAATGGCTGAATAATATAATAAACAAACAACTCATGAAAAGAAAATAGAAACGATAAAGCAATCAAAAGGAGCAATAACATACCAAAAAATTGCCAACTTAAAAAGAAATCATTCATCACTTGGAGAAGCATATAACCAATAAAAATCCCAGCAGAAACAATGCTATTGTAATAAAACGTTTGCTTAAAACGATAATTAAATCCCGCAAGAATCGTACTTGCTTCTCGATAAAAAGGATAGTACAGCATCGAAACATCACAATTGACAAAAACCATCTGTACTACTTTTTTCCCAAAGCTTGCCATATACATAACAAAAAATAAGTTAGGAAACGTCTTGACCAACTCTCCATTATCCGCTTTGTTAAAGAAACCAAATAAACTTGCAAGAATAATCAATACCCACGCTGTAACAATGAAATAAAAGCGAAACAACAATGCTTTATTCAAAATTGAGCGATATCGACTAAACAGTAAAGAATTTAAGTATTGACTGCCTGATAACTTCCGGGACACTTGATCTGAGGTAACCACTAATTTTTTTTGCATAGTCAAACCTTCTGCTAGATATTGATTCTGTTCCTGAGCGCTATCATTTAAGGTCTCCAAATTCAGACTGGTATGCTCTATCCAATAAAGTAAAAAATCGTTCTCTCGTTTAAACGTCAACAATAACCGCAAAATACCTATTAACAAAACAAACAACAAGACAATTCCCCACCAAGATAAAAGGATGGTCATTATCGGCTGAACTATTCTGAAGTACTCAATCAAACCACCAATAACAATTAGTGATAGACCAACGATTGCTCCAAATATTTTTCGCTTTACAGCCGAAAACTTCCAAATATAAACAATTCGACCCAATAAAGAGAAAAAGTAATTTCCTGCCAAGTAGCTGAAAAAAATAAAGAAAACAACTGACAGTTCTTGACCAAATAAACGACCAAAAACTAGTGCTGCTGGAAGGTAGGCAATTCCTTGATAGCCTACATCCAACAACATATCTCCTCTAACAACAACTGTTCTTGATAATAGAAATTCCTCATAAAAATCAATCGTCTTCTTATCAGGTATCATCGCAAATCGATTATAAAATCCTAAAAAAAGAACATTCAATACGAACCAGAGAAAAAGCCCATTTGCCAAAACACTCGGTTTGAATGCAATAAGTAATGCCACTACGTTTTCCTGCATCACAACACTCTCAATCAGTGCTGCTATACCAGTATACATAGCTAGCCAGATAAATTTATTAAAAGCACTAAACAGTAGACTTAATATAAAAGCGATAGTAGCAATAGCTTGTTTTACTGGATAGTACCTATAAAGAGCTATTGGAATTTTTTTACCAATCAAAGGTAGCTTTTTTAAATAGTAAATCAAGCCATTGACCTTTTTAGCAACACTAGTTAATTTAAAATAACTATAATTTCGGAGATACGTAAAAAATACCATCATCTTTTTACTCCTCCATGCTCTGAGTAGCCAATTCGTTATCATCTGATAACAGCTGAACTACTTCTTTTTCAAAATCTATGTCATGTATGCGCGCAGGATCAACAGCTACTAGTTTCTTGTGATGAAGCAATACAACTTCATCACACAAATCTTGAGCCAACTGTAAAATATGTGTAGAAAAAATCACGATTGAATCGCTTTTAGTTTTTAAAATTATTTCCTTCATCTCGTGCGCTGCAACAACATCAAAAGAAGTTAATGGTTCATCAAGCAGTAAAACAGGTGGTTGAACGATCAAAGAAACCAACATCTGCACCTTGTTTTGCATCCCGTGAGAATAATCTTTGAGTAAACGATCTTGATCGTCCAGCTCAATACCAACAGAAGTCAAATAAGATTGTGGTGATTTAGGCTCTTTAATTCGGTCTTTATTAATATCAATAAAAAATTTTACAAATTCTACCGCTGTCATAAATGCTGGTAAATGTGGCGTCGTATAAACGAAACCGATTTCCGTATTTTCATAATCTGCTTCTGTTTGACCATTTTTTTCAATGCTGATCATGCCATTATCAAGAGTTAGATTTTTTGAAATACAATTAAACAGCGTAGTTTTCCCCGCACCATTTCTACCCAGTAATCCATAAATTTTTCCCTTTTCAAACGTAAAACTCGCATGGTCAATAACTTGCTTTCCTTCAAAACTCTTACTTACATTTTCTAATACTAGCTTCATCCTTCAGCTCTCCCTACCAATTCTTCCAGCCCCTAAACCTACCCATAATTATTAAATCACAACCAACGACACTAAAGAAGATCTTACCTTTATCAAGCTTTGAATCCACCGACTAGGACATTTGTGTACAAGTATTTAGCAATATTGGCGCCGTTGATTCACTCTCCTTTATTTACCTAGATATCAACTTAATGATACATCTCGCTTTTTAAATAACTGCTGCATCAACAAATAAATAATCAAACTATAGATCAAAATACCACTAGCCATTTGCCAAAAATTCAAGTAGCCTGGATAATTATTAACCGCTTCAGTATTTTCCATAACCGTATTTTTAATATTCAGCATATTAAACGGATTCCATTTTAACCATTGATACTTTTGAATCACAACATTCAAAAATGAATTAATAATACTGCTACCAAACAAAACGCCTAACCCAACACCTACCGCTAAACTTTGTGAACGAATCGCAGCGGAAATAAACAACGTGATTGTGACGTACAAAAGAATCAGCAGTAAATTCGCCCCGGCATACGCAGCTGCAACAGTCAATGCATTCCAGCCATGATAACCTTTAACAAGTGCAAAAGGCGATTGGCTAGTAAGTAAGAGATTTGCCGAAATCAAACTGCTCAGATACAAAATGACGGTTCCAATCACACTATAAATCAAGCATACAACAAACTTTGAGAATAAAATCTGGCTTCTCGTAAAGGGACGAATCAATAAAAATTTAATTGTCCCACGGCTAAACTCTTCTGCAACGATAGATGCTGCAACAATCACAATAAACAAATTAAGAAATGAAGTCATTTCAGTCAAACTTGCAAATAGATCATTGGCTTTCATCATCGCTTCACCATTTTGAGAAGATGTTGTTGATTTGACTAATAAAGTGATGCCAAAGGTCATGACGATTAGTATGATCCACATAATCCAAGAGGATTTTTTCTTGATTAACTTAACCCATTCATTTTTTATCAATACACCCATCTTATAATCCCCCATCTTCTGTCCAGCGCAGGAAGTTTTCCTCTAAAGAATCGACGTGTACTTTTAACTCTTTGATGCCGATCCCTGCCTCAACTAATTGTTTGACTAAAACTGTTCTGATATCCTCAGTCAGCTCGATCTTTACATATTTTCCTTCTACAGCTGCACTATATTGTTGTTCAGTTAAAAACGTTAACGTCTCTTGCTGCTGATCTGTTTCCAGTAATAAAATCAATTTATTGTCTTCTTCTGGATTATTCATTGGGCCAACATAAGTGATTTCCCCTTTTTGAACAATCACCAAATCATCACATAATAATTCCATATCACTCAACTGATGACTCGAAATCAAGACTCCCACACCTTGTTTCTTCAATGATTCAATCATCTCGCGAAATTCCCGCATGCCTTTTGGATCTAGGCCATTCATCGGCTCATCTAAAAGTAACAAGTCCGGTTGGTGTAAAATTGCTTGTGCTACACCTAGTCGTTGACGCATTCCTAAAGAGTAGGTTTTGACCTTTTGATCGATGTTATTTTCTAGATGCACACTATGGATCACCTGGTCTAAAGCTTCATCCGTGATTATTTTTTGCGACATCCTTGCATATTGCTTTAGATTTTCCATTCCCGTCATATAATTATAAAATTCTGAATTTTCAACAATTGCGCCTACATGAGCCAGCGCTTCTTTAAAATTAGTTGCTAGCGATTGTCCATTGATTTGAATCGATCCTCCATCATGACTCATCAATCCGACTAACATCCGAATGATCGTGGTTTTACCAGCACCGTTAGGACCTAACAAACCAGTAACGCTCCCACTTTCAACTGTAAACGATGCTTCCTTGATGATCTTTTTCTTACCGACACGTTTTGAAATGTCTTTTACTTCTAAGACCTGTGTATTTTCCATACTTTACCTTCTTTCTGCCTCAATGTAATGCTTCAAAATAAAAATACTGACTATCGCACTGATCACAAGGAAAAATCCATCAAAAATCAAATCTTCTAGATACAACGAAACATATCCTACTGCGATTTTAAACTGATGGCTATCAATAAATGAGATCTTTCGATAACTATTTAATAATTGCTCACTGACCATTACTTCTGCCGCAAACAAAAGGAAAAAAAGCAGATACTTTGATACTCGCTGCAATTTGGCTGGTGCTTTCATGCTGATCAAACTACTTAATAAATACACTAACTGAACATAAATCGAGAGTGACAAGAAAAAGTAACTAGCCACTAAAAGATGCTTCCAGTACTCTTGAAAATTTGCCATATCTACTTGCTTGTCCAACAAAAAAACAAAACCGAATAGACATAAATAGTAGCTAAATAAAAAAATCGTGGTCGTAATCCAGCTAAACAAGATATTGCTGAAGTAAAATTTCGCTTCACTGATCGGCAGCAACCGATATTGACTATTTTTCCAGGCGCCAATTTGTCGATACATCTCCCAGATAAAATGAACAAACAAGAAGAACAATACTACGATTAAAACAAATTGAGAAATCCCCTCAAAATGGATATGCTGAATGCCTAATTTGTAAATAATAAATCCACTAACAAATAAAAATGCAAAGTTGCTAGACATCCAGAATGAGCGGCTCTCTTTCTGAAATTCATTCCACAGTTGCCACATTTATTGATCCCCCGCTTCCACATATCGATTGATCATCCAGATACTTAGACTAAAATAAAAGCAGGCTGTCACTAATTGTAGAATTACTCTAAAGTAGAGTTCTTGCTTTAAACCAAGTGTATTCATCTCTAGCCATTTTATGATGCCCAAATCAAAAACGGATAAATGCTCCATCAACATCGTAAAAATAATGAATAAAATAATTTCCAAAATCCAGCGGAATTTTTTTTGAATAAACTGCTTAATAGCAGAATAGATACAAACTAGAAATTGTATGATTAAAAACAACACTACTATATCAACAATTGCAGCTATCCCTTCGATCCAAGTTCCGTTTAAAGAAAACGGGATATTAAGTATCAGATAATTCATAATTATCCCGATAATCACATTTCCTATAAAAAAACTAACACCTACGATTGTGCTGAACACCAAGTTATAGAAATAAAGAGTTCTCGTACTAACAGGCAATAAGCGAAAATCCGTTGTCCGAAAAAATTGATAGATACGATTCGTTTCCAATACAAAGAAAAGCACGAAAAAAAGCATGATCGAAAAGGCTAAAAAGACAATGCTAAATTCGACAGAATGTTGATTTACATTATAAACATTCACAAGACCCAATAAAAAAGTCAACAGTAGACTCGCACTATAAACAAGAAAAAGTGTTTTTGAAAAAAATAGACGGAAGAACTTGGTCATATTTCATACACCTCCCGATACAAATCTTCTAAGTCCTTATGTTTTACTTCTTTGATTGTCTCTAAAGACTCATGAAGGATGATCTGTCCATCACGCAAAAACATCACTTCGTCAATAATCGTTTCGATTTCTCTCAGTTGATGCGTAGTGATAATGATTGTACTCTCTTCATCAAACCACTGGAGCAAGGATTGAATGATTTTTTCTCTTGATAGCAAATCCACTCCACTTAACGGCTCATCTAACAAATACAATTTTGCTCTTCTAGCCAGGGTCATACTTAAAGCAAACTTTTCAGCATTTCCTTTTGATAAATTCCCTAATTTTTCTGACTCGCTCAAGTTCATGAAACGTAACAATTCATAGGCTCTGCGCTTATCAAAATCTGCATAAAAGCGAGCATAAAATGAAATAACGTCTTCTAATTGTTGATTCGCTTTAAAATTATTTTGATCTTCTAAATAAGCCACAAAAGACTTTGTTTTGGTCCCAACGACACAATCATCGATTAAAATCTGCCCTTTAAAATTCAAAGCTAACCCGGAAAGTAAACGCATGATCGTAGTTTTTCCAGAACCATTCTCGCCGATCAACGCAATGATTTTCCCCGACGAAACAGAAAAATTCAAACGGCTAAAAATTTGTTTCATTCCTTTGCGGTAACTCAATTGCTCAATCTTAACTAATTCCTTCATCGTTATTGCTCCCTTTCAATATACTCTCCCAGTAAATCTTTCGCTTGTTCTTGTGTCCATCCAAAATTTTTCATTTCAGCTAAAAAATTTTCGATGACTTTTCCAACTGCTTGTGTTTGCAGTTGGTTGATTGTTTCAGTATCTTCTGTGACAAAGCGCCCCAATCCACGTTTAGAAAATAAAATATCTTCACGTTCTAATTCTTGTAAAGCACGTTGAACGGTATTTGGATTTGTGGCTAATTCGACCGCCATTTCTCTTACAGCTTTAATTTTATCCCCAGGTTCAAGCTTTCCAGAAACAATTTGCTGAATGATAAAGTCCATAATCTGTAAATAAATCGGCCGATCTGTATGGAAATCCATGGCTTTACCTCCAATTGATTTTCACCTTCACTAGTGTTCTAGTTCAATAGTACACTAGTTTTTAAAAAAGTGCAAAGACTTTTTAAGCAAAGTGAAAGCACGAACAAGATCACCCCACATGATTTTGCTCGTGCTTTTTTTATTCTATTTTATTAACTGTATACTCTTCGTTTTCTAGTAATGCAATCAAACCAGTCTTCCCGTATAGATGCCCTGCACCTACAATGATAAAGGTTTGCTTTTGATTTGGCAGTTTTTCTTTCAGCTTTTGTAGCCAATTTAAATTCCGTTTCTCTAAAATAATTTCTTTGAATCCTTCGTATTGATTCGCTTGAAAGACGGTATCAAAGTTTTCCTCCAGTTCACCTGAAATATACATAGTTAAAAGCTTTTCATTTTCTGTTATAGCATCTGATAATTCTGGTATATCTTCAATCCAGCTCGACTTTTTTGTTACATCCATTGTCGCTTCATTCATCAATTGATATTGTTCGGCAACTGTTTCAAATCCAGTATTTTTTATTTTACTTTTGCTCACTTCATTTCCGACGTTTATATTGACCCCTTGTAAAAAATCATTGGTCGTCACATATTGTCCTTGTAACATCGATAATAAGCCAAAATAATTCAAGTCTTTTACATCTTCCAATTTAAAATTATAAGAAGCTAATTTTTGGCTTAATCGTTCCTTTTCATCTACTGTTAAATCCGTCATAATATGTGGTTTTTTAGCCATTGCCTTTTGTGATAAAGCAGCTGTCGTCGGTGAATCAAATGAAGCAAAGGTGACTTCTGAAACTACTTCTGACGAGCTATGGATTGCTTCTATAATTTCATCTGGAAAGGGATACATTTCTTTTTTTCCAAAATGAATAGTACCTAATAAATACCCCACAGTTTGATTGTCCGAACGGATTTCATAAAAAGGCCAATCCACCTGCTCTTTTTGTTTCACTTGCTGTTTTTGATTCCCACATCCTGAAAAAATAAATAGAACGAAACTTAATAGACTAACCACTCTTACCCAATTTTTCATGTTCTCTCTCCTATGGTTGCGTTAATTTCCCAACTGCTTTTGAAATATCTTTTGCTAATGTAATGGCCGAGATCACTGATATACCATCCACCTGTGTCCCTATGACGCTTTGAACGTTTTCACTATTGATACCGCCTATTGCGACAACTGGTTTACATGCTTTTCCCTTCAATTCTGTCAGTTTTTTCAAACCAATCGGCTCCTCGGCATCTGCTTTTGATAGCGTACCAAAAACTGGACCAATGCCATAATAAGTGATGCCTGCCAATTCATTTGCTGTCAGAACCTCACGTTCGTCATGACAAGATAAACCAACAATTTTATTTGAAAAGAGTGCCAAAACCGTTTTGATTTCCTGATCTTTTTGCCCTACATGAACACCATCCGCATCAATTTCTAAAGCCAGAGCAATATCATCATTGATCAAGAAAGGAACCTGATATTGTTTGCATAGTTGCTGGCAAATTTTCGCCATCTTCTTTTTGGCATCAGGGTGTTCCAAACTGCCTTTGCCTTTTTCCCGATATTGAAAGCAGGTAATTCCGGCCCGCAAAGCTGACTCCAACACATCTGGTAAATAACCTGATTCGATATCTTGGGTTCCTGCAATAAAATAAATTGAAAGCATTTCTTTAGTATTCTTCATGTCTTTCGACCTTTCTGTATGCCCAATGATTCGTTGGTCCATTTCCAAAACCCACTTGAATTCCATCAGCTATCGCTGCTTGGATGAACTCTTTTGAAGTATGAACTGCCGATCTGACATCAACTCCTTTTGCCAGCTCGGCTGTAATGCAGGCTGAAAAGGTACAGCCTGTACCATGAGTGTTTTTAGTAGGGATTCTATCTGCCGCTAACCAATCTAGCTGGCCATCTTCCAGTAATAATAAGTCTGTTGATTGTGTCCCTTCAAGGTGATGTCCACCTTTTACAACAACGTTTTTGGCACCTAACACTTGAATCTTTTTCGCAGCTGTCAGCATCTCATCTTTTGTTGTAATCGTCATATTACTCATCACTTCTGCTTCAGGAATATTCGGTGTAATGACAAACGCTTGCGGTAGCAGTTCTTCAATCAGCGACCTGACAGCAGAATCTTTTAACAACGCATGTCCACTTTTAGCAATCATCACAGGATCAACAACCAAAGGACCAAAATCCGCTGCTTTTAAAAATTCTGATACTAAGTGCGTAATTTCAGCGGTAAAAAGCATGCCTGTCTTTACGGCAGAAATCTTGAAATCTTCTCTGACAACAACTAACTGATCTTGAATCGCATCCAAAGGAATATCATAAACCTTTTTAACGCCTTGTGTGTTTTGGATCGGTAAAGCGGTCAAGACAGATGTCCCGAATACTAAGCGTTCTTGAAAGGTTTTTAAATCCGCCTGCATTCCTGCGCCACCGCCACTGTCAAATCCCGCTATTGTTAATGCTTGGATGGTTTCATTCATTTCTTATTACTCCTTTCAACAGTTGCTTTTTGCTGAACCAATAAACTATCTAGACAAGACAATTGATCTAGTAAGTAGGTTCTAAATGAGCCCACAGAAACCTGCGTTAACTGCTCTGCTACTAACTCACCAGCCAAAGCGTACATCACACTAGCTGTAACAACACTTTCTAGCGACCGCTCTTTATCAACGGCTAAGAAAGCACCACAGATGCAGCCATGCAGACAACCGGCTCCAGTCATTTTAGTGAAATAAGGAGTGCCATTTTTCACAAGATAACTTTTTCTGCCATCTGTGATTGTATCAGTTGCTCCGCTGACAGCGATAAAGCAGTTCAGTTTTAGCGCTAGATTTTCAGCGATCTTTGTTACATCACCAGATCCAGTTCCTGCATCTACGCCTTTAGCTGACCAATCACTGCCTTCAATTGCTGCGATTTCACCAGCATTCCCGCGAATCAACGTCGGATGAACGTGGCTCAATAATTTTTCAACAGCTTGTTTACGATAACTTGTTGCTCCTGCACCGACTGGATCTAAAACGACTGGTTTTCCTAGTTCATTCGCTTTTTTACCAGCTAAGATCATCGCTGTTAGTTGTTCATCATTTAAAGTCCCCATATTCAAAACGACAACATCTGCAATCAAGGCTACTTCTTCCATTTCTGCAATTGTACTAGACATAAAAGGGGATGCTCCAATTGCCAACAACCCATTCGCAGAGTCATTTGCTACAACGATATTCGTAATATTATGCACAAGTGGATTTTTTAAGCGCAGCTCATCGATCAACTCATAGTTCATCATGTTTTAGCCCCCATTGTTGTTTTGTATAAGCCATTTCCCAAAAATTTAATTCTTCATAGCTACTTATAATAAAGGCTTGCTGCATAAGGGCACGTTCGTCAGGCGATACTTGTTCTGCTAAATAATCAGTCAATTTCCTTTGCCGAATTACAGCTGCTCGGTATACTTCACTGTCGTATGTTTCGATCCAGCGTTGATATAGTGGATCAGGCGAACCGCTTTCAATTAGTTCTTCCCCAATTTCTTGATACAACCAATAACATGGTAATAATGCCGCAGCCGTTCTAGCAAGGCTTTTTGATTCAAGCTCTCGATACATATGTGATGTATAATGATACGCAGTAGGCGCGATTGGTGTCTGACTGATTTCTTTTTCTGTCACATCCAGCTCTTTGAAAAATGTATTTCTCACTGAAATTTCTGCCGCTTCTAAACTTTTGACTCCTTCTAAAAAACAGGCTCTGACCTCTTGATCCATTGCCAGATCTGCCGCTCGTAAGTGGATTTTACTGAATTGTTCCAGATAGTAACGATCTTGAAGCAAATAAAAACGAAAAATTTCAGGTTTTAATGTTCCTGCCTTTAACTCTGAGATAAATGGATGTTCCTTACTTTCCCGCCAAATTGCTTCAGCAGATATTCTTATTTCTTCTGTAAAAGTCATGCAATTCCTCCTCGATTTTTTTGAGAAGAAGCTTAAAAACAGAAAAAAACTCTATAAAATGACAAAGAACCATTTCATAGAGTCGAGTCGTCGTATTCTATTTCTTAGACTACTTCCCTACGCGAGTCTCAACTCACAGGTTCAAAGGGTCCGTTCAAACGAACGTCTCAGTCAAAATGACTCCCCTAGTACTTGTCTAAAGTATAGCATATTATTCTGGTACTGGCTGTTAATAATTGGGTTTTATTACTGAATTTCTTCAAGCGGAATGTTTAAGGCGTCTGCTACTCTGGCACCATAGTCTTGATCTGCTTGATAGAATTGTTTGATTTCTAAAATCTGTATTTCCCGATTATCCACTTGACCCAGGTTATTTTTGATTGTTTGAACTAAACGTTCTTTTTCATCTTCTGGAAGCAAACGGTAAAGATCGCCCGCTTGTGAATAATGATCTGTTCCATATTCATAAGTACCCACTTGACCTTGTACATCAAATGGTGTAATCGCGGCAGTTTCATCTTGGACTGGTCCACCTTGACTATTAGGTTCATAGTTAACAGATCCACCTGGATTATTTGCTTGCATGAAACCATCTCGCTCATAATTATTAACTTTATTGAGTGATTTATTAACAGGTAATTGATCGTAATTAGCACCTAAGCGATAGCGTGCTGCATCTTTATAAGCAAATAATCTTCCTTGTAATAATTTGTCTGGTGATACTTCAATTCCTAGCACCAAGTTCGCGGGTGAAAATGAAATTTCTTCGACATCCGTAAAATAATTTTGCGGATTCTCATTCAATGTCATTTTACCGACTTCAATCAAGGGATAATCTTTTTGTGAAACGACTTTCGTTACATCAAATAAGTCATATTTGTAGTTCAAGCCTTCTTCATAAGGAATGATCTGTACACAAAGAGTCCATGAAGGATAATCCCCTACTTCAATTGCTTGAAATAATTCATCCATCAAATAGTCCGTATTTTCAGATGCAAGCTGTGCAGCAACTTCATCTGTGAGATTTTTTACCCCTTGATTTGTTCTGAAGTGATATTTCACCCAAAAAACTTCTCCATGATCATTGACCCACTTAAAGGTGTGGCTGCCATAGCCATGCATCGTACGATAGCTAGCTGGAATCCCACGATCAGCCATCAAAATCGTTACTTGGTGCAGTGATTCTGGCGAATGAGACCAAAAATCCCATTGCATGTATGGATCACGCAAATGAGTTTTTGGATCACGTTTTTGAGAATGAATAAAATCAGGAAACTTTAAGGCATCATTCACAAAAAAGACTGGTGTATTATTGCCGACAATATCATAATTTCCTTCTTCAGTATAAAATTTAACTGCAAAACCTCTAACGTCACGATAGGTATCGATATAACCTGATTCACCAGCAACCTGAGAAAAACGGATTCCTACCCTAGTTTTCTTGCCAACGCCATTAAAAAGTCCAGCTTTCGTATATTTGCTCATATCATTAGTCAGTTCAAATTCACCAAAAGCACCAGCACCTTTTGCATGAACAACTCGTTCAGGAATTCTTTCACGGTTGAAATGAGCCAACTTTTCCAATAGATGAATATCTTGAATCAAGACTGGTCCTCTTTTTCCAGCTGTTTGCGAGTGTTGATTGTTAGCGACAGGTTGCCCTTCACTTGTAGTTATTTTTTCAGTCATATTTTCACCTTCCTATATATATTCTTTACATTTCAATAGTAACTCTAATCAAAAAAATGTACAACTAAAAGAGAGCACCGCGAAAACTTTGGCTGTTTTCGTGTTGCTCTCTTTATATTTTCTAACTTTTAGTATAGATAGACCGAACTTCATTGCTCGTCAAAATGTTCTTTTTTCTCTTCCTTAACGGCATGAAGGCCTACTTTTATCTCTCGTCTTTTTTGAATCAAGACATAAACAAAGCCAATCAAAAATGGTAAAACAAAACTACCAAACCGGTATAATAGCAAAGATGACACTGCATCTACAGTTCCTACCAACGGTTTAAATAATAATAAATAAACAAATTCAAAAGGACCGATTCCTGCCGGAGTTGGAAAAACACCTGACAAGATAACTGAAAAGCTAGTAAAAGAAAGGACTAAAAGAAAATCGATATTCGGATGGTTCTCAACCAATACAACATACGGAATCACGTACCAGAACAGTAACTTAGCTACGTTCCAGCCAAAAATCCGAAGCATCGCTGAACGGTCTTTTGTAATCGTCTGAACCGTTTCTCTCAGTGAATAGATTTGCAAATTACATTTATCTACCCAATCTCGTAATCTTTTACGCTTAAAATGTTTATTTGTCCATTTGATCAAAAAAACTTGAAGGTTGAGACTACTAGACAAAACCAGTAGCGAAAAAATAATCACAAAGGTCAACCCGACTCCTACTAAAATAAAGGGAATCATTTTTGGCGCACGTTCATAAAATAAAGAAAATTGGAAAATTAGCCCCAAAACGGATAAAAAGATAACCGCAACTTTATACATGATCATGTGTAAAGCCGTCACGCCTACGCCTTGAGAAACAGCCAGTCCTTTTTTCTTATAGAAATAAATCTCAGAAAGCAGTGTTCCTGTTCCAAACGAGATTACACGATAAAAAGCGACATAACAAGAGGTGAAAAAACCATCTTTTGTTGTAAAATCTTTCTGAAAATAAGAGGCAATCTCTTTAATAGAACGTCCTTCTACAATCTGATAGACAACGCCCAACAAGATGACCAACGCCACAACAACCCAACTTGTTTTCATTAATTGTGCAAAGATATCGCTAAGTGAATTATCCATCACATAGATGATCACTCCGATAAAAATTGCCAGCAAACCGATATTCAGAAAAATCTTTGTTTTAGAATTGCTTTTCATAGTTTCTCCCCACTATAGTGTATTCACGATTATCTTTTATAACTAACATAAATAATTGCAATAGTCACAAGTGTACCAAAAATAAAAGCAAAATAAAAGCGTAACTTTCTTGTCTTATGATGAAAAATTTGCTGTGCCAGCAAACCGCCAATTCCACCACCGATCAATCCGATAAATAGAAGATCAAATTCTGGTACTCGCCACTTTTTCCTTATCGCTCTTTGTTTATCAAGATACATCGCAAAAAATTCAACCATATTTACAATAAGCAAATAGGCCCATGGTAAATGTTTCAACAAACCTGTCATTCTTCTTCCTCCCAAAATCATTCTCCTATAATAGAATACCTTGAAAGGCCACGCCATGTAAAGTTAATTCAACAATTACATAAGAACTTTATTCTATTACTATGTCTTTGGTACAAAAACAGTTAAGCCATGTTTCACGACTTTCATTTGAATCGGCAGTTCTTCACTTGGATCGCCATCAACACGTGTCCCAACTTTCTTTTCACTCGTACTTTTGATGTTTATTTCAGCCGCCGTTATATATTTAATATCAGGAAGCTCATAGATTTTGCCTAGAATAATCTTTGGTAGATAAAAAGCTAATTTAAAAATATTTAATTTCGGCAGAATAGTTAAATGAAACAAGCCATCATCAGGTGATGCAGAATCATCAAAATTGGTATAGCCACCGACAGAATTCGTCATCGTCACAGTCACAAGCTGTGTTTTCCCTCGCCATTGCTCATTTTCTGTTGTAACTTCTAAGTGATACCGTTTTTTCTTCGCCAATAATTTAAAAAAGTTCTTCACAAATATCAGCTTACCATATTTTTGTTTCTCTTCTTGGCTGATACGAGCTGCTGTATCGGCCAAAATGCCAATAGTCATTGTACTGACGATTACTTTTTGATTAATCATTCCGTAATCGATTTTTCTAGTTGCTCCACCAAGAATAATATCAGCTGCTGCTTCGAATTTCAGGGGAATTCCTAAAACTCTAGCCATGTTATTGACCGTTCCACCAGGCAAGAGGCCCACTTTCAGATGAGGCAACTCCTCTTTAAAATCTGCCACATTATGATTGATCGTACCATCTCCACCAATAAAGATCAGTGTATCGATATGTTCCGCTTGCGCTTTTTCAACCGTTTTTTTACTATCACAATCTGGACCCACTTGTTCTAATAAAAAATGCGTGTCCGTTTGTCCATGTTCCTTTGCATACGATACAAACTGTTCGGCTAATTCTCTGCCTTTGTCTTTACCGGATGTTTCATTAAAAAGAATCATTACATTTTCCACTTGAGTTCCTCCTAAAATTAAAAGCATCTCTAGCTAACGCATAGCACGACGACGTATTCAAATCCGAGCTAAAAATGATGGCAACATTTCACTTTGTTTTACCGTGTACCGAGCACCAATTTGTAGTGCGACAAGTCTTAGCTGAAAAAATAGCAACGCCTAACGTCATGGTGTTTCTCAGCATGTTTCGAAAATGAAGCAAACTCGCCCATCCTTGACAGAAAAACAGGAAGTAAGTCACTGCTTGTAACGTTACTCCCTATTCTCAAATGTCACTACTATTCTCAATAGTCACTCTCTTTACTGAGCGTTAGATTCCGCAATTTTCACAATAACATCCGTCGCTTTTTCCATTGCTTGTAATGAAACAAATTCAAAGCGTCCGTGCATGTTTTCGCCACCAGCAAAAATATTTGGCGTAGGAATTCCTAAATAAGAAATCTTTGAGCCATCTGTTCCACCGCGAACAGGTTCGATCAATGGTTTGATATCTAGCTCGATCATTGCATTTTTCGCTAGTTCGATTATACTCATATCTTTTTCGATGACTTCACCCATGTTATAATATTGATCAAAAAGATCTATCTGCACACGTTCTTGGTCAAATGGTTGATTGATGATTTCTTGAATCTTAAGAATCAACGCTTTGCGCGCTTCAAATTTTTCACGATCATGGTCACGGATAATATACGTCATTTTAGCTTCTTCCGGTGTTCCACTCATTTGCGCTAAATGGAAAAATCCTTCGTAACCATCCGTTTTTTCTGGGACTTCATTTTGAGGTAATTGATTATGGAAATCAATTGCTAATTGTAATGCATTGATCATTGTATTTTTAGCCGTTCCAGGATGAACATTTTTTCCTTGGATCGTCACTTCTGCTTGCGCTGCGTTGAATGTTTCATATTGTAATTCTCCGACTGGACCACCGTCCATCGTGTAAGCAAAATCTACATTGAAGTGTTCAACATCAAATTTATCTGCTCCAACGCCGATTTCTTCATCAGGACCAAATGCCACACGGATCGTGCCATGTTTGATTGATGGGTCTTTGATCATAATTTCCATTGCTGTCATGATTTCAGCAATCCCTGATTTGTCATCAGCACCTAATAGCGTTGTTCCGTCTGTTGTGATTAATGTTTGATTGGTATAATTTTTTAGATTAGGAAAATCGTTTGTATTTAAGGTGAATTTTCCTTCTTTATCTAATTGGATAGTTGACTCACCATCGTAGTTTTCAATGATTTGTGGATTCACATTGATTGCATTAAAATCGGCTGTATCCATATGGGCAATAAAACCGATGGAACGAACTTCTTTATCGACATTGCTTGGTAAAGTAGCAATCACAAAACCATTAGCTTCATTATAAATGACATCACTCATACCAATTTCTTCTAATTCTTTTTTTAGCGTTTGAGCAAACGCTACTTGAGTTTGCGTTGAAGGGGTTGTTTTACTGTTTGGGTTAGAGCGTGTTTCTGTCTTTACATAGCGTAAAAAACGCGGTAATAAATTTTCATACATCGTTTAATTCCCTCTTTCTTCTTTATCTAAATTGAAACGGATTTGTATTTACTTCAGATTCGATAAATTCGATATCCCAATTATAATCTTTTTTCCATTGATTGAATAGTTCTACCAACTTCGGTTTACATAATTGCTCAATATAATGTCCTGGATCGATTACTGATAAGCCTTCTGTTAGCATATCATGTCCTGTATGGTAATAAACATCCCCTGTAATATAAACATCTGCTTGTTTTTTAATTGCATCACGGAAAAACTTTTCACCGCTGCCGCCACAAATTGCAACGCGCTGAATCATTTTTGTTTCATCTTCTGCTACAATCCGCACACCATCTAAATCGAAGGTTTCTTTGACGACCGACACAAAATCTTTTAAAGAGACAGGTTTAGCTAAATGACCAACACGTCCCAAACCATATTCTTTGGTGATATTGTCGATCTGATAGACATCATAGGCTGGTTCTTCATAGGGATGAGCTGCTAGCATTGCTTGAATAACTGATGTTTCAATTATTTCTGGAAAAATTACTTCGATTTTTGCTTCCTGTACTACTTCTTCTTTACCGATCGTTCCAAGAGCTGGATTAGCACCTGTAACTGGGGTAAATCTGCCTGTTCCGATTAAGGAATAACTTGTATTGACATAATCGCCTTGAAGACCTGCTCCCGCTTGTCCGAGCACTTCACGCATCTTCGCAGCATCATCTACAGGCACAAAAACAGCTAATTTTTTGTAACCAATCGTATGGGTTTTGGTTAAATAAGTGGTATCTTGAATCCCCAATAGCTCACAAAACCAGTCATTTAAACCATTATCAATAATGTCCATATTTGTATGTGCCGCAAAAACTGCAATATCATGCTTCAGTAAGTCGGCATACATTTTCGTTTGTAGGTCATTTGTGTCTAAGCATTTCACTGGTCTAAAAATCGGAGGATGTTTGGCAATGATCAAGTCAACTTGCTTTTCGATTGCTTCAGCCACTACTTCTGGTCTCACATCTAGTGTAACTAAGACACGCTCCAATGGTTTGTTCACTGACCCAATCTGCAAACCGACAGGGTCACCGGCTTCTGCAAGCCATTGCGGACAATACGCTTCAAAACGGTCGATAAATAAAGTACCCTCAAGACTCATCTGGCAAAACCTCCTTGATTTCAGCAATTTCTTTTTCTATTTGTTGGATTCTAATTGTTTGATCCCCAGAAGCTTTAGTTAGTTGAGCTAAAATCGTTTCCCGTTGTTTCACTTCACTCTGCCATTTTTTATAAAAAATAGGCGATTGTTTTTTGAGTAAAACTGGCCCAAAAAGACGTTCTTTTGCTGAATAAGCAACTCTTGTCTCTCTTCTAGCAGCCACGATGATTTCATAAATTTTATTATTTTCTTCTAAAATATCTTCGTCAATAATTGTATAGCCATGGATTGTCAGCCAATCACGTAACGGCTTTTCTCCAATATTTGGTTGTAAAACTAAACGCTCATTGCCTTGCAAGCGCTGATTCGTCCAACCAGCCTCCAAAATATCACGAATCAACACACCACCCATGCCGCAAATCGTGATAGCGTTGATTTCGTCTGTTTTCTCTACAGCATCTAAACCATCTGCTAGGCGGACTGTGATTTGATCACTTAAACCATTTTTTCTCACTTGCTTTTTAGCAGCTTCAAAAGGTCCGGATACGACTTCTCCAGCTACCGCAAACTCAAGTTTCTTTTGTAAAACTAATGCTACAGGTAAATACGCATGGTCAGATCCGATATCTGCTAACCGGCTTTGTTCTGGGACTAATTCCCCCACGCGTGCTAAACGTTTTGATAATAAATTCTCATTCATTCGACATATTCCTCCGCGGTTATTATACCATTGAAAAAAGAGGTTGAAAACTTTGAAAGATATAATTTAGTTGCAACTCTATTTTAAACGAATTATATAGACTCATTCTAAAAAAGCGAAACAATCATCGGTCAAATGACTGACTAACGTTCCGCTTACTCATTGTACAATAAAACTTCTATTTGCTATTTTAGTTTTTAAACATTAAATCAATTTTTGCTTTTTTAAACTCTCAGCTGTTTTTGCAGGATAGTTTTGCTCTTTATAATAGTTGGTAAAACGACTTATCCATGGTTCAGAGGTATAGCCATTCTCTTTTGCATAGTCTTGGAGTTGTCGCTCATACGCTTTAATTTCCTCTTTTGTTGCTTTTTTATGTGCATTTTGGCCAGAGAAAACAGTCGCTTTTTCAGGTAAACGAGGTTTCGGCACAGCTGTTTGTAGTGGCTTTCCTATTGCCAAACCAACGAGTGGAAATCTGAATTCATTTATCTCCAAACAATCGATGATCTCTTTTGAGACTCTTCTAAGTCCACCGATCACACACGTTCCAAGCTCAAAACTTTCAGCTGCTACCAGGGCGTTTTCTAACGCTAACGAAGCGTCCGTTGTCCCGATAATGAGCGGCTCCAACTCATTTTCAAACGAAACTCCCTCATGCTCTAAATCATAACGACTAAAGTCAATACAAAATAATAAAAACAACGATGAACTTTCGATGATCTTCGCATTAGAACTATTTTCTTGGTCTTGATTCAACACCTCGATTAGTTTTCGTTTCTCATTCTCTTCTTGGAAAGTCAGTATGCTATACGCTTGACCATTCATCCAAGAAGGAGCCTGTTTGCTTGCTTTAATGATCTCATCTTGAACTTCTTTGGAAATGGTGTGATTTGGATCAAACTTTCTGACAGTCGCGTGATTTTGCAATACTTTTACAACCTGATTCATTTAAAATCATCCTTTCTTTGTTACATTTTCTATTGTAAAGCATTACTATAAAATATATAATACTGTTATATTTAAGACTACTGTCAAAAAGGATAGTGATTTCAATGAGAAAAACATATGAGCAAATGACAAAATGCAATTGTGCAACAGCAAATACGTTAGCCATCATTGGTGGAAAATGGAAAATATTAATTTTATATTATCTACTTGAATCCAATCGCCGCTTCAATGAATTGCAACGTCTATTAGATTCGATCACTCCACATACTCTTAGCAAGGAATTAAAAGAACTCCAAGAAGATGGATTGGTAAATAAGCAAGTATTACAAGCAATTCCTCCAAAAACAGATTATTCATTAACTAAAAAGGGGCAAGAGTTAGAAACAGTCTTATTAGAAATTCGAAAATTTGGTCAAAAATACCCTTTGACTAAGTAATGTTGTTCAGATGGCCTCATCTATTTATAGAAAAAGGCGCAAGATAATAATCAGTTTTCTGCTGACGATTGCCTTGCGCCCATCTTTAGATTTAATTGAAAAAAACTAGTCTTTTCTTTTTGCTTGTCTCAACTGCATTTCTTTTCTTAACTTCTTATAGGCTTTCTTGGAGCCACGTTCTAAGTCCCTGTTCTTTTTGCGCTCATGATAATTTTCAAATAAAGAATCTAAATCGTAATTTGGCGGATACAGCTCTTTTGCGCTACGGTCTAATTTTAATTGACGTTTGTGAACAGTAGCCTTTTTATCTTCCACGAAAATCACTACATCTTCTGTCATTTCTACCGGTTCAAATACTAAACCAATTTTCTTTTGCTCCGTCCACAAGACTCGATCCCCTTTTTCGTATGCTGGAAAAATTGCTTGTTCTTTTTGTTTTTTAACTTTTTGCAAAGACTCCGCTTTTTTCGTTGAATAGTTACGATCATGTAAATAGTTTTGAGCAAGTTCAACCACTTCTTTATCTAAGTTCATCTTGTTAGCGATCCAAAAAGCGTTACTTTCGCCGATTTCTCCTAAAATCAATTGATATTTAGGCAGTAAGTTTTCTGAATCAAACGCCATTGCAGCGGTTAAAAAATCTTCATGTTGTTCAGAAAAACGCTTGATTTCTCCGTAGTGGGTCGTTGTAATAAGAATACTGCCTTTTTTGTAGAAAGCTTCCATGATTGCGATTGCTAATGCTGCACCTTCGTTTGGTTCGGTTCCACTCCCGATTTCATCGAGCAAAATCAAGCTATTTTTTTTCGTTTTGGCAAGAATTTCAGAGATATTCTGCATGTGTCCTGAGAACGTACTTAACGCATTCTCGATGCTTTGCTGATCCCCGATGTCAACGAAGACCTGATCGAAAATAGCAATATTTGTTCCAGGATCTGCAATAATTTGGACCCCGATCATCGTCTGTAAAGCGATCAGTCCAACGGTTTTCAATACAACCGTTTTTCCTCCCGCATTCGGTCCAGTGATTGTCAGGCCTCGGTACTCTTTTCCTAGTGACAGATTCAAAGGAACAGCCGAGTCACCTAACAAAGTGTGTTTCACATTGACCAACTCAATGACTCCATCTTGATTGATTTCAGGTTCAATACCGTTGATTTCTCTACTATACTTTGCTTTCGCAAAGATCATATCATATTGTGCAACCACTTCTAAATTTGATTGAATGGCACTCATTTGTTCCGCAATCAAACCAGTCAGTGTCGATAAAATTTGATACACTTCTGTAGCTTCTTCCATTTTCAGCTGATATAATTTATCATTTAGCTTAGCTATTGTTGCTGGTTCAACAAAGACAGTCGTTCCTTTAGAAGACGCATCTACAACCGTTCCAGAAATTTGGTTTTTATACGTTGCTTTGATCGGCACCGTATAACGATCGTTTTTCTTGACGACGATTGCTTCTTGGATTTTCGGTTTATTTTGAGCATTTCTAAGAAATGAGCTTAATTTTAGCTCAATTTCTTTTTCACATTCTTGAATAGCCCGACGGATTTTACGAAGTTCACGACTGGCATCATTCTCCACTTGATTATTACGAATAACCTGATAAATTTCATCTTCAATCTCAGAAAAAAGCTGTAGCGATTCGCTATATCTAGCTAAAAGTGGTGCGATAAACTGATTTTTTTGCATGAATGATTGGATCAAACGACTACTCCTAAGAAAATCTGCGTAGCTGACTAGCTCATTTGGCTCTAAAATAAAGCCTTTTTCGACTTGGTTGGTTAGATGTTCAATGTTGTTTAAGCCCATAAATGGGACGTGTAGATTTGCTAGGAGCAAGGCCTTTGCTTCTGAGGTTTCTTGTAAACGTTTTTTGACAACAGCGATATGACTACTTGGCTGTAATCCTTTGATTCGCTCTTTTCCGTAGTAGCTGATTGCATAAGTCATTAGTTTTTCTTTGATTGTATTAAATTGCGTTTTATTATATGTTTCTTGATTCATTAGTATCTCCTTCTCTTTTAAGAGATACCTATCTTCTTTTGAATAGGTCAAAGAAATTCCCTGTAGCTGTTTATACGTTTTATTGATTAAGAAAATACATAAAAAAGGGATGAAGCGTCCCTTCATCCCTCATGAATCAATAAATAAAGATAGATATACTACAGTCTATCAGGTATTTTTATATGAGTTAAGATAGGTATCAACATAGGTATGCTAAAGAAGCCATCAAAAAATGGTTGTTTATTCTTCAGCTATTCATTTCCTCTAGTTAGATACTTACACTCACAAAAACACCTCTATGGCTTTCTTTGGCTATTCATTTCTCGCTAAAAGTATAACCTGATTCGCTTATAACGTCAACTATAATTTAAGTGGATTAACCATCTTTTGATATAAATCCAAGTATAATCGACTAGATTTTTCCCAGCTAAAATCCTTTGCCATTGCTGATTTCATCAATTGTTTCCAGTTTTTCTGATCATTCCAATACAAATCGATTGCCATATTTGTGCTATACATTAAGTAATAGGAACTAAAATCAGAGAAACCAAAGCCCGTTCCTGCTTTTGTGACTGGATTAAAGGGAATCACGCTATCTTTCAAACCGCCAATTTCATGAACGATCGGTAAAGTGCCATAACGCATGGCAATCATTTGGGACAAGCCGCAAGGTTCTGTTGCAGAGGGCATCATAAAGAGATCAGAACCAGCATAAATCAATTGTGCCAAATCAACATCAAACATGATCTTCGTCTTAAATTTAGTCGGATAATGATCAGAAAAATAGTCGAACGACTGTTCAATCCCAGGGTCACCGGTTCCAAGTAGTACCAGTTGCACATCTTTTTCCAAAAGTTTCGCTAAATCATCTAAAATCAAATGAAATCCTTTTTGAAACGTTAAACGACTGACGATACCGATCAACGGTACATCGTCTCGAACAGGCAACGCCATTTTCATTTGCAGTGCTTGTTTGTTTTTCTTTTTACCTGTAAGGTCGTGTATCGAAAAATTTGCAGGGATTGATTTATCTGTTTCTGGATTATTCATCTCATAGTCGATTCCATTTAAAATGCCGCTTAATTTTTCTTGTTCTAAGCGTAAAACGCCGTCTAGACCAAAACCAAATTCAGGTGTTTTGATTTCTTCTGCGTAAGATGGACTGACTGTATTCACTCGATCAGCGTATAAGATCCCAGTTTTTAAGTAATTAACGCCATCACCAAAACGGGCAGCACCATCATAATAACGATCAAGTCCCATACCAAAATAATCTGGCAATAAATCTTGGCTATAGGCCCCTTGAAATTCAATATTATGAATCGTTAACAAAGTCTTGATTGAACGATAGGCTTCGATCCATTGGTATTTTTCCTTTAATAAAAAAGGAATCATCGCTGTATGAAAATCATTGACATGGATAACATCAGGGAACAAGTCGATTTTCTCCAACATTTCAATGATTGCTAAAGAAAAGAAGGCAAAACGTTCACCGTCATCATCATAACCATATAGGTTTTCACGATCAAAATAATATGAATTATCAATAAAATAATACGTCACATCGTTCATCTCTAAACGCTTGATTCCACACAATTGATGCCGCCAACCAACCTCCACGTAAAAGTTGGTTAGGTCGTCACATTGTGTTTTAAATGTTTCCGGCATCTTGGTAAAATACGGCAAAACAACAGAAAGTTCCGCCCCTTTTTTAGCTAATTCTTTAGGTAGTGCACCTGCTACATCACCTAACCCTCCTGTTTTAAAAAAAGGGGCGCATTCTGCAGCTGCAAATAAGACCTTCATCACTCATTTCCCCCAATAACATCTTGTTCAACCACTTGATTCTTTTCAATCACGACAGGATTTTGTGCTGTACCAGAAATTTTGACACCAGCCCTGACCTTAACATTTTTATCTAATATGGCATATTCGACTATTGCATTTTCTTCTATTTGAGCATTTGACATCACGATCGTTTGTTTCACTTTGGCTCCTTTTTTAACAATTGATCTTCTTGAAATCAAACTGCTATCCAAGCTTCCTTCAATGATACAACCCGTTGCGCATTGGCTGTTTTTAACGCTGGAATGCTCTGAATAATAGGTTGGTACTTCGTTTTTGCGTTTTGTATAAACTTTTTGTTTTGTATACATTAATGAATTAAATTTTTGAGCATCGAGCATATCCATATTAGCCTGATAGTATGAAGGAACATCATCGATATTACTTAAATATCCTGTATATTCGTACGCTGTTGTCTGAGTATCCAGCATTTTTTCTCCTAGAAATTCAATAAGGCTTGTTGGACTGTTATTCGCTTGACCGATGATCAATTGTTCTATCAACCACTCCGTTTGAACAATAAAGATATCCATCGAAAGATTCAATTGTTTGTCTTTATCTAAAACCTGATCAAAGGCTTGAACACTTGTGGTATTTCCTCCTTTATTAACTTGAATGATGTGATTATTTGCGGATAGTTTTTCACGATCCATCCGTTTATATACAACAGTCATCTTGTTATTTTGTTTTTGATGTGTTTTCAAAACAGCTCGTAAATCAATTGCGCAAAGCATGCTACTTCCCAGCAAAACCGTATACTCAGCTTCTGATTTTTCAAGATAATCGATAATCGCAGAATAATAAGGCAGTCCTTGTGCCTTTTGCTTTAAAAAATCCTGATAGAAATAAACAAAATAACTATTTTTCAACGAATCTAAATTCCATTCTTTACCACCACCGATATGATCAAAAACAGAACGACTCCCCTTATCATTGAATATCATAAAAATCGAATTGATATTCGCATTAGCAATACTTGAAAGAGGGAAATCAATCAAACGATATTTACAATCAAAAGGTAAAGTATCTAACGGTCGCTCTTCAGTTAACGGTAATAATCCTTTAAACTCCGATACATTCCCTAGAATAGCACACATTTTTTTAGTCTTCATCGCTTTGCACCCCTATCACTTCAGAATACCCGATCACTTCAATGTCATTTTCTTTATACACCACGGCATTGTCGCCAATAATCGCATTCTCACCGATAATCGCGTTTTTGATTTTGACATTTTTCCCGATTGTAGCACCTGGCATAATCAAACTACTTTCGATCGTTGAACCAACCTTAACCTGAACATCCGTTGAAAGAATACTGTCTATGACCGTACCTGCTACATAACAGCCGTCAACGACTAATGAATTGCTAACAGAGGCGGTTTCTGTAATAAAATGAGGCGGAGAAATGGTGTTTTTTGAAAACATACGCCAACTTTTATCCCGCATCTGCAACTCGTTGTCCAAACTAATAAATTCCATGTTTGCTTCCCATAAAGATTCAATCGTTCCGACATCCTTCCAGTAGCCCTCAAAACGATAGGCATAAACATTTTCACCGGCATCTAAGTATGAAGGAATCACATGTTTCCCGAAATCAAGCATTTGACCATCTTTTGAATAGTTATTTAACAAGACATTTCGCAGGCGTCCCCAATTAAAAATATAAATCCCCATCGAAGCCAAATTACTCTTGGGTTCTGCTGGTTTTTCGTCAAACTCGATGATCCGATCATTCTCATCTGTATTCATGATACCAAAGCGTGATGCTTCTTTCAGCGGCACTTCAATAACAGCTACGGTCAATGACGCATTATTCGCAATATGTTCTTCCAGCATCGCTTCATAATTCATTTTATAAATATGATCGCCAGATAAAATCAATACATATTGCGGATCCGTTTGATCGATATAAGCAATATTTTGATAAATCGCGTGGGCAGTTCCTTCAAACCATTTTTCACCATCAGAACTAGAATAAGGTTGTAAAATCGTCACACCAGAATCAATTCCATCTAAGCCCCAACTTGCGCCATTGCCAATATGATTATTTAATTCAAGCGGCTGATATTGTGTGATGACTCCAACATTTTTGATGCCTGAATTGATGCAGTTACTTAATGTAAAATCAATAATTCGATATCTGCCGCCAAAAGGCACAGCTGGTTTAGCGATATTCTTCGTTAGCTTACCTAGACGTGTTCCTTGTCCTCCAGCTAAAATCATTGCCAACATTTCTGTTTTCATCTACTACGGGTGAACTTCCACCCTGCCCCCTTTCAAAAAATGTCTATTCTTTTTTTCAGTATTAGGATTTTACTATCTAATTTTTTCCGAAAATTGGTTTTTTATTCTTTTTATTCGCGTATTAATGACTTTTGGCTTTAAAATGATCGCCCCGAGAGCTGGGACAATGGTCTGAATTTGATAATCAAATTGTTTAAAAGGCTCTTTGCGTGTTTGACTTATTTGATTAGGTTCGATCCAGGTACCACCAAATTCTTTCATCTCAGTATTCAGTACTTCTTCATACGTTCCCTGGAATGGCACACCAACTGTAAAATTTTGCCTTTCTATTGGTGAAAAATTCAAGATAATGATCAAAAAATCTTTTTTTTCCTTCCCTTTCCGAATAAAACTTAATACGGTTTCTTCGTTATTATCGGCGTCGATCATTTCAATTGTTTCAGAACTATGATCTAATTCCCACAACGCTTTTTCCATCTTATAAAAGTGATTAAGCGTCTTTGTAAAATACTGCATGCTCCGATTCATCTCATCATCAAGATCGATCCATTCCAAGCTTTCATTTGACTTCCACTCTAAAAATTGACCCCATTCACTCCCCATGAACAGAAGCTTTTTACCAGGATGGGTCATCAAATAGACGTATAAATTCCGAAGCTGAGAAAATTGCTTATATCGATCGCCCCACATTTTATGCAGCAAACTTCTCTTTCCGTGAACCACTTCATCGTGAGATAGGGGCAAGATATAATTCTCATTCATCATATACATAAACGAAAAGGTCAATAGGTGAAAATTATATTTCCGAAACACAGCATCCATTGCATAAAAACGCAGCGTATCGTTCATCCAGCCTAAGTTCCATTTGTAATCAAAGCCTAAGGCACCACTTTCGACTGTTCCAGTTATTTTAGTTTCTGATGAACTTTCTTCGGCAATCATGATCACCTCTGGATGCGTTCGTTTGATCACAGCATTTAGTTTCTGTAAAAAGTAAAAACCAGCCCAATTACGATTGCCTCCTTCCTGATCAAAAAGTACAGGTCCCTCGTCATAATCAAGATAAATCATATTTGAAACAGCATCCACACGAATACCGTCGATATGAAAGGTTTCAATCCAATATAAAGCACTGGAAATCAAAAAGCTCTGAACTTGCGGTTTGCTTAAATCAAAATTAAGTGAGCCCCAACGAATATTCTTCGCCTGAATTGGATCAGTATATTCAAATTGTGGCGTTCCGTCATAATAAGCCAGCGCATCATCATTAATACAAAAATGTCCTGGCACCCAATCAACTATAACACCAATATCATTTAAATGGCATGTTTCCACAAACTCTTGAAACTCAGCAGCTGTTCCATAATACAAGCTTAGTGCAAAATAACCAATCAACTGATACCCCCAAGACTCGCCTAAAGGATGCTCCATCAAGGGCATAAACTCAATATGAGAAAATCCCATTTTTTTCACATATGGAATCAGTGTATCTTTTAATTTTTTAAATGTATAAGGTGTTCCATCCGCTTCACATTGCCAAGAACTTGCATGGACTTCATAAATAGTTAAAGGTCGCTTAAAATGATTAGAGCGCTTATTTTGATTTTGCCAATCATCATCACGCCATTTTTTTTCAGGTATCGTTTGAACCATAGCTGCAACATTAGGACGTTTCTCAAAACTCACCGCAAACGGATCGATTTTATACAACTCTCTACCCTCTATTTGCTTTACTAAATACTTATAAAAATCGCCCTCTTTTGCCCGTTGAGTGAAAATTTTCCAGACGCCAAATTGCTCTTCTTTTTCCATAGGTAAAGAACGATCCCAATTATTAAAATCACCAACTAGCCAAACTTCCTGCGCATTTGGCGCCCATACTCGAAACGTATAACCTTCTTGCTCTCCGTGAATGACCTGATGAGAACCAAAATAACGTTGACTATAGAAATTTTCTCCCGTTTGAAATAGTTCTATCTGGCTTTTCTCATTAGACATCGGTCTAGCCTCACTCTCTTAAAATAAACTATTTAGCCTTTTTTTACTTACGTACGAATGAGAAAGATAATATTTTTTTCACGATAAACAAAAAAGTTACAGAAAATTATTTTTTCTTTCTGAATTTTACAAAAGAAAATAGACTAAACTTTCTGAAACTATAACGGATTTCAAGCTCTCATTAGAATGAATGAACTCGGATCACTTCTAAAAATAGAGACTTTCTATCACTTATAAACTTTAGCAACGATTCATTATTAAATAAATATGAGTAACTCTCTTTCTTAAATCTAACAACAAAATGAAAAAAATGAAAGAAATAGGCCTCTGAATTGAAAAAAGAAAAAAACAGACAAAACCATTACTCACGGTTTTGTCTGTTTTTGGTATTAGTTTGCCAACCAGTTTCCTACTTCATTCAACGCATCAGTGATGCCAGCTGGATTTTTACCGCCAGCTTGTGCCATATCTGGACGGCCACCACCGCCACCGCCTACTTTTGGTGCGATTGTTTTGATTAAGTCACCCGCTTTTAGCCCTTTTTCATTGGCTGCTTTAGACATCGCTGCTAACAAGCTAACTTTGTCCTCTTGCGCTGTCGCTAAAACTAAAACATCTGACAATTCTTTTTGTTTCCATTGATCGGCCAATTGACGTAATTGGTTCATATCTTTTACATTTACTTGTGCCGCAATGTATGTCGTACCATTGATTTCTTTAATATCTTTGAAAATGTCTCCTGCTTGTTGGTTTGCTAATTTTCCAGCAAGTTGTTCATTTTCTTTTTGTAAATCACGTAATTGTTGTTGTAATTGTTCTGTTTTTGAGACAACTTCTTTCAATCGAGGGGATTTAACAATTCCTGCAATTGTTTTTAATTGTTTTTCTTCTTCATTCATTAACTCATACGCTTCTTTACTCGTTACAGCTTCGATTCGGCGTACGCCTGCCCCGATCCCTGATTCAGAAACGATTTTAAAAATACCGATATCCTCTGTATTTGTTACATGGGTTCCACCACAAAGTTCGATAGAATAACCACCGATATTGACAACTCGGACTTCTTTTCCATATTTTTCGCCAAATAAAGCCATAGCGCCCATATTTTTTGCTGTATCAATATCTGTCTCGACTGTTTCAACTGGAATAGCTTCCCAGATTTTTTCATTGACGATTGCTTCCATTTGAACTAATTCTTCTGGTGTGACTTGACCAAAGTGAGTAAAGTCGAAACGTAAGTGTCCTGGAGCAACTAATGAACCTGCTTGATTGGCGTGATCACCTAAAATATCTTTCAACGCACGGTGTAGTAAATGCGTCGCTGTATGATTTTTCAAGATACGATTACGCATTTTTTCATCGACCTGTAATTCATATATTGCCCCTTCAACTAATTTCCCTGTCACTTGAACCGTGTGTAAAAATTGGCCGTTTGGTGCTTTTAAGACGTTTTCTACGTGGGCTACGATCGTACCTTTTTCATCTTTGATCGTCCCATGATCGGCAACTTGTCCACCCATTTCTGCATAGAAAGGTGTTTCAGCAAAAATCAATTGTGCTGTCCCTTCTGACAGTTTGCTAAGGATTTCTTCATCTTTTAAAATGATCAAAAGCTTGCTTGTCGCTTCTAGGTTACTATAGCCGACAAAGGTACTTTCAACTTTAATATCCGTCAAAACAGCAGATTGAACACCCATTGACGTGGCTTTACTTCGAGCTGAACGAGCACGTTCTCTTTGGGCTTCCATTTCTTTTTCAAAGCCAGCATGATCAACTTTCAAGCCAGAATCTTCTGCGACTTCTTCTGTTAATTCAACTGGGAAACCATACGTATCATATAATTTGAAGATCTCTTTCCCATTCAAGGTCGCTTCGTTTGCCGCTTTCACTTTTGTGATCAATTCATTTAAAATATCTAGACCTTCATTGATCGTTTCATGGAAACGTTCTTCTTCCGTACGGACTACTTTTTCGATAAATTCTTTTTGTTGTAGGACTTCTGGATAATAGCTAACCATCACGTCTCCAACTACTGGAACTAGTTTGTATAAGAAAGCTTCGTTGATGCCTAGTTTTTTCCCATGCATAACCGCACGACGTAATAAACGACGCAACACGTAACCGCGGCCTTCATTTGAAGGTAACGCACCGTCACCGATTGCAAATGACAATGCACGGATATGATCTGCAATGACTTTAAATGAAATATCTGTTTGCGGTGATTGACCATAGGTGACTTGTCCACTTAATTTTTCTACAGCATGAATGATCGGCATAAATAAATCTGTTTCAAAGTTCGTCGGTGCATTTTGAACGATGGAAACCATACGTTCTAAGCCCATGCCCGTATCAATATTTTTATGTGGTAATGGCTCATACGTATCATCCGCTTGGTGGTTAAACTCAGAGAATACTAAGTTCCAAATCTCTAAATAACGTTCATTTTCGCCACCAGGATAATTTTCTGGATCATCTTCGGCTACATCGTTAAATGACTCACCGCGATCATAGAAAATTTCAGAATCCGGACCACAAGGACCTGCACCAATATCCCAGAAATTATCTTCGATATCGATGATATGATCCATTGATAAACCAACTTCTTCATGCCAAATACGTTTTGCTTCTGTATCTTTTGGATAAACTGTTACATATAATTTTTCAGGATCAAAGGCCATCCATTCAGGAGACGTTAAAAATTCCCACGCCCAGTGGATCGCTTCATTTTTAAAATAATCACCAATTGAAAAGTTTCCTAACATTTCAAACATAGTATGGTGACGCGCTGTTTTCCCAACATTTTCGATATCATTGGTACGAATCGATTTTTGCGCATTTGTGATTCTTGGATTTTCTGGAACGACTGAGCCATCAAAATATTTCTTCAATGTCGCAACACCTGAGTTGATCCATAATAAGGTTGGATCATTGACTGGTACTAAAGAAGCACTTGGCTCCACAGAGTGCCCTTTTGATTTGAAAAAGTCTAAATACATTTGACGAACTTGACTACTTGATAATTGTTTCATTGTTCGATTCCTACTTTCTAAAATAAGTGATGGGTATTTTATAAAACAAAAAGTTATTCTAATTCAAACTGTTCTAAAATTTGATTAGCCGCTTGTTGGGCTGTCAGTTTTGTAACATCTAGTCGATAATAATATTTTTCATCAATTTCACCTGGAAACGAGTTCAATCGATGCTGTTCATTAGCTAATAAAAGTTCTTTTTCCGAATGAGCGACATTCTGCTTTGACGCTTTTTTACTCAAACGATATTCTGTTTTGTTTCTGTACACTCGTTCTTCTAGTTCAGCTTCTAGTTCGATAAAATAAATGTCGATTCCTTTATCAGCAAAAATTGCCTTATATTGATTAAATTCTTCAATGTCCTCTTTTAAATCAAACCCCAAAACAAAAGTAAAGACTAAACCATTCCCAATTGACTCTTTTGCAATTTTACTAAAGATCGCTTCACGAAATTCTCTTGAAAGACTGAAAGTCGCAGGAGTCCAGCCAAATAACGGTTGAAGTAACTCCAAAGTCATATGATTATGAAGTAATGGAAGCTTTAATTTATCTGCAATAATTTCTCCAATAGTCATTTTTCCAACAGCCTGAGGACCAAAAATGAAAAATACTTTCAACGAACTACTCCTTTCTCTAGCTAATGATTTCATCCTTCTCGTTTTATACTGTTCTGCCAAACTAGTATAAAACGCGCAAAAACATCATTGCAGTCAAGGACGAATGCTCGCGGTACCACCTTGATTGCAATGATGTTTATCATTACCTCTTAATCTCCATAACGCAGAGTCTCGTTGGTATTTCTACCAAATTTTATGTAAAGGGAGCAATTACATTTCCGTGCTATTCTTCTTTCAGCGATGAAGAACTTTCTGTAAACACTAGAGAATGAATCATATCCTTTAGTTTCCCTACAAATTATAAGGAAACATTGAAAAAAAGTCAATGTTTTCTGTTTAATTTTCAATTAGAATCGCTTTTCGATACAAATAGTCGGTTGGACCTAATTTTTGTTCAGGTAAAATAACATGATTGGAACGAAAATAAGTCGACAACGGCAGCATCTCTTCAATCAAGCTACTTTGATTCGCTCCTTTTTGAGTCAACTTTATAGAGGTCGGATCAGATGTCAATTCATAACGATCTTTTTGTGTATCAATCACTAAGCCAAACATATTCGCTCCGTCCATTTTACTTTTGATATGGCGACCAGATTCATTTTCCTGAATGAGTAGTTCATTGCCCCAGCGAAATAACCGTCTCGTTCCTGCACCTACAGCAAATTCCCATTGGTCTTCGGATAATAAACTAAAACCCTCTCGCTTAAGCGATAATTTTAGTTCATCATGAGTACAATCTGAATGGCTATAAACAAAATAATAATCAGACTCAGGTAAAAACTCTAAATAAAATTTGCCTTTCTCCAAAAGTGTTTTTGGAAACGACCAACTAAGACTTTCAGCAGCTGATAACCGTGGAAATAATTTTTCACAAATCTGCTTTTCATGGGGAAAAAATTGCTCGATTTCTCCTTCAAAAGTTCCTGTGACTGTATCAAAGATTCCTAAAAATTCTGTTCCAGCTGGTAAAGCATATTTTTGAACAAACATTGCAGGAATTTCAACTTTTCTTAACTCTGTCGTATGCTCATTTATGTACTCTGAAATGCCTTCTAAAGAAGTCAAATCATGGCTTGCTTCTTCTTCATTCCACTCGGAGACAGAATCAATTGCTTCATTCGTCAACGTGGTTTTAAATGTATTCTTTGCTAAATGCTCTGCATCAAATCCCAACAGTTCATGAGCTCTTAAGCCTTCTGCACCTAAATCCCAGCCAAGGATTGCTTCGTTATTACCTGGAATAAAAACAAATAATTCACCGTCTAATTCCAATTCAAAGGTGCGGCATTTAATCCCATACAGTTCAAAATTCACTAATTCAATTGTATTAACTTCTATTGTTGGCGGAACAAAATACATCAATAGTTGCTGTAAAAGTACTTCTTTTTCAGCATCTTTTAAGTTCTTCCAATTTGCCCACTCAATTTGTTCAAATAGGTCCAAGTTAAACCCTCCTCGTATTTTAAAAGCAGAGCTAGCAGGTGTTGCTAGATGACATCAAAACTATCTGTTATGATTAAGTATACCATTGAATGAATCTTTCACTAAGAAAATTATCTGGAGGACTTATATGCACACTCACTTTGGCTGCGAACGCTGGCATCAAGCGGCAGCATTTGCGTTACGTTATGATGTTTTTGTTTTAGAACAAGGCATTTCATTACAAGATGAATTTGATGAATTAGATACACCAGAGCGAAATTATTTTGTTGTTTATGACCAATCACTAGCTGTTGCAACGATTCGTTATCAAGCGAAAGATAATCAAACGATTCAACCAGATCGTTTTTGTGTTCGAAAAGACTTTCGTGACCAAGGAATCGGGAAAAAACTTCTTTCACTATTAGAAGAAAAAGCACTAAACGCTGGTTATTCCTTTAGTGTTCTGTCAGCAGAAAAAATCGCTTCAGAGTTTTATGCTTCATTAAATTACACAATCAACTCAAAAGAATATTTTGAGGATGGAATTCTTTGTGTGGAAATGATAAAAAATTTAAAAGAGTCCTTGAGATAACGCTCGGACTCCTTTAAATAAAGTTTATTCGTTAGATTTTTAATACAATGTAGCTTTTTCCTTACCAAAAAGAATACTCGCTTGTTCTGGAATAAGCTTCCCAGTATTCTCATCACGTCCTTGAAGCAAATAATTTGGATTTGTACTTTCCTTATCTGTGGCTTTTTTGTATAGTTCGCCTATATCTCCTGATTTATTTCGATTAAAGATCAGCCCTAACTCCATATCATCAAAATCTGTCAACATTGCCACATCTCCTGCACTATCCCCTGCAACTAAAATTGGTCCATTATTGTTATGCTTTTCAGCAATATATTTTTTGATTGTTTTTGTTTTGCCGTCGCCTTGAGTTTGATTATAAGCCGTATCAAATTTAGTTTGAATAACATCCTTCTCTTTTACCAGTCTCATAGCGTAGATGTGATCTGTTGGCACTTCATAACCATACTTTTCTTCGGTAGCAAAAGGAATAATGACATCAATGTACGAAGCGGAACAGACATAGACCTCGATCCCATTTTCCATTAAGATTTTGTATAAATTTTGCATTTCAGGAATTGTTCGAATGCCTCTTTGCACGTTGACTTCAACTTGCCCTGCTTCGCTCTTTAATGATTCTGGACTTTTTAGAGTAACCATTTCTATGGGTAAATTAAGTGAATAGTCAATTGCTTCACGAGTCAACTCTTGTACTTCATCTGCCGTCATACCAGTGAATAGATAAGTCACCCATGGATAACTAATATCTGAACTAAACGTATCCCCTATTGCATCATACAAATATCGGATTTTCGTTGAAAAATCTTTATATTCTTCTGTGTCCTTTATCTCAGCAAGTTTTTTCTGTCCATTCATTCCATCGTATGATTGATCTATTATTTTGTAGTCATTGACAATATCACTTGTAACTTTGTCAATGTTCACAGCATTTCCATCTGAATTGTTCCATTCATCCTTGAAATTATCTTTTGGAATGTTCATCTTTAATGCTTTTTCTAATTCTTCTGGAGTCATTTTAAATTGTAGATTCTCAATTTGATACATAAAAGTTGCTTCACCTATGTCATTAAAAATCGTTGTATTATCCCAATCAAAAACAGCATACGGCTTATTCTTTACATCGTAACCTTTACTGTTGACTCCATTTTCTTTGATTAAGTTATTTATTGCTTGATAATTTTTATCAAACCAACTGTTTGTTTCTAAAACGGAATGATCTGTTTCTTTGTTTGACGACACTTTAGTGACAGAGTTGTCGGATTCCTTTGTTGCTTCTTTTGAATTTGTACTACATGCTGATAATGAGCCAAGCATTATTGTTGTAACGATAAAAAAGATTGTTTTTTTCAAAATAAATTTCCTCCCATTTACAATTAATGTTCAAAAATTCACCGTTGAATAATACTGAGCTTCATTGATCAGTTTAATAGATATCTATTAAACCAGTATAATGTATCCGCTTTATTTTTTCAATAGCTAAAAATAACAATACGCTAGGAGTTATTTATCAAACAATTTAGACTAAGTGTTTTTTTATGATATAGAAAAAAACGATAATTTTACACCAATATATTATTGATATAAAACCATCGCTTGACAGTCGATTCTTGTCTATCCAGTCTAAAAATCCTTACGATTATTTATAGCTATTTTTTTTAGATTTTTTAGCTGTCCGAGTTTGTTGACGGCGTTCAACTTTACGTTTTTGCTTATTGCTAGCTGAAATTGCCCATTCAATTTTCTTTTTATAACCTGGTTTGATTTTTTTCTTTTTCTTTTTCACCAAACCAATCAACGTCGGATCTTCCAATGCATCTTTTGACTTCTCACGTTTTGTTCGGCGGTTACGATCATACGTATCGATCATTTCACCATTTTTGATTTCCTTAGGATGAAACTTAATTCCTAATTGTTCCACTTCAGAAATCGCTTCTTCATCTGCAGGCGAATAAAGTGTAATCGCAGTTCCGTCCAAGCCATTTCTTCCAGTTCTACCAACACGATGGATAAAAAAGTCTAAATCACTTGGGACTTCCGCATTAATCACATGAGAAACCCCTTCAATATCGATTCCTCGTGCAGCTAAATCAGTTGCCACCACATATTGAAATTCAAGATCTTGCACTTGTCTCATTACACGTTTGCGTTCTCTCGGAGAAATATCGCCATGGATTTTCGCCACTTTCAAACCTTGATCTTTTAAGTACTCGGTAATTTCATCTACCCGTTGTTTTGTATTAGCAAATACAATGACTAGGTACGGATGACCTATCGTCAATAGTTGGTAAATTAGACGATTTTTATCTTTTCCTTTTGTTGAAATCAACCAATTATCAATGGTTTCAGAGATAATATTTTTAGGTTTGATGTGTTCAATGATCGGATTTTCCATATATTTTTTTAGGAACGGTTTTAATTTTTCCGGTATTGTTGCTGAAAAAACTAACATTTGTAATTTATCTGGCAAGCGTCCAGCAATTTGATCGACTTCTTCTAAAAAGCCCATATCTAACGTCATATCTGCTTCATCCACGACAAAAGCAAAAGCTGTATGTGCTTTTAATGCTTGCTCGTTCATCAAATCTAAAATCCGACCTGGTGTTCCGATAACCACATGAGGTTGCTGATGTTTTAATTTAGCAATTTGACGTTGCTTGTCCGTTCCACCGACAAAATTCGTCACACGCATTTCTGGCTGACTGAATTTTGCGATTTGAAGCGCTTCTTGATAAATTTGATTTGCTAGTTCACGACTCGGTGCCGTGATCAGAATCTGTACTTCATCCAATTGAGGATTTACTTTATTCATCAATGGTAATAAAAATGTATGGGTCTTGCCACTTCCGGTTTGGGATTGACCGATGACACTTTTGCCTTTTTTAATCACAGGGATCAATTTTTCTTGTACTTCTGTTGGTTGTTCAAACCCTTTATCTGTCAGTGCTTCCATGATAAAATCGTTGAACTGAAATTGTTTAAATGAACTCATTTACCTCACCTCTTTCAAACTTGTTGTGTAAGTCCTCATGCATTATACCACAAAAACCACAAATCCTTATTGATTTTCTGCATTTTTCTTCTCTTTTATCGTACTGATCGTGTAGGTGTGACTCGCTTTTTCATAAAACAGCCGCCGTTTTTTTCTGACCAATACATACAAAACATTAATGAAAAACAGGAGTAACAAAAATGAACAAAATAGAAACAACATCAGACTCACGAGTTGTAACATCCGATTATTTGAGTTCAATAAATCGGCGGAACTTGTCATGTAAGAACTGATCAAACCATAAACAAAATACAAATAGCCATATCGGATAAATAACGCTCTAAAACGAATTTTTTGATGCCCTTCTTCCACAACTTGAATCCGCACGACTTGCTTGCCGATCGTTTCTCCATTCGTAAGTTTGGGTAGCAACATAAACACTATGAATACCATAACGAAAAACCAGACTTGACTTTCTAATGCAGGATAACCAGCAAACCATTGCTTATACTCTGGAATAAAATCCAGAAGAAATATCACAATTGTTTGAACGATTGAAATCACAAACCAATCAATCAAAAAAGCCACAAAGCGCCTGAATAAGCTAACTGACTGTCCTTTTTCATAAGCTTCTTCATCCAATTCATCTCTAGTTGGAAATAAAAAGGTCAACATTGGTGTAATCGTATAACCAACAATTCCACCAAACGTATTATTGATCAAATCATTTACATCTGCTAAACGATACGGTCTAGGGTAAATAAAATACAACCCACTCAACTGTGTTAATTCAAAAAACAAGGACAAAAGAAAACTGGCAAGTACCACTTTTTTTAATGAAAATTTGTAATAATAACGTAAATACACTCCAAATGGCACGAGCAACAAGACATTGAATACAGGCTCTAACACGACGCCTTGTTTTAAAGCTGGAATAAACGTACTTGGATCATGAATATTCAATACTGTATCCTGTAAAAATCTACTGACAAAATAAAAAGGCCGCAATTCCAAATACTGACTAGTATATTGTGCCACTTCAGCTCGAGGCGGCAAAGGTAAAATAATTAAAAAATATGCGCATAATAAATAGAAAACAAATGAATAAAGTATCAGTGCTCTTCTGAATAAAAATGTTCCATATTTCCGGTATTCACGAATAACAAGCACAAATGAAATTGCAAATGCTAAAAAGGGAAAAACAATTATCGCAGTTTTGATTGGTTCGGCATATGCTGACATCTAGAAATCACTCCTTCTTCTTTAGTTTAGTAGAAAATAAACACTTTGTCATTTCTAACAACTATAGCTTTAACAAAAAATATATTTTGCAAATTGGAAAAATTGCAGTATGATTGAGTTACAGAGCAATAATCAATCGTACTTCTAACTAATTATGTTATTCAATTTTTACATACGGAGGCTTTTCTATGTTAAATCCATACTTTGCTTTTGGCGTTCCTATCTTTCTACTTTTTTTATATGTTGTATTTGCTATTATTAGGAAAAAAAGCAAACTGCATTATATTGGATTCGTTCTTTTGCTGATTGCAACCTTTATGATGGCGTTTAGTTTTCAGGTGTTGCAAGGTTTGTGGACTTTGGAAGATAGCCATTCTACTGAGCAACTAACTAATTTGAACTATTCTCCAAATTTATTGTGGCTACCGCTTATTTTAGGTGGTGTTTTAGCTATCATTAATCTTTGGCGGGGTGTGAAGCGAGTACGATCATTTCGGGATGGTTCCAACTAGACAGATATTCTTTGACATATAATCTTGTTATAATAAATGATATCAATAACTGAACGGAGTGAAATCATGGATATCTGGGAAACCTTATTTGAAAAAGCAAAAAAAGAATATCATCCCACAGAAGTTACACCTTTTATTTATGCACATCATGTTGTTTGTGCATTAGAAAGTGAAACTGGTGAAATTTATACTGGCTTTTGCATTGAAAGCTGTTGTGGCGTTATGGATCTATGTGCTGAACGCACTGCAGCCTTAAATATGTATATGAATAGCGGTCAAACAGTTATAAAGCGCATCATAACCTTTCGTAGTGAAGCGCCTGAAGGACTGGGTGGAATGCCTTGCGGTGGTTGCAGGGAACTATTACTGCAGTTTTCTCCTAAAAATAAAGATACGGAAATTATGGTTGATTATCAGACACGAGAAACGATTACACTTGATGAGTTAGTTCCAAATTGGTGGGGTTGGACGAGGTATGAAAATCAGTAGTTTCTAGTGCAGTGAAATTGCTTAAAGATAAAAATAACCGTCAGTTTTAGCTAGGCAAGGGTTATTCTTAATAAAATAATCTAGTCTAGTTACCGTCTTGAATGTCTCTGTAAAAGAGGATATGTTAGCTCGTATCCTCTTTTACAGATTCACTTTAGCCTTAAACGAAATGAGAAGGTACATAAAGTAACTTTGCTTGATTAAAAGTTACTAACATTCAAAATCACCGCTACATAAAATGAAGGACGGGAAAATCTCCTTGAAGACTCTCCCATCTTTCAAATATTAGCTTTTAGATTATTTCATTTGCTGGTAAAAAGCTAACTCTAGCTGTCTAATTTCTTCTTTTCCATTTACAGCATACTTAGCCATACCATACTCCCCAATTTTTGATCCTAATGAAGACTTGAATATCGATGTTAGGATCGGCATTGGTAAATAATAAAACTTCAATCTGCTTGGTACTATAGCAATTTTATTTTTTTGAATCAGCCGCATCATTTTTCTTGTTTCTAAGACTAATTTTTGTAATGATTCTTTCGAATTTGCCAATGCATAATTATCTCCATTAAAATTATTGATTGCATTGGAAATACCTACAATGACTGCAATATGCGTCTTTTGCCAAGCATCCATGTCCTTTGTTATGACTGGGGCGAATCCAGCTCGTTTAAAGAGTCTAATCAATGCTTTTAATCTTTTACTATTAGTAGAACCGTTTAATTCTGCAAAGGTTGTTGACTGAAATAGTCGTTGGACGCCCGAGCTCACAAAATACCTGACTTTGTCCTGGGTCAATTCCCCTGCCAGAGCTGGAAAACCTAACATGACTCGCTCAGAGCCGACGATTTTAGCCCACTTATCATAACCATCGGGCGTATTTACTGCAAATACAATAGTTGTTGAGTTATTCTTCTTCAAGCTAGGTAAAATTGAATCCACTTGCTGATATTTAGCACAAACAATAATATAGTCATACTGATCTTCTGATTCTAGCACATCAATTATTTTGACTCGGTAAATATTTTTTTCATAAGTCAAAATATTTTCAAGTTGCAAGCCGTTTTCACTTAATTGTTTGTAACGTTCATTTCTTGCCAACAAGGTTACATTCGTTCCTGCTTCAAACAATTTTCCCGCAATTATAGACCCCACTGCACCTGCTCCATAAATCAATATTCTCATTCCAAGTCTTTTCCATTCTCTTTCAAGAATGAATATAACAGCTCGTTAGATGAGCTTTGAAGTTGCTTTTCTACTTTTTGTTGACTCGCAGCAGTAAGTGCAGCAGTACAGTCTGTAGCAATAACACAGTTAAAGCCTTGAATTTGGAGCTCGATCATTGTCTCTTTAACACAATTTTCCGTGGTAAAGCCACATAGGACAACATTTTTTATTTTATTTTCTTTTAGTAACTGTACAAGATTACTATCTACACAGCAATCGTATCCGCTCCTACCAGTCGCTACAATGTCACCTTCAGCATATATTCCATCCGTAAATTCAGCTTTCCACGTCCCTTTCGCTAACTGTCTAAACAATCTAGCTGGAAAAGGTGTTTTTGGGTATCGATACTTATCTGTTTTATCGATAATTAGTGGTGCATGAATAATTACATTTTGATTCTCCCTTGCAACAGCAAGTAATTCCTTAGTATGTATCAACACGTTTTTTCGATGGTACTCTCTTTTAATTAACTGATGGAATACTCCTTTATCTGTCCAATTCTTTTGAAACTCAGTTAGTAAAATCGCTGTTTTAGCCATTGTCTAAAAACCTCCTAATTTAATTGCCACTAATGTGCCATTTAGACTATAATATGACTTATTGATAATCAATACAATACTATCCACCCAAGTGCTACAACCAAGTACTAATTGTGACAGTTTAAATAGAAAGTAGGAAATTCTCTATGAAAAAAAACAGAAAACAAGTGCAGGAATCAAAACAATGGATTGTAGATTCTCTATTAGCATTGATGGCAGAACAAAATATTCAGACTATTACCGTCCAGCAAATCGCTGAAAAATCTGATCTACATCGTCGGACCTTTTATCGTCACTTCACGTCTAAAGAAGATGTGTTGGATTATAAAATTCAACAAATGATGGATAATTACATTCCTTTAATATTGACTACTCCCGATTTAACTGAATCAAAAATTGTCCAATTACATTTTAATTTTTTAGAGGAGCATATTGATTTTCTGAAAATACTTAAAAGAAATAATTTATTTAGTTATCTATTAGAAAAATACAACTACTATGCGCCCATTCTTTACGATCGATTGAGCATTCAAACGACTAATCCCGTTGAGCTTACTTTTGTCTCGGCTTTTAAAGCTGGAGGTTTCTGGAATGTCGTTTCTCACTGGATAGATCAAGAAAATCGATTAAAACCAGAAGAAATTGCCAAACTAATGGAGAAGTTTTTTTCGGATAATAATTAAATAGTGTAAAGAAACTGCGTTTATCTTGTCTGTAACACCAATATTCGACTATTTTTGCATTAAAAAGCAATATAAAAAGTATCTAAGAGATAGCTATTGACGCTTTCTCTTAGATACTTTTATTTTCATCATCATTAGAATTGAGCCAACTAAATCAAGGGCTCTTTAATTCTTCTTCACAAACTCAGATTTCAACTTCATCGGGCCAAAGCCTTCAACTTTACAATCGATATTATGACCATCTGCTGCATCAAGTACTAAACGAATCCCTTTAACCTTCGTTCCTTGTTTGATCGCACCACTTGCCCCTTTGACTTTTAAATCTTTGATCACTGTCACATTATCACCATCAGCTAACACATTACCATTTGAATCTTTGATCACAGCCGCTGTATCTTCAGCCGCATCGGTTACTGACCATTCATGTCCGCATTCTGGACAAATCATCATGCCGCGATCCTCGTAAGTGTATGTTGAGCCACATTCAGGGCAACTTGGTAAATTTTCCATTTAGCTTAAACTCTCCTTCATCGTATCGTTCTCTTTTAAAGTGTTATCACTTCATTTTAGCGCACTTCTAAACGAAAGAAAAGAATTATTATATTTACAAATAGTAAAATAAAATAGCTTTATTTACTTTCTTTACCTTTTTCTACATAAGAAAGATCATTTACGCTATCGATCGTATATTTACCATCTTTATATGTCACTTTTGAGACACTGGCATTTTTTAAGCCACCATCTGGTAAGTCTGCGTTTGCATCTAATTCACCTAATAACGTAATAATGCTCATGCCATGAGAAACGACTAAGACATTATTGGCGCCTTCTTTTTCAGCATCTTTGACAATATCATCCAAACCGGATGTTAAACGAGCAACAATAGTTTTGCTGTCTTCTGCTGGCCAGTTCACGCCTTCTTCAACATTTTTCTTATCTAAGTCAGATAATACGTCAGCGAATTCGATGATTCCTTTATAGAAGCCGACTTCTTTCATCCATTCGTTGTACTCTTCATATGTTTTACCTTGTTCTTTGGCAACAGCTGTCAGCATTTCTTCATTCATTAAGCCTTCGTACGTACCAAAGTTGTATTCTCTTAAACGTTTATCTTTCGTCATTTCTTTTGTTAGCTTTTCTTGACCGTTATTTTTCAAGACTAATTCAGCCGTCTCAATTGCCCGTCCACTGTCACTCGTCACAACCTTGTCAAATTTAACCTCAGATAGACCTTTACCTAATTGTTCTGCTACTTCAACCCCAGCTGGTGTTAATGGGGCATCGATCCAACCTTGGGAACGGTCCACTGTATTCAACATTGTTTTACCATGACGGGCAAGGTAAACCACTACTTCTGAACTCTCTTTTTCTTTCGCATCAGCCTTTTTTTCTTCTTCGGCGGTTCCATTGCTACACCCAACTAAAACCATTGACAATAACGCCATACCAACAACCATCTTTTTCAATTTCATACCATTTTTCCTCCATACTATTCCTTATTTTTAGTTAAACAGTCTCTTGATATTTTTGCTTTAAAAAAAAGAAAAAAACCTAACTACACCAAATAAAGTTATTTGGCACAATCAGGTTTAGCTTGTCTTAAACAATCACTATCCGCTATTTAACTAAGTTTAGTATAACGGATGTCACGATAAATGTAAATGCTTTCAGTTGTTATTTTTTATATTCTTTACACAGCTGCTGAAGCTCACTATAAATATCATCGATTTCATCTTGGCTTTTAGCATTAGCACCACTGGCTAGTGGGTGACCGCCTCCGTGATGTTTTTTAGCTAGCTCATTGATCACAGGTCCTTTTGAACGTAAACGTACTCGATAATAGCCTTCTGGTTGCTCTACGAATATGCCCCATGCTAAAACTTCATCGATCACACCTGGTAATGGCACGATCGCAGCAGTCTCTGAATCAACGATTCCATAATCATTAAGTAAAGATTGAGGCAGTATCACGAAAGCTGCTCCATACTCATCTACGTTAATATTTTGATACACATAGCCAGCTAATTTAGCGACACTCATCGGAATTTGTTCTAATTCACGATTTAATGCTGCTGCGTTAAAATCATAGGTCATTAACTCAGCTGCTACCTCTAACGTGTGCGGTGTAGTTGCAGGATACAAAAATCGACCAGTATCACCAATGATTCCTGCATATAACAACCGAGCAGCATTATTATTCATAGTCAGCTCCTCTTGATTAAGATGATGAAAGTCTGCAATAATCTCACTACAGCTGCTTGCCTTGGGATTGACCCAGACTAAATCACCATAAGGGTCATCGTTTGGATGATGATCGATTTTGATCAATTCTGCGCCTAAATTATAACGATCATCACTGATTCTTGGAGAATTAGCTGTGTCAGTGACAATCACTAAAGCATTTTGATACATCTCATCAGAGACTTCATCCATTTCAGCCAAAAACTCCAAGCCCTCAACAGGACCACCTACCTGATAAATATTTTTATCTGGAAAACTCATCCTCAAAATTTCTGCTAATCCTGCTTGTGAACCAATCGCATCTGGATCAGGTCTTTGATGACGATGAATGATAATCGTTTGATATGCTTTGATTTTTGTTAAAATATCTTTTACAACATCCATATTCTATATCCTCCTAAGTACGCTCCATCACTTGACAAACAACAATTGCTTTAGCAACAAGGGCGTTCTCCAAATAAACTTCAATATCCAGTTTTGCTGAACGGCGTCCGATTTCTAAAACTCTTGGACGAATATTCAACTCGCTTTCCAACTGAATCAAACGTAGATAATGCAAACTCATCTGCTCGATCAGAACATTTCTTCTTTGATTCGTAATCATTGTCCGCTGTGTTACATTGGCAATTATTTCACTTAATACACCAAAGGAAATCGTTCCGACACTGTTGACCATTTGAGGTGTTACTGAAAATTTAAATTGAGGTTCGCTCGCTTTATTACTTTCTTCGATCGGCATTACCTCACCGGAAATTTGATCAGAAATCGTATCAGCAATTTGCGGTTGTCGTTGAACCAACTGCATCGCCTTCATCACATCTTGCCTGGAAACAAAGCCAACTAAAGATAAATCATCCTCGACAACTGGCATTACTTCCAATCCGTCCCAAATCATTTGATGACTGACACTGGCAACACTCATCATTTTTTTCACAACGATTGGATCTTTGGTCATGACTTTATCCATTGTTAAGGTCTCTGTTTTTCCTAAAACATCTTTAGCCGTGACGATCCCGACTAAACGCAAGCTTTTATTCACTACTGGGAAACGTGAATGATGCGTCTTTTCCGAAAGTTTTTGGTACTCAGCAATCGTATTCGTCGAAAATAGGTAATTTGTTTTTTCTAGCGTTGTATAGATATCGCTGACTAGCATAATATCTTTTTTGATCAGCTGATCACTCAACGCCCGATTGATCATGGTAGCTACGGTAAACGTATCATAAGTTGTTCTTAGCACTGGCATCTCTAATTCATCAGCTAATTCAGCAATTTCAACTTCCGTATCAAAACCTCCGGTAATCAAAACAGCAGCACCATTTTCTAGTGCTAATTTCTGAACACCTTGACGATTTCCGACGATCATCAAGGAACCTGGTGTAATATATCGTGTCATCGCTTTTTCTGTCATTGCGCCGATCACAAATTTATTTAACACCTTATCCAGCCCAGCAGAACCACCCAAAACATCTCCTTCGATGATTCGAACGACTTCACCAAATGTTAATTTTTCAATATGTTTTTTTAATTTTCGTTCAATCCGGATCGTGCCCACACGCTGAATTGTTGAAACCAAACCGATATTTTCAGCATCCTTGATTGCTCGATAGGCAGTTCCTTCACTGACCCCAAGATTTTTTGCGATGCTTCGAACTGAAATGCGGTCGCCAATCGGTAACCCTTCAATGTATTTTAATATTTGATCATGTTTCGTAGCCATAATATCCTCCTCATAAAAAGCAGTCCAAACCATTAATTAGTTAAGCATCAGAAAATCGACAATGAGACTTGCTTTGTATCATACGTCGTTTATTCAGATATTTTCCGAGAGTCTTCGTTTGTCTAGCTAGATTAAAAATCTATGTTCTTGAGCATTCATACAGTTGTTCGACGACCATCATGATTGTAACGATCAAGATTTTATTTTTCCTGGGTAATCAACCTGTTTTACAACTCTTTAAATCATTACTGAGACAGATGGCACTTTCTCACCATTTGACTTCACTTAAAAAGTATAACAAAAAATGACACATTTTAGTACAGTTATTCTCTTCCTATTGTAACAGAAGAAAAAAATAAAACGAACCACATAGCCCTATATTTTACAATAAACTGATTAGCTCCTTGCTTTCTCCCGAGACTTTGATGAATAGAATCATTTTCATGATTTTTTCACTGACATTTTTTTCAAAAAAGGAGTATGATAATAGCGGATCATTTATACTTTTTGAGGAGATGGATAAATGGAAACAATCAATAGTTTTCAAGAAAATGCAAAAGTACAAAAAAATCGCTGGTGGATTTTGGTTTCGGTCGCGATGTTTACGTTTATGTCTACATTAGATGCCAGTATCGTCAATATAGCTTTACCAACCATTTCAAAAGATATGAATGTACCGATGAATCAATCAGAATGGATCGTTTCGATTTATTTGATGATCGTCTGTGCTTGTTTATTACTGTTTGGAAAAATTGGGGATAGTTTTGGTAAGATTAAAGTCTATCGAATCGGCACCGTGATCTTTACGGTCGGTTCGCTGTTATGTGGCTTCAATCAATCGCTGACCTTTCTTTTGTTCGCACGAATCGTTCAAGGAATTGGCTCAAGTATGACGATGGCCGCAAATTCTGGGATCATTACAGAAGTCTTTCCATTTAAAGAACGCGGCCGCGCATTAGGTTCGATCGGCGCTTTCGTTTCGCTGGGTTCAATTGCAGGGCCTGGAATCGGCGGGTTGATTCTTTCTCAGTTTTCATGGTCTTATATTTTCTGGATCAATGTTCCAGTTGGGATCATCACAATTTTGATTGGCGAAAAATTTTTACCAAAAGATATTACTAAAAGCGGAAAAAAAGTTGATATGCTTGGATTTAGTTTGTTCGCTGTATTTATTATGACGTTCTTTGGTGGGATCTTTATTGGTCAAGAAATCGGTTTTAATGCTGCTTTATCATTAGTATTATTCGTCTTTGCATTACTTTCATTTATCATTTTTATTAGAGTAGAAAAACGTGTCAGTCAACCATTGATCACTTTTTCTATTTTTAAAAATAAAGTTTTTACGATGAGCTTGATTACAGCTGTCTTGATTTTTTCATCTAACTTCTTTGTCAATGTTGTGATTCCGTTTTATTTACAAAATGCACGCGGGTTGCCTGCAAGTAAGGCTGGATTGTTAATGATGGTCTTTCCTTTATTGATGGTAGTAGGCTCTCCTATCAGTGGATTTTTAACAGATAAAATTGGGACAAAGCTTTTAACTTTTTCTGGTTTGGTTTTATTATCGATCACGTCTTTGATGTATATGTTTTTAAATCAAGGCACGCCGCTTTGGTATTATATTTTAGCGACAGGCATTATGGGCTTAGGCAATGCACTTTTCCAATCGCCCAATAATACGACTGTTATGAGTAGTGTTTCAAAAGAGGATTTAGGCGTTGCCGGAAGCATGAACTCGTTTGCCCGCAATTTAGGGATGGTTTTAGGAATTGCCTTAGCTACAACGATTTTGTATAACGCAATGAGTGCCGTTTATGGTCAACGTGTGACGACGTTTATCAGTGAACGCCCTGATATCTTTATTTTTGGGATGAGAATCACTTTCTTAGGTTCCTTTATTTTATGTTTGACGGCTTTGGGGCTGACTTTCTTTCGGTCATTAAAAGCTAGCAAAAAATAGACACGTAAAAAAATGAAACTGCGGCAGGAAAGTCTGCACTCAGTTTCATTTTTTTACTTAATTAGGCAATGACCGTTAGTCATCTTCTTTTTCATTTTTGATATTCTTGATAAAATTTTCGAATAGTTCAGTTCCAATCCCCATTTTTTTATAGTTTTCAAAGATTGATTTTAACTCCATTAAAAGATACCCCACGTATAATACATAAATCAAGCCCACTCCTGTTCCGCCTGGGATCAATGGCGCCAAAGGAATAAAGAACATCAACAGTACCATACTTGCCACTTTTCGTAAAATCCCATTAATGCCTACTTTACTTAAAAAGTTAATTTTGGGATTGATTTTTGCTGCCAAACTGCCGCTTAAAAAATCAATCATCATAGCAATACAAATCAAGGCTAAAACGTAAATTGCTTTGTGATCTGCATCCACTAAAAAACGATCTAAATACTCAAACATTTTCATAATTACCACCTTTTTCCATTATTTAGTCAAACTTATTATTGCTTTGCTAATCTGCTAGTTTAAACTAACTGCTTTATGCGTTTATTTTCGTGAGCACTTTTTAACTAGCGACATAATTAAATTTTAACTTATTTATTTTGGACCAAACTGCCTTTTCTCTCCCATAAAAATGTCACTTTTCTATCAATAGCGCCCCACTTTCATAAGACTCAGCAAATCGAATCAAGGCTTTATCTAATTCACGATAAAACTTACTTTCACTCATATGATGTTTCATATAAATTGCGATATTTGTTGTAAAATTACGGTCCATGTATTTATCATATAACAGTTGTCTGTCATAGGTATCCAGTTGATTCAAAGCCTCTGTTATCTTTTCTAATTCAACTTCTGCAAGATGTCTTCGGTCCACTGTTTCTTCAGTTTTATGCGAGAATTTGTCTTCCGTATTATCCATTTCAAATGTATACGCGGTCGTTACTTTTGGCGCATGCTTCTCACCTGCAATTCTCACTAATGTGCGATAGGCCGTCAGTAAATCATGAACCTTTTTTTTCGTTTTCTTTCGATCGATTTCGGGAAATAATAGCATATTTTATCCTCTCCTTTGTTTATCTTCTTATTTAGTGAATTAGCTAAGATATGATTAAACCATTGACTAATAATAGCTTTTACGCTATTATATAAGCATAGTTAAATAAGCGCTATTCTACTTTTGGCAGTTTTCTAGTTTAGAATAAAACTGCCAGATTAGCTTTTGACTAACTATTCACTGATAAATTAGCTTATAAGAACATTTTAATAGCTTAAAAGCTAATTGTCAACTAAAAATAGCTTAAAAGCTAATATTTTTTTCATATATGCTTATGAAAGGTTGAAAAACATGAGTTTAACTTACAGAATCAAAGAACTTGCTGACAAGAAAAAAGTGACATTTGCCGAAATTGAGCGAAATACCGGGATTTCTAATGGACAAATTAGACGGTGGGATACTTCTTCTCCGAAAATAGAAAATATTCAAAAAGTAGCTGACTATTTCGAGGTTTCTACTGACTACTTACTTGGAAGATCAGAAATACCTGGTATTTCTGCAACAACTCAAGAAGAAAATCTTTCCTCTCAGATTATGTTTCGAATGAATACTGATGGATTGTCTAAAAATGAAGTGGATGAATTGAAAGATGAAGTAGATCGCTTTCTTCGTTTTAGAAAATCTGAAATCGAACGTGAACGAGAATTAAAACAAGACGACAAGGCGTGATTATTGGATGACAGAGCAAATTGATGAATATCTTAGTTTTTCAGATAAAATAAACGATTATATCTCGGCATTGATGGTCGCAAATAATATCGGTTATGAAAATTATGACTGTTCCTATCTTTGGGATTTCGTAAAATCTAAGGGCGTTTCAATGCGCAGTTTTCCATTTGATGGCGTCGCTAGAGATCGTATTTCCGGTATGATCGTTCAAGACTCTTTAGAGACCACGATTGGCTATAATCAAAATATGAGTGAAAAAAGAAAGAATTTTACGATCAGCCATGAAATCACACACTATTTGTTCCATATGACTGAACATGATACGGTTTTTACTGATACAGATCGTAGCCTCCAGTATTCTTATAACGAAGTGCTGCATGAATTTCAGGCTAACATTGGGGCGTCTGCGATTCTTGTACCTGACGTTGTATTCTTCCGCTTTTTAAAGGAAGGCTGGAATTTGTCCCAGCTGTCGAATCATTTTGGCATATCAGAAAGTGCCCTTTATGTTCGTTTAATTCATACAATGCAGGCTAATTTTGGTGTTTCTTACATCGCTGCTAAAACAAATGCGGATGCTATTCGATATAAATTTAGCGGTAAAGGACAACATGCAGCGATTGAATTGGGGACGAATTTGGAAGCACGGTTGTTTCGGACGAATCGATTTATTGAGGCGTTGTGATACAAAAAACGAACCAATGAGAGTGACACTAAAAATCAGTTATTCTGATTCTAGTGTCACTCTCATTTTGTATAAACAAAAAACCACCACGACCGTCGTCTGTGGTGGAAATGAAGGTTGTTATTTACTCTTGGTAGGAGTAAGTATGAAAAACCAATTCGGGATAATTGGCATGAAGACATGTTAACACCCTCACTTAAAATAAAAATGAACGACTATTTTGTATTCCATAAAAAAACTATGAGGAATTACTCATAGAATGTTTTTTTACGTTTTTCTTTTATTTATATTCTTCCAAATCATATTAGTTCCAACATTTTTATGCCTGTGCTACACTTTTATTAGTACCAATGAACTGTTACTGATATATTATTTAGCTTTACAAATCAATCCTTAGAAAACTAGATACACTGTCAATGAAACAACGAACGTTTTACTGTCAATCACTAATATTCTACAGGATTAACCGATTTGTTCCGCTTTTAAATTAGGAGGAATGTATTATGTTAGATCAAGAAAAAGACAATTTATCTGTTCTATTCTCTGACGAAGTTCAAGGTCCCTTTGTAACATTTATTCTAAATACTCATGTCGCTCATCAAGATGTCGAAAAGGATTCATTGGCTTTAAAAAATTTTGCTAAGGCTGCGAAAATCCGCTTTGAGAAAAAATATACTGATTCATCTTGGACATCTTTTCAAGACAAAATCGATGCTTTGCTTGCTGATGCTTCATTTTGGCGTAATGCTACAAAAAGTGTATCGATCATTATTAGTGAGAAAGACATTTTTATTCATCGATTAAATGTACCTGTTGACAATCAATATTACGTTGACGATCGACCTTATCTCCTAGGTATCATCAAAAACAATCAATTTAATTATCGTTATTATTTAATGACTTTAAATCGTGACTCTATGCAGCTTTACTTGGTTGAAAATAATCAAGTAAAAAAAGTCGATTTACCTAGCGATGCACCAACTGACCTTGTCGGCGCTTTAGGTGACGAGCTTACTGGTGGCAGTATGAACTACTCAATTCAGGGCGGGACAGGTTACAATGGTTCTTCAAAAGAAGGCGTTGCTTATCATGGTGTTAATACAAAGGATGAAGAAGTAAAAATCGACTGGACTAACTACTATCAAGCGATTGATAATTACTTAAAAGACGCATTTACAAACGCTGATAACTTACCTATTCGCTTATATGCTTTACCAGAAAATCAAACATTATTTAAAAAAATCGCAAAAAATCCTTATCTCGTAACGGATGCTTCGGTGGCACTTTCTCCAGCACAAGTTTCTTTCCAAGAGATTGAAAAAGGCGCACGTAAAATCAATGAAGAATTAGAAGCCATTGAAACTGCAACTTACAATTCGTTGTTAGACAAAAAATTCGTCGACCAGCTTGTTGATATCGTACCAGCATCTGATGAAGGAAAAGTCTCTCATTTCTTCATTTCTACTGCTAATTTTGTTAATGAAACAACAGACATGTCGACAGAAGAATTTGACCGTCGAAAAGTTTTGAACAAAGTCACAGACAATGTGCTTAGAACAGGCGGAAAAGTTTTTGTTTTAGACCAAAAAGCTTCTCCTGATGAAAAAACCATAGTAGCTGTCCTACGCTACTAAAACGTTCAGGCATACAATGGACAAGAGCCACTCAACAAATACGTTGAGTGGCTCTTTAATTAAGTGGATTAAATATTTTTTAGCTATAAAACCATGTAAAAACTATCTATTAGTAAGGATAACCTTATTCTCATCTAAACAATCTGAACCCTTCCTACTTTCAAATCTATGCAGCTCCAAGGCTGCGCCTTCGGAATAGATTTCTACGATATAACTCTATCATTACTTTCATATTTAACGCTCAATACTCCTATACTATAACAGAAATAAATTTATTTTGACAATTAATCCTCATTTCTTAACAAATTTTTATTTTTAAGAGAGATATTACTGGTCAAGTGGTGTAAAATATGCTATATTAAGAGTGTAGTTTTTGTTCGGTAATATATGTGTAGCTGTTTCAAATAAACATCTTCCACATTTTCACCTTTCAAGTAATTGCAAAATATGTGTATATCACAAGGAGGATTTTTATTATGGAAACAGGTACAGTAAAATGGTTTAACTCAGACAAAGGTTTTGGATTTATCACTGCAGAAAACGGTAACGATGTATTCGTACATTTCTCAGCTATCCAAGGCGACGGATTCAAAACTTTAGAAGAAGGTCAAGCAGTGACTTTCGACGTTGAAGAAGGCCAACGTGGTCCTCAAGCTACTAACGTTAACAAAGCATAATCAACTTAACTTTAGTAATTTCAAAACCTGACGATTAATCGTCAGGTTTTTTTGTTATAAAAAAAGTGGCTGAGACATAATTCTACGAGTCACATCCTAGCTGTATGGAATTCGGATAAACGGCGGGAGCAGAAGCAACTCTAAGAAATAAGAGTTAAATACTCCTGCACCATCCTCTTTTTAATTATTTTCAATAAGTCGGACTAACTCTTCTCCAAAACCTGAACAACTTAATAAAGTTGCCTCCATTTGGTCTGCAAAATCTTTCGTTACAGTTTTATTGACTAAAGCTTCTTCAATACTCTTCGTGATCAACTGACTCACCTCAGCCCAGCCCAAATAATCAAACATTAGTACACCGGAAAGCAATAATGATGATGGATTCAGCTGATTTAAGCCGGCAAATTCAGGTGCCGTTCCGTGGGTTGCCTCAAAAATTCCATGTCCTGTTTCTAAGTTTAAATTTGCACCTGGCGCAATCCCGATCCCACCAACCTGAGCTGCTAATGCATCTGAAATATAGTCTCCATTTAAATTCAACGTTGCAATCACATCATAATGTTCAGGGTGCAGTAAAATCTCTTGTAAAAAAATATCGGCAATCCGGTCTTTGATAATCAATTTCCCAGCCGCTTCAGCTTCAGCTAAATGTTGATCAGCAGATGCCTTGCCAGCTTTATCTTTGATGTCTAAGTAAGTTTGCCAAGTGAACACTTTATCGCCAAACTCATTTGTAGCCAACGCATAGCCCCAGTTTTTAAAACCGCCTTCTGTAAATTTCATAATATTTCCTTTGTGGACTAGCGTGACTGATTTTCGTTTATTTTTCAATGCATGTTCAATCGCTCCTCGAACTAAACGCTCAGTTCCTTCTTTAGAAACGGGCTTGATCCCAATTGCCGATGATTCTGGAAAGCGAATCTTGTTGACACCAAACTCTGTTTTTAAATAGGTGATCAGCTTTTCGGCTTCTACGCTTTGCGCTGGAAACTCGATCCCCGCATAGATATCTTCTGTATTTTCTCTAAAAATCATCATATCTGTCTTTTCCGGATGCTTTAACGGTGATGGAACACCTTCAAAATAACGGACTGGTCGATAGCAAATATATAAATCTAATTCTTGCCGCAATGCCACATTCAATGAACGAAATCCTCCACCAATCGGAGTCGTTAATGGACCTTTGATTGCTACAAGATGGGTTTTGATCGTTTCTAATGTTTCATCTGGTAACCAACTTTTGGTTTCATTAAACGCTTTCTCTCCTGCCAAAACTTCTTGCCAGATTACTTCCCGTTTTCCTTTATAAGCTTTGTTTATAGCCATATCAAAGACATTTTTAGCTGCCCGCCAAATTTCTGGTCCGATTCCGTCACCTTCAATAAATGGGATGATTGGACGATCAGGAACAACTAATTTGCCATTTTCCAACACAATTTTCTCCCCATGTTTCATGCTTCCATGCCTCCCGAATGTAATGTAGTATTCAAGTCACTATATTTTAGCTGTTTAGGACCAATATAATGTGAGCGCGGTCGAATTAAGCAGTCTTCTTTTTTCTGTTCATCAATATGACCTAACCAGCCAGCAACTCGACTCATAGCAAAAATCAATGTAAACAAGTCACTATCAATATCCAGACAATGGTAAACTGTTGCAGAATAAAAATCGACATTTGGGATCAAGCCTTTAGTCTCTTTTAAATAGCGCTCTACTTGGCAAGATAAAAAATACCACTGTTCTTTTTGTGTGATCCCCGTTAGCTCTTTTGCCAATTTTTTCAAATGCTTTTTTCTTGGGTCTTCAGTTTTATATACACGATGACCAAAGCCCATGACTTTTTCTTTGCGATCTAATTTTTGATTTAGATAGTCTGCTACATTTAGATTTTCAGAATCAATTTCTTTTAACATATCAAATACTTTTTCGTTGGCGCCACCATGAAGAGGTCCTTTTAAAGAACCAATTGCAGCTGTAATACATGAATAAACGTCTGACAAGGTTGAAGCACAGACTCGAGCCGTAAAAGTACTGGCATTTAAATCATGATCTGCATGTAAAACTAACGCTTGATTCATGGCCGCTATTTGTACTTGATCTGCTTCAACTCCAGTCAACATATAAAGAAAATTAGCCGCCATTGACAAGTCACTTCGCGGAGGAATTGGATCCAGTCCCTTTCTTAAACGCGCATACGCTGCAATGATCGTCGGCATTTTTGCTTGTAAAGAAATGCTTTGCTGATAGGCTGAAATCTCATCTGTTGCTTCAGCATTTGGATCAAACACGCCTAATAATGAAATCGTTGACCGTAACACACTCATCGGGTGAAGGTTCTGGCGAGTTTGTATCTTTAAACACGTAATGATGGTATCAGATATTGGCATTTGTATAGATAATTCTTGCTTAAATTTTATCAACTCTTGTTTTGTCGGTATTTTTAAATACCATAATAGATAAATCACTTCTTCAAATTGAACATTCTCAGCAACTAAATCATCAATATTAAAACCTGCAAAAAGCAGTTGATTTTCTACAATCGAACTGATTCTAGTTTCAGATACGACTACACCTTCTAAACCTTTGTGAATCTCCATCCAATTCCTCCTTAATCTAAAAGCGGAATGGGCTCGTTCAGTCTCGACTGAAAAATAGGAAATTACGACTGAGGTGCTTTTTATCTCATTCATAATTTATCTTTTTTCCGAGAGACTAGCCCATGTAGCTAGATAACAGTAAAAGCGAAGCGGGCTCGTTTAGCTTCGACTGAAAAATAGGAAAAACTAACTGAGGCACTTTTTGCCTTATTTAGTTTTTATCTTTTTTCCGAGAGACTAGCCCGCGTAGCTAGATAACAGTAAAAACGAAGCAGGCTCATTTAACTCCGACTGGAAAATAGGAAAAACTAACTGAGGCGCTTTTTGCCTTATTTAGTTTTTATCTTTTTTCCGAGAGACTAGCCCGTGCAGCTAGATTACAGTAAAAGCGAAGCGGGCTCGTTTAGCTTCGACTGAAAAATAGGAAAAACTAACTGAGGCGCTTTTTGCCTTATTTAGTTTTTATCTTTTTTCCGAGAAGCTAGCCCGCGTAGCTAGATAACATTAAAAGCGAAGCAGGCTCATTTAACTCCGACTGGAAAATAGGAAAAATCGATTGTGGTGCTTTTTATCACAAACTATTTTTATCTTTTTCCCAAGGAGTTAGCCCGCGTAGCTAGATAACATACGGTAACAACGTTCCGCTACACTTTGCACCAATCAATATCAACTCATGACTTTGTTGTATTTCTTGGCATGCTTCAAAGCAAGAAGCGAAGCAGGCTCATATAGTTAGAGTGAAGTAAGATAACAACCTTCATGTCGTTATATCTCATTTTTTCTTAGCCTAAACTAACGTTGAAGTTTCTTACGAATCACCATTGGTAAGATTCCACCATGCTGATAATAGGTAATGTCAACAGCCGAATCAAAACGAAGGATTGTTTCAAACTGAATAATTTCTCCATTCGCTTTTGTTGCTGTAACAGCCACCGTATCCAAAATACCTTTTGTTTCATCGATTGCAATATCAAATAACTCAGTGCCAGTTAGTCCTAAACTGTCTGCATCTTCACCTGATTTGAATTGTAAGGGTAAGACACCCATCATCACTAAATTAGAACGGTGGATCCGTTCATAACTTTTAGCAATCACAGCCTCGACCCCTAAAAGTTGAACACCTTTAGCTGCCCAGTCTCGGGATGATCCCATTCCATAATCATCCCCTGCTAAAATCACTAGCTTTGTGTTTTGCTTTTGATAATTCATCGCTGCATCATAGATAGCCATCTTTTCTTGTGTTGGTATAAAAATAGTATACCCACCTTCTACATCGGGCACTAACTGGTTGCGAATCCGAATATTGGCTAGCGTTCCTCGCATCATCACTTCATGATGACCACGTCTGGCACCATATGAGTTAAATTCACGAACTGGAACGCCTCGTTCTACCAAATATTGACCTGCTGGGCTATTTTTTTGGATGCTCCCAGCAGGAGAAATGTGATCGGTTGTCACTGAATCGCCAAATTTGGCTAGTACAGCTAGTTGTTTTAAAGGTTTTCTCGGTTTTCTTTCTTTGGTCATCCCTGAAAAATAAGGTGGATTAGCAATGTAAGTAGATGCTTCTTCCCAACCATACAAAGGCTCTGCATCAGTTTCAATGCTATTCCATTCTTCATTGTCGCTAAAGACTCTTGCATATTCTTGTTTATACAGTTCAGGTGTCACACATTCATCGATCAACGCTTGAATTTCATCACGAGTTGGCCATAAATCATTGAAGTAAACTGGAATACCATTTTCACCAAACCCAATTGGTTCATGTAATACATCAATATCTACGGTTCCAGCTAATGCATATAAAACAACGAGTGGCGGTGAAGCTAAATAATTGGCTTTAACTAAAGGATGGATACGCCCCTCAAAGTTACGGTTTCCGCTTAAAACACCTGCAGTTAAGAGATCATTTTCTTTGATAGCTGCTTCGACTTCTGGTTTTAGTGCACCTGAATTACCAATGCACGTTGTACAGCCATAGCCAACTAAATGAAAGCCTAATTGTTCTAAATAAGGTAGCAATCCAGCCTTTTCTAAATAGGCTGTTACAACCTTTGAACCTGGTGCTAAAGAGGTTTTTACATAATTTGGTACGTTTAACCCAAGCTGAGCGGCCTTTTTGGCAACTAACCCTGCACTTAACATAACAAATGGATTCGAGGTATTCGTGCACGAGGTGATCGCTGCAATTGCGACTGCCCCTGGCTTTAATTCATGACGAACGCCCTCTAAATCTAAAGCAACACGTTGATTCTGCTGTTTCTCAGACAATCCATATCCTTGTAAGCCTTCTGGTGCATTCATTACTTGCTCAAAGGCTCTTTTCATTTCTGATAAAGGAACAAGATCCTGTGGTCTTTTTGGTCCTGCCAGATTTGCCTCGATCAAACTTAAATCGATTTCGATAACTTTGGTATAATTCGGCTCTAAATCATTTAAAGGATTGTAAAATAATTGATTTTCTTTTAAATAGCGTTCTGTAATCTCTACCGCTTCTTCTTCCCTTCCTGTTAGTCGCAAATAACGAATTGTCTCATCATCTACAGGGAAGAAGCCGCAAGTTGCGCCATATTCAGGTGCCATATTGGCGACCGTTGCTCGATCAGCCAAACTCAAACTGGCTAAACCTGCACCAAAAAATTCTACAAATTTCCCGACAACTTTTTGTTTTCTTAATACTTGTGTGACTTTTAAAGCTAAATCTGTTGCCGTTGCACCTTGGGATAATTCATTGATAAAACGGACACCGACAACTTCTGGAATTGGAAAATATGATGGTTCGCCAAGCATACTCGCCTCGGCTTCAATTCCGCCAACGCCCCAACCTAAAACGCCTAATCCATTGACCATTGTCGTATGAGAATCGGTTCCAACTAATGTATCAGGATAGAGCAAGATTGTACCATCCTCTAGTTTTTTTTGTGTCACAACAGAAGCTAGATATTCAATATTGACTTGATGAACAATCCCTGTTGCAGGTGGGACAACACGATAATTATCAAAGACTTTTTGAGCCCAACTTAAAAAACGATAACGCTCTTGATTGCGTTGAAACTCCATTTTCATATTTAACTGCAGCGCTTGTTTGACTCCAGCTACATCTACTTGAACGGAATGGTCAACAACTAAATCAACAGGAACTTCGGGATTGATTGTCCTAGGATCTCCACCAAAATCAGCAATCGTTTTTCGTAACGACGCCAAATCAACAACGGCTGGAACACCTGTAAAATCTTGCAGGATCACTCGAGCAGGCTTAAAAGGCACCTCCCCTTGATTCTCATGATCTGAAGACCATTGAGCTAAATTTTCAATATGTTCTTGCGTGATCCCGACACCATTTTCCTGCCGCAATAACGATTCCAGCAGTACACGAATACTAAATGGTAACGTTGAAACGAACTGATGTTGTTCTGTTTCTAATGAAGCTAGTGAATAATACTGATACTTCTGATCCTTGATTTCAAAAACTTTTTCTGAAGATTGCTTACTCATAATCAAAAACATCCCTCCTAATTTAAAAGCGGAACAAATCGGTTAATCCTGTCGAAAATTAGGAAATTGGCTTTGAAACGTTCTTTGTTTCACTGACAATTTATCTATTTTCCTAAGGATTGATTTGTGCAGCTAGATAGCATTAAAAGCGTAGCAGGCTCGTTCAGCTCTGACAGAAAAATAGGAAAATAGGAGGGTGGCGCTCTTTGCCACAATCATATTTTATCTTTTTTCCGAAGAGCTAGCCTGCGTAGCTAGATAAGATATCGGTAACAACGTTCCGCTTTGCTTCACCTTGTACTTTTCAACATCAGTTCATTTCTTTCACTGTGTTTCAAAGCAAAAGTGGAACAAATCGGTTAATCCTGTAGAAAATTAGGAAATTGGCTCTGAAACGTTCTTTGTTTCACTGACAATTTATCTATTTTCCTAAGGATTGATTTGTGCAGCTAGATAACATTAAAAGCGGAACAGGCTCGTTCAACCTTGACAGGAAAATAGGAAAAATCGACTGAGACGCTTTTTGTCTCATTCTATTTTTATCTTTTTCCCGAAAGGTTAGCCTGTGCAGCCGGATAACATATGGTAACAACGTTCCGCTTTGCTTCACCTTGTACTTTTCAACATCAGTTCATTTCTTTCGCTGTGTTTCAAAGCAAAAGCGGAACAAATCGGTTAATCCTGTCGAAAATTAGGAAATTGACTTTGAAACGTTCTTTGTTTCACTGACAATTTATCTATTTTCCTAAGGATTGATTTGTGCAGCTAGATAACAGCAAAAGCGTAGCAGGCTCGTACAGCTCTGACAGGAAAATAGAAAAATATGTTTGTGACACTTTTTGCCACAATCGTATTTTATCTTTTTTCCGAAAAACTAGCTCACAGATTTATATATGTACAAGGTCAAATAATCAGCAAGGCTTCCTTTTACTATAGACCTGATTCTAGCCATTATAACGGCATTATATGTAAATGTAAACCTTCAAAAAAATGAGAAAAGTCATATTAACTAACACATTAATGTCAGATGTTTGTCACATTATAAAATCGCCAATATAATGGTTTATATGTGGTTATAAGCACTTAAAACCCACTGGAAATTAGCGTTTTTGCATAGAAATCACATTTTTTTCTAATTTATACCCCATCTAAAAAAAGAAGTATTTCGTTCTATCCTAAATGACATTTGTTGAGTTATTTTCTGGTAATTTAATATCATTTTTACCGCTTTCATGTAAGACAATTTTTTTTATTTTTGTTAAGAAATTCTTTAGAATAAAAAAGCACTTGTTGAACGGACCTGTCTTCAAATTTTATTGCAATCAACTATCTAATACAGCATTGCTTCTTGCTGAGGCAATAAAGCCTACATCTTTAACGCTTCTCATTTATCAGTCCATGGTCATCTTTATTTTTTTCCAAAATCACACATCATATTTAAGATGAGCATCAGCGTTTCACCTTTTTTAGATAAACGATATTTTAGCTTTGGTGATATCTATGGAGGTTTTTATATGAAACGTTGAATGTTATTCACCTCCAACCATAGAAAAATTGATGTTTAAAAAGTGCAACAGTTGATAGAAGCCTATGACCAAATCATCTTGCAATTCCCTATTTATTGGTTTAATTGCCCACCTCTTATGAAAAGAAAACAAGTCATCATTTTTTATTCAACCAGAGTGAGGCAGACATTTTTTAGCAGAGGACGGCTTCAGATTATTTCCACTTGTCTATCATTTATTGCATGATTTGATGCAAGCTTAGCCTAACTCACTATTCGCTTCCTCTATACTATTCTTGTCTTTGAAAAAAGGTTAACCAGCGAACACATCATATATACACCCATTTTTCTTTCAAAAAAGGAAATAGCAAAGTATTTACTTCCTACTATTGAAAGCGCTTGTTTCATATGATATACTTTACCCAATAAAATAGAACATGGATTGTAACTCTTTTTGGAGGCATTACCATAAGAATGAGGTGATTATTCTTTGGTTTAGTATGCCCAAATAGAGTTTTTTTGTTTAGAAAAAAAGGAAGGAGGATTATGATTACACGTTAATCAAGATGTTTATTATGAAAATAATCAAAAAAATAAACAATAATGTTGCTGTTTGTCTAGACGCAAATGGACATGAATTGGTTGCATTTGGAAACGGCATTGGTTTTCCCAAAATGCCTTATGAGTTGGCATTGGTTTTCCCAAAATGCCTTATGAGTTAACAGATTTAAGCAAGATTTCGATGACCTTTTACCAATTAAATGCACATTATCATCAGTTACTCATGGAAATTCCACAAGATATTTTAGAAATTAGTGCTGAAATTGTTAAAACGGCTCAGTTTGAGCTTCATAAAACATTAAACCCGAATATGGTATTTAGTTTAGCCGATCATTTACATTTTGCGATTACTAGGATGAAAAATTTCAAAGATTTAAAATTAATTTTTTCCTATGATATTCAGCAACTCTATCCTCGCGAAACTCAATTGGGCAGATATACTGTGCAGCTGGTTCAAAAACGTTTGTTGATTACTTTACCTGAATCTGAAATTACAACAATCGCCATGCACTTTGTCAATGCACAGGAAGAAATAGCAATAGATGAGGATGAGCCGAATGTGGAAGAACTCATTGGATTAAGCTCTGAAATAATTGAAAATCAGTTTCAACTCACATTGAATAGAGAAGAATTCCATTACAATCGATTTGTAATGCACTTACGTTATTACATCAAAAGAATTCAAAAGGAAGAGCAGTTTGTAGATAGCAATGATACCCTATTTCGCACCATGAAAGACACACTTCCTAGCATTTATGCTTGCGCGACTTCAATCGCCACCCTCATTTATCAAGCTTTAGGAATAGAGAGCACAGAAGATGAGCTACTCTATCTCATGATTCATATCAATCGTATCGTAAAAAATACACAATGAGGAGAATAATGATGGAAAAAGAAAAACAATTTAATGAATTAGCAAAACAAATTTTAGCAGGTGTTGGGGGCAAGGACAACGTTTCATATGTCACCCACTGCATGACAAGATTGCGTTTTAATATAAAAGACAGCAGCTTACCAAAAGATGAGGAGCTAAAAACGATTCCAGGCGTATTAGGTGTCGCCCATTCTGGTGGACAATTACAAATTATCATTGGGCAAACTGTAGACCAAGTTTATGCTAGTATCTGTACACTTGGCGGCTTTAGTAATAGTAGTCCAATTCAGGAAAATCTTGATAAACCAAAAGAAAAGCTGACCTTTAAACGTTTAGGAAACAATATTCTTGATGCTTTAGCAGGCTGTTTAACCCCTTTAATCCCGCTTTTAGTTGCCGCTTCTATGTTCAAAATGGTGGTTGCCATATTTGGACCGGGCATGTTAAATATCTTAACCGAAAAATCAGATTTATATACTTTACTGACTTTTGTGGGTGATGCTGGTTTTTATTTCTTCCCTATTTTTATCGCCTATACTGCATCTGTCAAATTTAAAACGACAACCGTTGTTGCAATGCTTTTAGGAGGGATTATGATTCACCCGACTCTTGTGCAAATTGCAACAGATGGACTCCCTTTCACAGTCTATGGTATTCCAGCACAAGCACAGGTCTATTCAAGTACAGTCATCCCTATTATCTTAGCTGTGTGGGTAATGTCTTATGTTGAGAAATTCTTTAAAACTTATTTACCTAACTCATTAAAAACTATTTTTGCACCTACCTTTACGATTGCCATTATGATTCCATTAACACTAGTCGTTCTTGGACCTGCAGGAAACTTTATTGGTCAATATATTTCTGAAGGGATTCTAGCATTTGGAAACTTAGGTGGAATTGCCCATTTAATTGCCATTGGTTTAATAGGCGCTTTATGGCAGTTTTTAGTCATGACTGGGATGCATTTATTAATGATTACAACCATGTTCATGCTATTTGCCTCAAATGGGTCTGATAATTTTGTCACATTAGGTGCTGTAGCAGCTAGTATGGCAGTAACTGGTATGTGTATTGGAGCAGCCTTACGAATTAAGAATAAAGAGGAAAAGAATTTAGCTTGGAGCTATGTGATTGCGGGAATTATTGGCGGAGTTACTGAACCAGGTGTCTACGGAGTAGCAGTAAAATACAAACGTCCATTTTTAGGACTAATGGCAGGTGGCTTTGCTGGGGCAGTTTACGCTTCTCTAACTGGGGTGACAGCTTATGCATTGGTGCCCGTTGCAAACTTTTTAGCACTAAGCAGTTATGCAGGGGGCTCTACAACAAACTTAATCAACGGCATCATTAGTGGTATTATTGCAATTGTAGTTGCAGCGGCTATCACTTACTTTGTAGGTGTTGAAACGAAAGGACAGGTGGAATAAATGAGTATTTTAATACGAGCAGATGATTTAGGCTATTCCGAAGCAGTCAATTATGGGATTGCGAAATCAGTGATTGATGGTGTCGTCAACAATGTAGGAGTGATGGTAAATATGCCTGCCAGCGAGCATGGACTGGCTTTATTAAAAAATGAAACCGTTTGTTACGGATGTCATACCAATATTTGTGTAGGAAAGCCACTGACAGACCCCAAATTAATTCCTAGCATTACAACAGCAGATGGGTATTTTAAACCTTCAAAAGAATACCGTCAAGCGAAAGAAGACTTTGTTGTTTTAGAGGAAGTCTTACTTGAAATTGAAGCCCAGTATCACAAATTTGTGGAATTAACTGGACAGCAGCCACAATATTTTGAAGGCCATGCAGTTGAAAGTCCTAACGTCGTTAAAGGCCTCCAAATGATTGCTGAAAAATACCAGCTGAAGTTTTCAGGATTTTCCTTTGAGGGTGGCTCTATGCAGGTTAATCAAACAAAAGTCTACGTCTCAATGGATAGCATGCTTCCGTCATATAACCCTTTTGAGAGCTTGAAAAAAATAGTGAGTCATCCTCATGAAGATGGTGTGGATATGCTGATTCTACATCCTGGATACCTAGATGATTTCATTTTGAAAACATCTAGTTTGACCATTCCCAGAACAAAAGAAGTGGCGATGGCGATTAGCTCTGAAGCGAAGGAGTTATTGCTTCAAAGTCATACGAAGCAGTTGACTTATGCTGATTTATAATTTTTATTTTAGGTGATATCCAGAAAAAAGTTGATAGTCCACTAGCAGAAAAGACTACTTAAAAGACCTTCATACTCTAACAAATCGAACGCTCTAGTCACTCATCAATTCTGAAATTCTATCTAGTATTTCTCGTTCATCTTTTGGTGTTCGCACCTTGTTTATAGATGGCTGAATCGTTTCAATCAAGAGAATATTCTTTTGTAAACTAATAAACTGTGCCTTCAAATCAATTAATTTTAATTGAAGCTGCCTCTGGATTGCCATCGTTGAATCCTCGTAGTCATCTCTATATAACGCTTTGACGATGATCGCAATTTCTTTTAAGGTAAATTTACTCTTTTTCATAAAAGCAATATAGTGAAGCACGACCAGGTCATCTTCTGAAAACTCGCGATATCCTTTATCACTTCTTTTTATCGTGATAATATTGTGTGTATCATAATAGCGAATGGAACTTTTTGTCAACTTTGTTAAACGTGAAACTTCGTCTAAAGAATAGGACATTTTTTTCTCCTTTTTAATCTCAATTTTAGCTTGACCCTCAACCAAGGTTTAATGCTAGTTTTATGATAGCACAACCAAAGGGGATGAATCTATGGAAATTATTACAATCGACCAACTAGATAAAAAACAAGAAAAAGAGGTTATCGCACTCATTAGTGATAGCTGGAATCTATCTCAGCGCATGCCAATTCAGGCGGATCATGATAAAACACTCAAGTTATTTATTACTTTTTTGAACATGACAAACGATTTTGCCTTTTATGCTATTTCGGATCATAAAATTGTCGGATTGATTATCGGCAAGACAAAGACTCAGTTTAACTTGTTAAATTTCCTTTACTACAGTATGAAATTAATTCGACAGGCTTTTGTCCTTCCTTTCTTAGGTAAAGAAGCACGACAATATTTTAAAGATTATTTTAATTTGACAAAGGCCTATCCTATTTTAACAAAAAATACTGGAAAACTGACGAACGAAGTTAGCCTCTTTGCAGTATCATCTGCTCATCAAGGGCAGGGCATCGGTAAAAAATTAATGAAAAAAACAATCGAGCACTACCAAAGTTCAGGAGTTAAACAGTTTGAATTATTTACGGATACAACATGTTCCTATCAGTTTTATGACAAAAATGCGTTTCATTTGCTAGGTACTCAAAAAGTAGCTTTGAGGCCTAACCACGAAGAAACAGTCATGCTTTATCAAAAATCAATTTATATAAACTAAATAAAAATCGAGAGTCCGGAACAAAACTAAATATCAGTTTTGTTCCGGACTCTCGATCAGAATAAAGGGTGAGCTGTATAAAAAGCGGATCGTTTGTCTATTACGACATTACTCTCTAAACGACTTCTTTTCAAAAGCTCACTTTGAAAGTAAACTATTTTCTATTCATCAAATATCTAAGGTAACGCTCACCTCTTGTATTGGGACATCATAAAAGCGATCTTCTCTTCTTCCTAAGAAATCTTTTCCTTGTTGCGGGAATAACGCATACATCAATACATCTTCAGTTGATTTTGCATACGCTTCAATTTCTTTTTTGTATATAGGCAGCTCTGGTGTTAATAGATCTGCTGGTCTAATGGTAATTACTTCTTCTTCGCCAATAATCAATTTCGTCATTTCTTCGGAAATAGCAACGGGTGGTTTGCCATATAATCCTTTAACATAATCCTTGATTTCTTTTGGAACCATTTTGTATCGTTCACCGCTGATCACGTTCATTACTGCTTGAGTTCCTACCATCTGGGATAATGGTGTTACAAGTGGAGGATAACCAAGATCCGCACGAACTTTTGGTACTTCTCTTAGAACCTCTTCGTATTTATCTGCTAGTCCTTGTTCGGTCAATTGACTTAATAAATTGGATAACATTCCGCCAGGCACTTTATAAATCAACGTTTTTGGTTCTGTATCTTTTACTTTAGGATTCAATAAGCCTTCTTCTCTAAATTTATCGCGAATCGGGTTAAAATAGTCAGCCGCTTCTGCTACTTTTTTCATATCTAAATGAGTGTTATAGCCTAAATTTTCTAAAGCAAGTGCCATTGATTCAGTAGCTGGTTGACTAGTTCCTCCGGAAAATGATGAAATAGCTGTATCAATAATATCTGCACCAGCTTCGACAGCTTTCAAATAAGTCATCTCAGAAATACCGCTAGTCGCGTGTGTATGAACTTCTAAAGGCACTTGGATTTTACACTTGATTTCGGTAACTAAACGATAGGCATCGTCAGGTGTCAGAATCCCTGCCATATCTTTGATGCAGATGGAATCTGCCCCCATTTTTTCAAGTTCTGTCGTTAATCCGACAAAATAATCGATCGTGTGAAAATCACTGGTCGTATATGAAATGGCTGGTTGGCAGTGTCCACCAAATTTTTTCGTTGCTTCAATTGACGTTTGTAAATTCCTTGTATCATTTAACGCATCAAAAACACGAATAATATCAATACCATTTTCGATTGATTTTTGGACAAACGCTTCTACAACATCATCCGCATAATTTTTATAACCAAGTAAATTTTGTCCGCGTAACAGCATTTGTAGCTTTGTATTTTTAACCGCTTTTCGAATTGCTCTTAGTCGTTCCCAAGGATCTTCATTCAAGAAACGAATACAAGCATCAAACGTAGCCCCGCCCCACATTTCTAAAGCATGATAGCCTGCTTCATCCAAAGTTTGAATAATCGGCAGCATATCACTTGTCGGCATACGTGTAGCAATTTGGCTTTGTTGCCCGTCACGCAGTACAGTTTCAGTAAAAAGGATTTCTTTTGTCATTTCATCCTTCCTTTCTCAATAAGTTGGCTATTGTTTCTTGCATTTCTTCTACGCTGTGGCGTCTTTGTCTACCGCACACTTTTGCTTCTTCTTCACAAATAAAACAAGTTCTAGGTTTGTGATTTAGTTCGGTACGACTGACAGAACATAAGAGTTGATCTTTTAGATAAACGACATCTAAATCCATCAAACGACCGTAGAGATGCGTTTCTTCAATTTCAATTAGTTTTTTCTTCAGCTCTTTTGGTGTTTCATTAAGGACTAGATAGTATTCCGAACCTGTTTTCAACTCTCGGTGTTTGCGAGCAACTATTTTTTCAGGAGGAAAAAGAGGAGTGATCTCTTTAATGACAGTTAAAAAAGCATGTCTTAGCCGCTCGTTCGTCTTTACAGGTCCTGGAATATTCATCGTAGCGCTTAATAAAGTGCACGTAGGATGCTTTCGTAAAAGTTCTCGCTGAATCGTTGCCCGTTTTTCTCGAGCGTTCAGCATGTCTATCAGTGTAATTGTTTCTCCCTTTAAATGGGTTTTAGACATTTTTGACCACATCGATAATTGAACCATCACGATATTCGATCAATGCAACGACTTTATCACCATATTGGATGGCATCTGGCCGATCTACGATGCTATAGGCTTTTTCTTGCAGTTCTTTCATTGTTAATTGCGGAACATCTAACGCTTTAAAATGTTCTACTAGGTCTTGACGTTCTGGATTAATCGCAATCCCCACTTCTGTCACAACAACATCAATGCTGCTACCAGGAGTTACCACTGTATTAACTTCTTCAACGATTGTTGGAATTCTTCCTCTAATCAATGGTGCAATCACCAAACTCATTTTACAAGCCGCACTTGTATCTGAATGTCCGCCAGACGCGCCGCGAATCACGCCATCTGATCCTGTAATAACGTTCACATTAAAATTTGTATCAATTTCTAACGCAGAAAGAATCGCTGTATCTAACTGATTGATGACAGAACCTTTGCTTAAAGGTGAAGCATACATATTTGCATCAATTTCGTAGTGGTTCTCATTCTTGCCTAAAGAAACCGCAGAGGGATGATCAAAATCTTGAACATCGATGATTTTTTTAACGAGTCCTTCTTCTAATAATTCAACCATTGCATTTGTAATACCACCTAAAGCAAAACTAGCGGTAATGCCATCTTTAATCATGGCTTCCTTCAAAAATCTCGAAACAGCTAAGGCTGCTCCACCAGTTCCTGTTTGGAAAGAAAAACCATTTTTATAATACGGCGAATGTGTGATTACTTTAGCGGCGTATTCTGCAATCAATAGTTCTTTCGGATTTTTGGTAAATCGAGTCGCCCCTTTAGCTATCCCATCAGGATCACCGATCGCTTCAACTTCTACGACAAAATCCACATCGGTTTGTGGGATACTGATTGGTGTGTTTGGATAAGGCATCAAACTATCTGTGATGATCACGACTTGATCTGCATATTTGGCATCAATCATGGCATACCCTAAAGAACCACATGTTGCCTTGCCTTTAGTCCCATTTACATTGCCATAAGCGTCTGAACTTGGTGCGCCAAGAAAAGCCACATCAATATGGATATCGCCTGCAGCAATCGCTCTGGCACGACCACCATGCGAACGGATGACAACAGGATTTTCCATGATTCCTTCAGAAATCGCAGCGCCAACTTTATCACGTAACCCACTAGAAGTAATATTTGTGACCACACCATTTTTGATATGATTGATCAATGGTTCATGAACATTGGCGATCGAGCTAGGTGCGATCGATAGATTTTTGATCCCTAAAGCTGCAATCTCATCTAACACCATGTTCATCACAAAATCGCCTTCTCTAAAATGATGATGGAAAGAAATTGTCATGCCATCTTTTAATCCTGTTTTTTCAATTGCTTCTCTTAAGCTACCTAATAGCTTTGTATCTCTTGGTCTGACTGGATTGATTGTACGGCTGGCCTCTTTGTATTCATGAATGTTCGTTAGCTCACCTTTAAATAAACCATATTGTTCAGCATAATTATCTGGAATTTCTTTGCCTACGTTATTTTTCATTTTAGACTTCCTCCTCAGAAATTAATTTTGCTGCAATGGCTAAAGCAATCACTCGCTCTGCTCGTTCAACGATTGGTTTATCGACCATTTTTCCATTTACTGAAATTACGCCTGAACCTTTAGCTTCTGCTTCACGAATTCCCCAGATAACCTCTTTCGCATTTTGAATTTCTTTTTCAGTTGGTTCATAGACACTGTTTACTAATGGTATTTGACGTGGATTAATGACAGATTTACCATCAAAACCTAATTGCTTGATCAGCTCAACTTCCGCTAAGAAGCCATCTGTATTATCAACATTTGAATAGACTGTATCGATTGCTGCAATTCCAGCGGCTCTAGCTGAGTGTAAAATGAAACTGCGAGCAAAAAATAATTCTTGTCCATCTGGATAGCGGTGTGTTTTCATATTTGTTACATAATCTTCTGCACCAAGCGCAATACCGATCAAACGATCACTTGCACGCGCGATTTCTCGAGCATTTAAAACCCCTTCAGCTGATTCGATCGCTGCAATCATTTTTGTTGCGCCAACGTTGATCCCATATTTTATTTCCATTTCAGTGATAACCGCTGCCACGTCTACAATATCTTGAGCCGTTTCAGTTTTTGGTAAACGAATCACATCAACGCCTGCCAAAACCATTGCTTCCACATCTTGACGACCCACTGTATCTAAGCCATTGATTCGAACGACCGTTTCCACACTCGAATAATCAAAGGTCCGCAAAGCATGATAAACAAGTAAACGTGCACTATCTTTTTCCTTTAAAGACACAGCATCCTCTAAGTCAAACATCAACGAATCAGCACCATATAACGTTGCATCTCTTAGCATTGAAGCATTGGCTCCAGGCACAAACATCATTGTTCTTCTTAAACGTTCCATGTATTTAACACCTGCCAGTCTACATTTTCTTCGCCAGCAGCGCGATAAACAGCCGCCACCGTTCGAGCTTGAATGGTACAATCCAATGCACCCTTATCAATTGCCTGAACCTTCGCATCAGTAACAGACAACTTATTTAAAGTCTCTTGGATTTTTTCACGAATTTGACGTCCAAATTGTTTTTCAACACTACTGTCCAGCTCAATCAGAATTCCTTGTCCGCTGTTTGTTCCAATTGTAATCATAATATCGCTTGATTCAGTTGTACCAGCAGATGCGTTTTGTTTGATTTCCAAAATATACACCTCGTTACTTATTTTTTTGTTTCATTATTTCTTCAAACGTTTTTGGCGGAACAAGCGGCTTAATCGCTGTGTAATTTCCCTGTTCCATCAAAGCGCGAACTTTGGTAGCGCTGATCGCTTCTTCATCTATTTTTTTTCTTGGTAAAATAACTAGTTTCAGCTCTGAACCAAAGGTCTTTTTCATCGCTTGATTGTAAATCTCCGTTACTTCTGAAAATGGCTCTTCTCCAACAAATCTAGCTGAAATTGACAAAGTAGAGGCAATTTTTTCTTTGAATAAAGTGGCATCCAGCACAGCCTGAACTTGAGCAATACTAGCTTTTGCCTGATCCTTCAAAAAGTATGATGGAAAAGTTGCACTGGATACCATATATTCTCTTGTTGGTAAAACAACAACATTTGATAAGTGACTAACGCCTTCTTTTACCAGTTCAAAACGTGTCTTTGCATCAAATAATGAGCGCTCCTCAGACAAAACAAAGAGATAAACTGTTTCCGCCCATTTAGCTGCTTCTGTCACTAAATATAAATGACCATTCGTAAATGGATTGGCATTCATTACAATGGCTGCATTGTTTTGTGTCATACGTTGTTGCTTTTTAAGTTCTGTTAAATAGTCTGCAAAATCAGGAAAGCCTTGTTCCATAAAAACCAGTTCGGTCGTTGCCGCAATTTCAGTAAAACCTAAAGAGTGAAACAACTTGCTGTTTTTTGGTTTTGTATATAAAAAATAATGCTGATAACCGATTTCCTCAAGTCGTTCTCGTAAGGCTTGAACAATTTTGGAAAGCAGATTTTCATTTTGATAAGAGGTATCAATTGCAAGACATTTTAAAATATTTCTAAAAATTGATCCGGTTCCAATCAGCTTCTCCTGATCGTAGATGCCGATGGTATAGTCTAGCTGATCATCAGGTATTAGATCAGCCTTAATCAGAAAATCTGACCACTGTTGTTTTCCTACCTGATCTCGATCAAGCCAAATTCTTCTGATATTCATTCCTTATCACTTCCTATTTTTTAGGTGGAAATAATTTACTTAACATAACAGACGCAAAGTAAATCACAAAAATGACAACAAACACGCCACCCCATCCAAAAACCAAAAGCTCCAATGATTTTAGTAAATCAGCTGACATAAGCCAAGCTCCTTTCCTTTTCTTCTATCAAACTCTACGCAAGCAGTGCCAATAATAAGCCGCCTGCAATAACAGACGCGATCTGTCCAGATACATTCGCACCTGCTGCATGCATTAAAATAAAGTTCTGCGGATCTTCATCCGTTGCCATTTTTTGAATCACTCGACTGGACATTGGAAATGCTGAAATTCCTGCCGCACCAATCATTGGATTGATTTTTTCTTTTCTAAATAGATTTAATAACTTGGCAAATAAGACACCACCCACTGAATCCATAATAAAGGCAACTAATCCAAGACCAATGACCATTAAGGTATCAATTTGTAAAAATTCTTCGTACTGCATTTTCACTGAAATCGCCAAGCCAAGTACGATACTAATCAGGTTTACCAACTCATTTTGCGCTGTCACAGATAAACGATCCAAGACTCCACACTCACGTAGTAAGTTCCCAAACATTAAGAACCCAACTAGTGGAAGTGAGACTGGTGCTACCAATCCAGCGACAATCGTAATCACGATAGGAAATAAAATCTTCGCTGTTTGTGATACTTCGCCAGCACGGTAAGTCATGCGAATTTGACGTTCCTTTTTCGTTGTAACAGCTTTAATCGCCACTGGCTGAATAATAGGAACCAAGGCCATGTAAGAATAAGCCGCTACCATGATTGCACCCATATATTTCGAATTCAACGTGTTCGCAACGAAGATGGACGTTGGACCATCTGCTGCTCCGATAATTCCGATAGAAGCCGCATCATTTAAATCAAAGCCTAATAAAACGGCCGCAATAATCGTAAAGAAAATCCCAAATTGAGCCGCTGCACCGAACAACAATAAAAATGGATTTTGCAATAATGGCCCGAAATCGATCATAGCGCCAATACCGATAAATAGTAACAATGGAAATAACTCCGTTGAAATTCCTATATCAAACAACACTTGAAACGGGCCAGCTTCTCCGCCCGCACTTAGGACACCTGAATGAGGGAAATTGACTAAAATTGTTCCTAATCCCATCGGAACGAGTAAAGTAGGTTCATACTCTTTTTTGATTCCCAAATACATCAGGATGCCTCCGATCACCATCATTACAATGCGACCAGGCTCCTGTCCCATTCCTACTACGCCTTCAATTAATGTCTCCACAAACGTCACTTCCTCTTTTAAAATTAAACTACTTTTTTTCTATTTAACCGATTGTAATTAATGGTTCTCCCGGATTGACCATATCGCCTTGTTTAACATGAATTCCTGTGACCATGCCAGCTTTACCTGCTACGATTTCATTTTCCATTTTCATAGCTTCAAGAATCATTAACGGTTGATTTTCTTGTACAGTATCGCCAACATTTACCAAAATTTTCAAGATTGTTCCAGGCATCGGTGATAACATCGCATCGTTTCCAGCTGGCGCACTTGCTATCGGCGCTACTTGCTCAACTGGTGCAGGTGTTGGTGCCGCTTCTACTACAGGTGCTGCTGGTGTTGAAACTGGCGCTTGCGGTACTCCACCAATCTCTTCCATTTCTACTAAATACTCTTTTCCATCAATTGCAATTTTGAACTTACGTAACATTTTTTCTCCTCCTAAAATTAAAAGTGTAGCAGGCTCATCCAGCCTTGACAGAAAAATAGGAAAATATAACTGAGGTGCTTTTTGCCTCATTTATATTTTATCTTTTTTCCGAAAGGCTAGCCTGCGAAGCTAGATAATGATTAAACGCACAATGGGCTCGTCCGGCCTCGACTGAAAAATAGAAATTATAACTGAGGTGCTTTTTGCCTCATTCATAAATATATCTTTCCCTAAAGAACTAACCGACCCATCAAGTAATCCAAAAACTAATTCGTTCTTTTCTCCTTTATTGACTGAATAACAAACTGGCTCTCTACGTGATCAGCCGATGCAATACTGGTAGCGATCACAGAAACCAATTGTGCTTCTGGATTTCTTTTTGAAATGCGTTTAATAACAAACTCACTTTCTGGTTGATCACCGGCAGCGATTGCTGTTGCAATTAACGAAACAAATTGATATTCTGTGCTTTCTACTGGGATATATCCAGCAATTTCTTGCCACTCAACTTTTTCCTCTACAGTAGAAGAAAGTAGTTGCTGATCCGTTTTCATTTTTGTTTTTTCTTTATTAAACAGCCGTTCAAATAGACCCATGAACTCACATCCTTTCTGTTTATGAATTCATTATAGGTAAAAACGATTACAATAAAATGAAATCATCCACCTTAAATTGTTCTTTCGCTGTTCCTCTTTGTCCAAAAACTTTTAAAGCTCATCAAAACCTTGTTATATCAACGTTTCAAAGCATTTAAGGTTTTATTAACATCTTATTAACATCTCTTTAAGAAACCGCTCTCATTTGTGTTTTTTTGGTGTTCTTTTTCCGCTTTCCGTCTATTTATCTAAACTTTCTTAGCTTAAACTAAGCATGTTAAACGAAACAAGAAAGGGCTTTCTAAATCTACCTTACTGTTATTTTTCTATAGACCCAACACCACAAAGAGACGCCCGATTGTTTCGGAAAACGAATTTAGTGTTGAAGGAGAGAAAAAAATGTTATTAACTGTTTTGTCTTATGTGATGATCATCGTCTTCATGTTTGTCATCATGAAAAAGAAAATGTCACCGTTTACAGCTCTAGTTTTGATTCCACTGATTTTTGCTTTGATTGCAATGTTTGCGGGTGTTTCTAAAGAAGGCTCCATTGGAGACTTCGTTATGGAAGGAATCAAAACAACATCCACCACTGGTATCATGTTATTGTTTGCCATTCTTTATTTTTCAATTATGCTGGATGCTGGGTTATTTGACCCAATCACGAAAAAAATGATCCACATTGCAAAAGGCGATCCGATGAAAGTATTGATCGCTACAGCTGTTGTTGCGGCTGCTGTTTCTCTTAATGGAGATGGCACGACGACGACATTAATCTGTTGTTCAGCTTTTATTCCTATCTATAAGAAACTGGATATGAAATTGATGAACTTAGCCGTCATTGTTATTTTGCAAAATACGATCATGAACTTACTCCCTTGGGGTGGACCAACCGCACGTGCAATGAGTGTGTTGAATGTTGGCGCTGAAATTTTGGCTTATCTAATTCCTGGTATGATCCTTGCCTTACTTTATGTGATTTTCATCGTTGCGCCTTCTATGGGTAGAAAAGAACGTGCTCGCCTGGGCATCAAACAGCTGACAGATGAAGAAATCGACGCAATGACAACTGTTACAGACGAAGAAACATTGGCGATCCGTCGACCTAAAATTTGGTTATTCAATGCGATTTTAACCATTTCCTTGATTGCATTGTTAGTGACAGACTCATTTGTTGGTCTTGGTTTACCACCGTTGTTCTTATTCTTAACTGGTACTGTAATTGCTTTAATGGTTAATTATCCTGTCTTAAAAGACCAATCAAAACGGATTGGAGCAAATGGCGGCGATGCGGTTCAAGTTGTTATTCTAGTTTTTGCAGCGGGTGTCTTCATGGGTCTTTTCCAAGGGACTGGTATGGCAGATGCATTAGCTCAAAGTTTCACAAAAATCATTCCAAATCAATTAGCCGGTTTTTGGGGCTTAGTGATTGCCTTGATTTCAGCTCCTGGTACTTTCTTTATTTCAAATGATGGGTTCTACTTCGGTGTGTTACCTGTTTTAGCAGAAGCTGGACGTGCTTACGGATTTACAGATATGCAAATGGCGTTGGCTTCATTAATGGGACAAGCTTTCCACTTATTAAGTCCATTAGTTGCTTTCATCTATCTATTACTTCGTTTAACAGGTTTAGATATGGGGCAATGGCAAAAAGAATCAGCTAAATGGGCGTTGGGCATTTTCGTTATCTTTGTTGTAACGATCATCTTGACTGGTCATATGCCGCTGTATATTCCACAATAACCATTTTTGTTCTTTGAAAATCGTACATTTCATAAAAAGATTTGTGCGATTTTCTTATCTTTTTTTAAGCAATATAGAATAAAAATATTCATTTATTTTTCCTACTATTAATCAGAAGAGGAGTAATCAGATGAGTACAATATCAGAAGCAGTTGGAAAAAATTTAGATTTAAGCGCTAATGAGCCATTGAAAGAACTTGTTTATAAAGCTTTCCGAAAAACAATTATTCTAGGTGAAATCCCTGCTGGCCAACGAATCAACGAAAAAGAGTTTTCCGAAGTGATGAATATCAGCCGTACACCGATCCGCTATGCCTTACAAAAGCTTGTTGAAGAAGGTCTTGTTGACCATGTTCGTGGTGTGGGGATCATCGTTCGAGGAATCTCACTCAATGATGCCAATGAGATTTATGCTATCAGAAAGTCTTTGGATGTTTTAGCTACGATCACAGCGATGAAAGAAATGAATTCTGAAGATTTTGATGAGTTAAAAGCGCTGTTAGAAGAAACGGAACGTTTAAATGAAGCTAATGAAATCGATCAGGTTTTACAAAAATTCTCTGATTTCAATGAATTGATTTACGAAAAAAGCAAGATGTTACGCTTAAAGTCGATCGTCATGAAACTACGTGAATATCTTGTCTACTTTCGTGATATTTCGATTCGTTCTAAAGATCGCCGAGATAAAGCATTAAATGAGCATTGGTTGATTTATAAATGCATGCTAAATCAAGAAGAAGAACAATTAAAACTACTTATCACAGAACATTTGGATTATTCTCAAACCTTTATTCTTAAAGAAATGGAAAAACATTTAAATGAAACAGCGAAATGAACAGGACGCGCCTAAACTAGTCAGTGAATTTGCTTTAGAAGCGCTATTATACGAAGCTAGCCTTTATCCTAAACCAGGTCTGGTCGACCCTAAAAGCTGCGGTGCCCATGCAGACATGAATTATTCTACTTTTATTGATAGTAGCACCGCACTTGCTCCATTTCTTTCAGAATATGTTGAACTAGGGTTTGATCATGACGCTTCCCCTTCTATTTTGTTTGAAAAGGTTCGTGCACTTGGGCAACAGGCTGAAGCTGCAATGCTAAGAAAAACCCATGGCGTCAATACCCATAAAGGCGCAAACTTCTCTTTTGCCTTACTTTTAAGTGCAACAGGAAAAATAATCAATGATAAACAATTGCAGATTCCCTTTACAAAACAAGACACAGCAGACGTTTTTAACTATGTAAAACAAATGACAAAAGGGTTACTTTCAAAAGATTTTTCTGGTTTGGCCCATAAAAAGCACTTAAGTTACGGAGAAAAGCTTTATTTAGAACATGGTATCGTTGGCATTCGCGGCGAAGCAGAATTAGGCTATCCTTCCCTTAATGATAGTGCACTACCGTTTTTAAGAGAGCACTATAAAAGAGATCAACGCATGTTGTTTTTAATTTTGTTGTTGCACTTAATGGCAATGGTCGAAGATTCCAATTTAATCAATCGGGGCGGTATCGCTGCTTGGCAAACCGTTCAAAAACAAGCAGCTGAGCTTTTACAAACACTTTCTGTCAATAGCTCAGAAAAAGAACTAGAACAGGCTTTAATTCTTTTTGATCAACAATTGATTGAAGAAAATCTTAGCCCTGGTGGATCAGCTGATTTAATTGCTTTAAGCTTCTTTTTTTGTCGCTTGGAAGGCTTATTTTGAGTTTTACATAATAAAAAAATACAAAAAAGGTGATGACGACCGATCACCACCTTTTTTATAAAAATATTCGCTAACTATTAGTTCATGCCTCTTTGCCTTCTGGATTAAATAGATACCCAATTCCCCAAACTGTCTGTAAATATTTTGGCTTTTTAGGGTCATCTTCAATCTTATTTCTCAAATAGTTAATGTACACCGTGATCAGATTCTTATCCATGTCTCCATCACTCCAGACGCTGGCGTAGATCTGTTCCTTACTAAATACTTGATAGGGATTTTCCATAAAAAATAAAATCATCATAATTTCTTTAGACGTCATGCTCACGATTTCACCATTCTTAGTAAATTGGTACTGGTTTTTATCAAATGAAAAAATCCCATCTTTCAATAGTGTTTCTTCTCGATGCTGGCTTAATGTCAACAACTGCTCTGTTCGATTTAACGTACTGATGACTTGCGCTCGTAAAACATCTGGTGCAAAAGGTTTAGAAAGATACACATCCCCACCAGATTCTAGACCACTGATGATATCTTGCTCGCTTTTTTTCCCACTAACAAAGATAATTGGTGTCAAGGGCTGGCGTTCTCGAATCAATTGAGCCAAATGATAGCCGTCATTTTCATGTTCTAAACTGACATCTAAAAGAAATAATTGAAACTCTACTCGGTTCATGATATCTACTGTTTTTTCGATCGTATCACTCTGATAAACCAATAATCCCGTTGACTGAAGCGACTTCCAAATCAATCGGCGAATTGCAGGATCGTCATCTACCACTAAAATTTTTTCATTTCGCAACGTGTACACCTCATTATTTTTTTCCATTATCTATACAATAGCGGAATTATCTTTAAATTTCAACATGAACTTGTTATGATATGAACAGACTTTTAAAAGGAGCTAGACCAATGAAACGAACAAATAGAATTGTAAACATCATGATCGCAGCGATGACCATCTTTATTGTTGTATCCGTTTTCTTTGCAATTCGGGGATTTTCCATTATTCGCAAAACAACAACGGCTAGTGGACAAGACTTTTTGCTACAATCGACAGAATATGTTGGTAAAGTGATCCAGCTTTCTATGAAAAATCGCCATCAAGCGCTTAATTATCTAGCAATCGACGGGAATTTAAAAAATAGCGATGATCCGGAGACTTACCTAAAAAACAGTGCTTCATCACTCAATACCTTTTTTGATTCTTTAAATAATGAAGCTAATGCGCTCTTTTATATTGAACCTGGCGGCACACCTCTATATGCCTTTCATTGGGACTCTGAAAAAAAACAGGTCTTGATTGCAGATACTGAAACGATTCGTCCCTTTATCAGTCATGATTTATCCTTAAAACAACTATTGGATAAACCAACTGCTCAAAATGGTGATTCGTACTTTATCGATAAAAAAGCGTATGTTAATTTTTATCAAGAAATTAGAACTTCAACTGGTTCCATTGATGGTTATTTGATTTTACCACTGAATCTAGAAGCCTTTTACAAAAATTTTCTACAGGATTTTGAATTGGGCTATAAGGGCTACCCAATGATCAAGGATCGTTCGATGACGGTGGTTATGCATCCTGTCGCACAACAAGTTGGCTTAGATATTATCAACGGGCGGGAAAAACTGTACCCCGACTTTGACTATTCTGATTTAAAACGCCTGGAAAACTATCAACTAAACCATGATTCAGGAAAATTGACTTATAAATCTTATTGGTGGGATGAAGATACTCCAACAGAAGTTTTAAAAATAAGTGCCTTTGAATGGATTGATGTCGGTCTTGCTCATTGGGTTGTTGCGATCAATGCAGATTATAACGAACGAAATGATGATATCATCAACTTCGTCATCGTTTTGTCTTTCCTTTTAGTTTTATTATTACTTTTAATCATTATTTGCTCTTTATTTATTCATAATTTCAGAAAAAAAGAAACAATCGAAGCAGAAAACCGCCAATTGATCGAAAAACAAAAGCAGCAAAAAATGCAGCATCAATTAGAATTAGAACTCTATCAGCGAAACAAAATGGAAACTGTCGGTCTACTCACGACTTCGATCGTCCATGATATGAACAATTTTTTAACACCAATTATCGGCAATACCCAGCTATTATTGGAAGAACATAGAGAGGATCCTGTACTAGAAGCAGATTTGGAAGAAATCCTTCATTCTGCCCAAAAAGGAAAACAGCTGTCGTCAAATGTCCTACGCTTTTCTAAACCTCAAAAAAGTGTTCAGGAATGGATCGATATTTCTGCTGCCATCGGTGTTGCTACTCACTTAATTGGAGAAATTATTCCTAAAAAAGTGCAACTTTCTTTAACCATTCAGGAAAATCTTGGAACCACTAAATTAGAAGAAACTGATTTACAAAATTTGATCTACAACTTGATCACGAATGCCTACCAAGCCACAAAAGAAAATTCAAATAAGCAGCAGCAGATTCAGATCACAGTTTCACCTACTTCAAAAGAATTGACTGCACTGCTGAAGAAAAATAGTCATCAGACGAATCTAATTGACGACTTTGTTACATTGGAAATTTCTGATAATGGTCCAGGCATCCCAGAAGAATTACAAGAGAAAATATTTGAACCCTTCTTTACAACGAAATCCGCTGATGAAGGTACTGGATTAGGTCTTTTCGCAGTGACTTCAATCGTTGCCAAATACGAATGGCATCTTTCATTAGTTTCCGAAGAAGGAAATGGAACTAGCTTTTTTATCACATTTCCAGTTCGTTCTTCTAAATAGGTTTATTTTAGAGTGTAGTTGGGAGTCCCAAGTGCACTCTAATTTTTTTCTCTATGCTGTGCTGATTTACTTAAACCATAGGCTATTTACATTTTCTTAAGGTTTGTAGTTCTTTTTTCTCTTATTTTTCGTTATACTAAATATGAAATCATTTATTGAAGGAGTTCTATTATGGGGAATTATTTTAGCATTATCATCGGGATTATTTATCTTATTGGTGTATTTATCATCCCAAAATGGCGGAAAAAAAAGCTCAATCAAAATTGGAAATTTTTTGAGTTACTTTGGTTTTCACTTTGTTTTATTATTTATGTCATTTTTTTAGAAGTACAACTTCATACGTATTATTTTTTGATTCCATCAAGCTTTCTGTTATTTTTTCTTTTTTGTTATTTTAAAGAAAAACGTAGGTTAGTCAACGGATTGGTTTTTAATTTATTTTTAGTGGTCGGGATGACTTATTTGGGCTCTTTGCTTTTTAGAACATCCGACCCATTACTATTTATTTTAGCGATGACAACAGTCTTTTTCTTATTACTGTTGTTATTGATCGGACTCTATGCTTTACTTGCTTTCTTGTATTGGAATGCAATCGTTGTTTTGCGTAAAGAAGGGCATTCTTTCGCAAATTTATTAACTTTACTTTTAGCCATCGGCTTGACAGCTTTTCTGATTTTTAATTATTATTCAGCCCGAATCTTGCCACAGTGGGCTTCTCTATTATTTGGAATTTTACCATTTATCATGTTTTATTTTTCTATCGTGTTCTATAATTTTTTAACGATCTCGATTATTTACCAATTTAATCAGCCTAAATATACTCAAGATTACATCATTGTCTTAGGTTCAGGTTTAATCGACGGGAAAACAGTTCCACCACTTTTAGGTAAACGGATCGAAAAAGCAATCCAATTTTATAAAGCTCAGTCCGATGCCACTTTAAGCCCACCTAAAATCCTGATGTCTGGTGGTAAAGGTGACGATGAACATATCGCTGAAAGTATTGCAATGAAACAGTACGCCCTTGAAAAAGGGATTCCAGAAGATGCTATTTTAGTTGAAACTAATTCTAAAAATACTTTAGAGAACATGCGCTTTTCAAAAGAAATTATGGAACAAGATTTTGGAGGAACTGATTTCCGAGCAATTTTTACGACTAATAATTTTCATCTATTCCGTGCTGGTCTTTTTGCCAAAATGGCTAATCTAAAAGCGGACGGTATCGGTGCTCGAACAGCCTTCTACTTTTTGCCGAATGCCTTTTTAAGAGAATTTATTGCGATCGTGATGATGCATAAACGTCGTCATTTGATCATGTGTGGTCTAATTGCGGTAATGATGATTTTATTCTCATTAGCTGAATTCTTTCTCGTTACTCACCGTTAAAACTGAAAAACCCTCTAACTTTAGCCTTGTCTATAAAGTTAGAGGGTTTTCTTTAGTATAACTGGACATGGCGAATTTCATCGTACCCAATCTTATGACCCCCTACATAAATTCCCAACTCATCATGTCCTTGAATCATGCCAATAATATCTGCTCCATAATTTCCTTCACAATCCAGTTCTTCTTTTTGAATCCTCACTTCAACTTGATTTTGAAAAGCCTGAGCTAATACCTCATCGATTTCTGACCAGCTCATTTGGATTTTCTTTTCAGCTGGTCGTATTTTTTTCTCTTGTTCAATTATTGCGGTATGTTCAGATAAATAAAACCCTGCCCACTTTTTCATTTTTCGATCTTGATACTGTTCAAAATAATAATCTCGCTCTTTACTCATTGCAAGCCCTCCATTCCCCCTGCATGTCCTCCAACTAATGATGCTCTTGAAATTGCTGTACCGCCAGATGAAACAGAACTTGCGTGCACCAACGAAACATAGCCAAAGCGCTGCCGAATTTCGTCGATTAGCTGATCTAGTTTTAGTTCCTTCATTTGCTCATCTGGTTCATGAAATAAATCCAATTGTACATAAGTATTGTAATTCAGTTTGGAATACGTAATTCCAATATGTCGTACTTCTTCTCCGTGCCAATGCTGCCTAAAGATCGTCAAACAGTATTCGATCAATAATTTGCTGCTGTTTGTTAAAGGGACCTTCATTTGTCTTGAAAAACCAAAACCGCCTGACGAACCCGCTTTAGAAAAGCCCACAGATAAATGAACACATTCCGTCTGACAATGGGCTTTTCTAAGACGCGCTGCCACTTGTTCCGCCATTTCTCTGATCACAACTTCTATCTCATCTTGCCTCAGATAATCCCGCATCAAAATCTGAGAATTGTTATAGGAACGTTCTTCTGGTATGTATTTTTCAGATAAACGACTGCGGTCGATGCCATGTGCATGGGCATATAACTGTTCACCAATGATCCCTAAATTTCTTTTGAGACTGTTTATATCTGCATGAGCTAAATCATACACGGATCGAATGGCTAAATTGTTTAAACGTTTGGCTAAACGGTGACCGATCCCCCACATATCCGTCATTGATTCAATACGCCAAACTTTTTCAGGAACATCTTCATAATGCCACTCAGCTAACCGCTCTTCATTGTGTTTCGCTTCGATATCCATCGCTAATTTAGCTAATAAAGGATTATCACCAATTCCAACTGTGATCGCTAAGCCTGTCTCTTTTTTAATTCTTTGTTGGATGATTTTAGCCACGGCTCTTGGTGTTTGACCAAACAATTTCCAACTGGCACTTACATCTAAAAAAGATTCATCGATCGAATAAATATGTAAATCTTCCTCTGCAACATATTCTTTGTAGAGCTCATTGATTTTCATGTTTTCTTTGATATATTCATTCATCCGCGGCGGTACGATCATTAAATCTGGATGATTGGGCACATCGTATTTGCGTGTCACATTGGTGATTCCCAGCACTTCTTTTGCTTTTGGAGAAGAGGCCAGAACAAGACCGCCAGTATTTTCAGCGTGACTCATCACAACCAGCATTTTTTCAAGTGGATCATAACCTCTAGCCACACATTCGACCGAAGCATAAAAAGATTTTACATCAATACAAAAAAGCACTCTTCTAGGTTCTTTTTTATAATCAAAAATCATAGCTATCCTCTCCTTATTCTATTCCATAACCAATTATACGAACGTACGTTCCTTTTGTAAAGGGGAACAACTTTTTAAGTTTTAAAAATAGATAAATAAAAAAGAGTACATGCAATTATCAGTTTTTTTCTGATAGTTGCATGTGCTCTCTTAGTATTCAATACAGCTTCAACATAAAGTCTTCATTACTGCAGCTTCTGATAGTTGTCCTATAAATAGTTCTTTTGAAGAAAAAGTATACATCTTATTGAAGTCCATTTCTTCACAAATAAAATAGCACCCTTTCTCCTTTGATTTCAATAATCTTAACGATTTTCTTTGTATACTTATAGTCTTCTCTTTTTTTCCAACTACAAGTTTATTATATAAGTAGTTATCATCTGAATACCAATCCAACTCAGAAACCATAATTAGTTTAAGTTTTGTCGTTGCCCAAGTATGATAGTTATTTGTTATCAACGATTTAACTTGTAGTAACTTGATCAAAAAGACTAATGAAAGAACGATTAGAGTTCCAGTAAAGATATTTGATATTATACTTTTCCATCCAAATACAAAATAATATAGATTGAATAATAATATTGATAACAGTAAGCAACTAGTGAATTTCCAAATCAATTTATTAATAAACAATAATAATTTTCTTTTTATGATCGGTTCATATAGTAGCATATCGTCTATTAGAAATTTTCTATGTGATTCAAAATCCATATACAACAACCCCTTTTATTTTAAACTTATACAGTCAATATTTCGAACAAGTAACTTCCAACACTAAGTTTAAATATAATTTTTATCTCTTTCGTCTTTGTTTCATACGCTTGTAAATTCATTTAGACTACAAAAAGAACAACCCACTCTCATTTGCAATTTTTTCGTACCTTTTTTTATCTTCTTCATTCTGAAAAACTAACGGTAAACTGATGTCATAATTTGTTTTTATAATTAAAGGAACAGTATTAAAATATAAACTGCTCCACAAACATTCTCTTAAAAAACCTTTAAAAAACATAGTTAATAGATTAAGATCATCTATTAAATAAATAGTATTTTTACTAGTCTTTAGAATCTCAATTTGATTTAACAAGATATATTTATCTATTTGATCTAAGTGTTTCTCTTGGTTTATCAGAAACTCCATTAAGGTTTGATTATTTTCAAAAGTTCCAAGATCGATGTAGCACTTTTCTTTATTTAATTCAAAAACTTTTTTTATAAAACAAAGAAATTTAGTTTCTTGATTTAGTTTGAAGTAGTCATTTGAAAGTAAATTTAACCGCGGATCTTCATTGGTCATCGGCTTATTAAAAATATCTAGTGCAACTTTTATATACATTTTTTTAGCTGTGCTAAACAGCTCATTGTAATCTTCAGATTGAGTATATAGATTCCATAACTTGCTATCAATACTCACAGTATCACTATTGATTGGTTGAATCATTGGAATAGTACCATCTTCAAGTCTAATCTCTAAATTTGTTTCCTTTTTCATCATAAGTGCCTTCTCCCTTTCCTTTTTTCAAAACCTTTGTTGTTTTTAGGATTTTCTCAGGAACTTCCACCATGATTTGTTCCATTATTCTGGATTTTCAAACTCTATTTTTCAATTAAAAATCAGCTAGATTTACTCAAGATTTTTTCTTATTTCGGCAATGGTCATTTTGTGTATTATATTCTCTGTAGTATCATTTTTTTGTTTAAAATAAAATTGATAGAGTCTTTATCTATATTTAAACTTATTACTAATCTAATGTTGGATCAGCAGCAAACCAAGTAAAAATAGATTCCTCTTCTGTATTTCCCATGTTGAGCCAAGCTACATAAAATATTATTTCCTTAATATTAGTCTCTTTATTGAGGGTTAAGTCCATTCCATTATCCAAATAGAAATAATCAACACCAATAATATCCCCTACCGTTCCTATACTCAATTTTAAATTACCTTTAAAAAAACTTATTAATGATAAATTTTCTCCGGATTCAATTTCACTTTTTATCACTTCATTTTCATCAATATCTACGATGAACTTTACATTTTCAAGATTTTGAGTAAGTTTCAATGTAATACTGATTCGTTTATCAACTGAATAATTTTTACTATTAACTTTTAGTGCTTTATAGCTATATTTCTTTTCTATATTATTTTCAAATAATCGAATATTTCCTAATGGGGTTTTCAACATAAAAACTATCCTCCTACTATTTTAGCGGCATATATGTCTCAGTATTTTTATAGGAAAAGTAGAATAAAGAAATATCTTTGACTCTCTAATCTACTCATAACTATTCCTTTCAACATTGCATTCTTTAATAATTGAAATTAGTCTTCACTATTATACTTTTCTAAATCACAAGCGAATGGATAATATTTTTTTAAACTGTCAATTATTTTATCATTCTTACTTATTACAATCAGTGTATTTCCATCCCATTCTACTATCTCAAACTCTGCCAGAGGATTTTGCAAAGTCAACGGTACTTCCCAAAATCCTTTATATCCATTTGCAAATGGTAATGGATAAGTTAGCACTTCTTCCTTTTTAATATTTTTTTCAAAAGCAGAAAATACTCCCCAAATCCAATAACCATCATCCTTACTTATTAATTCAGAAAGTTTTTCTCCCTTTATCCATGTATATGATTCATTGAAAAAAGGTGTATCATTTTGTGATACAAACTCGCTATTTGTAATTAACCAGTTATATTCATTTTCTATATTTCCTATTGCTTTGAAAACATCAGATAATCGAGAAAAATTTTCTTTGTGTTTAAAAACAACTATTCCTTTCATCATTTATCAATATACTCTTTCAGACTTTCTGTGTGAAGAAATTTTTGTTGAATATCTGTAATGATTTTTTTATTTTTGCTTATGGCTAAAAATAAACTACTATCCCAAGAAACTAATTCAACTTCTGCTAACGGATGTTGGATATTTGTCTCATGTGACCAAAAACCGATATATCCATTTGCATAGGGTAAGTTATTTTCAAGAATTTTTTTCTTTGAAATATTTTTTGGAAACCCAGAAAATACTCCCCAAATAAACTGAATATCATTATTTTCTACTATTCTCATCAAGTTTTCGTTGTCTAACCAAATATAATCTTCATTTGGTTTGATCAAATCGTCCGGATAATAGTTACATTCATAATCAGTAATAAGCCAATTATACTGATTATCTTTTTTAATCGCTTCAAATATATATTTCATATTTGTAAAATAACCGCAAGGAAATTTTTTTACTACAATTGCTTCTATCATTTTCTCACACCATCTCTCCAAGTATGTTCATGAGGTACTTCTGGATGTCTTGTTGGATTTCCATGGTCATCATAATCGATATCTTGTCGTAATTGCCTTGTAGGAAATTTCTTTTTATGAGATTTCCACTCAACCCTACAAGTTTATGCCTTTATTTAAATTACAATTTTTTATGTATACAGTCAGAGTAAACTATACTTGCTATAGTTTACTCTGACTTTTATAATCTCTTTATTACAAACTAGAAATCAAATTTATTTACGTATATTCAATAAACTCATCAATTTCCTTTTTCCGTTTAAAAAATACTTCTATCGCCTCCTCTGTTCGTTCAATTAAATCATCATAATGATTATCTGTCATTACCATTTCTTTATACCCCCATAATCCACTAACAACTGAATTTATCTCATAATTATAGTACCACTCTAAATAGACTTGATGATCTACTACTTCAAATAATTCTGCTGGATACCATGATGGTAAATCTTCATGCGTTCCTATAATTAAATAATGTAATACATTTTTAAAAAGAACTTGAGCATAAATAGTATACATTCCATCTTTCTCTAATGGATACTCTGTTTTTGTAAGATCTCCTATATTTGATAATGTAAACGTATTAATACCTCTTCCCGTGGTCGCTAGACATCTTACTTTCATAAACTTCACTTCTTCCTTTCTTTAATCTTTACATCATCAACCTGTCCAGTTTTAGGATTATATTCATAATGAATTTCTTTTCCGTTAACATTCTTAGCTCTTTTTTCCCAGCCATCTGCTGCAGGCCATCTTGGGTCTGTATTCTTACCTATTAGTATCGTTCCAGCTCCTGGATTACTCAATACTTCTTCCATTGCCAATTCTTCATCCAAATCAAGCGGTTCGTGTCTTCCACCATTTGACTGTCCTAATCCAGCTTGCTTAGGTAATTCTTTCTCACCTAAAGTTTCTCCTGTTGCGCTATAGTAAGTCGTTTTTCCAGTGGTGCGATCAACGCTAATCCTTCTACGACCTAAATTATCAACAACTAATGATCCTCGTTGTCCTCTCACATTATAATCGTTAGATGACCACCCTTTAGGAAGTCTGTTCACACCATAGTTTCTAGCATCTATTCCATCATCTGTTCGTAAATCCTTCGCTCGTGTGTTAAGTCCTATTCCCACTAACCCTACAAATAAACCTGCTAATGCTCCTGTTCCTAGAGCAATAGTAGCTTTTCCTGCCAGAGCAGCAGCAGCTTTTCCTGTCAGCGCACTCCCACCACCTGCTAAAGTAGGGAGTCCAGCCCATGCCCATGTTCCAGAACTCTTGGTAGAAATTTTTCGAACCCGTCCATTTCTTATCCGCCGTATCGCAAACTTTCTTGATTCGAACGGTTGCCATCATACGAGTGGCTTGTGCGCGTTGAACTTGTACTTAATAGCGATAAGTTGTACATTGATAATACAACACTTGATTATATTTCTGATACCCTAAAGATTGCCCACCCTACCTCTGATATAATTGACACCAACATCATTGTGCTGTGGTCATATATTATTTTACTCTTGTATATTTAACTTTATTAGTTGATATTCTTTATAGATATCTTATGTATATAGTTAGAGTAGCTGTATAGCTACTCTAACCTTCGATGACTTACTCATTCCAAATCTAACTTACACTTACCTTACTAAATTTTTAAAATACCTTTTCTATTCTTATTTCAGGATCCTTCAAAGATAAGATATCAACAACATCATCCGGTGTATAAATACAATAATGTGTCACATCTTTTTTAGAATTAACACCAAAACTCTCTTTTTCCAACCAATCTGCAAAATCAGAGTTTTCAATAATAAATAATGGTGAATTTTTAAAGAAATCTTTACCATATTTATAGAGCAATCTATCTGTTGTTTTCCAACGTTGAGACTCGTCAGAATATCTTGTTAGAATAACTGCATAATGGAAATCGATTATAAGTTTGATATCGTCATTTCCTAACTCAATTATTGTTCCATTTGTATCATATGTTACTTTTTCTAACTCATATTCGCCTTTTGGAACATCTGCAATATTCAAACTCTTCCATTCTTCGTTCATAACCTCTCTCCTACTTATATCTAATTTTTGTAATTTAGCCCTCTAGATACAGAAGAAAATAGACTTTCCCGTATCAACTTTATTGGTTAACTCATTATGAAGTAAGTTGTAAAGAACACACTATTTACTTCAAACTTTTCAAATTTTATTCTAGATATGGAGATTTCATTACTTCGACATATGTCTAAATAAAAGATGTTTATTATCATGTTGAATAAAAATTAATCAGTTTCATTTAAATTAATTTTGTAAACGTTAATTTTTTTACACCATACCTCTACATTCAAGGGCCACATATTAATTTTACAGGTGTAAAATGTGTTTCCCCCTTCAAAAACCTCTCCTACTGTTACATCCTGAAGAAAATAAGGTATTTGTCCAAAAGACATATCTTTTACTTTTCTTAATTTATCATATGTCTTATCATGATCAATAAGTGTTCGATAACACTCTAAAAATTCATATTTTATTCCCTTTTCTTTTGTATCTTCATAAACTAATATAACTTCATCTGAAAAATAATTACATTCTAGCTCTAAAGCTCTAGAATCCCAATAATAATACTCATCAATTAGTTTTTGAATTTTTTGTACATTCATTTTATCGCTACCTCTCTATTTTAACGGTATATGTGCATCCGGACTCTTTTTATCGACAATATTTCCGTTTTCATCCAAAGGGTTGTCATTTTTATCAAAATAATGCTTATGATCATAGTTAGTTACTTTATCAGGTGGGTCTACCCTAACTCTAATTTTACCATTTCCATCTCTTATATGAACACGTCCATTATGATTAGTTGCTGTCCAACCATCTGGTAGATTATTTTCGTCTACATCATTTAAATCTTCTCCATCACTATTCCATGATCTATCATCAGCGCTACCTCCCAGTGCCTCACTAGCAGACTGGAATATCTTTCCAATACTAACAGCATTCTTTGCCCAATCTAACGTATTCTTCGCTTTTCCCAGTAAACCTAGTGCGCCTCCGCCAGGGATAAAGAGGGTTTCATTTTTCATTATTTTAGATTTGCCATATTTCTTCTCAAACTCTTTTAACTGCTCTTCGCTACTTTTCTTACCTGTCCATTTCTTATCTGCCGTATCACTAACTTTCTTGATTCGAACAGTTGCTATTCTACGAGTTGCTTGCGCGCGTTGAACTTGAATCTGGTATCGATAAGCCGCACTTTGGTGATATAAGGCTTGGCTGTATGTCTGATAACCTACGGATTGCTCATTTCTTCCTCGGATATAATTGACACCGACATAACTACAGTGTTGAAAATTCCTTTTTATGTTTAATTTCCTTTTAAAGAATTTACATTCAATCCTATAAGTTTATGTCTTTGTTTAAATTACAATTTTTATGTATACAGTCAGAGTAAACTATAATTGCTCAGTTACTCTGACTTTTATAATCTTCTTATAACAGACTAGAAATCAAATTAATTTACGTATACTCAATAAATTCATCGATCTCCTTTTTCCTTTTTAAAAATATCCTTTTGGCTTCATCTGTTCGTTCAATTAAATCATCGTAATGATTATCTGTTAGAACCATTTCTTTATAGCCCCATAATGCACTGATAACTGAGTCTTCCTCATAATTATAATACCACTCTAAATGAACTTGATGATCGATTACTTCAAATAGTTCTGCTGGGTACCATGATGGTAAATTTTCATAAGTTCCTATAATCAGATAACCTAAAACATTATTATATATATGCTGCCCATAGATAGTATATATATCGTCTTTTTTCAATGGATACTTCACTTGTTCAGTATCTCTAGAATTACTCATCGTAAATTTGTTCAAACCCATACCTGTTGTTGATAAACATTTTACTTTCATTACTTATCCCCTATTCTTTAAATTTAACATCATCAATTTGACCAGTTCTAGGATTATATTGATAATGAATTTCATTTCCGTTAATATTTCTAGCTCTCTTTTCCCAGCCATCTGCTGCAGGCCATCTTGGATCGGTATTTTTACCTTTTAATTCTTTGCCTTCTAAAGGATTATTCATCGCTTCTTCCATTGCCAATTCTTCATCCAAATCAAGCGGTTCGTGTCTTCCACCATTTGACTGTCCTAATCCAGCTTGCTTAGGTAATTCTTTCTCACCTAAAGTTTCTCCTGTTGCGCTATAGTAAGTCGTTTTTCCAGTGGTGCGATCAACGCTAATCCTTCTACGACCTAAATTATCAACAACTAATGATCCTCGTTGTCCTCTCACATTATAATCGTTAGATGACCACCCTTTAGGAAGTCTGTTCACACCATAGTTTCTAGCATCTATTCCATCATCTGTTCGTAAATCCTTCGCTCGTGTGTTAAGTCCTATTCCCACTAACCCTACAAATAAACCTGCTAATGCTCCTGTTCCTAGAGCAATAGTAGCTTTTCCTGCCAGAGCAGCAGCAGCTTTTCCTGTCAGCGCACTCCCACCACCTGCTAAAGTAGGGAGTCCAGCCCATGCCCATGTTCCAGAACTCTTGGTAGAATTTTTCGAACCCGTCCATTTCTTATCCGCCGTATCGCATACTTTCTTGATTCGAACTGTAGCTGCTGCTCGTGTCGCTTGTGCTCTAGCTACCTGTACTTGATAGCGATAAGCCGCACTTTGATAATACAGCGCCTGACTATACGTCTGATAACCAACAGGCTGTCCATTTCTTCCTCGGATATAATTGACACCGACGTAATTGCGTTGTGGGTAATACGTTCTTCCACCGTAATTTCCTGTGTAGCGAATGCCTGATGGCATTCCGCCCCAAGAACTTGAAACCCGAGGTGAGGATGGGACAACGGCATTCCAGACTGCTTTTACACCATTCCAGACAGTGCTAGCTACTTTTTTGACACCGTTCCAAACTTTTTGGGCTACTTTTTTCACTTGTTTCTTCACGTTGTTCCATGCCTTAGACCACCAACCAGCATTTCCGCTGCGGTCACGGTATTTCTGTGGGTTGTTTTCTACATAGATATAGCGGTTCTGGCTTTGTGGTTGTTCCACTTTTCCATACCAGGTATCTTCTTGTAGGAAACGTCCTGTTGTGGTGCTGTATTCTCTAGCACGTAAATGGATCCGATTAGACTGATCATGGTATTCACTGCGGTAGCCGTATTCGTTTTCTAAACGTAAGGCGGCTTCCCCATATTCATTATACAAGGTATTGGTGATTAATTCACCGCTTTGTCGCTCGACTATTGTGCCTATACTGCCGTAACCATCACGATGGTATTCGTCTTCTTGGTCTCCTAAGATATCGGTTTCTTCTCCAAAGGTAAATTCTTGTCTTTGGGTGGTTTTGACTTTTTTATCATAAGTTTCTTGCGTGAGTTTAGCTGGACTAGTGTGTTCTTGATTGTATTCATTCAATGACGTGATGATTTTGATTGAATGGTTTTTATCCAGTTCTTTTTTTAGTTTCTCCGTTTCAACGGTTTTTCTTGGTTTATCATGGTCTTTACGCCATGGTCGATCCTTTGGTAAACAGCGTAAGCGATCGGCCATGGTGGGCTGTTTCGCTACAGCAGTTAATATTTCATGTAAGGTAACATCTTGGTTGTTTAGCGCTAATTGGGCGGTACGATCGGTTTGTTTCATCCAAGCTTTTAGATCGGTTTTGATCCGACGGCCATGTTCGGTTGCTGTACCTTTGATCACACGATTACCTAGTGCATCGTATCCATAAAGGGTATAAACACCGTTACTGCTTGTTTCTTGAATCAAGCGGTCTTCTACATCATAGAGATACGTGGTCACTTCACCGGTCACGGCAATCTTTTTGGAGACATTGCCATTGGCATCATATTCAAATTTAGCGCCTTTTTCACTCGTGATTTCGGTGACTTGATTCATATTATTGACTTTGTATTCATAGAAGGTTTTCTCTTTGTCATTGACCTTTTCTGAATAGGTAATTCGATTACCAGCATCATCGTAATAGTACTCGATTTCAGTCTTTTTCTTGCCTTCGACTTCGATGACTTTCGTCAGTTGATCTTCGGCATCATACTCATACGTTTTTTCAAGTGTTAATTTCGGGTATTGAATCGTTTCTTTTTGAAGATTGTCATTTTCGTCGTACACATAGGTCATTTTGGCTAATGATTTTCCATTTGCTTCTAAGGTTTCAGCTGAGCTGATTTCTCCTGTAGCTAAATAGTCATATTGTGTGATTATGCCATTTGGATAGCTGATTTTTTTGACTTGACCTGCTCCGTCGTGTTCGTATACCGTTTTTTGATCACCATCTGCTACAACGGTTAGTTGATTTTTCTTATCGTATTCATACGTGATTTTTCGTTCGCTTGGGTAGGTCACGCTAGTCTTGCGTCCTAAAGCATCATAGCCGTATGTTAAGTTTTCACCTTTTTCATCCGTTGCCTTCGTCAAATCTCCGTATTGATTGTATTCAAATGTCACCTCGCCTTTGGCTGGCACAGCTTGCTTCAACGCTTCATTGTCGATTGCTACAGTTGGTTCCGTTGTTTCATAAGCCGCACTTTTCATTTTTTCTTCATCCGTAAAGGTATATGTGAAGTTGGCATTTTTAGTGACTTTTTCGACAAGCTGATTCATTTCATCGTACTTGTATTGAATCGTCTCTTCTTTTGGTGTAGTCGTTTGCGCTAGTTGTCCATCTAACGTATACTCGTAACTTTCTTTTTTTCCATTGGCTGAAAGAACACTGTCCAACTCACCTGTTGGCGAATAGTTGAAGGTAGTCTGATTACCAAGCGCATCTTTGACACTGGTCAAATTACTTTGAAGATCGTAGGTATAATTGGTTGTTTTCCCTAATCGATTTTTGACGCTAGCCAGTTGATCGTTTGCGTCATAACCAAAATGTTTTTCTTTGCCTTTTGCATCCGTTTCTTTCACTAAATTCCCGTTACCATCGTAGTCCATGGCTATTTGATGGTTTCTAGGATCTGTGATTTTTGCGACTTGTTGTAATTGATCATAGGCATAGGTTGTTTTATGCCCGAGTTCATCGGTTTCTTCTGCTACTTGATTTAATTTGTTGTACGTATAACTAGAAGTAAACGCCATTGGATCTTGTTCTTTGGTCACATTTCCATTACTGTCATATTCGTAGGTAGAAACTTGTTCACCAGGTGCGATAAAGCGGGTCACTTGACCATTTTCATCGTATTCTGTTTTCGTTTTATTACCACGAATGTCTGTCATTTCAGAAACTCGATCTAGTAAGTCATAACTATAAGCAACACTAGTTTTATTAGGATAAGTCAGTTTTATGAGCTGGCCAAATTTATTGTAGTCGTAAGTTGTCTTTTTGCCTGCTGCATTGGTTTGTGCTATGCGCTGTTGATAGTGATTATAACTATACATTTCAAGTGGTTCTTTTCTGACGTTGTCTTTTACAGCCAGTAAATTGCGGTAAGTGTCATACTCATACAACCGTTTATACCCTTTTGCATTCGTTTCAGAAGCAAGTTGACCATCCAAGGTATAGGTCATTTCTGTCACAGCTTTTTTAGGATCTGTGATTTTTGAAAGATTTCCGTGTGCATCATATTCATAGGTTGTGATGCGTTTGTTCGGTTCTGTTTTTTTCAATAGTTGATCATTGGCATTATACTCATAACTTATTTTGTTGCCATTGAAATCTGTTTCAGCAATTTTCCGTCCAACTGGATCATAGCTAACTGTTTGCTGGAATTTTTTAGCATTGATTGTTTGGATCAGCTGGTTATTGCCATCATAGGCATAGGCTGTTTGATTTCCTTCAGCATCGATTTCTGTTATGACATTGCCATTGGCATCATACTTGATTTTCTGACTATTGCCTAAAGGATCTTTGGTTTCGATCAAGCGATTATTTTTGTCATAGCTATAGGTCGTAATCTCATTTTTAGCGGTTGTTGATTGAACCAGTTGACTGTTTTTGTTATAGGCATAACTTTGCGTTTGGCCTAATGGATTGGTTTCTTTGATCAAATTCCCGCGTTTATCATAGCTATAGGCATATTTTCCACCATTTGGCATCACTTCTTCCAAAACATGTCCTAAACCATCGTAGGTTAATGTTTGACTCGTTTCTTGTGGGTGAGTGATTGTCGTTTGCTGTCCTAGCTTATTGTATGCATAGCTTGTTTTATTGCCTGCCGCATCAGTTTCGGCAATTTTTTCACCAAAAAGATTGTATTCATAGGAAATTTTTCGTTTTTGTTCATCTGTCGCTGTAAGCATCTGACCATTTTTATCATAGGTGTAGCTTTCACTTTTACCGTTGCTGTCGGATTGCTTGATACGCTGACCAAGAACATCATAGCTATAATTGATGGTGACGCTTCCTGGTGTTACTTCTTTTGTTAATTGATTTAATAAATCATAGGAATACGTTGTTTTTCGACCGATTGCATCTTCAAATGAAATTAAATTTCCGCTAGCATCGTAAGAGAGCTGCGTTATTTGGCCTAATGGATCAGTTGATGCTTGTAATTGATTATCTTTCGTATAGCTATAGGTTGTCTTATTGCCTAATGCATCGATTTTTTCAACTAAATTACTGTTGGCATCATAATGATACTGGGTAATATCCCCCGTTGGTTCAACTGTTGTGGCTAGCTGATTCAACGAATTATAAGTGGATAGCTTCTTATTTCCCAATGCATCGGTTTGTGAAAGAACGTTCCCTTCCCCATCATACGTGTAGGTTAACACGTTACCATCTGGATCCGTGATTTTCGTCACATTTCCTTGATTGTCGGTTTCATAGACTGTTTTATTGCCAGCAGCATCGGTTTGCTCTGAAAGATAACCTAAGGGATTAAAATCAAAGGAATGCTGATTATTTTCAGGATCGATTTCTGTTGTTTTGTTGCCTCGTGAATCATAGGTATAATTAGTTTCACGATCTCCTGCTAGTTCCTTCAACAATTGACTTTTCTCGTTATATGAATAACTAGTTTTAAGCCCATTACGATCTGTTTTAGCCGTTACATTGCCCAACTCATCGTATTCATAAAGAATTGTCGTTTGATCAGGGTATATTTCTTTGATCCGTTGATCTTTTTGATCATATTCATAAATTGTTTCTTGTTTTAATGCATCGACCTTTTTAATTAGATTTTGATTTTTATCATAAGCATAGGTCGTTTTTTTCTTATCATCGACTGTCTCAGTTAGAGGATCACCTAGGGCATTTAAGGTATAACGCGTAATTGAACCTGTAGCTGTTTTTTCTTCGATTACTTGGTTTAATTCATTATACGTGAATGCTTTGGCATTCCCCAGATAATCTGTTTCTTTGATTATATTTCCATTCGCATCATACTCAAACGTCTTTTTCCCGCCAGCAGGATTGACTTCAGTAATTTTTCTGCCTAATTTATCATACGTAAAACTTGTCTGATTTCCGTTAAAATCGGTTTCTGAAAGTAAGTATCCTTCTGCACTATAAGAATACGTCTTTTTATTCCCATTAAAATCGGTTTCTTCGATCAGTTCACCACGCTTATTTCGTTTAAATATTTTAGCATTTCCAGCTGCATCAAATTCTTTGGTGATCAAGCCTTTGGCATCATATTCATACCTAGTTTTTGCTCCATGAGCATCACTGATCGACGTTAAATTACCAGCCTGATACGTATAGTTTTCTGTGGCTCCATCCGCATCGGTCTTACTCGTCACTTTCCCTTGTCCATCATAAGAATAGGTGATCGTTTTTCCATCTGGACGTGTGGCTTGTAGTAATTTTCCTTGTTCATTATAGTGATAAGTGGTTTTCTTGCCTAAACGATCCGTTTGCTCTGTCAACTGGTTACTGGCATTGTATAAGCTAACTTCTGTACTTCCATCTGGAAAAATCGTTTTAGTCACATTACCATTTGGATCATTTTCATACGTTGTTTTATTGCCTGCTCGATCAATTTCCTCAATCAGCTGGTAGCGGTCATTATAGCGTTTGGTTTCGCTTTTTCCATCGGCATATTCAATCTTTGTTGGTTGGAAATGATCATTATAGGTAGTGATTTCTTTGTTTCCATTGCCGTCGATGGTCGTCGTTTTATTTTTTTCATATGTGATCGTAACAGTATTGTCTTTGGCATCTGTTTGTTCGATAACACGGCCTTCCTTATCAAATTTATTTTGATAAAGTAGTGTTCCTTCGTCATCAGAATATGAGGTCATAAAGTGATTATCATTGTACGTATAGACTATTTTCTTTCCTAACGCATCGGTCACTTTTGTTAAGTTTCCTTTTGCATCATATTCGTAGGTGTTCGTCGTCTGATCTGGAAAAGTAGCTTTTTTTATGTGCCCATTATCATCCCAGTCAAATAAAACTTTGCCGCCGTTAAATTGTTTGATTGCTTTTAAAAATCCAGTTTCTTCTTCGTAGCTATATTCTTTGGTTTGACCATAGGCATTGGTAATTTTTCTTATTTGCCCTGTTGCATCAAATAGATAGGTCAACTTTTGTTCCGTATTTGTCAATTCAAAACTGCGTTTTTCATCTTTGATTTTTTTCGTCAATGTATAAGGCGAATCGTCTGATACTTGATAACGCCCATCTTTCCCACGGTCAAAAAAGATTTTACCACCATCTTCTTTTGTGAGCATCATTGATTTATCTTCTAACTGGTTTAAAGTCAAGTATTGGTTTAGTGTCCAGTTTCTGCCGACTGGGCTATCCATACCGCCGCCTTTAGAATTATAGGTTCTAGCAAAAAGTTGCTCTTCTTCGAAATCATACCAAACACTATCCGTCATTTCATAAATTAAATTTCCACTACCAATATTGATTGGTTCAAAACCGTATTTACAATGTTTCCCTCGACCAACAGATAATGCATCTAAGCGAATTTTATCGGCCTTAGAAAGTGGTTGTGACTGATAAGCTTTTCCTTGATTTTTCTTTGGATTTCGAATAAATACAATATTTCCTTGGGTCAATAATTCATCTTTCATGTTATTATCCCGCATAAATGTTGCTCGTTGTTTTTCTAAGCCGTAGAATTTTAAGAGACGTGGTAATGTATCTTGACTGGTCACTTTGTATAATTGGAACTGATCATAGGTTTGCTTTGATTCCTCCGTTCCATGCGTGATCGTAGCTTCTACTTTGTAAAGATGATTTTCTTTCAAAGAGCTGGTCAATAATGTATTGGTTTGCCAATTGCTGGAAAGTTCTAAATAACGATTAGCATGTTCAAATAGTTTTGGGTAATTAGGAAAGATATAATCTCGCCCAATCGATGGATCCGTTCCTGAGAAGGTTACTTTATTTTTATCACTTGTATCAAGCACACGATAATTTATCTTGGCATCTGGTCGACCGATACCATCCATACCTAATGCTTGAAACTGAACTAAGCCGTCATTATCAGAACTGACAAAGGGACGTAGTTTCAAGGTCGTATCTTTAAGCGGCATGTTTTTATCGATTGGTGGACGTTCACGATGCTTGATCACTAAATAAGGAGAAGTGGTCGTTACGCCGCCTTTTGGAGCAGCAAAAACTTCAGCGGTAGAATAAGGCAATTCATGAGACGTTACTTTATTCGTTTTAACGATCATCCCGAAATTACTGCCGCCATTGATCCAATCGTTTGCCAAATGAGTGATATCAAAATTAACTCTACGGTTATTTGGATCAATGCCACCAATCATGGTTTCTTTGCCTGCTTCATTGGCAGGTGGTCCATAAGGGAATTTTGCATCACTAAAGCCTTTATACGTAGCTTTAGAAAACGCGCCAATATCTTTCGTCAAGCCATGGACTTCAAAATGGCGATTGACTACTTTGCCACTGCCATCTTTCGCACGATCTCCCCAAAAACCAGGTGCTCCTGTTCTAAATAATGAAAGGTTTGCTGATTCGATTTCTCTACCTTTACCAATTTTTTTCAATTCTGCATCAGGGATCTTGATCAAACCATACGTAACAAAATGAGCAGCACCTAGTGTTCCGTTATACCCATCGTCATAGCCAATATACATATAGTCTTGGAACCAATAATTCATTTTGTCATCGTACTGACGAATACTAGTCGCTTCAATTCCTTGCTCGATTTTTGCTTGGACAAATTGGACATTGACACGTGCCGCTTTTAAGTTTTGACTTTTTTCTTGATCAAGAGCTTTTAGCGTCAAGGTATTCGTTTTACTGTCAAAATCAGCCTCTGCAGTTGAAATAAAATCACCTGTTATTGTTTCAATCGTTGGTGTAGGAACAACACTTACAAGCTTCTCACCGTCATATAGACCAATAATCCCCTGATCCTTTTCCTCTTTCGCTTGAAGAGTATCAGGTAGTTTTAACGCAAATTTGACCGTTGCCAAGTCCGTTTCCTCAGAAATGTATTGACTGACTTTAACTCCTGTCGGCTGATATGAAATTTCTATAGGTTCTAAGTCATTTTCAGCAGCTAATAAGACTTTGTCATCTTTAACCGCTTGTACTTCGTATTTATCGTCAGGTAAACCGATCCCTACTTTTGCATCACCGACCTTGACTGTAGGCAGGTTCTTTTCAGTCACTTCATTAGGCACTTGAACTTCAACCTGCTCATTTGCAATATAAACGCCCTTTTCCTGTTCAAAAGTACCATCAAATTCTTGCCAGTTATCTTTCTCTTTTTTAAAATGAATGGGTTCTGTAAAAACAACGGTTTCCCCCACACCAGTTTCAGGATGAACAAATGTTTTCGTTGTCTCTGAACGATCGGCTACAATTTCTGTTAACCCTTTCTTCTCCATATCGTCTTTGACTGATGCCAGCATGTTTTTTTCATCTGCTTCAAACGCTGATTTTAATTGCGGTGCAACGTCTAAAGTTGTTTCTGTTTTATCGTCTATTTTTTCAGTTACTTCGTTTTCTTTCTTACTACTCTCGTCAGCTTCTTTGAGTTTTTGTTGTGTCTGTTGATCAAGATCTTCTTTTTTCACTTTTTCTGGTGTAGTGATGACTTCACTTGAACCAACAGTTTCTGTTTTTTCATTTTCTTGTGCAAAACTTTGGATTGCTCCCCAAGGAAACAAGCCTAAAACTTGTAATCCAGCAACAAACAGAGTAATTCCTTTTCTTTTCCATCCCTTTTTCATCATCTCCCTACTCCTTTACCCCTTCTTCTTTTTCTAGAATCAGTTCATATTGTGTTTTTGCTTGTTCAAAACTCGACTTTTCAATTGTTCTTGCGAGTTCCTTGATTTCTGGTGATAATTGTCGATACGTCTCATAAATCATTTTGTCTTCTTCACTAAGAAGTTTTTGATAGCTACTTAATTTTGCTTTATCCCCAATTATTTTAAAATCAGTCGCTACTTTTCTTAGATCTTTGGGATACTCTTTATTCTTGATTTCTCCCATATTTTTCATATCTACCCACAATTGATACGTTTCTTTGAAACTTGTTTCCAGATTATAGATTTTTTTATCCAGATCTCCTTCATTTGCTTTACTGCTACATCCTGCAAAGAATAAAATTAAAACAAAAAAAACACATAATGTTAACTTAGTAACTCTTTTCAATTTAAAACCCCCTTTTTGTATTTTAAACTTAACAAAAAGGAGGTTGGATTTCAATAGAATAACAAAATAAAAAAATTTACATGCTGGATAATTACAAAAACACCACGTTTAATGTAATTATTTTTTGAACAACAAAATTATAAATAACAACTAAGATATGTATATACTTTCTTTCATAAATATCACTATTTAATAACTAGTTAATTTTTTTAGAATTATAGATAAAACTGCTATCTTAAAATCTGAAAAAGCATTATAGTTATCTTATAATATAATAAGTAACGTATTAAAGGAGCGAAGCCTGTGTCCATGTATGAAAAGTTTATCCAAAATGAACGGTTACGGCGTTTTTTTGTTTTGGCGGTTGTTATTTTTGTTCTATTTTTAGCTAGAAGTATGATCACAATGATTTTATTGACGTTTATTTTTACGTTTTTAGCACTTCATTTCGTGAAATTTGTGCAACATTATTTAAGGGTTCCGTCCCTCATACTCGTTTTAGCCACGTATTCTTTGATCGTTTTTTTAATCTATCTGGCTATTACAAAATATGTCCCAGTTTTAATTCATCAATCCGTGCAGATGTATAATTCCGTCATCCATTTCTACCAAACTCCGACAGATGATCATAATCAGCTTTTGATGATCATTGATAATTATCTAGAAAAATCGAACCTCATGTCTCAAATTCAAAATGGCGCAAGTATTCTTTTACGCTATGTTCAAGATGTAGGATCGATTGGTCTTTCCTTTGTTCTTTCTTTTATCCTAAGTTTCTTTTTTATGATCGAGAAAAAGCAAATGACAGAATTTTCTAAGTTATTTCTAAAAAGCGACTTTGACTGGTTTTTTCAAGATATTTACTTTTTCGCCGATAAGTTTGTCAATACGTTTGGTGTTGTAATGGAAGCTCAATTTTTTATTGCCGTTGTTAATACAGGGATCACAACCATTTGTTTAGCCTTGATCGGCTTTCATCAATTACCAAGTTTAGCGATCATGATTTTTATTTTAAGTTTGATACCGGTTGCTGGGGTGATTATTTCCTGTATTCCGTTAAGCTTTATCGCCTATTCAGAAGGCGGTATCAATGATGTGATTTATATTTTAGTCGTGATCATCGTCGTGCATTTGTTTGAGTCTTATGTATTGAATCCTAAATTTATGTCCAGTAAAACAGATTTGCCGATTTTTTATACGTTTGTTATTTTATTGATCAGTGAACGGCTTTTTGGTGTTTGGGGATTGATCGTTGGTATCCCTATCTTTACATTTTTCCTAGATATTTTAAAAGTTAAACCAATCCACTCGGTTACTGAAAAAAACACTGATCTGCCAAATAATCTAGACTAAAAAAAGAGAACGTTTGGAATAAATCCAGACGTTCTCTTTTTGTGGTTTTGGCTGTTTTCGTATTTGGAAAATCAGTCAGGCAGCAAAGACTAATTGATTTCGGACCAAATAACTACATCTTAACAGCTACCTGTTCCAATACACCTAATACACGGCCATATATAAGGAATACACTCAATTCCTTTGCTCCCTTTGAAGCTAAAAACTAGTCAATTTCTACTTAAAGAAATGCTAGCTGAACCACCTTTTTCACCCTTTTTTACCTTCTTCAAATTACTGTAGAACAAATTCCTTTGTTAATTTTACTTTATCACTAAATAATTTAGTTGCCTCAACGGATATTGGTGCTGTCATATCTGCTAATTTATAAGGAACTTTTAAATTCAATGTCACTCCTGGTTGGATTTCTGTCATTGAATCCACATACCCTGACTCCATCATAATTGCTGATTCCAAGGCAATGCCGTTTTGAAAAGCCTTCGTTGAGATTGATGTTAAAAACATCGCATTTTTATCGCTGTTATTTGTAAATTCATAATCGATCACGCCTACATCGGCCCCATTGTAATCTTTTGCAAATGTTAGTTCTTTGATCACAACATGATATTCACCTAAGTCACCATTATCTGTTTCAACAGGCGTATCTACTTCTTGTTTTGTTACTACTTTACTGGTCGTTGTTTCCTTTTTAGGCTTGGCTACTTTACTGGTTGATATTTCGTTTTTAGACTTTGCCTCTTCTTTAGAATCAGAGCCCATATTTGCTAGAACACCGCCCACTACTAAAATGCCGACCCCGATCAAAACAATTTTCTTCATGCTCATTTTTTTGTCCCCTTTGTTATTTAGTCCGTTGGTACATGCTTATCGTACTAAAACACTGCAGGATAATCTTATGCAACTTGCATAATTTTAACGAATCGGCTATTCGATTACCTTTTTGCACCGCCATTGGTGACAAATAAAAATAAACCATAGTAGCCTAACCAGCTCAGAACCAACAACATATAGCCGATTCCTCGTATTGTATTTTTTTTAGAATTAAGCAATGGAATTTTCTTATGAAAGTTCATAAAATTCGTAAATAATAGCACCGGTAAAATAAAAAGAATACTTCCTTCCAATGTTAACAGCAGCTTTTGAATAACCGTTCGTCCCTCATAGATATTTCCTGGTAAACCAATTCCTACAAACACATAGTAAATGACCGCCACGGTTATCTTCCATGGCTGACCTGTGCGAAATCCTGGCACATATTTTCTTAAAAAGGATCGGATCGGAGTATTTGCATCTTGCTGTCCACTGGCTATAATGGCCTCCTCATCTATTTTCGGAGGCTTTAACTCAATCTTGACGTTATTATTTTTAATTGTCTTTTTAATAAACTTTCCAGATTCAACAAATTCTATTGTTCCTGCATGCAAGAGATTCCATTTTTCTTTAACATCAGCTTGCATTTCTATTGCTGACTGATAGCGATTTTTCGGATCTAATCTTGTTGCTTTCACAATAATATCATGTAAAAATGGATCGGTGCTTAGCTGATTTTTAGGATAGTCTTTGATTGAGCAAATATTGATCACCACCCCTACTGCATACAGGTCACTTCTTGCATCTGTTTGCGCAAAACCAAACTGTTCTGGTGAGGCAAAGCCTACTGTTCCTAACTGAACGGTGTCAGTTTCTTTGGTTCCAGCAAATACCCGCACAGCATCAAAATCAATCAACTTCAACATTCCATCATTGGTCAACATGATATTCCCAGGCTTAACATCACGATGGACCAAGTCTTCACTATGAAGTGCAATCAACGCATCCAATAAAGCCAATATTAGGTTTAAAATCGTTTTAGTCTCCATTATTTCTGAGGAGTTAATAATTTCTGTCAACGTTTTTCCATGAATAAATTCTTCATATAAATAAAGTTGACCTTCTTCGAGCACGACTTCTTGAATCTTTGGTAAATTGATCTGTTTGATTTTTTGCAGCGTAATTAAATTGTCCGCTAAATAAAGTGGATAGCATTTCTTCACAAAAAACTCTTTTGTGTCCTTTTTTCTTACAAGAATCGGTCCATTGATTTTATCTGTTAATGGTTCAATTTCTTTATAGGAAAATGGAACTGAATTATTTACGTTTTCCATTTTTTACACTCCATTTTTTTGTTTACTTTTTTAATTATAGCAAAAAAAGTAATAAAATACCCCGCTCTTTGTGAAAATCAATGTATAATAGCAGTATGATATTTTAGATATGGGAGATCTTGATATGCAGGAAAAAGATACAGACAAATTACTTCATTCATTAAAAAAAGCTGAAAATTTCCAAACAGCTCTTTCTGAAACGCGAGATTATACACTTGATAACGTCTTAAAAGATTATTTGAATCGTTGGCTGATCGAAAAAAATATAACAAAAAGCGCTGTATTGAAAAAAGCAGGCATCGCAGAAGCAACAGGCTATCAATATTTTGATGGCAAACGAAACCCTTCAAGAGAAAAAATTATAGCACTAACTATTGGTCTTGAGCTGACCCTTGAAGAAACAAATGAACTGATGAAAAAGACTGGGTACGCTCAGCTTTACCCAAAACTCCCCTGGGATGCTGTCGTCATTTTTGGTATCTCACATAGACTGTCAATTACAGAAATCGATGATTATTTGTATCATGAGGGACTTAAGACATTTGGTGAATAATTCAAGTTGATTCTAAAAAAAAATACAACCTATTCATCTAAGAATAGCGTTGTATTTTTTTATTTATTTTTTAGCTTTCTTTTTACTAATCATCGTGACTACAAATGACACTACTGGTAAGATGTAGCAAAATACTGCATATGGTAAATAGTTTATTGTTGCAATCCCTAAAGTGCCTGAGATAAAGACGCCGCTCACCCCCCAAGGAATCAGAGGATTTACAACAGAACCAGCATCGTTTAAGCCTCTAGACAACAACGTTAAAGGGACTTTTTTTTCTTTAAATTTATTGAGAAATGATTTCCCAGGTAAAATGATCGACAAGTACTGTTCGCCAATCAGAACATTGATTCCAATTGAACTCATCATCGTGACAAAAATCAGCTTCTTACGAGAAGCGATCGCTGTTTCAAACCGCTGTAATAAACAATCAATGATCTCCATTTTTACCAGTAGACCGCCTAAGGCCAACGCTAAGATGATTAACGATACTGACCACATCATACTTTGAATTCCACCTCTAGAAAGCAACTCATCGACTTGAGCATTTTCTGTCTGAGAAATAAAACCATTTTGGATCATGTCAGCTGTCTCTACAAACGAAAAATGTCCATTCATAAAAAACATCAAAATCAAGGATGTGCAAATGCTCAGTAACAATGTCGGAATTGCTGGGATTTTCTTCCATGCGCAAACGAACAAGAGTGCTAAAGGAATCACCGCAATAAACGAAATCGTAAAATTATCATTTAGCGTATCAACTATTTCCTGGATTTCCGTACTGTTCAAAGCACCATCATAATGTAGTCCCATAACTAAAAAGTAGCCGAACGAAAGAATAGCAGCTGGAATCGCTGTTTTATATGTATTTTTCAAATGATCAAATAAATCGACTTCTGAAATCGCCGCAGCCAGATTAACTGTATCTGAAAGTGGCGAAATTGAATTGCCCAAAAAAGCGCCAGAAACAATTGCACCAGTTGTTAATGCCGGATCGACTCCAATCAAGCTACCCATTCCCAAAAAAGCGATCCCGATCGTTGAAATCGTCGTAAAGGAGCTGCCAACAGCGCCTCCTACGATGCCACACACTATAAAAACGGTTGGAATAAAATATTTCACTGACAAGAAAGAAAAGCCTAAAACCATAATTGTTGGAATAGTTCCAGCAGCGATCCAAACACTGATTAATGCTCCAATCAAAATAAAAATCACTATTGGAATAATACCAGAAGAAATCCCTTCAACCAAAGCATCATGAATGAAATCCCAAGAAAATTTTTTATAAACAGCGAATAATAGCAAGTAACCAATAGCAATCAATAAAGCAACATGGGCAGGAATACCAAAACCAATAATACTGGAGCCGATCATCAACAATAATGTTATTAATAAGAAAACTGCTTCGTTAAAATTAACTTGATATTTTTTCATACATTGTTCCTCACATTTTTATAGAAATCGATGAAAGATGCCTTCCATCTTCTCCTATTTATTTGTATTTATAGAAAATCTGCAGCTGCGGCAAAGCTTGAATAAACGCTTTACCGCACCCACAGTGGTCAAATTACAGTCGTATAAAAAGTTACTTTATCAGGAATTTTTATGTTCTTAATATCTTGCGCAGCTTTTAGATACTTCTGCCTCTACCAACATTTTCTTTTATTCAGCGTAGATTGCTTCTAATTTTTCTTGGATCGCTGTTTTGATTTTTTCTGCATATTCATCAAAGATTTCTTTATCATTCATATATGGTGACATACCAGCAGCACGTAAAATTGTTACTTTATCCGCACGTTCCCATTCAGCGCGAGAGAAGCCTAAGCTGTTTACAAATTCAAATGGGCTGTGTCCATATTCTTCAATGGCAAAATCAGTATGTGATGTGATGAATTCGTTGGTATATAATCCACCTTTTGCATAAGAAGCATAGTCATAGAAGTCATGGTTTAATTTGTTCATTTTCACAAGGTCAGTATTGCCTTTTTCGTTAAATACATAATCAACCATGTTAAAGTCTGGTTTTGTTAAAGCATGCATTTCGATTGTTTTGTCGCCAACTTGGAATTCTAACCCATCGATGAAGTGATAGAAGTGATAAGCTCCTTCAATACTTGCACCCATCAATTTACCATAACCAGTTACGTTTAATGGCAATACTTTATGAGCAGTCCAAACAGCGGCAGCCGTTGCACCAGCTTTTGACCCTTCAAGAATATAAGCACCTAATAAGGCTGGAATATCAGCACCTTTTTCAAATACATACGTTGCGAAGTAAGAGATTACGTCACGCATACGGATATCTTTGATTACGACACCACCAGCAGAATAGGGGATATACCCCATTTTATGAGGGTCAATGGTTACTGATTCAGCTTGTTCAATTGCTTTGAATGATTCGTAAACTTCTCTTGTTAACCAATCATTTTTTTCCATGAAGATCCCATTTTTAGCGTAAACTTCTTCGATTTTGTCCCATTCGATGAATTTGTCGTTTTCATCTAAGAAGATTGAACGTCCATAACCACCGTAAGCCGCATCCACGTGTACATAGAAGTAGATACCTTCTTTAGCTAATTTATCACGTAAAGCAATAATTTGGTCGATACGGTCAACTTGTCCTTCTTCAGTTGAACCAACCACGCCTACAACACCAAGCGTTGGAATACCTTGAGCTGCTAAATCACGAATTTGGGCTTCTAGTTTATCAATATCCATGCGGTATTCACTATTTACTTCACCAGCAATGACTTGATCTAAACCAATACCGATAATGTCAGCGGCTTTTAACCATGAATAGTGTTTTGTTTGTGGTACGATCCATTTACCTAATTTATCTAAGTTTTTACCACTACGAGCTGATTGTGCTTTGATTTCGTCAAAGTTATCTTGTACTTGATCTAAAATATCTAAGACTTCTGTTGTAGACATATTTAGTAATTCCCATTCTGATTTACCTGCAACCATTTCTGGCACGACTGCTTTAATGGCAAATGGTAATGATTTCATATTACGGGCATACCATAAACCTTCTAAGTTTGCGATTGAACCATCTGCTGCAATATGACCCCAACCATCTTCATAGCCCATCAATGTCGCAAATTCCATTCCAACTTCTTCTTCCATTTGTGAAGTTGCAGGTGATGACTCATAAGCCACGTTATTGCCGTTCCACAGCATTGCAGTTGTATAGGCAATAATTGACGGCATTAATGTTTCGGCGTTCATATGGCCCCAGAAACGGCCTGCTGAGTGCCATGGAAGTGACTCTGTACGTAATCGTGAAGATAATACATTGAAGACACTTCTCATGTTGTCTGCTGTTTCTTGGAAACTTTTAGAGCTTCTATCTTGTGGTGTAATAACTGGTAAATCTTGCGGCATATAGTTTTGTCTCCAGCCAACATGCTCGTCGATCATTTTGTTTAATAGTTCTTTGAACAAATCAACGTTTTCACCTTTGTCACCTATAAATAATGCTTTTAAATTCGTATCGTCTGTGTTGAAATTTTTCATGATATTTTCCTCCAATAGTTTCATAATTGATCATGTTGAAAATGTTGTTTCTTATTTATCAGTTTTCTTCCATTCTGGTTTCTTTCTCTTATAAATGATCAAGGCAATACCGATCATGATGACCGTTGCTGCAACTTGATAAATAACATACGCTACGTGACCACTTTGTGGCACAGAGGTTGGCGGAATCAAGCTGACTAGAATCGTCACAACCACACTCACGATGGCTAAAATGGAGACAAACCACATCAAGCTATTGCCTTTACTTCCCAATCTAAACGGACGTTTTACATCCGGCATACTGTAACGTAACTTAATCGCTGAAAGTGAAATCAATAGATAGACTACGCAATAAAGGATTGTTGTTGTGATCGTGATGATCAAGAATGCCGCACTAATATCTGGCACTACAACATATAAGAATGACACAAGTGAAATAACAATCGCTTGAATCATGACAAAAACAATTGGAATGCCTTTTGCATTACGTTTTTGGAAGAATGGCGGTAAGTTCCCTTCTTCGGCAACTTTGATCATTGATTTACTTGGACCTAAAACCCAAGCGCTCAATTGAACTAAAACACCGATTAAAATCATCAATGAAATAATGTTATTAAAAATCGCGGGAATCCCAAGATCTTGTGTCATGATCACAAATGGTTGTGTGATGTTAGCAAGTTCCATTTTTCCAGCTGGCACACTATCTGCCACACTTAAACCAGCAGCTAAGTTAAACACAACTAATAGTAAAACAGATGCAATAACTGCAATTGGATAATTACGTTTTGGATTATCAATGTTATTTGCATGAACAGATGAAATTTCTACCCCAGCAAAAATGAAGATAATTCCTGTTAACGTTGGTAAGCTACCTAAGTCGCTAAAATCAGGTAATAACTTGCTCGCTTCAAAATGACCTAAGTAGCTATCTTGGTTGATTCCATGTTTTGCCATATACATCATCCCTAGAACAACTAAAGCAACAAAAGGAATATAGACACCGATCACAGCACCCCAGTCACCAGCAATTTTTACCATGTCAAATTTCAAATTAAGTAACGTAATGCCCCAATAAGAAATCAGTATCATAATAAAAATAAATAAATTATTGTGCCCTAAATCCGGACGGTCGATTACGTAACCAAGTAATACACCTACAGTTGAAGCAACCATAACCATTCCGAAAAACATTTGCACCCATAATAACCATGACGTAACAAAACCCCATTTTTCTCCAAAAGCATTACGTACCCAAACTTGTGGGCCGCCTTCTTCCGGCCAACCTGTTGATAACTCGGCTGAAATCAAAGCAATTGGTAAAGCAAAGCAGCATGCTGCAATCAGCATATAAAAAATTTGTGCCCATCCGGTAGATGCTAATGTTGGAACACTACGAACCGTTCCAAAAAAGGCCATGGTAATTCCAATTAGTCCAAATAATGATAATTTTTTATTCATGTTTAAATTTGACCTCCTGATTTAAATTATTTTTTTGTTTCCCACATGTGAAATCACTCCCAAAGTATAGGTACGTTTTACGCTCAAGTCAAAAAGAGTGGAATTAAAAAAAAAGCCCGCTATTTAAGATTTTTCTATTCTATCTAGCGCGTCGATACTTTACTGCGCTAAAGCATTTGTGTGAAAAAAATAACATAAAACCGCTAATTGTAAAAAAGTCGTTCATAATTGTTAGAAATCATAATAGGCTCTTTTACCTTTCAAAAAACCTAGATTAAATCGAAAGTAACTTAAATGAGAAATACCTCATTTAAAAATAATAAAAGAAAAAAAGAAAAAAAGAAGTATTTGACAAGTCGGCTTATTTGTCGTAGAATTGCTACAAAATAACATATCAAACTTTAATAAAGCGAAGTAGCAAGAATGTCCCTATTTCAGAGAGTCAACATTTAGTGAGAGTTGACATATACATTTTTTGTGAATTACACTTTTAGTTTCCTACCGTAAGTAGGCGTCTATCTACGATACAGATTTGAGAGGTATATGATATTTCATATACAATTTGGGTGGTAACACGGCGGAGTTCGTCCCATAGGCTAATAGCCTATGGGGCGTTTTTTATTTTATTTAGGAAAGGAAGAAGAAACATGACAAACATTATTGATGAATTAGAATGGCGTGGCGCCATCAACCAACAAACAGATAGCGAAGGTCTACGTGAATACGTTGAAACCGAGAGCATTTCACTATATTGCGGTGTGGATCCTACAGGAGATAGCATGCATATCGGGCATTTGATTCCTTTTATGATGCTAAAAAGATTCCAAGCATTTGGACACCATCCATTTATTTTGATCGGTGGCGCAACGGGCACGATCGGAGATCCAAGTGGACGTACGACAGAACGTCAATTACAAACAATGGAAACTGTTCAACACAATGTTGATTCTTTAACAAGACAAATGGAAAAATTATTTGCAGTAGATACAGATAACACATTAACCTTAGTAAACAACTACGATTGGACACATGACCTGACTCTTTTAGATTTCTTAAGAGATTACGGTAAATTCTTCAATATCAACACAATGTTGGCGAAAGATATCGTAGCAAGCCGTTTAGAAACAGGAATTTCGTTTACAGAATTTACTTACCAAATCCTACAATCAATGGACTTTTTACACTTATTCCAACATAATAACGTTCGCATGCAAATCGGTGGTGCCGATCAATGGGGCAATATCACAGCTGGTCTAGACTTGATTCGTAAAAAAGAAGGCGCTGATGCCAAAGCCTTTGGTTTAACGATTCCATTGATGCTAAAAGCAGACGGAACAAAATTTGGTAAAACTGCTGGTGGTGCTGTTTGGTTAGATCCAGAAAAAACAACACCTTACGAGTTCTACCAATTCTGGGTAAATCAAGATGACCGTGACGTAATCAAATACTTGAAATTCTTTACCTTCTTAACAAAAGAGGAAATCGATGCGCTAGAAGTCAAAGTAGAAACTGAACCACATTTACGTGAAGCGCAACGTGTATTAGCCGCAGAAATGACAAAATTTGTGCATAGCGAAGAAGATTTAAACGATGCCCTAGCGATCTCAGAAGCATTATTCTCAGGTAATGTAAAAAATCTAACTTCGAAACAAATTGAAGAAGGCTTCAAAAATATGCCTACTATTGAAACAAACACACTTGATCAAAATCTTGTTGATTGGTTGATTGAGCTTGGAATCGAACCTTCTAAACGCCAAGCAAGAGAAGATATCACAAATGGCGCAATTTCAATCAATGGCGATCGTATTAAAGAGTTGGATTTTGTCATTACAGCAGCGCACAGCTTTGACGGAAAATTCATTATTGTTCGTAAAGGTAAAAAACAATACACATTAGTGAAATTAACGTCTAAATAAAAATAATCGGCCTATTCTTAAAGGGTGAAGCAAAACTGAAAATCAGCTTTGCTTTACCCTTTTTTTAAACTTTTGTATTGATCTATTCAATTTACTGGACAAAATTCAAAAAAGTTTTATAATAAAAAATGCTTGCTAGAACGGATACAGTACAGCATTGTGAACTATTATTATCTATATATTGTCTAGCTTCGGAAAAAAATAAACATTGAATGAGACAAAAAGCATCTCAATCAATTTTTCCTATTTTTCTGTCAGAGCTGAACGACCTATCACACTTTATATTATCTAGCTGCACAAATCAATCCTTAGGAAAATAGATAAATTGTTAGTGAAACAAAGAACGTTTCAATAACAATTTCCTAATTTTCTACAGGATTAAACGATTTGTTCCGCTTTTAAATTTAGGAGGAACTTATGAAAATCGACAAGATACAAGACGGCCACGGCGATGAGTTTTTCCGTTCTCTATTAGCTTTAGAGACACTAGAAGATTGCTACAATTACTTTGACGACTTAATGACCCTAAAGGAGCTGGATTCTATGATTCAGCGATTTGAAGTTGCAAAGTTGCTACTATTAAATAAAACCTATAGTGATATTGCAGAAGCCACTGGAAGCAGTACTACAACGATTTCTAGAGTTAAAAGAATCATTGACGAAGGAAATGGTGGATTGCTTGAAATGGTTCATAGAATTGATGAGCAAGACGACAGAGAACTTCATCGCTAGATTAAAAAAATTTACTAGAAAGTTAGCGTCCTAAAAGTTAAAGAAACACTTTTAACTTTTAGAATGCTTTTTTTATAGCTGGTATTTCTTAATTCTTATTATTGTTCTATAATGAATACTGGCATAATGAAAATAATTCGATTTACTAGGAGATTCTGCATGAAAAAAACAATCTTTTCAATTTTAAACGGTCTATTTCTTTTATCAATACTTTATACGTTCTACGGAACACTCAGGAGCAGTTTATTAGATATCTCAAATATCAACGACAAAGTTTGGGCATTCCTGCTTATTCTGTTTTCTATTATTTGTATCCTATTTATTCCCACCAACACCCGCTCATTTATACAGAAAAAACTAAAACAATTTTTTGCTTTCTTCAAAAAAAATATAGCGATTATTACTAAGTTACTATTCGCAGTAGGTATTATCTTACAAGTGATTATTCTATACTATATTCATGTGCCGATTGGTTGGGATGTAGATGGTATTCACGCTAGTGTAACTGAATTAGTTAAAAATTCTCCAGACTCTATCGCTAGCATTTATTTATCAAAAAATCCGAATAATAATTTATTTTTCTTCTTAATGTATTTTATAAGTCAAATAGGGAATTTTTTCCATCAGTCGCTAGGAAATTCTTGGATGTTTTGGCAACTAACCAATACATTCTTTATGGATATTGGCTTTATTTTTATTTTTTTGGCAGCAAAAAATCTTTTTAATAAAAAAATTGCTTATCTCTCCTTTTATTTGGCATTTATCCCATTAGCTTTATCACCATGGATGCTGGTGGTTTATACAGATACTATTATGTTGCCAGTAATCAGTATTACTTTGTGGATTTATTCGCTCACCAAGAAGAAACACAATAACTATTTAGTGATTGTGTTAGGGGGGTTAATCGCGATTTCTTACCTATTAAAACCCTCTTCTATTGTTTTTCTAATTGCCTATAGTATGATTAAGCTATTTAATTTGCTAACTGACCCTAAAAAAATCAACTTAAAAAAAGTACTCTTAATAACGCTACTCTTTTGTCTTCCTTTTGCTGGAACAATGAAACTCTTTCATCTATTCGAAGACCATCAAAAGCTTATTGTTCTCGACAGAAATCAAGCGAAGCCTTGGCAGCATTTTGTCATGATGGGCTTGACGGGTAGTGGCGGCTTCAGCGAAGAAGACACCAGAGCAACAATATCGATTCCTACAAAAGAAGGCAAAGTCAATTATGCTAGCGAAAAAATAGCAGAGCGAATAAAAAATTACGGTTTTACAGGCTATACAAAATTTTTAATGAAAAAGCATTTCAATAATACTGATAGAGGAGACTTTGGTTGGGGACAAGATGGCAGCGCGCAAATCTATGTACAATCAAACGATCCTATACAGATTTTTCTAAGAGATACTTATTATCAACAAGGTGAGAAAGTCAAAACAGTCCGTCTTTTTATGCATCTCATGTGGATGATTACATTAGTTGGTCTATTGTTTGTGACAAGAAAAAAATTTAAAAATGATCAGGACGATACTTTATTAGCAATTCTTAAATTAACGATTTTAGGTGCGTTTTTATACCTGCTTTTATTTGAAGGAGGTCGTTCCAGATATCTGATACAATATCTACCCTTTATTTATATGTTATCAGCGAATGGTTTCTACCTGCAGTTTGCTACTATTAAAAAGAACAAAAAAGCCCTTAATTAACCCCACCCTTATCAAGTTATTATTCATTACTTGATAAGGGCTATTTATTTAGCCAAAGCAAAACAAAAGACCGAGCTTGGCTAGCTCGGTCTTTCTTTGTGTGACAAATATGCTATTTAAATATGAATTGGCAAACCTAAAGCCAACTCAGAAGCATCCATAGTAATTTCCCCTAAAGATGGGTGTGGATGGATCGTTAATGCAATATCTTCAGCATTCATGCCAGATTCAACCGCTAATGATAATTCAGAAATCATATCACTTGCGCCAACTCCGCCGATTTGTGCTCCGATAATTACATTGTCTTCGTTTGTTGTTACCAAGCGTACGAATCCTTCAGTTTTACCTAAAGAAATAGCACGGCCGTTACCAGCAAATGGGAATTTGTAAGCAGTTGCTTCTAATCCCGCTTCTTTAGCTTCAGCAATTGTCATACCAACACTTGCTAATTCTGGATCAGTGAAGGCTACAGCAGGCATTGCTTTGTAGTCTACTTCTACTTTTTTACCAGAGATTGCTTCTGCAGCAATTTTCGCTTCATAGCTTGCTTTATGCGCAAGAGCCGCGCCTGGTACGATATCTCCGATAGCAAAAATATTTGAAACGTTTGTTCTGCCTTGTTTGTCCACTTGAACTAAACCACGTTCGCCAACTTCAATACCAGCAAGTTCCAAACCAAGATCATCCGTGTTTGGACGACGTCCAACTGTTACCATTACATAGTCAGCAGTGACTGATTCTTCTTTGCCGTCTACTTCATATTTTACAGTTACGCTGTCGCCATTGTCGATTGCTTCTTTAGCCATTGCTTTGGTTACAACTGTTACATTTTTCTTCTTGAAGTCATCTGTAACTAGTTTAACCATGTCTTTTTCATAGGTTGGTAAGATTGAAGGGCTACCTTCTAAAATCGTTACTTCAGAACCAAGGTTCGCATATGCTCCGCCTAATTCTGCACCGATAACTCCGCCACCGATGATAACAAATTTCTTAGGCACTTCTTTCAAGTTCAAACCACCAGTAGAATCTAAGACACGTCCGCCAAATTTAAATCCTGGGATTTCGATTGGGCGAGAACCTGTTGCTACGATCGCATTATTGAATGAGTAAGTTTGAGCTGAATCCGGATGAATGACACGTAAGGTGTTTTCATCAACGAAGAAAGCTTCTCCTTCAATAATTTCGATTTTATGTTTTTTAAGAAGGAAACCAACACCGCTTGTCAATGTATTAACTACTTTATTGTCTTTCCATTCTTGCGTTTTCGTAAAGTCTAGCTCTACACCTTTAGCTGTTACACCAAACATTGTTGAGTCTAATGATTCTTGATAGTGATGTCCTGCTGCGATCAATGCTTTAGAAGGAATACATCCAACATTTAAACATACACCGCCGATAAACTCACGTTCAATGATCGCAACTTTTTGACCCATTTCAGCAGCACGAATCGCTGCAACGTATCCTCCAGGGCCTGAACCAATTACGACTGTATCTAATTCAATGGCGAAATCTCCTACTACCATGTGATAATCATCCTTCCATTAATAATAATTCTGGATCAGCTAATAAACGCTTGATGTTGTTCATTGCTTTTTGAGCAGTTGCGCCATCAACAATACGGTGGTCAAAACTCATTGAAAGTTTCATGACACGTCCAACAACGATTTCACCATCTGCATTTACAACTGGTTGTGTAGCGATCGTACCAACACCTAAAATTGCAACTTCAGGGTAGTTGATAACTGGTGTGAACCAGCCACCGCCAACTGAACCAATATTACTGATTGTGATAGAGCCATCACGCATATCCGCACCAGTTAATTTGCCTTCGATTGCAAGAGCTGCTTTTTCGTTGATTTCATCAGCGATAGCAAACATGCTCTTAGTGTTAGCATTTTTAACGTTTGGTACATATAAACCATGATCAGTATCTGTTGCAATACCAATGTTATAGTAGTTTTTATAAACGATTTCTTGTGCTGCATCGTCAATTGATGCATTCAAGATTGGGAATTTTTGAACTGTTGCTGTCAATGCTTTTACCACGTATGGTAAGAATGTTAATTTCGTACCGTTAGCTGCTGCAACATCTTTAAATTTCTTACGGTGATCCCATAATTTAGATACTTCAACTTCGTCATGCAATGTAACGTGTGGTGCAGTATGTTTACTGTTAACCATCGCTTTGGCAATTGCTTTACGAGTTGGTGTCATTTTTTCGCGTGTTTCAGCTTCGCCTAAATCAGAAACAAATGGTTTAGCTGGAGCTTTTGGTGCAGCTGCTGTTTCAGTTGCTACTGGTGTTGCCGCAGTTTGTTCAGCTTGTGCTGGCGCTGCTGCTTGTCCGCCACCTGAGATAAAGCTTTCAATATCCGCTTTAGTAACACGTCCGCCTTTGCCAGTCGGTGCAACTTGTGTGATGTCTACATCTTTTTCACGAGCAAATTGACGTACTGATGGCATAGCCAACACACGTTTATTTGGATCAGCCGCTGCTACGACACCTGTTGAAGCTGCTGGAGCTGGTGCTGCTTGTTCTGTTTGAGCAGGCGCACTTGCTGCTGGCGCTGAACTTGGTGCAGCGTTATGTCCTGGTGCATCGATTTCGATCAATACATCCCCAACGTTTGCTACTGTACCTTCTGGAACAACGATGTTTTTAACTGTCCCTGTAACTGGTGAAGGGATTTCTTCAACAGATTTGTCATTTTGAACTTCCAATAAAGTATCATCTTCATTGATCGTATCGCCTGATTTAACGAACCATTTTACGATTTCGCCTTCTGCAATACCCTCACCGATATCTGGTAATTTAAATTGGAAAACGCCACTGCTGCTGTCAGCTGCTGGTGCTTCTGGAACAGCTGCTGGTTGTGCAGGCGTTTGTTCTTGAGCTGGAGCCGCAGCTGGGGCTGCATCATTTTCAGGATGTCCTGGTGCATCGATTTCGATCAATACATCTCCAACATTTGCTACTGTGCCTTCTGGTACTACGATAGATTTAACTGTTCCTGTAACTGGAGATGGGATCTCTTCTACAGATTTATCGTTTTGAACTTCTAATAATGTATCATCTTCATTGATGGTATCTCCTGCTTTAACGAACCATTTTACGATTTCGCCTTCTGCAATACCTTCACCAATATCTGGTAATTTAAATTGATAAGCCATTTTTTTAAGCCTTCCCTTCCTTTATCGTATCTGTCTAACTAGTCATTTACTGAAAATAACAGCGCTAAATTTCCACGTGATAAGATATCACGTGAAAATCAAGGCATATTATTAAAGTAACGTTTATTAGTTTCTAATTAAAATTCTGCGATTTCTCTAGCTTTCGCTTCGATATCTTTAGCATTTGGCAACCAAATGTTTTCTGCTTGTCCAAATGGGAAGATTGTATCTGGAGCAGATACGCGGCCAATTGGCGCTTCTAATGATAATACTGCACGTTCAGAAATTTCAGAAACAACCATAGCACCAACGCCAGCTTGTTTTTGCGCTTCTTGAACTACGACTACGCGACCAGTTTTTTCAACTGATTTGATGATTGTTTCGACATCTAAAGGAGCGACAGTACGTAAGTCAATGATTTCAACAGAAATATTGTCTTTCGCTAAGTTGTCAGCGGCTTTGATTGCTTCACGAACCATTGCACCGTAAGTGATGATAGAAACATCAGTACCCTCACGAGTCACAGCTGCTTTATCTAAAGGTACTTCGTATGCTTCATCCGGCACTTCCTCACGGAATGAACGGTATAGTTTCATGTGCTCTAGGTAAACAACTGGGTCATTGCTTCTGATTGCAGAAATCAATAGTCCTTTTGCATCATATGGGTTTGATGGGATAACGACACGGATACCTGGAGATTGAGCAATCAATCCTTCTAAGTTATCTGAGTGAAGTTCTGGTGTATGCACACCACCACCAAAAGGCGCACGAACAGTAATAGGCATGTTACGTGTTCCACCCATACGGTAACGAGTACGAGCCATTTGACCTACGATTTCGTCAAAGACTTCAAATACGAATCCAAAGAATTGGATTTCAGGAACTGGACGGTAACCTTCTAAAGCTAAACCAAAAGCTAAACCACCGATTCCAGATTCTGCTAAAGGAGTATCGAAGACACGGTCTTCGCCAAATTTTTCTTGTAAACCTTCAGTCGCACGGAAAACTCCGCCGTTTTTACCAACGTCTTCACCGAAGACCAAGACGTTTTCGTCTTTCTCTATTTCAAGAGCTAAGGCATCTGTAATTGCTTGGATCATTGTTTTTTGTGCCATGATTATTTCGACTCCTTCGCTTCGTAGAATGCAATTTGTTCTTTAATATTTTGAGGTTGAACTTCAAACATATTTTTCAAGAAATCAGAAACTTTTTGTTTTGGAACTTTATCAGCTTCTGCAATTGCTACTTTGATTTCTTCTTTAGTTTTTTCGATTACTTCGTTTTCTTTTTCTTCAGACCATAAACCTTTGTCTTCTAGATATTTACGGAAACGAACTAATGGATCTTTTTGTACCCATTCGTCATCCATATCTTTTGAACGGTAACGAGTTGGATCATCACCTGATAATGTATGTGGACCATAACGGTAAGTTAATGTTTCAATTAAAACAGGACCATTGCCATTTGCAGACCATTCACGAGCTTCTTTAGCGATTGCATAAACTGCTAGTGGATCCATTCCGTCAACGACGATCCCTGGAATTCCAGCTGCTACAGCTTTTTGTGCTAATGTTTTAGCTGCTGTTTGTTTTTCACGAGGTGTTGAAATCGCAAAACCATTGTTTTGGATGATGAACACGCCGTTTGCATGATATGCTCCTGCAAAGTTGATTGCTTCATAGAAATCACCTTGTGAAGAACCGCCATCACCTGTATAAGTGAAGACAACGTTTTTCTTGCCGCGTTTTTTCATTCCTAAAGCAACACCAGCTGCTTGGATGTATTGTGCACCAATGATGATTTGTGGTGGTAGAGCATTTAATTCTGGTGCGTAGTGGTTACCCGCTACGTGGCCACGAGACCATAAAAATGCTTCTGTTAATGGTAAGCCGTGTTGAACTAATTGAGGTACATCACGGTAACCAGGTAATAGGTAATCTTCTTTTTCCATCGCAAATTGACTTGCTAGCTGACTTGCTTCTTGTCCAGCAGTTGGTGCGAAGAAGCCTAGACGACCTTGACGGTTCAATGCAGTTGAACGTTGGTCTAATACACGTGACCAAACCATACGAGTCATTAATTCTACTAATTCGTCATCTGATAAATCCGGTACAGCATCTTCGTTTACGATTTTCCCATCTTTATCTAAAATTTGAAATGTTGGGAAATCAGCGTCGACTTTTTCCATAAGTGCTTTAAAGTCAATAGGTTTTTGTTTCTTTGCCTTTGCCATTTTGTCACACAATCCTCTCTGTTACGTTTCTTTTTTTCGTAAAAAGTAAAACAGTGTGAAAAACTGTATTACTTTTTATCGACTACACTTACAAATTATCACTAAACAGGTAAAAGAGCAAGTAAAAAGTGAGCATTTCTTTAAATTTGATTAAAATACTTAAATCCTTTCGTACCAAAGGTTAGTGATTAAAATCACAAACAAGAAACCGTTTTACAAATAGCCTTCCTAATCATATCTTTTGACAATCTACTGTTATAGTTATCACGATCATTGTTATGCTACAGACGATTCACAAGTTAGAAATTATTTGCTAAAAAATGAACAGACTTTTTCAAAATATGAAAAATGGAACAAAGACAAAATGATTGAATTTTGTCTTTGTTCCATAAAAAGCGAATATTAATAATTTAAAAATAGTTTTTCTTCATTCTTTACGAATAACGCATCCAATCATAGAGAAATTTTTCGTGATTTACTCATCAATAATTTATTAAAAAAAGTGAATCAAAATCTTTCGTTTGCTAAAATAATTATTCTCTAAAAATGAAATCAGCTTTTTTCTAAATTAAATCCACTCTTTGGTGATATGAATATATAACCGTTTGGCTACTTCTACTGTGATCAAATATAGTACAATGATCAAAATGAACCAGCCCCAATAATTAGCTGGAAGTTTCACAAAGTCGAAAACCTCCCGAATTGGTGTCAAGACAATCAATAGTCCCAAGCCGACCGCTCCTAAGCTGGCAAGAATCACAGCGGGCGATGCAATACTTTGAATAAACGGCAATTTTCTAGTTCGAACCATTTGAACAACTAAGGTTTGACTAACTAATCCAACCACAAACCAACCTGTTTGGAATAAATGTTGACTACCGATCGTATTGGCACTAAAGACGAACCACATCACAAGATAAGTCATAATATCAAAAATACTACTTACAGGACCAATACACAAAGTAAATTTCATTAAGCCATTTGTTTCCCAACGGACAGGTTTCAATAAATCTTCTTCATCCACATTATCCCAAGGGATGGCTAACTGTGCGATGTCATAAATCAAATTTTGAATCAACAATTGAATCGAAAGCATTGGTAGAAATGGCAAGAAGGCACTTGCAATCAATATTGAAAAAACATTCCCAAAGTTTGAGCTAATGGTAATTTTAATATATTTCATCATATTACTAAAAACTTTTCGACCTTCGATCACACCATCTTCTAGAACATTCAAGCTTTTTTCTAATAAAATGATCGAACTTGCATCTTTTGTAATATCAGCCGCTGTATCTACAGAAATACCTACATCTGCTTTACGAAGGGCTGGTGCATCATTGATCCCATCTCCCATAAAACCAACTGTATGGCCATTTCCTTGGAGTGTTTCAATGATTCGAGACTTTTGCATAGGATTTAATTTTGCAAATAAATTGGTTTTTTCGACTTCTTCTTTCATTTGTTCATCCGACATATTATCGATATCAGAACCAAGTACCACATGTGATACTTCTATGCCTACATCGCTACAAACTTTTTTCGCAACAATGTCATTATCACCAGTTAGAACTTTTACATTAACACCATGTTGATGTAAAGACTTGATTGCAGTGATCGCTGATTTCTTAGCAGGATCCAAGAATCCCATAAAACCGATCAACGTCATTCCTTGCTCATCTTCCACGCTATAAATCGCTTCACTATGAACATCTTTTTTTACAGCTACGGCTAATGCCCGCATGCCTTGTTCATTCATACGAATATTAACTTCACGCATTCTTTTTTGTAATTCAGGTGTTAACGGTACGATTTCGCCATTGATTTCTGCATGTGTACACACAGCTTCCATCTCTTCAACCGCACCTTTAGTAATCATAAATTGATGACCATCTGCATTGACGACTACTGTTAAGCGGCGACGTGAAAAATCAAAAGGAATTTCATCTAATTTTGTCACTGAATGATAAGGGCTTTGATTCTTATTTTCCTCATAAAAATTAATTACAGCGATATCCATTAAGTTTTTCCAGCCTGTTTGATAATGAGAATTTAAAAAGGCCATATCTAACACTTGATTGTTGACTTCACCTAACGGATCTAAATGTTGAACCAAAACAACTTTGTCTTCTGTGATTGTTCCTGTTTTGTCGGTGCAAAGAATATCCATACTACCTAGATTTTGAATAGAAGGTAGTTCTTTTACAATCACTTTATGCTTGGATAAACTTAACGCACCTTTTGCTAAGTTGCTGGTTACGATCATCGGAAGCATTTCAGGTGTCAAACCAACTGCTACAGCAATTGCGAAGAAAAATGCTTCGCCCCATTCTCCCTTCGTGATACCATTAATCAAAAATACGATTGGAAACAGGATCATAACCATTCTTAGTAGAAATTTACTGACTTTCGTCAAGCCAATATCAAAAGAAGTTTTCCCACGTTGTGTTGTCGCATTTTTGGCAATGTCACCGAAGAACGTATTTTGTCCAGTCTTCAGAATAATCGCTTTTCCTTGCCCACTCAACACATCAGTTCCCATAAAAATCAAGTCTTGCATATCTAAAGCGGAAACAGATTTTGAATTTTTATCGATTCCTGCATCCACAAATTTTTCCACCGGCATTGATTCACCTGTCAAAGAAGACTGATTAATAAATAAATCTTTTGTCCAAATCAATACAGCATCCGCTGGGATCATATCACCTGTAGCTAGCGTTACAATGTCCCCAGGGACAACTTCGTCCATAGGAATTTCTTTCGTTTGACCGGCACGCGTTACAGCTGTTGTATTTTCGATGAGCTCTTTTAAATTCAAACTTGCTTTTTGGGAACGATACTCCTGAATAAAGGCAATAATAACACTGGCTAAAATCATAATTCCCATGACAAGTGCTGCTTCAAAATCTTTTGTTACAGCTGAAACTACCATTAATAAAGCTAATACATAAACAAATGGATCTTTAAATGCTTCTAAAAACATCATAATTGCTGGCGTCGGTTTTTGTGCGGATACTTCATTCGGGCCATATTCTTCTAAACGATTTTTAGCATCTTCTTCTGATAAGCCTTTTTCTGAGGTACGTAGCTCCATCATCAATTCACGTTCAGAAAGCATTGCTAATTTTCTTAATTCTTGGTCTTTTGTTGTTTTCTTTATATCTGCTATTTTTTTGTTCATCATTTTCTTTTCCTCCTTATGCTTCATCTTATTTAGAAGGAGAAAAGAAGTATTATTTCAATTCCATCGTTTCTAAGATGAAGGGGACATTTAGTTTGTTTATCGACTGACTGGGGTCTTCCATGTGACTCTTCCTCTCTTTGTTTTATTTTGGAACGATGGATTTTTTTGTTAGGTGGTGATTTTATTATCTTGAAAACTGCTCCTTGCTGTCGCTAAGTACTTTTTCTCATCTGCTCTGGCGGAGCCAGTCCACTCTTTAACTCTTAGTTTTTTTGCTAGCTGGCTTTTGTTTTTCTTCTGGCTGTTTGTTTCTTTTTGCGGAACTTCGCTCCCTATGGTCGCCAAGTACTGTTTAACATCAGATTGCTAAGCAATCTGTGTTAAACAGCAAAACGCACACTCAACAATAGAGTGTGCGTGAAATAGCAACTTAAATAAAAGTTTCTCTATCGTTGAGCTTTAGCACTATAGGGCGTAGATAATTTCTTATCAGCTACGTTATGAATGACCTTCACGATCATTCCTGTTCAACCAACTAAGAGTCTCTCGATTCTTTCGCGGCAGCAGCATGTGTCCAAATAGGAGCCTCACCTAACAATTATTCAGTTTTGAATCCTTACTCATCATAGTTCATATAGTTACAATTGTCAAAAGAAAAAGCAATACATAAAATAAATCACTTTTCTTTTTACTGGTTAGCCAGTTCTGCTCTACCTTGAGCAATTTCAGCTCTTGAGAAATTTGCTGTTTCTAATTCTTCATCAGATAAATTCTCTACAAGGTCATAAAACCAGTTTCCTAACTCAAAAAATTGCGCATCCGTCATCTGTTTAGACTCTGAAAATAATCTGTTTTCAGCTTGGTTCACTTGTAATGTCAAAATCAGCTCAGAAAGATAGCTTTGAATCGGTACCGAATAGTTTTCTCCAGTTCCTTCATCGGTCACTAGAATCATTGGCATGACCTGAACTTCTGACACTTTTTTAAATGGATTAAACACTGCAGCTTTTACTTGTCTCATAAACCAATCTTCTTCGTATTCCATCGTTTCAACCCACCCCTTTTCCAACCATTTCTCTCATTTTATTCTAATCTACTCTTTCATTCTATCATTAAATACGCGTCATGTCAGAAAAAGTTAAGTAACATGCTTTAACCAGAGAATCCGACAGCATTCTTTTCATTATTAACAATTTCTTCGATTGCTTTTAGATCAAGAATCATTCCCTTCACTCCCACTGACGGTATAAAAATAGATCTAAGCCAAAACTTATCAAGCTTTGACTTAGATCTTGGTCAGTAAAAACATCCTGATCTTTTGAATATACAGGTTTAAATTATTTCACTTCTTCAACTTCTGCCATATCTTCAATATATTTATAGACTTGTTGTCCGGCAATGCCACCTTCACCAACGGCTGTTGTGATTTGACGTAATGTTTTCTCACGAACATCTCCAATTGCAAAAACCCCTGGCATGCTTGTTTTCATGTCTTGGTCTGTTTCGATCCAGCCCTCAGCATTCGTCAAGCCAGCTTTTTTAAATGGTTCAGTTAGTGGATCAAGTCCAACATAGATAAAGACACCATCCGCTGGGATTTCTTTGACTTCATCGGTCACGGTATTTCTTAATTGCCCACCGGTCACAACCATGTCATTTCCTGTGATTTCCTCAAGAACAGTGTTCCATTCAAACGAGATTTTTTCATTAGCAAATGCACGATCTTGAATGATTTTTTGCGCACGTAATGCATCACGACGATGCACGATCACAACTTCTGAAGCGAATTGTGTTAGATAAATTGCTTCTTCAACAGCTGAATCACCGCCACCAATCACTAAAAGTTTTCTATTACGGAAAAATGCGCCGTCACATACAGCACAATAAGAAACACCGCGGCCAGCAAATTCTTCTTCTCCCTTAACACCTAATTTACGATGTTCACAGCCTGTAGCAATGATCACAGTTTTAGCTTGATATGTTTTATCATCACAGATCACTTCTTTGTAAGAACCTTGATCTTTAATGTCCATCACAATACCATATGCATTTTCAGTACCGAATTTCTCAACATTTTCATACATTTTATAAGCCAACTCAGGTCCCATGATCGAATCAAATCCTGGATAATTTTCAACCTCAGCCGTATTATTCATTTGGCCTCCTGGGGCACCGCGTTCGATCATCAATACTGAAAGATTAGAACGTGACGCATATAAAGCGGCAGTCATACCAGCAGGTCCTGCTCCAATTATAATTACATCATACATCATTTTTTCAACCTCCGAATTTTTCAAGTACATTTACTTTACAACTTAACTAGTGGATTGTCTATCTTTCTGCCCAGTGATAGTAACTGTAAAAAATAGCTTCAATAACTTATTTTCGTTCTCCATTATAGCATGCTTTGTTCTAGTTAACAGCATTTTTGCGCTTACTTTTAATAAGCAAATAAAAAGGTTTAAAACTAACTCCTAAAGTCAGTCCTAAACCTTTTTTTATTCTACCCTTCACTATTTTGTAGCTTATACATATCTGCATACAAACCATGTTGGACTAATAAATTATCATGATTGCCACGTTCTACGATTCGTCCTTTGTCCAAGACTAAAATCAGATCGGCATCACGAATGGTAGACAAACGATGCGCAATCGCAATGGTTGTTCGACCTTGACGCATGTTGGCCAAACCTTCTTGGATCAATCCTTCCGTTTCAGTATCAATATTAGCCGTCGCCTCATCTAATACAAGAATCTTAGGATCTGTTACAATCGTTCTGGCAAATGAAATCAATTGGCGCTGCCCACTTGAATAACTGGCTCCACGTTCAATTACTTTTGCATGATATTTTTTTGGTAAGGTTTCAATAAATTTATCAGCCTGCACAAATTTTGCAGCTTCTTTGATTTGTTCATCTGTGATTTCCGGATTCAACATCCGAATATTTCCTGCGATATCCCCATAAAACATAAAAGCATCTTGTAAAACCAAGCCCATTTTCTTCCTTAATTCAGGCAACGAATAATCACGAATATCACGATCGTCGATCAAAATTTCACCTTCATAAAATTCATAAAAGCGCATCAATACATTGATGATCGAGCTTTTACCGCTCCCTGTATGGCCGATCAATGCGACCGTTTCACCTGGATTGGCAATAAAGCTGATATTCTTCAAGACCTTATTCTGACCATCATAAGAAAAACTAACATTACGAAATTCAATTTTCCCGCGAATAATTTCTGAATTTGCCCCAATATTTTGCTGTGGCGTTAACTCGTCGTTATCAAAAATTTTCAAAATCCGACTGCCAGCAACCATCCCATCCGTAAAAACACTGAGGAAATCCATCATTTGTGTCATTGGATTGAAGAATGCTTGTACATACGTCACAAACGCATAAATCATCCCTACTTCTACAGGAGAATGTAACGCATCATAGCCAAATAATGTCAGCGTTAACGCAATTGCCAACGTATAAAGGAAATTAATGATTGGACCTAACAGCAATGAATTCGTTTTGATCATTGAAAAGCGTGTTCGTAAATAATCATTGTTCGTTTCTTCAAACTCTTTTTCTAAGCGATGTTCTTGTCTAAACTGTTGAATGATTTGCATACCAGAAATGTATTCATTCAATTTTGTATTCAGTTGGCTTAATTTTTCCCGCATACTTCTGTAAATTCTTGAACTAAATTTTTGATAGTACCAAATTACAATCAATAAAATCGGCAAGAAAATCAAGTTATATAATGCAATTTTCCCACTGATTTGAAACATAGCAATAAAGGAGGAAACTACAGCAAAAATCCCCGTCAATACCATCAAAAAGACATACCAAAATTCAAATAGTGTTTCCGTATCATTCGTTACACGAGACACGATCGAACCTGCTGGTGTTTGATCAAAATAACGCATTCCTAATGTTTGCAGTTTTTCAAACAATTTCACGCGAATATACTGATAGGTTTTTAGTGAAGCAGTTGAATATAAAAACCACTGGAAAAACCAGACAATACTTTTAATAATCACACCGAAAAGATACAACCCAGCAAATAAGAGAATCACTTGGTTTGTTGCAGTCTTCGGTGTTAAATAGTCATCCATAAATATTTGAATGATCCTCGGTAACATTATATTGATCACCGAAAGAAACAATGCAAACAAAATCGCAGTTAAAAATGTCCGACGAAATGGTTTAGCAAATTTAAGCAACTGTTTAACAATCGAAACTTGCTCTTTTAAAGGGACTGATTTTGTCCATTCTGATTCATATTTTTCTTCCATTACGCTTCACTCCCTTCAATTTTCGCTTCTAATTGTTGTTTATCCCACATACGTTTGTACCAACCAGCCAAGCGTAACAGCTCTTGATGGGTACCACGCTCAACAATTTTGCCTTCATCTAAAACAATGATTTCTTTTGCATGCATCACACTACTTAATCTGTGAGCTGCAATGATCGTTGTTTTTTCTTTTCTCGCTTCTTTTAAATTCGAAAGAATGGCTTCTTCTGTTTTAGCATCGACTGCCGATAAAGCATCGTCTAAAATCAACAATTCTGGATCTAGAATCAAGGCTCTAGCTATCGAAATCCGTTGCTTTTGACCACCAGATAGCGAAACACCGCGTTCTCCAACCAAGGTATCATAGCCTTTAGGAAAAGCTTTGATTTCATTATTAATGAAAGCCATTTCTGCTGCTTGTTCAACTTTTTCTTCCGTAAAATCAGGGTTAGCAAAACGAATATTATCTCGTACCGTCATTGAAAACAGAAAATGGTCTTGAGGAACATACCCTATCGAATGCATCAACGCATCCAATGAATAATCTTTGATATCGTGACCACCAAACGTCACACGACCTTGATAATGATCATATTCACGCATCAATAATTTTAGAATCGTTGTTTTTCCGGCACCCGTTTTACCGACAATTCCTAACGTCTCACCAACACCCACAGCAAATTTGATTTGTTCTAACGTTACATGATCATCTTTAGGATACGTAAACTGAGCGACTTCCATTGATAATTGACCTTTTGCTGGTGTTTGGATCGCATCTTTTTTTTCAATGATATGTGTTCTTTCATGCAATAATTCATTGACACGATCATAACTGGCATTCCCACGCTCCAACACATTAAATAAACGGCCAATCGCAAACATCGGCCAAACGAGCATTCCAATATAACTTATAAATGAAATCAATTGTCCGATCGTAATTGTCCCTTCCATGATAAAGCGTCCGCCCATGATGATTGTTAACACATAAGAGATCCCAATGATCAACGTAATGAATGGATCAAATAATGCATCTAGAAAATTTACTCGTTTATTTTTAACGATTGCATCATCGATTTTATCGGTAAAATCTTGGATATCTTCCTTTTCTTGCCCAAAGGTTTTAATCACTTTCATTCCGGTAATACTCTCTTGCGTTTTATCATTGATCGTTGAAAAGGCCGCTTGCGAATCTCTGAAGGCATCATGTAATTTTGAGCCTAGAACTCTTGATGTCACAGCCAATAATGGCAGAGGGATCAACGCAATCAAAGTTAAACGCCAATCAACAAATAAAACCATGGCAATAATCGTTGCCCCACCTGTGATCAATGAATCCGCAAATGTTAAAATTCCTGCTCCAGCAACATTTTGAATCGCATTCAAATCATTCGTTGCATGTGCCATCAAATCACCAGTTCGATATTTCTGATAAAAAACACTGTCCATTTTTGTAAAGTGATGGAATAATTGCCGTCTCAAATCCTTTTCTAGCCTTGCAGCGCTCCCCCAAATATAAATTCGCCAAATATAACGAAAAACGTATTGCGCTACGGCTGCCGCTAATAAAATCCCAATCCAAAATAAAATTGGCTTGATCGTCAAATCTTTATCTGCAATTTTATCAACAACAATGCCGATCACTTTAGGTGGAACTAACTGAACAAGTGCTACCATTACTAATGAAAAAACCCCAATAACATAACTTTTTTTCTCTTGTTTGAAAAACCACCCTAATTTCTTAAATATAGACATGTACCATTCTCCTTTTCTAAATTAACTACTGTGCGCTCACATCTTTCATTTGTTGTTTGCCCATTTTAATACAACTCCTTTCATTTATTAAAAATAAGTGCAAAAAAAACGGACCAAAAAATCGGCCCGTTGTGCTCTTGAATTATGAATAGCCTCTAAAAAACCTATTTGTCTCCTTGGTTCTTCATTTGCTGCATCATTTGACGTATCTTCTTCTCAGAAGGTTTTTGTCCCATAGACATCATCATCATTCGTAACATTTCCTCATTAACGGGAGGATTCTTTTTAAAATAATCTTGCATATATTTGCGCGCAAGGAAAAATCCACCTGCTGCACCTGCTAATAAAGCGATAATCGCGATCAATACTACTAAACCTGTTGACATATAAATCTCTCCTTTCTATTAGAAAAGCTGAATAAGAACTTCTGCTGATTATAAGTTGCAGTCACTATTCTTATTAAACCTATATTTCCAATTTTTATTAGGACTCTTTGTCCCTATATTTATTAAATTACTCTCAAGAAACCATTTTACTAGAAACAGACCAAAAAGAAAAGGTCTTTTGTCATATTCCTCACAAGAAATTTACATAAAACCCTTTCCCTTTAAAATTAAATCAATTAAACGGTCTGGCCTTTAACTTTGAGCTTCAATCTTTTCCAATAAATCTGGATCAAATGTTTGTGATTTTAACATAGCTATCTCATAACCGTATGGCGCTTTGCTTGTCTTTTTGTCAGCACCCACATATGGTGTTTCTAAAATTTTAGGCAGATCTTTCAATTTTTCATGATGAACCACTTTATTTAATGCATCAAACCCGATCGTCCCAAAACCGATATTCGCATGGCGGTCTTTATGAGAGCCCATCGGATTTTTAGAATCATTGACATGGACAACTTTTAAACGATCTAAGCCGATGATTTTATCAAACTCTTCCAAAACACCATCAAAATCATCTTTTACATTATAACCAGCATCATTAATATGACAAGTATCCATTGTGACAGATAATTTTTCATTCAACTTAACACCTTCGATGATCGTTGCCAGCTCTTCAAACGTACGACCTAGCTCAGTCCCTTTACCTGCCATAGTTTCTAATGCAATTTGCGGTACTTGTTCTTTCCACAGCACTTCATCAAGCCCTTTGATGATCTGTTTCAAGCCGGCATCCACACCAGCGCCAACATGAGCTCCTGGGTGTAGTGTGATTTGAGTTGCCCCTAAAGCATGAGCACGTTCAATTTCCTGACGCAAAAATGAAGTGGCAAAACCAAAATTTTCTAATTTGATCGTATTGCCTAAATTAATGATATAAGGTGCATGAACCACAATATTACTTAAATCATGCTCAGCCATAAATTTTTGACCTGCTTCAATATTCATCTCTTCGACAGGTTTACGGCGTGTATTTTGCGGCGCACCTGTATAGATCATAAAAGTCGTTGATCCATAACTCGCAGCCTCTTCCGCTGAACCTAATAACATTTTTTTACCACTCATACTAACATGTGAACCTAATAACATAATGATCCTCCTAATTTTAAAAGCTCAGCGGGCTCGTTCAGCCCTGACAGAAAAATAGGAAAATATGTTTGTGACGCTTTTAGCCACAGGTATATTTTATCTTTTTTCCAAAGGGCTAGCCTGCGTAGCTAGATATGATTAAAAGCTGAACAGGTTCATTCAGCCTCAACTGAAAAACTAGTACACTTTTCAACTAACTATCTTTACATATACTCATAAAAATTCTGTGTCCTTTAAAAGAGTACGTGAAACCCTCAGAAAAAACAATCTTTTTGCTTCTTTAATAAAGCGGTGTCTACTTCTTACTTTTTTCTGCAAAACGGGTATAACTAGCGACCCATTCTTCCATGGAAATTTTACCAACTAATTCTCCGACTAATTCATAAGGAATATTTTTCGGATTACTGAACCGAATGCAACTTTTCCCCATATTCAATTTCGTCGGAACCACCTTTTGATATTCTGTTTGAAACCAAGCTAACAAGTCTTTATTCCCCATGATGCCCATATGATACAGAGATAAGTGCTTTTTCTGAGCAGCTACACTGATAAATGACAGTGGTTCATCTTTTCTCCCCAGATAACCCTCTGGAAAAACACTTAAAGGAACAACATACGTTGGCATCCCGTATTGCATCTGTAACACAAAGCCTTCCGGTATGTTTTCAGCAATAACTTTAGCAAGATCTTGATAAGCCTCTTGCCATTTACTATCGATTTTTTCTATATACTCTTGTACTTCATCCATGATAGTCGCCTCCTTTACTTTGTTAAGAACTGACGATATAGCTCTTTAGACTTAAACCCTTTTTCTAAAATATCAATCATTTCATTTTTTCTTTTTTCTTGCGTTGCGGCTTGTTTAGCACTAAATATATACCTAGTCCAATCTTTTTTATACCCTGGAGTTAATTGATCAAACGCCTCTTTGGCTTCCTTAGAACTTTCTAGTATTGCTTCTACTGCTGGTATAAACTGAACATAATCTTCTACGCGAGCACTGCTTGTAGATGCTGATTTAGTTGTTTTTTTAACATTTTTCATCCCCGTTACTGTAAACGTCTCGTCCAAACTAACCATACGATTAAATTTTAACGTACTATTTTTTATGTAGCCATCACTATCATCAACTTGAAGCGCTGGAAAGATTTCATCCCGATGAACAAAGGTTTGGTAGCTTTTATTGCCTTTTTTGGGGTATGCTACAAAAAGGACGCCGTCTTCATTAAGCAGTTGTTTTAAAATGACCTCTGCCACGATCTGTTCAAATTCTGCCATTGTTGTTACAAAAACAAAAATCAAGTCCACTGGTGCTGCTGGAAGCTGTTTTGAAAATACTTTTAATTCTGATAGATACGTTTGATTTGGACGATTCACTACTACTTTACTTAAATAACGCATTAAATTCAATTTTTCAACAATCGATTTCCCCATTAATTCCAGTCTCTCTTTCTGTTCTATAATCCACTGATAGTGTACCATAAAACGATTACTTCCTTCACTTCCTCTAGACTTTAATCAAAAGAAATCCATCCTGCAGCCTAACATGGTATACTCAAATCAAGACTACTAAGAAAGCAGGTCAATACTATGACTATTATTGAAAAGTATATCTCAAACACGCCGAAAGATCGTCAAGAAAAACTGCAACAGCTTTATACTGTGATCAAACAACTTGCCCCGGAAGCTACAGAGAAAATAGCATATGGCATGCCAACTTTCTATTTAAATGGTAATTTAGTCCATTTTGCTAATATGAAAAATCATATTGGTTTTTATCCTGCTCCTGCAGCTATTGAGGCGTTTAAACCTGAGTTGACTGGCTTCAAAACAAGTAAAGGTGCGATTCAATTCCCTATTGACAAAGAACTACCTGTAGAATTGATCCAAAAAATCGTTTTATTTCGGTTAGAGGAACAAATAAGAAAATAACAAACAATAGACTTAAGCGCAACAACAAGGATGACTCCAAACTTTTCACAAGTTTATATTAAGTTTTTTTGATTAAATCCCTATAAATACCTGAACAACTGTTCATAATAGATTTTTTTTGCTATAATATCACGGAATGTATCATTTTATTGAGGTGAAGCTTTTGGACAATCAGGATAATTCCCACAGAACGGAACAACATTCTAATAAAGTACCAGAAAAGAAAAAGATTTTTTTGATTATAAATGTAGTGATTCGGGTACTGCAATCATTATTTGTCTTTGCAGTCGTTGTCCTACTTTTAGGTGGTGCTTTAGGCATGGGGATCGGTATGGGCTATTTTGCATTTCTAGTTGAAGATACTCAACCACCGACAAAAGAAGAACTCCAGACTGAGATCAGTGATATCACAGAAGTCTCACGAATGACTTATGCTGACGGAACCAATATTGCTATGATCAAATCTGACCTTGTCAGAACAAGAGTTGATGGAGAACATATCTCTCCATTGCTGAAAAAAGCCATCATTTCTACTGAGGATGAATATTTTGAAGAACATAAAGGTGTCGTTCCAAAGGCTGTTATACGTGCTTTGGTTTCAGATGCAACAGGTATGGGCGGCTCATCTGGAGGATCAACACTGACACAACAGTTAGTTAAACAACAAATCTTGACAGATGAAACAACGTTCAAACGAAAAGCCAATGAAATTTTGCTAGCTTATCGTATTGAGAAGTATTTTTCAAAAGATGAGATCGTGACTACTTATCTAAATGTTTCCCCTTTTGGCCGTAATAACAAAGGTGAAAATATTGCTGGTGTTGAAGAAGCAGCCAAAGGACTATTTGGCAAAAGTGCCAATGACTTAACGCTTCCGCAAGCAGCCTTTATCGCTGGACTTCCGCAAAGCCCAATCATTTATACCCCTTATAGCAATACTGGGGCGTTGAAAGCTGATGAAAATTTGGCCTATGGAATGAAACGTAAAGACTTTGTTTTATTCAGTATGTATCGTGAAAAAGCTATTACAAAAGAAGAATATGAAGCAGCGAAAAGTTATGATTTAAAACAAGACTTTCAACCACAGCAAGAATCAAATCAAAACACTGAAGGCTATTTGTACTATGCTGTATTGGAACAAGCAGTCAGCGAAATAATGGATATCAATATAGAAAAAGCCGGCGTGAAAAAAGAAACACTAGACACATTAGGCCTTTCTCAATATGAAGACCAAGCGCGAAAAGAAATCCAAAATCGTGGCTACACGATTCAATCAACAATCGATCAGGGTGTTTATGATACCATGCAAAACGCTGTGGCAAATTATGGATACATGCTTGATGATGGATACGGCGCCGGACTCGTCGAAACAGGGAATGTTTTGATGGATAATAAAACTGGGAGAATCATTGGTTTTGTGGCAGGTCGAGATTATAATATCAGTCAAAGTAATCATGCCTTAGACACCTTACGCCAAGTTGGTTCTACCATTAAACCTATTTCAGTTTACGGCCCTGCAATTGACCAAGGAATGATCGGATCAGAAAGTCGTTTGGCGAATTACCCTACTTCTTATAAAGGTGGCGGAGAGTTAACCAATGCGACAAATTCTGGAACCAATACCTTTGATACCGTGCGTCATTCGTTAGAATGGTCCTATAATATTCCTGTCTACCATTTAAATGAAGCGATGAAAACACAAATGGGTGACGACAATTTCTCTTATAATAACTATCTTAGTAAAATGAACTACCCCGCAAGTGATGCTTGGTCTTATCAATCAGCTCCATTAGGTGCGGTTGAAGCAACCGTCCTTACCCAAACGAACGGTTTTCAAACCTTAGCAAACAAAGGGAAATATCAAAAAGGCTATATGATTGAAAAAATTACTGACAATAGCGGCAAAGTGATTTATGAACATAAAGAAGCACCTGTTCAAGTATACTCTGAAGCAACTGCTTCAATCATGAATGACATGATGCGTTCTGTCTTAGATTCAAAAATAACTACTCCGTTTAAAAATATGATCAATGGTCTTAATCCTGCTTTTGGAAGCGTTGACTGGATCGGTAAAACAGGAACAACAGATTTATACAAAGATGCTTGGTTAGTTGTTTCTACACCAACGATCACATTAGGTTCATGGACAGGTTATGATATACCCACGGCTATGAGTCCAAACAGCGGCGATCAAAACAGTACGTATCTTGCCAACTTAGCAAATGCAATCTATTCTGTCAGACCTGATCTATTCGGTGTTGGTGAAAAATTCACCCTTTCAAATGACGTAATCAAATCCAACGTGTCAAGCTTCACAGGAGAAAAGCCTGGAACATTTACGTATAATGGCGGAACTTACACTGCTCCTGGACCAAACGTCGAATCTTTCTATGCAAAAGATGGCGCTCCAAAAAGCCAATACAAATTTGGCTATGGCGGATCAGATGCAAATTATAGTGCCTATTGGGGGCGTTACGCAACATCTCCCCCGTCATCTTCAAACTCTGGTTCAACAACCACTCCTTCTTCTTCTGAGAAAAAAGAAGAGAAGAAAAAAGAAGACGATAAAAAAGAAAATAATAATTAATAAAAAGAAGACAGTTGGTGAATCGACCTCCAAAAGTTAGACCAAAAATCTAACTTTTGGAGGTCGGTATTTTTATGGCTCTATACTTTCTGATGTTGGTGAGAAATCACCGGCATCTTTTTTAATGCAAAATAATAGAAAAGACACCCTGATATCCTTTAGAATTAAGTCGACGAAAACCAATCAAAAGGGGAAATCATTACCAACATTAGTTGACAAAGAGCCATTTTTATTAGCAATATTTCTATCAGAGAAATAAAAACCCCACAAAACAATTTCATTTTGTGGGGTCATCTGTGTTATTTAGTTGAATCTTTTTGATCTATACCATATGGCAAGATAACTGTCTTATCTTCGATTTCTTCTTTATTCATTAATTTTGTCAATAAACGCATTGCTACAGCACCGATATCATATAATGGTTGTGTCACGCTTGAAAGACGCGGACGAGCAACTTCGGTTAGTAATGAGTTATTGCTTGTAATGATTTCAAACTCTTCTGGTACTTTCACACCAGCATCAATCATGCCATCCAATAAACCGATAGCCAGTTCATCGTCCGTCACATAAGCGGCTGTCGCCCCACTGTTACGGATACGTTCAGCTAATGAGATACCTGCTTTAAATTTATACTCAGATTCAAAAATCAAACCTTCATTATAGGTTAAACCATTATCAGCTAAAGCTTCTTTATAGCCTTTAATACGGTTTTGACCATTGATTGGATCGATCAATGCACCGCTGACAAAAGCAATTTTTTTATTGCCGTTTTTAGCCAATAAATTCGTTGCATCTTTTGTCGCTTCCGCATAATCAATATTTACACTACCTACTTGTTCATCTGGATCAATCGAACCAGCCAGAACAACAGGAGTTTTAGAACGAGAAAACTCGCCACGGATTTCATCTGTAATATGGTGACCCATAAAAATGATTCCATCAACTTGTTTAGCCAAAAGATTATTCAGTACATTGACTTCTTTTTGATCATTACTGTCAGAGTTCGCTAAAATAATGTTGTATTTATACATTGTTGCAACATCATCGATCCCTCGAGCTAACGAAGCAAAAAAGATATTGCTAACATCAGGAATGATCACACCCACAGTTGTTGTCTTTTTACTTGCTAAACCACGAGCGACAGCATTGGGACGGTAATCTAAGCGGTCAATCACTTCTAACACTTTTTTGCGTGTAGCAGGTTTTACATTGGGATTGCCATTGACTACACGAGATACAGTCGCCATGGATACATTTGCTTCACGTGCAACATCATAAATTGTAATTGTTTGTTTTTCCATGTCTATTCTCCTAAATATTTATAGTTGTCTTCATTTTCTGAAAACGCTGTTTACATTTCTCAATAAGAATAGCAGAGTTTTTTTATTTTTGCAACCGTTTTATCCTATTTTCATGAAAATTTACTTTATATTTCAAAAAGCACTTTAGCTCATTTCATGGTATGATAAAGCTATGCTTTTTAGTGTAATAGTTTTAAAAGAAAGAAGGATATCTATGAACCAAGAAAAAATCAATGAACTAAAAAAATGGATGGCCGACACGAACACTGATCTTACTTATATTAGTGATCCTGGGCATATTGCCTACTTTTCAGGCTATAAAAGCGATCCTCATGAACGGGTTTTAGCCTTATTTATTTCATTAAATCATGACCCTTTTTTATTTACACCAGCGTTAGAAGTGGAAGATGCAGCAAATAGTTCATGGAATTATCCAGTCTATGGCTACCTAGATAGCGAGAATCCTTGGGAAAAAATTGCTCAACTCATCAAAAAAAATGAAACACCAACTAAAATCGCAACAGAGAAAGATGCTTTAACTGTTGCTCGTTTTGATCGTTTAAATCATTATTTCCCAGCCAGTGATTTCTCAGCAAACGTTACACCCATCATTGAAAAATTACAATTGCTAAAAACTCCTTCTGAAATTTCTACGCTTATGGAAGCCGGTAATTGGGCTGATGTTGCCTTAGAGATCGGCTTTAAAGCCATTCAAGAAGGCGCTAAAGAACAAGAAATATTAGCAGAAATCGAGTATCAACTAAAACGTCAAGGCATTCGTTCAATGAGTTTTGATACTTTAGTACTAACAGGAACAAATGCTGCAAGTCCTCATGGAAATCCAGGCAGTACAGCTGTTGAAAAACACGACTTTGTTTTATTTGATTTAGGTGTTGTTTACAATGGCTACTGCAGTGACGTTACTCGAACAGTTGCCTACAAAGAGCCGACAGATTTCCAAAAAGAAATCTACTCCATCGTTTTAGAAGCCCAATTAAAAGCAATGGACGCTGTAAAACCAGGTGTCACAGCTGGCGAATTAGATGAAGTTGCTCGCGGTGTTATTAGCGGTTACGGCTATGGTGAATATTTCAATCACCGATTAGGCCACGGGATCGGAACGACTGTCCATGAATACCCTTCACTTGTGACAGGAAATGACTTAGTTATCGAAGAGGGTATGTGTTTTTCTATTGAACCTGGCATCTACATTCCTAACCAAGTCGGAGTACGTATTGAAGATTGCTTACATGTCACACAATCCGGCTGTGAAGCTTTTACAAAAACACCAAAAGACTTAATGATCTTCAATTGATCATAACAAAAAACAAAGCCTGCATCCCAATTGGAATGTTGGCTTTGTTTTTTCATTTGCTCTATTTACCTTTAACGTCTTCTATTGTTTCTTTAACCGCTTTTTTGGTATCTTCTTTTGCGTCTTCTGCTTTTTCCGGAACATCTTTCGTTACTTCTTTTGCTTCAGCAACACCTTCAGAAACAGTTTCTTTGGCTTTTTTTGCAGATTCTTTAACGTCTATAAAAATATCATCAGAGGCGTCTTCTGCGATATCGCCTAATTCGTCCACTTGATCATTGACGTCTTTAGCCGTTTTCTTAAAGCGATCAGATAAATCGCCAGTTTGTTTTTTAAAGGATTCCAATACCGTATCTGAAACACCTTGAGCTTTATCAAGAGAATCTTTTGTCTTATCTTTTACATTCCCAGCTAAATCACCTGCTTGCTCACCTAACACACTCGCTTTATCTTTAGCAATTGATGATAATTCAGAACCTTTTTGTACAGCGTAATCTGTATAATCCGTTGCTTTGTCTTTAAAATCATCTGCTTGGTTTGCTAAATCTTCACGTAATTCTTTACCTGATTTTGGTGCCAATAAAAGTGCTGCCACCGCTGCTGCCGTTCCACCAATAATTGCTCCTAAAAAAAAGCCACCTTTTTTCGCCATGTTTATTCCTCCATTATCTTTTATTATTTGGTTGTTTCACTTGTTTTTGATGATTTTTTGGGACGAAATGCCCTAAAAGCCGCTCCACCCACTTTGCTGACAACACCTGCTTTGGCTGTTGTCTTCCCTACAGAGCCAACTTTTCCAAGTAAATTTCGACTAGAATAGTTTAGTTCTGAAACACTTTCACTCAAATCTGCCACTGCAGCAAATAATGGATCAATTGTTGCTACTTTCTTATTGACATCGTCTAGCAACTCATTACTTTTTACCAAAAGTCCCTCTACCTGTCTAGATAAAATATCTACATCTTTTGTTACAATCTCAATCGTTTTATTTGCTTCGTCAACTGTGGTCGTAACTCTTTCCACCGTTTTTCCGATTTTTAGCAATACTAAAACAATAAACACTACTAATACAGCAAACGCCACTGCTGCAATAATCGCTGCAACCTCTCCACCTGTCATATTCTTGCTCCTTCCATCAATTATTCCATGTTCTTAGAATAACACCAACCGCTCTTTTTCACAAATCATTCAGTTAGCTTTGTTATCTTAATTATACCAATTTATAGCCTAAGTCTCTACTGAGACTTTCAAAAATCTTGATTGTAATTTATAAAAAAAGACAGAACAAATTTTGCTCTGCCTTTAAATGAAAAAGATCATATCACTCATTTTCGTTTATTTATTTTTAGGTGCATCTTCTTTAGCAAGTTCAGCGCCTAGTTCAATAATGTACTCACGTAGGTTATCCTTCACTTCTGGGTGAACTAATCCATACTCAATACTCGTTTTCATAAAGCCAAACTTATCGCCTACATCATAACGTTTGCCAGTAAACTCACGAGCAAAGACACGTTGCGTTTTATTCAATGTATCAATGGCATCCGTTAACTGGATTTCACCACCAGCACCTGGTTCTTGTGATTCTAACACGTGGAAAATTTCGGGTGTTAACAAGTAACGACCAATGATCGCTAAATCACTTGGCGCCTCTTCAGGTGTTGGCTTTTCAACAAAATTATTGACATTGTACAAGCCCTTAGAAACTTCCGCTTCCGGATTGATGATGCCATATTTTGACGTTTCTTCATGTGGGACTTTCATTACAGCAATAGTAGATGCATGTGTTTCTTCATAATCATTCATCAATTGTTTTGACAAAGGTATTTTGTCTTCCATGATATCATCACCAAGCATCACAACAAACGGTTCATTGCCAACAAATGCTTTGGCTTGTAAAACAGCATGTCCTAAGCCTTTTGGATGAGATTGACGAATAAAGTGAAGATTGACATCTGTCGTTTCTTCTACTAATTTCAAGAGATCTGTTTTATTTTTTTCACGAAGATTACTTTCTAATTCAAAGTTTGCATCAAAATGATCTTCAATCGGACGTTTTGCTTTTCCCGTGACGATCAAAATGTCTTCGATTCCTGAAGCTAGAGCTTCTTCCACGATAAATTGAATCGTTGGTTTATCTACAATCGGCAGCATTTCTTTTGCCATTGCTTTTGTTGCTGGTAAAAATCTTGTTCCCAGTCCAGCTGCTGGAATAACCGCTTTTTTTACTTTCATGCCTATTGGCCTCCTAAAAAATTATATAGAAAATTCATTTTCTGTTTTACCATCACGCAGCATAATTTCTTTTGCTGCTTGTTTTACATCTTGTCCTTCATATAACACTTTATAAATTGCCTCTGTAATTGGCATCTCAACGTTTAGCTGTTGAGATAACTCATACGCTGCTTTGGTTGTTGAAACACCTTCAACGATCATTCCCATGTTTTCAAGAACTTCATCCAAACTATGCCCTTTTCCAAGCAGATTTCCTGCACGCCAATTACGCGAATGTACACTTGTGCATGTAACGATTAAGTCACCAACTCCACTTAAACCGATAAACGTTAAAGGATTTGCGCCCATTGCCACACCCAAACGACTGATTTCAGCTAAACCACGTGTCATGATCGCCGCTTTGGCATCATCACCAAAGCCTAATCCATGAATCGCACCTGCACCTAAGGCAATGATATTTTTCAAAGCCGCGCCAGTTTCAACACCAATCACATCATCATTAGTATAAATTCTAAAATAATCATTCATAAATAATGACTGTACGTAGGTTGCTTCTGCTAAGCTCTCACTTGCAGCAGTAATCGTTGTAATATCATGAACTGCGACTTCTTCTGCATGACTCGGACCAGATAAAACAACCACTCCGTGTCTTTTCTCTGCTGGAATTTCTTCCATCAAAACCTCAGAGATTCGTTTATGGCTACCTTGTTCCAAGCCTTTACTAGCATGGATAATCAACGGCTGATTCTTGCATTTCGCTGTAAATTCTTGAGCGACCGAACGAATCGCTTTTGTCGGAACAACAAACAATACTGCATCTGCATCTTGAATACATTCCTCTAATGACATCTTCCCTTGAATCGATTCTGGGATAACCAGATCAGGAAGATAATGACGATTCGTGTGGTAATTGTTGATTTCATCAATCTGTGCTTTATTATGTCCCCAAATACGAACCTCATGACCATTTTCTGCTAAAACTTGAGCCAATGCAGTTCCCCACGAACCAGGACCTAAAACCGCAACTTTTTGTTTCATTGGTGAAAATCTCCTTTCGAAATAAGAAAAGCTGAACGAATCGTTTAGCTCTGACTGAAAAATAGAAAAAAATAACTGAGTCGCTCTTTGACTCATTTAGTTTTTATCTTTTTTCCGAAGAGCTGATTCGGTGAAGCTAGATCATAGAAAAGCTGAACAAGCTCGACCAGCTCTGACTGAAAAATAGGAAAAATTGATTGAGTCGCTCTTTGACTCCTTCAATTTTTATCTTCTTTCCGAAGAGCTGATTCAATAATGCTAGATTACTCAGTATCTTATTCCTTTAAATAAACAAACTAAATTACTCATTTCATAACTTTCATACCCACATAACATTTTAACATAGCTTAACTAGAATAGGCAGTTCTAAACAGCCTTTTTTATTCCTTTTTCACGATCATAAAATGGTACTGAGCCTTTTTTACGTCGAAAGATCATAAGTCCAATGGCACCGAAGAATAGAACTAGAGAAAATAGTTGAGAAACTCTAATATCGCCAAATGCATATAAACTATCTGTCCGCATGCCTTCAATAAAGAAACGGCCGAAAGAATACCAGACGATATAGCTTAAAACAACTTCTCCTTCTTTTAAGAAATGTTTCTTTTTCCTTAAAAGAACCAATACGATAAATCCTAAAACATTCCAAATAGATTCATATAAAAAAGTTGGCTGATGGTACGTCCCATCAATATTCATATTATCAATGATAAATTTTGGCAAATGTAACCCTTCTAGAAAGCCACGCGTTGTTGCAGGACCGTAGGCTTCATGATTCATAAAGTTTCCCCAGCGTCCAATCCCTTGTGCTAAAATCACACTTGGCGCTGCAATATCTAAAAATGTCCACGTTGAAATAAAACGATGTCTGGTGAAGAAAAATAATGCCAGTCCTCCACCAATCAAGCCACCATAAATTGCCAGACCACCATTTCTGGTCAAGATAATCTCGATTGGATTATTTACATAGTCCTGCCACTGAAAAATCACATAATACAATCGGGCACCAATAATCGCACTCGGCAATCCCCAAAGCATAAAATCAATTACATCGTCTTCTTTTAACCCGACGCGAACCGCTTCTCGACTACTTAGCCAAACAGCTAGTACGATCCCTGAAACAATAATTATTGCATACCAGTATACAGATATTCCAAAAAGATTAAATGCTACTGGATTTACTTGACCTAACATTTGGCTTCCTCCTAATTTAAAATCGAAATGAGCTCATTCAGTCTCGACTGAAAAACAGAAAATTATGACTGAGGTGTTCTTTAACTGTTTCATAATTTATCTTTTTTCCGAAAGACTAGCCCATGCAGCTAGATAACTTACCGTAACAAACGTTCCGTAGCGCTAACTCTCGAAGCTACATAGTCCCTGAATTTTCTTCGATCAATCGAGTCAATCGTTCTTCAAATGATTTTGTTGCATCATAACCCATTGTTTTTGCACGGAAATTCATTGCGGCAACTTCAATAATGATCGCCACATTTCGGCCAGTTTTTACAGGAATACGAATTTGTGGAACATCGACACTGGCAATTTCCACCATTGCATCATCTGAGCCTAAGCGATCATATTTTTTATCTTTTTCCCATGCCTCTAAATAAACAACCAGTTGCACCTGCATAAAGCCACGGACAGCACTTGCACCAAATAGATTCATTACGTCAATGATGCCGATTCCACGAATTTCGATCAAGTGCTGCAAAATTTTAGGTGGCTCACCAACAACCGTTAATTCGTCTTGTTGATAAACATCTACACGATCATCTGCGATCAATCGATGACCACGCTTGATCAATTCTAATGCCGTTTCACTTTTCCCGATGCCACTGTCTCCTTGAATCAAGACACCTAAACCATAAACGTCCACTAAAACACCGTGTACGCTAGTTCTTGCAGCTAAACGACTATCTAAATAGCTTGATAATTCCCCTAATAATCTCGAAGTCGAAATCGGCGAGCGTAAAACTGCCAAGCCTTTTTCTTTAGCTGCTTGTACCATTTCTTCAGGTGCTTCCAGTCCTCTGGAAATAATAAAAGCAGGCGTATCCTTCTCACATAACCGGCGCATAACCATCAATCGTTCTTCTGGTATCATCCGTTGTGAAAAAGTAATCTCTTTGCTGCCAAACAGCTGCAAACGATTATGAGGATAATAATTAAAATAACCCGTTAACTCCAATCCAGGGCGTGAAATATCTCCGGTTGTGATTTCTCTATTTAAACTTTCTTCATCGCCATAAACGACTTCTAAAGAAAGCTTTTTTACCAGTTGATGAATCTTTACAACTTCTTCCATATCTATCATCCATTCCTTTCTTCTACTCGTACTATTTTATCATGCCAAGTAGGAAGTTTCTAGCTATTCGAAAGATTGTCCTTGTTTTGTTTCTGTTCTTAATGGTACGGCCAGTTTTGTCTCCTTAATTCAGCCCAAAATAGAGATTGTATATCAGCAAATAGTTGACTATCTTACATTAATTTGTATACTTGATTTGTATTACCATAACCAGCTAAAAACATACTATTGGATGTGATCCTTTATGAAAGAAACTCTGAAAAATCAAGCAAAAAATCTACCATTAAGTCCTGGTGTCTATTTAATGAAGGATAGACATGGAGAAATTATCTATATAGGAAAAGCAAAAAAGTTGCGGGAACGTGTCAGCAGTTACTTTGTTAGAAATAAACAGCACTCTAGTAAAACATTACGGTTAATCCAGCAATTAGCTGCCTTTGATGTTATCGAAGTAGAGTCCGAACTTGACGCTCTATTGCTTGAATGCCAACTGATCCAAACACACCGCCCTATCTATAATCGGCAAATGAACGCTTTTGAGAAATATAAATATGTCGAAATCAATGCGGAACAGGGAGAGCTCTCAATTAATATACTTTCTGTTCCTACGAAAACAAACTGTTTTGGTCCTTTCTCGATCAATAAAAAACTTTCTAAATTAAAGTTAATTTTAGAAAGCCTATATAGATTGAATCAGAGTAATTATTGGCAGCACTCTTTTCTTGAAAGTACTTCTGAACCTGTTGAGTCAAACATTGCAGCCAAAGAAATACTAGGTGCTTTCACATTTAACAATCAACTACCTCAAAAACGTTTAGAAATAAAAATGATGTCAGCTTCAGACAATCATTCATTTGAAAAAGCACTAAAATTGCGTGAAGACTGGCATTTTCTTACTCGTTTTTTTAATCAAAATAAAAAATTGATTTTAGCAAACCAAACGAATTGGCAGTTATTATCGGTTCCAGTCGGATCAAAAATAAAATACTACCTGATTTACCAAGGCCTTGTCATAAGTCAGCGAACAATCACAACACGAACCTTTTCTAACTATACACCTAGTGAACTAGCCAAAAAAATTCTTCCTAAAAATAAGCCCGAAAACATTCAGCAATTTTCCAAAAATCAAGTTGATTTTATCAATATTTTATATAGTTATATCAATCGGCACAAAGAATGCCGATTACTTGATCTCACTGATCCATTTGCATAAAAAAGGTCTGAGCTATAACTCTTTGAGTTATAGCTCAGACCTTTAAAATCCGAAGGAATAATGGAAACTCTTGTTTCATCTGAGTTGAATCCATCTATCTAATTTTCTTATTCGTTGTATTTATCCATATTACGTTCACTAACAATTGCATTGACTAGTGACATGATGACAGCCATTAGGATCGCTGCTCCAAAGCTGGAAAATCCAAAATTCATTTCTCCAACGAAGGAAGAAGTCATCCTCAAAATTGCTGCATTGACAATAAAACTAAATAAACCAAATGTAAGTAACGTCAGCGGAAGCGATAGAATCGTCAACACCGGTTTCACTAGCATATTCAATATAGAAAGAACAAATGCCGCGATGATCGCCATCCAGATACTCCTTACATAAATCATATTCGGGAAAATCACTGCGAGTGAAACAAAGGTCAACGTATTAACAATCAGACGTTGAAAATAGCTCATTAAAAGTCACTCCAGTCATCATCATTCACTTTTTCAGCTTGTTTTCTTTGTTTTTGATCATTCGCATAAGGGTTAGCATTACGAGTATTTCTATTATACGGGTTTTGATGCCCATAGCTATCATTTCTCGCTCTACCTGAAGGAATCAATACAGCTAAGACAATATATAAGAAAATTGGGCTACCGATAAAGATAAAGCTCGCTACCACATAAATCACACGTACGATTGTAGGATCAATACCTAACCATTCTGCGATTCCCGCTAGGGTTCCTGTTAATACCACATTATTGGGAGATTTTGTCAATCGTTTTCTCATGTTTTTTCACCTCTCCTTTCTTAAATTTTACAATAGAATGGATAAAGAATCATCCTTTTTTTGTATTTTCTTTGCTTTTTAATAGTTAAGAGCGTTACCTATTTTAGATTACCACTCTTAACTATCTTTAAGCAGTCGACAGCTTTTAATCGTTCAATGTTCTACGCATTTATTTATCTGTGTCTTTTAAATAAATGTTTCCTGTTGTTGTAGAAGCATTGATTTGTGCCATATTCTCATCATCTAATCGTCTAAATTGCAATAATTGATTGGTTCTTTCTTTCTTTTCACGAATCACTTCATAATCACTTAGGCGACTATTAACGCTACCTAGGCTTGTTTTTACCGTACCTTCGACACCTAGTTCAGCTGGTAATGCGATTTTTACATTCCCATTAACAGAACTTGCTTCGACTTTACGTAATGTGTGCTCTTTTGCAGTAATGCGAACATCGCCATTGATCAATGAAACGCCGATCGTTTGAGGTGTTGCCGCGATTGTTACAGTCCCATTAACTGTTTCAATGATGTTATCAAGGATTTCACCATCTAGGACTTTAATATCACCATTCACGCCTTCAATTTCAAGCATTGTCGCATCAATTTTGTTAAATGTGATTGAGCCATTCGTTGATTTTGTATAAACATCTTTTGCTTTTAATGATTCGATTGATACATTTCCGTTCAATAACTTAATGGATACATGATCAAATGTACGCTCAGGTAAGTAGAAAATCAAGTCTGCACGAACACGTTTATTTGGAATTTGGAATGAAATCACTTCATCATCCACATCGATTTGACTTCTTTCTAAGAAAGCTTCAAGTGGTGTTTCAGCATCCATTTTACCATAAAGCTTGATTTTCCCTTCTACTTTGACATCTGGTTGATCCCATGTTTTGAATACGATATTTCCATTTGCTACTTTAACATCAATCAAACTTGCAAGTGGTGCTGGATAATTAAATTCATGTTCAAATTTTGTTGTTGCAACACCAGGAACTTTAAAGCTAACGTCTTTCCATTCCATGTTGTCATTCATTGTTTCTGAGAATGAGCTGAATGTTTTTTTCAAGAATGAGCCTAATTGTGAACCAGCCTCACTCATTTTTTCGCCAACTTGATTGATTGTATCTGTTGCTTGGTCTTTCCAGTCATCAGGAATGTCAAATTTAGACGTTACACGGTCTTTTGTTTCTGACCATTGTTCTTTGCGAATATCTTTCAATTCTGCGTCTAAAGCAACTTTCTCTTGAATTCTTGCATCTAAAGAATCTTCTAATGACTTGATTTCAGCTTCTAGTGATGTTCTTAATTCCAACTCTTCAGCTGTTAATTCACTTAGTTCTTCTTTTGTGTTTAATTCCATCAATTTTTCTTGTGCTTCTTTGATTTCTTCTTTGACGCCAGCAATTTCTGCATTGACTTCATCTAATTCTACAGAAGTACGATTTGCTTTGGTTGCTAGATCATCGAGAATTTTTTCTAATCGTTCATGATCTGCTGCTTCTTTTGCTTTTAAATCTTCATCCGTGATCTCAGGTTCGACTGTTTCATCTTCTTCTTGATTTTCTAGCTTATTTAATAATTCTTCGACTCTGTCATTTTCTTTTGTGTCAGTGGTTGGATTTGTTGCATTTACTTGGTCGGCAGCTTTTTTGATTTGCTTTTCATCTTTTTCTGTCGCCATATTTTCTAATAATACTAAAGCTTCCTCTGAAGATAGGATACCTTTTTTGACTAAATCTAATACTCTTTCTCTTTCTTTCATGGAAATTGCCTCCTTAGCAAATTTTTCACCCGAGGGTGTTTTCCTTATGTACCTATTATGCCTTCTTTTTGATGGTTTGTCATAGGACTTAAGAATGAATTTTAGGTAGTCCTCAAGGGTAACCGTTCTTTTATTTAACAATACTATCGATTTTTAACGCTTTTAATAGGAAAAACACGTAGCACATCAAATAAAGAAGAAACGGGCATCACTCGACGATCCCATCTCTTCTATATAATTCATGCGCTTTTTATTTTTTTTAATTGCTTAGACTAATTATGGATCTCACGATAAATCAATTTACTCTCTTGAACATCTAACCCAATACGGATATTCTCTTTGATCATCGCTACAACATCCTCAACATCTTGTTGATTGGCAAAAATCGTGACTAAACTGTCCCCTTTTTTCACTGGATCGCCAACTTTTTTTCTTAAAATCAACCCAACAGCTAAATCAATCTCATCTTCCTTTGTTTCACGACCTGCTCCCAGTTTCATTGCGGCTACACCAATGTTGTCCGCAACGATTTCTGAAACAAAACCATCTGAATCGGAAACAACTTCTATCTCAAAGTTAGCCTGCGGCAATAATTTAGGATCATCGACCCACTCAGGATTGCCCCCTTGGTTTTTGATAAATTGTTTGAATTTCACTAAGGCTGAACCATCTTTGATTACACCTTTTAACATTTCTCTCGCTGTTGCTAAAGAATCTGTCTTACCTGAAAGCACGACCATTTGACTACCTAACGTCAAAACCAATTCAGTTAAATCTGCTGGTCCATTTCCATGCAATGTATCGATTGCTTCTTGCACTTCTAATGAATTACCGATTGCATTTCCCAATGGTTGTGACATATCAGAAATGATCGCCATCGTATTTCTACCTACTAGATTGCCGATTCTAACCATTGCAGAAGCAAGTTCAGCTGCCTCTTTCTCGGTTTTCATAAATGCACCTGCACCTGTCTTAACATCTAAAACAATCGCATCTGCACCTGCTGCGATTTTCTTACTCATGATTGAGCTTGCAATCAAAGGAATTGAACTAACGGTTGCTGTAACGTCCCGTAAAGCATAGAGCTTTTTATCTGCGGGTGTTAGATTACCCGATTGACCGATCACTGAAATTTTATCGCGATTGACCATTTCAGTAAATTCAGTATCTGTCAATTCTACATGGAATCCTTCAAAGGCTTCCAACTTATCGATTGTGCCGCCTGTGTGACCTAAGCCACGCCCCGACATTTTTGCAAAAGGAATATCAAGTGCTGCAACTAACGGTGCTAAAACTAGCGTCGTCGTATCACCAACACCACCTGTTGAATGTTTATCGACTTTTATACCTTCAATGTCCGATAAATCAATTACATCACCTGAATGGACCATAGCCAATGTTAAATCAGCTCGTTCTTTATCCGACATGTCCTGAAAATAAACAGCCATTAAAAAAGCACTTGCCTGATAATCAGGAATGGTTCCATCTGTTAAACCTTCAACAAAAAATTCAATCTCTGCTTTACTCAGTTCATGACCATTTCGTTTTTTTTCAATGATATCAACCATTCTCATATTTTGTACCTCGCAATCTCTATTGTATAAATTTTAATAGCCGCCTGTAGTATCTTTCATTGATCCATCGACTATAGCGACACTGGAACTTGCTCCTAGTCTTGATGCGCCAGCATGAATCATTGCTTTGGCATCTTCGACTGTCCGAACACCACCTGATGCTTTTACACCAATCGTTGGGCCAACTGTTTTACGCATCAAGGCAACATCTTTGATTGTTGCACCTCCCGTTGAAAAACCGGTTGATGTTTTAACAAAATCTGCACCTGCTTGAACAGAAAGCTTAGAAGCAGTAGCGATTTCTCTGTCTGTTAACAGACAATTTTCAAGAATCACTTTGACTAAAGCTTTCCCTTGAGCTGATTTGACAACGGCTTCGATATCTTTTAACACAGTTTCTTCATCACCTGATCTTAGTGCACCAACATTAATAACCATATCAACTTCTGTTGCGCCATTTTTAATAGCATCTGCTGCTTCAAAAGCTTTTGTTGCCGTTGTATTTGCGCCTAGAGGAAATCCGATAACTGTACATATTTCAACTGACGTACCAGCTAATTCTTTACTTGCCAAAGCTACCCAATATGGATTCACACATACTGATGCAAATTCATATTTTTTTGCCTCTTCGAGTAATGTTAATAATGCTGCCTCGTCTGCTTCTGGTTTTAATAAAGTATGGTCGATCATTTTGTTTACGTTCATTGTAGTCTCCCTTTCAGAAATTTCGTTCTATTAAAATGAAATTTCGTTCATATTAGCTATTTATAAAAGAGTAGAAAATAATGTCTACTCCGTTTCCCAAATATAATTAGTGACTTAACAGTTTCATGGCTGTAAATTTATCGATCAGTAAAACGTTGGCATATCCGCCAACTAACGCCCCATGAATGGCTTTAATTTTGCGATCTCCACCAGCAATTAGAATAGATTTTTCTTTGGTCTTAAGCTCTTCAAGTTCAATCCCGATCGTACGACCATTGATTTCTTCGTCACTGATTTTCCCATCTTCATTAAAGAATCTAGAACAGATATCACCAACTGCATTGGCTTTGAGCGATTTTTCTTCTTGCTCGGTAAAATAGCCCAAACGAAAATGCAGTGATTCGCTTTGAACTGTTCCAACAGTAAAGACTGCAATGTTTGCCTGTCTGCCTAATTCGATGACTTTACTGATATGACGATCTTTAACGACCAAGTCCTTCGCTTGCTTACTATCTAAAATAACTGGCAAAGGAAATGTTCTTGCTTTTGTATTGAGAATCTCAGCAAATAGTGTAATCGTCTCAAATGCATAATTGTTAACATCAAAGTAAGCAATTCCGCCTTTCAACTGAACAACTTCTACGCCTTTGACATCCATCCGGCTCATCTTAGAAACAGTCTTATGCATTGTTGTCCCCCAACTAACGCCGATGATATCCCCATTTTTGATTGTATCTTCAAGGTATTCAGCTGCATACGCTGTCAAGTATTCAGAAATAGAATTGTAGTTGGGATCTGGTGAAAAAGCTACATGAACTTCTGCTAGTCCATATTTTTCTTTCAACTTTTTTTCGATTTCAAATAAATCAGAAAAAGGGTCAAAGATCGTGATTTGAACGTAGCCTTTTTCTTTCGCATAATTCAGTAACCGCGAAATCGTCGGACGTGAAACATTTAATTTTTCAGCTATTTCCTGCTGACTAAGTGAAGATTGATAGTAGAGTCTTGCAACTTCAATACTAAGTTGTTGTTTTTCTTTATCCATACTCATTGTCCGTTCCTTATCATTTAAGCCCATTATAGCAAGAACAAACAAGGATGACAAATGACACTTTATTCGTCAGTTAAATAGATACTTCTTAATTCAGAAAGTTTTTCTAGGTCAAAATTCAAACATTTGGCCGCATATTTTTCTGCTGTACCAAAATTTTTCTCAATTAAATGAAAGGCATGATCCAAATACTCTTCTTTTACATAAAGTGCTGTCGCTAAAGAGTCAAGCTGTTCTTCATTGAAACCCTGCTCTCTAAATTGCTGCACTAATTCATCATTCGCTTGTTTTCTTTCAGTATTTGTAATTAGAAAGTCTTTGTAGATTTCTTCCTTTTCTACATCTAATAACAATAGCAATAATGCTGAAGCATAGCCCGTTCGGTCTTTACCAGCAAAACAGTGGAAAATCGTTGCGCCATTTTTATTTGCTAAAATGTACTCCATAAATTCCGTAAACCCTTCTTGAGCCCCCGGATTCAAGATCAGATCCTCATAAACACCTAGCATATGCTTGTCGACCGCTTCGATTGATTTTAATTTAGCAAAATCAGCTAAACTTGAATTTTTAGCATTCATTTTTCCAAGGAGATCTAAATTGACATACTCCACAGCTTCAATCGGTGTATCTGGTGCTTCACTGATCTCAAATTCTCGTCTAAAATCGATGATCCTGGTTAGATTAAACTCGTCAACCAAAGTAGTCTGCGTTTCCTGATCTAAATTTACCAAATGACCCGAGCGCAATAGTTTTTTGGCTTTGACCGTTTTACCTTCTTTATTTTTAATCCCGCCTAAATCCCTAAAATTCGTAATTTGTACGTTCATTTGTCTATTCCACCTTTATGAATTTACTTTTTTTCTTCTTTTTTCTTCTGCCAGTGCAACAATGCCTAAAAGAACAGCAATGATCACGATCGAAATGTAAAAGATGATAAAGGTATCATTCCAACCATGCAGGACATGTCCAAAGAAATTTACCCCATCTTTTGACGGATCAGAGATCTTAGCCAAAAGAATTTTCGCCATTGAATCTCCAAACAGATAGGCGAATGCCCCTAATAATCCTCCTGAAACAACTGTTGCTTTTTTCGGTACGAATCCTAGCATTGATAAATTAATCAATAATTGTGGACCAAAAACCATCATCCCTAGCATGAATAATGAGGCATTGATTACAAATTCTGTTGTTCCCAATTGATACCCAATAATTCCGATCGGTAATAAAATTGTACTCACAGTAGCTACTAAAGCTGGACGACCTTTCAATAAATCTGATATATAGCCCCAAGCTAAACACCCGATCAACGCACCCATCTCAAAGTAGAAAATCGTTTGAGCTGCGGCTTCTTGTGAAAAATTCAAATGCTCTGTCACATATAATGGCGCCCAGTTATCGATGCCAATCCGTACGATATAAACAAAGACATTAGCTACACATAACACCCAAATATAAGGATTCGTTAGTAAATATTTTTTGAAGATTTCCCATTTTGTTAAATTTTCAGCATCCACATTGGCTTCTTCAACAGGTTCACCAAAAATTTCTTCACTCGAATTCCAACCTAAATCTTCAGGTCTATTTTTCCCAATGAAAAAGGTTCCTACAGCAACGACCGCCGCAACGATTGCTGGAATAATAAACATTCCTGCAACTTGTCCTTTGAAAAAAGTGGTTGCACACCAAACAGCAAAAATCCCTGCAAAACCACCACCGATATTGTGCGATGCGTTCCATAACCCAATATATCTACCACGATTGCTTCTCGTTGTCCATTGTGTGATCACAGAAGCACAGCTTGGTCCCCCAACACATTGAAACAAACCATTTAATGACCACAAAACAACGATCCAACCCATTGGCACATTATTCATTGTAAAGAGAATCCCCATACATAAGACTGTGATTGAAGATAATAATAACAAAATTGACAAAATCTTCTTCGTATTTTTTCCATCTACAATATACCCAACGATAAATTTACCAAAGCCATAAACAATAGAAAAGACAAAACCAATATAACCAAGATCTGTTGTTGTAAGACCTAATTGGCTTTTCAATAATGGCTGTGCTGCTTTAAAGTTATTACGAATCATATACATCGTAATATAAATTACTACAACGACCAAAAACGGTTTCATAAATTCTTTGAACCACTGTTTTCTTTGTTCAGCCAAGGTCGGCCGATTCATATTCCCAACAACTGCATTCATATCTTCCAAATTTCCTCACCCCAAAATTTTAATTATAATGGTTAGCGCTTTCCAATATAATTGTATAATACACGAGCCAAGAACAAATGTAAACTATATATTGAAATTATGTTCATAACTATTTTTTACATTGTTTTAATTCATGTAAGATTTAGTTCACAAAAAATAGAGACTGGAACATAACTCTACGAGTTACATTCCAGCCTCAAGGAGTCCGAATAAACAGCGGGGGTAGAAGTAATCCCTTCGGAAATAAACTGAAATTCACAAAAATTTGAAGAGCAATTTTCGTGAATTCCCTCTTAATTTCTCGGAGTTAAACACTCCTGGTCCCACCCTCTACCTTTCATTTATTCACTTATTCGTCATGGTTACTATTTAACTCTGTAATTTTCCCAGTCGCTAGATAAACGATCCACTCACAAATATTCGTTACATAGTCCCCGATCCGTTCTAAATAGGTTGCGACATGCAGATAATCCGTTCCACTGACAACTGTTTCTGGATTTGCCTGCATCGCTTTGATCGAATGACTGTAGATGCTATCAAAATATTCATTCACACGGGTATCCATTTTAGCAATCATACGCGCATCTTTTTGATCAGTTTTTACATAGGCAATCAACACATTATCAACCATTTTCTTCACATAATCAGACATATCCGAAATTTCTTTTTCAATCTCAGGAATTCTAGTCTCACCTTTTAAGCGAATCGTTGATTTAGCGATCGATACAGCGTGATCCGCCATTCTTTCTAAGTCTGAGCTTGCCTTCATGACTGTGATGATCATTCTAAGGTCTGTTGTTACAGGTTGTTGTAAAGCAATCATTTCAAAACTTTTCTTTTCTAGTTTTACTTCCATATCATTGATTTGTACATCATAATCAATTACCTCATTGGCAATTTTTTTATCATGATTAATGTAAGCACGTACAGATTTATGTACCACGTTACTTACCATCATGCCCATTTCATAAAATTGATTATGCAGATTCAGTAATTCTTCTTCAAACTGGCTACGCAACATCTGTGTTCCTCCTTTTTTTAACCAAATTTTCCAGAAATATAATCTTCTGTTTGTTTTTCTTTAGGATTCAAGAATATCTTCTTCGTATCATTAAATTCTATCAATTCGCCTTGCAAAAAGAAAGCCGTTTTATCAGAAATTCGTGAAGCCTGTGACATATTATGTGTCACCATGATCATTGTATATTTTTCTTTCAGTGTTAAAAGCATATTCTCGATCTTACCACTTGAAACGGGGTCAAGCGCACTTGTAGGTTCATCCAATAGAATGATTTCAGGATCAACTGCTAAAACACGAGCAATGCAAACACGTTGTTGTTGTCCGCCAGATAAAGATAAAGCACTTTTATGCAATTTATCTTTCACATCTTCCCAAACAGACGCTGCTTTTAAACTATTTTCTACGGCTTGATCCAGTACCTGTTTGTCCTTTTCACCTTTTAAACGTAATCCGTAGATCACATTTTCATAGATAGAAAAAGGAAACGGGTTGGGTTGTTGAAATACCATACCGATTTCTTTACGTAAATCTACGATATCTGTTTTTGGTCCATAGATATCTTTACCTTTGTAAACAACACTTCCTGTGATCGTTACACCTGGAATCAGATCATTCATCCGATTCAGTGAACGCAGATAAGTCGATTTACCGCAACCAGATGGTCCAATCATCGCAGTGATTTCCCCTTGATTGATGTTTAAGTCAATTCCTTTTAACGCTTCTTTTTTACCGTAATATAAATGCAAATCTTTTGATGAAATAATTTCTTTTGTCATCTTGCTCCTCCTAACCAAAATGTCCAGAAACGTAATCTTCTGTCGCTTGAATTTTTGGTCGTGTAAAGATTTTTCTTGTTTCATCGTATTCGATCACTTTACCTAAGTAGAAAAAGGCGGTGTAATCACTGATACGGGCAGCTTGCTGCATATTATGGGTTACGATAATGATTGTATAATCATTTTTCAAATTAACTAATGTTTCTTCTACTTTCCCAGTTGAGATTGGATCCAAAGCACTTGCTGGTTCATCTAAAAGTAAGATATCTGGTTTCATTGCAATCGCTCTAGCAATACACAAACGTTGTTGTTGACCACCAGACAACGCTAACGCACTCTTACCCAAATTATCTTTGACTTGATCCCAAAGTGCGGCTTGTTTTAAGCTTGTTTCCACAATCTCATCTAACTTCTTCTTATCTTTTTCACCATGTTGTTTCAAGGCAAATGTAATATTTTCATAGATTGATTTACTAAATGGGTTAGGACGCTGAAACACCATGCCGATACGTTTCCGCATTTCATAAACATCCACTTCTTTGGTATTGACGTTCACATCTTTATACATGATACTACCTGTTACTTTGGTATTGGCAATGCCATCATTCATTCGATTCAACGAACGTAAATAAGTTGATTTACCACAACCAGAAGGACCGATCAAGGCAGTAATTTTATTTTTTTCAAACTCTAAATCAACACCTTTGATTGCTTCATTGTCTCCATACCAAACATGTAGATCATCGGTATGCAAGGCAATCGGCTCTGGCAATTTAATAATATTGGTATCATTTAAATTATATTCTTTCATTCTGATTCCCCTAACATTAGGCTGATGTCATTCTTTTATATAATCTGTTTCCGATAAAGCGTGCACCAAAATTAAAGAGTAACACGACTAAAATCAGAACGGCCGAAGCACCCGCAGAAACAGCTGCTCCATCTGGCATCGTGCCTTCTGTATTAATTTTCCAAATATGAACAGCTAAGGTTTCAGCTTGACGGAAAATACTGATCGGACTTGAGACACTTAACGGATTCCAATTACTGAAATCTAACGCTGGCGCACTTTGCCCTGCAGTATAAATCAACGCAGCCGCTTCACCAAAAATTCTGCCTGAACTTAAGATCACTCCTGTTAAAATACCTGGTAATGCTTCTGGAACGACTACTTTTATTACTGTTTCCCAGCGAGATAAGCCCAAAGACAAGCCCGCTTCTCGTTGTGTATAATGAACGGCTTTTAATGATTCTTCAACATTTCTCGTCAACAATGGTAAGTTGAAAAAGGTTAATGCCAAAGCACCAGAAATGATTGAAAACCCATACCCAATCTGTACAACAAAGATCAGGAAACCAAACAAACCTACGACAACTGAAGGAAGTGAGCTTAAAATTTCGATTGATGTACGAATCACATCTGTCACCCAGTTTTTCTTCGCATATTCAGATAAGTAAATCCCTGCACCTAGTGAAATTGGAAAACTAATCAACATGGTAATTAATAATAAATACAGTGAGTTGAATAATTGAATTCCGATACCACCGCCTGCTTGGTAGGCTTTAGATGGTTTCGTTAAAAAGTCCCAAGAAATATGGGGAATCCCGCGAATCAAAATATAAAGTAGCAAGGCGGCCAAGATCAAAACAATCACACCAGAAATGGCGTACAAAATACCTGTTGCAATTTTATCTGCTTTTTTTGCATTCATTATTTCAAGGCTCCTTTCTTACCAATGATTCGAATAATAATATTAAAGAACAATGACATCAATAGTAAGATCAAAGCAAGTGACCAAAGCACATTGTTTTCTACTGTTCCCATAATCGTATTTCCGATCCCCATCGTTAAAATACTGGTTAATGTTGACGCTGGGGTTGTTAAGCTAGATGGCATAATTGCAGCATTTCCGATAACCATTTGGATGGCTAATGCTTCACCAAAGGCACGCGCCATTCCAAAAACAACGGCGGTTAAAATCCCCGGAACTGCAGCTCGTAAAACTACTTTGTAAATGGTTTGCCAACGTGTCGCTCCTAACGCTAAGGATGCTTCACGATAATGACGTGGTACTGATTTTAAAGCATCTACCGTCATTGTGGTAACCGTAGGCAAAATCATGATAAATAGTACAAAGGTTCCAGCTAAAATCCCAAAGCCTGTACCACCGAAAATTGAGCGAATAAAAGGAACAATGACTGATAATCCGATAAAGCCATACACAACAGAAGGAATACCTACTAATAGTTCAATAACCGGTTGTAAAATTTTTGAGCCTTTTTTAGGTGAAATTTCTGTCATGAACACAGCTGCACCAATCGCAAATGGCGTTGCAATAATCGCTGATAAGAACGTTACAATAAAAGAGCCAGCAATCATCGGTAAGGCCCCGACCATTGGTTTACCATCTGTCCCTGTTTCACTTGGATTCCAGTTTGAACCGAATAAAAAGTCGGATACTTTGATTTTATTTGTAAAAAAGGTTGCTAACCCTTTACTGGCTACAAAATAAAAGATCGATAAAACAACCAAAACAATCAAAGCGATACATAGAAAACTAATAAATTTCCCACGTTGTTCCATTCTGGCGCGCTTTGATTTTGTTAACAATTTCTTCTGCACATCTTCCAAGAAAATTCCTCCTTATTTTAAAAGCGTAACGAGCTCGTTCGACTCCGACTGGAAAATAGGAAAAATCGAATGTGGTGCTTTTTGCCACAATCTATTTTTATCTTTTTCCCGAGGAGTCAGCTCGTGAAGCTAGATAGCATTAAAAGCGTAGCAGGCTCGTCCAGCCTTGACTGAAAATAGGAAAATATGACTGAGGTGCTTTTTGCCTCATTCATATTTTATCTTTTTTCCGAAAGGCTAGCCTGCGAAGCTAGATAGCATTAAAAGCGTAACGAGCTCGTTCGACTCCGACTGGAAAATAGGAAAAATCGAATGTGGTGCTTTTTGCCTCAATCTATTTTTATCTTTTTCCCGAAGAGTCAGCTCGTGAAGCTAGATAGCATATCAGTAACAACGTTCCGTTTTACTTCACCTTGTACTTTTCAACATCAGTTCATTTCACTCACTGTGTTTCAAAGCAAAAGCGTAACGTGCTCGTTTAGTTTCGACTGAAAAATAGGAACAATAAAATATAGTATTTTCTACTACATTCTATTTTTATTTTTCATCAATAACGCCCCATCTACCAAGCACTTCCCATAATAAAATTAGTGTAACTTTCCAACATAAATTTGTGTTTAATAACATGTAAAACTTATGTTAAGTTTGTAAATTTTGTGTAAAGGTCGATTATTTAATAAGATTTCCTTGCCAATCACGTTCTACTTCCATCTTAGATACAGGTATATACCCTAATTGAGCGATGATTTTTTCCTGTACATCATCTGATAACATAAATTCCAAAAATTCATCCGTCAATTGCTTTGGTTTTCCTAGTGTATACATATGTTCATAAGACCAAATTGTCCATTTATTCGTTATAACATTCTCATCAGTTGGTTTTACACCATCAATACTTAACGTGTTGACTTCATCATTGACATAAGAAAAAGCCGTATAGCTGATTGCTCCAGGTGTATCAGCAACAATAGAACGAACCATTCCGCTTGAGTCTTGTTCTTGTGCCTGTATTGCTGTTTTACCATCTAATACCCATCGCTCAAAGGTCACGCGTGTACCACTTCCAGCAGCACGATTTAACATAACGATTGGAATATCTTTTCCGCCGATTTCTTTCCAGTTGGTTATTTCACCTAAAAAGATTTTTCTAAGGTTTTCTAGTGAAATATCTGATACCCCAACATTCTTATTAACGATCGGTGTGATTCCTACTACAGCGACCTTATGATCTGTCAATTTAGAAGCGTCGATTCCTTTTTTCTCTTCGGCAAACAAGTCAGAATTCCCAATATCCACTGCTCCGGACTGAACTTGGCTCAATCCCGTTCCACTTCCGCCTCCTTGGACATTGACAAAGCGTCCTGGGTTTTGACTTTGAAACTCTTCAGCTGCTGTTTCAACTAAGGGTTGTAGTGCTGATGAGCCGACTGCTGTGATCGATTCACCTCGATCGATCCACTTAGCACAGCCTGATAAAGTTAGTATTCCAATTAGACTAAAAAATAATAGCATTTTCTTTTTCATTTATCTGATAATCCTCCAAACTCAATTCAATCAATTTATTTTAACATTAACTGTTTCCCTTGAAAATTATAAGTTTTCAACATTCGCATTTTTTTAGAATAAAATAACAAAAAATGATAAAGTAAAAAGTGGCTGGGACACAACTCTGCGAGTCACATCCCAGCCACATGGAATCTGGATAAACGGTGAGAGCAGAAGCAACTCTTTCGGAAATAAGAGTTAAACACTTCTGTTTCAACCACTTTTACACAAGTTTATAGCAATGGCGAAATTAGGCGAGCTAAGCCTTCTTTTAATTTAATGAGTACACCACGATCGCGGTATATTTCTTCTGTCAAAAGTTCAGATACTTTAGAATCTTCGTAAAAAGCATCACGTACTTCTCTCGAAAATTCTTGATCATAAATAATTGTGTTCACTTCAAAATCAAGTCGGAAAGAACGCACATCGATATTCGCTGACCCGACAGAAACAATTCCTCCATCAATAATCATTGTCTTCGCATGGATAAATCCATGTTCGTAGGTCTCAATAATCGCACCATATTCCAATAGTTCAGCCGAAAAGGAATAGGTTGCCCAGTAAACCAACATATGATCGGGTTTATTGGGTATTTGCATACGCACTTTGACGCCCGATAGTAGTGCTAATTTCAGCGCTTCATGAATTGAAGCATCTGGTATATAGTATGGTGTTTGAATCAAGATTTCTTTCTTTGCTATTGAAATCATTTTTAAATAGGTCATCTTAATTTGTTCAAGTTCTGAATCAGGACCACTGGTCACAACTTGAATCGCTTTTTTCCCATCAGAATTAATCGGCGGAAAATACGCTGCATCGTAGCTAAGTTCTTTTCGATGTTGTGAATTCCAATCCATCAAAAAACGATTTTGCAAACTATAAACGGCTTCACCATGGATTCGTAGATGATTATCACGCCAATATCCAAATTTTTCAACTTCACCTAGGTATTCATTGCCAACATTAAAACCCCCTGTATAACCAACTTTACCATCGATCACCACTATTTTTCGGTGATTACGATAATTGATTCTTGGGTTTAAATATGGAACAAATAGTGGGAAGAAAAAAGCAATTTCCCCGCCGTTTTTCTTTAACGCTTCAAAAAATTTCATATTTACTTGCGTTGAACCCCAAGCATCTAAAAGCAATCGGACTTTGACCCCTCTTTTTACCGCTTCAATTAGCTCCTGACGAATTTCTTTACCTAAGGTATCTCCGCGATAAATGTAATACTCCATATGAACATGATCAACTGCTTGGCGAATATCTTCGATCAAGCCATCAAACTTCTCTCTTCCATCTGTATATAAACGAATCTCATTATTCGTTGTATATAATGAACTCTCAAAAATAGTCAGCATGTAAATCAGCTGTTTAGGATCTACATCACCTGTTGGTGGATGCGGAAAAAGACCTCTTAATAATGATTGTTTCTCTGATTCTATTTCGGCATTCATCCCGATTTTTGCCTGCATCTTCATATCAAAGATCTTATCTTTAGAAATTCCTCGACCTAAAAATATATAGAGCACAAAGCCTAAGACTGGAATAAACATCAGTACAAGTAACCATGACCATGTCTGAGCTGTTTGTTTTCGTTCCCTAAAAACGATAATTAATGATAATAGCATATTAGCAATAAAAATAATAACAAATAAATTATCATATAAAAATTTCATTTATTCACCCCAATCACACACATCTCACTTATCCCCATTAAAGCATAACGAACTTATGAAAATAAGTAAAGAAAAAGCAGACAAAAATGTCTGCTTAAGCTTGCTAAATTTTTAAGAAACGACGCATTGATATAATTGAACCTAAAGATCCGATAGTCATACCAATCACGACCATCAATAGATCCAATTGCCAAACAAACGATTCTGGTTTTAGCAATGAATAATTTGATTGTAACAATTGACGGTTGAATATATTATAAAACTGTTGATACCCGAACGTTAATAAAAGAATTGGAATGATAGAGCCTAATAGACCAATCCAAGCACCTTCTATAAAGAACGGCCAACGAATATATCCATTTTTTGCACCAACCAAACGCATGATTTGGATTTCTCTTTGACGTGAAAGAATGGTAATACGAATCGTATTGGAAATCAAGAACACTGCGACAAACAATAGCAATAACGCTGCACCCAATCCCCATGTTCTAACTTTTCCAGCAAGACTGAAGATTTTATCTGAAGAAACACCACCATAATCTGCTTTAAACACATTTGGAAGTTTAGCTGCTTTTTCGGAAATTTTCTTTGTATCTGCTGGATCTTTAGCACTTACTAAGTAGACATCGTAAAGCGGATTGCTGTCTCCTTCAAATAAATTCCAAGCCTCACCCATTTGTTTTTGGATTTTCTTTAATTGTTGGTCTTTATTTGAGTAAGAAATTGTCTCTACATCTTTGATTTTATTTAGGTCTTTTTCTAATTTTTGCATTTCATCTGGTGTTGTACCAATATCAACGAAAACTGAAACTGTTACGTTCTCTTCAATATCTTTTGCTAATTTTGTTGCATTGAAAATAACTGCCATAAAAATCCCAACAAGGACTAAAGTAATCGTAACGGCACTAGCAGAAGCGATTGTCATCCACCCATTACGTTTTAAACTTTTGATACTTTCTAGGACGTGAGAAAAGAACGTTCTAATCATCGTAGCCATAGTCTCCTTCCGCTTGGTCTCGAATAATTCGGCCATTTTCAATGGCGATTACGCGATGACGGATCGTATTTACAATCGTGCTGTTATGTGTTGCCATCACAACGGTCGTTCCTTGTGCGTTGATCCGATCTAACAATTTCATGATTTCCCATGAGTTTTCTGGGTCAAGATTTCCTGTTGGTTCATCGGCAATTAGCACTTTGGGTGTATTTACGATTGCGCGCGCGATTGACACACGTTGTTGTTCACCACCAGATAATTCACTTGGGAACACTCGAACTTTATGTTTTAAACCAACAAGATCAAGAACTTCCATTACTCTTTTCTTGATATCTCTCGGTTTACGTCCAACAACTTGCATCGCATAAGCAACATTTTCATAGACAGTCTTCTTCGTCAATAATTTATAATCCTGAAAAACAATGCCGATTTCTCTTCTAAGATAAGGTACTTCTGCATTTTTTATTTTCATTAAATCATGACTGGCAACTTTTAAACGTCCTTTTGTTGCTTTTTCTTCACGGTACATCAATTTAATGAATGTTGATTTTCCGGCTCCGGAAGGGCCAACAACATAAACGAATTCACCTGGTTTTATTTCTACTGAAATATTTCGGATAGCAGTTGTACCATTCGAATATTTCTTCATTACATCTTTCATTTCAATCATGGCGTATTCTCTCCATCTCTGTTTTCTAGACTATCAATCATTATAACATGACTTTGTTTCAAGGCTCTTTCAACAGTTTACAATTTTGTTTCATTTCTGTGAATTGATCAATTTAATTTTTGTTTCAAGTAAGCATCAATGAAACCATCCAGGTCTCCATCCATTACTGCCTGTACATTTCCAGTTTCATAATTGGTACGATGGTCTTTGACCATTGAATAGGGGTGGAAAACATACGAACGAATTTGTGAGCCCCAACCGATCTCTAGCTGTTCTCCACGCAACGAAGCTGCTTCTTGTGCTTTTTTATCCATTTCTAATTGGTAAAGTTTGGCTTTTAGCATGCCCATCGCTTGCTCACGGTTTTTTAATTGTGAACGTTGCGCTTGACTGGCAACAACAGTTCCTGTTGGGATATGAGTGATCCGCACAGCTGATTCGGTTTTATTGATATGCTGTCCACCAGCTCCACTAGCACGATAGGTGTCGACTTTTAAATCATCAGTATTGATATCGATCTCAACATTTTCATCCAGTTCAGGCATAATATCAACCGAGCAAAAAGAAGTGTGGCGACGTTTGGCAGAATCAAATGGTGAAATTCGCACTAAACGGTGAACCCCTTTTTCAGATTTCAAATAACCATAGGCATTATATCCCTTAATTAAAAGAGTCACACTTTTTATTCCTGCTTCGTCTCCTGATTGGTAATCTAATGTTTCTACTTGAAACCCATGACTTTCAGCCCAACGGGTATACATTCGAAGCAACATACTGCCCCAATCTTGTGATTCCGTGCCACCAGCTCCTGGATGAAGTTCCATGATAACATTATTTTTGTCATAAGGCTCGTTTAAGAGTAAGGAAAGCTCATAAATACTTAATTTTTCCTTTAGAGCAAGTAAACGTTCTTCCAATTCTATTTGAGTGTCTGGATCATATTCTTCTTGCTGCATTTCACTCATGATTTCCAATTCTTCCAGTTCATCAGCAAATTGATGAAACTGTTGGTATTTTTCTTTATAAGCATTGGTTTCATTGATCAACTGCTGTGCTGTTTCTGAATTATCCCAAAAACCGGGCTCTGCCATTCTATTTTCAGCTTCCGCTATGTCTTCTTCTAATTGATCTAAGTCAAAGAGACCCCCTGAAGCTTGTAATTGATTGATTCATTTCATCTAAAATAGTACGGATTTCAGCATTTTCCATGATATTTTCTTCCTTTCACTTTCAATACTTTATTACGCAAACAAATGAAGGCGAGGCGAACGCCTCACCTTCATCGATTGTTACAGACCTTTACCGTGGCAATTTTTGTATTTCTTGCCGCTGCCGCATGGACAAGGATCATTGCGGCCAATTTTCTCGTCAACATGGATTGGTTTCTTCTTAGCACTTGTATTGCTTTGTGGCTCTTCTTCATCTGATGAATGAACAGCCTCACCTTGTGCTACTTGTTCCCGTTGAACATTTTGACGAATTTCTGATTTCATGAATAAGCGAGTAACTTCATATTCAATTGCTCCAATCATTTCTTCAAACATATTGTAACCTTCTGTTTGATATTCAACTAATGGATTGTTTTGACCATAAGCACGCAAACCGACTGATTGACGTAATTGATCCATCGCATCAATATGATCGGTCCATTTTGTATCTACAACACGTAAAATAACAACTTTTTGGAATTCAAGAATTTGCTCTGCTCCATTTAATTGCTCTACCTTTGTATCATAGACTTCTTGGGCACGTGTTACTAAATATGCTTTGATTTCTTCTGGCGATTTAGTCTCAATATCTGCTTTAGTAATAGAATCTTCATGAACTAAAGTTGACGCAGCAAAATCAACAATGCCATCTAAGTTCCAATTTTCTTTTTCTAATTGGGTATGACTTTCTACAACACGCGTGATTGTCCGTTTCACCATATTCAATAATACTTCAGTTAAATCATTTTCTTCCATGATGACTTCTTGACGTTGCGCATAAATAACTTCGCGTTGCTCACGCATTACATCATCATATTGTAGGACATTTTTACGTGTATCGTAGTTGTTACCTTCAACACGTTTTTGAGCAGATTCAACTTGTTTACTGAACATTTTACTTTGGATTACTGCATCTGATTCTTCAACATTCATACGATCCAAGAATGCTTTGATTCGATCTGAGCCAAAACGTTTCATCAAGTCATCTTCTAGTGATAGATAGAATTGAGAAACCCCTGGATCTCCTTGACGTCCAGCACGTCCACGTAATTGATTATCGATACGACGAGATTCATGACGTTCAGTACCAATAACCGCTAAACCTCCAAGTTCAACAACACCAAGCCCAAGTTTGATATCTGTACCACGACCAGCCATATTGGTAGCAATTGTTACTGCCCCTTTTTGACCTGCATTCATAATAATTTCTGCTTCTTTAAAGTGGTTTTTCGCATTCAACACTTCATGAGGTACTTTTTCTTTGTTAAGTAGTTCTGATAACAATTCAGATGTTTCAACTGCAACCGTTCCGACTAAAACAGGTTGACCGTTATGATAACGTTCTTTGATATCTTGGACAACAGCTTTAAATTTACTTTGTAATGTTGGGTACAGTAAATCTGCACGGTCATCACGAACGATTGGACGGTTTGTCGGAATTTGGAAGACTTGAATGTTGTAAATTTCACGAAACTCTTCTTCCTCTGTCTTAGCAGTCCCTGTCATCCCAGATAATTTCTTATACATACGGAAATAGTTTTGGAATGTGATTGTCGCCATTGTCTTCGTTTCATCTTCGATCTCTACGCCTTCTTTGGCTTCGATTGCTTGGTGGAGGCCATCAGAATAACGACGTCCATCCATGATTCGACCAGTAAATTGGTCAACAATCAAGACTTTACCTTCTTGTACCACGTAATCAATGTCACGAAGCATGATGAAGTTTGCACGCAACGCTTGATCCATATGATGTGTTAACGCTGTATTTTCAATGTCGTAAAGATTTTCTAAACCAAAGTTTTCTTCTGCTTTTTCAATTCCAGCTTCTGTTAAACTAATTGTTTTCGATTGAACATCGATTTTATAGTCTTCTTCTTCTTTTAGACGCTTAACAAAATTATCTGTGCGCGTGTAAAGTGCTGTTGATTTTTCAGCTTGACCTGAAATAATCAACGGTGTCCGAGCTTCATCGATTAAGATTGAATCGACCTCATCCACAATGGCATAGTTCAACGGACGTTGTACCATTTGGTTACGGTAAACAACCATATTATCACGTAAATAATCGAACCCTAATTCGTTATTTGTACTGTAGGTAATATCGCAATTATAAGCATCCCGTTTTTCTTCAGATGATTTTGAGTTGATATTTAAACCGACTGTTAAACCTAAGAAGTTGTATAACTCACCCATTTCATCCGAGTCACGAGTTGCTAAATATTCATTCACTGTCACAACGTGAACACCTTCGCCAGTCAACGCATTTAAATAAACTGGCATTGTAGCAGTCAACGTTTTCCCTTCACCCGTTCTCATTTCAGGAATGTTCCCATCATGTAAGACGATACCACCCATTAACTGAACGTGATATGGGTATAATCCTAAGACACGTTTTGCTGCTTCACGGACAACCGCAAAAGCTTCTGGTAATAGTTGATCTAGTGTTTCTCCTTTTTGATAGCGAGCTTTGAACTCGTCTGTCTTTGCTCTTAATTCTTCATCGCTTAATGCAGCAATCGCTGAAGCATGAGTATCTACTTGTTTGGCAATACCATCCAAGCGCTTCAGTTCCTTTTTATCATTTTCAATTATCTTTTTTAAAAAATTCGCCATGTTTTTAAGTGTTCCTTTCAGTAAACTCTAATTTATTTTTTGCACTAAATGCACAATCATCCTTTCCATTTTATCACTAGTTGGTAAGAAAGGAAATAACTTCTCTTAATATTAATAATATATTAGTTCATTTTTTATGTATTATACAGGGGCAATAAGGAAAGAGACTGCGGCAAAACGTGTGCCGTCCTGCTTCAGTCTCTTAAAAATCGATTATTCGAAAGAAAATAACTCTTGATAATAATTTTTCTAAAAATGGCTTTTATTTTGATTTTCTAGCTATTTTTAGAATAATTTTATTGAATCAAAATTATTTTACCTCACTTGTTCAATTTAGTCTGTTTCGATCAAGCCATATTTGCCGTCTTTACGACGGTAAACAATACTTGTTCCGTTTGTTTCTGAATCTTCAAAGATAAAAAAGTTATGTCCTAACATGTTCATTTGTAAAACAGCTTCTTCACTATCCATTGGTTTTAATGAAAGACGTTTAGTACGAACGATGTCTAATTCTGGCGTTTCTTCTGGTGTTTCTTCACCATTTAAGAAAATAGCTGCTTTAGCAGTATTCATCCCTGTTTCACGAGATTTACGGTTAATTTTTGTTTTAAATTTACGGATTTGTCGTTCTAATTTATCTACAACTAAATCAACACTTGCATATAAATCAGGTGATGTTTCTTCAGCTCGTAAAACTAAATAAGGTAGAGGAATTGTAACCTCAACTTTTGCTGTTTTTTCAGTGTAGACTTTTAAGTTCACATGTACTGTTGCTTCAGGTGAATCACTGAAATAACGCTCTAATTTGCCTACTTTTTTCTCTACGTAGTCACGGATAGCTTCAGTAACTTCGATGTTTTCTCCACGCACATTATATCTAAACATAACGATTACCCCTTTCATCTGCCACTAAAGAAGGAATAAAAGGACCACTCTGTTATCCTTCTTCTTAATTCTATTATAACGAATTATCCTGCTTTTGCCAACAAAATTGCGATCGTTTTTTTATTTTAATTTCTCTGTTATCTTGCGAGAGAAAACGTATACAGTTTTGTAGGCTGTTTTTCTAAAATAACTTGCGCTGCATGAAAAATCGTCCGCCCAGTTGTATAAATATCATCAACTAAAAGTATGTCTTTATTTTCAACTACTTTGCTACCTTCTTTTGTAAGTTTAAAGGGTTGTTGCAAAGTTAATCGCTCTTTTCTTGTTTTTTGGACTTGGGAAACACCGTCTGCAAACCGGACAAGGTACGGCTGATAGGAAATGTTCGCAGCATCTAGTATTCCTTCAACCTGATTAAATCCCCGTGTTTCCATACGTTTTGCTGATATTGGCATTGGGATCACTAAAAAATTTTTCTTTTGCTTAAAGTAAGGCTGTAAAAATGAAGCAAAACTATAGCGAAGACGATAATTGCCTTTAAATTTATATTCTTCAAACCATTCTTGCATCGCTTGATTGTATGAAAATATTGCTTCGTGATGAAAGTCATAGCCTGGATAACACCGTTGCCACTTCAAACAATCCTCACAATAAGCCTTTTTAGTCTGCCGCTGACAACCACGACAGTTCTCTTTTTTGCCTAATAATTGAAATTTTACAACACATTGTGAGCACAATTGCTCCGACATGATTTTTTTAGGCAAAAAAATTTCTTTCATCGTTAAATTTCTAGTGACCATTTGCCTGCAATAATTACATTTCATCAATCAAGCCCCTTTCTCGCCCTAACCTATTCATCTTTTTGATTTGTTTGATTGCCTCTCTCATTGCTCTGGTACAGCCATCATGTAAAAACCAAACTTCGCCTGCAGTATAGTCCATTCTTCGATCGACTCTTCCAGCAATTTGAACAAGAGCTGAAGTGGCAAAAACAGGATGGTTTGCACCTAAAACAATTACTGATACACCGTCAAAAGTCACACCCCGTTCCAAGATAGTAGAAGTTATCAAAATCCTATATTCTTTATTTCTCATGCCTAGTACTTTTTCTAGTCGTTCTGAATCTTGCGAATGAACACAAGCCAACGGTACTTTAGGAAATTTTTTTTCAATAGCATTTTTTAATTGCTCCATCAAAGCAATGCTAGGGCAAAAAATCAATACGTCATTCTTGTTCATCAATGTACGGATTTTAGCCACAAGTTGTTTGGGACTGCGGCCTTTTTTAATTTTTTCACGCCAGTGATGACACCATTTTGTTTTCGGAACGGGTAAGGCCCTTCGATGATAACGTGCAGGTAAAATACTGATCTGCACGTTATTTTGTCGATTTCTTTTAGTTGACGTTTCAGTGGGTGTCGCAGTCAGATAAATAAGTGAGCTCTTGTTTTTGATCGCTTTTTTTACGGCATACTGCAATAATGGATTGTCCACAAAAGGAAATGCGTCCACTTCATCAATGATCAATACATCAAACGCCTGAAAAAAACGTAATAGTTGATGTGTGGTACATATTAGTAATTTAGTATAACGATACCCTTCGTCCATCTTTCCATGAAGCAAGATAGCTGGCTCATCTGGAAAAACGGCCTGTATTCTAGGAAAAAGCTCTAAACAAACATCTACCCTAGGCGAAGCTACGCCAACGCGATAACCGCACTCCAAACAATAATGGATCGTTTTAAACAGCATCTCCGTCTTTCCTGCACCTGTAACAGCCCAAATCATCCTAGATTCACCTTTTTTTACAGAAGCTAATAACTCATCTGATACTGCTTGCTGCCCTTGTGTCAATGCGCCTTTCCAAGCAAAATGGACTGTCCTTTGTATTGGCGTTGGCTCTGGTAAGTGATAAAATTCCTGACTGGTATCCACCCTACCTAATTGAATACACTCCGGACAAAAATAATAACCATTACTCAATTGAACCAATACTTTTCTTTGAATTTGACCGCATCGTAAGCATTGTATTTCCTTTTCATTTAGCATATCCATTGTTGGTAGTTTTTGGCTGTCGGCAATAATCGATTTATTGTCATTGATCTCTTTTTTTAAAACTTTCCTTCCCCATAATTCTTGCATTATTTCCCCTCCATAATAAAACTACGCATTTTCTGCTAACTATTTTTTATTCAGAGTTTTTGACGAAAAAAACTCAACTAATCCGCTTTTCCAGCTGATTAATTGAGTCTATTAGGGGCAACAAAAATAAGTGAGAAAAACTTAGTCCGTTTTTTCTCACTTATTTCAATTTTATTTATTCATCATTACCAATCAAATTTAACGCTTGTTGTAAAACTTTTTCCCCGTTCATCATGCCATAATCTGCCATGTTGATTACTTCTAGAGGAATTCCTTTTGGCGCTAAGCGTTTTTCAAAGTCGCCTTTCATAAAACGAACTTGGGGGCCTAATAATAATACGTCTACAGGTTTGCTTTCTAAATTGTTATCCGCATCTGAAGCAGATACTGCGAATATATCGGTGTCTAAACCTTTTGCATCAGCAGCCTTTTGCATTTTTGTTACGAGTAAACTTGTACTCATTCCAGCTGAACATACAAGCATAATTGTTTTTTTAGCCATTTCATCCATCTCCTTTTCCAATTGGTACAATCAAATCATGTTCTATATCTCTTTAATCTTAAGTATAGTAAAAAACTGTTTTTTGTCAACGCTTCCTGCTTTTAGCTATCATCTGTCAATCGTTCAAAATAGCCAATTAGATTTAAGTAGTTTGTTAAAAACGACATATTCTTTTTCAAGGTTTACTTGAACCACTTGATAGCTTGCGTTAAGCCACCCATAAGCACCTTTTTCTGGATGTTTATGATCATTCGCCCACCAGTCAACATCGGTTCGCGCTGTTTTAGGCAGTCCGGAATGTGGAAAAAGCAACTCGTCAAACTGAGTAAACGTTAGAGTTACTTGTGAACCCCCATTGGCTGTTAAATAATGGGTAACGCTATCATATTTCTTTTGACGCTCTTTTGCCAAATTTCTCACTCCTTTGTTAGATCAACACTACCTGAAAGAAATTGATTTTTGCTAAAAGCTATTCATTCTTTTAATCATTATCTCATATATTTTCCAAGAAGCAAATGCACTCACTGATCTTTTTAAAGAGAATGGTTGCTTCTCATCCTGATTTTTTTTATACTTAAAACAGTATGTAGAAAAGGAATGAGGAAATGCTTGAAAGTTATTTTACCATTCGTTCTGACGGAGAAAGTGAAATCGAAATCAAAAAATCACGCTTTATTTGTGCGCTCAAGCGTGTTTATTCGGAAGAAGAAGCCAAAGCCTTTATTGCACAAAAGAAAAAAGAACATTGGAAAGCTAATCATAATTGCACTGCCTTTGTGATCGGTGAAAAAAGTGATATCCAGCGCAGCAGTGATGATGGCGAACCTAGCGGCACAGCTGGTATACCAATGTTGGAAGTTTTGAAGAAACAAGAACTGATCAACGTCGTAGCAGTCGTCACTCGTTATTTTGGCGGCACAAAATTAGGTTCTGGCGGCTTGATCCGAGCTTATAGCCATGCAGTCTCTCATGCATTAGCAAAAATCGGATTAGTTGAAGGAAAACTGCAACAGGAAATCCGCTTAACAATTAATTATCCAAATTTAGGCACCTTACAACATTTTATGGAACACAAGCCATACACATTACAAGACACGATTTATGGCGAACAAGTGGAAATAATTTGTCTTGTAGATGAACCAAATGCTGAGCAATTTATGGCAGAGGTCACCGAACAGTTGAACGGACAAGTCGCCTTCAAAGAAGGTGACTGTTCTTATCATGAACAACCAATTATTAAAAAGGAGCACACAAATGACATTTGAAGAAGTATTACCGCTGATAAAAAAAGGGGCTAAGGCTGTAAGAACAGGTTGGAGCGGTTTTGAATTGTATATTGAACTTAGAGATGAAATCGGTACCTCTGACGGAACCTTTCTCCCAGTTACACCTTATTTTTTGATTAAAACATCTGATGAAGGCTATAGTATGTTTTCACCAACCCCCTGTGACGTACTGGCTGAAGACTGGAAAATCGTCAGCACGGATTAAGAAGACAAAAAGAAGCTAGGGCACTTGAAATAAGTCGGTCTAGCTTTTTCTATTTATTAGGAAAAGAGGAACTATTATGCAATTTACTGAGTACCAAGGAAAAACAATTTTCGTAACAGGAGCGGCTTCTGGTATAGGTCAGGCACAAGTACTTGCTTTTGTCGACCAAGGCGCCAATGTCTTTGGAATGGATCTCGATGCAATAGGCTTAGCTCAAACATTTGCTAAAACAACTGCCTCACCTGGAAAATTTCTAGCTTATACCGGAGACATTACGAAAAAAAACGAAATCAGCTCTGCCTTAGAAGAAGCAAATAAATCATTTGGCCCCATACATATTTTACTTAATACTGCTGGTATCTTGGATAATTACACACCGACCTTGGAAACCACAGAGGCACTGTGGGATGATGTTCTATCTGTTAATTTAAAAGGAACTTTTTTGGTCACCAATCAGATTTTACCTCAAATGCTGCAGCAAAAACATGGAGTCGTCATCAATATGGCGTCAATTGCTGGTATGGTAGCTGGCGGTGGCGGCGCGGCTTACACCGCGTCAAAACATGCGATCATCGGTTATACCAAACAATTAGATTACGACTACATCAAACAAGGGATCCGAGCAAATGCGATTGCTCCTGGAGCGATCCAAACACCAATGAATGCTGCTGATTTTGCTGGCGATGGAAAAATGGCTGCTTGGGTCGCAAACGAAACACCCGCTGGTCGCTGGGCAAAACCTGAAGAAGTTGCAGCTTTGACTCTCTTTTTAGCCAGCCAGCAGGCAGACTACATTCATGGAACTGTGATGACGATCGATGGTGGTTGGTTAGAGAAATAATCTAGTTATGACTTCACACTTTACTTTACAACCAAGCGAACATTCGGTAACATACAAGCAGTGAAGCGATTCACACTATGACACTTCAGCTGGCAGTCTTGTTCTGTCACTTCCTTTGGTCATAGTTATTACTAAAACAGAAAATCTGTTTTACAAAGGAGAACACATATGAATAATCCAAACACGCAGACCACAGCCTGGTCTGTCATTAGCTTAACAAAAATGGCTATGATCACAGCACTTTATGTCGTGGTTACGATCTTTTTAGCGCCAATTGGTTTCGGTGCTGTTCAATTCAGGCTCTCTGAGTTGTTCAATTATTTGCCATTATTCAATAAACGGTACATCATCGCTGTGACTTTCGGTGTGGCTATCTCAAATTTTGCATCCCCCTTAGGTTTAGTCGATGTTGTTATCGGCAGTTTGTCGACGTTTGTCGTTTTACTTTTATCGTACTCAGTCACCAAGCGGTTTAAAAGTCCAATCAAAAAAATGAGTTTAACAGCCATTATTTGTTCACTATCAATGTTTACAGTAGCTGGTCAATTGACTTATTTTTATCATATGCCATTTTTCTATACATGGCTAACTGTCGCTATCGGGGAGTTGTTGTCGATGTCAGTTGGTGGTATTTTGGTGTATTGGATCAATCAGAAAATTGATTTAACAAAATAAAAAAATAACAATGAACGTGTTCTGCTACTCTGAATGAGAGCGTTGAGACACGTTCATTGTCGTTTATTTTTCTAAATAAAATTCAAAGCGGTTGCCTACATATTGGGTTCTAACATATTCAAACGGTGTGCCATTTTCAAAATATGAAATTTGGCGCAAGCGAAGAATTGCATCTCCTCGTTTGATTTTTAAATAATCAGCGATTTGCTCTGATGCCAACATCGCTGAAATTGTTTGGTTAGCGTGTCCAATTTTATTGCCGCCTTTTGTTTCTAAAGTCTTATAAAAAGAATTGGTAATCTCAGCTTTACTATATTGATCGACTAGAGAATAGGGAACGCTGGCAACCTCAAAGCAAATCGGCAGATCATCTGCAAAACGAACCCGCTCCATCCGGACGATCTGTTCATTTTCTTTCAGATTTAGCTTTTCCATTTCACTAGAACTTGGTTTAGCTACATAGTAGGAGACGGTGCGGCTAGACGGCACTCGATTTTGCGAAAGCATAATATCAGTAAAGCTCGTTGTTCCCGTCATTTTTTCCTGCACTTTTTTACGGGCAACATAAGTGCCTGAACCGATCTTACGTTCTAAAATCCCCTCATCAGCAAGTGTCTGGATCGCCTGTCTTAACGTCATTCGGCTCACACTAAACTGAGTCGCCAGCTCACGCTCTGATGGAAGTCTGTCTCCAATCTTCCAAACACCATGTTCAATGTCATCTTTAATCTTATCGTGTATTTGAATATAAACTGGTAAACTTGACACCATCTTACTTCCTCCTTTTTATTCACTTCCATTATAACTGGTATATACCTCATAAACAACCAAAAGTTCGAAAATCTAGCCAAGGAAACGTTTTGTAAAACAATTTGGTATGCTACAAGTCAAGTTTAGGATGTTGTTTAGACAACTTTTCCATTACTTCACCTTATTATATACCAACCGTCTAACAAAAAGAAATAAATAAATTCATATTTATTCTCCTATGGTACAAAAAAACTAAGACATAACTTGATGCATTATGTCCTAGTCACTCAATTATAATCTGAATCAACGGCGGAAATACTTTTTGATTTTAACTGTGCAAGTATTTTGTTCGATTAGTTATTCATTTTAAGAACGTATCTTTTCTTCTTCCAACATTTTATTCGCTGTCGCCATCATCAAACGAATGCGATTCAGTTGGTTCACTAATGAAACGCCTGGGTCATAATCAATCGGCGCGATATTTGCTTTAGGATATTGACGTCGCAACTCTTTCGTCACACCTTTCCCAACGACATGATTTGGCAAACAACCAAACGGCTGCATACAAACAATATTGTTTACATCCGATTTCAACAACTCAATCATTTCACCGGTCAAGAACCAACCTTCACCCGTATGATTGCCAATTGAAAGAATTTTCCCTGCATCTTCGGCCAATTCATGGATTGAGCTTAGACCTTCAAAGCGTTTAGAATTTCTTAAGGCTTTATCCATCGGTTTTTCAACATATTCGATGATGCGAATTGCAAATTGAGCTAAGTTTTTGCTTTGTTTAGACATCCCCATGTTGTCGTATTTCCAAATTTGATTATAAAGAGAGTAATTCATGAATCCGACAATATCTGGAACAACAGCTTCTGCCCCTTCTGCCTCCAATAGACGAACGATATCATTATTCGCGGTTGGTGAATATTTCACTAGAATTTCGCCAACAACTCCAACTTTAGGTTTCTTGATTTGATGAAGTGGAACCTCATCAAATTCTTTGATGATTTTTTTCATGTTGCGGTTAAACAAGCTCAATGAACCGTTTCGAACATTTTTCTCGATTTGTTTTAACCATTTAGCGTGGAGTGCATCGATCATACCCGTTTCTGTTTCGTACGGACGGGTTCGATAAACCACTCGTTCAAATAAATCTCCATATAAAAAGGCTACGGCGACCCGTTTTAGCATTGGCAGTGTAAACTTAAATCCTGGATTCGATTCGACCCCTTTATTCCCCATTGAAACTGAAACCACAGGAACTTGTGGGAAGCCCGCATCATTCAAGGCTTTTCTAAGCAGCGGAATATAGTTTGTTGCACGGCAGCCGCCACCTGTTTGTGTCATCATCACACTGACATGTTCTAGATCATATTCTCCGCTTTCTAGGGCTTCAACTAATTGGCCGATTGAAATAATAGCAGGATAACACGCATCATTATTGACATATTTCAACCCAACATTAACTGCTTCACGGTCATCTGCCGGCAAGCATACAACATTATACCCAGACGCTTGTAATGCAACATCTACTAATCCAGATTGATGGATTGGACTAAGCATTGGTAATAATAACGTATGCGTTTTTTTCATTTCTTTCGTAAAAATGATTTTCTCTGGTTCTTCATGTTGTAGTTTTGGTTGAAAATCCATTTTTTCCCGTTCACCGACAGCGGCTTTTAATGAACGTAATCGAATCCTGATTGCCCCTAAATTAGATCCTTCATCAATCTTTAAAACAGTATAGATTTTGCCATATTGATCCATGATTTCTTCCACTTGGTCAGTCGTGACCGCATCTAGCCCGCAGCCAAATGAATTCAACTGCACAAGCTCAAGATTTTTTGATTTAGCTACAACACGAGCCGCTGCATATAGCCGCGAATGATAGACCCATTGATTGACGACCCGTAAATTACCTACATCACTTAAATGAGAAACACAATCTTCAGTCAACACATGGAACCCTTCTTGCGTGATTACGTCAGCGATTCCGTGGTTGATCTCAGGATCTAAATGATACGGACGTCCAGATAAAACGATTCCTTTTTCCCCTTTTTGATTCAGCATCACTAACGTTTCTTCCCCTTTGTTGCGGACATCTTCTTTGAAAGCATCTAATTCTTCATACCCATGTCGCAAAGCTTGAGTCACTTGTTCCGCTGAAATACCTAAATCAGCAAAGGTTTCACTTAAGACTTTCGCCACAGATGCTTCATTTGCTAAATTAATGTACGGGTTGCGGTAATCGACTTTTCCATCACGAATATCATCTACATTATTGCGAATCACATCAGGATAACTTTGAACGATTGGACAATTAAAATGATTATCCGCTTCTGCTGACTCTTGACGTTCAAAAACAACACCCGGATAAAAAATCATTGGGACTTTTGAATCGATTAATGCTTGAATATGCCCGTGAGAGATTTTAGCAGGATAACAGGCTGTATCACTTGGAATAGTTTCCATGCCTTGTTCATATAACTCTTTATTTGAGCGTGGTGATAACTCGACTCGGAACCCTAGATCCGTGAAGAAAGTATGCCATAATGGATAATTTTCATACATATTCAAAACACGAGGAATGCCGATTCTGCCATGAACCGCATCTTTTTCTTTCAATGGACGATATTTAAATAATTTTCGGTATTTATAATCAACCAAATTGACTTTACGATCTTCTTTCTTTACTTTAATTCTAGTCCCACGCTCACAGCGATTTCCTGTGATAAATTGGCGGCCATCAGAAAAAATCGTCACCGTCATCATGCAGTTATTTTCACATAAACCACAATGGGTAAATTCCTTATCCGCTGTAAAGGTATCCAGCTCATCAAGTCCAAGAATCGTTGTTTCTTGACCCAATTCATAATTCTCTAATGCAATCAATGCTGCACCATACGCACCCATTAGTCCTGCGATCGAAGGACGGACAACTTCACGTTCACTGATCATTTCAAAAGCACGTAATACTGCTTCATTATAGAATGTCCCACCTTGGCAAACAATTTTCTTTCCCAATTCTTCTGGGCGTCGTACTTTGATTACTTTGTATATCGCATTTTTGATCACAGAATAAGACAAACCAGCAGAGATATCTCCAACGGATGCCCCTTCTTTTTGTACTTGTTTTACTTTTGAATTCATAAAGACCGTACAACGAGAACCCAAATCAACTGGTGCTTTAGAACTTAAGGCCTCAATGGCAAAGTCTTTTACATCAAAATTCAACGATTTGGCAAATGTCTCAATAAAAGAACCGCAGCCTGATGAACAAGCTTCATTTAGTTGGATTGAAGACAAGACACCGTCTTTGATCGTCATAGCTTTCATATCTTGACCACCGATATCTAAAATAAAATCAACACCGGGTTGAAAATGATTGGCCGCTTTATAATGTGCCATTGTTTCAACTTCACCAATATCAACTTTCAAAGCATTTTTGATTAAATGTTCACCATATCCTGTAACTGCTGACTTTCCAATGAAAACATCTTTTGGTAATTGTTGGTATAAGTCTTTTAGAACTGTCATTGTGGTTTCTAAAGGCTGTCCTTGATTATTTCCATAAAACGAAAACAGCAGATTGCCATCTTCATCAATTAGCGTGACTTTAGTCGTCGTCGACCCTGCATCAATCCCTAAAAAGGCAACGCCATGATGTTCAGATAATAGCTTTTCTTGCGCTTTAGCTTGATTATGACGCGCTCTAAATTCTTTTAATTGTGTGTCATCTTGAAACAGCGGCTCTAATGTATCGGTTGGTTTTAATTGCTCTTGATCCCCATTAGTCAAGCGATGGATTAATTCCTCTAGCGTTGTTGGGTTAGCACCTTCAGAATAAATGGCTGCCCCCATTGCGACAAATAGTTGTGGATTCTCTGGAAAAATCACATCTTCCGGCTTTACATCTAAAGTTTCAATGAATCGTTTTCTAAGTTCTGACATAAAGAAAAGCGGTCCACCTAAAAAGGCAATTTTCCCTCTGATTTTACGACCGGCAGCAAGACCTGCAATCGTTTGGTTGACAACCGCCTGAAAAATACTCGCCGCAATATCCTCTTTAGCTGCGCCTTCATTGATCAATGGCTGCACATCTGTTTTGGCAAAAACGCCGCATCGAGAAGCAATTGGATAAATCGTCTGATAGTTTTTAGCTAATTCATTGACACCATTTGCATCTGTTTTTAATAAGACTGCCATTTGATCGATAAAAGCCCCAGTTCCTCCAGCACAACTCCCGTTCATCCGTTGTTCTAATGCACCTTCAAAAAAAGTAATCTTTGCGTCTTCTCCGCCCAATTCAATCGCTACATCTGTTTCAGGTATGATCTCTTCTACTGTTTTTGTACAGGCAATGACTTCTTGAACAAATGAAATATTCAACACATCTGCCAATCCCATTCCGCCTGAGCCTGTGATCGTCATTGTAATCGGTGTTTTTTCACCTAATTCATTCATTGCTTCATTCAACACTTTTTCAGTCGCTGCTTTTACATCTGAGTAATGTCGTTCATATTTTGCAAATTTTGTATGCTTTTCTTCGTCAATAATTACTAATTTCACAGTTGTTGATCCAACATCGATTCCGGCTCTTATTGTCATAACTTTTATCTCCTTATAGTTCATACCCTTTTATTTCACAACACTTTGTTGATTATCCTACAAGGTGTCTGATATAATACTTATGTATATTTTAGAAAGATTCTAATGTAATTGCAACAGGCAAATCACTCAAATTTGTGAGATAAGCAACAAACTTTTTAAATCTGTTGATTATTTCGAAAGGAAATTTATATGTCGAAGAAAACGGACCTACGGGTAAAACGAACACACAAAATGATTATCGAAGCTTTCTTTCACTTAGTCAACGAAAAAGGGTACGATGGTATAACGATTCAAGACATTGCCGATGAAGCGATGATCAATCGTGCGACTTTCTATGCTCATTTCAAGGACAAACAAGACCTCTATGAACAAATTTTCGATTTTGCGATCAATGCCTTCACCTCTATTATTGATACTGAACAAATCATCGTCAGCAATCGAATCAAAGTCAAACAAATCGAGTTTCTGCTTACGCATATTTATATCAATATTCAACAAAATAAAAACTTCTTTCTGACGATCATGGATGGCAGTTCAAATGAATTATTACGGAAAAAGCTGGCAGATATTATTTATGAGAAATATGCGGATATTTTCTCCAAACTAAAAATTACTGAAAATGATATCGAGGTGCCTATTGATTTTATTATTGAGTACATGACCTCAATTTTTATTGGAACCCTGCACTGGTGGATCACAAGTGACACTGACATGGCTCCCAATCATTTAGCTAGACTTGTCATTAAACTCGTCGGAAATGGACACCTGACAGTCTTAGGACTTGAAATCGACAAGTAATACCCTCCAGTAAACAAAATAGCCTGAAACAACATATAAAGGACGTTGTTTCAGGCTATTTGCTCTTCATTCTCTTTAACGGTTCTTAGAGCGCCACTTTTTAGTATGCGCTGTATCTCTAAGTGTTACAACTTCAATGCCTTTTGCCTTCTCATTGCTTCTCTTTTTAGAAAAAAGATTCACGTTGACATCATATTTTCCTTCACGAGCTAAGTCATACACTTTTTCAGCTGTTTCAGTTATTTTCTCTTTAAGATTCATCGGGTTCACTCCTCATGCTTTTCATCCACTTTATCACATATTCTAAAAAAAGAGAACAAAAGTTACTATCATTTTTTTAGTCAAAAAAAGAACAACTCTATCTGAGTTGTTCTAAGAAAAAAACTGGGGTAGCTGGATTCGAACCAACGCATGACAGGATCAAAACCTGTTGCCTTACCGCTTGGCTATACCCCAATGGTCAAAATGGAGGAAAGTGGATTCGAACCACTGAACCCTAAGGAACGGATTTACAGTCCGTCGCGTTTAGCCACTTCGCTATTCCTCCAGAAGGTTTTTAGTAACAAACCTGACTTAGTTATAATACAAAACTTTTGAACAAAAAGCAAGCCTTTTTCGAAAAAAAGTTGTTATTTATTTTAGTCGTTTAAATTCCATTGGCGAATAATGTATTCTATCGCTTCATCAAGCGTTTTCACAGTTGCTTCATTGCGCCCATCGATCACCACAGCAAATTTTTTTGTGTCTTGTGCTAAAACTTGACCAATTTCTTTTTTGCCGATTGTCAAGGTACTAACTGTAATTGTTTCACCATTTACTTTTTTTTCTGCTTCTTCTATTTTTACTTCTATATCTTTATTTTTTTTTGACATCTTCATCCCTCCAAGCCTCTATGGTATCATGTTATGTAAAAAAAAGAAAGCGTGCTAAACGTTATTTACTTGCATCACTTTCGTATGCAATAAAAAAGTCAGCCTATTTAAAAACAAGCTGACGATCTTATTATGATTTCTTAAAACTTCTTTCAGCATTAAGCGCTAAATAAATTTTTTCTCTTGATTTCGCTAAGTACTCCAAAAATGATACCTGCTACGATTGAGATTATCCCAACCATAATAAACAACCACAAAAAGCTTGATAAATAAGTTTGTATAAAGTCATACATTGCTTTAGATTGAATTCCTAGCTTTTTCAAAAATCCTTGCATTAAGATGAATGCTGGCACAACGGCCATCATCAAGCCGCTGCTAATCCAAATATATGCCCAATACCGCAACAAACGATGAACATACCCTCTCAATGAAGAATAGAGAGAAAAGCTTAACAATAGCCAAAGCACACCGCAAACTCCCATAAAAATAACTAGCGTTGATTTATAATTGATCACTTTTCGTCCATAGGAAACTAAAAACGGCAACTCAATATAGCCCTTATAAATGTTTACGGCATTGTCTGAAAGACCAGTTACAGCCTGTACGGATTCTGGTGTTGTCTGAATTGCTTTTTCTTCCATATACTTTGTAATCGCTTTAGAAACAGCATCATGAACGCCTTTTTCATTAGAGATTGAATACTTTGTTCCTGTATTGTACATCGCTTTAAAATACGCATCTACGTCTGTCTTAACTAAGTCTTTACTGATCGACTGATTTAAGACCCCGGTTGGAATGTTACTTCCTAGAGCGCTATTTTCCACTTGTCGATTGATTTCTTCTGTTAACTGCGAATAGTAATCTGCTTTAGTTGCTTGTTTGGTAATATAATTTTCACTAAAAAGGGTTAATCTCAATGTCAGTAAAATTAAAAATGCAAACAAAAAAACTGAAGACAAAAAAGCAATAAAAAAGCGAGAAATTACTTTCATTGAATGATTGCGATTTTTCATCTGACTGATTCTCCTCCCTTATGACTTCTCATCGATAATTGGTCCAGATACATAATCTGCAGAAACAAAAACTCGCTCTGGTGTTAAACCAATTGCATCTAATGGGTAACAGGTATATAGAATCAGCGATCTTTTAGTGCGTTCACCTAATTTGGTATTGATTGTAGGGTCTTTGTAGTTCGCTATTTTTACCTCTGTCACTTGGTACGTATAATCACCATAGTGAGTGCGGATAGCTACTTCGTCCCCAGGTTCTAAGTAATAAATTTTACCAAAGGAAGGTAGATTATGCCCACCGATCAAAGTCGTTCCAAGATCTCCTGGAATCATACTTCCGATGTATTGTCCTGCGCCTAAACGCAAAATTTCTTCACTATCTCCGTAAAATAATGGTTCATTAATTCCCACTTTGTCGATCACTACCTCTCCAAATTGATCTCCTCCTACAGGATAGACCATACTTGAAGAAGCTAACTCGCCTTTTTCAGTCACTTTCATACCGGCAGCGACTGCTTTTGCTGATTTATTGTCAGACGCATCAGTTTTTGTTTGAACCGATTTATCTGTTGTTTTATCAGATGAAGCCTGCTCTTTGTCTTCATATCTCTTTTCAAGGAGATTCGTTCCTTTTTGATCAAAAGACGGAGCGTCATTTAGTGAGATCAGCTCGACTGCGGAAGATGCGAAATTAATGACAGGTGCACCAATTATGTAAATAACAAGATAGCCAAAACACATAAAGAGAAGAGGCACATAAATAAATGCCCCTACTCTTTTTAGTTGTTTCATCTTATGCTAATTTGTTCTTTCTGCTCACGAATACTGCACCTGCTGCAGCTACGATCAATGAGCCAAAAGTAATACCGCTTAATGCGTAGTTTGATCCTGTATTTTTCACTGGAGTTCCAGCTTGATAAACAGGCGCGCCGTTAGCATCAGTAATTGTCACTGCAGAATAGCTTCCGCGAGCTCCAAAAGTGATTTTAACGCCTACAGCATTACCAGCAGCAATTGCGTAATTTTGTACTTGTGAAATTACGTTTGCTGGCAATAAGCTAATTGCTTTTCCAAGTGAGTTAACTCCTGTAGTATTAACAGAAACACTCTCAACTAAGCTACGAGCCGCTTGGATGTTTTTAATCGCTTCATCTGCTTGAGCTTGTGTTAAATCAACACGTTTCAAGTGATTTGAAGCTGCATTCGTTTCAGCCGCATCAAAATTGAATTTTTTACCGCCGATTGTTGCACCAGCATTCAATTCGTTAAGGATTGGCTGTTCTGTAGCTGAAATAGCGCCGTCTGCCGAAGCAGTTGTTGCAAAGCTTACAGTTGCTACACAAGCAATAATAAATCCGATAACTTTTTTCATTTTCATTCCTCCTATTCTTAAATATTTATAATCAATTACAGAAAATCTGTAATAATTATACCAACAACAACCCTCTAATGTTTAGAAGACATAAGGAAAGAATATTAAAGATAAACAGCACTTTAATATTCCATTAAGTTACTTTACTATATAAAACTATCATACGCCCTAATATTAGTCAAACCCTTTTTCAGAAAAAAAATGCGTGTATTTTTCGTACTATTCTTCTTTATGAAATTTGCGGAGACATAAATATTGCCTCAAAAACATCATAACCTGCATCTTTTAAAATATTTTGAATTTGAAGCGTTTCCCGACTTTCGATCTGTAACTCAATAATCGTTTCTAGTTCTTTATGGTTTACAACTACTGTCAAAATACTAAAATCATTCTCTGCCAATAATTTTGTAATAGCAGCCAAAATCCCTTTATGGTCTTCGGGTATGCGCAGTTGAATTCTAGTACCGCCAGCGTTATAACCAGTAATTTTTAAAAAGGCATCGAAAATATCATTATTTGTTATAATTCCAATTAAAGTTTTATTTGCATCAACAACAGGTAAGACACCAATATTATTTTGACGCATCTGGAAAATACCGTCTTCTAATGAAGCAGTTGGCTTGATTGTTTGAACTTCTTTTACCATTATATCTGCTACTGTCGTCTTGTTTAGCAAATAATTCACTTCATAGACGCTCAAACTAGTTGCTTTTGACGGCATTGCCGATTGAATCGTTCCTTCTGTGATCAATCCTATGAGTTTTTCTCCTTTGACCACTGGTAAACGATGGATATTATTTTTTTTCATCAAATCAACGGCGTCAAAAATTTTCATTTCCGGTTGTGCAACAACTAGATTTTTTGTCATAAAATCACTTACACTCATGCTACTAGCCTCCTAAATACGCTTTTTTCACTTCTTCACTTTCCAGTAATTCTTTTCCTGGTCCACTTAAAACAACTTCCCCGGTCTCCAAAACATACCCTCGATCTGCAATCGATAAAGCCATTTTTGCATTTTGCTCAATCAATAAAACAGTTGTTCCTTGTTTATTGATTTCTTTTATAATATTAAAAATTTCTTGAATAAAAATCGGAGCTAATCCCATGGACGGTTCGTCTAACAATAGTAAACGAGGCTTAGACATCAGTGCTCTTCCCATTGCTAACATTTGCTGTTCCCCACCAGATAAAGTAGACGCATCTTGATTTTTTCGTTCTTTCAAAATCGGAAAACGCTCAAAAATCATTTGATAATCCTGCTTCAGATCTCCGTCTTTTCTCAAAAACGCACCCATTTCTAGGTTTTCCTGAACTGTTAAACCTGAAAAAACATGGCGGCCTTCTGGCACTTGACACAAGCCTGATGCCACGATCTTTTGCGGCACCATTTTTTGAATTTGTTGTCCTTCAAACGTAATCGTACCATTCGATGGTCGATTTAAGCCAGAAATTGTTCTTAAAATCGTTGTTTTCCCAGCACCATTAGCACCGATCAACGAGACAATTTCTCCTTGTTCTACATTAAAACTAACATCTCGTACAGCTTGAATCACACCATAATGAACAGATAAATTTTCAATTGTCAGCATTATAGTTCACCTCCAAGATAAGCTTCGATCACACGAGGATCGTTTTTGATTGCTTCTGGCTTTCCTTCAGCAATGATTCTACCGTACTCTAATACATAAATTCTTTGACAAACCTCCATAACCAAACTCATATCATGTTCGATCAAGACAATTGTAATTTGGAATTCCTTTTGGATTTTTCTGATCAGTTCAGTTAAATCAGCCGTTTCCTGTGGATTCATCCCTGCTGCCGGTTCGTCTAGAAATAACACCTTTGGTTGAGTCGCTAAGGCACGTACGATTTCTAAACGTCTTTGTTCCCCATAAGGCAAATTTTTGGCTAAGGTCTGAACCTTATTTTCCAAACCAAAAATGGCCAACAGCTCCAATACTTTCTTTTCCATCTCTTCCTCTTTTTTATAAAACGTCGGTAAACGTAAAATACTGGAAAGGATGCCTTCTTTATTTTTACTATTCATTGCAATCAACACATTATCCAACACAGACAAATCCTTGAATAAACGGATATTTTGAAAAGTTCTGCTTAAGCCCATATCTGCAATTTTATATGGTTTCATGCCATTTAATACATGTTCTTTGCCTAGAATATCTAGTGTGACGGTTCCTTCACTCGGCTCATAAACGCCTGTTAAAAGATTAAATAAAGTCGTCTTCCCCGCACCATTGGGTCCAATCAAACCAATAAGTTCATTGGTTTCTAAGGACAGATTGACATTTGAAACAGCGGCAAGTCCACCAAAGTTTTTGGTTAAATTACTAACGTTCAATAGAGGCATTTGATTTGTCCTCCTTTTTCTTGAATAATTTCTTTACTGAAAATTCCCATGTGCCTAAAAGGCCGCCTGGTTTGAAAATCATGATAATGATCAGAGCTAATGCATAAATGATCATTCTAAGTGCACCAGCATCTTGTAAAAACATATTTAAAATTCCCAGCACAATCGCTGAAATAAAGGTTCCCGTAACACTTCCAATTCCACCAAAGACCACAATAATCAATATATCGATCGATTTCATAAAGCCAAAATCTTTCGGTGCAATCGTTTGAACATAGCTTGAATAAATAGCACCCGCAACACTTGCTGTCACAGCACCTATAATGAAGGCTACAACTTTATATTTTGTCGTGTTGACCCCCATTGATTCCGCTGCGATCTCGTCTTCTCTTATCGCCATCGTCGCGCGCCCTGGACCACTGTGGATAAAATTCACAATGATTAAAGTAACAATCACTACAAAACCAAAAACCATCGGCCAACTGACCATCGGTGGAATACCAAAGATTCCAGCAGGTCCATTGGTTATATCTTTCATATTGATAATAATGATCCGAATGATTTCAGAAATCCCTAACGTTGCAATCGCCAAGTAATCCCCTTTTAGCCGCAAGGTTGGAATACCTACTAGCAAAGCCACAAGACCTGATAAAACGATTCCTAGTAGAATCCCACTGAAAAAACCACCCATTGTTGGATACTTAACGGTCATGATCGCTGCACTATACGCACCGATTGCCATAAACCCTGCATGACCAAGTGAAAATTGACCCGAAAAACCGATAATCAAATTCAAGCCCAAGGCCAACATAATATTGATTCCGATCGTAATCAGTGTATATTCAGTAAACGGTGTGATCACGCCTGTAACATATAATACATAAATAAAAGCATAAGCTAACGCAGCAATTAAAAGCCAAACAAGGTTATATTTTAAATTCTTTTTCATGACTGCCACCTACACTTTCTCTTTGATGTTCTTGCCAAGAATTCCAGCAGGACGAATCAATAAAATAATAATCAACAATGCATATACAACTGCATCTTTGTAATCTGAAAACCCAAGTGCAATCGTGATCGTTTCTAACAATCCAATCACAAAACCACCCAGTGCTGCTCCTGGTATGATTCCGATTCCACCTAAAACAGCCGCAACGAATGATTTAAGCCCTGGAACAACCCCCATCATTGGATCAATAGAATTATAATAGAGTCCGATCAGCATGCCCGCGGCCGCAGCCAATGCAGAACCTAATGCAAAAGTAAATGAAATTGTTCGATTGACATTGATCCCCATCAACTGTGCGGCATCAGCATCAACGGAAACGGCCCGCATTGCTTTACCCATTTTTGTCTTTTTAACAATCAATTGCAAGGCAATCATCAACACTAGAGAAATAACTAAAATAAGAATTTGAATATTTGAAATTTGAATAAAGCCTAGTTGATAATTTTTAAATTCAATTGCCTGCGGAAATGATTTTTTTTCAGGACCTAACCAATAAATCATTCCGTTTTGCAGTAAAAATGAAACCCCAATTGCGGTGATCAAAGCCGCGATCCTTGTTGACTTTCTTAGCGGTCGATAAGCTAAAAACTCAATTACTACCCCGATCACGGCAGCTCCTGCCATTGATAAAATCAATGCTGGGAAAAAACCTAAATTCAATTTATTGATAAAGAAATAGCCCATAAATCCACCTAGCATATAAATTTCTCCATGAGCAAAGTTGATCAATTTGATGATTCCGTAAACCATTGTATACCCTAATGCTAAGAGCGCATAAATACTTCCTAGAAAAAGACCGTTTACTAGCTGTTGAATCACTACTTCCATGTTTATCACTTCCAATATTTTAGAATAATTGCTGTTTAATTAAAATAAAAAGAGGATGGACAAAACGTAAAACCTTGTCTCACCCTCTTTTAAGTCTCTACCAACTTGTTACTATTTAGGTTCTACTGCATCTGCTGATGTTTCTTTTCCTTCTGTCAAGCCTAATACAACAACTGATTTTTCAGGATTATGATCCTTGTCCATCGTCATTTTACCAGTCACACCGACAAAGTCTTTCAATGAAGCTAAGCCTTCTGTAATATCTTTTGAATCTGCTGAATCTTTATCTTCCATTGCTTGTTTTAACATGTAAACAGAGTCGTAACCTAAAGCATTGAAAGCTGATGGTTGTTTATCGTATTTTTTCTTGAATGCATCTACAAATGGTTTTACTTTATCTGTTGCCGGTGCTTTTTCTGAGAAGTGTCCTGTGTAATAAACATCAGAGACATTTTTCGCTCCAGCAATTTCAACTAATTTTTCATCACCAAATCCATCAGCACCAAGGATCGGCTTGTCGATCCCCATCTCACGTGCTTGCTTGATGATCAATCCTGCTTCTGCATAGTAACCAGGAATGTAGATAGCATCGTAATCAAGGTCTTTGATTTTTGTTAAGATGGCTTGGAAGTCTTTGTCTCCTGCAGTGAACGTTTCTTCTTTAGCGATCTTACCTGTAAACGTATCTTTAAATGATTTCGTTAATCCAATGGCGTAATCACTTGAATTATCACCGATAATGACAACATTTTCAGCCTTTAAATTATCTTGGGCAAAGTTCGCTAGGATAACCCCTTGGAACGTATCTTGGAAACAAGCTCTGAAAATATATTCCTGTACTTTATCATTGACAACAGTGATACTATCATCCGTCCCAGAAGGCGTAATAACAGGCACCGCTGCTTTTGTCATATTTGGAATCGTTGCTTTCGTTGCACCAGATGTTGCTGGCCCAACAACGGCAACAACTTTATCTTTAGCTGTTAAATTGGCCGCAACAGAAGTGGCTTCACCATTTTCTGATTTGTTATCTTTTTCAATTAATTCTATTTTTTTCCCTAACACACCACCTGCTTCGTTGATTTCCTCAACAGCTAGGGTAATACCTTCCTTTTCAGCATTCCCATATGCCGAAACATCACCAGAAAGTTCCATATTCATTCCGATTTTAATCGTATCGCCTTCAGTCTTATTTCCACCACCGCTTGCGCCTCCGCCAGCTGTTGGACCACATGCTGCTAATAAAAAGAGACTAGCAAATAAAAAGCTAAATTTTTTCATCTTATTTCCCCCTTGATTTTAAAACTTGTTATGCTGGTCAGCTGTTTCCTGAAGAGCTAACACAAAAAGCTTGATAATGTTCTTCGCGTATATAATTATTAAAGAAGTATGTATACAAATATAAGCAAAAAAGAATAAATTGTCAATGAATTTTCAGAAAATTTTTATAATTCAAATTATTATCCACGAAAAACCGCGTTAAATGGGCTAATTTCGTGCCTTGAAAGACTAGGTGCCTAAGTTAGTCTTATTCCGCTCAACAGAGTGACTCTCTAATTAGTTTTAAGATAAGTTGTTTTGATTTAGACAAGTATTGAATATCTTCTTTTTTACTATAAATTCCAATAGAAATCATAGACTTGATCCCATCGATTGGCAATTTAAAAACATCATCTTTCAATACTACTGAAGAGCTAACTACACCTATTGAAGGGAACTCATGAATGAAGTTTGAAACATTAGAGAGCTGCCCGACTGAATAATGAAACGGTCTTTGCTGAGGAGCTTCAAATAGTTGCTCAAGTTGAATATAGGTTAAACAATTTTCGCCTGAAACAAATAACGGGTATTTATTTAAAACGTCTATTTTATGTTTCTCGCTAAATAATTCTACAAATTTTCTAGAAACAATAAAGATTATTTTCTCTTGATATAGTTCTTCAAAAACCGTATGTTGATAATATTTTGTCGGTTTTCCAGCAATAATAAAATCCAACTGTTGTTTCTCTAATAGTAATCCTAACGAATCTGCATTCCCTATAGTAATATTACAAGTGACGAAAGGTTTCTCTTTTCTAAATTCCGCAATGATACGCGGAAATTTGGTAATCGCAATTGGCTCTACTACCCCAATATTAATTTCACCAACTTCTTCCTTTTGGATAGATCTAGCTGAATCTACTACTGAAGACCAATGTTTGATCAATCCATCTACTTCCTTAGCAAATAACTCACCAGAGGGCGTTAACTGTAAATTAGCACTTCGATCAAACAAACGAAAATCTATTTCCTTTTCTAATCGTTGGATCTGCATTGTAATCGTTGATTGCGCATAATGTAATTTTTGCGCTGCTTTTGAAAAGTTTCCTTCTACCAGTATTGTTTTGAACGCTTGGAGTTCTTTTAAGTCCATCTTACCACCTCATATTTGTATTATTGATAGTTTAATTCATTTTATTCAATTTAACAAATACATATACCCGTGGTAAGCTGAATTTAGAAAAGGAGTGATTTACTTGATAGACAATCGTTTGTTTGATCTTACCTATATCGGCGGTCCCACTGTAATTTTAGAAATTGATGGTCTACGTTTTATGACCGATCCAACATTGGATGCACAAGGGAGTTCTTTTGCTAATGATCATACGACTTTGGAAAAAACAAAAGGTCCTGCACTTACTGAAATAGACAACATCGATATTGTTTTACTTAGTCATGATCACCATCATGATAATTTAGATTATTCGGGTAGAGAATTTTTAAAAACTGTCTCTAAAACTTATACCACAGTTAGCGGTGCACAACGCTTAGGTGATAACGCAATTGGTTTATCACCTTGGAAACAGGATATACTCTTTACCACAAACGGCACACAAGTTACCATTACAGCAACACCAGCACGACATGGACCTGCCGGGATTGAAAAATTGACTGGTGATGTTATCGGATTTTTGATAACCGTTGCAGGAAAACAGCCATTCGAACTTTATTTAACTGGGGACACCCGTTTATTATGAAGGAATTAGAGATGTAGCCAAAAAGGCGAATCCTGACTATGTTTTGATTTATGCTGGTGCAGCTCAGCCGACAGGACCACTTAACTTAACTATAAGCACTAATGATGCGCTTGATACTTCTTACACATTTCCAGAAGCCCAAATAATTCCTTTGCATTTTGAAGGCTGGAAACACTTTACCCAAAATGAACAAGATCTACTTGATGCCTTTGGCGTTCTAAACATTCAGCACAAACTAAACGTTTTAACCCTTGGTGAAAAAACTGCTTTTTTCCCTCGATAACCTAGCAACAACTTCCCATGTTTTTTCAGCAATCAAAAATAGGACTGAGGCATAACCAATTACGTTATGTCTCAGTCCTATACAGTCTAAATCCTCGGATCAAATCTTATATCGTACTATGATTTCTTGCGGAGAAATTTGCCGCCGCTCCAATCAAGTTGGCATCGTTTTTATATTTACATGTTACGATCTGCGGAATAAAATCATTCAATTCAAAATGAGCTAACTTTTCTTTCATTCGACGATTGATTTCATCTAACAATCCTTGCTTCGCCGAAACCCCACCGCCTAAAACAATCATTTCTGGATCAAGAGAAAATTGAATACTAAACAATCCTTGGGTTAAGTACTCATAAAAGTTATCGACCTCTTCTATTGCCAATTCGTCACCAGACTCCGCTAGGTTAAACACATCTTCTCCAGAGAAGGTCTCTTTTTCTACACCTTTTCGTTCGCAATACCGCCACGCCATTTGGACCGCTGTTCCCAGCTTGCTGAACGTTTCGCCACCACTTAGATACATCAGACCAAATTCGCCACCGTAAAGATGAGCACCTTTAGTAATTTGCCCATTATGAAAAATCGCACCGCCGATTCCAGTTCCAACGACAACAAACGCTACTTCTTGTTTGCCTTTAGCAGCGCCTTCATAAATTTCTGCCATCCCTGCACAATTGGCATCATTTTCGATTGCCACAGGAAGTTTAAACAGTTCTTCCAATTCTTTAAATATATTGAATCCATGAATATAAGGAATTGCTGAAATCCCATTAATCATTTGCTTGTCAACATCCACAACACCGGGTGCACTTAACGCCACACCTTCTAGCTCTTGCTTGGTTCCATCAAATACAGTTAATAATGACGCTTTCATTTCTTCCCAGGTTTTTGGCGTTGGAAACTTGCCCTTATCGAGCATCTTCTCACCGTTCCAAATCCCATGTTTTACTGCTGAACCGCCAAAATCAAATGCTAAAATCGCCATATTCTATGCCTGCTTTCATCTATTTATTTTGCTTGTTTCTTCTATAGTTATAAGGTCCATGGTATTCCTGGTCTGGATTTCTTTTTAAGCTAAACTTCAACGGCACATAGTCAATACCGCCTTTTGTTAGCGGATGACACCGTAAAAACCTCGCTGTTCCCATCGTCACACCTTTGATACTGCCATGAGTTTGAATTGCATCGATCATATATTGTGAACAGGTTGGGTGATAGCGGCAACTAGCCGGAAGCCCAGGTGAAATGAATCGTTGATAAAACCGGACCATTCCGATAAAAATATTTCCTGCCATTTCGTCCCTCTTTTCTCTATCAGAAAAAACTATACCTTGTTTTATAAATGAATGCAAGTTTACAAGAGGAAAGTAAAACTATTTTTAGCTAAATTTTGACTCGTTGAAAAAGAAAACTATTCAAAATTCTCAAAGGGTGCTAAACTAGAGAAAAGAGACTGACGGAAATCATCAGTTTCCTTCTACTCAATCTAACATGAAATGGAGCAAGACAAAATGGGCTTAAAATTTGAACGTACAAATGACCTAGATAAATTATTTGATTCTTTTGCGGTAGACCCTAAAAAAGTTGAAATGCCGAAAGAAGAATTAGAAAAACAAGCAGCAAAAACAGAACAAAAAGAAGACAAGAAAAAGGAACAATAAAAAATAGCTTTGACCACTCATCTTCAGAGTCGTCAAAGCTATTTTTTTATAAATACTTTTCAATGGCAAGCCACGCTTCTTCTTTTCCTTCTTTTGTTTGGGAAGAAAAAAGAATAAAATCATCTGACTTATCAAAATTCAAGGCTTTTTTGATGATACTTTCATGCTTATTCCATTTGCCACGAGGGATTTTATCCTTCTTCGTTGCAACAACAATCACAGGGATTTCGTAGTATTTTAAGAACTCATACATTTGAATATCTTCTTGTGTTGGTGCATGACGCAGATCAACCAAAGATACCACTGCCTTTAATTGTTCCCTTGTTGTCATATACGTTTCGATCATCTCGCCCCATTTGGCGCGTTCTGTTTTAGAAACTTTGGCGTACCCGTATCCTGGAACATCAACAAAATGCAAAGCGTCTTCGATCAGGTAAAAATTAAGTGTTTGCGTTTTCCCTGGTTTTCCGGAAGTTCTAGCTAAATTTTTGCGGTTGATCAACGTATTGATAAACGATGATTTCCCCACATTCGAACGACCTGCTAAAGCAATTTCAGGCAGTTCAGTCTCAGGATATTGTTTCGGTGAAACTGCACTAATAATAATTTCTGCGTTATGAACATTCATAGTCCTAACCTCCTAAGTTTAAACGTTGAACGAGCTCGTTCAGCCTCATGTTATCTTTTCCCCATTCCAGCTAGATAAATTTATTTCATAAAAATCAGTAAAAAAGTAGAGACACGTCTCTACTTTTTAGTCTTTTAACATTACCCAGCTTTTTTATCCTTTTTATTATAAACAATTGCTGGTTTACCTGTACCATCAACAGCCATTTCTGTAATGATCACTTTTTCGATCGTCTCATCTGATGGGACATCAAACATCACATCCATCATGATCTCTTCAATGATCGAACGTAAGCCACGCGCTCCTGTATTACGTTCGATTGCTTTACCCGCAATAGCACGAAGAGCATCTGTTTCAAACTCTAATTCTGTATCATCTAAAGACAATAATTTTTGATATTGCTTGACTAATGCATTTTTAGGTTCAGTTAAGATCCGAACTAAATCATCTATCGTCAACTTCTCTAAAGCCGCAGTCACTGGTAAGCGTCCGATGAATTCAGGAATCAATCCAAATTTCAATAGATCTTCTGGAATGATTTGCTGCATGACACTTTCGTCTTCGTTCAGCTTGCTATTTTTCGTACCGAAACCGATTGTTTTTTCGCCTAAGCGATTTTTGACCATGTTTTCGATACCATCAAAGGCACCACCCACGATAAACAAGACATTTGTTGTATCGATTTGGATAAATTCTTGGTGTGGATGTTTGCGTCCGCCTTGCGGTGGCACGCTGGCAACTGTTCCTTCCAAGATTTTAAGTAAGGCTTGTTGCACCCCTTCACCTGATACATCTCTTGTGATCGAAACATTTTCACTCTTACGGGCAATTTTGTCGATCTCATCAATATAGATGATCCCTTTTTCAGCACGTTCCACATTAAAATCAGCAGATTGTAATAGCTTCAATAGAATATTTTCTACGTCTTCCCCTACATATCCTGCTTCAGTTAAGCTAGTCGCATCTGCAATGGCAAATGGTACATTCAATGTTCTAGCTAATGTTTGCGCTAAAAATGTTTTCCCAGAACCTGTTGGTCCAATTAAACAAATATTGCTCTTTTGTAATTCTACATCTTCAGAGCTTGAATTTTCTGATTGATTTACACGTTTATAGTGATTATAGACAGCTACCGCTAGTGAGCGTTTTGCTTGATCTTGTCCAATTACATATTCGTTTAAGACATCCAATATTTCTTGAGGTTTTGGGACATCCGTTAATTCACGTACGGCTTCGTCGTAAAATTCTTCATCAATAATCTCTTTACATAAGTCGATACATTCATTACAAATATAGACGCCAGGTCCGGCAACGATTTTTTTCACTTCTTCTTGTGTTTTACCACAGAATGAACAGCGAACTGCACCATTGTTGCTATTTGTATTATCGTACATGCGTGTCACCCCTCTAAAATTAAAAATGACTGTCGTTACAGTCTTAAGATATAATAGCATAAATCAAGCGAAAATGCGAATATTGGATTTGCAAAGATTTACTAAATAAAAGAATTCTTATGGTATACTAAAAGAGTTAAATCAATTGCTGATTCTTTTAAAAATTCAGTAAAAATGGAGGGAATTTCATGCTGGAACAAATTTTATTAGGGACTTACACACGTAGAGAAAGTAAAGGGATTTACCAGATCGAACTGGATACAGAAAAAGAGAGACTTTCTGATGCTGCTTTATTAGTAGAAGAAACAAGTCCAACTTATTTAGCACTCAATCAAAAAGGAGATCTATTCAATGTCACATCTGTTGATGGTGAAGGCGGTATGGCAGCTTACACAAACAATAATGGGCACTTTGATTTGCTTAATAAAGTAACTGAAGCTGGCGCTCCTCCATGTTATGTTGCACTTGATGAAGAAAAACAACTGGTTTTTGGTGCTAATTATCACCAAGGAATCGTTCATGTTTATCGTATTTTAGCCGATGGACAGTTAGAACATACTGATAAAATCATACATGATGAACCAACTGGACCACATGAAAATCAAGACAATGCCCACGTTCACTATACAGACTTAACGCCAGATCGCCGTTTAGCTGTCTGTGATCTTGGTACGGATCGCGTTTATACGTATGATGTTAGCCCAGAAGGAAAATTATCTGAGGTTGCTCAATATGTTGCAGAGCCTGGAACAGGTCCTCGTCATTTAGTGTTCCATCCAAATAATCAATATGCTTATCTTTTTGGTGAGTTAGATAGTACTGTGACGGTTTTAGCCTACAACGCGGCAGACGGTTCGTTTACACAAGTTCAAAAAGTTTCAACTTTACCAGATGGCTTCAATGAATTTAACGGTGGTGCTGCGATTCGCATTTCAGCGGATGGACGTTTTGTTTACGCATCAAATCGTGGTCATGATTCGATCGCTGTTTTTGCAACAACGGAAGATGGCAGTAAAGTAGAGCGCGTACAATTGATTTCTACAGAAGGCGAAATTCCAAGAGATTTTGATTTAGATCCTTCTGGTAAATTTGTTGTTGCTGCTAATCAAAATACGGACAATTTAACGCTTTATCGTCGTGATGAACAAACGGGTCTTTTAGAAATGATCCAAAAAGATGTTTATGCACCTGAGTGTGTCTGTGTTTATTTTAAATAAAAAAAGAAACGAGTGATGCAAAAATCTAACAGATTTTGCGTCACTCATTTTTTAAGTTTCATATTTCTTAACTTCGGCTTTCGACTCTTGGATTTTTTCTATTGTTTGGTCAAAGTTTCTAGATGCATAGGCGTAGAATAAAATATCTACTATAATGAATTGATCATGCAAAGAGGTCGTTGCGGCACTTCTTAAGACTGCTTCATTTGAACGAACTGTTTGCAACATGTATTCCGCCTTATTTGTCAGCGTATTATTGCCAAATTGTGATAATCCGATTGTTTTTAACTGGTGTTTTTTCGCTACAGCAAGTAACCTTAATACCTCTTTGGTTTCTCCTGAATGTGAGATACAAAAAAATACGGCGCCTCTTGGTGCTGAAACTAAAATCGTCACCAACACATGAGGATCTTGAACACAGACAACCGTTTTACCAATTCGATTCCACTTTTGAGCAATGTTTTCAGCGACTAAATAAGAAGCTCCTATCCCAAATACATAAATGATCGGTGCAGCAATTAATACATCGACGATTGTTTCAATTCGCTCTTCATTTAGCAAAGCAACTGTCTCTTGCATCGATTGATACGCATTGCCTAATAGCTTTGTCTTGATCTCATCCACAGATCCATTCGCTGTGATATCTGAATAACCTTCATAAATTGGAGCTTCTATCTCTGCGGATAAACGAATTTTCAATTGGGTAAAACTGGGAACATCGATCTTCTTACAAAATCGAATCACAGTAGCTGGACTAGCCCCTGCATAAGTTGATAGCTCTGACGCCGTCATTTCAATCACCATCGAAGGATTCTCTAAAATGACCTTACCAATCTTTCGCTCAGAATTCGGCAAGACATCTAGCATGCTAATAATTCTTCCTTGAATATTTTCGCCACTCATTCGCTTCCCTCCTTTTTGAATTTTTTTGTATGTACGGCAGGGCGAACTCAAGCTACTCGCCCTGACTAATCAATAATAGGTAACGCTGCCCAAAGGGACCGATTTGCTAGCGCCTGTAGCACTTGGTACATTCCCTGGACTATGCTGTAATGTTTGATTTGCTAAAACAGCCATCGCAATTGCTTCTTTCGCTTCTGAAGAAAAACCAATTTCTTCTTGAATCAACACTTTTACTTCTGGAAGTTCCGCTTTAATCATCGCGATCAACGTTTGATTATAACTACCACCACCGCCAATAATCAATTCAGTATCCCCTTGAATAAAAGGTTGTGCTGCTTTGGCAACTGATTTAGCGGTAAACATGGCTGCTGTTGCGATGAAATCATTTGGATCAAGGGACCATTTTTCTAACAGCATTGTCGTAAATTGCTTGCCAAACTCTTCTCGTCCAGTTGTTTTAGGATAAGATTTTTGAATATACGGATGGGCCATTAATTCTTCTAACAACGCTTGGCTTACTTTCCCTTGTTTAGCGTATGCACCATTTTGATCATACTCTTGATTGAAGAAATACAAACATAATTCGTTCATGATAACATTGCCTGGACCCGTGTCAAACGCGATCATATCTGTTATTTCTCCCGACTTAGGAATCACTGTAATATTCCCGATCCCACCAATATTTTGTAGTAGTCTTGTTGTATTCGGTTTTTGATATAATACATATTCTGAGTATGGAACGATTGGTGCACCTTGGCCACCTACTGCCATATCTCGTTCTCTAAAATTGGATACCACCGTGGTTTTTGTCCGTTCACAAATCACCGCTGGATCACCGATTTGAAAAGTCGAGGCATACAAAGATTCTCGGGCAAAAGGAATATGGAAAATCGTTTGACCATGACTGCCGATAAATGCTAACTCCGTTGAAGCAATCCCAGCCTGCTTGCAGACTTCTAAAGCCGCTTGAGCAAAGTGCTCCCCTAGCTCAACATTTAAGGAGCAAATTTTTTCGACATCTGAGCTTTCTAATGACAATGCTGCCCGAATTCTTTTAAGGGTTTCTTCACTAAATGGTACGGTCAAAAAATCGATTAGTTTAACAGCTGTTGTTTCATTTTTGCCAGAGATTTCCACCAAAGCGGCATCAATTCCATCTAAAGAGGTTCCTGACATTAAGCCTATTGCATACACCATGCGTTTCTCCTCCCTCTTCTTGTTCGTATGACTTAGAGCTTCACTTCATGAAGGGCAAATTTTTGCCACGGTCTAAGGTGAGGCAACAAAATTTTATCTGCATCGGTGATTTTCCCTACAACATTGGATTTACCTGAATTTTCCATCGGTAACAACGCTACTTGAAGCTCGCCTGCATAATGAGCGTATAATGACGTTTCAATAATAATATCCCCGATTTCCATATCAACTGTATTGAATGGAACAAATTCATGCCCTTTATATTTTACGCGACTCTGGGTTGAACGGATAACATAATCTGAGATATCACCACGATTAAAGTGAAATTCCTCTACTATAATGTTTCGTTCTACTTCTGGTGTTTTCGGATCGATCACACAATCAAAGGTTAGACGATACGGGTCGATTTCACTTAGTGCTTTTAACTCCTCTTCTGAAGCAAATGCATTGGCAATGATCACATCATCGATTACATTTGTTGCCCATAAGTGTTTAGCTTGTGTCGTGATCGGCCATGTTCGATGCATTTCTAGAGTACATAAGCCTTCTTCTACGGGCCACGGACCAATTGTCGCTGTGGGAGAATTAATAAACGCCGCTGTCCGAATCCCATGATCTTTGTACACTTGTGACGTCGCTAAAAAATGGTCATAATTCAGACCTGTGTAGCGATGAGGATAAAAATTATGACAGCCCAATAATTTATCTAGATTTGCCTGGTAGCTTAGAATATTTTCTAAATAACGTGTGCCTGAGCTGATGTTTAATTCGATTGCTAGATTTTGTTGGTTAAACGTCATGATCGATTCTTCATTTCCTGTGAATCCCATATCTAATCGAATACCATCTGCACCAATTTCTTTAAAAAATGATAGCTCATCATAACTGATGCCTAACTCGCCAAACACTTTAGGACTAACATCGGCAATCACTTCCATTCCCAATTTTTTTCCATAGAGAATAGTTTCTGTAAATTCTTTTATGATCTGCTCTTTTCCTGATTCGACCGATAATAAACAAGTAAAGACACGTTTAAAATTATATTTTGCTGCTAAGTCCATATAGGCCTTGATATCTGCCACACTACTATGATTTGGATAAACAGAAATCCCTAATTTCCTCATTGATTCTGCCCCCTTCTATTTTGTTCTGCTAATAATCGACTACTTTCAAAAAAGATAACAGCTAACAATCCGCTGATGCCATAAATTGTTTGTTTGATAAATTCTGGCATAGTTGGAAATAAAAGAGTGGGAATCAATGCAATCAAAAATACTGAACAGCCGATCACCCAACGATTCGGCAACCATTTTTTCTTCTCTAAATAATGAGTCATGATCAAACCAACTGCGAGGAATAAAACGCTCGCGCTTAAAAATATTATTTTAGTCATTTGATTCGTCTCCTAACTTCTAGCTTAAAAAGCAATGACGGAACGAAATTTCACTACACTGTTCATTTCGTTCCGTTCATTTTTGTGTCTAGCCTACAGGTTCTATTTTGTGATAGCGTGTTCTTTTTCTAATTCATTGTTATCGTAGATCATCACAAAAGGATAATATATCACAACTGAAATAATAATTAGGACAACACTTAAAACAGCTGCTCGCCAATCCCCACCTGTCGCTAAATATGCGCCAATAGGTCCAGGCAGTGTCCAAGGTGCTGTAAAGATCACACGATTCACTAAACCAAACTGTGTCACAAACCAAGCAATTGTTGCTGTGACCATCGGTGTTAAAATAAATGGAATAATCAATATTGGATTTAATACGATCGGTGTTCCAAAAATCAATGGTTCATTGATATTGAAAATAGCTGGTGCCAACGTCGCTTTTCCTAATTTTGAAGCAAATTGCGATTTTGTTTTGAAGGCTAATAATAACGCCAATCCAATCGTACAACCAGAGCCGCCGATCCAGACAAACCATTGGTAAAATGGTTCTGCGGCAATATTTGGTAATTCTTTTCCAGCGGCCATTGCTGCCGTATTTCCATCTAATAATTGTAGCCATAATGGTCTTGCTAGTGAACCTACGATGGATACCCCATGAATCCCAAAAGACCAGAAGAACGTAATCATAAAGATCAAGAATAAAACACTTGGTAAACTATCGGCTGCACTAACTAAAGGGCTTACAATTTTAGAAATCGTTGAATGCCAATCAAACCCGATAAAGTATGTTAAGGTAGAGATTCCTAAAATCACGATCAAGGTTGGTGTTAATGTTTCAAAAGATCTAGCTACAGCAGGTGGGACTTGTTCTGGCATCGTGATTTTGAATTTTGATTTATCTGTTAAACGATAAATTTCTACTGCTAGAATCGATGTAATGATTCCAACAAACATCCCACCGCCACCTAAGTTAGCCATTGGTAAGACAAATCCAACAGTTCCAGCTGCATCTAACGCTTCTGCAGGAATGTTCACTGGAACAAACGTTAATAGAAAAGCAATCGTCGCTAAAATACCACCAGAAATCACATCTAAATTATAGGTTTTCGATAAACTTGCACCGATCCCAAACGTTGCATAAAGAGTCATGATATACATCGTCATTCGATAAGGCAACAAAATCGTTGCTGCATTTGATGTTAGAAACTGTGTAATCCCCCAATTAGCTGGTAATGGCGGAAAGGCAATGATCAAGAAAAACGACCCAATAATGATCAACGGCAATGTTGCAATGATCCCATCTCTAATCGCACGTAAATGACGTTGATTTGCTAATTTTGCCATGGGACCGGCTAAATGCTCTTCAATAAATTCAGTAAACTTTTTCACTATTCTCATCTCCTATTTCACATTCATTTAAAAATAAAAGCCCTTACATCTACCACTAAAAAAAATACTTTGATAACAACATAATTGCACAACCACATTTATCTTCTACTCGATCCACTAAACTAAACGATAACTACGAATCCATATAAATTACTAAGAAAACTTCCTTACCTCCTGATTTTCGATTTTTCGTTTTTATCGGTAGTCCTGTGTTCAACTTGCATCGATAAACGAGCATTTCACTCATCGACAAATTCATCATACAGTTAAAGAACTTTTTTTTCAACATTTTTAAGCGAAAAACGAAATAAAATTTCATTTTAAATAATAAAAAGCAAAATAAAACTGATTATTCTTACTTAAAGAGAGATAATATTTCATACAAAAGGAAATAACCTGAAATTAAATTTCTGTTCGGATTTAATTTAACCTAGCCATTCTTTTTATTTGGTAGTTTTTCTTCCTTCTTTTGAATCGAGTTTTGCCCCCATATAACACTGTTCTAAGCGTTGATTGGGCTCTTTCTCTTTATCCATCTCAGCAATAGTGTTTTACAGATAAAATAAAAAAGAAGAATGAGAATACATCCTTCTAAAACACTGATTCAAATCCTCTGATTATTCACTATCATCCATCAATTTATATACCAAAATGGACAAGTATTTTATTTGTAGATTGTGCACTAGCACACAATTATATAACAGCTTCTAATTGTTTAAGAACTTCTTTCTTATAAAAATTTTCTCTTATAAAAATCATCGCTTCAAGATCATAGTCAGTTTTTAATAGAAATTCATCTGGAGCTACTTCAAATATTTGTTTCCATTTTTTAATTGTTCTTCGATCACATCATATGTATCCACGGATGATTGAAACTTTTCTGGGAATTTACTATGTCTTAGCAATAGAGTTTTTTACAGATAAATAAAAAAAGAAGAATGTATAACCACTCCTCTAAACAATATTCAAACAAATAGTTTACTGTGATTCGTAAAGTTAATTTAATCGATGTACTTACCATTCTTTCGATATCTTAGAACATCAGTTGTTATACCTGGCACTGGTGAAGTTTTTACTCCTTTCTTTACAGTTCTAGCAAATTCTTGAGCTTTTCTCATATATTATTCCAAGTTAGAAGCTCCTACTTCTTCACCATGTTTTTCAAAATGTTCTTAAACATTATCCATGGCATTATCAAACTTTCCTTTCCCCCATTCTCCATTTTTATTATTATAAGATCTATCCTCAAAATGATAACCATCTAGCAAGCTGCCAAAAGCATTCACAATAGTTTCTGAGCCATGAGCCTTTTGCAGCGGCTCCAATTGCTATTATCTTATCACTGGACTCAATGCTAAACGTCGCTCCACTAGCAAAAGGTCCCCTACACATGAAGATTTTCTTTTTAGAATGATACAGAGAATTTTCATTTAACTCCATAAAAACATATTTACACTCTATAACTCAACGGTACTCAAAAGTCCCTCTAAAATCTTCACCATTTCCATACAAACTTTTCTGTCTAAACTAAATTGTGCGTCAAACGTATATGATTCCATAAATTCTTCAAATGTGGTTTGTTCCTCATTTACATTGCTGTCTATAAAATCCCATAAATATTGTGGGCTAATTTCAAAAAATATTTGTGAATTTCTATTGTATATCCAAGAAGCACTACCAATTTCTGGTGACACTGACCATAGACTATACAGTTCCGTGGGATCTTCTTCAGAAAATTCATCTAAATTATGATAATAGATATTCCATTCATATCCGACACCAGTTAAAAAAGTTTTTTCTGAAACTGGTAATTCATTATTTAACGAAAGCAATAACATATTTTTTAAGGATTCAAGTCCCTCATGCAAAGAGTCTTTAAATAAAATAATCTCTCTCTTGCTATCTAGATATTTTATAGTTGTTTCATCATGAAAATAGCGTTTTTCTCCATTATTTTCACTATTTATTTGTAGATATTTATCATCTGCTAAATTTAAAGTTAGTAAAGTTATCATCTAATAATCTTCCCCTTCTTATTTACTAATCCAGCTTTTTGCAAAATAGCTTTCATTTTAGGACTCAGTTCATCCCAGGTACGAACATGTCCATGAAAAGTGCCATCACCAGAGCTATCAATAACAACAAACTCATCGTCACTCAGTGATATCCTTCTTTTTGTTGTATCTTTTAGCGGAAGAGAATTATCTAAAGCATCTTGCCCATTTTTAGGTTTCTTACTTTTTACAGAATTTCCTTTACCTGTATGATAATCAGCATCTTTATAAACTCCATTTGGATGTTTCGAAGCATCGTACCCGCTACCAATACTTCCAAAAGCATTCACAATAGTTCCTGAGCCATGAGCCATTGCTGCGGCTCCACTTGCTGTTACTGCTGGACTCAATGCAACACTCGCTCCACCAGTAAAAGGTGCTCCTACAAATGAAAGTCCATTTCCCCCAACAAACCATGAAAAACCACCAACAAATTCAGTGGCACCACCAACAAGCGAAGTAAGGTCACCAATAAGTTGTCCCACTGCATATGGTTTAGTTCCAACTGCATTCGGATCTAACGTTCTCTCACCCATTAGTCCAGTCAAGCCAAAATTCTCGTAAATTTTATCGGCTAAACCAACACCTAATCCTTTAAGACCATTCCAATTATTTGTGGCTATTGCTTCTTGCACCATTAATGTCATTTTAGAATCAAATGTACCATCGACATAAACACCTGTAACATTTCCAGACTCATCAAATGTATAAGTTATTTCTTGATTGGCTAGACGGTGTGCTTCAACTTTCGCATCAATCTTTTTCTGCCGTTTATCCCACTCTTTCCCAATCGATTTCGTCCAAGTTAAACTTACCCTCGACAACTCAAATGTTCCTGATGTCGGATTCCAAGCCGCTCCTTTTTCAACCTCCGCCAATCCTGCATCCAAATTAGCCAATTGTGCTTCAAAATCCACAAATAAATTCGGTGAGCTTGCATTAAACTCATATAATTTCTGTAGCTTTTCTTCATTCTTTTGAATCGAGCTTTGCACGCCCATATAACGCTGTTCTAGGCGGTGATTTGGTTCTTTCTCTTTATCCATCGTACGAGCGATATTTTGCAACAAGGCTTGTCCTTGAGCTATTTCAGCTTTTAATTGTTCTTCGATCACATCACACGTATCCACGGATGATTGAAACTCTTCTGGGAATTTACTATGGGCTTCAATTAAGGCCTCACATGCTAGTATAAACCCACTTGCCAAAGATGGATAGACTGCCGAGAAATAAAGTTTCGCTGAATCGTACGTTTTACTAGATAGCGGCGCACTCATAAAGGCATTAACACTATCTGTTAACGTGCCGCAGAATTGGATATATTCATTTGCCATTTGTTTAGCAGCGGCGCTTTGTGTGTTTACTTCGCCGACATAAAAATCAATACCCATAGCGGTTTTCCTCCGCTTCATTGCCCTCAGAAAATAGCTGCATTCTCTCAGTGTACAGTTCCTCTTCTTTATCTCTCAACTGCACTTCTTCACTTACTAAACGTTCTGCTATATCTTCTAATCGTTGGCGTTCATATTGATGTAAACGATTGGCTTCGTCATCTAGCTCCATAAAGTGACTCGTATAGCGTGAGCCTTGATTATTGCCGATCAAGTCTTGGTAATAGCGTTGTTCCTGTTGATGAATCGAAAAGTAATCCGCTTCCAAATCCTCTAATTCTTGAATTTCACGTCGTTTATCTTCTTGATCAATACTTACTTGCCTGAGCTGTTGATTGATTTTTAGTTCTTTTTCTTCACTCATGAGCGACTGCCACCTCCAAGATTTGGAGAAAATAATGGTAAGTCAAAACTTCTTTTGATTTTTTGATCGATTTCACTGAATTCTTTTGCAACTGAATGAATATTATTGCCGTCACGAGCGAGCACATTTGACACCCGTTGACCGCGACTATGAATGCTGGTTAAGCTATTTTTTGCATTATTATTGCCACTGACCGTTGTTCGTTCTGCTTTGCTTACGGCCTCATTCACAGATGAAAAACCGCTAGCCGCTTGACTGAACAGTGCCGAGACGCCACCTGCAACGGTTACACTGCTTTTGATTCCTGACATTTCCCAAACCCCTTTGCCATGTTTTTACCTTCACGTATATCTAGACTCCACAACTACCATTTTGCCACATTTACATACCTTATAGTTATCAAATATTTCTTTGTGACGTAAAAATTTTGCAAATTTGAGATTTAAAATGGTTTTTTTATAGAATATTTTAAAAAAAACAGATTTACACCTAATCGTTTAAGCATAAATCTTCTTTTTTAGAATATTCACTTCATTTAGAAGAAATACGATTTTTAAATTTCAACTATATCGTTCAGTACGAGGAAATGTTAAAGAAATTGAAAAAATTTTGTTATTTTTTCTTATATATAAGGGCGCTGTTTTTGGTGTTATTTAATGGGTGGAAATGCCGAATTTCGTTGCGGTGGGTGGTGTCTTTCGGTATAATAAAATGTGTAGGATAGAAATTCGAATCGTTGATCGATTCAAGACATATAAATAAAAATTGGCACTTCAATCGTTCGGCGGCAACCTTACGATCGAAGCCTTGTTAAGACATGCTAGACATAGTCCAAACAAGTTGCCAATAGTGCTAGCAACATGTACTAGCTTCTTTATTGTACCTAAAATAGGTTGGGATTTCTAGGAAATCTTTGCTTTTTTCGGTGATGATTGGTTGTTGTGTATATGGGATTAGTCTATTGTCGACGGTATTGGGCATCTGCTCAATGCCGTTTTTTTCTGTCCTACGACTATTTTGAAGGGAGGAGTATTTTAAGAATAGATGAAAAACTGGATAAAACAAAAAGGCACTTCACCGTTTGGCGGCAACCAAACGATGAAGCCTTGTACAGACATCTAGACCCTGTCTACACAAGTTGCCAATTTGCTAGCACCGAAGCACTAGCTTCTTTATTGTACCTAATTTTCTTTTGAAATTCTAGTTGGTTTTGTTAATTTCTTGGGATTAAGGGTGGTTTAGGAGTGAATTGTGGGTTTGGTTTAGCTGATTGATGGCGGTATTGACAGGTTCGGTATCGTTTTTTTGTTTTCTCTGGAACAAGGCGTTATGAATACCGCAAGGCTTTGAAAGTCATTTGTAGCGCTGGGTTATAGGTTTGCCTCGTCAATGCGCATATAGAAAAAGAATTGCTGAAGCACGAAATTCAGTGAGAAAACTGGTGGGAGAAGTTGGGTTTGGGCTTGGATTTCGTTTGGCACTTATCGGCTTTTCTCCGCCTTATTTGAAGGAGATCAGGAGAATGGATAAACAAGGACAGAATTTAAAGGCGGTTACGTATCAGGATATTATTGAGTTGCGGGATTTTATGGAGAAGATGGCTTCTTGGCAGGAGCCTTTGGCGATTTTGGATCATTTTTTTCAGTTTCGGTCTGGGCCGATCAATAAGAAACGGATTGTGAAGGAGTATTATGCTCGGGCGCAGATGTTTCATGCTTTTTATGAGGATTATAATCGGTTGATTGAGTTGGGGGATGAATTGGTGATGGAGATGGTTAGGGCTGAGAAGGTTGAGACTGGGTTTGAGGTTAGGAAAATGGATTTGGAGTAGATTGCGTATGTTATAAAAGAGGATGGAGATGATCCATCCTCTGAATGTTGCTTATTCCCTATTTAAAATAGTTGCTACTTCGCTGTCGCTATATTCTTTTTTGTCATTTTTTATTATTTCTCGGTTATCCATTCCTTGAGGAACAAATCTGAATACAGCAAACGTTGCTTCGGTATTTTGAAGATTTAGGATTCTGTGTAGACTGTTATTCATGCGAATTACATCGCCTTTTTGACAATCTTTATGGGATTTTTTATCGTCGACTATTGTTTCAACTCTGATTTGTCCAGCGGTTATTACTAGTATTTCTTCAATATTTTGGTGAGTATGCCATCCTTGGGTGGTATTTCCTGGAACTGAGTTTAGATGGATTTCGAATTCTGGAAAGATGTAGTAATTTACGTTTGTTCCGTCTTCTTTTTTGGCGAAAATGGAGTCGTTTGTTGTCATTATTTCTATGAGGTTGTTTAGCATTATGATTCCGTCCTTTCAGTGGGAATAATTTAAACGTGTCGTTATTTTCTAGTTAAATTGCGTATATTATTAAGAGGATGAGAACTATGTCCCACCCTCTTGGAGTTATTTTTGTTTGATGAATTATTTACACATTATCTAAAAACACCTTATCTAGTCCATCCTTCAAAAATTATAGCCTCTAATTTATTTTCAGTAGAATTGGGATCATCAATAAAAATTTCATGACTCGTTAATTGTCCATTAAAATAGAATTCACTTAAATCAGGTTTATCTTGAATGTTCTCATAATCTTTTTTTAGTAATACAAGAAAAATTTTTGAAGCTTCCAACGGTATATCATGCCTAGAAATATACTCGTTAAATACAATGTGCGGATGCTGTAATTCATACATTCCTCTCATTCTAAGATTTGTATATTTTAGTGGATCAATACCTCTAGCACGTGCTAATTCAATACTTGGAACTAAAGTAGCATCAGTTTCCTTTACCGCTTCACGTATATCATTAATTAGATCTAAATAAACACTTCTATCTGCTACCATAGTGTTACCATATGCGAACCACAAACTTATTAATTTATTTGATTTATTTAAATTTCCTGCTACATATATGACTTCTTTTTTCTCCCAATTGGATTCGTCAATAATTTTAGGAAGATTTTGGCTATCTGGATATATGTAGTCTTTAGGATATGAACTATTCAATGCTAAAGTTGAATAACTTGTATTATTCAATTTTTTCGGTTCTACGCCCACACCACCACGTACTATAAAATCCGGAAAGTTTGAACTATTTCCTTTCCAGGATAGATATTTATCGTAAACTTCATCTTTTTCATAATCATATTGGTATTGTGAGGCTCCAGTACAAAACATATCTTTTATAAAATATTCAAGACTATCACCAGCGGCATTGGCTGATCCATTTGATCGAAAAATAGGCGTTAATATTGATGAATTTCTTTGAAGGATGTTTGATAATGCAATAAGAACATTTGTTGTAGGTGTCGTCATTTTTTTCTCTCCCTAAAATTAACTAATTCTCTTTACATATTGTCGCACAAAATCTGATACTGGCCAAATGTTTCTTTATATGTTAAAATAAGTTTTGATCTGAAAGGAAGTGATCATTGTGGAAACAACAAACAAAAAAACCAAGAATTTTGTATCTTCATTTAGCTACACCCCTGAAGAGGTTCAGCGAATTTTATTTGAAAAGATACAGGAAGAAAATGAAATTCTGAGTAGTAATATTACTTCTGCTGATCAAGATGAAGAAAAAAGATTGTTAGGAAGTTTAAACTACAAAGCAGAAAAGATAAATATTGTCTCATTATTCAGTGGTGCAGGTGGGCTTGATTTAGGTGTCGAATTATCTGGAGCTGTTGTATCTGAAGGTGAAGAAAAAGCATACCTTACTTTAAATAGCAAAGACAAGTATTTAAACTGGAGAAAAAAAAGTATTACTAATTTTATATATTCAAATGATCTTTTTGAATCTGCCAACTTGACATATATTAAGAATTTCCCAAAAAGTGTTACAAAAGTTTCTAAAGATATTCGAAAAGTATTGAAATTTCCAGATTGCAATTTGATGCTAGGTGGATTTCCATGTCCGGGATTCAGTGCCGCTGGTCCAAGATTATTAGATGACCCTAGAAACTTCTTATATATACATTACATTCGTGCCTTAATTCAATCTAAACCAGCGTTTTTTATTGCGGAAAATGTTAAAGGTCTTATGACAATGGCTAAAGGTCAAGTCTTAAAACAAATGATAGAAGATTTTGAAGCTGCGGATTACGTTGTAACACCACATTTAGTTAATGCAAGAGATTACGGAGTAGCGCAAAATCGTGAACGTGTTTTTATCATTGGTGTTCGAAAAGATATAAAGGAAAAATATAATTTTGAATATACTCTTCCAAAACCAACTCATGGAACAATTGATCAACCATATCTAACACTCAGAGATGTCATTGGAGATTTATCTGAAGCTGCTGAGGATGTCTATGATGCAACTTATAGCTCTATGTATATGTCGAGAAACAGAAAGAAAAATTGGAATGATCAATCATTTACCATTCAAGCCTCTGGTAGACAAGCACCTCAACATCCTGGCGGAGAACCAATGGAACATATTGGAAAAGATTTATGGGCATTTCGAGGTGATTTCAACAGACGACTATCAGTTAGAGAATGCGCGAGAATACAATCATTTCCTGATTGGTTTGAATTTTCGGATGGTAATAAAAAACATGTAAGTAAAAATCATAGACTGAATGAACAATATAAACAAATTGGAAATGCTGTTCCTGTTTTACTCGCAGAAAAAATGAGTAGACAAATAATAGAGTTTTTAAATAGTCACCCAGAATTATTAGTTTAAATATGGTGTAAAATATAGAGTGTGTAAAATGAAGTTTATTTTACACACTCTATATTTTATAAACACAATAATTATTCTTCAAAGTACATTTTTTTTAATTTATTCAATGATATATTAACACCTTTTTCTATTAATCCTTCATTACGCATCTGCCAAAGTTTGTTTAACATAGTTGAGACTTCGAAATCCTTCCCACTATGAATCATCCTATGACAATTTGGACAAAGAGCAATAATATTTTCTTCTACATCGATGTTTACTTCCAAATAATTTTTCTGTTGGTTCATAGGAATTAAATGGTGAGCTTCTACAAAATTCTCGCCAGTTTTTCTAGATGTAAAAGTTTTATGTTCACTTGCTATTTCACAATTAAAATTTGCTAGTATTAATGCATTTGCTGCCTTTATTGGATTTCTTTTATAATAATTTGTCTTAGTAACAAACATTTCAGTTGGAGTTGAAATTTTGCTTCTCTTTAAAGTTGGTTTCCTGAGCTCATTATTCATCAATATATCTTCAACTTCTCTGTTAAGTTGATCATCCAAACTTTCTTCATTTATTTCTTTTAAGTAATACAGAAACTTAATATAGTGATTCAAAGGAACGGTATACATCCGATTGCCTCGCTTATCAATTTCCTGAACTTCTTTATTATTCTTAAAACTCTCAATCAATTCTGGATCACTGATCTCGAATATTTTAGTTGTAAGATGCTCGTTACTATTAAGAATATTTTCAACAGTTCTTATCGCACCTAAATATTTTTTTATCGTTACTTCTTTAATTCCTCTATTAAGTAGCAACCATTTTGCAAAATCAGCCTCAACATCATCATTTTTCAAATTTTCTATTTTCTTCATAATTACACCTTTTTTCACTTATATAATATAAATTCAATCAAAATAAATTATATCACGATCCACAGGTATAATATATATAATATTAAAACTCATTTATTTATAAATAAAATATGTATGCATTTCGTAAACTGTAAAAAAATCAAAACCCTATATTTCCTGTAAATTTTTAATTTTGAATAATGGATTATGGAAACATAAAAAAATTTACTTGCTTCACTACAAATCAATATTTTCTATGCTATTTCTAGCTTTGATTACACGCTATATACTTCAACATAACGAATTTAACTTTATTATTTAAAAATAAAAAAAGCTACACCGAAGTATTTATCGATGAAGCAAATTTATTTTTTTATTCTCAATTAGCTAAGATATTATCTTAATAACACCGTATCGTTCAACATTAATAAAACAAATTTAATTGACTATGCCCAACCAGTATTTTATATAACAAATATCGTATTATTATACCTTTACTTAACGCAAATTCCTGATTTGCCATAAACTCAAGGAAATAGCAATTGTAAATTACATCAACATCTTGATTATCTAACAATCCCAAACGTTGTTTCATTCTTTTATACGAAAACGACTACCATATGGAAACAGATAACTTCTATTCATAAATATCAAAATAAGCAAACTAAAAAAACTACAATGGAATCAAACAGATAAACAGTCGTTATATAGATTATCCCTACTACAATCATAAATATCAAGATCAATCAAATCATACTATCCTTCTTGTAATATGTAGAAACGCTACCTTTCTCAATATCAATTGTTGCATTTCAACCTACTCCAGATAATACTTTTCTAAATTTCTGCTTATTGTAGAACATTATGATATATCTAAAAATAAGCAAACACCCAAAAGTTATCAGTAAATAAGTTGCACATTTCTCTCTTTCAGAAGTAGCATCAAACTCTTGAAAAAAACAGTCGATAGTTTGTAAGCAGGTCTTCCAATAAACATCCTTTTGTGACATAGCACATGTTGACGTTTTTACCAAAAAAGGCAAAGTGTTACTATACCGTATGCTTGGTTTATTTTTGATCCTTTTTGGATCAAATTTAGTTATCGATTCTTTGGGAGAAATAATTCTATTCTACCTATATTAATACCTTCTTGTTTTTCATAATAAGTTACTGTGAAACCTTCCTTACTATAAAAGTAATTCAGCTTTTCCATATGATCCATATCCTTTTCGGATAAGTCACCAACTATTCGATTAAATTTGTTAATCTCTGCAATCTTTTTCACAGTATCCAACATTTCAGTACCATAACCTTTATTCTCATAATGATTATCGTCAATGTGAAGATCATCAATGAATAATTCACCTGGTTGGTAGACAGATAAGCTAGTGTAACCAATCTTCTTACTTTTTATTTTTAAAATAATTTTACAGTATGTATCTTTTAGAAATTCTTCATTGCTCTTGTTCATTTCAATATAAAAACTCTTAAAATCTGAATGAATAATGTTTCCCCTCTTTTTTGCTAAATCTATTTCTTTCAGAAACTTTCTGTTAAAAAACATTATTTCCTCCTTCAGTTATTGATCTTTTTTGGTAACATTTCTGCACTTTTCATAGTATGAATTACCAGTCCCATATTTTTTTATAAAATCTTCAAATTGAAGGATTTCTAAACAGGTATTCTTATTCATTGGTGCTACTACTTCACATTCATTAAATCCATTGGTTTTTTGCCAACTTATATCAATAGCTTTATCTGATTCTATTACGATAACAAATCCCCTAAGAAGTTTATCTCCAAAGTAAGCTGATCCAATTACATCAATACTTTTTGTAAATGAAACCCAATGATTATCCCATCTGATCTTATCTACACTTTGGCTATCCTTCCAATTTTTGTAATCTTCATTAAATTTTTCAGATTTTCTACTTCCATAATCTTCATAATGCTCAAATATCGGTTCACTATAACCACCTGCATGAACTCTATATAATAGTGTTCCTTTCTCGATAAAACTATTTTTCATAATCTTGTATTCATTGTTCCAAATTGAATCTGATTTATCGAGATTATCTCTACCATTCAGACCCATTGAATGATTTATCCATCCATTAAAAAAATCCATTTTTTCAACTCCATCTCTTATATTTTTGAATCTCATGCATGCTGCTATCGATCCTTTTTGAGAATTTCCTTTTTATATTTAAACGTGAAAATCTTCATGTTAAACTACAATTTTTTAGGGTTTTGTAGTATAATAAAATAGAAAAGAGAGATATGCGCTAACATACCTCTCTTGTGTAGACCGTTTAAGACGGCGACTTAGTTTAATTACTTATAAAAAATAACCGAACTAGCCAAAGTTGACGGTTATTTTTTTTTGTCGTTTTTAAGCATATCTACAACCAATTTAATCAAAGCAATGGTAAACATACCAAAACTTAGAATCAATTGAATTGTTTCTAATGCGGACAAAAGGCTTCTCCTTTCGTTAGATTCAGTACATACAATCATATGCACCACCTCCTAAAGAGCGCCACCGTCATAACTTTCTACATTGATTAGTATATCATACTTAACTTTGTTTCTTTCATTTTTTAGTACTTTTTGATTAAAAAACCGGACTTTCATTTTATCCTTTTTGATAATTTTATTGCAGAATACTTTAAGCGTAAAAGTTGATAAAATTTTCACTTTTTATGAAAAAATCCATTCCAACGGCTCTTATTTTCTTTTACTTCAGAGATTTCTGTTTTCTTTTTGTTAAATTGCAAGATCGCTTCATTGTATGAACTTCTTAGTTCTCTTAAAAATGTGCTGATCTCTAGAAGAAGCTGATCTTTTTCTTTCTGATCCATTACTTGGTCGTTTACAACCTCTTCTATATTATAAATCTGATCCTTAAAAGCATGGTTCAATCCACAATTAATAATCCATACTAAATCGTGATCATCTTCAGCACCTTTTATATCTATTTCTTTTAAATAAGGCTTTCCATCTTCCAACGTATCTTCAACCATCTGTTTCACTCTAGATATTTTACTTCCTCCTGCTGATCCTTTTTAATTCCTTGTAAATATTTCAGTAGCTCTATTAAAATTTCGCCTTTCCAACCTTCTTCTACTTTTGTCCCATTAAACCCACCTGTAGTTGTAAAATTCTTTTTGAATTGATCCAAATTATATTTTTTTTGATTATTTATACCTGTGATCACTCCTAACTCTTTATTAGACCCAATTTTGTAATATACATTAAATTTTCCAAACAAAGAGCCCTTATATCTATCTGTCTCCAGAAAATTGTATGAATCAAAATCTGGACAAATATTTTTCATAAGTTCAATTATCTGTAACTCACTTTCAGCATGTTTCATCATAATACTTCCTCCTAGTAATTTTTTTTAATATGATACTATCAATCCTTTTTGGGAAGCATTATTCCAATGTAGCTAATACTTCTCTCACCGATTCCTTTTATCATACTACCAACTCCACCCAGATATCCTCAGCTACACTGCTAACTTGTTTTAGTTTGTTTCCTGCGTCTTCTACTTTCGTTGAATCCAGTCACTTTAATCTTATATAGTTGAGTGTTTTTTTATGAACCTTAAATTAAAAAAAGTGGACTAATAATCAGATTTTTCTTTGACTATTTTCCCACTCTCGTCTCGCTCTATCTTAAAATTTTTTCAATATTATCCAAGAGGTTTACTAACAATCCCTCTATCAATCAACTTTCCTTCACCATTTAGCCATTCCGTATACAATTGTTCAAACCGTTCTTCTTCCTCATCTGTATAACCATTGAACAAAATAGAATCAACATTTTCTTGATTAAAATAAAGCACTTCATTAGGATTTAAACCGCTTGGATATCTGCAACCACTATAATCATACAAAACATTTTTGTCATTTTCATTTACAACGGGACCTCTGTTTAAAACCATAATTTTTTGACTACCTTCTTTTAAGTAAACGATACTACCGATTGTTAACATAATTTTCACTCCTTTTCACTTGAACCTTGGCATTTTAATGTTATTTCTCAGGTTTATAACTATATTCCATATTTTCCATAGGTTTTACTATTGACGTGTTTAAAAATGACACAAACACTAAATAGATGAATATGACTGGTATAACTGTTAAGGATTTAGCCTGGATCAATAAGGACAACAGAAAAACTAAGATTGCTATCAAAATAATCGTTCCAGTTACACAACGTTTTTTATAAAAAGTATTATCCTTCTTTAAAACAATCAGATGATCTAATTTTAGAGTTGTTTCCTCATTAAAAATTTTTTTCAACTTATTAAGATTAACTACAGATCGTATATATCTAAAAATAAAGCTACAGAAAAAAGCGATTAGAAAAGCTAAAACCATAAGATTCATCGTTGTTGCTTCAAAAAATATACTTTCTAATCCTTTCATAAAAGCATAAATTACGCCACCTAGCATAGACCCAGAAAAGGACCATATTGAAGCGCCTGCTTTGTTTTTATGAACTTTTTTAAGCGTAATATATTGGTCTTCACTAATTTTTGTAGCGTTGTTAGCAACATACCACGTAGACATTGGAATCAACCAAGTTGATTTGTGCGAGTCTAAATCAATTAAATACTTATCCTTTTTATTGATCGTTGCTAATTTAAAGCGAGATATCGATGTATCTTCTACTTTCATTTCTATTTACCATATTCTATATATTTATACGGCATATCATTGTAGGGTTTAACAACGAGAGTATTAAGGAAAAACAAGGCAAACGAAAGAATTAGTAATATCACTAAAACTACTGCCTCTAGATAAGCAAGATACAAATACAATAGCAAAAAATAGACTCCTAGAAAAATGAACATAGATTGCAAACAAATTTTTTTGTAGTATGGATTCTTTTCAGCTAATTGGATATATCCCACTGATTTTTGAGTTATTTCGTATTTTTTTAATTGATACACGTTCACTAAAGATACGATATATCTCAAGATAAAAGCTATCATCACAATAACTAAAAAGGAAATTATCAAAGAACTAACTGTTGCTGTTTGAAAGACAATATCGATTACCCCTTTAAGAAAACTATATACCACACCACCTAAACCAATAGCTGCAATGTTTATGCCTGTTGATGCAGAATATTTACTATCACGTTTTAGAAGATTGTACTGTTCCTTAGTTATTTCTACCGCTTGTAGTTTATTTAACCAGATAATCATAGGGAAGAACCAAATCAATTTGTTTGTATCCATATCTATGAGATAGCTTTTTTCATTGAGAATTGCTAGCTTGTAGCGACTTATTTTAGAGTTATCTATTCTTACCTTTTACACCTCCAAAAACAATTACAAAGTTCTCTTATTTCTATTTCTGTTAGGATTTATATAAAATAACTTACATTTTTTTATTCTTTCTTATAAAAACTACTTCCATAAGGATATACATACCCTCTGTTAAGGAATAGAGAGAATAAAACGCAAATAATAAAAATCACAATCATGTCAAACGAATAAAACACACTAATATATCCTGTAACAAAAATAGGTATGAAAACTATTAGCAATGCAACTAAACTATTCCTTTTGTAATAGCTTGTTATACTTTCTTTTTCTATACTAATAACTATTTCTTGTCTTTTTTCTCCCAATTCATTTTTCATCTTATGCTTGTTAAAAATGGAAGTAGCTGCACGATAGCATATTAGCAGTACAGAAACAGCAATCAGGTAAAGTGCTCTTATTTCTATTTCTGAAATAGTTATATTTTGAAAAATCATGTTGATTAGCCATGTAGACGGTCTCCCAATAAGTATAGAGAGGACCACAATCTGGACAACGCCATATCCAGCTTTTTTATTGGTTAGCAGTTTATCAAACATTCCCTTATCTATTTCCATTGCTTTAAATGGAAGTAACCATACAAACATTGGCAGAAACCAAGATAATTTTTTGCTATCTACATCCAATAGATAGCATTTTTTATCTAACTTTGCCAATTTGTATCTTTTGTTTGTTGATTCATAAACAGTCATTTATTAATACAAAGCATCACTCAGATGCTATTTTCCTTTCTCGAAATAGAAATACTCCATACTTTCAAAAGGCTTTAGAATAGAGGTATTTATAAAAGAAATAAAGATAAAATAAATACACAATATTGGTAACATTATCATTGAAGCCGTCTCTATATAAAGATAAAATAAGAAAATAAAGACTACCAATAATATAACTGTACCTGTGATACACCTTTTTTTATAGACCGATTTTTTTCTATCACTTTTATTAAGCTTAATATAACCATCAAAATTACTATTGTTTAAAACATCATAATTTTTTTTCAATTTTTTAGAATTAAAGTAAAAACGTAAATATCTAAAAATGATAACAATAGGTAATAAAGATAGCATTGCACCTATTAAAAAACCATTAGTAATATTGTTAAACAAGCTCTCTTCAATTCCCTTAAACACGCCATAAATCATTCCACCAATCATAAATCCTGAGAATGACCACAAAGACGTTCCAGCCTTGCCCTTTTTAATAGATTTCAGATGATTATATTGTTGATCCGTGATTTTCATGGCGCTATTAGCTAGAAACCATGTTGACATTGGAATAAGCCAAGAAATTTTGTGAGAATCTAAATCAATTAAATATTTGTTTTTTTTATTCATAGTGGCAAGTTTAAACCGAGGAATGGTAGTATCTTCAATCTTCATATATTACCACCCAAAACTAGCTGTAAGGCTATTCCACCCCGAGGAAACTGTTTTTCCTATATTGCTTAGTCCTTTCTTAGCATTACTAATTCCTTTATCAAATCCAGCAGCCCAATCATCTGCCATTTGCTTGATCCCCATTATATTAGCATCATATATAACATTCGCTACAAATCCCACAGCAACAGCTGTACCTATAGCAGCCCAACCAACAGGATTAGATATACCTACTGCTAGCAAAGTAGCCTCTAAACCCAAAGTTAACCCAGACGCAACAGCAGTTGTTGTAAATGTATGAGAGATAGCTTGCCCAATAGACTTTCCATCAAAAATATCCGTAGTAAAACCTATTACAGGACCAGCAATTTTAGCAGCTCCTTGAATCATACTGGTAGCGGCATAACCAGACGCCACAGATAAACTTGTACTAGCATAGCCCGCACCTTTAGTAAAATATGAACTAACAGATGAGCTAATAATGATACCTAAATCCTCTGATAAGTAATTCTCAAAAAATGATAATGCTGTATCTTGCGTTATCCCCAAAGTATAATCAACACCATTATTCTTGAAAAAATCTCCTAGTTTCTTTGGAATAATTACATTAGGATCATCTTTTCGAGCTTGCCCAATTGTATGATAATCCGCAGCACTTAAATTAGGTATTTTCTTAACAATTTTATCTAGCTCTCTCTCATTTCTCTTTCTCACAGCTGATTTCACAGAGTTCGTCCAATCCAGCGCTTTCCCTTTCGGAACCGAAAACGTCCCAGTCGCAGGATTAAAGCTAGCATCCGCTTGCTGCAAGCCTTGCGACAATGTCGAATAAAAACTATTCACTCCATCAAAAATAGCAGGAGATGTCCCATTAAACGTCATTAATTTCTCTAACTTCTTCTCTAAATCACGTTTCGTCGTCTCTAACGATTCAATAATCCGCCGATTGGCTTGTTCCAACGGATTCGTTCCAGTCGGAAGCTTTGGCAAGCCTCGATTAATACTCTCCATATTCAGGATCGACGTATTGATCTGCTGGATTCTTCGTTCTAAATCATCTGACTTCAAATCAATACTATCAACCTCAGATGTATATTGATCCACAAATTTTTGACAAGCCTCTGCTGTCATGTCCGCGCCTACTTCGGCACCTTGAACTAAAGGTTGGATCACTGCCGCAAAGAATTCTTTGGCAGAGTCATAGCCTTTACTTGATAGTTCGCCTGCACTCATAAACTGTTGATTGCTTTGCATCAACGACGTATAGCCTTGTGCTAATTGGCTACACGCACTTTTAACACTGGATGCTTGGCTTCTCGCTTGACCGAGGTACATATCAATACTCATGCTGTTCCGACCTTTCTTCTTTTGTTTTTATTTCTTGCCAATGTAAGTCTTCTTGTTGATCCTCTAATGCTCTTGTTTGTTTTTTTAGTTCTTGCTGTTGCTCCTCTAAAAATTCTTGAACGCCTCGGCTTTGCCAGTTGATTTGCTCGGCCATATCTTGATACAACCTATCTGTCTGGCTTTGAGCAAATTCTTCTTGTAATTCATTGAATAATTGCTTTTGATAGAAAAAATATTCTTCGTAATGTTCTTCTGTTTGGTTGATGTCACGTTTTAGATCTTCGAGTTTTTCTTGTTCGCGTTCGAGTTGGATTTTTTGTTGGTTGATTTCTTCAAGGTTGGACATACTTTATTCCTCCTTTCAGTTTAAGAAAGCATTTGGTTATATTGCATTTGAGCGATTCGTTGATCAACAGCTTCGAATTCGGCTGCCACTGACCGGATGTTGTTACTTGCTTGGGTAACGGCTTGGACAAGTGAGGTGTTAAAGGTCGTTAGTTGCGTGATAGCCTGTTGCGCATTGCTATTGCCTGCAACGGTCGTTTGGGTATCTTTTGTGATCGTTGTCCCTTGATTTAGGGAGCTCACTGATGATGCTATAGAAGTAGCGACAGCTTGTGCTACTGCGGAATTACTGTTTATATCCTTTGGCATCGTTTTTTCCTCCTATAATTAAAAAGTAAACATCTAACTACTTAGTTTTTATAATAGTATATATACTTAATTGTAATTCGTAAACAACTCAATGTAAATATATAATTTCCAAATGTTCCGTTTGCTTACTTAAAAGGAAATTATAAAATACATTTATCAACTTAATTATGTGTTCTGTTTTTAGTTTTTAAATTAATCTAAAAATATACTCTTTTTTTTTTCGCTTCACAATTATATACGGCAACATATCGTTTCCACATTTTAGCTTCTCACCCCTTAACTTGAAAATATTCTCTAAAATTTTATAAGTATGTCAGTATGGTTATCAATTCTCGGTTATTTCTCCTTTTTTCTGAAATAAAGAAATCAACTATCATGTATTTACAACTCCTAATAGTAAATGTCTGTATTATCAAATCAGCACTATACAAATGATTACAACTAAAATGAATATTGACACTAAAAGAACAATATAATATACTTTAAATAATAAATGAAGGAAGAATTAGAATAGTATGGAAAAAGTTTTATGGGGAATTTCATTATTCGTTTGTTTTGGATTTACTACAAAGGTTGAGTCTCAAGAGAAGTATGAAATTATTGAGAATAATATTAATCTGATTGAGGAACTCACCTCAGCGGAACCTACAAATTCAGATTATATCAATAGCACTATTGATATGTATTATGAGGTACCTTCCGAAAATTATTCTAGTGAAGATTTTAATTCATTTTTAAATTCAGTTCTAGTTGAGCTAAAAAACTACGATCATAATCAAGATGAAAAATTAGAAAATCAGCTTGAATTTGCTGAGGAAAACGTTGACTTATCTTTAGATAGCAACTTACCTCCAACATCTAGAGCTTTGGTTGCAACACCTTATGATATCGCTTTAGGAGCATACGCTGCTGGAATTAAACTGGTAGAACGGATAGGGCATTGGCAGACTGCTAATTATATGAGACGTGCTATTGTTCCAGCAAACAGAGTCAACTCAGCATATACACCAGCAACGTATTACAATACGAATGATACTTGGGCTAAAATGGTAGACAGTGAAGACTTAATGCGCTCTTACTACGGTCGTTTAAAAGCTGAAGCTTTCCGAGGAGGCAGAGCTTCAGGATCTTTCGCAGGGTCACATACGTTCACAAGTGGACATTTACTCACAGCTTTACGAGGTGTGTCTTATACAGTGTCCTATAAACGACAAGCAAATGGATATAGTAATAATTTTGCTGTCGGTTTTGGGAATAACTATTGCTATGCTATGCAATCTCGTGGATATATAAAACCTTATAAAATTGAAATAGTAAGATCTATGTCAAGATAAGATAAGACAGGAGTGAGTTTCATAAAATATAATAAGTTGCTAATCATTACACTTAGTTGTCTATTTATAGTTTTGAAAGTTGTTGGAACTTTTCTGACACTGAATTTTTTACCTATTCAAGACCCTGAAACATTAACAATGGAAGAAAAGTTTAAACTGCAAAAAGAATTTTCTATCAATTATGATTTAGGAAATTCTATGATAAATCTAAGCAAACTATTTTTTGTAGTTTTGATAGCGTACTCGATATACTCATTTTATGTTTTTTGGAGAATTACTCACTCTGACAACAGTGATTTCATCAAATAAGATCTTTTCCTCCTTTACGTACTTATATGTAAAGGGGGTTTTTATATGGATCAAATTATACTATCAGAAAGTATCGTAGTTGGATTGGTTAGCAGTAAGCAGATCGGCCAAATGGGCGTTTGACAATATTGAGGATGAACCTGAACTCTACATCTTACTTATCAAGAGCGTTTAAATTTAGGAAAGAATTGCAGAATTTTGCGATAAAAATATAAAAAATAAGTCTATCTCAGTGCCACGTTAATGGGATAGACTTGTTCTATACTGTGGAATGGCACTTATAAAAAAGATATTTTTCCTATCATGCATTTCTATCAATGACTATTGAACTGTTACTACTTTTGATATATTTTGAATTTAATATTATAAGCAATATCAAAAATATGTACAGATTTGATAGAATCATCATAAATGTAGTTCCAATTTCAATAAGCTGGCTCTTTTCTATGCTTGTTGAAGCATAAAAAAGAGTTAACAAATTCCGTAATACTATATTAAAAATTAAAATCATTAGTACGATTAAAATGTTACTTAACACTTTTCTATTTTTAGTTTCAACTCGATGAACTAGTAAATCTTCAGCTTGGCTTTTATTTAAGATATAAGCTTTTTGTGGTATCAATCAAGTTAAACCGAAAAAGAAATAACCTAACAATGAACTATCTTTGTCAATTAAATAGTAGTTTGATTGAGAATGTATTATGCTATATCGATTATTTTTATAGAGTGTTTTTATCGTTAAGCTATTCAGTTTTATCACATCCAGTCCATTTTAATATTGTTTTACTTTAGTTTTGGAGAAGTTCAATCGTCTTTATCCCGTATAGAGGAAGAGTCAACAATTTTAAAGTTATTGACTCTTATTTGTACGTTTAATTCTTCTAATCTCCTAGTCTTTTATATGAAAACGACTAACATAGGGAAATAAATAACTTCTATTCATAAATATAAAAATAAGCACACCTAAAATAAAAATTACAATGAAATCAAATAGATAAACAATCGTTATATAGATTATCCCTACTGCAATCATAACTATCAAAATCAATCGAATCATACTATGCTTCTTGTAATATGTAGAAATACTCTCTTTCTCAATCTCAATTGTTACATTGTAACCTACTCCAAATAATACTTTTCTAAGTTTATGCTTATTGTAGAACATAATGATTGATCTAAAAATAAGTAAACATGCAAATGTTATCAGTAAATAGATTGCACGTTTATCTAGTTCAGAAGTAACATCAAGCTCTTGAAAAAAAATAGTCGATAGTTTGTAAACTGGTCTTCCAATAAACATCGATATAACAACAGTAGCCATAATACCATACTCTTTTTGACCATTAGACACTAGCTTATTAAACATTCCTTTATCTATCTCAACTGCTCTAAAAGGGAAGAACCAAACTAAAGTAGGGAAAAAATAAGCTAAGATATTGCTATCCATATCTATTAAGTAATAGTTTGTATCTAGTTCAGCTAGTTTGTACCTTTTATTTGTAGAATCATAAACTTTCATTATACCTCAACATATAGCGCTAATATAACGCTATTTTCCCTCTCGTCTTTCTAACCTATGCCACTTCTAAACCTAACAAAGATTACCTTAATTATTATTCTCCGTACCATTCTTCTTTATAATACCCATACATTTCTCTGAACTCTTCTGAATATTTTGTTACTATCATATTTTGAATTCTTAAATCAGCTTTGAAGCTGATATAAGTAGGTATCAAAGAAATAATTATCATAAAAACTGCCCCTGCAATTACGATTAACGTCGTACTTAAACCTAAACCATTTATTGAATCATTGATACTGTCTTTATCTATCCAACTTTTATTTATTCTATAAAACTGAACAATTACTATTCCTAAAATCATTATTATTCCAGCCATTTTTATCAAGAGAGAAAGAATCTTATTCGTTTTATACTCTTTTTCAAATGTTACATTAATGTAATCGATTAACATATTATTTTCCACTGTGTAATATAAGTATAAACAAGTAGGTACATAGATAATTATAGTAATCAAATTAATAATATAATTAGAATCTACAGTTCCTATAGAACCACAAATATAAGATAAAAATAAAATTTTCAAACTAGAATATATAAATTCTTTATAACCATAGTTTTGAAGAAAGTGTCTACTCTTAAAATATGAAAATAGTGATATTAAAATAAAACTTGTAGCTGTTGCTATTGCTATGTTTCTAGAAAACACAGTCGTTACTATGTTATCTTTAGCACTTGTATAGGACAGTATCATCATAATTGGCATAAATAAACTTATTGCTAAAAAACCTAGCTTTTTTAATCTGATTGGAAATTTTGCATCAGGATCGCCTTTAATTAAATAGTCAATTTTATTTCGATCTATTTTGACATAAGCCTCTTCAAAACTGATGTTGTTAACATAGTCCTCTATTTTTTTCATAAATTCGCCTACTTAATTGTATTTTACCACTTAGGTAATCCTGTATTAAAATCTCCTGTATCAACACGACCGTTTTGTTTCCCAAACCAGTCTTCTTTTATTGCTCCAATATTTCCACTTTCCAAATTTTCATGTCTTCTATCATAAAATTCATATTGTTCATTTACCCACTTGTCAATATCTTTTTTACTAATCCAAGTATGCCAGTCATCACTGTTTTTAATTATTGGTATTTGGTTTAGTAGAGGTATATCAGATAGTCCACCACCTTGTAAAAAATAATTCATTGTACCAGCGATAGCTCCTGGAATGAATCCATATTGCGCCCCTTCTAAAGGACCAATTGATGCAAAAAATCTATTTTGACCACCATATAAAGCTTTACTGGCATTTCCATAAGCTGGACTATTCGGATTGATGTATTCATTGTAGGCTAAACTACCTATACTAAAGCCATCTCCTGCAACTCCAACAACTTCTCCAACTGCTTTATATTTCTTTAAGAAGTCAGCTACTTTTCCTAGCTTTTTAAACTTATTGAATCCTATTTTTGTTCCTGCAATAATGGCTTCTCCCGCTGACGATTTGGATAATACATTGGTCACGTGGCCAATAGGTGCTAATACCTCCCAACCCTTGTCACTCAAATTTATCAATACTCCATATACTTTAGCCTGTATATCTATGGGTTTATCAATCAAATATAGACCAAATTTTGGATTATTTAAAATTTTTGTTGCTAAATCTTTAGGTAACTTATTCCAACTTTCTTGCGCTATGAAAATATCTAGTACAGCATCTTGTATACCTTTAGGTAATTTTTCCGAATCCAAGAATGTAATAAGGTACTCAAATAAACGTTTGTTATTCTTTACTTTCTCAATTGCTGCCATTGGATTTTTAGAATACAAATCATTGATTTCTTTCATTGCCTTTTCTAAAGCTGTTTTTTCCATTTTTTCTATATCACTAGAATTTTTCAAAGAGTTAAACCAACTCAGATCAGTACCTTTAGGTAATTGGTATGTCCCATCACTATTAACTATCGTATTATTCAATACAGTTACACTCTGCATCGCAATTTTCATATCATTCAAGCTATTGCTAAAAAGTCCATTTGTTTGTGAAGAAAACTGTTGTAGTTTTTCTAGCTTTTTTTGTAATTCTAGAATATCATCTTCAAAATCATTCGACATACGAGCTAGACTTGACTGAACATTTAATAACTCATCTAACACTTTAGCAACTGGATTATTTCTAGACAATACTCTTGCTACTGCTGCAGAAGCATCTACAGAAGCTTTCATTGCTTTTTTCGTTGCAATTTGTTGGTTTAATTTGTCCTCATCTAGCGTTCCTTCTGATGAAACTAAACTATCTGCTGATGTGTACGTTTGTAATTCACTTTCAATCGTATCGATTGCAGAAGTTACTTTACTAATAGTTGGTAAAATCAACTCGCTAAATAAGCCTTTTGCTGCTGTATATGCTGAGCCAGAAAGTGTTTTACCATCTACAGCTGAAATTACTTTTTGACTTCCTCCTTTTAACTGTTCAGATGCTTCTTTTCCGCTCTGTAGATTTTGCTTTAGCGCGGACATTAATTGCGAGGAATCAGAACTAGAATAAATTAATCCCAAGGAATTTCCCCCCTCTTTTTATAAAGATCTTCAGTTTCTTTCTCTAGTGTTTTTCGTTGTTCTGCATATTGATCAGATAACGTTTCTTCTGCCTCTTGTAATTGGCGTTTAAAAAATCGCTCTTGTTCTTCATTTTTTCGTTGCATACGAATACCTTCATGATTTCCACTGTATACTTCTTCTTCATTTATCATTGCTAAGGTACGATAGCCACGTTGTAAATCTTCTTGCAAGTTCCGTAAACTATCTTCTATTTTTCGTTGCTCTTGTTTTAATTCATTAGTATCATTTTCTTTTTCTGTAATCAAACGGGTGTATTTTGCTCGCTCTTGATCATTTTTGTTCTCCACTACATTCTCCTTAGAATTTAATTTTGCTATCCTCTATAGCCATTATTTCAGCGATTTTAGGAAACTTTTGACTTTGTTCCTTCACGCAATCAATCAATTGTGATAAATCTGAAAGTAACTGATTATTTACTTCTGAACCTTGTTTCATACTACTGACATTACTTTTTCCTAAAGAAACTTGCGTCCCTTTGTTGACAGATATATCATTTATACCTGAAACTGCCCCAGTAGCAACCCCAATATCTGAAGCTATATTTCCCATTCTAACACTCCTTTATTCAACTTTTAGTCATGCATAATTTCATCATTTGCGTAATAGTATATATACTTAATTGTAATTCGTAAACAACTCAATGTAAATATATAATTTTCAAATGTTCCGTTTGCTTACTTAAAAGGAAATTATAAAATACATTTATCGATATAAGTATAAAATCTATTTTCAGTTTTTAAATCGTATAACAAAACAGGTAGTCTAGAAATTTTCATTTCCAAACTACCTGTTTTGTTGGTTTAAGTATATTTACTTCTGTATCTTAATCAAATCCAAGACATCTCTTGGATTCCCTACATCGACACTAACAACTCTTGCTTGATCTAAAATATTCTGTGTCAGTTGTCTGATTTTCTCTGGATCATTCGCATTTTCTGCCGTCATTTGCCAATGGCTAGGAACAGGATAAACCGTTATCGTTCCATTATGATTACTACTATAAGTGACATTGCCATCCGCCATTGCGGCACCTGAAAGTGAAATAACATCGGTTGGATAACCTACACTCCCCTTATCATAAAAATCAATCGGTGATCCTGCAGCAATTTTATCTATATGTAACTCCGAAGGTTTCACACCGATCAATGTCAGCCATACACGAGCATATTCAATCTGATCATCTGAATAACCAAGCAATAGTTTATCGTCTCCTGTCGCTTGTTCTACGGCTTTATTTGTATCTGCTTTAGCTTTTTCTATTGCTTTATTGACTTCTTCTTCAGCAGCTTTTTGCTGGTGCGTTAAAGCGCTGATCTGACCTTGAGCATCGATCATGGCTTTCATTAAAATTAATTTTGCAGTAAATGTTGTTTTCAGTTCTTCGTTTTTAACCTTTTCAATTTCTTGATTTAAAATATCATAGTCGCTTTGTTGGACCGTTTCTTTTGGTATATTTCCGTCAAAGGATTCATTGAGTAATTTTTTGATTTTCTCTACTTGATCTACTTGCTCTGTGGCATTTTTAAGGATAGAGTCGATAGCTTCGTTCCATTTTCCTTTTAGCTCTTTATTTTCTGAAACTGTATCGTTGACTTCGGTAATTTTTCCTTTCGTCAAGTCTACTGTAATCGGCAGTTCATTTTTGATTTTGTCTCCTTTGATTGCGTGTTCTTTTGAGCTGAACAATTCATTTGTTTCAGTCTGTATCTCTAATTTAGTATTCGCCAAAGTAATCTTTTTCTTTAAATTTTGAATAGTCGTTTCTGCTGTATTGGCGTTTATTTTCTTGTCATATTCACTTTTTAATTTTTCGATTTCTGTTTGTTTCTTTAAAAGCTTATCTTTTATTTCTTTGATCGTCGCTGGTTTTATTTCTTTGCTTAGAAAATCTTCTTTTTCATCAAAAAGTGCAGTGACTTCTTTATAAAGAGCGCCATCTTTTGTTGTTTCTTTTTCAATAGTCGTTATGTTATCTTGAGCTGTGGCGATCTTTTTCTTTTCCTTTGCTTGTTGCTGAAACACAATGACTCCAATAACAATTCCTACAAGTGCTACTACTCCAATAGAAATCCCCAACACTTTTTTCTTCATTTTCTATCCGCTCCTGTTTATTATTTTTTATCCCTATAGTTATTTTAGCATATTTATCTATTCTGTCATTTTAAGTTCAAAAAAAATGTATAGATAATAAAAAATAAGAGCCATCATTAGATGATAACTCTTACTTTAATATAAAATGGATTGCTTATTGCTTAAATTTTATTGTACCTCTTCTTCAAAAGCGATATTACCACTCTTTAACTTGTTCAATGGACCAAACTTTTTTTCTGGAAACATTCTCTTGATATCCTCTTGATAAAACGAACCATCTCTTGGTTCTTCATAATGAATGACTTTGTATCCCTCCTTTTGTTTTTCAAGTGTATAGATCACAGGGAAATTCGAACCGTAAACATCTTGCCCAGATTCATCAAGTCCTAAAACTGTTTGATTGAGATAAACGGTTATACTGTCCTTATCAACATCTTGTCCATAAAAATCTATGACCAATTTAATTTTTTTAACCTCTAGACTAGCTTCTAATGTTTCAGAATTAAAATAGGTTTCTGCTTTCATATAATTAAAGATTGTTTCTCCGTATTTTTTTCGTTCTGATTTGCTAACTGAGTCAACATTGTCAGCTTTGGTTCGAAACATTAAGCCGATTAATACTAGAATAACGCATACCGCTACTTCCCCTATTATCTTTTTCATTGCCTTTTTCTCCTTCGTGTTTTTATCCCTTCATCCTATCCTTTCACTGCCTTTATCCTCAATCTTCGATAATCTGCTTCCCAATGATCCTCGTTCCACAATTTTGACTTCAAATCTCGCTCCATATTCTCAAGAACCTTGTCTTTCTGCTCTCCAGACAATTCCTCCAACTCAGCAGCATAAAATTGTTCCATCCACTCGTTCAAACCAGATTTCCCACCTTTAAGCGGAGTCGGCCGTTCATATTCTAAAATCTCCACAACCTCAAAATGATTCTTTTCTAGCAAAATCCGATAATCCTCAACAGACGTAAAGCAAAACGGCTCCTCAAAAGGTACACCTAATGTATTTAACTCACGCCCAAAAGCTTCTCTAATCATCTGAACATTTCCAACTGCACCAAACTCACAAATCAACTGCCCTTTCATGTTTAGATGTTCACTGATATTTTTCAATAACAACTCTTGATCAGGAATCCAATGAAAAACAGCATTTGAAAAAGCGACATCATACAGTCCAATTTGAGCCGAGGGATTTAAAATATCCTCCTGTAAAAAAATCAAATCAGGATAACTTTCTTTTGCTTGATTGATCATATTTACCGACTGATCAATTCCCGTCACTTCATGCCCAAGTTCCGCCATTTGACTCGTTAATGCTCCCGTCCCACAGCCGATATCCAACACTTTTTTCGATTCTTTCGGCAATAATTCCAACAAGCCAGCACCATATTTAAAAACAAAATCATGTGTCGTATTGTATTTTTTTGCATCCCATTCCATTGATTTCACGCTCCTAACGATGTAATGAAAAGAAGGATGTGGGACAAAAGTAAAAAGCACTTTTGTTTCACACCCTAAATATGAATAAACGGTGGGAGCAGAAGCAACCCCCTCGGAAATAAGCTGAAATTCACAAAAATTTGAAGATCAATTTTCGTGAATTTCTTCTTATTTCCGAGGGGTTAAACACTCCTGTCCCAACCTCACTCTTACTATTTCCTATTGCCAATACGCCGGAATCTTCGCTTCATAAGCCGCAATTTCAGCATCATGCGTCAAACTGATAGCAATATCATCCAATCCATTGACCAACTTATGCTTCCATGTTCCGTCGATCTCAAAAGAATATGTCCCATTTGGCGTGATCACTTGTTGGGCAGGCAAATCGATCGTGATCGTTTCATCCGCTTCAAGACCTGCCAAGGCATCCAACTCATCATGTTTCAACACGATCGGTAGTAAGCCATTTTTCGTGGCATTCATGTAAAAAATATCACTAAAACTTCCTGCAATAACCGCTCTAAACCCATAATCATCCAACGCCCAAGCCGCATGCTCTCTTGATGAGCCTGAACCAAAGTTATCACCAGAAATCAAAATTGTCGCCTCTTTGTATTGTGGTTCATTCAAGGTAAATTCTGGGTTTGGTGTACGGTCTGGCAAGTAGCGCCATTCATCAAATAAAAATTCGCCAAAACCTGTTTTTTCGATTCGTTTTAGAAATGATTTTGGAATGATTTGATCCGTATCGATATTGTCATTCATTAGTGGAACCGTGGTTCCTGTATGTTGTGTAAATGCCTCCATTATGCACCAAGCTCCTCTCTAATGTCTTTAAATGTTCCTTCGATTGCGGCTGTTGCCGCCATCGCTGGGCTGCAAAGATGAGTTCTTGCCCCTTTGCCTTGGCGTCCTTCAAAGTTTCGGTTAGAGGTTGAAGCACAGTGAACGCCTGCTGGTACTTGGTCTGGATTCATGCCTAGACACATCGAGCAACCTGGTTCTCGCCATTCAAAGCCTGCTTCGGTGAAGATTTTATCCAAACCGATTTTCTCTGCTGCTTTTCTTACTGGTCTTGAGCCAGGTACGACGATTGCCGTAATGCCTTCTTTGACTTTTTTGCCTTTTACGATGCGAGCCGCTTCTTCCAAATCAGATAGTCGACCGTTGGTACATGAACCGATAAAGACATAGCCGATTTCGATATCTGATGGACGTTGACCTGGTTTTAGATCCATGTAGTTATACGCACGTTCATCGTTCATATCTTTGATTTCTGGGAAAGTTCCCGTGATCGGGATGCCCATTTCTGGATTCGTGCCCCATGTAATGAAGGGAACCAATTCATCCGCGTTCAATTCTAGATCCACATCATAGGTTGCGTCTGGATCGCTTGGTAGTTTTTTCCAATCAGCGATTGCCGCATCCATATCTTCTGGTGCATATTCTCTGCCACGCACATATTCAAAGGTTTTTTCATCTGGCGCCATCATCCCCATTTTCGCGCCGCCTTCGATGGCCATGTTACAGATGGTCATGCGTTCTTCCATCGTTAGATTTTCAATCGTTTCTCCGTAAAATTCAACCGCATGTCCGACACCAAAATCAACCCCATATTTTGCGATCAAGGCTAAAATAATATCTTTGGCATACACGCCTTTGGCTAGTTTTCCAGTAATTTTAACACCCATTGATTTTGGCTTATTTTGCCAAATGCATTGTGTGGCAAAAACATGTTCCACTTCACTGGTTCCAATACCGAATGCCAAGGCTCCGAATGCGCCGTGAGTTGCTGTATGTGAATCTCCACAAACGATGATTTTTCCAGGTTGGGTTAAGCCAGTTTCAGGACCCACCATATGGACAATTCCTTGTCTATCACTGCCATTATCGCATAACGTTACGCCGAATTCTTCACAGTTTTTCTGTAAGGCTTCGATTTGTTTTTTTGCCACCAAGTCTGTGATGTTAAAGATATCTTGTGTGGGAACGTTATGATCCATTGTCCCAAAGGTTCTATCTGGTCGGCGAACTTTTCGGCCTGCTTCTCTTAGACCTTCAAAAGCTTGTGGCGAGGTGACTTCATGGATCAGATGAAGATTGACGTATAATAGTTGTGGTTCGCCAGCAACGCCTGATACCACATGTTGTTCCCAAAGTTTATCAAATAGTGTTTTTCCCATGTTAAGCACCTCTCAATTCTGTTATTACAGCTTCGGTAAAGTCTGTTGTTGTGGCTTTACCCCCTAAATCTGTTGTTAGGATTCCTTGATTCATGACACGATCACAAGCCTCCTCAATTTTCTTCGCTGAATTTTCTAAGCCAAATGATTGACGTAACATCATCGCAGCGGACAAGATCATCGACATTGGATTGGCGATATTTTGATTGGCGATGTCTGGCGCTGAACCGTGGATTGGTTCGTATAACGAAGGCCCTGATTCACTATGACTGGCGCTTGGCATCATGCCGAGTGATCCTGGAATCACTGATGCTTCGTCACTCAGGATATCGCCGAATAGATTTTCTGTGACGATCACGTCAAAGGCTTTTGGTTTTTGGATCATGACCATTGCCGCTGAATCGACTAATTGGTGTTCTAATGTACAATCTGGAAATTCTTGTGCCACTTCTTCTGCTGTTTGACGCCATAATTTGCTTGTCGCTAGTACGTTGGCTTTATCAACAGATGTGACTTTTTTATTTCTAGTTTGAGCGATTTCAAAAGCTTTTCTGATGATACGTTGGATCTCAGCTTTTGAATAGGTACATAGGTCTGAAGCTTTTGTTTCGCCTAGTTGTTTTTCGCCAAAGTAGATGCCACCTGTTAGTTCACGAACGACTACAAAATCAACGCCTCGAACGTTTTCTTCTTTTAATGGAGATAAATGAACCACTGCATCAGGTACGGAAATTGGACGAATATTGGCAAAAAGTCCTAAGGCTTTTCTTAGACCTAGTAAACCTTGTTCAGGTCGTTTTGGTGCATTGTCCCATTTTGGACCACCGATCGCACCTAGTAAAATTGCATCGGCTTTTTCACAGGCTTTTAAGGTTGAATCTGGTAAAGGCTCCCCTTGTTCATCGATGCCTGCGCCGCCAAAGGCAAAATGTTCAATATCAAAATCCAGATTATCTTGTACCATGATTTCTGCTACAATTTTTAGTGCGCTATCCATAATTTCTGCTCCGATGCCGTCGCCCGGCAATGCTACGATTCGTTTGCTCATTAAGCTTTCCCCACTTCTTTTTGAAATTGTTCACTGGCTTTGACATAGGCTTTCGCTGACGCTTGTAAAACATCAAAATCGATGCCGATGCCGTTGAATTGTTTATTATTTTCTGTATCGGCTAAAGTTACATGGACTTCAGCTTGGGCATCTTCACCGCCTGTAATGGCTTTGATGTAGTACTCTTGTAGTTCAGGTTTTTGGACGAAAATTTTATCGATCGAGTTATAGATTGCTTGGATACTACCAGAGCCGATCGCTGATTCTGTTTTGCTTTCGTCTGCTCCTGTATTGATGGAAACGATCGCTCCTTGGCTGCCGTCAGAAACGTATTGTAATTGGACACGTTCCAAACGATAATCTTCACTACATTCTTGGGATTGTCCAACCATTAGCGCGATCAGATCTTCTTCTGTGACTTGTTTCTTTTTGTCAGCTAGCGATTTGAAGCGTTTGAAGGCATCTTTTAGTTCGTCTTCGGTTAGTTGGTAGCCTAGAGCGTCCATTTTAGTCGCAAACGCATGGCGTCCTGAAAGTTTGCCTAGTGGCAATGAGTTTTCGTTTACCCCAACAAGTGACGGTGTGATGATTTCGTACGTATCTGGATTTTTCAACACGCCATCTTGATGGATGCCTGATTCGTGAGCATAAGCATTCGCTCCAATAATTGCTTTATTTCTTGGGACAGCCACGCCTGATAGACGGCTGACGAGATCGCTGGTTCTTTTGGTTTCATTCAATGTGATATTGCTTTGCGCTTCGTAAAAGTCTTTTCTGATATATAGTGCCAAGGCTACTTCTTCAAGTGCGGTATTGCCAGCTCGTTCGCCAATACCGTTGATTGTTCCTTCTACTCGACGTGCACCATTTTCGATGGCTGCTAAGGCATTGGCCGTCGCCATTCCTAGGTCATCGTGACAATGAGAAGAGAAAATAATTTCTTCGTCGCTTTGAATATTTTCGATTAGAAATTTAAATAGTCCGCCGTATTCTGTTGGGTTGGAATAACCTACTGTATCAGGAACATTGATGATCGTCGCTCCCGCATCGATGGCAGTTTGAACGGCTTTTAGTAGAAATTGTTTGTCAGTTCTCGTTGCATCTTCTGGTGAAAACTGGACTTTATCAAATTTGGTTTTAGCATAGCTGACATGTTCTTTAATAGAAGCAATCACTTCATCTGGTGTCATTTTTAGTTTGAATTCCATGTGAATTGGACTTGTTGCAAGGAACACATGGATTTGTGGGTGCTTGGCATTTTGCAAGGCTTCATGAGCGCGATCGATGTCAGCTTTTTGGCACCGTGCCAGACCTGCAACGGTCATTTTTTCGGCATTTTCTGCGATGGCTTTGACTGCTTCAAAATCACCGACTGATGCGATTGGAAATCCCGCTTCGATCGTATCAATGCCCCATTTTTCTAGTTGTTTTGCGATTTGGACCTTTTCTTTGGTGTTGAAATTTACACCAGGTGTTTGTTCGCCGTCTCTTAGAGTGGTGTCAAAGAATTGGATATTGTTCATTGTTCATACTTCCCTTCAAATTCTTCATTTTTTAATTACATTTAAATTTTTCTATAAAAAAAACACCCCACGATATGGGATGCTTTGTCATCCCGTTCATGCAATGCGAAAACAGGACTCTCAACGTCTGATAAGAAAAAGCTGTGTTACAGCTGGTTTCTAGAAATCAGTGTGATGAGTCCTTCAGTAATAATAAGAATGTAATTGTCGTTGTTTGCTTGTTCATCTTCTTCAACATCCTTTATTGTCAGAATTTTTGAATAATTCAAACTATAGTGTTAAAGATACAGAACTTTTAAATCAAAGTCAATAGTTTTATGAGAATTTTTTTAAGAAAAGCTGAATTTCACCATTCTAGACATAGAACAAAAAAAGAGCCTCAGGCTCTTTTTACCCGAATAAACGGTGGAAGCAGAAGCAATACCTTCTTATTTCTCGGGATTAGACGCTTCCGTCCCAACCTCCTTATGGGTTTAGTTTTCCAAACAAGCAAATTTTTCCAACAAACGAATCATCTGACAGACAAATCCATATTCATTATCATACCAAGCAACGGTCTTAACGAGCTGAACATCCCCAGTTGTTGTTACTTCCGTTTGTGTAGGATCAAAAATCGCACCCGCTGTTGAACCAATCACATCACTAGAAACGATTTGTCGATCATCATAGTTAAATGATGGGTTGTCTACTGTGTGTTTTTGAATAGCTTCATTTACTTGTTCAGCTGTAACGTTTGTTTTTAAAATAGACACTAATTCTGTCAAAGAGCCTGCAACAACCGGCACTCGCTGTGCATGACCTTGTAATCGTCCATTTAGTTCAGGAATAACTAAACCAATGGCCTTCGCTGCACCAGTGGAATGAGGAATCGTATTGACTGCGGCTGAACGAGCAGCACGTAAATCTCCTCCTCTGACTGGGCCATCTAACAACATCTGTGTTGAAGTATAAGCATGAATTGTCGTCATTGTGCCAACTTCGATACCAAATTCATTATTTAGATGATGCGCCATCAATGCTAAACAGTTGGTTGTGCAAGATCCTGCAGAAATAATCGTGTCTTTTGAAGTCAATAGATCATCATTGACATTATAAACAATCGTCTTCATATCTCCTGCAGGAGCCGAAACTAGGACACGTTTTGCCCCAGCGTCTAAATGTGCTTGTGCTTTTATTTCCGAAGTGTAAAACCCTGTGCACTCCAAAACAATATCTACGCCTTGTTCTTTTACCCAATCTAGCTGACGTGCATCTGCTTGTGCGTATATCTTAATTTCTTGACCATCCACGATGATTCCATCTTCTGTTGCATTAACTTTACCATTATATGCTCCATGAGTTGAATCAAACTGTAATAACTGAGCCAACATTTTAGGACTAGTCAGATCATTGATCGCTACTACTTCAATTTGATCCGATACCTCTTTGATTCTGCGAAACGCTAAGCGACCAATACGTCCAAATCCATTGATTCCTACTTTTATTGTCATATTCCTATTCCTCCTCTTTTTCTATTCAATTGCTAATTCAAAAAATTTATAACCAAAACGTTGGATATTTTCTATTATCATTTAGGTTATTTATAATCAAAGCAATTATTACTATAACCAACGAACCTACTAACACAGGTGTAAATAAAAAATTCCAGCCAGTCTGGCTCATCATAACAACTAACGGATCTGCTCCAGCTGGCGGGTGAGTGGTTTTCGTCAGCATCATGCACATTATCGCCAAACCAACAGCTACCGCAATCGAAGCCGCTGAATTGCCAAATAATGTCTGACATGCTAGTCCTATAAACGTTGAAATAAAGTGTCCCCCAATAATGTTTCTTGGCTGAGAAAGTGGCGCATCCCATACACCAAACGCCAAAACACAACTTGCTCCAAATGGGGCCATTATCCAATTCCATTCGGTTTTTTCAGTCAGAATGATTAGACTAAAAATAACAATAAAACCTCCTATAAAACCTAGAATTGCGGCTTTTAAATCCACTTTTAACGGTGAACGTTCAGCTGTGATTATTTTTTTTAATACTCTCAAAAAACTAACCTCCTTTAAAACCAATTATAGGTTAGTCATAACTAACCTGTCAACAACATTTTTATAAGTTAGTTATTAGCATTAATTTTTGACTTATGATAAAATCATATTTAGTTAAAGAGGAGGGAGTCTTTTGTCTCATCATTTTCCAGATGTATCTGATTGTTTGCTATTAGATTTCATCAACACAAAGATTTCAAAAAATGGAAAAATCACTGAATTAATTCACTCAAAAAATGATTTATCCAGCTGGTTTGATCATGAAATTAAAAAAAATAATCATTACTCTTATCAATTAATGTTATTTAAACACTATTTTGAGAAGGTCGATGATATTTCATCAATTATTGCTTTTAGAGATTCGCTTCATGAACAATTATCTACACTGATTATTGGGGAAAACATCCAAGATGAACTGTTACATTTAATTAAATCAACGACAAAAGCTCATCCTTTCAGCGTAGAACTCATAAATGATGCCTTATCATTCACACCAATAACGATCGATCGCCATTCGTTTGAATCACTGATTTTGCTAGATTTAGCTCAGTTTATTTCTAATGGCGATATTCACAAACTAAGTCGCTGTAGTAATCCAGAATGTGTCCTATTATTTGTAGATCGTACCGGACGTAGAAAATGGTGTTCAATGAAAATTTGTGGAAATCGTCATAAAGTGGAAGCATTTGCAAAAAGAAAAAAGCAAGCTTCAAATGAGGCAATATAGCAAAAAAAGTGAGACAAAACGTTTGTTTGTTTTGTCTCACTTTTTTGCTATATTTTTTCTAGTGCCTGCTCTAAGTCTCCCAGAATATCATCAATATTCTCGATTCCGATCGATAAACGAATTAATTCTGGTGAGGTTCCGGAAGCTTCTAATTCTTCTTCACTTAACTGTGAATGTGTTGTTGACGCAGGATGAATGATCAATGATTTTGCATCACCTACATTAGCTAATAGTGAAAATAGCTCCACATGATTGATCAAGTTTTTACCTGCTTCGGCGCCACCCTTGACACCAAATGTGAAAACTGAGCCCGCACCTTTTGGTAAATATTTTTCCGCCAGTTCATGATATTTATTATCTACTAATCCTGGATAATTGACCCATTCGATTTTAGGATGTTTTGCTAAAAATTCAGCAATGGTCAAAGCGTTCTCGACATGACGTTCTAATCGCAACGATAACGTTTCTAAACCTAGAATCAATAAGAAACTATTGAATGGCGAAATTGCTGCTCCTGTATCTCTTAATAATGAGACTCTTAAACGAGTGATATAAGCTGCTGCCCCGACATCTTTTGTATATGAAAGTCCGTGATAACTTGGATCTGGATCCACTAATTTGGGGTATTTTCCATTGGCCCAATTGAACTTGCCTGAATCAATAATGACGCCTCCCAAAGCAACGCCATGCCCGCCAATAAATTTTGTTGCGGAATAAACGACGATATCAGCGCCAAAGTCAAACGGACGGTTTAAATAAGCTGTTGCAAAGGTATTATCGACGATCAATGGCAGCTCATGTTTATGTGCGATTTCAGCAATGGCTTCTAGATCTGCCACATTCGTGATTGGATTCCCAATTGTTTCTACAAAAATCGCTTTGGTATTTGCTTTGATTGCTTCTTCAAAATTACTTAACTGATCTGGATCCACAAAGGTTGTCGTGATCCCAAACTCTGGTAATGTATGAGCAAATAAATTGAACGTCCCACCATATAACGTGGAAGCTGAAATGATATGATCCCCACTACTTGCGAGATTCTGGATTGCATACGTGACAGCTGCCGTTCCAGAAGCTACTGCTACCGCTCCAACACCGCCTTCTAATTCATTCAAACGATCTTCCAACACAGCTGTCGTAGGATTTGTGATCCGTGTGTAGATATTTCCTGCTTTAGATAAAGCAAACTTCTCGGCTGCATCTTGCGTGTCGTCAAATGTGTACGAGGTTGTTTGGTAAATTGGAACAGCTCTTGAATTCGTCTCTTTGTCTGGTGTGTGTCCACCGTGGATTTGGATCGTTTCAAATTGATAGTTAGTGTTTGTCATTATGCTTCATTCCTTTTCTATTTTTTATTTTATTTATTATTTTTGCGTTGCTGACGTACATGTCACCTTCTTGCATAATGACCCCCTCTTTCTATTATTCTCATTAAAAAGGAACAAAAAAAGTCGCCCCCTACTAGCATTATGCTAGCAAAGGGCGACTGTCGCGGTACCACCTTTATTGGAATAAATTTCCATCTCGATCCAAACGCCGAATTGCTTCTTGATTTGGTGCCTTGTTAACGGTAGCAGCCGTAAAAATCAAACTGATTTTTTCCTCTCCAAGATCATTTTCGACAAGGGATCATTGCTTCCTTTCACCAAATGAAAGCTCTCTGCTTCTGGCTGAATCAAAACAATCAGCTAGATTCTAATGTCTGCTTGTGTACTCTTCTTTTCAATGAGTTTTATTATTAAAACCAATATTAGAACATCCTCATTTTTTTGTCAACTTTTTTCTTTTATTTTCATTTTTTCTAAATATTTCTTGGTAATTGAGTGTCCTATTTCTCTTTCTTTCCATTTTTTATTATAATTAGAGAAATTGGAGGTCGATTTAATGTCAACGAATAATGAAAAAGTGGAATTACTTTTGTCTTATCTATCTGAGATTCACACGAAAAGCTTAACGTTATATGATTTAGTCACTAGCCGCCCACGCCCTGAGGATACGCGTATTCTTTTGAATATCAACGAAGTATTCACTTATTATCACAGTGTACGTGTTTTTTACTACAGCAATAGTGAGCTGAATGCATCAGAGGTTCACCCATTTTTTAAAGCCTTTGAAGACTTTTATTTTGAATTAAAACAAGTCTTTTTCCTTGAAGATGAAGATAGCATCCTACTTTATAATAAGTTAACTGCTATGAAAGATTCGTTTGAGCAGTTGACGAATGATTTTAATGTTTTATAATAGAGTAGACAACAGGTAAAGAAGGTGCCCAAATGGATCAAAGCGAAGTTGTAGATCGCTTGCGCGAAGAATTGGAAATTCCATTTTTTAATGGAACAATCGAAGAACGTGAATACACAGAAGCAGAATATCAAAAGATCAAAGCAGATCTTGTTCAGTATTTTGATGATTATGTTCGTAACGTGGAAAATTAACCCAAATGGTTGCAACACAATTTAAAGAGTTAAAACAGAACTTAAACGTTTTGTTTTAACTCTTTTTCGATTGTTTACAACTCTTTTTTTCTTTTTATGTCAATTAACAAATCATTTATTATTTGATAATTATTCGCTAATTGATAAAATAACCTAACAATCGATGCGATACAATTTTATAAAAAATATAATCCAAATAATAGCAATCTTCAATAATAAAAAACAAAAAACCACCGGCTGAAAAGGCCGATGGAAAAGGAGTATTACTCAATAAGAGTAAAATGAAAAATAAAAAGGTTGTTGTTGGTATGAATATATAATACAACACATTTTTTCCTTTGTCTACTAAAAATAACATTAAAATGAAATTAAACATTGCTTTTTTTTGTCATTATTTCATTTATTTTTTTATTTTTTCAATAAAAGATTGCTCATCCGTGTAATTGCGAATGAAATATCATCTGTTGCTTTATCTTGTTTTTCTTCTGAGTTATTGAACAATTCAACATCTATGCCTTTTTCAGGATCTAACGATAGTATCATTTCATTACATCCAGCTAAATATTCAATATATGAACGTTCGAATTTTTTATGAATCCCCATCACGCGTGCTGGCGGGCGTAATTGAGACACTTTTTCCAACATTGTTGTGTATTCTTTCGTTCCATCTTGGAAAATGCGTTGAATTTCAGCAATTCTTTCTGGTGCCAACTCAGTTACTTTTCCTTCATCGATCGCTTTACGAACTTCTTCGTAATAATCGTTCATTTTTTCGCCGACTTCTTCGGTTTCTTTTACAATATCATTGATGTTTTGAACATAATAACCTAAATTTGGTTTCACTGTCTTTCCTACTTTCTTTTAGTAATCACTCAATTTTACACTTTTTCATGGGTGGATGACAAGAAGAATCTGCAAAAGTAGCTTTTTCTGTCAATTTTAAGATAAAAAACGGCAAACATTTTTTCTGTTTGTCGTTTTTTTACCATTTTATTTAATTTCATCACTTGTTTGGATAATTTTAGAAATCATTCCATAATCTTTGGCTTCGTCAGCTGACATCCAGAAATTACGGTCTGTGTCTTTTGAAATTTTTTCATAGGTTTGGCCTGTCGCTTCAGCGATCAAACGGTTTACACGTTCACGCATGCGGATGATTTCTTTGGCTTCAATTTGAATCTCTGTGCTTTGCCCTTGAACGCCGCCAGCAGGTTGATGGATCATATAACGCGTATTTGGCAAGCTGTATCTGTTCTTCGCTTCAGCAGCTAAATAAATCGTAATACCAGCACTTGCAACCCAACCGGTTCCAATTACGATCACTTCTGGTTTCACAAATTTGATCATATCATGGATTGTATCTCCGGCTTCAACATGTCCGCCTTGGCTATTAATGAAAATCTTGATTGGTTCATCTCCCATTGCTGCAAGCAATAGTAATTGAGAAGTAACTTCTCGAGCTAGGTCTTGATTAATTTCACCGTAGATCAAAATTGTTCGTTCTTCAAAAAGCTTTTTCATAAACGCATTAGGTTGTTGTTTTTCTTCTGTTTCTTCATTTTCATCTAAATAGTTCATAATTGATAACCTCCATAGTTTAAAGCTACATATCTATATTAATAATACCGTAATTTGAAAATTTGTCCACTTTTTTGACTTGTTTTGACCTTAAAAAACCGATTTTTTTATTGCCTTGCTCTTCTATTAAAAAAACAGAAATGCATCCGTAGATACACTCCTGTTTTACTCTTATCTAACTTAGCTCTTACCCATTTTACGTTGAACAAATTTTACAATTTCAACGATTGGAATAATCGCAAATGAGGTTCCGGCAACGATAGCCCATTGGTAACCATCTAATGATGTTACGCTGAACAAGTCATTGAATCCTGGAATTAGAATCGTTGCTGCTAGTAACAAGAACGATACTAAGATAGCCCAGTTGAATGATTTGTTTCTGAACAAGCCAACTTTAAAGATTGATTGGTAAATAGATTTCACATTAAATGCGTGGAACAATTGGATCAAGCCTAATGTGGCAAAAGCCATTGTCAAGGCGTCACCGTGTTGTAAATCATACAAGGCTGTTGCAGATAAGTTTGGCATATTTGCTGCTGTATGAGCTGGGAATTCGATCGCCATTTTATATACGATCAGCGTCAACGCACCTTGTGTAATCCCTTGGTAGATCACACTGCTCAAGACACCACCAGAGAAGAAGTTTGATTTCTTCCCACGAGGAGCATGGCTCATGACGTCACGTTCGGCAGGCTCTACACCTAAAGCAATTGCAGGGAAGGTATCCGTTACTAAGTTGATCCATAATAAGTGAACTGGTAGTAAGGTATCCCACGCTAACATTGTTGCGATAAATAGTGTTAAGACTTCTCCTAAGTTGGCAGAAAGTAGATATTGAATCGTTTTTTGGATATTTGAGAAGACTTTACGACCTTCTTCAACGGCTACGATAATTGTTGAGAAATTATCATCTGCTAAGACCATATCAGAGGCACCTTTTGATACTTCTGTCCCAGTGATTCCCATACCAATACCGATGTCAGCTGCTTTCAAGGCTGGTGCATCGTTGACGCCATCACCTGTCATCGCAACAACTTTACCTTCTTGCTGCCACGCTTTAACGATACGTACTTTATGTTCAGGTGAAACACGAGCATAAACGGAATAATGTTCAACAACTTTAGCAAATGCTTCGTCAGATAATTCGTTTAGTTCAGCACCTGTAATCACGGCAGCGTCGTCGCCTTCTTTGATGATGCCAAGACGCGCTGCGATTGCTTCTGCTGTATCTCTGTGGTCACCTGTGATCATGATTGGACGAATACCGGCTTCTTTAGCTACTTTAACGGCTTCGGCTGCTTCTTTACGTTCTGGATCGATCATGCCAACAAGTCCTGCAAATACTAAGTCTTTTTCGACTAAATCAGAATCCATTTCAGCTGGCACTGCATCTACGATTTTGTAGGCCATTCCTAAGACACGTAAGGCTTGTTTTGCTAATTTTGTGTTAGTCGTTAAAATTTCTTGACGTTGTTTGTCATCCATTGCTGGTGTTTGACCATTTAATAAAACTTGTTTACAGCGTTTTAATAATTCATCTGGTGCACCTTTGACAGCAACTAAGAATTTACCATCTGCTAATTGGTGAACAGTTGTCATCAATTTACGATCTGAATCAAATGGAATCTCAGCCACACGAGGTTCAGCTGCCACTTTTTCAGTTACATTGAAATCGTGATCTAAACCGTATTGGACAAGAGCTGTTTCGGTTGGATCACCGATCAATGAACCGTCTTGGGCAATTTTTGTGTCATTTGTATAGTTCATGATTTTTAATGCCATGTTATCCATCGCAACAGCCTCTGTTGCAGGTTTTACTTCATTATCTGTATAAAGAGCTTCAACCGTCATTTGGTTTAATGTTAACGTCCCAGTTTTATCTGAACAGATAATGTCTGTGCTACCTAATGTTTCAACAGCAGGTAGTTTGCGGACGATGGCATTTTTCTTCGCCATTTTTTGTGTACCTAGCGCTAAAATAATTGTAACGATTGCAGGTAATCCTTCTGGAATTGCTGCAACAGCTAATGAGATAGACGTTAATAACATATCGATCCATGTACGACCGTTCATCATACCGACAACGAACATAATCGCTGCAATTATTAAGATAGCAATCGTCAGCATTTTTCCTAATTGGTTTAAGTTTTGTTTTAATGGTGTTTCTGTTTCTTTTTCGTTGGCTAACATGCCAGCGATTTTACCGACTTCTGTGTTCATTCCTGTTCCGACAACCACACCGATTCCGCGGCCATAAGTGACGTTACTGCTTGAATAAGCCATATTGATTCGGTCACCGATCCCAATGTCAGATGCAGTACCTTCTAAAATAGTCGCTTCTTTTTCAACCGGTACAGATTCACCAGTCAAGGCAGCTTCTTCAATTTTCAAGCTGGCTGCTTCCAATAAACGTAAGTCTGCTGGAACAACGTCTCCTGCTTCTAATAAGACGATATCGCCCGGTACTAATTCGTCACTTTTAACCGTTATTACATGACCATCACGACGAATATTGGCATTGGGTGAAGACATCTCTTTCAACGCTTCGATTGCTTGCTCTGCTTTAGCTTCTTGGATCACACCAAAGATCGCATTTAAGATGACCACAAGTAAGATGATGAATGAATCAACAAAATCACCTGAGAAGACCGCGGAAATCACAGCCGCAAATAGCAATACAATGATCATAAAATCTTTAAACTGTTCAAAGAATTTTACAACAATCGATTTCTTTTTCCCTTCATCGAGTGCATTGGCGCCGTAACTCTCTAACCTTTTTTTGGCTTCTTGATCTGATAATCCCTCGACTGTCGTATCAAACTTTTGTAAGACCTCTTCATCTGACTGCGTGTAAAATGCTTCAGATAGTTGAACCTTTTTTTCTTCTGACATGATATCCTCCTCATAATTTACAGCTACTTTAATCTATTTTACTTCATTATAGCGAAACGAACACGTTTTTGAACTTACTGGTTCGCAGCAAAAACGAAAAAAAATAGACCTCTGTATGCTAAATAGAACATACATAAGTCTCACCGTTTAAGACAACACCAGAAATTTCTTTCGGAGTTGGTGATGTTGCCGCAGCTAGCGCCGCCAGTTACTCCCTCATGAAATAATAGTGGTGACAGATTAATATCCTTCACCAATTATCATTGATGAACTAATTATACCTGTTCTTTTAGTGTTTTTCAAATGAAATCGTCTTGATTTTCAGAAAAATTTCTGTTTAGTTTGAAAAAGTTGTAGGTTATATAGATTAGCGTCCATCCTTACTTTCCTTTCTAACACTAACAAATAGAGGCATGCATTAAATTAAACGAAAATACCCCCAGATCATTATAGTATTACTGAACAATCTGGGTGTGGTGATTTTATAATCAAATAATTAGCGTTGTGATGAGGCATACTTGCCATGGTTTGTGAAGATTTCTAACCCCACAGCCACTCCAAATAGGAAAACAAACAGAGAAGCAAATAAAACTCCGCCTCCAAAAACACTAATAGTTCCTACCAAACCCAGCAGACTGATTAACATCGTTTTCACTTTTTCCATAATCACTCACCACTTTTCTAAAATAAGCTATTGCTTGATCTTCACCCCCATACTACCCCCGCTATACTGAAGTGTCAATGGAAAATGAAGCATTTAATTAGTAAACCTCTACTTGATTTTTTTGACTCACACTGTATTCTGCGTAGTCAGTAACTCTTTATATTTTTTCGGCGTATTGCCCCAAAAAGTTAAAAAATTCCGGTTGAAGGTGCGAATCGACTGATAGCCACAGGCTTCAGCGATCTCACTGATCTTTTTAGATGAGCTCAATAAAAGAGAACGGGCAAATAACATTCGATTATATTCTACCAGCGCATTAAAGGTCATTGAAAACTCATCCAAGACGATTTGATCGATTTTAGTTGGACTAGAATAAAAGTATTTAGCTGCAGTTTGAATTGAAATTGGTTCACTATAGTGTTGATTAATATACGTATAAATTTCAAAGGGGAGACTGTTTTGAAAACGAAACGAATTCATTTTTTTATCAGTTGTTCTAATGTTCCTAACTTCTGTAGGTGAATAACCTGTCATAGCCTTAAATTGTTTATTAAAACTAGGAACTGACCGATAGCCGATAAAATCAGCAATAAAAGCGATATCTAGCTCCTCAAACTTTAACATTGCTAAAGCATTGTTGATGCGAACGTCAATCAGATTTTCTACAAATGTTTTTCCCGTTAATTTCTTTAGTCCTCGATTGATCGTTTGCGGTGTACTTTTAAATTTATCTGCTATTTCGTTGAGTAGCAACTCTTCTCTATAATGAAAATGAAGATATAACAAAATTTTGGAGCTGATCTCACGAATTGGTTTTTCACGAGTCCATTGATGTCTTGCCGTTCGTTCAAACCAGACAATTACTTGATATAAATCCGCAAGCAACGATAGATCGTAGAGTCGCTCTTGTTGCTCATATTCTTGCAGTCCATGGGTAAAAATCGTTAATAAATACGTAAAGTCCTTCTCTTCACATTTAAGAACAGGTGTGTCCCAATATTCAAAAAAACTCATATGCTGTTCAACCGAACGGGTAGTCAAGGAGGACAACATTAAAACATTTAAAGAAAGGTCAAAAGTGATGGCTTGGATTTCTTCATAAATTTCAACAAAATGATACACATGATATGAAAATAGCCAAAGTACACTCCCCTTTTCCACTAGGTATTCTTGATTATTGATCTGAACTTTTCCAGAACCGCTTTTTATAAAAAGAAATTGAACAGTCATACGGCTCGTCTTAGCTGTTGCAGTTTTGTACCGTTCGTTTCTTACAATAAAATCAGCTTTTGTTAATTCAAAACCATAGTAACTAGTTCCAGTATAAGGAAGACTTGCTTTCATAACATCACTCCTTTATTCATTTAGGATAAGAATTGTATTTCTCGTGTCCAACATTTCCTTTTCATTACGATTATACTATAGTTGTACATGTGATTCATATCACAAATAGATTTTAGGAGGTTTTACTCATGAGTAAAAAAGTTTTTGTGTTAGGTGGAACTGGTTTTTTAGGGTATTATACAACGGAGGAATTGTTGAAAAGAGGCTATGAAGTCGCTACGATTTCATTACCGCCAATGCCGGCTGAGGATTTATTTTCTAGTGATGTTTCAGTCACTCTGGGAAATATCAATGATATGACGGATGAAGCAATCTTAGCCATGCTTGAAGGTTGTGTTGGTTTTATTTATGCAGCTGGAGCAGACGAACGTGTCGTTCCGAAAAAACCTGCGTCTAAATTTTTCTATGAAGCAAATGTATTGCCTACTCAACGTTTAGCTTACTTAGCTAAAGAAGCTGGTGTGAAAGATTTTGTTGTTTTTGGCTCTTACTTTGCTGAATTCGCTGAGCGTTTGCCTGAATCAAATTTAACACTTGAGGCTTACCCAATGATGCGCTTATTACAAGAGCAAGTAGCTTTTGCAGAAGGTGACGGCAGCATGACTGTAACCTCTTTACGTCTGCCTTATATTTTCGGGACAATGCCAGGCCGTGAACCGCTATGGAAAATGTTTACAGAACAAATCAAAGGACAAGATGTCTTTCCAGCACTAAAAGGTGGTACCACAATGGTGACTGTTGAACAAGTAGCTGAGGCAGCCGTTGGTGCTATGGAGAACGGGACACATCGCAGCACGTATGCAATTGGTGATACCAATATGAAATATCAAGAATTTTATCAAATGATGGTCGACGCTTTAGGGCAAGATACAGCAGTCCCTGTCGTTTCTTATGATGATGTCAAAGCCATTTACGAAGGTATCGATGCTGAGGCGGCAAAAGCCGGTTTGGAACATGGTATTCATTCGACTAAATCAGCGATGATGCAGGAATATGATTTGTATCTAGATCCTAATGATACCTTCCCTACGTTGAATGTAAAACATTATGATGTGATTGCCTCTATTAAGGAAACACTAGCAAAATGCGTCGATCCCTCATAAACACAAAAAGGCCATCTGATAGATATTCAGGTGGTCTTTTTGTGTTTCAATAGTTTGCAGTTCCTGCTATTCTTTGTAGATCAGTTCTTTTTCATATTCGCTTGTTTCATCACCAGTTTCAAAGGTATAAAAAACTGTCACTTTGATTTTATTGCTACCAATTTCTGACAGTTCTTTGGTAAGATCGTATTCGTACACTTCTTTACTTAACACATTGTACGTAATTGAAAGCGAACCTGAAATTTGATCGATCGTCTGCCATTTTCCCTTTTCTTCTATAGAAAAGGTTGTATCAGATTCTATCAATGTCATAATCTTTTCCGAGTGATTCGTAATGAGCAATTTTTTCCCTTTAAATTCAAATTCGACTTGTTTGCTTTCAATTGCTTTAGGGTTTACTTCTTCAGTTTTCGATGGCTCTATTTTCGAACAACCACCAAGTACCAACAAAAACAACACAATAATTTTTTTCATAGTACTCCTTTTTTCACTCAGGTGATAGCAGTGACTTTGTCCAAAAATTTTCAGATGTCCCTTGCTCCAACCCCATGATAAATTTCTCTCGAATATCAGGGTAACTTTGGGCTAACCCACTTACAAAATGTTTGATTTCTTCCCGTTTGGTTTTCTTATCAACAGGACATGGATTGAAAATCACAGGGAGCTCTTCTCTTTGAACAAACTGAATGATCTGTTTTTCTTCTAGATAAAGTAAAGGGCGAATCAAGGTGATATCTGTTTTGGATAAATAGCTCATCGGATCAAAGCTAGCCATTTGACCGTGAAATAGAAAATTCATAAAATACGTTTCGATAGCATCATCTAGGTGATGACCTAAAGCCACTTTATTGCAGCCAACTTCTTTGGCACGCTTATACAAAATTCCTCGACGTAATTTGGCGCAAAGCGAACACGGTGAGCGTTCTTCTCTGATATCAAAGACAACTTGGGCAATATTAGTCGGCACAATGTCCAGCTCATACCCTAATCCTTCCACAAATTCCTGCAAAGGGCTGATATCCATATCAAACCCCATAGCTAATGTGATCGGCACGATTTCGAATTCAAAACCTAAGCGTTTTTGCTTGCTGATCATGTCTAGAAAATACAACAAGCTTGTGCTGTCTTTGCCACCACTCATCCCAATTGCAACTTTATCACCTGGTTGAATCATTTGGTGGTTCAACACGGCACGACGAATCGGATTATAATACGTTTGATTATCTTTCTTTTTAAAGCTCATCGTTTACTCCTTTTCACCTCATTTGTTTCATTTAAAAAAATCTGTTTTTAAGCTATAATTTTCTCCAGAAACAATATCATATTGAATCAAGCGATAGTCTTCGTATAATTCTTCTTGTGCTTTATTTAGAGCAAGTGTTTTACTCCATTGTTTATCCTTATAATAGAAGCTTTTCTCAAAAGCTGGAACTTGTTTTTCTAATTCAGATAGCAATTGATAAAAACCAGTCATTTGCATGCCGCTTTGTTCAAATAATGAAGGCGCAAAGTAAAAAGGACTTGTAACTGCATCATGTATGTTTCTTTCGCTAAGTTTTCCTTGATTGTCATACATTAAGAATTCCGTTTGGTGTATTTTTACTTCATCGTTAGCCGATTTGATCTCATCTGAGTAAATACTAGGCAAATGATCACCCCAAAAAACAACTAATGTCCGTCTTTTGAGCTCCTTCAATGAACTTGTAAATTGTTTCAATGCTTCACTGCTATAGGCAACATCTTGCATGTAGCTATCGATTGCTTTTTTGTTTCCTAAACTTTGTGAAGAGTAATCTGAGCTCTTGTATTTATCGCTATATGGCATATGCGTTTGCATCGTTACCAAATGAACGAATTGCGGCTTTTGATCCTCTTTTAATAAATCGAATACTTCTTTATATGCCGACTCATCAGAAATATAAGGATTATTTTCAAGTGTTTCTGTGTATTTCATCGTATCTTCACTGATAAATTGATCGAAGCCCATCGTCTGATAGACATCTTTACGCTTATACATCGATGTATTATAAGGATGAATCGCGGTTGTTTGATAGTCCTGCTGATTCAATAACGAAACAATCGACGGAACTTCCTTCATTTTAGGGATCAGCATTGTGTATGGCGTTGTCAGTTGAGGATTGAATAATTCCATGGAGAAACTGGTCAGTGCCTCAAATTCAATATTCGCTGTTCCCCCACCATAATTCTGCGAGAGCATTTGACCACTATAGGTTGTTTTTGCAATATCATAATACTCTTTTAAAGGATCTTTATTGACGGTCACACCGTTTAAATTTTGCGGATTTGAAAAACTTTCACTCATCACAAAAATAATATTTGGCTTTTCTTCAGATAAACTGTTTGTTGCTTGAGCTGTTTTTGTGTATTTAGCCGTAATGTCTTCGATAGTCTTTTGGGAGTAGCTTTTTGGTTTGTCCATGGCCTCAACTTTTAAGTTATACAAAAATCCACCCATAAATCCAGTATTGTAATAATTCATTTTTTGACTATAGGGAATCCATAACGCTGTTTTGTTATAGGCTTTTCTTAATAAATTATTTGGGTTGTTAAAATCGCTGACATACAACAATAATGCTACTGTGATAACTATGCCTGAGATTCTTACGATCTGCCATTTTTTCGATAACAGACGGCTTTTATAAATGGCTCTGCCGAAAAAGAACAAACCGATTGCTGCAATCAATATAATAATAACAAAAGGAATCGTTCCAATCATTTCTCTTAATAAACCAAACTCCGTAATCATTTTTAAATCATCTGGATAAATCGGCTCAGTTCGGTAAAACATTTTTTGATAATCGGCAAAGCCTAAAATTCCGATCGTAATTGCATACAGGACACTTCCAAGTATTAGTGAACCTGCCACACTACATAGAAATAGTAAAAATAGCAACAAGACTAGACTACCTAAAATAAATTTTTCAGTATGCCAAGAAAAAGCAAATTTAGCTACTAAATCAAATGATAATTCGTTTTGACACCACTGTAAGTATAAGTTGCTGATAAAAACCAACAAAATCATTCCAACTATGATCAATGAATACTTAATTGGCTTTTTTTTGAATAATTGTAATTTTTTCTTCACAAATGCTCTCCCTTTTCTTCTTCCTAAACTCACTCTTTAATATTCTATGCTTAGTCTAAAAAAAAGTAAAGTACCCTATTTAGGCAACTTTACTTTTAGGATGAAGCTATTTCGTTCATTTGATTCATCTTTTTGCTGCTTTAAAGATTTCTTCGATCAGAACCATCACTTGACGGACTTCTTCATTTTTAACTACGGGTTCTGCTTGTTCTCTAACAACTTTATAAAAATTTTTATAAAACGTATCATATTCTGCAGAAACCTTTGGCAATGGTACTGTCTCGGTTGCTTCTTCTGATGGTGGTGCCATGGTTTTAGTCAAACCAACGCCTGCTTGAATTGGTTTTGGTGCTTGGATATTTTTCTTGCCTGAATCAACGATCATCTCACCAGAAAGATCCCAATCTTGGATGACGGCTGTTCCTTGGGTTCCTTTTAAATACCAGCGAGGTAATTTTGTATAATTAGTTGTCCCAACTTCGATAATTGCTCGGATGCCATTTTCAAAAATAATATACGTGATAAATCCATCATCCACCTCATCGCCAAGAATATAGCTTAAATCGGCAGATACTTTTTCGATTCGGCTATCCACTAAAAATAATAGTTGATCTAATAAATGGACACCCCAATCTAAAAGCATACCACCGCCATGTTTTAACTCATGACGCCAATCACCCGGGATGCCATTCGCTCCTTGAACCCGTGATTCGATTTGGAATAATTCTCCGATTTGTTGTATTTTGTATAATTCTCGTGTGATCAAAAAATCAGGGTCCCAGCGTCGGTTTTGATGAACCATAAAGGTTTGACCTGTCTCTTTAGCGACCTTTAGCACTTCGTCCAATTCTTCTACATTCATGGTGACTGGTTTTTCACAGACAACATGTTTTCCAGCTTTCAATGCTTGGACCGCTAGATCTTTATGTGAATCATTTGGCGTAGCGATCAACACTGCTTCGATCGTTTCATCGGTTAGGACATCTTCTAGTGAATGGTAAATTTTATGCTTGTGTTGACTGGAAATTTTTTGACGTTCGCCTGAAATATCGTAGGTTCCAACGACATGGATTCGTTCGTTTTCATTAGGCATAATATTATGGATATGGTATGATCCCATACCGCCATAGCCGATTACGGCAAAATTGATTGCTGTCATTTTTTGAGTCCTTTCTATAGTAGAATGTGAATGGTCTTGGGTAGTGAAAGAGTAGATTAGAAACAGTTGCGTTCTTCTCTTTGACGTCTAGCTTTGCAGGCTAGACTTTTCGACAGTAGATAAGAAAAATCCGCGATAAAAAGCATCGCTATATTTTTCTCATTCTACTGCTCAAAGTCTGAGCAGCCTACTCAGCTTTTGTTTCATCCAGCTTCACGAAGCAGCTCTCCAGGAAAATAGACAATCTTCATATGGAACAAAAAGCGTTCCACATTCAGATTCCTAATTGCTGTAAAACACAGTGAATGCAATGAACTGATGTTGCTCAGTACCTACTTGGTTTCTTGAGAGCTAAACGCTTCGTTCAGCTTTGCTGTGAACCACGAGGAACACAGTGAGTCGATGTTGAACAGTACAAGGCTACTTATGGAGCGTTGTTTCCTTAATTATACCCACCACATTTCCGCAGGTTGTTTTTTAATCATAATACTTTTCAAATTAGTAATCGCTCTGTTTAAGCCTTCTTCTGTTGACATGATCGGGTCTTCATGTTCAATACTTAAAACATAATCGTATCCATAAATTCTAAGTGCGCTAATAATGTCTGACCAAACTTTTAAATCATGACCGCATCCAACTGAGCGGAACGTCCACGCACGGGTTTTGACATTCCCATATGGCTGCATATCCGTTAACCCGTGCATATTGATATTGTCTTGATCTAAATACGTATCTTTTGCGTGGAAATGATGAATTGCACCCGCTTCACCTAAAATTTTCACTGCTGCAACTGGATCGATGCCTTGCCACCATAAATGACTTGGATCTAAATTACAGCCGATTGCTTTGCCTGTTGCTTCACGGAGTTTTAACATCGTATAAGGTGTATGACATAAGAAACCGCCATGCAATTCGATGCCGATTTTCACTCCAGCATCTTCTGCGATGGTATTGATATTTTTCCAGTAAGGGATCAATTTCTTTTCCCATTGGTAATTGTAGTTATCATCGTATTCTGTCGGCCAAGGTAAAACGGGCCAATTGACTTGTGTGTCGGTTGGGTTTCCTCCTGAGACACCAGAAAAGCCATTGACGACTGATACGTTCATTAAAGAAGCTAGTTTGATCGTTTTTTGCAATAGTTGATCTGCTTCTTGGGCCGTTTCTTTTAGTGGAGAAATAGGATTATTATGACAGCTTAATGCACTGATCGTTAAGCCTTTGTCCTCAAGTTTCGCTAAATACTCTTTTCTCGCATCTGAACTTGCTAATAGTTTATCGATATCTAAATGAGCATTTCCTGGCGAGCCGCCTGTGCCGATTTCAACTGCTTCTAGTCCTGCTTTTGAGACTGTATCGATCATTTCTTCAAAGCTTAAATTATTGAATAATGGAGTAAATACACCTAATTTCATTGTTCATTTCCTTTCTTGTTTGCAATAGATTCTAAAGGTTCATGGTGCCCGTAATTTGGATAAGCATTTTGCGTTGGTTGACACCAGCGGATACCGTTTTTGATTACTTTTTGGATTTCTTTATTATAATAAGAAGGATACGTTTCATGACCTGGCTGAAAATAAAAGATCTTTCCGTTGCCGCGATGGTAGGTACAACCACTGCGAAAGACTTCTCCGCCTGGATACCAACTGATAAAAATCAAGTCATCTGGTGTGGGAATATCAAAATGTTCGCCGTACATTTCTTCTTTTTCAAGCTCTATATACTCACCGATTCCTTCAACAATGGGGTGGCTTGGCGCTACAGTCCAGATGCGGCAATGTTCTTGTGCTTCTCGCCATTTTAAATCGCACGATGTGCCCATTAGTTTCATGAAAATTTTTGACATATGACCTGAATGAAGGACGACTAAGCCCATCCCTTCCAACACACATTGATAGACGCGTTGCACAATCTCATCAGAAACTTCTTGGTGGGCAACATGTCCCCACCAAATCAAGACATCGGTATTTGCTAGAACTTCTTCTGTTAAGCCATGCTCTGGTTCATCTAAGGTAGCGGTTCGTACTGAAAAATCATCTTCTTTTAAAAATTGTGCGATTTGTTGATGAATGCCATCTGGGTAAACCTTTTTTACAGCTTCATCTGTTTTTTCATGACGGAATTCATTCCAGACTGTGACTTGGATCATCGTTTTTTCCCCCTAATTTAAAAGCTGAATGAGCCGTTTAGCATCGACGAAAAATAGGAAAATATGACTGTGATGTTTTTTGTCACATTCATATTTTATCTTTTTTTACGAGATGCTGGCTCATGAAGCTAGATAATCTTGAGTTAATTGAAAAATACAGGTTGATTCGTTTCGGATGCTTTGTAAATTGCTTCAAGAATTTCTGTCACAACCAAGGCTTGTTCTGGTTTAACAACAGGTTCTGTATCATTGATAATTGCATCAATCCATGATTGTGCTTCTAACACTTCCGGCTTGTCGCCGGCTCCATCATAAAAATCAACACCGCCTGGTTCTAATTCGATTTTCTTTTCAAAAAGCGTACTGTGATCTTCTCCGTTGATCGTCAATCCATCATTCATATCAGCTCCGCCCTTCGTACCGTGAAGAGTTGTTTTTGCTTCTTTTACATCCAAACTATTCAATGCCCAGCTAGATTCTAAAAAGATTGTCGCGCCATTTTCCATCATGATAAAGCCGAATGCTGAATCTTCAACAGTGAATTTTTCAGGATTCCAAGAGCCCCAAGCATTGGCTGCATTTTCTGTTTCAGACAATTTATGATACGCTTTTCCTACAACATATTTGGGTTTATAATTGTCCATCATCCATAGCGTCAGATCCAGCGCATGAGTCCCGATATCGATCAACGGTCCGCCACCTTGGGCTTCTTCATCAAGGAAAACACCCCAAGTTGGCACTGCACGACGGCGAATGGCATGGGCTTTCGCAAAGTAAATATCCCCTAACTCGCCTTCATCACAGACTTCATGTAAATAGGTCGCATCTTTTCTAAAACGATTTTGATAACCGATCGTTAATTTTTTTCCTGTTTTATTTGCGGCTTCGATCATACTCCGTGCTTCAGCGGATGTTTTTGCCATTGGTTTTTCGCACATCACATGACAATCCGCTTCCATTGCTGCAATCGATAATTCCGCATGGGTGCTGTTTGGTGTACAAACATGAACAACATCCAAGTCCATTTCTTCAAGCATTTCTTGGTAATTGGTAAATGTCTTAGCTGTTAATGTCCCATAATGCATCTTCGCTTCTTCTGCCCGCTCACTGATTAAATCACAAAAAGCAACTAACTCCACTTCCTTAACCTGTGCAAGTGCTGGTAAATGTTTCCCATTCGCAATCCCGCCGCAACCAATAATTCCTACTTTCAACGTCATCAAAAAACCTCCAGTAATCTACTCATATTATTTTGTGGAAAAATAAAACGGTTCCACTTCTACACTATTACTATACAAAATTATGAAAGAGCTTTCTTCCTAGATTCCAGTTGAAAAGTTCCTGGATATTGCTGTTCATCACTGCGACTGGCTTCGCCAGAGCAGATGATGAACAGTACAAGGCGACTAAAAGGAGCGTTGTCTCCTTACTTGCGAATCACTCGACTGGCTTTGCCAGAGCTGATGTTGAACAGTACAAGGCGACCTAAGGGAGCGAAGTTTCCTTACTTGCGAATCACCAAACGCCTCACATAAAACTGACTTTAGACAGCGCTTAGCAATCTAAAGGAGAAAGGTTTCAATCACTCCAAATTAGCCACACCATAGAAATGGGACAGCTTAAATCAAAACAACTTTACAATCCTAATAATCTCAACAAAAACAAAAAAGCCCTTCCCTTCTATACTAAAAAGGAAGAACTTCATTTTCTCATTCGATTAGTAAAACACTTACCCAACACTACCAGAAGCCATCACTCGATGTCTTTGTTCCCGTTTATATTGCTGAATAATTTTTAATGCGCGTTTTCTTGTTTTTCGGTTCGTACACTTCAATCTTCTGCGTGCACTTGAAAGATCTTGTTTCTCCATCCTATCACCTCTTTGCGTCTATTTGTCGGTTACTAGTTAATCATTACCAGCTTGCTTTGTGTACACCAGGAATTTGTCCTTGATGCGCTAATGTTCTAAAATTGATTCTAGACATACCGAATTTACGCATGTATGCTCTTGGTCGTCCATCGATCAAATCACGGTTTTTCAAGCGATTTGGATTGGAATCTTTTGGTAATTTTGCTAAAGCTGCATAGTCTTTATTTGCTTTTAACTCAATGCGTTGTTCAGCATATTTTTCGATTAATGCTTGTTGCTGTTTTGCTTTGGCGATTTTTGATTTTTTAGCCATTTTTCCTTTCACCTCTTTCTAAATCGTAATCATTACTCTTTGATGGTGATAAGAATAACATCAAATAAAAGAAAATGCAAGTTTTCATCATAAAAAAAAGCCCTCAGTTTCGGGCTCTTCTGTTTGTTCTATTTTATATCTAACATGTATCCTTTAGAACGAACGGTTTTGATGAATCTTGGATTGGTTACACTTATTTCGATTTTATTTCGTAAATGGAACATAATATTGGCGACTCGATAGTTTTTATCTTCAACATTCATTTCAGAATTCCATAATTTTTCTTTAAGCTCATTATAAGAAATCGTTTGTCCTGGACTATTGTATAACATCTCTAATGCATTATATTCTTTTTTAGTCAAAGCCACCTCTATTATTCCATCGATCAGCACACTTAAATTTCTAGGGATTAACTCTATTTCTTTTTGCTTAGATGAGGTCGATGTCTTCGTTGATAGAGGGCTACTTTTATTTGAATAATGGCTAAGTAAATTCGTTAACGTATAGTAAAGTTCCTCTGCTTCCATCTTCATAGAAAAACAGGCTTGTGCTCCTAGTTGTAGATAGACAATGTTTGAACGAGACTCATCGATTGCTGATAATAAATAAATAGGTACGTTTACATTTTTTTTTAGTTCCATTAACCAAAAACAAGCCTCAGACATATTATCTTCACATATAATAATAGCATCAAAATTCTCTTGATACACGAATTGTTCTCTTATATTGATTTCCGATAAACTCCAGCCTTTAGCTGTCAAAAAATTTAAATGAGCATTTACCTCTTGTTCTTTTTCTATCAAGTATCCAATCGTATACATGATTTGCCCTCCCCATTCCTGATAAAATATATTTTTGGTTTAAATAATAACGAAACAACAACTCGAAATTATATTCTTTTTTTACCGATTTTTCATTTCATTATATGTATAATACTCTTAATCAAAGATAAAAAAAACAACAAGAATGCGCTTTCTAATCACAATTATATTTTTTAAAAAAAGACCTAAAGAAATAATTCTCTAGGCTTTTCATGATTTTGTATATTTTATTTTGAAATTGCAATAGCATTGTATTAATGCCCTATCCAAACTGAGATAAATGGATTAATTAAATAAAATATTTCAGTTTCTTTTTTCCAGCAACTCAATTATTACCCTGTTGGCGCGTCAACTATCTGCCATTCAAGCTTTCCAGCATATGCATCTTTATAATTACCAGTGTTCCCCTGTTTATAAAATAACCCCTGCTTGTCATTCCAATCTTTTGATACATCAATCGTACCTGTTGCTGGATCGCTCTTTCCACTTTCGATTGTTTTAAAAGAATTATCAGCTGGAATAGCTACTGTTGATCCAGTTGCTGATTTATAATAGAAACTCCCCGACATTGTTCTCGTTACACTTTTTAGTTCACTAGCTTTAACTTTTAATTGCCATTTGCTATTTAAACGATTATCAAAAATGCTTAGAGTATCTTTACTTGAAATTTTTATTGGTTCATAGTCCAACTCACCTAATTTTAGATCCAAGGATAAATTTTTTGGCACCCCGCTTAGTTTATATTCGCGAAGTTTTGTTTCAAATTCAGTGATATTATTTGGATTTTTATCTGCATTGTCCATCACAACTTGGTAAATTTCACCAGAGTCAACTTTTATTTCTTTAGTCTTTACTGCTAGCCCATCATACAATATTTTGCCACTCTTCTTGTGGATGATTTTGAAGGTATGTCCCGAATATAGTTCAACATTTGTCATATTCTTTTTTTGTGCCTGTAGGTTAAGAAAACCTCTATCAGTAGGATCAAATGGTTTTATAGTTGTTCCATTACTTGTAATTGCTAGATTTATATTACTAGTCAAAGATAAGCTGTCCGTTCCTACAACAAACGATTGTTTATACTGTGCTACCTTACTAATAAAACTTGGGCTTTTATTTTCATTATACGTTAGCTGAGTTTCTCCTATATCAAAGTTTGAAAATGGACCTAAATCAAATAATGGAATGCTGCCAATCAATTGATTTTTATTTAGATAAACCTGCTTTAGTGTAGCTAATTTCTCTAATCCTGGGGGAACCGTTCCACTCAAGTTATTATCACCCAGAGTCAGCGACTCAAGATTTTCTAATTTAGATAACGATCTAGGAATCTCTCCAGAAAAAGTATTACCAAATATTGATAGTTTTTTCAGTTTGGATAGTTGCCCTAATTCTTCTGGTAACGTTCCAATTAGACGTTTACTTCCCAAATCTATTACTTCTAAATTTTTAAGTGAAGCAATTGTTTTTGGAATGTGTTGTCCGTTAAAATCTGCTCCTGTTCGATTGACGATTGATTTAATTTCTAATAAGTCTCGCATATAGAGATTAACATCAATCTTCTTTCCTTTGCTCGCAAATTGTTTATTTATTTCATTAATTAGCCATGCTTGATTTTCAAAATACTCTGAAGTAATTGGTTCAGACACAACAGTCACTTTGGCAATAAATTCCTGCTCTACATTCAATAATGTGCTTTTTAGTATGAATGGAACATCAATTGGGCCTAAAGTATCAAATTTCAGTTGATTATTTTTTACGATTATTTTTGCACTATCATTAGGAAAGTTGCTTGATATATTATCAACAAATTCAGATATACCATAATCACTAATCGTAGAATCTAAGTTTACTTTGCCTTTTAAATCTGTCGCTTTTAGCTCTAAAGGATATGAGACAGTAACATTTTTAAAAAAATCTGCCTCCGTAGATTCAATAATACTTTGATTTGCTGGATTTATACTTTTAGATTTGCTATGAATTGGAAAGACATACTCAAAATTTTTACTATTGGACTGATGATGTGCCATTGTTTGTTTCGTGTTATAATCGATTTTACTAGTAAATTCTATGTTAAGATAACTATTTTTCTTCTCAGCGTCAGCATGATATTTCATTAAGAAAGTGTTACTAAAAATAAATTTCCCATTTTTATATTCATACTCATTGCGATTAATTTTCTTATCTTCGAAAGTAATATCTGGTTCTGTTAAACTTAAATCCGCCGTCTCTTTAGAATAATCTAAAACTAATTCTTGTGGAAAGTAGACATCTAGTGCTTGATACGGTAGATTCTGTTTTATTGTAAAATCTAACTGTCCTTTTTTATTATCAACATATTCCAGTTTAACATTGCTATAACTTTGTGCGCTAAAGTTCTCTACATTCGGATCAAAAAGTAAAAAATTTGTAGCGTACGGTGGATTCTCATCAGGATTATATAGACCGATAGCTATTGATTCACTTGCATCACTATATACACTAATACTGTTAATACTTGCCGGACCTTCACCGCCACCTTTAACATTTTGTTGAACAAAGTGAGTAGCAGAATCAGCTTTACTAGGCTTTCTATACAAACCAGCTAATCCCAAATCCCCTTCCTTCATAATAAATTTTGAATTCGGTGAAAACAAAGTCGCTGATCTATTTTTGCCGTCTGGTATTTTCTTATAACGGTCAGTAATATCAACAGGAAAGAGTACTTTTAATCCTGGTATGTTTTCTTTGGTTATTTGTTCAATCACGTGATAACTAATGTCATATGACTGTTGAATATTATTCGTGACACTATACTCTAATGGAGATATATTACGATCATTCTTTAGCCTCAAAAAAGATCTGTTACTTGCCTCAACCTTCATTACAATTTCTAATGCTTTGCCTTTATAAACACCTATATTTTTTACATGGATTATATCACCTTTATCCAAAGAATAACTACCCCTATCAGGTACTTTCCCAGCCACTGAGACATCTGCAAAAATATCACTTCCAAAATAGCCTAAGGTCACAGCATCACCAATATAAAATTCATCTTTAACCACTTGATTACTTGAATTTAAAATGTAGCCGTTAGCAATCCCATTATTATTCAAAAGATATTCTTTTGTCCTGAGATTATTTTGTGAAAGACCAAAATCATTCCCCCAGCCCCAAATACTTACAGAATCAAGTGCATATGTGTATTCAGGTACGCCAAATAAAAACAACAGATTTAATACAATGCCTATACTATACAAACATATTTTTTTCAAAAAACCACTCCTTTACTAAGCATTGGCAATTATAGGAATGAATGACACGATAAAATTAAATAGTATTCTTCTATCACCATACGTTCTTTTCCGCTTTAAGCTCTTTATAAAAATGAACATCTTAACTAATTTTTTAAATTATAGTCTTTCTACTATTACGGTAAGGAATTAACAATCATTTCATTTATGAATAGATGTAACGATTATTGAATTATTTATCCTCTTGTTTGTTTTCAACGAATCTGTTTATTAATTAAAATGAACTTACTTTTTACGACGCCACAGCAAAAATATAACTATCAACAAGAAAAATAGAACCGAACAAACTAATACAATAATAATTGTTTGGAAATTATTATTTGGCTTAGTCTCAATTTCAACAGCTTCTTCATTTAATCGCATCGCATCTTCTTCTGAAATTCTGAATTTTTTTGTGAATTTCCATTCGCCATTTTTTGAATTTGCACTAATTTCTAATTCATAACTACCTGCTGTCAATTCTTGGTTTTCTAATGAAATTGGAAAATCAAAGTTAGAATTAGGTGCCATCGCCATTTCTGATTTTTCTGCTTCATAGATTACCTTTTTTGACCCATTTTTTCTAATTTTGGCTTTTAGCGTTAATTCACTAACAAAATTAGGCTTAGTGTTTTGGATATTTGCAGTAATTGCTGTGCGATAATTGAATAAATCAGCTTTAACTGCATTTAGTTTGAGTTCGGGTTTAATTTTATCCAAACTCTCTCTTAATTGAATGCCAATCACAACTGAGAAGACATTCTTGATTTGAACATCATTTTTCTTTGATACTGAATCTTCTTTGCTATCGTTTGCTTCATCATATATATTAAAGCCTCCGACTATTTTTCCTTCAAACGCTTTTTTTGGCATTTTCAAACTAAAAGTAACTCTTTTGGTTTCTTTCGGTGCAAGTGAAACTTTTTGCTTTCCAGAAATCAATCTAGTAATTGGGTAAACCAACGTTGAATCATTTTTTTCTGGTTCAATGCTGTACTCTAATTCTCCATTTTGGTTCGTTGTGCCCATATATGGTTCTACCGCTAAATTTAATGTTTCTGAACTGCTACTTTTAAGTTCTAATTCTACATTTTGCTTTTGTCCTGGTGTCATTTTCAAATCAAAATAAGTTTTACTTTTATCAATTTGATTTTCTGGAATAATTGCTTTTGCTGAATAGCCCATGCCATCAGCAGCTGCTGCTTCGCCTACGTAAAAGAATGCAACAAGCAACAGTGCTCCAAAACAGCACTTTATCGTTTTAAAAAATGTCATTAATTACTCTCCATCTAGTTTTCTGTATTTGGAACATCCGCTAATTGCCAAAAAATGGTGGCAGTATAATCTCTTCCAGCCTTGGCTGCACCAGGTAAAACGTCTAATGTTATATAGTCATTTACCATTTTTTCACTTTTCCATCTGGTTGCCCAAACTCCTTGACCAGTGTTTTTATCAGCCGACATTACTTTTTGTTGATATTTATTTAGTGAAACAGAATGACTTTTGGGAGGTGCTGCATATTCAGAGTTGTATTCCTGAATATCACCTTTGTTTAAAGATAAACTAGCTCCACTTAATAAGTATTTTTTTTGATTATCTGTTGTCGGCTCAGAGACAAAATTAGATATTTTTGCATACAATGTCCAACCACCCAGACTTCCCCTTAAGTCTGATATTTGAATATATGGATTAGAATTGATTGCTTTTTCTTCTTGGTACAACCCACTTCTAACAACTTTACCGAAACTAAAATTCGGTACTCGATCAATTTTCAACAACCCAGAACTGTTCGTACCGTTATTGGTTGGATCTTCTGGATCTTGACCAAATAATGGCGGTACAGGATTTTCTTTCCCCTCGATAACTACAGCATCAACATCCGCTTTCAAAGCATCCGTGGTTACTGCTAAACTTGTTTTACCATCGTAGACTATTAATAAGAAAGCACCCGCCAAAGCTACTTTTAAGCATGTTGATTTCACTATTATCTATCCTTCCATATTTGATATAATAATTAAATTTTTCTTCCAATTTAGTTAGGTGTATTTGTTAATCTCCAATTTAATTTTCCAATATAAGATGCTTTACGTGCAGTATTAGGAATAGATAACTGAACCCCAGTCGTTCTCGTTGATTCTTGATTTTCTGCGAAACGTTCGAAAATATTTGTATATCGTCCCATTCCCTTACCCTCATCAGCTTTAAAAACTATGCTAGATAGCTCGCCAGATATAGTTGCTTTTTGTCCAGTTGGCGTATTTTCAGGACGGATCGACGCACTTTTTGATGTAACTTCAGCCGTAGGAATAGTTAATTCCCAGCCTTTTAAATCTTCACCTTCATTTTCTTTATCTTTAATTTTAAATGAATCCATCGATACACTTACATTCCAACCAGTCCCATTTCCCGTTACATCTACAACTTCAATCCCATAAGCTTTATCTTTCGCGATTGTTGCTGATCTTGTTTCACCTAAAGGAACAGAAGGGTAATTAAAATCAGAAACTGCTTTAATAATAAATTCTCCATCTCGTGCTGGTTTTTCTGATATATCTTCTTCTGTCGGCCCTTCTCCTGTTCCTCCTTGAACATTTACAGTTACATCCGATTTTAACTCATCAGCATTGGCTACAGCTGGTAATAAAGCTGCTCCAAAAGTCATTGTTACTACGATACTTGCTATTATTTTTTTATTCATAAAATATTCCTCCAAAATGTTTTTTTCAACAGTTTACTACGATAACTTCCCTCAAAGATAAAGTAGTATTTATTATGTTTTTTTATTTTTTCGTGTATTCTATAAATATGTTAGATTGTATCTTCTAAAGACCAGCTAACAGTACCAGTAAATTGTTTACCGTTTGTTTCTTCTTTTTGACCAGCAGTTACAGCTAATTGTACATTTCTAATTTCAGAAGCAAAACCTTTTTTACCAGGTTTTGTACCAACTAAAATATCTGAACTACCATTTTCGCCAGCTTTAAGAGTTACTTTAGTTACGCCTTTAACTTTTTCTTCAGTGTATTTTGTTAATGCTGGTAAAGCCTCAATAGTATTTGGTAATTTACCAGTTTCTGCATCTCTTTGATCATCTAAACTAAATGTTGAGATATTTGCTGAATTCATTGTCATAGTAGCTTCTAATTTTTTAGTTGCATCAGTTGTACTTACAAGTGGTGATAATTTAGCATTCAATTTCCAGTTTGTTTGATCTTTGTCATCACGATCTTCGTATACTGCGATGTATTGTTTACCTGCAACTTGTTGGTAATAAACAGAGCTAAGTGCGCTTGCTTCATTTTCAGTACCAAATTTGAAAGCAGTTGGCTTGTTGATTAAGCTCAAAGCTTCATCATAAGGTCCAGGGATAATTGTATTAGGATCATCATTGCTAAATCCAATACCTACTCCTGTATTTGCTTCTCTATCTGCAGCTTGTGCAGCTTGTGGTAATAATACCGCCCCAATTGATAAACCTAAAACTAATGTTCCTAATACTTTTTTATTCATGATTTTCTCCTAACGTATTTTATATTTGAGGAAGTTATCATAGTAAACTGTTGAAATAGCATAATGTAATTATGTTAAATTAAAGATGTTTATTTGTTTTTGAATATAGATAAATGCATAAATCATCAAAAGGAAACAGGTAATCGATACAGCTAATAATAGCCAATTTATCAATATTTTTGATTTTTTCAATTTTAATTTTTTTAATAAAATACTGTCTCGATTTAAGGAGAAAAGGAACATTCCTAAAGAAATTGTGCCACATGCTCCTAATATATAAAGCCAAATATAGACTCTCATAAAATTATTCTCCTTCGTTTAAACTCAAGTATCTCTGTTATTTTCAAATTTATTACTCACTGCTCACCTTGATTTGTTTATCTAAAATAATCGCAAAGCTGATTACAATCAGAATCATCCCGCTGATCAATAATGATAACTGCTTCACCGTTTCTCCAGTATTTGGTAATTTAACCCGATTATTGATTGGTTTAGGTTTGTCAGCTGTAAGGGTGTTATCATGTGGGGCTGGCGTATCGTCTTCCATTTTTTTAAACGTGATGCCAACATCTGCTTCACCTGTTTGATTCGCCGATACTGTTGGCGCAAAAAAGGTGGTTAGACTGAAAAAGAGTATTATTGAGATTAATTGTTTTTTTCTTATTTTGTTATGCCCTGGATTCACTAGTTTCACTCCTTCATTTGTCTGTTCTTTTTACTTTTCCCTTGTTCTACTTCCTTTCTTTTCGCTTGTTTTACTTTTCTTCTCTTGGTACGTTCACGAATCATTTTTTTCCAGCGTTTATTTCTAACAGTCAAAATGACAACGACTAATACAAGCGAACTAATCGCTAACCCAACGACATAAGGTAGCCAATCAGGTGATTCTATTTTGAACACTGTTTCTTCATTCATTTTTTTTGCTTTTTCAGCTGAAACACTGAAGTCTTTTTGCCATTTCCAATCTTCTTCATCATTTTGAGCATGAACATTTAAGGTATATTCACCTGGATCAATAGCGTCTACTCCCCAATCTACTGAAAATTCATATGTGCTATTAGGGGCCATCCGAGCGTTTTCTACTGTTTGTTTTTTTAGAACTGTGTCTGAGCCTTTCTTGGTTACCGTCGCTTCAATTTTTAAATTATCAGCTATTTTTGGTTCTGGATTATGTATAACAGCGGCTACTTGTTTACGACCTAATTTCAACCCAAGTTTGGCTGATATCAGTTCTAGTTTTTTAGCATTTTCATATTCTTCCCCTGTTTCAGTTGTAATCAAACCAATTTTGTATTGGTATTTACTAGAGATCGTTTGTGTTTTGGTTTGTTCTTTGTCTTCTACTGTTTGAAAAACAACAGCACCTAGCTTGATTCCTGTATAACTTTCTTTTGGTGGTATCACAGATAATTCAACCACTTTTTCTTGAAAGTTTTCTAATGTGATTTCAGGCTCATCAATTTTGACAAATTCTGTTAATGGATGTTTTAAGCTTTCATCTAAATCTTTTGTCGGTTCGTCATACTCAATATTTCCTGTTGAACCTGTTGTCCCGTTGGCAATAAATGCTTTTATTTTAATAGGATCTTTTTGAGTTGATTTGACTTTGACTTTCAATACTTGTGTCTCATCAGGTTGCGTTTCTATAAAGAAATAAGATTTATTGGTTTCGATTTGAGTATCTGGTCTAATTGCTTGAACAACAAAGCCTAATGGATCTGGTTCTTTATCGGCAGCAACTGAATGAATCGGTGAGAAAACGAACAGAATAAAAGTAACGAAAACATATTTAACGTATTTTTTGATTTTGTTTAATTGCACAATCATTTTAACTTCCTTTCTAAACATAAAAACTACATGGGCTCATTTGATCTTGCATTGAAAAATAGCTTGTTTTTATTTAAGCCGTTCGTATTTGTTTATCAATGAACTCATTCATAGTACAATTACCTAATAACAAATAAAACAACAAGTAAGCGCTACCAAGTTACATTTAACTTTTTTATGTATAAATTTTATTTTTATTCAATCAAAAAATAGCAAGTAAGCGCTATCTCGTTACATATACAGCCTTTTTCATTTTTAATCTATAAAGACCTTTCTTTTTCTATCATTCTATTCTAGAATATATTAAAAATATTTTTAAATTTATTTATTTATTTCAAGGAGGATAATAATGACACATACTACAACAATTTATGTGGTTGAAGATGATAATCTTTATAGGAAACGAATTATTCATTATATTGAAAATTATCATTCAAACACTTTTAACTACAACTTGTCTCCTTTAGATAATCACTTACTTTTTATGGAAGATATTCCAACATTGACTATTTCTGATAATGATATTTTCTTTTTAGATATTGATTTGAAAACACAATATTCGGGGATTGATTTAGCGAAGCAAATTCGAAAAATTAATACAAAATGTACTATTATTTTTCTGACTAGTTTTGAAGACAAAGCAATTTCGATCATCAATAGTGATATTTTTCCACTTGGCTATCTTGTAAAAAATCCAGTCGACTCAACTGAGTTGAAAGCAACCATTGAAACTGTTCTTATGAAGGTTGAAAGTCTAACTAAATCAGCTTGGAGGCAAGATCAAGATATTACAACATTTATGAATGGTTACGAGTCTATTTATATTAATTGTAAGGAAATTTTGTATATTGAATCGTTGAAAGGATTGAAAAGTCGGGTTCTGATCAAAACTCTTTCGGAAGAATTGATCATAGAAGGGAAAATTGGGAAAATCAAAAATAATTTGAAGCAACCTTACTTATTTTCATCGCTTCAGTCGTACATAATCAATCTTGAAAATATCTCAACCATTAACCGGAAAAATGGTACAATCACATTTGCTGGTGATCAGGATCTTTTTGTAGGAACTAGAATCATTGATAAAGTAAAAAAGGGGTTACAGGAGTATCATTATGTTAGATAGACCATTTTTCGTTTCATTACTAGCTCTCAATCTTTTGCAGTTGCTTTGGTTGTTTGCTTATAAAAAAATCCTGTCCTTTAAGGAAACAATGATACTAAGTACTATTTTAGCTATTCAGTTGATTATTGGCCTTTTTACAGATGATCACTTTATTGTCTTACTATTAATTCCTTTTTTTCTTCTACAATTTTTTTTTCACGTAAAGAAACTTCAAAATTGGGTGGTCCCAGCTTTATTTTTAAGTTTTGAGAATTCGATTGTTTTAGCCTCATGGCTTGTAACACTGGATCTTTGGGATATTTTACTTATCAACAATTGGATTTCTATTGAGACCTATTCAACCTATTTAAAGTTTTTTATTTTCCTGCAGCAATTCGTTTTTTATTTCCTATTACTTTACGCTAATTATTTAAATAAACGATTCAAAATAACAGCGACTATTCATTTGCTGCCTAAAAAATATCGTTTACTTTCTATTTTACTTTTATTTTTCTTAGCCATAACGGTTTGCCTACAACAATTGAGTGTTTCAGAAGGTTATTCCGCTCCATTTTTTTACAGTACTTTTATCATTATCTGTTTCACCGCATTTCTCAGCTGGAATATTCTACTTATTGTTAAACGTAAAAATGAGCAACAATATATTCATATTCTTAATGCAAAATACGAACAAGAAAGGGAAAAAATCAACCGTTCAAATGAGTTTCGCCATGATTATAAACAACTGTTGATCGGTCTGACTTCCTATTTAGAAATTAACGATACCCAAGAAGCGCTTCATTTACTCCATACGATTATTGATTATTCAAACTCACAGCTGACACCAAACATGTATAAAACGATTGCGGTGATCCATAATCCACCAATCCAAGGTCTGTTGACTAGTTTTCTCAAACGTTGTTCAGAAACAGATATTCAGTTAAAGATCCAAGTAACGGAAAAATTGACAGATATCGATATGAATATCGTTGACTTCATTCGCTGCTTTTCTATTGTATTAGATAATGCCTATGAAGCTGTTCAGGAGACAGAGCTCAAGCTGATTGAAATAGTGATTACTGGTGACCCGAATTTTGTAAAAATAGTCGTAAAAAATACCTATACCACGGATAAAGATATTTCACTACAATCCTTGCTACAAAATAATTTTTCAACAAAAGAAAACCACCAAGGAAAAGGGTTGCACATTCTAGCTAAACTGATCGATAATTATAAAAAAGCAAGTTACCAAATCGCAAAAAAAGAGCCTTTTTTCATTGTTAGTTTTTCAGTACCAAAGATGTCAGGACAACAGTTTATATCTAAATAAAAATGTAGGAAAATGAGTCTTGCACTCGTATTCCTACATTTTTTGTTTTTATTAGCTATTTAGTTAGAATTTATACCTTTAGTAACTAGTTATAAATTGTGACTTTTTAAACTTTTTGATATGATGAAACAAATTGACTCAAAGGAGTAAACATTTATGGAACCTTATTTAGCAACAGAATTATTTGCTATTAATTATCTCCAAATTGTCTGGGCACTACTTCATAAGAAATATATTGACACAAAACAATCCATTATACTATCTATTCTACTAGCTTCAATCATCTTGATTAGTTTTTTTATTAGAACATCTTTTATCTTTACTACATTATTTATCTTTTATACCGCTTTAGCTATTTTTATAATACGTTTTACAGGTAGTTGGATTTTGATGTCTTTAACACTTTTTTTGATTAAATCATTGGCAATGATTCCTTGGCTTTTTACATATGATCTAGTGAATTTTCTATTTCAACTAAACTATATTGATGTAGGTCAACGCCAAATGCTCGTGCCTTTATCATTAATTGGACAACAAATAATTCTGTTTTTATTGATTTTAATTGTCATAAAAGTTGATAAAACTTACTTGATTAGTGATTCTATTTTACATATTCCCAAAAGCTATAAATTTCAATCAATGATTGCTCTTTTTTTTCTTACAATTTTTTCTTTGCTTAAACAATTAGCAGGACAACATTTTTTTGTGGAGTCATTTCTTTACCTAACGTTTTTATTACTTACATTAAACTTGATTGTCTACACGACTACTTATTCATATAGTAAATACTATCAGCAACAATTAAAAAAGGAAGTACTCTTTGAACAATACAACCAAGAATTGGAAAAAATTACTGTTTCAGACGAATTTAGACATGATTATCGGAATATCTTGCTAAGTTTAGCGGATTATCTCGAACAAGATCAATCGCAAAAAGCGCTAACTTACATTGCCTCCATCACTGATTATTCAAAAGATGTTTTAGAAGAAGATCCGTATGCTGAACTTGGAAATATTTCTATTCCATCGGTTCAAGGACTGTTGCTTTATCTGATCGAGCATTGCGATACTCAACAGATAAAGCTTCGTCTAAATATCCCTAATAACATAGAAGAAAATGAGATCCAAATTCGTTTGATCGACTTTCTTCATTGTTTGTCTGTTCTATCTGAATACGCTATAAAAGAAAGCCAAAAAGGAGAAGAAAAAAATTTATATGTATTGATAAAAAAAGAAGAACATCAGCTTTATATTAATTTGACAAATGCAACTAGGCCTCAAGATAAGTTGAAAAAAACAGCTGAGAAATCAATAAATTCAAAAAAATTCTATAAAAAACATGGACTCACTTCTGTTGTAAAAACGATCCATCAATATGAGGGTGCTATTTTTTCCCTTCAATTTAATGAAGGCTATTTTTCAGTGATACTTGCTATACCAATTTTCCATCAAAAGACAGCAAGTAGAGTAAAATGACTTACTCTACTTGCTGTCTTTTATTCTATAATCATCTTCTGATACTTCAACGGTGAAATCCCCACCTGCTCTTTAAACACATGATGAAAGGTCTTCACACTAGCAAAACCAGATTTTTCAGCGACTTCGATCATAGGAACTTTTTCATTGGCTAAAATAAACTTTGCTTGATTAATACGATACTCAGTCAAAAAACTCATAAAAGTCGTACCCGTATTGGCTTTAAAAAAGCGTGTAAAATAATAAGAGCTAAACCCACTGTATTTTGCTATCTCCTCTAACGTAATTGATTCTTCATAATGATTTTCTACATAAGTAAAGATACGATCTAACTGTTCTAAGTTTTCTTTATACTTCATGGTAGAAGCTTTAGCACCTTTTTTGACTTCCATTTTCGTTTGAGGTAGTCTTCTATAGAATGTTGTGACCAGTTCAAACAACAAGCTAAACAGGGCATAACTCTTCCCAAGATGTTGATTCCCGTATTCCTCAAATAATTGCTGTAATAACTTCTTGATGTCTATCGCTAAAGATTTCGACCAGTTTGAACTGTGTTTTTCTCCTGTTTCAAATAATTCGATCAACGAACAATCATCCGCTGATTTTAACTGTTTCTCATTAAATATACTCAAATCAAACTGATAAACAATTCGTTCACTATCTGACGAAGCTAAAAAATAATGCGGTTCGCCACTGGCAAAAAAATAAATCTCTCCTTCTGCTACATGAACGATTTCGTCCCCAACGCCGATATTGACTGTTCCACGGATCGAGTATATGATTTCGATTTCTTTATGCCAATGAGGATAAACGATCGTCATCCCATCATTGATAAACGCTCTGAAAAGCAGGTTTTCTTCAAATTCTGGTCGTTCTAAATACACACTCATCTTTTGCCTCCGGTTAAACGTACTACTTCCACTTTACCAAATTTTTCTATTTTTACAATAAAAAATACACTGAATCATGGAGTGTTTAACCGCTTTAGAATCCTGTCAGATCATTCACTGGCAGAAGCCTTATCTTGATCACGCCAATAATATTCCGGGTCGCAATTAAGCCATAATGACGACTATCTGTCGCATAAGGGCGGTTATCGCCCAACACAAGACAGTACCCTTTGGGAATTGTTTTCGATCCATTCAACTCACCACTGAAAAAATTTTCTGTATAGTTTTTTCCGTTATACTGGCTTTCATTGATTTCGTCGACAATAAATTTTTCATCGACTGGCTTTCCATTGACTAATAAAAGATCTTTATTATATTGGATCGTCTCGTCAGGTAAGCCGATTACTCGTCGAACTTGCTGCTTTTCCCCAATTTTAAAAACGATTAAATCAAAACGTTTGGGTTGTTTCGTTCTTTTAGCCACAACTAAATCTCCATTGTGCAAAGCAGGCATCATCGCATAGCCTTGGACTCTTGTTCCTTTAAACCGAATCAGACTGACTATTAAAAGCAGTAATAACACACATAAACAGGCAATTAAAAGATCTTTGGTATAAGAAGAATTTGTTGTTTTTTTATTTTTTTTCATGTAAATCCCTACTTATTGCTCTTTACTTAATGCGGACTCATTCACTTTATAATAACTAAATGCGGCTTTTTCATAGGTTTCACTTTTCTTTATGTCTTCTAAAAAAGCATCGACTAATTGGGCATTTCCATAAAAATTATTGGTTTGTGTACTCGCGTTCATCCCTAGTTGTTTGACAACATTATAGTAGCGATTCAAGATCAGCTGGCCTTCTTCGGTATTGATCTTACTGGCTTTTTTTGTTCCTTGACTGGTCATAGAAGTAGCTAAATAGCGGATGTTTTGCTGAATTTTTGCTTCTTCTTCTTCGCCTGCTTTTGCTGTGATCAATTCTTTTTCAAAATCTCTGATTAAATAGTAACATTTGACCAGTGTATCAGAATCATCTGACGTAAGATTCATTGATTGATAATACGTAAGATAACTCGCACCACTGACCAATAAAACGGCTGAAATTAAAGAGATACTTAAGGAAATAAGTTGTTTTTTTCTAAACTTTTTTAGGTAGAGACGCTTTTGCGTAATGCGTCTATTTTTCTTTTTATTTTTACTTTTTCTTTTTGGCAGTTTTGTCAGCTTTTTTTGGGTTCTAATCGACTGAAACAAAAAATAACAAGCTAGGAAAAATAAAACGATTGCCACAGATATGCCACCAATAAATAGCTGATCTAAAATAGTCATTCTTTTCAGCCCCTAACGATCTTTTCGTTTATTTTTGGATTTATTTGGCAACTTCTTTCCATTTTGTCTTTTTTTTGAAGGAGTATTTGAATTTTTTGCCATTTTTCGTTTGCGCATCATGACAAGCACAATAAAAATCAACGCAATTCCTACTAGCAAGCCACCTGCAATTAACGCAATCAGCTGCCAGTTTATTCCTTTTTCTTGAACTAACCCGACATCTCGTTCATTAAATTTATCTGCCTCTTTTTGATCGATTGTAAATTCTTTATCCCACGCCCATTTTTCATTTCCAGACGTCACTAAGATTTTCGCTTTGTATTTGCCTGCGACCATTTTTTCACCATTCATACTAACTGGAAAATTGATAAATGTATTGGGTGCCATGCGCATTGCTGTTTGTTTGCGCTCATAAAGAATATTTTCTTTGTTTTTTTCGGTCACTTGTACTTCTACGGTCATGTCATTTAAATACGCTGCCTCTACATTTGAAAAATTGACGAAAATAGCATTACGCGCATTATCTTGATTGGCTTTCACACTGTTTAATGCTAAATTAGGTGAAGGAAGTTGGTCGTTTTCTTGTAATAACAAGCCAATGACATAGGCATACTGATTGATGATTTGTGAACCGCCTTTTTGATCTGCTTCTGCTCCCTGATTTGCCCGCATCAGCTGAATACCACCTGCAATAGTTCCCTCATACGTCGTTTCTGGCATCTGAATCGTCAGTTCAAGATCTTTTGTTTCTCCTGGATTTAGCTCAACTGTTTTGGGTCCTGTTACAATCTCTTTAAAATCAAATTTTAGCGAGGCATCATTTTCAATAGAAGAATCGCCATATTCGATCACGCCATTTTGATTGGTTTTTGCGCCATTCAAACTAACGTCGACCGTTAGTTTTTCTTTACCAGGATTGGATAAGGCAATTTTAATTACTTGATGATCATTAGGAGCCATTTTCAATTTGTAAAATCCGATATTTTCTTCTATTTGATTGTCAGGGAAAGAAACCTTATATGTAAACCCCGTTGCGCCACCTGGATCTTTTTCATTTGCATGTACTTTCTGAAGATTGCCTAAAAACATCATAGATATCAAGCTTAGTAGGCCTAAAAATAGAAGCCATTTTCTTTTTTTCATAATTCACCTCATAAAAATTTTCATTAATTGTTTCAGTATGTATACGAACTTCTAGCATTGCATCGAACATGGAAAAACAGTGATTGGGACATAACTCTACGAGTTACGACCCAATCACTTGGAATCCGGATAAACGGTGGAAGCAGAAGCAATCCCTTCGGAAATAAGCTGAAATTGCTGTAAAACACAGCGAGGTACGAGCTGATGTAGAAAAGTACCTACTTGGTCACAAAAATTTGAAGAACACCGAGTAGGTACCAATCATCATCAGTTCGTAAACTTACTGTGATTCTTGGCAATTTTCGTGAATTCCTTCTTATTGCTGTAAAACACAACGAAGTATGAGTTGATGTTGCACAGTACCTACTTGGTTCTCGGGGTTAAACACTTCTATCCCATCCTCTACTTTTACAACGCACAATTATTCTGCGGCAACGATTTTCCAAGTTACTTTAGCTGTATATGTGTCGATACTCATGTTTGAAGCTGTTGCTGAAGGTACAGTCAATTTCACAGACTCGCCATCTGTTCCTGGTGCTCCAACTGGAGCATCTGCGCCTGGTGTATAATCTTTACTTTGACCAAACTCCATGACATATGTTCCTTTACCTTCTTTTGCTGTTTTATCAGCAGTTACAACTGGTTGAGCGCCGCCACCAAATGCTAATTTAAAACCTGTTGCTGTATTTGATGGTACAAGGTTTTTATTTTCGCTATCTGCTACAGCCATTCCATTTGAATAGTCGATCGTAGATGAATCTAAAACGGTACTTCCGTTCGCTGCAGTACCAGTAAATTGTTGTGTTAATTCAGCGGTTACGGTATAACCATAGACACCATTTGCACGAATATCAGTCCAACCAACGATTGCGCCACGAGTACCTACTCCGGCCGGTGTTGCTTCAGTTAAGTCGATTGGTGCAGCAAAGGCTTCAACATCTTTACTTGATGTTTTGATTGTACCAAAGTTTAAGTTAGAAACTTGGTCGATCATTAACGCGCCGCCATCTTTGTTATCTTCGATGTCTGGGTGAGTTGGTAATTTTTCATCTGGTTTTTCTGGGTCAGGAGTTTTGCCGGCACCTGGATCGCCACCTTCAATTACTTCTACTGTTCCTGTTGAAGGCAACTCTTTTGGTGCTGCAAAGGCTTGGCTACCTCCTGCTAATGATGTTCCTAAAATAACTGCTACTAATGATACTGTACATAAACTTCTTACTTTCATTTGTTTACTCCCTCTCTTTTTTTACTATTTATTAAGGCAACTCGGCTAATATCCAAGTTATCTCCGTTTGATATTGTACTGGGTAGATTTTTGTCGACTCCGGTACAGTTAAAGTGATGGCAGAATTCGTATAAGCAGGTTTTTGATACTCCTCATCCATAATTGCTTTGCCATTTTTATCCACAAGTGGTTTCAGTGTCACTGGTTGATCATCGCTATTCATATCAGAAGCGCCAAACGCGATTGTCCATACACCGCGGCCTGTATTAGGTGCCGCTGTTGCCACTTCATAAGCAGTATCGATGGCATTTAAGCCAATTGTTTCTCGTGTCACTGCCGGTGGAGTGCTCGTACCGCTAGAATTGGCCCAGCCTTTATCTAAAGATAGATAAGCGCCAACTAACGACTGTTCTTCTTTATTTTGAATCACAGGATTGTTAAACTGCGTACGCTGCTTGACTTGTAATGTCCAGCCGGTCGCTAAGCCCCTTTGATCAGTGATTTGGATATAACTGCCTCTAGCGGTCGTTTCATCATAAAATTGTTGCGCTAACGCTTCGTATTTCCGTTCTTTTTGTTGAATCAGCGCTTTGTTAAAATTCAGTTCTGATACGTAATCGATTCTAAGCGGACCCGTTGTATGTGGGCTTTCACCAGGATCTATCTGGTTTCCCGGATTTTCTGGATCTACTATGTCGGAACGATCATTACCGATGACCTCTACACTACCTGAACCAGTCAATGTCTCTTCTGATTCTGCATGATAATGCTGAGCAAATCCTCCTACGCTTACTACAATGGCTACTGCACCTATCCAAAAAGACTTGGTTACTCGTCTCATTTCTGTTCCCCCTTTTTACTGTTGCGTAAAAACAACAGACATATAAGAAGAAGCAGAAGTACGCCGCCTAGCCAACCGTACTGTTGGATAAGCTCACCCGTTTTCGGGAAGCGTCCGATTGGTTTTTCAACAGCTTGAGTATCAGATGATGAAGGCAGACTGATTTCAGATGTACTTGGTTCTGTAGAAGAACTCGCTTGTGTCTCTTGTGTTTCATCATAAAATATAATCTTGCCACCTCTGGTAACTTGTCCATCTCCGCCCCCTTGTGAAGCTTGAACAGGTGAGACTGTGCCAAATAAGCTAACGAGGACAGTTAGGAAGAGGGTCAAAATCAAACGTTGTCTATTTTTCATAAGTTCCCCCTTCTATGGCTGCCCAGCCATAATCTTCCAAGTAATCGTTCCAATATAATCTCCGGTATACACTGTATCAGAAGAATTCATTTGAAGTTTTATACCGTCTGTTCCTTGCGCTGTCCCCCATGAATCACTCACCGCAAATTTACCGTCTTTCCCTTCGTTATTAGCATAGATGACTTGTGCATTCGCATCGAGAATCGTTTCTTGGCCTTGTTCTACATAGCGTAGCGCATTGACTAGCTCTTGCCCTTTATTATTTGTCATTGGACTAGTTAGCGTTGCGGTCAAGTGCCAGCCTTGAGCTGGATTTGCTCGTGTATCTGATACGACCAGCTTTTCTTTGAAAATAGGATTTTCTACACGTTTTGTTTTAGCATCATAGGTTAGCTTACCGAAGTTCAAGGTTGCGGGAACCGAATCTAAGGCTAAGTTTCCTTGAAATTTATAGATAACAGTTCCCGCTGTATATGGCGTTGCATTTTCAGCATCCGCATTATCCCAAGGTAATTTTGTATAACCTTTCGCTACTAAATCGGAAACAACCGTTTGAACCGATTTATCAATTGTCAGGTCAACTTTATCCGTCGTATTCCCCTCTAATGTAATCGGCACATGCAGTTCATTGGTTAGTTCTCCGATAAATTTGACGGTTAAGGTCGCACTAATATCAGTGATAGTGATAGTTACTTCTTTTTCCACGCTAACTTCTTTGGCTGTCGTTAAAATCAACGTTACCTTTTGTGGTCCAAGAACAGATGAATCAGGTAGCTTTCCATTTTTATAGGTCACAGTGACTGGCTCATCGATGGCATTCTCTGTATCTACACGAAGATTATCCAAATAAGCTGTTTGTATGTCTATTTTTGAAAAATCGGTATCTCTAGGGAAGGTGAGCTCTTTTTTTGGATCGCCGTCTGGAATTCCTTCATACAGAACTTTCACCATTGACTCATCCGTAATTTCTGAAGTGATATCTTTATTGTGAACGACCAAACCTGTCACACTATCATTGACTTCATAGTGAACTTTGGCAGATAAACCTTGTTCAAACAACATATAGCCATCATCTTTACCACCAGTTTGGTAATTATAGGCAACTTTATCAAAGTTAAATGTGCTGTTTGGTTTTGCTGAAACCTTGATATCGAATACCTTCCCATTGAATTCATTTGTAGTTGGATCTTTAGCTGTTAGCAGTAATCTACTGGCATTAGCTGGATCGACCGCAATTGTAAATAGATTCGTTAAGTCATCTGCATTTCCGTATGAACTAACTTTAACTTTTGTTACATCGATATCATAATAATCTGGAACAGTTGTTTCGAGCACAAATTTATTATTACGATTGATAAGCCGATTATCCGCCACATCTTGAATGATGGTGTAGTTCATGTTTAGGTAGTTAGGGTCTTTGTGTGTTTGGCTATTCGTACTACCAATGACTACTGGGTTTGCAGGAGCGATTCGGGCTAGTGATTCAGTTTCATACATTACTAGCATCGCTGTCGTTTTTCTAGCAGCTGAAAATGCTGTAGTATACTTAGTTTCTTGAAACATCTTATCTAACCTAGTATAGCTTTTATCCACGATATCTTGACTTCCAAAAATCAGAATATCTTCAACAGGTGGACTGCCTAACTGATAACCCAAATTTACCGTAGCATCTGTCGCGACAAAAATATTACTGAAGTCGCCATCAAAGTCTGTTTTGACTTGTTTTGCTTGATTGATATTGTTGTAATTCCAAATTCCTTTGACAGCTAATGGCAACTTTGTTTTAGAATCATAAAATTCATAATGATAGGAAATCGTATCTCCTTGAGTATAAGACTCTGAAAGATTACTTGACTGTTCATGATTCATATTAGCAGAACCACTTCTTCCACCCATCATTAAGAAAGCTTTTTCCCAAAGGATTGGTGAATCGCTCGCAGTTAAATAACCATTATACAAATTTCGTTCAGTAACATCTAAAGCAAAAAAGTTTGCATCTGGATAGCCGCCACCTGGATAATCAGGGAGATATTTAAAAGTCAATTTATCAATAACCATCTTTATATCTACTTCTCGACCTTTATAAATAGCAGCTCTTCGAATCCAAACAGCGCGCTCAGGGTACAAGGCTTCATCTTTAGGGTTAAAGCTGATGACTTGACTCTTCCCTCTGAAATTATGTGGATCCTTAGCACCTGGAAGTGTATTTTTGCTTATGATATCTTCAACTTTCGATGCACCAATTGGCTCATATGTGATTTTATCTGATATCCGAAACTTCAATGCATAGTCTCCTGAAATTTCGACTTTTGAAGTCGCATTAATATCAACTGCATTCACTCCAGGGGTCGTGATAAAATCAGAATACCCAACGGGAGGGGCTGCCATTAATTTATCGTTCATATTCTGAGTGAAATAAGCTACACCAATAACAACTCCGGTAATCACTGTCAGTATTCCCAGTTGAACCTTTCTTTTTTTCCTCATTTTTTTCCTCCTTTCCATAGCAATTATTTAAAAAATTTACATCCCTCCTTTCAACGAAACAACTACAGGGGAAGATCAAGGAATTGGATGTTTTTTTAATTTTTGTTACTCAATAAATTCTTCTGGAAGTGTTAAAATATACCCTTTTGATCGAACTGTTTTGATCATATCTGCGTATTTTACATCGATCATTTCTATTTTTTGACGAATGTGAAAAATTAAATTGGCTACTCGATATTTTGGCGCTGATTCTTTTTGTTTCCATAAGTAATTGGCGATTTCCTCATAGGTTCGCACCGAATTTTCAGAGGCATACAAGTAATCCAGCAACATATACTCTAACTTTGTTAGCATCATCTTTTTACCAGCAATTAAAGCGGTGAAGCTTGATGGATCCATCCGAAAAATATGATTTTTGTCTGCTGCAGTATCCTCTTTGCTCATGGAAAGCATTCCGTTCTTTATCGTCCAAGCAATTTCCTCAAATGAATCTGTTTCCAAAAGAAAGCCTGTCACACCTAATTTTAAATAGATAATTTTTTCATCACCTAGTGGCTCGCTAGTTAAAATCCAAATCGGTTTTAACGTATTTTCTCTCACTTTGATCAACCACTGAAATAATTTCTCTATTTGAATATATTCATTTTTAGGAAGAATGATACCTTGGAGAGCAGCTAGGTCAGTATTTTCTAAATCATGAACTGTAATATCAAAATCAGTAAGAAATCGTTCCTGCTCTTTTTCTCGTATCACTTGCATATCCGAAAGTATCCCAATCGCGTACATATCTTTTCACATCCTTTTGCTTTTGCTGTATACTATCAAAGATAATTCGAATGACGTATATTATATTTTTTCACACATTATTTTATCTTATTATCTGTTATAACAAGATAAGCTTAGTTAAAGCCTTGATATAATCACTTCTACTTCTTGGTTTGACGGCTGGATGACGGCGAAGAAAATATCAACAGTATTATATGTTAGAGTGAGCTGAAAGAATCTATCACTTTTCTCTTTTCAGTCATGAAAGAACTAATATACGTATCCAATGTCATTTTGATTGAACTGTGTCCTAATAAGTCACTGATCGTTGCTACAGTCGCACCGTTTTCTAAACAGCGAGTAGCAAAGGTGTGTCTTAACGCATGGAAATGAACAGGCGGCAGCTGTGCCTTTTGACAGATTTGTTTAAAATGGTAGTTAATCACACGCGGCTCTAACGCCTTTCTTTTGCCAACTACATAATCACTTTGTGCTTCTTTTTGTACCTTCTGAAGTAAATAACCCATATTTTGAGACAATGGAATAATCCGAACAGAATTACTGCTCTTTGGGGAAAGCTCAACTAATTCTGTTTTTTGACTTGTTCCTTCTGTCGTTACTCGCTGCAGTGTTCGCTTCACTCTGATTACTTGCTCTAAAAAGTCAATGTCTTGCCATTTTAATCCAGCAATTTCACCAATTCTCATTCCAGTTTCCAAGGCAATCAAAACTGGTAATCCAGCTTTATGTTGCTTCGCTTCTATTTCAAGTCTTTTTTGTTCTTGTTTTGTCAAACTTTGTACCGTATTTGATTTTTGTTTAGGTAGTTGAACATCTATGCAAGGATTTTTTATAAGTAAAGAACGCTTAACTGCATAGTTTAGACAACTTCTTAAGACTCTATAGGTTGCATGGATCGAGCTGATCGATAACTTTTCCCTCAGTTTATTTAACCAGTACTCCACTTGACTTTTTTTGATCATATAAATCGGCTGACTGCCAAACATAGGTAAAATATGATGTGTCAGCTTGGTCAAATAGCTACTATATGTGCTGGGCTTGATATCAGCTTTAATTTCTTTTAGCCAATACTCTGACCATTCATTTAACGTTCCTTCGTACTCTTTGGTAAAAAGTTCGTCCGTATTTTGTTGTGCGGATTTTAAGTGAATTAAGCGTTGTTTGACTTCTTTATATTTATACCCATAAATATACCCATAATGGATAGTGCCATTTTCCTTCCGGCCTTTTGCATACCTTCCTTCCCAACGCCCATCTTTTCTTTTATAGATATTTTCCCCTCTTCTAGTCATTTGATTCAATCCTTCCTATTTAATAGTTTGACGGCTAAACTGACGGCTAAAAACTTATACCCTATGTTATTCTATTAAAAAAATCGCGAAAAAAAAGTATTTTTTTGAAATAAACATAAAAATATTTGTTTTATTCAAAAAAAACATGTTGACACCTCACTATTTAAATAGTAACATTTGTTTTAGAAACGTTCGTTATCCTAAAAATGACAAATAAAAGCTTCCGATTATAACAGATAATCGGAAGCTTTTTTTATTTATTTCATCAATATTTAGTTATTTTAAATATATTACTTACTTTTTAATTCTATTCTATTTTTCAGAGCTAAGGCATGGTATTTGCTTAACGCCAGTATTTAAATGCTCAATATTATTTAGGCATGATTTCCATTCGGTTTCGTGCCACTTCATTTCCGTCTAAACAAAAAGCTAAGGCTTCACTCTAAGTTGTAAGACAACTTAAGGGTCTAACCAGCTATCTAAAAAAACATAAAGTTTAATGAAACTTGGCACAACTAATACCATACTTAGAAAAACAAATGACGGATTCGTCGATAATTGCTATTTCCCAGAATATACTACTCATTCAAACCTACCATTATCTATTACGGCAAGAACCTTACTGGATTCTTTTTCTAGCCAAACGATTTAAAGAGTGCTTATTTCCTTTGTTCTGTTTTAGCCTTGATCTCTTCGATAGAATATCGTTTAAGCAGTCTCTTTATTTCTCCTTCAACATTAAAAATACCAGCTTTGTTGTACCCTAAATTTTTAAGTGCTACAGTAACATAATAAATAAAGTCTTCTTCTTTCAACACGACTCACTCCCGTTTTAAATTTTCCAACGATGAACATTTTTCTTAAAGCAAAAATAGCCCAGAGATAACAAGATTACGGTCCCAATACTTAATACAACAACGCCATTTAAACTATTGATCTGACCATTATGCAGTGTTCTCGGCAAACACCAGTTAGCATAATATTCCTGGTTCTCAATAGAAAATAACTCAAACGGTCGGAAATCGTAACCTACAAACAATCTACTCACATTCAAATACGCAAATGGATTAAAATGAGCGATTTTTCTCATGAATTCATTGTTTAACGTACTTAAATTATAGCCTTCAAACAAGATCATCAGCGTGACAACCAAACTAAAGCTTGTTTTCTTCAATAGAATACTAACAAAAAAATGAAGCGCAAGACAAAATGCTAAAACAAACATAAACACCAAAAATACCTGTCCACTATATTGAATGATTGGCATCAGTGTCATCGATTTTTCTGTAAAGACAATCACTGGATAATCAAATGAGCTGCCACCTGAAAAAAGGCTCGCTATTACAAAACTAAATAGAAACAGTACAGCCACCACTACTATTGACTGTAACCATACCAACATATACTTAGCAAAATACAAACGGCTTCTTTTCACTGGTTGAGAGAGATAGAAATATAAGCTTCGCTCGTCTATTTCCTTTGTTAAACTGTCACCAAACAAGAATAACAGCAGGACAATACCAAACCCACTTGCCAAATAAGACAATAGAATCGCTGAAAATATCGTGTTCTTTGTTCCATAACGCATCGATTGAGGAGGCAATTTACGCTTTGCTAACTCGTTATTTAACATTGTTCGATAAAATGGATAGGTTGGTAAAGTTAGTTTTCCAACTAATGATTGCCCCTTATCTGCTGCTGCACGAAAGTTCTCTTCTTGCTCTTCTATCTCTTGATTTGTCTGTTTTAAAAATTGATTGATCTCATCACTATAACGATTTTGCCCCATAACTCTTGTGTTACTACCTAGCAAAGAATCAATCACAAGGTTTTCTTTTTGACCCAGATAGCCATTAAATAGAAATAAAATCACGGTCAGCAAAAGACCCAATAGTAAAAATAAATGTGTTTTTCGTGTTTGCCAGGTTTTCTTTCCTTCAAACAGAATCAGATTCATCATTCTTTCTTCCTCCAATTTAATCGCCAAATCAGAACTAAAATTAGGTTCCAACTCACTAAAACGACCAATTGAATGAAATAAGAGGTTGAAAAGCTACCACTGATTTCTGCTACCTTGCTATACGTATTCATGTAGAAAAAAGGCAGACTAACACTGATTGCATGGATCTTTGAGAACAGTGCTTCTAAAATAACCGGAACAAACATGCTCACTAGAAATAATCCAAGGACTTCTAGCGCATTTTTCAGCCACTTAGATAACAACAATAACAAACTAATTGCAAATAAGATAAAAAGCAACTGTAAGCTGATTGCTTGAAGTAAAAAATTCCATAATGGGATCAATTTAAAGGTCGTTCCTTGATAGATTGTGATTGGATACATCAAGGAACCTGTTCCATGCACAACACTTGCTACGATAAACCCTAGTACGAGTAACATTGTCAAACCACCAATAAAAACACTGACCGCTAGTACATATTTACGCTGGAAAAATCGCTTGTTAGTGATTGGCTGCACCGCCATAAACAAATAATTTTTCCGTTCATATTCACTTGTTAAAAAGTCAAAAAAGAATAAACCAATCATGATCACAATCAAAAAATTCATCCAATGATCTAGCAAATAATAGACAAAATAAAACCCTTGTTGCCCAATGTCTAAATTAGTCATGGGTATTTTTCGATCAAGAAGCCACTGATTGTGTGCCAACTGCTCGGCAATATTAGATTCATTACGCCACGGTTCACCACCAAGATCTAAATATTTCTGTTGTAGAGTTAGACGCTCTGTTTGAATTTTGGTTTTTTCAAGCCACTTTTTCTCCAACTGAGCGGTATGTTCATCTTCTAAGAGATAAATAATATCGACAAGGTTTGTTTGAAGTTCTTGCGCTTTGTTAGAAGACAGTTCCTCGTTTTCATCTAAAAGCAACAATAATTTATAATTTCCCTTTGGTCCAGTATACCCTTGTGGTGGATCGATTTCATCATTGATTGCTTTTAAGTGGTCAAAAACAGCTTGATCTGCTCCTAGATTTTTATAATAAAGATTCGTTAATGAAACAAAAACCGACAGCAGAGCAAAACCGATTAAGATCATATTTTTAGGATTTTTGATCCACTTTTTCCATTCAAAGATCATAATGAGCCCCGCTGATTTTGCCCATATAAATTAAAATAGACTGATTCTAACTGACCATTTGTCACCTGACAATCAAATAATTCTATCTCCTGTTCTTCGCAAAAAGAGTGAAAAACAGCAAATTGCTGTTTTGAAAAGGTTCCGACTAATTTATATTCAGAGAGTTTGGTGCATGGAACGTCGATGCGCGATAGAAAAGAGAGGGCCTTTTCGAGATCTTTTAAAACCAGCGTATATTCTATTGCATCGATCATAACATCTGCTTTTTCGATTAACTTTCCTTCATACAGAAAGAGCACATGCTCCGTTACTTTTTCAATTTCCTCAAGATTGTGAGAAGAAATAATTATTGAGACACCTTTATTAGCCAGCGCTCGAATAATATTGCGTACCTTGATAATACTATTTGGATCTAAGCCATTTAACGGTTCATCCATCAATAATAATTCAGGCTGGTTGATCAACGATACCGTTAACAATAAGTGCTGCTTCATTCCTAAAGAATAGTGTTTGACTTTCTTTTTCAGGTACTCTTCAATTCCCAGCTCTACGACCAATCGTTGAAGCTCCTCTTTTGATTGGCCTTGTTCTTTACGGACAAATTCTAAATGATCCCAACCCGTCAAATTCCCATATAAAATAGAAGAATCCTGTAAATAAGACATTTTATAAAATAAACGATAATCTGTATTTGGCTGTTCGAATATTCTAATCGTCCCTGAATCGATCTGATCGATATTTGCAATACTATTTAATAACGTTGTTTTCCCCGTCCCATTTGGTGCCACTAAGGCAATGATCTTGGGTTCATCCAACGAAAAATCAAGTTCATCTAACACTTGTTGTTCACCAAAATATTTGGTTACTCCTTTGATTTCTAAAATCTTCCCCATGTTTATTTTTCTCCTATTTTTCTTGATTGCTCTGTATTTCCACAATCTTTCATCTACTATTTTATCATTAAGCAACAGACGTAGACTTGTCCTTTCAATGAAAAATATGTGAATAAAGTTAGAAGGCTGTCTTTACGCAAATAAAAATAGGCACCCATGTTGTCGGCTGTAACGACAACCATTTGGGTGCAGATCAAGTGAATCTTTAACTAACAAATCAGTCCCTCATTTTAAAACCATGATTGCCTCTGGAGCAAGACTGAACCTTGTAACCTTATTGGCTTCAACCTGTTTACTCCCTTTCCACCAAAGATCGATTTCCTTGCAAATAAACCAAGCGTTTTGTTCAAACGGTGTTTGTTGACTACTGACATATTGCACATGCAGTTGATTGACTTCAAGCTCATCAAACAGCAAATCGTGTGCTCGAATGCCAATATAACAGCAATCTTTCGGTACTTTTTCAGCAACTGTCAATGGTATTTGCCATCCACTCACTTGAACTGTATGGGAATCAAGCCGTTCAATTGGAAAAATATTTTTACAGCCTGTTAATCGAGCCGCTTCTAGCGTTTGAGGTTGTTTAAACAACTCAGTCGTTGCTCCTTTGATCAAACCTGATTCAGTCATGATTCCAAGCATTGGACAAAGACGATACAGTTCATCTAAACTATGACTAACAATCAACACATTGCCTTTAAAATTCTTCAAACGTTTTTGTAATTCAAGTTGAAGCTCTTCTTTTAACGAGGTATCTAAAGCAGAAAATGGTTCATCCAATAATAACAATTCAGGTTCTGAGGCCAACATACGCGCTAAAGCTGTCCGTTGCTTTTGTCCACCTGAAAGCTGTCTAGGGTAACTACTTTTTACATTTTCTAAATGAAACATCCGCAACAGCTCTACAACCAATTGTGAATCTTTCGTCACACTACTTAAGTTTTTATATACTGTTAAATGAGGAAACAAGGCATATTGCTGAAACAATAAACCAACTTTACGTTGTTGCGGTGGTAAATCGATCCCTTTTTCCTGATCAAACAACACGCGATCACCTAATTGAATCCTTCCTGAATCTGGTGTTTCGATACCAGCAATACATTTAAGCAGCATACTTTTCCCACACCCCGATGCCCCTAAAATACCTAGAGTTGTTGCGTCTATCTCAAAGCTAGCTGTCAGCAGATGATCTCGTAGCTTTTTTTGAATATCAACAAACAGTTTCACGCGTGCGTCCTCCTTGATTTCCGGCTAAACAACTCCGTTAGAAATAACATCAGCAAACAAATGATCACGATGATGGCAACGTACTTTTGCGCTAAAGCCCAGTCTCCTGCTGCAACAGCTGAATAAATAGCTAAAGGAAGTGTTCTTGTTTTTCCTGCAATGTTGCCTGCCAACATCGTTGTCGCCCCAAATTCTCCTAATCCTCGAGCAAAAGCTAGCACACCACCTGCTAAAAGCCCATTGATCGACAGAGGCAAGGCAATTTTCAAAAACATTTTTCTTTCCGAAAAGCCTAAGGTTTGGGCAGCGGCGATTATTTCCGAATCAACTTGTTCAAAAGCCGCAATCGCTGAGCGATACATCAAAGGAAACGACACCGCAACGGCAGCAATCACTGTAGCAGTCCATGAGAAAACGACCTTTACCGCAAAAAAATCTAATAGAAATCGACCAACTGGCTGCTGAACACCAAAAATATCCAGTAAAAAGAAACCAAAAACCGTTGGCGGCAGCACCAGCGGTAAGGTAAATAAACTGTTGAGCAAGATTTTTAATCCATGATTTTTCATACGAAAAACCTGATAAGCAATCAACGTTCCACTAAGGAAAGTAGCTATTATAGCAATACTTGCTGTTTGAAACGAAATAATGATTGGACTTAAATCCATTATACTCACCTACTTATTTATGATAAAACCAGTATCTTCAAAGTATTTAGCAACTTCTTTACTTTCTAAAAATGTGATGAACTTCTCTGCCGTTGCTTTTTCTTTTGACTTTTCAACGATTCCAACAGGATAAATAATCGGTTCATTCAACGTATCTTCTGGTAAATCCGCCACAACTTTTACTTTATCATTTGAGGCAGCATCAGTAGCATAAACCAGACCAGCTTGAGCACTGCCTTTAGCAACCCAATTCAAAACCTCTGTTACATTAGTACCAAAACTAGCATGTTCTTTGACATACGCCCAATCCCCTAAAGCTTCTAAGCCTTTTTCAGCGTATTGACCTGCTGGAACACTAGCAGGATCACCCACTGCGATCATTTCCGCTTTCTTCAAATCACTAAAGTCTTTCCAATCAACATCGGATGTACTTGGTACAATCATCACTAATTGATTTTGTAGTAATGGAACGACACTGTTTTTATCGATCAATTTTTGTGAAACTAAAGTATCCATTTGCTTTGTCGCAGCTGAAAAGAACAGATCAGCTTCTAAGCCTTTTTCAATTTGTGACTGCAATTTTCCAGAACTGTCGTAATTTCCTTCAATGGTCGTTCCTGGATTATCTTTAAGGAATGCTGGAATAATTTGCTTTTCCATAACTGATTCAAGACTTGCGGCAGCAGCTATCAATAAATGATGCTCCTCAGCCTGATTGCTAGAATTCGTTGAAGCAGTTGTTTTTTTATCGTTAGATGTACAGCCTGTTACAACCAAAAATGCTAATAGCAATAATGTAATAACTCGTACTTTCCGATTTTGTTTCATTGTTTCTCCCCCTGCAAAGTTTTTATAAATAGCCGCCATAGCCTAAATGTGCAATTTCTTCTTTGGTTATGTTGTCTTGAGCGATTATTTTCGGCAATAGCAAATCAAAAACAGTCTGTTTCGAAAACATCACACCGCCAGGCAAGCCGACAATTGTTTTTCCCTCTAAATAAGCAAGCAATAGCATCGATCCAGGTATTACGGGGGTGCCATGGGAAATGATTTTAGCACCTGTTTGCTTGATTGCAAGCGGCGTGCGGTCATCTGGATCAACGCTCATGCCACCAGTACAAAAAACAATATCCGCGCCTTTTTCCAGCATTTCCTCAATTGTTTTTGTGATCAGCACTGGATCATCATTGACGATTTCATGAAATGTGATTGTCGCACTCGGATAATGAGATAGTTTTTCTTTCACTACTGGCGTAAAAGAGTCTTCAATCAAACCATTAAATACTTCGCTTCCTGTCGTAACAATCCCGACAGTTACAGGTTTAAACGGAATCAATGTTACAATAGAGTCTTCTCCAATTAAACGTTCTGCCTCCATTAATTTCTCCGGCTCGATTTCTAAAGGAATGATTCGTGTTCCGGCTACTTTTTGGCCAGCAGCTACTTTTTGATTGCCCTTCAATGTTGCAACAGCGATTTTCCCGATTGAATTTAGCTTAAACAGTAGCTCTTTATTTACTTTCAATAATCCATCTACTTCAGCCACGACCTCGATTTTCCCTTCTGAGACAGGCGTCGGCTGCATAAATTCTCCTGTAATTAAATAATATAAAAAATTAGCGGCTTCATTCTCATGGATCAGATCGGACTCGCCAGATGCTAAAAACAAATGCTCTTTTCCAAGTGAAAGCAGCACAGGAATATCCTCTGAGGTCACTTGATGTCCTTTGGCAAAGATTGCGCCTTTATACTCACCTCTAACGATTTTGGTAATATCTTGACACAAAATCAACCCTTGTGCATCTACTGTTTTTACAACTTTCATCTTTGTTTCCTCCGCTTAATGCTCTGTTTTTCGATCGGTCAATATATCTAGGGCATGGGGTAAAATCGGCAATAAATAGGTCAAATTTTCACGTACTCCTTTCGGGCTTCCCGGCAAATTGATGATCAAGGTTTTCCCTCGCTGTACAGCAACACCACGGCTCAGCATGGCAAGTGGTGTCTTTTGGATACTAGACATGCGCATTCCTTCACTAATACCCGGAATCGTTTTTTCTGCTACACTTAAGGTTGCTTCTGGTGTGATATCACGCACACCTAACCCAGTTCCGCCAGTCGTTAAAATCAAATCGCATACGTCACACCACTCAATTAATCGTTTTTTTAATGCTATTGCTTCATCGGGTAAAATGGTTTGTCTACTCACCTCAAAATTATCTGCGACCAGCTGTTTTATGATTTGCCCTGATTGATCATCGCGAAGACCTTGATAGCCTTTATCACTCAATGTAATGATCCCTACTTTATACAACTTCAAGCTTGTCCCCTTTTTTAATGTGCCCTTCTGCTACAACAACAGCAAAAATACCTTCTCTGGGCATGATGCAATCACCTACACGCGCGTAAATCTGGCAATGCTTATGGCATTCCTTGCCAATTTGCGTCACCACTAAAGCGGCTTCACCGATCCGAATTTGACTGCCTACAGGTAATAGACGTAAATCAATTCCTGAGACAATAATATTTTCACCAAAAGCACCGTTACCAACACGCGCTCCCCGTTCATTAAACTCTGTGATCTTCTCAAAGGACAATAAACTGACTTGACGATGCCAGTTTCCACCATGAGCGTCATTTTCTAAGCCAAACCCCTTCACTAAATCAACTTCTGGAATTTCTTTTTTCTGTGTCCCTCGCTTTTCACTAATATTGATTCCGATAATTTCTCCGACTGCCATCATCCTTTAACCTCCAATTTGTGACATTAACCGAGAATCGCCTTGACTCTCAAGAAAATGATGTTTCTCAGGCTTTTTCTGAATCGCTGAAAAAACTTGCTCTAATAATAATTCTTTGTTTTCTGTCTGTAAGGCATATTTTAGTTCACATCCGTCATCCATATGCAGACAAGTTTTCAAGCAGCCATCCGCTGTGATACGAATTCGATCACAATCAGCACAAAAGCAATGCCCTAAAGCACTGATAAATCCAATTTTCCCTTTAAAGTCTGTTACAGAAAAATAACTTGCTGGCCCATTACCTAAACGCTGATCAAAAGGTTTAAGTTCACCATAAGTTGCCTGTAGCACCGAAATAAGCTCTTCTTGCGTTTTTCCTGGACACCCCTTCCCTAATCCAATCGGCATTAATTCGATAAAGCGAACATGGATCCCATTCGCTTTAGCAAGTGAGGCGATTTCACAAATTTCTTCATCAGTTAGTTCACCTCTGGCTACAGTGTTGACTTTAATATTAGGCAAACCTACCTCTATTGCCTTTTCTAAGCCAGCCAGCACTCTTTTCAAATCACCGATTCTAGTAATTTCACGAAATTCATCTGGATCAAGCGTATCGATACTGATGTTGATTCCGTCTAATTTCGCTGCTTTTAAAGCACTAGCGTATCTCGCAAGTTGTATGCCATTCGTTGTTAATGTTACTTTTTCAATCCCGCTGATTGCTTTGATTGCTTTAATCAAAGGAACAGTATCTAATCTTGTCAGCGGTTCGCCTCCTGTAATTTTCACTTTTTTAATTCCTTGTTCAGCAAGGTTCCTGAGCAAAAAAAGAATTTCGTCAAAGCTTAACACTTCTGTTTTCTTTAGAAAACACATACCTGTAGCCGGCATACAGTAGGTACAGCGAAGATCGCAGCGATCCGTCACAGATAATCGAACATAATCAATTTCACGATTAAAGGAATCCTTCATTTTAGTTGCGCTCCTTTAGCTTTCTTATTCATGGGGTAGATGATTGGTTGAAATAAAGTGTCCACTTTTCCCACCAGATTTTTCAACTAAGCAAACATTTGTGATCTTCATTTCACGGTCAAGTGCCTTGCACATATCGTAAATCGTTAGTAACGCAATATTGGCTCCCATCAGTGCTTCCATTTCTACGCCCGTTTGACCGATTGTTTTCGTTACACAATGGACACTTAATAGTTGATCCGTTTTCCAGTTAAACTCTACTTCACATTTGCTTAAAGCTAATACATGACAAAGCGGGATCAGTTCAAACGTCTTCTTGGCTGCCATAATCCCAGCCACTCTGGCCACTTGTAGGACTTCACCTTTTTTTATCGTTTGATTTTTGATGCCATCAGCAACAACTTTGTTCATATGGATTTCTCCGTAAGCTGTCGCTACTCTTGCGCTCGTTTCTTTTTCAGAAATGTCTACCATGCGTGCTTTTCCTTGTTCGTTGATATGCGTAAACTGTAAAGGTTTATTCATTTTCACACCTCTTAAAACGCTTTCATTTTCTATTTGTTAAATATGTAACATTCTCTTTGTTTTAAGTTTATCACTACAACTAAAAAAAAACAATCTGATATAAATAATTTTTTTTAGAAATAAAAAAATTGAAAAATCTGTGAAACAAAAGTCATATTTCCTTTTGTTCCACAGCTATAAATTTAGAAAAGTGACACAGGTAAACACCCGAATCCTTCACTAAATTTTCCAATAATAAACCATCACGTAATCGCCTTCGTTCAATGCTGTCTTAGCAGGTTGGTCTATCAAGCAATTCGTTTCAAGTGTGTTATGGAAAACAGATGAGTAATGTAATTTTGATACTAAAGAAACAACACCGTTCTCTTCATATGCCCGAACAAAACGACGAATCATTGACGGCTTTAATGCCTCCATCAATTTGACTTTCCGTTTCACTAAATTTAATTCTGTACAGTTCATAAAATGAGCCAATGTTGACCAATAAAATAAATGAAGATTGACCACAGCCGCAAACGGATTTCCTGATAAACTTAAGATCACCCGTTTCTTATACAAGCTTGCCATCACAGGTGTGCCTGGTTTCATATTTACAAAGTGAAACAGCTGCTCCCCTGCTAATTGCTGAATCACTTGTGGAACATAATCTTTTTCACCGACAGACACGCCACCCGTTGTGATCAACAAATCAACTTCTTCCATTTTTTCATGGATAAATCGAGAAATCTCAGCAATACTATCTGAACAACGTTCTTTGAATATGACGTGACTACCGCTTGATTGGATAAATGCTGCTAGGGTATACAAATTACTGTCATAGATTTTTCCAGAGGTTAGCGGTGTGCCTAAAGAAACCAACTCACTGCCTGTTGCTAAAATCCCGATTTTCATTGGTGCTAAAACACGAATTTCCTTGATTCCCTGTGCGGCTAGGATGCCAATAGTTCGACTATTGATTAATTGATATTGAGAAATAATTTTCTGATTAAACCGAACATCTTCACCCACCACTCCATAATTATCGCCAGCTTTGCTTGCTTGATAGACTTTGACGATTGTATCGCCATAATCTGTCCATTCTTGTTTGATAACTGCATCGTAGCCTGCCGGGATCAGAGCGCCGGTCATGATTTTAACTGCTGACTTTTGTCTTTTTACCAAATCAGCTTCTGGATCCCCAGCAAAAATCGCATCGATGACGGTTAAGCAAACAGGTTGCTCCTTAGTAGCCCCTTTTGTTTCGGAGGCCACTACAGCATAGCCATCCATCCCAGCTCTGGGAAAATGGGGAACAGCTATTTTTGCAAGAACATCTTCGGCACAAACTCGACCTACAGCTTCTAAAATAGAAACAGTCTCTACTTTTTTTTGCTGAGCAGATACTTGCTGAATTTTGGCTATCGCTTCTTCGACTTCGATCATTCAATCAACTCCATTTACTTAGCAGGTGCAATAGCCACTGCACACACCTTGTATTCAGGAATAATCGCAATATCATCAAACGCAGCATTGGTCAGCTCGTTCACATTTCCATCAGGGAAGTGAAACGTCATAAATACTTCTTGCGGGAAAACACGATTGCCTACAGCAGCATAGGTTTCGATCGTTCCTCGTCTAGATTTAACCGTAACTTTATCCCCTTCTTCAATGCCTAAACGAATCGCATCTACTGTATTGATTTCAATATAAGAACGGTTCGCGATTTGATTGATGCCTTCGGTTCGACCCGTCATCGCACGAGTATTATAATGATACAGCATTCTGCCTGTAGACATTAAGTACGGGTAGCTTTCATCTGGCAGCTCTCTAGATTTTTTATAAGGAATTGCCATAAACAACCCTTTACCACGAGTAAACTCACCCACATGCATGATCGGCGTGCCAGGATCTTCTTGATTGCGGCAGGGCCACTGCAAGCCACCTGTTTCTTCTAATCGGTCATAATTTATACCACCAAATGTTGGGGTCACGCTTGCGATTTCATCCATGATTTCTTTGGCTGAGTCATAGTGACAAGGATATCCTAAGCGTGTCATTACGTCACAGAAAATATCAAAATCTTCTCTAGCCTCACCTTTTGGCTCGACCGCTTTCCGTACGCGTTGAACACGTCTTTCGGTATTGGTGAAGGTGCCATCTTTTTCTGCATAACTGATTCCTGGCAAGACTACGTCGGCATATGCTGCGGTTTCTGTCATAAACAATTCCTGGACAACAAAAAATTCTAAATTCTCTAGCGCGTTACGTACATGATTGGTATCAGGGTCGGTTACGATCGGATCTTCTCCAAAAATATACAGCGCTTTGATCTTACCTTCCGTTGCAGCAGGTAAGACTTGTGTAGAGGTCATTCCAACGTTTTTATTTAGCGGAACCCCCCAGGCTTTTTCAAATTTCTCCATCACTTGTGGATTTGCAACCTTTTGATAACCAGGGAAATCATATGGCATACAGCCCATATCACATGCTCCTTGTACATTATTTTGACCACGAAGTGGATTGACACCGCAACCAGGCTTCCCAATTTTTCCTACCAACATCGCCAGGTTGGACATACTCATCACACCTTCAGTACCGGTAGAGTGTTCTGTTACACCTAAACAATAGATGATTGGCGCTTTGTCTGCCTTAGCATACAATCTAGCTGCTTTGATCAAATCTTCCGCTTTAATGTGACAAATTTCGGCAACTTTTTCCGGTGTATATTCTGCTACTAATTGTTCTAGTGCTTCAAAACCTTCTGTTTTTTCTTCAATAAAGCTTCGGTCAGCTAATCCTTCTTTTAGAATGACGTGCATCATACCATTTGCAAAGGCGACATTCGTGCCAGCTTGGATTTGCAGATGAAGTTCACTGTTTTTTACTAAGTCGATTTTACGTGGATCAACCACAATGACTTTAGTCCCACGCTGCATTGCCTGACGAATTTGCGAGCCGATCACAGGATGGGCTTCTTCTGGATTGGAACCTACTAACAAAATCACTTCAACGTCTGTCGTAATATCGGCAATAGGATTGGTCATGGCTCCTGAACCTAAGGTATGCGCCAATCCATGGACTGAAGCCGAGTGACAAACGCGAGCACAATTATCAACATTATTCGTGCCGATAGCTGCCCGCATCATTTTTTGGAAAACATAATTATCCTCATTGATTGAACGAGAACAAGAAAATCCAGCTAACGAATCCGCTCCGTGTTCCTCTTTTAGTTGACTGAATTTTTCTGCAACTAAGGTCAATGCTTCGTCCCAAGTAGCCGGTTCAAAAATACCATTTCGTTTGATTAGTGGCTCAGTCAAACGGTCGCCGGAACCGACAAATTTATAAGAAGCAAATTTGCCTTTAACACATAAAAGATTTTTATTGGCCGCACCGTTGATCGGCTCTACACCAACTAATTTATTTCCCTTCACGATCAGATTCATTTGACAACCTGTACCGCAATGAGGACAAGTGGTTGGAATTTTTTTGGTCTCCCATTCCCGATAGGTTTTATGATCTTTACTGACTAAGGCACCCGTTGGACAAGCAGAAACACAATTTCCGCAGGATTCACAAAGCGACTGATCAAAAGCGGCACCGTAACTTGGCGTCATTTTAGTATCGAAACCACGTTTAGAAATACTGATTACATCTCGACCTTGACGTAATTGACAGACCTTGGAACAACGGCGACACATGATACACTTTTCTGGATCGTACTCGAAAAAAGGATTGCTCGTATCTTCTTGATGACAAGGCATTCGTTTTCCATCCGTAAAACTAGTATCATCAATTCCATAATCCAAACAATAATCTTGCAGCTTACAATCGCCATTTTTACCACAAGAGAAGCACTCTAATTTATGGTTACTCAACAAAAGATCCAGTATAAAACGACGAGAATCCTTGACCCTAGGAGAGGTTGTGTGAACCACCATTCCTTCTTGACAATGCGCCGTACAAGCAGTGGTCAAGCCCCCTTTACGTCCACCTTCTACTTCAATCGTACACATTCTACATGAGCCATCAGGTGCTAACTCTTTTAAATGACAAAGTGTTGGGATATCAATGTTTAACATCGTTGCGGCTTCTAAGACCGTTGTTCCTTTTGGTACAGTGATCATCTGGTCATCGATCGACATTGTGACTGTTGCTGTTTTTAATTTTGTTTCCATCTTACCAAAGCCCCCCTTTTACTGGTGCAGCTACCTTTTGGATGCCAGCTTCAAATTCCTCTGGAAAATAAGCTAACCCACTTTTCATTGGATTGGCAACGGATTGACCTAAGCCGCAAGCGGAAAGGTTCGTTACATGCATCAACATTTTTTCAAGGCGTTCAAGATCCCCAGCAACGGCTGTTTGTGTATTAAATTTTGTCAGCAATTCTAAAATTCGTGTCGTGCCCAGACGACAAGGTGTACATTTACCACAAGATTCATGTGCAAAAAATGCTGCTACGTTGACTAAATAATCAACTATACTCACCTGCTCATCCATCACAACGATCGCTCCCGAACCAATAGATAAATCCTTATCCCAGAGTCCTTCATACGAATAAATACAGTCATCCAGATTTCGAAGTGCGCCAATCGGTCCAGATTGGCCGCCGAAATGAATAAACTTTAATGTTCGACCTGTGGATGAGCCGCCTCCGTATTCTTCTGAATAAAGAATTTCTTGCAGCGGTGTGCCAAGATTGACTTCGTACAACCCACGATTTTTAATATGGCCAGATAAACAAATCAACTTTGTACCACCGCCATCTTCAGTCCCAAGATCACGATAAGCCTGACCACCTTCTCGCAAAATAACCGGTATTCCTGCAAAGGATTCAACATTATTCACTAGAGTAGGCTGTAAGTATAAGCCAACATCTGCTAAGTGAGGCGGTTTTACTCTTGGCCTACCTGTTTTACCTTCGATTGAATTTAAAAGTGCTGAATTCTCGCCGCACACATAGGCACCTGCACCTGAAATAATTGTGATTTTATAGTCAAATCCTGGAATTCCTAAAATATTTTCGCCTAAAAATCCGGCTTGCTCAGCATTATCTAGTGCTTCTTGAAAAATTTTCTGAATTCGGCGATACTCACCACGCATATAAATATAACCAGCTTTAGCAGAAAAAAGATAACCCGCAATAACCATTCCTTCAATCACACTCAAAGGATCATGTTCCAATAAAGCTTTGTCTTTAAACGTGCCCGGTTCGCCTTCGTCTGCGTTACAAACAATATATTTTGTATCACTTTTAGAGCTATACAAATGCCGCCATTTTTTCCCTAAAGGAAAAGCTGCTCCGCCGCGCCCTCTTAAATGCGCTAAATCGAGCTCGTCTAAAATCGCTGCTTTTTCCATTTCGATTGCGTTCAATAGACCTGAAAAACCATCATATTTCCGATACTCTGTGACATCAGTCGCCTGCTTCATTTTCGTTATACGTTTTAATAAGACTGGTTGATTTCGTTTGATCATCTTTTTTCCTCCTATAGCTCTTGATAACATCCATTCTGGAGGTCATCGATCAATTGATAAACCTTCGCTTCCGTCAAATCACCAAAAACTGTATCTTTGATTTTGATCACTGGTCCTTGATCACATGCGCCAATACAAGGAATACTATGATACATAAACAGCCCATCTGGTGTCGGCTCATCTGCTGGCACTTCCAATATCGTTTCCAACATTTCAGACAACATCCCGCCTCCGGTATATAAACAAGGCGTACTATTACAAATTTTCAAGACATATTTTGCCTGTGGCTCCGTTTTTAAGATGGCATAGAAGCTTAAAATCTCATACACACGAGCCTGAGATAAATGCAGTCGCTCCGCTACTAGTTTGGCTGTTTCTTCATCAATATATCCTTCTTCTGAATCGTATTGAATTGCAATCAGTATATTCAGAATACGCTGTGGATCTGAGTCATTTGCTAAAATAATGGCTTCTTTTTCTGATAAACTCAATGAATTCATGCTTTCTCTCCCCTATCCTGCATTTTTTTCAACAAGGCAAATCCCCTCTTTCTTTTTTATCAGCGAAAAGTTCTCTGGCAATTTTGGTTGATCTAAAATAATATCTGCCTGCTCGATGACTGTTGCAGCAGTTTTTTTGATACTTTTTTGATTACCCATCATAATAAACAAACCAGGTTTGACTACTTCTCGAATTGAATTTGACTCACAAATAATTAGCGTATCTCTTGGAACATATTGGAGAAACGTTAAAAAACCCTCCAGCAAATGGTCATGGAATACTTTTAACAAATAGACCTTCTTACACCCTGCTCTTAGCAGCTGCATCGTATCTTTTGATCCGCTACAATTCTTTTCCTCAATCAGTTCGTACCCTTCATCAATGCTCGTACAAATCCCACAGCCCGTTTCACCGCGCTGACATTTTCCACGAGCTCCACTGATTGTAATAACTTTTAAGCCATATATAGAAAAATGACGATAATTTGCGGCAATCAATTCTTTGGCAAGCGTTGTTTTTCCACTATTACGTCCCGTAGAACCAATTTGGATCATATCAGGAAATTCAATATTTTTCATAAGCACCCTCCGGCTCACTCGTTTCTTGCTTCTCGCTATTAAGATACATCAACGGTACTGCCAAAAATAAGCTGCCGCCAACCGCATTCCCTAAAAATACAAACAACATATTAATAAGGTAATCAGACCACAAAATAGTACTAGCATGTGAAAAAATAGCCGCAGGTATAATAAAGGCATTCGCTACCACATGCTGAAAACCACAAACCACAAAAACCATCACTGGAAACCAGAGACCAAACATTTTACCTAGATAACTCTTGCCCATAGCGCCAAGATAAACCGCTAAACAAACAAAAATATTACAACCGATTCCTGAAATAAATGCTACCAGTGGTGAATCTCCAATTTTCGCTTGAGCAACTGAAATTGTCTTTTCCAAAAAAGCTCCTTCAGTCAATCCAACAATATGCCCAAAAAAGTACGCAACTAAAATGCCTCCTAGACAGTTGGTAACCAAAACAACCAGCCAATTGTAAAGCAACTGCTGTACACTAACCTTTTTTTGTAAAACACCTAGAGCCATCACCATCATATTCCCTGTAGCAAGCTCTCCTCCAATGAAAGTAAGCGCTATCAATCCTATTGGAAATAAACACCCTCCTAAAAAGGTTGAGAACGCTCCCCAGCTTTTAGGGGCTGTACCAGAGATTCTAATAAATGCTAAATACCCCAATGCGATAAAAAAACCTGCCATAATCCCTAAAATACTCAGTTTTAAAAAAGGCAACTTACTTTTAGCTACAGCCTTATCCCCTAAGCTTGTGACAACGTTCCGGCTACTATCAAAATCCATTTCAAGCTCCTTTCTTCACTCCTGTTCTCCTTGACTCCACAACGATAATTCCATTGGTGTATTCACATTTTTTAATGTAAAAGAGGAGTCTAGAGCCACGACTTTTACTGCTAATCGATCAAATTTTTTTCTAATGCGCCAATCATTTGTCGCTAGTTGCGGCTGTAAAACAGGTAAACAACTCGTACGATAAAAAGCAAACAAAGGTTCAAGACGCTTATCTTGCTCACAAATAACAACATCATATGCTTCACTATATTTCGCCATTCTTTGAATCAACGTATTATTCAAGTTAGGAATATCACAAGCTAGTAAAAAAATATGCCGTGTTTCTACATATTCTAATGCTGTGACCAAACCACCAAGCGGTCCTTTTTCTGGATAACGATCTTCCAAAATTCTTACTTGTGAGAAAATTGCTGGAAATTTACTTTGCTTGTCTGTCACTAGTAAAACCTTTGAAAAGACTTTTTTTAGCTGTGCAACACTTCTCAATAACATATATTCCCCATCTACCTGCAATAAAGACTTATCAAACCCCATCCGTGAACTTTTCCCACCACATAGAATAACTGCGGTACAATCAGCGATTTGATTTAGGATAATCACACCTCCCTAAATTTAACTCTAGTGTCCTAAAACAGCATTTGCTTATTCAACATCAACATAAAATCATTTTAACTAAAATTTTATTATAGCTAAAAAATATTTTTTAGCTATAACTTTTATTCTATTATAAAACATCCTTCCAACAAGTCAATTACTATTTTACTATTTCTTACGCTTAAATGATTTATTTTCATTGTATATGATCGTAAAAAAAGAGGCTCACTATACTTCATTACAGTCAACTTTTAGGCATTTTCTACATACGATCAATATAGAAACGCTCTTCCCTATTTTATTAAAAAAAATTAGAAGAAAGTCAACATTATTTAAGGTATACTAGTAACTAACAGAAAAAAGGAGGTTTATCAATGGACTATAAAATGACAGAAAATACAGTTTTTCCATTAGTCGAAGTAGCATTAAAAAAAGGGGAAAGTATTCAGCTAGAAAGTGGTGCGATGGTGTACCACAACGGGGAAATCAATCTTGAAGGAAAAATGAACAGCAATGGGAAGTCTGGTCTAGGCGGTGCAATCCGAGCTTTAGGTCGTTCAGTCACTAGTGGGGAAAGTTTTTTTATCACAAAAGCTTCTGGTTTAACTGATACTGCTAAAATGGCTTTAGCTCCGGCAACACCTGGCACAATTAAAGAACTACACGTTGGATCAGAGCATTGGCGTTTAAATACAGGTGCATTTTTAGCCTGTGATACATCCGTTTCGTATAATATGAAACGTCAAAAGCTTAGCGGTGCAATTTTTGGCGGCACTGGTGGTTTATTTGTAATGGAAACAGCTGGCTCTGGCTCGTTACTGATCAACAGCTATGGGGATATCATTGAAATTCATTTAGACGGAAGCAAGCCGTTTGTTGTGGATAATCAACATGTGGTCGCTTGGTCTGAATCGTTAGATTACAATATCAAGGTTGCTTCTGGACTCTTTGGTTTCACAACAGGCGAAGGCGTGGTCAATGAATTCCACGGTACAGGAACAATTATGATCCAAACAAGAAATATTGAAGGGTTAGCTGGTCTGATCACACCTTTTGTTAGCTCTGGTTCATAAAATACGATAGGATTGTTCCAAAGCGGTTTCTGTTTAACTATCCTTTAACTCATTTCCTGATTGTATCGTTTATTCGAATTTAAAGGGTGTGAAACAAAAGCGACATGCACTTTTGTTTCACACCCTTAATCCGAATAAATAATGGAAGTAGAATCAATCTTCTACTCTAAAAGTCTTCAAAACCTGCTTCTTTTTCTTGTGAAAATAAATAATGTTTTTCTGCAATAATCTGGTCAAAAAACAACACTTCTGATACCCCATAATATGGAATAACATACATACCAGCTAAACCAAAACTAAACGTCGTTGCAAACTGCCATAAAATAAATGAATAAGAAAAAATCAAATATTCAAGCTTATACCCCTGCATCAACTCTTGGCTAAGAGCCATCGCGGCCTTTGGTGTTAATTCAGGATCTTTTTTCAATAAATAATTTGTCATACCATACGACAACTGCTTGATAACACCCGGAATAATAAACAATAAGGACCATAAAAACGTGTACAGTACAACTAAAAGATTTGCGATTACTGTTCGTTTCCCATTTTCTTTAATAAATGCGACAAAGATTGTTTTAAGACTAAATTTACGTCCTTCCACATTATCAATTGCCGCCCACTGAACCATGCCACGATACAAAATAGTAACTAACAATAACAAAATACCGAATAAAAAGGCAAAAAAACCGCCAAAATTGGAATCTATTGTTGTTGTCTGTGTATACGTAACCGTTCGTGTCGTATTTTTCAACGGTGTTATAGCAGCTTTGTGGGAAAGTGAATCTAAATTTTTCCCTCTATAATCGTCTTCATCATAAGAATCCTCTTCATAAAAACCTTTATCATAGCCTTCGTCATAGCCCTCAAAATAACCATCATCATAGCCTTTTTGATACTCATTATTGTGTCGATTTGACTTTTCTGAATAGTCATCTTGCCAAGATTTATACTCATTTGATTGATCTTGTGTACTAATCGGTGCTTGAAACAGAACTACTATAAAAAAGAAATAAATAAATAAAGCTGCACTTGGAATAATAGCTAGTAAGCTCCAATTTCCATAATAACCATGCAGATGGCTCTGGGCTTTCTTTTTCAACTCACTTCGAATCATATTTTTATTCTCCTTTTAACTTTGTTAGAGGTAACTATCTAGTTTAACACTTTTACAATTATACCTTGTAATCAATTGCCACAACCACTCAATTCCTTCGATCATCATTAAAATTTATGAGAAATAATAAAAGTAATTGGGCCATAACTCTACGAGCTATAACCCAATCACTTGGAATCCGAATAAACGGTGGAAGCAGAAGCAACCCCTTCGTTTGTCTATTTTGATTATTTCCAGCGAATTGGGATTTGCCCTTCGCCAGTATAAGAAAGATTTGTTCCCTTTTCTATACGCCAGCTGAATCCCAAGTATTTCTCATCACCTTTTAAGTCATTCCATTCCAACCATTCACTACTTTCATTATCAGAAAAATACTTCATTTCAGCTCCATCAAATTGCTTTGACGGCACGATAGGGTCAAATAATTGATAAGAGGTCGTTCCTTTTTTTAAGGTGACCGTGGCCATTCTACCTCGAGCACTGATTTGGATATTCTTTAATTTATTCAAATTAGATAAAGCAGAAATATCTGTTGGCAGTGCTTGTGTATATTCTTGACTATCCTGTTCTTCATTTTTTTCATAGCCATCAAACAACAACTGTATCGTTTCTAAGTCTTTTAACTTTTTAAAACTATTTAACGTTAGTTGATTATTTGCCTCCAACATAACTGTTTTTAAGTTTTTTAACTCCGAGAGCTCTCTAAAACTGTTAAAATTGCCACCCTCACCTTGAACTTGTTCTAATGCTGTCAGTTCTTCAATACCAGTAAGAGAAGAATACTCCTCAAAATCTGTATCAAAGTGCGTTATATTTTTGATATCTATTTTTTTTAATAAACCGTAACTGTCAAATAGTGTTTTTCTTTCGAGAAAATTTTTTTCATCTATCTCAGCTAACTTTTCCGACAAGCGATCAAATTCATCATCAGAGATCGATCCCTTTTCGTGCTTCTCCATCAACTGGTCCATTTCAGCTCGGTAACGATCAGAATAAAGATTATCTACATCAGCAAATAATTCTTCTCTTATGCCATAATCATTAAAATAAGAGTACGGTGACTCATACATTGCTTCTACTTCTTCAGATGTGCCAATTGACAAACCTAAACCTAGCGCCAACACAACCATTGATGATTTTACTGATTTTTTCATTATTCGCTCTCCTTTGATATAAAACTATCTACACAAAGATAGATAGTTTTATATTATCGAAAAAAAGAAGATACGTCTATGTTTATTTACAAAATGATTATTTTGGCTGAACGAGGAATAATTTGTTGACTATACTTTTCACCGTAAAATAAAAACTCAATTTCCCCAAGCTTTTATTGGAAGAGAAAATAGTGGATCAGTTTCAGTGAAATCAACTTTCAAATCGACAAGCTCTCCTTTTAATCATTCTATTAAAAAAAGCATACTAAGTTTAGAAAATACTTAGTATGCTTTCATGCTTAAGGCAATTCAGAATCACTCTGGATATTGTCGTAATAAATCCATGTATTCCGGGTATTCATGTAAATTATTTTTAAGATGCTTTTTATTTGAGCTCAGGAAACTATGCCGCTTGATTGCAAAGTAAATCCAAACACCGATTCCTGCTAAAAAAAGAATCGCAAGAAATGGTCCTGCAGCATCCGGAAGAATATTAAATATATTGACCAAGAGAAATAGCACACTAGCGAACAGACCATATCGGCCTTTTTTCCTCAGGCCTTTTTCAACTGTTGAATCTTCCTGGCTTAATGGCCGGCTGCCATCCATTTCGATTTTATCTTTTTTAGCTGCGGTGACGATTACGATATAATCGATCCCTTCATACTTATACATGATTTTCCAAAAAGGGACATACGTGTATTTTGAGGTTAAATCGTAAGTGAACTTCGTTATTTTTGCATTTTTATTTTTATCGCCTGGTAAAATACCAAGCATTGTTTTCTGCGCTTCGTCCTTGGCAAAATCACGGATTGAACGTAAAACTTCTGACACTCGATCCGATGAAATCTTCAGTTGCCGAGTACCTGCTGTATAATGTTCATCAAATGGTTTTACATCTTCCACAAAAGCCAAATGGCTAGCACTTTTAGCAAATTCTGCCACAGGACCTGTCAATTCATTATTGATTAGATAGCTCTTGAAAGCTGTTCCTGTAAAAATATCACTCGAATGATTCCAGTCGACAACAGTTCGTGTTTTTGTGACTGGTTCAGAATATTTATTGCCCTTTTTGTCTTCTTTTGTTACATATTCTGTATAGCTTTCAGAACGATTGTATCCAATATCTGCCCCCCACGCCCCTTCATAGGCGACACTTGCACCTATGTATGGAATAAAAACTTGTTCCAGCTGAATATTTGTGACTTTCCCAAGGATATCCAAAGGAACATTTTCGCCTTGAATCAACCATTCAAAGAATCGTTTCTTGGCTAAGCCTTCTGGTACTTGAAATGGAATCAAATTATCTGGCTCAAACGTCAGATTATCAAATTCTTTTTCAGCTTTTGTTGTAAACGTAGAGTGACAAAAATCACAAGCGAACTGCTGTTTTTCAATATTAAATGTAACTGGCGAACCGCAATTTGGGCACAACTCAACATTTTTATTTTTTTCATCGATCGTTGTTTGAACAATATCTTGTGATGTCCCACAGTGTGGACAATGTTTTGCATTTAAATCAGTAATTGCTCCCCCACAAGTTGAACACTGATTTTGAACTAATGAATCTCCCAACCTATTTCCCTCCAAAATTAAATTTTTCCATAATTATTATCTCATTGTTTTAGTAGAAGGTAAATGGGAAAAAGGCTTATCAATAATTAAACAGCTTCTTACTTGTTTACAATGCCACTCTGTTAATTATGTTTAATTCACAAAACTATTCAAAAAACATATAATTCTTTTTTAATAGATATTATTCTTTTTTATTAGAAATATTTATTGACTTTTTTGTAATATACAATATACTGTTCTTTATTGATTATTATCAAAAGATGAAAGGGTTGAAAAGAAAAATGAAAAAATTTAAAACGTTTATTGTTGGCTTATTTTTACTAAGTTTACTATTACCAACTAATGCGCTAGCTAGCGAAAATATCGTGATTATCAGTGAGGAAAATGAGGTGGAGCCGTCATTGAATCGCACGAATACAATCCGCTCTCAAGTAGAACCAAATGAATCATTTGAAGCCAAAACAATGGCTGAAAGAGAACAATTACCGCAAAGAGAACAGGAAGTTATCGATCAGATAGAACGCTATTTAACCGAGAACTCAAATCCAAATGCCCGTAATTTTGGACCTGTCATAAACAGATTAGTCGCTTCTTTAGCTTTCGATATTACCGTTAAAAGAGACAATACTCTTTTTTCTGATTTAGCTGGTATGTCAGGTATAAGCAATAGTAGTCCTTGGTTTGAACACGTTGCTGGTAAAAGCGAGCGAAGCATTACAGTTTTTGATGAACCAACTCAATCAAATTTAACGCTACATGCTTATTATGTCGATAATCACTCTGACAAAACTGCTGTTGTTCAGCATGGCTACCGCTCTAATCCTATGCAGATCATGTTAGAAGCCGAATTTCTGTATGAGCTTGGCTATAATATACTCATCCCTGATGCGCGCTCACATGGCAAAAGTGAAGGAACTTATATTACGTTTGGTGCTTATGAAAAAAACGATATTAACGCTTGGATCGATCAAGAGCTAGAAACAAAACCAAATCAAAAGTTCTTATTATTTGGTGTTTCAATGGGGGCGGCAACCGTCATGATGTCACAAGAAGACCCTCATCCTAACGTTGAAGCTGTCATCGAAGATTGCGGCTATTATGCAATAGAACAACAAGCCCGAGATGTTATGCGTCTTTTGACAGCCAAACTCCAATACATCCCATTAGTCAATAAGATTGATTGGTATGATTGCGAAGATGCATTGATTGACACACTTAATAACGAATTTGTAAAACCTGTGTTAAACATCGATCTATATTATATTTCGCCGCTTGATGCCGTTTCCAAATCGAACGTTCCTAAGCTCTTTATCCATGGTACTGCCGATTGGTTTATTCCACCAGTTGCCAAAGACACACTATACACCGCGGCCCTTGGGTATAAAGAACAGTTGGCGATTCCAGATGCTGGTCATGGTGTAAACTTAAAAGTAGGCGGTGATCTTTACAAAGAAAAAGTTCGTTCATTTTTAACAACGGTCAGTGAAATGAAAGCATTGCGACCACAACTTGCTGAAGATCAAAATTTACTGATCAATACTGAATTCAAACGCAACGCAGCCCAAACTAGTTTTGAGGCTTGGCAGTTGAGTAACGATGGAAAGAATTTCAGCGCTCTCAATGAATCCAATCCTTACGAATTTGTCTTAAAACGACATAAAAAAGAGATTCTTTCAGCTCTGTCAACAGATCAAAAGGGGTTGAAATTTTACAAAAAAGGCAAAGGCTCTGCAGCCTATGCAGCACAAGAAGTACATTTAATGAAAGGACAGCCTTACGAATTAAGCTTCGACGCCTATAATCCAAATCCTAAAGAATACAGCCAACAAGTAATTAAATACGGATTTGGTCAACCACTTACACAAGAAAAACAAACCAACAAAAATAAGGTTGGCAAAAAAATAGCCTATACACCTCAAGTCACTGGACCTAAAATGATTACATTAGGCTCTGAAATGACTTATTACAGCCTATTTGGCCGTACAAGCACTGTTATGTATTTATCAAATGTCAAACTAATCAATGCCGATAAAACAGCACCAGAAGAAGTGAAAATAAGTGAAGTCACAATTGCACCAAATGAAACGCTTGTTAAAGGGCAAGGCGAACCTAATACACTGATTCAAATCGTTACCGCTAATAACGATGTGATTTTAGAAGTTTCTACAGATGACAATGGCTATTTTAGCTTAACTATTGCAAAACAGCAGACTGGTACTATTTTGCATATGATTAATAAAGATATTAAAGGGAATACAAGTGCCTCGATTATTTTAGTTTCTAATTAAAAATAACCTCCTACAGTAATATGTAAAACTGTGGGAGGTTATTTTAGTAACTCTATGAACTAACCACATTCAGCTATTTTTTTACAGCATACTCGAAGGAATAATCGTTTTAGTACTACTATCAATCAAAGCAATTATTTTTTCTCGTGGTCCATCCAACCACTCTTCATCACTGTAAAATTCATGTTGAGATGCTTCTAAATGCTGTAAGTTATGATACGCTCTGATTAAAAAATATGTATCAGGATCGTGTAGTGCTTGACCATGATTGACTATTTTCATGCCTTTTTTCTTATGGAGCGGCATGCTTTCCTTCATCATTATTTTATGAAATTTACTGCCAGTATTTTCCTTTAGTTTATAAATCAACACTTCCCAGATTTCATTCTTATTCATTTTCTTTTCTCCTTTTTAACTTCAAACAATTAAATAGCTCATACTCAAAAATGCTTCCCATTCATTGACGACTTTACTTCTTGCTGTCGCTTGGCTGAGTAACTCTTTGCTGTCGGTATTAATTTTTAATCATATAGAGCTCCTTTCGATAAATGATACTCTGCTTGTTTAGTCTAAAAATAACTTATCGAACAACAAATTACTATTCTCATCAAAAGTTTTTCAGCCTAACGCTAACGATCACAACAAGAGTTAAGCAGAACTCTCCGACTTCCACTGAAGTAAATGCTGATTCAGTGAATCTATTTCGTTTGAATCTTTATCAGATGAAAATCGAAAAGTTCGATTGTTCATTTTTATTAAGATCTTCGCTTCTGACAGCATTCTTGCTTTTCCACTGAATTTAATTTTTCTAATTTTCAAAATATCCGCTTTTCGATACTCAAATACCTCTCCATTAATCAATAGCTTAAATCTGTACTTTCCAAGCTCTATTAAAGATATTTTTTTATAAAATAGTTTATTGTAACACTTCTGTAAATAGTGAGATATGATCATCAAAAGAATACAAAGTGTGATTAATACAATCCAAAGTTGGGATGTCGTTAAATCATTAGTTGGTATATCAAACAGACCCATTATGATTCCCATACCTACTATTACTAGGAAAAAACCTAGTATAAAAAAAAGAACACCAATAAATGTTGGCAGTAAAAAGTAACTGGAATATCTTAAGGTTACCTCCCTAAGAATCGTTTTATCTTTTGAATAATTGTTCCCTTTAAATTGAACCATTTTTTTCTCCTTTTAAACACTAAACATTGTAAATCCATAATAAAACACTTAAAAACGAATCCCCAATTCTTTCAACAAAAATAAAATAGGAAATAATGTCCAAAAGGCCGCAAATATAGAAAAGAAAAAAATCATAAACCTCTTCCCAAATTGATTATCCACTGCAGAAAATATTTGATTAACGTTAGTAGGATTGTAGCGTAATTCAACCTTGGAATGAACGGGTAATCCCTTCCTCTGACCTATTGGTATTTTATGGAAATAGATCAGTTGATTGATTTGAAATTCTTTTTTGTATTGTTTGCCATTGATTGTGTATTCAACGAGTGACACTCTACCATAACTTGTTCTATCAGAACTTGTCACAGTATAGGTTGTATTGCTCAGTACGACTCCCGTTACTTTTTCTGTCGCTTTTTTATCTACATTTTTTTTGCTCAGATAAATAAGTAAAACAACCATCCATAAGACAATGGCAGGAATCACAAAAATTATTAAAACATCCTTCATATTAACTCCTTCAAATATTAAATCTACTCTTTTTAAAATGCTAAAATCTCTCTTAACGCTTTTTCGCCATTCATATTCCCGAAGGTTTTCATATCGATATCCGTACATGGAATATCCAAAGGTGACAGGAGTTTTTGTAAACTTGCCGTTTTATAGCGCACTTGAGGGCAAACTAGGACACGATCCACATAAGGTTTAAATGTTGGTTCTAGACTCAATTTATTAATTTCGCCTTCCCCACCATAGGCAATCAGCGTAGAATAGGTCGTTGATAAATTCTGAAAATCAGCAATTACATCATGAAGTTGTCCAAAGTAAACTTCTTTAGGATCTGCTGCCTTCGCAATTTTTTGACAAAACATACTAGACGTCATACCACCAGCACAGCAAATATAAACAAGCATAATTTCCCCTCCCAAAACATTATTAACTTATTATTTAGTGCTATCGTTAAATTCTTGCTTTGTTTGATTTAACAATGGACGGATATACTCTTCAACTTTCGGTTCCACATTCATCCGCATCATAAACTGACTAGGTGATTCAATCAATCCATTTATAAGACTATCTTTGTATTCTGTTACTAAGAACTCGCTTGTCTCTTTTATTTCTTTCATATCCATGATTATTCCTACTTTCTCTTTTTAAGTATTTGTATAGATTAATTATACTCGCTTTTTAAGAATAAAAGAATAATAAATCGCCATAACCATTGCATCCTTAACAACAAAAAAACTGTCTAAGCAGCTACCTGTTACTCAGCCACTTACACAGTTCATGTTACGTTTTCACTTCTGGTTTAACCTTATAACGAGTTAGATAATATTTTTCTAACCAACCTTGCCCCCAACCAATCGCCACACAAAGCAGCCAATAAATCACTGCCACCAAAATATACATCGTCATATAATCAAACGTTCTGCCCCCAACAATTTTGGCCTTTTGAAAAATATCAGGAATCGTGATCATCGCAGCTAATGACGTGCCTTTTAACAAATCCATCGCCACATTGCCTAATGCAGGAATTGAAATCCGAAAAGCTTGCGGCAAAATAATTTTACGCATCACTTTTCCAAATGGCAAACCTAACGCATACGCCGCATCCCACTGTCCTGCTTCCACTCCGGCAATCGATCCACGATAAATTTCTGCAATAAATGCACTGCTGGTCAAACTAAAACAAATACAAGCTGCGGTCAACGCACTTAATTGATAGGGCAGTCCAAAATATAAAAGAAATAACAAAACCAAACCTGGAACCCCGCGCAAAAATGAAATATAAAAACGGACAAATCCTTTGATCACTTTTGAAGGCAACATTCCTAACACTGTCAACAGAATACCAAGGACATTTCCCATCAAAAACGTCACGACACTGATGCCAATTGTATAAGGTAAACCAGTCAGCAGAAAGGGAATCGAGTCGATCATTAACTGAAAATCGATTTTTGGTATATACATCTATTCAGCTGAAACACTTTCTGTCACTTTTTCTTTTGGCTCCACTGAAACATCTGTTTGGAAATACGTCTCAGAGATTTTTTTCATAGTTCCATCCTCTTGCATCTCTTTTAATGCGCCATCAATTTTTTTACTTAATGCAACACTGTCTTTTTTTATTAAAAATCCAGTAAAGTTGGCGTTAAAATAGACATTCTCTAAAATTTTTACTGGAATATCAGGCAACGCACCGACTGACATTTTTTGTAGATAATAATCGTTTAAAATAACATCTGTCCGACCATTGGCAACATCTGTCAAATATTGATCATTTGTTGCATTATCGTAGGTTACCAATTTTGCCCCATACTTTTCAGCAATTTTCATGTAGTTTGTATTGGGTTCGCCAGCTGCTTTTTTGCCTTTTAAATCTTCAAGAGAAGCAATCCCAGAATCGTCACTTTTTCGAACGATCATGCTGTCAAACGAATACTTGATTGGGGAAGACAACATAAATTTTTTTCCTCTGTCCCCTGATAAACCAAAGTCATTCGCCGCTAAATCAGCTTCACCTTTATCAACGGAAGTAATCTGACCATCCACATTGTATTCTTTAAATTCAACCTCAACATCTAAACGTTTGGCAACTTCTGTGATGACATCCACATCATAGCCGGTTAATTTGTTTTCATCATTATAATAAGAAGATGGGAATAACGTTCCTGAGGTGGCAACCGTTAATTTCTTCGCATCCTCAACTTTTTGCCAGCTATTATCTTTTCCAGCTGTCTGCTCTTTTGTGCCACCACACGCAACGAACACTAAACCTAATGCAACAATACTAAAACTAGCGAATATTTTCTTCATTTGAACCTCCTATGATTCACGATAATATTTTGGGAGTAAGAATTTCTGCTCTTGCTCAAACAACTTTCCAACTTGGAATAATATATCTTCTCGACCTTTGGATGCCATAAATTGAATGCCTAGCGGTAAACCTGATGCTGCTACATGAGTAGGTAAACTGATTGCCGGTTGTCCCGTTAAATTAGCAAGCTGAGTAAAAGGCGTGATTGTCAGACTTTTTTCAAACATGTCGTAAATTAAGTCCTTTAACTGTAAAGCGGAAAATAACTCCGCTTGAGCTAAGTCTTTACGAATCCGATCACTCTGCAGTTCTGCATCGATTTTAGGCGCGATATCAGCGGCGGTCGGCGTTAATAATACATCATATTCCTCGAATAATTGCTCCATTTTATATGCCGCTTGATCCCACAGTTGCAGTGATCTTGTATACTGACTTGCTGGCAGCTGTCTTCCATATTGGTAGATTCCCCAAGTCATCAACTCCATATCGTTTTTTGTAACTGGTCGCTTAATGGCCTCTTCAATTCCTTCAAACATCGCAGCTGTTTCTGCACCATTCATCAGATAATAACTGTCAATCAATTGACGACCATTCACTGGATATGGAATTTCTGTTACTTCATGTCCTTGTTGTTCTAAAAATGTTGCTGCATTGCGCGTTGCTTTTATTGCCTCCACTGAAACAGGCGTACCAACAGGCGATTCCGTTAAAAAGGCGATTTTCAAGACTTGTTTCTTTGCCGCTGATTGATGTTCCCATTCCGCTTTTGGTGCTTGATAGGGCTCGGCTTTTTCGGTTCCGCGTAAATGATAAAATAACGTTTCCGTATCTCGCATAGAAACCGTTAAAGCAAAATCAATTGATGCTCCTTGCCAGCCACGCCAGCCGTCAGGTCCAACTGGCATACTGCCACGTGTAGGTTTTAATCCTATCAGTCCACTAAAAGAAGCAGGAATTCGAATCGAACCGCCGCCATCGCTTGCCCCAGCAATCGGAAACAGACCACTGGCAACAGCTGCAGCAGCGCCTCCACTGGAACCACCTGGCGAATAATCAAGATTCCATGGATTTCTCGCTGGTCCGTAAATCGTCGGATCAGAAATATTTTTAAAGCCAAACTCAGGTGCATTGGTTTTGCCCAAAGGAATCAGGCCTAAACGTTCTAAACCTTTGACAAAATTATCCGTAGAAGTCGCACGGTTTTCTTGAAATAAACGAGAACCAGACGTTGATTTCATTCCTACTTTGTCTTGGCCTAGCATTTTTAAAGGAATTGGCAAGCCAAAAAAAGGACCAGTTTCTGCTCCTCTAGCTTCGTATTGTTTTTTTGCTGCTTCTGCATCCCAATCGACAAAGGCATTGAGTTCAAGATTTAACTTCTTTACTTGCTGTGCTCGCTCATCGATCCATTCTGTCACACTTAGTTTTTTGTCTCTAAATTGTGCTGCGTAATATAAGCCGTCTTTCATGATCATCCCCCTTACGTCCCGATGATTTTATTATACAGGTTGACGGGGGATTTATAGTTTATTTTGCTTGAAAGAATCTCATTCTCAACAGTAAAAAGACTATCTTAGTTCCTTTTTCATGATTAAATCAATCTGTTCATCTTCTCCCATATAAAAAGAATGCTGACCTGCTTGAGTAAATCCCATTTTTTGATAAAATTTCATCGCAGAAAAATTTCGCTCCCAGACACCTAACCAGATAGAAGTCTTATTTAACTCAGTTGCTCGTTCTATCGCTTTTTTATAAAGCATTTTCCCAAGTCCTAGCCTTTTAAACTCTGAATCGATATAAATCCGTTCGATTTCTAGCGCATCTTCCTCAACGGTTTCAGTCTGTGCATCATTTACATTGAGTTTTAAATATCCAGCTAGTTGTTCATTTGAATAAATAAAATAGAACTCCGAATGTTCATTTTGAAGCTCACTGGTTAATTTTTCTTCTGTATACGCTTGATCAAGATACTCTTTTAAATCTTCTGGCGTATTGTCTTTTGCAAAGGTATCTGTGAAGGTTTTGATACTTATTGCTTTCAACGTTGCTAGTTCACTTAGGGTTGTTTTTTTGATTTCAATCATCATTTTTACCTCATCTCTTTCTTTACTGCATCTCAACAAATGCTTCAATAATAGAATAGCGACTTGCAAGGTTCCCTTTAACAGAAAATAAATCCTCTTACTGCTTAACTTGATTATTCTAAAGGATTATTTTGAGCTGCTAATTCATCGATTTTTTCTTTGTGTTCTAGAACTAAGTCTTTAAGCTCTTTGACCGTTATACTATTTTTATCTGTATTAGAGTCAACTTTCGTACCATTTTCGTCTATAGTTGCTTGGCCTGATAGAATCGTCCCATCTGGAGACACTAAAATTCTATCAGAATCATCACGATCCATTTCTAAAAGGGTGATAATTTCATCTGCATTCGGTCCATTAAACGTTTCATATATTTTTTCTGCACCTGCACTTTTTAGATCAATTGAAAATGCTTCTATATTTCTTTCACTTGCTTTTTTCAACGATCGTTCAATTGCTGCTTTGTCTAGTGCTTGGCTTTTGGGTTTGGATTCCTCACTATTTTGAGTCTGTACTTTTGGTTTATTATAGACAGTAAATGTTATAAAACCGATTAATAAAAGTAACAAAAAGCTGATTAGATAAACCTTTTTTTTCATATTGATTTCATCCCTTCTTTTTAAAACCTAACATTTTTATTTGGTTATTTGTCACAACCTTTACTTTAATTTTACAGGTTCGAGTGCTCTTTGTGTACTCTTATGTGTACTCTTAAATGAAAAAAGGAGACGATAATCCATTTTTCCCGATTATTGTCCCACTTTTCTTATTAAATTTTATCATTTAAACTGTCTGTTTAACTTTTCACATCACTAATTGCTTAATCTTATCAGTTCTATTCCTGCTTTATCCCACAAATCATTCATCATCTCATAATACTCATCATCCATCACAACATCTACAAGCATTTTCGTTTGATTGCCTACTGGCTCGAAGAAGTAGTGTTCAAGCATTTCGGCAAATTCAGGCACTTCCACATACTGACCATCAGTAACTTCTCCTAAGAATGCGAATTTGATTTCTTGCTCTGGTTCAAAAATAACGACTTTAGCAACCAAACCATTCCCTGACTCATCAACAAATGAAACCGTTTCGTTCAATTTCATTTCACCAGAATAGGTTGAGCCTTCTTGAAAAGCAGCAGCCCATTTTTCATATTTGCTACGATCAACGACAAGCTGCCAAGCTTTTTCTGGAGTGCAATTAAGTAAGAATTCTTTTTTGATGTGTTTCATTGTGAAGCCTCCTTTTGCATTTTTTTGCAGATACTTTTTTAGTAAATTGTTGTAGTTAAAGTATAGCATGTAAGCGGACTCAGCATGGTCTTACATGTACTGCTGATTGATAAATTGCTATATTTTATAGTGTTACTTTTAAAAAAATTAAGAACAGTCGGTTTTAGCCCTCAAGTTAGTTTGAAGCTATCATCGATTAATCCAGCGATTTGATCAAGATCCTCTACAGCAGAAAGATCTATTGTGATCCAATGCTCTTTATTCATATGATACGCTTGGTAATAGCCATTTTTATTTCTTATTATCTCATTTAATTCTGGATTTATTTTCAAATTAATGACATCAATTTTTATCTCTTCATCCCCATAAAGTTTATTTCTAGGAATCGTCATGATCAGTCCAAACCATTTTTTCTTCCGTTTATGTCGAAAGACACAATAGTTAGGGAATTTTTCAAAAATATATTCTGGATAGATCGTGTACGTTTCAACTATATACTCAATTATCTCTTCACGTTTCATCATGTCTTTGATTTTCCTTTCAGCAAGCTGAGCCTTCTTATTTTAAAAATATCTGCTTTCTGATTTTTTACTTTTACATTTTAGCTTCACATGCAAAAGAATTCAGTTGTTTGATCTTTTTGAAAGCATTTCTATGGATATGGCAAAAAAAATTATTGTATGCTATAATGCAAGTGATAAGAGAGATATGCGCTAACATACCTCTCCTATGTAGAGCCGTTTAAGACGGTAGCGGATTTTTTAGTTAAAGAAATAACCAGTTAACCTGCTAAAGTTAATGACTGGTTATTTCTTTTTGTCGTTTTTAAGCAATTCTACAACTAAACGAATTAAAGCGATGGTAAACATACCAAAGCTTAGGATCAGTTTAATTGTATCCAATGCTGACAAAAGGCTTTCTCTTTTGCTGAGAAACACAGTGAATGGTTTTATGAACTGATGTTGAACAGTACAAGGCGACTTCAGGAGCGTTGCATCCTTCGAAATTTTAGTACTCACTTTCATAAGCACCACCACCTTTCAGAAGTCGCCACCGTCATAACTTCTCTACAATGAAAAGTATATCATACTAACCAGACTTTTTAAATGAACTATTTTACTTATATCTAGCTGTCATTTGAGGATAAAAATAACCTGCTGAAAAAAATTTTTTTGTTATTTTTCCTTATATATAAGGGAGCGATTTTGAGTGTTATTTAATGGGATTTGTAAGAAAAATTATGTTGCGTGTTCGTATTCTTTTCGGATATACTTAGGAAGTAGAATAGAACGAGGGACACTTCTCTCTCTTCGGTCGCCAAGTATTGCGCATCATCAGCTCTACAAGTAATCGCTGTGATTTGCAATAAAAACAGCTCATGCTAACATGAACTGTTCAAATCTGAATATAAAAATAAATTGGCACTTCAAAGCCTGGCAGCAACCAAGCATTTGAAGCCTTGTAAAGACAGCGAACACTGCCCAAACAAGTTGCCAATAGTGCTAGCAACATGTACTAGCTTCTTTCATTGTACCTAAAGTCTGCCTATTTTTCTATAGGTTTCTTGGATTCTTTTTGGGTTACTTTGAAAAAGTGGTAGATGATTCTTTGGGACTATTGTGAACGATATTGGGTGAGGTTACCTGATATCGTTTTTTTCTATTCTACAAATTTAGTGAAAGGAGGTTTCGTTCAAAGTAAAGCAAATGATCAATGATAGATATAAGACAAGGAGACAACGTTCACTTCGTCCACCTTGTACTTTGCATCAACCACTCTGCTCTTTGGTCAGTCGTAGTCCTTCAATTCTTAGAGCTTTAGCTCTTAGAAAGAGATGAGATCGTAGTGATGCAAAGCAAAAAAAAGGCACTTCACCATCTGACAGCAATCACATGATGAAGCATTGCATAGACAGCGAACACTATCTATACAAGTTGCCAATTGCTAGCACAAAAGCACTAGCTTTCTTTATTGTACCTAATTTTACTGGGATTTTCTAGTCTGTCTGGAAACTTTTGGTTGGGATTTTGTATTTTATGGAGGGTTTGGGCTTTATCTAGGGTATTGATGACGGTATTGGTAGCTATGTTAGGATGATAAAAAGTTATAAGACACATTGAACATTTGATTAGATACAAAGGGAGCAACGACTGTTTTACAGTCCTTGTACTTTTCATCATCAAATCACTACGTTCTTTGTGATTCAAAGCAGCTTTTTCTCACTGATTACTACAATAGCGTTTTTTGTTTTGCTTTGAGAAGAAAGTGATTGAAACATCCGCAGGGCTTAGAAAAATCATCCATAAGTCGTTTTTATCACTGGTTTGTTTAATTGTTGCCCCAGTCAATGCGCAGATAGATGAGTTACGTATGTGAGGCGTTGGATGATAGTGTTCAGCGCTTCGTGTTACTGGTTTTAAGAGTACTTTTAAAAAGGGAGGAAATGGGTTATGAAAAAAGAAGGTCAGAGTTTAAAGGTGATTCCTTATCAGGATATTACGGATTTGCAGCATACATTGGATCGGTTGCAGTCTTGGGAGGAGCCGCTTGCTGTGTTGGATCATTTTTTTCAGTTTCGGAAAGGGCCGATTAATAAGAAGCAGGTTGTGAAGGAGTATTATGCTTGTGGGCATTTGTTTCATGCTTTTTTTGAGGAGTTTATAAGGTTGATGGAGATTGATGAGGAGAAGGTTAGGAAGTTGGATGGGGAGAGGAAAATTTTGGGTGAGCTTTTGAAGAAGTAATGTTGATAGAAAATAAACTAGGTTCACTGATTAAAGTGCTCCTAGTTTATAATTTCAATCAAATATATTTCCAATTAAATAATCAAATAGAAAGTTATATTGTTTTGTAACTTCATATTCCTTGTTTTCATTTTTGTCGGCTAAAATACTTATAAACTTAACATTATTACTATTCAAAATACTTTTTTCAATGTCAGGATTACCATTGAGCAGTACCATATAATTCGTACCATATCCTTTGTTGGAATCACAAATATTTTTAAATTCATTAGAAAAGTATTGATCATTCATTGAAAAACCCAAAAATAGCATAGAATACTTACTAACTAGCCCTGTTAAAATTTTTTTACCTATTTCATCTGAGTACAGTTCTTCATAGTCTTTATGAGTAACTACCATAGAGTCTAGCCTATTAATATCTCCATGTAGATGAAATATATATTTTTCATCTTTTAAGTTTTCAAAACCTTCAAAAGTTTTTATATTCTTTGATACATCATATCCATTATTCGTAATTTTATTACATTGCTCTAAAGAATCATCATAATTTGTAGTTATAATATATTCAGAGTCTAAATCTAAGAGTTTAGGTAAAATAGATTTCTCTAATTCATCTGGAGTAAAATTCTTAATAACTTGAGGTTTTATTAATTTCATTTTCAAATCTTTATGATTTTGTATAAGAGGGTTAAATTCTAATATACAATCAACTAGTTTATCAATATTTTTTTCTTCATATCGCCTCTCAAAAAGCTTTAGAAAATCATCATCAAGTCCTTTTTTAGCATTTTTAAATAACTCAAGCCACAATGGTAATCCTAAAGTCTTACTTATTCCTGCACCAACAAACGGAATTGTTCTGTCTAAATTTTCTTTTAAATCTTTTATAACAATATATGAATTTTTACTAAAATAATTATTAATTAAGCCTAAGTTATATTTTCTTAAATTTTCTTGATACTCCGGTATAAATAAATCATAGTATTCATGCTCATCGATTTTATTATCACAATATTCACATTTTTTCTGTAGTATTTCAGCTTTATGAAACTCGTCACAACACTCATACTGTATTGCTCTTCTTAAAAATTGATTTTCTAATAACTCCTCAAAAAAATGGTTAGCTTCATCCCTGCTAACGTATTCTTTTATAATTTTAATAAATGCTTCTTTCCTGCTGAAACTTTTTATATTCATAGCAACAGAATTTAATGCTAAGAAATAATTATAGTCAATACTAAAGTACGTTTCTAATTGTTTTTTCAACATAATCTGTCATCCTTCTATTTTTATTAACTGTATTTTTCATCGTTACTAAGAAGCATTTTTTATTTATAGAAATAGTAGTTTGGCTAACGTCCAAGTCTTTACTATTTTCAAAAAAATCAGTATCAAACCAGGCTAACGTTACCTCTTCTAATTGTTCAGACGAGTCTAAATCCGTATTTAAACTATAAAAAACATTTTCAAATGCTAATGGAACTTTTTTATTCCTAGCAGCTGCCTTCCCTTTGGCTAATTCTTGTCCTGTAAAACTAATTTTTGTGGGATAACAAGCAAGATTGTATTCAATAGCTTTACATTTTAAATCTTTCTCATTAAATCCTTTAGTTATATATTCACCTAGATAGGTATTAAAAATTTTATCGTATATATTTTTCTTTGCTACCTTATCCATTTTAATTTCATTATTCAAAATTTTTAATTCTTTTGAAATTTTACCTATTTGTCTTTCAATAACGGATTTTGTCATATCTTCCAACTCGTTAGAATAATCTTTTATAATTTCTTGATTCAAATTTTTACAAAATTGGAATATTTTTTTTCTTTCCTCTACATAATGACTTTTTCTATCAATAAAAGTTACTCCTAGCATACTAGAGATTATTCTTTTCACAATAGGGAAAAAAGATTTAGGTCCAGAAATTATCTCTTTTGAATAGTTTTTTAATTCGAAAGCACCTATAGTTCCATTAATATAGAATGTGATCTCTCTATTCAACCTATTCAAAATAACTGAGCACATCCGATACTCTCTTTTATTATTTTTATAAAATTGTACAACGCAAAATAGTTTTAAATACTCGGTATCGTATGATAAAACTGGAAAAACTATTTCATTACTTTTCATTGGAGTTACATAATCAAGTAGATTAAATCCATTTTTTTTCATTTGATCATATTGATCTACAATAACACATTCCTTATTAATATTTTCGATTATTCTTTTGAAACCTTTTTCAATTTCTCGGTCAGAGATGTCATTTTGTAATTTGTCAAAAAAGACATTGCTACATGTATATGTTAAGTTATTAAAAAAAATATTGTTAAAATCAGTTAAAGAAACTTTTTTGTCTAACAATAAGAAGTTAGTAAGGTTAAAAATAGTATCAATGGACTCAAATTCCTCTTTATCAAAATCAATTGATTTACATTCTAAAAACTCTCTGCATTCTCTTTTTAATTCAATCTCGTTTATAATATTTTTATATACTCTACTTCTGTAATCAATATTTTTTACTTCTGCATTTTCCATAAGCTAGCTCCCTCGAAAAGTTAAAATTATTAGAAATCATTTCAAAAATAAAATTATAATTCCGTGTACTTCTCTTTACTCCCTCTACTCTTCTCAACTGGATACTTCCGATCATTCAACTCCAACTTCTTCTCAATAATCCCCTCAACGTCCAACTCCAAATCAGAAGCCAACATCAAACTATAAATCAACACATCCGCCAATTCCTGCTCAATATTCTCCTGATTCTTCTCTTTCGCTTCCTCACTTGTTTTCCACTGAAAATTCTCCAGTAATTCGGAAGCTTCCAAAGAAATTGAAATTGCTAAATCTTTTGGATTATGAAATTGTCGCCAATCACGATCATCTCTAAATTGATTGATTTTCTTGATTAATTCGTCCATGTTGATTTCTCCTTTTGAATTGTCATTAACTTCTCTCTCAGTTTATCATCACTTGCGTAAATATATAAACCATTGATTCCTCGTTTTAACAAAACATTGATCGAATTCAAAATGATTTGCTCTTTCACTTTGTCGATATTTTCGATTCCTTCACGACTTTTGAAGGCTTCTGAATCTTTGTATTTATTAATATCAATTTTTAATTCATTCTTTTCAGCATCATACCCAATCGAAGGCCCTAAAATTACCCCTACATAGTTCAAATCAAAACCTTGTATTGTATAAATCGAACCAACCTCGTTGATCGTCGCTTCTTCTTCTGCCCAACTTCTTTTGTAATCCGTACGATTCCAAGGAGCAGAAAAATCGCCTTCTTCAACAAGATAATCTCCACCATCTTTTTTATGGATATAATCAAAGGTTGAAACGATTCTACTTAAACCAGATTTCTGATTTCGGGCTTTTATTTCCATTCGCATATCTTCGGCGCTAGAGAAAAAGCGAAAATCAAACTCTTCATCACCAAATTTTTTTTCTGCTTCAGTCTTTTCTCGTTTTGTAACTTTAGGAAATGGCAAAATTTTTCGATCTACAAATGAATCTACCCAATGAACGATTTCAGGAGCGGCTTTCATTCTAAATTGAGTCGTTAAATGATATTCTTCATGAATTGGGTATTTATCTTTTATTTCAACAAGACTATCTACATTCCAATGACTTTTTAGCTTTAAAACTTGTTTTTCATCAAATACAACAATCGTGACTTTGCTTCTTTTTATGACCTCTTCTAATTGGTTTTCATATTCAAAACTATTGTACTTGTCTTTCGTAGAAAGTAGTAAATGTGATTCGTCAACTAACACGATGTCTGCTTGTTGTCGTTTTCCTTTGTCAATGCCATTGATAAAGCTTGTTGGTTTCATAAAATTTTTCTTTTTTAGGTTGGGCAAACTTTCAGCTATACTCTTATATGTTTTCAGCATCTCATTATGGTTTACCAAAAGATAATTATTATCCTGATTAAAGTCCACAAACTCATTGTCTGCTTTCTTTTCAGCTAAGTCTTGAATCGTTTTAAATATGGAACTCAAAACAACACTTTTCCCTGTTCCTGCTTCTCCTGCAATAAAAAAGACATGATGTTCATTTTCCGTATCAGTTAAACTTCGTTTGCAGAAATCAATTACTTTTTCTTTTAACTCTTGTTGTTCAGGTGATAAGCCACGAAAGGGTGATAATTTGAACGTGTCTTTATTTCTTAAATAATCGACGCTATGCTCAACAACTTTTTCCTCTCTAAGTCGTGTCCATATTCTAGGAAACAGCACTTCATCATAATATCTTTTATCATAATAATTATGGGATTCACTGCCTTTGATTTGGCTTCTATTTTCAACTTTATATTTTTCATCAGCAATAAAACAACTGATCAAATTCGTTTCAATATTCAACGCTGCAGATACGTTCAATGTGTCATGTCCAATCATGACAATTTTCTTCATCATTGCTTTCTTATTACTTTTTAGATGTTCAGACATTCGTTTATCAAAGCGGTGACTTTGTCCCACATACGCTTCTGGCATCTTCTTTTTGTCCGTATTATATAAGATATACAAAATAGGATAATTTGTTTCAAAAGGATCTTTTAAATTTTCAACCTCTTTTTCACAAAAATCATATTCTTTGAGCTGGATTTTTATACTATCATCTTCATAATTCATAATCGACACTCTCCCAAACACATTGTAACAATTATTTTCAAAATAGGGAATCTTTTATGTAAGAAAGTTTTAATTTATAGATAGAAACGGACTAATTTTGCGTAACAAAAAGGATCTTAGAATTATTAAACATTAGGTCTAATAATTCTAAGATCTTTTTTTGGATTGTCATTCTGAAAAAATAGGATTCTAGTATCTGTTTTAATTATCTACATTTATTCATATTTGATTATTTTTTCTAAAAATTTCCCCAGTTCATCATCTTTCATAAAAACCATCTCATGATATATATCATTATTTAAAATTATTGTAAATACTTCTCTTATCACAGCATCAATTAGTATACACTGTTTTTGAATTTCATTTTCAGTTTTTACTAGCGATCCATGTACATACTCTGACCGAATGTCATAAGATTTATTTAGTTGACTTTTTGATATTTTTACACTACTAGAATTTATTTTTAAAAATACAGGGACTTTATTTTTTATTTGTTTAGATATTTCAGTTTTCCCAGTCACAAATAATGTCTCAAATATTGACATATAATTAGATAGTTTTGATGCCAAAAAATCAGTTGTTCTAGCTTCATATAAAAATCGATTAGCTTTTTCAAATCTATTTAATTTAGGATAATTTTTTCCTGTAGGATCATTAAACATGGCGAATCCTTTGTATACTCTTTTCTTACTTTTTTGAATTTCTTTCGTTATAAATTTACCTTGTTGTTCTTTAAATGTTATTGCAGTATCGATCCTATCATTAGTAAGAATACAGTCTACAATTTCTCCTCTAGAGTCAGTCATATTCCGTCTCCCACTATTTTTACACAAAGTTGCGACATTTCCATCCTTGATAAAAGCATAGGAGCATTCAATATAAGCGGCATTATCATTAATTAGCCACAGACAATGTAATAAATTTTCAAAAAACCTATTTATAGTGTACGAAGCATTAGATAAGTCGTGTTCTCCTAATGTCCAATGGCTAATTTCTGTATAGGCTATACAATTATTTTTCATAGATTCAAGAGTTAAGCTCCCAAATTCATTAGTCATTTTTTCTGGAATAATTTCTTCTAACCATTTAGGATTATCACTAACTTTCCTAATCTCAGTTTGATACTTCTCTAAAATAATAGTATCGTCCACATCTACATTCCTCATTAACGTAATTATTGATATTTTCATTAAAACACCTCCCTAATATAAGTTTAGAGGATAAATTTCTGCATTTATATCTTCTTTAAATATAAATACTAATTATGGTACTCTTTTAAAGAAATCTCACTTATTTATTTTCAATATTTATCAGCTGCATATTTTCTTCATCCGCAGGTTCGTAACCAAAAATAATTGATTTATAGTTAATTTCATTTGTTATTTGTTTTAATTTTTCCTTTACTAATTCAATTTTCTTTTCTTCAGTTAGATCGTTCTTTTCCCAATTAGCTTCAGAAAAATTAAGTGTCATATCTCCAAAAACTTCATCAAAAGAAATAATGATTAACACATCTGTAACTTCTATTCCTAAGTCTAGTCTGCTAATTAAAATATTACATGTTCCTGACGTTTTAAAGTAATTGGTAAAACTTGAAATATCAGCATATTCAACATCGGCATTATCCAAAAAGAAATGAGAGTTTTTTATATTGTGCTCATCAAATTTTAGAAACTTAAAAATTGTATCAATATCCCTTACTCTAATATCTTCAAAAATCAATTCTAAATTTTCCATATAAATTCATTCTCCTATTTAACTTAATCAATAAATCCTTTAAAAGTTCCGTCCATGTTCAACCGTATACCTCGTCCATCCGGCAACCATTTTTCTAAAAAATTAACGCCATTTTTTGCTTTGGCGATTTTAAACTCTCCTTGTGCATTCATTATTTCATTAAGATGATTCATAGCAGTCTTATTTATTTGCTCAGAATTTCCCTTTACGCCACCCCAAATACTAGGATTTCTCCCAGCATGTTTTTGTAGTGCATGTCCAACAACTGTCTCCCCACCTCGTTTAGGTAGGGTAGCTGTTTCTGTCACTTTAGCAAAATCGACATTTATTTTACCAACCTCACTACCTCTCTCCACTATCTTAACCCGTTCACCAGATTTTTCCAAATCCCTTAACATGTCCAACTCTTTAGCAGTCAACTTCACGCCGTCTAACAAATGATCCCCTTTTTTCATCAACTTCGCTGCTTTAATAACATCCTTCACCTTATCAACCGGCGTAACTGCCAGAATAAGAAAAATACTCGACTTCACTTTTTGCCCAGTACTTGATCTATCATCCAGCAAAACTTCCACTTCATCTAAATTAAGCAACATCTTGATTGTCTCAGGTCCAAGCTTCATCAACATTTCCCAATCTTGTTTGCCTAACAACTTATTATAATCAAGCGTTCGTCCTTCATCCAGTTTTCCATTTTTATAAATCGCAAACTGTTTGCCATCATGATCTTCATGAATCACAACGATCTCATAACGGTCCTCTTTATTCTTCTCATTAAATGCTTGAATATTTTTAAACCAGTCTTGGTCTTTCCATGAAATTTTCTTATAACCATTGACACCGCCAATAAAATTGCCCGAGTTTCCCAGTACCGCTAAGCCTTGTTCGATAGAAGATATGACCGTTTGAACTTCTGAAAAATCGCCACCATGCGTCGCTTCAAAGGTTTGATACTTTTCTAAAATCTCGATCTCTTTGGCTTTTCCAAGCATACTTCGTTCCATGAAAAACTTATTGATAAACGGAACATTTTCAAACGCTTTCGCCGCGGCTTCCATTAAGATATCATTCTCAGCTTGTAGGCTTCTTAATTCTGATTTTAATCGTTCTAAATGCTCTGTATCCAACTGATTTTCAGCTGCACCAACTTCTGATGTAAAAGCCGAGACATATTCAGTTGTTGCATCATCGACTTCATAGAGTGCATTAAAGATCGCCTCAGACACCGTTGTATAACCGTCAAAATAATCTCTAGAAGAATCCCAACCTGTCCCAGATAATTCTTTCGCTCCTCTAAATTGTTGCTGAGCTTGGTTGAATGATTTAAACTGGCTGACGATTTTTAAGCGTTGGGTGGTGATTTCACTTGATAGTTCAGTCCATTCGCTATAATCAATTTTCGGCATCTTGTTCCTCCTTCTCTTTTCGTTGAAGGAGGATGAGGTCTTCTTGCAACTGCTCTTGTTTGCTTTGTTCTGATTGGCTTAGTATATGTAATTCTTCTTGTCCTTCTTCGAAATGGCGCATGATTGAATGCTGTTCTTGTTCTAAATCCTCTAAATCGATGGTTGCCGAACATTCTGCATGCGTTCCTTTGCTGTAATAGAGGATTTCATTTAAGACTTCTCTTTGTCGTTGATGTAAACGAACAATATCCTGTATAAGATGTGTTGTTTCATTTTCTTTCTTTTTCAAGTCTCTCACACGATCTTCTACTTCATCTGCCTGCCACCGCAATTTTCTTTTCTTATCTTCAGTCATCATCTAGCCTTTTCCTCTTTCTGCTTTTTCAATCGCTTGATGGATCGTCATCAATTTTTGTACATCACTAGATGCATAGCTTTCAAAATTACTGATACTTGAGGATAAAGAAGATAAACTACTCTTTAATCCAGAAGCAGCCGAACTTTGAGAGAAGGAAAAAGATTTTTTTGTTGAAAAAGAGACATCTGATAAACTACTGGTAAATTGATTTGTAAGGTTACTTACAACACCCTGGTCTGTGCTAATTTCCGTCATTTTAAAACTCCTTTTTAACTTTTAGTTTCATAATACAACCTTATCATTAACGAAATAGATAAAAAAGAGGAAAATATGACTATTTTATAGGATTATTTTACTATTTGACGACGTTGTTTTATCTATTAAAATAAAAAAAGCCGTCTCAACGGCTTTTTCCAACTCATTCACTCAAACGTTTTTCAGCATTCGTTTTCCAATGAATCGATTCATTTATTCCTCCACTAATAATTAGGCTTTTTATAGTTACTTCGATCCCAAAATCTTACCTACCATATCCAAAACACTCACCGAATAGACTTCACAATTCTTCCTCAACAAATAGACCAACTTCACCTTTCTCTATGACGAGCGGGGCATTTTAAAATCAGGCTTGGTCAATGAGCAGGGCGTTATTTTAGAAAAATAATTTTTTAGTTAGTAAATAGGCCGGATGCTGTATGAATTCTTCTACTTTCATACAGCACCCGGCCTATTTTGCTTGCTTCATTTCAACGAGATATCAATAGATCTTATGATTCTTTCACTCAGCATCTTCTGGGATCATTCACTCTTTCCATCCTCTTTATTTTCCTCTAGATCATCCCCTTTTAAAATTTCATCAAGTGAAAAATCAAAAAAGAAGCTTAGTTCAACTAATGTATCTAGATTAGGATACGATTGTTCATTTTCCCATCTTGATACGGTTTGTCGCGTGACATGGAACTTATCCGCTAATTCTTGTTGTGTTAATTTTTTTCTTTCCCTGCTTTCTTTTAATAATTTCCCAATCTTCATACAGACATCCTATCCTTAAAAACATTTTTTCATCCCAGTGTCCTGACTACATGGTAACTTAAATATCACACACTCTAAATGATTACAAAAGCAATTTTTATGTTACATTTCTTGTTATCGCACATTTTTCGGCAACATCATTCATTTAAGAAACATCCAGATATATTAAGCAAATCATAAATCAGTGTTTAAATCCTGTGACTATTAAAGTAAGCCACTTATAATAAGAAGAGAAATGTTACTTAGGAGGGAAATAATGAATATTTTAGTGGTCGGAGGAGCAGGTTACATTGGTTCCCATGTCGTCAAACAATTAGTTGATACGGAGGAGCATCACGTCGTTGTTTTAGATAATCTACAAACCGGGCATCTTAATGCAGTCGCTCAATCAGCAACCTTTGTTGAAGGTAATGTCAAAGATAAAACCTTGCTCAGAGAACTTTTCACTGCAACCCCTTTTGATGTTGTCTTTCATTTTGCTGCTAATTCGTCTGTCGAAGAATCTATGAAAGATCCTCTCGTTTATTTTGATAATAATGTCGCTGGTCTGATCACTCTTTTAGAAGTAATGAATGAATTTAGCGTGAAAGACATCATCTTTTCTTCTACCGCAGCGGTATATGGTGATACAAGTGAGCAGGTGATCACAGAAGCGGCTGATATTTTTCCGAAGAATCCTTACGGAGAGAGTAAACGAATGATGGAAAAAATTATTCAGTGGTGTCATTCCGCTTATCGTATCAATTATGTTGTTTTACGCTATTTCAACGTTGCTGGAGCTGATTTGTCTGGTATGATCGGTGAAGATCATCAGCCAGAAACACATCTGATTCCCATTGTTTTAGAAGTACCATTAGGAAAAAGGGAATTTATTACTATATTTGGAAATGATTATGATACGAAAGATGGGACCACAGTTCGAGATTATGTGCATGTGGTAGATTTGGCTGAGGCTCATTTATTGGCGATGGATTATCTATTGAACGGTAACGATAGCACTATTTTTAATGTAGGTAGCTCTGTTGGTTTCTCAACGTTAGAGATCATTCAGAAAGTTGAAGAGCATACTCAGAAAAAAATTCCTATTCGATATGGTCAGCGTAGAGCTGGTGATCCCCATTCGTTGATCGCTTCAAGTAAAAAAATCGAAGCTTTGTTGGGCTGGAAACCTAAGTATACTAATTTGGATTCGATTATTGATAGTGCTTGGAAATGGCATCAGGACCATCCAGACGGGTATCATTCTTAAACTATTTAACAAGAGCGAGACAAAACTATTGTTTAGTTTTATTTCGTTCTCTTTTTTAATTTAAATAGACGAAAAAATGGATCCTTTATAGATTTATTAGCTGATTTCTATTACTACATTGCCTTTTTTTCGACCCGACTCAACATACTCATAGGCTTGTCCAATTTGACTCATCGGATAAACCCTGTCAATGACTGGCTTTAATTGGCCATTTTCCGCTAGTTCTACTAGCCTGAATAAATCCGCATTACTTGCTCTTACAAGTCCTTTAGCGATTGTTGCAAAATTTCCATCATCTTTTAGAGCATTTTGCCAATCTGCTTTTGTGGTTTTTCCGACAGCATCAAATATATAATCATATTTTTCTAAATCCACTTTCCAGGCATCACTGGTATAAGCTAGTACATGATCTGCTCCTAATGACTTGACCATCTCACTATTTTTGGCGCTACAAACCCCAGTCACTTCTGCACCAAAATATTTTGCGATTTGTATACTTGAACTGCCTACCGCACCTGAAGCACCGTAAATCAGAATTTTTGTATGTTTATCAATTTTTACTTTTTTTAAGAAATGCAGCGCTGCAGTTCCTCCAAAAGCAAGCGTGACAGCTTCTTCGTACGATAAATTTTCTGGTATTAAGGTGATCGCTTTTTTTTCGTTTAAAGAAATATATTCCGCATGGCAGCCAAACTTCATTCCAGTTGATGCGATCACTCGATCACCAATTTTGTAATTTTTGACGTTTTTGCCCACTTGCTCCACCACACCAGCCAAATCAGTTCCTAAAATAGGATTTCTAGGGCGTTTCAGCCCAAAAACGATCTTAACGAAAGGATTTGCTGCATTTTTTACCACACAGTCGCCACTAGCTACAGTGCTTGCTCCTATTTTTATAAGAAGTTCATTTGGTTTTACTGTTGGTGTTGGCACCTCTTTTATTTTCAACAACTCAGACGAACCATACCCTTCACAAACAATTGCTTTCATTTATTTCTCCTCCGATCGTGTTTGATCGACTTCATCAGTCTCACCATAAGTGAATACTTCTTCCAATGGCAAATCGAAAACTCGCGCAATTAGAAAGGCTATTTCTATGGTTGGGGAGTACTTTTCTTTTTCGATTGCGACGATTGTTTGTCTTGATACTCCAACTAAATCAGCTAATTGCTGCTGTGTCATTTCATCTTTTAAAAAACGGAGTTTCCGTATATTGTTGTGCACATTTGTTTTTTTCATATTATGCTTCCCTTTCATAATAGAATATATATGATCCTTCTAAAATGATACCAGATGCTAGGAAAGTATAGGCTAATATTTTAAACATTGTCTCTATTGGCTGATCGAAAATTAGAGCAATCAACGATAAAAAGAACCCCGTTGCAAAAGTAAAACATAAATTTCGAACGGCTTTCAGTTCAATCAATTGATCTCTGTCATCAACGATCTGAGGTTCCTTCTCTTTTGAAAAAATGGAATGAATGATTTTGAAAAGAATCATTACAATCAATTTTATTACAATACTTGCGACTAAAAGTATGGCAAAAAATTCTGCCCAAATTTTCGGAACTTCTGGAGATGATGCAGTTAAAACAGTCATTTGCTTTAATACATTGGGATAAAAAGAAATGAAAATAATGATATTTGTTATCAATGATACCAACGCTTTTTTAGAATAATAGGTCATGATAAAACTCCTTTCAAGTATAGGTTGTTTGATTCAGTGTCAAACAACTTATACACAGGTTACCATAGAATAACTATCCGTGTCAACAAAAATAGACACAGAATCAAATTTTACAGATACGGAATCTACTTTTTTTGATAAAATCAAGACTATTGCTTAATGATAATCCTGTTATAATAACCTTTTGCCTATTATAATTTAAGCATAGCAAAAAACGGAGTAGAGAAATCTACTCCGAAAAAGTCTAACTTGTGGGGGCACTAAACAAGACTAGTTACCTTGTTTTAGCTCATATTTTTCATTAGTTCCTTAAACTGTCAGCAATTGACTAGCTTTATATCAATCTTACAGGAGAGTTCGTTGATCAGATTGATCACATATCAGCTCAATCACTTCCTCAAAATTTTCTCCATGGCTTTTCCTTTCGCCAATTCATCGATCAGCTTATCCAAATAACGAATCTTCTGCATCAACTCATCTTCGATATCCTCCACCCGATAGCCACAAATAACACCTTTGATCAAAGAAACGTTGCTATTTATTTGAGGTGCCTGTTCAAAGAATGTTTCAAAGTCCACCTTATCATCGATTTGTTTCTTTAGGGTTTCTTCATCATAACCAGTTAGCCAAGTGATGATTTCATCCACCTCAGCTTTTGTGCGCCCTTTTTTCTCTACCTTCTGAATATATAGTGGATAGACACTGGCAAAAGACATTGCAAATATTTTTGGTTTTTTAGCTTCCATATTTTCCATCCTTTATTGAGTATTTTGTCTCATTATAACTTTAATTTGGTAAATATTAAATGTTAACGATTCAATTCCTCAGACTAGCCTAAACTTGTTTATTTTCTTGTGCGCGATTCAAAACAGCTATCAGCTGTTCGATGCCTTGTTTTTCAACTTGCGTAATCAATGATGTAATTTTTTGTATACTTTCTGCTTTTTCTAATGCGATTTTTTCATCAAGTGAAAGTATCTTTGTTGGCTTCTTTTCCTGAATTGTTGGGTGATTGTGTTGGTCCTTCTTTTTATCTACTATTATGAGTATAAAAAAGAACAGTAACACGCCAATCACTAGTATAGACATGATATTTCAACTCCTTATTTTTTCCAGAAATTATTGTTTAAATCTAGGCGATAAATTGATGTAGGTGATCATCCCGCCTACAAGGATAATAATAGTAAATACGGCAATTAGTTGAAACCTAGGAAATAGTCTCATTAATCCAATCAGCACTGCTGAAAAAATAAGAAGTCCTCCGATTGCTTTTCCTAATGCCGTTCCGTTTATTTTAGCTTTTTCTTGTTTGCTTGCAGTATTATATCCAGCGATCAACCATAACCATTTGCCATGCCAAAGCTGGATACCGCAGACAATAAAAATTAGAATCATGATCAAATCAACCATTCTTTTCACCTTCCTATTTTTCAGAGCTTCTAGCTTCTATTCTCCCAAACTTTCTAGATAAATACTAGCTTTCTTTTAAATAGAAAAGAACCTCAACACTAAGGTTAAAGTTCTCTCTTACCTGCTATTCTTGTCCTAAAATATCCAAAATAAGCTGTGCATGCATCCCAGAGCCTACAGGGAAACATTCTTCCATGATTTTGAATTTTGGATGATGATTCATATAGCCACAGCCTTCTGCGGCTGTTCCGCCACCTAAAATGAAGAATGAGCCTGGTCTCACATCCGTATAAGCGGAAAAATCTTCGCCACCCATCATTTTAGGTGCTTCAAACATTCGTTCTTGGCCCACAACTTTTTCGGCTACTGCCCTGACGATATCTGTTGCTTCACTATCATTATTAACTTCACTGTAACCTAGTAAGTAATTTAAGTCATACGCCGCATCATACATCTTACAGATACCATCGATGATTCCTTCGATCCGTTTTTGGATAAACTGTCGAACCTCTTTATTATTCGTACGAACCGTCCCTTGGATTTTTGCTGTATCTGGAATGACATTCGCTGTTTTTCCTGCATTGAATTCACCGATGGAAATAACTGCATTATCAAACGGACTAATATTTCTTGACACAATATTATTCAAGTTATTAATGATTTCTACGCCGATCATGATAGGATCGACAGATAAATCAGGTGTTGAACCATGCGAGCCTTTTCCTTGGATTTTCAATGTAAAGACATCAGAAGCCGCACTAGCGGCGCCTTTTCTTGTTCCTACCATCCCAACTGGAATATTTGGCGCGATATGCAGACCAAAAACCATGTCTACATCATCCATTATACCGGCTTCAACTAATAATTTTGCGCCGCCTGGCGGCTCTTCTTCAGCTGGCTGAAAGATAAATTTCACTGTACCGGCAATTTTATCCTGCATGCCGCTCAAGACTTTAGCGGCCCCTAAAAGCATCGCTGTATGTGTATCATGTCCACAAGCATGCATCACACCAGGATTTTTAGATGGAAAATCAACGTCTGCTTCTTCCATGATCGGCAAGGCATCGATATCGGCTCTTAATGCAATTGTTTTCCCTGGTTTATTGCCTTTTAAAATAGCAATCACACTGTTTTCGGTCAGCGAGCTGACCTCTAAGTTAGGAAAATCAGCTAAAACTTTTTGAATATATTTCGCTGTTTCAACTTCATGAAAGGATAATTCCGGATGACGATGTAAATATCTTCTCCATTTCACCATATCTGCTTGAGGCATTTGTTCTTGAATAGTTGTCATTATAGTTCCTCCTTTTAATTTAAAAATATTGTCCTCTTTATTTTTGCTTGATAAACATGATCGCCACAGCTGTCAACAAACCAACAACTAAAAAGAAAATAAAGGTCGAAATATACTGGCCATTTGACAATTCAACCAATTTCCCGATAAGTGTGGGCGAAACAAAACCGCCAAGAATTCCCCCAGTCGCAAGCGTTCCATAACTTGGCGCAAATTTTGCTCCTTCAAAAATCCGCAGTGGGATACTCATCATCGTAACAAATGCGATGATCAAAAAGAAATTCGCTAGACCCATAACGATCGATAGTAAAACTAGATTACCGATATAATAAGAGCCAAATGCAGAAACTGCTCCTAAAATGGCCATGATCGCAACAACTGCTTTTTCTTTATGTTGGAAAAATTTCCCTACAACATAGCTGCCGCCAATTGAACCAACCAACATGAACAAACCACCGACACTGCTGATCACAGCTGCACCATTTAAGTCTAAGCCACGTTCACCTGTTAGGAAGCTAGGTACCCAACTTGAAAGTCCGTATAACAAGCAATTAATGAAAAATGAACTCAAGAATAAAATCCAAACTCGAATATCCGACCAAATCACAAAAATAGAGATCTTATCCGTTTTTGTGGCAACCGCATCTGCTTTTTCTTTCGTTTTTTCATTTCTAGGAATCGCAATAATTAGAAAAATTGCAATTGCAACAGCTAGAGCAGTTAAAATCATATACGCATTCTTCCAACCAGCATTTGTAATGATCGGTGATAACGCTAGCGGCCCAATAAAACCTGCTACCCCAGATGATGACAGCAAAATTCCTTGAGCAAAGGTCCGTTTTTCCGGTGGAAAATTCATCGTAACTTCTTTACTTGCAGATGACGCATAACCAGAATGAGCTAACAGTCCTGTTAAAAATCGTAACGACATAAACATGATCAACGATGTTCCAAAACCAAATAAGAATGAAAATAATCCCATTCCTAAGACTGATCCGATCAACACAATCCGGGAACCTACTTTATTGATGACCAGTCCCATCGGAATCTGCATGAGTGCATATCCTAAGAAAAAAGCACTCATGATCATCCCTTTAGCCGCTGGTTCTAATCCAAATTCCGTTGAAATCGGAATCAGTGAATACCCTACAGAAAGTTTGTCAATGTAAACCATGGTATAACCTAAAAACAGTGCGACTAACAATAACCCAGTTTTCTTTGTTCCATTTTTTTCCATAAGACCTCCTAATTTAAAAGCGGAATGGGCTCGTTCAGTCTCGACTGGAAAATAGAAAAAATTGACTGTGACGTTCTTTGTCACATTCCATTTTTATCTTTTTCTCGAGAGACTAGCCCATGCAGCTAGATAACAATAAAAGCGGAGCAGGCTCGTCCAGCCTTGACAGAAAAATAGGAAAATAGAACTGAGGTGCTCTTTACCTCATTTATATTTTATCTTTTTTCCGAAAGGCTAGCCTGCGAAGCTAGATATAGTAAAAGCGGAATGGGCCGTTCAGCATCGATGAAAAATAGGAAATTATGACTGTGGCGCTTTTTGCCTCATTCATAATTTATCTTTTTTCCGAGATGCTAACTCCGCCTTCTACAACAACATTCCACTTTACCTCTGAACTAGAATAAATGCTATTCATTAAGTATAATCTATTATCCATTTAAAATGAAGAGAAAAATGAGAAAATTATGAATTTACCATTAACAAAAAAAACAACGTCAATCTAATGATAAAAAAGCATTGATTCATAAAAACTAATCCATATTATGGAAAAATCAACTCAGAGTCTAGCTTTTTCCTCACCGTTTTCACAAGTAAATTTTTCCTAGTTCCCTTATCTTTTCTTTAAGCAATTCTACTAACTCTTTTGGTGCTGTGACCTTCGCTTCTTTTCCCAGTAATAAGAAAAATTCTGCGGTAAAGGCAATATCTGATTTATCGATCAACAGCGAAAGTTCTGATCGACCATTTTGATACTGTTGGACCCCCTTATGTAAGTAACGATTTTCTAAACATTGTTTGACGCCTGCCTCCGTCAAATAGGCAACCAGTTTTACTGCTTCTTGTGGTTCATAATCAGCTTCAATATCATCAAGTTTAAAAGACGTATCAAACACTTCTTCTGTTACACTCAACTGCTTGATTCGGTCTATTCGAAAATGCCGAGGTTCCTGTCTCTCTTGATCCAAAGCAAATAAATACCAAAAACCATTGCTAGCATATATGCCAATAGGGTCTACAACTTTTTGAGATACTTGTTTCACTGACTGATAGCATAAGTTAAGTCGTTTGTGATCTAATGAAGCGGTGATCAACTCATTCAAAAAGGGTGCAGAAACCGCCTGCTTTGGTATAGAAAGCTTAAAATGATCCGACAACTGTCTTAGCTTTTGTTTTACTTCTTTTGGTACAACTTCCAGAAGCTTCTCTTTAGCTGTGATCGTATTGACTTTGAAGGGAAAGTCTTCATAATCAGTGAGTGATTGGATTGCAAAATACAATGAAAACAATTCCGCTTCTGTAAATAAGACAGGAGGTAAAATCTGATTCGGTAAGACTGTAAAACCACCATTACGCCCTTTTTTAGACTCAACATATAACCCCAAATCCGCTAAATCAGAAATATAACGGTATACACTACGGACCGATACATGAAATTGATCTGCCAATTCTTGTGCAGTAAATTCTTTTTTATTTTGAATATACCAGAGCATATCGTACAAGAGCGTTTCTTTTTTCATTTTTTCCCCTTCTTTCTATAAACTGACAAATCCTGTCATATTAAATCGTTATACTTAGGATAAAGGAGGAATGATTATGAGTCAAATTACTATCCGTGGCGCTCGTACTAGAAATTTAAAGAATCTCGATGTAACGATCGATAAACACAAAATCAACGCATTTGTTGGTGTATCCGGATCTGGAAAATCTTCATTGGTTTTCAACACGATTGCAGCCGAAGCACAGCGTCAAATGAATGAAACCTATCCCAGTTATATTCGAAATCGTATGCCGCATTTAGAACCACCGATTGTCGATTCAATCGAACATCTTTCACCCGCTGTGATCATTAATCAAAAAGCATTAGGTGACAATCGTCGCTCAACCGTTGGAACAGCCACAGATATCAACCCAACGTTGCGTTTACTTTTTTCTCGGTTTGGTCAACCTTTTGTCGGCTATTCGGATTTATTTTCCTTTAATAGTCCGACTGGTATGTGTAAAAGCTGTGAAGGATTAGGAATTGCTACTGAGTTTATTTTAACTGAGCTCCTTGACTATGAACGCTCATTAAATCAAGGAGCTATACGTTTCCCAACCTTTGAGCCTGGTAGCTATCGTTGGAAGCGTTATGTGGATTCTGGATTATTCGATAATGATAAGCCGTTGAAAAAATTCACGCAAGACGAAATCAACCTCTTACTATACTCAGATGAAATCAAACCGCCATCTCCTAATACTGACTGGTACAAATCCGCAACCTATGAAGGGTTGATTCCTAGGATTACTCATACGTTCATACAAAATCCATCAAAAAGCTATCGACGCTATTTACCTGAGGTTCAACGCATTACAAAACAAAAAAAATGCACTGTTTGTCAAGGTTATCGTTTAAACAAGCAAGCATTATCCTGCAGAATCAAGGGAAAACACATTGGTCAATGTTTAGAGATGCAGTTAGATGAATTAAAAGATTTTTTGCGTAGTTTATCTCAAGAGGGTGTTCAGCAACTATTGCACAACATCTTACAACAGCTGGATCATTTTTGTCAGGTAGGACTAGATTATCTTAGTTTAGCTCGAGAAACAGGAACTCTGTCAGGTGGTGAATCCCAGCGAATCAAATTGATCCGTTCAATTGGCAGTAGCCTTACAGATTTGATGTATATTTTTGATGAGCCTAGTGTGGGGCTGCATCCACAAGATATTCAAGCCATCGGACAGTTGCTTCGAGCAATTAAAGACAAGGGAAACACCGTCTTACTGATTGATCATGATCCAGCTATCATTCAATTAGCAGATACTGTTTTTGAGTTAGGACCTAAAGCTGGGATTCACGGTGGGGAATTAACCAGTGTTGGTTCATTTAAAGAATGGGCTGAACAGCAAGAATTACAAGAGCCTTTGTTTAGAGCGCCTCAGGAAATTTTACCGAATACTTATTTTTTAGCGGAGAATATCTCAAAAAATAATGTTAAGAATGTCTCTGTAAAACTGCCTACACAACGATTGATTGCTATTACTGGTGTCGCTGGTTCTGGAAAAAGTTCCTTTGCTAAGGCATTACAGGAACAATATAGCGAAGATGTTTTTTACGTTACTCAAAAAACGTTACGCACAAGTCGTCGTTCAACCATTATCTCGTCGGTTGGTCTTTTTGATGAGGTTCGTCAATTATACAGCAAAAAAAATCATGTTGCCGCTAGTTATTTTAGCTTCAATGGTAAAGGGGCTTGTCCAGCCTGTAAGGGCAAAGGCTTCATCGAAACAGAATTGGCTTTTCTTGATCCAATCCGTAGTATTTGTGAGGCTTGTCATGGAAATAAATATCGCCAAGACGTCTTACAATACACTTATAATGGAAAAAATATCGTAGAATTACTCGCACTTTCCGTTGAAGAAAGTTGTCATTTTTTTACAACACAACAAAACATTACCAAAAAATTAACTTGGCTTAATAAAATTGGTCTAAGCTATCTCACGTTGGGACAAACATTAGATACGCTTTCTGGTGGAGAACTACAACGGTTAAAATTAGCTAGTAATCTTGACTGTCAAAACAAACGAATCATCTTAGATGAACCAACCACTGGATTAAGTACACAAGATATTCAAGCGTTGTTGACTGTGTTTGACGAGTTACTTCAAAATAATAATACTCTTTTAGTCATTGAACATAATATAGCGTTGATTCGTCTAGCAGACTGGATGGTCGAATTTGGCCCAGGATCGGGAAAAAAAGGAGGGCAAGTGATTTTTGAAGGCACGCCTATTGACGCAATGAGTAATCCAGCATCTATTACTGGTAAATTCCTGAATAAATAAGTCACGATTGTTCTTCATAGAATACAAAAATAAACTTTAATGGGCACTATAGAGTAATGACTGAGTTCAGAAATATATTTCTGAACTCAGCCGTTGATCTAAATTTTCGTACTACAGTTTAACTAAAATCGTTTAAAAAAAAAACACATTATTACTTTTCACCTAAAACATCTTCTACCAAAATTCTCATAAATTTTTCAGGTTCTTCAATGATTGGAGTATGTGCAGAATCATCAAATGTATAAAACTTCTTAGTAGGTGCTTTTAATTTGTCATAGAATGCTTTGGCTCCTGGATAAGATGTTTGATAATCATGAAGCCCTTGTAAAATATAAACAGGAACATCCAATTTGGGTACTTCCTCAAACAAATCAAGATATCGAATAGAGTCCATAACAGGGTGGGCAAAAGCTTCACTTTTTGTAAAATTGATTTTTTGGTTGATTGTATATTCTTTGAATCGTAGTAAAGATAGCATTAAAGTCGTATTAGTCGTTGGCTTATGTGTTAAACCACTTCCGAGCTTATTCAATGTTTTGCCACGCATTTCAAAGTACTCCTCTGTTAAAGATTCTTCGCCTTTGACTGGAAATTTTTGTAACTCTTGAAGCATTTCTTTATCATTATTTTTAGTAGCTGTATTTATCATATAGTCGTACGCCATTTTTTCATTGTCCATAGCATTTACCATTTGTCCCGTTCCGATATACGCATTATATAATTCAGGATTGCGTGAGACCGTCTCTACACCTAAAAAAGTCCCCCAAGAATGCCCCATAAGGTAGATTTTTTCCTGACCAAACCGTTTCCTTAAATAATTCGTTACTTCTACGGTGTCAGAGATCAATTGTTCTAAATTCATTGTGTCCGCTGAAATTGATTCATCATAAGACATACCTGCCCCACGTTGGTCCCACCAGCAAACGGTGAACTTATCTTCTAAACCAATATTATGTTCTTTAAAGAAAACATATTCAGGTGTTCCTGGTCCTCCATGCAAAAATAATAATATTGGATTTTTATCACTTTTTCCCTTTAAAATCATGCCTTGTTCGACTCCGCCGATTTTCTTTCGGGTAATTTCAGAGACACTTCCTTCTAGCACTTTTCCTTGTTTATCACGGTACGATTCAGTTTTTCCAGGGCTCATTACTATAATAGCAATGATACCTGTAGCTACCACTGTTAATATAAAAATGAAAATAACCTTGATTCCCTTTATTATCTTCTGACGTAAATTTTTTTGTTTAGTATCCATCGCTATACTCCTCCTACTTTTATACTTTTAGCTTTTAGAAAAAATTTTTCCCTAGCTAAGTTAGTAGTATAAAGTAGGGGCTAACACCCAAGTCAATAGCCTATTTTATTGGAAAAAAAACCTCAATAAATATTCGTTCCTTTTGATCACAGTACGTAATTAATCGAGTCCTACCATAAGCCTCACCTATTGGCTCAATCCCTTCTTGTTTTGCCCAATCTAAAAACAATCTAATAATATCTTCTGTGATATCTTCATCTTGATTTTTGTATTCTCCATCCTCCACAACTGTATAAACACATTTGGAGTAGCTTTTTGTATTATTTTTATTTAGTATATACGATGGTCTTTTCTCATCAGCTATTAACATCTTGGTGTTTAACAATCCAGCTTCATCAAACTTAAACAATCTAATTAAATTTGAAAAAGGATAGTCTCTCAAAGGGCTTTGATCTCGCACAAGGTCATAATATTCATCAATATTGTGGAAATCAGAAAATTCATTACTGACCTCAAAAAATGGGAAATCTTGGATCGTAAAATTATTTAAATGCTGTTCAAACATTTCTGTAAACGCTAAAGTCTGCTCGATTTCTTTAATCATGCGTTCCTGTTCTTTAATATTATCTCGTAATTTTTGCTGTTTTTTAATCAACAGCGATTGTAGCTGATCTGCGTCATATCCAGCTTTTACTTCTTTAATTTCTTTTAAAGTTAATCCTCTTTTTTTATAAAATCCTGTAACTAATAGCGTGTATATATCTTTAAATTGAAATTGTCTATAATGATTATCTTTATCTTTTGTAGGTGCAATAATCCCCTCTTTTTCATAGTGCCGCAGGGTATCTCTTGATAGCCCCATTATCTTAAATATTTGACTTGTTTTGTACTTTTTTTCCATTTGATGACTCCTTATATATTATGCAATTTGATTCTTGATCCTAAGTTTAGTATAACAAAAAATCACAAATTGAGATGACGACAAAAAAAGAAACAAGATTGCAAAATCTTTGTTTCTTTTATAACATATTTAGTAAAACAAAATACCTAATCAAGTATAAATTATACATAATAGTGAGGTTAAAGTGTTCCAAAATACCTACTAGCCCCAAGATTAATGATAACCATAACTCCAAAAAAGATTGCTGCAAAAGGCTGATTCATACTAAGTAAACAACATACCATAATTCCAAAAAGTAAACATTTAAGCCCTACAAGCCATAATCCCTCAAGGCGATGTCTTGAAGATGGAGCACACCAAATACTCCAAATAGCAATTATTGACACAGGTGCTAACAAACCGACCGTAACACGAATAATTTTATTAGATTGAAGAGTAAATCCCCAATATCCTAAAATAAATATAGCAAATATTTCTAGTAAAAAAGCAATTGCGATATTACTATTTTTAATTAAATTCATTACGTTCTCCCTTTTAAATGATATATTATATTTCGAGGTCTATCACAAGAAACTACAAGAACAATATTATACAGCTAAGCATAAAAATGACCAGGCTAAATAGCGTCATAACGTTGCGCTGCTTCTCCCTTTTCGTTAAGAAATAGTTAGAAATAACGGCAAAGAAAAGGAAGATAGTGATTAAGGCTATCAAGCTTCTATTGAACTGCTTCAATATTGGATATGGATCAATTGCCTATCGTTAAGATAACTAATACTAACAATCGCCCTAATGAATAAGAGTAAACTACTGATAATCCTCATTTTAATTGGTAGGACAACATTTTTCCGCCAATAACATATTCACCGAAAAGAAGCCTAGATATCAATAGTAGATGCAATAAAGCTTTAAGGAAAAAGCTATTTGCAATAACTACTGTTAGTATTTCTAGCATTATATTCTCCTTCTTTATTAACTGGTTTGAGTATATAATAAAAAGATGAACAGCACAATTACGCACAAAAAAGTAAGTACTTAGTGGAGGATAAGATTTGAAAACAGGAAAAGAAAATAAATGCACTGTTAAAGATTATGGTTTTGAAAATATAGAGCAATTGCTAACTATGATAGGTGGCAAATGGAAAATACAAATTATTTATCACTTGAGTGAAAATCATAACATTAGATATGGGCAACTAAAAAGAAAAATTCCTGAAGTCAGTCATAAAATATTATCAGCTCAATTGAAAGATTTAGAAAAGGACGGGCTTATTTCTAGGACAGAACACGACGAAATTATACCTAGAGTAGAATATTTGCTTACAGAACTTGGAAGGAGTCTTCTGCCTATTTATGAAGTATTTGGAAATTGGTGTGAGGAGAACAGGAACCTTTTAGAACTAAGACAAAAATAAAAAGATGACCTACTTATTATCGTAAGTCATCTTTTACTGAATTTAAATTTTCTATTTACCTGACTTTCAAAAAATTGTTTTATAGAAGTTACTTATATTATTTTTATTTTCGAAGCACTTCTTTTTTATGCACATATTCTTCTTCTGTGATATTCCCCTTAGCATATTCCTCATCCAGCACATCAAATGCTGACGGGCGAGCCGCTTGTTGAGCTGACTCTGTTTGCGTTGGGTTGCTTGTGTTTATCTGTTGATTTGTTCTGTTTTTCATAAAATAAACAGCGCCAATAATCACAACAGCTACCAAGACCCACCACAATAATCCCATACCAAACATCCCACCTCGCATCATGCCACGACCTCCACTGAAAAAATTTGAACAATAACCCATATCTAATCGCTCCTAACTTATTTTTATTTAGTATAAAATGAAAATATGTCAAAAGTGTGTCGAAACATTCGTTGCGTTCGTTTAACGTTCAATATGTTCGATTAATTTTTGATACGAAGCAAATGAAGGATGTTTTGTGAATTCGCTGTTTTCAAACACTAGTGTCTGTTGATCAACGATTGCTTTAGTCAAATGGTCAGAAAATGCTATAAAATCATCTTTTGTTTCTTCATGATATTCTAAAGAGAAATATTTTGATTGCCGATAATATTTTTTCAGATGATCTGCAACAATTTTTTCAGGCTGATCTGCAAAATATTCGTCATAACGTGCGCTGTCGATTGTTCCATCCGTCACAGTCAATTGGATTCTTCCGATTAGGCCATTGCCAAAATCTTCAGCATAACCGATATATTTCGTTTTAGATGGTTGTTTAATTTCTTCTGCTAACTCTGCTGCAATTGCCATCAAGCCTTCTCTTGCAGTAGTTGAGGAGCCTTTGACGGTTTCAAAATTTCCCGTTATGCGATTTTCTTCGCGCATTTGTTTTTCTACAAATGTGATTCCGTTGACGACCGTTACTAAAGTAGTGTCGGTTCTTGGATTTTGGGCTTGAAAGAACGCATAATCAGAAAGACGTTTATTCGCTCCTGCATATTTTGATGCGTAATAATTTTCAGCACCATATTCATTGAATTCAACGTTAATGATTTTCTGCGTATCATCGGTAATAATCTCAACAATGCCTTTATTCCCCACGTCAAAATAACCATCATTGGCAAAATAGTTACCTTCCATCAATCCTAGCGGAGGCTGATTTGACCAAAACATTTTCTTGAGCTTTTCTTCATAAGTGTAAAGAGGTTTTGGGTTTGAACCAAAAGTTGTTTGAGTAGCACCTGTCACCACATCATAGTTATATGAAGTATCTTCAAAAGACAGATCATTGATTCCTGCATTCTTCGTCTCCTCACTTGGCAAAACAGCTTCTGACTCTGAGGATGATTCGTTAACAAGTGGCGGTCTTACTGATGTACTGGAAGCTTCTGTCTCTATTCTTTGATCCGGCTTACAGGCTGAAAGACCAATGATACTGCACAAAATGAAAACAGCAAATAGATAGCTTTTTTTCATAGATTTTCTCCTTTTATTTCTTTTTCAAGCATTAAAGCGATAACCGCTGCCCCAAATAGTCTCTATCGGAATTTCAGATAATTTCCCTTTTTTTAGCTTTTCTCTGATTCGGCCGACATGAACAACAACTGTGTAGATATCACTATCAAGCTCATCCATCTCCCAAACTTGGCGAAATAACTGTTCTTTCATCCACACTCGATTCGGATGTTCCATAAAAAATAGCAATAAATCAAATTCTTTCGTCGTAAAAATAATCTCTTCGCCTAAAACAAACACTCTACGAGCACTTTTATCGATCATAATTTGACCGCTTTCTACCGTATCATTGGCTTGATCTGTTCTAGTCAGTAATTGATAACGTTTGATATGAGCTTCTACGCGAGCCACTAATTCACTTGGGCTAAATGGTTTAGTCATATAATCATCTGCACCTAACCCTAAGCCTCTGACTTTATCGATATCCTCTTTTTTAGCAGAAACGATCATAAGCGGGATATTTTTCTTTTCTCTAATTCGTCGGCAAATTTCAAAGCCATCCATTGAAGGCAACATGATGTCGATTACGATCAAATCAAATGGTTCATTCAGCGCCCGATTTAGACCAACCAGTCCATCACTTGCGATCTCAGCTTCCATATGATTGATTTCTAAATAATCTTTTTGCAGTTCTGCGATACTTGCATCATCTTCGATCAATAAAATACGTGATACTTTGTTTGACATTAGGCTGTCCTCCTCAGGCTTTTTTTAATAGGATCGTGACGATCGTTCCATGATCTAGCGTACTTTCAATCTCGACTTGCCCATCATGCATATCAATAATTTTCTTAACGATTGCAAGACCTAAACCACTGCCACCAGTATTGGTCGGCCGCGCCTCTTCACCTCGATAGAAATGATCAAACACAAACGGCAATTGTTCCGCTGAAATGCCTTGACCGTTGTCAGCTACACGGACTGCTACCATTCCTCGATTTTCAGAAACATCGATTTGAATGAAGAGTGGACGATCAATCGCTTTAAATTTCATACTATTTTCAATCAAATTGATGAAGACTCGATTTAACTGCATGCGATCCGCTAACACATAGCTTGGGCCTGCTTGTTGATTAGATAGTTGAAGCGAAACTTGGTTGTCTTGCAGCTGAAATTCCTCAATGATATGTTTTAAAAATTCCTTGACATCAATACGTTCAAAGTGAAAAGGAATTGCCGCTGCATCTAGTTTAGAATATAAAAACAGTTCTTCGATCAATTCATTCAATGAAAGAGCTTTGGTATGAATCGTCTGTAAATATTTAGCTCTCTTTTCTGGAGAATCTGCCACACCATCCAGCAAGCCTTCCACGTAACCAATGATCGAGGTGATCGGTGTTTTAAGATCGTGAGAAATACTTGCTACAAGTTCTTTGCGGTTATTTTCAAGTTTTGCTTGTTCCTCGGTTGAATCAATCAAAGCTTCTCGCATTTTTTCAAAATCATCCGTCAACTGCTTTACTTCCATTGCCGTTTGTTTGACAGGTTTTGTCATCGACGTTTCTAATTGACCATCACTTATCGCAGACATTCCTGCACCTAGATTTTCCAAAGGAGTAATAACCGTTTTCTTCAATAAATAATTTAAAAAAAGTAATCCACTAAGTGCCACAAGTAAAATCGTTACGATGACCAATACGCCCCATTTCGTCATAAACTCTAAAAAGTTATTTTCTTTTTTCAAGACTAATAGACTACCTGGGACTTGATCACTAAAATAAAAATCAAATTTCATATAGCGATACAAGCGACCTGCATTATCAATGGTTCCTCTTGTTTCGATGTTATTCGCGTCAAATTTAGGAAAATGAACAATCAATGATTTCTCTACTAAATCTTGAGAATAATAGGCGATGTTTTCTTGTTTGCGCACAACTACACCTAATGATTCACGTTCAAACTGATTGATCATTTGCTTTAATTCAGACTCTGGCGTCAATAGTTGATCTGGATCAGATTTCGCTATCCCACGCAGCTTGATATAGGCTAGTTCTTCTTCTGGACTCAATGAACGCTGTTCTGTAAAAGTTTTATACAACGTTGCTGGACTGGGTATTTTCCCTGTCGTTACATAAAATACAATACAAATAATTGAAAAAAGTGAAAGGCAAGCAATTGCAATGCCCCCAATATATGAAATGAGAAATCGTTTTTTTATTGTCATTTTTTTCTCCTTTGGTTCATTTATTAGGGGAACAATTGCTTTTACTCAAAACAGCTTAGAAGCTGAACTCCGGTTGAAAATCACCCGTATAAGGTTCATGCTCTACAAATACTGTGATGTCATTGCCGGATTGATCTTTCCCCATACGTTTGTACGTAAATTTCTTATCATTCAGTTCCGTCAACTCTAAAGCTGCACCATATTTGTTTTGGCCGATCGATACGTGCGCTCTGATTTTATTGTGATTCAAGACATCAAAGTAACCAAAATCGCCACGGCTAACGCCTGTTTCTAAATTGAAAAATTCATATTTATTTGTATCAGCTGCAAATTTAGCTAAACTGATAAAGTTTTGATTAAACGCCGTTACATCGTTACCTGCATCATCCACAACTTTAGTACCATTCCATAACGTTTCCCCTAAAATTTCAGCACCAGATTTTTTTGTTTCAATTTTTCCTGTTGTGGTGTCTAGTGGTTTTTCTTTTTCCGTAAAGGCTAGTTCAGTTTTATTATACGGGATATGTTCAACAAATACATCTACTTCATTTCCAGCTTTGTCTTTGCCTTTTCTTGTGTAGGTGAATTTTTTATTTGTCAGCTCCGTTAGACCGACAACGGCTTGATAATTCATTGTCTCAGAAATCAAAATCCGTTTTGTTCCATCATTTGTAATGAAAAACGTCCCTCGATCCCCACGGCTCTCACTTGTTTTAGCATCGAAAAATTCGTAGCGCCCCGTTTCAGCATCATATTTTGCTAAACCAATAAAATTGGCATTTTCTGCAGTTAAATCATTGTTGTCTTTGTCGTAAACTTTTGTCCCTTGCCAATCGGTTTTGCCTAAAGTTTTCGTTAGTTTATCCCCTTTGTTTTTATCCTTATTACTTTTTGATTGCTCTGTTTGCAGTTGACTGCTGCCTTTGGTACCTACAGACTCTTGTGCTCCAACACTGCAACCTGCTAATAATAAGACTAAACTTGATACTCCTACGATGATTTTTTTATTGTTCATGATTTCTTTCTCCCTCCTATAATTAGGTAACTCTTTCTTATTGCTTACCTTTAGTATAAGAGGTGGATGTAAACAGCTGCTAACAAGAATATAAACAAATTATAAACAATTCGCTCGACATATGATTTTCCCCAAATAAAAAAACCAGAAGCAGAAAACTTCTGGTTTCATCACTTTAAACAGTTGTTGTTTTTGGTAAATTCTCATAGAATGCAGCTTTTGTGGCAGTGATGTATGGTGTTAGCCATAAATAGCCGATTCCTAGTGTTAAAAGGGCTAAGATATGCCAACCGATAAAGCTCAAGTCTAATAAGAATAATTGACCTTTATAGCCTTTCATAAGCTGTCTACTACGAGTGATCGAATTTAGAAACCCTGGACGTACGCCCGTTTCTTCATAGGCATCGTAAAAAACAAAATAGGTTTGTGAATAAGAGTAACCTTTGATGATACCTGGGATAATCAGTAATAATGACCATAGCGTAATGAAAATAGACATTAAGACAAAAATACCGATGATACCTAAAACAACAGGTCCGGCAAAGCCACGGAAAGCGTCTGAGAATGGACGAATTTCTTGTCTTTTTCCTCTATAAAGGTCTAGGAATGTCCAAGAAATTCCAGCACTGAAAATTGCGCCAATGATTCCTCCAACAAAACTACCACCGCCGCCACCAGAGTTTCCTTCGTAGTCTGCAGTACTGTTTAAGATATCTGGATTATTTTGAGTAAAAGTGATAATAGGTATGATTAGTAAAAAGAATAACAAAAGTGCAATTGCAATTGAGACTAATGTTGGAACCAAACACATTAATAAGCTATCTTTCCAGCGGCCACGTAAAATTCCTTTTGCTTCGCTTTTTAGTTCAGCTCTTGTTTTCATAAAATTTTCCTCCTTTCATTTCATTACATTGAGTATAACAAATAATTCTTTTTTTAAAAAAACATATGCGTTTCAAGTCCTTTTTTTCTAACGAAGTTTACACAATACTCTTGCATCAGAAAATACATCGTGTGATTCTCATTTCAATTTTAAAAAAATCGATGCTATAATTTGCTTACAGAAAAAAATTTGCCTCATAAAATAAATCTACTTAGCACAAAAAAACAGTACTTACCTAGGGTAAATCACAACGCAAGGATCGCTTTCCTTCTGTTTTACTAACCTTGCAAGCAATGCTTTCTTGAATAGAACAAAACTTCACTTTATGCTTAAGATACATCAACGAAAGGAACTTACATTATGGAATTTGGAGATAAGATCAAAGACTTAAGATTAAAAAATCAGCTTACGCAGGAAAAATTTGCGATCCGTTTAAATGTAACAAGACAAGCAGTATCTAACTGGGAAAATAATCGTAATCTTCCTGACCTTGAACTGTTGATCCTAATTTCTAGTATTTTTCATATTTCGCTTGATGAATTGATTTTAGGGGGAAACAACGTGAATAATATGACTGAGAAACTAATCAAGGATACCAGCAAAACCAGACGAGCAAAATTAAACATGATCACAACCTTGATTGGCGCCTTTCTGCTGCTCTTTGGCTGTGCCTGTCTGTTTATCAAAGCAAATTCAGTAGAATATATTGATGCCTCAGGGATTTTACATGAAAATTTTTATCTTTTACCGATAGGCTTCTTATTCATTTTCTCTGGACTGGTTGTATTTTTAGTAACAGGTATCCAATTTATCATTGAGGGTATTCGTACAAGAAAAGAAGGAAAATAAAAAAAAGTAAAGTGCACTTTTACAAGTATTGCACTTTACGTTTTTTATCCATTACATTCCCAGTTTATAACAAACGCTTTATCCAATCAAATTTCTTCTGGTCATAGGGAGGGTAAATCAATTTTGCCATAGAGTCTTTTCTACCAAAAACAACTGATTTCTTATGAGAAAATGTTTCAATACTATATTTCCCATGATAATTGCCGATCCCAGATGCGCCTACTCCGCCAAAAGGTAGATCATCATTAGCTACATGAAGAATGGTTTGATTGATTCCACCACCGCCAAAAGAAATCTCACGTAAAATCTGTTTTTGAACAGCTCGATCATCTGAAAATAAATAGAGCGCTAACGGCTTTTCACCTTCTTTAACGAACCTGATTGCATCATCTAATTGTTGATACGTGCAAATCGGTAACAGTGGTCCGAATAGCTCTTCTTGCATCAGACTATTCTCTCGGCTTAAGTCAATATCAAACAAACTAGGTGCAATAAATCTGGTTTTCTGATCATATTCTCCACCATAAATCAGATGTTGTTGATTTTCATCGATTAACTGGATGAATCTAGCCATCGCTGACCCTTGAACAATACGGCCATAATCGGAATTGTCTTGAATATTTTCTCCATAAAATTCGACGATTTTTTCTTTTAAAGCCGTAATCAGCGGCTTTTTAACTTTTTCATCTACCAACACATAATCAGTGGCAATGCATGTTTGACCTGTATTCAATAACTTGCTCCAAATAATTCGTTCAGCCGCCAACTCGATATCCGCTTGTTCTGTAACGATTGCAGGACTCTTTCCGCCAAGCTCTAAGACAACCGGCGTCAAGTGTTTCGCTGCTGCTTCCATTACGATTTTTCCAACTTTAGTACTGCCTGTAAAAAAGATGAAATCCATGCGCTCTTTTAGTACTGAGGCATTATCAATTGAATGAGGTGAGAGCACTTTAACATATTCTTCATCGAATGTTTCACCAAGAACAGCACCAATCACTGAGGCGACATTAGGCGTTCTTGATGATGGTTTTACGACCGCACAATTACCAGCCGCAATCGCACCGATCAAAGGAACCAAGGTCAATTGAAGTGGGTAATTAAACGGACCAATGATGTAAACTGTTCCAAAAGGTTCTAAAAAAACTGTATTTTTGTTTAATAAAGAAGAGATTGCTCTGGGTTTATTGATCGGTTTCGTCCACTTATCAAGGTTCTTCAACATATCTTTGATTGCAGAGAGAACTAACCCTAACTCCGTTGCATAGACTTCTACTTTAGACTTTTTTAGATCTTTTTCAAAGGCCCAGTAGAAATCTTCTTCGTGCTTTTGTATATTTGTTAATAGTTGCTCAAGCTTTTCTTTTCTGAAAGAAATTGATTTTGTTTGGTTTGAATAAAAAAAGGTGCGCTGTTTTTTCATTATTACTTGGAGATCTGATTGCTTCATAGTAGGTCCTCCTTGTTTTCTTTTTAGTATAGCACCGATTTTTTCTTTTTGATAATAGAAGTGTGCCTTTTTGTTAATCAGCGGCTCTTTCTAAAATCCATGGTCGCGCGGTTCCTTCTACGCCTTCCTTATTTGTGGACGAACTAAGAATCATTTGTGTTTCTTTGTAATAAGAAAAGCTGTATCTAATCGTCTTATCTTCATTTAAATAGATCAACTCAGATTTTCCACTTTCAAAGGTCAATGGAATCGTTTCAACATCCTCTAAGTTTTCAGTTTTTGCAATTAGTAAATCCACTTTATTAGGATCAAAAGTAGCTCTTACTTGAAGATACACTGGAAAATCTGTTTCTACTGACTTCCAGCGTCCTAAAATACTTTCTTGAGATATTGTTCGCGCCTTTTTCAATTCGATTGGCGCTAAATCTCCACCTGATAATAGTTCATTTCCACTTTGCTCGACTTCATACCTTGGATAAACAATAACAGCTTCTTCTTTCACTTCAAAAATGTAATGAAATGTTTTGTCGTTTGCTTGGTGTGTAAAAACGCTGCTTCCCTCAGTGTACTCAATTTCTAGTTTCTCTGAATTAAACATCAAACTTTTCTTATCATAAACAATTTCATAGTCGCCATAATCATAACTATTTGCTTTCCATGAGCCAGCTAATATCTGTACTAAACTTTCATCAATTCGCTTTTTTGAATCGTCTACTGTTGCTTCTTTGGAACTACAAGAAGCTAAAAAAATTGAAGCAGAACAGAAGAATACAACCTTTAAAAATTTTCCCACTTTTATCATCTCCTTTAAAATAATCTTATGGTCTATTAATTATAACTGAGTGCACTGATTTGTTAAATATGTAAAAAATCTCCTCTTACTTTCGCAAGAGGAGATTTTACGTATGAGTATAAGGAGAAGAAATCAGATGATCAATTGTCCCTTTTTACTTTATAATCAACTAAAATTATTTGTTTTTTAAGTTGTAGAAAGATTTCAAACCTTTATATTCAGCAACTTCGCCTAATTGGTCTTCAATTCTTAATAATTGGTTATACTTAGCAATACGGTCTGTACGGCTTAGAGAACCAGTTTTGATTTGACCAGCATTTGTTGCAACAGCGATATCAGAGATTGTTGAATCTTCTGTTTCACCAGAACGGTGAGATACAACTGCAGTGTAGCCAGCTTCTTTAGCCATTTCAATAGCTTCAAATGTTTCAGTTAAAGTACCGATTTGGTTTACTTTGATTAGGATTGAGTTAGCAATGCCTTTTTCAATACCTTCAGCTAATTTAGTTGTGTTTGTAACGAATAGATCGTCACCAACTAATTGAACTTTATCGCCCATAACTTCAGTCATTTTCTTGAAGCCATCCCAGTCATTTTCATCTAATCCATCTTCGATAGAGATGATTGGGTATTTAGCAACTAAGTCAGTATAGAATTGGATCATTTCTTCAGTTGTTTTTTCGCCTTCGCCTGAATCAGCTAAAACGTAAACACCTTTTTCTTTATCGTAAAATTCTGAAGCTGCAGCATCCATTGCAAGAACGATATCTTTACCAGGTACATAGCCAGCTTTTTCGATTGCTTCGATGATTACTTCAAAACCTTCTTCGTTTGAACCAAGGTTAGGAGCGAATCCACCTTCGTCACCTACAGAAGTAGCTAAACCGCGAGCTTTTAAGATTCCAGCTAATGCGTGGAATACTTCAGCACCATAACGTAATGCTTCTTTGAATGTAGGAGCGCCTACAGGCATGATCATGAATTCTTGGAAGTCGATACTGTTGTCAGCATGAGATCCGCCATTGATGATGTTCATCATTGGAGTTGGCAATACTTTAGTATTGAATCCGCCTAAGTAGTGGTATAAAGGAATTTCTAGGTAATCAGCAGCAGCACGAGCTACAGCGATTGAAACACCAAGAATAGCGTTTGCACCTAATTTACCTTTGTTAGGAGTTCCATCTAATTCGATCATTGCTTTGTCGATAGCCATTTGGTCACGTACATCGTAGCCAATGATTGCTTCAGCGATGATGTTATTAACGTTGTCAACTGCTTTAACAACCCCTTTACCTAAGTAACGAGATTTGTCGCCATCACGTAATTCAACTGCTTCGTATTCACCAGTTGAAGCTCCAGATGGAACCATTCCACGACCAAAAGCACCGCTTTCAGTGTATACTTCTACTTCGATTGTTGGGTTACCGCGTGAGTCTAAGACTTCGCGTGCGTAAACATCAGTAATAATTGACATGTTTTGTCTCTCCTTTGAGTTTGTTTTATACTAAGGGGATTCGATTCCCTTAATTATGATTGTAGTGAATAAACGCGCGCTATGCAAACATTTTTTGCATAATTCATAGATTATTCTATTGGTTGCGTATATTGTTATAAGCCGTGATTATTTAACTGCATCTAACAAAGCTAAGAATGATTCAGCTTCAAGACTTGCTCCGCCGACTAAAGCACCATCAACGTTTTCTTTTGCCATATATTCAGCAATATTTTCTGGTTTTACAGAACCGCCGTATTGAATACGTACAGCTTCTGATACTTCTTTACCGTATAATTTTTCAACTGTTGAACGTACCACACCACAGATTTCATCAGCGATGTTTGCATCAGCAGATTTACCAGTTCCGATTGCCCAGATTGGTTCATAAGCAATGACCATTGAGGATACTTGCTCATTTGATAAACCAACTAAACCATTTGTGATTTGGCCTTCGATCCATTCAGCAGTTTTGCTTGCTTCGTAGGTTTCCAAAGATTCACCACAACAGAAGATTGGTGTCATGTTGTTTGCAAAGATTGCTTTCGCTTTTTTGTTGATGTCTTCGTCTGTTTCATGGAAATACTCACGACGTTCAGAGTGACCGATAATTACATAGTCAACACCTAAGTCAGCAAGTGCTGCTGGAGATGTTTCACCAGTGAAGGCACCTGAGTTTTCCCAGTAACAGTTTTGTGCAGAGATTTTTAATTCAGTTCCTTTAGCTGCTTCTACTAATTCTTGTAAGAATAAAGCAGGAGAACCGATAACAGAATCTACTGAACTATTTGCAGGAATTTTTGTTTTGACTGCTTCTGCAAAAGCTTTCGCTTCTGAAGCAGTTTTGTTCATTTTCCAGTTACCAGCGATAATTGGTTTACGCATGGAAAAGCACATCCTTTTCTTTTTATAGTGTGGCATAGTTTGGATTGGTTATACCAATCCAGTTTCACAAGCTAAACCTATCGGCATTAATGGACTAAAATTCGCGATGAAAAGCATCGCTATAATTTTTTCTATTAACGCTCAAGGTCTAAACAGCTTGTTCAACTTTTTCTATTTATCATTAATTGCTGCTAACCCAGGTAATTCTTTACCTTCTAACAATTCTAAGCTTGCGCCCCCACCAGTTGAGATGTGCGTGAATTTGTCAGCAAAGCCTAATTGGATTGCAGCTGCAGCAGAGTCTCCACCGCCGATGATTGTTGTTGCGTCTTCTAAGTTAGCGATTGCTTCACAAACACCGATTGTTCCTTTAGCAAAGTTGCTCATTTCAAATACGCCCATTGGTCCGTTCCAAACAACTGTTTTTGCACCTTCTAATGCTTTAGTGAACAATTCAATTGATTTAGGTCCAATGTCTAAGCCCATGTAGCCTTCAGGTACAGCTTCGCCATCAGTGATGACTGTTTCAACATCATTGCTGAATTCATTAGCACATACTGAATCGATTGGTAATACTAGTTTGTCACCAGCTTTTTCGATCAATTCTTTTGCTAAAGCAACTTTATCTTCTTCAACAAGTGAGTTACCGATTTCGATTCCTTTTGCTTTGTAGAATGTATAAGTCATTCCGCCGCCAATAAGGATTTTATCTGCTTTAGAGATCAAGTTTTCGATAACACCGATTTTGTCAGAAACTTTTGCGCCACCTAAAATAGCAACAAATGGACGTTTTGGTGCAGTCACTGCTTCACCTACAAATTTGATTTCTTTTTCCATTAAGAATCCAGCAACGGTTGGAATACCAGTTGACGCAATTCCTACGTTAGAAGCGTGTGCACGGTGAGCCGTACCAAATGCATCATTCACAAATACATCGCCTAAAGAAGCCCAGTATTTACCTAATTCAGCGTCATTTCCGCTTTCTTTTTTACCGTCGATATCTTCAAAACGAGTGTTTTCAAACACTAAAACGTCGCCGTCTTTCATGTTGTTAACAGCTGTTTCTAATTCAGTGCCGCGAGTTTCAGGAACGAATGTTACTGGTTTACCCAATAATTCGCCTAAACGTTCTGCTACTGGTTTTAATGATTTGCCAGCTTTATCTTCTTCTGTTTTCACACGACCTAAATGAGAGAATAAAATTGCTTTCCCACCATTGTCGATCACGTATTGAATTGTTGGAAGTGCAGCTACGATACGGTTATCGTTTGTGATCACGCCATCTTTCAAAGGCACGTTAAAGTCAACACGTACAAGAACTTTTTTGTCTTTTAAGTCTACATCTTTGATAGTCTTTTTAGCCATTAAAAGTTACTCCTATCTATTTTTTAATTTTGAAAAGAATGATTTTTCTTAAACTTATAAAAAAAGCAGGGAAGCGCGTTGCTTCCCCGCTTATTATTTCACAGTTGTTCAAATTTCACTAATGATAAGAGTTACTCTTATAAGTTAGCGAAGTACTCTAAAGTACGAACTAATTGTGCAGTATAAGACATTTCGTTGTCATACCAAGCAACAGTTTTCACTAATTGTTGATCGCCAACAGTCATTACTTTAGTTTGAGTAGCATCGAATAATGAACCGAAAGTCATACCTACGATATCAGAAGAAACGATTTCGTCTGTGTTGTATCCGTAAGATTCGTTAGCAGCTTTAGCCATCACTTCGTTTACTTCTTCAACAGTTACTTTTTTGTCAAGAACTGTTACTAATTCAGTTAATGAACCAGTTGCTACAGGAACACGTTGAGCAGCTCCGTCTAATTTACCATTTAATTCAGGGATAACTAGACCAATTGCTTTAGCAGCACCAGTTGTGTTAGGTACGATGTTTTCTGCTGCAGCGCGTGCACGACGGAAGTCTCCACCTGGGTGAGGTCCATCAAGAGTCATTTGGTCACCTGTGTAAGCGTGGATTGTAGTCATAAGACCTTCAACAACACCAAAGTTATCTTGTAAAGCTTTAGCCATAGGAGCTAAACAGTTAGTTGTACATGAAGCACCTGAGATAACTGTTTCTTTACCTGTTAAGATATCGTGGTTAGTGTTATAAACGATTGTTGGTACGTCATTTCCGCCTGGAGCAGAGATAACAACACGTTTAGCACCAGCTTTTAAGTGCAATTCAGCTTTTTCTTTTGAAGTGAAGAATCCAGTACATTCAAGAACGATATCTACGCCTAAGTCGCCCCATGGTAATTCTTCTGGGTTGCGGTTAGCAAGAACTTTAACTTCTTTACCGTTTACGTTGAAAGATCCATCATGAACTTCAACAGTTCCGTTGAAACGTCCTTGAGTTGTGTCATATTTTAACAAGTGAGCCAACATTTTAGCATCTGTTAAATCGTTGATTGCTACTACTTCGATTCCTGCTACATCTTGGATACGACGGAATGCTAAGCGTCCGATACGTCCAAATCCATTAATACCTACTTTAACTGTCATTAAAGATTTCCTCCTTATGAAAATCAAAAATTTTTTTATTTTAAAGGGTTGCCCCTTTTAAAATCTCATTTGCAGCAGCTTCATCTGTGATGAGCCACGTTTGTTTTGGTGCATTTTTCATGTAAGCGCGAATTGCTTTGGCTTTTGTCTTACCGCCTGCGATCGCAACAACATTTGAAATTTTTTGTACATCTTTTAACTGAAGTCCGATGCGAGGGATTTTGTAAACGACTTCCCCTTCTTCATCAAAGAAATATCCGAAAGATTCTGCCACAGCATTGTTTTGCTTTAACATGACCATTTCATCATCTGACATTTTACGGCGTGCTGCCATATGCAACGCACGACCGATACTATGAACAACACAATTGCTTTGTTCGATCAGTGTCAGTACTTCTTGAATCGATGGTTCTTGCAGCAGCGAGTTATATGTCTCTAAACTTAATTGCTCTGGAACATATAGTGCTCTGTGGTGACCGCCCGTTTTACTTGCCATTACGGCACTTACTGAATTGGCTTGAACCGTCATTGCTTCACCGATTCCGCCTCTAGCCGGAACAAACAAATTATGTCTTTTTTCCGTCTCTAGCGTCCCCATATGTTCTGCGGTCAAGGCCATTGTCGTGCCGCCCATCACTGCGACAATATTATCACCATCAGGCAAGAGTAGATCCAGTGAATCGGTCAAAATATCGCCGAACTCATAAAGTACTTTCTCCTGATTGTCACTATTGCCTGCTACGACGATACAACGCTTGATCCCAAAATATTGGCTGATTTCTTTTTCGACTTGATGCATGCCAAGTAATTGATTCATCACTGTCTCTAATCCTTGGTAAACTTCTAAGCCTTTTTCAGTTAAGGTCATTCCACTTTTTGAAGTCTCTATTAGTTGTAAGTTTTTCAGAAAATCGGTCTCAGTTCTCAAGACCCGTTCTGTAATTCCCATACTATCAGATAGACTTCTACGTCCAATAGGCTGCATCCAGTAAATATTACGAAGAATATGAAACCTTTCCTGCATTACATCGAGCAAATCTGGAGCAACTGCTTCAATCATTTTCAATTCATCTAGCATGATGCGCTCCTTCGTTGGTCTAAAAACGTCCAAGTAAGACTTAAAACGACCTATGAACTTTAAAAAAATAGGATTGACGTTCTTCTTTTTCATTGTTAAATTCTTTAACAGTCTTAAAAGCGTCCCTCAATCTTACAAACATAGTTTAACAGTTTTCATTTCTCTTTTCAAGAAAAAGAGATTATTTTTTTGAAATTGTTCACTTAATTCTTTGAAAACAATTGATTCTTATAATACGGTGAAATTATTTATCAGCTAAATCCTGTAATAACTATAGCCAATCACTTGGAATCCGAATAAACGGTGGAAGCAAAAGCAACCCCTTCGGAAATAAGCTGAAATTGCTGTAAAACACAGCGAGGTACGAGCTGATGTAGAACAGTACCTACTTGGTCACAAAAATTTGAAGAACACCGAGTAGGTACCAATCATCATCAGTTCGTAAACTTACTGTGATTCTTGGCAATTTTCGTGAATCCCCTCTTATTGCTGAGTATGAGTTGATGTTGCACAGTACCTACTACACTGTGTTCCGATCTCATCAATTTCTAAGTGTCAAAGACACTAAGAATTGAAGGACTTGGTTCTCGGGGTTAAAGACTTCTGTCTCATCCTCTTCTCTTTCTCTATTTTACAAATCCTCTTCATAAAAACGGCCAAGGATTTTTACGTTATCCGAAATACTTACAAAAGCAGACGGATCAGACTCTTTCATCGCGGATTCTAATGCTGGTAACTCAAAGCGAGTCACAACTGTTAGTAATAGTGTTTGCTTATCATGGCGATACGCACCTTCTGCTTCATGAATAATCGTGATTCCTCGCCTCATTTTCTGCTGGATCCCATCAATAACCGCATCTGGATTTTTGGTAATGATCATAACTTGCATCTTCTTTTGCTTTGTATAAACAGCATCTGTCACTTTCCCACTCACAAAAATCGAGAGTGCACTATAAAACATATACTGCCAACCAAATAAATAGCCTGCTACAAAAATGATCAAGCCATTAAAATACATTGAAATCGAACCCACGGAGCGGCCGGTTTTCTTCCGGATCGTAATACTAAAAATATCCAACCCACCTGAAGAAAGACCATTCTTCAACGCAAAACCAATTCCAGACCCCATCACCGCTCCACCGAAAATCGCACAAATGATTGGATCATTCGAAAGACTTGTTTGTGGCACGATCTGCATAAAAATCGACGTCAACGTAACGGTCAAAAAGGTAAATATCGTGAATTTTTTCCCGATTTTACGCCAAGCTACGAAAAACAATGGGATATTCAACGCATATAACGTAATGGAAACAGGCACTTTAAACCCTACAACCTGTGTTGATAAGGTTGTTAAAATTTGAGCCAGGCCAGTAATCCCGCTGGAATAAATATTTCCCGGTTGGTAAAAGAAGTTCATCGCGACAGATGCCAAGATCGCATAAACGATCGACACTGAAAGTTTTGTCGTGTAATCATGGACAGGTAAACTTTCAAAGAATTTTTTCATGTAGAAGTAGCCTCACTTTACTTGATTCATTTGATTCTCATTATACGTGCTTTGGGGTAAGAAAAAAAGCACAATCTTTTGAATAGAAGAAAAGTATGGTTATTTTTTCATTTTTATTTTGGTGTTTCATAATCTTGCAACGCGTTGCACATATCTGAAAAACGCTTACAAAAATTTTGTTTTCAGCTATGATCGAGTTACACAAAATTTACTGAAATGAGGAATGATTATGCGTCATACAGAATTAGATCCATTTCCCGAAACATTTTTATGGGGGAGCGCATCCGCCGCCTATCAAGTTGAAGGAGCTTATCAAGACGATGGAAAAGGTCCTTCTGTTTGGGATACGTTTGTCAAACAACCAGGTACTACCTTCAAAGATACGAATGGAGATATTGCGGTAGATCACTATCATCACTTTAAAGAAGATGTTGCTTTAATGGCGGAACTTGGATTAAAAGCTTACCGTTTTTCCATTGCTTGGTCACGTATCTTTCCAAACGGCAAAGGTCAACTCAATCAAGCAGGACTGGATTTTTACAGTCAACTGATCGATGAGCTTTTGAAATACAACATAGAACCCATCGTGACGATTTACCACTGGGATCTCCCCCAAGCACTACAAGATGAGTACGGTGGCTGGGAATCTCGTCAGATCATTGATGATTTTACGAATTATGCCACTGTTTTATTTGATACTTTTTCTGATCGGGTGAAGTATTGGGTAAGTTTGAATGAGCAAAATGTTTTTATCACTCATGGCTACTTACTAGGGACTCATCCACCTGCTGTTCGTAATGTTAAACGAATGTTTGCAGCAAATCATATCGCCAATCTTACTAATGCTTCCGTTATCAAAGCGTTCAAAGATGGTGAGTATAAAGGACAGATCGGTCCTAGTTTCAATTATGGCCCTGCTTATGCTTTTAATAGTGATCCACTGAATGTCTTAGCCAAAATTGATACAGAAGAATTGATGGGCTTTTTCTGGCTAGATGTCTATGCAACAGGTAAATATCCGCGTACTGTGATCAAGCAATTAGAAAAATTACAACTAGCACCTGTTGTAACTGAAGCGGATCAACAATTATTAGCAAGCGGCCTCCCTGATTTTATTGGCTTAAATTATTATCAAACTGCTACCGTCAAAGCTAGCACCACCGATTCTTTATCAGGTGAAATGAGCATGAATAACTCAGGTAAAAAAGGAACCAGTAAGGAATTAGAAATTCCTAGAGTCAGTAAGTTTGTCAAAAACCCTTACCTTGAACAAACAAATTGGGATTGGACAATTGATCCTGTTGGTATTCGGGTTGCATTAAGAACCATCGAAAGCCGGTATCAATTACCCATTCTGATCACAGAAAATGGTTTAGGTGAATATGACAAATTAGAAAATGGTGAAATCCATGATCCTTATCGCATCGAATACCTTCAAAAACATTTACAAGAAATTCAAGAAGCGATCACAGATGGTGTTCAAGTTTTAGGCTATTGCACTTGGAGTTTTACTGATTTACTTAGTTGGCTGAATGGTTATCAAAAACGGTATGGTTTTGTGTATGTCAATCGCGATGAAAACTCAGAACGTACCTTAAATCGTTACAAAAAAGATAGTTTTTATTGGTATCAAAACGTAATCGAAACAAACGGTGAGTATTTAAATGAAATGGGGAATGAATAATGGAAGCGTTAGAAAAATTTCTGAATAAATTTATTGGTCCGATTGCTCAAAAAATGAATGGTAGTAAATTTTTTAGTGCCTTAGCTGAAGCATTTATGCGAACAACACCAATCACGTTAGGTGTTGCCTTACTCATGATCGTCGGAAACTTTCCGATTCCTCAATGGATCGAGTTTTTAGCGAAAACAGGTATGACCGCACATTTTAACGCGGCATTGGGTGCTACGATCAACTTACTTTCAGTTTATGTGACCTTCAATTTTGCTTATATTTATTCTAAAAAAGACGGTCATGATCCACTACCTGCTGGTCTTTTAGCCATTGGTTCATTTTTCATCTTAATGCCGCAAATGATTCAAACGTATACACTTGAAAAAGCTGTTACAGAGTTTCCAGCTCAAACAGTTGTGACTGCAAGCAATAATGTAGAAGCATTTGCTAGTCAATATACTGGTGGCACTGGCTTGTTTGTTGCAATCATTGTTGGCTATTTCACAGCCATTTTGTATGGATTTTTTATCAGAAAAAATCTAACGATCAAAATGCCTGATACGGTGCCATCTAATGTTTCTGAATCATTAAGTCCCGCTATTTTATCTGGCATAATTTTAGCTTTCTTTTTTATTGTTAGAATCCTTTTCTCATTTACACCATTTGGTAATATTTTTGCTTTTATCACAACCTTGATCCAAGCACCATTGCAATCATTGACTGGCTCTCCTATTGCGATCATTCTTATTTTTACTTTAGCAAATATGTTATGGTTTTTCGGAATTCACCCAAACATGGTTTATGGTGTGGTAATGCCGGTGATGACAGCCAATATGCTAGCGAATATGACGGCCTACCAACAACATCAAGAACTACCTTATCTTGCGATGGCTGTTGTTTCTTATGTTTGCGGAAATGCTTTTGGTGGTCAAGGAAGTACTTACGGCTTAGTCATTTCCATGTTTACAGCAAAATCTGAACGCTACAAATCATTATTTAAATTAGCTGGTCCACCAGTTATTTTTAACGTCAATGAACCTTTAATTTTCGGGATGCCATTGATGTTAAATCCATTCTTCTTTGTGCCAATGGTAGCCTCGCCTTTATTGATGGGCGGTATTGCTTGGGGCATGTTATCGATTTTAGATTTTTCTAAATACAATCCGTTAATTGCTTTACCTTGGACAACACCTGCACCGATCGCGATGGCTTTAAAAGGCGGCTTTAATTACTTATTGATCTTTGTCGTTTTATTGATCGTCAATGTGCTCGTGTGGTATCCATTCTTTAAGATGGCAGATAAAAAGGAATATCTGTTAGAACAAGAAAGTGCAAAAATAGCAGAGGCTTAAGCCTCTGCTGTTTTTCTACTATTTAATAAGAGTTAAGTGTATTCAACATTTCAGAATAGCCTAAACTTTTAGCATAATCTTCAGCCGTTCGTCCAGTATTGTCTTTCAAGGTTTTATCGGCTCCACCTTCTAACAAAACTTTGACGATTTGTTGATAGATTTCAGAGCCATCTCTTAACGCCACCGCTTCGATCAAAGCGGTATAGCCATAATTATTTTGATGATCAATATCTGCACGGCCATCCTTTAATAACAGTTTAACGTTTTCAAGATGCCCTTTTTCAGCTGCTGGAATCAGTGCATTCCCGCCAAAACGATTAACTTTTTGCTGATCTGGCACTTGTTTTTCTAAAATATAAGTTAAGATTTCTGTTTTCCCTTGGGCTCCGGCATACAAATAAGGACTATCAGAAATTTGATCTTGTAAATTAATATCAGCACCTGCATCGATCAACATTTTGGCAATCTCAATGAAGTTTTGATGCGTTGCAATCAAGAGCGGTGTTTCACTTTGAGCATTGACTTCATCGATTGTATAATTTTTATCTGTTAGTATCTCTTGTACTTTAGCAGAATCGTTATCTGTAACAGCTTGAAGTAAAGAACCTGCTGGAAAAATTTGATTCGCTGATTCCGTTGTATTCATTGTGTTTCCTTCATTTGATTCACTTGGGTGGTTTGTGCTACTTTTATCAGTCGTCATGCTTGTACTCTCCTTTATCGGTTGTTTTAGGTCCACTTTTTGTGATTGGCAAGCTGAAAAAATAAGGAACAGAGACATCAGTAATGATAGCTTTAACAAATACTTTGTCTTATTCATAGTCATCCTCCTTTAGCGGTATTTATATTCAGTATAAAACATAAATATAAACAAACTATAAACACTAATTGCCCAAAAAAGTTAAGGATGATCATTGCCTGTTAAAACAAAAAGCCACTAAGTATTCAATTAAAGCCACCGTTGGAATTTGTGAGGATAAATCAAAATTATAAGGTAGCCGCTGATTTTCGATATAGTAAGGAATGTTGATCGTAGAAAGTTTGGCTAAGGTATTATCATGCGTATTTGTGATACTGATGATCTGATTATCACTTAACTTCAAAAGTTGGGCCATCTCAATAATCTCTGCCGTTTCACCTGAGCTGGAAAAAATAAGAATAATACTTTTGTCGTCTTTCATTTGAGTAGAAAGAAATGGTGCATATGGTTCATTCGAATACATGGCTTTAAAACCGATCGTGTTAAATTTTCTAGCAGCGTAACTGGCCATAATTCCAGATGAGCCCATGCCTACGCAATAAATAAAGCTTGATTGTTTTAAGAGGGCGCTCACTATCTCTACTTGCTCAATGACATTCTCAGCAAAAACTTGGTTCACAAAGATTTGTTCAAGGGAAATCGTATCCGTTATCCCTTTGCCCGCAAGTTTACTGACTTCATTTTTGACATAGCGCTGAAAATCATGGTAAGAATCAAACCCGCATTTTCTTACGAAACGTGTTACGGTAGAAGGAGAACAAGGAATTTGCGTCGCAATTTCACGAGCAGAAAGAGTAAAAATAGTTTCTAGATTTCTAAAGATGTAATTTTGCAGCACTTCATCGGCATCAGATAAATGCTTGACTGCTGAGATTTTTTCTAGCATTGGCTTAACCTACTTACATTAAAATTTATGTGTATATTATAGTAGAGCTATTGCTATAAGTAAAGGAAGCGAATTCATATTACATAGGTTTAAAAATTAAGGAGATTGATTTCTGATAAAAAAATTCTTGTTTCAAATAAATGTCGCTAACCTGATTAGTGTCAATTACCACTTCATAAGCAAACATCAAAAAAGCACCCAAAATGCGATTGCTCATTTTGGGTGCTTACATGTTTCTACTCGTCGATTGCAGTTACATCGATATTCAATTCAAATAATTGTAACGGTGAAACCACACTAGGGGCACTTGTCATTGGGTCAGATGCTTTCCCATTTTTAGGGAAGGCGATCACTTCACGGATATTATTTTCTCCAGCCAACAACATCACTAAACGGTCTAAACCTAACGCGATTCCGCCATGTGGAGGGAATCCATAATCTAAAGCGTCTAACAAGAAACCAAATTGTTCTTGCGCTGACTCTTGAGTGAAGCCTAGTGTCTCAAACATTTTTTCTTGTAAATCACGTTTGTGAATACGTAGCGAACCGCCACCTAATTCATAACCATTTAAGACGATATCATAGGCTTCAGCATAGACTTTCGCTGGATCTGTTGAAAGTAATTCGATATCAGATTCTTTTGGTTGAGTAAATGGATGATGGGCAGAAACATAACGACCTGCTTCTTCATCGTACTCAAACAATGGCCAGTCAACGACCCATAGGAAGTTGAATTTAGACTCGTCGATCAAGCCTAATTCTTTCCCTAAACGAGAACGTACGGCACCTAATGCTGCGGCAACGATTTCCGGTTTATCTGCACCGAACATCAAGATATCGCCAACTTCAGCATTCGTGGCTTTAATCAAGTCATCAGCAACCTCTGTTAAGAATTTTGCAATCGGTCCTTTTAGACCATCTTCTTCGACTTTTAACCAAGCTAATCCTTTAGCACCAAATTGGCTTACATAAGTTCCTAAGTTGTCCATATCTTTTCTTGAATATTTGTCCGCTGCGCCTTTAGCGTTCAATGCTTTCACATGTCCGCCATTTTCTAGAGCCATTTGGAAGACTTTGAAATCAACATCTTTTACCACATCAGCGATATCGATCAGTTCCATATCGAAACGAGTGTCTGGTTTGTCACTTCCATAACGTGCCATTGCTTCATCGTAACTAATACGTGGAAACGGTAATGTGACTTCAATTCCTTTTGTTTCGCGCATCACTTTCGCTAACATTTCTTCAGTCATTGTTTGAATTTCTTCTGGTGATAAGAATGTTGTTTCCATATCCACTTGAGTAAATTCTGGTTGACGGTCACCACGTAAATCTTCGTCACGGAAGCAGCGAACAATTTGATAATAACGATCAAATCCAGCATTCATCAATAACTGTTTGAAAATCTGCGGTGATTGTGGCAACGCATAGAAATGTCCTGCGTGGACACGTGAAGGAACTAAATAATCACGAGCGCCTTCTGGTGTTGATTTAGCTAAATAAGGTGTTTCAATGTCTAGAAAATCAGTGTCATCCAAATAATGACGAATCGATTTTGTTACTTCATGACGTAATTTTAAGTTTGCTGTCATTTGTGGACGGCGTAAATCCAAATAACGATATTTCATACGAATTTCATCGCCTACATTGTTCTCATCTTCAATTAGAAACGGTGGTGTTTTAGCTGTATTTAAAATTGTGATGTCTGTTGCCATCACTTCAAATTCACCAGTTTTCATTTTAGGGTTGATTGCTTCTGAATCACGGTATGTTAATTCTCCAGTGATTTCAATTACATATTCGCTACGGCATTTATCTGCAATTTCCCAGGCTTCTTTAGAATGTGCTGGATTAAACACGACTTGGGCGATTCCTTCGCGGTCACGTAGGTCGATAAAAATAACTCCGCCTAAGTCACGGCGTTTTTGGACCCAACCTTTTAACGTAATTACCTGTCCTACTAAATCTGCTGAGACTTCTCCGCAGTATACTGTTCTTTTTGTCATTAGTCTTTACTCCTCTTCATTTTTTACGATTTATTAATCAAACATCACTGTCATCATTTCGTCATAGACTTCATCAAATCTTTCATAAATATCTGAGAGTGGAAATGCTTTTTCATTACGATTCGCCATTGATTTTACATTTACAAAACCTTCTGCTAGTTCCGTTTCACCTAAGGTCAATGCAAGTTTTGCATTCAATTTAGCTGCTGTTTTAAATTGCGCTTTCGCTTTGCGGTCCATAAAATCACGGTCTGCTGAGAAACCAAAATTGCGGATTGCTTGAACAAGTTTTAGGGATGCGATATTCGTTTGTTCGCCAATGCCAACGACATAAGCGTCGATTTCATTGATTACTGGAACTACAACACTTTCTGCTTCCATCGTAATCAAGACACGTTCGATTCCCATTGCAAAACCAAAACCAGGAGTTGCTGGTCCACCTAGTTCTTCAACTAAGCCATCATAACGTCCGCCAGCACAAATCGTTGCTTGAGCGCCCATGCCTGGCGCTTCACTCATTACTTCAAAAATCGTATTCGTGTAATAATCTAGCCCACGAACCATATTGCTATCCACTTCAAACGGGATATTCAGTTCGTTCAGCATCATTTGAACTGTTTCAAAGTGCTCTTTTGACTCCGAGCTTAAATAATCCAAAATCGATGGTGCATCGGCTACGATCGCTTGATCTTTTTTATCTTTACTATCTAACACACGTAAAGGATTCTCATGTAAACGACGTTTTGAATCTTCGCTTAGTTCAGCTATTTTTGGTTCTAGATAATCGATCAAAGCTTGACGATAAGCCGTTCTTGTAGCTTTATCGCCTAAAGAGTTGATCACTAAACGAATTTGATTGATGCCTAATTGTTTGAAAAAGTCTAAAGCCATCGCCATACTTTCAACATCCACTGCTGGATTTACACTGCCAAATGCTTCGGCTCCGATTTGATGAAATTGTCTTAAACGCCCAGCCTGAGGACGCTCATAACGAAACATTGGTCCCATGTAGTATGTTTTATAAGGCTTTGTAAATTCTGGTCCAAACAATTTATTTTCAATAAATGAACGAACGATCGGCGCTGTTCCTTCTGGACGTAAGGTTACATGACGATTTCCTTTATCATAAAAGTCATACATTTCTTTTGAAACAATATCTGTCGTATCTCCTACACTGCGGGAAATTACTTCATAATGTTCAAAAATCGGCGTGCGGATTTCTTCATATTGATAATCACGAAAAATCAAACGAGCTGTTTCTTCAACAAATTGCCATTTTTCAGAAGTTCCTGGCAATAAGTCATTGGTTCCTTTTGGTTTTTGATAACTCATTGTTTCATCTCCTATTTATTGTTCATTGTTTGTATTGTATTTTGGTAAAGCTTGGTTTATTTGAATCAGCTTTAGAGCTAGTTGCAAGAGCAAATTGCATTTTTTAGCGATTGCCCCGCTGTTGGTTTGGATCATAGCGTTTGGTGATTCACTAGTATGGTAACTTCTCTCACTTTGCACGCCTTGTATTGTTCATCATCTACTCTGGCGGAGCCAGGCGTGATCCTTCAATTCTTCGTGCTTTAGCTCTTAGAAATTGATGCGATCGAAACGAAGTGGAGTGATTCACTAGTACGGTAACTTCTCTCACTGCGTTCGCCAAGTATTGTTCATCATCTACTCTGGTGGAGCCAGGCGTGATCCTTCAATTCTTAGTGCTTTAGCTCTTAGATTTTGATGTGATCGAAACGAAGTGGAGTGATTCACTAGTACGGTAACTTCTCTCACTGCGTTCGCCAAGTATTGTTCATCATCTACTCTGGCGGAGCCAGTCGTAGTGATTCACAACAAAAACTCGCCCCTGTATAAATACAAGGGCGAGTGAATAGACACACGCGGTACCACCTAAGTTCGAAAGATTGCTCTTTCCTCCAACGATTAACGCTCGTAACGGAACGGCTTTTCTTCCGTTCATCTCCAGAATGTCTTTCGATTTCTCTAATGAAGTTGCTTTCAGCCACGGCAACTTTCTCTTCTACGATCAGTTTGAAATCTACTCGTTCTTTCATCGAATTTTTTATAGTATCTATAAATTACTAGAGATTGGAAATAAAGTCAAGCGGAATTTCAATTCGCTCTAAAATAGCCCTCGTAAAGAGTTAAGAACAGTCCTTACTTACTATTCAACGTTTCCCAAACATTCAATGCATCCCGCATTCCTTTAACCTGATGAACTCGAACAATTTCCACACCTTTATTTGCAGCAAATAATGATGCTGCAATTGAACCAAAGTCACGTGCTAAAGGATCAGATTCATTTGTCAAAGCTGCTATCGTTCTTTTCCTTGATACGCCATATAGTAAAGGATAATCTTTGTAACGAAAGGCTTCAGGATGTTTTAGAATCTCAATATTTTCTTCCTGTGTTTTCCCAAAACCAATACCAGGATCAAAACAAATCCGTGTTGAAGCGATCCCGACCTTTTGACACAGTTCTATTTTTTCCTGATAAAATTGTTGGATATCTTCAACTACCGATAATTCGGTTCGTCTTTTACGTGAATGCATGATCACCAAGCCGCTATCAGGATACTTTTGCGCCACTTCGATCATTCCATTTGTATCCAAACCTTTGATATCATTGATGATGTTGGCTCCCGTTGCTAATGCAGCATTCGCAACTTCCGGAAAATACGTATCGATTGAAATAGGTTTATCCGTTTCGTTTCTGATGGCTTCTATTATTGGCAAGACTCGTTCTTTTTCTTCATGAGCTGAAATTTCTTGATAGTTTGGGCGTGTGGATTGTCCCCCGATATCTATAATATCAACATTTACTGCCAACATCTCTTCACAATGTGCTATTGCTTTATCCAGTTCATTAAAATGCCCGCCATCTGAAAAAGAATCTGGTGTCACATTTAAAATCCCCATGATTTGGGTTGCTTTCTTAACAAAGTATCCCGCTTCCGTCATCTTGGTTGCTCCTTTAACTGTTCGATCAATTGCTTCAATGCCGACACTCTTGGACTTAAATCATTTCGTTGCGCTTTTGGTAATTGAGCAAGGGTTGTATGTTTTTTCGGTAAATAAAAAATTTTATCAAAACCATAACCCATTTCCCCTACTTCTTTTGTCGTCAGTTCGCCTTTCAGCTCTTGTCCTGAAATAAGAGACTCACCATTTGGCCAAGCATAAACTAAAACGGCATTCAAACTAATTGCCCGTGTTAACGATGGTTGCCCTTCAAATAGCTCAAAAAGCTGCTGGTTTTTTTCTGAATCATTCATGCCTGCTTTAAAAAAGCGCGCTGTCTCAACTCCTAAGAGGGTAGGAAAAGCTTTAATCTCTAAACCACCATCATCTGCTAACACTGGTTTTCCAACAATTTTTGCGTAAAATCGAGCCTTGAGTAATGCATTTTCAGCATACGTTTTGCCCGTTTCAGCTACCTCATACTCTTTATTTGTATAGTCGACATATGAAACAAACCTAATTTGATCCTTAGGATAAGCAGACTGCATTTCTTGTAGTTTTCCTTGATTATTCGTACCAACGATGATCTCCATTTCTGTCATCCCCTAAGCTTTGATTGCTCTTAAGCCTAAAACTTTGCGCTCATCGGGAATGTAAGCCACATGTACTTTCCCATAAAACGGCAACAGATGATGCTCGCACATAGAATAAAATTGAATGTCTTTGACCAACACCATATCCTCTTCATTCAAGCTATCAAAAAGAGCATAATCATCAAATTCTGGCGCTCTCAATGATGAAAACACTTCGTTATACATTCTTGCTACACGAGCCGGCGTATCCCTAACACCTGCACGCTCTGGGTCTTCACCGATCGCACTTAGAATCTGTTTTATTGCCTGCTCGATCATCGCTAGTTGTTTTTCATCCATCTTCTTACCAACTTTCTTTACTAAGCCAAACTTCTGCTCGATTCCCTGTACTTGCGATCAACTCATCAAAAGCTTGTCCTTGAAATGTTGCTTTAGGATAGATATCTTTTAATGGGATCAATACAAAAGACCGTTTAAACATTTCTTTGTGTGGAATGATCAAACGCTCTGTTACTATTTTTTGATCACCCATCAATAAAATATCAATATCTAAGGTTCTTGGGCCCCAATGAATCAATCGTTTTCGACCTAATTTTTTTTCAATTGCTTGTGTTTTATCTAATAATTGCAGAGGTTCACATGTTGTCTCGATTTGAATCACAGCATTATAATAATTTTCTTGGGGAACATCACCATATGGCAATGTTTCATACAGTTTTGATTTTTTCAATACTTGAATATCGCCATCTTGATCAAGCAATTCAACCGCTTTTTGTAACGTTTCTAAACAATCCCCTAAATTACTACCCAAAGCTAAATAACTAATCGTCATACGAAGTCTCTTTCCATTTCGATTTCGATATTATCAAATATGCCTGGCATCGGTACACTATATTTTCTAACTCGGACAAGAGCACTTTCCAGCTTTTTGCCATGTTCTGCTTCAATATCATCCAAAATAGCTGAGGCTACAGCTTCTATTAAGTTGTAAGAATGAGTGGTTAAACGTTCAGCAATTTGATCATTGACCTCAGCATAACTAACGGTGTCATTCACATCATCGCTTTTACCAGCCTGATCTAATGACAGTCTTAATTCAACATCAACTTCTAATTGTTGCCCTAAAATTCGTTCTTCTGGCAGAACACCATTTTTAGTGTAAAACTTCATATTATTGATTCTAATTTTCCCCAATTTGCTCCCATCCTTCATCCGTTTAGTTACTGATAAACTCAGTTGCAACTATTATACTATAGAAAAGCAAAAAGACTTCCCCTTTCTGCTTTTTAAGACCTTTTGTGATATAAATTCAGATAATAAGCAAAAAAACTTTCATCTTTTCCTTCAATCAACTACACTAAACTAAGAAAGTCAGGAGGAATCATCATGACAGAAAATATTCAAATTGGTACGACAGACGTTTATTCAACGCCTCTCGGTTTAGGAACAAATGCAGTCGGTGGTCATAATTTATTTCCAAACTTAAATGATGATACTGGCAAAGCAATCATTCGAGTTGCTTTAACAAACGGTATCACATTACTAGATACAGCTTTTGCCTATGGAATGGGTCGTTCAGAAGAATTGATCGGTGAAGTGTTGAAGGAGTTTGACCGCAGCAAGGTGGCTATCGCAACGAAAGCCGCTCATGATCCAGCTAGCGGCGGCGCATTTAATAATACACCTGAATTTTTGACGCGTTCTGTTGAAGAAGCGCTAAAACGACTACAAACAGATTATATTGATATTTTTTATATTCACTTTCCCGATGAAACAACCCCTAAAAATGAAGCAATAGCTGCCTTACAAAAATTAAAAGAGGCTGGAAAAATCAAAGCGATAGGGGTTTCTAACTTTAGTTTGGCACAAATCAAAGAAGCGAATCAAGATGGTTTCGTGGATATCGTTGAAGATGAGTACAGCTTGATCCATCGCGACGCTGAAACTGAATTATTCCCTTATCTTAGAGACAATAAAATCTCTTTTGTCCCTTATTTCCCATTAGCATCAGGCTTACTAACTGGAAAATATGAAAGTGATGTAACATTTCCACCTGAAGATATACGCAGTAAAAAAGCAGATTTCCAGGGGGAACGCTTTAAATCAATTATAGAAAAAGTCAATCAGATTAAATTGATTGCAGCTGATTATAATGCTAGTGTGGCAGAAATCGTACTTGCTTGGTATATCAAGAATCCTTTTGTTGCAGTTGTCATTCCTGGTGCGAAAAAACCAGAACAAGTGATCAATAATGCTAAAGCGTTGAATGTTCATTTAACAGAAGAAGACTATCAACGAATCGATGTACTGTTTCGTTGAGGTAACAGAGAAGTTGCCGTTCCCACTGTTTATTCGTAATTAGGTTGTGAAACAAAAGTGACATTCACTTTTGTTTCACAACCTCTTTTTCTATGCCTAATGATGATGTAACATATCGTGGACGATATCAGCACCCGATAAATCACTCTTATAATACGTTGGCCAATGATCTAATTCTTTCAGCAATACTTCTTGGCTTTCATTTCCAAAATATAAATGAAAATGTTCAGGCTTCGTTGGTTCGATGTTATGATCGCTAAATTGAATATTCTTAGGCGCTCCGCTATTGTCGTCGCTCGTACTAAATAAATAGCGCGCTCCTTTTTTACCAGAATCATAGGTCAAAATTCGGTAGCCATCGTATTGATAGTCCGCCTTGTGAGACATATGTCCTTTAAAAAATTCAACTGTATTCCCATTGATAACGATCCGATCAGTGTCTGTTTCATACCCTACAGAATAATACTGTTTATACTCCTCAAAATTTTTCTCTTGCTTTTCTTCAACTTTGTGTTCAAGAACCTTATCCAGAGTGCCATCCAGTAAAAATGGATAAATAGATTGCCAATCACCTGACCAGTCCTCCAGTGTGCGATTTTGTACCTCTTCGTCTGTGAATTCTCCGTCATGGCTATGCTTATGTGTATGGTTATGTGTGTCCTTGGCTTCCGATATCTGACTTGTTGTAGATTTTGTTTCAGCTGTTTCTCTATTTTTTTTGTCCCGCACAGCCACTAACGATTAATGCCCCTAGTATAAGAATCCCCAATCCTTTAAGTAACGTTAAACTGTTCTTTTTCATCTATGAACCTCCACTTTTTTTATTGTCGATTAAATCTAGTTTATTGCTCCTTTCTGTTTTACGATAAACAAAACGTAATGATTACGATTTAATCACGATATTTTATACTATCTTTCAGAAAAAGACAATAGAAATAAAAAAATACTACAAATAACAAGAGCTCATGAAAAGCCTTCTCCTGATTATTTGTAGTATTTTTTATGTTTTTTACTAAATCCCTAAAAGATCTGTTAAAGAAAGCAATGCGCTAGAAATGGCTTCCAGCAACTGGATTGCTTCATTTTCATATATTTTTTTAGCAGAGATAGTTAAAATCACTCGTTCTTCCAGAATACCATAATAAATCCCAAACCCTGTTTTATTAACTGGCCCAAAGCTAAATGATTCTAATAAATCATATGGGATTCCCGTAGTTGATATGAAGTCTTCACCTAATAATCTGAGGGCTTTTACAGAGAAAAATGTCAACCCTTCCTCTGGATTAAGCGCCATTTTTTGCAGACCAAACAAATGACGTTCTACGCCCTTACCATTTTGACATTGGATGATGCGATCAGAATGAGCGGTTGCAGCCGTAACAAATAATTCAATTAATTTCTCCTTAGATGTTGGCTCTGTCTGGTTATAAAATGCTTCTGCGAACTGCTTTTTCTCTTGACTTACTGAACGAGCAGATTCGGTTCGTCCTTCGTAATACATACGCATTGCAACAGGCTCATAAACAGATTTTAGTTGTCCAAATACCTTTTGCTGTGCCATTGTCAACGCAATATGGAAAAAAGCATCTGGACTTACTTTCGCTTTTTTCATCCGTTCTTTACCAACTTCCGAAATCACTTGGTGTTTGAGTATATACGAGCTATTCTCAACTTCTACAAGCTTTTGGGCATCTTCTAAAGTTTTAATCAATTGATTGTCCAATAACCATTCAAATTGTTGGACTAACTCGGAAGAACGTTTTTTAGTATCTTCTTGCTTCAACTCATCAAATGACTCGAAAACTTGTGTCAGTAAGTTTAATGTTGGAACACCATCGATTGCTGTGTGTTCCATATTGAAACCAATACGACCATTTTTCGTGATAACTGCCTGTGTCGTTTTTGCTAGAAACTGATGGCTTGTATTCAATAAAACATCCGTAATTCGTTCTTCTTTTGACTCATCCTCTTCGTCTGAAAAACTCAAAACAAATAATGCTTCTTCGATTTGTTTGAGATTATAGCTGTTCAGCTCATCTTTTTTTAGCTGTTGATAAATTAAATTAGATTGTTCTCTTTCAACGCCCGTTAGATAAGGAAGTAGAGTCTCTCCTTGTTTTGGGACAATCTCAAGAGAAAGAATATAATTCAAGCTTGCCAGTATTTGCTCAAAAGAATAAAGAGTTCCAGAATTATTTGTCACCTCTAGACGAAAGTAGGTACCGTTTACAAAAATCACAATATAATTTTCAGCAGCTTTTATTTCTCCTCTGTAAAAAGAATCTCGCTCATTTCCAGGTATTCGGCAACTTTTGAAGAAATTTAAATAAAAAGACATATCGACAGTTTGATTATTTTTTGTATATTCGATTGGATATGTTCCGTTCGCTAAACTCAGATAAATAGTGGTCATTTGATAGATTAGCTGAGCCGCTCGCATTTCTTTCGATTTCATTTGATCATAATAGCGCTCATCAATGACCAAAGCAAAGTTTGACTCGCTTTGTAAATGACCTCGACTCTCTAAATAGCTTTCTTGCCAAAAGGGGGCTAGCCAACTTCCAGCTCGACTTTCCGCATACTCCACTAAATCTTTTTGCAATAACAGACCATCAGATACACTAAATGTTATGGCTCTTTTTTGAAACTCTTTTAATTCTTCTAATGTAACCAGTGGTCTCAACCAATCAGTCAATGCAACGAGGGTTTCGTGTAATTCTGGTACAGGTAACTTTTTTAAATTTGGTAATAGTTCTTCTTGATATTTTTCCATCTTACACCTCAACAATCACTTTATGCTCATTATACCAAGCATTTGCTTTTCATATGTCTCTTTTTTATAACTTATTTAAAAAACACCATTCTTACTGACACGCATTGTAAGAATGATGCTTTTGATTATTTATCGTTTGTATCAATAATGATCGTGACTGGTCCATCATTGATCAATGAAACGGCCATGTCTGCACCGAATTCACCAGTTTCGACAGGAATATCCAGTTCTTTAAGCTGTTTATTGAACAAATCATATAAAGGAATGGCCACCTCAGGTCGGGCAGCTTCTATAAAACTAGGACGATTGCCTTTTTTAGTATCGGCATACAAGGTAAATTGAGAAACACTTAAAATACTCCCTTGAATGTCTTGGATACTCAGATTCATTTTGCCCTCAGCATCTTCAAATACGCGAAGTTTACTGATTTTACGGACTAAATAGGCAACATCTTCTACACTATCTGATTGATGGATGCCAAGTAAAATCATAAAGCCTTGGTCTATTTTCCCAACACTGTTTTGGTCGATCTTAACTTCAGCTTGGCTGACACGTTGGATGACTGCTCTCATATCTATTCCTCCTAGCCATTGGTTCGACGAACATTATAAACGTCTGGTATGTTCTTGATTTTATCAACGATTGTTTTTAAATGGGCTAGATTTTGGATTTTTACCGTCACATGGATCATCGCCATTTTATTTTTCGTTGGTTTGGCTTCTACGCTGACTAAATTTTTGGTCATTGAACTAATCACTTGTAGGACATCATTCAATAATCCGCTGCGATTATAGCCATAAATTTCTAGATCAGCATCGTATTCTTTATTTGAATTATCGGTATCTTCCCACTCAACTTCAATCAATCGCTGCGCCAGTTCTTCTTGATGCTGAACGTTAGGACAATCTGCTCTATGAATTGACACGCCACGACCTTTCGTGATGTAACCGACGATTTCATCTCCTGGTACCGGATTACAGCAGCGGCTGATGCGAACAAGTAGATTTTCTACGCCTTGAATCACGATCCCGCCTTCATGACGAACTTTCATTTTATCCGATTCTTTTTTGACAGGTTGTGTCATCAATTCGTCAGCCTCTTGTTTTTGACGCTCCATTTCTTGTTCTTTACGTTCTTTTTCTGTTAAACGATTAAAGACCACTTGGGCACTGATTTCACCATACCCAACAGCTGCATACAGATCATCTTCGGTTTGGAAGTTAAAACGATCGAGCGCCTCAGCTAGCTTTGTTTTTCCTAAGAATTCTTTTGGTGCAAAACCATGCTCGATTAAATATTTACTGATTGCATCGTGCCCTTTGATAATATTGACTTCACGGTCTTGGACTTTAAAGAAACGTTTGATTTTGTTTCGTGCCTTACTTGTGGCTACCATTTTTAACCAATCTCGGCTTGGTCCAAAAGAATTCGGTGAGGTCAAGACTTCAATGATATCCCCATTTTTCAATGTATAGTCCAACTGAACCATTTTTCCGTTAACTTTCGCACCTGTCGTCTTATTTCCGATTTCAGTATGCACGCTATACGCAAAATCTAAGGGGCCGGAGCCTTTTGGCAGTTCAGTCACTTCACCTGTTGGTGTGAAAACATAAACCTTATCACTGAAAATATCGCCTTTCACACTTTCCATAAACTCAGAAGCATCATAGCTTTCGTCTTGCAACTCAAGAATCTCACGGAACCAACTTAATTGTTTTGTATCATTATCTTCATCGATTTTTTCCGTTTTACCTTCTTTATACGCCCAGTGAGCTGCTACCCCAAATTCTGCGATTTGATGCATTTCATGAGTTCTGATCTGTACTTCTACTGGATTCCCTTTGGGCCCAATAACTGTTGTATGGATTGATTGATACATATTTGCTTTAGGCATCGCAATATAATCTTTAAAGCGTCCCGGCATTGGTGTCCATTTCGTATGGATCGCACCTAATACAGCATAACAGTCCTTGATTGAATCGACGATGACCCGGATCGCCAGTAAATCATAAATTTCATTAAACTGCTTCTTGTGGTCCTTCATTTTACGATAAATCGAATAAATATGTTTTGGTCGACCGTAGATTTCAGCATAAATATCTAAATCCTCTGTTGCTAAACGTATATCTTCAACAGCTTCTTCAACATATGCTTCGCGCTCGTCTCTTTTACTTTGCATTAGATTCACGATACGATAATACTGATTTGGGTTAATATAGCGTAGAGCTGTATCTTCTAGTTCCCATTTGATGCGGCTGATCCCTAAACGATGAGCAAGCGGCGCATAGATTTCGATCGTCTCTTGGGCAATTCGGCGTTGTTTATCTTCACGTAGATGCTTTAATGTCCGCATGTTATGCAGACGGTCAGCTAATTTTACCATAATCACGCGCAAATCTTGAGCCATTGCTAATAACATTTTTCGATGGTTTTCAGCTAACTGTTCTTCGTGAGATTTATATTTTATTTTTCCAAGCTTAGTCACGCCGTCAACTAACATCGCAACATCAGACCCAAATTCATTGGCTAGATCTTCAAGTGTTACATCTGTATCTTCGACTACATCATGCAAAAAACCTGTTGCAACAGTATGTGGATCCATCCGTAATTCAGCTAAAATCCCTGCAACCTGAATTGGATGAATAAAATAAGGTTCCCCAGATTGTCTCACTTGACCTTCATGCGCTTTTTCCGCATAGTCACACGCTTTTTGAACAAAAGCAACATGTTGTGGCGCCATATATTTCGATACCAGTTTAATAACTCCTGGTCCGGTCATAATTTCCTCTTTTGGCATTATTTATCACTCCTTTGTCCCTAATCGCAATGTTGCTCTGTTATTTACGCTCTAACATTTAAAATAGAGATTATGTAAAAAATATTGGTAGCACCTGATTTATCTAGCTCAACATAGTTTTTCTAATTAGTGTTATGTCCGTTTAAAAAAAGAAAAGCACCACTTGAAACAGTAGCACTTCCAACATCTTTTATTATACTAAATTTCGCCAAATTTTCAATTCCTCACGTTTTAATTCCATTTTGAAATCAATGGCAAAATCTCACGGCCGTTGCTAATCCCAATATAAGAAGCTCCTGCTTGAAACAACAGCTCGATTTCAAGTAAGGTTGGCGCTTTTACATTTACTTGAAAAGTCATTTGTTTTTTTCTGCCGGTTCTAAGAAGGCTCATATCATAGATCGCTTGTTCCATCGTTAAATTTACCCCTAAAGAAATAGCACTAACATTTAACGTAGCAATATCCATTGTTAATACTTGCTTTTGATTACCTGTTAGTTGACTGCTATCTAAAAAGTAGCCTAGAGCATTCCGCCCAAATGACAGCTGCTCCAACGCTTGAAAACTTTGATTTCCATGAAGTGGCAGTTGTTCAGGCGTCATAGTTACAAAAACGTCAGATGCACCGTCTCTATACAATTGTCCTGTTTCAAAGGCTTTTTTTGCTAAAGTTCCGCTACCAAGCGGAAAATCAACGAAACTGCCCACTTGAATCATCGTTCCAGTTAATAGTTGCTTTGCTCTAGCAACATTATAAGGCAAAACAAAAATTGAACGAACAGGAAATTCCTTTAGAAAAAGGATCTCTTCTGTAAACTGTTGATCTGTACACAACGGATCTATTAACATAATTGAAATTTTCTGCAACTCTAACTCCATAAATAGCCCCCTAAACCTTACACTAATTCAAATTGATAACTAATAGCACTCAAAGCATAGAGCGGTGCCGTTTCTGCACGTAAAATGCGCGGACCCAAGCCGCAAATAATTCCCTTGTGCTCTTGAAATTCTGCTATTTCATCTGGTGAAAAACCACCTTCTGGTCCAAATATGATCAAAAGAGAGTCACCAGCAGACAGTTCAGAAAGGACCGTTGCAAAACAGCTGCGTTCCCCAATTTTGGCCGATTCTTCGTAAGCGATCAAGACTTTATCATAACTGGAAAACCTCTCGATCAACGCTTGCTCTTTTTCTAATAATACAATATCTGGCGCAAACTGGCGATGAGATTGCTCAGCTGCTTCTGTCGCTATTTTTTTCAAACGCTCTGTTTTTTTCGCTAACTTTTTGTGATCCCATTTTACTACAGAAGCTTTAGCTGGAAATCCTATAAATTTATGACTGCCTAGTTCGGTTCCTTTTTGAACGATCCATTCTAGTTTATCTCCTTTTGGATAACCACATGCGATCGTCACATTGATCGGCAGCTCTTTTTCTGCTTTTTCTTTACTGACTTCTTTTAAATAAACGGCGTCTTCTGTAATATCTGTGATTTCAGCAATAATTGCTAGACGATCACTAAATGCTAAGAAAACTTTTTGCGTCGGTTCCATCCGCATCACTCGAACAATATGATGATAGTTTTCTCCTGTAATCATATAAAGCTCTTTGGTCTCATAAGGCTCCGTCAAAAAATACCGCTGCATGTTACTCTTCCTCAGTTTTCTTTAAAATAATCGCGTACCAATCGCCTTGTTGAAAAATCTGATCTACAAGAAAACCCATCTCTGTCATTTTCTCTAAGATCATCGCTTTTTTCTCATGTATAATTCCTGAAACAATCAAGGTTCCATCATTTTTTAATAAACGCCAGGCATCCTCGATCATTAAAGTAATGATATCCGCTAAAATATTTGCTACGATTACATCTGCTTCGATTGTTACATTTTTCAATAAATCATTAGCTGAAACATGTACATCACTAGCAATCGGATTCATATCCATATTTTCTTTTGCTGCTGTTACGGCCACTTCATCTAAATCATAAGCATGCACTTCTTTTGCGCCTAAATATTTGCTGGCAATGCTTAACACTCCTGAACCAGTCCCAACATCAAGTAACGTTTCACCGCCACGTAAGACTGTTTCCAGCGCTTGCAACGTTAAACGTGTTGTAGGATGTGTTCCTGTCCCAAAAGCCATTCCAGGATCTAAAGTAATGATCTTTTCAAACTGATCTTGTGCTTCATATTTTTCCCAGCTTGGAACAATCGTTAGAAAACGCGTCACACGAACTGGATGATAATATTTTTTCCAAGCTGTGGCCCAATCACTTTCAGCGACTTCGCTAACGCTCACTTCGTTCTTGCCGATTGCAAGACCAAATTCCGGTAAGCGAGTGATACTTTCTTTGATAAAAGGCAAAATTTCTGGCAAGAAGGTTGTTTCTGGAAAATAGGCCATTACTAAAGCACCATCTTTAATATGTGTAAATTGCTCCTTATCAAGTAATTCTCCGTAAAGATCACTTTGGAAATTTTCAACGTCTAAAGAATCTTCAATAGCTACACCACTAGCTCCTGCTTCCATCATAATATTTGAGATTGCCTCAACCGCTTCACTGGCTGTTTCTACTTTTACTTCTGTCCACTTCATACGATCACCTCTTTTTAATAGCTTGGATAAGCGATATACGTGTCGCCATCTGCCTGTTGATATTTTTTTATCGCGGTTTCAAAAGCCTCTTGCGACCATTTCAGTTCAAACACTTCTTGATTTTCATCTGTTAAAAAGTCTAATAAATCACTTTGACCTTCAGTCAGCACTTCATTTAAATAGTCCACAAAGCCGTCCAAAACAGACTGATTGATGCCTTTTTTACCTTCATAAGGAATGACAGCTAAATATTCTTCCTCATCAACAGATGTTTTTTCAGGATGGTAAAACAACACACCATCTTCAAATTCAATGATCTCCTCTTCTGAGATGGTTCCTTGCCGATCGTCGATTTGTTCATGTTCAGTATTTTCAGCGAATAATCGAAAGACAACTTCGATGGAATGATTTTTTGTATTCCAATCAAGAGCTACATCATATTCTGTAATTTTTTGGGTCATTTGTTGATCTAAATAAGTCAACATGGTTACTTTTTTCATTTATTTTCTTCCTTCCAGCCAAAAGTTTTCTGATTGATATCATTTCTTCGTTGTTTGGATATATACGGATTCCCTGAGACAGCATATCTTAACGGCTGCTCTGTCCAGATACCTTTATTTGGTATCCCAATTCGAGGTAGTGAGATGATTTTCTTTGGTGTTTTTCTTTTTTCAGGAACAATCCTAAGTGTACTGTCAAAAATCGATTGACCGTATAGTTCTCTGTCAATTCCTAAAGCTGCCACTAATTTCCCAGGTCCATTAGATAACTCGATTCCTTTTCGGCCATTACGGTTTTCTTCCATTTTTTTGATCCCTTTAACGGGTTCGATTGCCCGAATCATTACTCCTTGCGGCTTGCCCTTTTCTTGAGTCACCATATTTAAGATCAAATGAGTATGCATGGTGTATAGATAAATGGTTCCTGGTTGCTCATACATCGCCTTTAATCGTGGGGTATTTCTCAATCCAAAACTGTGAGCCGCTTCATCTTCCGGTCCTAAATATGCTTCTGTATCAACAATGTACCCTGCAAGAATGCCAGAATTTGTTTCATGTTCTAAGTACATGCCCAGTAAAAATTGAGCGATTTCTTCAGTCGACTTTGTATTAAAAAAATTTATTGTTTCATTCATTATTTTTCACCACTTCCTATCATACACGAATCGAGGTCTATTATCCATTGAAATAATGGACAACTAATGCGGTAAATGTCTGTTTTTTATGGTTTTTATATGCAAAATCAGCTCAAATACAAACGTACGTTCTTTGTGGTATAATAGATAGAGAATTTATTTTCCAGCTTCACGGGCGAGCTCCTCAGAAAAAGATAAAAATAGATTGTGGCAAAGAGCACCACCTTCCATTTTTCCTATTTTTCTGTCGAGGTTGAACGAGCCCGCTACGCTTTTAAAATAAGGAGGTCCAACGATGCAACAACCATTAGCTTTTCGTATGCGGCCGCGTAATTTAGATGAGGTCGTTGGTCAGCAACAACTTGTTGGTCCAAGCAAAATCATCCGCAGAATGGTGGAAGCGCGCATGCTTTCATCCATGATTCTATATGGTCCCCCAGGAACTGGCAAGACTAGTATCGCAAGCGCAATCGCAGGTTCTACAAACTATGCTTTTCGCCTTTTAAATGCCGCAACAGATACTAAAAAAGATCTGCAAATCGTTGCAGAGGAAGCTAAAATGAGCGGTACTGTGATCTTATTACTGGATGAGGTCCACCGTTTAGATAAGACAAAACAAGATTTTTTACTACCCCATCTTGAAAGTGGTAGAATTATTATGATCGGGGCGACAACCGAGAATCCGTATATTACAATTAATCCAGCGATTCGTAGCCGAACACAAATTTTTGAAGTTAAACCATTAACGGAGTTGGACATTCAAAAAGCGATCAAAGAAGCCTTAGCTGATAAAGAACGTGGTTTGGGTGAGTATCCTGTTGTTTTAGAAGAAAAAGCTCTGCAGCACTTATCCCGTGCCACAAACGGTGACTTACGCAGTGCCTTAAACGGATTAGAATTAGCAGTAAAATCCACACCTGAAAATGAAAATAATCAAATTGAACTTACGCTGTCGATCATTGAAGAATGTGTCCAACGTAAGGCTTTGACCCATGATAAAAATGGTGATGCTCATTATGATGTAATCTCGGCTTTTCAAAAATCGATTCGCGGAAGTGACGTTGACGCAGCGCTTCATTACCTGGCCAGACTTGTTGAGGCTGGCGATTTACCGATTATTTGCCGCCGCTTAATGGTGATTGCTTATGAAGATATCGGTTTAGGAAACCCGCCAGCCGCAGCTCGGACAATCACAGCTGTGCAAGCTGCCGAAAAATTAGGCTTTCCAGAAGCCCGCATCCCTCTAGCTAGTGTGGTTATTGATTTGTGCCTGTCACCAAAATCTAATTCTGCTATTAGTGCCATTGATGCTGCTTTGTCCGATATTCGTGATGGAAAAGCAGGAGATGTCCCTGATCATTTACGAGATAGCCATTACTCAGGTGCGAAAGATTTAAATCGCGGAATCGGTTATCAATATCCGCATAACTTTGAGAATGCTTGGGTTGATCAGCAATATCTTCCAGATAAAATAAAAAATGCACATTATTATGAACCTATTGATACTGGAAAATATGAACAAGCGCTACACCAACAATATCAACGGATTCAAGAGTGGAAAAAAGGGAAAAAAACAAAAAAATAATCGCTTTCAAATTTAGGCACCCTCGTTGCTGTTTGTTCTATATTGTGCTATTATAAAGATGGTAAATCTGTGATGTACGCGTTGTCTTTTTTGTGTGTTGACCGAACATTTTATTGATATCTAGGGATCCTTCTGGTACCTAAGCTGGTAACAAGCCTTTTCATTTGGTAGTTCGAAGCTGTCAGTCGTGGAACCCACCTGCTTTGTTTGCGGGTTCAATACTATAGGACGAATAACGGCATCGACGGATTTTACCATTTTTATTAGACTACCTAACAATTTGCGAAGTGCAAATTGTTTTTTATTTGATGGAGGTTCTTTCAATGGTTCGCGTACTTATTTTTATATCCGTAGCATTATTAGTGATTATTGGGGTTTATTTATTAAAAAAAGCAACAGTTTTTTTACCGCTGATGCATAATGGAGAACCTGATGAAAATAAACAATTTTTACATCAGTTTGGTGTTTTTTATCTGATCTTAGCTGCAATTGGGATTTTAGTTGGGCTCTTTAATTTAAAGTTTTTTTCTCTGTTTTACATTTTTAGTTTACTTGTGATTTCAGCTATATTCAGTGTTATGTTTGCCAAGAAGATTCTATAATAGTATCTTCTTTTTTATTTTCTTTTTTGACGATTTTGTTCTACAATTAAACTATCAAGAACTATGTAATTTCAACTATTTGAAAGGAGTGGTCACAATGTTACAAAATTATCGTAAAATCATGGTTGCAGTTGATGGATCATCTGAAGCAGAATTAGCTTTTCAAAAAGCAATGAACGTTGCCATGAGAAATGATGCAGAATTACTTCTAGCTCATGTTATTGATACACGGGCTTTTCAATCTGTTTCTTCATTTGATGGTGTTTTAGCAGAACAAGCTACAGAAATGGCAAAACAAACGCTTGAAGGTTATAAAAAACAAGCAAAAGAGCATGGTTGTGAGAAAGTGTCCAGTATCATTGAATATGGTTCACCCAAGCCTTTAATTGCAAAACAACTGCCTAAAGATCAAGAAGTGGATCTAATTATGTTAGGTGCCACCGGTCTAAATGCAGTTGAACGATTATTTATCGGCTCTGTTTCTGAATACGTTATCCGCAATGCAGCCTGTGACGTGTTAGTCGTAAGAACAGACTTAGCTAATAAAGTCCCTGTTCAACAAGATGATGAATAGTACTCAACCATAAAAAAAAATTTTTATACTAATTTATTGAACAAAGTTTAGTTCAATTTCAAAGGATTTAGAAATAACTAAAAGAAGTTATTTCTAAATCCTTTAACATGAGTGGAAATTCAATTAATTATCTGCATCACCTAAAAAACGAAGACCGAAAATCTTTTTCATGATTTTCGGTCTTCGTTTCTATTGACTTCGAACTAATACCTAAAGCTCTTCTTTTTTATGTTGATTATTTTCTTAGACGTTCAACATCACGAGCAATCATTAATTCTTCATCTGTTGGAATCAATAATACTTTAACTTTAGAATCGTCTGTAGAAATCACTGATTCTTTTCCACGAACATTATTTTTCTCATCATCTAGTTCACAACCAAACCAAGTCATACCTTTGATTACTTCGCTACGAACATGTGCATCATTTTCACCAATTCCAGCAGTAAAGACAATTGCATCAACACCGTTTAAAACAGTTACGTAACTACCAATGTATTTACGGATACGGTCTGTAAAGATATCATAAGCTACTTGAACTGCTTCTTTATCCATGTTTGCTTCTAAATCACGCATATCACTAGAGATACCAGTCAAACCAAGTAGACCTGATTTTTTATTTAAAATATCAATCATATCTTTGATATCTGTTAATTCAAGTTTTTCCATTAGGTAAGCTAGTAAAGAAGGATCAATATCCCCAGAACGAGTTCCCATTGTTACACCTGCAAGTGGTGTAAAGCCCATTGATGTATCTACAGATTTACCACCATCAACCGCTGTGATTGATGCACCATTACCTAAGTGACAAGTAATGATTTTTAGCTCTTCGATTGGACGACCAAGCATTTCTGCTGCACGCTCAGCAACATATTTATGGCTTGTTCCATGTGCGCCATATTTACGAGCGGCATATTTGTCATAGTATTCAGTTGGAATACTATATAAAAAGTTGTGTTTTGGCATTGTTGTATGGAAAGCCGTATCAAACACAGCAACACTGATAATATTAGGCAAGATTTTTTTGAATGCTTTGATTCCCATTGCATTAGCAGGATTGTGTAATGGCGCAAGATCTGCTAATTTTTCAATTTTTTCTAAAACTTCATCATCAATGACAACAGAATCTTTAAAGTCTTCCCCACCTGCAACCACACGGTGACCAACACCTGTAATTTCATCGAAAGATGCTAAGATGTTCAATTCAGTTAGTTTGTCCAATAACATTTTTACAGCAACATCGTGATCATTGATATCAATAACTTCTTCATATTTTTTGTCATCGCCGTATTTGATTGTAAAGATAGAATCATTTAACCCAATTCGTTCAACGATCCCTTTTGCGATTACTTCTTCATTTGGCATTTGATATAACTGCCATTTTAAACTTGAACTTCCAGCATTGATTGCAATTGTTTTAGACATAATACTCTCCTCTTTTATCAGTTGTTTTATTTTAAATTTGAAGACTTCCAAGCCTCAAATTGTTGAAAAAATTGTGTGATTTTTGCAGGATCTTTCAACGAACCTAATTTTGCAACAAGAACTTCCTTCGCCTGTTCGCTTTGTTCACCTTTATTTTGTACAAATAAAATACTTTTTCTCGACTGAACTGATTGAAAAAGTTCATCTGGTAGTTGGATCATTCCTTGTAGATAAACATTTTTCTGGAGCCAATTTTTAAAGAACGAACTTTGCTCTGTCTCTAAAATATTAGCCGGTATCAAGAATAAACCGTAGCCGTCAGGTTTAACAAATTTCATCGCTTGTTCCATCAATAAATGATGCGCATAACTATGACCTTCTTGCGCTGCTGAGTCAAATTCTTTGACCTTTTCATCATTTGGATAAAATCCGATTGGCAAGTCACTAACTGCTACATCTACAGGATCAACAAGTAAGTCTTGTAATCCATCTTGATGGAATAATTGTATTGCCGCTTTTGTCCATTCATTATTCGTAGCTGAAACAGACAGCAATGTATCATCGATATCGACACCAAAGCCTTGAACAGTGTACTGAGCTATATTCAAGTTAAGAATAATCGTCAATAAAAGATTGCCCATACCAGTTGCAATATCTAAAATTTTAAGCGACTGTTTGGGACTGTATAGCTGTTCGATCAAATAAACAAATAAAAAACCGATGCTATCTGGTGTTAGCTGATGATTTGCTTGTAAGGACTCTATTTTATTCCCTTTAAGTAAAATCAACTGAGACAAACGTCTAATCTCTTCTGGTTCTAATTCGATTGCTTGTAATTGTTGATAAATGGTTTTAAGTTTTTGAACAGTTGGCTCATCCGGCACTCCATCCAGCACACGTACTTGATAATTATCAATGATATTCTCACCGTTTTCAGTGTACGCGTCTAAAAAAGAAGTATCTAAAGAACGTTTTAGTAATTGGATGGCTTGTTCCATTAAACCGAAAGCCTTTTCTATTTTCTCAGGGAACAAAAGAAACACCTCAATTTCCATCTATAATATAACAATTTTCATACCTGTTCTATTTTAACGAAAAACGAGACAATAATCAATCAATTTCCTAATAATATTTATAAATCAATGAACTACTCCTATTTTCACAAAATAAATTAAAAGATTTTAACAGAAATTTTTTCAAAAAAAAGCTCTGTATTAGTTTTTTTTAATATTAGTTTGATACACGCTTCACAAATTTTAAGTAATTGCTATTTTTCACTTTTAATCTGTTCCTTTTGGATTTGTACTTTTTCTTTTTCTCTTTCAAGATATTTTTCTTGAAAAGTATACGTAGTTTGCTTTAACTGAACTGTTAAGTTTAGTGTTGGTTGCTTATATTCGTAATGTAGAGTACCTGTTGAAAAATGTTGATTTCCAGCTTTCTCAAGTGGATACTGCTCTTGCTTAACATCAGAAAGAAACATGCTCACCATGATCTTAGCGCTATAGTAATCTTTCGTCTTTTGCGTAAAACGCTGGGTCAATTGAAAGTCTTCTAAAACGAGTACAAATAAAAAACTAAATAAAAAGACAAATAGTAAAGTCGTGAGTAAAATCCCTCCTTTATAATACTGATTGATTCTCATGCTCCTGCGTGATGATCCATTTTGCTGCAACATTCAAGTTCTCCTCCAAAGTTACTTTTATCAAAATAGCTTTCCCTTCCTCTATAAAATCAGCTTGTTCGACCTCTGTTAGAAGCGGCTGATATCCGCCATTTTCTACTTTTACAATTTTGCCTAGCTTATACTCAATCCAAATCGGCTTATTATTTTTCTGGTTTCTGAGAACGATTTTATTCGCTTGGGTTCTTTCGTAATAGCAGTTTTTCAACTCGTTTTCTAATTGAATCACAAAAATATGCCACTCTTTTTCTTTTACCTTTTTCAACTGTCTGGTCACCGCTGCTGCATTTTTTATTGAAGCTGAAAAAAGTAAACAGATAATCGATAATAGCATCAGTGCGAATAGACATTCTATTAAAGTAAAACCAGCAAATCTTTTTCGTCGATCATTCTCTCTTGAGTGTAAGTGACTCTTTTCCATCTGTAATCTCCACTTCCACTAGCTTATTGTTCGCTTTATAAAAGCGTAGTTGATAATTATTGTTTTCTATACGTACTTCTTGAATTAATTGTCCTCCATGATTTTCATAACGCTTCATTTCCTCATATAAAATCCTATGCAGTAACAATTGCTCAATTGCTTGCTTGTTCTTTTTTAATAAAAATGTGTTTAATGAAACATAGCTCCCGATTATTAAACATAATAATCCCAATGCAAGTAAGCTCTCAAATAAAATATATCCTTTATAAGGATTGAATTTTTTTAACATAGCGACCACTTCCCATTTGAAATTGAAATTCAATCACTTTCTTTTTTTCTTTCCATAAAAAAGAAAATTTTGATAAATTCCCATTATTTCCTGAGTCCTTTTTGAATACAATTTTATTTGGTCCAGTAGCATGCAAGGCTTCCGGAATCAGCAATGATTCATTTTTGGAACTCACAAAACTGATCTGCTGGCTATCCTCAAAAAATACGATCCGTGTATCTATAGTATTTACAACTGCCATCTGTTGGGTAAACAACAGATTTTTTTCAAACGACGATAAAAATTGTTCCACATCCAACACCTGTTTCCACTTATTTATAGCAAGTACCGGAAGCAACATAAAAGTCGTACAAATAAATAACACTACCAAAGATTCCATTAAAGTAAAACCTTTCATGTTATTCACGATCACTTCTTACTCGCTTGATACTTGTCATATTGCTCTTGCGTAATATATTGTTCTTTTAATAACTGTTCTACAGAAGGTGTTTGATTTTTTTCTATTTGGTACAGATCGATCTGTGTTTCAACAATTTTGACGATTGCTTCACTACCTTTTTTGTCTACACTTTCTTTATGCTTTGAAAGGTTTGGAACAAATAATAGAATCAATACAGAAATGATCAACAGCACTACAAGCATTTCTAATAACGTAAAACCAGCAAAATCCATTCGTTTTTTTTTCATATTTCCTTTCATAGAAACTCCTCCATTCCCCCATAAATCGGTAATAACATCGCAGCATAAATACTAACAACCAACAATGCAACAACTAAAAAAATAACAGGTTGAATCCACTGAATTATTCTTTCCATGCGCTTAAAAAAACGCTGCCAGCAAAGTTCACTATACAAAATCAATTCTTTGCCTAAATTCCCTTTGACTTGTCCTTGCTGAATAATCAAAGACAACTCAGGAGAAAAGATAAAAAACTTTGGTAGTTGTTCATAAAACGTTTGTCCTAACATGGATTGCTCTTCTAATGTTTCAGCAAGTTCACTCATCAATGACTGGTGATCCGTTGTTTTCATCACTTGAATGATCATCTTTATTTCTAACCCTTGAGAAAATAATTTGCCCCATTCAAGAGCAAAAAATGCTGAATTATATTCTTTATAAAGTTTTCCTAAAAGAGGTAATTTAGCCATAAAGGCAGCTCTTTGCAAAAAGGTCCTCTTTCTTAAATACCAACGAATCAGAAAAACAAATAATGATAAACTAAAAATAGATGTCAGTATATAATAGGGACTTTGCTGAATAAATTGAACACCTATATTATCTGCTTGAATCGTTCCGTTTGTCATTAATTGAGGCAGCAGAGCTTGGCGAATACTAATCAAAACGACCGTTAAAAAAAGCAAAAGTAAAATCGGATAACTGATTACTTTATAAAAATTTTGCTGTTGCTTATCCAAAACTTTCATATGTTGTTTGATTTTTTCTAGCGTTCCTGCCAAATCTCCGTGTGTTTGAGCAAATTCGATTTGTGTCATGATCGTGGTCTTAAACCCTAATTGAGCCAAGCCACCATGGAGTGAGTCTCCCTGCTCCATAAAACCAATCAAGTAATCAATTGTTGGCCTTGCAATCGAACGAGATTTTTTCATAAATAGTAAACTTTCCTGAATCGTAAATCCATTTTTTAATAAGTCAGCAAGTAACTGGATAAACAGTTGCTGTTGTTGTTTTGATAGCTTAATGCTCTTTTTCTTTTTCAAATGTTTGATTATCGATAAAACCATAGGCCCAAACCTTTCTTAATTCATTTGACCACCTAGAAGTCATTTCTCTAGAAAAGTTATAATCCATAAGCAATCCGCTGACAACCTCATCAGTAGTCGTTCGAAAAGGCAAGAGTCTTTGGTAAATAATGCCCGTTACACATTCAACGATCTCTCTTTGCTGAACGCCTAATTCAATCAAACGCTCAGATACCCCAGTGATACTTCTTGCATGAATCGTTGCAAAAACTGTGTGTCCTGTAAGTGCAGCTCTGATTGCTGCTTGTGCTGTAAGTCCATCTCGAATTTCTCCGATGATTAAAATATCTGGTCGATGGCGTAAACATGCTTTGATCAATACATCATAGGTCAAATCAATTTTAGGATTAGTTTGTAACTGTAAAAAAGATTCTTCCTCGATCTCCACTGGATCTTCTATCGTGATTACTTGCTGAAACTGATCTGTTTCTTTAGCTAGCTTATACATCAGCGTGGTCTTCCCCGACCCAACAGGACCACAAAATAAATGTAACCCGCGATGCTTAATATGATTACGGACAACTGTTAATTGCCGAGGCAAAAAGTAATATTCATGACTGTTTCCAAAAACATGTAAAAAACGGATAACCAAGCTCTCTCTTTGCCTAAAATCTCCAACTGTCGATAACCTTAAACGCAGTTCTTGCTGTTTAAGCTTATACGTTACCGCTCCGACCTGTGCTTTTCTTTTCTCACCAATATCCATACTTCCGATAAACTTAAAATGAAAAATCAACTTCTCTCCTTCACGCTCATTCAATTCTTTAAAAATCACTCGGCTTGCACCTTTCCTAGCAAATATCTGAACGTTATTCTCAATCGGTAACACATAGATGTCCTGTATAGCTTCTTTTATTCCCCATTCAATTAATTCCTGAGAAAGTTCTTTAATATCCATTTCCTTCCCTCCTTACAATAATATACGCAGTTAAAGAGAAAATTATTATTGAAAAGGAAAAATTATAAAAAAATCTGAAACAAAACTTTTGTAGTTTTGTTTCAGATTTTAAGTTTAAATTAATAAATTACATTCAATTCTTTGGTTCGTTAATCCTACTTTGCTAATTTCTATACTTTTACCAGATTACGTCAATAGATGCCCTGATATAGCAGGAATATTCATTTTAAAAAAAAATAAAGCCGTAAATGTTGAAAAATCAACACTTACAGCTTTACCAAGAGTTCTGATGCACTATCTTCCCCAAAATAGTTTATCGTTTTGATATATCTATTATACTAAAAAAATGACTAGAATAACTTTCAGAAATTGTTAATTTTCTTAAAATTTTTGAGAAAAAGTAGCTCCTGCCTAAAAGGGTTAAGCAGGAGCACTGCTTTATCTAGCGACAAAGACTTAGATCAAACTTATTATACCAAATAATTCTTGTTTGTTTTCTCAATCTCTTAGTGCAAAGTAACAACTTTTTGACAATAAACAAAAATCATTTGCTTTTAAATGCTTTTATCTTTTTATTTAATAGATACACAGGGATACCCAACAAGGTAATACCGATACCAATACTCGCCAACAACGTTTGTGTAAATAAAGTGGTGATCAAAATAAATAGTCCCCCTAGAATTGCAATTATAGGAATCACAGGATAAAACGGCACTTTGTAAGGGCGGTTCAATTCAGGTTCTTTTTTCCGCAGAATCAATACCGCACCAAAAATCAATAAGCTAAATAACCACATAACAAAAACTAGCATATCCGTTAAAAGATCAAAACTACCTAATAGCATCATGATTGCGGCGATATTAAATTGAAAAATTCCTGCGACGTAAGGAACAACAAACCGTGTAGACAATTTTTTGAATTGTTGACTAAATGGAATCATCTCTTCAAGTGCCAAAGCATAAGGAACTCGAATACCTGTCATTGTATAGCCATTCAACGCTCCATACACAGAAATCAAAATCCCAATCGTTACTAACTTGCCCCCCATCGCACCAAATATTTGGCTTGACGCTTCTGAAGCCGCATTTAAATTTCCCGAAAGTTGTTCGATCGGTAAAGCTTTAAGAAAAACAAAATTGATCAAAACATAAACAACAGTGATAAAAGATAACCCTAAAAAGATGGCCTTGGGCAGATCTTTTTCTGGCCGTTTCATTTCACCTGCCACAGCACCAACACCCAACCATCCATCGTAAGCAAACATTGTCGCCAATAAAGAGCCACTGAGTGCATGGATAAAACTATTATCTCCGCCAGCTTTAATTGGAAATAGCGAAACTTCAGCAGTTGCCGGCATAAAAAGTCCAACCAACACGATCAAAGCAATAGGAACCATTTTTATAACCAATGTGAATGATTGCAAATTTGCTGCTACTTTAGTTCCTAGTAAATTGACTATAGTCACACTTAATCCCGTTGCCAGTGCTATCGGTATAAGAAGTTCATCAGGTAAATGAAACAAGTGTACAAACTGTGTACTGAAAATAATCGATAACGCAGCAATGTTTGCTGGAAAATAAATCACACTCTGTGCCCAGCCTAATAAAAAGCCAGGCAACTTTCCATATGTATATTCAATATATTTGACTGCTCCACCCGTTTTTGGAATAGCCGTAGCTAGTTCCGCACTCGTCAAGCCTGCACACAAAGTCAGTACTCCACCTAGTATCCAGGCAAAAATCGTTAGACTTGGTGATTGAGCAAAACTGACCACACTCGCTGTTTTAAAAAAAACACCTGCCCCAATAACAGTCCCCATAACTGTTGAAAAAGCACCAAATAAAGAAATTTCACGTTTTAATTGCTTCTCCCCCATGCTCATCCTCTTTCTCTCTTTTAAGTTATTTTTCTAGTATAGCTTTTCTGAATTTAAATTCAAGTATTTTATAATTTATAAAAAGTGTTTCCCTAGAAAAAAAGTACAGAAAAGTCCTGACTAGACTTTTCTGTACAATGAAACATGCTCAATTCTCTTTACTTTTGTCCATAGTACGCATTTATACCATGTTTTCTAAAAAAGTGCTTGTCTAAAAGATATTGTGGAATTGGAAGTACTCTAGTGTTCACAACCTCTGTCACACAAGCCATCTCTGCTATTTCATCTAAAACGACACTATTTTCCACAGCTTTTTGCGGGGTTGTTCCCCATGTAAATGGCCCGTGACCATAGACTAATACACCTGGAACGGCTAACGGATCGATTCCACTATCAATGAATGTCTCTACAATTACCTTTCCAGTCTCCAACTCGTACGCTGAAGCTACCTCTGCTGCTGTTAACTGTCGTGTACAAGGTACCACACCATAAAAAGTATCAGCGTGAGTCGTACCGTAAGCCGGAATTTCTCGACCAGCTTGTGCCCACGTTACTGCGTTTTTTGAATGTGTATGCACTACAGAGTTCATTTCTTTAAACGCCTTATACAACTCAACATGAGTAGCTAGATCAGAGGACGGTCTCAATCCGCCTTCCTCTAGTAACTTTCCAGACAAATCAGTCACGACCATATCCTGAACACGCATCACATTGTAAGGAATTCCACTAGGTTTAATAACGATTACCCCAGCTTCTCGATTGATCTCACTGACATTCCCCCAAGTAAGTTTGACTAGCCCAGCATCAGGTAAAGCCAAGTTAGCAGCAAACACTCGCGCTTTCATCTCTTCGATCAACGTCTTATTCGTCAACATATCCAGCCTCCTTTAAATATGGTAGCAAAAACGCTTTAGCTTGCTTGATTTCTGTTTCAGGTGTTTCGCTATTTTCACTCCACATTTCAATTAGAAAAGGACCATTGTACTCTAAGCGTTTCAATGTTTTTAGTCCCCCTAAAAAATCAACACAACCCGTGCCAAAGGGAACTTCCTTAAATTTTCCAGCATACTGCTTAGTCACAGCCAAAGTATCTTTCAAATGAATCGCAGATATTTGGTCGATCCCGATTTCTAATTGGTAACCAACATCATTTTCAGGCCATGCCGACAGGTTGCCCAGATCAGGGTATACTTGTAAATAAGGGGAGCGAATTTGCTCTTTAATTTTTAAAAATTTAGAAATCGAATTAATAAATGGATCATCCATAATCTCTATCGATAAAACAATTTCTTTTGCCGCTGCCATTGCAACAGCCCTTTTTAAATTTTCAATAAAATATTCTCTTGTCATTACCGTTTTCTTCTCGTAATAAACATCATAGCCTGCTAGTTGGATGGTACGTACGCCTAAATCGGATGCTAAATCAATGGCTTTCTCCATAATCTGCAAAGCTGTTGTCCGCTTATTTCGGTCTTCAGAACCAAAAGGAAACCGCCTATGACCGCTTAGACAAATCGATAATATTTTGACTCCAGTCTCATGAATTGCTTCACGTACTGCTTTTCGCTCTTCAAAGGTCCAATCTAGCCGCTGAAGGCGTTCGTCAGTTTCATCAATTGACATCTCAACAAAATCAAATCCCAATTTTTTTGCAAGTAATAATCGCTCTTTCCAACTAATATTTTTAGGGAGTGCCTTTTCATAAATTCCTAATGTAGTCATAGCTTTACCCCCAAATACGTTTTATTTCATCTTGAAAATCCTGTGCCGCTTTTTGAGGATTTGTTGATGCTGTAATCCCTCTACCAGTGATGAAAGTATATACATCGAGATTTTTGAATAACTTTAATGTTGCCACATCCAAACCACCTGTAACAGACACTCTGAATCCCATCTCGATCAATTTTTTGACTTTGGTCAAGTCTTTTTCTCCCCAAGTTTCACCAGCTAAAAGAGCATCTCGGCTTTGGTGATAAATGGCTTGAGAAATTCCTGCATCCAGCCATTTTTGTGCCTGTTCATAAGTCCAATCTCCGTAAAGCTCTACTTGAACTTCTTCGACTTCTTTTGCTGCCGCTTTCATCGTAGGTATCGTTGCACAACAAATCACCGTCATCCAATCTGCACCGGCTTCTCGACAATTTTTTGCCACAGTTCCTCCTGCATCGGCACATTTAGTATCTGCGACTACTTTTTTGTCGGGGTACAATGCACGAATACAGCGAATAGCTTGTTCCCCTGCTTGTAGACAAAGAATCGTTCCTACCTCCACAATATCAACGATGTCCCCAACTGCCACTACAGCTTTGATTGCACTGGGTAAATCTGAATGATCCAATGCTACTTGCAAATTAGGTTTACTCATTTTTTTCGCTCCTTTTACTTTTTAAATAGTATCGCTAAGACAAAAAAATTAGCTTCGCAGGTCCAAACAACTGAGCTTCATTACGCCGCTTCTACTCAACATCATCCACTCATCTTTATGATATTTAACATAACTTAAAGCAACGCTTGAGCTGTTTTTTCTCACTATTTATTTGGACCTATCGTGCGAAACATAACACTATTGACTATTATTTAAATTTTGCTGCCAATTCTGTTTCTTGGACGCGTTCACTGATTTCTTTTGCTGACATTACATTTTTTACTCCTACAACAGTGATCCCTTTTTTCTTGGCATCATCAAACATATTCAAAAAGTTCATTGGACAAAAGACAACGTCATATTGTCCCGCTGTACTTTTTCCTTCTGAAATCGCACAATGGTGAATATTTGTAATATTAAATCCAAGTTCTTTCAACGCCTTTTCCACACTTTTTTTCATCATTAAACTTGTTCCAGAACCATTCGCACATGATACTAATACTCTCATTTTAATTCCCTCCTAATTTTAAAAGCAGAACAGGCTCATTCAGCCTTAACAGGAAAATAGGAAAAACTGACTGAGATGCTTTTTGTCTCATTCAGGTTTTATCTTTTTCCCGAAAGGCTAGCCCGTGCAGCTAGATAATGTTAAAAGCAGAACAGGCTCATTCAGCCTTAACATGAAAATAGGAAAAACTGACTGGGACGCTTTTTGTCTCATTCAGGTTTTATCTTTTTCCCGAAAGGCTAGCCTGTGTAGCTAGATAATAACTAAGCTTTTTTTGCCGCCATTTTTTTGACATACTCATCATAATCTTCAGCAATTAAGAAATAGCCTTCTGGATTTGCTCGATATTGGAATTGCGGGATCGCTAGCAGCAAAATGACCACTAACCCAACACCAATATACCCAAGATATTTCATCATTATCGTCATAATCGGCCAAACGGTTGCCCAATCAAACATACCAATGTAACCGCCGTATTGAGATAGACCGATAAAGGCTGCTATTAAAGCCGATCCCAACACTTGAATTACACCAGAAATAAATGGGAAAATACACGCAGCCTTAAAACCACCACGATTATTCGCATAAACAGCAATCACAGCGTTATCAAAGAATAACGGAATAAACCCTGCTATGACGATCACTGGAGATTTGAATAAAATCAACAAACCGATCGTTATAAATTGGCCTAAAGCTCCAAACAAGAAGCCAATCGTTACAGCATTAGGTGAGCCAAAGCCAAAGGTTGCCGCAACATCAATTCCAGGTACTGCTCCTGGCAATAATGTATTAGAAATTCCTTGGAAAGATTCCGTCAATTCTGAAACGAATGTGCGGACACCTAACTGTAAAATTGCTAGATAAACAGCAAAATATAAAGCTGTCTGTAAGATATAGAAAAAGAAACTTTGTCCTTCAACCATAAAGCCTGCCTCGATCAAGTAAGCTGGTCCTAATACCACTAAAATAATGCCAAAGAAAAAGAGCATTAAAATGGATGTTGCGACCATATTTTCATTAAAAATCGATAAGAAGCCAGGTAGTTGGACATCTTCGAGTTTTCGATTATTCTTATCCTTTTTCATTTTTTCGGCTAATCGAGCAAATATATAAACACCAAACATTTGTTGGTGAGCGATCGCAAAACCAGCTCCTTCCGTTAAGTCTTGTGTAATATCAACAGTTAGATTCGACCCAACTGCCCAATAACAACCTAAAATAAGTCCCATGATCAATAATATTTGAATTTGTCCTAGATCAGGAAAGCAAAATAACAAGATCCAAAATGCTGTTGCAGCTTGTTGGATTTGAACATTTCCAGTCGTAAAAACGGCACGTAGCTTCGTATATTTTTTAAAGCGAACCAATAAAATATTCATAACAAAAGCAATCAATAATAAAATCATCGTATCACTGAACGTTCGTCCAAATGTTTCTTCGATCCCGGCAGTTACCGCATTCTGTCCAAAATAAGGGTCAATCACCATTGCATCCAAGTCAAAACGTTCTTTTAAACCAACCAGAATTGGCCGAAAGTTATTAACTAACCCACCAGATCCAACCGTCAAAATCAGGTAACCAACAGTTGCTTTTAAAAAACCAGCAATACTCTCATATAACGGCTTTTTAAGTAAGACATACCCCAACAGAACGATAAAACCAATTAAAAAAGCAGGCTGTGTCAAAATATTCGCCGCAAAATAATCCCAGATCCCCAGCAGAAAATCTAATACTTGTGTCATTTACTCCCCTTCTTTCTATAGATCAAAAGTCGTCATTACGTTTCGGTAATCCTCCATCGTATCTACTGTCATCAAGGCTTCGATCAACCCGTCAGTCATCAACATTTCTGATAGTTTTGAAATATTCTCAACATGTTCTTCACTATTCTTGGCAGCCAACGTAAAAAATAGACGAGCATTTTTTTCATCATTGCCCTCTTCAAAAACGACATCTTGACTCATTTTTGTAAAAGAAATTGCTGTCCCTAAAACTCCTTGACTCTCTTCTGAAGAATGCGGCATAGCAACTCCTGGAACAATCACGATATAAGGGCCATATTTTTGAACACATTCCACGATTTCATCGATATATTGTTGCGTAATAATGTTTCTTTCCAGTAAGGTCTGGCAACTAAGAATCACAGCATCCTCCCAATTATCAGGAGTTTCATCGCAAAATCGAATCAACTCATTATTATAAAAATACTTTAGCATTCACTTGCTCCTTTCTTATAAAAATGATGGGAACGGCGTATCATTATCTACTGTAAAAACATCATCAAATCCACGATAGAAATTGAACTCAAGCTTGTCTTTATCATTTGGATACGTAAATTTCCCGCCAACTTGCCAAATAAATGGTTTAAATTGATAATTCAAACGGTCTTTTTTGAAATTCCAAATTTCAGTAATCTCTTTAGGATCTGCCATAAAGTTAGCCCAGATATCATAATGAACTGGGATGACCACATTGGCATTCAATGATTCAGCCATTCGCAACATATCAACTGAGGTTACTTTATCTGTGATGCCTCGTGGATTTTCACCATAAGCACCTAGACACACATCGATTTTGTGTTCATTCCCATGTTTGGCAAACAGATTAGAATAATGAGAATCACCAGCATGATAAATATTGCCACCGCTTGTTTCAAACAAGTAATTAACAGCGATTTCATCCATATTTTGAGGGATTTTTCCCTTTAGCGTCACCTCAGGATCTTCACAAGTTATTAATGCGGTTCTATCAAATGCTTCTAACGCAACGATATCCACATCCTTGATCGACACACGGTCACCAGGTTTAACAATTGTTGTTTTTTCTTTTGGAATCCCCCATTTCAACCAAGTATTAACAACTTCTTTTGGTCCAATAAAACGTGCATTCGGGCAATTTTGATGGACTGCTGCTGCAGTGTTGATATCTAGATGATCCGAATGAATATGTGTTACGACTAACGCATCGACATCTTTGATTGCAAATGGATCGATCACAAAAGGCTGTGTCCTAAGATTGGGCTGCATATTCTCGCAACCACTCATTCGCATCATTTGATGTCCTTTTTTCATCTTACCGTTACCATGACTTCTTTTGCCCGTTCCACACCATAAGTCACATAAGATATTGGTTCCTTCATGTGACTTCAGCCAAATGCCAGTGCAGCCTAACCACCACATAGAAACAGTTCCTGCTTGGACTTCTTCTTGCTCAATTTCTTCATTTAAATACGTCCCCCATTCAGGAAAGGTACTTAAAATCCAGCTTTCTTTTGTTACATCATGAATTGTTGCCATATGATCCCTCCATATTATCTCAATCTCGATTACACTTTTCATTCTACAATATTTTTAACCGTTTTCAATCAATTTATAAGATCGTTTAACTACTTTTAAGAACGTTTAAGTGAAATAAAATATATTAAAGATCATAATATCTTTTTTTATGTTCATATTCTTTTTTTTATGATATAGTTTCGATGAGGTGAAGAAAATTGAAAACTTTAGTGTGGAAAAGTATTTACTTGGGAAAAAAAGTTTTTTTATGGATCGTTTATTTACTGTTTGCCGTTTATATCTATTATCTAGTTACTAGTTCTCAAGAATTAGGAGCAAAGCTGATTTTTGGTGGCCTAGGAGGTCTTGTGCTCAGTATTGTGTTACTTTTTGAGTATTTAAAGAACATTTATGAGAAAATGATTTATGCATTGACAGTTGAATGCGATTTAGAAAAAGCAATTGCGCTAAAAGAACTTTTGCAGAAAAAAGATTTGTTTAATGGCTTTAAACAGTCTATTATTATTTTTGATAGCTTGCTTTTGTTAGACGAAGGAAATTATGAATGTTGCTTGGCTCATTTACATAAGAATCAATCGTTTTTTCGCTCTACATTGGATTACCTCTTCATTTATTATCATACGCAAATGTATTGCTATTCTTTTTTAAAAGATGAAGAAAAGTTAGCAACTTGTTTAAAAAGTCTATTTAAATTGAAAAATGTTAAGAAAAAGCAAATGAATGGATTATTCTCATGGCATGAAATTGCAGGAATGAACTATTTCCACCAAAATAGAAATAAGAAATGTTTAAGTGAATTAGATTTAATCGATAAAAAGCGGTTGAATAATCGTGAGCTGACGTATATTTTATACTTAAAAGCACACTGTTTACTAAAACTCAATGAAACATCTGAGGGCCGTCGTATACTAAAAGAGGCAAAAAGCTTAGGGAATACACTTGCAGTGGCTCAAATGAGTTAACGCAGAAGGGAGGAATTTAAATGAAAAGCTCACACAAAACAATCAAAGATCGACGAGATAAATTGCTTGAACTATTAAAGAGTGAAACGAGTTTATTAGTAAAAGAGATCAGTCATGAACTAACGGTTTCAGAAATAACCGTCCGACGTGATCTGGTCGCATTAGAAAAAATGGGTTTAGTTCAACGAACGCATGGAAAAGCGCAAATCGTCCAAAAAATTGGAACAGAAGATTACAATGAAGAGATTGAAGTTTTGAAAAATGCGATTGCTAAAAAGGCCGCAGAATTTGTCAAAGATGGAAATACGTTATTTATTAACACTGGTTCAACAGCCCTATCTTCTTTAAAAAACTTAGAAGATAAGCGTGTTACGATCGTTACTAATAATGTAAAAGTTGCCAATCTTGATCATAATCCTAATTCTACGGTTATTTTATCTGGCGGTGAAATTCGTTTTCCAAAAGAAGCTTTAGTTGGTGATATTGCAATTGATTCATTCTCAAAAATGTCTTCGGATATTTCTATTATCGGTTGCTCTGGTCTAAGCATTGAAAATGGTATTACAACACCTGTCTTACATGAATCTAAAATCAATTCACTGATCATCGAACGAACCAATGGTTTAGTGATCGTCGTCGCAGATTACCGTAAAATCGGTTTTTCATCTAATTTTACAAGCGGAAATATTAAAGATATCAATTACTTGATTACTGATACATTCGCTTCACCAGAAGTGATTCGAGAAATCGAAAAACAAGGCGTACAGGTAATCCAAGTCGAAATCTAATCGTTGTATCTCAATAATTCGACGATAGAATTTAAGTCTCAAAAAAACGTTACTTCTTAACTAAAAAATTTAGAGTATACTATGGAGAACAATCCACGTTTTCCATAGTATTTTTATTTAAGCAAAAAAAAGATATGTGCTATACTTCAGTTAGAAATAATTGACTAACGTTAAAAAGATACATTAAGCATGAGGTAATAAAGGCTTCACCACTAATTTCCCTATTTTTCTGTTGAGACTAAGCGAGCCTTTTGCTCTTTTACTTTGAAGCCCTATGAATGAAATGAACAAACGTTGCTACCATATCTTATCTAGCTTCACGGGCTAATCTCTCGGAAAAAAGATGAAAATTAAATGTGATAAAGAACATCACAGTTAATTTCCCCTATTTTTCTGTCGAGACTAAGCGAGCCCGTTACGCTTTTAATAGTAAGGAGGATTTTATTATGCAGATCAAACAGCTGGATTATATCGTAAAAATTGTTGAATTTGGTTCTATCAATGTTGCAGCAAAACATCTTTTTATTACTCAGCCAAGTCTCTCAAATGCAGTTAAAGAACTCGAGCAAGAAATGGGTATTAAGATTTTTCGGCGAACTCAAAAAGGCATGGTTTTAACGACTGAAGGGACGGAATTTTTATCCTATGCCCGCCAGATTTTAGAGCAGGTCGATTTAATGGCTGAAAAATACAAAGGCGTCCAAACTCGTCGGAGGTTGTTTTCTGTTTCTGCACAGCATTATGCTTTTGCGGTCCATGCCTTTGTTCAATTGATTAAATCTTACGAACAAAATGAATATGAATTTACCTTTCGTGAAACCCAAACAAACAATATTATTGAAGATGTCAGTACATTTCAAAGTGAGTTAGGAATTTTATATTTGAACACATTTAATGAAAAAGTAATTCGTAAATTACTAAAAGAAAAACAACTCGTTTTCCACCCCTTATTTACAGCGCAACCACATGTTTTTGTCAGTAAAAAAAACCCTTTAGTTGGGAAAACATCCGTAACACTAGCAGATTTAGAAAACTTTCCTTATCTATCATTTGAACAAGGTCAATTTAATTCCTTTCACTTTTCAGAAGAGATATTAAGTACTCTATATCATAAAAAAAGTATTCGTGTCAGTGATCGAGCAACGTTATTCAATTTTTTGATCGGTCTTGACGGTTATACGATCAGTTCTGGCGTTTTAAGTCGTGAACTGAATGACGAGAACATTGTAGCTTTACCTTTAGAGGTGGATGAAACTATGGAGCTAGGCTGGATTCATCCTAGTCAAATGTCTCTATCTCCGATGGGTGAAGAGTACTTACGTTATTTAAAGGAACATATCGTTGATTATGGATTTACGATTTATACAGAATAACAACTGGAAAAGAAGAACAGTGAATGAAATGACTCCTAAAATTTAGACCTCTTCGAAGAGGTTAGGGAAGAAGTATTTAACTCCAAGAACTAAGTAGGTACTATTCTACATCAGTTCGTACCTAGCTGTGTTTCACACCAATTTCAGCTTACTTCCGAATCCTTCAACTCTTAGTACTTTAGCACTTAGAATTTGAAGTGATCTAAGCGCAAGTGTAGTTGTTATTTCTGCTCCCACCGTTTATTCAGATTCATTGAGACTTAGATGTGACTCATAGAGTTGTATCTAAGCTTTTTTTGTTCTAAAAAGCAAAGCAACGAAGTAACTTTTTTGCTATTGTCTCTTCTTTCAACCTGATTAAATGGCCAAAGACACTAAAAATTCCTTACTATATGCATTATATTTACTGATATCCAGGACTTATTTTCTATCCTTCTGTTACAATTTCAAAAAAGCATTGCAATAATTCAGACTTTTTGATACATTTATACAAAAGATTAAACTAAATTCATCAAATTATCACTTAATACAAATCTAATAACAATCTAAATCACATCGTTTTTAAGGAGCGTGCTGGAAAAATGCGTAAAATAACAAACTATTTCCCATGGATAACGTTGGTAATTTTGTGTATATATGGTGTTGGGATCAATTCCTTAAGAAATTCTTTTCAATTTTTTTTACCATACCTAGCTAAAGATTTTAATGGAACTGTCACTTCTATTGCTCTATCTTCTGGTATTTTTATGGTATCTTCTGGAATTGGTGGCGTAATCTCCGGATGGTTGATTGACCGAATCAGTATACGAAAATCACTACTTTTAGGCAACATCATTATATTGCTTGCTGCAATTACTTTATTCCAATTGGTTACAGCTCCATCTTTTGTAATTGTTTATGGATTAATTGGTGGATTGGGCTATGGAATGTCTTGGGGGGTCCCCACACAGTACTATATTTCTCAATGGTTTGAAAAAAGTAAAGGATTAGCTTTAGCACTTTTAAATAACTGTAACTCTTTAGGCTTAGCGGTTTTAGCTCCTATTTGGTCCCGTCTATCAAAAAATCAGCCTTGGCAAACAACTTACAGAAGTCTTGCCATCTGCTTACTTATTATTATCCCTATTGTGTTAATTACATTGAGAAATCCCAATCAACAAAAAACTGCAAAAACTAATAACACTCCTAGTACTTGGAAGACAACTATAAAAACTGCCTATTACAGTAAATCAATTAAATATGCTTTTAGTGCCGTATTTGTTTGTGGATTCTCAATGGGCATCATTGACACTCAACTAGTTTCAATGATGATAAATAATCAAATAAGTACTGATAAAACAGGGATTTTGATGTCTTTATTTGGGATTATTGTTATTATTGGAGGCTTATTTTCAGGAATTATTTCTGATAAACAAAAAAAAAGAATAGCTGTTTTACAGTGGCTATTCCTTGGCCGCACAATTAGCTTTTTACTCTTATTATTACCAGTTATATCAATTATAAAATATTCACTATTTGTGTTACTTTTCGGTCTCACATACTCTGGTGTTGTCATGCTGGCTGTCTTGCTAATTGTAGAAAGTAAAACGGCTGTGACTGGAAAATTATTATCCATAAATATGTTAATCCATCAGTTTAGTGGCTTGCTTGGCGTATATTTGAGTAGTAAACTACTTGATATTTTTGCAAACTACTTTGCAATATCCTTGATTGCTCTAAGCTTATCTTTGTTTGTATTACTATATGGTATAAAAATAAATGATTTCAAATCAAAAGGAGAAGTTTTATGACAGAAACGAATGAATTTAACTATGTATCTTACTCTACCCCACGATTAACCTCTGATATTCAGCCACTAATAGACAGCACTTTTACCTGGCAACCAATTAAAGCAGAAGTTATATCTGAATTTGATTTTAGCACCTGGTCGTCTCAGCAAAGAGAACAACATCATTTTTTAGATTTCCCATTTCCAAAAGATACGGCAGAATTAGCCAAAACTATTTTTGATATCCTAAATTTAGACATTTATCGAAATGGTCCAAATGACAACTTGAAAGAAAACATAAATGAAATACTTGATACGATTGAACAAAATATCATTGCCAATAAAGCAATTCCGATTATCTTACCAGCATATCCTGGTAGAGCATTAAATTTGTTACAACGAACAAGACCAGAACCTGACTTGGGTGAAGTGGCTTCCTTTACTAGATTTGCTCTCCTTACTGAACATGTCGAGAAATACTATGATAACGGATTAAAGTTCATCATTATTCTTGATGGTAGGGCGTACTCTCCATTCTATGGATATACCCCTGAATCTGTTCGCCTGTATCCAAGAGATTTAAAAAAAATCGCAAAAAAATTAGATATGGAAACAAAAATCGAATTTGTCGATATTCAAGATTTAGTAGACGAACGCATAGATGAATACAATTTAATCTATTCAGAAGCCGAAAAAGAAATTGAATCTAAATGGAACGATCCAACTTATACGTTTAAAGAAGAACTTATTCACTCAATGAAAATGGGAAGCAATGTTGCCCCTATCAATGCAGCTGCAATGAAATTCACAAAATACTATAATAGCGATGATGATACCCTCGCTCAAGTTGATCAAATGAGACAAGCTGTTACTGCACGCTCAGAGTATACTGCTTTCAAATACATGGTATTTCTAGTGACTATTACAAAAATGACTCTCCTTAAATCAAAATTTTCTAATGCAATCAGAGGTACCGTTCATCCTAAAAAAGGCCAATATTCGCCTCATTTAGTCAATCAATTTACTAGCATTGTGCCATGGCATGGTATTGCTGTTTTACGAAATAACGGTCGAGTAGACTCAATCTATGAAAGTTTTATACTGGAACAGCCACATAAGTACACTGCTGTTTATCTTGAAAATGAGTATACACCATTCTATTATAGAGAGAATGACTAATTTTATGAATAACAACGAGCTTTTATTTAAAAATATTTTTGATACTGAAGATATATATAATCCTAGAGTCTCTTTTGATGACTATGGATACTTACCAAAAGATACTCAAATTTTCGACATCATCACTGGTAGAGAGTTTGCTATAATGCCTAACCTGCCTATAATTTGTAGTAAAAATGTCAATCAAAAAGATGCTCTTGAGCTCTTACAATCTACTGGACTTTCAATTCCCAAAAAAATCTATAGATATAACAACAAAAAAGATTACCATCGCTTATTAAATAAATGTGCTTCAATGAAAAAAACGATCATAATGCAGTATCCTCATAAACAAGAACGGTTAAACTCACTCTCATACAATGTTCCTCCCAACGTTACACTTGATCTATCAAACAAAGCGACTATAACTAAATTAGTTAATAGTAGCAATGTTGTTCCTAGAACAATTATTGATTATAATACTTTAAAATCAATGTCTTTTAAAAATCCTATCGTTATAAAAAATGGTGATGGATCGCCTACGGCTGGGGGATACGGCGTTTATATTTGCATGAATGAAGAGGATTTATCCAAAGCAATTCCTTTTTTTGCCGAATCACATCAAGTCATCCTTGAAACATATATTCATCCTGAAGAAAATCTATGTATCCAATTCTCTTGTAATAAGTCAGGTCACATACGCTTTTTAGGTGCAACAAAACAACTTATTTCAGCTGGAATTCATAAAGGAAACGTTATTGGAAATAGTGTTCAAGTAGATTCTGCTATAGTAACAGAAGGAACTAGTATCATGCAAAAAGCCCATAAACAAGGCTTCTATGGAATTGCTGGTTTTGACGTGATCATCGCTAAAGATCAGTTCTACTTTATTGATCTCAATTTTAGACTAAATGCGTCAACTGCACCATTACTCTTGATGCCTTTTCTTTCTAAAAAATACTCAAAAGAAAATGGTCAATTAGGAACTTTTTGTTTTGAGTTCACTTATGAAAAAATGCTAGATTCCCTTTATAAACTAATGCATGCTAATGTTTTTTTTCCGTTAAGTATTTGGAATCCTAAAGATTATTGTATAAAAACTCCCCCTTCAGTAATAGGTCTCACCTTTTTTAATACCGACTCAGAATTGTTGACAAATTTAACTGAAATGTCTCGATTGGGTTTTAAAAAACTATAACACCTTTCAATTCAAAATGCCCTTTTGAAGAAATAAATTATACTTACGATTCACTAAAGATGCTGAAAAAACTCTGTCTCGAAGTGGTAAATCAAATAGATTTAAAAGGAGAGTCAAAGCGAATGTTTCGCCTTGGCTCTCCTACCCTGTTCTTATTCTCTAGCGTGTTTTCTCAGCTTTTTTGATTTGCTTACTTCTCAATTGTCCACAAGCTGCATCGATATCTGTGCCGTATTCTTTTCTAATCACACAGTTAACACCATTTTTTTTCAAAATATCATAAAATTTCAATACATCTGCTTTTTCGCTACGACTATACTGATCATGCTCACTAACTGGATTGTAAGGAATCAAGTTGACAAAGGTTAATTTCTTCTTGTCTTTCAATAAATCCGCCAATTGTTGGGCATGTTCAGGGCGGTCGTTCACATGACTCAACATGATATATTCAAACGTGATTCGACGATTCGTTTTTTCCAAATACTCATCGACCGCATCCATCAGCTTTTCAATTGGAAAACTGCGATTGATTCTCATGATTGAAGTCCGAACGTCATTATTTGGTGCATGTAAAGAAATCGCTAAATTGACTTGCAAACCATTGTTCGCAAATTCTTTGATTTTAGGTACTAAACCACTTGTTGAAACAGTAATATGACGTGCCCCAATAGCCAAACCTTTAGGATCGTTGATCGTATGTAGGAAATTCATTAAGTTATCGTAATTATCAAACGGTTCACCGATCCCCATCACAACAATATGACTTACTCGTTCACCTTGACCACGTTCATCAAAATAATGTTGAACAAGCATGATTTGAGCAACAATTTCTCCTGCAGTTAAATCACGTTGTTTTTTAAGTAAACCACTTGCACAGAAGGTACAGCCAATATTACAGCCAACTTGTGTTGTTACACAAACAGACATCCCATATTCTTGACGCATCAAGACCGTTTCGATCATATTCTTATCTGGCAACTCAAAAAGATATTTGACGGTACCATCTTTTGCTTCTTGAACGATCACTTGGCGCAATGGATTGATAATAAAGTTTTCTTCCAATAATTCAATGACATCTTTTGATAGATTTGTCATGTCACTAAAGGCCATGACACGTTTGATATACAGCCACTCCCAAACTTGAGTAGCACGGAACTTTCTTTCGTCATGTTCGATGAACCATGCGATCAGTTCGTCTTTTGTTAAACCGTAAATGGATGCTTTTTCCACTAGTTTTCTTCCTCATTTCTTCTAAACATTCGCTTCATACTATAACTTATTGTACACGATTTGTCCATATGTTATCTAGGTTAGTTGATAGAATTAGACATTTCTCATCGCCTTTATTTTACTTGCAACAGCTTTAACTCCTATTGTTTGTTTTCCCTTATTTTCGTTGCTATAATTAAGAGTAAGAAAAGAGGTTTTTTTTATGAAAACTGACGTATATTTTTTTGCGACGCCAATCAATGAAAATGCTAGCAATTTTAAAGGTCACGATAGTTTGATTTTTGGTTATATTCAAGATACTTTTATTGAAAATCAACTAGGCTTTGAGTTGGTAAAAGTTGATCTGGGTACAGATCAGCATCAAACAAGCCAAGACATTCATGCTTCTTTAGACAAAGCCAGTTTGGTTATTCTTGATTTGTCTAGTCATGATCCGAATATCTATTATGAATTAGGTTACGCTAAAGCTCTCAAAAAGAATATTATCCAACTTCAAAACAAAAATTTTGATTCGCTTCCCTTTGATTTAGGTCATGTAACGGTTTCATATGACACAACAACGAACGAGGGAATCGATCAGTTCAAAAAAGACGTACTGAAAGCTGTAAAATCTCCTGAAACGTTCGATACACCTTTGTCATTTTATGCTGAACATGATGTCGAAATCTCAGGACGGATCGATGATCAAGGAATCGTAGAACCTTAATGAATAAAAGAAGGACCGATACATTTTTTGTATCAGCCCTTCTTTTTATTATACTTGCACTAAACGATACACTTTTTTGAAATAAAAGACACGCGCAATCACGTAGTAAACAATTTGAATCAGGATAAACACCCCTAGCACTTGCCATCCTGCAAGTTGCATTCCTTGATTGAACATATGATACATCGCAGTCAATGCTACAGCTCCATGAATCACCGAAACAATGATTGGTGTAAAGAATAAGATTCCAACTTGTTGATAAACCATTTTCTTCAATTCTTTTTTTGCTAAACCCATTTTATAAATCATCTTAAACTTCTCAACATCGACATCCATATCACTATATAATCTGAAATATAAAAAGCTTCCAGCTGAAACAAAGAAGACGATTCCGATAAAGATTCCCACGAATAAAATTGGCGCATATTCATCTGTAATCGTTTGTTGTGAATAGCTTTTAGCCATCAAAGACATATTCTTATCTTGAAATTTACCAACAGAAACTAACTTCTCATAGCTAGCATTTTTAGGCTGCCAAACAGTTGTTGTGGTACTTTCCAAATTTTGCAAATTAGTAGCATCTGGTACAACAAAGGTTGTTCCATAAGCGGAAACAACATTGGTTTTTTCTGTTTTGGCGACTGGTAAAACAGCTTCATCTGGTAATTTCACTTCATTGATCGTTACCTCTTTCATCCCCATAATGCTACTTGGTAACAAGTGAACGGCCTGTCCTTGTGTTTGAATCGTTGGGTTTTCAACTAATTTTGCGAGACGATTGTACTCAGACTCTTTAATAAAGTTCACTTGATCGGCATTTGTATACGTCGTTAGTTCTCCTTCATCTACTTGAATGCCTTTATCTGCTAACAATTGCGTGAAGTCTTGTCTTATAGAGGCTGTTTCTTCAGCGGTTCCTGTAACTTGAAACTCATAAGGGATTTGATTCATCCCATCTAAAATCATATTTTGAAACCCATATAATGTACCAATCGCAGCAAAGGCTACGGTTGAAATGATCGATACTAAGAAAAACGAGCGAGCATTATCTTTCATTCTAAAAGCTAAATCAGAAAACACAACCATATTCGTTTTTTTCCAAAATATTGATTGTTTCCTTTTCAAACGCTCAATTACTGAAACACTTAGTTGATTAAATAAAAAACGCGTACCTACAACAACTAAGAAGATCACAGGAATCATAACCAGCGGTACTAGCATCCCTTTAACTAACAATGCAATGGCATAACCTGCCCCGATCAATACAATCGCTAAAATAGTTTTAACATAGGAACTTTTGATCGTACCTTTGCCTAGATCTCCTGCTTTCAGCAATTCCTGTAAGCTTAACTTCGGCAAACGAAACTGGATAAAAAACGAAATTGCTAAAAATAGTACTGCAAAGGAAATGACTGTTAATACAAGTGCTTGTGCTGGAAAATAAAAACCAAAATTCACGTGTATCAATTTATTGCTCAACCATAAAATCACTTGCGAAAAACCAATTCCAGCAATGCTTCCAATAATCGTAGCAAAAAAACCAATCACTAAGTTTTCAATAAAAACCATTTTTTTCAATTGCTTAGGACTCATCCCTTGAATCATCAACAATCCAAATTCTTTTTTCCTAGACTGGATAAAAACATCCATTGAATAAAGAACAAAGAAAAAAGCAAATCCATAGATAATAATGGCTGATGCCAACATACCAATTTGCGCATTTTTATTTAATCCATCCGCTAATGCTGGATGAAATGCAAACACTGTAAAAGTAAAAAATACCATGACAGAAAATAATGTACTTAAAAAATAAGCCATATAAAGATGCTTATTTCTTAAGGTATTACGAATAACAAATTGACTAAAACTCATTATCGACACCTTCAATCTCAGATAGCTTCACCATGATTTCATCGTAAAACCTCTTTTGATTTCCATTGTGATGAATCTCGTCAATCAATTCACCATCTTTGATAAATACGATTCTCTTGCAATAACTTGCAGCTAGTGGATCGTGAGTAACCATTAAGATCGTTGCTTTTTCTTCTTCGTTTAGTTGTTTTAATAATTGCATGACATCTTTCGATGATTTTGTATCTAAGTTTCCTGTCGGTTCGTCCGCCAATAATAGTTGGGGTTGATGGATCATCGCACGAGCTACTGCTACACGTTGAGCTTGGCCACCAGAAATTTCTGCAATCCGTTTTTTTAGCAAACTAGCAATTCCTAAACGATCAGCTAGAGTGTTCAATTGTTTTTTCATCACAGAAATTTTTTCACCGTCTAAGGTTAAAGGTAAAACAATATTCTCTTCTACGGTTAAGGTTGGCATCAAATTGAAACTTTGAAAAATAAAACCTAGTTCTCTTCTTCTAAATTTTGCGATTTCTTCTTGATTTAACTGATTCGGGTCTGTTCCATTCATTAAGATGTGTCCAGATGTTGGTTGATCAATCGTTGCTATAAGATTTAAAAAAGTACTTTTTCCACTTCCAGAAGGCCCCATGATACCAATAAATTCACTATCATCAACCGTTAAGTTTAAACCTTTTAATGCTTCATATTTAATTTCTTCTCCATATATTTTAGATACATTTTCGACTTGTAACATTCATATCGCTCCTTTTCTCTACTTTCTTAGTCTAAACCAATAACAGCTAACCCACCATAGAAAAAAATAACAGATTGCTTACACTTTTGTAAGCAACCTGTTATTTTTTTTAAGCTTCGTATTCAATGACATAGGGGTAAAGAGCTGTATTGTAAATTGCTTCTGAAAACTCAACGATTTTTCCAGAAAGACCCATTGATTTGCGAATTCTTTTTAGCCCATTTTTTTCTGAAGTAGCTAGGATTTCTTGTTGTTCAGAGGTTAGTTCAATCGTTTGGAAACTATCTTCAAACTTCACGATTTCGATGCCATGTTGATCCATTATGCGATATAAAGATTCCTGTTCGAAATCTTCTAATGGAACACCCACCAAAGTAGTTGGTAGATAATAATTAAAATAGATATAAGGCTGTTCATCTAACGTGTACAGGCGTGATACTTTGACCGCTGTTGCTCCAAGACATGAATAAATAGGAGAATCAGGCATTAGCGTAACTGTTTCTAACTTTAAAATCTTCTTTGCAACTTTTTGTCCTGAATCGTTCAAATATTCTGTAAAGGTACCTGCTTTGGACAATTTATTGTAAGGTCGGTTACTTAGAACCGTAGTTCCTTTACCACTTTTTTTCTCCACTAATTCTTCTGAAGATAATAGCTCGATTGCCCGGCGGACAGTAATTTTACTGACTTCAAACAATCGTTCCAGTTCTGCTTCTGTTGGTAATAATGAACCCACAGGATATGTACCATTCATGATATCTGCTTTGATTTGTTCTGCAACATCTAGATATAATACGCTTTTTCTTCTCATATTATCCATCCTTATATTTTTAATTTAGTTTATCATTTCATTTCAATTTATTCGTTATCGGTTTAGATTACTCTAATTCTAATCGTATTTATGATTTAATTCAACTTTTCATCTATCTATTCAATAGTATTTCATACATTATACCAAATTTTCCATTTGTGGAAAACCTCTTTAGGTAAGTCGTATCAACAAAATTTACTTTTATATAAATGAAAATTTGCCAAATCGATAATAAAAAATGGAGCCAGCACTCAAGCTAACTCCATTATATTTCTTACTCAAGCCCATGATCCATTGGTTCAGATTCTGTTGCAGGTTCAAGAAATACTTTTCTTGGTTTACTGCCTTCTGATGGCCCAATCACACCATGAGCTTCTAATTCATCAACCAAACGGGCCGCTCGGTTATAACCGATTCTAAACCGTCTTTGCAGTAAGGATATACTTGCTGTCTGCATTTCTACAACCAAAGCTTTGGCTTCTTCATACAGTTCATCTTGGGAAGCTTCACTACCACCACCAGCTGTTTCTTCTTCTGTTGGCATCATACTTTCCTGATAATCTGCTTCTTGTTGTTCCGTTACAAAAGCAACGATTCGTTCAACCTCATGGTCAGAAATAAACGCACCTTGCACACGGATCGGTTTGTTCTCACCCATTGGCAAGAACAACATGTCGCCACGTCCTAAAAGTTTCTCCGCTCCATTACTGTCAATAATCGTTCGTGAATCAGTTCCGCTTGAAACAGCAAAAGCCATTCTTGAAGGTACGTTTGCTTTGATGATCCCTGTAATAACATCCACACTAGGACGTTGTGTCGCTAAAATCATATGGATACCAGCTGCTCGAGCCATTTGTGCCAAGCGGATGATTGCATCCTCTACTTCGTTACTAGCAACCATCATCAAGTCGGCTAACTCGTCAACGATCACCACAATAAACGGCAAGATTGGACGGTTTTCGCCATCTTCCAGGTTCTTTTGAATCACTAATTCATTGTAGCCAGAAATATTCCGAACCCCAGTAGCTGCAAATTTTTCATAACGAAATTCCATTTCCTGCACCACTTTTTGCAAAGCTTGTGCGGCTTTCCTTGGATTGGTCACGACTGGTGTCAACAGATGGGGAATCCCATTATAGACATTTAGTTCGACCATTTTTGGATCAATCATCATCAGTTTTACTTCATGAGGTTTTGCTCTCATTAAGAGACTTGAGATAATGCCATTGATTGCAACAGACTTCCCACTACCAGTTGATCCGGCAATCAGTAAATGAGGCATTTTGGCTAAATCAGCGGATTGAACCATCCCTGAAATATCTCGTCCAAGCGGTACTTCCAATAATTTATCTGGATGACTTGGTTGTGCCTCAATAATGTCTCTAAATGAGACGGTACTTACAGTGCTGTTTGGTACTTCGATCCCAATCAGTGATTTCCCTGGGATCGGCGCTTCCATCCGTACGTCTTTAGCAGCAAGTGCTAAGGCGATATCATCAGTCAAGCTAACGATTTTACTCACTTTAACACCCACAGCTGGTTGAATTTCAAACTTCGTTACAGCAGGTCCGAGACTTGCTTTTACAACTTTTGCATCGACACCAAAGCTTTTGAACGTTTGCTCCAGCACACCAATATTTTTTTCGATTTTTTGGTATTCTCCACTTTGATCAGCCGATGGAATCGAGTCTAATAAGGTTGAAGGTGGCAGCTCATAATCACGATCTTCCGCTTCTTCTGAAATCTCAAAATCCAATTCGCCGCCTTCATCCATTTCTGGTTCGGCAACTACTTTTTGCTGTACAGCAGGTTGCGCTTCAGCTTGGCTTTGGAAACTATCGATTGGAACCAGTGTTAACTGTTCTGGTTCCTGCATGTCTTTCTCTTCTTGTTCTCGTGCTTCTTGAGCTAATTTTTCACCGGGTGTTAATTCCCGTACATCATTTTTCAGACGTTCTTGAGCCATTTGTTCCATTTTGGCTTGTTTAGCTGCACGTTTTTCTGCTCGCTTAGCTTCTTTTTCGGCCTGACGTTCTTCACTTTTAGCCGTTAAACCACTAAGTTTTTCCCGAATGAGTTGTAAGCCATTTATCACTTGCTGAAAATCAAGCATACTGATTAAAAATACACCGATTGCAACTAGCAATCCAGCAATCAAATAGCTACCAAATTGAGCGACTAAAAAGAATGTCAAACTGTATAGTGCGGCACCAATCATTCCACCGCCGACATTTTGCACGACAGTACTTGCCTTTAGATCCATTCTAAGAAATTCCCACGTAGTTCCAAGGATATCTGGTGTTTGCGTGCCAACATTGCGAAACATGTACGCTTGCAAAAATAGCAACACACCTAAGTAAACGAAGACGCCGCCAATGATCGGTCGACTCTTTTTAATAGGAAATTCTTTTCCGAAAATAACTAAAGAAAGGCCATAAAGCATCAATAAAATTGCTGCTACTGAAAATGTATTTCCTATCACTACACGTAACCCATTGGCAATTAAAGTGCCAAGAAATCCTAATTTTAATAGTCCAAATAATCCAAAGAAGATAAAAAAGATACCGAGAAAAATGAAATTAAGATGTTCTTGCTGCTGTTGTTGTTTTTTTGTTTTTTTCTTTTTTGCACTTTTCCGTTTTTGTGCCATGTAACATCCCTCTTTTCAATCAGTATCCATTATACCTAAAAATCGAGCCGAACAAAAGTACCCCCATTGTTTCTCTTAAAATTTTAATGATTTTAAATAGAATTCTCTATTTTAATTGTTTATTTCACTGGATGATTGTCTGTTGATACCAATGCCAGTTATTCCTGAAAGGATCGATAATATCGGACACAATAGGATAAAGAAACTAAAGGGTGCATACTCCAAGGTAGAAACTTGTAAGGTGCTCGCCATAAACACACCACTCACCCCCCATGGAATCAATGAATTTAAAACAGTTCCAGAATCTTCCAAAGCTCTTGAAAGGACTTCTGGCGCAAGGTCTGCTTGATCATAGCTTTCTTTAAATGCTCGACCTGGAAGAATGATTGATAGATACTGCTCACCAATCATCACATTGGCCAGAGCTCCACTAAACACCGTTGCTGCAACCAAACTACCAGTTGACTTCAATTTATGAGCAAGGGGGGCCATTAATACTGTGATTACATCCATTTTCATTAACAGTCCGCCTAGTGACAATGTCAGTAGAATCAATGAAACTGACCACATCATACTTTGAATACCACCTCTAGTCAACAAAGCATCGATTTGCTCCATTCCAGTTTCTGAAACAAAACCATTTTCTAAAATTGTGCTTAATTGTTTCAAATCAACGTTTTTTGTTTGAAACATGTACATAACACTAGAAACCAAAATTGTTACTAACAATGAAGCGATCGCCGGCACCCGTTTGATTGAACATACCACAAGTAATAAAATCGGTAAGACCGCCCACCAGCTAATGGCAAAATTAGCTTGCAACACTTCTAAAAACTGTTTTGTTTCTAAATCAGTCTGTCCAATTTTCGTTTGAAATCCAAGTATTGCGTATAAAATAAACGAAATAACAAAAGCTGGGACCGTCGTCCACATCATATTTTTAATGTGTTTAAATAAATCTGCTCCAGCAACAGCCGAAGCTAAATTCGTCGTATCAGAAAGTGGCGACATTTTATCGCCAAAAACAGCACCTGAAATAATTGCTCCGGCTAGTATAGCAGAGTTAAAGCCCATTGAAATACCCATCCCCATCAAAGCCAAACCAATTGTTGAAACGGTGGTAAAGGCACTTCCAATCGAAATCCCGACAACTGCACAACTAACAAAGGCAGAAGGTAAGAAGATTTTGGTACTGATAACTGAAAAACCGGCATACATCATTGTTGGAATGACACCACTTGCAATCCAGACTGCAATCAAAGCACCAATCAAAATAAAGATGACCATCGGCACGATCCCTGTTTTGACCCCTTCGACGATTCCTTCATGGATTTTATCCCAAGAAGCCCCACGCCACTTACTCCAGGCAATCAACAATCCTAATGCACATAGAACTGGAAAAATCGGACTCATCCCGACGCCAATCACACAAATACTGATAATTAATAATAATGACAAAAATACAAGTAATGCTTCTTTAACACTTAATTTTTTTTTCATTTACGTTCCTCATTCTTCTTATAAATTTAATTGTTGCATAAAAAAATCCCTGACAATCTGAAAAAGACTGTCAGGGACGAATAAATGTTGGAAACAAAAAAATAGTTTGTCTCGTACGCACAAATACACGCGGTACCACCCATAGTTGAAATTAAAAATAATCTCCACTCAAAAGACGCTAACGGATCTTACCCGAATAAACTATTTCGCTCCAGATTTGTAATTCAAGTTGTTATTTTGGTCAACTTCCATCTGCCGTTGACTTTCTGTCATTTCAAAACAACACTCTACTGTGAATCTTTCATAGCTCTTACTTGTATTTATATTTTTTAACGATAAAAATCAAAGCGACCTTTAGCCAACATTTCTTTGATTCCACCTGTTTCAAATAACGAACGATCCATAATCGCCTTTTTGATCACAGAAGCTGGATAGCCCTTAACTTCGATTTTTCCGACTTCACCAAAGGCATGGCTATTGCCGATTGAAGCAACAGAACCTAATGATTTAAAGGTAAATTCTTTAGTAGCCTCACCTTTTAATTGCGCTTTGATATTTTTACCTGCATGCTCACCCATTTTAAGTGAAATTTGTGCAGTTGTTGGATAAGGACGATTTGATTCTTTATCCATTACAGCAGAACAGTCACCAATAATATAAACGTTGTTGTGATCTGCATCTGTTAAATCAGGGTTAACCATCACACGCCCACGTTTCGCTGCAAAACCAGAATCACCAACAACATGACTTCCGCTAACACCAGTTGTCCAGATGATTGTTTTAGCTTGCAACTCATTTAATTCATTTGTTTCTGCATTGTCCAAATAAACAACAGTATCTTGTTTAATTTCTTTAATTGGTTTTCCAACTAAGAAATTAACACCCCATTTTTTCAAATGATCGATGCCGTAACCACCAAGCTTTTCACTAAACATTGGCAATAAACGAGTTACCGCTTCAACACAGTATAATTGGATTTTTTCAGGTTCAACACCAGCGATTTCAGCTAGTTTTTTCTTACCTTCATGTAATGAACCTAATAATTCGATTCCGGTAAAACCAGCACCACAGACAACGATTTTCAGACAATTTTCGTCTTTGGTTTCTTTATAAGCTTTCATTTGTTCTGTTAGATGTTGATACACTTTTTCTGATGTCGGAATGTCGACCATTTTTAATGAAAATTCTTCAACACCAGGTATGCCGAATGATTCTGATTCGTATCCTAATGCTACGATCAAATAATCATAAGAAATCGCTTCTTGATCTTTCAAATGAACCAGTTGGTTTTCACTATCGATTTTTTCCACTCTACCTTGTACAAACGTTGTACATGCTGATTTTACAACATCTTTGATTGGATATGTGATTCTTTCCGATGTTTGAATCCCCGCTGCAACTTCATGGATATCTGTTGCTTCAAAGTGATAATCATTTTGATCGACCAATGTGATTTTCAATTCACTGTTGCCTTTTTGTAACTCATGGAGCGCTCTTAAACCGGCATAGCCAGCGCCCAAAATAACGACGTGCTTACTCATTTAAATCCCCTCTTAACCTTTTTATTTTATTATTTAAGCCACAATCCTATGGCAAAAAATACAACTTGTGCAAGTGCTCCGACTGCTAAAATTCTTATGGCGCAAATAAATGTCTTTGTTTTGACCTGTTCGTTTAGAAATAGCTTTGTTTGTTTCCAAATAAATGGCAGAACAAGCAATGTCAATAACATCGTAATCGGCGTTAAACCTAAAACAACACTCAACACGATCGATGCAAATGCAATCACGATCAATCCGACAAACAGACCAATCGATACTTTCTTCCCTAAATAATGAACTAAGGTAAACCGATGATTCATTTCGTCTTCTTCTAAATCACAAATATTATTGGCCAACATTAAATTAGCGATCAAACAGGTATTAGGCAATGACACCAAAAAGATACTGCCGATATTACTCACTGTCCACTGAAAAGAATCAAATGTATTGATATAGACACAAATCAACATGATCATAAAGCCCATCGTAAATCCTGAAAAGAATTCACCTAAAGGCAAGCTTGATAATGGTTTAGGTCCAGAAGAATAAAAGATTCCAATCAAGTAGCAATAAAGTCCTAGCCATAACAACGGCCAACCGACAATCATCGACAGACCAATACCCATCAATGCGGAAATGGCCACCATCCAAATGATCCAGCGGCGAATCATCGACAAGGATAGATTTTCCCGTCCAATAATATTCGTCTTCTCTTTATAATCATGCCCTTCTTTGGCATGATGGTAATCATTATAGTTATCTAAAATATCAACAGCCATATTGAAAATAAACATCGCAATAAAATAAATAAGAACATACCCTAAATGTAAACTTCCATAATGGTACCAACTAAAACAAATGCCTAAAAGAAAAGGTAAAACACTGGCTGTTTTTGCTTTTAGTTCAACTAATTCAAAAAAAACTTCTCTATTCAAATTATACTCTTCTCTCCTTATAATATTTAGTTTTATGCTCACAGAATAATTTGCTTGTATTTCTTTACCAACATCGTATACAATCAATAGTATTGAATTACTGAAAGGAATATTGGTTATGAATGATTTTTGGAAAGAATTTCCTATTATCCAACAACAATTAAATGAAACTTGTGAACTGATCAAACATCAAGTTAAAATACGAAACAAAGAAATTGAAGCAGCTTTGATCGAACTAACCTATTCAGGCGGAAAATTACTGCGCCCTGCTTTCTTTTTTTTATTTGCTCAAATCGGCGATGAGCAAAAACAAGATCATAAACAATTGATCAAAATCGCTGCTTCGATCGAAATTCTGCATATGGCGACATTAATTCACGATGATATCATCGATGACTCACCACTGCGTAGAGGAGCCGTTACGCTTCAATCCCGCTATGGTAAAGATATTGCTGTTTACACAGGAGATTTATTGTTTACTGAATTTTTTGAATTACTTGCTGAAACGATGAATGGCTCTGATTTTCTACATACAAACGCTTCTGCGATGAAACGATTACTACTTGGTGAATTAGATCAAATGCATACACGCTACAAAAAAGACATGACTATTTCCGACTACTTACGCAGCATCAATGGAAAAACAGCTGAATTATTCTCTTTAAGCTGTCTGGAAGGCGCTCATTTTGGCCATGCTTGTGCAGAAGTACAGCGCTTAGCAAAGCGAATTGGTCGCCATATCGGCATTGCTTTTCAAGTCTATGATGACATCTTAGACTATACAGCAGATGTAAAAACCTTGAAAAAACCTGTTTTAGAAGATTTAGCACAAGGAGTCTACACGTTGCCTTTGATTTTTGCCATGCAAAAAGCGCCAGAACGCTTCGCTGTTTATTTAGAAAAAGGTGCTACTATCACAGACGTACAAGCCGCTGAAACAGCCAAACTCGTTCACGAGCTAGACGGAGTCAACGACGCCAAAACATTTGCAAAACGTGTCACTGAAAAAGCATTGGACGATATCAAAAAATTACCTGAGTGTTTAGGAAAAGAACAACTAACTTTACTGACAGAAATGTTACTACAGCGTTCATACTAATTCATTACTCAGCTTTTAAAAGCTTGAGGCAAAGCTCATAGAGTTTTGCCTCATCTTTTTTATGTTAAAAAACTTTCGTCAACCAATCAATTCTTGTTCATGCCTCGATCGATTGCATACAATTGTTGATAATGAAGATTCGTCGCTAACAATTCTTGCGGTGAACCACTCATTTCTAGTTGACCATCTTCAATGAAGATCACTCGATCCATCATATGAACACCTTGAAGATGATGGGTGATCCAAATAATCGTTTTATCCTTTAACGTATCAAAAAATGTATCTAATAATTGTTGTTCTGTAATTGGATCCAGACCAGTCGTTGGTTCATCTAATAATACAACGGGTGTGTCTTGAAGTAAAATACGAGCCAATGCCAACCGATGACGTTCACCACCAGAAAAACGCAAACCTGCTTCGTCCACCATTGTCAGTAATCCTTCAGGCAATCCTTCGATCATTTCCTTTAACCCAACCTTATCCAACACTTGCCAAACGTCTTCTTCTGAAGCTTCTTCTCGCCCAATTCGGACGTTATTCAAGATTGTTGTTCTGAAAAGATAAGGCGCTTGGTGAATCACACCAATTGATTTCGTGATTTGATCACCAAACTCAGCCGTTTTAATTCCACCTAAAGTAATCGTTCCTTTATCAGGCTCTAAATCGCCACGGATCAACGTTGCCAAGGTACTTTTTCCTGAACCACTACGTCCCAAAATCGCTAATTTCTCTTTTGAGTGAATCGTCAAATTCAGGTCTGCTAAAACTCGTTTAGATGTTCCTTCATAAGAAAATGATACATCACTGATTTTGATTTCTGTATCTGTGATCGTCACATCTTGTGGCACAACATTTACTTCTTCTGGTTCAGGTAAATCGTTCAAGCGTTTGATCGAATCTTTATAGATATTTGTTTCTTGCGCTGCATCAGGCAGCGGGGCAAAAGCATCAATCAATGGGAATACCGTCAATGTAAATGCTGCGATCCAGTTAGCTGCTCCACCATGATTGCCAGGAAAACGAACACTCGTCCAAGCTAAAATTGCGACAGTAATGACACCAAAGGCAACCTGCAACACAAAATCACGAAAACGATTAAAACGTTTGATTTTTTCATCTAACTGACGTAACTTCGCTTCATCTTTTTCATAGGAGTGAACAAATTCCTGTCCACGCTGACTAAATACCCAATCAGAAACACCTAAGATATTATCTGTCAGTGTTTTGTATAATTCATTTTTAGACACTTTTTGTTTTTCCTGTCTAGCGCCATTCACTAAAACTGAAATCAAAGGTAGTAGAAAAATCACCACACCTAACATCAATAACATGCATAACCCAAACCACCATGAAAACAAACCTAGTCCAATAATGATGAAGATATATAACAACCAAGCGATCACTGTTGGGAAAATCGTACGCAAATATAAATTCTGCAAGTGATTGATATCTTCTGATAACAAACCTAAAATATCACCCGTTTGGTATTTTGATTTAAAGAAAATTGCATCTTTCTCTAAAACCAGGTAAAGCTTCAAACGCAAGTCAGACGTCATTTTCAACACCCAGTTATGACTGACTAAACGCTCGATATAACGAAAAACTGGACGACTGATCCCAAAGGCACGTGTTAATACGATTGGAATATAAATCATCAAAATATTTTCTGGAAGTGACGCTGCTCGGCTAATTAAATAACCCGAGTTAAACATCAAAGCACCTGCACTAAAAAAGGTTAAAAAGCCTAAAATCAAGGCTAGATACAACAAGCCTTTATACTTTTTCAAGAAAGGCTTGACCCATTGATCTTTTTCGTATAATTCTTTATTTGTTGGGGTATTTTTCATTATTCTGTCCCCCTCATTTGGTTGACTAATTTAACATAGTAACCATTTTTCTCAGTCAATTCAGCCAATGTTCCGGCTTCAACCAATTGCCCTTTGTCCATCACTAAAATATAATCCATTTCCGCCATCCAATGTAATCTGTGCGTGGCAAAAAAGACAAGATGCTCCTCCATCAATGGCAACATTCTTTCTTTTAATTCCACTTCTGTTTCAATATCTAAGTGAGCAGTTGGCTCATCAAATAATAGAATTCGACGCGTTTTGTCTAAAAAGGCTCTAGCAAGCGCCACACGCTGTGCTTGTCCGCCACTTAACATTCTCCCGCTCTCACCGATCACAGTGTTTAAACCGTCTGCAAGCTCTATTACAAGCGGTTCTAATCCCACTAACTGAATTGCTGCTAATACTTGCTCATCTGTCGCATCTGGCGTGTAAAAACGGACATTGTTCGCTAAGGTATCTTGGAAAATATAAGGCGATTGCGGAATATAAAGTACTTGCTTCTGCCATTCTTTTTGCAAAAAATGTGGAATCGTTTGTCCATCTACTTCGATTTTTGTCGTTTCAGCATTTGGCTCTAAAAATCCGCTCAACACGTTGATCAAGGTTGATTTACCAGAACCGCTAGCGCCGATGATCCCGATTTTTTGATACCCTTTTGCTGCAAAATCTAAGCCTTTTAACGCCGGTTGCGTTGCTTCTTCATATTGGAACGTCAATTGTTCAGCTGATAATTCACTCAAGGCTGTCCAATCCCCTAAAGTAAGACGATCCGTTTCAGACATTTCCGGTAAATCCAAGACAGCTTGAATAGCTTGGAATGAATTTTTCCCATCTAAGGTCGCATGATAGTCACTGGCAAAATCACGAACAGGTAAGAAGAACTCTGGCGCTAGAATCAATGTCGTCAACGCTGGAAATAGTAAAATTCCACCTTCTAATAAACTCAACCCTAAAAATACCGCCACAACAGCTACAGATAATGTGGTGAAAAAGTCCAAAGCAAACGTTGATAGAATCGCGATCTTCAGTGTACTCATCGTCGCTTCTCTAAACCGTTCACTCGTATTATAAATACTACCTGCATATTTTTTACTCAAGCCAAACAACTTCAACGTATCTAATCCTCGTAATGAATCTATAAAGTGATTAGACAAGATCTGAAAAGCTTTGTATTGTTTATCCGCTTTACTTTGCGCTGCATAGCCTAAAATGATCATAAAAATAATGATCATAGGAAACACAACTAGTAGAACGATACCTGAACGAATATCTAAGGTAAATACAAAAATCAAAATGATCCACGGAATGATCATCATATTCATGATTTTCATCAAGATCAAATGCAGATAATTTTCCGCCTGACTGATTCCTTCAAGCGCCATTGTGATCATATTTCCCGTACCATTTTTTTGAACCACAGTTGGTCCAAGTCGAAATACTTTTTGTAACAAGGCTTCTCTTAATTCACGAGAACGATCATAACTAAAGGTATCCAACATTTTCTCACGAAGATACGTCACCACATGTCTGCCAGAATAAAACAAAAAGAACACCAAAATATTCAACAGCTGGTCGTTTAATTGACCACCTTCCCATAACCCAACAACGGCTTTAGATAAATAAAATGCTTGTCCTATAATAAATACTGCTTGCAGGAAAGAAAAACCTGCAAGCAAGATCATAATATTTTTGATTTTCGGCATTTTTAAGATGGCTTTATCAATCATCCTTCATACCCCACAGCAGCAATTGCTGGGTGTTTGATACGTTTTCTAAAGACATAATAAGACCAACCTGTATATGCTAATACAAATGGTAAAATCGTTAATGATAACCATGTCATTGTTTTCAATGTGTAAGGAGAACTTGAAGCATCTTTGATCAAGATATCATAGTAACCCTCACTACCGATCATCACGCGTGGGAATAAACCACTAAACAATAAAGCAACTAAAAGAATCAAGGTTAAGCCGCTGGCAAGAAACGCCAACATTTCTTTTTTCTTAAAGACACTTACATTAGCAACCACTGTCAGGACTACAATTCCTAAAACTAATAATAACGTTACAACGAAATGATTATCAAAGAAATCTGTTTTGAAGTACAACAATGCTGCAAACACAACTAAGCCAACATATAAAACCCAATAGAAGAATGACGCGTAATTACGTGCACGCTCTCTGACTGGCCCTTCTGTTTTAAGCGTAATATAGTTCAAACCGTGTAAGTAGCACAATAACGACAACGCCACACCACCTACTACAGAAAATACATTAATGTAATCTGTAAACGAAGCCATCATATTACCATCTTTATCAAGCGGCATTCCTTGTACCATGCTGATAAATAACACACCAAAGAAAAATGGAACGATAAAACTACCGATCGATAATGTCCAGTTCCACATTCTGCGTCGTTTACCATCCGGCATACGGTGACGGAATTCAAATGACACTCCACGAATGATCAAACCAACTAAAATAATAAACAAAATCAAGTAAAATCCGCTAAATAATGAAGCATACCAGTATGGAAAAGAAGCAAACATTGCCCCACCTGCTGTTAATAACCATACCTCATTACCATCCCAAACCGGTCCAATTGTTTGGATGATTTGTTCTTTTTCCTCTTCGTCGTGCGCTAATGTTTGAACTGACATCCCCACACCAAAGTCAAAGCCTTCTAGGAAGAAGAAGCCTGAGAATAAAATACCAATTAGGACAAACCAAAGTAATTGCAACGTACTCATTCGCCAAAGACCTCCTTATCAAATGGATCTACATCAGTAGAGTTTGCCTCTGCTAATTTCTTTTCTTCATAATCTGGGCCTTTTTTAAGTTCTACAGTAATCAAGTAAACCATGACTGAACCTAGACCTGCAAAAAGAATAAAGTAAATAATGTTTGAAGTTAATAGTGAAGCCACTGATACATTTGGTGAAACACTATCTTCGATCGTAAATAAGCCATAAACGGTCCAAGGATAACGACCAAGCTCAGTGATCAACCAACCTGTTGTATTTGCTAAGAATGGTGCGAATGTGCATAGTGCCACGATCCAAACCATCCAGCGCTTTTCATAAAGTGAAGGTTTTTTCTTCCGACTAAGGAATAATCCTAACGCTGAAACTAAAAGCATTAATGCACCAAATCCAGCCATGATTCTAAAGCTCCAGAATAATGTGTTGACTGGTGGATAATAATTTTTATCGTCACCATATTGTTCTTTCAAACGCTCATTGACAGTTTCCATTCCATCAACAGAGCCCGATAAACTATTATAAGAAAGAATACTTAGCATATAAGGAATTTGAATCCCAAATACTTGTTTATGCTGCGCTTCATCGGCCCAAGCAATCAATGTCCAAGCAGCTGGATCACCAGAATCTTCATAATCGCCTTCCATTGCCGCAAATTTCATTGGTTGATCATTAATCAAAGCTTTCATTTGCAAGTCACCTGTGAATAAAACAGATAGTGAACCAAACAAAGCGATCCATAAACCAATACGCATAGATGTTTTGTGGAAATTAAGATCACGTTTTTTCAAAATTTGGAACGCTGCTAACCCTGCAACGATCATTCCACCCATTACAATCGCACCAGATAGAACGTGTGTAAATTCATACCACACTTTGGGATTGCCAATTACGGCCCCAAAATCAATTAATTCAGCACGACCATTGTTTAAAGTATAGCCCACTGGATGTTGCATAAAGCTGTTTGCAGCTAAAATCCAAAAAGCTGACATCATTGACCCAAATACAACCAACCAAATAAATGTTAAATGTAGTTTAGGACTTACTTTATCCCAAGTAAAAATCCATAAACCTAAGAATGTTGATTCTAAAAAGAATGCAAGTAACGCTTCAATTGCTAGTGGAGCCCCAAAAATATCTCCAACAAAGCGTGAATAATCTGACCAGTTCATCCCGAACTGGAATTCTTGAATAATTCCTGTTACAACTCCTACTGCAAAACTTAATAGAAAAATGTTGCCCCAAAACTTCGCCATTTTGCGATAACGCTCATCTTTTTTCACAACATACATCGTTTCCATGACTGCAACTACAAGTGCTAATCCTATTGAAAACGGTACGAAGAAGTAATGAAAGACGGTCGTCATACCAAATTGGAATCTTGCCAATGTTACAATATCAAACATCAATAATCCCCCTTGTTTTTATTGTCTCCACAAAAAGAATAAGCTGATTTCATTCAAAATAATTATTCATTTGCACAGTTGGTTGGCGCTGTCAAAATGAATCAAAACCTAGAATAAAATAAACCTAAAAACAATATGTGTGTGGAAACTCTTTTTATTAAATTTAGAATGATTCCAATTTAGAGTATACTCCTTTTATTGTAAATTACAAATGTTTCTGCCCTTTTTTCATTAAAATATTCCTTTATTCTGAGGGAAAAATAAGAAAAGTGGGTTTAGGGGATGAAATATGGAAAAACACTTTGAGTAACGTTCTTTTTCATATTATAGAAATTATGTTCCGGTCATAGCTAAAACAATGAATTCTTTTCAAAACTAGCTTTTGCTTTAGTCAATAATTTGCAGATAAACTCCTCGGTAAAAAATTCTAAATAACGGACCTTTCTTGCCTTATAATCAATGGAAAATAGAATGATAACTATCTCAAACTCCGGAAGTCACGATTTCCCAAGACTTCCAAAATTTATCTTTTTTCAATAGCCATATCCAACCTTTATGATTAGAGCCTGGCATAAAACCAGAATTTTGATTATCTTTTAATCCAACCTCGAAATCAGAATACAATACAATGCAGTCATTTTTATCTGTATAGTTTAGCTTCTGATCCTCTTCATTATTTCTAAAATAATTCTCGAGTTCCTTATTCGACCTTTCTTCATCATAATAAAGTTTGGTCATCTCACAATTAGTAAACCCTTTAAATTCTTTCTTTACTTTGTCAATCGCTGAGTTAATTTCAGTATCCTTAAACTTTTGGGATTCTCCAATAATGATCACTGCATTTTCTATTTTCCCTTTTTTACCGCTTATTGAAACACTGTAACCAATCACAAGAATCAATAATACAGTAATCCACACCTTCTTTTCCAACCACGCACCCCCAACGCATTCATTGCAATATAACTTTTTTTAAGCCCTATACTTATTATCATTTTTAGCTAAAAATTTATTCTAACAGCCCTTTTTTCACAGAATAATCCATATATTTATAAACTTTCTCAATCTTATCCTGCTTTACTTGGTCTATTTTTGCTTGAGTAAAGCTCTCTATAATTCCTTGCTTCTGCAATTCTTCCATCATCGCAGTCAATTGATAAAATTCTGTCAGTATTTGTTCTTCATTCGTTTCATCTGCTCTGGATGGATGATGATCGTCAAAACCAAATCTGATTGCTTTTGACAATGCTTGTTGGATTTCTGCACACTCCTCCATCGCCACTAGGGTTAGATATTCATTTTTTCTCATGTACATGTTCCTTCCTCTTCTTATCGTTTTATCGTTATTTTTGAAAATAACCGACATAAACCGGCACTGCTTCTTCTTTTAACACACCTTTAGCAACTTCTGGTCTATTCGGGCTTTTGGCAAAAATTTCTTCACTACCAATCATTATATTAAATCCTGCAATCCCAGCTAATTCATCATGCCCTAAACTATAGACCATTCTACCTAAACTGCTCCAAACCATTGCTCCTGCACACATACAACACGGTTCACAACTTGTATAAAGTGTATATTCAGATAAATCTGTTATTTTTTGGCTTGAACAAAAATCGCGAATAATACCTAGCTCGGCATGATACGTTGGGTCACTTTTAGTGTGAATTTGATTTTCTCCAACCAAAATTACTTTATTGTCTTTTACAAGTAATGCGCCAAAAGGTTCGTTTCCATGTTTTGCCGCTTTTTTGGCAAGTTCTAGTGCTTGCTGCATAAATTTTATATCTAATTTTTCTTGTTCAGTATTAATAACCATTCTCTTTTCACTCTTCTCTGATTAGTATTTTGTCTAAATTATAACATGAACTCAAACGGTTTCATGATTGCTACTAAATTAAAAACACCAATCACCAAATTTCTTGATGATTAGTGTTTTCAAATTTAAAATCAATCTTGCTTCATTGCCGCTTTCAGCGCTTGTGCCAACGCACTTTCTTCCGGTTCTTCTTTTTGAGAATACTTCTTCATTAAGTTACGTTCTTCATGTTTCGTAAGCTTCTTGCTACGTTCTTTTTTATCCTGCATTTTTTCAGTGATTGAACAGTATTTACATTTGAAATAAGCCCCATTTTTTCCATCAATGATTTCCATTTTACGATGGCATTGTGAACAACGGTGATTGGAAATTTTAGGATCTTTTCTACGACGATAGCTACAATCTTGGTTGGAACAGATATAGATTTTGCCATCTTTGGTATTCTTCTCACGCAAGTTTGAGCCACATTCTGGGCATTTCTTTTGAGTGATTGAAAAATCTTGGTATTTGCTTTCGCTTTGTTTGATCTCGTTGACAAGTTTTTTAGTATCTTGTTCGATTTCTTTTAAGAAAACCGTGCTGCTTTGCTTTCCTTTAGCGATTGCTTCTAGCGTTTTTTCCCATTTTTCGGTTAGCTCTGGCGTAACTAAAGATGGATTGACTAATTCAAGTAGCTGCTTCCCTTTTGGTGACACATTTAATCCGTTGGTATTGCGTTCCATCAACTCTGATTTGATCAATTTTTCAATGATTTCTGCACGCGTTGCCGGAGTACCTAAGCTGTGTTTTTCCATTAAACCTAAAAGGGTTCCTTCCGTCAATGGTTTTGGTGGTGCGGTTAGTTCTTTATTGATGGTGAAATTCGGCGGAATCACCATCCCTAATTTCCAGTCGACAGATGGAATAACGTCTTCTTTTTCTTGTTTCCAGCCGGCAATTTCGACTTTACTTTGACGGAAGATAAATTGTTCTTTGTCAAAACTTACGGTTACTTTTGTTTGTTTTGTACGATGTGAGTCAGCAAACATTCCTAAGAATCGCGTGACGATCATGTTATAGATTTTTTGTTCATCGCCACTTAACTTTTCATAACGCGGGCGTTGTTCAGTCGGAATCAACGCATGGTGATCTGTGACTTTTTCATTTTGGAATACTTTTGTCAGTTTGACTTGACCGCCATCTTTGATGTAGGTTTTAACTTCTGGTGCAAAGTCGCTGACTGCTTGCAAACGTTCTTTCATCGTCGCTTTCATATCGGTGGTTAAATATTTACTGTCCGTTCTTGGATAGGTCACTATTTTATGGAATTCATAGAGACTTTGAACAAGCGACAGTGTTTTCTTTGCTGAGAATTGATAACGCTGGTTGGCTTCTCTTTGAATCTCAGTTAAATCATATGGTAAAGGTGCTTGTTCTGTTTTCGTTTTTTCTTGGATATCCGTTACTTTACCTTTTCCTTCGCTTAGTTTTTTCACAAAAGCTTCTACATCATTCCGTTCTTTAAAAGCGTACGGATTACTTTGAACAAGTTTTGCTTTTTCTTTTTGAACTTGTAGCTCTACTGAGAAATAGGTTTGTGGTCTAAAGCTTTCGATTTTCTTTTCTTGCTGACGGACTAAAGATAACGTTGGTGTCTGTACTCGTCCAGCTGATAAGCTATCTTGATATTTCACCGTTAATGCTCTAGTCACGTTCAACCCGACTAACCAGTCTGCTTTGGCACGCGCTAAGGCTGAATAATATAGATTGTCGTATTCTTTGGCTGGTCTTAATTTTTTGAAGCCGTCTTTGATCGCTTTATCTGTTTGAGAAGAAATCCATAGACGCTTGACTGGCTTATTGAAATTTACATATTCCAAAATCCAGCGGGCAACAAGTTCGCCTTCACGTCCTGCATCGGTTGCAATAACTGCTTCTGTGACATCTTTTCTGTTTGCTAATTGTTTGATAGCTTTTAATTGGTGCCCTGTTTTTGGTAATGGTTTGATCCCTAGATTTTTTGGTACCATCGGTAGAGTCTCCATTTGCCAAGATTGCCATTCTTTGTTGATATCTTCCGGCATTTTTAAGCCTAATAGATGTCCTAACGCCCATGTCACAATCACATTTGAGCCTTCATAATAGCTTTTATTTTTCTGATTTGCCCCTAGTACTTTACTTAAATCTTTGGCGACACTAGGTTTTTCGGCAATGATTAGTTGTTTGTTTGCCATTTGTTTCACTCGCTTTCTGTATTCCATATGTAAATTGAATTCATCGCTAAAATGTCAATATGTTGATTTTACCACACTCGGCTTGTTCTTTTCGCCTCTTATTTAAGCTTTTTAATTGAAATGTAAATAGAAGAACTATATACTTACTAATTGTAAGTGTTTAAAATAATGATTATCAAGGAGATACCATGATTACAATTGAATTTTTTCACGACGTTATTTGCAGCTTTTGTTTTCCCATGTCGTATAGAATGAGACAAGTCCAAGAAGAAATGCCTGAAATAAAAATTACTCACCGCTCTTTTGCCTTGGCTAGAGAGGAAGAAGATCATGAGCGGATGTTTGGTTCTAGAGAGAATGCTAAAAATGAAATCCTGTCTCACTGGGTTCATGCCAATCAAAACGATGACCTTCATCGATTTAATATCGAAGGAATGAGAGAGGCTGACTTCCTTTTTCCAACTTCTATGAATGGCTTATTAGCGGCCAAAGCGGCAGGAGTCATGGGCGGAGAAGTTGCATATTGGGATATCTTTGATGCTTTACAGAAAGGATTATTCGTCGATAGTCAAAATATTGATGACCCTTCCGTAATTGAATCAATCGTTAAAGATAGCTCGATTGATTTTGAAAAATGGCAGCAAGCTTTTACTAACCCAGAAACGTTATCATTAGTCGAAGACGATTTTCGTATAGCAAATGCCTACCAACTTACAGGTGTACCTGCCTTGATCGTTAATGGAAAATATCTGATCAACGGGGCTCAGCCAATGGATCAAATCATTCAAGCGATTCAAACGATCAAGGAAAAAGAGACACCGATCATTGAAATCATCGAAAATGGCAACTCGGAGAACGGCTCTTGTGACATGGTAGATGGAAAATGGGTTTGTAAGGATTGAATTTCAACTCTACTTATTTCGTTAGATAATTTAAAAGGTCAAGGAAACAATGCACGTATTCGTGAACTTGTTCCCTTGACCTCTTATCTTATTCACCTAAACCAAACTCGATTTACAACATTTCGGCTTCGCACAATCATTATGGCGTTCATGAAAATCGTCGCCACTTTCAAACGTCACTGCTTGCAAATCTTTTAATAAAGCTAGTCCTTTATATTGCTGCAGATCCTCATCACATTCCTCACACCAGCGTTCATCACCAGCATCCCAGAAGGCTGCTAAATAATTAACTTTTGTATTTATGTATTCATATGTTGAAGAAAGTTCTTGCCATTTTTTTATGTAGTAACGTTCTGCATCTTCTAAAGAGTCAAATGTTTTATTTTCTTCGATATCTTCTTGCCAGTCTTCAAAAAACCACCAAGGCTCATTATCGCCGTACATAGTAACAACTTGGTACATTGATCGATCACTCCAATTCTTTCTACAAGAGCTATTCTAGTCACTTAGTATAAAACTTTCAACTTAAGTGCTTGTGAAATAGTTTTTTGTTTAAACGTTCATTAATTTAATTTTACCACAAATTGGAATTGACGTAGGAATAAACTTGTTTTTCTCTTTCTATCATTGCGAATGGAAGGACCATTTGCTAAAATATGGAAAGAATAGAAAGGAACGTTTCTCATTATGAAAAAACCTGTATTTTGGAACTCGATTGCTATTTATTTACTATTATATAATAATATTTTGCTCATCATATCATTGATCATGGCTTTAAAAGCTGTGGTCGATGGACACGGAAGCTTTGGTTCAGATGTTTGGTATCAGATTTTTGTTTTTCTTATTTATATCATTGTGATTGCTGGATTAATGACAGGTGGAAAAAAAGGGTACATAGTTTCCATATTCTTTATCCCATTTATTTTTCTAATGTATTTTTACCCACCGATGATGGTCAGTATGTTTCCTAAAATGATCATGTTGGCCTTTCGTGTAGTTGAACTTGTTTCAATAGTTTATTTAGTTGTTTCACCTGAATCTAGAGCTTATCTACGTGACTGTGATAAAAAAAACGAGTAGGAATTTTCCCTACTCGTTTTTTGATTAGATATATTGTAATACTTTTTCTTCTTGATACGCTTGATCGATCAAGCCTCCACCAAGACATTCCATTCCGTCATAAAAGACAACTGCTTGTCCTGGAGTGATTGCTCGAACTGGTTCTGAGAAAATCACCTTAGCTTTTGTACCATCATCAGTCAACACAACTTTGACTGGTATATCCTCTTGACGATAGCGGAATTTCGCTGTACATTCAAATTCTCTTGGCATTTCCGTATCGACTGTAAAATGGATTTCGCTTGCATCTAAATGTGTTGCATATAATTGTTCATGATGAAACCCTTGACCAACATATAATGTATTCGTTGCTAAATCTTTCCCCACTACAAACCACGGTTCTTGTGAACCTTTGCCCCCACCGATGCCTAAGCCTTGACGTTGGCCGATCGTATAATACATCAAGCCATCGTGTTGGCCTTTGATTTCACCATCTAAAGTCACCATATTTCCTTTATTAGCAGGTAAATAGGTACTTAAAAATTGTTTAAAGTTCTTTTCTCCAATAAAACAAATTCCTGTCGAATCTTTTTTCTTTGCTGTTGCTAAATCAGCACGTTCAGCGATTGCTCGAACCTCTGATTTTTCCATGCCGCCTAAAGGGAACATGGTTTTAGCCAATTGAGCTTGAGATAATTGACTCAAGAAATAGGTTTGATCTTTATTATTATCCACACCGCGTAACATCCGCACAGTGCCGTCTTCTTTTCGTTCAACTTGGGCATAATGTCCAGTTGCTACATAATCTGCACCTAATTGCATTGCGTATTCCAAAAAGGCTTTGAATTTGATTTCTTTATTACACATCACATCAGGATTTGGTGTCCGTCCCAAGCGATATTCTTTAAGAAAATACTCAAATACGCGATCCCAATATTCCTTTTCAAAATTTACCGAATAATAAGGAATACCGATTTGATCGGCAACTTTCGCTACATCTTTGTAATCTTCGGTGGCTGTACACACACCATTTTCATCCGTGTCATCCCAATTTTTCATAAAGATGCCCACGACATCATAGCCTTGCTCTTTTAAAAGCAACGCCGTAACAGATGAATCTACACCTCCGCTCATGCCCACAACGACACGAGTTTTGCTGTTATCTGTCATTTGATCACCATCATTTCAATTTAGATTCTGAATGCATCTACGATTTGAAGGTCGTAACTTTTCAGTGATACTTATTATACTAGTATTTTTCCAGAAGTAAAGCTCTTAGAAATAGGAAGCATTAATTCTTACTAAATAGTAATTGATATTTATCTCCAAATTTTTTCAATAACAGCTCTTCCAATTCTTGATACTCTAATGCTTGAGTATGATCAATAGAAAATTGATAGAATAATCTTTGCTTTTTACTGCCATCTTCAAAAACTATATTTAAAAAGTGGACATTATTTTTTTTACTGTCATCACTGCTAGCACTCATTGCTAAACGAATGATTTCTTGATTTTTATAATGAACGTTATTGATACTGACCGATTCCTTATTTATAGATAGTTTCTGTAAAGGAATTCTTTTTTTAAAACTGATGTTTCGAAGCCCTACAAAGAAAAATACCGCTAAAACAACGACTATCTGCCATTTTGTTTCCAGAAGTCTGACTGGAACAAGCTTATATAACAAGAAAGTAATCACCGCTCCTATGACTAGAGCCATCAAATTATCCAACCAAGGCTTTGAATAACGATCCAGCCCTGTTGGGACAAAGGAACATCCTTCTATATTTTTTACTGGACATTGATCGTCTAGTTCGTCCATTTTTAAATAAGAAACGATTTCCTGATAATATTTGTTCGAACTTTTTACCTTTATTTCAAAAATTTGCACTGACTCTTTATTTACTACATTTAATTGATGCCAATATTCTGTATTTCCAGATTCGTCACCATATCCTGGACTATAACTTTCTTTAGCACCTACGCCTACAATCTTATATCCAGACTTTGCAAATATTTTCTTGGTAAATAGTGTAGCATAGATGAAATCATTTTCCGTAATAACTAATCTGTTACAACTAACAACCAGTTGAAACAAAAAAGCCCCTGATAAACCGATTAGAATAATCTCCTTCTGACTATTAATGAAAGAATGCAAACTATAGAGAATTGTATCATCTTTGGAATAATGATTAATAAACACTATAAAAAGCAGTAGTAATGCTATGATAATCACAAATTTCAAATTATTTTTATTTACCCAAAATACCTTTTTTTTCATTTTCCCCACTCCTTTTAAGCATATCAAAAAAAGTGTATCAATAATACCTAGACATGACAAGAGCATTTTCTATGCTCGTTCACTAAAAATCTCGCATTTGCTAAAAAAGATGAGGTTGGAACACAACTCTACGAGTCACACCCCAACCTCATCTTTAATTTCCAATTAATTGATCAAGCTTTCTCAAATACCCCACGACTGATCATGCCATCCATCAAGAAGTAGAACTTTTCTTGACTCATTGCATGAGAGTCGCTTTTAAAAATATTCATTGATTTCAAACCATTTGCAGTCGTCACTGACATTTTCAGTGTTTTCAAATCTTCAGCGATCGTGATTTTTAATTTAAACCCTTCTTTACTTTGGGGTGTCCCATCTAATGGACGGATCAGCTGAAAGTTACCAGAATTGGTTTCAGTGAAGCCATTATCTTTCAATGTGTATTTTTTTGCTTGTTCATTTACTTTATAGAATACCGTACAGCCTTCTACTGTTGCTTTTTCTTTAAACGCCATTTTTCCACCTCTTTATTTATTGTCTCTTTTATTATAGTTGGTACGCTTTCTTTTTACTAGTTCTAATCTAACTTTTCTTCAATTACTGCTTTATTTTTTGGATTATATCGATCAATATAGCTACTAATCGTTGAATTTGAGCATCATCATTCCCTAATCCAAAACTGATTCGGACAGATTCTTTGATTGCTGGGGCATTTTTTCCATGCATCGCCTGTAGAACATGAGAAGGATCGACTGTTCCTGCAGTACAAGCTGAACCGGTTGATATCGCCACCCCTTGTAAATCTAAGTGCATTAATAACAAGTCACTTGCTACGCCTTTAAATTGTATGTTTAAAATATGAGCTAGCTTATTTTCAGGATTACCATTGATCTGATAATCAATCTGAGCTTTATCTAGTTCAGTCAAAATAATCCGCTCAAATTCAACATATTTTTCATGCCGTTTTTCTTTTTCAACATCGGTTAAAAGTGCAACCGCTTTGCCCATGCCAGCAATACCAGCTAAATTTTCTGTTCCTGCTCGCCGTTTCTCTTCTTGCTCCCCACCATGTAAAAATGAAGGTAACGAAATGGCATCGTTTTTAAATAAGAAACCAACACCTTTTGGTCCATTGATTTTATGAGCAGAAATACTCAATAAATCAACGCCCATTTCATGAGGTAAAATTCGTTCAGAACCATATGCTTGGACAGCATCTGTATGAAAAATCGCGGGATGCTCTTTTAGCAATTCCCCAATTTCTTTGATTGGCATTAAATTACCGATTTCATTATTGCCATACATCACGGAAACCAAAATTGTATCATCCCGTAAAGCTGCTTCAAAATCTGCGATAGCCAGATTGCCGTTGACGTCAACAGGTAAGTAAGTCACTTCAAATCCCAACTCTTCCAAATACTTCATTGTTTCTAAAACAGCTGGATGCTCGATCGCGGTTGTAATCAGATGCATTCCTTGATCTTTTCTAGACAATGCCGTTTCAATGATTGCCGTGTTATCCCCTTCTGTACCACCACTATTAAAGATAATTTCGTGTGGTTTCACTTCAAGACTTGCTGCAATCACTTGACGGATATCTTCTAACTTACGATGAGCTTGTCGGCCAAATGTATGAATGCTAGACGGATTGCCAAATGTATTGGCCATTTCACTGGCCATTATCTCAATAACTGCCGGATGTGTCGGCGTTGTTGCTGCATGATCTAAATAAATGGGTTCCACTGAACTCGTCCTTTCTGACTCCTTGATAATGGGATTATTTTAACATAAGTGACAATGTACCTCAAAGAATGATTCTTTTTCTACTTACTTGGAAAAGCGTTTTTCCTTCTGATAGGTATAAATATTGCCATACGTAAAAACAGCTATCCCCGCCCAAATAAAACCAAATGCGATAAATTGCTCTGCTGAATAGGGCTCATGATATAAAAATAGTGCGGATAGCAACATTAAGGTTGGACCTACATATTGAATAAAGCCTAAAATAATATAAGAAATTTGTTTTGCTGCCTGTGCAAAAAGCAATAAAGGAATCGCCGTCACTACACCTGCTCCCATCAGCAATAGATTAGTAGATAATTCATAATTCATAAACCCTTGACGCGAGAAGAATAGTAAATAAACCAAAGCAATAGGTAAAATAACAAAGGTTTCAATCGTTAAACCAGTGTAAGAACTCACCGATACACCTTTTTTGATTAGTCCATAAAAACTAAAAGTCACTGCCATAACAAGTGGTGCTAACGGAATTTCACCTGTTTGAATCGTTAATAACAGGACACCCAACAAGGCTAAGCCACATGCAATCATTCCTGAACGACTTAATTTTTCTTTCAAAATCAAGGTTGCCAACAAGACATTCACTAACGGATTCATATAATACCCCAGACTCGCTTGCGTAACGTGTCCTTGGCTGACTGTATAAATAAAAGTGAACCAATTTACTGAAATCAAAATAGCTGCACAAATGATAGCAAATAATTTTTTCTTGTCTTGTATGACCGATTTGACCTCCGTCAGAAATAACGACCATCTTTTAGTAACTAAAATATAAATAATCATAAATAAAAAGGACCAGACAATGCGATAACACAAGATATCCAATGGAGCAACGGTTGGCAACAACTTCCAATAAATCGGAATGATCCCCCAAAATACATACGCAATAAAGCCTAATAAAACACCCTTTTTCTGTTCTTTCACTCGTGTTGCTCCTTCCTATTACTTGTATCAATTTTCGTTAGTCCTTTTATTCGACCAAGATAAAGACTAAAAAGAAGTCCAGTCTAAAGCAATAGCTGAACTTCTTTCTTGATTTAAACAAATTGTTGTTATTATTTTTCTTCTAAACGAAACAGTGGACTCATTGGTGTGTTTTCATGAATTCGTTTGACTGCCTCACCCATCAGTTCAGCACACGAAACAATGTTCAGAGCTTCTGGCTTGCGGTCTTCAGAAATAAAGACAGAGTCAGTCACACAAATTTGTTCGATTGGTGAAGCATCTAACGTCTCTTTAGCACCTTTTGATAGTAAACCGTGAGAAGCACAGGCATAAATACATTTCGCCCCATTTTCTTTTAGAATCTTAGCAGCAGTTGCCATCGTACTGCCAGAGTTTAAAATATCATCGACTAAAATACACGTCTTGCCTTTGACCTCTCCAATCACATATCCTGAACGGACACCGTCCACTTCGTCTTGGTCAATGATCGCAAGTGTTGCATCTAAATACTCAGATAAACTTCTGGCACGTTGGACACCACTGTTTTTAGGAGAAACAACAACAATATCTTCTCCCGTTAACTGTTGCTGACGATAATTATGAGCAAATAGCGGCATCGTAAACAGATTGTCTACTGGAATATCAAAGAATCCTTGCACTTGAACGGTGTGCAGATCTAGTGTCAATACGCGTGTTGCGCCTGCTTCTTCTAATAAGTTCGCAACTAATTTTGCTGTGATTGGTTCTCTTGGTTTAGCCGTTCGATCTTGTCTAGCGTATCCATAGTATGGTAACACCACATTAATTGTTTTAGCACTTGCTCGTTTCAATGCATCAATCATGATCAACAATTCCATTAAATTATCGTTAACAGGAAGGTTGGTCGACTGAACAAGAAAGACATGGTCCCCGCGAATACTCTCTTCAATATTGATTTGAATTTCTCCATCACTAAATTGGCGCACCGTACTTTTTCCGAGCTCAGTACCGACAACTTCAGCAATTTTCTCTGCTAAAGGGCGATTGGCATTCAAACTAAAGATTCGTAATGTTTTATCCTGGTATTTTTGGGTCATGATTTCCTCCGTGATCTAGATATTTTTCTATTCTGATAATTGAAAACTTCACTTTACATTCTAACATTGATTGGCTAAAAAATCATGGATCTTTTTCTTTATTGTGACGAATAATTGAATTTTCAACGACTTTTAACCGAAGAAAATTAGTACTTACAAAACTGTTCGGCAAATCTCATACAATCAACTTGTATTTATCCATCGTATGAGTAAAATTACTGTAACCGGAGGTGATTGACACTCATGCACTATAAAAAAAATCATAAAAAAAAGAAGCCTTTTATACCAGCACTCATTGTTTTAATTTTGATTATTTTGGTTGGGGTGGAAATCTATCTTTTATTTTTCCAAAATCAGCCTAAATCAGTTTCTCAAACAAGCACAAGCGAAAGGACGACAGAAACGACACAGTCTTCCACATCTTTAACACAAGCTAAAGATTTTAATAAGGAAGTTCAGCCTACTTCTGATTTTGCTGAAGAACTAAATCAAAAATTGAAGGATATCCAGTTTATCGGCACCGCTTTAATTATTCACAAAGGAAAAATCATTTTACAAAAAGGATTCGGCTATGCTAATTTTGCTGAAAGTAGGCCAAATACCTCTCAATCAACATTTCAAATCGGCTCAATACAAAAAGCGTTTACGGCTTCTCTTATTTTGCAACAAGTTCAAGCTCAGAAGCTTTCATTAGATGATACCTTGGACCGCTTTTTCCCAACTGTTCCAGATAGTCGAAAAATAACTATTCGCCAATTACTCTCAATGACTTCCGGATTACAACAAAAAATCAAACCTACGATCATGATGTCTGATAACGACTTTATTCAGTTTGCGATTTCTAATGCGACTATGGATATTTATGGTCAATATAAATATGAAGCAGTCAACTATTCTATTTTAGTGGGAATTCTAGAACAATTAACAGCTACTTCTTATCGAACTTTATTTACTCAAACATTTATTCAAGGTCTAAAATTATCTAGGACATGTTTTTATAACGACTTTATAAGATCACGTAATCGAACTTACGCCTACAAAAAAATCGCTGATAAAAATTTTGCTTCTGAAATACAAGATGATCCTTTAGGGTTTGATCAAGAAGTTGGTACTGGAAATGTGGGTATGACTGCAGGTGATCTCTATTTATTTTATTCTGATTTACTTGGAGGAAAGATTATTAATCAAAAAACCATGGATGAAGTTTGGACTCCTGAAATTGGATCAAAATATATGGGTGGTCTTTATAGTTTTCAAAATTATATTAGAGGACATGGAACTGAATCTGGTTTTGAATCGAATGCAAGGGTTTCAAAAGATAGACAAAATGCAGTAATTCTTCTTTCAAATCAAAAACCAGAGGATAAAACACTTCAAAAATTAGCAAATTCTATTTTCAACTCATTAGGACCTTATAACAGTCAATGAGTTTCCACACAAAACAATCAGTATAGAGGTATTTCACCGAACTCCCTATGATTGAGATATGACTCAAAGAGTTGTATCTTAGTCTTTTTTTATTCATTTTTAGGTTAGCCTAAAAAATGGATTGATTTTAATTTAACTTTACCTTATACTGAGTTTAAGGCAAACCTAAAAAGGAGGTTTTTTTATGTCTATAAATAATAATAATCTTACAGTAGAACATCTAACTGTTAGCTATCAAGGTCAAAAAGCCTTGTACGATATTTCTTTACACATTCCTGCTGGAAAAATCACAGGAGTGATTGGCCCTAATGGTGCAGGGAAATCGACATTTCTAAAAGGAATGCTCGGACTGATCAAAACAGATTCTAGAACCGTGCTTGCAGGTGAGCAGCCTATTGATGGCCAAAAGAAACGAATCGCATATGTCGAACAACGCAGCGCGCTAGATCTTTCATTTCCAATCAACGTTTTAGAGGTTGTCCTATTAGGAACTTATCCAAAACTAGGATTGATGAAACGTCCTAAAAAACATGAAAAGGAACAAGCCTTAGCAGCACTTAAAACTGTCCAACTGGAAGAATTTGGGAAACGTCAAATTGGTGAACTATCTGGCGGACAACTGCAACGGGTCTTTATCGCTCGAGTTCTCGCTCAAGAAGCAGATATCATTGTCTTAGATGAACCTTTTGTAGGGATTGATATGACGAGCGAAAAAGTCATCATGGACATTCTCAAACAATTAAAAGAAGCTGGAAAAACAATTTTGATCGTCCATCATGACCTCCATAAAGTCTCTCATTATTTTGATGATGTGATTATTTTGAAGAAAAAACTGATTGCTTGTGGACCCGTTTCAACTACATTTACCAACAAAAATATTCAGTTGGCCTATGGTGACACAATGGGCGATATTATTATCAAAGGAGTGGCTGATGCATGATTACAAATTTTATTGACGGATTGGTTCGTTACCAATTTCTACAAAATGCTTTGATCACCTCGATCATCGTTGGACTGGTTTCAGGAATCATTGGTTCATTTATCGTTTTACGAGGCATGTCCTTGATGGGAGATGCGATCTCTCACGCAGTTTTACCTGGGGTGGCGGCTTCTTATATGTTTGGTGTCAATTATATCTTCGGTGCCTCGGTTTTTGGTATTTTAGCGGCTTTATTGATTGGCTTTATTACTCAAAAAAGTCAATTAAAAAACGATACCGCGATCGGTGTTGTTTTCAGTTCCTTTTTCGCTTTAGGAATCATTATGATCTCTTTCGCAAAAAGCTCGACCGATCTTTATCATATTCTCTTTGGGAATGTTTTAGCGGTTCGAGATTCTGATATTTTGATTACCGCAATTGTTGGGATCATCGTGTTGATCTTTGTTGGATTATTCTATAAGGAACTACAAATTACCTCTTTTGATCCAACAATGGCACAAGCGTACGGATTAAATGTTCAGTTCTTCCACTACGCCTTGATGTTTTTATTAACCTTAGTTGCTGTTTCATCGTTACAGACAGTTGGAACGATTTTAGTGATTGCCATGTTGATCACTCCTGCTGCTACCGCATACTTGCTGACGAATCACTTACCTACAATGATCACCTTAGCTTCTCTTTTCGGAATACTAAGTTCGATCATCGGCTTATTCTTTAGCTATTCGTATAACCTAGCATCAGGCGCTACAATCGTTTTAACCGCTGCAGCATTTTTCGTTATCGCGTTTCTATTTTCACCTAAAAAAGGACTATTTTTTGTCAATAAACAGAAAACGGAGGAACCTATATTATGAGAAAAAAAATACTTTTTATCACAGCACTAGCTAGTTTATTTTTACTAGCTGCTTGTCAATCTAAGTCTACAGATACCTCAGACAAGGAAAAAATCAATGTTGTTGCGACAAACTCGATTCTTGCTGATATAGTGGATAATGTTGGAAAAGATTTGGTCAATTTACACAGTATCGTCCCAGTTGGAACAGATCCTCATGAATATGAACCACTACCTGAAGATGTTGCAAAAGCATCTGAAGCTGACGTTTTATTCTTCAATGGTTTAAACTTAGAAACTGGTGGAAACGGTTGGTTCAATAAACTGATGGAAACAGCGAAGAAAAAAGAAGATCAAGACTTTTTCTCCGTAAGTAAAAAAGTCCAACCGATGTATTTAACCAGTGCTGGGCAAGAAAACGAGCAAGATCCACATGCTTGGCTAGATATCCAAAACGGGATTGCTTATGTCGAAGCAATCAGAGACACATTAAGTGAAAAAGATCCTAAAAATAAAGAAACTTACGAAAAAAATGCCAAAGAATATATTGAAAAACTAGCAGCTTTAGACAAAGAAGCCAAAGAAAAATTTGCAGATATTCCAGAAAATAAAAAACTACTAGTTACTAGTGAAGGGGCTTTTAAATATTTCTCTAAAGCGTATGGTCTGACTGCTGCCTATATTTGGGAAATCAATACCGAAAGCCAAGGAACACCAGATCAAATGAAACAAATCATCGATCAAATCCACAAAACAAAAGTGCCTTCCTTATTTGTTGAAACCAGTGTCGACAAACGTAGTATGGAACGCGTGTCAAAAGAAACAGATCTACCGATTTACAGTACGATTTTTACCGATTCTATTGCTAAAAAAGGTGAAGATGGCGATAGCTATTATGCTATGATGAAGTGGAATTTAGATAAAATTCATGATGGCTTGATGAAATAAATAAAAACTGCTGCTGACATTTCACTCAATGTCAGCAGCAGTTTTTTATTGTATCATATCTTCGATATTGATCACACGATCCGTAATATCCGTATAAAACTCTTCTTCATGGGAAACAATGACGATCGTTCCTTGAAATTGTTGAATGGCTTGGCGTAAACTGTCTTTTGCAGCTGCATCAATATGATTCGTTGGTTCATCTAAGAAAATAATATTACTTGAATCCATCGTCAGCTCACTCAGCTTCACTTTTGTCTGCTCTCCTCCGCTTAATAAACGCAGTTGCTGATTTACTAATTTATCAGGTAATCCGCATTTGGCTAAATAGGTGCGGATTTCTTTGACTGTTTTTTTAGGGAAACGATCACTTAAATAAGCTAACGGAGTTAAGTAATCATTTTCCCAGATCAAATCTTGAGAAAAATAAGCAATTTTAGTGTTGGCTGGATATTGATATTCACCACTAATCGGTTGAATAATACCAGTCAGTGTTTTGATCAACGTTGATTTACCAATACCGTTAAACCCTTTGATTGCTACTTTTTCCCCGCTATGCACCGATAAATTAATCGGTGCTAGTAAGGGTTCGTTGTACCCGATGACTAATTCATCCGTAATCAGGGCTAAGCTAGCGACGATTGGCTGATAAGGAAACTGAATTTGTGGCTTCACTAGGCTACCTGGAGGTGCCATGCGTTCCACTCGGTCTAATTGCTTTTGACGACTTTTTGCCATCGTTGCACGGTTTCCTGCTTTGTATTTACGAATATAAGCTTCCGCTTTTTCGATTTTCGCTTGTTGGGCATGGTACTGTTTTAAGTAGCTTTCTTTGTTTTGTTCTTTTTGCGCAAAAGATTTCTCAACATTACCTGTATATCTGGTTAATTTACCAAATTCAATATCACAAATACAATTCGTTACGGCATTTAAAAAGTGATAATCGTGAGAAACTAAAATAAAGGTTCCATCAAAATCATTTAAATAATTGATCAACCACTGAATATGAGTGTCATCCAAGTAGTTTGTTGGTTCGTCTAATAATAAAACATCTGGTTCTTCTAAAAGTAGTTTCGCCAAAATAACTTTAGATCGCTGTCCACCACTTAAATTATTCATTGGTCGATCTAAGCCAATTGCTTCGATTCCAAGTCCGTTGGCAAGGTCATTGATGATCGTATCGATTTGATAAAAATCACTTTCATCTAGTTGTGTTTGCAAGTTCCCCGCTCGCTCTAATAATTTAGCTTCGCCAATCTCACCAAATTCTGTGTATAAATCATTGATTTTTCCTTCAATTTCGTATAATGGCTTGTATGCTTGGTGTAAAAATTCGTTAATCGTACTATTGCCAATCACTTCCACATATTGATCTAAGTAACCGATTTTCGTATTGTTTTGCCAAGTGATGCTACCATCATCGGCCAAAATTTCACCTGTCAGAATCTTGACCAAGGTTGATTTTCCTACCCCGTTTTGCCCTGTTAATCCCATGTGATCGCCTTTATTGACACGAAGCGACGCATCTTCATAAAGAATTTTCTCCCCAAAACGTTGGGTTAAATGTTCGATTGTTAATAAACTCATATTTTCTTCCTCTTTTCTATTCTCTTTGTTGTAAATTGTATTAAGTGCTTGCTTGTCTGTTCCGCAATTTAAATTGCTTTTGACAACGGTTCCGTACATTTTAGTTGAAAGAGCATCTTATCAAAACAAAAAACAAGCGATCAAATAGGCTCTCCTATCTTATCCCTTGTTTTATATCAGCAAAGGACAACGTACGAAACACGTTGTCCTTTAATCAGCGCTATAAAAAAATCATGATCCATCGTTAAAACAACACAAAATAAGACTAATTGCTAGTCTAAAAATTTTAGTATTCGTCTCAAACGATGAAGCGTTCATTTTATTAGGCTCCGCAACAATGCTTCATCACATTCATTTGTCGGGAGCTGATTCTTTTCACAAATTTATCTGAAAGAAAAAACATTCTTAATCACCTTTCTTTACAAAAATAGTTTAACATAATTGTTTTGAAAAGCAAGAATATTGCTAAGTTCTCTATCCTCTTTGCACAATATGTTGGATTGTTTTATTTTTATCTTTGGTCAACTCTTTTAAAAATGCTGGTCGTAAATCCGCCTGTGGAAGTTCTTCAAAAGGTACCCACTGCAACTGTTCTTGCTCGTCAAATTCGTTATAAGAATGGCATGAAATTGTGCTATTTTTAAGTTCTACGTAATAATAAAATGAGAGTTCATGATAAGTTTCTCCAGTTAAATCAGATGTAAAAAAATTTTCATGAATAAAACCTAACGTTTTTCTTTCAATTTTAGTACCAGTTTCTTCTATGACCTCTCTTTCAATAGCATCATCTAATGTTTCATGCATTTTTACTCGGCCACCAACTGAATAATAATAAGGTTCTTTTGCATTTGATGCCACTAACAAGCCTAAATCACTCATAATAATCGCACCTACACGATAATTAAACCTGCCTTCTTTAGTTTTGAACGTACAATCCATTTTACCAGCTCCTTATCTTTAGGTTTTTCTTAAATTATAATTGACCTTTCCCCTTTTACCAAGGGCCAAAAAAAGTCTAAAAATTGAAGTCTGTTCCCCTTCAATCCTTAGACTTTTATAAATGTTTAGGTAATTGAATTCAAATACGTTAGTGCATAACGCACATGAAATTCTGTTGCTAACGCCAATCCTGCTTCATCGATATCAAATTTTTCATGATGATGACCATATTGTGTATCCGGATTATCTAAATTACGAGTTCCCACTCGACCATAAACACCTGGTGCTTTAAGTAAAAAGTCAGCAAAATCATCTGCACCTAAACTCTTAGTCTGGTCAGTGACGACATTTTCACTTCCAACAATTTCAGCTGCTACTTTTTGTGCCAATTCAGCGGACTCATCATCATTGATCAACGGTCCTGCCGCATCATAGATTTGGAAAGACGAAATCTTGGTTCGATGAGCTTCAGCAATTTGATTGGCTATTGCTTCCACGCGTTTTAAAACAAACGCTCGTGTTTCATGACTGAATGCTCGCACTGTACCTTCGATTATAGCATGATTTGCAACAATATTATATCTAGTTCCAGCATCAAGTACACCGATTCCAACAACAACAGGATCTAACGGGCTAACTTCTCGTGCTGCAATTTTCTGTAATTCCACAACGATACTTGCTGCGGCCAACACAGCATCCCGACCAACATTAGGCTGAGCTACATGACTACTCAACCCTTCAACTTCAATTTTAAAAATATCGCAAGAGGCATTAGTCGCACCTTTAGTCACGACTAATTTTCCTACAGGAACACTTGAATCTAAATGGATTCCAAAAACCTGATCGATATTTTCAACAAAACCGCCCTCGACAAACTGACAAGCGCCAGCGCCAATTTCTTCTGCAGGTTGAAATGCTAATTTGATCGTTCCAGCAAAATCGCCCTCATGATTTTTTAAGACTTTGGCAGCACCTAGCAAAGCTGCCGCATGACCATCATGACCACAAGCATGATTTAACCCTGGATTTTTAGATTGGTACTCTTTTCCTGTTGCATCTTCTAATTCTAACGCATCAATATCTGCTCTTAGAATGATAGTTTTACCAGGTTTCTCTCCTTCGATTGTTCCAAGTACCCCTGTTTCTCCGACTTCTTCAAAGGAAATATCCAACTTATTCAGTTCTTCTTTGATTCGTTTGATTGTTTCAAATTCTTTTAAACTGGCTTCTGGATATTGATGAAAATGCCGTCTTAGTGCAATCACTTCATCTTTGTTTTGTTGAATTTCCTCTTGAATCGATTGTTTTATTACTGTTGTCATATAATCATCCTCTTCTTATTTTCTGCCAAATGTTTCCCACGCTGGAACGCTAGAACCTTTTGATGTTTCTTCAATGACTTTTTTCGTTTCTTCTTGTTGATAAGTATCGACGACTTTATTGTAGGTTTTATTGTCTTTATCCGATCCACGAGCAACGATGATATTCACATAAGGTTTTGATGTTTCGTCCACAGGTTCTAAGAAAATCGCATCTTTTGCTGGGACAAAACCAGCATCGACAGCCATCCCACTATTGATTACAGAAGCATCGATATCTTGCAATGCTCTAGCCGTTTGTGATGCATCTAATTCTGTTATTTTTAAAGCTAATTTATTTTCTGTAACATCACTTACAGTTGGTGTTTGCTTCTTCGCAGGATCTACTTTGATCAATCTAGCACTTTGTAACAACAATAACGCGCGTCCGCCATTTGTTGCATCATTTGGAATCGCGATTTCAGCACCATTTTTTAACTCTTTAACATCTTTGATTTTAGAAGAATAAATGCCTAATGGGGCACTGACCGTATTACCGATCGATACAAGATCTGTTTTATGCTCGTCATTATAGTTATCTAAGAAAATCTGATGCTGGAATGAATTCAAATCAATTTCTTTTTCTGCTAAGGCAGCATTTGGTTGCGTATAATCAGAAAATTCAACAAGCTGTAAATCGATTCCATCAACTTTCAACCGTTCTTTCACTGATTCTAAAACTTCGTTATTGGCGCCAACAACACCTAATTTTACGACCTCATTCTTTTCACTTTTAGCACTTCCAGCAGAACATCCTGCTAATACAACCCCTATTGTTAAAGCTAATCCGATAATTTTAATTGTTTTTTTCATTTAAATTTCCTCTTTTCGCGTATTTTTTAATGTGATGTTCTCTTGATCAAGGTGTTACTTATAAACTGACTAGCAAAAACTAAAACTAAGATGATCAACGTTGCGACAACTGTCACATCCGTTTGGAACCGATTATAGCCTCTAGTGATCGCTAAGTTTCCTAAACCGCCAGCGCCGATAGCACCAGCCATTGCTGTCAAACCAATCAAATTGATGATCGTAACGGATGAAACTCGAATGATACTTGGTAAGCCTTCAATTAAATAGACTCTAAAAATAATTCCCAAAGGACTAGTTCCCATTGATTCCGCCGCTTCAATCACACCTGGATCGACTTCTAATAAGGCATTTTCGATCTGACGGGCAAAAAATGGAATCACCCCTATCACCAGTGGCACTAAAGCAGCCGTTGTCCCAATCGTTGTTCCTGTTAAAAAACGAGTGATCGGCTGAATCAATGCCAGCATGATGATAAAAGGAATGGATCTACAAACGTTGATAATTTTTTCTAAAATATTATAGAGAACACTATTCTTTAGAATCCCTTCTGGTCCTGTCGCAACTAACACCACACCTAGTAATGTTCCCAAAATCCCGGCGATGATCGCTGTCCAAAAGACCATATACAACGTTTCAATCGTACTATCGATAAACTCTTGTTTTAGTTGTAAGACATTTGGAAAATATTGTTGTAATAATGGCTGCATCTATATCACTCTTTCTTATTTAGTTTAGATAACATGTAAGGGGATAACACTTTCTTTTGGTTCACTTTTTTTTAAAATCTTGATTTTCACGCCTTGTGTTTGTAGAAACTCTAAAGCCTTTTCTCGTTGGTTTTCTTCTCCCGAAAGAATCACGATCAAATTGCCGATTGGAACTTGCTGCAAAATTTCTACATTTCCATATAAAATATTCGTTACCACATGATATTTACTGTAAAGCTGAGCAATCAGTGGTTCACTCGTTTGCTCACCTACATAAGAGAATTCTACCAACACTTCATTTCCACTCAAATTCGTCAAACTTGGATGCTGAATAATTGTTTCCAACGCTTGATCGATATGCGTTGCTGTTCTGATAAAGTCCTTCGTCAAGGCTTTTTTTGGCTGACTGAAAATCGACACAATATCATTTTCTTCAATCACCTGTCCATCTTCCATCACAGCGACTTTGTTACAAATTTCTTTCACCACTTGCATTTCATGAGTGATCAAAACGATCGTTAAACCTAATTCTTTATTTAATTTCTTTAATAAATCTAAAATCTGGATCGTTGTTTTAGGATCTAATGCGCTGGTAGCTTCATCGCATAATAATATTTCTGGATCATTGGCTAAGGCTCTAGCGATGGCTACCCTTTGTTTCTGTCCGCCCGATAATTGGCTAGGATAAGCCTCTTTTTTCTCTGAAAGTCCTACTAGCTCGAGCAGTCGTTCGATTTTTTCTTTCCGTTGCTCTTTTGAAAGTCCAGAATATTTTAAGGAAAAATCAACATTGGCAAAAATCGTTCGCTCTTTCATCAAATTAAAATGCTGGAAAATCATGCCGATTTTTTTACGCTGTGCTCTTAATTCTTTCGGTGAAAAATTAAGAATATTTTTGTTGTGGATAATAACCTCGCCAGCTGTTGGTCGTTGCAGTAAATTGACCACTCGGACTAACGTACTTTTTCCAGCTCCTGAATAACCCACAATGCCAAATACATCTTCTTTTTCAATTCTTAAGGAAACATTTTTAACTGCATCGATTTGCTGTTTCTTCTGATAAAAGGTGACGTCTATATTTTTTAATTCGATCATTTTTGTTCCTCCTGTCATTCTTTTGGTATAAACCAGTAATTTCCTTGGTTGTGTTCTTTTAAATAGTTTTTGAACGCGTCTGAATGATAGGCTTTCACCACAGCTTGTGCCCAATCGCTCTCTGCATTCTTTTCATCAACCGTTGCGACTAGTTCATAGTCTTTTAACACATCTTCTGCAAGTAAACTGTCTTTTGGATCAAGCTTCGCGCTGTAAACAATACTTCCCGGAATCACTGCATATTCTAAGTCAGCTAAACTTCTAGGAATTTGGGCCGATGACATTTGGACTAGATCTAAATTTTTAGGATTATCCACAATATCTGCCTTTGTTGCTTTGACTGGATCAATTCCTGCTTTCAACTTGATCCAACCCGCTTTTTGTAAAAGATTAAAGGCTCTTGCCGTATTTGAGGCATCATCGGGAAGACCAATCTTATCGCCTTCTTTGACTTCAGTCAGTGTCCTTCTTTTTCCTGGAAACAGCCCAGCTGGAACAGTGGGAATCGGTGTGATCCCAACTAAATGAGTCCCTTTATTCTCGTTGAAATTATTCAGATAAGCGGTATGTTGGTCGACATTCAAATCAATAGCCCCTTCCGCCAACGCGACATCTGCTTGAATTAATTCTGTAAATTCCGTTTCTTTGATTTGATAGCCTTCTTTTTCCAAAATAGGTTTGACTGCGTCTAAAAACAATTCACTATATGGCCCTGGTGATGTCCCAACTCGAATGATTGCCGCTTCTTTTGTTGTCTCTGATGTAGCTTTATCATTTTTACCACAGGCAGCAATAACAATAATCCCCGTTAAAATCAACACAATATTTAACAACTTTTTCTTCATGAATCGTCCCTCCATTTTTATTATTTATAAAAAGAAAAAAGCATCCTCAAATGTATAAACCTATACATTTGAGGACGCTTTTGCGTGCTACCACCTCTATTTGATACCTATTCACATAGATATCCTCATCAAGTACGGCGATCGTTGATCGCTTATACTCTAGTACTATAACGGGTACATCCGTCGCTGTCTTATGAATGATTCACTCGAAGCGCTGCTCAATGGCCATTTTCCAGATTTCGTTTATCGCTTGTTTTCAGCTACCCAAGCTCTCTGTTAGATATCGTTTCATCTGTACTTTCCATCTCATTGCTTTGTTTATTTAGTTTTTTGAAGGATCAACACTTCCTTCGTCAGTCCTGAACATAAAAATAGCCCTCTACCAGCCTATGCTAGTAAAGGGCGAATAATCGCGGTACCACCTTTGTTTTAAAGTAATTCATGATTACTTTTCTTAGACCAAGTCTTATAACTTGTCGCTTTGATAACGGATGCTTTCCCGAAGCTGCTTACCTATCAACAGCTTGTCCTCATGAGACCATCTTCAACTCTTATGCGCTTATCTCTTTTCACCCACCGAGACTCTCTTGTAAAGCACGTCCAAATTTACTCTTCTCTTCAACGGACTATTATTCATTTGTTGTTACGTTGTATTCTACTGGAAAATAAATCCTCTGTCAAATCTTTTTTTCATTTTTTTATTCAGCGATTGTTTCTACGGTACTAACTAAGTATTGCGCTAAAACATCCTTAGATAATTCTTTTCCATATCCACAAATAGGACACAGCAAGTAATGACTGGATGATGTTGTAAAAAGTGGAATCCAAAATAACGTGAATTTCCGTCCGATTTGTTTTCCTTGCATGATCACTTCGTTGTTACAGTGACTGCAGTCACATTGAATTACTGTATCACCTAAATCTTTTTCAAATCCTGTACTACCCCAAACAATAAACATATTTATTTTCTCCCCTTTGATTCAGTTTAACAATATACACTAGCTTGTGTCAATAACATAGTTGAATACCCAATCAAATTGATCATTCATTATATAACACTTTTAAACTTTTTTTGATCTTGCATAGTGAACAGAAATTGATTGACAAAGCTGAGTTTCTACGGTAATCTGTTATTTGTATTATTAATAGTGCCGCCTTAGCTCAGCTGGTAGAGCACCACCATGGTAAGGTGGGGGTCGACGGTTCGAATCCGTCAGGTGGCTTATCGAAAGAGGATGGGACAGAAGTGTTTAACTCCGAGAAATAAGAAGGAATTCACGAAAATTGTTTTTCAAATTTTTGTGAATTTCAGCTTATTTCCGAAGGAGTTGCTTCTGCTCCCACCGTTTATTCGGATTCCTTGAGGCTGGGATGTAACTCATAGAGTTATAGCCCAGCCTCTTTTTGTTCTATTTTAGCAAAAAACAGATATAATAAAAGAAAATATACTTTTTAAGAGGTGAAACAGGTTGTCTAATTATGCAAATTTAAGCTTCGAATTCTATCAAAAAAATGACCAACATCTTTATTCTATTCTCACTAAAGATATTCGCGTGATGCGTTATATCACTGAAAAAGCAGAGTCTGAAGTTGAAGCTGCTGAAAATTTTGAAAAGATTTTAGCTTACAATACGACTCACACTGATCAAACTGGCTACTATAAAATCTTTGATCAAGATACCTATATTGGCTTTGGTAAATTATCTTGGGATGAAGAAAATAAAATCGAGATCGGTTACATGCTCTTACCCGAACAATGGGGACAAGGTTATGCTACACAAATAATAGCTCGTTTATTAAACCTGATAAAACAATCAGAACGACTCTCTCAAGCCACCACTTACGCCATAATCGATCCTAAAAATGGTGCATCAAAACATCTATTAGAAAAGAATCACTTTGTCTCTGTCTGGCAAGGTATCGAAGCTGGCTTACTTTCTGAGCATTTGATTTGGCAACCTTGATCTATTATTCCCAAAAACGTCTAACCCTTTGAGCAACCCTCAAGAGTTAGACGCTTTTTTTCAATCATCATATCGTTTTCGTTTAGACGAAGCTGGTATTCCCAATGCCTCCCGATATTTTGTAACGGTACGACGGGAAATTTCAATTTCTTGTTCTTTTAACAAATCTACTAGTTTCTGATCGGAGAGTGGTTTGGCTTTATTTTCGTTATCTACTAATGCTTGTAATTGTTTTTTGATACTGCTAGTTGAAGTTTCTTCTCCTGTATTATCATTCGATAAACCATGAGAGAAAAATGAACGTAGCTCAAAAACACCAAATTCCGTTTCTAAATATTTACCATTCACTGTTCGACTAACTGTAGATTCATGAATATTCAGCGTTTCCGCAATTTCTTTTAACGTCATTGGTTTTAACGGACGATCTTCTTTGAAAAAAAATTCTTGCTGACGTTGGACAATTTCTGTACCGACTCTTAAAATCGTATCGCCACGTTGAATAATCGTTTTTTCCAGCCATTCGAACTCATTTTTCTTTTCCTTGATGTAGTCCTGCACTTCTTTGTCATCCGTTGCTTCCATCCGTTCAAAATAAGCTTGTTGGAACTGAATAGTCGGGGTGCCAGTTTTATTGGAACGAACCGTTAGCTGCTTGTCTTTGATGCGTAGTGTTAAATCTGGGCGGATATATAACCCAGAAGTGGATTCAAAAATACTACCTGGCGCTGGTGTTAACGTTTGAATGTAATCAAAAATCGTTTGGATCTCCGATAATGCGACATCAAACTTTTTAGCGATCATTCCCCATTTACGATTAGCTAAATGATCGAATTCTTCTTCTATGACAATATAAGCTAACTCTGGTGCTGTTTCATCTCGCTCAATTTGCAGCAATAAACACTCATGCAAGTCTCTTGCCCCAACTCCTGCTGGATCTAATTGCTGAATCAACGTCAAAGCATCGAGCATTTCGATTGCTGTTGCTCCAGTTTTTAGCGTTGCCTCCTCTAAGTCGATCATCAAGTAGCCGTTTAAATCAATATATTCAACCAAAAATAATACTAGAGTACGCAGATAAGTATCCCGATAATTCAAATGAATTTGATCGATCAAATATTCAAAAAGCGAAGTATGCTCATCAGGAATTTGATTCAAATAATTATTTTCTTCATTCGTATATGTTCGACTACCGGAACTTGGAAAATCACCATAGTTTGTTTCTGTGTGAATATCGATCAATGGATTTTCTAGCGATTTAGCTTCTATGTATGCGAAAAGTTCTTCTGAATTGTACTGTAAAATCTGAATCGACTGCTGTAATTGCTGGGTCATTGCAAGTTTTTGGACTTGTTTTTGTTGTTGTGATAAATGTTGTTCAAATTTCATTATTTTGGTCCTCCCCCTTGTAATTTATCGAAATATCAGCTAAACTAGTAAACGTGCTTGCGCCCTTAGTGTAGTGGATATCACGTAAGATTCCGGTTCTTGAGACGGGGGTTCGATTCCCTCAGGGCGCGTTTTATAATTAGTACCCCCTTAACACTAAAGAGGGTATTTTTTTTATTCAAATTAAAACTTTTTTCCTCCCCTATTGTATCATAAAAAATGCCCTTATGTTTTTCAATTTCCAGCTGCTGATTATTTATCAGTCAATTAGTTCTTGCTCTTATGCATTCTTGATCATTTTTTAAAAAAGAAAAAGTCTAGGTTTTTATCCCTAGACTAATCTTCTAATTTATAATTAAATTTCTTATTAAAACTTTAAATCTAGTCAAAACATGTAAAAACTACTCAATTGCTTCTAAAAGTATGATCGGTGTGTTGTACATCACAACTCTAGAGTCTTCCGTATATATCTTTTTTATGACCCCTCTTTCCTCCATAACGATATCATAACAAACAGACAGACTTTCTATTGTAAATAACAGATTGCCTTTTTCTTGTATACTATTTATTTTTACCTCATCATTTATGGCTATTTTTCCTACTAAATTGGAGAGAATTAGTCTATGTCCATATAAAAACAACCTAACATAGCTAATTGCAAATTCATTTTCTTTATTTATTCGTTGTTCAACTTCATTTTTAATATTCTTGAAAAAATATTCTTTTTTCATTTTTACTCCTTTGTATCACTCTAAAAAATTGAATTGCTCTACTAAACTTTCCTCTAGGAAATACTGGTTGAATTTCTCTTGTCTTAGGTTTATCTTGCTTAACAGAACAATTGTTTTGAAGTGTGAATAAAATGAAATAAGAGCCAATATACATAACTAGTTGACTAAAATAAAAAAATTTATGCTCTCTAGACAATATATTCTATCTATTTTAATTCAGTTTATAATCTCTTTTAGTTTTAAAAATTGCAAGAACATAAAAGAGAACAATTAATAGACCAATATAAACCGTATTTGGGATTACTGTTGATAAGTCCTTCCCTATTTCGATATCTTTGAATAACAATATAAATCTCTTTTGAGGCATAACCTGAATTATTTTTTCTAACCAAAGATTACCTCCTTCGAATGAAAAGAAACTACCTGACAACATAGTTGTAATAATAATGAGTAGTGATCCAAACATGTTGGCTTTGTCACCCTCTTTGAAAATAGCTGCAATCAACAAAGAAAAACTTGTAGCAAATAGACAAACAAATAGTAACAGTAGGCTTAATTGCCAATAAGACATCCCAAACTCTTTTTGAAAGACTACATTCACACCAAAGATAAAGCACAATGTAGGGAGAAAAATTAAAAGAAAAGCAAATAATGAATGACCTATAAGTATTCGAACAAAGGAAATTGGCGCAGTAACAATACGCTCCAATAGATGTTTTTCTTTTTCTTCACTAAATAACATCATATTTGTTAAGCTAGCCATCATTAAAAACATCAGTAAGTAGCTGAGAAGTGTGACACCTAAACTATCTTTTGTATTACTTGATAGATCAGTTGAATTTATTGAATCTTCTAGCACATCAGTAAGTTGGGACTTGAAATTTTCACCTTTGATGGTCTCAATAGTATATCCTTTTAGCCCATCAGTAGAAACAATTGCATCATAACTACCTTTTACAAGTTCAGATTTCAATGGCTTTTGATCTACGTAAATTATATTTAACTGTTTTGATTGAATTGTCACTTCATTTTTTTCACCAACAACCGCAACTGTTGCTACAACTGCTGTCCGATTTGATAAAACAAAAGAAAGGATAATAACAGCTAGAATAAGCACAAACATAATTCCGATCCTAGCTATACTATTTTTAGTACGTAACCAGTCATTTTTAATTATACTTATCATAAATAATCCTCCCCTTTGAATAAGTAACCACAAAAAATAATACTAATTAGAGATAGTATCACTAGAATAATCAAACTAGGCAGAAATGCTTTCGTATGATCATCATAAATCAGTTGAAAAATTGTATCGGTTACTCTGGTCAGTGGAAGTATCTCACTAAATTTTTGGATTTGTTTGCTAATACTGGATAAAGGGAAAAACAAGCCTGAAGCAATGGCAATCAACGCACTAATCAAACTGATTAGTTGGTTTGCTACTCCTTCATCCTTAAAAATACAGCATACGAGCACCCCTAAACAGCAACAAAAGAAGTTCAACACTAAAAATAAAACCCATACTTGAATAGCTGCTACACCCATACCATAATTTGCGCCAAACAAAATAGAGAGAATCACTCCAGTTAGAGTGTAACAAACAGTAGTAAAAATAAAAGTTCCCATAATTTTGGCCAATGGAATAAATAATGATGGTACTGGCGAATAAATAATTCGCATATTTGGATTTTTAACACGTTCCTCTAAAAAGCAATTTGCAGAAAATGTTGCAGAATTCAATACACTGAAAATCATCATTGTTACGCCATAATAATCATAACTACTAAATTCCCCACCATACATTCCTTCAGTTAACAATCCTAAAATAACAGTAAGAGAAAATGGAAATGCAAATCCCATAATAAGCCATGATGGATTAATAAATAAACTAATTGTATCTTGTTGGAGTATTTTGAAAAAACGATACATTTGCTCCCCTCCTTATTCTCTTAAATAACGCCCAGTTAAATCAAGAAATACACTTTCCAAATTCCCAGTTTGTAACGAAATATTCATAATTATTTGATTTTGTTTTGTCAGACAAGTAATTATTTTATCCAAAATTTCTGCATCTCGCTTAACAAATATTTCCATGCGGTTATCATTTAAAATAACATTATCAACGCCGTCAATATCATAAAATAATTCTAATGAAAGTTCTCCGACTTTGTCTAAATCGATCATAATTTTTTTATTACCAGACAGCCGTTTCAGCTCTTCATTTGTCCCTGTAGCGATAATCTCACCATGGTCCATTATAATAATTCGAGTAGATATTTCTTCAACCTCCTCCATATAATGGGTTGTATAAAGAATAGTCATTCCATTCTCTCTCATTTTCCTTATTGACTCTAAAATATGATTTCTAGATTGCGGGTCAATTCCTACTGTTGGCTCATCCATGATTAATAGGTTAGGACGATGAGCAATTGCACAAGCAATATTTAATCTTCTTTTCATTCCTCCTGAAAAAGTATGTACTTTTTCTTTTCTTTTACTCACTAACCCAACAGACTCTAAGGAAAAATCAATACCTGCTTGCAGGCTATCACCTTTTAATCCATATAAAGACGCGAAAAACTTTACATTTTGTTCTGCAGTTAGATCTTCGTACAAAGCTAGATCTTGAGGAACAACTCCTAACTGTTTTTTGAAATTTTTTAAATCTTTGTAGATAGATTCGCCTTTATAAAGAATTTCACCTTTATCTAAATTAAGTGTACCGCAAATAATATTAATGGTTGTACTTTTGGCAGCACCATTCGGACCTAAGAAACATAAAATTTCCTGTTTATCGATTTCAAAAGATATACCCTGAACAACTTTTTTATCCCCATAACTTTTCTCTAAACCTTTCACACATAACAGTGTCTCCATTTAATCAATTCCTTTCCAACTATACTTATTTCCTCAATTCAATTTTATTAAAGCCCTTAAATAGATAAATTATGAAAGTTCAGACTCACTAAATGATTCATTCATCTCTGCTTCGACTGCCTGATCTCTAATAACATCTGCATTCTTACTTAGCAAGTTTATTTTAGAACTTTTAGAGAAATATACTCCTGTGCAACTTAATAAGATACCGGTGATGAAAAATAAGAACCCGATCCCTCTACTATTCCCTACCCCAAATATTTTTCCAAGAGATGGTGCTAAAATTCCGTTTGTAGCAAATATTGGTATAAATAAATAATCAGCAAGAGGGCCCGAAATAGCATAAGAAATTACAAAACCAAATTGAGAAACTAAACCAGTTATCCCCCAAACTCTGCCTTGAAAGGCTTCATCCACATTACTTCGTAATAATACATCAGCACTCATGTTGATAAATGGAAGAAAGGAGAAAAAACAAAATGCTGCCAACCCCAAGAAAACGATTGGAAAGTTCACTCCTAACAAGGAGATAGCTAAACCGGAAAATAGCAATGCCTTTCCCAGAGTCTGTTGCAACTGCCATTTACGTTTAGTTAGTCCGATAGCCAAACTACTAACCAACATTCCAACTGCCGCAAACGATTCAAATGTCCCTACTTGAGCAACATTAAGGCTAGAAAGTAGCAGCGGTTTGATCAAAGTTTGAAGAAATCCCATACTAAACGAGACAATTGTCATCGCTAAAATCAACGCTATAATCCCCTGTTTCTTCATCATGTAATCCCAGCCATTTTTTAAAGATAACAAGAACGGTTCTTCATGCTGTTCTTTCTTTTCTGTTGTCTTTTTGGCACGCATAACATATAAAATACTAGCAACTGTTACAAAAAAGGTACTGATATCAATCAATAAAATTTTCTCAATAGACATAAATTGTAATAGAATTCCCGCAAGTAAGGGAGCAAATAAAAACTTTGCTGCTCCAGCTAGTTGAACCAATCCACTAGCTTTTGAAAACTCATCTGGTGTCAAAATTTCAGTAATCGTCGCTCGATAAGCTGGTTCAAGTAGAGAAGAAAAAATAGAACTGATCGTTACACCAATGACAATAATCGTAAAACTGCTTGTCCCATTTTGTATGTGAAAATAAATAAATATTAAACCAACGGCTGAAAGAGAATCTCCAATCAACATTAATACTCGGCGATTAAATCGGTCAGCTAAGCCACCAGCTATCGGTGTAAGTAATACACTTGGCAAAAAAGAAAACAGTGTTAGTAGCGACAAATGAGTTGCTTCTCCAGTTTGCTGGTATACATAAATACTTAGAGCAAAGGAACTTAGACCATTACCAACTAACGAAACTAGTTCTCCGATCCAAAGAGCCATAAAATAGTTGAAATTACTTTTTTGTTTCATTTTCTCACTCTCCTTCAACACATTAATTTACGATTAAAAACCATTTTGCTTCAGCCATTGATTCATTTGTTCTTCCCGTTTCGTTAATTGTTCATTAGAATCAATTGCTTCTTTGTTAAATTTACCAAGCTGTTTTTCAGCTCTAATTTCTCCATCTATCATAAATAAAACTCTTTGTGAACGAGCAGCTACTCTGATATCGTGTGTTACTAGAACAATTGTTGTCCCTTCGCTGTTGATGTCCAACAAAATATTCAAAATTTCCTCTGTTGCTTTTGAATTTAAAGCACCTGTTGGCTCATCTCCGAAAATAATTTCTGGTTCATTGATCAACGCCCGGCAAATACCAACTCTTTGTAATTGACCACCTGAAGCCTCAGTAATGTCATGAGATTTGATCTCATCAATTCCCATTCGTTTCATTAATTGATTTGCATGCTCGTCTATTTCCTCTTTTTTTCTATTTTTAGCAATATATCCTGTATAAATAACGTTATCGAATAAGTTGAGATTTCTTAATAAGTAAATATCTTGAAAAATAAAGCCCATACGAGTTAACCTTAACTTTGCTAATTCTGCTTCACTTTTGTCTGCAATCTCTTCTCCATTTAACAAGACGTTACCTGAAGTCATTCTGTCCATTCCACTTATATTATATAAAAAAGTTGTTTTACCGGATCCAGAGGGACCCATAATTGATAGAAACTCTCCTCTTTCAATTTTTGCATCTATATCTTTTAAAACATGAACCTTTTGATTTTTACCTTGTTTAAATACCTTATTTAACTTGTTGACTTCGACTATTGTCTGACTCATAATTTCCTCCTGTTTTTTATTCATATTTCTATCGAACCAATTACAGCACCTTAATTAATTTTTAATTCGTTCTATAATATTCTTATTTTTAAATGCAAAATGAAAACATATTGTCGTCGAAAACATAACGATTGCCAACAGGAATATCGGTACTAATAAATAAACTTGTACAGGCAAAATAGTAAATGCAATTTTGGGCATCCCAAATGATGAACTCAATAAACTAACTAAGGTTGCTCCTAATGTATTAGATAATACTGTCCCAATAATAACTCCCACTACAGAAGCAAACATCACTCCCGACATAAATTGCAATGTTAGTTCTTTTACAGTTGTCCCTATTCCTAACTTTATACCATTTTCTTTTTGATTCCTTACAAGTAATAGCTGTAAGAAAAGCATACTCAGCAACACAATTAAAATAGTTGCGATAACCGTAGCGAGAATTGTCATCATGTGTATCTGTTTGATGGTATTTCCTAAAGTTTGATGCATGTAGTCATCCATATCTGTTATTTTTACATTGTTAAAAATTTTACTTAAATCTTTTACCTTTTTCTCTTTGACCACGTCATTAGTCAATTTTATATTTAACATATACCACATCAACTCTTCTGAGCTCCCTTTGACATTTCCTTTGGCAGACTTACCGCCATTAGTAATATCTTGATAGATACCTGTCACCTTGCAATTAATATCTCCTGTCTCTGATCGTAGCTGAACTGTATCTCCAACATTCGCTTTATACTCTTGGCTATTCAAATAAGATAGTGCAATTTCATTTTCATCAGAAGGAGCTTTTCCTTTAAGGTAAGTAAGTGGGAACGTTTGATAATCGCCTGATTCAACATTGATTGTCTCCCAGATATTTTCATCATTTTGAATTTTCAAACGATACGTTGTGTACCCCGTAAATTGGCTTATTTCATTATCGCTCTCTAGTTTCTTGACGATTTGATTATAGGTTTCATCCATCTGATTAACCGTTTGTAAATCGATCCGGATATCACTTTGTCCAACCCCCATATAAGAAATAAAAGAGGATGAATTCATTGTATTGTACATATTCAACGGAATTGTAATAATAAATGTACCAATAATAAACAATGTAATCAAAAAGAGATACGAGGAAAATTTTTCAATCACATCTTTTAGACCTAAAAAGATATGTGTATTGACTATTCTATTCTTAGATAATCTTAATAAAAAGCGTTTTTTCTTTTTGGTATTATTTTGTTTTAATGCATCGACTGCTGAAATTTTATTTATTCGCTTTAAAATACTTTGACAAAACAGGTAAATCACCAAGGAAACGAAAAGAATGGATAATAATGGGATTAGATATGAAAACATTGTTTTTGGCGTTTCCCCTAAATAAAGGGTCATGTTTCCCACAAATAAATCAGAAGTAAAAATCGAACCTACATAACCAATAAAAGAGCCTAATAATGTAATCGTCATATATTTTAATAAATAGATTCGTTTGATTTGTTTAGGTCTAACACCAATTGCCTTCAATGCACCAATCTCTGCCATATCTTCTTCCAAAGTAATTGAAAATGTGAATCTTAAAGCCAGCATAGATACTAAAATCAATAGAAGGCTAATAAATACGATAATCAAAGCAACAATTCCATCAGATAAACCATTAAGTAGCTTAAATATATTCCAATCTACCATTGGCCCTTGCTGAGGTAGATTATTTTCAGCATACATTGTTTGAAAAGCAGCAACATCTTTTCGATCTTTTAACTGGAATTCAATCAAATACTCAAATTCAGTCGCTGTCTTTGCTAAAGTTTCATAGTCTTTATCATTAATCAAAAAACGCTTAGAAGAAACGCCTGACGGATTCATCTGACCATCTCGAATGAATTCGGAAATGATAAATTCATATTTTTTACCATCGAATGTTACAGCTATTTTTTCACCTTTTTTTAATTGATATTGTTCATAATAATAAACAGGAACACCGATATGCTGTTCTGCAATTTTTGCCGGTTTATTTTCCATATTTAGTAGATAATCAAATTCTTTATTTTGATGGACAAATGAAACATCCATCACAGAATTTGTTTGTACATGATCATTAATCCGCAGATTTTTACCGTCCACAGTAAGTATTTTCGGTGTTTGCATTTTTTTGACTAGTCCACTTGATGTTGCAAAATCTGTTATCTTATTTTCATCAATATTCCCCTTATGCATTTGAACAACATCTGGCACTTCAGCTACTTTAAATAAGTCATCAATACTTTTTATAAGCGTCGAAGTGATAAAAAAACCAGTAGCAATGAAAAAAGTTGCCAATGCAATGCCCAATATTATCAGACTTGTTGTACTTTTTTTACGTAAAAAATCTCTCTTCAATAATCTGAAATTCATGTATTACTCCTTTTTAAGTCTATTTTTTTCTAAGCGGTTGATTTCTTTAGACTTCCATAAACAACACGATAGAATTATCGTTCCCAATCCTAAAATCATAAATAACAATCCGATTCCTCTTGAAGGTCCTACACCAATAATTTTCCCAAATGACTCTGCAAGTATCCCTTCTTTTTTTAAGAGAGGATTGAATACATAATCAGCTAAAATCCCTGAAGTTGCATATGCAAAAACATAGCCTAACTGTGAAATAACAGAAACAATTCCCCAAACACGCCCTTGGGCTTCATTAGGAATGTTTCCTCTTATCAGTACATCTATACCTGTGTTAATAAAAGGAAGCGTAAAGAAGAATAAAAACAGCATCCAACCTATAACTATTACATTAGTCGTAGAACCAATCAAAATTATAAATATACCAGCAAGAGCTAAACAAATGATCATGTTCCGACGTAAATGCTTATTCAAATTAAAGATACCTATAAACACACTGCTTACCAACATTCCTATTGCACCAATTGACTGTATCGTTCCTAAAACCTGCACAGATGTATACGACAGTAACATTGGTGTAAAAAGTGTTTCAATAAAACCTATAAAGAAAGTAACTGTTGACATAATTAAGAGCAACACCAAAACACCATATTGTTTATGAATCACCTGCCAACCACTTTTTAAATCTGCCAATACATGATTCTTGTTTTTTATTTTTGTTGTAGGTAATTCCACTGTTTTTTTTACATAATATAGTGTAATAATAGTCAAAAAAACTGTACAAATATCGAACATAACAAGAGTAGAAACTTCTACGAAAGTGAGTAAAAATCCTGCTGCCAAAGGAGCTAGCAAAAATTTTGCTGAAGAAGCTAGCTGAATGAGTCCGCTGGCTCTAGAATATTCTTCCTCTGATAATAGATCGGTCACCGTAGCACGATAACAAGGATCGATCAATGATACAAAAACCGAGTTCAAACCAATACATAAGCAGATCTGCCAAATCTGGATCGTTGTATTGATCATTAAAAACCACATGACTAACAATACTAGTGCTGAAAATAAATCTCCTACGATCATTAACGTCCTTCGATTGTATCGATCAGCCAAAACACCAGCAACTGGACTTAAAACAATCGCAGGTACAAAAGAGAAAAATGTTACCAAAGAAACACTTGTTGCTGTACTTGTCATTTGAAATACTAAAATACCAATTCCAAAAGCAGAAAGTCCACTACCTATACTGGAAATCATTTCGCCAAACCACATTACTAGAAAACTTCGAAAATTTTTTCTTTCAGTTACAACGATCCTTATCACCTCTTTTCTATTGGATGAATCTGGCTTCCATTTCCGCTAAGATCAGATTTAAATCTTCTTCAACAACAATATCTGAAAAATCAAAGATAGGTGCATTTTTATCGTGATTCACAGCGACAATAACATCAGCATTTTTTATTCCCACAATATGTTGACTAGCTCCAGATAAACCGAAACTAACATAAATCTTAGGCGAAATACTTTTCCCAGATTGCCCAACTTGGTATTCTTTATCAACTAGATTTTCTTCAACCAACGTTCTTGTCACCGCAATACCTACCTGCATTTTTTCAGCTAAAGCAAAAAACCTATCAATATTTTGTTGATCCTTTACACCACGCCCAAGACAAAAGATAGTTGAATATCTATTAAAATCAACAGAACATTTTTGAGCATATTGACGGGTAGATAGTACTGTATATAACGGGGTATTTATTCTCGTCTCAAAATCTATTTTTTCGTAAATCTCTTGTCTAGCAGTTGTTCTTTTTTTTGATTTAAAAACATTTGGTTTTACCGTTCCTAATTTAAGTTCACAATTGATACAAACAATTTTAGCAAGAACTGTATCGCTCATAGCCGCTCGAATAAAAATCAATTCTTGCTTTTCTGATAATTGAATATCAATACAGTCAGCTGTTAGTCCAGCTCCAAAACGGTTCGACAAGATAGATGATAAACTCTTTCCCATTGTTGACGTAGGAATCAATACTAATTCAGGCATTTGTTTGTTGATATGAGTCGATACTACCTCTGCAAAATGTCGATAATCAGTTAAACCAACAGAAGTGTTTTTGTAGAAATAGATAGAATCTGCTCCATATTCGTATAAACGATTCATTTCATCAGCACATTCGTTTATACCAAAGCAAAGGACCTCCACTCGACAAGCCATTTGTATTGATAAGTCATGAGCTTTAGAAATTAGCTGTAATGCGTGTTCATCATCACATTGTTTTGAACAATCGTTAATAACTAAAATATTTTTTGTAACCATGTCAAACCCTTTCTGTCGCATTCAATATTTTCATTAAATGATTCACTTTTTCTTCGACTGTTCCTTCGATTTTTTGATATTTTTTTTGTTTTTTTTCCTTTTCAATACGCCAAACCTTTGTCTTTGAACCTTTGATTCCGCAAAGTAGCGGATCGATTCCTAAGCTTTCAGCATCCCAAATTTCAATTCCTTCCCTTTTAGATTTTTTTAATGCTAATAAACCAACTGTAAGTTTACTCAGTGTAAGTGTTTCATAAGATAAAAGAACAGGCAATTGTGCACTAACTGTTTGGATCAGATTTCCAGCTTTTTTATCTAGTATCACTCTATCGTTTTTATTGTCCAGAACTTCAGTTACTTGAGAAATACAAGGAATACCTAAACATTCTCCGATTCCAAAACCAACTTGTCCCGTTTCTCCGTCAACCGATTTTTCACCGCAAACGAGTAAATCAATGTACCCAATTTTTTTGATTGCTTCAGCTAATACTTTTGAAGTTGCCACTGTATCCGCTCCAGAAAATTTTGAATCACTTAGCAAAATCGCACGATCAGCACCTAATGCGATTGTTTTTAATAACACATCCTTAGTTGGGTTTGATCCCATTGAAAGGCAAATCACCTCACAACCAGTTGCTTCTTTAAGCTTTAAACAATCCAATAAAGCTGCGTGATCATACGGATTTAATGTAAAAGTTTCATTTCTCTCTTCATTTGGATAAACATACTTTGTTCTCACAATTTTTAAACAGACTACTAGTCTCATCTATACAACTCCCTCCAAGATGGTTACAATTTTCCGTTATTAATTAAGTTAACACGATAAATTGTATTTTTCTGCATCTCATTGGTGCCAGAATAAATACTACAAGCTAGCGCATCTCTTAATTCACGTTCAATGCCATATTCTGTTGTATAACCGTACCCACCGAAAATTTGCAAAGCATCTCGGCATGCTTGAATGTAATGTTCACTAACAAAAACTTTGAAAATAGATGTTTCCAAGAATGCTGTTTTTCCTTGATCTTTTAACCACGCAATTTTGTAAAGCATCAGTTGACTCATTTCCTGATTAATTTTCATTTGAGCAATCTTATGAGAAATAGCTTGATTGTCACCGATTGGTTTTCCAAACTGCTTTCTACCGGTAGCTTGTTCGTTACATTCTTCAATAATTCTTGTCATAGTTCCCACGTGAGGAGCAAATTCATAGCATCGCTCCCACTCTAATGCGGCAGTCATAATATATGAACCTTGGTTCCATTTACCTAATAGATTATTTTTAGGAATACGGCAATTTTCCAAAACGATTTCACTGGTTGGACAGGCATTTAGTCCCATTTTTTTGATATCTTCACCAATCTGAAAACCCTCTATTCCTTTTTCAACTATAAATGCAGATAAGGAAACAGGATCTTTATCAGTTGAAACAGCAAAAACGATAAAAGTATCTGCAATCGGACCGTTTGATACAAACATCTTGCTACCATTTAATACATAGCAATCCTCTTCCTCCTTAACTTTTGTTTTCATACTGAAAGCATCCGATCCGGCTTCAGCTTCTGAAATCGCAATACAACCAATATTATCTCCTTGAATCATCTTAGGCAGAAATTGACGTTTTTGCTGTTCTGTCCCGTATAGATAGATAAGATTTTGGCAAACCCAAATGTGATTATTTAAGGCAAAAACAAACCCATTATTTTTGCATGCGTAGCCCAGAGCTTCAAAAATCAGCGCAGCTGTTAAGTAACTTTCACCTAATCCACCATATTCTTCACTAATCGTTACTCCTAGTAAACCAAACTTTGAAACTTTTTTCCACATTTCGGCTGAAAAAGTTTCAAAATATTTTTCATCATTCAAATGTTCTCGAGCAAAATCAATGATTTCTTGCTGATATTCTTTTTGGTCTGATGATAAATTAAAATCCATTTTTCATTTCTCCTTTGGCAAATAAACGTATTCAGGTAATTCTTTTTCATGAGTTAAATCAGCCTCAAAAATTAGTTGCTCACCTGTTTTCTCTACTTCTTTAAATCCACTAAATTTATACGTGATATACATAATTTTATTTCTATCAGTTGGAATAAATTCCGCTTGTAATGTTATTGCTTTTTTTCTTGCTTTATTCATAACATAGTACAATAAAACATTGCCTACTCCTCTTGAAATAACACGACAAGACATGATCAGTAATTTAATCGTCCATACCTCTTCTATCGTTTCGATCAAAGCCAATCCAATTTTCCCATAGGATCCATATTTATCATCTAATTGCACTACAAACATTTTATGTGTTTTCGAAAATAGTAACTTTTGAAGATCCTCATACGAATAAATTGTTCCTGTTGAGTTTAGCTGACTTGTGCGAATCGTAAGTTCTTCAACTCGCTTTAAATCTTCTTCCTTTGCCTCAGTAATTGTCATTTTTAAATTCAACGTTTTTAAAAAAGCTTCTTTTGTTCCCTCAAAAGCTTCCTCAATTTGATTCCGCTCAATATCTTGTTGATACATTTGTCTTCTATTTTTTGAATCGACAGTAATGAACGTCGGATTAAACTCGCTCATCTCCAATAATCCATCTAACTTTTCACCATCAATACATAAAATTTCTGAATGAGAAAAACTTACTTCATTTCTTTCAAACTCCTGATCGTCGATAAAAGCAATTGTATCTTTACTAATATTTATCGAAGATGCAATTTTATCGATTGAAACTGATTTAGCATGCCAATTAATTTCTGGATAAATAAAATAATCATATAAACCAAATTCTTTTAATTTTTTCTCGGCTAATTTTTCATCATTTTTACTTGCTATCGATTGTAGAATTCCGCGGTAATCAAGTGTTTCAATAATTTTTTTTACATCAGGACGTAACTCGATTCTTTTGTCCTCCGTTAAAACACCATCCCAAATTGTGAGATCCAAATCCCAAACAACGCATTTTATCTTTTTTTGTTTCAAGCTGAACCTCCTATGATTGTTTTGAATCTACTAAATTAACAATTGAATTAACATCTTTGAAATTATCAATATCCAGTTCTTCATTACTAATTGAAATAGAAAATTCTTTTTCTAAAAACATGACCAACTGCATTGCGAATAAGGAACTTACTAGTCCTTTTTCAAAAATATTTTCATCATCTGCTAAATCATAGTTTGTAATAAAATTAGTTAAAAATCCCCTTATTTTTTCTTTATTTTGCATTTTTTTACCTCTATTTCTATTTTTTTAATTCAATAATATTTATAAAATCCTTGCCCAGATTTTCTTCCAAGATAGTTTACTGAAACCAATTGTTTTAAGTAAGGCGATGCACGAAATTTTGGATCTTCATATTCGTCATATAATATTTTTAGAGAATCAAGCACAGTATCCAATCCAATTAAATCTGCAGTTTTTAAAGGACCCATTTTATGTCCAAAACCTTCTTCAAAAATACGATCTATTTGCTCTGGTGTAGCCACATTTTCATGTACTAAAAATGCTGCTTCATTCATGAACAAGTGGGATAAGCGATTAGAGACAAAACCTGGACTATCTTTTACAACTTCAGCAGCAATATCGATTGAGGCTAACAGGTTAATAACCTTCTCTTTCGTTTTCTCAGATGTAAATAATCCTAAGATGACCTCTGTAAAATTTTTTACTGGTGCAGGATTCATGAAATGTACACCTATTACTTTGTCCGGACGACCGCTTATATTTCCTATCCAGGAGATTGGTACACATGACGTATTAGCCATAAAAATACATTCTTCATTACAATTATTATTTAATAATTGATACACTGATTTTTTTATTTCTTTTTCTTCTGTCACATTTTCAATCACAAATTTAACGTCAGCTATCTCGTTATAAGATGTTGCAAAAGCTATTTTCTCTAAACATTCTTTTGGGTTTATTTTTTGTTTGAACATTTGCTTTAGTTTTAAGCTTCTAAAAATACTGTCCTTCGCTTGTTCAAGAATAGCATCATCCTTGTCTATTAATATAACTTGCCAACCGTATACACTGAATCTTTCTGCAATACCTTGTCCCATTACCCCAGCCCCGATAATTCCAACTTTCATTTTCTATCCCTCCTTTTTAGTCTTTATTCTAAGTTATGATTCATTAATCTAATATAAAATTTTTCTTTGCGGTCTTGCTTTACTGGAAATGATTGACGAATTTTCGCCACATCATTTATTAACTCACAGTATAAAATCTCTTCATGCGATTGACCTTCTTTTATAATTTTTCCAGAAGGGTGCACTAGTAGGGTATTACCGCTGTATTGATTTCCATTTTGAGTTCCCACGCAATTTATTCCTGCAATATAAACTTGATTCTCTATCGCTCGAGCTATCAAAAGTGCATGCCATTGTTCGATTCTTTCGTGAGGCCAATTTGCAGCAATAATAATGAATTCGGCTTTTTTTGAAACAGCTTGAAATATTTCTGGAAACCTTAAGTCATAACAGATAAAGATACTACACATAAATCCCTTGATTTTTTTTAAAGCGATTTGATTGCCAGCTTGATAATGATTGTTCTCTTTTGCAAATGAAAAGGGATGTATCTTAGTGTAATCCATTATTTCTACACCGTTTTCATCAATGATTACATAATGATTTTCCGCAAGCTTATCTAAATTTTGGTTCTGGACCCAACCATAGCCAATCATTACTTTCTCTTCCTTTGCAAGTAGTTTGATCTGTTTGTGATATTCATCTGCTTCATTCAAACATGCTACTTCATCCATACTAAAACCAGTTAGTGACATCTCAGGGAAAAGGATCAAATCAACAGGTTCTCTATTTTTGATATATTCTTTCATTCTTGAAAAATTCTTTTTTTTATTTTGTAACTGGATATTCATTTGCACCATAGCAATTTTCATTTCCTACGCCTGCTCTCTACCCTTATTTAGTATTAAAAAAGTTGTTTTTCAATAATCTGAGCAACTTGATCCGGATCATCATGAATGAACATATGAGAATAACCATTTAACAATTTAACTTGTATAGGATTTTCAAAATAATTTCTCCAACTAGTCACCATGTGTATTCTAATCTTTTGATCATTTGTTCCCAAGATAAACGTTACATCACTTCTAAATGGTTCAATCATTTTATTTTGAGCAGAATCTAATACCTGACAATCTGCTCGAAAAATCGGCATTAAATACCTCATAATAGCCTTATTTTGTTTGATTTTTTCTGGAAGGGCACCATAACCATCTATTCTTTCAACCACTTGAGCATCTGGGATCTTTGAAACATTAGACTCAGTAAAGGTATCTGGTGAACCACAAGCAAATATAATTAGCTTCTTAGGAATTTTATTTTTCAATTCTGGCATCGAAAGAATTCTCTTCATTAAATGATAAACTACGATACCACCCATACTGTAACCCAACAAAACAGTGGAATTAGTTAATAGTTCAGGAAGCTCTTTCATGTACGTATCAACAACCTCCTCTACATCTTCAACCAAAGGATAGGGACAGCCTCCATGTCCTGGTGGATTTACAGCCCATAAGTCAATAGAACTATCCAATTTATTCGCAAGTTCATTAAAGGCATGAGAGTATCCGCCTAAATAAGGAAAACAAATCAAACGAGTATCACTAGTTCCAGGAGATAGATGATTAAACATTTCTTTTTTCAAAATACTTTCGTATAAGCTGAACCTATACTACTTCCTCCTTTTCTATCGGCTGTTCACCTTTTTCAGACTGCTTTTGATAGATATAATCTGGAAATAGTTGCAACTTTTGTTCAATAATTCCTTTTTTTGCTAACTGATACATCATGACACTCAAAATACAGAAAAAGACTAATTGTAATATCTGTACTTTAGGATCAAAATAATATAATTTTAAACGGCTCCCCGAAGCAATTAGCCAGAAAGTATAAATGAACATCAAAATACTCCCCTCAGTTGCATTAAATATATAACTAAAAAACAACATAAACGCCATTAATTGAGCAACGTAAAACGGATATAAAGTTGCTGTTTCAAATGAGCTGACGACGTATCCAGGTAACACGAAAAATCCAAATGCAAATCCTGTAAGCAATGCTGGAATTTTATTATCTTTAAACTTTGTTTGTAGATAAGGAAGCAAAAATCCAACCCAACCAAATGCTCCACCAATCAGCCCTGTCTCTTCAAAAAGGTTGATAAATGCTTCTCTTACCATCTCTGCTAGAGTAAAATCGTTATCAGGCACCTCAAATCCTAAAATTTTTGACCCATAATGCATCACTGCATAGAATAACAATGCAATAACAAATAAAAATGGAAACCACCATAAATCTTTTTTCCTTGGAATCAGTCTTCCTAAAACACCTTTAACCCCTTTTGCTCCTCCCTGCATAAAATAGACAATTAAGCCTGATAATGTTGGTGCATAAAGGGCAATCATTACCAAAGGATTAGCTAAAGTTAATTCACCAAAGATAGTTTTTAATGTGTCATTAAAAATAAAATAAACAGCTAAAATTCCCCAGCAAATTCCAAACGCTAGTAATAAGTATGTTGCTAGGTACCTCTTTTTTTCTTTCATTATTCTTCACGTATATAGACAGCTATATTTACTATCTATTCCCTTCTTTTCATTCATCGATTAATTATTAATTTCATCATAAACTTTTTTTGTTTCAAGTAACGCTTTCTCGACTCTGTAATCAAACCATTCAACATCTTCTTTATTTAATAAAATATTTGGATAAATTCTAGATAAACTAGACATTAGAACTCCTTGTTTAGCTAACTCTGCATTCAAAATGATATCTAGAGAAGTGATATCAAATGTGTAATCTGATGGAGAAGTTAATTCTTTTTCACAACAATGATATGCCCCGCAACCTAACGGACCTTGAACCACTAATGGCATTCCAACTTTCTTTGCCTTATCTCTTAAAATTTGATGTAATTGTGCAGTATAAGTATTCATTGTCTTTAAAGCTTCTCCGTCATTTCGACTTAAACACTCCAATGTTGCTTTTATAGCAAAAGTCCCTAATGTATAACCATTGAATGTCCCAGCATGAATCACTTTTTTTTCAATCAGCAACTCCATAATCTCTTTTTTTCCTGCAAGTGCTGACACTGGAACACCACCACCACCTAATGCCTTTCCTAATATCGTAAGATCAGGTATAACATTAAAATAACTCTGTGCTCCACCTAATCCCATTCTAAATCCAGTAATAATCTCATCAAAAATCAGAAGCACACCGTATTGATCACATAACTGCCGCATTTTAGATAAATAGCCCTCTTTTGGCATTACAGACCCTCCATTAACACAAACCGGCTCTGTAATGATTGCAGCAATTTCAGATGACTTTTCCTTTAATAACTTTTCTAAACACTCTTCGTCATTCCAAGGAATTAGATACGATTGTTGAGCCATGATGTCATCTGCTCGACCTAAAGTTCCTTTTAAGTCTCCTAGAAAATCCTCTGGAATAGGTGTTTCAACTGAATGCTGCTTACCTCCCATAATATTATCTGCATTTCCATGATAATGATTTTCAAATCGAATGAATTTATTTTTATGCGTATATGCCCGTGCTAAACGTAATGCATTTTGTACCATTTCTGTTCCAGATAAACCAAACCGAATCATCTCAGCAGATGGAACGAATTTAGTGATTAATTCTAATACCTCAGCATCTAAGTCACAGTGACTGACCGATAATACTCGATCAATGCATTCTTTTAAAGTTTCATTATATTCATGGTTATTATGACCCACAATCATTGCACCAAAACGAGCATACAAGTCTAAATATTCTTTATTGTTCATATCCCAAACCCGACTATTTTTTGTATTGATAAAATGAATCGGCGTTTCTTCCCAAGGCATGTTAAAATTATAATGAACACCGCCTGGCAATATTTTTTTAACTCTCAGGTTGTATTCAGCCATCTTATTCTGTCCATTGCTCAACTGTTCTCTCCTCCTTTGTCAATAATTCTCGTATTTTTTTATTATCTTCTATATCATCATAAGCAAGACTTGAAATCTTGAATGAATTTTCAAAAACGAGATTTCGCATAATTTTATTAGGTCCAATATCTATTAAATATGAAACATCCATTTTGGATACTTTCTTTAATCCTTGTAGCCATAAAACCGGAGAAACCAATTGCTTTATCAGGTTCGCTTTTATCTCCTTTTCATTACTTACCAACTCACCACTAACAGTTGAATAAACAGTTACTTTAGGTTGGGCAACAGTCAATGTTTCAACTATTTCTCTCAATTTATCCAGTTTCATCGTGACAAACGGACTGTGAAATGGCCTGGCTTCTTTCATAGGTATCATACGAAACGGAATAATTTGTCCGCCTTGAGACTCAACTAATTTTTCTAATTGCTCTAATTCTTCTTCTTGGCCAACAACAATCGATTGTTTTTCGGAATTATAGCCGGAAATCATCAAATTTTCTGTACTATTACACTCTCTGATTAATTCTTCCAATAATTCAGGTAAAATATCCACTACTAAAGACGCACTTCCCTTTAATTCATCATCCGTACTTGCCATAAGCTTCCCTCTGTTTTGAGCAAACGCAACAGCTTCAGAAAATGTAAGACTTTCAGAAGCAAGATAAGCACTGATTTCTCCCAAGCTGTGTCCTAATAACACTGTTGGTTTTTGCTGAGTTCTTTGCATAAAATCTAAGAATAGCGCATGACTTAATACAACAATCGCTGGTTGGGCAATTTCAGATTGTGTAAGCTCTTTCATTGTTTTTTCAGACAGTTCTTTTTTTAAATCTAAATTTAAAATATCAGATGCTTCTTCCAACAAAGAATCCACAATTTTTTTATCGCATTGAGCGAGCTGATTCATCCGCGTGTATTGACTACCTTGTCCAGGAAATAATAATCCGTAGTTCATCCTTTAACCTCACTACCCCAGTTCATTTTTTAAATAGTCGGCAATATCTCCGACTCTTTTAAATTCAAAAATAACGGCTGGATTTATTTCAACTGAAAACTGCTTTCTCAATCTATTAATAACTTTCAATGCTTGAACTGAAGATAACCCAATTTTTAAAAAGTTAGTCTCTTCATCAACTTGATCTATTTCAATATTTAAAATAGTTGCAAGTTCATTTTTTATTGTTTCTACAATTTCTTCTCTAGTCATATTATTCTTCCTGTCCGATCCACACTTTTTCTTTAGCAAATTCATAGTGAGGAACTTGTATTATTTTATAATTATCTTGTTTATACAATTCTTTCCAATCAATTGAGGCTCCTAATAAATAAAGATCTTTCAATAAATTAGTTAGAATATGTTGATATTTATTCAGTGAAATCAACGTATGATAGTTTTTACTCTCATTTGTTTTTCCATCTAAAGTTACCAAGATATCTGTTTTATAGTCATTGATTTCCTCAATCGTTTTTTTCGAAATATTCAAACTTTTCAGTAACATAGAATCTCTTACTGAAATGACTTCTCCCATGTTTCCTAAGCTGTTTTTTACAGTTAGAAGTTGTTCCATTTTCTCCCAAGTAAGATTTTCTGCAATCGAATCCCATAAAAATGAAATTTTTGGATCACTTAATTTTATGGTAGTGCCGTCTTTAAAGTTTTCAATGATTTCTCCTGACTTAGTCACAATGCAAGCTGCTCGTTTACTATAATGTACTCTACAACAATTTCTTGTATAAGCAATATTAGGAATCTTCTCTGGATTTTCTTGCATGAACTGCAATAACGCTTTTTTTTGTACTTGCAAACTCTCTTTAGTTTTTGCTGAAACCGTCATCACATAATAGTCCTGATTTGGCACTTCAATTTCAGTATCTATCCATTCTTCTATCACCATATGTGCATTTGTACCGCCCAATCCTAAAGAATTAATACCAGCGCATCGATTCTTCCCATTTGAATTCTTCCATTCTTGAACTTTGCTAATCACTTCAAAAGGTGTTTCATGTAGCAGTAACTTGGGATTCAACTCTTCCAAATGTAGTGACGGTACTAGTTGTTTGTGTTGTAAACAAAGTAAAACTTTAGCCAAACTAGCTCCTGCTGCACTTGGAAGTAGGTGTCCAATATTCGTTTTAGCTGAACCAATCCCGATTCTTCCCGTATTAGAAGATTGATACTCTTTAAATAATTTGCTTAAAGCACTAATTTCAATTGGATCACCAATTTCAGTACCTGTTCCGTGTGCTTCATACATTCCTAAATCATAAGGGGACACTCCTGCATTTTTATAAGCTTCTGATAAAACTTGATATTGCCCTTTAGGATTTGGAGCCATAATACTAAGGGAATAGCCATCATTGTTAACAGCACTGCCTTTGATAAGTCCGTAGATATGCTTTCTATTTTTGACTGCATCTTTTTTACGCTCTAAGTAAACAACCATTGCTCCTTCACCCAAAGCTGATCCATCTGCATCTTTATCAAATACTCTTGATTGACCATTGCTACTAAGTATTCCACCTAAATCTGCTAAATCATGAATACTCTTACTAAAAATCACATTAGAAGTTGCTACAACCGCACCATCTATTTTTCCTGTCCTTATTTTTTCTGCCGCTTCATGGATAGCTACTAAGGTAGAAGAACATGCTGTATCGATAGCCAATGCTGGTCCGACAAAATTAAATTCATGAGATATCGCAGCAGCAATTACATTATTCAAGTTTCTGACCAATGTTTTTTCTGATAATTTCTCTACTCCATGCTTGTTAGCATAATGAAGTACGAATGGGAAAAAATTACTAGAAACAGCTGCATATGTTGCAATTCTTTTTTCTTCTAACTCTTCAGTAATCTCTCCAGCTTCTTCTAAAGCTTGGTATGCTAACTCCAGAAGAATCCTGTGTTGGGGATCCATACAATTCGCTTCATTTTTAGTTATTCTAAAAAAATCATAGTCAAATTCATCAACGCCTTCAATTTCTCCTAGCCAATTATTCCAGCTTTCATCATCTACTAGCTGTTTTCGGTAGTGAGAAACTCGTTTTACACTATTTTTCCCGTTTACCAAATTTGTCCAAAAAGCATCTTTATTTTCAGCATCTGGAAAACGTAAAGATAACCCCGTAATCACTATTTCATTTTCAGAATTTTCATTTATAGGCTCTTCTTGTTTGACTGTTAATTGTTCAGTTGTTCTTTTGGTATCCATATAATTTTCTTTTAAAAAACTAGCTGTTGCTTCGATTGTCTCACATTTCAAAAGAATTTTTGGTCCTACATCTTGTCCAGTTATCTCTGAAAACCGTTGTAGCAATAGGTACGCCTTGACTGAATTCCCCCCAAGTGAGCGAAATGTCGCTTTCTTGCTGATCATTCCCTCTTCAAGCTTCAACACGTCACTCCAAATTTTTCTAATCTTTAATTCAAGAGAGTTTACTGTTTCATACGCTTGTTGTACTTCATCATTATTTAGTTGCTCTAATTCAGTTTGAACTAGCTGAAAATTTCCCTGTTCAAAACGTTGTCTTAATAAAAACCTTTGCACCTTCCCAGTACTTGTCCTTGGAAAAGTATCACTTGGCAGGACATAATCGACTTGAATGCCTAATTCCGAGCTAACTTGTTTTTTTACATATTCTTGTATAAAAACAAATTTTTTAAGTTCGTCTTTAAACTGAACAAATACTAGGAGTACCTCGTTTTTGTCCTCTGTTAATCCGGATGTTACCGCAACATTTCCTTGCGATAAAACACCACCATCACAGATAACCTGCTCAATATCATTTGCTATATAATTTTTCCCACGGATAATAATTACGTCTTTTTTTCGTCCAGTTATCATTAATTCATTGCCAACTAAATATCCTAGATCTCCTGTTGAAAAAAATCCTTCTTCATTAGTTATTGACTCCACATGATCATTAGCAAAGTAGCCTGAAGAAATTAACGGTCCTGCAATTTGAATTTCTCCTACTTCTCGCTCATTCAATAAATTATTGTCTTCATCTACAACTCTAACTTTGACATTTCCAACTGGTTCTCCAACAGAAACAATTGACAAACTGTCCTTTGAATCATATTGAGGTTCTGCAATCCGTTTGCTAACAAGCAGTTCTCGTGAAATAGAATCTTGAAAATATTCTTCTCTGCCGCTTCTTGCCATCGTTACCGCTAGAGTGGTCTCTGACAAACCATAAGCAGGTCGCATCACTTTATTCTTGTACCCACATGGGGAAAATTTTTTAGTAAAAGCCTCAATTACGCTGATTGAAATCGGGTCTGCACCATTATTGATTTTGGTTAATGACGATAAGTCCAACTCTTTTATTTGTTCCTCATTTATATTCTTTTCCAACCAATCAAAACCAAAATTACTTGATACAAACCAACTACCTCTATGTTCGCTTATTTTTTTTAAGAACAAGAATGGATCACTAATAAATGTACTTGGCTTCATTGTAAAAATATTACACCCTGTTATGATCCCAACCATATGAGGAGCAAAAATCCCCATATTGTGACTGTGAGGTAACCAAGAAAAAACAGTTTCAAAGGAAGATATATCTACTGCATCCTTTGTGGCCCAACTACTTTCTATAATATTCTTATTGTTTAATAATATTCCTTTAGGCTTTCCGGTACTGCCAGAAGAGTATTGAATAAAAGCTGTTTCATTTTGATCTATTTCTGGTAGATGGTTACTTTCTGTTTCACAAAGTAGTTCTTCATATACAATAAAGTTTATATTTTTGAAAATCTTAGTCTCAGATAATTTTTCAAATTCCCTTTTTTGATCACTACTTATTAATACATAGTCATTCGGGTGATTCTCCCAAATTTTCTGAAATCGTAATATCCCTTGTGAACCAACCTCGTACGAGGTTGGTTCACCCACTGGAATTGCGACAAACCTTGCCAACATACACATCCAAAAAGCAGTATAAAATTTTTGGGGATCATCCATCAAAATAATTAATTTATCTCCAGGTTGTACGCCTAATTTTTGCATCGTAAATAGACATTTTTTTGCTTTTGATAACTGATCTTTATAAGAAATAAAAACTTCACTGCCATCTGCCGCAATATACCATAACCCTTTGTCAGGGAAATTAGTTGCCGTATTATCAAAAAAATCTCGAACAGTCTTCACATTATTAGGAAGCGGAAGTACTTTACCAGTTGCAATTGCTTTTTTCATATTTTCTCCTTTTTTACTGACTTTCTATATACAAATACTCCTCATCAAAATTAACCGTGATTATTAGTTTAGCAATCAGATTATTTTCATGTAACTCATCTTCTTCACTAAAACTTTGATATGCTTTTTTTTCATCAGAGCTAACATAGCCTTGAAAGTTTAACAATATTATTGGTAATGGCATCTCCTCAAAGACCTGTTTTAGCTGCTGATTGATACTTTCCTTTGCAAAAAACAAAGTTAGAAAATGAATTGGATGCTTTTTAATCCATATTAATTTTTCTTTGATTCCATTATTTTGACTATCTTTTCTTTCTAAAAAAATAGGGACAATATCCAAAAATTCACCTACACAATCAAAATAACGCGATTCTTCAATTTCTCTACCATATTGAAGCAAACCCATTGGAAGTTTTTCCACATTCAGCTTGTTAAATACTGGTTTGAGATTTGACTTAATCAGTTCTAACGCTTCATTGAAAAAATCGTCACTTAGTTCTAACAAAGGTACTCGAATTTTCAATTGTTTTAACGAGTCATTTACCTGTTTCACGACATTTAATGTTTCTTCTCCCCATTCTTCTAATAAGAATGTGTCATTTACCTGCTTTTCGTTAGTTATTTTGGGTAGTTCACTTAATTTTTGAACATACGCACTATACTTTGTCGGATTTTTTAGTTCTACTGACCTATCCATTAAATACGTATCCAATTGGCTTTTCAAAATCTCCAAGCTCATACCATCAAAAATCAAATGATGCAATCCCCATATGACTTGATAATGTGAAGATGAAAGTTTTAGGATCAGACACCGCCATAAAAATCCTTTTTTTCTATAAGGAGTTCGCATTATTTTAGAAGCTGTGTAACGACCTTCATATTCTTTATCCTTGGTGCTAAGCACTGAAAGATCAATCACTGGAATACTTACCATAAATAAGTTTTTCAATGTTTTTATGTCAACTTCTTGCCACATTCTCTTTTCTTCTATTAATCTGCTTTTTAATAATTGTTGAGATTCCACAATCTGCCAAATAACATCTTGTAATTCTTCAATGGTTTTGTCTCCATAATAATCATAGATAAAACCACTTTCTTGATATCCACGATTCAGATGTAGCTGTTGACAAGCTGAAAGAGAAAACTCTTCTACTGTTTTTTGAGTAGATATCGCCGATTCTAATTGGATCATTTGTATATCTAGATTATTCCAATCTATTTTTTTTATTTCTTCGCTGGTCCTAGTCTTCGTGTTTTCCTCTGGTAGATTCTGCAATTTTGATTTATTCTCCTCTAAAAAACAAGGGAGTTTTAGGAGATCCTTAACTGTAGAGTACTGGAATATTTCATTTACCTTTACTGGATAACCACTGTTTTTAAGTTCTTGTGACAATGAGATTGCTTTGATTGATTCTCCACCGCATTCAAAGAAATCATCTGTCTCAGTTAATTCAGGATAGTCTAAAACTTTCCTCATTAATCTTAAGACTAATTCTTTTTTTATCTCATGATTATTTGAGGTGCCTAGCTCCTCCTTGAAGACTAAATTGTCAACAAGCTCTAGAGTATGTTCACTTGAAATACTTTTTGATTGTTTAATTTTCTGCTTATCTAATTTTCCATTATGCGTTAATGGAAATGATGCCAATCGAATAAAATCAGAAGGAATCATATAATACGGAAGTGTTTTTTTCAGTAGGGAGATCATGGTTTCTTTTTCTATTTGAATTGATGGTTGAACAATATAGTAAGCAATTAGTTTAGTGCTGCCGTATGCATCTATTTCAGTTACAACCCGTACATCACTTATGCCATCAATCATTCTAAGTTTAGCTTCGACTTCTCCTAACTCGATTCTATATCCTCTGATTTTTACTTGCTCATCATTTCTACCTAGATAGTTAAATACACCATTTGAATCAAATGAGGCTAAATCCCCAGTTTTATATACGTTTATTTTCTCGCCATCAACATCAATAGAAATAAATTTTTCCCTACTAAGTTCATCTCTATTCAAATAACCGGAAGATAAACCAACACCACCAATACATAATTCGCCAACAATCCCCATAGGTAAAATATTGTTAAACGAATCTAGTACATAGCAATTGGTGTTAGAAATAGGACGTCCAATTGGAATCATTTCTTGGTTATCCTCAACAGTTGAAATTCTATGACAACAAGCAAAAACTGTCGTTTCAGTAGGACCATAACCATTGATTAATTTCTCATCATCTAAAACATCTAGTGCTCTTCTAACATGATCTACAGAAAGGGCTTCACCACCCACACAAAGAAATTTTAATCCCTGAAGTGACTCTAATTCCCAATCAACAAACATGTTGAACAAAGATGCAGTCATAAAAAATTCTGTGACCTGATTTTCTTTAATTACCTGAGAAAGCCTTTGAATGTCTAGTGTTTCTTTTTGATCAATCAAAACTAACGTTGCTCCATGTGACAAAGCACCAAATATATCGAAAACAGAGCCATCAAAAGCATAATTTGAAAGTTGTAAGAAGACATCTTCCGATGCGATTTGGATATAATTTGTCTCGTGGACGACTCGAACAACACTTCTATTTTGAACAAGCACTCCCTTAGGCAAGCCTGATGAACCAGAAGTATATATGACATAGAGATCATCATCACCAGATAAACTAATCTCCTTTAATGGTTCATTTCCAAAAGACTCTAATACCTTTTCATCATCTATAATTATGCTGGAAGAAAATTCAGAAAGTCTGGAAGCCTGGGTGCTGTTTGTAATACACATTATTGCTTGGCTATCCTTAAGCATATGAGTGATACGTTCTCTTGGAAAATCAACATCAATGGGAACATAAACGCCACCTAGTTTAATAATGCCCAAAATACTTATAATTTGGAGTGGTCCTCGTTCAATCAGTATGCCTATACGATCGCCTTTTTTAACTCCTTTACTTAACAACAACCTTGCGAATTGATTGGCTCGCTCATTAAGTTCACCATAAAAAATTTGCCTATCCTTGTATCTAAGAGCTACTTTATCAGGTGTTTTATGAGCCCACTCTTCAATCAACGAGATAATCGCTCTTTTTATTGGTGCCTTTGTCTGTGTTTCATTTATCCTCTTGATTAATTGGGTATCTTCTGGAGTAGTTATAGACAGTTCGTTTAACTTAGTCGAAGTATTTTTTATCATTTGCTCTAATAAATATATGAAACGTTTTCCTAATAAGAAAATCGCTTCTTCTTTAAACAAAGAGCTATCGTATTCAGCTTCAAAAGTAAAATGGCCTGACTTTTCAATAATTGTAAGCGTCAGATCAAATTTGCTATCAACGCTATCGAACTCATATGGCTCTAGTACCATCGACTCTAGCTCTAGTTCATCAGTCCCCATATTAATATAATTTATCATGATATCAAATAAAGGATTTCTAATGCCAGTTTTTCTGAGTTTCAGTTCCTCAACTAGCAAATCAAACTGACAGTCTTGATGTTTAAAAGACTGCAATAATGTTTTTTTCGTCTCTTCCATATGTTCATTTACGGTTGCAGATGAGTTGATTTTGCTACGAATTGCTAATGTATTTACAAACATTCCAACCACTGCTTCCAAGATTGGCTGACTTCTTCCAGAAACTGCTGTTCCTAAAACAAAATCTTCTTGACTGCTATACTTCCAAAATAAAAGTTGTAGTGTACTAAAAATTATCATATAAGGAGTAAAACCGTTCTCTTTAGAAAATTTGTTTATTCCCAAATTTAATTCTTCTGAAAAATCAAATAATAAATTTTTTCCCACTCTGTCTGTTTCAATAGTTCTCCTAAAATCAAACGGAATGGCTAATGATTCTAGTTCTCCAGATAGCTCTTTTTTCCAATATGCCAAATCTTTTCTATAATTTTCGCTATCTAAATAGTTTTTTTGCCATACAGCGAAATCTTTGTATTGTATTTCTAGTGGTGCGAGTGATTCATTTTGATATAGTAATTGAAATTCTTTTAGCAATACATGAATAGATGATTGATCAGAAATAATGTGATGCATATCAATTACTAACAGATGTTTTTGTTCCGATATACTTAGTAAGTTCATTCTGATTAGCGGTGCAGTTGATAATTTAAACGGCACAATTAACTCAGAAACTTTTTGGTCAATATCAGATTCTAGAATATATTCCTGAGTTAATTTAACGGTTAAATTAGGGGCTATAAATTGTTTTAAATCCCCATCGACAATAGCAAAACTAGTTCTGAAAGACTCATGCCGATCAACCAACTGTTGGAAAGTTTCTTGTAAACGGTCCAATTTTATCTCCCCATAGATGTAATAAGCTGAACCCAAATTGTAGGCCAATCGTTCTTCTTCCACTTTTTGTGCTGCGTACATTCTTTTTTGAGCATAAGTTGCATCATAATAAATTTGCTCTTCAACTTTGGTTATTTGATCAAACCCCTTAGCTGCGCCGGCTGCTCCATCTAATTTTTGTTGTACAAAAGCTGTCATCTCTTCAAATCCAGAATTATCAAAGACTTCTGACACTGTCAACTCAATTGCCATTTCTTGATTGATTCTAGAACACAGCATGATTGCACTTAATGAATGTCCACCTAACTCAAAGAAATCATCTTTTGCATGGCAGTCGTTAATTCCTAGAACTTCCTTCCACGTATCATGTAAGATATCGGTTAATGGTCTATCTGTCTTATTACTTTCAATACTTTTTTGTTCAATAAACTCTGTATGAGTAGATGAAACAATATCATTAGGATAAGCAATCTTACTAAAAGAATATGTGGGCAGTTCTATATTATTCATGACACTTGCATGTAATTGCTGGAAATTCATCGGGTAACCCATCATCCACAAATTTCCTATAATTTCGTAAAAAATAGATTGGAATTTCTTATTTCCATTTAAAATTAAACTCTTTTTAGCGTCCTCTTTTGGTAATCTCAATGAGAGAAATTCATCTTTTGTCCCAAAAACTAGGAAGTAACTATTTAGGGGTAATTCACTGCTAGTTAATTCAGTTAAACTGCCTATTTCTTCTACTTGCGTCAGTTTGAGTAATGACTCTTTTAGAGTCAAATTTCCTTTTAAAACATCACATAAATTATTCATAGCAGGTGAAAAAGCATGATACTTTCCTTGAATTCCTAACTTTTGAAGAGCTTTACAAAATGCATATTGAACTGCCCAAGAAAGTAGGCGATTTGTTTTTTCTATCTTCTCTTGTTCCTGAATCTGAATTATTTCTTGAAAGGCTTGCGAATAAACTTTTCCAAATGGTTTTTCCTTTTGTTCTTCAAAAAATTGAGTAATTTCTTTCCAAGGAACTGTTCCTTCTAGTAAGACAATATTCAATTTTGATATATTCTCTTCCTTTTCTGCTGATTCAAATTCAGAAGTTGTAATCCTCCCTTTGTGCTCATTTATTATTTGAAATCCTCGGTAATTGAATGCAGCTTTCTTTTGTAATTGCTGTGCAACTTGAGTAATTGATACTTGTTTATTCTTATTTAAATAATTAAACAAAGATTGTTGGTTTGCTTTCATATTATCCGGCGTTTTTCCAGAAAAAGTGAACAACTCAACTTTTGACTCTCTCTCTTCTTCATTCATCACATTCTCTTTTGAATCATAACTTCCAATTACCACGTGTACATTCGTTCCTCCTATTCCAAATGAGCTGACTCCTGCATAAATTGTCTCAACATCGCTCAACTTTCTACTTGTTTTATCCACTTTAAAAGGACTATCTTCGAAACTGATTTTTTCATTTGCATTTTCAAAGTTTATTAATGGCGGAACAATTTTATTTTTCAATACCAGAACTGTTTTAATAAACCCTGCAACGCCTGCTGCAGCATCCAAGTGTCCAATATTTGCTTTGACTGCACCTAAAGAACAATAATTTCGTTTTGAAGTCGAAAAAGCTTGTTTTAACGCCTCAAATTCAATTGGATCCCCTAACTCTGTTCCTGTACCATGTGTTTCCACATAAGTTATTTGTTCTGAGCTCAGCTTGGCATCCTCTAAAGCTGTTTGGATAACTTCCTTTTGCCCTGAAATACTAGGTGCCGTATACCCCACTTTGTGCAATCCATCATTATTAATTGCAGAGCCTTTAATCACTGCGTGAATCATGTCGCCATCTTTTTCTGCTGCTGACAATCGTTTTAAAACAACCACTCCGCCGCCATTTCCAGATACAGTGCCGCTCGCATTGTCAGAAAATGGACAACAATGTCCATCTCTAGAAAAAATCATCCCAGGCTGCCATAAATAACCTTCTTTTTGCGGATACGTAATAGATACGCCTCCTGCAATCGCGATTTCACACTCTCCACGGAGCAAAGACTCTTTTGCTTGATGTATTGCTACAAGTGAGGTTGAGCAAGCTGTTTGGATATTCATGCTCGGACCTTTTAAATTTAATTTATAAGAGACTTTTGTAGTAAAAAAGTCTTTGTCATTCAAAGTGAGTAGTTCAAACCCTGACATACTATCTTGTTGTTCCTTAAAAAATTGAGACAGCCAAGAAACATTTGTACTACTTCCAGAAAACAGCCCAATTTTATCCTCATACTGAAATGGATCATAGCCTGCAGATTCCAATGCTTGCCATACGATTTCATGTAACATACGTATTTGTGGATCCATCAATCGAGCTTCTTTTTCACTATAACCAAAAAACTGGGAATCAAAATACTCTGTTCCTTTGAGATAACCTTTCGCATTGATATAGTTACTCTGTTTATACATCTTTTGAGAGATACCTGTTTCATTTAATTCTTCATCTGTAAAATGATGCAACATCTCTTCACCTTTTACTAACTGTTCCCAAAATTCCTGAATAGTTTCTCCTTTTGGAAAATGTCCAGACATACCGATAATTGCAATATCTTCTTTTCTCTTATCCGAGTTGTCAAAACTATCAGCTTTCTTTTCTTCTATTATCAACATTTTTTCTTCCTGCAACTCTGAACTATAAAGAAAATTAACCAATGAGTTGATTGTTGGATGCTCAAATAAATCCAACAAAGAAGTATTTAAATTAAGTTTTTCAACAAGCTGATTATTTACAAGCATCAAGCCAAGTGAACTACCTCCTGAATCAAAAAAGTTGTCTTCCAAACCAACCGTTTCAAGATTCAATACTTCTTTCCAAATAATTCGAATATTATTTTCCATCTGACTTCGCTCTATGACACTTTCTTTTAGCGAATGAACTTGATTTAACTCATTTAGATTCTCCATTGTAGATTTTACAGTTAGTTGATTTTTATCAATTTTTCCATTAGGTAATATAGGAAATTTTTTCAAGTTGATATATTTTGCAGGCAACATATATTCAGGTACAGATTTTTTTAACCAAGATTTCAAGTCTAAATCGTCTAAATCAGTTGTTTTCACTGTATAAAAAGCGACTAAATATTCTGTGCCCAAATCATTTTCAAAGACTTTAATGACTACTTGATTGATAAGTGGATGCGCTTGAAGATGTTTTTCGATCTCACTTAGCTCAATTCGGTATCCTCTGATTTTCACTTGCTCATCTAATCGACCTGCTAGCTCTATTTCTCCATTTTCTAACAGCCGCGCACGATCCCCAGTTTTATAGATACGTGTGTTTGCTTTATCATTCAGTCTTATAAATCGCTTCTCATTTTCTTCCTTGTTATTTTTATAACCTATAGCTAAGCCCGATCCGCTAATACATAACTCTCCAAAGAATCCAGTCGCAACACTATTGTTATCTGAATCCAAAATGAAAATTTCTGTATTTTTGATTGGCTTGCCTATTGTAACTTGAGTAGCATGAGTAAGATCTTTTGTAGTTGACCAAATAGTTGTCTCCGAAGGTCCATACATATTAAAAATTCTAGCTTGAGTACTCTCTTGTAAAAAATGCATCAGTGATAGTGGATAGTTTTCACCACCACTCAAAATACACGTCAACTGTTTCAGAGCAGGTTGGAAATGCTTATTTTCAACCATTGCTTTAATTCTAGAAACCGTACTTAAAATATGTGTTAATTGATATTTCAAGATCTTCTCACCAGCTAAACGTGCATCTAACTGCTCTTCTTCTGATGCGATATAAACCGTATGGCCTAAACATAGAGAAACTAGCGATTCAAATCCAAAAATGTCGAATGAGTTAGTTGTTAGAGAAAATACTTTGTCGTTTTCATTATCAAAAATATGTTGCTCATCAACATCTTGAATAAAATTCAAAACGGAAGCCTGCGAAACCATAACACCTTTTGGTCTACCTGTAGTTCCAGAAGTGTAAATCACATAGCAAAGGCTGGTGTTCGATACCTGAATTAATAGATTTTGAGCCGCTTCACAAGTAAAGTCAGATAGTGTCTCTACATGCTCATAATCTAAATAATCAACTTCAAGTTTTAGATCATCTATTATGTCTCGTCGACTAATAATCACCTTTGTTTCACTATGTTCTATCATATACTCGATACGTTCTCTGGGAAAAGATGGATCTATTGGAACATAAGCTGCGCCTAATTTAAGTACTGCAACCATTGCAATCATCAAGTATTCATCCCGTCCTACTATTAAACCAACCATATCCCCTTGGCTTATTCCGGATATTCTCAATTTTCGCGCTAATTGATTTGCCTTGCTATTAAACTCTTCGTATGAGATTTTTCGCCCATTAGACAAAATCAACGCATCTTTTTCTTTGATTCTAGCAGCCTTACTTTCAAAAATAGCACTTATTGAGCTCATACCGGCTTCATGTGGGTTGCTAAAACGTTTTAAAGTTTCGATAGGTGCTTTAGGAGAAGAAACTATCTGTTCTAAGATATACTCATAGTTGGCAACCATTTCCAGAATAGTAGATTCAGCAAATAGTGCTGTAGCATAATCAACAAATCCTTCTAGTTGGTTTTGTTCAATATTTTCCTGACAGGTCATGACTAAATCATAAGAAGTTGTCTCAATTGGCATATCATATGAAACAAAACGAGCACCCTCAGCTTTTAATTCATTCTTATCCATATTTTGAAAATCAAAACAAACGTCAAAAACGGCATTTCTATTTAAGGTTCTAGGAATATTAAGATCTTCTACTAGTTGATCAAAAGGATAGTCTTGATTTTGAAAAGCATTTAAAACTCGCTCTTTTACTTGGTTAATCATTTCTAAAGAAGATAAATTTGAGTCAATCGACGCTTTTATCGGCAGCATATTTATAAACATACCCACTATATTACGAGTATCCTTTTGCGAGCGTCCTGAAACAGGAGAGCCAACAATTAGTTCTTTTTGTCCTGAGTATTTAGCTAGCAATATAAACCAAGCACATAACATAGTAATATATAACGTCACACCATTTTTTTGTGAAAACTCTTTTATTTGAGCGCTCAGTGTTGGATTGATCATAAAATAAAACCTATTGCCGCCAAAGGTGTTTTTTTCTGGTCTTACATAATCTAAAGGCATTTGTAAAACGGGAATATCTCCCTCTAATTGTTTTAGCCAAAAGTGTTTTTGTTTCTGTAATTCTTCAGATATTAAATTTTCTTTTTCCCATACAGCATAATCTTTGTACTGCAGACCTTGTTCAAGTGGTATTCCCAAATATAACTGATTAAACTCTTTTGCAATGATTTCCATTGATGTTCCATCCGCTGCAATGTGATGCACATCAAATAGCAAAATTTGTTCTTTAGCATTTACTTGAATTAATTTAGCCCTTAACAAAGGGGCTTCTTTTAATTGAAAAGGCTGAACAAACTGGTCTATCTCTCGTTTCAAATAACCTTTTTCATTCATTTCTTGAATTGACAAATTTTGATGGCTATTATCTTGATAAACAAATGGAGTATATACATTTGTTGCTACTTTCTGAACAATTGAACTGCCATTGATCTCAAAAGATGTTTTTAAAATACTATGGCGGTTTATTAGCTCTGCAATAACCTTATTTACTTTTTCATGATCCAGATTTCCATAGATAAATGTAGCTGATGATAGGTTATATGAAGTTGTATCTTTTTCTAGCATTTGAAGCATAAACATTCTTTTTTGGGCTGTCGACAAAGTATAGTACGGTAAATTTTGCGTTGCTTCTATCACCGAACAATCCTGAGCAGATGAGGAATTATTTTCTAAAAATTGAGCTAATTTTTCAATTTTTGGATGATCAAAAATATCTGATATCTCAAGTTTTATTCCATATTCGTCCTCAACTATAGAGGCTAGACTTGCCGCTTTTAAAGAATCTCCACCTAACTCAAAGAAATCATCGTGCTTAGATAGTTCTTTGAATCCAAAAACAATTTGATAACTTTCAATAAGAAGATCCGTAAGGTTATTCGTCAAAATACTGGTCGTCGTTGTTTTCTTTTGTGCTTCTTGTGTTGACAAAGTCACTTGGTGTTTAGATAGTGTAATAGGATATTCTGATTTTTCAAAAGAATATGTTGGTAAGGATATTTTCCTTCTATTTTCATACTCAGAAAGTCCATCCCAGTCGATTTCTACGCCATTTCTCCATAAGTATCCAATTTTTTCTAGAAGAAAGACCTCATCTCTCTTATTTTCTTTTGGATGCCTCACTAAGTTTGTAATAACTTGTTGTTGTTGTTGTTCATGTTGTCTTAAAAATGAAGATAGCGTATTTCCAGGCCCAATCTCTATATAAACACCTTCAGCATCACTTAAAATCTGTGTTAATGACTGCTCAAAATAGACAGTCTGTGTAATATGCTTACTCCAGTAAGAAGAATTCGTCATTTCTCCATGCTTTACATAATCACCAGAAAGGTTAGAGACTATGGGAATCTTTGGTTCATTTAACACGATTTCTTTAATGAATAAATCAAACTCTTCGCTAGCTTTTTGCATCATAGGAGTGTGAAAAGCATGAGACGTTTTTAAAACACTTACAGTTATTCCAATATTTGACAACGTGTCTTTTAACTGTTCAATTGCCGCTTTTGGCCCCCCAACAACACACTTATCCGTTGTATTTCTCAACGAAAGATAACAATTTTCAGGAAGGAGATGTTGGAATTTTTGATAGTTAGCCATAACTGCTAGCATGGAGCCCTCTTGCTGTTTTTGCATTACTTCTCCACGTTTTTTTATAATCTTAATACCATCTTCCAAGGTCCAAACTTCTGCAATTGTAGCTGCAACTAATTCTCCTATACTGTGTCCCACTAGTATTTTTGGCTGTATTCCTAAAGTCATCAAAAGTTTTGCCAAGCTATACTCCGTAATAAATAAAGCCAATTGAGTGTATTCTGTCTGATTGATTTTTTCTGGTTCTTCTGTTCCAAAAATGATTTCTTGAATAGATTCAGCTTCTTCCTTTTCCAAAAAAGAAAAGCATTCCAATACTAACGATTGGTAAACTGCTCCTAATGTCGATCTAGAAGAATTTTCAAAAAGCTCTCTTAACATTCCTTGATACTGACTTCCTTGACCAGAAAACATAAAATATAGCTTTTCTTTCTGACTACACTGTGTAATTTGCACATCTACTGCTTTTTTCAGTAATTCCTCTAAATTAAAATTTTCCCGATTGATAACAAAAGAATATCTGTAAGGGAAAGCCAATCTACCTTTTTGAAGTGTCCAAGCAGCATGGGACAAGTTTATTTTTGAAATTGACTGATCGGTATAATTTAAAATATTATCAATATTTCTTCTTACAGCTTCTTTTGTTTTCCCAGAAACAACAAATAAGTTGTTTGGACTTTCATCAACTTGCTGGGTGTCCAAGGCTTCTTCTAGAACCATATGAGCATTTGTCCCTCCTACTCCAAAAGAATTGATACCAGCTCTCATTAACCTTTCTGTTTCAACACGAAATCCCTTTGATTTTACTTGAAAAGGAGTTGTTTCAAATTGAATTTTTTGATTCGCTTCTTCGTAGTTGATCGTCGCTGGAATAAATCTTTTCTTTAAGACCATCGCTGCTTTAATCAAGCCAACAACTCCCGCTGCGGTGTCCGTATGGCCAATATTCCCTTTCACAGAACCTAACGTACAAAAGCCTTTTTTTGAACTTGCGAACGCTTCAGTCAATGATTGTACTTCAATTGGATCACCTAACGCTGTTCCAGTTCCGTGTGCCTCAACATAAGATACTGTTTCCGGATCGATTTCAGCTCTTTTATATGCTTCTTGAATCACTTCTACTTGTCCCTTAACGCTTGGAGCTGTAAATCCAATTTTTTGACTACCGTCATTATTGATTGCAGAACCTTTTATTACTGCGTAGATATGATCTCCATCTTGATAGGCTTCATCTGCTCGTTTCAAAACAACTAATCCCATTCCATTTGAAAAAACAGTACCTTCAGCTTTTTGATCGAAAGGACGACAGTGTCCATCTGGTGAAAACATCATTCCTTTTTTGTAAAGATATCCACCTTCATTTGGCAACTCAACCGTAATGCCTCCTGCTAAGGCAACATCACATTCTCCTAAAATTAAAGATTGACAAGCTAAATGCGTAGTGACCAGTGTAGTTGAGCAACCAGTTAACGCTGAAAATACAGGACCAGTAATATTAAATTTATAAGCCAATCTGGTTGCAAAAAAATGGTTAGTACTCAAAGTAAATCGTTCATAAATATTTCCAAAGTTTTCTTTTGAATTAACTAGCGTCTTATACCACTCAAAGTCATCGGAACCGCCAATGAATATTCCCGTCTTAGATGTTTTATGTTGAGGAATATGACCTGCATCTTCAAAAGCTTCCCAAGCACCTTTATATAAAATTCTTAACTGAGGTGACATTTTTTGTACTTCAGACGGTGAATAATCAAAAAATTCTGAATCAAAGGTGTCTAAGTTATTAATACGTCCTTTGCTTTTCACATAATCCGGATTATTAATTAAAGTCTCATCAATACCTAACTCCCGAAGTTCATCATTTGTGTAAAAATGGAGCGATTCTTTTTCTTCTACTAGGTTTTTCCAAAAATCTATGATAGTTTCTGAACCTGGAACATTCACAGACAACCCTATAATTGCAATATCAGATGATTGTGGAAATTTTTTTTGACTAAAAAAGGACTTTCTATTACTGATTGCTGAAGCTTCACCACTATTCAATTTTTCTGCTAATAGACGAATCGTCGGCATTTCTAATAAGTCAGTGATTGGAAATTCAATTTGTAATTGCTTTTTTAGTTTGTTGTGCACCTGAATCAATGCCAAAGAATGTCCACCGATATGCACGAAATTATCATCAATACCAAAAGAAGAGAAACCCAAGACTTCTTCCCACGATTTAAATATCAGTTTTTCTAATTCCTTTTTGGGCATCTCTTTTATAGCTTGATTTTTTTTCTGATCAATATTTAATGTTTCAAGGTATTTCCGATCAACTTTCCCACTGTTATTATATGGAAGCTCCGCAACATGAATAAATAAAGCAGGTATCATATAGCTCGGTAAATGATCGCCTAGCTGTTTTCTCAGGAAAAATAAATCCAACTCTTCTCCCAAATAGTAAGCACATAATTTTTCCACTAAAGTGTTGTCACTCTTAACAATAACCACCGCTTGGATAATTCCCTCGATCTTTTCAAGCGTGTTTTCAATCTCACCTAATTCAATTCTAACTCCACCGATTTTCACTTGCTGATCCATTCTATTGATATATTCAATAGAGCCATCAGCTAACATACGAGCTTTATCACCCGTACGGTACATTTTTCTATAGCTTTCCTCATCATCATTATCATAATAAGGATTATCAATAAATAATTTTTGATTCAATACATCATGCTTTTTATATCCTCGAGCCACTTGAGTACCCGCAATACAAAGTTCGCCTGGTATACCAATTGGTTGAAGCTCTTGTTTAGTATTTAAAATATATAATCTTGTTTGATTTAGCGGTTTGCCGATTGGAATATAAGCACTTCTTACTTTTTCACGTAAAGATTGATGTGCGACCCACATAGTAGATTCCGTTGGTCCGTAGACATTTTCTAGTTTTATACTGGTATCCAATAAAAGAAACTGCTCGATAACTTCATGCGTAACAGCTTCTCCTCCTAAAAAAATCCATTTTAACGAATTCAAAAGCTTCTTATTACTTGATGACACATTCTCTAAAAAAAGCCGAAACATAGATGGTACAAAATTAATGTGCGTGATATTATATTCCTTAATTGAATTTAATATAATCGCAGAATCTTTTTCGGCACCTTCTTCTAAAATAAATAAAGCACCTTTACCAATGATCCACCCATATAGTTCTGTCCCTGAAATATCAAATGAAAAAGCCGTTTTAAAACAGTAAACATCTTCTTTTTCCATAGGAAATTTGCCATCTAATGCTTCTAAAACATTGATTGCACTATGATCTTCAATCAAAACACCTTTCGGTTGTCCAGTTGATCCGGATGTATATTCAACATAGAGTAAATCTGTTTCTTTCCTAGTAATATCTAAATTTTCTGTCTCGCCCATATCACCTATCAACGGTATTTCATAAACCTCTACCTTATCAACTTTAGGGTAGGGTAGTTTTTCCCCATTTAATAAAAATCGAACATCACTGTCTTTAAAAATAAATGCTTTTCTGTCTTCTGGATAATCGATATCTATCGGTAAATAACTACACCCCGCTTTAATCACTGCAAACACAGCTATAACCAATTCCGGGGATCGTCTGGCTTGAATAGCAATAGTCTCTTTCCCACCATTCGTTTGTTTTACTATTTTTTTCGCAAGAAAGTTCGCTTTATCATTTATTTCTTTGCAAGTATATTTATAGTTTTTACCAATCAATGCAATACTTTGAGGATTTTCCGCCAAGCGTTTTTCTATGACTTCTTTCATATCAGAGTACTCATTTATTGTCTCAGGAGAGGATTCTACCATCTTTAAAATAGAATTTTCTTCACTGGGTTGTAAGATACTTATCTCAGAAATAATCTGATCACAATCGTTCACTATGCTTTCTAATAGATACAAAAATCGTCTTCCTAGTAGCTCTATCGTTTCATCACTAAAATAATCAGTTTTGTATTGGAGCTTTATCTCTTTCGTTTCTCCACTATTATGTAAAATAGCCATCATCGTTCCTGGGAATGTTACATTTTTGGGAAATAGATTTTGAATTTTACAAGAACCGTTTATTTCTTCATCAAAAAAATCATATACAAAAGAAAAATCAAAAATCGAAGGGCCATCCATATTACTTTTCTGATCTCTTGCAATTAAGTTATTAGGATAACCAGTATTTTTATAGCATAATAACATTTCTTCATATAATTCTTTAGATAAATCACTAAACGAGATATCCCTATCAAACAATATTGAGATTGGTAAAGTATAGATAAAACAACCAATTGTTTCTAACAAATCAAAACTAGGTCTGTGAGAAAACGGAGTTGTAAGAGTCACTCTTTCTTGGTTAGTGTACTTGTGAATCAACACATAAAAACAAGCAAAGAAAAATTGAAAGACTGTTATTTCTAATTCTTTACTTTTTTCTTGTACTGCATAGAATAGCTCATCAGAAATAGAGAAAGCCTTTTCATTAGATTCACCATTATTCTGATTATCTTGAATGAAGTCAGCTAACATATCAACTGGCGTCATTCCCTTGGTTTTTTCATGCCAAAAATTTTTATGTTTATTGTATTTTCCATTTTTCAAGTATTCATTTTCACTCAATACAAAATCTGAATACCCTTGATCAACATCAAAAGTGAATTCCGTACCATCTAAAATATTTTGATAGTATGTCACTAATTTTTTCTGGAATATCCCCATAGAAACTCCATCTGAAATGATATGGTGTACACAAATAATACAAATGTAGCCATCATTTCCTTCAATTATAGAAACTCTAAATAAAGGGGAGTCTTGTAATCTGAAAGGGTCGTTCGTAATTTTTTTCACATGATGTGTTATCTCTTCGGAATAGACGCTTTCTTCATGTTTCAAGAGCTGAATCTTTTCACCATTTGTCTCGACGATTTCCATGAACATTCTGTCATTCTCTACTCTTAGTTTAGCTCTTAAAATCTCCTGTTCAGCAACTACTATATCTAATGCCGTTTGCATAGCATTTAAATCTAAATCAGAAATTAAGAATATTGCAGAGATATTGTAATCTATCGGGTTAGAGAATTGACAATCAAAATATATCCCCTTTTGTACTTCAGATAATTCAATTTTTTTCATTTCACACTTCTCCTATATCTTGTTTATTAACAACTTGTCTTATTCAAAAATTAATTAAAAACCCAGATACCGCCAGCTAAAATTGACAACACTGTAATAAACGTTTGATAAGCGACATCCATAATTATATTGGCAATACTATCTATGTCACTTTTCCCTGTTTCTTCTTTTTTCTCTTTATAAACAACACAGTGCGACCACAAACCACTAATTCCATAAATATACATAGTAACTAGTGTGCCTACCCAAAAATTCCCTTTAAACCAAATAGCCATCACGCCCATAATACCTAAACCAATTTGAGAAAATCCATATTTAATTTGAAACAAGCCTCCTGGCCAACCAAGCATTTCAGCCGTCTGATCCGCACGAATAATATTCACAACTAAACCAATTACCCCAACAAATCCAAAGGTTACAACAAACTGATGTAATAATAATACATTGCAAATTTCAGACAAAGAGAAATTTGTAATCCCTCCCATAAAAAGTTGTCCGCCAGCAGTTAGTAATCCCAAAACCCACAATACTAAAAAAAACATTTTTATTTCCCCCTATATTTTATTTTCCCACTGTAAAATATACACAGTTATTCTCTAACAACATTTCAACTCTAATAGAAGATAAAAAACAAGACATCGTATTCTTACTTAATTTTAATATGTTTCTTATTTCAAATATAAACAAAAAGGCATCTTTTGTCAATTAAAAATTATATTTATATTACTATTGGTAAAAAACATACTGAATTAATTAAAATGAACATTTTTAAATAGGAAACGAACTTTATTCCTAGATTAATATACGCATGATAAATTAATTTTTATCTCATCAAACTCTAAAAATATTATATGCTCTTATTTCTTTTATTATATTGTTTTTTTTCTAATATTCATTAATTACATGACTGGAAAATAAATGCACAATCGATTTTCACAAAAAAAATGCTAGGACATAACTCTATGAGTCACATCTCAACATCAAGGAATTCAAATAAATAATGTGATCGAAGCTACTACTACGCTTCGATCACATTGTGTTAAATTGCTGTGAATTCTAGAAGAACCTAGTGACTCGATAATACATAATGAGATTGAGACATCACTCTACGAATCACGATATGATCTCAAAAAATTTTGCGTAAAAATACAATTTTTGGGGGATATTTTTTACAAATTATTATGAGATAGAATTCAAACTAAAAATTGTAAAAGAGTCCCTAACGGACTTTCCAACAGACTATTATGATGAAGCGAAAAAACGAGCCTAAAACAGAATAACCATAGAACTGATTGGAAAGTATCGCCAAAATCGTGTATTACAAATGATTGAGCTAGCACGTTCTACCTTTAATAATTGGAAAAAACAGTTAGTAAGCAAAGAAAAAGTGCTTCACATAGAAGGACTGATTCAAATAATTTTTGAAGAGAATGATCCCAATCATGGCTATCGTCGAATCAATCTGACTTTAGTGAATAGAGGCTATCAAATCAATCATAAGAAAATCCGACAAATTATGAAGAAATATAACTTGGTATGTACAAGATTGACGCACCGATCAAGAAGTTATAGATCCTACAAAGGTTTAGTGGGAACCTTGGCTAAAATAAGGTAAATCACCGCTTTTTAAGCTCGATTCCAAAACAAAAAATCTTTACAGATATTTCAGAATTCCACTAAACTAAACGAAATTTTGAAGGAATTAAACTATCAAAAAAAGCCTATCTCAGCCCTTTTCTTGATAGTTTTAATGGAGATGTCATGGTCTATTGATTCAAACAAAAGACAACGCTGGATTGTGTATTAATTCCTTTAAAAACGGCTATTAAAAAAAGGAAGAAGAACAACTTTCGAACAACCAGCCATTCCGATCAAGGGTGGCATTATCAAAATAAACAGTATGTCAGACAATTGAAGCAAGCAAAGTTATACTAGAGTATATCAAGAAAAGGCAACGGTTTGGACAATGCATTAATAAAAAATTCCTTTGGTCTAATGAAACAAGCAACGTATTACGGTCGTCGTTTTTTTAGCTTCGAAAAATTAAAACGAGCAGTTACATATTAGATTGATTATTACAATCATCATCGGATAAATACAAAATTGACTGGTATGAGTCCGGTTCAATACCGGCTTCATACCAGCCAAATGGCAGGTTGATCTACGTACAACTTTCAAGGTTCACATCATCACATCCAAACCTCTGCTTTGATAGTTCTTAGATTTGAAGGTTTCCGAGATATACTGATTCCTTTTATCTTGACCGCGTTTTAATTCTATAAAACCATCGTTTCCAGTTCAAAACGAATCTTACTTTGAAGTTGCTGAATTTTTTCAATCTCTAAGCTATCTTCATCGACTTGATACTTTTGAGCAATAGAATGATTGTATGAAATGATATAGCTTACAGCCCACAGCTTGGGATTTTCAATAATTTTATCTGCTAAAGGATACAGCAACGCAAAATGTAACCGAATTTCTTCCATGATATCTACCAACAAAATAGGGTTATCATTGATCAGTTCTTTTTCTAAAAAAAGCAGGATTCTTTGATAAGCAGCGCAATCTAGCGGTCCGCCTACAGTTGCTGGAACAACCATGTATTTTTGATTGTCCCTCCACAAAAATTCAACTTCTTCTTTGACATGGAGGCTGACAAGTTCTTCAAGTATCCATGATCGAACCAAATTATGTACCTGCTCATCTAGCAGAATCTTTTTTCCAATCACAAGAAATTCATCTTGTGGCAGCTGACCAGCTTTTTTTACGATTGCCAATTGTTCATAGTAATTATGCTGATTTAAATGATTTAATTCCTCTTTTAACTCTTTAATTTTCCCAACTTCAAATTGCTGATACATCAGTTCAACGTGACGGATCTTTTTCTTCAAAGAAATCAATTTTCTCATTTCTCCACTTTGCTCCATCAAAATTCGTTCATTAATAATGCTATGTGCTTGGATGAATAGATGATTTTGGATTAAAATTTGTATATAAAGCTCCAAATAATCTAAGTAAGCAAAATATTTTTCTTTCATTTCTGAAGCTAAAGATAGTGCTTGCTCATTTTCGCCTGTTTCTAAATACGTATTTACCAGTACCACATTCAAAGGAAAATCTTGCCGAATCGCATAGGCCTGTTCATAATACCCTACAGCTTCAATCAGATTATTCTGTTTCAGCGCTTCTTGTCCCAACTCAATAAATCGTTCATAGTTCTTTGGAAATGGAATTTTATTTGTCAAAAGAAACACCACCTTCCTAATGATTACTCCTCCTGATAAACATTTATTTGTATAAATGATAGCAGAAAAGAAATAGTGTGTACACTTTAAAAAGGAAATATCGTTACTTAAAATATATTATATTAATTTTTAATATAGATTTCTAATGATGACTGCTGCTTCAGTTGATCCCTCAGTTTTCATTCGTTCTGCCTTTTCTAGTAATGTATAGCCAACATAGAATTCTTTTGTCAACTCATCTTGTACTTTGAATTCTACAACTTCTTCGACATGAAAAGCATGTGGTTCAACTTCTTGAACACTGTCCCATCCAGTATCAATAAATACTTTTGTCTGATCATTGATTACGTCATTTACTGCTAGCTCTTCTACAAGTCTCTTCAATTGTGAAAAGGTCATTACTTCTACTCGATTATCCATTGTACTGCCTCACTTTCTACTGTTCAATCTTTTGTTTTCTTTTCCAACTATTCAGATAAACACTGAGTCAACCCTTTACTTTTCCCCACTCTCATCATAACCTAAAATCGATTTTTATAACACTTAAAATTAAAAAGAAAGGAAATAAACTTTTTTGTTTATTTCCTTTCTTTTTATTATGCTTTTGTTAATTCACCATCTTCAATACGGTAAACATTGTCACTCCACTCAATCATTCTTGGATCATGAGTGACCATGATCGTTGCTTTTTGTTTTTCATGCGCTTCTTTTGCTAAAATTTTTACCACTTCATATGCATGTTCAGTATCCAGACTTGCAGTTGGTTCATCAGCTAAAATCAAGCTTGGTTCATTAAATAAAGCACGTGCAATTGCTACTCGTTGGCGTTCACCACCAGATAAATCTCTTGGAAATTTATGGAGTAGATCAGCTATATCTAAAGAAGCTAATAATTCGTTGATACGCTGACTCTCTGTTTTTTTCTTTTCAATTTTATCTACTAAAGTAAATTGCTTTTCTACTGTTAAGAATGGGATCAGATTAGAGGCTTGTAAAATAAACCCAATTTCTTCAAAGCGTAATCTTGAACGTTTCTTTTCGTTTAAATGGGTAAAATCCTTGCCATTGATCATAATTTTTCCAGAAGTTGGTGTTTGGAGCCCACCTGCGATCGTTAAAAAGGTACTTTTACCTGAGCCAGAAGGGCCAATAATACTGACAAACTCACCAGCTTTAACTTTTAAATCGATGCCTTTTAATGCTTCGACTTCCCCATGGCCTTTACCAAAAGTTTTACGAATACCATCCATCACTAAAATATCAGTCATTTTCTTACCCTCCTATTGCTTTCATTGGATCAACATGAGTCACTGTACGAATCGAAAAAACACCGCCTAAAACAGCAACCACAATCAATACTAGACTGTAAATCAATAAATTCATGCTATCTAATTCAAACGGCATAGCTGATGGCAACACAAGGTTTGTCAGCAAGGTCAAGACCACACCGATCAACACCCCTATCACGCCTAAAATAAAGGTTTGAGCTATGATTGATTTGATGATATAGCCATTAGATATACCTTGGGCTTTCATTACACCAAACAGACTTGTTTTTTGTAAGGTCATCACGTAGATAAAAATCCCAATAATCGCTGCTGTGATCACAAATAAGAAATAGATCATAGCATTTAGCGTAAGATTTTGTTCACTGTATCCTGGTAATTTTTGGATAAATGCTTCGATTCCATATTTTGCTAAGTGATCATCCTGATCTGTCAATTTGATACTGTCGGTCTTCGTAGAACGAACGACAATGCCATTGATTGGGGCTTGTTTTCCTTCAATGATTTTACCAAACTTAAGTTCTTGCCATTGATCAATTGATGTATAAATCAGCGGCACAATACTAAAGCTGTTTTGTTTCGTGATCCCGACCACTTTCAACTCTTCATCAAGCTTACCGATCTTCACCGAATCGCCTAATTTAATGCCTTTATCTACTAAATTTTGAGGAATGATGATTTCTCCCGACGCTTTAAAATAACGTCCTTCAATTAATTCAGGTTTAATTGAACTATCTTCCTTCACACCAAAAAGAGAAATATTGATTTTATCGCTATCTTTATTTTGGCCAACTTTATTTAATGCACCGGCATATTGTCCAAGTGGCTCCTTTTGTTTGGCTTCAACCTGATTTAAATCATCCATCACCAAACTTGAAGCATTCAAACTTTTATTGGCATCTTCCGACAACACAATACTTGTCGCATTCCATTTGTCAACGCCTTGTCTTACGCCTTGAGCCAGACCATTAGCTAGCCCTGATAACATAAATGCCACATAAGCAACTAAGACGATCACACCGATCACTAACGTGTATCTAAGTTTAAAAAACTTCATCTCTTCTAATCCTAAAAACATTGATTCCACCTCTTTTTTATCGTTTGATAAAAAAATGCTCAAAAAAAGATCTGCACACTTTTTATCACTTGATAAAAATAGTATCATAAAAAAAAGAATTAAACAACGTTTTTTTATCACATGATAAAAAACAGTTAATTCTTTAAGCTAAAACACCATGTAAAACCATATTCATCAGCTCCGAGATTTGTTCTGAACGCTCTTTTTCTGTGGAAAGTTGATGAATCGTTGAAAATAATAAGGACAAACTCATAAGATAAAACTGGGCTGCTCTTTGTGAAGAAACACCAATACCTAAGGGATTTTGATTTGATTCAAATAAAGCTTGTAGTGGTTTCAAGTAGTAATCATTCAGTATATAAAACAGCTGTTGCTTATTTTCTTGTTCCATTTCAGCGGCGCTTTGATGAATAAACGAAAAAATATCTCTATGGTAAACATTCAATAATGCATGGGTACATTTGACTAATTGGTTTTCAAGCGAATCCGGTTCTTGCTGTATTTGTTCTATTGCCTCTTTCAACTGACTGCCGATTTGCTTATTAATTTCGATAAACAAAACTTCTTTATTAGAAAAATGATAATATAATGCTGGCTGTGTAATCTTCGCAGCTTTTGCAATATCACGAGTGGACGTATTCCGATATCCATTTGTTAAAAAAAGCTCTTTTGCTGTTTCTAAGATCGATTGATGCGTCACTTCAAATACTTTTTCCTTTTTCATGGTTTCGCCCTCCTCACATATTCATTGTATGAACTATTTTAAATCATAATCAAGAAAAAAGATAGTGAATAAAAAAAGGATTGTAGCTTGATTCTGATTTTTACTATTTTTTTATGTGCTCTTAAAAACATCAATTAAGTTTCAAAAACAAACGTTATTGAAATCTAATTGCCCTTGTATTACAGCTAGCTGATGATTTGAAATAAAAGAACCTTTTTTGTAACTCTTGAAACAAACATTTAACCTACCTTTTACATACTTTCTGAAAGAGCTGTGTTTAAATGATAACTGGTCTTAAAACAATAGAATCAATTACTTTATTTTAAGCATATTCAATAAACCAACAAGGAAAATTCACACATTTAAGGAGAGTTTTTTTGAAAAAAAATATGATTATCACGAATTTATTTCTGAGTTGTTTAGCGATTTCAGCTGGCTTATTACTAAGCAATCAAGTTTTTGCCGCGCCCGTAGAAACCTCTAACACTCAAGAGAATATCATCGCAAAGTCTTCACAACAACTATCACAGCTTAAAGAAACAAAGCAACATTTTTCTAACAAAAAAAAGACGAATGATACTCAAGTTTCTACTATTGAAAAACGGATTAAAATAATCCAGCTCGATCTTGATCAGCTAGAAAAAATAAAAACAGCTGGATCTATTTCTAACTCAGCAAGCTCAAAGGAAGATCAAACCATATCCATGATCCCAGATAGCTCAACTGTCACTCTCAAAGCTGATCCAATCGTTGAGAAAAAAGAACAATTGACGGAATTGAGACAAAAACAAGATCGATTGAAAGAAGATAATCAGTCCCTTGTAAAACAACAGTCAGAGGTTGCAAAACAAGAAACGCAATTATCTGAAAAAATAACCTTAGTAAAAAAACAACAAGAGGAACAAACAAAAAAAATGGATACTAGCTCTACCATTGTAGCAGCTGCCAAAACGCACTTAGGCAAGCCATATGTTTATGGTGCTGCTGGTCCTGATACCTTTGATTGTTCTGGTTTAGTTCAAGTTGCCTTCACTGCTGCTGGACGTTCTATCGGTCGAACAACTGTAGATCAGGAAAGTGCTGGAGCAACTATCTCAGTTTCTGAAGCTCAAGCTGGTGATTTAGTTTTTTGGGGGAGTCATGGTAGTACACACCACGTAGGAATCTCACTTGGCGACGGCACTTATATTCATGCTCCTGTTCCTGGTGATGTCGTCCAAGTTGCGACGGTTGCTTCTTATACACCTGATTTTGCTGTAAGAGTATTATAAAAGCACTCCTAAATAAATAAGCTGAGGTAAACCGACTACAGTTCGGCTACCTCAGCTTGTTTGTTTCTAAACTGAAAAATGATCTATTAACGAAACAGCTCTCTCTTTTATAAATTATCATTTATTTAACTGGAAATCGAAATTGTTGAGAATTATGAGAAAGTATGCTATTTTATGGTTGTGTGTAATTTGATTTGTGTTCCCTCCATCTTCCTGATGGGGGAATATTTTTTTGCTTTTTTTAGATTACCAGCAAGAATTATTCATTCTACTATTATGTCTTCGGCTGTCATTCATATGATTCCGGCTACTATTTTCTCTTCTAGTAGAGGGATGATCATTTGATTCTCGCCATTTTTTTTGAACCTCAGTATCTTCCTGCGACTGCTCCACTTCATCCTCATTTTGCCCTGTTTCGTTTCGTTCTTCATTCATAGCTCCTCGATGGTGGCTATATCTTCGACCCATTTCAAAAGTATTCATCCGATCGTTTTGCTGATTTCCAACAGCTTCACTTACCGTGAAAAAGCCAATGCTTCCTATAAATAATACTACAAATAACCCGCTGATTACTTTCTTTTTCATTCTTACTTCCTCCTAACTTTTCTTTAGTTTAATAAACAATTGTGACAAATATGTGTCGAAAATAAATTTCCTAAACGCACTATTTTTGACTATAATGAAAGAAGTAACTAGGAGGATAATTTCATGAAAAATATTTTGATTGTTGATGATCATTTACAGATTACAGAGGTTTTGAAAGAATATGTCATAAAAGAAGGTTTTAACCCGATCATCGCTTCTGATGGACAGGCAGCCTTAGAGGCTTTTTTTAGCCATTCGATTGAGCTTATTTTATTAGATGTTATGCTGCCAAAACTTGATGGATTCGACGTTTGCAAAACGATACGGGAAACATCAAACGTGCCGATCATCATGATCACCGCTAAAGGAGAAGATTATCATCGGATCATGGGTTTAGATATCGGTGCAGATGATTATATTGTTAAACCATTCTCTCCAAGCGAAGTCATGGCTCGCATACGGGCTATTTCGCGACGTATCGAACGAACTGAAGAAAACCAACATACAATGAAACAGCTGACTTATGATAATTTGATCGTCTATTTAGAAGAAAAGAAAGTAACGATCTTACAACAAGAAATTTTGTTAACGAAACGAGAGCTGGAAATTTTATGGCTGCTTTTATCCAATCGGGAAAAAGTCTTTTCTAGAGATAACTTGCTGGATAGTTTATGGGGCATCGATTATTATGGCGATGCTAGAACAGTTGATACTCATATCAAACGGCTGCGGGCAAAATTAGATGAAGTCAGTCATCCAAACTGGGAAATTGCTACTGTCTGGGGACAAGGCTATAAATTCGAGGGTAACAATGAAAAATAAATTGACTAGAAAACTTATACTGTACTTTTCACTTACGTTATTACTTTTCTCACTTGTAATCGGTATCGCTTTTGGATTACTATTTTCTAAACAAACTGTCACTATCCACACCGAAGAAATGAGTCGACGTGCAACCGTTATTGCGGAGACGCTCACTGAGTATTTCACTGAGACAGAAGCATCTGAAAATAAGAGCAGCAGTTCTTCCCGGCATGGGATGATGAGTTCTGGCTCTTCAATGAAGATGGGCATGGGCTATTCTTCTTTTCTCAATTTTATGGACCAGTTAGCAATGGATGACATTTGGATCGTTGATGAAAATGCTGATACAATCACGGTCGGCCACGGCATGCATAGTAAAGAATACAATGAGCTACCGACAAATGCCAGAGAAGTTATTAAAAAAGTCTATGCTGGTAAAACAACTACTAGTAACGCTTTTAGTAATTTTATTGGAGAACCGACAGTTACAGTAGGAACACCCATTAAAAACGATAGTGGTGAAGTTTTGGCCGTTGTCTTGCTTCATTCAGCTGTATCTAGTGTGCATAAGGAAGAAAATCAAGGTTATTTGCTACTCTTTATTAGTATTTTGATTGCATGGATCATTGGGCTTTTTCTATCTATTTTACTATCCAAGAAATTCATCGCTCCTATCAATAAAATGAGTACCTTTACACAAGAGCTTGTTGTAGAAAACTATGATGAAACATTATCTATTGAGACAAATGATGAGATGGGACAACTTGGAGAAAAACTGACTGTTTTAAAAAATCGACTGGCTGAAGCTAAATTCCAACGGGAAAATCGTGAACAGGCTCAAAAGAATTTCTTATCCACGATTTCTCATGAATTACGAACACCTGTAACCGTTATTCGCGGTTCGCTTGAATCTTTAAATGACGGTTTGATCGATCAGCCGGAAAAAATCGAACAATATCATCAACAGCTGTTAGCAGAATCAATTGTTTTAGAACGCTTGATCAACGATCTACTGGAGTTGTCTAGACTAGAAAATCCCGAGTTTATCATTATGATGGAACCTGTAGCAATCATGGATATTTTATCTGATAGTATAAGAAGTCTTCGCTTGAAATCATCAGAAAAAGAACAGCATTTGCAATTAGAAAATTCAGTGAAGCAGCCTGTTACCATTAATGGGGATTATGGTAGAATTCGTCAGCTTTTTGTTATTCTGCTTGAAAATGCAATCAAATTTTCTTCATCTCAAGCAACAATCACTATTCGAGCAAAAATAACAGCAGATACTATGAATATCAGTATCCATAATGTTGGCTCTTATATCTCCGCAGATGAGCAAAAGCAAATCTTCCAACGCTTTCATCAGGCTCATGCAAAAGAACAAGTAGATGGTACAGGACTTGGTTTAGCAATTGCTAAAGAAATCGCTGAGCGTCATCATTTTTCTTTAACCGTCAGCAGTGACAAAACAGCTGGAACAACTTTCTATGTTAAAATACCACTGAAATAGCAAACAATCGCTTAGGATGTCTTGACGATAAAAGGTACCGACCTAGTCCAAAGAGCAAAGCGATGCACGAATGAAAGATGCAAAGTGTCTCGTCTACTAAGAATTGAAAAATATAAAAATAAAAAAAGCTTCACACAAATTTAAAAAACAAATTTTGTGAAGCTTTTTTATTTTTCAAAGTTAGGCCTGTTGTCCCAAACGTATTCCTTTATTTTATTCTACAGTGACGCTTTTAGCTAAATTCCGTGGTTTGTCCACATCATAACCTCTTTGCAAGGTTGCAAAATAAGCAATCAATTGTGTTGGAATAATACTCACTAAAGGCGTTAGCAATGGATGCACATCTGGTATAATCAATTGATCCGTTTCTTTAGCTAACGATGCTAAGGCAATCACGATATTATGGGCGCCGCGGCTTTCAACTTCTTTCAGATTTCCACGAGTATGCGCTGCCGTTTTTTTATCTGTGATGACACCGAAAACAGGTGTGCCTTCTTCAATCAATGCGATTGTTCCATGCTTAAGTTCTCCGGCTGCAAAGCCTTCTGCTTGAATATACGAAATCTCTTTTAACTTCAGTGATGCCTCCATCGAAACAAAATAATCCACACCTCGACCTATATAAAAAGCATTTCTCGTCTCTGATAAATACTCTTCTACTAATTGGCTGATGGCCATTTTCTCATCGATGATTGTTTCCATGACAGCTGCAATCACACTTAATTCATGAGCAATATCAAACTCTTTTGATGCCTCCAGTCCTTTGTGATCACCCACTGCTTTAGCAAGAACTGCTAAAACCGCAATTTGTGCTGTGTATGCTTTTGTAGAGGCTACCGCGATTTCTGGACCCGCATGAAGTAGTAACGTGTAATCTGCTTCTCTAGATAAAGTGGAGCCGGCCATATTGGTCAGTGTCAATGAAGGAAAATCAAGTTCATTCGTCCGTACTAGGACCTGACGGCTGTCTGCAGTTTCACCACTTTGACTCAAGAAAATGAAAAATGGTTTTTCTGATAATAGCGGCATATTATAGCCAAACTCACTAGACAGATGAACCTCAACTGGAATATCGGTCATCTTCTCTAAGATCGCTTTGCCAACCCAGCCAGCATTATAGCTAGTTCCGCAAGCCACAATATAAATACGATCACTCGCTGTCATTTTTTCAATGATTTCAGGATCGATTATTGCTTTGCCCATTGAATCTGTATATTCCTGAATAACTCTGCGCATAACAGCAGGCTGATCATCAATTTCTTTTAACATATAATATGGATAGGTGCCTTTTTCAATATCGCTTAAATCTAACTGTGCCTCATACGACTCACGATAGACCATATTGCCTTTTTCATCTTCAATTTCAATCTTGTCAGCTTTAACGATGACCATCTCACCATCTGCAATTTCTACAAAATGATTTGTCTCAGTCAGCATCGCCATCGCATCACTACAAATCACATTGAAATCATCTCCAAGACCGATCAACAAAGGGCTTTTGTTTTTCGCCACATAAATCGTCTCGGGATCATTTTTATCGATCAAAGCAAATGCATACGAACCTTTAATCACAGTTAAAGCTTTTTTGAAGGCCTCTTTTGTCGTCATGCCCAATTTTGAAAAATACTCGATCAAATAGACTGCGATCTCCGTATCAGTTTCACCGCCAAAGCGTTGATTTTGAAGAAATTCCTGTTTTATCTCTTCAAAATTTTCGATTACACCATTGTGGACTAAAATGAATTGATGATTATTTGATGTATGAGGATGCGCATTTCTTTCACTTGGTTTTCCGTGAGTTGCCCAACGCGTGTGACCGATCCCCACAGTTCCTTGAATTTCTGGGCTGATCTTTGTCTGAAGATTACTGATTCGTCCAATAGATTTCACTAGATAATCTTGCTTGTTTTTTCCTGTCACAAAGATTCCAGCTGAATCATATCCTCTATATTCTAATTTTTCCAAGCCTTGTACTAAAATGTCCGTTGCATTTTCTTTTCCAATTATTCCTACAATTCCACACATACGATTGATTTCCTACTTTCTAAATTGTCTTCGTTCATTGATTAAAAAAATTGAAATGGTTGAATTCAAAATAGTTAGTCATTTCCTGTTAAAATAACTGCATATTATTTGACGTCTACCTATTTAATTTTCTTAATTTTTCGTCATAAGTTTCTATCCTGCGTAGCTGGCTTTTTGTTATAATTTCGCAATTATTTTTTCTTTCCAGCTTATAGAGTGCAGCCCCTAGAGCTATCCGCCGAATCTTTCGATAGGCTCTTTCCTCGTCACCTGAATACTCAGGCCTGGCGCTATTCCATTATTGGTCTAACTGAACTCCTTTCTTTTTCATCAAATAGAAACTGCATTAATAATACATCAAACTAAATATAACTGTCAATACTTTTATAAAAAACAATAATTGGTCTAGTCTTAATAAGAGTTAAAAAAATAGGATACAACTCTACGAGTTATATCCCAGTCTCAAGGAATCCGAATAAACGGTGGAAGCAGAAGCAACTCCTTCGGAAATAAACACTTCTTATACGAAAACTAAACCCTTAAAAAAACAAAAAAAAGCTACCTCTACTTAATGCGTAGTTAGCCCTAATTGGTCTAGAACAGTTTAGCAGTTACACCTTAAACTGTTCTTTCTATTTTTGT